>NZ_JAPPVJ010000019.1 GCF_026711005.1 Sphingobacterium sp. UT-1RO-CII-1 | reverse complement strand
TAACGGGTACTGTTACGGGTTTTTGGGGTATCGCTATATACATAAAAGCAACAAATAAATGGTTTTTAGCATCAAATTAAATACAAATGAATAAACAAGAAAATAAAAGAGTGTTCAAGTTCGAGGAACTTGCATACAAGGATTTAAAAGGGGAAAAGATTGTAATTCCATTAGATAGCAAACAGTTGGCGGAGGGGCTATTTAATCATATCGATTCGCTAGAGTTCGACCTGTTTGTACGGAATCTTTACGACAAAGGTAAAGCAGAATTTTCGGACGAATTAGAATCTAAGATACTAGCCTTGCTGCCTAGCATTTGGATATACAGGGTTAACGAAGCTATCAAAGAATTATTTAACAAAGCAAAATAAAAAATCATGGCAAATCAAAAAATTGAAAGAACCGTAGTAAGCACTACAACGCAAGAGCAAAGCACCGCAGAATTAAACGGTTGGAATCTTAATTTCACGTCACAAATAGATGGCGGAACAGTTCAATCCGTAAATGTGTGGGGGAATAAAGGCGATCATAGTGTGAATGCCTCTATTAATCAAGACGGATATATCAATATTGGATTTAATCAAGGTGGGCGAGATGAAGTGTTGATAAATGCGTTAATGGATGAGTTAGAGGAAATGATAAGCGATACATCAACAGAGTAATAAAATGAGAGTAGGAGAAAAAGGTCTGTCGTTAATAAAGAAGTTCGAGGGATGGTATAGTAAGCCATACCTCGACCCAATAGGTATTCCAACTATTGGATATGGTTTTACCTACTATTTGCCATCTAGAAAGAAGGTGACAATGCAGGACAAGGCTTTGACATTACAAGAGGGTGAAGTTATGTTGAAGGAAGTACTTAAGGGGTACGAAGGCGATGTTTTGCGCTTGGTGAAAAAGCCGTTGACACAAAATCAATTTGATGCGCTGGTGAGCTTTACTTATAATCTAGGAGGTTATAATTTGAGCAAATCAACGCTGCTTAAGAAAATCAATATCAATCCCAATGATTCAGCAATAGCAGGCGAATTTGTAAAGTGGAATAGAGCAGGCGGAGCGGTGTTAAAGGGTCTTACAAGAAGACGTGAAGCCGAAAGAGATCTGTATTTTAAAGAGTAAGATGTTATGAAAAGTATTGAAAAAATACAGCCGTTAGTTGACAAGTTTGTCAGCAGCGTTAAAGGAGTTTTTACAAGCATTTACGGGTGGTTCTCTATGTTTTTTGGAATGGTGGTGTTTACCGATAAGTTAGAGGTTATAGCGTTTTTTTTCGTTCTTTTTCTGTTGTTAGATTACGTTACTGGAATAGGTGCTTCCTGGATAGAGCATAAAAGAGACCCAGAAAAGAATATTGAAGTATATCACGTTGAGTCGGAAAAGCTGAGAGCTAGCGCTATTAAGATTGTAGGGTACGGTTTGATAATGATGTTCGCGTACTTTCTCAATGCTGTAGTTTTTCAAGATCACGTAAAAGTCTTTGGATATACGCCTCCCATGCCTGTTTTTGAAATAGCGTTATTGGGGTGTGCTGTAACCGAATTTTGGTCTAATATCGAGAATATTAAACGAGCTGGATTTGATATTGTAGGTGGATTTATAAATTTTGTGAAACAGGCATGGTCATTAGTAAGGCAGGTGAAAGGAGAGAAAGAATGAGAGCACTTTACTTAATTTTAATCTGCGCCCTGCTGTCGGGGTGCGGATTGTTTAAAAAGACAACGAAGTCTAGCGACAGTCGTAAAGCTGAGCATGAAGTGGTTAATAATGTTGAGGAAACTAAACAGGAAGACACCTCTAAAAAAGAGTCTGAAAACACAAATACAAACGAAAAGTCAAACGAGCAGCAAACGCACAATATTGACAGTGACACCCAGGTAACCGCTGACGAAATAAATGTCGATAAGGATGGCAATATCTCTGCTAAGGGAAACGCTAAGTTAGATCAAAAGCGCAAGGATAAAGGCACTAAAGACAAGGCTAGCGAGACCAATATCAATACGAATAAGGCTATCGAGGAAACAGGAAAAACGACCGAGCAAATCAAAGGCGAGTATAAAGAAAAGAGTAAGGAGAAAGAGAAGAGCAAAGAAAGTGAGGTAGAGCCTAGTGGTAAAGGTATAATGTTCGGGGCAATCGGCGTTCTAATTGTTGTTTTTGGGGTGTTGTGGTATTTCGGAATTAAAAGAAAATAGTCTTTATGGAACCTTCCAAATTTTTTCCTGTGCTACAGTAGCCCCATATTTTGTTAGCATTTCCTCCATTTTATCCAGGCTGATAGAATGGCCCTCTGCAAGTCTACGTTTCCATCCTGCTACAGTAGAGCGATCAACTCCTAGCTTCTTGTATACACCTCTTTCGCTGAGCATCTGAGCAAAAGCCTCCCGTGTTCCTGTTACTTCCATAAGTAAATTAATATTGCTAATAAAGCGACTGTTACAGCGATATCTAGCCATGTAATCACAAAATGAAACTTCATGTCGACCTCCGCTTCATCTCCACGTAGCCACGCTTTTAAAAAATTGATAATCTGAGTAATCATATTTATCTTTGTTTTAGTGTAAGGATAAAGAGAGTTCCGAGAGCCTAGCTCTCGGAGGGTTTTTACAAGATTATCCACTTAAGGATTTTTCTGACCGTTTTGAATTTTAGTCTGACCACTACTTCAAAACCTCTCTTGGTTACCTTGACTTTAACCATATACAAATATACAAAATGTTTTCAGATTTGCAAACGTTTTGTATATTTGTTTTCAATTAATTTCATCATTAAATTTCTGTAAAATAAACTGTTACATTAAAAGACCTCTGTCGTAGACCATGGAATATTATGGTTATATTTGTAGTATAAAGTAAAATAATTAAAACATGACAACAGGATTAACAAAGCAATTAACTCAACAAGAGTACGACATGATCATCAACTTTGTGACAAAAAATTTAGAAGAGATGAAATCGCATGATGAAGAATATGAAGAATTAACACCTTTTTATATCTGTAACAATTTTCTTCATAAAAATTATGGTAACATGAATAACCCTCAATCGGTGTCAATTCAGATTAATAAGTGGAATAAGAATAGAATTCCGCAATCGCTACAAGATTTTATTCAAAAAGAGCTTAATATTTCATTAGAAATGTAAGTCAATTGATTGTTTCAAAGTAAAACCTAACTTCAACCTCTCTTTCCTCCAATAAGCCGTAACGCTTTGCAAATTTGTATTGTGTTGAGTCTCTATTCAAAGACTTGATAAAGCCTGCTATTACCTTTCTAAAAGATTCTAGGGGCAT
>NZ_JAPPVJ010000018.1 GCF_026711005.1 Sphingobacterium sp. UT-1RO-CII-1 | reverse complement strand
TCAATGGAGAAAGTTCTAACGTTCTTATATCTTCTTCAAAATGGTAAACTTCGGGGTGATTTTCCCAGTGGCTGCGTATAGCTTTGTGATCATGATTTACACATGCAGCTATTATTGCCATACGTCTGCCCCAGGAGTTCTTTGCTTTATCAAAACCTATAGTTGTTCCTCCTGCGCCACAAAATAGATCTATTATTATAAACTGTATATCCTCGATATGTTCTACAATTTGAGGTTTAAAAGGTTTATGTTGTAAAATAAATGCGTTAATCATAATCTTACTTTATTTGCTCCCTTACCAACTTAAAAAGACTGATAAGGGCTAGTGTTAGGTAAATCATTAATTTTATTGATAATCAATTAAATCATCATTATTGATGATACTCTGTCTTACTTCTAGAATATTGTTGAGTCTATCGTTAATATTCCTGAAGGTTGTCAACTCTTTGAAAACCGCATTAAGAGCTATAGCGTCTACATCGTAGTAATCAGATATTTCCTGAAGACTTATGCCTATTGTGTACAGCTCTAATGCTTCTCCAATGTCTTTGTGTGTCATTAATGTTAGGCGCTCAATGTGTCGAATAGAGTTGGTACCGAAAGTTTATACTCCAGAGCTTTTAAGTAAAATAGCCCATCATCATAATAGTTTGGATTCAACTCTGCAGATATCGCTTGACGGTTCAACTTTAGTGCTTGGTGAGCTGTAGAAAATAGACCTCCGAAAGGATCATCAACCTTATCTCCTTCGTTTGTAAAGCGATATATCAATCGATCGATAATGTCTAATTGAAGTGGGCAAATATGTTTTTCCCTCTTTCTATTAGCCTGATTAGCATTAAGTGTGTTCATTCGATTAATATCGGTCCAAACTAAATCATTACTAGATGTTGGAGGTATAGTCATAAATAGCTTAGAGAGCCTATCAACTTCGGATAAATCATTACACACTCGTAAATGCTCTTGAAAGTTGTAGATGGTAGATTTATCGTATTCTTTCCACTTATTGAAAATATACTTCATGTCAAATTTTGATAGCTCTTCAAAAGACAAAAATCTATCTCCACTTGACTTCCAGTAAGCGTGTGCATCTAGTTGCCAGAGACTAAGAAGGTATTCATCTATTTTCTTAACAACAGGATCGTCAGCGTAAGCATTGTTTGTTTCTGTTGGAGCTTTACGGAATAAAAGAACGTATTCAGGGAGCCCAACACCCATCTTTGTAGCATCTTTACGTTGTTCACCCCATGTCAATCTATATGTTTGATTGTTTTCACGAACTACGTCTGTAGTGATAGTAATTTTGCCAACGAGATAAAAGCCGTGCTTCCGAAAGCATCTAACGGTATCCCCGCTAAAGTCGTCTATCGTGGTAAAACATGTGCCGTTCTGATAGGAATATCTAATTCTATCTTTTACGTGTATAGCGGCAATACGCCCAGGTTTAAGAGTTCGCAATAACTCAGGTACCAAGAAATCCATTTGTTTAAAAAAACCTTCGTTACCGTAGTTATGACCGAAATCGTTGTAATTATCACTGTATTCGTAATGATCACCGAAAGGGATTGATGTCAATATCATATCCGTATGGTTATCGGGCATTTCTTGATGTATTATTGTAGTATCTTCGTTGTATACTGTTGCTCCGCCCACAACTGCAGATCTTCTATTACTAAACAATTGACGTTTCATATCTGATTTTATTTTATTGGTGTTTAATCCATATTCACGCACGAGGTTTATCATCTCTGTTTGTAGCTCAATATGATTTTGCCATTTTTCTTTTAGAGTTTTCAGAACCTCATGTTCATTTTGAGTAAATAAGAGATATACATTAACCTCTTTAGTTTGACCGAACCTGTAAACCCTGTGTATTGCTTGTATGAAGTCGTTAAATTTGTAATCTATACCGACGAATATCATATCGCTACAATGATGCTGCAGGTTGCATCCTGACCCCGCAATTTTTGGTTTTGTAGAAAGGATCTGATATTTGCCTTCTGAAAAATCGATTAACAAATCTTCTTTTTCTTGGTTTGTTTGAGATCCGTAAACCGATTTTATATCGCTGTGGTGCGGCTGCGGCTTGAACTTTTTATCTATGGCCATGCGCTCACTTTCTAGGTGGTGCCAAAGAATCCAGTTTTTGTCTATTCCGTTTTCCTGAACGATATTGAACGCTTTATCTACTCTTATTTGAACACTTTCAGATTTTTCACGACTTACGTCTACAAGGCTTTTAGTGGTGTCTTTAAACATAACGATGTCTCCCTTTTTATTAGTGATAACATCATCCGTTAGGTTCTGCACCTCTATCTCGTGAATGTTTAATTTTGGTAAGTCGTAGCCATGATCATCGAAACCAAGGTCACTAGGTTTGTTTATGAATACCGCCCAGGTAGCAACCCACTTCCAAAATTCTTCTTTCTTGTTTTCGTAAAGTGTAAGGTGTCCAGCCTTGGTGCTGTCTCTTTGAAAGAATCTAGTTAGGGCATGGCCTCGATCAATTACACCGAGATAGTCCGCATAGTTAAGAATCTCAATAAAATCATTTGGGGTAGGTGTGGCCGTAGCTACGAACCTATAAGGAATCTGTTTAAAATACTGTAAAACGTAGTTTGTAGTTTCTGTTTTCAGATTGCGCAATATTGAAGCTTCGTCAAAAGAAACCCCTCCGAACTTTAAAGGATCTATATCACCTTTGCGAATACGTTCGTAATTTGTTAAGTATATCTTGGTGCCGTATTCCTCTATTGAATTACTATCGGTTATATATTCAACTTCGAATCCTGTTTCTAAAAAAATGTTATCTCTTTTAAACTCACCTACAACAGCCAGGGGCATGCAGATAAGAAAAGGCTTTCCTGTTATGCCAATAACCTGTTTTGCTATCTCAAGTTGTATCATTGATTTACCTAATCCGAAACTTGCGAAAACAGCCCTGCGACCTCCCTCGATGCACCATGGGACAATAACCTTTTGGTGCGGCAGTAGTTTGTTAGACAATAAACTTGTATCTATAGTGGTTCCAAAATTTTCAGCAATAACAATTTTACTTTCTAAAAACTTTTTATATTCTCTATTCATTTTTCTTTCTCCTTTTCCTTTAAATACTCTTTGTAATCGTCCAGTTCCCGTAAGTCGAACGTTTTGGTTTTGTTGTCGGGATAATACAGTGATGGCATTTCCTGCATTATTTTTTCGACATTCATATTGTCTTGGAATAGCTTAATAATCGCAGATGATGTTATCCCTTCTTCATCGTCCCGGTCTTCAACTAGACCCATTACTATCTCCTCAACATCTATTCGGTCTAAAACTTTTTCAAGGTTGCAATCTTGGTATTGTATCACTAAATCATCCTGCTCGATCGAACCATCTTCTAAATCGAAAATCATTTCGTCAAAAATTTCCTCGAAACTGTCGTAAATATTATCGTTGTACATTATCATTTTAAGCCTCCTTTCAAGTCTTCATACAAGTAGTTAAACCCATCTACGAATGCGTCAATCTCCGACATGTTGTAATGTCCGTCGCCTGCCATTTCATTTGCAAACTGCCTTGCTGC
>NZ_JAPPVJ010000017.1 GCF_026711005.1 Sphingobacterium sp. UT-1RO-CII-1 | reverse complement strand
AGGCTTGAAGAAGTCTGATATACACGAGCAGGCAAAGCGCATTTGTGAGCTATTCGGCTATAAAACTGTTTACGAATACGGCGCAAAAGTTATTCACGCACATATTTCCTATGTAGATGGTCACCGTACAAGCTGGGTTGACGAGAAAGGAGAATACAAGCAAACACCATTTGTAGAGAAATTTGGAGGGATATACGAATGAAACTAACCAAACAACAACGTGTAACACTCCGAGATAAGTTCGGGGGACGCTGTGCTTATTGCGGATGCGAACTAGGAAAGACCTTTCACGCTGACCACATAGAACCGATAAAGAGAGATTGGGTAAACGGAGGGTGCGAGCACCCCGAACGCAACACATTAGAAAACTTCAACCCCTCTTGTCCATCCTGCAATATTGTAAAATCAAGTATGCCCCTAGAATCTTTTAGAAAGGTAATAGCAGGCTTTATCAAGTCTTTGAATAGAGACTCAACACAATACAAATTTGCAAAGCGTTACGGCTTATTGGAGGAAAGAGAGGTTGAAGTTAGGTTTTGGTTTGAGGAATTTACGAATTAAGATATTCCTCTTGAAGAATAACTAAGTCTTCCAAAAACTTTTTAAACACCTCAGGTAATAAGTCGAAAACCCCTTTTTTTAAAGTAATCAACTCCTTATTACGCACTTCGAAATTCTCGTCTAAATAAGTTAAGTGAGAAATTCTGTGTTCAAAGTACTCGTTAAAAATTTCTTCTTCATTAAAGTACTTTATTTGGGCATTAAGCTCCTTTAGCAATGGCCTGTAGTCATAAATGCCCTGTAAAATTAAAACTTTACTGGTTTTCATTATACTACAAAGATAACCATAATATCCCATGGTCTACGACAGTGGTCTTTTTAATGTAACAGTTTATTTTATAGAAATTTAATGATGAAATAAATTGAAAATAAATATACAAAACGTTTGCAAATCTGAAAACATTTTGTATATTTGTATATGGTTAAAGTCAAGGTAACCAAGAGAGGTTTTGAAGTAGTGGTCAGACTAAAATTCAAAACGGTCAGAAAAATCCTTAAGTGGATAATCTTGTAAAAACCCTCCGAGAGCTAGGCTCTCGGAACTCTCTTTATCCTTACACTAAAACAAAGATAAATATGATTACTCAGATTATCAATTTTTTAAAAGCGTGGATACGTGGAGATGAAGCGGAGGTCGACATGAAGTTTCATTTTGTGATTACATGGCTAGATATCGCTGTAACAGTCGCTTTATTGACATTATTAATTTACTTATGGAAGTAACAGGAACACGGGAGGCTTTCGCTCAGATGCTGTCTGAACGGGGTGTGTACAAGAAATTAGGCGTTGACCGCTCCACTGTTGCGGGCTGGAAGCGTAGGTTGTCGGAGGGCCATTCTATCTCTTTGGATAAGATGGAGGAAATGTTGTTAAAGTATGGCTGCACAGTTATCCAGGAGAAAGTTTGGAAGGTTTGATAAATCTTTAGAATTTAAAAGAGTAAGATTATCTTATAATATTCTTCGTTCAGAATTATAGGTGATAATTCATAATAGAATTTAAAAAATATATTTAGAAATATTCTTTATTATTATATATATAATATACATTTGTAGTGCAAATTATCAATCGCAACATTTCGAAGCCTTTAAATAACCATCATGTGAAAAGGCTCTGTGCGTAAAAAATTAGCCTCGACACCTCGAGAGACGGTCGAGGCTTTTTTATAGGTCAAACTCTCGAGTAATCCCTTCCCTGTGGGAGAAACAAATAGGGATTGAGGGCTGAAAAGGCAGTCCTGACTAAAAATAATTTCGATATGTCGAAAGATAATTTGCAACAAAACGACGATCAGGAGTATATTTATAGAATGACCATAACTGTCAAAGGAAAAGTCATTCGCAGAAAGAACGGGAGACCGTTTAAGATACCTGTTAAAAAGTAAGCTTTAGTTCAGAGTTTATAGAAGCCGAAAGTTATGACCTACAATTAGTAGGCTTCTTTTTTACAGCCTCTCAATTACTTTAATGTAAAAACCGTCATTAATTTCAAAAGTAACATCAATCCAAGTAAATATAGATATCATCTGATCGTTAAACCAATTTGTACCCTTCACCTCGTTTGTATCCTCATTGAACCAACAACGAAAGCCGTACAACTCCGCTAAATGTGTGTAATTCTCCATAGTTTTAAGGACTGCAAATGTATAGTTTTACAAATTAATTAACAATAATATAGCAATATTGTTTCTAAATAGCAAATTTTTCTATATCTTCCTTTTAACCCCAAAATACCACAACACCCCAAAAACAACAATTAGAACGCCGATTGCCCCGAACATTATCCCTTTGCCGCTAGGCTCTACCTCACTTTCTTTGCTCTTGTCTTTCTCCTTGCTCTTTTCTTTATACTCGCCTTTGATTTGCTCGATCGTTTTTCCTATTTCCTCGATAACCTTATTCGTATTGATATTGGTCTCGCTAGCCTTGTCTTTAGTGCCTTTATCCTTGCGCTTTTGATCTAACTTAGCGTTTCCCTTAGCAGAGATATTGCCATCCTTATCGACATTTATTTCGTCAGCGGTTACCTGGGTGTCACTGTCAATATTGTGCGTTTGCTGCTCGTTTGACTTTTCGTTCGTATTTGTGTTTTCCGTGCTGTTCTTCGTTGTTTCGACCTGTTTAGTTTCCTCAACATTATTAACGACTTCATGCTCAGCTTTACGACTATCGCTCGATTTCGTTGTTTTGCGGAACAATCCGCACGAACTAATTAGCGTGCATATTGCGAGTACTAGAATTAGCTTTTTCATGTTCTTCTATAATTTTACGTAACTCTCGAATTTCAGTTCTTAATGCTTCAAGCTCTATATTTTGTCTTTCTGCTATTGACTTCCATTCGCTCAGCTCTTCTTGCACTTTTTTTAGTGCTTTTCGGCATGTATTCCCCTGTTCCAGTTCAATCTTAAACTTTTCTTTTAAAGCTTCGATTACCTCATCAGATTTTACCAATTGTGCCTGTAGTCGCTCCGCAATATCCTCAGACATTTCAAGAACTTTTTTAGCACTATCAATGTTGGTGCTATCGATATCGGCTTTCTCTCTAGGTCTGCCAGCCCACCATCCCGCAAGGCCTGTTGCAACTGGCAATCCATAGTCTTTTAGTATCTCTAATATCTCCATTGACATCTATTTAGAAAAATACAAATCTCTTTCGGCCTCACGCCTCCTTGTAAGACCTTTTAATACTGCTCCGCCTGCTCTATTCCACTTTACAAATTCGCCTGCTATTGCCGGATCATTAGGATTGATATTTACTTTCTTAAGTAGCGTTGATTTGCTCAAATTATAACCTCCTAGATTATAAGTAAAGCTCACCAGCGCATCAAATTGATTTTGCGTCAATGGCTTCTTAACCAAACGCAAAACATCACCTTCGTAGCCTTTCAATACCTCCTTTAACATTAACTCACCCTCTTGCAATGTCAAGGCCTTATCCTGCATTGTCACCTTCTTTCTACTAGGCAGATAATAGGTGAAACCATATCCGATAGTAGGAATACCTATTGGGTCGAGGTATGGCTTACTATACCATCCCTCGAACTTCTTTATTAACGACAGACCTTTTTCTCCTACTCTCATTTTATTACTCTGTTGATGTATCGCTTATCATTTCCTCTAACTCGGCTGCAATAGCATTTGCTAATTCTGCATCAGCAGATGAGGCTGGAGTGAAGGAAATAGATGGCTCACCTGTATTTTTCATATAATTCAAGGATACAGTATGTATAATCCCTTGATCGATGTTTTTGTAACCATTAATATCCACCCTTACAAGTTCTCCCAACTGTCTTTCCTCATTAAAGGTTAAGTTGTAACCTTTAAAAACCGCTGTGCTTGTTTTATTAACGCTACTTTTTTCGACTGTTCTTTCAATTTTTTGATTTGCCATGATTTCCTATTTTGCTTTGTTAAATAATTCTTTGATTGCTTCGTTAACCCTGTATATCCAAATGCTAGGCAGCAAGGCTAGTATCTTAGATTCTAATTCGTCCGAAAATTCTGCTTTACCTTTGTCGTAAAGATTGCGGACAAACATGTCGAACTCTAGCGAATCGATGTGATTAAATAGCCCCTCCGCTAATTGCTTATTGTCCAATGGTATTGTAACTCTTTCCCCTTTTAAATCTGTAAACTCAAGCTCCTCGAACTTGAACACTCTTTTATTTTCTTGTTTATTCATTTGTATTTAATTTGATGCTAAAAACCATTTATTTGTTGCTTTTATGTATATAGCGATACCCCAAAAACCCGTAACAGTACCCGTTA
>NZ_JAPPVJ010000002.1 GCF_026711005.1 Sphingobacterium sp. UT-1RO-CII-1 | reverse complement strand
AAAGAAGTTCCTGTAACGTCTAAAGACCCTAATCCACTAGATCCTAGTGATCCGGATTACCCGGCAGAGGATCCAGACTATCCAGGCTGTACAGATTGTACGGTTACACCATTAGTGAAAGATGCTAGTATGGAAATTGTAAAAACAAGTCTTCCAGCAGCTGGATTCTTACACGCAGGTGATGTAATTAAATATGAAATAGAAGTTAAGAACACAGGTAATGTAACACTTTTTGATATTGTTGTTACGGATGAAAATGCAGATAATTTAAATGTTGGAACGATTGTAGAATTAGAAGTAGGGAAAGCAAAAGTGTTAGAAGCATTCCATACGATTACGCAAGCGGATATGGATGCAGGCTATGTTTCTAATATAGCGAAAGGTAAAGGTAAAGATCCGAAGGGTGAGCCTGTAGAAGCAGAGTCTAAATCAGGTAATCCTGTAGACCCTAATGATCCTACAGATCCGACTTGTGCTGATTGTACAATTACACCACTTCCATGGAGACCGATTACTGCAGATGATGATGCTGTTAGAGGTATAAATGGAAAAACAGGTAAAACAGATGTATTGAATGCTTTAGTGAACGATTTACTGGACGGGGTTCAGGTGTTGCCTAAAGATGTTGTAATAGCTGTAAACGGTGTGACAATTACTGATCCTGTTAAATTCTTAGATAAGAACGGAGCATTGATAGCTGGCGTTGTGTTCAACGCAAAAGGTGGTGTAGATGTTAAGCCAGGAACAGCAGCAGGTGATTATACTTTAACATATAGTATATGTGAAGTATTGAACCCGAGCAACTGTGCACAGGCTACAATAACTATTACAGTAGATGCAGCACCAATCGAAGCAGTTGTGGACACGCCACCGGCAATAAACGGTAAGGACGGTGGTAAAACACCAAGTGTAGTTGAGAACGACACGCTGAACGGTGACCCTATCGATCCGAAAGATATCGGTACGGAGGTTACGGTTACAGTTGAGACTCCGGCTACGCCACGTAATCCAGGCGAGCCTGTTCCTACACTTGATCCAAGTACAGGTATTGTAACTGTTGATCCGGCAACACCGGCAGGAGATTACGAGATTACGTATAAAATCTGTGAGGTATTGAACCCTGACAACTGTTCGACAACTACGGTTACTGTTACGGTGACACCGGCTCCAATCGAAGCTGTTGTTGACACGCCTCCGGCAATTAACGGTAAGGACGGTGGTAAAACACCAAGTGTTATAGATAATGACAGATTGAATAATAAGCCTGTTGACCCAAGTGAAGTGGTGTTGACATGGGGCAAAACTCCGAATAAAGGAATAACACCTAATCCTGATGGAACAATTACAGTATCTCCGGAAACTCCGGCAGGTGAGTATGAGGTGCCTTATCAGATATGTGAAGTGTTAAACCCAAGCAACTGTGCAACTACTACAATCACTATAGTGGTTGAAGAAGCAGAAATCAAGGCTGTAGATGATAAATTTGGGCCTTACAACGGTAAAGATGGAGATAGAACACCAAGTGTATTAGATAATGATGTATTAAATGGAAAACCGGTTGATGCGAAAGATATTAAGCTGACACCTGGAACTTCACCGCATAAAGGTATTGTGATGTATGCGGATGGAACCATTAATGTTGCACCTAATACACCGAAAGGGGAATATGTTTATACATATAGAATATGTGAATTGTTGAACCCGACAAATTGTGCAGATGCAATTGCGACTATTATAGTGGAAGCACCAGAAATCGACGCAGTTAATGACAAGTTTGTAGGTGTGGGCGGCGAGCAAGGAACGCAGACACCAAGCGTGTTGGACAATGATTTATTGAATAAAAAATCGCTTGTTCCGACAGATGTGAAGCTTACATGGTTGGATGATGCGCCAGAAGGATTGACGTTAAATATAGACGGTACGATCACGATAGCGCCAGGAACTAAAGCAGGAATACATACGATTTTCTATCAGATATGTGAGGTGCTGAATCCTTCGAATTGTGATAAAGCGACAGTAGAGCTGGAAGTATTGCCTACACCTATCAGAGCAAAAGATGATGAGCTGACAGTAGAGTGGAGTAGAGATAACAGTATTACAGCAAGTGTGTTGGATAATGACACATTTAATGAAGGAGCTGTAGATTTATCGAAAGTAACTTTACGTCCGGGAATACCGAGTGAGCCAAGCTTAACGATGAATCCTGATGGTACTATAAATGTACCAGCGTCAACCAGACCAGGTACATACGAATTCCCGTACACGATTTGCGAGGTATTAAACCCGAGCAACTGTAGTGAAGCTATGGCGCATGTGGTTATCAAATCGTCGGACTTATTTATTCCGAACGTATTTACACCAAACGGTGACGGCGTGAACGATGTGTTTGAAATTATCGGTATGGAAAACTTTGATCAGGTAGATGTATTAATCATTAACCGTTGGGGTAATGAGGTCTATAAGAGCACGAACTACCGTAACACCTGGGATGGTAAAGGTCTGAATGAAGGTACTTATTACTACATCATTACGACACACAAAGGTGGTAATTCGAATAAGATCAAAGGATGGGTATTGATTAAGACACGTTAATAAGTGATTGTTAAAAGAAACACAATGAAAAATAAGTTTAGATATTTTATTGTAGGCATGATGCTGTTGGGCGGGGTTAAAACCCACGCCCAGCAGAGCATCCAGTTTACGCAGTATATTTTCAACTCGATCAGCGTTAACCCTGCCTACACGGGTTATAAAGAGGAGTGGTTTGCCCAGACCGGTCTTCGTAGCCAATGGACAGGCTGGGAGGGAGCTCCAAAAACGGGTTCTGTATCTATTGACGGAGTTCTTGATGAGAACCGCCGGCATGGAGTTGGCCTACAGATTACGGGCGATAAATTAGGCGCGCAATCGGCTACCTCTATCTTTGCCAACTACGCGCTTCGTTTGCAGCTGGATGATGAAGATACGCAGCGGCTGTCATTAGGTGTTGCTGCTGGGGTAACGCAGTACGGCCTGGACGGCAATAAACTTCAGGCTGTTGAAACGGGGGATATTTCTATCCCTGCGGGCAAAATCAGCAACTGGCGCCCCGACATCCGCTTAGGTGTGTACTACTACAACCCTAAATGGTATGCAGGTCTGGCTGTTCAGGATCTTTTCTCCAATGCGAGTAACAACGACGAGTTTCGCTTCAACGAGAACTCGCTGGAAAGCCTTTACCGTAACGTCAGCGCTTACTTTATTGCGGGTGCACTTTTCGAGCTGGAAGAAGGCCTGAACCTGCGTCCCAGCATTTTAGTAAAAGACGACTTCAAAGGCCCAACTTCCCTGGATATTAACGCAATGTTTATTTTCAACGATAAATTCTGGATCGGCGGGGGCTACCGTACGCGTGCACGTTTGTTCAAACGTGACTACTTTGACAACTCGCCGATGAAACTTAGCGCAACGAACGCAATTACGGGCATTGCCCAGTTTTATGCTACTGATCGTTTCCGTATAGGTTACTCGTATGATCTGATGCTGAACAAAATGAGCGGTCTTCAGAACGGTACACACGAGATCACGCTCGGTATTACCTTCGGTCAGTCTCTGCGCCAGATCTTGAGTCCGCGTTATTTCTAAGTATCCCTTTAGGGTATAATTGTAAACAGAAAAGAAGAAGATGAACAAAAGATATTATACGACAGGTCTGCTCTCGATCGCCTTGCTTTTTAGCTTGGGCGATGCTGTTGGGCAGGAACAGCCGAGCTTGCGCAAGCGTGCCGAGCAGCAGTATGAGCGCTATGAATATGCACATGCGATAGATCTTTACAGCAAACTTGCCGATAGCAAGAAACCTCGTACAGCAGACTTCGAGCGTTTGGCTTCGAGCTACATGTATTTAAAGAACTATGAGCTTGCAGAAAACTGGTATGCCCGTGCTGTTCAGGCTAAGGACCATGAAGCTATTTCTTTATGGCACTATGCCGAGGTTCTGAAACAGAACGGTAAATACGCCGAGGCAAAAGAACAGTACAAGAAATATGCAGCCCAGTCGGGCAACAGTGCGGGCATCGAACTTGCTATTGCAGGCTGCGATTCAGCACAGCTTTGGATGGCTAACCCTACGAGCCACCGTATTGTCAACGAAAAAGAAGTGAACACTTCGCTTAACGAGTTTGGGCTATTCCCGACTAGCAGCGGAGCAGCTGTTTATGCTGGCGAGCCGCTTACAGTTTTTGGTAAGCGCAGCGGTATGACGGGACAGGCATACCTTAAGATCTACTCTACCGAGCGCTTAAGCCAGGAGGTGAGCCTGACCAAGCCTGTTATGATGCTGGACGTTTTCAACGAATCGGCCTACCACGTTGGCCCGATCAGTACAAACATGGCGGGTGATGTGCTGTATATCACACGTACCTACCCGGGCAGCGACACAGAGACCCATAAAGAACTTGGTCACCGTGCTAAGCGCCACAACCTGGAACTTAAGATCTACACCCGTCAGGGTGATAGCTGGGCCGAGGAAGACTTTGCTTATAACAATGTTAAAGAATATTCGCTTGGCCATGCCAGTTTAAGCCTGGACGGACAGACACTTTACTATGCTTCGAACATGCCGGGTGGCTATGGGGGTGTAGACATCTGGTATTCTGAATTACAGGCTGACGGCAGCTGGGGTGCACCCCAGAATGCGGGCAGCGAAGTAAACTCTGCCGGCGATGAAATGTTCCCTACAATCTTAGGCGAAGAACTTTACTATTCGAGCAACGGTTTTGCGGGTATGGGCGGTTTGGATATTTTCTGCGCGTATGGTGCAAAATCCTCCTTCAGCGGACGTCATAACCTACAGTTCCCGATCAACTCGGCGGGTGATGACTTCTCTTACTACGTTTCCGAAGACAACGAAGAGGGTATCTACGGTTACCTTTCTTCCAACCGTGTAGGTGGTGTTGGGGGCGATGATATCTACTCCTTCGGTTTTGTAAAGCCTAAGATCCAGATCCGTCTGGAAGGTTTGGTTTACGACAAGAAAACTGGCGATCTTATCCCGGGAGCGGGTGTTACGCTGTATACAGCAGAGCGTCAGATTGTCTCACGCAAGGTTGGTGGTGCGGATGGTTCGTTCGGGTTTGATCTGAACAAAGACACCTACTACCGTGTTCTGGCTAACAAAGAAGGCTACCATGCCGACTCTGTGTCTATAGCAGGTGTTAACCCTTTGCGTGATACTGTTATCCAGGTTGCGCTATACTTAGAGCCTGTGTTTACGGTTGGTGATAAATTTGTTCTGGAGAACATCTACTACGATTTTGATAAACACAACATCCGTAAGGATGCAGCTGTTATCCTGGACGAATTGGTTCGTACGATGCGTGATAACCCTACGCTGCGTATTGAGCTTTCGAGCCATACGGACAGCCGTGGTAGCGACAGCTACAACATGAAGCTTTCACAGCGCCGTGCCGACTCGGCAGTTGAATACCTGATCAGCCGTGGTATTGCCCGTGATCGTTTAGTAGCGAAAGGTTATGGCGAGAGCCGCTTGGTAAATAAGTGTAGTAATGGCGTTGCATGTACGATTGCAGAACACCAGGCTAACCGCCGTACGGAGGTTGAGGTTCTGGAATATTAATATATGTTTTCAACATACCGTTAAGGTATAAATTTTCATAGGTAGAGAAATAGGTGACCGCTTCCCAGGCGGCACCTATTCGTTTTTTAGAGCTATATGAAATATGGATATAAGACAGGTTTTTTAAATATGAACGACAGCGAAGCAGCATGTATACCAGTGGAAATAAAATCGTACATAACGATAATGCGGATATTCCATAGGGCAAAGAAGAGCCAAATTATATACATATGGACAAAAAAGATACAGTTGCTTGTAAAGACCTGTTTTTATTGTTTTGCTTTTATTATTAAAATAAGCATAGATATCAGCGCACTTATTGCCCCAAAAAAATAGATGGATTGATAACCATAAAGACCGGCTATTATCCCTGCAATGGGGCCGGCTATACCTAATGAAATATCAAAGAAGGCCGCATATGCGCCTAGAGCCGTTCCTCTCATTTGCGGACTGACTTTCTGTATAGCTAGGACACCAAGGGCAGGAAACACCAGCGAAAAGCCAATGCCTGTTAAACTACAACCTAGAATAGCCATAAATTCTGATGTTGCGAAAGCAATAAGTAATTGTCCTATGATTTCAATAATGAAAGACACAATGGCTACTCTATAGCCTCCGAATTTATCAGGTAAGGAAGCACAGAAAATACGGGTAAGTACATAGAAACTACCAAAAGTTAAAAATGCCCATGAGGGATTTAACCAACTTTTCTCTGTAAATAATAAAGCAATAAAAGAGGAGATACAGGCAAAGCCTATTGATGAAAATGCCAAGGCTAGTCCCTGATCTGATATTTTACTGATTACTTTGTAGAAAGGTGTACGTTGATAGGAGGGGTCAACCGCTAAATTTGGAAGACGAATTGTACATAACCAACTGATAGCTGATAGGACAATCATTAAACTAAATACATATATAGTACCCAATGTACTCGTTAAATAGATAGCTAAAGGTGCACCTAAGGCAATTCCGGCATACATGGCAATGCCATTCCAGGTCATGACTTTTCCTGATTTTTGCTGACCTACTAAACCTATGCCCCAAGTTAAGGCACCCGTTACGGCAAGGCTTTCTGATATACCGTGGGCTATTCGAGCAACGAATAATAGAAGTAAAGCTATTAAATGTAGATCTTTAAAATAATAACTTAAAATATAGATGACGCCACTTATTACGGACATAATTACTCCGTAATGTTTGGCTGTCTTAGCCCCTTGGGTATCGGCAATTTTTCCGGCGTAGGCTCTTGTTAATAAGGTCGCAATAAATTGTATGCTGATTACAGCTCCGACGATTAGTGCACTAAAATGGAGCTCGTTTTTTATTAATGTGGGAAGAGTCCCTAGCATGATACCTATACAGAGGTATATGGCAAATACCGATACAATAATCGGACTGATGGACCACATGGGTCTGTTCTGTTCTTTCATATCTGTAGAATTAATGATTTTACAGATGCAAAAATAGAAGCTATTACTAAGGCAATAATTGGCTATTGATGTTTATGATTGGACAAATCATGGTTTTTCTTTCTAAATAGACTAGCTGTAGTCCCGGTGTTTTTTTTGAAGAATCGAGAAAAATAAGTGTAGTCGTCGTATCCCAGAACAAATGCAATTTCTTTTACATCTAAATCGGTATGAAAAAGAAGACGTTGAGCTTCTAGTAATATTTCTTTTTGAATCCAATAACTTGCTATAAAACCTGTTATTTCTTTGCTCACTTCGTTTAGATATAAAGGGGTGATATTTAACTGCGAGGCATAGTCTTTTACTTGTTTTATTTCCTTAAACTGTTGTTTTATCAAGTTTCTAAAGGAATAGATTAATTGATATTTATGACTATTTGTATTTATATTGCTTTGTTGCGTGGTTATAAAAGACCGGGCGAAAAGACCCGTTAAAGCGTATACATATGAATGTATAATAGAAGAGTCAACAGTGGTTTCTTTATCGGAAATGAATTTATTTAAGATATGGCTTAAAGTATAAAGGGGGTGTTGAGGGCTGACTGTCTTGGTTTGTTGATGATGCATAAAGCTATCCAATAATAACCGGTGTTCGAGAAGGATCAGTTCGGACTCAACAAAAATAAGCCAGCCTTCTATATGTTTGTTTTTTAAGGATTGGTGGACTTGACCAGGCGCAACAAAACAAAAAGTACTGTCGACAAGCTCCCATTCTTTGAAATCAATAGTCCAAACAGATTGCCCTTTTTGCTGAAGTATAAACATGTAGTGATCATCTCGGTGAGGGATTCCCGGACCTATGGACAAATTTGTAAAAGGAACTACTTCAATACCGATGTCTCCGAGTTCTTTGTAATGTATAGGGATTTTTGTTTTCAAACTGTATGAATGTTAAACGAAACTTTTTTACGAAGCTTAAATTAACTAAAAACTACAGCTTATTTATGTTTTTTTGTCCCAAAAGTAAGTCTTTAAATTAAAGTGCCTTTTTGTTATGTACTTAAAATTAATTTGTTATCTTCGTTTATATTGAAATCAATGACCAGATTTTATTGATTTTTTTGCATTAAATTAAAAAGAGTCTCGTTCACAAACTCTGACAATAAAAACCCAAACGAGATCGATAGTTTAATGCCCGATGCGATATTTTTGTACCTTTGTACATACTATAGCACGGGCAACTATCGTTAGCCGTTTTGGGAGGGGTCAGAGCCTTGTGGAGCGGTTGATAGAAGCCCGTACTATAAACTTTCTCAACCACGTGACTCATATATAAAAAGATGATGAGTTATGAAATAAAACACATTTTCTACAACTTTTTTAGTCTATGTCGGCACTTTAAGTGGCTGAACATAAATGTAAAAGCCATCTTATCATGTTTGCTAACATAAATAAAATGGCTTTAAAAGAAATTTAAGATTCAAGCTGCTTGGCTTGTTGTTTAGTTATGCAATTTGCATTGCATGGTTGTTTAGTGGTTCAGAGTCCCGTGCCAGCGGGACTACTGGCCTAACAATATAGGAAGATATTCTTAAAATAGAAAAACTCGTGTTGATTACAATTTATAGATTAATTTGTTTTGATAAGCTCTACACGTCTGTTTTTAGCTTTACCTTCTTCGCTGTCATTCGCGACGAGAGGGCGCTCTGAACCAAATCCTTTTGCTGTTAATCGTGTATTATCAATACCGCCGCTTGTCAAAGCTTTTAAAACAGCTTCTGCTCTTTCGTTGGATAACTTTTTATTGCGGGTAGCGTCGCCTGTATTGTCAGTATGCCCTTCAATTGTGATATGAAGGGCGCTTTCTTTTTTGAGTGCTTCGATAATTTGCTGTACTACTTCTTTGCCATCATGGGTTATAACGGACTTGTCGGTGTCAAAATTGATATATAAAATAGACTTTCCTTGACTCGTAAGATCATGAACTATTTCATCAGCTGTTATTTTGGTGATAGTTTGTTCTAATATACCTTCTTTTAAAACATTTAATTTACCCCCAAAGTTGTTGGCTGTGAATTGAATGAAAATATTACCTTCTTTTTTATTTCGTATAACATAGAACTTAATGTTTTCATCAGCATAGCCTATGTCGCCCTCATCTCCTTTATTAGGGTCTTGTTTGTTGTAGCGCTCGTATTCTTCACGACCGATCTGGCCGTCGAAAACCTTAACAGCTCCAATAGAATTTAAGTATTCTTCTAAAGATCTTTCAAGATATATTTTAGAAAATTGTTCTCCTTGTTCTTCTGTAATGTTTATTTTATATAATTTTCCTTCAAATGGTGTCATGGTACCGTTGATCGGGAAAAAACAAACATCCAAATTTTTTAAGAAAGAACTGTTTATAGGCTTAAGTCCTTTTGGCAGTGTAAAGTAAGGAAAAGCACCAATGTCGGTATCGCTGACCGGTATGCTTTCTAAATCAAGTGTAGCGATGTCTTCTACCGTTTGGCTAGGAGAAGGCTGATTTTCTGATGTTGTTGTACTGCTGTTTTCGGGGTTATCACTTATTTCCTGTTTAGTTTCGTTCTGACAAGAAGAAAAAATAAGGAGAGCGACTAATAGTAATACTGTATATTTCATATGTAAATAATTATTGGTTTGTGTATATCTTTAACCGAACTCATGGATACTCCGTATTTATTTGATAAGCTCGGTTTGGTTTATCTAAAATGTTTAATTAGCCTTGCTTAATTGCGTTACTAATTTCAGTAAAACCTTGGTTATAGACAAGTTAAGTAATTATTAATTTTTTGTAAAAATAAAGTCACCACCCACGTGGCCGGCCTCTTCTAATGTCCCGTATCGAGGCTCGGTATTAGACTCGGTCATAACAGCTTCAATAATGTGGTTTACAAACATCTTTTGAGAACTTAACGACTTTTCATTATTGTTCTCTAATGCTTGAATGAGATACCGCATGAATACGGATTCATCCGGAACTTCGCTGTCGTTGCCGGAAGTGATGGCTACACGTGCTATTTTGTTGGATAGTGTCTCTGCAACTGTATTTTCTTTGTTTATACCACGGGTTCGGAATACACTGCCCGAAAAACAGGCATCTGTAATTAAAAGTGTATTTCGAGAGGTAATGTTGCCGATAAGGCTTAACATAGATTTGTTGGGAAACCAAGTGTTTTTATCGGCATAGCGTGCATCAGCCAACAACCAATAGCCTTTTTTATCCTGCTCAGACCATATACCGTGTCCGGCGTAAAAGATAACAAGATTATCATTTTCGCCTATTTCTTCAGATAACATGGTGAATACCTTCTTCAAGTCATTTTGTGATGGATTGAAAGAAGTGAATATGTTGTCGTCTTGAAAATTGTATTTCCTTTTTAGGATAAGCTTTAGTTTGATCGCATCGCCAATGGGTTTTTCTAGAGATGGAATACTGGTGTCTTCGTAGTTTTGTGAAGCGATTAGCAGACAATAGTTTTTGCCCTGCGGGGTGGTGGTTTTAGCTGTTTGAATTATTGATTCGGTTTTGGAGCTGTTGATGACTAACCATTTATCAGCGGTATTGCCTGCTAAATCTATCGCTGTTATTTTTACGGAATCGATATCTGCTTGAGGGAGGTAGTTTCCCCAAAATTCACCTGTTTCTTTAGAATAGATAGTTTTTCCGTCTATGCTGACAGACTGTATGCCCGAATCATCTTTTGCGATTCCTTTTATCATGATCTCGGTTTTGGCAGTTACAATTTCCAATCCTCGTTGCAACACTGGAGTTGTAATCTCGATAGTTGGCGGTGTTTGATCGATAGCACGATTTTCCTCCATTTTAGTAATTAAATTGGCTAAGCCTTCTTCGGCTAAGGAATAGCCGGGGTAGTAAGTTAAGGAAGCTTCATAGTTTCTTTTTGCTTCTGAGTAATTATTAAGGCCTTCGTAAGCTTTGGCTTGGAAATAATATAGTTTGTATTGATTGGAAACATCCCAACGTACCCAAAGAAGCCCCTTTGATCCTTTAAATAATTTTTTTGTATAATCTATGGTGGTGAGGTAGTCTTTTTTGTGTAATGCGATCTCAGCACGAGCTTCTTCGAAATAGCCTTCTTTCACGAAAATATGTTTTTTTAGAACTTCAATACTTTCTTCAGCTTTTTGGACATCACCGATGTGTAAATATATTCTTAAAAGGTAATCTTTTCCATACAATTTAGAGTTCATGAAGCCCAAGCCATTGGTTGCTATCTGGTTAGCTAGGTGTATTGCATGATCATAATTATTGTCAATTAGAGCTACGTATACACTTGCTAAATCTGAAACCCATTTTCCACTTTCAAGTTGTTTCGATTTTTCTTCAATTTTTACTAAAGCATCACGTCTGTTTAGTAATAAAGCTGATTCTAAATATTTGTCAATAAGAAATTGCCATGTGGTATGTTGTTTAGGTGGTTTGCCACTTTCAACGATATTGTCAAACCAATCATTAGCCGCATTAAATATCTCGTTGGGGTTGCTATGTAAATAATAGCTTCTTAGACGTACATAATGTACGTCGTATGGGAATTTTGTAGGCGAATTTTTTAAAGCTAAATTAAAATACTCTCTTGAGCCAGGGATATCATTAATATATACTTTTAGTTCAGCATATCTTGAATAAATAAGGTATTTGTAACCTTCATAACCAAAGTTGAGGGCTCGCTTGGCTTTATCTTCGGCTTGGTCATATTCTTTTCTACGAATATGATATGAAATATCTTCAAGAATAGAAAGTGTTTTGCTTTTACTAAGTTGTTTTTCTTGAGCAAGAGCAGATTGCGTTAAAAAAAAACAAGAAAGTGTTATGATTAGGTATTTAGTCATGGTTGGATTGTTGTTTTAATGATGTTTTAATTCTACAATCAAAGGAACGACGGTTTTTCCCTGACTGTTGCTGGCAAAGGAAATTGTGCTATTCTCAAAATTTATATCTTTTGGACTGACCAATTTATCGCCGAGTACTTTAAGTAATCGCTCGCTGAATGTTCCTTGTTCAAGATGTATTTTTTCGACTAGATTGTTATAGTCTATCTCATCTTTGGAGTATAAGACACAGAGTAAATCGGTGCCGGGCTGCTGGTCGAATGCAATAAAATAGTTCTCGTCGGGGATAAGGATATTGTTGATACTATCTGTTAATGCGGCACTTATTCCGTCTTCGAAAGGAAATATTTTTGTGATTTTTTGTGTCATGTCTGTGCTGATGGCGTAGACGTATGCCGGTTGGTTATTTTGTATAGCTATGCGGAATTTTGTGCCTGAGGGATAGGATTGTTTGGAGGTATAAGTGGTGAAAGGACCGTTGTTTTTTATGACGGGTACAATCTCTAAACCGCGGCTCAACATCTTTTTTTCGATAGGCATATTTTGCCCATCTTCCATTTTTAGTTCGATAGTTCCAGCCAAATCGATCGTGCCTTTTTTGGCTACTGGCAGATCAATAATTTCGTAGGCATAGCGTGTGAAGTTTGCAAAATCTTGGTATCTGATCCAAGTGTAGCCTCCATTCCCCCAGTTCGTGCTCCAACTATTTTGTACTTCGAAAGCGCCACCATACTTATTGTCGTCATAACCGATGACACACATGGCATGTCCACCATAATCTATTGTAGGGTCGTCATTACTGATCCATACTTCTTTAGCCTGCATGAAGGATGGTGGGCAATTCATGCCGAATATAACAGGCTTGCGCTCATGTATGGCTTTTTTAACCGTCTGTATTTTTATTGCTTGCGAGACATAGGGGTCAAATAAACGCATGTAATCTTTTATTTTTTCGTTTTCAGCAATTGTTAGTAACTGTTGATCTAGGGATGGTAAGCATAAATCGTTTACCAGATCAAATGCTACAGCGCCTTGAGTTTTTAGTAGCTGTAAGGCATCATCAATAACAGAACCACCGTCGCAGTCATTATCATGTGGTTTTAACTGTCTGAATAGAAAGGCTGGTGAATAGGCTTTTGCTGTTATATGGTCTTTATCAGTCCAGTTGTTTTTTATAGATTCTACTGTCGTGCGCGCTGTGTAGGCTACCGCCCATGCTGTACAAGTGCCATAATGGCTTTGATTGCCAGGGATAGGGGTGTGTTTTTTAAGACTAGCTGCAGCAGGGAAAGTGGTTAAACTCCGTGTGAGAGTAGCCTTTTTAGGAACAGCATTATACGTATTATCGCTAAAGTCCATTCCCATTCTGTATTGCGCGCGAGCAGTACAAAAGGTAATAACAGTCAAAAGTAAGGTGAAAAATATCCGCATGGCTTATTGTTTGTTTTTTTGAAATATGTAGTCTCCGCCAATATGACCTGCTTCCTCCAAAGTGCCGTAGCGTGGTTCTGTTTCAGTGCTGTTCATGACTGCTTCAATAATGTGGTTTACAAATAGGTTTTGAGCACTGACGGTCTGTTCTTTGTTGTCCGAAAGGGCTTTAATAAGGTATTTCATGAATATAGATTCATCCGGTACTTCGCCTTGTTTTAGTGCAGTGATGGCTTGATCGGCTAATGCTACAGCGTTATTGTAAGTCTTGTTTTTTGAAGGCTCATTGATTGTTTGGAATTCCTGTGCAGATATTTTGCTCGTTAGGAACAGTAGAGGCAGTATACTGTAGAGGATAAAAAGCAGAGAATGTTTCATTCTCAAAAATAAGCCTTACTGTTTTTTATAAAAATACCTAGTACTAGGTATTTTTATAAAAGTATATGCTCGTAAAGAAGTAGAGGATGTGTTTTAAAATAGATCCAGATCTATGTTATAGTTATCTGTAATGAGTATATAATTACAGTCATGTTTTTTGCACATGGCTAAGTTATGGGCATTGTCATGCAGGACAGATTCTATTGTGCAGTAATTATCATCTAGTCTGTTTTCTATAACACAGGCAAAGTCCTTAATCTGTGCGAAATGATTGTTTATATATGTTTCTGACAGGATGAGACAGTAATGTTTTATATGCTGTAGATACTTGTTTTCAAAATCATCTTTCCAGCTAAAGGGTATATAAATGCCTTCCACAATAAGATTTTGATCGTTTTCAATAGCTGTTTTAATTATTTCACTGACAATAGGCCATAAGTAAGCTTGTAGTTCGCTATCATCTTCGGGCGTTAGAGTGGTTTGACCGCTTCTTATCAGCCCCATTTTTAATAAATCAAGAGAAAGAGAGGAATACTTGTATTTTTCTACTAGTTTCTGCGCTAAAAGTGTTTTTCCAGTATGGGATGCGCCTGCGATTAAAATAATCATATTACCTGTTGCACCCTTTAATCGTCCGATTTGTGAAGCGCTTCACGATAGGCAGCACCCCATTGTGCGATTTCGTCAATAATGGGCTCTAATGTACGTCCGTAGCTTGTAATTTCATATTCAACTGTTATTGGCTTTGTATTTAGCACAGTACGAGTAACCAATTGATTCATCTCCATGTCCTGAAGTTCTTTAGATAGCATTTTAGAACCAATACCTTCTACTTCACGTAGCAGATCCATAAATCGCATTTTACCACCTATAAGTAATGTGCCTATGATATGAAATTTCCATTTGCCAGAAAGAACCTGCATGGTGTCATTTATGGCTATGATTCTATTTCTGCAGAACTCTGTATTTGTTAATTTAGCTTGCTTTTTCATTTGTATACTATGATTTACTGCTTTATCTATTTAAAGTGAATGAGCTAAACTGCTCTCTTGCACAAAATTAGAAATTAAGCTGTAAATAACGCATGTAGTTTCTTTAAGGAAACTAGTGTCTAATTGGAAATTGATGGTGTAAATATACTTACTGTCGGTTATTTTTGCACAGATTTTAAGAAAAAGTAAATTTTATAGCATGAAAAAATTATCATTTTTAGCCGTTTTAGCATCTTTCGTTTTATATTCCTGTGGTGGAGCTACTGGAGATAAAGCAACAACTGGAGCAGCAGAGCAAGTTGCCGAGCAAAGTGGCGCTACGTATACAGTAGACTCTTCATCAAGTACATTGAAGTGGAAGGGATACCATAAAGGGGGCTTTGATCCGCGATTTGGTACCTTAGCTACTACAGGTACAGTATCTGTAGAAAACGGTACGCTGACTGCAGGATCTTTCATTATTGATATTAAATCCATCGTAACAGATGCAGCTTCTGTTGATACATTAAAAACTGGTGGTAAAACATCTTTAGATTTGGATAACCATTTGAAAACCGCTGATTTTTTTGACGCAGAAACCTATCCAACAGCTAAATTTGAAATTACTAGTGTAGTAGATTTTGATGCTGCTAATGATGTAAGTGTTGTAGAAGGTGCTACACATATTATTAGTGGAAACTTAACTATTAAAGATCAGACTGTAAATGTTACTTTCCCTGCTAAAACTACAATTGCGGATGATGCTGTAACTGTAGCTTCTAAATTTACGATTAATAGACAAGATTGGGGCTTGACTTATGGTACAGAAGGTGACCCAAAAGATTGGATGATCTCGCAGGAAGTAGATATAGAGTTGAATATTAAAGCAAATAAATAGTCGCTTCTATTTTAAAATTTGGTATATGAATGAGGAGGTGTTTAAAAAACACTTCCTTTTTTTATGGTTCATAATATCATCAATCTTTTCTATAGAGCCGTCAACTTTATTAAATAGGATAGGCGATATAGTAATTTTTATCTAAATTGTTGTGATAAGACAAGAGCCTAACTATTAATGGTTAGGCTCTTGTAGATTAGTAGTAGGAAGCACTTGTTTGTAGAACTTTTCCTGTTGAATTTGGACTTTCTTTAACCACTTTGCCATCTACTAGAATCTGAGCTTTTAATGTCGAAGCATCACTAGTGCCAAGTGCATTAGCTGAAATAAGGGGTGTTTTACTGCTGATAGTACCCTCACTTGTCCATTCACTTCCAAAACTGCCTGTTTTTGTAACAACATTATCTCCATCGTAATAGGCAATTGTACTTATTTTCACATCGGATGAACCAATAATTTTGTATTGTACTTTTACTAAACCACCAGCACCAGGAGCGGGGTCTTTGTCTTTACTACATGAGGATAAAATAAATGCACCAGCTATTACAGCTAAAAAAAGGAACTTAATGTTTTTCATGAAAAATAGTTTTAATAAGGTTTCCCTAAGTCAATAATTATGCCGTTTTGTAGAAATAGGAAGAGGAATATTCTTTAGTATTAATTTTTTTAAACTCGGTTATTGACCGAAATACGAGCGATTTAAAAAAAAGAGTGAAGTTAAATTCTTTTGTTACTTCGGTATATACGTAGGTAAGGCTACTCTATATTAAGAGCTTATTAAAAATAAGTCTAAATTAAATAATACAAAAATGAAGCAAATATTATTAGGGACAGCCCTTATTTTAAGTACATCGTTTGGATATAGCCAAGAAAATAAAGCTAGTTTTAAAATTGATCAGGTACAAAAGTTGCCCAATGAGCTGTATCAATTAGTTTATAATCCGACGAATAGTTTAGTATATGTGGCGGGCCCGAAGACAGGGTTTGACAGAGAAGTTGAAAACTTTGTCTATGTGCTAGACGGAGAAACTTTGGCTGTAAGGGATTCGATCTCGTTGGGAACATATCTTCCTTTTGGAATAGCGTTGAATAGTAAGACGCAAACACTGTATGTAGGACATTCGCTGCAGAATGCGGTAAGTGCTATTGATTTGAGTACAAAGAAGCAACACATTATATCCAGTGGAAAAGATAAATCTAAAATAAGAGAAATTGTGGTTGATGAGATTCGAAATAAAGTATACGTTTCTGACCATGGAAATCCTTCAGTGTGGGAGATCGACGGGACAAACAATACGTTTGTACGATCGTTTGATAAATCAGATGCTTATCTTTTAGGGTTGAATGTTGATGCGGAGAAGGGGCGTGTATACGCCACAGATGCACAAACTATGGAAGGTAATATTCTCGTTTATAACAGCGAGTCGGGGGTATTGGAAGGGCAGTACAAAACTTGGTCTTATTGCCCGATAAATATTGCTTTAGATAAAGGAGGAAACAGAATATTTGTGAGCCAATCTAATGATAATAATGTTACAGTTTTGGATGCACATACAGGAAATATTGTGCAGAAAGTATACTTAGGTTATGATGCATCTCCAATAGGACTGGTGTATGATGAAAATAGTGGATTATTGTATACAGCTAATAGAAATAAACAGGAAGTGGCCGTTATTGATATGGAAAACTATACGGTAATGGAACGTATCCCTACAAAAGGCTTACCGAACACAATTACGTTAGATTCGGTGTCAGGAACTATATATGTGACAAATAAACAGGCTGGTAAAAAGCAAGAAACCGTAGAAAATGCAAATACGGTATTAAAAATCAGTAAAATTTAAGACGTTATTTCATTGTTTAGATAGGGGCGCTGCATCGAAGATGGGCGCTCTTTTTTTTTGAATATTTATGTAGTTATTATAATGTCAGATTGACGATGTAGATATATATCTGTGATTTTGTATTATAGAATATATTAATGTTTTATAGGGTTTAGGGAAAATAATAATATATGATAGATTTTTTAAAAAAAAGTAGAACTTTATACCTTGCATAGTATGTGGAATGAACGATAATGTATGAAACCTGAACATAATTATATAGAGATTAATAGACACTCCTGGAATAACAGAGTAGAAACACATTTAAAATCGGATTTTTATAATCATGATAGTTTTATGAAAGGAGCTACATCGCTAAATCCTATTGAGATGGAGTTGCTGGGAAATATAAAAGGTAAAACTATTTTGCATTTGCAGTGTCATTTTGGACAAGATAGTATCTCGTTAAGTAGATTAGGGGCTGAGGTTGTAGGTGTCGATTTGTCGGACAAGGCAATAGAAACTGCCAGGGAAATAGCAAAAGAGACCGGATCGAATGCGCAGTTTATTTGCTGCGATCTATACGATATAGAAAATCATCTCGATAAACAGTTTGATATTGTGTTTACGAGCTACGGCACTATAGGCTGGTTGCCCGATTTAGATAGGTGGGCAAATTTAATATCTCGTTTTTTGAAACCTGAAGGTAAGTTTGTGTTTGTGGAGTTTCATCCTGTAGTTTGGATGTTTGACGATAATTTTGAAAAAATAAATTATAATTATTTTAATGTAGAACCCATAATTGAAACTGAAAGTGGTACCTATGCAGACAAAAATGCAAGCATTGTGCAATCGTATGTTAGTTGGAACCACAGTATAAGTGAGGTCCTGACCAGCTTGCTAAATAATTCTTTAGATCTTAAGGATTTTAAAGAATATGATTATTCTCCTTATAATGTTTTTAATAATATGATTGAGGTTGAGCCAAAGAAGTTTAGAATAAAGTATATAGAAAACAAACTTCCTTTGTTGTATTCTATTGTTGCAGAGAAGCGCAGGTAGGAAGGCTTAAATGAGGTAGATAAGATCTTTATTATATGCTAAAAGGAGAAAAGCATATTCGAAGCAAGATTTTTAATTTGTAATAGTCTTTTTTATTTTCCTTCTCGAGAGTAGTAAAGCAACATCCTGTCAAGTTTATTTTTAGACTGGTGAAATAGGGATTTAGAGGAATAAGAAAATGCTGCTCTATAAAAAAAGGATCGTACAATACGATCCTTTTTTTATATGTAGAAATTAGTTTTCTAGTGCGAACTTAAGTTCTTTGCTTTCTCTTCGTCAAAAGAAGCTTCTAACTCAGCAAGTTTTTTCTTGCCGTAAGAGAATTTCGTAATAACGTAAAATAATACGGGAACGAAGAAGATTGCTAACATAGTTGCTGCCATCATACCACCGAATACAGTCCAGCCGATAGTTTGGCGAGAAATTGCACCCGCACCGCTTGAAAGCATCAAAGGAATAATACCTAAGATAAAGGCAAACGATGTCATGATAATCGGGCGGAGACGTAGTTTAACAGCGTCTAATGTGGCATCCAATAAAGGCATACCGATATCAACACGTTCCTTCGCAAATTCTACAATTAGAATAGCGTTTTTGGCTGCTAGACCAATAATAGTAACGAGACCGATCTGTGCATAGATGTTGTTGTCTAATGAAGGTATTAACATTAGTGTTAATATGGCTCCGAAAATACCCAAAGGAACGGATAGTAAAATGGAGAATGGTACAGACCAGCTTTCGTAGAGTGATGCAAGTAATAGGAATACAAACACAATACATAGAGCAAAGATCATGACAGTCATGTTGCCTGATTGTTTTTCCTGAAGGGATAGCCCCGAGAAGTCGTAGCCATAACCATTTGGTAGCGTTTGTGCAGCGACCTCTTCTAATGCACGTAAAGCATCACCCGAACTATAGCCAGGAGCCGCCGAACCACTAATCTCTATACTTCTGAAGATATTGTAGTGGTTGATGATAGAAGGGTTTTGAACAAGTTCCCAGCTTACTAAAGTGCTCAAAGGAACAGATTCGCCACGAACGTTATTGACATAAAGTTTGTTGATGTCTTCGATGTTCATGCGGTAATCTTCATCAGCCTGTGTGACTACACGGAAGTTACGTCCGTAGCGTGTAAAGTCGTTAATATAGGCAGAGCCTAAGTAGGCGGAAATTGTACTATAAACGGATGAGACCGGTACAGCCATTTTCTTAGCCTGTTCTCTATTGACCGATATTTTAAAGTTTGGTGAATTTGAGTTGAATAGGGTATAAGCCATACCTATTTCAGGACGTTGATTGGCAGCTCCTAAAAATTGACCGACTACTGCTTCAAATTCTTTAATATCCACAGTTTCGTGGTCTTGAATCATCATCGAAAACCCACCCGAAGTACCCAAGCCTGGAATAGCAGGGGGAGTTACTGCTAAAACACGGGCTTTAGTGTAACCCGCATATTTACGCATAATACCGCCTGTTATTTCACCTGCCGTACGTGTACGCTCTGCCCAAGGCTTAAGTGAAATAAATAGGGTTGCACCGTTAGATTTGAATGATCTGTTCAGAATATTGATACCTGATATTAAAGTTACGTGTTGAAGCTCAGGATAGTCTGCGCGAAGATCAGCTTCGATTTCGGCAAGAACTTCGTTCGTACGGGCAGCGGATGCACCCTCTGGTAGTGTAACGCCAGCGAAGAACATACCGTTATCCTCTGTAGGTATAAAACCAGTAGGTTTTACTTGGAACATGTATCCCGTACCAACAAATATACAGATCAAGATGATGAGAACTAAGGTAGCATAGCGGATGCATGATTTTACACCTTTTGAATATTTATGCGTAACCCGCTCAAACCACACGTTGAATTTATGGAAAAACTTATTCAACCCTTTACTGTCTTTACCTACCACTGTGCGCTTTAGCATAATGGAACATAAAGCAGGAGTAAGGGAAAGAGCTACGAAAGCCGAAATCATAACCGAGACGGCAATTGTAATGGCAAATTGCTGATAAAGTTGTCCAACCATGCCTGGAATAAAACCTACAGGGACGAATACAGCTGCAAGGATTAACGCAATAGCGATAACGGGCGCTGTAATATCTTTCATCGCTTGGGAGGTTGCCTGCTTAGCAGTCATATCGTAATGATCAATATAATGCTGTACAGCCTCTACCACAACGATGGCGTCATCCACAACAATACCGATTGCCAGTACGAAGGCTAGCAAAGTAAGGTTGTTAATGGAGAAGCCAAACATAGTAAAGAATATAAACGTACCGACAATGGATACAGGTATAGCCAAGACAGGAATTAATGTTGCCCTCCACGATTGTAGGAAGAAGAACACTACTAATGTAACAAGGATAAGGGCTTCGATTAGTGTGGTAACAACCGATTTTATCGAAGCATTAACCACAGACACAGTTTCGTAACCTACAACATAATCCACATCTTCAGGGAATGCTTTTTTTAGGTTTTCTAATGATGCGTAAATACCTTCTGCTGTTTCTACAGCGTTTCCTCCTGGTGTTTGGGCAATCATCATACCTGTAGATATCATACCGTCAACCTGTGTGGTGGTTGAGTAGTTAAACTGCCCAAGTTCTACACGAGCAACATCTTTTAGTAAAACGATAGAACCGTCACTGTTGGACTTGACAATGATCTCTTCAAAATCTTCGACAGAGGAAAGGTCAGAGTCGGTAATGACAGGGTATTCAAAAACCTGAGAATTGGCCTGTGGAGGAGAACCTACAGAACCGCCCGGTATACGTAAGTTTTGCTCGGCAATAGCGTTTGATACTTCGGTAGGTGTTAACCGTAAGGCGGTTAGTTTATTTGCATCTAACCATACACGCATAGAGAAAGGCTGCCCAAATGCTGTAACATCACCCACACCTTTAACACGCATAATTGCGTCTTTAATGTATAGGTTGGCATAGTTGGCCAAGAATTTATCATCACGTGTGCCTTTGGGTGATACCAAAGAAACAAGCATTAGAATATCGGTGTTTGCTTTACGGGTTGTAACACCTAGACGACGTACAGCTTCAGGCAGTGCCGGCTCGGCAATACCAACACGGTTTTGTACATCTAATGTAGCAATATCAATATCAGTACCTACTTCGAAGGTTACTGTTATGGAAGACTGTCCGTTGGAAGTACTGTTAGAGGACATGTAAATCATGCCCGGAGTACCGTTAATCTGGCTTTCAATAGGCGTTGTAACGGTTTGTTCGACAGTCTGTGCATCCGCTCCTGTATAGTTGGCCGTTACAGTAACTGTAGGAGGTGCAATGGACGGGTATTGACTGATAGGCAATGTCATTACGGAAATCGTACCTACTATCATCAAGAGGATAGAGATCACGATCGCAGTGACGGGCCTTCTTATAAAAACTTCTGAAATCATATGTTAAATCTGTTTAGGGCTTGAACAACTATTGTTTTGGTGCGTTTTCAACGACTTTAACTCCTGTTCTGACGTTCATGATACCATCAACCACAATTTTATCTCCTTCGTTAACACCTGAAGTAACGACTACCTTGTCGTCTACTTTTAAACCTAAAGTAACGTGTTTCATTTCTACACGGCTACTATCGTTGATGACGTAGACGTTGTAAACACCTAGCTGATCTTGCGTACCTTTGAAAGGAATGATAAGTTGCTCTTCGGTAGAATTGCTTTTTACATTCATTGTTAAGTTCATACCGGCTCTTAGATCGTTTTCAGCATTTGCAAAAGTAGCGCGAACTTTAATGGTACCTGTAGTAGGGTCGACTGCGCGGTCCAATGTAGAAATTTTACCGTTTTGACCATATACTTCGCCGCCAGGCAGGACAACGTTAATATCTGTCGTCATTTTACCAGTATGGTAGCCGGCAAACTCATTGATTTCTTTTTCGCTGATTTGGAATTCAACAGCAATAGGGTTGATCGAACTGATGGTGTTTAATAAGGTGGTACCTGGGCTAACCAGCGCACCGGTACGCACTTGAGAAATACCGACAGCACCAGAGAAAGGAGCGCGGATAATTGAGCGCTGCATATTTGTTTGTGCCGTTGTAACAGCAGCTTGAGCTGCTTGAACTTGTGCTTTCTGATTGTTTACGTCTGTGAAAGCATAGTCTAAGGTTTGTTTTGCTATCGCATCCTGATCGGCTAGGGTTTGGTAGCGGGATAGATCCTTTTGTACACGCTCAAGATTAGCTTTGGCAATTTCTAAGTTAGCTTTAGCTTGATCGACAGCAGCCTGATAGCGGATGCCATCAATTTCGTAAAGGGCTTGACCTTGACTCACAGTAGCACCATCGGCAACATATATTTTAGTAATATAGCCACTTACTTCAGCACGTATCTCCGTCTCTTGAAGAGGTACTACACTAGCTGGGTAGCTTTTAACACCTGTAACAATTTGTTTTTCGACAAGTGCAGTAGAAACTGGAACGACCATTTCTGCAGGTGCTGCTTGTTGTTGCGTAGCGGCACCGTCCTTGGAACCGCAGGATTGCCAAAGTAATCCTGAACTTATGAGTAGGGCTGAAAATAAATATTTCTTATTCATGTTCGTGTATATTTCTTTTATTGATAGGGTGAGTAGTTTAGTTTGTACTTACAGTACCTAGTGCTTTTTGTATATCTAATTTACTTGATAATACAGCGTATAAAGCATTTAAATAGTTCAGTTGACTTGTTTTAAGATCTGTTTCAGCAGTCATCAATTCCAAGTATGTCTTGACACCAGCATCGTACTGTAGCTTAATGGTATTATATACTTCTTCGGATAAGTCCATGTTTTCTCTATAGTTACGCCAATCGTTCATGTTTGCGCGGTAGCTAGCCATAGCAGCAGAGTATTCAGTACTAATGACGTTTTCTAAATTCTGGATATCCAGCTCGATGCGTTCTTCTTCTAATTCTGATTTACGTATCTCTTGAATACGTTTTGTACCAGTAAAGATTGGAAGCGACAAGGATAGACCTACAGAGGAACTAGGATAATTGTTGTCAAAAGTTTTACTGAACTTATCGTGTCTGTAGCTTAAACCGTAGTTGGCGTAGGCACTTAAGCGAGGTAGAAAGTTCCATTTTTGATATTGGGTATTGAGCCTCTGAAGCTGTTTCATAGTTTCTAATTGCTTAAACTCAACCCGATTGGCAATACTTAAAAGCTCTGTGGTATCGAGTAAAATATTAGCTTCTAGAGCTTGATTCTCAAAAGAAAGACTAACATTTTCTTCAATATTCATACCTAATAGCATTTTTAGGTAATCGTATTTGTAATTACGTGTCTCGGTAGCTGATTTAAGTTGAGCTTTGGCATTGTTTAAGGAGATTAAAGCTCTTTTAAAGTCTGTTTTATCAACCAGCCCCGTTTCGTAACGAGCGGTAGCTTCTTTGTGCTGTCTTTCTAAACGCGTAATATTTTCGTTGATAATTTTGATGGATTCTTCAGATGTAAGTATATCGTAATAAGCTTTGCTCACATCAACTACCGTATTAATACGAGTATTTTCGATAGAGAGATTGTTGTTCTCACGGATATACTTTGCAGCTTTAGAAGCTTGCATAAGTTCAGGACTTAGCAGGTTCTGATCGGCTTGGAATGTTAAACTACTGTTGTTTTTCTGACCTAAAGTGATGTTTTGATCACCAAAGGCAGTGGTGGGCAGTTTAAGATTGTAAGCATAGCTTCCCTGTGCACTGATTTGAGGGAACCAGCCAGATAGGGCAGAGGCGATCTCGCGTTCGCCGATTTCCTTATCAATTTCTACCTGTTTAAGCTCAATCTTATTGCGCAGTGCATAGTTGATGAGTTCGTCGAGAGTAGCATTGCTATTTAAACTTCCACTCGCTTGTGAGGAAGTCTGGGCCTGTGTAAGGTTGAATACACAGGCTGTTAGGAAAATAAATAGAGCAACTTTTCTAAAGTTCATATTATTGATTTTTAACACCATTCCAAATAATTTCAATTAAATCTGAACGATCCTTCTCGTCGGCTTGGTAAAGACCGTACTGGTTGGACCGGACTAGAAAGGTAAGTGTGCCGATAAAAGCAGAAATAAAACTATAAAAAGTAATATTTCTGATCTCTTTGTTAGCTATACCTTCCTCAAAAAAACGCATCATCTTGTCTGCATTGAAGTCTTCAGTGATTTCTTTGTTTTTTACCAATTCTGAATAAGGAGAAGAGTAGAATTGTTCAAAAAATGAAAATACATCCTGATGATCGGCATAGTACTCTAATAAGCTGTTCCAAATATGGAAAAAGCGCTCTTTGTAAGAAAAGCCTTTGTCTATTTTGAAAACATGCTCTCCCATTTTTAGACGACAATATTTAAATAGCTCCACAATTAATTCGTCCTTGGACGAAAAATAGTGATAAATAGTACCGGTAGCTACATTTGCATGTGTGGCAATCTGACTCATAGGCGTGCCGTGAAAACCGTGTTCCTTAACTAATTTTAAGGTGCTTTCGAATATAGCTTCTTTTTTATTTGACAACTGAACGTTCATTCGGTTGCAAATGTAAGTAAAAAAGACGGACGAAAATGTCAGGTAGATGTTAAATAAGTATGAAATATTTATGTCTAAAGACTTATTGTGTAAAAATATTAATACATGTGGCCTGTATGCACTATTTGTCAATTTTTAGATTGACTATTTGTAGGCTTTATTCAGGTGTTCTAAGAAAAATAGCTTACAGAATAGCCTAAATACTATTCTGAAAATTAGGAATAAGGGAGTAGGAAAATAAGGGGCTATTGGTGCCCCTTTAAACTTTCTTGTACTTCTTCTTGTGTGTAGGTTTTAGTGTCCTTACCGAAGGTAGTAGTTACGTAAGTGAGGATATACGCAATTTCAATGTTGCTTAATTCTTTGATGCCTGGCATGGCATTGTCGAATGTTTTGCCAGCGACTTCTATAGCTCCCTGCATGCCAAATTTAACAATTGAAGCTAATTGATGGCGGTTTTGCCGTAGGTATGTGCTGTCTGTAAGGGGAGGGTATAATGTCCCTAATCCTTCACCTTTGGCACCATGGCAGTTTTGGCAGTGCGTTATATACAGTTTTTGTCCATTTACAGCATACTGCGCTGTTTCAATGCTTACATTGGGTTGACAAGAAACAATAAGTATGCTAAGGAGCATACTTATTGAGAAACTGATGATAAGAAAATGCTTTTTCATCAATTTGTTTTTATTGTTCTTTTAAAAGGACTTCCATATCGGCGAGCAAGAGATCGATTTGATCGATCAAAGTGCCGTCATACGCACCTCTGATGTGCTTGTTTTTGTCAATCAGCATAAAATACCCCTGATGATCGTAGCCACCGGGTGCGGTTTCGTCTTCTTTTGTATAGACGAAGTAGCTGTCGGCCATACCATATATGTCTTTTTTGCTTCCCATAACAAACTGCCAACGATCGTCTGTAACGCCCAATTTTTCTGCATAAGATTTCAGAACAGCAGGTGAGTCGTATTTAAAATCTATGCTGTGCGAAAGAAATGCAACACGATCATCATCCTTGTACTTTTCGTATACCTGTAGAAGGTTACGTTGCATGGTAGGGCAGATACTTGGACAGTTTGTGAAGAAAAAATTAGCAATAAATATTTTGTTTTCGAAGGTTTTGTCTGTTATCATGACGCTATCCTGGTTGAGAAAACTGAAGCTCGGTATAGCATAAGGGATAGTATCAGTGACCGTCTGCCCGTCTACTGTTTTTTCATTCACCGTGCTTTCTCCTATATAAGGTAGTTTTTTTTCATTGCCGTTAGATGAGCAACTGATTAGAAAAACGGAGATTGCAAGCGCAATAAAATTGAACTTTAAATAGGATTTCATAGTTATTTGTTAAAGGGAGATAAAGCTTTAGTTGCTTCTTGATTTACAGTGTCAAATTCGTTTTTTAAATCAGAGATGCGCTGAATTTCTGCTTCTTGATAAGAGACATCTGTGTTGTCCATGCTGTATTCTTTCATCCAGACCATCATTTTATCTGTAGCTGTTTCTAAGTTAGCTTTTAAGTTAGATAGATCATGACGGCTGCTGGTTGTGTCCAAGTCAGGAGTTTGTTGCTTGATCAATGCCAAATTGTCCAATATCGAATCAATAAGTACGGTGTGTTTATTGAAGGTTGATATCTGAGGCATAATTTCGTCATGTATTTCAATGGCTTTTTGGGAAAGCAATTTTGGATCTTCGCTTTGCTTTTCATTGTTCTGGCAAGAACTGAAAATTATTGCTGCAGTAGCTAAGCTCGTGTAAATGATCTTTTTCATGGATGTTGTTAAATTAATGAGTATGAATTATTGTTTTATGACTTGCATATTAAAATCTAAATCGCGTATGTAAATTTCGTTGTAGGATTTAGCACATAGGAGTCCATGGGAGTCAAAAATATCTATTTGAAAAGTTTTTACAACCTTACCGGTATTATACACTTCCTGTAGAGCGTCCTCGATTTCATGATCATGGAGGATGATGGAGAAAAAAAGGTTCTTGTGGGCCGGTTTCAAATATTCGATATGGGCTGATTTTAACCAGGTAACTGTTCTTTTAACACCGCGACGGCGAATTATTTGATCAAATAATAAGGTGTGAATAGGGTCGACAGATGAAAAAATAGTACCTCCGAATATACTTCGGTTGCTATTTATATTAAATATACTTTTGATAACCTTAATATCCACCCGTTTAAAATCAGCATGAACTTTCTTAATCCAAATTTGTTGAAAAAAGAATGGAGGATAAATCCGTAGCACCCATTTTAGGGCTTTAGGAGATAGTAACATGATACAAAGATAAGACTCTTATCGGCTAATGTAAATAGACATTGTTTTATTCTTGTAATAATTGTAAATCAGTTGTAAATTGCTTGATATACTTAACCTTGTGGATAATAATAAAAAAAGTAAAAATGTAGGCTTATTGGTGTTGGTTGCATCTTTAGGTTATTTTGTAGATATCTATGATTTGATCATATTTTCAATTGTGCGGATAGCGTCGTTTCGTGATATAGGTGTGCCGGAGGAACTGATGCGTTCGAAAGGAGAATATGTGCTCAATATGCAAATGATGGGACTTTTATTGGGTGGTATTATTTGGGGTGTTATTGCGGATAAGTTTGGTCGTTTGAAGGTTCTGTTTGGTTCGATTTTATTGTATTCTTTGGCTAATATTTATAATGGTTTTGTGCAGGATGTAGTGACTTATGGTATTGTGCGGTTTATTGCAGGAATTGGTTTGGCAGGTGAGTTAGGTGCAGGCATAACACTGGTCGCTGAGACAATGAGTAAAAATAAGCGAGGATACGGCACGATGATAGTAGCAGGGGTTGGGGTGCTGGGAGCGATATTAGCATACTATATCTCAGAGTGGTATGACTGGCGAACGGCTTACTTTGTAGGTGGAGGGATGGGGCTGTGTTTACTGTTGTTGCGTGTGGGAACTTTTGAGTCTAATTTGTTTAAATCGGATGAAAATCGGGATATAGAAAAAGGAAGTCTACGTTTGCTTTTCAGTAATAAAGAACGGGCACTACGTTATTTATATTGTTTATGTATAGGTTTGCCTATTTGGTTTGTGGTAGGGGTATTGATAACACAGGCTCCTGAAATAGGGAAAGCTTTAAATGCCGTCACAACATTAAGCGCAGGAAAGGGTGTCATGTTTACGTATTTGGGCATTTCACTAGGTGATTTTCTGGCAGGTTTATTGGCGCAATGGTTTAAGTCGAGAAGGAAAGTGGTATTGATTTATCAGCTTTTTACGGTTTTGTTTGCTGTAATTTATCTGTCTAGTGAAGAAATTACGGAGATTCGTTTTATGGTTTTAGCTTTTTTATTGGGGTTGGGTGTGGGTTATTGGGCTACTTTTGTAACAATTGCTGCGGAACAATTTGGGACAAACCTAAGAGCTACCGTTGCGACAACTGCTCCTAATTTTGTGCGAGGAGCATTAGTCCCTTCGACTTGGCTTTATGGGTTTTTAGTAGGACATATAGGTGTGTTATATGCAGCGATTTCTGTTATTATATTGCTTACTGTAATTGCTGTTTTTGCTTTAGTTAAGCTGGAAGAGAGTTTTGATAAGGATTTAAACTTTACCGAAGAGTAAAATTAGACAACCTGATATTATTAACGGTCTGGACATTTTTTGCAGCGTTTACCTCTTTTGTATTTTTTACAGCATTTTTTAAATTCAAAGCAGCCCAGATCAGGGCTACAACGTAAACCTGGTTTGCAGTCTTCGGTGAAAAAGTGCAACCGGTCTTGACTGCTGTTATGTATATCCTTCAAATCCATTGCGGATACAAATATAGTTATTTAGATTTGATTTAAATAAGATGTTGATCTTTTTTTTCTGATTTAAGAATTTCGGAAATCTTATGAGTAGCGTGATCTATTATCTTAGGGTCATTGTTGTTATTTATAATGACAAGGTCACATTGATCTTTGTAAGGAAGCAGGTATTCTTGATAAGATGGGACAACATGGTTAATCCATTTGTACATCACATCGTCATGATCGTAGCCCCTTTCGATTAAATCTCTTTTTAGGCGGCGGTCTAGAGCAATTTTTTCTTCGGCGTCTATGAATATTCTATAATCAAGTAGCTGATTTACCTCTTCGTAATGAAATATAAATAAACCTTCTACTATGAGTATAGGGGCCGGTTTGATTTCTAGTGTTTTGGGGGTGAGTAAAGGGTTGTTAAAGGTGTATTCTTCTTTGAAGATGGTGTGACCATCGAATAATCGTTTGATATCGTGGTAAAACGATTCTCTGTTTATAGAAGTAGGTAAGTCAAAATTGTATAGGCGATTTTCTTCCTGCGTTTTGGTGTTAGCTGGAATGTAATAGTCGTCTTGCGATATTAGTGTAACGGCGCTTTCTTCAAAATGGTGGAGAAAGCTTTTGAGGAAAAATGTTTTTCCAGATCCGCTACTACCGGCAATGCCTATAACATAAGGTTTTTTATCCGTGAATTTCAATTTGCAATCTTTTTATTCTATAGGAAGCCCATATGTTATTTCTATTAAAAATCGGCGGTCCAGTGCGCCTATATAAGAAGCGGCTGATTTGGAAAGGATAACGATTGCGTCTTGGGTGTCGGCGGTTTCGTTGAATTTACCAACTACTTTAGCGTAAGTGACATTTTTCGTCATCGGATTTGTGATTTTTAAAATAGTACCTACAGGTGCAGTTTTGTGTAAGGCTAAATTGCTTTTGCCGTCAGTTTCTAAGTTTTCCATCCATACGCCTATACCTTTTTCTTGTTTTTCGCGTATTCCGTAACGATTTGAATCGAAGCCTAACGCTCGTTGAGGTTCTTCAATGACTGTTACAGGCGTGGCAACCGGCTCGGGAGTAATGATTTCGGGCTCGGGCTCGTGGTAATCAGAGTTTGGGATATTTAACATTTGTCCTTCACGCACACTGTCCGAAGTTAGTTTATTGAGTTTTTTTATCTCATCAACGCTGGTGTTGAACCGTCTTGATATTGCATAAAGAGTTTCCCCATTGCCCACTTTGTAGGCTGTTAATATAGGGTTTTGATCTTCTTGGGGTGTGGCTGTTGGAGCTACTGTAGTACTAGGTGTTATTTCTGTAGCTACAATAGTTTCAGTGTTAGCTTTTTTACCCGTTGGTATTTTTATTATATCACCCGGTCTTAATGTCTTTTTGTTGTTATTAGCCATAATCTGGTTGACCTGGGCTTTATATTTTCTGCCTAATGCATAGTAGGTTTCTTTGGCTTCTACACGGTGGAGAATATAAACTTCACCTTTAATGACTTCTGTGCCGATAGAATCAGGGGCTAAAGTATAAGAAGTTATAGGGGTTGTCAAATTACTTGCTGCAATAGCTATTTGGCTAAAAGGTGTGTACAAAATACCGATTAGACCCAGTTTTATATAAGTTGAGATTTTATTAGAATTTATCATACGAGTGCAATTATACTAAATACGAAACAATTTCTTGTTTATTATATGACATTAAAAATATTTGATCGTTTATTTTAAAATAATGTTGCGGAATTATTTTTTCCATATTAAGGAGGATTGTTGTCTTTTCTAAAATTTTAAAACGATCGGAAATACAGATATGAAGTTGGTAAAATTCCTGCTCTTTGGTGTGGTAAGACCATAAGTAGCGATTGTCAGATATTTTATTTAATAGAAGGCTATCGATAAGGTATGTTTCTTTTAAAAAAGGAGGAAGCTGCCCTGTATAGCGAAGAGGAAATTCAATGGTCTGGCAGTAAGATAATTGATTGGGATCAATATTTTTTGCTTTGCTGCCATCGATAATCTTTATAAACTCTTCCATGCCAGATTGGAAGTTGCGGTGTCTGATTTTGATGAAGTCTAAATAGGTGTCAACCCACGTGTGTTGTTCGGAAAGGTATTGCAGTTGACCGTAGAAGTCTATGATTTGAATGCCTGCCCCTATAGGTGTTTGTGTACCGACACGTTTGAGGATGATGTTGTTATGCTGAATGCCTTCTAAAGTCCATTCTTTATCTTTAATTTGAAATGGAGTATGTTGGATATTTCCTTCGAAATCAAGTATATGTATCGTTGGTGCAGTGCTGTCTGCATCTCTGGTTTCCAGTGCGATAAAACGCCCACGTGCATCAACAGCTATTTTCCATATTTTAGAAGAGAATTGTCTTTCAAATGCTTTAATTATGGTATATTTATTCATTATTTTTTTACAAAAGGAGATTGTTTTTGCTATGAACAAATTTACAAAAAGCTTTTATGCTTTTCTTTTATCATATATTCTTTATATTCCTTTTACGTTAGGGCAAGGGGTTTATAAGGTAGATGTGAAAGAAGATATTGGACCCAATGCTTGGCGTACAGTTAATTTGGCGTATAATAATGCGGTGGCTAATGGTGCTAATGTGTTTTTTGTAGAGCTAAATACTTTTGGTGGCGCTGTGAACTTTGCAGACTCTATACGAAGCCAATTGTTGAGGGCCGAGATGAAAACTGTAGTTTATATTAATAATAATGCAGCTTCGGCTGGAGCGTTAATTTCTTTGGCTGCTGATGATATTTATATTCAAAAGGGGGGAAGTATAGGGGCTGCAAGTGTTGTGAACCAACAGGGGGAAGTGATGCCTGAGAAATATCAATCGTATATGAGAGGTTTAATGAGGGCAACAGCAGAAGCTAAAAACAGGGATCCTAAGATAGCTGAAGCTTTTGTAGACCCTGAGGTGTCTGTGAGTGAATGGAAACCGGATGGTAAGTTATTGACGTTAACAGCTGCAGAAGCAGTGAAAGCAGGGGTGGCAAATAAAGAAGTGGATAATTTGATGGCTGTATATAAAGCAATAGGAGCAAACAAAGAAGATGTTACGCAGCATAAGATTACAATGATTGATAAAATCATAGCCTTGTTGATTAATCCCATGGTTAGTGGCTTGTTGATTATGGGGATTATAGGTGGAATATATTTTGAATTACAATCTCCAGGGATAGGTTTTGCTTTGGTAGTGGCATTAATCTGCAGCGCATTGTTTTTTGCTCCATTGTATTTGCAAGGGTTGGCTGATAATTGGGAAATTGCTCTTTTTGTTTTAGGAGTTATTTTAATGGCGTTGGAAGTATTTGTGATACCGGGCTTTGGTGTGGCTGGTGTGCTAGGTCTTACTTTTATGTTGTGTGGCTTAGCGTTCTCTATGGTTGATAACGATTTCCTTGATTTTAAATTTACTAAACCGGGTTTATTAATGAATTCATTTTTGATAGTCATTGGAGCTATAACATTGGCGATTACCGTCATGTTTATTTTTGGGAAAAATATCCTTCGTTCTTCGTTGTTTAGGCGCTTAGTGTTACAGGATGAACAAACTGCTGAGAGTGGGTATACTTCGTCGCAGAAGAAAATTGACCTGATTCATAAAAATGGTATCGCACGTACTGTATTACGTCCGGCTGGCAAAATAGAAATTGATGGTGTTTGGTATGATGCGGTGGCGCTAGACGGATTTGTGGAAGCGGGTGAGCAGATATATGTGGAAAAGCATGAAAACTACAACTTGTTTGTACGTAAGATGTCAGATAAGCCGCAGTAATTTCATGCGAGAGGCATGCGAGAATGAATGTGCTAAAAATAAAACGTCCGCTAACTTTAGTTAGCGGACGTTTTATTTTTTGTATTGTATCGTGATTTTGTTTTGACGTACTTTTAGAATTTAGCACCTAATGTTAGGACTGCACTAGTACGTTGTAATTTTACGTCAGCGATAGGACTAGGAGATTTCCAGTGAGTTTCATCAATGCGATAAGGGCTTGTTTTGTAGTCGTTCACAAGGTGTACAACCGCTAAGTCTAAATACATTGTATTGCTTAATTTGGCACCTAAACCGACGCTTCCACTGTACTGTTCGTTATCGGCATTTTTGTAGGGGTTGCCATAATAATTAAACCCGGCACGCGCACTTAATATATTGGTCATTAAGATTTCTCCCCCTATCTTGAAGTTGAAAGCACCTTGGTAAGAGTTTTTTACCTCTGCATCCCATTCACGCTCTAGAGAACTGTTGTGGTAACCTCCAGATGTGCGAACTTTTATGCTGCTATAATCGATGTATTCCGCGTCAGCAGTAATAAGACCACGGCTGAAAAATTTGGTTAAACCTAAACTAAATCTCCATGGTGAGATGGTGCGGTACTGATCGTCAGTACGTCCATTGTCTACTGTCTTTTTTAGAAAAGGGCTTGTAGCTTGTTCATTATCAAAATAGTCAATAGCTATAAAGCTATCGGTATAGTCATCGATAGTCATCCAAGTTGGAGATTGAATGGTAGCACCAATGTTCCAGTCAAGTGTAGGTTTGTAAATTGCACCAATTTTGAAATCTACTCCAGTTCCTTCGGATACTTGAAGGAAATCATCTAATAGCTCATAATTAGCTTCTACAAGAGTATAGTCGTCGTGATTAGGGTCTGCTATATTAGAGTTTGGGTTTTGTGCAATGATTTCAGCTCGGTTTTTAGTCCAGCCTGACTCTGAAAATTGTTGTGAAGTTTCGTAACGAAAGGCGGTAAAGCCTACGTTCATACCGATGTAAAATTTATTGTTGTAGTTTGCGCCAAAAGCTAATGCAGATCTCGAGTTGTAGCCGTGATTTAAAACATCACTAACCTGATATTTATCCCCTTTTTCACTTAATATAGGAAAAAAAACATTCTTGTCGTTCGCTATATTTTCGGCAATGCCGGTATTATACATAGCTTTAGACCAATCTGAGCCTGGATCGTTGGTCATCATATCAGCATAAGCATTTCCAATAGTGTTTAATGGGTTATTGCCCTCGTAACGAATGTTTTCATGGAAAATGTTTGTATTTTCGTAACTGAAACCAATATTGAAGTTTTGCCAACCGCTTGCTTGTCCGTAACTGGATGGAAAGTGGAAAACAACACCAGCATGGTCGATACCAAAACGGTCTTTATTGCGGGAAACACGGTTGCCAAAATAAGTGCCTTTATTGTTGGCGTTGTTGTAGTTGACAGTAATAGACATATCAGACTGTCCGAAAAAGCCTAAGCCAGCAGGATTTCCTGTAATGGAGCTTATGTCGCCTCCTAACGCTGTTTTAGCATTTCCTAAACCTTTAAATCTGGCAGTTCCTGCATTGTTTTCTTGCGAAAATCTAAAGGCATCGCCTACGAACTGCGCATCGGCCGAAAAGCTCAGACCTGTTACCAGTAGTGATGTGAAAAGTATGTTTTTAAGTTTCATATGTAATATAGTCTGCTTCAATAATTATAAGAAATAGTCATGTATCTTCTGATACCTGCGGAAAACATGACTATTTCACCCTATGTTTCGGTTGAGTAAACAGCCCGTGTTTTTTACCTATGGAAAGGTTTTTTATACAGGCTGTTTAAAGTGTGTTTTTATCTTCTGCTGCCAGCTCTTGAGCTACTTGCGCCTGAACTGCGTGAAGCTCCTCCGCCACTACTGCCTCTCGACATAGAGCTACCTGAGCTTCTAGATGTTCCCATAGAAGAACCTGAGCTTCTGGATGGAGTGGAAGTTCTAGTAGCAGGTGTACTGCGTGAAGTTGAGGGTGTGCGAGATGTTGAGGTAGAAGGACGAGTCGTTGATCTAGTGCGGTCTACTCCTGTGTTGCTACCTGACTGCGTTCTAGAAGTACCAACTCTAGAACCACCATTGTTAACAGGCCGCGTTACGGTACCTCTATTGTTTGTGCCATCTGTGCGTGAACCCACTCGTGATCTGTTGATATCTCCAGTAGTCCCACTTGTTACTCGGGATGAACCTGTTCTTGAAACAGTGCCATCTGAATTTCTAACACGACCATTTGTACCTGTTGTGGAGGTACGGTTACCTACTCTTGAACTTGAAGCTCTAGAGTTGGATACGCGAGAATCACGACCAGTGACAATACGTCCATTATTATCTCTCGCTATGGAATTACCATTTACACGTGAAGATGTGCGTGAGTTGTAGTTTGTTCTTGAAGCAGATCTTACTGAGCTGTAAGCAGGTGTTCTGGTACGACCGTAATAATAATGATTGTTATAGCCATAGTAAGGATGGCCCCACGAGTTGTAGCCCCATCCACCATAGCCCCATCCACCGTAGCCGTAACCATAGTAAGGACGATTCCATCCACCATAACCGTAATGGTAGGGACTACCCCACCCCCAACCGATACTAAATGACCAGCCCGGGCTATAGCCCCAGTTAGACCATCCTAGACCGAAACCCATTCCGGAATAACCGTACCAAGGGTTAAACCAAGGATCATAATAGGTCATCCCTGGGCTAGAATAGTAAAATCTGTTGATGCGATTTGCGTATTCTAAATCATTATCATAACCTTCGATATACTCATCATCAGCATATTCGTCGGTGTAATAATCGTTTTGAGCATACTGTTGGTCTGCTTCATCTGTGTAATAATAATCGGGACTCTGGTAAATTTGAGGAGCTTTTGCCTGATTATTATATACATCGTCTTTATAGGCAACTTGTCTACCTGTCGAACAGGCGCTTAGCGAAATTACTGCTAAGAGTGCCAGACTTCCGAATAATAATCTATTTGTTTTCATGATATCCAATACAAGTTAAACTTTCAATAATACAGTCTTAATTATTATCTTAGACCCGTGTTTTCTGAAAGGGTTTAATCTACTCGGCCAAAAATATAAATAATCTTTTAGTGTACATATCTCTTGTATAGAATTATGCGCTGATATTACATGTATTGTTACATAATAAATTGAAATAGAAGTAATGGGAAAAGGAATAACCAGTCGTAGCGAGGATTACTCGCAGTGGTACAATGATTTGGTGATTAAAGCTGATTTGGCAGAATATTCTGCTGTAAGAGGATGTATGGTGATTAAACCTTACGGATATGCTATTTGGGAACGTATGCAAGCTATCTTGGATAAAAGGTTTAAAGAAACAGGCCACTCGAATGCTTATTTCCCTCTATTTATACCCAAGTCTTTCTTTTCAAAAGAAGCGTCGCATGTGGAAGGGTTTGCTACAGAGTGTGCTGTAGTAACACACTATCGCTTGAAAAATGATGGACAAGGTAATATCGTTGTTGATGAAGATGCTAAGTTGGAAGAAGAACTGATTGTTAGGCCGACTTCAGAAACGATTATATGGAATACATATAAAGGGTGGATAGAGTCGTATAGAGATTTACCTATTTTAGTAAACCAATGGGCAAATGTGGTGCGCTGGGAGATGCGTACAAGGTTGTTTTTGCGTACAGCAGAGTTTTTGTGGCAGGAGGGACATACAGCACACGCAACGGCAGAAGAAGCTATTGAAGAAGCTAAGACCATGTTGGATGTGTATGCTGAATTTGCAGAAGGTACTTTGGCGGTGCCGGTGGTGCGAGGGAGAAAGACTGAAAATGAGCGTTTTGCAGGTGCAGTTGATACCTATTGTATAGAGGCGTTGATGCAGGATGGAAAAGCTCTGCAGGCAGGTACGTCGCATTTTTTGGGTCAAAATTTTGCGAAAGCTTTTGATGTTAAGTTTACAAGTAAGGAAGGTAAGCAAGAGCATGTGTGGGCGACATCATGGGGAGTGTCAACTCGTCTAATGGGGGCTTTAATTATGGCACATTCTGATGATCAGGGTTTGGTACTGCCGCCAAAGTTGGCGCCTATACAGGTGGTTATCGTACCAATTTATAAAACAGAAGAAGAGAAGGTGCAATTAGATGCGTATGTAAACGCCTTGACTGAAGAGTTTAAAGCAAAGGAAATATCTTTTAAATATGATGACCGCGATACACAACGCCCAGGCTTTAAGTTCGCAGAATGGGAATTGAAAGGAGTGCCTTTGCGAATCGCTTTAGGGGCTAGAGATATGCAGAATGGGACGGTAGAACTTGCTCGTAGAGATACGCAAACAAAGGAAACTGTCAATCAAGCAGGGTTATCGGATAAAGTTGAGAAGTTATTGGCGGATATTCAGGAAAATATTTTTGAAAAAGCATTGACCTATAGAGATGAGCATATTACAGAAGTCAATTCCTATGATGAGTTTAAAGAAATGTTAGAGTCGAAAGGTGGATTTTTACTGTGCCACTGGGATGGAACAGTAGAAACTGAAAAGCGTGTAAAAGAGGAGACGAAAGCGACAATACGTTGTGTGCCTTTAGACGCTAAACAAGAAGAAGGGGTGTGTATATTTACAGGTAAGCCATCGAGTCAGCGTGTGTTGTTTGCTAAGGCCTATTAGTATCTTAATATCGTAAAGTTGAAAGTACTTATTATAGGTTGCGGCTGGGTAGGTGAAGCTTTTGCGAAAAAAATGTTAACCTTAGGACATGAGGTGTATGCGACGACTACAAAAGAAGAAAAGTACCATCGTTTGAAAGACGATGGTATTTTTGTTATAAAAGCCGATTTTGATAAAAAAATAGACATGAAGGTCTTTCCTAAGGACGTTGATTTTATATTGAATAGTGTGCCGGCTGTAAAACGCTTACAGAAAGAAGACCTGCTTGGGCGATTTGAACAACTTCGGACTGTCTTGTTAAATATAAAATATAAAAAGCAAATATTTTTAAGTTCTATAGGTATTTACCCAGATAAGGATGGTGATTTTTATGAAGATAGTGAAGTGGAGGAAGGAAATTTGTATGCTGCGGAATTGATGATGATGAAATTAGACAATACACTTGTATATAGATTAGGAGGACTTTTTGGTAATGAAAGAATATTTGCAAAATATTTTGAAAATAAAGTTTGTTATACAGGAGAGCAGTTGGCAAACTTTGTTCATTTAGAAGATGTAGTTGAGCTCCTTTTTAAAGGTCAGCAACAAGATATGAAGGAGAAAGTCTATAATGTGGTTGCACCTAAACATCCATTGAAGAGGGATGTAGTTGAGGTTTCGGCTGAAAAGTACGGTTATTTAAAACCTTTGAAATATGAAAATAGAGAGGTGTTTTATAAAAAAGTGAACAGCGATAGGATTGTAAAGGAGTTGACTTATACTTTTAAATACCTATGTCCATTAAGTTTTTGACCTAAATATTTTTTAATCGAGATCAAATCAATCTGAAAATTTGGTGTATTTATTTTCATAAATATTTTTTTACCTTTGCAGAATCAATTCAAGCTATGAGTGACGCAATAAAACATGAGTGCGGTATTGCACTCGTTCGATTACTAAAACCCCTGTCTTATTATCAAGAAAAGTATGGTACGCCTTATTATGGTATTAATAAGATGTATTTGCTGATGGAGAAACAGCATAATAGAGGGCAGGATGGTGCTGGAATCGCTACAATTAAGTTCGATGTTAAACCAGGACATCGTTATATTTCAAGGTATAGGGCTATGGGCTCTTCTGCTGTAGCGGATATTTTTGAATATATACAGAAGAAGTTTGCTGCTGTAAATAAAGCGTACCCCAAGGAGTCTAAAAACACACAATGGTTGAAAGAACATGTAAGTTTTACGGGGGAGGTGTTACTTGGACATTTACGCTACGGAACACATGGTAAAAATAGTATAGAAAGCTGTCATCCGTTTTTGAGACAGAATAATTGGATGAGTCGAAATTTGGTCTTGGCAGGAAACTTTAACATGACCAATGTAGACGAGTTATTGCAACAGTTGTATGAATTAGGGCAGCACCCTAAAGAGCAGGCTGATACAGTTACCGTTCTGGAGAAAATAGGACATTTCTTAGATGATGAAAATCAGGAATTGTTTGATAAATTTAAGCAAGAGGGGTATTCTAATATTGAAATAAGCGCCTTAATAGCTAAAAGTTTAGATGTATCGAAAATACTGACCCGTTCTGCTAAAACTTGGGACGGAGGATATACAATAGCAGGTATTTTTGGTCATGGGGATGCTTTTGTGATGCGTGACCCAGCAGGAATACGTCCGGCATTTTATTATAGAGATGATGAGGTTTTAGTCGTTGCCTCGGAAAGGCCGGTTATCCAGACTGCTTTTAATATTCCTTTGGAAAGTGTAGAAGAGATTAAGCCAGGGCATGCACTTATTGTGAAAAAGGATGGTACGATAAGTGAAGAAATGTTCCGTGAACCGGTTGAGCAAAAGTCATGTTCATTTGAACGTATTTACTTTTCTAGAGGTTCGGATGCTGATATTTATAAAGAACGGAAAGAGTTGGGGCGTCTTTTGTGTCCGCAAATTTTAGAGTCTGTTAATTATGATATTAAGAATACTGTATTTTCTTTTATACCGAATACAGCAGAGGTGTCTTATTACGGGATGATGGAAGGTGTTAATACCTACGTACGGGATTTTCAAAGAGAGGCTTTATTGAATCGTACAGATAAGATATCGGACGGAGAACTGGAAGAGATGATCAATATTACTCCGCGATTTGAAAAGCTGAATGTAAAAGATGCCAAGCTAAGGACTTTTATCACGCAGGATGCGGATAGAACCGATATGGTACAGCATGTTTACGACACTACATACGGGATTGTGAAAGATCATCAAGACACTATTGTTGCTATTGATGATTCTATTGTTAGAGGAACAACATTGAAGCAGAGTATTCTTACGATCTTGGATAGATTGCACCCGAAGAAAATAGTCGTTGTGTCATCAGCCCCTCAGATTCGTTACCCAGATTGTTATGGTATTGATATGTCTAGGATGGGAGAGTTTGTCGCTTTTGAGGCAGCTATTTCTCTCTTGAAGAAAAGAGGACTTGCGCACGTGGTGGATGAGGTGTATCAGCGATGTTTAGCTTCTACTACTATGCCTAAAGATTTGGTTGAAAATTATGTAAAAGCTATTTACGAGCCCTTTACGGATGAAGAAATTTCTGAAGAAATTGCACGTATTATACGGCCGCATAATTTAAAAGCTGAATTAGTTGTTGTGTACCAAACATTAGATAACTTACATAAAGCTTGTCCGGATCATTTGGGAGATTGGTATTTTTCAGGAGATTACCCTACTGCAGGAGGTAATACAGTAGTGAATAGAGCATTTATGAACTGGGTGGAAGGAAAAAATGTGAGAGCCTATTTTAGTAGGTAGTAGAATTTATATATTAATTTTAATTTAATAAATCTATTTATTATCTTTGCAATTCATTAAATATTAACATATATTATTTATAACAATGTACGCAATAGTAAATATAGCAGGACAGCAATTTAAGGTTGCAAAAGACCAATATCTTTTTGTACACCGCTTACAAGGAGACGAAGGCGCTAGTATTGAATTTGACAATGTATTGTTAGCAGAGGACGGTGGTAAATTTACTGTAGGTACACCAAGTATCTCAGGAGCTAAAGTTTCAGCTACGATTTTGTCTCATTTGAAAGGTGATAAAGTAATCGTTTTTAAGAAAAAACGCCGTAAAGGTTACAAAAAGAAAAACGGTCACCGTCAACACTTTACTAAGATACAAATCACAGGTATCAGTTTATAATAGAATTTTTAATCAGACTTTTAAAGTCATAAATTAGATAAAGAAATGGCACATAAAAAAGGTGCGGGTAGTTCCAAGAACGGTCGTGAGTCACATAGTAAAAGATTAGGTATCAAGATTTTTGGTGGACAGAAGGCTATTGCCGGAAATATCATTGTTCGTCAACGTGGTACACAGCATAATGCTGATGCAAATGTAGGAATCGGTAAAGATCATACGTTATATGCACTAGTAGATGGTACGGTAGTTTTTCGTAAGAAAGCGAATAATAAATCATACGTATCTGTTCTACCAGTTGAGCAAAATTAAAATATTAGCTTAGCCTTTAGTATAAAACGCAAAACTATAAGTTTTGCGTTTTTTTTGTACCTAGTGATAAAAGGAATTATTCTCCAAGATTTCTTTAAAAAGCCTTTTGTGTAGTATGTAAGCTACAAATAAAATAATATAATTATAATGCTCTCGATCTTTTGAGGCAAAGACTTAGATTTGTTTAAGGATTGACAGTGAGAAGATTGCTGTATTCGTAATGCCTCAGTATTGACTTTATTATATCTGGATTTGAAGTGTATTTCTCCATTTGTATAACGAGGGTAGCGGTAGATGTAAGGTGTTTTTTTGGAAGGGATTTACGTCGATAGTCTCTGCCTAAAAAAGATTTTGATAAGGGTTTTTATTAAGAGTTAAAAGAGGCATTGCTATTTTCCGGTTAGACCATTTGTTGATTTTATTTCTGTTTTAAGTATTTGTTATATAGTAAAATGCTAAATAGCTATTAAGTAAATGGAGTTTATATTCTTATACTCAAGTACAATTATTACGACTTTTTTAAGCATTTATCTCTACTTTATTTTGCCCGTAGTTGGTAGGTTTGATAAAATTGTCTTTGTTTTTTTAATTGTTACTGTACTACATTATAGTAATGCTTTTATTTTTATAGAACTGTTAGAAGGATATCAGTATGTAGAAAAAGCCTCGCCATTTGAACTTTTATACGGACCATTGTTTTTTTTAAGTTATTTAACTACAAAAGAAAAAAGGTTGAATACAGAAGTCTTCTTTTATCATGGATTACCTTTTATAATATTTTTGACCATATATTTCGTTTTTTTAGCATCGCCCACTTTTCGTGTAGAGTATAGCGTTTTGTATTATAGGTTATTGCATCTGTCGATGGTATGCTCGATGGCATATTATGGGTTTAATGTGTTGTATAAGGGTGTAGCTATGCGGTTTTTTCCAAATTCTATATCTAGGTATACACTTGTTTTGTTTTTTATTTTTGTTTCGTTATTAGTATCAGTTGTTACACTTGGCTTATTAGCACAAGATAATATTGGTTCTGATGTGTTTTATTTGTTAAAATTCTTGCTCTTGTTTATCACGGTACTACTATCTTATATGTATTTTTTAGGACGTGTCCGCTTGTTAAATAAGGGTGGTGTTCTAGAGAGTAATGAGGTAACTATAGAAAATAAGATAGCGAACAAGAAGGCTGTCTTAATAAAGAAAAAGATAGCTAGTAAACATCTTCGCCAAATAGAAAATTATATGAAAGGGCACCCTTATTTGAGAGCTGACTTTAAACAGGAGCAAATGGCGATGGAATTAGGATTACCTAAATATGTGTTGTCCAAATACTTTATAGAAGTACATTCGGGGGGATTTTTGAAAGTAATTAATGGTTTGAGAATTGATTACGCTTGTAAAATGTTGGAAGATGAAGAGTTACTTTATACAATGGATGAATTAGCGGTGTTATGCGGATTTAGTTCTAGGGCATCTTTTTATCGTAATTTTAGTAATCAGGAAAATTGTACACCAATGGAGTATCGTGAGAGATTAATGACACTAGTGAATTAGTATGAAGTTTTTTTTCACCTTATTTGTTTTATTGTTGACTATTTCAGCTTCTGCTCAACGTAGTTTTGAAGAAGCCTATCAATTTATATATAGTGATAAAATTGCATCTAATGTTGTAGAGGCACATCTTATGGCCGACTCCTTGTTATTAGTCGCTCGTAGCGATTTGGAACGAGTGAAAGCGCATATGCTTTTGGGAACAATAGAACAGAGTATAGGGCATATTGTACCTTCCTTAAATCATGTGTTTAAAGCTCTCCAGATTGCTGAACTTTGTGGCTTTGTAGAGTGGCAATCTCGTGCTAATGGTTTTTTAGCAACTGCTTTTAGGCAAGCAGGTCTATACTCTGAGTCATTTAAATCAATTAATAAATGTGAACAACTTAATGAGTTAAACCCTAGACGAGAGGGTTATTTATTGGTGAAAATTAGCATATTACAGGAGAAAGCGCTTTATAATATGGATAAGGGTCAGCATAGTAGAGCTATTGCTTTTATTGAGAAAGCGCAAAGTCTTGTATCGGAGGATTCCACAGTTGACCCAAGATCTATAATAATTAAAGCGACAAATGATCAATTGCTCGGAATAGCATATTTAAATTTAGGGCTATTAAAAAAGGCAGATTCATTGCTGAATAGTTCATTGACAAAATTGGGTAGTCAGGAAAGTAACTTAAGACCTTATATTTATAGAGCACTAGCTGAAAAATCGATGAAAGAAAATGATTTTGTACAGGCAAAGTCATATCTTGATCAAGCTGCTCCTTATCTTGAAAGCGCAAACCGTATGGAGTTAAAGATGCTTTTATACCAGTCTTATATTAATTATTATACAGAAATTGATATAAAGCAGGTGAAAAGCTATACTGAAGGGTATAATGATTTACTTAAAAATAAGCTGATTGTAGAGGGGGAGATTGCAGATCAACTTTTGTCAAAAAATAACAAGAAAATTCAAAATTTTGAACGCTGGGTAATAGGTGTGAAATATTTGGGCTTTGCTGCGTTAGCTTTTTTCTTTTTATTAATCGTTTTTTTTATCTGGAAATTCTTTAGTAATCTGGGACGATCAAAAGATAGGTTATTGGGGATTGATAATGATGATTTTATTGCTGGTGACACAGCGAAAAGATTGGTTTTGAAGTTGGAAGACCTTGTTGACGAGCAGTTCTTTTTGGATCCAGAATTGTCACTTTCAAAATTAGCCATTAAAATGGAAACGAACCCAAGGTATGTGTCTTTCGTTATTAAAAGGCATACAGGTAAAGATTTTTATGAGTATATACAAGGGCTACGTATTGCTTATATAAGAGAACGCTTATGTAAAGAGTTTGAACTTTTAGAATGTAAAATTAGCTATATAGGAAGCTTATGCGGTTACCTTTCACCGAGTAAATTTTCGAGAGCCTTTAAAGCAGAAACTGGGGTCCTACCATCGGTTTATATACAGAAGCTCCGTCTTACTAAATAGGAAGAAATAAAACTGATTGGTAATTATAAAAACAACATTATATTTGCGGTACAGTTAAGTAGATTGTGGCTTTTTTTTATTTATTTTCATTGAATATGGCAAATTTAACCTACCGATTGGTCACGTCTTTTTTCTTGCTTTTTTTGTGCGTATTTGCGACTGCTCAGAAAAGTGATTCTTCGGATTACCAGGGAGAAGTGAATTTATTGCAAGTGCTTCAAACTTTGCGTCAGCAGCAAATCATTGATTCTTTGGAGAGAAAGAATTTGAGGGAGGAACTCAATAAGATTAAAGTTAAAACTGACGAAGATAAGCTAAACTTAAAGAAGCATGAAGAAGAGCTTGAATTGGTAAAAGAGCAGCAGAGTAAACAGTTTAAGGAACGGGTGGATTCTATACGTGCTAATTCTAAAGGATATGCTGTTGCTCCCTTTAACGATACGTTGTTCTATGTGTATGCGAAATTAGGATCAACATTACCTATAGATCGTGCTTTCAATGTTAAAAATAGAATTCAAAAATTGGCTGATGATGATCTTGCTAAAGTGGATTCTTTTAAGATTGAGAAAAATGAAATCAGTGTCGATATAGTTTATAATGATTTAATCATTACTTCGGTAACAGATTTAGACGCTCTATTTGAAGGGCTATCCAAAGATGAGGTAGCAGAAGATTATTTAAAGCTAATAAAGGATAGCGTTACCCAGGAAAGAGAAGATAGTAGTATACCCAAACTATTAATACGCATAGGGCTAGTAGTTGGAATATTATTGTTGTTCTTCTTATTTATAAAGCTTTTGCTACGATTGAAAGGCAGACTTATTACGAAGGTCGTAACAGAGCAAGAAAGACGATTAAAGGATATAAAAATACGTAATTACGTTATTGTTAGCTCTGCGCAGAAGGTACAGGTGTTGAAGCAGGTTTTTCGATTGCTTTATTGGGCTATTGTTTTATTGGTCGCGTTTTTAATGCTTCCTGTTATTTTTAGTATTTTTCCATTTACGCAAGGATGGGCTAATCAGCTCATTTCTTTAATTACTAAACCTTTAAATAAAACATTTTCAGCAGTTATTGCTTATATACCAGATTTAATAACAGCTCTTGTTATTTTATTTGTAATGCGTTATTTGATCAGGTTTGTTAAATATATTTTTGCAGAAATTGACCGTGGAAATTTAGAGATTTCTGGGTTTCATCAAGAATTTGCAATGCCAACATTTACGATTGTTCGCTTTTTGTTGTATGCATTTACGATGGTGCTTATTTTTCCATATTTGCCAGGAGCAAACTCAGATGTATTTAAAGGTGTGTCGGTGTTTATTGGAGTTTTGTTTTCTTTAGGCTCATCTTCCGCAATTTCTAACATAGTTGCAGGTTTGGTGATTACATATATGCGTCCGTTCCGTATAGGCGATCGAATTACTATTGCCGATAAAACAGGAATAGTATTGGAAAAAACAGCTTTAGTGACCCGTTTGCGCACTATAAAAAATGAAGAAATTACTATTCCAAACTCTTCTATTCTCACAGGAAATACAGTTAATTACTCTACCTTTTCGGAGCAGGGTATTTGTTTTCAAGTAGAAGTAGCGGTAGGTTATGAAGAACCATGGACCAAAATACAGGAAATTTTATTAGCTATCCCTTCTAGATTAGAGAGAGTGAAAACAGATCCGCCACCATTTGTTTTACAGAAAAAATTAGATGATTTCTATGTTCTTTATGAGTTAAATGTATATATATCTAAATCAGGAGAAATCGATTTAGCTCGGTCCGAGATTTATCAGGAAATTCTTAATGATTTTTCTAGAGAAGATATTGAACTTAATGCCCCGCATCTTTATGCTGGGATGGATTTTGTGCCACAATATAAGGCGAAACAAATGTAAAAAATAGATGATAATATTTTTCTCTTCATAGAAAATGCAAGTTGTTTACTAAACAATATTGTAAATAAGCTTGAAATGAACTGTCTTAAAAAGACTGTTTTGTAAGAGTATTTTGGCCAGAGAAGCACGATAGGATTGATCCTATTACTTTTGCGTTAATCCTGATTAGCATGATAATAATAAAGATATACCTACAGAAAGAGCTTAAATGCAATGATATGTTAATCTTTTTTCAACTTGTTTTTTATATAAAAGTAAATGGCATTTGATTTTTCAATAGTTCTTTCTTCAACTTCGAAATCTTTTTTGAGCACTTTAAATAATTGTGATATCTTTTCATAACCATAGTTTCTGGAGTCAAAGTCGGGTTGTCTTTTTAATAGTAAATTGCCTATATCACCTAAAAAAGCCCAACCAACTTCATCAGCGGTATCATCTACTGTTTGTTTTAATAACTGTAGTATTGTTTTATCTATTTGGATGTTTTCAACTGCATTTTCTAAATCTTTTTTAGTGGTGTGCTTTGTGTTTTTATTTCTATCTCTAGATTCTTGACTTGTTTCTTTTTGAAGTATTTCAACATATATAAACTTATCACATGAGGCGATAAATGGTTTAGGTGTTTTGCGCTCGCCTATGCCAATAACGAGCTTTCCGGATTCCCTTATCCGAGTTGCTAATCTTGTGAAATCACTATCACTGGAAACGATGCAGAAGCCATCTACTTTATCCGTATGTAAGATATCCATAGCATCAATTATTAGAGCGGAATCTGTTGAGTTTTTGCCTTGTGTATAGCTGTATTGTTGAATAGGAGTGATAGCGTGTGTTAGCAGGTAGTCCTTCCAGTTCTCTACATAAGGGCTTGTCCAATCTCCATATATTCTCTTTATTGTTGGGACACCATAACGTTTAACTTCATTTAATATTTCTTCTATTTTCTTGTAGGAAACATTGTCTGCATCTATAAGTATTGCTATTTTGAGGTCTTTTTGATTTGCCATGAGAAATCTTCTTTATCTTGATCAGTTATTTTTCGTATAATTCTGCATGGGTTGCCTGCTGCAACCACGCCTGCAGGTATGTTTTTAGTTACTACAGATCCAGAACCAATTACTGTCCCAGCTCCGATGGTTACACCTGGGTTGATAACGGTATTCCCACCGATCCAGACGGCATCTTCTATTGTTATTGGTTTTGCAATTTCCCACCCCTTTATTCTTAAGGATGAATCTATGGGGTGACTGGCGGTAAATAACGATACATTGGGACCTATTAGAACGTTGTTCCCTATAATTACTGGCGCACTATCTAAAATTGTTAGGTTGTAATTAGCATAAAAAGCATTTCCAACTTCTATATTATAGCCATAATCGCACCGAAATGGTGGTTCGATAAAAAAACCTTTAGCAGTTTTTCCGAGTAGGTTTTTTATGATACTGTTTCTTTCTTTTATTTTAGAAGGATCTAGTAGATTCAAGGTCTGTAGAGCCTGTTTAGCTCGCTGCCTATCGTCAAACAACTCACGGCCATTAGCTTGGTACGGATCCCCTGATATCATTTTTTGTTTAACACTTTTTTCAATATTCATGTAGCTGAAAATTAGCTATAATTTTTTATTTAAAAGCCATATTCAGGAAAAAACATATTGATGATGTGGTTTAATAATGAAAACAAAAAAGGATTTTCAAACATGGAGAGTGAAAATCCTTTAACTAATCAATTATAAACCTAAATGATGATGGTGTAAATACAAGTAGTAATAGTGTGGTCTTCAATTAAACTATCCTGTAAAAGGACTTCTTTGTTATGATTGTATATCCAATGTGTTGTATCCTTTATCTTTCAGTTCAAACATGTACAACCATGCGTTTTTTGTGATTTCAATTCTTTTGTCAATTTTCGATTTGTCAACTTTAAACAAATCTAGCGCATATTCACATACTACAAGTTTTGCGCCAACAGCTTCGCTTTTTTCAATGTCTGCTTTTAATTCCTTATTTTCAGCAATTTCTTTAGCTAACTTACCAACCATAACGATTTCAAAAATGTAACCGTTTTTTTTAAGGTTCATAAGTTCTGCAGTTTCTAATGCTACCTTAAAGTGCATGACATCTGTAATCATGACGCCAAACTTTGTAGATGTTCCATTGTAGATGAGTCCATTTGTATTTGTAGATGTTTGCGCTGTAGCAAGAAGAGTAACACTTAGGAGAAGTACTGATAAAATAGTTGTAAATAATGATTTCATTTTCATAGCCATTTTTTTTAGTTGTTTTATATACTAATGCAAATTTCGCTATAAATAGGTAGAGATAAAATGGAGAAACGGGAGAAAAAATGGTAGTTATTGGTATTTGTTCCGGAAATCAGAAGGTGTTTTTTTAGTATGTTTTTTAAAATACTTGACAAAGTAGGAGTTGTCTTTGAATCCGAGCCTATCTGATATTTGATTTATATGTAGGGAAGAATGCTGTATTAATCTTTTTGCTTCTAGTATTATACGGTCTTGTATAATGGATGAAGGAGTTTTTTTAACTAGGTTGTGAGTTAAGTTAGAAAGAGTACGCATTGAAATGTGTAATCGGTCTGCGTATTCAGAAACGGTGAGGTTTTTATGGTAGTTTTCTTCGATTAAGTTGACGAAACGAATCATCATATTCTTTCTTTCATCTATAATAAAAGGGCTCGGGGCTGAGGAAGTATGCTCTAACTGAATTTTATGTCTTTGTACTTGGATAAGAAGAGCTTTTAGGTAAAAACGTAAAAGCTCTTCTCGGCCAAAAGATTCATCTTGAGCTAGTTCGCTTTGTATTTGCTCTATATATTCGCTTATTTTTTTTTGATTACCACTTCCAATATAACATGAAGGCTGTTGAAATGGATTATTGAACATACTGCATTTAAGGAAGAAGTCAACATCACTATCTCTTTGTACAATAAAGTTTTCACTAAAATTTAGAACATATCCATTATAAGCCTTTGATTTATCAAAAGAGTGTACTTGATTTGGCCCGATCAGAAATAGGGAATGTTCTACAATAGTGTAGCTTTGAAAATCGACTTTATGTGTTCCATTGCCTGATTGAAACCATATGATTTGAAAGAAATCATGCGTATGTGGAGAGGTAACGTTGCGAGTATTTAGATACTCATTTAGAGTAATAATTTCAAAATAAGAAGTTAGAGGAGCTAGAATGTGGTTAGGAAGGAAGTTTGTTACTGTATGTTTTTCAAAATTCATCTTATAGTTGTGTTCAAAATGTATTTAAAGTTTGTAATACAGATTATCTTTTAAAATTAGAAACATTTTGCAATTAAGAAAGAAATCCAAAAAATGTAATATCCTAAACTAGTATAAAAAGGTATACGAGGTAGAGTTTATTTTTGGTTAAAGCATTACCGCACAGCTTCGTGGAAAGCTAATAAACGTAGATATGCAGGAGATTTTATGATTTCTTTTTTCCAGATATCTATTTCGATAAATTGTATTTTTAGAAACTTATCAACTTCAGAAACAACCTGATGTTTGTCTATTTTTACTGTTTCTGGAAAATCCCTATTTAATAAGGCGGTTTTTAATTCTTCTACTGTCATTTATTTAAAATTGAAATAACGGGCTTCCGGGATCTGTTTGTAAATGAAAAGAAGAAATGGAATACATGTAATGTAGGTGTTTAACCATTTCTTCTTTTTAAATAACCAAGTGATTGTTCTTAATTAGTAAACCAATTAAGAACTTCTTCTTTCGTGGGCATGGTAATGTCTAGTTTCATTTTTTTTCTCATACCCCCTAAATCATTGAATACTTTATTTGGATTAGCTTCCTTAAGAGATTCTATTGTCAAAAAACCCATTTTTTGCAAAACTGGTACCCAGTCGATAGGGATACCTAGTGCTAGATAATCTTCGGTAGAAGTTGTCTTTGCTACTTTTTCAGGGCGCATTTGTGGGAAAAATAAAACTTCTTGTATAGAAGCATTGTTTGTTAAGAACATGATTAGACGATCCATTCCTATGCCTAGACCTGATGTGGGGGGCATGCCATATTCTAAAGCTCGTATGAAGTCTTGGTCGATAAACATAGCTTCATCGTCACCCTTTTCGGATAAACGCATTTGTTCTTCGAAGCGCTCGCGTTGATCTATGGGGTCATTAAGCTCTGAGTACGCATTTGCGATTTCTTTACCACAAATCATCAATTCAAAACGTTCTGTCAACTCAGGGTTATCCCGATGCTTTTTCGTTAATGGAGACATCTCTATCGGATAATCAGTAATAAATGTCGGTTGAATATAGTTACCTTCGCATTTTTCACCGAAAATTTCATCGATTAACTTACCTTTACCCATACTGGCATCTACAGCAATTCCCATACTTTTTGCAGCTTCACGGATTTCATCTTCTGTTTTTCCGGTAATATCAAAACCGGTAAAGTCGATGATAGCCTGTGTCATTGTAACCCGTTTATATGGAGCTTTGAAATCTATATTATGTTCGCCAAAGGTTGCTTTCGTAGTTCCATTAACTGATTGGGCACAGTGCTCTATTAGGTTTTCAGTAAATTTCATCATCCAGTTGTAGTCTTTGTAGGCTACATAAATCTCCATTACTGTAAACTCTGGATTATGGGTTCTGTCCATACCTTCATTGCGGAAGTTTTTAGAAAACTCGTAAACACCTTCAAATCCACCAACGATTAGGCGTTTTAAGTAGAGTTCATTCGCGATACGTAGATAAAGTGGAATATCTAAAGCATTGTGATGGGTGGTAAAGGGACGTGCAGCAGCACCTCCAGGTATAGATTGGAGAACAGGAGTTTCTACCTCCATATAACCAGCGTCGTTAAAGTATTCGCGCATCGCGCTGAAAAGTTTAGTACGCTTGATAAACGTTTCTCTATTTTGAGGGTTAACAATTAAGTCGACATAACGCATGCGGTAACGCAACTCAGGGTCTGTAAAAGCATCGTAAGTTTTTCCATCAGCTTCTTTGACAATTGGTAGTGGACGTAAGGCTTTCGATAGAATAGATAACTTTTGTACATGTATGGAGATCTCACCTGTCTGTGTAGTGAAAACATAACCTTCAACGCCAACGATGTCGCCTATATCTAATAGTTTCTTGAAAACTGTATTGTATAGTGTTTTATCATCTGTCGGGCAGATCTCATCACGTTTAACATAAGTTTGGATACGACCACTGGCATCTTGAAGCTCCATGAACGATGCGTTCCCCATAACACGACGTGTCATGATGCGACCTGCGAAACGTATGTTCTTATAGTTTAGTTTGTCACGATCATAGTTCTCTAAAATGTCAGCAGCAGAAACGTTAACTTCAAATTCATGTGCCGGATAGGGGTTAATACCTAAATCGATGATAGCTTGAAGGCTAGATCTTCTTTGTTGTTCCTGTTCCGATAATAAAGCACTCATATTTTTACAATTAAAATCTTAAAGTATAAGCCAGCTAATACTGTGATTTTTTCTTTCAGAGGAAAGTATTTATGTATTATGCAGGGATGCAAAAATAGTAAAAAAGCGGCAATGTAGGTGCATACTTACAAAATAGCCTTAAAATTGACGCTACCTTCGTTAAATTTACGGTGTGAAGTTGTCTTGTTTTAGAGGGATAAGTATTATATTTGCGATGCAACAAAGAATTGGCTTACACAAAAATGTGTAGATAATTTTGTCTTTTTTGAAAAGTTAGATTATCTTTGCACCTCGATTGTTGAAGTAATACGTAATCATAAAGATAAAATGAAAAAAGATTTGCATCCATCAAACTACAGATTAGTTGTTTTTAAAGATATGTCTAATGACTATGCTTTTGTAACTAAATCATGTGTAGAGACGAGAGAAACTATTGCTTGGGAAGATGGCAACGAATATCCATTAGTGAAATTGGAGATTTCTCATACATCCCATCCTTTTTATACAGGTAAAATGAAATTGGTTGATACGGCAGGTCGTATCGATAAATTCCGTACTCGTTACAATAAAAAATAAGGTAGCGAATTAAAACGTTATAGCTTTATCCCGATAGGAGTACTTATCGGGATTTTTTTTGTATTTTAAAATTTGCTTTATGTTGGAAGTTGTATTACATGATCGAGCGGTGTGGCGACAGCATTTATTGCCTTTATTACATACGAGATCTGCTGCTGAATTGAGGGTAGGTATTTTAACGATAGCTGAAAAATGGAGGAAATTTTGGAATGTAAAAGTAAGTTATCATACCGCAGAACATCTTCAAGGTAAATATGCTGCAAGACCCGAGGAAGGGAGTTTTTTGGTGGTAAGAGCAAATCTTTGTCCGTCTGAGGAGCTTTTAATGGTGTTAGCTTCGTTACCAATGAACACCGTTTTGGAAAGCAAGGGAAGGTGGTTGGCATATAGAACATCACAATGGGTCGAGGAACCTAACGCTGATGACTTTATAGCTCTTGAATATGAGGGACACCCTGTTTTGATAGAGTTTTTAGAGGATATTTATCTGAAAAATGAACAACAGATTTGTGCTGATTTTGATTTGCTTACGAAAAATGTTGCTTCTGAGATGTTAGAGCCCAGTAATACCTTAATTGGAGAAGCTTTGTTCTTAGGGAAAAGTGTTGAAGCTTTTTGTTGTGTGTTTAATACAGTAAAAGGACCTATATATATAGGGGAGGGGGCTGTTATAGAGGAAAGTAGTGTTTTAAAAGGGCCTTTGGTTATAGGAGCATATTCACGAGTGAAAGCAGGTGCGAAGTTATATCCGAATGTAACTATAGGTCCTAGATGTACAGTAGGGGGAGAGGTTAATAATGCAGTTTTTTTAGGTAATTCATCGAAAGGGCATGAGGGGTATTTGGGATGTGCAGTTTTAGGAGAGTGGTGTAACATAGGGGCAGGATGTAGTAATTCTAACTTACAAAATAATTGGGCTTCGGTTAAGCTTTATGACTATAAATTGGCTGACTATCGGAATACAGATTTGTTGAAAATCGGTACTTTTATTGGTGACTTTGCAATGATCGGAATAAATTCCTCAATTACAACAGGGGCGGTTATTGGAGTGGGAGCCCAGATTGCAATATCGAATATTATTCCGAAATTTGTACCGGATTTTGTTTGGTTGACAGATGGAAAGAAGTCATCTTATATTTGGGATAATTTTGCTGAGATGATGCAGAGAAGAATTGATAGAATAAGTGAAAGAGATGGAATAGAAGTCGATGTGTTAGCAAGTGTTTATGAACAAACGAGAAAAAAAAGAGAAATATTTATAAAAGTATAAACATAATAAAATAATAAGATATGCGTAAAAATATTGTAGCAGGTAATTGGAAAATGAATTTGGATTATGAACAAGGTTTAAGTTTGTTTTCTGAAATTGTGAATATGGTTAAAGATGAGGTTGTAGGTGATCAGGAGGTAGTAGTATGCAGTCCTGCAATTCATTTGCATAGTTTGCATCAATTGACAAATTCGAATAAAGTTTCGGTTGGTGCTCAAAATATTTATCAAGCCGAATCGGGGGCTTATACAGGTGAAGTATCAGCTGCTCAAGTGCGTTCTACAGGTGCTGAATATGTTATTTTGGGACACTCTGAGCGTAGAGCCTATTTTGCAGAAACCGATGAAGTGTTGGCTGAAAAGGTCAATTTGGCACTTAAAAACAGTTTGAAACCTATTTTTTGTATTGGGGAAACAAAGGATCAAAGAGAGCAAGGTGAGTTTTTTAATGTCATTCAAGAGCAGTTGGAAAAAGGTGTTTTTCATTTGTCTGCAAGCGAATTTGCAAAGATAGTATTAGCATATGAACCGGTGTGGGCTATTGGAACGGGGCTTACTGCTTCTCCTGAACAGGCGCAGGAAGTACATGCATTTATTAGAAAAAGTATTGCAAAGGCTTATAATAGTGATGTAGCAGAGGCAACAACTATTTTATATGGAGGAAGTTGTAATCCTACGAATGCAAAAGAACTTTTTTCACAAACTGATATTGATGGTGGCTTAATTGGAGGAGCATCATTAAAGTCTAGGGACTTTCTAGATATAGTGAAGGTATTTAATACGTAGAGATGAAATATTCATCGGTAATCTTTACTTCCACTAACATGGAGGATTGGCAAAAAGATTTGTTAATAGACTCTTTGGGAGATGTGGGGTACGATACATTTGAAGATATAGTTAAGGGTTTTGTTGCTTATATTCCTACAGCTAATCTTGATGTACAAGTTTTGGAAACAGTATTGCTCTCTAATACAAATGGATTTGATGTTTTTTATGAAATCGAGGATATCGAAGAGCAGAATTGGAATAGTTTATGGGAGAGTAATTTTCAGCCAATTACTGTAGATGGTTTATGTTATGTACGTGCTACTTTTCACGAACCACAAATCGATTTACCTTATGAGATAGTGATAGATCCAAAAATGTCCTTTGGAACAGGGCACCACCAGACTACCTCAATGATGTTATCTTATATCCTTGAGAATGATTTTAAGGGTAAAGATGTGCTTGATATGGGATGTGGAACAGGGATATTAGCCATATTAGCTGCTAAGCGAGATGCTCGTACGGTATTAGCAGTTGATTATGATGAAATATGTGTGGCTAGTGTGGAAGAAAATAAAGTTCTTAACAATGTGATGATGATAGAGTCAAAGTTGGGTTCTAAAGAAGTTATTCATGGAAAAGCCGTTGATGTTATTTTGGCCAATATTAATAGAAATATTCTGATTGATCAGCTCGATGAATATGCTATTGTGTTGCGGGAGAATGGAGAGCTTTATATGAGTGGGTTTTATGAAAGTCCAGATCTTGAGATTCTAAGGGGAAAAGCAGATTCGTTAGGCCTACTTTATCAAAATCATAAGGTTTTAGATAAGTGGTGTTCCGCTAAATTTATTAAAAAGTATTAGTATGCGCATTCATTTTATTGCTATTGGTGGAACTGTTATGCATGACTTAGCAATTTCTTTAGCAGAGCAAGGACATCAGATTACTGGCTCTGATGATCAGGTAGTTGAGCCATCAAGATCTAGTTTGTTGAGGGCAGGGTTGTTGCCGGAAGAGATTGGTTGGTTTCCAAGCCGAATAACAGAAGACATTGATGCAGTGATTTTAGGAATGCACGCGGAAGATAATAATCCTGAGTTAGAAAAGGCACAGCAGTTGGGATTAAAGATATATTCTTTTCCTGAGTTTGTATATGAGCAAAGTGTCAATAAGTTGCGTGTAGTTATTGCTGGTACTTATGGTAAAACAACGATCATGAGTATGGTGATGCATGTACTTAGGAAAATAGGAAAGGATTTTGATTATTTGGTTGGAGCTAAGTTAGAAGGATTCGATTCTTTAGTAAAGCTAACACAACATAATAAAATCATTTTAATTGAGGGGGATGAGTATTATGCATCTTCTATAGATAAAAGGTCGAAATTTCACTTATTTCGACCTAATATTGCTTTAATAAGCGGAGTCGAATGGAGTGAGGCAGGCTCTGATTTGGATCAGAATGAATATATGGAGCAATTTGAAGTTTTTATAGATACTATAACCGAAAAAGGAACGTTAATATACAATAAAGATAATGCTGTTTTAAAAGAGATTGTTGAAAAAACATCAGAGTGTAAAATAAATAGACATGGGTATAAACTGCCTGAGTATACAATAAATAAAGGCATAACTTATTTAAGTGTAGGGGAAAGTCAAATTCCTATACAGGTCTTTGGAAAGCTTAATTTGTCTAATATTGCTGGAGCATACACAGTATGCGAATGGTTAGGAGTAAAGCGTGCGGATTTTTACGAAGCAATAAAAGACTTTAGAAGCTCGGTGCGTTACTTAGAGTTTGTGGCGAGTAATGAGAGTAGCGTAGTATATCAAGATATTTTACACTCTTCATATAAATTAAAAACTAGTATTCATGCAGTAAAGGAGCAGTTTCCAGATAAAGACTTGATTACTATAATTGAGTTAAATATCTATGATGTTTTTGATAATAATTTTCTTAATTCTTACAATGGTGCTATGTTAGAAGCTGATTATGCTGTGGTTGTAGTCAATATAGAGCTTCTGAAAGATAAAAATGCAGTAATAGGAAATTTGGAAGAGCTTATTAAAAATGCTTTTAACCACAAGAATCTTGTGGTTCTTACAACTTTATCAAATCTAGAAAGATATCTAGAGTCTTTTAAGTCATTGAACTGTAATCTTTTATTTATGGTTCCTCCTGATCATAATAGTTTGAATATTGTAAGTTTTGCTGATAAGTTTTTTAAAAATTATTAATTATAGGGTTTGCTAGTTTTTCTTTAATGAATTTTTTATTACTTTTGATGCAAGAAAAACAATAAGTCATGAATGCATTAGGAAAAAAAATACGTCTTTTGAGACACCAGAAGGGATGGAGCCAAGAAGATGTGGCAAAACGTTTGGATATATCTATACCAGCCTTTTCAAAGATTGAAACAGGCATTACAGATGTGAACTTATCTCGATTAAATCAGATATCGAGATTGTTCGGTTTATCGCTAGTACAATTGTTATCTACTACTGATCTTGAAGAAGAAAAGCAAATAGCCGATGAAATTACGGAGCTGAATAAGAAATTACAAGTTCGTGAGGTAGAGGTTATAGAATTGCAGAAAAAAGTCATAGATCTTTATGAGCAGCTACATAAAAGGTCGTGAAAAATTTAGGTGATAAAACTAAAAAGGCAGTGCTTATTAAGAGCACTGCCTTTTTAATTTTCATTTGAATTTGTTTTTTACCTTCTTCTAATAAAAGTGAGTAGTGATGAGACTAATAGTCGTCATCGTCAAAGTCGTCAAATTCATCAATAGAATCAATGTCCTCCAAGTCGAAGTCGTCGTCGTAGTTGTCGTCAACATCATCTTCAGGTCCATTAAAATTGATGATTTCATCAATTAACTCCTCATTTTCAGCCGATAGCGTCATGGTCTTGTTTTATTAAAAAATAATTAATTTGTTGTTTTTTCAAAGGTAAAATTAATCAAGAATATGATAACTTAAAACTTTTTTATTTTTTTATTCTATTGATATTTAGTGTGTTGAATAATCTCTTTTTTAGACAGGTACTTCACCAATGCTGTTTTCCTCTGTAATAATATCTTTGAGTTGTGGAAGGTCTTTTGCCGAATTTATTCCGAAGTGGTTCATAAACTCATCACTTGTTGCGTAAATTAAAGGCTTACCTATACTATCTGCTTTTCCTGCAATGGTTATTAGTTTTCTCTCCAATAACCTTTGTATAGAGTAGTCGCAATTTACTCCTCGGATTTGTTCAACTTCTAACTTGGTAATAGGTTGACGATAAGCTATGATAGCAAGAGTTTCTAATGCTGCTTGGCTTAACTTTTTTTTATCTTTATGTGCTTGTAGCTGATTTACTACTTCATGATAGAGTTCTTTTGTCAAAAATTGATAGTGATTGTTTATCAATCTTAAGTCAAATACCTGATCGTCGGATCTGTATTTCATCTTGATTTTATCTAATAAATCTGTTAGTTCCTCTTTTGTTATTTGGATTGATAAAGCCTCTTGTAAAACCTGTTTTAGGTCATTTATACTTACTCCTTCTTCGGAAGCGAATAGAAGAGCCTCAATGTTTAAAAGTATATCTTTCACTGCACTTACTCTTAGTAATTAATAATTTGTTCTTCCATATCTGGGAGTTCTCTGAATTCGTATTTTTGAGTTCTGAGTTGAGGCTCAAAGCCCGCTTGGAGTATTGTTTCTTGTATCGATTTGGACGTGAAACGGTGCGGTGCACCTGCTGCCGAAACGACATTCTCTTCAATCATAATAGAGCCAAAATCATTTGCTCCTGCGTGTAAGCACAGTTGAGCCGTTCGTTTACCTACAGTTAACCATGAAGCCTGTATATTTTTAATATTTGGTAGCATGATGCGGGATAAGGCAATCATTCTAACATATTCTTCACCGGTTACATTGTTTGTTATTCCCCGAAGACGTTTTAGCAAGGTGCCATCGTCTTGAAAAGGCCAAGGAATAAATGCTATGAAGCCATGCGCACGTGCCGGCTTTTCATTTTGTACTTCTCTTATCCAGACAAGATGTTCAAAACGTTCATCTATTGTTTCAATATGTCCAAACATCATAGTTGCAGAGGTTGGAAGATTTATTTTATGTGCAGCTCGCATAACATCAAGCCATTCTTGCCCACCACATTTACCTTTTGAAATTAATCTACGAACTCTGTCGTTTAATATCTCAGCTCCAGCTCCAGGTAGAGAGTCTAACCCCGCTTTTTGTAGTGTTGTCAATACCTCTGTATGTGATAATCCTTCTAGTTTTGACACATGTGCTATTTCTGGTGGACCTAACGCATGTAATTTAAGTTCTGGATAAAGTTGCTTTAACTGCTTAAATAAATTGGCATAAAAGTCTAAACCCAATTCAGGATGATGACCACCTTGTAGTAATAATTGATCTCCTCCATAACGAAGCGTCTCTTCAATTTTTTCTTTATAAGTCTCTATATTAGTAATATAGCTTTCTTCATGACCAGGACGACGGAAAAAATTGCAAAATTTACAGTTTGCAATACAAACATTTGTTGTATTGACATTTCTATCAATTTGCCATGTAACTTTACCATGAGGAACTTGTATTTTACGAAGTTCATTTGCTATATAAGTGAGGTCCGATGTAGCAGCATGATGGTATAAGTATATACCTTCTTCTTTAGATAGAAAATCGAAGTTTAAGGCTCGTGTAAGTAAGTTGTCTACATTCATTAATAGCAAATATACATAGGATTTTTTTTAGCGAGAAATGTTATATTTTACTTTAGTCTTTCTCAACATTTAATCAAGTTGAGTGCTTTGGTAAAAATTTGTTTTTAAGATATTTGTTTATATTTGAGACACATTTATAAAATTAGCTTTATACCCGTTTAGTATTTTATAGAATGTATATATATATGTAACCAATAGTTTTTTGTAAAATAAGAATAGTTGTTTTGACGTTATTATTATGGTAGATGCATTTAGGTGCAGTTATTTATTCATTACACACTGAATTAATAGCATTTAATGTCTGGAATTCAGTTTTTAAATATATAATTATTATGGAATTAATACATGTAGAAGAGCAGAAGGAATGGTTGGCCTTAAATGATGAAGTGCAGATTGGAAAATTGGTCTATAAAATTGAAGATGGTTTTTTGATAATAACGCATACCGAAGTTGAACCCTATTATAGAGGAAATAAGATTGCAGAGGATCTAGTGTTAGCAACAATTGACCAAGCGCAAAATCAGACCCTGAAAATTAAACCAGAATGTTCATTTGCAGCTATTGTTTTTGATCGTTACCCAGAGCATGCTGAACTTTTAGCTGGCAATTAGTGCGATAAACTATAATTATAGGGTTTGAACATTACTAAGCTAGTTTGATTACTTTTTGTTATCAACAGATATAAATAATACTGTAGATTTTGTTCGATTTTATTTAAATTCGTCAACTAGTCTTTTCTAGGTAGATAGTAATTGCTATTCTTAAGAGAAAAGACTTATTAATCAACATCATTTTCGGATTTGATGAGATTATTTTTTTATAAGAATCAAAGTTATTGTAACAGTAATGGAAAAAGAGGTTTTGAGAATAGGTATTATAGGCTATGGCAATTTAGGAAAAGGAGTACAGCTAGCTATTGAGCAAAGTCAAGATTTAGAGCTTGTGGGGATTTTTTCAAGAAGAGATCCAAGCTCTCTTGGGGGGGGGACTTTGTTTATAGCTATGAATGAATTACATCTGTATAAAGATAAAGTAGATGTCATGATTTTATGTGGAGGTTCCTCCCAAGACCTGCCTGAACAAGTAATTGAAGTATCTAAAATATTTAATACAGTGGATAGTTTCGATACCCATGCTAAAATACCAGATTACTTTGTAGCAGTGGACAAATGTGCTAGAAGCAGTAGTAAATTGAGTTTGATATCTACAGGGTGGGATCCAGGGTTATTTTCAATCGCTCGATTGTTAGGTCAGAGTATCCTCCCTGAAGGTACTGATTATACTTTTTGGGGCAAAGGGTTGAGTCAAGGACACTCAGATGCAGTTCGTCGTGTTAAGGGCGTGAAAAACGGTGTTCAATACACAATTCCTATAGAAGAGGCATTACAGCAGGTGCGTCAGGGTGATAATCCTAATCTATCGGCAGCAGAAAGGCACGAAAGGGTTTGTTATGTTGTGGCCGAGGACGGTGCAGATTTGAAGGAGATTGAGAGATCGATTACCTCGATGCCTCATTACTTTGCGGATTATAAAACAACTGTATATTTTATTGACGAAGATGAATTAAGCAAGAATCACAACACAATGCCGCATGGAGGGATTGTATTCAGATCGGGTGTGACAGGTAGTGGTGCAAAACAAAGAGTTGAATTTAGTTTGGCCTTAGAAAGTAATCCAGAATTTACAGCTAGTGTCTTAGTAGCGTATGCTCGTGCAGTTGGAAAAATGGCTAAAGAAGGCCAAGTTGGTGCAAGAACTGTTTTTGATGTGCCATTAGGATATTTATCACCCAAATCACCCGAACAACTTAGAGCTGAGTTGCTGTAGTTTATAGATATAAATAAAGCCCATTAAATACGTATTAATGGGCTTTTTTAAAGTAGCTTTACTGTTGTAGCTTGAGTAGGTAATTATCCTACTACTTTTACATTAACAGCGTTAAGTCCTTTTTTTCCGTTTTCAACATCAAATGTAACGCTGTCATTTTCACGGATATCATCTATTAATCCTGAAGAATGTACAAATACGTCTTGACCACCATTAGCAGGTGTGATAAAACCGAATCCTTTTGTAACGTTGAAAAATTTTACTGTTCCTTCTTGCATTGTGTTATTGTATTTATTTATTAATGAATTTTAAATTTTAATTATTCTAAAACTGTTAATTGGAAACCAATTAGCTTTTGTATACTTTGTAATTCCTTTTTTTGTTCTTCACTACAGAAAGAAAAGGCGGCACCTGATTTGCCGGCTCTTCCCGTACGGCCGATTCTATGCACGTAGGTTTCGGCATCATTTGGAAGATCATAATTGATAACGTAAGGTAGCTTTTCAATATCTATCCCTCTTGCAGCTATATCTGTAGCTATAAGCAGGTGCACCGAACCCTTGCGAAAGTCTTGTAATGCTTTTTGTCGTGCGTTTTGCGATTTATTACCGTGTATGCTCGCTACGCTTACATCTTTTTTCGCCAATTGTTTAGCTAATCGATCCGCACCATGTTTGGTTCTAGTAAAGACTAAAGTCTGTTCGATACGGTGTTCAGCCATGATCTTTAGTAGCAACGCTACTTTGTCCTTTTTTTCCACAAAATAAACAAATTGCTCAACAGTTTGAGCTGTTGATGATACAGGTGTAACGTTTATTTCTTCAGGTTGCATTAATATGCTATTTGCAAACTTTCGAATTGGCGGAGGCATAGTAGCTGAGAAAAACAAAGTATGTCGTTTCTGAGGGATTTGTTTTAAAACCTTTTTGATGTCATGGATAAAGCCCATGTCTAACATGTTATCAGCTTCATCTAAAACAAGAAAACGAATATCTCTAAAAACTATAAAACCTTGATTAAATAGATCGAGTAGCCTACCAGGAGTAGCAATGATGATGTCAACACCATTTTTTAATTGCTCTATTTGTTTTGTAGGAGAAACTCCGCCAAAAATAACTGTTTGTTTTATATCCAAATATTTGGCGTACTGTAAAAAGCTATCTCCTATTTGTATTGCTAATTCACGTGTCGGTGCAAGAATAAGGGCTTTTGGAGCTTTATGGCGATGTTTTGGTTCTTTGGATAGTAAATGTAAAATTGGAATAGCAAATGCTGCTGTTTTTCCAGTTCCTGTTTGTGCACAACCTATAATATCTTTTCCTTTCAAAAGAATCGGTATTGCGCGTCTTTGTATCTCTGTCGTTTGGGTATAACCAACCGAGCTTATTGCTTTTAATATAGGATCAGCTAATCCTAATTCTTGAAATGTCATCTTTTAATATTAAAGGCCTTTTAACTATATGATATGATTTATAGGTTTAAAGCCTTTTTTAACTCATATTCTTTTGATCGATTATTAAAACAAGAAGTTATTTTGCTAAATGAACAAAGGTGAGTTGCAGTTTTTCTTCTATTTCTTACGCAGCATATATTGCCAGTTGTATACATATCAATGTGATAATAATAAATTGGCAGCTGAAAAGCGAAGACTGAATGAAAAGATTTAACTAAACAGTTTCAGAAAAAGCGTAGGCAGAGGCCCATTACAATGCAAAGATACATGAATTATTATTATAAAGTATTGTTTTAGTTTTTTTAATTCGTTTTATTTTGAATATCTCTTCCGATTTATGGGCTAGATACGACTCTATCACTATTATAAAAAATCAGTTTTGTAAGGTTAACTAAGTTAAATGGAGAAATTAATGCTAGTGTATGATTAGTACATATGTTTTTTTTCTGTCATAGTATTGTTGCTCTCTTGGCTAATCTTTGTAGGGCATTAATGGCATTATTATCTTTGAGCTTGTAAGAGATTATAGCAACATAGTATTTTGTTGTAAAATAGGTGAGTAAAAATAAAGTGGTAAAGCTTAGCTTAGATAAATTAATAAAATTATGTCATTAATAGAGGATTTGAAATGGAGGCATGCTACAAAAGCATATGATCCAACAAAAAAGGTTAGTAAAGAAGATTTGTCGAAAATTTTAGAGGCAGCACGTTTAGCTCCTACTTCATCAGGTTTGCAGCCTTTCCGTGTAATTGTTGTGGAAGATAAAGGTGTTAGAGAGAGATTGATGGAGGGGATATTTAATCCTGAGTGTTTGAGAGACTGCTCATATGTATTAGTTTTTGCTGCCTGGGATGAATACAGCTCGGAAAGAATTGACACAATGTATGATAAAACTACAGAGGAACGAGGCTTACCACAAGGTCGCTTCAATAGCTACACGGATATGTTGAAGAAATTGTATGGCAACCAGGAAAAAGAACGACATTTTGAGCATGCGGCACGTCAAACTTATATTGCTTTAGGGCTGGCACTAGCGCAAGCTGCAGAATTGCGAATTGATAGTACCCCTGCAGAGGGATTTAATAATGATGTTTTTGATGAGGTGTTAAACTTACGGGAGCTTGGGCTTAAAAGCGTAAATATTATGTACCTAGGCTATAGTGACCCCGATAGGGATTGGTTAGCTTCAATGAAAAAGGTTAGAAATGAAATGAATGAATTTGTTTTATGGGCAAAAAACAAATAACTTTTTTTAATAAAGCTTTGTGTTTTATTATTCGGAATGGAGTGCTACTTAATAAGTAACGCTCCATTTTTTATATTTTGATGGTCGGTGTAGTACATTATGGTATAACTCTTATATATAGGATGTTTGTTCGGCAGTATGACTATTTATAAAAAGTCTCAAACAAATTTAGAAAGCATGTTCTATATAAGTAAAACGACATAGACATATGGAGGTCAATTCTAGTTACTATATGGTTAGTTTTTTAGAATGGTATTTTCGTTTATATTCTAAAGGGGTCATATTGGTTATCTTTTTGAAATGTCTATAAAAATTTGAAACGTTATTGAAACCACATTCAAAACATATTATTTCTGTCGGTTGCAGATCTTCAATAAGCATACGACAGGCATGGCTAACTCTTATTTCAATGAGGAAATCATAATAGGTTTTCTTAGTTATAGTTTTAAAATATCTACAAAACGACGTGACGCTAAGATTTGCTATGCTAGCGATTTCTTCTAATGTGATTTCCTTTTTAAAGTTAATTAATGAATAGCTACAGACTTTATTAATTCGATCTACGACATTATCATCTGTGTTTTTGTAAAAGGCGTGCGGAGTAGCAATGTTAAAGTATTCCGTTGTTTCGGCCAATATTTTTAAAGTAGATATTAATATCAGTAGCCTTTTAAATTCGGAAGCATCTTGTCCTTCCATCATAAGATCTATGATCCTTTTTTTTGAATCTCCATAGATGGACATTCCCTTCTTTGCTTTTTCAAATAAGACCGGTAGTAGATAAGCTTCGGGAAGAGATAGAAAGTCCTGACCTAGGCAATAGGGTAGAAAATGAAAAATCATAGCTTCAACTTTTCGAGAAGGGTTACTTTGATAGTAGCTCTCATTGCTTTGCCACATATGTGGAAGATTCTCACCAAGTAGTATAAGTTCTCCCGATGAAAAATTACTTATGTTATCACCTATTAAGCGCACACCTTCGCCCTGAATAACATAATGTAATTCCAATTCAGGGTGATAATGCCATTCTGAGCCAAAATTTGCTGTTTTATCATGGCGTATACTAAATGAAGATAAGGCTGGTACAGGAACTCTATGAAATTGTGGTTTCATAACATGTAAATAAAAGTTTATATGATAAGAATTGGTTGTAACGGCACTGAATCACACATAAGATTGTTTATTAAGGCACGACATAAAGATAATTAATGCTTTTGTGAAAACAAAAAAATAATAACAGTGGTCTTTAAACTTAATATACTCTTAATCTCTAACGATAGTGTTTACTTTTTCCTCGTTTAGTGCTAGAATTATGTTTAAACTATGATTTTCCCTATATATTTTTATCAAGGTTGCCATTCTTATAACTTATATCTTTTTGAATCACGGTAAGATTGTACAAATCTCTGCGAAAAAACTAGAATAAATGGTTTGTTGTGATTTATACCTTTGGTTTATACAATTTAAACTAATACTCATTTATGAACAAAAATAAAAAAGACTTCATTCCCGTCATGCTAACGCCTTTTAATGATGATGGTAGTATTGATTTTGGTATGTTAACAATTTTGATAGAGGATTATATTGAAAAAGGTGTAGGAGGGCTTTTTGCAAATTGTTTGTCAAGTGAAATGTTTGATCTACTACCAGAAGAACGTTTGGCTTTAACACAACATGTAGTAAAAGTTGTCAATGGTAGAGTCCCGGTAGTGGCGACAGCTACTTTTGGTGGTGGTGTTTTAGAGCAGGCAGACTTTGTTAAGAGAATGTATGATACCGGAATTACAGCTACGATTGTTATTAGTAATATGTTGGCGGAAGAATCTGAAGCCTCTAAAATTTTTGAAGAACGATTTTTTCAACTTTTAGAATATACAGAACGGATTCCAATGGGATTATACGAATGTCCAGATCCTTTTAAAAGGATAGTTTCGGCTGATCAACTATCTAGGTTTGTTGATACAGGACGTGTAATTTACCATAAAGACACTTGTCTGGATATAGCTATGGTTCGAGATAAAATAGAAAAAACAAAGCATGAAGATGCTTTTGGATTGTATGATGCTTATATGGTGCATGCTGTAGAATCTTTAACAGCGGGATCTGCAGGTTTGTCATGTATACAAGGTAATTATTTCCCCGATCTAGTCGTTTGGTTATGTGATAATTACTATCGAATAGATAAAAAGAAAGAAGTTAAAGCTGTACAGGATTTTTTTACAAAGAATATGCATTTAATGCATGATGGGTATCCGAAGGTTGCAAAATTTATGGTAAAACATCGTATTCCTGATTTTCCAACTAAAGTGAGAAGGGGAGATTTTGGTTTGACCATAGAGTTGAGGGACAGTTTAAACAAACTTTGGGTAGAGTATACGGAACTAATGACAAATATCGCATAATAAGTGTGGGGTATAATGTGTAGGGTGAAATATCAATAAAAGCTATTTTTGAAAGAGTGTTTTTAATTGATGCATGTAGGAGTGGTGTATAGTACATTAGTATTAGGCGATATTTAAGATATGTCGATAATTTAAAGTTATATATAATGAAAGAACGTTATTATTCTTTGGATGTTTTTAGAGGAGCAACTGTTGCGCTTATGATATTAGTAAATAATCCGGGTACGTGGGAACATGTTTTTTCTCCCTTGTTACATGCAAAGTGGCACGGTTGCACACCAACAGATTTAGTTTTTCCTTTTTTTCTTTTTGCGGTAGGAAATGCGATGGCATTTGTTATGCCTAAATTAAAAAGTGCAGGATTAAATATATTTTGGAAAAAAGTGTTGAAGCGTACTTTAATTATTTTTGGAATAGGTTTGTTTTTAAATTGGTGGCCATTTTTCGAATGGTATAATAATGCACTTTATTTTAAAACCTGGAATGAAAGCGAAAATATCACTCAGGGTGTCCGTGTTTTGGGAGTTTTACAACGTATCGCCTTAGCCTATTTTTTTGCATCTATAATTGCTTGTTTTTTTAAACCTAGAAAGATTATTTATATCTCTGTCGTATTACTGGTATTGTATTGGGGTTTGTGTCTTATGTTTGGAGGAACGGAACCTTATTCTCTGGAAGGGTGGTTTGGAAACAATGTCGATAAATTTATAATCGGGCAAGTTCATATGTATCATGGTGAAGGTGTTGCGTTTGAGCCAGAGGGGATTATGAGTACCATGACATCGGTGGTACAAGTACTTTTTGGTTATTTAATAGGTTTGTTTATTTTGGAAAAAGGGAGGGTAGATTGGATTTGGAAAAAGATGCCTATCATTTCCCCAACAAATTATAGCATGCTATGTACTATTATGGTTACTGGTTTCATTGTTTTATTGATAGGATGGACTTGGTCTTTAGGATTTCCTATTAATAAGAAAATATGGACAAGTTCGTATGTTTTTTATACAACAGGTTTGGCTGTATTAACTTTAGGTGTCGCTATTTGGTATATAGAGATTGGTCAACACCGAAATGGTTTGATGCGTTTTTTTGATGTTTTTGGCAAAAATCCTCTATTCATTTATATTATGAGTAGCATGATTCCAGGTCTTTTAGAATTGATTATTATCCCACATAGATCCGCTGATGGTTTATCAACAGGAAGTAGTAATCTATTGGACTTCTTTTATAATGAGGTATGTACTAAAGTACCAGGGCCTCCAGAGTTTGGTTCGTTATTTTATTCGCTTTGTTTTTTAGGCCTTATGTGGGTAATAGGGTATCTATTGGATAAAAATAAAATTTATATAAAAGTATAATCTCTATTATAGACGGATTATCAGTACATAAGCTGATTGCAAAGAACTACTAATTAGAACAAACTAATATGATGTTATTTTTCAATAAACGCACTCTTATGCTCTTTTTTTCGCTATTGCTCTTTCGAGTTCTTTGCGTTGGGCAGTCTGAAGATGCAATAGTAGATAATACTCCTGATCAAATTGTATTAAGTGTAACAGAAGATATGGCGACTAGCGTATCAGTAAGTTGGCGTACATCAGTAAGTGTGCCAATTAGTAAAATACAGTTTGTTAAGGAAAATTCACTGTTTAATATAGAGGATTCGGCTTATACGGTAGTCTCAAAGTCAGAACTTTTAGATTTTAAGGGGATGAAAACTTGGCATCACTCTGCGCTAATCAAGGAGTTACAACCCCATACTACTTATGCTTATCGTGTGGGTAATGACCATAAATGGAGCGAGTGGATAAATTTTAAAACAATAAACGATAAAGAAGAAAAATTAAAGTTTATTTATTTTGGAGATGTTCAATCTAACATAAAAAATCTATGGACAAGAGTTGCAAAGCAGGCCGTGAAGTCAGTGCCAGATGCCGAAATAATACTTTACGCAGGAGATATTGTTAACAGGGGCAATAATCTAAATGAGTGGGAAGAATGGTTTGAAGCAAGTGGAAACATGCATCAAGCAATTCCTATAATGCCTGCAGCAGGAAATCATGATCATGGTGATTCTGAATTTGGAAAATATGAAATTTCTGCATATTGGAATAAGCAATTCAAAGTGCCTAGTAATGGTGCTGATGGGTTAGAAGGTACCTCTTATTATGTAGATGTTAAGAATGTACGTTTTGTAGTTTTTAATACAGAAATGTTCAATACCTATGAAAAAGATAGAGATAGCCAGATGGAGTGGCTGAGAAAAGTATTAATCACTAATAACCAAAAATGGTTAATTATGCTTTTTCACCACCCCATCTACTCTACAAAGAAGAATAGGGATAATGTAGAATTGCGTTCACTTGTTAAACCGCTAATTGATGAATTTAAAGTAGATCTTGTATTGCAAGGTCATGATCATACATACGCAAGGGGCAAGGAGAAAATAGCTATGCTTGATACTCGTGAATCTCACGCTACTTATGTAGTATCTGTTTCTGGCCCCAAAATGAGTGTAGTAAAAGAAGCGGATTGGATGGACAGGTCGGCAAGTTTTACTCAATTATTTCACGGAATAGAGATAGATAATAATAAGTTGATATTTTCTTCATATAAAGTTAATGGTGATCTTATGGATTCTTTCACTATTCTTAAAAAAGGAAATCGAAATACCATTAGTTATTAACTATGAGCGATGTATAGTATGTTTTATAGATTGTGTTTACAGCTAGCTGTTGTCTGCTGGGGTGGGATATCACTTCAGTCTTGCGCTACTGAACCTATAGAAGAAAACAAGATAGAGCGTGTTATTGACCTAGCAATAAGGCGAATTTATGATTCGGATCAAGTTGGTGATTTTGAGCAGATAAATCAACAGGGAGTTATGAGCTATTTTACTGCAGATGAGCTGGAAGTATTAGCCAATGATTATTGGGTTTTTGATGTTTCTACAGATGTTGAGGTTTTTATCTGTCGAGACATAAGACAAAGAGAATTGCCTTTTTGGTTGCCTCAGCGTAAGTTTCAAAAAACTTCGGATACCGTTAATAACGATAATGTTACTTATGAAGTCTGGAGCAAAACATTTGAAAAAGGGCGAGTTCGTCTAGGAATTAACGGTTTTGATAGACATAGGTATGTTTATTTTGTTATTGTTAAAGGGCTGGATGATGAAAAAGATATTGAGCTAACTCCCATATGGCCTATTGCTCAAGAAGTCAACCCTGTTGAGAGAGGAAGTGTAATTTATCATGATTGGGATGAACTTACTTTAACTCAAATGCCAGATTCTTTTAAAGGAGGATACATATTACCAACAAATCGAGGAAGGTCAAGAGAGGCTCATCTTATAGATGCTTTTCGGCGAACAGACTTTCCCGCTGCCAATATACCAGATCAATTTATACGGACATGGACTGATGATCCTCGGACTACACTCAATATCAGCTGGAGAACAAGTATGGATGTAAGTAAGAGTATGATGAAATATTGGGAGAAAGGAAGTCAGGATACTATTATGGCAGAAGGTAAGGAAACCATAATTAGTGATGTGTTATTGTCAAATAATCCCGATGTTAAAAGATATCATGTTAAACTTGAAAAGCTTAAACCTGGAAGTACCTATGAATTTACGGTTGTTTCGGATGATATAGAAATAGAAAGCCAAATGTTTACTACGGATTCAGGAGATGGAATTTTTGAATTTGGATGGTTTGGTGATATACATAATGATGAACAATGGGGAAAGAATTTGCCGCGATGGAAAGCGATGTATCCCAATGCTAAATTTTATTTGCAAGTCGGTGATTTAGTAAATACAGGACAATATAGAGACCAATGGGATAGGTTATTAGCTGCTGCTAGGCCTATAATGAAGGACAAGCCTTTTATGGCTGTTCCAGGTAATCATGATAGTCAGGAAGGGCTTTTCCCCAATATGTATTTAAAACAGCTAAGCTATCCACATAATGGACCCAATAATTTACCGAAGGGATTAAGTTATAATTTTGTTTACGGCAATACTTTTTTCCTGATGTTAGATATAGTTACTTTCTCGGTAAAGGATCAAGAGGCTTGGGTTGAAAACCTGCTTAAAAATAGCAAAGAACGATTTAAAGTAGCTGTGTTTCATTTTGCACCGCATACAGAAGAAGCAGATTATAATGAAATTTCGGAAGGTTTAGGGCGTTTATTTGATCGTTACGAAGTGGATTTAGTACTAACTGGGCATTTTCATTATTACTACCGAACGGCTGTAGATAACGATACACTTAAACATCCAGTATATGTAATGTCTGTCGGGACTAAAGAGAAGGACGATGAAATGGAAGTAAAAAAAGGATGTTTTGGTGTACATAAGGGGTATTTATATCAGCATGTAAAAGTAGATAATTCTAGTTTGTACTTAACTAGTATAGATAGCTTAGGGACTAAAATAGATGAATTTAGAATAACGAAAACCAATTAATATGAAGAATACTTTTATAGTTATTTTGTTTATGCTGGGAGTAACTTTTGCTTCGGCACAGCAATCACATTCTACTGTGGTTCAACAAAGCCTTATTTTTCCTCTTCAGGAAGAGCATGTTCATGGAAGCTCTATTGTAGAACTACCTGATGGAGATCTTTTAACCTCGTGGTTTCAAGGCTCGGGCGAACGAACAGCTGATGATGTCCGAATTATGGCTTCAAAGTTTTCACAAAGGACAAAAAAGTGGTCTAGTCCTTATTTGCTTGCAGATACAGAGGGGTTACCTGATTGTAACCCTGTTCTTTATTTAAATGGCGGTAAGCTTTTTTTAATTTGGATAGCTGTACAGGCTAATAGATGGGAATATTCGATCTTGAAGGTTAAATCAACAACGGATTTTATGGGAGAGAAGGTGAGTTGGCAATGGCAGGATAATATACTGTTAAAGCCAGGAGACGAGTTTGTCACGGAGGTTCGTGAAAAATTTAAGCAGCTCCCAAATTTAGGCAGAGGTTGGGCTGAATATGCGCCTCGTTATGATGATATGATTATATCGGCCAGTAAAGATCTTATGAAGCGATCTTTTGGTTGGATGACGAGAATTAAGCCTTTGATACTTGAGGATAGTAAAATATTGTTACCAATATATTCAGACGGACTTAATTTTTCTATGATAGCAATTAGTCAGGACAATAGTGAAACATGGAAAAGTAGTATGCCTATTGTAGGTAGAGGAAATATACAGCCAACATTAATTAGTAAGCTTAATGGTGATATCGTGGCATATATGAGAGATTCTGGTGATGCTCCTTCTCGTATGCATAAAAGTATATCAAAAGATAAAGGGCAAACATGGTCAGTCTCTGAAAAAACAGATATGCCAAGTAGTGCAAGTCTTGATATAGTGAAGCTTAGAGATGGTAGATGGTTATTGGTCCTTAATGATACAGATAGTGAGCGTTATAAATTATCCTTGTACCAATCTAATGATGAGGGGGCTTCTTGGAAGTTTGCTCACCATCTTATTAATGATACTAAAGATAAAGGAAGATATTCTTATCCAGCTATGATTGTCGGTCAAGATGGTAAGGTGCACTTAACTTATTCACATCATAAAACAGGACAGCAGAAATCAATCATTTATACAATGATTGATCCCGATAAAATAGAACGTTAACCGATATTTTAAAATATACAAATTATGAAGAAGCTAACATTAATATTATTGATTTTTTTATGTCTTTTTCTGGGCTGCAAGTCAGGAAAGAATCAAAAACAGAATCTACCTTACCATGAAGATATAGTCTATATACAGGATTATGCGGTCAAATATAAATATGACGGTGACGGTGTGTTGCTTAATATGGGCATTGACCGCAATGAGAATATTCAGATTTTGAGTAATAAAGGTTTGTTGCGACTGACAAATGGAGAATTGTTATGGCCAGGTAAAGTGGTTGAAGACAATTCTTATAGATTCATGTCTGATAAAAATATTGTTTCTATAGAGGAGGTGGATAAACAGTTTGTTTATCTCGATAGTAAGCATATTTTTAGTAATGCATGGGCTGGAAGTTTATTTGTAGAACACCATGTTGTTAATCCTAAGGGGTTTGTCCCGTATCAAAAAGACGCTTTTATAGTTTATAGCAATTCTGTAGTTAATTTTGTACAAGGAGGAAAAGTTGTCTGGAATAAAGAATTAAACGGTGAGACAGTCCTTTCTATAATACAATCTTCTTCGAAGCCTACAACTTTCTATGCGTTAACATCTGCGCATATTTATCAGGGAGATGTATTGTCTGGTGAAGTAAAAGAAGTATATGTTGGTGATGCTTTGGCTGCAATAACTGAATATCAAGGGAAGCTTGTGTTAGCACATCATAAAAAGGGCTTAATATATCTGGACGATAATTTTCAGAAAATCCGTGTTTTAGACAAACTACCTTCGTTAGATCTTACTTATGTAAAATCCATAGGCAATGATTTATGGGTTGGCAGTAAGGCTGGAGCGTTTAAAATAAACAGTGAAGATCAAATTGCTTATTATGCGAGTAAACGTTGGTTGGTTGACGACAGTGTTTTGAAAATATCAGCAATGGGAAATGATGATGTGTTGCTGCTCACAGAAAAAGGTCTTTCTCAAATTGTTTTCAAAGAGATGACATTAGCAGATAAAGCAACGTTTTATGAGAAGCAAGTTCGGCAGAGACATATAAGGAATGGCTTTAATGCTACTGTTCGTGGGATGGTTGATGGCAACTTGGGAATGGGATATATGGAGGACTCAGATAATGATGGATTATGGACTTCTATGTATCTAGGATCCCAGGTATTTCGTTATGCTGTAACAAAAGATAAAGAGGCTTTACAAAACTGTAGAGAATCGTTGGATGCTATGGAAAGACTATTTACAATTAATCCTGTGAAAGGCTTTGCCGCACGATCCTATGAACGCACAGGGCATAAAGAATTGCTAGGTGGTCCCGAGCACTGGTTGAAATCACATGAAGAAGACTGGGATTGGAAATCAACGACTAGTAGTGATGAGGCAATAGGACATATATTTGTATATGGAGCTGCAGCAGAACTTATAGACGATGTTGAGGTAAAACAACAGGCGATTCGCTTGATCGATTCAATGATGACGCACATCATTGAAAATGATATGTACCTCGTTGATTTTGATGGTAAACCTACTTTATGGGGACGTTGGAACCCTGAATATGTGAACAGTTTTGCTAAAAATATAGGTGATAGAAAATTGAACTCATCAAATATTATAGCTATGCTACAAACAGCTTATCATTTTACAAAGAAAGATGTATTTAAAGATAAAGCTTATGAGTTAATGGATAAACACGGATATCTAGAAAATCTCATGCGTCCAATGAGTGATATTGCTAAAGCAGGTGATAGTCAGGATGATCTTAGTCAATTGCTATCAACACATTGGAATCACTCTGATGATGAAATGTATTTCTTAGGTTATTGGGGCTTGTATAGATATGCTTTTACAGATGAACTGAAATTAAAGTATAAAGAGACAATTTTGGATCATTGGGAAGCGGAAAAACCAGAGAAAGATGGGCTGTGGAATATCATGACTGCTCTTACCGGTGTTTCAGAATTTGGTTTGGGTGATGCTGTCTGGTATTTGCAAAAATACCCTTTAGATCTTGTGGATTGGACGATAACTAATAGCAATAGAAAAGATATTCAGTTTATAGAAGAAAACTTTAGAAATCAATTTACGAAAGAAGTATTGCCTCCTTCTGAACTCCGTATATCAAGACATAATGCAAATAGATTTGGATTAGATGGCAGTGGTGATGGTCGATCTGAATGTAGTGCTGGGGATATTTGGTTATTACCCTATTGGATGGGGAGATACCTGGAAGTAATTAAGTAATGTAATTTCTTTTGGTATTATGAATTTCCGTTGTTTAGTTTTCGCAGTAATTACTATGTTGTTTTTCGGCAAGGAACAATATCTATACTCACAAGAATTCTCCGTCTCTGAAGCAACTATATCAATTTTTACTAAAGATCAAGGGGAATTAAGACGTACTATAAAAGTATTGCAAGAGGAGGTCTTTAAACGAACAGAAATTCATGTTTCTATCCATAGAACTAACCTATCTACGAATAGTTTAACAATTATTTTAGGGCTGGAGAAGGATGTCGAACAATTATCCCTACAGGATAGAGAATTAATTCAGAAGATGCCCAGTATTGAAAACGAAGGCTTTAAATTCTTGGTGCATCCTGAACGTAAAACGATCTTTATAATTGGTCACGACAGTAGAGGGCTTTTGTATGGTGTTGGCTATTTTTTGAGAAAGACAGAGATGCGTCCTTCCAAGATTACGCTATCTACATTACTGAATAGATCTTCAAGCCCTAAGTACGCTGTAAGGGGGCATCAGCTTGGTTATAGGCCAAAAACTAATTCGTATGATGCTTTTACTGTAGCCCAGTTTGATCAATATATAAGAGAGCTTGCTATATTTGGTGCAAACACTATTGAGATATTGCCGCCTATTACAGACGACGAGTTTAGTAGTCCACATATGAAACTGACGGCTGCCGAAATGATTGTCGAGCAATCACGTATATGTGAGGAGTATGGTTTAGATGTTAGTATGTGGTTCCCTAATATTGGAACTGATTATTTACACCCAGACTCAATAAGAGAGGAGCTTGATTATAGAGAAAGTGTGTTTTCTTCGCTTCCAAAACTTAATGCTTTATTTGTTCCGGCGGGTGATCCAGGTGATTTAGAGCCTAAAGTTTTGTTTACTTGGCTTGAACAAGTAGCTAGATTACTAAAAAAACATCACCCTAATGCCAAAATATGGTTGTCACCGCAGTTTTTTAATCCCACTGATGAATGGTTTACAACATTTTTTGATTACATAAACCGCGAATATGAATGGTTGGGTGGTGTAGTCTTTGGGCCATGGGTTAATATGCCTATACAAGAGATTCGTAATCGTCTTAATTCGTCTATTCCTATTAGGCGATATCCCGATATTACGCACAATTATAGTTGTCAATATCCAATTCATGATTGGGACTCTGCTTGGGCATTGACGCTAGGCAGAGAGAGCATAACACCGAGGCCTTATAGTATGAAAAAAACACATAACGCTTTACATCGCTATGGTATTGGTAGCATTACGTATTCAGAAGGTACTAATGATGACATCAATAAATTTATTTGGACTGGTCAAGATTGGGATCCCGAGACTAAGGTAATTGAAACTCTAAGAGACTATACACGTTTTTTCATAGGAGCAGATCATACTGAAGCAGCTGCTTTAGGTTTTATAGATTTGGAAAATAACTTAAAAGGGCCGCTTTTAACTAACCAGCGTGTTTTGCAAACATTACGTCGCTGGCAACATATAGAAGAGCATGTTCCTTTATCAATACGTCAAAACCCAAGATTTCAGATGGGGTTGATTCGTGCGTACTTTGATGCTTATACTTATCGTAGACTTTTTTATGAAACTGAAATAGAACAGCAAGTACGATATTTATTAGAACAGGCAAAAGGAGATAGTTTAACAAAAAATATTCAAGAGGCACTAAATATTTTACAGAGAACCCAGCAGCAGACGGTGGCACAGGATTGGAAGGAGAAGTGTATTGCCTTAGCTGATTCGTTATTCAGTAGTATAGGCGCTCAATTGACTGTTGAAAAGCATGGAGGACGGGAGGAACGAGGGAATTTTATAGATCATATTGATATGCCTTTAACTGATAGTCCTTGGTTACTAGCACAGCTTAAGGAAATTGAACGGTTACCTCATAGAGCTGAAAAGGAAAAGCGGATATATTCCTTATTGTATCGTACAGATCCTGGACCTGGCGGCTTTTATGATCATTATGGTACTATGGCTAGTACTGATCGTATTGTTATTAATTCTAGCTTATGGGATGATCCTGGAAGTTTAAGATCGCCACGTGAAGGCTTTAACATTAAGGTACTTAATGCTTCTCAGAGAGAAGCTACTCCCTTAGCTTGGTTAAAACAGGTTGAGACTCTTTATGATCAGCCATTACAAATCTGCTATAAAGACTTAGATACTAAAGGGAATTATAAAATTAGAATAGCCTATACAGGCCGATTTAAATCACATGTCAAGTTGGTTACAGATGATGACTTCGTGATTCATGATTATTTACTTCTTGGGCAACAGCCAGTGTATGAGTTTCAGGTTCCCGCTAGCTCGACAGCTGACGGTCAAATAACTTTTACTTGGAGCTGTAAAGTGGGGGAACGAGGATTGCAGGTGGCTGAAATATGGTTAATAAAAGAGTAAGGATATGCTTGAATTAAAAAAAGACCATCTTCTAAAAAAGATAAAGGGTGGACAGAATGTATATGGCACTTGTATAAGTTCAATTGCGCCTCATTGGCCTGTGGCTGCAAAAAAAGCTGGTTTAGACTTCGTTTTTATAGATACTGAACATATTGCTTTAGATCGAAGTCAGCTTGCTACTCTATGCCAGTTATATGAAGCCTTAGGTATTAGTCCTATTGTGCGTATACCAAACCCTGATAGTTATTTAGCTTGTCAGGCCATCGATGCTGGAGCACGTGGGGTCGTGGCACCTTATGTGGAGTCAGTAGAGCAGATAACCCAATTGACAGCTGCGGTTAAATATCGCCCATTAAAAGGCGAGGTTTTAACCAGTTATCTCTGTGGCGAAAAACTAATGACAAAGCATATGCAAGATTACTTGCAAGCCTATAATTACGGGAATATATGTATTGCTAATATAGAAAGTGTCCCTGCTATCCAACGTTTGGACGAGCTCTTGTCAGTTGCTGGACTAGATGCGGTATTTATAGGGCCGCATGATTTATCCGTGAGTATGGGGATTCCGGAAGAATATGATAATCCGTTATTTGAGGAGGCACTTACTACTATTATTAAAAAATGTAGAGAAAGAAAAATTGCGGTTGGTGTTCATTTTTCTTTGGAAGTAGAAAGACAGCTTAGATGGGTTAAAGTCGGAGCTAATTTGGTTATTCATAGTTTTGATGTTGCTTTATTTAGTCAACGACTTTGTAATGATATTTTCTTTATTAAAAATGAAATGGGCGACACATTTAATGAAAGTAGCGGCAAAGATTTAATTGTATGATTACGTGTTGTAACTGGTTGCTATACAGTTGTGGTTCTGTTTTCGTCGTTTAAACTTAATTAGCTAAGATGTGCAATTTATAGGCTAATATGCTATAATATTCACACTGTTACATGTGTTATTTTTGTCTAGAAAGAATTGGTTTTTTAGAATAAATACTTTCTATTTTAACTAAGTTAGAAAGTTTTGTTAGCATAAATATAAAACTAATACTAGTTAATCTATGTGGAATGATTTGAATATAAAAAAAATATACTATTTATGAACAAGCCAATAATGAACACTCTATTTTTCCTCTGTGCACTTTTTTTTGCGAGTTCCTGTAACTCTAAGGCAGAGAATTCTCAATTTAAAATGGTTGATTCATCTGATGTCTTTAAGGATGGGGAATATTTTGCCGAGGCCCATGCTTCGACCTTAGTAAGGTTAGATAATGGAGAAGTCTTGGCTTCTTGGTTTGGAGGTACAAAGGAAGGTAATGATGATGTGGGTATATGGCTGGCTCGAAAAACGAATGGTAATAATTGGTCTAAGTCGATACAGATTGCAAAGATTAGAGATGATGCCCATTGGAATCCTGTCTTGTTTGTTGATAATTCTAAGCAGGTACATTTATTTTTTAAAGTAGGGAAAAAAATTCCTACCTGGGAAACTTGGCTTATGAGTTCCACAGATGGTGGTCACACTTGGAGTGAACCTGTTGAACTTGTCGAAGGAGATCGAGGAGGTAGAGGACCGGTACGTAATAAACCTATTATATTAAGTAATGGTAATTGGATTGCAGGAGCTTCTACAGAAGAAGGAGCATGGATACCCTTTGTTGATATTAGTAAAGATGATGGACAAAGTTGGCAACGATCTGCCGATATAAATTTTGATACAGTAGAGGTTAAAGGAAAAGGTATGATACAACCTACTCTGTGGGAGTCTACTCCAGGTAAAGTACATATGCTATTGCGTACAACAAGTGGGTTTATTTACCGCAGTGATTCAGAAGATAACGGACAAACATGGTCAGAAGCTTATAGTATAGGTCTTCCCAATCCGAATAGCGGTATTGATTTAGTGAAGATGAAAAATGGTGATCTTGCATTACTTTATAACCCTGATAGCAAAGACTGGGGGTCAAGAGGTGAGTTACGTTTGGCGCTATCAAAAGATAATGGTTCAACATGGAAGGATGTGTTTACATTAGAAAGTGGTGATCCGAAAGATGAGTACTCATATCCAGCTATTATTTCGTGGGATAATACTTTGGGAATGACGTATACCTTTAATCGTAAAACAATTGTGTTTCGTGAATTGACGATAAGCAAATAAAAATAAGCTACTTAGCTGTAGCTTTTATAAACCAATTAATAATATTATTTCAAAATAAATTTATACATGTAACATTTGAGATTAAACTATTTAATTATGAGAATTAAGTACAAAGTTTTGAAACTGGTTGCATTGGTTTTGTGTTGCCAATATATTATTGGCATTCCCCAATCTTTTGCACAGCAAAGAGCTGAATATACAGGGATAGTATATTCGTCTGGAACCAATACTCCACTGGAAGGGGTAAGTGTTGTCGTAGCTCAAACGGGAAAAGCGACTTCTACGGATAAAGAAGGGAAGTTTACCATAAGTTTAACTTCTAGAGAGTCAAGTCTTAGGTTTTCTTTTGTAGGCTATCAGAGCAAAGAGGTTGTTAGAGGTCAAGAGTCTAACTTTACGGTTTATTTAGATCCTGCTGAAGGATCTATTGATGCGGTAGTCGTTACAGCGCTAGGCATTAAAAGAGAAGAACGCTCGTTGGGTTATTCGGTTGGTAAAATTGGAGGCGAGAGTCTCACAAAGGTTACACAAGAAAATGTATTTGGTGGTATGACCGGAAAAATTGCTGGTGTTACACTAAATCAAACGGGAGGTGTAGGTTCTTCGGTTAGTATGGTTATTCGTGGAGCTACCTCTTTAAGTTCTGATAACCAACCTTTATTTGTTGTTGATGGGGTTCCCATATCCAGTAGCGTAAACAATGTAAGGGGAATGGGAGATCGTAACGAAGTGGATTATGGTAATGGTGTTGCCGATATTAATCCAGACGACATAGAGAGCATGACAATATTAAAAGGACCTAGTGCAGCAGCGTTATATGGCTCACGTGCAGGAAATGGAGTCGTCATGATTACTACTAAATCAGGTAGGAAGGGTGAGAAAACGAAAGTTAATTTCACAACAAGTAATGTGTTTGAAAAACCTTATCGTTATTTGGATCTCCACTATAAATTTGGACCTGGCGATAGAGTAGGGCTTTTTGACGAATCGTCTGGTTATTGGTCAGGACCTGAGCTTGATAAAGGTATTAAAGAAGTTCAGTGGAATAGTCCTACAGATGCAAATGGACAGAAAATTCCGACTGAATTGCGATCCTATCGGGACAATATGAAAAACTTTGTTAATACCTCGTTCTCCTCCACTAATAACTTATCTCTTATGGGGTCAGGTAACAAATTTGTGTATCGCTTTTCTTTAAATCATTTAAATCATAAGGGACTAATTCCGAATTCAGATCTTTATAGAAATGGTCTGAACTCCAGTATCAGTTATGATTTTAGAGACAATCTAAAATTATCAACTAATATTAATGTGGTTCGATCCAACTCTAATCAAATGCCATCAACAGGTAATAGAGGAGGAAGTCCTTTGCAAGCTGTTTATAGTTATCCCCATGTCGATATTCGTGATCTGAAAAATTATTGGGAAGATGGTCAAGAGCATATTAAGCAACGTCAGGTTGCGCCAGAGATGGATAATCCTTATTTTTTAGCTTATGCCTTAACGAATGGTTTTGTAAGAGATCGTGTGTACGGTAATATTAAGCTAGATTGGACGATCAATCCTAATGTATCAGCGTTCTTTAGAGCTGCTGAATCTAGATCAAACGAACAAAGAGAAACGAAGATACCCTGGAGCTATAGTCGGGATATGAAAGGTGGTTACCACTTACAAGATCTTACTGATAAAGAGAATAACTTTGACTTTCTTTTTACCTATAAAGGGACAGATAATGGTAGCGATTTTAAATACTCTGCTTCTGGTGGAGGTAACTATATGTATAGATATTGGTCAGATTTTTACTCAGGATCTGATCGTAATGCAGGACTTACTATCCCAGGATTGTATCGGCTAGATAATATTCCAAGATCGGGGCTGAATACATATAATCGTAATTATAAAAAGATGGTTCTTAGCATGTACGCTATGGCAAACTTAAGTTATAAAGATCAACTTTATTTAGATATCACGGCAAGAAATGACTGGTCAAGTACTTTAGGGGAGAATAAACGTTCATATTTTTATCCATCAGCTTCTTTAAGCTGGGTAGCCAATGAAACCTTAGCATTACCAGATCAAATTTCGATGTTAAAGTTCAGGACAGGTTGGGCACAGGTAGGTAATGACACAGGTCCTTATCAGTTAGACCCAGCGCTTGGGCTGGGTAAGTGGGGCGATATAATTTACAGTGACGTACCCGGCACTCTATACAATCGTGATTTAAAACCAGAGATTGCAACATCTTCTGAGTTTGGACTTGATTTAAATATGTTTTCCAATAGATTACGCTTTGAAGGAACTTACTATCAGGCACAAAATAAAAATCAAATATTATCTGTTGAAATGCCTGGTTCGGCAGGTTACTCTCGAAAAAATATTAATGCGGGAAAACTTGAGAGTCGTGGATGGGAGTTTACTTTAGGTGGTACACCAATTAAGCAGGAAAATGGGTTAACTTGGGATGTTAATGTGAGTTTTACAAGAACTAGGACAAAGATTCTTGAACTAACTCCAGGTATTGATTATATTAATTTTTGGGACGAGAATGGGGCGGGGGCATATACATGGGTAGGGCAAGAAGTTGGAAATATCTACAGTAGGGGGTATGCATATGTAACGGATCCTACATCTGAATATTATAGATGGCCTCTTCTTAGTAAAAATGGTGAGTGGCAAAGGGTCGATACAAAAGAAGCTATGATCAAAGTGGGGAATTTTAACCCCAATTTCTTGGCGGGTATGCAATCTACATTTAATTACAAGAGGTTTAGCCTTAGCTTTAGTTTAGATTGGCGTAATGGGGGACAGTTTCAATCTTTCACGTATAGATATGCAGGTTCCGATTGGAAGTCACAGATTCAGTTGGACAATATGATACCTGGCGGCCTATATTCACCCGAGGAATTAGCTAATTTGTTGCGATCGGATCCTGAAAAGTACATTATCCCACGAAATGGAAATTATCCTCGAGTTGGTGGATTGACTAAAGAAACAGGTGGTTTTTATTATGATAGTGGTAGTTTTGCTTCTTATGATGGTTCATTTACCCCTGGTGTTATTGGTGTTTATGATAATGATGGTAAACTAGTTGGTTATAAAGAAAATCTAGGTGAGGATGGAACTGTTGTTTTTGAATCGTCCGATCAATATCCTTGGAATTATAATCAGGACATTACTTTTGATGCTGACTATTTAAAATTACGTGAACTGTCTATTGGCTACGATGTGCCTAAAGTGAAAGGAATTTCAAATTTACGTGTTTCTGTGTTTACTAGAAATATCATGCTTTGGAATAAAGCGAAAATTGGTGTAGATCCAGAACGGGCTTTTAAAGCTTCGAGCAATGGTAATTTTCAACAAGGTATAGAAATGAATAATGTGACTCCTTGGACAATACCTTTTGGTGTTAAATTAGATCTTACTTTCTAACCATAAAAATTCGATCATGAAAAAGATACTCTTATACAGCTTTATGGTTACACTGCTTATAACAATAAGTGGTTGTGATAAGAAACTGAATGAAATCAATGTTAACCCTAACGGTGTTGACTTATCAAGTGCTAATGTCAATCTATTATTACCAGGTATTTTGTCTCGTGTATCTGAACACTATACAGATTTAGATTTCAGTTACACAAGTGGTGTTGTTCAACATTTACAACGTGATGGTTGGTTTACTGGCTTTAACGACTATTTATGGTCACCCGAAGATTGGGTGAAGTGGTATGATGTCTTGCGGAACAATGACCTTTTAATTAAAAATGCAAATAGAGATGGTTTTGTGTTTCACGAAGGAATAGGTTTAGTTGTGCGTGCTTTTGTATACGGTAACATTGCTGATTTATGGGGAGATGCACCATATACTCAATCTATGAAAGGTGATGAGGGAGTAACGCAACCTGTTTACGATAGTCAAGAAGAAATTTATAAAGGTGTATTGGCTGATTTGGAAAGAGCAGCAGAATTATTTTCTAAAAATGATACGCGTGGTATTATTAGTAGTAATGACCTGATTTATGCTGGTGATGCGGTTAAATGGTATAAGTTTGCTAATAGTTTGCGTTTGCGTTATGCAATGCGGTTATCTACAAAGTTGCCTCAGCAAGCTGAACAGATCATTAAAACTGTTTATAATAGCCAAGTTTATATAGACAAATCAAGTGATGATGCCAATGTAGAGTATCTAGGTAACACAGCTAATGATTCTTGGAAAGTAGCTAGTCAATTTGATACTGATGGCGGGTCAAATTATAGACGAATCAAGATTGGTAAAGGATTTTTAGATTTATTGAAATCTTGGAATGACCCCAGAATATATGTTTGGGTGCAGCCTGTGCATTGTCAGTGGGTTGAAGATCTTAATTTAAGTGTAGCTACAGATGATGCAATTAGAAAAGATGGTGTCTTACAGTCTGTCAAATCTTTAACTGATTTGGAGTATAGAGCTGAAATTGCTAAGGGACATAAATTTACAAGACATTATAACCCTACTAAATTGGGATACAAGCTTGATACCGATTTGTATGTTGGCATTGGCATCGGATTAAAGGATCCTGATAGTTATAACTTAAATCCTACTCCTGGTCAAGTAGTACAAAATCAACATGTTTCACAGCTAAATCTTGCTTATACTGAGAAAAAAGGTGGTTTTTTAAAAAGAAGAATTGCTTCTGCTTCTGAAACCTATTTTATTCTTGCTGAAGCAGCATTTAAAGGCTGGATTACGGGAGGGGCTGAAGGACACTATAATAATGGTATTAAAAACTCTTTACAAGTATGGGGAGTTGAGTCATCGTATAACACTTTGATAGCTAAACCTGCAGTGAAATTTAATAATACTTTAGAGCAACTTATCGAACAAAAATGGATAGCAAGTTGGAATAACACGGTAGAATCCTGGATGGATTTTAGACGCTTAGGACTTCCTAAACTTAAACCTGGACCAGGTTCTGCTCAAGCGGTTTTACCAGTACGCTTTATTTATGGTGATAATGAAGTGAAGTCAAATGAGAAAAATTTGAAAGAAGCCTTAACTAGATTAGAAGACACACCTTATTCTAACGTCAGAGGTAAAAATAGTCAATGGTCAAAGCCATGGCTTTTACAGGGAACAAATAAGCCTTGGTAAAAGATGAAGAAGAGCATTTTTTTTATACTTATTTTCTTATCCTTGTTTATTTCCTGTCAAAGGGGTAAAAGTGATAGTTTTGCCCTGTTAGAGAAGAAGCAGAAGGACAAGGTATGGGTTGTGGCCCATAGAGCGAATACAGGAGAAGGTCAATATCCTGAGAATTCTATTGAAACAATGGAGTCATGTATAGCCAATGATGTGGATATTATTGAAATTGATGTTAGAGAGACCATTGATGGGCATTTTGTGATAATGCATGATAAAACGGTGGATCGGACAACTAATGGAACGGGCAATGTGAGTGATATGACTTTAGAAGAAATAAAGCAATTATTACTTGTACATAATAACGATACGACAACTTATAGAGTTCCTACTTTAGAAGAGGTGTTTAAAATAATTAAAGGTAAAATACTCGTTGATTTAGATATCAAGTTTGAAGATAGTGATTCATATAAAAAGCTTATTGATTTAGCCAGTGCTTACGATGTTCAAGATCAATTACTCCTATTTTTATATGATAAGGAAGATGTTGAAAGTATTCATGAAATGGCAGTTGATCTGCAAATATTACCTCGAGCTAGGTCTTTGTCCGATATTGAGTATTTGAAGAAATATGGTTTTATAAATATTATTCATATTGATGAAAGCTATTATGACGACATGGCTATGAAGAAGCTAATAGAAGGTGGATTGCGCCTTTGGATAAATACATTAGGAGAATTTGATGAGCTTGAAAAGAGTGAAAAAAATGGTTTTGAAAGTTTTTTTTATAAAATGCCTCATGTCAATGTTGTACAGACAGATCTCGCAATAGATCTAATGAATTATTTGAAAAGTAAAAAAATGAGAAATTAGATATAACCGATCTAAAAATTTAAAAATAAAACGGGATTATAAAATTGAAAATCTTGTTTTTTTAATAGTTTTGTTTCTAATGCGTAAACTAGAAGTCCCTATTATTTTTAATAGGGACTTTTTTGTTTAGATATAGTATGCTAAGATATTATAAAACAATGTCAATATTGTACATTAAAAAGCTATGCTAGCATAGTAACTTTGAGTAGTTGATAGAAATATAAATTATAAACTTTTAGAAGTCAGCGAATTATTTTCTTAATATGTTTTTAGTTATTACTAAATATTAGCTTGTTACTATTGTTTTAGTGATTATATATAAATCAATTTGATATTAAAAATTATGAAAACATCCAATTATGAGAACAATTAGAATTAAAATTTTTAGCGTGATAGGCTTTATACTCGTTTTAGGGAATATAGCCGTATCTAATTCTCGGAATTTAACTGATATTGAATTACAGCAAATTCGAGTGACTGGTAAAATATCTTCTCAGAAGACTGGTATGCCAATTTCAGGAGTTACAGTAAGCGTTAAGGGAAAATCAGGAAGTACTATTACTTCTGAAACCGGAGATTTCACACTTAATGTAAGCAATATGTCTGATAAACTAGTTTTTACACACTTGGGCTACCAAAGTCTTGAAGCTGAAATTCCGACTTCGCGTACATTATCGGTTCATTTGGTTGAAAATGATGAACGTGTCGAAGAGGTTGTAGTTACGGCATTAGGGATTAAACGTAGTGAGCGTTCATTAGGATATTCAGTTGGTGTGCTTGATAATGAACAATTGAATAAAGTGAATAATGAAAACTTTATGAATGCAATGGCTGCAAAAACACCAGGCGTATCAATTAGCTCTACTGGAGGAACAGGTTCGTCTGTAAACATGGTTATCCGTGGGGCAACATCTTTAAGCTCAGATAACCAGCCTTTAATAGTAGTTGATGGTGTTCCAGTTCAGAATACTGTGAATAACATTGGGGAGATTGGTGATCGCAATAAAGTAGATTATGGAAACAGTATTTCAAGTCTAAACTCTGAAAATATAGCAAGTATAACTATTTTAAAGGGACCAAGTGCTGCAGCTCTTTATGGATCCAGAGCTGGTAATGGTGTTCTTTTGATAACAACAAAAAGTGCAGAAGGGTTAACTAAACCCACCATACATTTAAGTTCAAACACTGTTTTTGATATTCCTTATAAATATTTAAAAACCCAGTCGAAGTTTGGTTCAGGACAATTTTCTGCGATTCCACCTGATATTTCAGGTAGTCCTCTAACTAATCCATTTGGCAATTTAGTTGATGATAAAATTGGAGGAGGCTTTGGAGCAGAGTTAGATAAAGGTTGGGAGTCAATTCAATGGAATAGTCCTTTAAACGAAAATGGGAAATATGCGCCCCTTCCTTTGATTTCTCATCCTGATAATGTAAAAAATTTCGTCCAAACTGGTTTGACTACAACCAACGGAATTTCCATTGCAAATAACTTAGAGAAGTTGTCCTACCGAATTGCTTATAGTAATATGACTAACCAAGGTATTGTACCAAAAACTAATTTATTCAATAATACGTTAAGTCTAAATTCTATTTTAAAATTTAATGACAACCTTAGTCTGAGTACAAATGTAGATATCAGTAAAAATAATTCAGGCAATAGAGCTGCAGGGAATAGGGGGACTAACCCCTTAGAAGCGGCTTATTTACTGTCAGCTAATGTTAATATTTTGGATATGAAAGATTACTGGATTGAGGGGTTAGAAGGGTTAGAGCAAAAAACACAGGATATCCATAATTCATTTTCTAAACGTCAGTTTAATAATCCCTATTTTCTCGTCAATGAAGTGAAAAATTCATTTGTCAGGGATCGTATATTTGGTAATGTCCGTATGGATTGGAAGCCATCTACAAAACTTTCCTTTATGGCACGTTTTGCAATGGATAAGCTTGATTTTGAAAAAGAAACAAAGATAGGGCAAAGCTATAGTAGAGAAAAGAAAGGGGCCTATGGAATTAGTTTCTCTCGAAATATGGAAACTAATACAGATTTTTTAGCTTCTTACACAGATAAAGCCAATCAGTTTTCTTATTCGGTATCTGCAGGTGGAAATTGGAGGTATCAGAAAGGAAATTCTATTCACAATGCCACAAAAGCATCAGGTTCAGGTTTGATAATGCCCAATGTTTACTCCATATCTAATATTTTACCTGAAAACCTAGATTATTACGATTACCGTTCTGAAAAAGGTGTGTTAAGTTTTTATGGTTTAGCTAATTTGGGGTATGCAGATATGATATATCTGGATATTACTGGTAGAAGTGATTGGTCGAGTACGCTTCCTGGCGCTAAAGCTTATTTTTATCCGTCAGCATCTCTTAGCTTAATTGCTAATGATTTATTAAGTCTTCCTGAGTCAATTAATTTATTAAAGTTGAGAGGTGGAGTTGCTCAAGTAGGTAATGATACGTCTCCATATCAATTATTAGCTGTGTTAAATAGATATTCTACCTGGGGTGATCTTCCTAGATTAGGCACTTCATCTGTGTTGAAGAATGCCTTTCTTAAACCTGAGAAAGCCACGTCAATTGAAGGGGGGATAGATTTAAATATGTTTAATAATAGACTTAGAAGTAGTTTTACCATTTATAAAAATGATAATAAAAATCAAATTTTTAATACCAAAATGCCTCCATCTTCTGGTGCTGTCATGAAAAATATAAATTCAGGATTATTAGTAAGTAAAGGACTTGAATTTTCATTAGGAGGAAATATTGTTCAGACAAATGATTGGCACTGGAGTGTTGATGCAAATATAAGTAGAAACAGGACGCGTATAATGGAACTTTCTGACGACCTTCCTTATTTTACACTATGGGAAGATGCAAAGGGAGGGGCCTGGACATATGTTGGCGACGAAATTGGCGATATCTATGATGCGGAAGTTCGTACAGTAACTGATAAGAGTAGTCCTTATTATGGTTTTCCTTTATTAGATCAGACGGGTAAATGGGTTGCTATAGAATCGGATAATACCAAAAATAAAATAGGAAATTTTAACCCCAAATTTATGATGGGGCTTCAGTCGACTATATCTTATAAAAACATGCATTTAAGTTTTTCCTTAGACTGGAGAAATGGAGGAGATTTTATTTCACAAACCTATAGACAGTTTGAAGAAGAGGGGCGTTCTGCCTTATTTATGGATAAACTTTTTCATGCTGATAAAATGGAGGGAAAAGAGCTTCGTGATTTTCTTATGGATAATGCCGATGAACATATTAGGATAAACAGTGGTTATTTTCCTCTGGTAGGAGGCCCCACTCCTGAGTATGGAAGTGTTCCTTTTGTTTATCCACCGTATACATTACCTTATGGTGGAGTTTTTATTCCAGGTGTTTATGAAGGTAAGGATGCAAATGGAGACCCTATATTGATTGAAAACCTTGGCGAAAATCTAACTGGCAAAAATGGAACCAAAACCCTTCCTCTAGCTGGCGCTACGACCTGGTCTTTTGCTAGACCTTTCTTATATGATGCTTCATATTTAAAGTTAAGGGAAATATCGTTTACCTATGATTTGCCGTCTGCGTTTGTTCGTAAGATGCGTATGGAAAAACTGAGTGTTTCAGTGTTTAGTAGGAACATTATGCTTTGGACAAAAGCTAAGATAAATATCGATCCTGAGCAAGCTTTTCAACCTGAAGGAGGGGTGCAGGGCAATGGAAGCCAGTTTAAACAAGGTATTGAGCGTTATAATATTAATCCATGGGTTATGCCCATAGGTTTTAAATTAGGTGTTACATTTTAATTGTGCGATAATGAAAAAGATAATTCACGTGATACTAGCCTTCATACTTGTGCAGTTTACAGGTTGTAAGGATCATTTACTTGAAATGAATGTTGATCCAAATGGAGCGGATCCAAAAACAGTACATCCGAATATGGTGATGACAACTGTATTAACAAATGTTGGTAAAAACCATATGAGCCTTCATTTTGATGATATATTCGCAGGCTTAATGCAGCACACTCAAAAAGATGGGTGGGGGAGCGCACATAATGAATATGACTGGAATGGAAGTCAGAGTTGGTCGCATTATTATGACATGTTAAGAGACAATGAGCTCGTTTATAAAAGATCTGAAGAATTGGGGTATGAAATACATAAAGGCATTGCGATAACTATGCGAGCTATGCTTTTTGGTTTTATGACCGATTTATGGGGAGATGTTCCTTATACGAGCTCGTTGAAAGCTGATCTTGGAGGTAATGAAAATACCTTTCCTGAATTTACAAAGCAAGAAGATGTTTATAGAGGTGTAATTCAGGAACTTAAGGAGGCTAATGATATTTTATCAAAAAACAGAAATGATTACAGTGCAGATCCAGGCTCAGCAGATATTTATTATGGTGGCGACCCTACGAAATGGCGCAAGTTAGCAAACTCACTTTTATTACGCTTTTATATGCGTTTATCGTACAAATTACCCGATTTTTCGAAAAAAGGTATAGAGGAGATAATGAACGACCCCTCAAAATATCCAGTAATTATGGATGCGAAGGATGATGCTATGATGGGGTTCCCTGGTACAGATCCTACTGCTTCTTGGATTACTAATATAAAGTTTGATTCTAATATGTCCGGATTTCGACGTATAAAAATGTGTGCTACATTGGTAGAGCGGTTGCGAACATTATCTGACCCGCGTTTATCAGTTTGGGCTGCACGTGTCAAAACCCCTATTGTTATAGATCCAAATGCTCCTCAGGGTACTGATATAATTGTGAGTGGAGAACGTATTATATCGCCAGATAAACTAGCAAGTATGAATGTTAAGTTAGAGGATATTAATCAAAATAAAGATTATATTGGTTTACCTCCTGCTTTGGAAATTCCTCAAGGTTACAATTTAAGTCCAAGTGCTCTTCAGGCCGCAGATAATCCACATGTTTCATGGCTTAATGATATATACACCAATACTTCCCATTCCTTGTTAAAAGTGCGGTTGATGACCGCTAGCGAAGTCTTATTTATTTTGTCTGAAGCCGCATTAAAAGGTTGGTCTGTCGGGGCGTCTTCTAAAGATTATTATGAAAAAGCATTACAAGCTTCTTTAACCTCTTGGGGAATTGGTGGCGGTGATATTCTAGCTTATATGAGTCAGCCAAGTGTTGTATATAAAGGCAGTTTGGAACAACTTATCGATCAAAAATGGATAGCTAGCTGGAGTGCGGCAGGAGAAGCTTGGTTTGATTATCGAAGAACGGGTTTTCCAAAATTAACCCCTGGAGTAAATGCTAAAGGATCTGTTTTACCTGTCAGGTTCTATTATATGAATGATGAATTGAATTTGAATAAAGAGAATGCTTTAAAGGCGATCGAAGGATTGGAGGTTACAAGTTATTCTAATTTTGGAGGCGACGGAAAAAACAGCGCCTGGTCAAAACCATGGGTACTGCAAGGAACGGGTAAACCGTGGTAATAGTGATTTTTTTAAATCAAAGATATAAGTTATCGATCTAGTGCTGGAACGTTGTATGCATCGATAACACAATGCTAATAGTAATCAGATAAAATAATTATAAAATGAGAAAAATAGGTGTAAGTATAAATAAGCAAAAGCATTTGGTTTTTTATGTAATAATTGTTTCTTTTTTATGGATACAGAATGCTTACGGACAACAAAACATAACACCCGAAACAGCATTAAAATCATATCTTAATAATAAAGATAATAGTTATAAATGGTCTGTCCAGGATTCTATCATCCTTCCTCAAGGAATTGTTTACGATATAAAGTTAATTTCCCAAACCTGGAAGAATATTGTTTGGACTCACCAATTAACTGTCATTATTCCTAATAATGTAAAACAAAAAACGGCTATGTTATTTATAACAGGTGGACGTAATGAAGATGGAGAGCCTCGTTTTACAAATATTAAAAAAGATGGTTTAAGTAAGGCTTTCGGAGTTTTTGCAATACAGAACAATGCTATCACTGCGATTTTACATCAAACTCCTAATCAACCTTTATATGGCAGTAAAACTGAAGATGAGTTGATCTCATACACATTGCACAACTATAAACAGGATAAAGACTATGAGTGGCCTTTGTTGTTCCCCATGGTAAAAAGTGCGGTAAAAGCTATGGATGTGATGCAAGAATTGTCTCATGAGAAAAAAGTAACCATAGTTGATGATTTTGTTGTGTCAGGAGCCTCCAAAAGAGGTTGGACAACATGGCTAACTGGTGCTAGTGATACACGTGTAAAAGCTATAGCGCCAATGGTTATTGATATTTTGAATATGCCCATTAGTCTTCAGTATCAAATCGAAAGTTGGGGTGATTATAGTATACAGATTCAAGATTATGTAAATTTAGGAATACCCCAAAGCGCACAAAGTGCTTCCGGACAAGAAATAACAGCTATGGTGGATCCATATTCGTACAAAAAGTTTCTAACGATGCCTAAGATGTTATTTATGGGCACTAATGATGAATATTGGGTAGTGGATAATGTTAAAAACTATTTGAGCGATATTCCGGGGGATAATGTTTTACATTATGTGCCTAATGTTGGTCATAGTTTAGGTGGCAGAGAAACAACTGTTGAAGCGTTGAGTGCCTTCTTTGCAACTACTGCAAATGATAAAAAGCTGCCGGTTATAAACTGGAAGTATAAAAATAGTAGTAAGAAATCAAGTGTGGAATTTCACTTTACAACTGATGAATTGATAGGGTTTGATATTTGGCAAGCAGAATCTCGTAGTCGTGATTTAAGAAAAGCAAAATGGGAATTAGTTGATCAAAAAGTTGCGAATAAAAAGTTGAAAGTTGATCAGAAGAAACCTATGGGAGGTTACAAAGCATTTTATGTGGATTTTAAATATAAACATCCCATAGATGGTTATTATACTGTTAGTTCTAGAATATTTTTAATGGACTCAAATGGAATAATGTAATGAATTTTTTTTATGTACTATTACTCGTAAGTGTTTCAGTCTATAGCGCCCATGCACAGACATTAGTAGAGTGCCTTGGATATGATGCGAATGCTAAATTGCTGATTATTAATAATGATGACGCTGGTATGTGTTATTCTTCCAATCAAGGAACAATTTTAGGGATGGAGAATGGCTTGTTATCTTCAGCAACAATTATGTTTACTTGCGACTGGAGTCCTGCTATGGTAAAGTATGCTTTAGAAAATCCAAAGAAAAGCTTCGGCGTTCATCTGACTTTAACTTCTGAATGGAAAGGCTATAAGTGGGGAAGTGTTGCTCCATCCTCAGAGGTTTCGTCTTTACTTGATGAAAATGGGAAATTATGGGCAGGAGTGCGAGATGTCTATAAACATGCTAAACCCGAGGAAGCTTACTTAGAAGGTAAAGCACAAATCCAAAAGGCACTGGATTACGGCCTAGATATAACTCATATAGACTCTCATATGGGCACTTTTCAATTGCATCCTAAATATCTTGAAAAATATATACAATTAGCTGTCGATTTTAACCTCCCTTTAAGAATGGCTTCTCAGTCAACACATGAACGATTTAAAATGGGAGACTTGAGAAATATTTGCGAAAAAAAAGGACTTATATTTCCAGACTTTCTAGTTTATGAAGAATTGGAAAATTACAATAGTACTGATGTCGAAAGTTTTTGGGTAAATATTATCAATAACCTTTCAGTAGGAGTAACAGAGCTTTATTTGCATGCTTCCACCGAAAGCGATGAGTTAAAGGCAATTACTAATAGTTGGAAAAAGAGAGCCGAGGAACTAAATGCTTTTACTTCCAGTGAAGCTGTTAGAAATGCTTTAAAACAAAACAATGTTCACATAATCAGTTATCGTGAACTTCGAGATTTACAGCGTAATACAATAAATAATAAGAACTAATGGAAAGTAATATATTGACGAGTGTTCTTATGCCCATTGCGTTGGGAGTTATCATGTTTGGTTTAGGGCTCTCCTTAACAATCGATGATTTTAAAAGAGTATATAAGTACCCTAAGGCAGTTTTTGTAGGCTTATTTTGCCAATTGTTAATTTTACCAGTTGCTTGCTTTGGTTTGATCTATCTATTCGGTCTATCTCCTGAGCTAGCGGTAGGTTTAATGCTCTTAGCGGCTTCGCCTGGTGGTCCAACAGCCAATTTATACAGTCATCTTTTTGGAGGTAATGTTGCATTGAACATTACGTTAACAGCGGTAAATAGTGTTTTAGCTCTATTTACACTGCCTCTTATAGTGAATTTTTCAATACAACACTTTATGCATCTTCATGAAGTCGTTCCTTTACAATTAAGTAAAGTAATAGAGGTTTTTTTAATAGTTATGATTCCTGTTTCAATAGGCATGTGGGTAAACAGTAAATCAAAAAAAATGACTACAAAAATAGCAGGTATGGTGAAAATTCTTTCTGCTATTTTTTTAGTTTTAATTATTGTAGGTGCTATATATAAAGAAAAACAAAATATTGTCGTTTATTTTAAACAAGCCGGATTAGCTGCTTTGTCCTTTAATATTTTGAGTCTTATGCTTGGTTATTTTATGGCAAGAATCTTTTCTATTAACAAAAGCTCATCTATGGCTATTGCTATGGAAGTGGGGATTCATAATGGTACCTTAGCTATTTATATAGCTTTAATTGTCATTGGCAATAGTGTAGTAAGTATTCCGGCTGCTATTTATAGTATTATTATGTTTTTCACCGCACTCTTATTTGGTTATCTATTTAACGTTAAAAAAAATACTCTTGAACCTGTAGTAAAAGAATAATTAATTTTTTGAAAGAAGTGTTAGAAATCATTTAATACTTCTTTCAAAATTAGGATCCCTTCTTCCATTTCTTCATTAGTAAGTGATCCATAACCGAGCCTTATACCATCTATTTTACTGTTGTTGTAATAAGTAGGTAAAGGAATATGAATACCTTTTTCTTCGACTTTTGCTAAAGTATCCATCCAGTTTATATTATTTTTAGACCATAACCAAACAGCAAGACCACCTTCAGGGATATGAAAATCAATATGATCATTAAGATGTGTTTTAAATAAACTTATAAGGAAATCTCTCTTTTGTTTGTAATAGTTTGTTGCTTTTTTTATGTGACGTTGAATCGTGCCGTTATTCATCAGTTCTAGCACAGCTTTTTCCATAATGCTATCTCCTTGTATATCTATTATTTTTCGGAGCTGTCCAATTTTCTCTAAAGTATCTTTATTTTTTGTTGCCAGATAGCCCATCCGGAGAGCAGGAGCTACTACTTTGCTTAGAGTGCCTACATAAATAAAATTACATAAGCTTTCATAAGATGAAATTGGTGGTAACGGACGATGACCAAAATGAAACTCATAGTCATAATCATCTTCGATAATAGTGAAATTATATTGTTTAGCAAGTCTTATCAATTCCATACGACGAGATAGACTCATTGTTACTGTTGTTGGATATTGTCTATGTGGTGTGATATAAATAGCCTTAACTGTATTGTTCTTTTTTAATTCCTTTTCTAGATGATCGATTTTTAATCCTTTATTATCGACCGCGATTGGTATCAGGGTGGCACCTGTATTTTCAAAACACTGCCATGCTGATTGATACCCAGGAGATTCTACAATAATAGAATCATTTTTTGTTAAAAGGCTATGCGCTATGAGGTACATAGCCATTTGGCTACCGCGAGTTATACATAAATTAAACTCGTCAACTTGCATATTTCGTTCGTGGTTTAACATTTTGACAATAGCACTTCTAAAGTCTAGATCTCCATATTCATCGGCATAGCCCATCATTTTCCAGCGTGCTTTACGTTTGAAAATATCTCTATAAGCTCTCGCAAGTTCATCAATTGGGGCGATTTTACTATCAGGATGTCCGTCATCAAAACGTATACGGATAAGCCTATTATTTTCTTTTTCTTTTCTTTTAGACTGTTTGTTCTTGTTTTTTATTGTCTCAATGGGTAAAATATCTGCGACAAAAGTTCCTCTTCGTTCCTGTGGAATTAACCAACCTTCGTTTATTAGAATGTTTAAGGCTTCAACTACCGTGTTTCTATTAATACCTAGTTTTATGGCCATGCTTCGACTACCGGGCAATGCGGTTCCTTTTTGAAGTCTTCCCGAAATAATATCTGCAATTATAGCATCTGCAATTTGTAAATAAATGGCTTTTGAATCAGCTTTGTTTAACGTAATTTCTAAATTCCAAGGTCTCAACATCTGGATTAGTGGTTTTGTTTGTTTTTTCGATATATTACTAGTCCAAAAATAGTATAATTATCTTACTTCGTTGTTCATCTCGAAACAATTATGACATGAATTTGTGTAAAGAGATACTTTTAGTGGACTATATTATTTTTTATTTACTGGACTATGATGATTAAGTTTTGAAGTACGAGATTCGTGATCTTAAAAGAGAAAGAAAGTTCTACTGTATTTTGTTTTAAAAGATAATAATTATGAAGTTGTTTGATGTATTTGAAAAATTACCAGTCAATTTAGTGCGTGGCAAGGGTAATTATGTTTATGACGATAAGAATTTTTCTTATCTAGATTTATATGGAGGGCATGGTGTTATTTCTATCGGGCATAGTCATCCGCATTATGTATCAGAGGTTACTAAGCAACTCCATGCTCTGGCGTTCTATTCAAATACTATTGAAAATTCCTTGCAAAGTACTTTAGCCCATCGAATAGGTGTTTTATCGAACTATGAAGATTATCAGATTTTTTTTAGTAATACGGGCGCTGAAGCGAATGAAAACGCATTAAAAATAGCATCATTTCATACGGGTAGATCTCAAGTGATTGCATTCTCAAAATCTTTTCATGGACGTACTTCAGCAGCTGTTGCTGCTACGGATATCGAGGCTTTGCGTGCTCCAATTAATCAAAGTGATAAGGTAGTTTTTATGCCATTTAATGATATTGATAGTGTTCGTAAACTTTTAAAAACAAATGAATTTTGTGCAGTTATTATTGAAGCTATTCAAGGGGTAGCTGGTGTTTATGTGGCAGATGATTTGTTTTTGCAAGAGCTTCAACAAGCTTGTAAAGAGACAGGAACGATGTTAATTGTGGATGAAATTCAATCTGGTTATGGGCGAAGCGGTAAGTTTTTCTCTCATCAATATGCAGGAGTCAAACCTGATTTAATAACAGTTGCTAAAGGTATTGCAAATGGCTATCCAATGGCTGCGACGCTAATCAGTCCATTTATTGAAGCCAAAGTTGGTCAACTTGGTACAACTTTTGGCGGTAATCACTTAGCCTGTGCTGCTGCTTTATCGGTTTTAGATGTTTTGGAAGATGAAGGTTTAGTCAATAATGTTGCCGAAGTAGGTGATTATTTAATGAGTGAGTTACTCAATGTTAAAGGTGTCATTGCTGTTCGCGGAAGAGGTCTTATGATCGGTGTCGATTTTGATTATCCCATCATTCAGTTAAGACATAAACTATTAGTTGATGAATATGTATTTACGGGCTATTCTGGTAATTATACTTTACGTTTATTGCCAGCTTTAACTTTTACCAAAGAATTGACAGATATATTTATTAGCAAACTTAAAAAAGTAATCGAAGATGCATCACGCTAGACAATATATATTATCTATTCAAAGTTTAGTTGCTACTGGCTTTGTTGGCAATAATACCGCAGTTTTCACCTTGCAAAGCTTCGGTATAGATGTTGTTATGTTACCTACTGTTCTGTTCTCAACCCATGCCGATGAAAATGAATATTACGGAGATTCAACGTCAGTGCAGTTATTTTCAGACCTTATTAAAGGAATACAGGTTTCCAAAGTATATAAACATATAAATATTGCATTAACCGGTTATATTAATAATATCGATCTGATTATGTTAACCGCTTCTTTTTTAGAGAAGTGGCGAAGGGATAATACTTCTGCTTTTTATATTTATGATCCTGTCTTTGGTGACACTCGGACGGGAGGATTATATATTGATGAAATAGTCGTTCAGCAATCTATCGCGAGTTTATTGCCTTTAGCAGATGTGTTAACCCCTAATCATTTTGAGCTGGAATACCTATTAGGAAAGACCATTTCGACTGAGGAACAATTAAGAGCTTATCTGATACAAGATCAACGTTTTTATGGTAAAAAGATTGTTCTAACAAGTGCAGAACTATCTGATATTAAAAAAGGTAGCGTAGAAACTATTTTGATAGAAAATGGTCAAATTTCACGTTTTTCAAGTGAACGTATAGCTATTGAGGTCGTTGGAACGGGGGATTTGTTTAACGCTTGTTTATCAGCTTTTTTAGAACGAAGATATAAATTACAGGATGCTATCCCCAAAGCAATGTCTTTGGTAAAAGATGTGCTCAAATATGTAAATGAACATAAAATTATTGAAATTAATGCGGCTGCTTTGTGTTATGCCTTTGAGAAAAATCAAGATAGGAGATTTCTGGACTAGTATTGTTTTCATGAACTGTATCACTTATGGTATGATTTAAGTCTTTAATTTAGCAGTGTATTAAGGTTCTGTTTTACAATTTTTAATTTAAGCGTAGGCGTTTTAAAAAGATATTTTTTCAATAGGTCGGGTGGCTGATCGGAAGGCAAGAGTTTGCAAGACTCTTTACAATGGTTCGAATCCATTCCCGACCTCTTTAACGTTTATAATTCAATAATAGCACCAGCATACATTGACAGCATAATTTTACGATAAAATGAAAGATACTATTCAACATAATATTAATATTATAAATGAGCGTATTGAAGCAGCTTGTTTACGAAGTGGACGTCAAAGATCAGAAGTGCAATTATTACTAGCAACTAAAACAGTGCCTGCTGATCGAATTAAATTAGCTCTCGAGTGCGGTGAGCTATTAATAGCGGAGAACAAGGTGCAGGAGATTAAAGAGAAATATGAAGTCTTAAAATCGACACAGCATACGAAACACTTTATTGGTCATTTACAATCTAATAAAATTAAAGATATTTTAAAGTATGACGTTGCATGTATACAGTCGATTGATCGGTTTGAATTAGCAGAGAAGCTAAATCAGCGTTTGCTTTTTGAAGGCAAAACAATGGACGTCTTTGTGCAGGCTAATACATCGTATGAAGAAAGTAAATTTGGAGCTAGGCCAGAAGACCTAATTCCTTTAATAGAACAAATTGCAGGACTAGAAGCTTTACGAATAAAAGGATTAATGACCATTGGTTTGTTTAGTGCTGAAGCAGAAAAAGTAAGAAAGTGCTTTAGATTATTAAAAGGCTTACAAGAGCAAGCTAAAGCGTTAAATATTCCTCAGGTTCAGCTCGACGAGCTGTCTATGGGTATGAGTAATGATCTTGAAATTGCTATTGAAGAAGGGGCAACTATTATACGGGTAGGTACAGCTATTTTTGGAGAGCGTATTTATCCGGATAGTTATTATTGGAATGAAGCAAAAAAGATAAAGTAAGTTATCGCATATTTTCTTGGACCAGTTGTTAATCTTAAAACTGTATCAGGTATGTATAGCAGATATCCGATACTTTTGTCGAAAATAAAAAAACAAAGGAGGACGATGGATATCAATTTACACATTTCGGGTTTGATTGCAGATGAGCAACAAAGACAAAAACAAGGGCTTGAACTTATTGCCTCTGAAAATTATGTTAGTCAGGGTGTTCTTGCCGCAGCAGGTTCAATTTTAACGAATAAATATGCAGAAGGATATCCCGGGCGAAGATATTACGGGGGATGTGAAGTTGTTGATCAAGTAGAACAGTTAGCAATTGATCTAGCTAAAGAAGTTTTTGGAGTGGCCTACGCAAATGTTCAACCGCATTCGGGGTCCCAGGCAAATGCGGCTGTTTTGTCGGCGTGTTTGAAGCCTGGTGATAAGATATTAGGATTTAATCTTACCCATGGGGGGCATTTGACACACGGTGCAGAAGTTAATTTTTCTGGAAAACTGTATCAGACAAGTTTTTATGGAGTGGATATCGATAATAATCTATTAGATTATGAAGAGATACAGTCGATTGCAGAACGCGAAAAACCAAAACTGATTATTGCAGGAGCAACAGCATACTCCCGAGCTATAGACTATAAAAAATTTAGAGAAATAGCCGATGCTGTAGGAGCATTATTACTTGCAGATATTGCTCATCCAGCCGGTTTAATAGCGACCGGGTTGCTTATGGATCCTGTTCCTCACTGTCATATTGTGACCACCACGACCCACAAAACATTGAGAGGGCCTCGCGGAGGATTAATTTTAATGGGTAAAGACTTTGAAAATCCTTTTGGGCTTATGGATAGAAAAGGTCAGCCAAGAATGATGTCTAATCTATTAGATATGTCAGTTTTCCCAGGAAATCAAGGAGGCCCGCTTATGCATATTATCGCTGCAAAAGCAGTTGCATTAGGAGAAGTACTTACTGATGATTACAAGCTGTATATACAGCAAGTACAGCATAACGCCAAAGTTCTGGCAGAGTCATTTATAGACTTGGGCTATCGTGTTGTTGGAGGTGGCACAGATAATCATTTAATGCTCCTTGATCTTACGACAAAAGGAATGACTGGGAGTCAGGCTGAAAGAGTTTTAGAACGGGCTAGTATTACTTTAAATAAAAATATGATTCCTTTCGATCAGAAGTCGGCTTTACAAACTTCAGGTATTCGCCTAGGGTCAGCGGCAGCTACTACTAGAGGTTTAAACACGGATGACATGAAGCAAGTTGCTTTCTTCGTTGATAAAGTATTGAGCTCTTTTAGTAATGAAACTATAATCAGAGAAACCAAACAACAGGTGAATAGTATGATGCAAGATTTACCATTGTTTTGCATGTCAGGTCGTATATCATAATCAGATATTTTGGGAATTTAACTTTTAAAGAGATATTTCCGTTGTAATCATTGTCATAACAATTTATGTAATGCGTAAGTGTCTTGTCTAATTATTAGATAAGACACTTTTTTATGTAGAGAAAAGCCACAGTCTTCAAGTAGATATAATATTTACTGATATGTTTTTTAAGAATATATCAGTAAAACTAATTGGATAATGCTTCCTGTTTATATATAAGTTTGTATTTTTTAAAATATTCTTATTTTTTATTTATTGAAATAATCCCTGTTTTTTTTGGAATTTTAATAGATAACCTCAACCTTTGTAATACGTTCTACAAATTCATGGGTGTTGGCCCCGGTTTAAAAACCTTCTGCCAGCAATAATTTTTTTATTTTATTACAACTAATAGGATGCTAAAAACATATTTATTAATCGCTATTTTTCTGGCGTTATTACCGTATTGTGTCCGGTCTGAGATACCGGATTTAAAAATAGCCAACGGCACAGAAACCAAACAAGGTGTAGTCAAATTAGACTGGACTGTTAGTGGGCAAAATAGTTTGGAAAATTATGAACTTCAGGAAGCTAATACTCCCAGCTTCACTCAACCGAAAAAAAGATATGATGGGAACGATACTGGTACCTTTATATCAGGATTAAAGAATGGAACTTATTATTATCGTGTAAGGAAAGTAGGTGATAATTGGTCAAATATAGTTTCTGTACAAATCAAACATCATTCACTTACATTAGCCATTAACCTATTAATTCTTGGAGCGATTGTATTCATCATAACTACAGCTTTAATTCTTTTTAGCCTTAGAAACCAAAATAAATAATCTAAAAAATAATGACAAACAATTCTTATATCATCTCTCCGAGTATCGGGTGGCTTATTTTGGCGGTCTTAAGTATTCTTTGGTTAGGCTTAGGGCTCTATTGGGGACGTAAAGCTAAAAACTTGGAGGGACATATGCTTGCCGGCCGTAATGTCGGAATGGCATTAGGAACAGCGACTGTTATGGCAACATGGGTCACTTCTAATACAACTATGTTAGCTCCGCAATTTGTATTAGAAATGGGAGTTTGGGGTATGTTAGCTTATTCCACTGCAGCTATAGGCCTTCTTCTTTTTGCTCCGTTAGCTAAGCGTATCCGTACGCTAATGCCGAAAGGTTATACTAGTGGCGATTTTATTCGGCTACGCTACGGTAAACCTGCTTGGATTGTCTTTCTTTTCATCAGTATTTTTTATAGTTTAATTTGGTTAATCAGCATGGGCATGGCAGGCGGTATATTAATGAATGCTATTGCTGGTATACCCTATGCATTAGGGACAACAGTTATCATTACTGTTTGTGTGGGTTATACACTCTTTGGAGGCTTGTATGCTGTAATTGGAACCGATTTTATACAGTCTGTACTTATTATGATCGGTATTGTGATCGTAGGGTTCGGTATATATCATGTATTTAATTTTGATACGATATACAGTGACTTGGAAAACAACCGTCCGATGTTACTTAATTTGCTATTTCCAGCTGCACTGATGTCAATATTTAATAATTTATTATTCAGTCTGGGGGAAGTTTTTCATAGTAATGTTTGGTGGAGTCGTACTTTTGCTCTCCGTAAAGAGGTTGGTAAGAAAGCATATACTTTAGCTGGCCTGGCATGGCTTCCTATACCTATTGCAGCAGGGTTTATTGCATTAGCTAGTGATTCATTGGGTATTAATATCGTTCGACCAGATATGGTTGGACCATTAGTTGCAGCTAATGTTCTTGGTCCAACGGGGGCTGTTATTGTTTTTATTGTTCTCTTTTGCTCATTAGCTTCTAGTATTGATGCTGTTTTAGCCGCCATTTCTGATTTAATTACCCAAGATATTTACAGGAAAATATTTAAACCTCATGCAACAGATCAGGAGCTTAAAAAGTTTGCTGCTTATATTATCGTTTTGGTTGGCATTGTTGCCCTTTTATTATGCTTACCTCGGATCGGTACTTTAGCCAGTATTTTATTTTTTGCAGGTCCGATGGTTGGTAGTACGATATGGCCCATTGCGACAGGGCTATTTTGGAAGAAAGCAAATGGTAAAGGTGCGTTATGGGGTATGCTTTTGGGGTCATTGTGTGGCTTGGTTAGCTATTTTTATCTCGGTTGGTATACTTCATCTTTAGTAGGGGCTACGGTGTCTATGCTTACTGTGTTATTGTGTACATATCTATTTCCATCAAATTTTGATTGGGAAAAACTTGATGAACCTACAACTTAAAAAAATGATGTTTTCAGAGAATTTTATTAAAATCTTAATCATACTATCACTTATAATTATTGCTTTTAGTGTCTTAATACTTATTGTATTACTAATTAATGATTACAGAAAAAAACAGATTTGGTAATAACAAAAAACTAATATCATGAACTCTACCAACCCAATGTTGTCTAGCGGTCTAAACCCTGACCCAACAGATTTACTAGGAAACGGAACAATTAACTTTTCTTTATTAAAAAAGCTTGTAGGAAAATCTATTACTGCTGTTCATCAGTTTGACAAAGAGTTAGTTTGTGAACTTTGCAAGTTTGCAGCATTGCTCGAATGTCGTAAAATCAGAACATATGATATTCTAAAAGGACAAATTGTAATTACGGCATTTTTCGAACCCAGTACACGCACGAGACTTTCATTTGAGAGTGCTGTATTGCGCCTCGACGGAAGGGTTATAAGTATTCCAGAAGGTGCGCGCAATACAGGAGTTGCAAAAGGAGAGTCATTATCAGACATTGGTGAAATGTTTAATGCTTATGGTGATGCCGTTGTTATTAGGCATACCGAAACTGAGGCATTGGCTGAAATCTCCAAAAACTTAAGGGTGCCCCTTATCAATGCAGGAAATGGATCGGGAGAACATCCGACGCAGGCATTAGCTGATTGGTTTGCCATATTGAAATGGAAACCACAAATGCAAAGTGCACAGTTACCAGAGGAGGAACAGATACATTTAGGTATTTTGGGAAGCCCAGGGAGTATGCGAACGGTGAACTCTTTTTTAAGAATGTCGCTACTGTTTAAGCAAAACATTAGAAAAATAACAGTTGTTTCAGAGCTTGCAAACCCGCTCGGTGAAGAGTTGTCGGATCTATTGGAACAGTCCGGAATTGTATTCGAAATCACTGATAATATTAACAATGTGCTAAGTGATTTAGATGTTGTTTATATGAACTCAATTGCTTTTTTGGGTGATTCATACCGTTCTTTAGACTCAAGCTTTAAATTAAATACAGAGAGTGAACTGAAGAAAGATGCAGTTGTATTACACCCATTAGCACGCTTAGATGAGCTAGACTCAACTTTGGATGAAACAGATCATAACTTGTATTTCACACAGGCGCATGGAGCTGTTTTTGTACGTCAGGCATTATTTATAGCCATACTGGATTGTTTTGATAGAATTCCTTATCAAGATCGAAAAGAAACAAAAATAGAATACGAATTACAAACTATATAATACACACATTATTAATGAGTGGAATAACAGGATATTTTAAACCAGAAGGTTTATCGAGAAATACGAAGAAGAATTTGGAACTTATGCTTTACAGTTTAAAGCATAGGGGAGATGATGGAAGTTATCAATATATTAATGAAGAGCAAGGAATTGCAATAGGACATCAATATTTACATATTAATGGTGACCCTGAGAGCGTCAGTCCTATTTTTGTTGATAAACAAGGAATTATCTCAACTGCAAATGGAAGGTTTTACGATGCTAAAAAGCAGCGCACCAAACTACTTTTTGAAGGTTATGAATTGGTATCCAAGAACGATAACGAGCTCGTTGTCCCTTTGTATCAAAAATACGGACTTCAATTTGTAGAACACCTACGTGGAGAGTTTGCTATAAGTTTATTTGATAGTCAACGTAAACGATTAATCTTAGCACGTGATCGTTTTGGAGTGAAACCTTTATTTTATCATATAACGAATGGTACAATTTATTGGGGCTCAGAAATAAAAGCATTACTGGCTCACCCACAAATTACCCCTCAGTTTGAAGGTAAGGGGTTGTTGCATCAATTGATGCATACTATGTCAAGTGGCAGTAGTGCTTTTCAGGATATTCATGCCGTAAAACCTGGGTATATGCTCATTATAGATGCCAATGAGAATACTCTTCAGATAAGTGAAAAGAAATATTGGGATTTAGAGTTTCCAAAACAAGAAGACCGGGATTTAAGCTTATCCGCCCAACATCATATAGATAATACAAGAGAACAATTACTAGATGCTGTCGCGGTCCGCATGGAAGCAGATCAGGATGTGGCTGCTTATTTATCAGGAGGAATTGATAGCTGCGCTATATTGGGTATGGCTTCCTCTTTAAGTCAGAAAAGTCTAAGTGCTTTTACAATTAGTTTCGATGACGATTCGTATGACGAATCTGCTATAGCCCGTGAAATGGCAGCTACTGTGCATGCCAAGCATACGCAACTCATTTTGACAGCCGATGATTTGTACGGCGATAATTATGCGAAAACATTATGGCATGCCGAGCGTACATTTTATAACACCTTAGGCGTTGCAAAAAAGCTGATGAGTAGAAGGGTACGCGAGGCTGGTTGTAAAATAGCGCTTACTGGTGAAGGATCGGACGAATTGTTTGGTGGATATCCTAGTTTTAAACGAGATATGTTACGATATGGCTTAGGCACAGGGGTTAGTGCCGAAGAGTCTTTATCATTTCAAAAGTTAATGAATGAATCTAATAAGCTGTTTACAGGCGCAATCTTATCCGATGAAATCCTTTCCCATCCTGCAATGGAAGATGTATGTGGGTTTACACCTTCATGGTTACAGCCTTGGATGAAAACATTGGATATAGCCCGCCCCTTACTTCATGATAACTTAATAAATGAACTGGCAGATTATGACCCCATCCAACAGATTGCTGCTTCGTTTGATAGTACACAATTGACGGGTAGACATGTTTTAGATAAAGCGCAATATACCTGGTGTAAAACAATGCTAGAGTGTCAAATTTTAAATTGGGGTGGAGACCGCGTAGACATGGCAAATGCTATGGAGTCACGGCCCCCTTTCCTTGATCATTTTGTGGCAGAAATGGCGGTTCATATCCCGCCACATTTACGGATAAATGGAAATACTGAAAAATGGGTATTAAGAGAGGCAATGAAACATATCATACCTGAAACTTTATATAAAAGAGAAAAATTTGCTTTTATGGCTCCTCCCGGTCACACTGATCCAAGGAAGATGCAAGGGTTACAATCGTTATTGAGAAAATACATGTCTGAAGAGACGGTACGAGAAGCGAAAATATTTGACTATGATCGGTTACAACAATTTATGAACAACTATAAAGTTGATACTGATCCGGTTTCTTTAACCAGAAAAGATGCGCTAATCAATCATATTTTAGGGCTTCATATACTTTGGCATCATTTCATTGCTTAAATTATATGTTATATCATTCTCCTTGAATCTTTATTTGTAGATTTGATTTCATATTAAATCAAAAGATTTATTGATGAATAACATATAGTTAATGATTAAAGATAAAGTAAAGCATTGGTCTATTGTTGAGTATTTACATGAAACCGTGAAAAACCCAAATATTCATATTAAAGGAACAAGTAGCTATTATAGTAATGCCTGGACAGATTCTTTTGAAGATAGTGTTGTGCGTTACCTGTATGGCGACCAATATAGTTTGGATAATTGGCAACCTCAATGGGAGATAGATCAACTTTATATTGGTTCTTACGTTTGTATTGCGGCGGAAGTTGTTATACTAATGGGAGGCAATAATACGCACCGTGTTGATTGGTTTAGTTTATATCCTTATGCAGAATATATTGCAGAGTCGTATCAGAAGAGCGGTGACACTATTATTGAAGATGGCGCGTGGATCGGTATGAGGGCTATGATTATGCCAGGAATACGAATCGGTGAGGGGGCGATTGTGGCATCGGGTGCAGTAGTCACGAAAGATGTTGCACCATATACTATTGTTGCAGGTAATCCTGCACGATTTGTAAAGTATCGATTCAATGAAGAAATAATAGCCTCACTCTTAGATCTAAAGATATACGAGTGGAATGAGGATAAGTTCAATGCATTGCTTCCTTTTTTAGCGTCTAATAATATTGAGCAATTAAAACAAGCTATTAAAGTATATAATGAGTAATAATAGGGCAATACTATTGTTTTGTCTGTGAATGAGGTATAATAAAAGTAAAATAGGGTTCGAATTTTCGAGCCCTATTTTATTCTCTATAGCCCAGCTTTCCCTAGTTTATATTAAAGCTCTAGCACCATATCATGCCAAACAGCACCTCCATGCATGGATGAAGAAATACCTAAGTCTATAAAGCCAAACTTTTTATAATACATTAGGAGGTGTTCTTTACAAGTTAGTATTACACCTCTCCTGTGTTGTTCTTTAGCCTGAGCAATCATATATTCAAGTAGCTTGGCCGCATAGCCTTTTTTTCTATATTCCTGCTTAACTGCCAACCCAAATACACTTTGCCATATACCATTTTCATCATGTAGGTCTGCTTTCTGAAACATTTCGTCTTCAATGGTTTTTTGATTAGAAACCATTCCATTAATATATCCAACAATTTCTCCTTCAATTTCAAGTAGCCAGAAGTGTTTTGAAAAAAACTTTAACCGTTCGTGGAAGGCATCTAAAGAGGCGGCTTCGTCAACTGGAAAGCAAAGATTTTCTATGCTATTTATTGTTTGTAAATCGTCTAGAACTGGATTTCTAAATATCATATTTTATAGAATAGTGAATGTTATTTATATTTAATTAACGTTTCTTGTTTAATTAATATAGCCCTAGGTAATGTACAAAAAATACCTATTGTTAGGTATTGATTCGCATAGCTTATCTGATGTACATTTACAATATGTTTATTTACCTATTAGGTTTTTCTAAAAAACTCTGTGTTGCTGAATTTAAAATAACGGAAATAACTTAATATGTCCAAAACTAAAACTACCATGAGAAAGATAATACTCCCAATTGTTTTATTTGGTCTGTGTGTTTCCTTTTATGTACACAATCATATGAAAGTGCGGTCGGTATTTAGAGATGCTGAAAAGGCTTTTCAATATAAAAACTATTCACAGGCATTAATCTATGCTAATGAAGCCGAGAAAATACTAGGACAATGGACTCTTTTTACATCATATCTTAAAATACAGTGTTTATATGCACTGAGCGATATGAATAACTTCGAGTCTGTTCATGTGCAAAGCCTGTATGAAGAAACAAATAAATACATTAAGCAGATAGATATCTTGCAAATTGATCATGTTTCGACAGGGGACCGTAATCTGATTTATACTATTAAGAAGAAGTTTCGAGCAATGAAAATAGAGGAACGGCATGCCCCCGGTTTTTTTGAAGCTAAAAAAGCATACGACACAAAAGATTATTATTTGGCTGTTTCATTATGGCAGACGTTGGCGCATAAAGGAAATACTTGGGCTATGCGCCACTTAGGATTGCTTTATAGGTCGATAAGAAAAACAAAGCAATCTGAGTACTGGTATCATAAGGCTGTCGAAAATGGTAATTTGCAGGCTATGCATGATTTACAAACTTTTGATAGTAGACAAGGTTTAGCTTTCTTAACTCAAAGTTCTAGTATCATGTTAGACACCTTACGGGGTGGACAAATAGAAATAAATCAATTCCGTAGTAGGAACAGCAATTCCATATCTATGCGTGAACAAAAAAACACTTTTAATATACTGCTCAAAAAAACATTGAATTTCTGACTATTAAAAAAATAAAAACACTGCTATTCATACTTTTTTTTGACTTCTCGTACTTCTCATTTTTGGAATTATGAACGATTTATCATTCAAATAAAACATTTTATTTTTCTTATTGCATATCTTTTGTTTTTAAATTTGCAGCTTCGCTTGTACCAATAGAGTAATAAAAAGCGAATGCTTATATCGCTATATAGAAGCAAAGGTTGTCTTATTCACGGCTATACTATTATTCTGGGGTGGTTGTTTTACGACATTTTCTTTCTCATATATACTAACGAAAACAAGAAGTACAGTGAGTAAAAAAGAATTTAAAGAAACAAATCGGATGATATGCCCCCGATGTTTAGGGCGTGGTAAAAAAAGCAGGAGACTACGTAAGAAAGTGCGTCAATCTTATCAGAGTGCATATGAACAGTATGTAAAAGTAGGAGAGGTATCAGACCCACCGACTCGTCCTAAAGGACAGCTGTACGTTTGTCAAGATTGTCATGGAACTGGCTTGATACTATCTTCGGGACCCGTTTCTGCAGATTATAATAAGTATCCACATGTAGCTATAGTAGGAGGAGGTATTGGTGGTACAGCATTAGCTGCAGCTTGTTTACATCGCGGTATTCCCTTTTCCCTCTACGAACGTGACCTCCATTTTTCTTCTCGTGCTCAGGGCTACGGGCTTACTTTGCAACAGGCAAGTAAAGCCATTGAGGGCCTTGGTGTAACTATTGCTGATATGGGCGTAATTTCTACCCGACATATTGTTCATACTCCGGAAGGAAAAGTGGTTGGACAATGGGGGGGAGCATGCAGAGGAGGGGAAAGTACAAAAGATTATACTAAGCGTTCAAATGTACATATTGCTAGACAGTCTTTACGCTCTGCTCTTTTAAAAGAAATTGGTGGAGAAGGTGCTATTTTTTGGGGACACAGACTAGTTGATATTATAGAGGATAATGGCGGTGTCGAATTGAGTTTTCTAGTAGATGGCGAGGTGAAAAAAACGAGAGCTGATTTAGTAGTTGGCGCTGATGGAATTCGAAGTTCGGTTCGTCAATTAGTGTTAGGTGAGACTATTAAACCATTACGTTATTTAGGTTGTATTGTTATACTGGGGATATGTCCTCTACTAGCTGTTGCTGATTTACAGAGTACCTTGCTCGATTCTGCCACTGTTTTTCAAACAGCTAACGGTCATGAACGTATTTTTATGATGCCTTATACGGCACATGAAATCATGTGGCAACTAAGTTTTCCTATGACAGAAGAAGCAGCTAAGCAATTGAGTGCAGGGGGGGCTGTAGCGCTTAAGGAAGAGGCTGTTAAGCGCACCCCATGGCATCTTCCTATTCCCCAAATTATAGCTGCGACTACGGAGGAACAGATATCCGGATATCCTGTTTATGATCGTGATCTATTAGCTGATGAATTGTTTAATGAAGATCAAGCAGTCACCTTAATAGGAGATGCGGCACACCCCATGAGTCCCTTCAAAGGACAAGGAGCTAATCAAGCGCTCTTAGATGCTTTAGCCCTAGCGCGTGCAATTTTTAGTGGTTGTCAAACCGATGAGTGGAAGACAGTAGGCATTAGAGATCTAGTACTAACAGAATTTGAATCTGAAATGATCAAGCGCAGTGCTTCTAAGGTACAAGGTTCTGCTGACGCAGCTCGATTTCTACACTCGGAAGTCGCCTTAGAAAAATGTGATCGACCGCGCGGCCAGTCATTGAAGACAAAGTGAATTTTGTGCAATTTTTAAGTCAATCTATAAATCTAAATGCGATAATTAAATTAATATAGAATATTTTTTAAGTATCTGTGAAGTACTGATTCGTTTGAAATTCAGTTAGTATAGTCGTTATCGTATGAAGTTTTGTCGATTTAATCTTACCAAGCATAAAAAAAAGCATGTTTTTTGAATAAGGTAATTTCGAAATTATTATATTACCCCATGTAGCGAAAAACGCTTTTTAAATGACGAAAAATATTTTTTTGTTTTTTTTTATCTGCTTAAGCTTTATAGGTGTTTGTTTTGGACAGAGACCTGTGAATGAAATTGAAATAACTGATTTTCGTACAGATACCAGTAAGCAACGAGATCTGATAGACATAGGTCGGGAGCTTTTAAAAATTAAGCCACCCGGAGATCAAGATAGCACAGGACAGAAGTTTTATTTTTCTTTTTTACCCTTTTCTACAAGTGTTCCCGGCGGAGGGACTGCTTTGATTACCTCAACTACAGCAGGCTTTTACCTCGGTGATCGTAAGAACACCTATTTATCTCGTGTTACTTTTACTCCATATACCAATTTTGCAAAACGCTTTGGTTTTCCTATTCGCTCGTATGTCTGGTTAAAAGAGAATAAGTGGGTTATTGATGGGGATATTAGACTGCTTAAATATCCGCATGAAATATGGGGACTTGGTAAACAATACGGTCCCAGTGATAAAATAAATCTCGACTACACCTATTTTAGGTTTTATCAACATGCATTGAAGCGGATTCGTGGCGGTTTCTTTATGGGAATAGGCTATGATTTGGACTATCGTGTAAATATTAAAAGTACAAGTGAGTCGTCCTTAGCAGACTTTACGGGCTATCCTTACGGAACGTCAGAAGAGGGGGCGAGTATTTCATCAGGGCTCAGTTTAAACTTAATATTTGATACGCGTGCCAACTCGATTAATACATTGGACGGAAACTATGCGAACTTGCAATTTCGGTTTAACCCCACATTCTTAGGGAGCACTGAAAGTTGGCAATCCCTATATTTAGAAGTAAGGAAATACTATAGGTTAACGGATAATCCTGATCGTCAAAATATGCTTGCTTTTCGAAATTTTTTTTGGACTGTGTTCAATTCCAAAACACCTTATCTCGATTTGCCAAACTTAAGTTGGGATCCTTATAATAGTTCTGGACGAGGCTTACCACTTAGTAGATATCGAGGTAAATCGCTCTACTATTTAGAAGGGGAGTATCGTCGTGATATTACCCGAAATGGACTACTTGGTTTTGTCATCTTTACGAATGCAACAAGTGTAAGTGGTCCTAAATCAGACTTGTTCGGTTCATGGAGTTTAGCAGCAGGGGCTGGTGCCCGGATAAAATTTAATAAAAACTCAGGTACTAATATAGCCATTGACTATGGTGTAAGTAAGGGACATCGTGGTTTAAGATTATCATTAGGTGAAGTTTTTTAGTGCCATGAAAATGAATTTAGTCTTTGTATCTTTGCGCTTATAAATACAATAATATGGCAAGAGAAACAAAGCAAGGGCTATATCAGGGAATAATAGAACGTGATGAAAAAGGAAACTATTTTTGTGGACCTTATCTTTTAGATTACCAATTAACTGAAGCACAATTTAAGTTAGGAGATAAAATCAGTATAAAAAAGATTATAGGAAATAATAGCGGCAAGAGTGCGGCTGATTACCCACAAAAGGCTATTAAATTCTTTTTAGCCAATTAAGAAATTGATTATTAAATAACATGGTTTACTGTATTAAAGTAAACTTTATTCATGAAATCGATTTTTAATGAGTCATGAAAATTTTACTATCTCTATCGCAAATACTTATGTATTTGCGTTTTTTAAAGAATACTTTTATAATGGTCTGCTAGTTTATTCATTGTGATATAAACAAAGTAAGCTATTAAGAGGTGCTATCTCATGGATTTTAAAATTCAAATATCACACCTAGCGACGGTAAAGGGTGCCCTTTTTTGTTATATAAGATTACTGGTATAGCGTTGTTTCCGTCCATGGCGACAGGCAGGCCATCGGTTGTGACAAAATCTGTGTTTTGTTCATTTCTTTTAAAAGTAAAATTAGGATTACTCTCGTTTTTTTGCACCAATAGATTTTGAATATCTAGGTACACTCCCAAGGCTGTTTTTTTGAAGTTATATTTTTTATCTATTCTGAAATCTAGTTGATTGTAATTCGACAACCTGTTTTGATTTAACTGCGTAGCATCCATAATTCCCTGTCCCAATAACATATAGTTTTGCTGCGAAGCTGACATATCAAAGGGCGTATATGGGTTTCCGCCAGCAAAGCGATATTTTAACCCAATATCCCAATCGTTCTTTAACTTATAGCCCATAGTTGCAGAAAATAGGTGCCTATTATCCCATGATGATGCTGTTAAAATATCGTCAATTCCTGAAAATTTACTGACTACATACGAGTAACTTAGTACATAAAAGATATTTTTCGTCATTTTTTGCTGCACGAATAATTCCACGCCATATGTTTCTCCTTTTCCTTTTGTTAATATCCGTTCACTACCTATAGAGCCGTACTGTGTCCCTTGATTTGCTAATGAGACACCTGTGCTCTCTGAAACCGGATAATTGTCATATTTTTTATAGAAACTTTCGAGTGTTAAACGTAAAGATCGATTAGGTAAAAACTCTGTGCCTAGCACATAATGACTAGAACGGGTGTAATCCATGTCTTTATTAATGAAATCACCATCTTTATCCTTGTAACCCAGTGCTGTATACACTGGTATTTTGAAGTACGTCCCTACAGATGCGTTGATATTCCATCGTTGTGTTAAGCTATATGCTGCTGATAAACGAGGCGATATAGTTTTTAAAGCATCATTTCCGGAGTCCGTCAGGTTATTCATATCTGTCCGTAATCCTCCTGATAAGAGAAGCTTTTCCTGAAGAAGCCGTTTTGATGCATGGGCGAATAGCCCATATTTCCAAAAATTTACTTTACTATTGAATTGTACTTTTTCCTCTGGTAGTATCACTGCCCCGCTAGCATCTTTAATTTCGCTGGATATACTATTTAGTACATCACCAAAATAATGTACATATTGTGCATCAACTCCGGCAGACAGTCTCCAACCTTGAATAAATTTTGTGTAATCAAATCGGAATTTGTTTTCTACTTCATCTGATTTAATTAACAATGTTCTATTTTCTTCTATTTTATTTTCATCTTTAAACTTATCAAGCGTCGTATTAAACATATTTCGGCTTAAAGTGAAGTTCATAAAGCCATTATCAATCCTTTTATTTAAAGTAAGTCCCATTGTATAAGTCCACTGACTCATGTATGGGGTAGAGCGCAATATATAGATATCTTCAGGCGTAGATTCTTTTGTCGGCGCAAAACTAAACTTATCAATAGCACCTATACCAATCGCTGTTATTGTTGTTTTATCGTTCAATTTATGATTTACTTTATATTGAAAATCATAAAAATCCGGGCGTATTGGTAGGTCTACCATTTTGAAAAGTAAGCCTAAATATGATTTTCTTGCAGAGCTTAAAAAGGTTGTTTTAGAAGAAAGTGGCCCTTCTAAAGTTAAGGCTGTTTCGGTCATACTTGACCTTATATTACCCGATAACCGGTCGGGGTTCCCGTTTCTTTGATTGATGACAAAGGTGGAAGAAAGGGCATTGCTATATTTGGGGTCAAATGCTGATGTTGTTAATTTTAAACTTTCTATAAATGAGATATTTAAAATACCTTGGGCTCCCCCCGAACTTCCCTGCGTTTGAAAATGATTTAAAACAGGTATTTCGATCCCGTCCAAGTAATATACGTTTTCATTTGGAGCCCCACCTCTAATGATAATGTCGTTTCGGTCTCCAACGCCGTTACTTAACCCAACTCCAGGTAGTGTTTGTACAACTTTTGAAACGTCAAAATTTCCTCCCGGGTTTGATTTGATTTCCTGTGTTGTTAATTGTTGTACAGATAGCGGTGTTACCATATCAGTAGCAATAGCTGAAGTGCTTTTTGTCAGGTCGATTGTTATATCTTCCAGCATCGCTGTTTGCGGGTTTAAAGTATAGCGTGCAATTAGATCGTTGCCTGAGCTTATTTCTAAGTTGTATTGCGTAAGTGTTTGGTAGCCTACAAAAGAAGCTGTCATCGTATGTTTCCCTACAGGTATACGCAACTTAAACACTCCGGCTTCATCCGTAATTGTTGATAAATCAAGACCCTCTATTTTAATACTTACGCCTTGAAGAGGCTCGTTTGTTCTTACATCCTCTACTTTACCTATAAGTTGGCCTGTCTTTTGAGCATATAAAGGAACAGTAATCGATACTAGTAATAGTAGCAAAAAAATAAGACGTTTGGGGTTGGTCATCATCGATATAAGTAATAATCTAAACTATGGAATATGCGAACATACTGTTTTTTTTAGAGCAAATTTCTTTTCTACATATTAAAATAAGCTGAAAAAGTATAACCCATCATTGGGTTTACTCGTTCGTGTTTTCTGCTAAGTTTATAATTTGTAAACTGTTTCTATATTGTACCGGGGATAGGCCAATAGTTTTTTTAAATACTTTTGAAAAATAAGTAGGTGTTGGGTAATTGAGCTCATAAGCAATCTGTGCAATATCTTTTGTCAAATCTCGCAGTAATACAAGGCTATATTGAATATTAATTTCCCCGATCCAGTATTTGGCCGACTTTCCTGTTACTTTTTTTACACAACGGTTTAAATAGTTTTCCGATATGCACAAATTTTGGGCATAAAAACCCACGGTTCTATGCTCAATATGATGTTCGTTTATGAGTTGTTTGAATAAGTATACAATTTCAAAATCCCTTATATTATGCTGCTTTTCTTTGTTGTAGCTATTTAGCCTTGATAAAATAGAGTAGAAAATAGGCATGTAAATATTCGGCCTGTTTTCACTATGCAACAGCTCTCCGTTGAGCAAAATAACACTTGCAATAATTGCTTGATAATCAAATAGACTTAAGCTGTAATACGGTGTGTATTTAAACTCGTCTTGTCTACCTTCCATTAAAAAATACTGTGTCAGCACATCTGACTCATAAACAATAACGAAACCTTCCGCATCGTTTGATACATATTGTGTTACTGTCCATGCTCCTTGGCGTATATGAACGCTTTCTTGCTGAGATATTTTATAAGTTGTTTTATTTATTTGTTGCTCAACAACTCCGTTTGTTACGAATATGATAAAATTAAATGAGGTTCGGTAAGGGTGCTGCGCTGTTAATATGCCTCTTAAATATTGTTCTATTGTGTACAGTTGTAAAGAGTTGGAGTTACCTGATATTGTAGTATCAAGAAATGGTAAATAGGCTTTTTTAAATTCCTGACTTGATAATATTCTATATATGTTTTCCACAGTGTAAACGAAAAAAATCAGTAGCTAAAATACAGAATAATATTGACAGAATAAAGTCCTGAAAAGGGACAGCTATTGCCTGTTTTAGGTATGGTTTTGCTCGACATACAGCCTATTTTAGCGCCTAGTTTATAATAAATAATTTATGTATTTAACACAGCAAGAAAAGGAAAAAATGTTTTTGCTTTTCGCGGCTTCCATTGCGAATAGCAGAAAAGAAAAAGGGCTTAAGTTAAGTTATCCTGAGGCCGTAGCCTATCTGTCAGGTTATGTAATTGAAGGTGCGCGGGAAGGGAAAAGAGTGAATACTTTGATTGTAGAATGTTCAAAGTTATTGACGTCCGAAGATGTGATGGACGGTGTTGCAGAGTTATTGGAAGATTTACAGGTAGAGGCCATGTTCCCTGACGGGACAAAACTAGTATCTATTCATCGACCAATTTTACAATATAAATCATCTGTCGTGATACCCGGGCAGTATACTTTTGCAGAAGATGACATTATTCTTTCCCCACACCGCAAACGCATTCAGGTAACGGTGGTTAATATTGCCGATCGTCCTGTGCAAGTAGGTTCACATTATCATTTTTACGAGACTAATCCAGCTCTTTCTTTTGATAGGGAGAAAACCAAAGGTTATCATTTAGATATTGCCTCGGGTTTATCTATCCGTTTTATGCCAGGAGAAGAGTTGTGTGTAGATCTGGTGGAATTTGGAGGAGAGAAAGAAATTCATGGTTTTGCAGGAAAAGTAAATGGTAAAATTCAAAAAGATTAGAAGATGAAAAAGATATCGCGCAAAGAATATGCAAGCTATTTCGGCCCAACAACAGGAGACAAAATCAGACTAGCAGATACTGATCTCTGGATCGAAATTGAGAAAGATTTTACAACATACGGTGATGAGTTGCTTTTTGGAGGGGGAAAAGTAGTACGAGACGGGATGGGGCAACACCCTTTAGCGACCAAGGAGGAAGTGCTGGATATCGTTATTTCTAATATAATGATTGTTGATCATTGGGGCATCGTAAAAGCGGACATTGGTATTAAGGATGGGATTATTGTTGGAATTGGAAAGGCAGGAAATCCTTTGGTGATGGATGGTGTTACACCTAACATGGTTGTTGGTGTAGGTACCGAATATATAGCCGGTGAAAACCTTATTGTAACGGCAGGAACTATTGATACTCACGTACATTATATATGTCCGCAACAATTTGATGTTGCTTTACAATCCGGTACAACTACTGTTGTTGGTGGCGGAACGGGGCCAACGGCAGGAACATTAGCAACTAACTGTACATCTGGCGTGTGGAATTTACAGAAAATGGCATTAGCAACGGATAAAATTCCTGTTAACTTTATTTTTCTGGCAAAGGGGAACAGTTCTAGTGCAGAAGCTTTGAATGAAATCATTACCGCTGGTGCCGGAGGGATGAAGATTCATGAAGATTGGGGCAGTACGCCCTATGTACTGAATAAATGTATGGAAGTAGCCGATGATGCCGATATTCAGGTATGTATTCATACAGATACATTAAACGAGGCAGGCTTTGTTGAAGATTCATTAGCATCTTTTAATGGACGCTCTATACATACTTACCACACAGAAGGCGCGGGGGGAGGGCATGCTCCCGATTTATTAAAGGTGGTTGAGCATGAAAATATTTTACCATCTTCTACCACACCTACCAATCCGTTTACAATCAATACTATAGATGAACACCTCGATATGATGATGATATGCCATCATCTAGATAAGAATATTCCAGAAGATATTGCTTTTGCAGAATCTAGAATCAGGGAGCAGACTATTGCTGCTGAAGGTTATTTACATGATATGGGGGCGATATCGATGATGAGTTCCGATGGACAAGCGATGGGAAGAATCGGAGAAGTCGTAACCCGGACCTGGCAGATAGCAGATAAAATGAAGAAAGATCGTGGATTTCTTTTTGAGGACCAGCCCAATGGCAACGATAATTTCCGAGTAAAAAGATATGTCTCTAAATACACGATCAATCCGGCTATTACGCACGGTATTTCAGAATATACCGGGTCTATAGAAATAGGTAAAATGGCCGATTTAGTTTTCTATCGTCCTGCCGCTTTTGGTATAAAACCCGAAATGGTTATGAAAGGTGGCTTTATTGCCTATGCAGGTATGGGTGATCCTAATGCCTCGATTTCCACACCGCAGCCCTATATGTATCGCCCTATGTGGGGATCTTATGGTAAAGTAGTAGGAGCGACATCTGCATTATTTGTTGCGCAACAAGCTATTGATAAAGGTGACTTGCAAGAGTTTGGGATAACTAAAATGTTGAAAGCAGTTAAAAACACACGAACTATTAAGAAACAAAATTTGATTCATAATGACTGTACACCAAAGATTGTTATGGATCATATTACCTATGATATCAAGATTGATGGGAATGAGGTTTCTGTGAGCCCTTCTTCATCTTTGCCATTGACACAATTATATTTTATTTAATCTCCAGCTAATAGGTCTTTAAAAATATCAAAGCTTCTTTTTTTAATAACGCTGAAAGCTTATTTGCATTCAGCGTTATTTTTTTGTTACTCTCCATGTTATTACGTGCGTTTATAAGTCATCTGCGAAGCATCAAATTAGTACCTTTTGGAATAATAATATATTTCCTTAGGTTTGTGTTAATCAATTATTTACAACAGGTTTTTATGCGTATATATACTCTTCTTATTCTTTATGTCTGTATATTTTGCTTTACCGTTCAGGCGCAACAATTTGCACGTACAGCAGATAGACAGAATAGTGCCGAATCAAGCTTTAGTGCCGATAGTGTCCAGGTTAAATGGAAAACAGAAACAGGAGGGAAGATTTTTTCTTCTCCTATTGTTTCAGATGGCATTTTATATATAGGTTCCTGCGATAGCAATCTTTATGCACTAGATAAGAATAATGGAAACATATTGTGGAGGTATAAAACAGGTGGCGAAGTGCGCTCTTCAGTTGCTATTGATGGGGGCATTGTTTACTTCTTATCCGGCGATGGTGTCTTTTATGCATTAAATGCCAAAGAAGGAATATTAAAATGGCAATTTAAGACAGGTGGAGAGCAACTTTATGACATGTGGGATTATTTTCAATCTTCGCCTACTGTAAGAAATGAGACTGTGTACTTCGGTTCGGGCGATCATCATATTTATGCTTTAAATAGTCAGGACGGTTCTTTACGTTGGCGCTACAAAACTGGAGGTATAGTCCATGCTTCTCCAGCATTATCTGAAGATGCAATATTGGTAGGCAGCTTTGATGGTTATTTTTATTGTCTTGAGGAAAATGGAGATCTTCGTTGGAAATTTAATACCTTGGGAGAGCATTATTTTCGAAAAGGTGAGGTGCAGTTTAATGCGACAATAGCAGATAGTAGTGTCTATTTCGGTGCGCGGGATTTTAATTTATATGCCTTAAAAATAAAAGATGGTTCCGGGCATTGGGTATATCATCAGCAGGGAAGTTGGGTAAGTATTCCAAGCATTGCTCGTAATCGTTTGATCGCAACTATGTCTGATTCTTTTTCTATTTTAGTGATGGGCAAAACTTACGGAAATATAGAGCACAGTCCTTGGGTGCCATTGAATGTTTTTAGTAGCGCTTCTTTGAGTGATAGTTCGGCATACTTTGGTGCTATAGATGGAGTCCTATACCACCTCAATATTTCTACAGGAGTTGTTACTTCAATCTTCCAAACAGACGCTAGTAAGAAAAATAGAATAAATTTTTTCAATACCGATGGTTTATTACGTGATGAATTACTGAGTCTTTACAACGATGATTTTATGCAAGCTTTTCTTGGTTACTACGATATGGGGAGTATTTTTTCTACCGTTTGGCTCGATCAAAAGTCGATTTATTTTGCTTCGACAGATGGGTATATCTATGCGTTAGAATAAGTGATTGTTATATCCCTACCCTAATCGGATTACCTTTTCCAATCGGGATAGGGGAAGTTCATTTTTTTTATCCACTATTTATTCGTTATATTGGATACAAGGCTTTTTTGTTTCTTCCGCCAAGTGAAGCGCCTATTGATAATAAAATGAGCCAACAGGCCTGCTATTAATCCCCAAAATGCACCTCCGATACCGAAAAGGGTGATATTAGCTGCAGAAACTAGAAACGTAATCAGGGCGGCTTCCCTCGTTTTTACATCAGCCATTGCATTTGTTATACTTCCGGCAATAGTTCCCAATAATGCTAGGCCGGCGAGCATTGCGATAAAAGACGACGGAAAAGCCATGAAAAGAGCTACAAATGTTACTCCAAAGATTCCCACAAGAGAATATAGTACCCCACAGGTAATCCCTGCTATATATCTTTTCGTAGGGTTTTCATGTGTATCCTTTCCGGTGGCAATTGCCGCTGTAATAGCTGCCACATTAAAAGGCGATGAACCAAATATTGCAAATACCATAGACCCTAATCCCGTAACAGCTAATATCGGATTAGCGCTTACCGTATAACCATCGTTCTTCAGTACGAGCATACCTGGCATATACTGACCAGTTAGTGTGACAATAAAAAGTGGTAGTGCTACGCTCAGTACTGCATTCATTGAGAAATTAGGTGCTGTAAAAATTGGCTGAGAAAAGCTCCACTCTAAAGAATTGAATGTAATATTATCGGTCAGCAACAGATAGGATAGCCCAACCAGCAAGACACCTAAAATAGCATAGCGAGATGTAAATCTTTTAATTATGATAAAACAAGCAAACAGCAGACATACGAGTACAGGGTCAACTGCTATCTCTTTAAAGGCGTTGATGCCAAAGGGGAACAGAATTCCAGCTAGCAGTCCTGCTGCTATCCCTTGGGGAATAAGTTTAATCACGCGGTCAAACATCCCTGATAGCCCTAGAATAAAGAAAGCAGTTCCTGATAGTATGTATGCTCCTATAGCCTCTGAATAGGGCACAGTTGCAAGTGCTGTAATGAGAAAAGCAGCTCCAGGCGTCGACCAAGCTGTAATAATTGGCGTTTTATAACGAATACTTAACCATAGGCCTGTTAATCCTGTTCCGAGGGATACTGCCCAAACCCACGATGAGGTAAGAGCCGCATCTAATCCTGCAACTTTAGCCGCTTGAAATATGAGAATAAAAGTGCCTCCATAATTTACGATTACCGAAACAAAACCAGCAATAATGAGGCTTGGGAAATCACTGGCTCTAAGTTTGTTTTTATTTGTTGTTGTCATCTTGCTACTTCTTTAAAATCTACTGCAAAAGTACAAGTTGACTGGTGTGTTTTAGGGTGACAGATTTTTTATTCTTAGTAGTCCAGATGGAGGTGTCAATGACCGGACATGCTTATACTCGCTACTGTGAGTAAGTCACTTTCCCTTTTAGTGTCAATGTTTTTATATCTTCTTGGGTAGCATTAAGCGTAGCTTTTACTTTCTTCTCCTTTAGCCTTTTTAATATCGATATACTCCAGCTTTCCGGCCAGTCTTCAAAGTTTACAAAAAAATATAGGGGATATAACGTTTGCTGCGGTTCTGCGCGTGTTGGAAGAATCTCCGCTGTTGAGCTTATAAGGTATTGACCAACTTGTTTTTTTTGAAATTTATAAAACAGAGCATCGGGTAATGAAGCTTCTAAAATTTTGTTATATTTCCAAGCCTGTGTAATTGTTGGTACATTTACTTCGTTGATCTGAATTTCTTCCATCATATTGAAATCATCGTCGTATGTATAGGCTATTGATGTGTCTTTTTGCAAGCTATATTGACTACTAATCTGCAAGTCAAAATAATCATCTTCCAGCTGTCCAGGTTTTAACGTGGTGTAGCTATTGATAAAAGTTGTGAGAAGTGGTATTTCCTCGGCAGGCAATACATTCCAGAACGTCAAGATTTGCTGAGTTGTATCTATATCTCTTATTTTAAAATTAGTTTTTAAGTCCTTGTTTAGCAGCCATTTTCCATCTATTTCAGTTTGTGTTTTTTTTATAGTTGCTTCTAGCTTTAAAGCACCGTTTTTTTCATTATAGGCGATATGTTTTTTTGATAATGCATCCTCAAAGCCCTTAAATGAGCCTATTTGTACCCACTTATCTTTTTCCAGCAACAAGGCTCGCAGGTCTTTAAAATCAGCATTACCTGATGTTGTTATTTTATAGACGATATTATCATAATCAAATAAGAGCTTGATATTTTTATTGATAACTACGCTCACTATTCCTTTTTCTTTATCTAAAAAGTCAATGGCCTCCGGGTAAAAATTTGCAAAAAAAGAGAAGCAGTCGTCATAGTTTTTCAACTTCAATATACCATAAAACTCCGCTTTCTGTGAAGGTATCGTAAATAAATGTATCCGAGCCGGAATCGAAATTCCGGCATCGAATACAAGTCTTTTTATCCAAGAATTGCTTTCCTTTGTTTTTGGCTGTTTATTATTCCAGGGAAATACACTAGATATATTGTCCAGTAATAGGTCGTCTACTGCAAAAGATAAAACACTCGTACTCGTGCTACTCACATATTGCTCTTTGATTTTACTTTTTCTAACGATATATACCGTGCTTATAGAGCCTACGATGAGTAGGACGAGGGTAGCTATTATAAGGGCAACTCTTTTCATGTATACTTAGTTTGTATCGCTATTATTTAAGTTCTCCATGATCTGTTTTAACAGATGTTCAAGTGCACTTTTATCTTTTTTAGGCAATTCAAGAGACAGCTCACCGTATATTCCCTTATTATTTACGGTGTTCGACTTAATTTGAACATCACCATAGTCAGAAAGGCTCTTTAGTTGTTTTTTCCAAGATTCAGTGACCGGTATTTCTAGTTTTTGTATCATCTCAGGAATAGCGGGAGTATGTACTACAAAATTGAAGGGGTACTTCATTATATCTTTCTTGATACTAGCCTGTGAGTTACTTTTAAACCTGTTTTCCTGAATAGATTTGATTTGATCGATGTCGCTTCCTACAAATACAATATCTTTCTTGAAAAGAATGTGGATAGCTTCTCTATTGTCTTTTTCTGCAATAGTATAAATATCGTTATCGTGTGTAGCTTCTTCTTTTTTTACTGCATATGCAAGAATTGTTTTGAACAAGCGCTGATCCTCAGAGGTAAACATCCATAGATAGCTAGGCACGTATTCCTCTTTGGTTTTTGTAACTTCTACATAATCGTAATTTTCATCATATTCATAGTCGATATATTCTTTAGACACTTTCTGTAGGTCATTGAGGAAAAATAAATTATCTCCTTTCATTAGTTTTCCTATCGCTTTTTCGTCCAATCCAATTTCTAAAGCTGTAGTAGCAAGGCTCAATATGTCAGCATATTCTTCACTCATCATGGGCGCATACCAACGCGAAACTAGGGTAGGCAATTGCTGCAGATATCCTTCTGTGCTAATATTTAAAGAAACATAAGCTAAATGATTATCCGGAATGTATTTTATAAAATCTTTATTTAATTTGTTTTTATAAAGCTCTTTGAAAAAGCGAATCATCTCTTGATCCACATTTACAGTACCTGCTAGTTTAATCGTATGTTTATCTTGGATGAGATCTAGTGTAGCATCTTGATAGCCATACTTAATATCTCTGATACGAACACCATATGCTACTTCTAAGATATCGTAAGGCAAAGCTTCTTGATAGGCTTGATCTAAATTTGGTATCCACATACGTACTAAGACTTTATTATCATTGATATGTATAGCTTTATTCTTAGCTAGATTATTTTGTGGCTCTAAGTAATTGTCAAAGTCTTTGGGAAACCATTGCATGAATAACTCATTTTTGATTGAATCATTTATTGCTATCCTTTCTTGGTTCAATAGATAAATAGAATCTGTTTCCATATCATATTCGTCATAATAGCTACTGTCGGAATCAAAATCCCAGTCTGTAGCTTCTGCTGAATCTCCTACTGCTTCCCAGTCTTCCCAATTTTCAATAGCCACTGTGGCTTCCTCTTCATTATAATCCTCTTCCCATTCATCTAAACTCTCTGCTTCCATTTCTTCTTCTTCCCAATCCCATTCTTCTAGGTCTTCTGTTGTTAATGTATCTACTGTAGCCGCTTCATTTTCTATGTTCCAGATAACTTCTTCCGCTGCGTCTGCTAATGTATCGTTGTACTCCCATGCATCATATCCGTATGCTTCAAGATTTAGACCGTAACGGTCGCCAACCTCTTGTATTTGAAAATAACTGTCGTTTAGCGATCCTGTCAAAATCAGTAAGCTTTCCCCATTCCAAGCTACTTGTGTTTTCCCGTCTTGTGACACTCTTTTTTCATAACCTTTATAGCTTGGGATTTCGTTAAATTTAGAGAACATGTGTTCTTGAATACGATGCCCGGCTTTCAGTGGGAATAATATTCCCGTGTAGTTTAAACTATCTGAGCTTGTTCGGTAGATATAAGCTTGCTTATTAAGATCTAAATCCTGCTCAAGAAGCTCTTTCACGGACATCTTTATGCCATTGGTTTCTTCTTCTATGGCTCCAATTTTAGCTAACGTTTCACTCCATAAACTCAGCGAACTGCTTTCTATAATACCCTTGTTGTTTATACTTACAACAAATTGGCTTTCTGCCGGTATTTTGCTGCTCAAGTCCTGAGCATGAGAAGCGATTGTTGTTAAAAATGGAATCGCTGAGAAAATTAAAAATTTTAATTTCATATATATAGTATGTTATATCAACGGTCAATATTATCCTCCTGTATATTTGGCTAACCGTTAATACAAAGTTATCCACTAATTTAGGGATTCACCATCCCCGAAAACAGGGGTTTTGTGCCCTGCAGTATAGATTATTGTATGATCAATCCGTATTCGGTTGCTAGTTTAATTGCTGAGCTTAAGTTTTTTGTGCCAAATTTCTCAATCAGGTTCTTTCTATGGCTCTCTACTGTATGTGGGCTAATAAATAGTTTTTCTGCTATCTGTGCAGTTGTTAGGCCTGATGCAGCTTCTGTGAGCACCTCTTTTTCTCTTCTAGTCAGCTTAGGTACAGTGCGCAGTTCATCTTTTGTTTTTTTATCCACGACTAGTTTTGTCTGCGAGCATAAAAATATATCTCCGTCCAACACTCTATTTACACCCGAAATAATTTCTTCTACAGAAGCATTCTTTTGCATATAGCCACGTGCACCTTGCTCTAATACACTATTAATTACTGCATATTCATTATGTACACTAATGATGATGATCTGCGTAGCGGGATATTTTGATCTCAAAGGCTTCACCAGTTCAATGCTATTAGCATCGGGTAGGTTTATGTCCAACAATAACACATCAATGGCTGTATTAGCTAATCCTGCTTCCATTTTGGTAGCGTCAGGGTAACAACCTACGACCTCAAAGCCCTCTTCTTGGGATAATATATTTCTCAACCCTTCTAACAATAAAGGGTGATCATCTGTAATGGCTATTTTTGTCATTTCGTATTGTTTTTAGGAAAGGTGATTTCTACACTTGTTCCAACGTTTATCTCCGAGTGTATATGTAGTTTTCCTTTTAAGAAATCAATTCTATATTGAATATTATGCAAACCTGCCGATTGATTGCCCTTCACTTTTTCTACGTCAAAGCCCTCTCCATCATCCTCTACTGTTAGGTGGTATTGAGTTTCCTCTTCTACAAGTTGTATTAATATCTGTTTTGCCGAGGCGTGTTTAATGGCATTATTCACCAATTCTTGTATGATCCGATAAATCAGAAGCTGTTTATCCTTTTCCAAATCACTCTCCATATGCAAAAACTGTACGTCAATATCTAAACGTTCGTTTGACATCCGTGCAGCATAATCTTTTAATGCCTCTTGTAAGCCGTATCTATTCAGTAAATCAGGCATCAGGTTGTGTGCTACCCGACGCAATTCTTCCACAGCTGTATCCATCTGTTTCAGCGAGTTCTCCAGATCGTTTTTAATCGGGGATGCCACCTGATCGCTTAATTGCGATAGGCTAATTTTTGTACTGGATAATAATCCGCCGAGGCCATCGTGCAAATCGCGTGCCATCCGTCCTCTTTCTTTTTCTTGCCCATCGAGCATCGCCGTTAGGGTAGCAATTTTCACATTCTGCCTTTCTTTATCCAGACTGAAATTATAGAGCTCTCTATTTTGTCGTAAACTTCTTGAACGTTGTTTATAAGCGTATAGAAGGAAAATAACAGCCAGTAAAAACACGACAATTAAGCTAATATAATACTTGCTTATTTTTTCTTTGTATACAATTTCATTTTTGTAATTCAATATATCTTGGGCACGGTTTTGTGCTTCTAAACGTGATAGTTTAAGTTCTTGCGATCTTTTTATCGACTCTAACTCCGTTAATTCCAGTTTCTTTCGTTGGTTTTCCTCATGCAGCTTTAGGTTCTCAAACTCTTGCTTTTGCTGTAAACTAATGCTGTGCATCAAACTGATCTGCTGTTCTTTCTTATCAGCTTCTAGCTGCATATTGATAAGCTCTTGCTGTTGTCTTTCTTTCTCAAATTGCGCTTCCAATTTGCGTCCCAATTCGAGTTGTTCTTGGTTGTGTATAGATTTAAACGTCTCCATATACGCCCGCTGATAATGAATAGCTTCGACCAGATTGTTTTCTGACTCTGCAATATCCGAAAGACTTTCGTAAATACTCAGCATAATATTTTGATCATAAACAGCGCTCTGTGTAATGGTTGTTAGTGCGGCAAGTAGGTATTCTTTAGCGCGCTCGGGTTCATTGTTTTTAACCGCTACTTCTGCCATAATGCCGTATGCTGAGGCGACATGGGTATACTGCCCTGTTGCCAATCCTTGTTTTCGGGCAAGGTCAGCATAAAAAATCACTTTATCTTTATATGACGCTGGGAAAAACCTATGGTACAAATTGGCCAAGTTATTGGCTACAAAAGAAAGGCTAGAAGGGAAGGGGATTTTATTTTTATTCTTATTGTAGGTATCAATCGCTTTTAGGTAATATTGCTCCGCTTGGTCACGTGTGTGTAGGTTGCTTTCATCTGCTATATATCGTTGTTCATACATATAGCCCATCAGCATGTAAGCATCAAAGATTGCTACAGGATCCTTTTGCTGTCTAGCAAGGTTTAGCGCAAGCTGACTGTATTTTTCTTGAAGCTGATATTCGTTCCAATTTGCATATATAGAAGTTAGTTCCTTGTAGGTTGACGATTTGCGGCTGTTCAGCGTAGGCGAGGCTGGTGCGGCATCAAAATGATTTATTGCATTTAAAAAACTTCTTACAGCCTCGCCTTCTTTATTGTCTCTCACTAAGAGCCAACCTTCGCAATAGCTTACATAACCTTTTATTTCTTGATTTTTTGACCTTTCCGCAAAGTCTTTTGCTTTTCTCAAGCTACTTTTTGAAGCTTCTGTTTCTTCATTGATGCGGTTACTCATAGCTTCAATAGCATAGAGATAGGCTGCATAACCTCCATCTTTTAACTGTACAGCTTTTTTGATATTTTCATCTAGGATAGTATAGGCCAGTTGTTCTTTTTTATTGAAAAACAAGGCCTGTATGTATTTACCGGCTATATAAAATTTTTCTGGGTTATCTGCACTTGTATTTTCATACTGTGTTTTCAAATTATCTAAAACTTCTTGTGCATGGCTAGGCTTTACTGCGCATAAAAACATAAAGCTTATACAGAGAAACTTTATCATTAATTTGAAACCTATTTTATTTAGACCCATCGCTTTATACTAATTACTTGCATATACTATATTTTGCAGTGCAAATATTCTTCCTTTTATTAAGTTATGCAATCCCTGCTTTCAACTATTTTCTGTTATTGTATTACCTAGCATAAATATCCCCAGTTTCAGCTATAGGATTAAACTTTCAATAAGTACAACTTTGTAAACGTTAATTGTATTCATTTAAACAACATTATAATCATGGACAAAAGTAGAAGTAATTTAGGAGAAGCCGATCAAGGAAAAACAGTAGCTATCGTTTCTTATCTGACTATTATAGGGCTCGTTGCTGCATTAGTGATGAACAACAGCAACCCAACATCGCTGGGACGCTTTCATATCCGTCAAAGTATTGGTATTACGGCCGCTGCTTTATTTTTAGGATGTGTTAGTTTTATTCCTGGCATCGGAGAGATACTTGGCAAAGTTGTGGGTATTATTGTTCTTTTTGTTGTTGTTTTAGGTATTCTAGGGGCTGTCAACAAACAGGAAAAAGGTATACCTGTTGTTGGGCCTTTGTTTCAAAAATGGTTTTCAATGATTTAGTACTCTATATAGGTTTAAGAAGTTGCTTACTTTTTGTAGCAACTTCTTTTCATCTTGATGAGTACTTTTATATTTTCTCACTCTCAAAATATGAAATTGAAAATCATCTCTTATATTTTACATCTGCTATTTATGACTTCCTGTGTTCAGGGAGCAGATAAAGCGCAAGATGTTCGGTCTGCTACAACTAATGAAAAATCTGTGCAAGATATAGACTGGATGCCTTACCTAACTAAGGAAGGCGATTTTATATATGTAGATAAAAAAATGAATCAGAAACTGCCTGGAACATATACGCATGCAGCTCCTTTTTTGTCTACCGGCTATGCGCTCGTGCAAGATGCTGACAGGCGCAGCGCATTGATCGATACCGCGGGTAATATTATCGTCGATTATACGGAGAACACGATTGAATTAATGCCAGTTTCAGACTTTACGCTAATGATGACCGTACGAGAGTATGAAAAAACGATGCCTGTTTGGAAATGGGAGATGAACATATTGGGGGGTGGTATTAAAAAAGAGCAAACTTATCACCGTGTTGAAATTCGTATCATAGAGAGCGACCAACTCATTTTGTCGAAAAATGTTCCTTACGCTGAAGATGATTTTAGTTTGCGCTATTCCATGCTTAATGATAACCATATTGTCTTAAACGATTTCTTGTATGAAATCAAAAACAAGAAACTTAAAAAATTAAAAGAAGGAATTGCCTATACACTAGATAAGGGGCGTTATATTCCTTATCATGAAAGTCGTTTTAGTCTTTACGATATACAGAGTAGCCAACCGGTCTTAGCAAATTTTGTTGGTACAAACCAGCTACAGCTAGATTTCAATAATCAGCCTTTAGTGCTGGACTCTATAAACATGGATCGTTATGCGCCTGTTGTGCCTAAGCTTTTAAAAGGAGGGAAGAATCAAGATGTTTACGTTTTTCCACAGTATGATAAAGCTTTCCCTAAGCACATAAAGCATGCTACAGCGGATCAACTAGCCTTTTTAAAAGAAGTCGGTTTTGTATATTCTGTAAACAATTCTCCCTACTTTATTTTAGGAAGATTCAACTATGATCATGCGGTGTGGGCTTACGATTGGTTATATATCGATATCCAGGGAAATCTGTTGAATGAAATTCAGGTTGATGACTTTTACATAATCGATCAAATCGGCTATATGGTATGGCCTGATAGGTATATGCTTTTTTCAGAAGAAGTTCTTGGCCAAGATCTCGGTAAACTCAAGTCTAGCTATGTGTATGACTCTGATAGCCTTTATATTGTTAAAACGCAGCTTGAAAACGAGCCTGTAAAAGAGGGCTTATGGAATGCGCAGAGCAAATTATGGGAAATGCAGCCCAATTATTATTCGGTAAGCATATTAGATGATAAAAATCAAATTTTTGCTATACAAAAAGAATTGGAAGGTAAATATTACCTCTACAATAATAAAACCAAAAGCGAGATCGTCACTCCAGGGTATACGTATATTTATTCCAGTGGTCTAGTTCGACTCACTGACGACAATAAAGACGATATCTACTTTTACATTGATATTCCGACAGGTGCCGAGTATAGGGCATTGTAAGCCTAATTAATCTTATTATTTTTGATATGGCCTGCTCGGAAACTTAAGCAGGCCATATCAAAAATACAACTGTTATTTTTTAATGTTCGTGCCCTCCAGTATCGTTCATCTTGGCAAGTATAAAAAAAGCGCCCTTTGTTACTATTTTGATATGAGGAGGCAGTTCACTTACTGCTGTAATTGCTGTGTAACCCATATATGATGTCCCTTTTATAACTTCATATTTTTTAAAATTGACTGCACCATTTCTATCTTTACTTTCAGCACTGTGATCGTGTTTTTCACCTTCGGGGTGCACATGTTCCTTTTCGTTAGTGTGGTCGTGGTCGTCGCCCTCTTTATGCAGGTGTTCTTCTTTTTTGTGGGGGGCCTGATCCCCTTTATCAATATGCACAAAAATATAGGTTTTACCGTCTACATCTACTAAGGCCTCATTGGGTACTGCGGTCACATAGGTGTCGTCAATATCCAGTGTGCCTACAATGTTCATTCCGTCTATTAAGCCATTTTTTTCGCCTTCAATAGCACTGTGTACGGCAATTGATTTGCCATCATTTTCAAATGATGAACCTATGTTAAATACTGTAGCGGTATAATTTTTAGCTGGGTTATTTGTTACCACAAAATTAACACGCTGCCCTATTTTAATATTTGGAATATCCTTTTCAAAAACTTGCATATCTACATGCATCATGCTGTTATCTATTATCTCCACTAAAGGAAAAGTAACATCGACATAGCTGCCTACTTTGGCGTATACATTACTGATATTGCCATTTATGGGGCTGCTTACGGCTAATATATTTTTTAAATTCGTCGTGCTTATTGTTCCTGGGTTAATTCCCATCATTTGAATCTGTCGCAGTAGGGAAGCTTTTTTGGTGCGTAGTGCGCTAAGTTTGGAGGTTGCATCCTGTAGATTTTTTTTCGCTCCGGCATTTCCTGCATTGAGTTCCTTTTGTCTTTCCAACTCTTGTTCGGCCAAAACAATGCTACTTTCCAAACTTAAGAACTCCTCTTGTAGCAGTATAAACTGAGGGTTTTCTATAGTTGCTATAACTTGTCCTTTACGCACATAATCGCCTAATTCTACGTTTAGTGTTTTTATTACGCCACCATACAGAGACGTTGCATTGGCTCTATTTTTATTCGGCACTCGCAATGTTCCATTTGCTTTAATTACAGCTGTCATATTTTTGTTTTCGATATTTCCAAGGGTTATACCCACGGCGTCCATTTGTTCGGGAGTCAATGAGGTTGTGTCCTCATCTTCCTCTGTGTGTGCTGCATCCGAGCTTTGTTCTATATTTTCAATTTTGGTTTCTTCTGTACCCTTATCTTTCTTGGAGCTGCATGCAAATCCAAAAGCACTTAAGGTCAGTACTGTCAAGAGAACGATTGAATTATTTATTTTAAATTTCATGACTTTAAAATTATTTATCTGTTTAATAAAGAATAGATGTAAATCGCCGATTCATTTACCTTTTGTATACTTTTTAGGTAGCTAATCTGTGTATCTGTTGCTGTTTGCACCGAGAATAAATATTCTACGTACGATATGTCTCCTGTGCGGTAGCCCAATTGAGAAGCTTCTATAATATCCTTACTGTTAGGAATCGCTTTTTCCACAAAATATTGATACTGCTCTATGTTTTGTCTGTAGCTTTTAATAGCGTTGTTCAGCTCTGTCTCTAGTTTTTGTGTTTGCCATTCTGCGGCTAATTCGGCTGATTTCTTTTGAAAGTCCAGTGCACGTATACGTGCTTTTGTTGCGCCATACGTGAAAGGAATAGATATGCCGATATTAAAGTAGTTAAATCTTTGGCCTCTTCCGTAATAACTATCCACTCCGTTTTTAGTATGTGTGCCTATCAAGGAAATGTTGTTATAACCCAAGGTAAATTGGGGCAAGCCCATTGCTTTTTCTAATTTTTTATTTTCCGAAGCAAGTTGCGCTTCTTGGTATAATAATTGAACTTGAGGGTGTTTGGCTACAACCGATTTATCAATCAGTTCTGTTATTGCTAGAGGGCGGTAACCGTCTGGGCTTACGATTTTAAAATCCTCTTCTACTTGTAGTAAATTCTTAAGGTTGTCGTAAGCAATATTTTCTAACACTTTATTTTCCTGATACAGCAAGCGTATTTCCCCTTGTTTAGTTTCTGCTGTACTGATATCTATTCTTTTAGTATCTCCTGTTTTAAATCGTAGTCTTGCTATCTCAATAAAGTCGAGGTATATGCTATCCAGCTCGGCTAATGTTCGGTTATTATTCTGGAGATATTCAAGCTGATAGTAGTAAGTCCTTATCTCGCTCTTGATACTATTCTCGGACAATGTTTTTAACCACTCTTTATTTTTCACCTGTGCTTTAATCAGGTCTTTTCGAGCACCAAAAAGAGTTGGAAAAGGTATTGTTTGCGAAATCATGATACCATCGTCATTAGCAAAGCCACCACTATTTCCGTATTGAAAATTGACATCTGTTTGAGGCAGTTCACTTGTCGTTTTTCGTAGTGCTTTGGTCGCTGCTATGTCCATATCATTTGCTTTTAGCTCTCTACTGTTCTGTATTCCTATTGTTATGGCTTGTTCTATTGTCAAGGGTTGCTGTGCTACTGCTACGGTAGATCCAAAAGCCAATAATAGCAGTAAACCAAGAGCTTTTATAGCCTTAGAACCTACTTTCGCCTTCATTTTTGAATTGAAAATGATATATAGTAGGGGTAATACAAATAATGTTAGTAAAGTGGCTGTAAATAAGCCGCCTATGACTACTGTCGCCAAGGGTTTTTGCACTTCCGCACCTGCACTTGTACTTATTGCCATGGGCAAGAATCCTAGTGAAGCCACCATACCGGTCATTAATACGGGGCGTAAGCGGATGAGCGTGCCTTTTTTTACCCGCTCGAAGATATCTTTTATACCATCTTTTTCCAGTTCGTTAAATTTTCCGATCAATACAATACCATTTAGTACGGCTACACCAAACAAGGCTATAAAACCAATGCCTGCACTTATACTAAAAGGCATATCTCTTAGCAATAAGGCGTAAACACCACCTATTGCACTCATGGGGATTGCTGTAAATATCAAGGTCGCTTGTTTTAGAGAGTGAAACGTAAAGTATAAGAGTACGAAAATCAATAACAGTGATATAGGCACTGCAATCATTAAACGTTGACTTGCTTTTTGCAAGTTTTCAAATTGGCCACCATAAGTAAAATAATATCCCGCTGGTAACTTTACTTTTTTGCCAAGCTCTTCCTGTATATCTTGGACCACACTCTGCACATCTCTTCCTGCTACGTTAAAACCGATTACTATTCTTCTTTTGCCAGCTTCTCTGCTTATCTGGGCTGGACCGAGTTTATAGTCGATCTCCGCAATTTGATAAAGCGGAATCTGGTTTCCATCAGGCAGTGGTATCATCAGGTTTTGGACATCAGAAATATCACTTCTGTAGGTGCTGTCCAATCTTACGACCAGGTCAAATCTTCGTTCGTTTTCATAAATAAGGCCGGCGCTTTTTCCTGCAAAGGCAGTGCTCAACATATCATTGACCTCTTCTACAGTTAATCCATAATTTGCCATTCTCGCCCGATCATAATCTACATTAATCTGTGGTAGTCCACTTACCCGTTCTACCTGTGGTGGTGTTGCGCCTTCAATTGTTTGAATAACTTCACTCACTTGTTTAGCATAAGTCGCTAGACTATCTATATTTTCTCCGAAAATTTTCACAGCTACATCTTGTCTAATACCTGTCATTAGCTCATTAAAACGCATTTGTATGGGTTGGTTTTTCTCAAAAAATACACCGGGTATCACTTCTAATCGTTCCATCATAGCATCCCCGAGTTCGCTAAAAGAGCGTCCCGATGTCCATTCACTTTGCGGTTTTAATATAATCATGAGGTCAGTGGCCTCTGGAGGCATGGGGTCTGTGGGCACTTCGGCAGCTCCTGTCTTGCCTACAACCATTTTCACTTCGTCAAACTCTTTGATTAGACGTGATGCTTGCATCGATGTCTCTATACTTTGGCTCAGAGAACTACCTTGGGGTAAAATACAGTGAAAAGCGAAATCCCCCTCCTGTAGTTGCGGTATAAATTCGCCTCCCATTCTATTGAATAAAAATATACTGCTTGCAAACAATGCTACGGCGATAGTGATAATTGCGTACTTCAGGCGAATTGCTTTTTGTAGTAGAGGGGCATAAATTCCTTGCATCTTTTCCACCATTCGATCACTAAAGCTTTTTTTACCGCTCATTTTTTTAGGGAGAAACAATGCGCACATCATCGGAATATAAGTCAACGATAATATTAACGCACCCAAAATAGCGAAGCCTACAGTTTTAGCCATTGGTGTAAACATTTTCCCCTCTACACCCACTAAGGTGAGAATAGGGATATAAACAATGAGAATAATAATTTCACCGAAAGCTGCAGCCGTACGGATCTTTGATGCCGATTCAAACACCTCTTGATCCATTTGTTCTTGGGTTAGTTTTTCTGTAGATTTTCTTAAGCCTAAATGATGCAAAGTTGCCTCTACTACGATAACGGCACCATCCACAATTAGCCCAAAGTCTATAGCTCCTAAACTCATCAGGTTTGCACTTACTCCGAAGACATTCATCATGCCTAAGGCAAAAAGGAGAGATAAAGGTATAGCAGATGCTACAATCAATCCTGCCCGCATGTTTCCTAAGAATAACACAAGCACAAATATGACAATCAGCGAGCCTTCAATTAGGTTTTTCTCCACGGTTTTTATCGCTCTTCCCACGAGGTCTGTCCGATCTAGATAGGCCTCAATAACCACATCTTCAGGTAGCGATTGTTGAATAGTAGGTAGTTTTTCTTTAATTCGCTGTACTACTTCATTGCTATTTTCACCTTTCAGCATCATTACTACGCCGCCTACCGCATCTACCTCTCCATTGTAGGTAAGTGCACCATATCTCACCGCACTTCCAAAACGTACATCGGCTACATCTTTAATCAAAATAGGCACTGTTCCACTCTTCTTGACAGGAATATTTCCTACATCTTCCAATGAAGTTAATAGTCCTATTCCTCGTATGAAGTAAGCATTCGGTTTTTTATCAATATATGCCCCGCCTGTATTTTGATTATTAAGCTCAAGTGCCTTAAAAATATCAGGCACACTGACATTCATAGCTTTTAGTTTGTTAGGGTCTACCGCTACTTCATACTGTTTAAGCTCTCCTCCAAAACTATTTACTTCGGCTATTCCAGGCGTGCCGTATAGTTGCCTTGCGACAATCCAATCCTGCATAGTACGCAAGTCCTTAGCTGTATACTTTTCTTCGCTTCCTTTTTTGGGGTGTATAATATACTGGTACACTTCGCCCAGTCCTGTACTTACGGGAGCCATCTGTGGAACTCCTATTCCTTGAGGAATGGCTTCATAAGCTTCTTTTAGCTTTTCATTGATCAGTTGGCGGGCAAAGTAAATATCTACATTTTCTTTAAAAACCACCGTAATAACAGATAGGCCAAACCTTGAAATACTACGTATCTCTTCAATGTCGGGAACATTTGCAATACTTTGCTCGATCGGAAACGTAACCAGCTGTTCTACTTCTTGGCTGGCCAAGGTGGGGGTTGAGGTAAAGATCTGTACCTGGTTATTTGTGATATCCGGCACAGCGTCAATCGGCAGTTTGCTGGCGCTCCAAACTCCCCATATTATCAATATCAAGGTCATTATTCCTACAATGAACTTGTTTTTGATGCTAAATTTAATGATGCTATCTAACACGTCTATTTTATTCTAGATTGAAAACTTGAGAAAACAAGAGGTTGTCTTCTCTTTGAAAAAAGAAAAACAGGGATTAAATTATTGTATGTTAACTATTTTGAAACGTAGTGTACAATAGTTGAACAATCAAGTTCCCTAAATATTAGACGTTAAATTGCGGAGGGTGCCAGATGCTAGCGTTGTAGTCAGTAATTATAAAAACATCTTTAACAATACTGTTTTTTACCTTCGGCTGTACTAAGAAAATAGGGAATACCGCCTTGCTATTTTGAAATGGGCTTATTGATATTCCGCAACATGTACATGCACACAAAGGAGAACAAGTGTCTGCTGTGTCTTTTTGGTCATTATTAGCAATTTGTGAAGTGCTATTTTCTATTACTACAGCTATACCATCTGTACATTGCAGTACCGATAGCGCTGTGAAAATAATAGTTAATAGTATTGCTGACCATTTTATCATACACCAAAGGTATAAAAATAATTATGCAATAGAATTGCAAAGTTCAGCGGTTGCGATATACTATTTTTATAAGCATACATACTCTAACGGACCATTTTTAACTATATCAAAAATAAATGACCATCAGTAAGATCAGAGCCAGACATAGAATAAGCACTAATAAAGAGCTTCTATCAACCTTAAACTTTGGTCTGTAAATAATCTTAATCATAATTGCCTGTTTATTAATTATATCATAGATAAATTCAATATAGTAAATATAAAAAGATGTTAGCGGCATCAATTAAGAAACATGATTTTTTATCTTTGGTATTTTAATCGCAGCAGAGTGCTTATAGCTTTGTGAATATATAGATTATTAGTCATGACACAAAAAGAATATGCCCTTTACCTTGGTAAACTTATTGACGAAGAGGTGGACACCGAAAGCGAATACCTAGATCTAGACGATCAGTTTTACGCATATTTTCAATGTTTTATGCCTTACGGCGAGAAGGCAGAAAAAATATTTGAACCAATACCTAATGGCGCTACGTTTTACGAACGTCTAAAACCTATTTTTGAAGTAACAGCACAAGAGGTACTGGGTGTCGTCGAGCAGGGGGCTTCGCCAGGCTATTTTGTTCCTTCCAAAACTGCTGATAAAGAGCAGTTACAGAGTTTAGGACGAGATCTGTTAAAACATCTTCTTTTGTTTGCCGAATTTATTCAGGATGAAGAGCTTTGGCACGCTCTTCAAGGTATCAAAACTATTGAAATAGCCGAGTCCGATGCTGTTGATTTTGATAGTAGTATGCATGAAATGTGGTATGAAGCTTTTTCCAATTGGCGACTCGAAAACTCAGATACGGATTCGTTAGTCGCTATCCTAGACGAGGCCTATTACTCGATTAGTTGCGACTATTATCTTTCCGCCTATTTCCAATATCCGCGCTATAAAAACAGGCCAGCTATAGATTTTTTAAAGCCCTACTTTGAGCTTTGGAAATACGGCTATCGTTTTGTTATCAGCGATACTAATAAAATGATACTCTACGCGTAGAGGGCTGTATGAGTCCTATACCTTTATACGTGTTTACAGGTAAGTACTAAAAAGAGTTTATTTTTTATAGGCTAACCATTCTTGAAATCGTCTGTCTATTACAGTTTTTATCAACTCGTAGTTTTCAAATGTGTTTTCTACATGGTAAAAACTTTCATATTCAAAGCCCTTAGCTTCTGCTTGTTCGTCAAATGTGTCTGCGTAGTCGTCTGCAAACGAATTGTACTGTTCGGCAAAGTCGGTTTCGTCCTCGTAGTAATCTTTTGCAAATTTATTACCCACTTCGTTTAAATCTACATCGCTTAGTTTTTCGTCGCATATTTTGATTAAAAATTCAGCACCACTCAATCTTCTGTTTTTTACCAGCTCAATTTCTTGTTCTGCATCTTCACGCAGTTCTTCCGAGATCAGGTCATTATCTATGCACCATGTCAAGAACATACCTATGTGTGTCGCAGCATTTTCATTCGCTAGGTTTTCGGGGTAGTCACCGCTATAATGCCATGAAGCATCGTCGTATTTTGCCATTGTTTGCTTTCTTTTATATGTTGATATTCTCAATCACTTATCATCAAAAATAATCCATTGTTTTGGGTTTTCTATATTAAGTTTATGTAAGGTCGATTGGTAGGGGATACTTTGGAACAACAGCTTTAAAAAGCTATACTTATATTATATTTTTATTTTTTCTGATAGAGCAGATGGAACTTACTTTCGAAGTGTATTATAAGTAAGAGCATAAATAAATTTTAAGAAGCTGTTAATTTGAATTTATAAGCTTTTAATTCTTTGTTGGTTCATTTTTTAGGAGAAGAAAAATGTAACTTGTCAAAGAATTATCTATTTTTTGCCTAAATATTGATATGTAATTAAGCTTTAGATATAAGCTTCACTTTTTGTATGAAAAGCTAATAATGTACAACCTAACGATTGATCCTAACGACGAATTTAAACTTCTGGTTGCTATGCAATCAGGAAATCAGGAAGCTTATGGAAGGATTTACCAAGTTTATAGCGCAGCTCTTTATCTTAACATATTAAAAATGGTTAAGAATGAAGCTGATGCTCAAGAGCTTTTACAGGTTGTTTTTTTAAAAGTTTGGTTGAAACGTCATCTGATTGATCCTAATCAATCATTCCGTCCATACCTATTCCAAATAGCTAAGTATAGTGTGTACAATTTTTTTCGAAAAAAAAATCTGGACAGACAGGTCGATAACTATATGCGGGAACATCAGGTTGATAGTTATAGTCATGTGGAGGAGCATTTACATGAGAAAGAAAGTGAACAATGGTTGATGCGTACAATAGAACAATTGCCTGAAAGGCGGCAGCAAATATTTAAACTTTGTAAGATTGAGGGTAAGAGTTATGCCGAGGTTAGTGAAATGTTGGGAATTTCTACCTCTACTATTAATGATCATATTGTGAAAGCCACAAGATTTATTAAAGATAGACATCAGGAACTGGGGAAGCTTGCTATCATGTTATTGATCTTTTTAATATTTAAGTAAGATGTTAGATCAAGTGCAATAAAAAAGGATTGGTGAGCAGATGATGTTTTCTTGTTACGTGTATTATGATTATAAACTCCATATGATTTGAAAGAAGATATAAAACTTCAGGACACATTTCGAAAGTATATTAACGGACAGCTTAGTGCAGATCAAGTTCGTGATTTTCTTGCTCATATCCAGTCTGGAGAAGATAGTGAGCTTCTGCAAAAATTAATAGAAGAAACTTTTGGCGAGAAAATAGATTCTGTTTCGTCTAATGATGTTTTTTTAGAGTCGGCATTAAAAAAATCTTGGAGCGCTGTTCAAGACCAGATGGAGTCTGAACCAGTCCGCAAAATTCAAAATTGGCGACTTATTGTGGGGCTAGTTGCTATCTTAATCAGTATTTTATCTGTGAGTATATGGTTCTATTTGCTTAAAGAATCTACGACAGATGACTATCAAACAGTATATAACCCTATTATACCAGGACAGCAAACTGCAACTTTAACCTTAGCTGATGGAACTCAAATTAGGCTTGCTGAGACAGCAGAAGGGCAATTGGCAAAAGATGGTCCTATTGTTATATCTAAAACTGCGGATGGGCAGTTGCTTTATGAAATACAAGAAACCGGAGAGTCTGCCTCAGGATATAATGTTCTTTCTACCGCTCGTGGTGAAACATACAAAGTGAAATTACCTGATGGTACGCAAGTTTGGTTGAATACTGCTTCTTCACTGCGTTATGCTACAAACTTTTCAGCCTTTTCTTCTAGGAATGTTGAACTCCAAGGCGAGGGGTATTTTGAAGTCGCCAGTAATCATACAAAACCTTTTATTGTACATAGTAGCGGACAAAAAATTGAAGTATTAGGTACTCGTTTTAATGTTAGTAGTTATCGTGAAGACTCGATGGTAAGTACTACTCTTTTGGAAGGAAGTGTTCGTATCGATCATCACAATAAAAAGACAATTCTTGTGCCCAATCAACAATTTCAACTTAGTAGTTCTGGTGATTTTTATCTACGAGAGGTAGACACAGATCGTATAGTCTCATGGACTAATAATGAGTTTATGTTTGATGGTGACAACATTGATGAAGTGATGAGAAAGCTGGAACGGTGGTATAATGTAGATATTATTTATGAGGGGGAAAAAAGTGTTGAGAAATTTGGCGGTGTAGTTTCCCGCTTTGAAAAGATAGAAAAAGTTCTTCAACTTTTGGAAAAGACGGGTGGGGTTCGTTTTAAAATTGAAGGTCGATCGGTCTTCGTTTTCTCTAAATAATAAGGGCTAAAATAATTCTGATAAAAATACCAACTAACATTTTATTTATTTATTAAACTACTATGATGATATGAAAAGAAGTATCCTTTAATAATAATGCTAGAATAGCATAAAAAAACAGCCAAGAACTCATAGAACTTGGCTGTCGTTTGGACATTATTTTTTAACGCTAACCAGCAGCAGGTCTTAGTTTTCGACGACAGGGACATGCTGTGTTTACCAAACTTTACAAATGTATCGAAATTATCTAAAAAAAATCGGTATTGACAGATCGTTATACCGTAGAATTTGGCTTATTATGCAATTGACCAGTTTACTTTTACTATTCACTTTGATGCAAGTTAGTGCAAATTCTTTTGCTCAAAAAGTGTCATTGAACCATAGTAAGGGGTCACTTAAAACTATTTTTAAAGATCTTAAAGTGCAAACAGGTTATAATTTCCTTTATACGGAAAGTTTACTTAAGAAATCTGTACCAGTAGATATACATGTGACTAACAAGGATTTTGAGCAGGTTTTGTCTCAAATTTTTGTTAGTCAGCCTTTAAGTTACGAGCTTGATAGCAAGACTATTGTGATTCGTGAGAAAATAAAAATTGATAATAAAACTGAAGTAATTATAAAGGATTTGTTGAATTTGGCAGTCATTCAACAGGCAATCCGGGGCCGTGTTATGAACGAGCATGGCGATGTAATATCTGGAGCAACAGTTCGAGTAAAAGGAACCAATATAGCTACAAGTACGAATGACGAGGGGATGTATGAAATAAACGAAAGCCGTTCCAGTGTCGTGTTAGTTTTTAGTGCAATTGGTTTTGCTTCACAAGAAGTAGCTGTGCATGGACAACAAGATGTTTCTGTTGTACTGAAAGAACAACTGGCCGATTTAGAGGATGTAGTTGTTATTGGATACGGTACTGCTAAAAAGAAAGATCTAACGGGAGCTGTGAGTAGTATTAAAACTGAAGATCTTGGCGGGCAGGCACCAAGAAATGTAACGGATATTTTGCGAGCCAACGCTCCGGGCGTAAATATTGGTATTGCAACAGATGCAAAATCTGAGGCCTCCGTTTCTATTAGAGGAAATGGATCTTTAACAGCTAGTAACGAACCTTTGATTGTCTTGGATAATGTGATTTACTTTGGGAGTTTAGCAGATATTAACCCCAACGATATCGCTAATATTGATATTTTAAAAGATGCTAGTTCTGCTGCGGTTTATGGTTCTCGATCTGCAAATGGAGTTATTGTTATCACTACTAAAAAGGGTAAATCTGGGAAACCTTTGATAAATTTTTCGGCCAATACAGGATTAGCTACTGTAGCAAATAAGCAGAAAATTCATGATGAAAATAGCTTTCTTAAATTTAGACAGGATTATAATGAAGGGCGTGTTGGTGAAGAGTATCTAGACAAATATAAAGAGATGTTTGTTAATCCTGGAGATTTAAAGAGAGTAGATCCGGTTACCTGGTATAATTATGATCAAAGCGTACCTGTTTCTTCTGCCAATGATCAGGAGCTTACAAAAAAATGGCTGTCTAGGTTGAATTTGACGTCTCCTGAGATTGATAATTACTTTGCAGGTAAAATTACTAAGTGGGATGATCTAGTCTTTCAAACAGGGCTTCAACAAGATTATAACGTTAGTGTTGCCAATACTTCAGAGTATACCTCCCAATACCTTTCTTTAGGTTACATTGATAGAGAGGGTATTGTGGTTGGCGATAAGTTTAAAAATATCACAGCACGCGCTAATTTAGAATCTAAGATAGCTTCTTTTTTAACTACTGGTATCAATGCTCAATTTGCTTCTCGAGATGATGGTTCTCTTCGTGTTGATTGGGGGCAAATGACCATGATATCACCTTATGGCTCGAATAACCTTGACGATTTAAACAGTGCTTATAGAAAACGTCCAACAGGTCTTGATCCAATTAACCCACTTTACGAAAAATTATATATTGATCGTAATCAATCCACTCAAACTTTAAATGCTACTTTGTATGCTAAGGTTAAATTGCCTTTCGGTATTCAATACACGATAAATTATAACCCCTACTTTAATCATCAGAATTATTTTAACCATAATTCATCTAAGTCTGAGACCTATCAGCCGGTGGGAGGTGCTGTTCAACGTAATAACACCAAGTGGTTTAGCTGGCAAATTGATAATATTTTAAATTGGCAAAAACGTATCGCAGATAAACATCAGGTTGAGGTCACTCTATTAGCTAATGCCGAAAAGGGGCAGTATTGGTATACAGGTGTGTCTGCTCAGGGTTTCACCCCTAATGATGATTTAGGGTATCATTCTTTACAGTCAGCTTCTACCAATACGATATCGAGTAATGACACCTATAAAACTGCCGATGCTTTAATGGGGCGTTTGTTCTACTCTTACGATGATCGTTATATGTTTACGGGATCTGTTAGAAAGGATGGTTATTCGGCTTTTGGTAAATTAAATCCGAGGTCGGTTTTTACTTCTGTAGCATTAGGTTGGGTCTTTTCGGAAGAAGCATTCTTCAATAATGATAGTTTCCTTAATTATGGTAAGTTAAGATTGTCATGGGGCGAAAACGGAAACAGAGAGATAGGACAATATGCTGCACTAGCTCAAATGGGCTCCGGTTTGTTGCCTTATATAAATTCGTCAGGCAGTATTTATAATATCTCACAAATTTATTTAACAAGCATGGCTAATTACAACCTCAAATGGGAAAGAACTGCTACTTATAATTTTGGATTAGATTTTGGCATATTGAACAACCGAGTTTCTGGCGCATTGGACGCCTATGTTTCCCAAACTAGCGATTTGTTAATGAGTAGGGCCTTACCAAATATTACGGGGTTTAATAGTGTTATGTCCAATTTAGGTCGGGTTAGTAATTATGGAGTAGAGTTATCCTTACAAGCTACAGTTATTAATAACGACCGTTTTAACTGGAAGTTGTTTAGTACTTATTCTATGAATAGACGGAAGATCAAATCCCTGTATGGTGATATGATTTCTGTTTTCGATGATTCGGGGACTCTGATTGAGCAAAAAGAGGCTAATGACGAAAATAACGGATGGTTTATTGATCAAGATCCTGATAGAATATGGAGTTATAAAAGAACTGGCATATGGCAGCTAGACGAGAAAGAGACGGCTGCAACTTATGGCTTGCAACCTGGAGATTTTAAGTATCTCGATCAGAATGATGATGGTATCATGGATAATAGAGATAAGGTTTTCCAGGGTTATAGGACACCTCGATCACGCATTTCTTTACGTAGTCAGATGTCATATAAAGGCTTCGACTTTTCCTTTATGGTCTATTCTTATCTTAACTATTATGGTGGTTTTCAAAGAGCGGCTAATACTTATGCTTTTCCTGATAGAACGTCTGACTACGACTTACCACGCTGGACATCAACGAATCCTATTAATGATTATGCTCGCATAGGTTCAAAAAACATAGGGACAAATTGGGTTAATAAAACCTTCTTTCGTTTAGAACATGTGACATTGTCTTATAACATTCCTAAACACTTAATTAAGGCTGCGAAAATTGAGAATGTGAAGCTTAATTTTAGTATACAAAATGCAGCTGTATACAGTAAGAATTGGAGTTTTTGGGATCCTGAAAGCGAAACTGCTACTCCGCGTACGTTCAATTTTGGTATTAATTTAACATTGTAATCATGAAACTAACGACAAAAACTATATATTATATATTGCTATTTCTTGGTAGTACAATAACTGCAGGTTGTGATAAAAACTGGCTTGAACCCAAACCTTTGTCATTCTATACGCCCGAGCAGACATTTACTGAACAGAAAGGCTTTGATGCGGCTTTAGCTGCATGTGAAAATATTATGCGTTCCGAGTTTTTTGGAGATGGTATGCCTCAACTTACCGAAATGATTCTGTCCGATATATCTGTTGAAGGTACTACGGATAAAGCCGGGCCGCAAATGGATATTGACATTTCGTTACTACCGGATGCGAACCTAAATAGTATGGATTTTACTCGGGTGGGCTGGTATTGGGAAAATGCTTATAAAGCCATACAGTATGCGAATGTTATTATTTCTAATATAAAAAATACAGGACTGGAGTCCGAGGAGGTCAAAAATAGAATTTTAGGCCAAGCCTATTTTCACCGTGCCTATTGGTACTATAAGTTAGTCCACCAATTTGGTGATGTCCCTTTTGTAGAGCATCAAGTTGTAGACGCACGTACTGACTATTACTCGGCTGATCGTTGGAGTATTTTAGAACGTATAAAAACGGAATTGGAACAAGCTTACGGGTGGGTGCCCAGCGTTGTTGATCGTGGGCGTGTAAGTAAAAATGCTATTGGTACCCTGCTTACGAAAGTTTATATATCCTTGGGGGATTTTGATAAAGCAATTCAAGTAGGACAGGCTGTGGTTGGGGCTCATCCGTTAATGACCCAACGTTTTACTACTAACCAAACTAAAGAACGTACAAATTTAATGCATGATTTGCACAGTGTTGAGGCGAAGTTAGATCCGCAAAATACGGAGGGGATTATGTATGTAGTTTCTTACCCTAATATTCCCGGATCAATTAGATCGCAGTTAGGACGAAATTTAATTCCGCGTATTGCTGGTGTTGTTACACCTGACGGACAAATTGGGGTTTCTTTCAACAAAAGTGTAGAACCTCAATATGAAATCAATACTCGCTATGGGCGAGGTATAGGACGGGCTCGTTCTACGAACTATTTTCAATACACGATCTGGACAGATAAAGAGCAAAAAGATCTGCGGGGTGTGTATAATCGCGATAGTTGGATAAGCCCTGCCGATTTATGGTACAACGACATCGAGTTAAAGAAAAAAGGCAGTGTTTATTATGGCGAACATTTGGTTAAAAATCCAGCTATGTCCGTAGAGGACTCTATTCGCTCTTGGTACCAGTGGCCACATTATAAAACCCTCGTTCCCGATCCTACTGTAATTGACTGGTGGGGAGGTGAAACTCCGATGTATATTTACCGCTCTGCCGAAGTGTATTTGCTTTTAGCAGAAGCGTACTATTGGACAGATAACTTAGTTTTGGCAGCAGAGATGATTAATGTCGTTAGGAAGAGGGCTGGTGCTAAGATTTTGACCGCTAATGATATTAATATAGGAGCTATAGTTGATGAGCGCGCACGTGAGTTGTATTTTGAAGAAAATAGACATATTGAACTTACTCGGATTTCTTATGTTTATGCAAAGACAGGTAAAACCTGTGAATATTTTGGAAGAAGTTATAACTTAGCTACACTTTCTGGTCCGGGTGGCGCTGGCTCTAATGTTAAGCAATCAGGTTATAATTTCTATTATGATTGGGTAATAGAAAAAAATAATTTTTATAACAAGGGTATAAAGCATAGGTGGGCAGAATATAAACTAAGTGTACATCATATATTGTGGCCTGTTCCAGCTTCGGCTATTAATGCAAATACACAAGGCGTGATTAACCAAAATAAAGGATATTCAGGTGCTGAAAATAATGTAGAACCTATTAAAATATAAGAATTATGAAATACACTTTTAATTTATTAGTATTCGCAATGCTTTTTTCTATTACCCACTCTGTTACCGGTCAGACGGTAAATTACGATGAGTCGAAAGTCCCAAACTATAGTCTCCCTGATGTACTAAAGACGAATAGTGGTCAAGTTGTTAAAAATTCAAAAGAATGGGAGACAATCCGCCGTCCCGAAGTATTAGATATTTTCACTAAGCAGATGTATGGGAAAACGCCTGCTGAGCAAATAAAAGTTAGCTATGAAATGCTACTTGAAAACAAAAAAGCGCTCAATGGTAAAGCAACGAGTCGACAGATCAAGATGAGTTTTGAAAATAATGGGAAAAAGGTAGATGCTCTCTTACTTTTATTGTTACCTAATAATCGGCAATTAACTGAGAAGTTGCCTGTTTTTGTGAGTTATAATTTTCGAGGTAATCATAGCACTATCAATGACTCTACTATTGTGTATAGCTATAATTATGGTTTGTATACAGAAAAAGGACATCCTTTTTGGGAGCGAGGCAACCAAAGTAGTCGTTGGGATTACGATTTGCTTATCGATAGGGGGTATGCGGTGGCGACAATGTGCTATCATGATATTTTTCCTGATAAGCCTGATTTTAAAGAATATAGCGTTGCGTCTTTATTCTCTGACTATCCCAACAGCCAATTGGCGGATGATAGTTGGGAAGCTATTGGTGCTTGGGCGTGGGGATCAAGTAGAATAGTTGATTATTTACAAGGTGTTCCCGAAATAGATACTGAGCGTGTTGCTATTGTTGGACACTCTCGATTGGGAAAAGCAGCTTTGTGGGCCGGCGCGCAGGATGAACGTTTTAAAATTGTTATTTCTAATAATTCTGGAAGTGGGGGTGCAGCACTTTCCAAGCGTGAGTTTGGTGAAACTGTTAAGATTGTATCGAATATAAAACCTGCTTGGTTTGCAAAATCTTTTAATGCTTACCGGGATAATGAAGCAAAATTGCCATTTGATCAGCATATGCTTATTGCCCTTATGGCCCCTCGTTCGGTTTATATTGCAAGTGCAGCAGAAGATTTATGGGCAGACCCAAAAGGCGAATATCTGTCAGGAGTTTACGCATCCCCGGTTTACAATTTGTATAACTTGAAAGGTCTTGAAAATACAAAGATGCCTCTCTATAACAAGCCTATTCATAATAATATAGGTTATCATATCAGAACTGGTAAACACGATGTAACTTCTGTTGATTGGACATTCTTTGTTCAATTTGCAGACCAGCAATTTGCTCGATAGTAATTAAGACAGTAAATCTGGCTAGTACTTTCTAGTCATTAAAAAATATAGGTTCGGCAAAGTATATGTCGAACCTATATTTTTTTTAGTTACTTTAGCTCAGTCAATTTAGAAGTTATGGTGCTAATAATGCTTGTAGCGTCTTTGTAATATACTTGATGATTTTTAAAATATTATTTTAACACCAGCAGTCTAAAAGAAAATGAAAAATATATTTATAATCTTTTTCGCTTCATTTTTACTCTTTTCTTGTCAATATGGGCACAAAAGCGAAAAAAGCCAACGGTTAGCTGATGATGCGCTGACTAAGAGTTTAGAATTAGCCTATCGTAAAGATGGCATTAGAGGTTTTTCTGTGGCTGTTGTTGATGAAAAGGGACTCGTGTACAACAAAGGTTTTGGCTTTGCTAGTCTCGATCAAATAAAGGCATATACTGCGCATAGCACTCAAAATATAGCTTCCATATCTAAAACCTTGATAGGTGTTGCTCTGCTTAAAGCGCAAGAGTTGGGTAAGCTAAACATTAATGATCCCATCAACGACTATTTACCTTTTAAAGTCGTTAATCCTCATTATCCTGAAATCCCCATCCTTATTAAGCATTTGGCATACCATACTTCTTCAATTAACGATCTGGATGAGGTTTACGCAAAATCTTATGTTTTAAGCAAAGATCAGCACGACGAAAATGAAGGTGTTTATGATTATTTTAATAAGCCCGAAACCCATATTTCATTAAAAGACTTTATGTTGAATAGTCTTACCCAAGGTGGTAAGTGGTATCAAAAAAGTACATTTTTAGACTCAAAGCCAGGCGAAAAACGAGAATATTCCAATATAGGGGCTGCTCTTTGCGCTTTGGTTATTGAGTCTGCAGTTGAGCAAGACTACCGTATATTCACACGAAACTACATCATGCAACCTTTGGAAATGAATAGTTCCGGTTGGTCCGTAGGAGATATTGATAGCTTAGGACGTTCTCGGTTATTTGCTTATAAAGGAAAAATGATAGCCGAATACTCTCTTATTACCTATGCTGATGGTGGACTTGTAACATCGAGCCATGATATGGGATTATTTTTATCCGAGTTGATTAAGGGGTGTAACGGAAGTGGCAAGTTGTTGACAAAGGAAAGTTATAATACCCTTTTTGAAAAACAAAGATTTATAGATCAGGATGAAACTGAAGAATATGGTGTTTTTATGGAGTTTCGAAATGATTTTTTACAGGTTAAAAATGATATGATAGGGCATAATGGTTCCGACCCGGGAGTCTTTACAGCTATGTATTTCAATCCTACAACTAAAGTGGGTAAAGTAGTTTTGGTTAATACAGATACTGATTTTACCGATATCGTATGGCCCGAAATAGAAGAAATATGGAAGTCTTTATCCGATTACGAAAGCATGATCAGTAAGTAAACGTTTCTAATTTGTTGTTTTGTATTAATTGCCCAATGGGTTTTTACTATAAAGCTATTTTTGCATTCTGTGACTACATTTTTTACAAGAGAGTACCAATAATTGCTAATGTTTTATTCTTTTAAAGTAGATTAATAAAACATCTTATCTTTATCTTTTCAAAAGCATTTTAGTGATAATGAATTTTAAATCAATCTTAACGTTATTTCTTGTTATTATATGTTTTGGAGCGGTTGCCCAAAAGCCTGTTATAACGTATGTTAACACACACGATCGTTCTACGATTATTTGTGACCCTATTACCGCGGCAAATCCTTATCCTGCTTGGGCTGTGTTTCCCAGCAAGGATGAGTCTATCCGTAAAGTCACTATGCATGTTACTTTGGGTAGCCCTGATAGCTTAAACACTGCGCATTGGGATTATTTAGATCATATTATTTTACGGCGCAAAGGCGGTAAAAATAGTCCGGAACTGAATTATGAGTTGAGCAGAATGCTGACACCTTATGGTAGTATATATAACAAGGGGTGGAGTTGGAAATGGCAGGTCGATGTCACTGATTTTGCACCGTTGTTGCGCGATAGTGTGGAGATTGTTTATGTACATACTGGCTATGAAGACAGTACAGTGGGCTGGGCTTTGAGTATAGATTTTGAAATACTGCATGGGCCTTCTGTCGTTGAGCCATTAGGTATGGAGCCTTTATGGAACCAAGCCTATAAGTATGGCGATCCTCGAGCGAATATTGAAGAACATCTTTTGCCTATATCTTATGAGTCGGAGAAAGGTGCCGAGTTGAGTCGCATCCGTATACAGCATACGGGGCATGGTATGGACAAGCCTCGTGGTTGTAGTGAGTTCTGTAGCCGTTGGCGGGAAATCTCTTTAGACGGCAAGGTCGTTGACCGCAGAGATATGTGGAAGAAATGTGGAGATAATCCACTTTATCCGCAGGGCGGAACCTGGATTTACGACCGTGCTTATTGGTGTCCTGGCGATTTGCAAGAGGCCGATATTATTGATGTTTTTACTAAACCCGGTAAACACCAAGTTTCCCTCACTATGGAGCCTTATACCGCTACGGACAATATACAAGCTGTTGAAAACATAACTTCCTTCTTGTTTCATTATTCTGCGCCAAAGCAAAAAACAGATGTAGCAATCGAGGCTATTATGGTGCCTAGCGACGAACAGCGTTTTTCACGGATGAATCCGGCAAGCTCTGGGCCACGTATTTCTTTCAGAAATTTAGGCGCAGATCTGCTTCGTTCATTGACTATCGTATACGGTACGAAAGGTTTCCCTACTAAAACCTATCACTGGAAAGGTGAGCTTGCTTTCAATCAGGTAGCTGATATTATTTTGCCCGGAGAGATCGACGAGAAAGATGGCGATAATGTTTTTCATCTAACACTTGATAAACCCAATGGCAAGAGGGATGCCTGGATTGGGGATAATAGCAAAGAGATAAAGTTTACAGCACCGGAGAGATTCCCTAATGAGTTTGTACTGGAACTGCTTACAAATAAACATCCTGAAGACAATAGCATTTATCTGGTCAATGCACAAAAAGATACGTTATATCAGAAATTGTCCTCCGTTTTGTCTCCTGAAACAGTTTATAGAGACACCATCCGTTTATCGGAGGGGCTGCACTCCTTACAGTTGATAGATACTGCGGGTAATGGTCTGGAGTTTTGGGCACAACCTCAAAAAGGAGATGGGCATCTGCGCATATTTGATTTTGCTGGCAACCTTATTCATGCTTTTGAAAGCGACTGTGGAAGTGGTGAAATGTTTAGCTTTAAAGCTACTTCCGGTTTTGAAATGGATACGTTAGTAGCTAGACATGCTTTTTCTCTATATCCTCGATCTGTTATTGATCATACTGAATTAAAAGTTGTTTCCAATACATTCAGCGACATGACTGTGCAGATTACTGTCGATGGTGTGCTGTGGCAAAAGCACGAATATAAAGCAGTTAAGAATGCAGCATATCAATATGATTTAAATCATCTTCCAAAAGGAAGGATTGTCGTAGAAGCTTTTATGAATGGAGTGAGTAGATTTAAAGGGCGGATAAATAAAAAATAATAGCGACTGTTCATCCTTTTTTGGTGGTCCTGTAAATTTGGTTTTTGATAAATAACCTATGCTTTTTATTAACTCCTGTTACAAAGAAGCTACTTTACAGCGACATTAGGTAGCTATATGCTTATATTTCAGATTGTTTTCGTTATATTAACCCTCAATTGATTAATTGCGGGGGTATAAAGCTTTCTGCAACCCCTATAATAAAAGCCTGCGTCTTTCTCTTCAAGGCTTTTATATTTTAGCACTTTATGCTATTCAGTTGTCTCACGCCCGTGGGACAACTGTTATGCATAAAGATGAAAGCATTTTAATCTTTTGAAGTTCTCTCTGTCCATTGAAAAATTAAGTCATCTAGAGAAAGTTTGTGTTTTATTTTTCGGCAACTATTTTTCCGGATATTCCTGTTCTCTCACTGCATGCATGTCCTTACTTTCTTTCATTGGTAATTATGGTATCGAGTAGTTTAGAAGTCTCTTTTGTCACTATAGGCTATTTACACAAGGTGGGCAACAAATAATATTATGTAAATTTGTAATTATTCTCAAAAACCAACAAAATGACAGAGCTTGAATCAAGTATAAGATCCTATTTTGGAATAATAGAACCAACAGAATTAAAATCTATCACTTCGCTATTCAGGCTAGAAACTTTCGATAAAGGCCATTATGTCCTTAAAACAAACAAGAAATGTGAAAGATTGAGTTTTGTACAATCTGGACTTTTACGGATTTTTACCGAGATAGAAAGTAAGGAAGTTACGCAATGGATCTCAACCAAAGGTACTTTTGTAACGGACCTATCTAGTTTTATCTTCAATAGCCCCAGTCGCTGGACAATTCAAACCTTGACCGACACAGAGCTTTACACCATCAACAAAGACGAATACGAAAAAATTAAAAACACCCTTCCCAAATGGTCTGAATTGGAAAAACTGTTTATTGTCAAATGTTTTACAACACTTGAGGACAGGATTTTTAGTCACCTTTCTATGTCGGCCGAAGAACGATATCTCTTTTTTTTCGAGAACAACAAAGAGCTATTTAATCAGGTCCCACTACAATACATTGCATCAATGCTTGGGATGACACCAGAAACTTTTAGTCGAATAAGAAAAAAACAGCTTTCTTGATTTTTGTCAAGCCAATACTGTTAAATAAGATAGACCTTTGTCATGTTAAATAAATGGAACGAGAAATTAAAAGTTTTATCTCTCTTATTTAGTGACGATTTTTATCAATTCACCAGCTATGGCAAAAGAAATCAAGACAGAAATTCTTATACACGCAACCCCAGAAATAATATGGTCAATTTTGACAGACTTTGATAACTATCCGAGTTGGAATCCTTTTATTGTTGCATTAAAAGGAAAAGTAGAAAAAGGCAATAAAATTAAAGTCAGTATTAAACCGCCGAATGGCAAAGCAATGGCTTTTAAACCAATTATAATGACTAAAATAGACAATAAAGAATTGAGTTGGTTAGGTAAAGTATTTATTGGTGGACTATTTGATGGAAGACATACATTCGAATTAATTGACAATGGTAACGGCACAACTACTTTTATTCAAAGAGAGCAATTTGAAGGTGTCTTTGTAGGGCTATTCAATCCCCAAAAAACGATTAATGGCTTCAATGAAATGAATGAAAAGTTGAAAGAACTTGCAGAACGGTAATAGTGTTTTATTTGTTGTATTTTAATAATCGCTAATTCATTTTATTAAAAAAGAGCATGTTATGGAGCTATCTTTAGCAATGCCGTATTACGCCATACAAGAAAACAAATCACGAGCATTTTGTTACTACAAATACTCGTGATTGTCTTATTAAATATGTGTGTGAATTTTATTTATAAGCAAATACTTCACCCAAATCATCGTTGCTGGTGAATGTAGAACCAAGGTCTATTAGCTCTCCCGTGCCAATGTTGATAACCATTCCGTGTACTGCTAGGTCATTCCTTTCTTTCCAAGCATTTTGAATGATCGATGTGGTGCATAAATTGAACACCTGTTCTTTAACATTAAGTTCTATCAACCGGTCGACTTTCTGGTCGTGATCTGCTATTGCATCGATCTCTTTAGCATGTATACGATATACATCTTTGATGTGGCATAGCCAATTATCTATGATTCCGAATTGTTGACGGCTTAGCGCGGCAGCAACGCCTCCACAACCATAATGCCCTGCTATAATAACCTGCTTTATTTTTAAAACATTGACTGCATAATCAAGTACCGATAGCATGCTCATGTCGGAATGGATAACCATATTGGCTATATTACGGTGTACGAATACCTCTCCAGGTTTTGTGCCTGTAAGCTCATTGGCCGGTACGCGACTATCTGCGCAGCCTATCCATAGTATTTCTGGATTTTGACCTTTAGCCAATTGTTGAAATCTGCCCGTTTTGTCTTTGCTTACAAACTCAATCCAGTTTTTATTACCTTCGAGTATTTTTTGAAAACCTATTTTTAATTCTTTATTTTCCATGTTATAAATATTATATGGTGCGTTTTTCATGCGTCCAACTTGCAGTGATAAATCTACTAGTATGCTTTTTGCATTACTTTCTTCCGTTTTAGGAATTGCTCTTGCGGTTGTTTTTTGTATGTAATATCAATTAAGATAATCTCGATACCTTTGATGCGTGCATTATGCTCATAATCTTTAATTACTTCAATCACGTCTTTATCCAAAAATTTACTGTTACGGCCATCTATTGTTACCGATTTTACAGTTTTTGGTAATGCATAAAGCTGTTTCTGTATAGCGGCTTTATTAAGGAAAGTAACCTCTTCCGCCAATGTTATTTTTACTTTAGAGCCATCTTCATTATCTTGGTCTGTGTCTTTTGAAAAATGGAAGATAAAAGCATTCTGTATGTTTGCCCGAAAGATGTAAAACATGGATACTAAGATTCCTATTCCTACGCCTTTTAATAAATCTGTTGCAACAATAGCCAATACCGTCACGAAAAAAGGAATAAACTGATCTAAACCTTTGCCATACATAGATTTAAATAAGGAGGGCTTAGCTAGTTTGTAGCCCGTATGTAATAAGATCGCAGCTAGACAAGCTAAAGGGATGAGGTTGATAATTGCTGGAATGGCTAATACTGCTAATAGTAACCATATACCGTGTAATATGGCCGATTGACGAGTACGACCGCCTGAGTTGGCATTGGCCGAGGATCGAACGATCACTGAGGTGAGCGGGATACCGCCAAGAAATCCAGATGTCATATTACCTACCCCTTGAGCCAAGAGCTCTTTACTCGTTGGAGAAACTCTTTTCATAGGGTCTAACTTATCAACCGCCTCTATACTTAGCAATGTTTCTAAACTCGCTACAATTGCTATAGTGATGGCGACGGTCCAGACCTCTATATTCGCTATTTGGGTAAAATCTGGAAAGATAAATAAAGCTTTAAACTCTTCAAATGATGACACCACTGGGATAGTCACAAAATGCGCACTTCCATTAATTAGTGCAAAGGAAGTGTTCTGAAAGCTGTAGCCTAAGGCTACACCAACTATAACCACTAGTAGCGGAGCTGGAACTTTGTTGAGGTATTGGATGGATGGCCAGTAAATCAATATGAATAACGACAATAAACAGATAATAGTTGCGCCGACATTGATTGTCGAGAAAACGGTGTCTGTAAAAGCTTTTAAGCCGCCGCCATTGTCAATTTCGAAGGCGTGAGGCTCCATCATGCCGAAGGCAAGAGGCAGCTGTTTCAATATAATGGTGATACCTATTGCTGTAAGCATACCAAGGATAACGGCTGATGGAAAGAAGTTCCCAATCATACCTGCTTTAATAATTCCCAGCACGAGCTGTACAAGCCCTGCAATAACTACTGCTAACAAGAATGTTTCATAAGCCCCTAGCTGTTGAATGGCACCATATACTATAGTGGTAAGTCCTGCTGCAGGACCACTTACGCTGAGCTGTGATCCTGAAAAAGACGCAACTACTATACCTCCTATAATACCTGTTAATATACCTGCGAAAAGGGGAGCGCCTGAAGCCATCGCAATACCCAAGCATAGGGGTAGAGCTACCAGGAATACTACAATACTCGCGGAAAAATCATATTTCAAGTCCCTTTTCGATAGTTTGAGAAAAGCGGACATACGTGTTCCTAACATAAAAAAAATTAAATGTATTTATTGATGATATTTTTTCGAATACCCTATACAACACATGATGCTATTGCATCCTTAACCAGGAGCAAAAGAAGCAGTGAAGTATGAGCTTTTAAAACTGTGTTTTAGCTATTAGGAGGCGGGGTAGGGACCGAGGCAACGAATGTACAGATGATCTTTTCATTACGTAGATAGTTACGTTGCTTTCCGTTGTTTTCTATAGTTGGGTTTAGTGTTAAGTAGTCTATAGCATCTGGTTTGAAAACTTTAGCGCCATTTTCGTGTAGATCTTCATTATTAGTGGTCGATCCTTTAGACGTTTGTTCAACTTCAAGTTGCATCAAAACTTGTAAGACTGTTCCTTTGTCCAGTGTATCTACAAAGATTGGAGTGCCAGCAATGAGCATTTTTGTTAAAAAAACAAAAAAACAAACCTTTGCTACTAAGATTTGTTTAGCCATATCAAATATATGTATGTGCTTAGCTATTTTCACTTAAACAAAAATAAAATAAAAGATCGAAATATATGTGCGTTTTGAAATTTTATTATAAAAAAAAATGAAAAAACATACGTAAAAGGTTGTTTTTTTGAATAGGTGGTATCTATTACTACTTAAAAATATAAGGCGATATTGCTTGTTATGAAGTTGAAAAATTATGCCATTGTTCAGTATTGTTGGGTGCTTTTTTAGGTTTTATTTTTTGTGCAGTTTCCAATACTTCAACACGCCATCAACAGCATCTTTCTCTAGTAGCTGTTGGTTAGCACGGCATAATATCTTGAGACATTTTTCGAGCTCGCTGATGTGGAGTTCGACATTTTCAGCCTTCAACTTTTTGTATATTTCCAAAGCATTTTGTTTTTGATCGAAATACCCATCGGCTATCCATTGCTTGAGAAGAGCCAAGAGTGGCTCGTTTGTTTTGCGTGTAGTTCCTTTTGGAGCCTGTTTCTTTTTCCAAATGATGCGTGTTCCGTCACCATTCATGTCGTAAATGATATGCGAGAAGCCTTTGTATCCTTCCTCCTTAATCTTTTTGGTATAATGGAGGTGTATATCTCCAGGTGGCGTACTGTTGATAAGTATTCTCGAAAAAGGACAATCGAGTAGATAGGGCAGTAGGTCGATCTGATCTTCGTGGAATCTGTTCTTGTCATTGGGCTTAACGATGAAGCCAAAGACGTAATTGTTGGGTTTGCCAAGGAGAAATGAAAGCTCATCATCGCTCATACCGATTTCGTTGAGCCGTTCGATTACCTGACAGATGATAACATAGTCCATCCGTGCCATGACCACGTCTGGTTTTTCAGGTTTGCGTACAGATACTATATGTTCGACTTCGATCAAGGTTAAGGATAGGTGAGAATTTAAAATTCAATGGATATTTTGACTTTTCCACCCAATCCTTTTTCGACAACATCGTATAAGGTTTTTAGGGTAATGTTACTCCCGTTATTCTCTATTTTTGAAATGTACTCACGCTTCTTATCGATGATTTCTGCAAGTTCGGCTTGGGTCAAATGTTTTTCTTCACGGGCTTTTTTAAGCATTAAGCCGATTTTAAAAGATTCGAAGTCCCTATCGAGTTCATCACGCCTTTCAGTCCCTACTTTACCGTAAATATTGTCCTTTATATCTTTCCAGTTTTTAGTTTCCATCTTCTTTGCCTTTCTGTTCGTAATATTCAACCATTATTTGTTGCGCTTTGTCGATTTGGCCTTTAGGTGTCTTCTGTGTCTTCTTTTGAAATCCATTCATTAAGACGACAAGTCTGTCGCCATCAAAAAAGCAAAACACACGCCATATGTTAGAACCTAGTTGGATCCTAGCCTCATATAGACCATCGGTTCCTGTCAAATGTTTCAAATAGTTTTTTGGAACGCGTTCGAGAGTTTCAATAGCCTCAATTATTTTGAATATTTTGTCTTGTACTTTCTTTGGTTGCTCCAAGAGGAAGTCCTCAAAATAATTTTTAAAAGCTATGACTTCTCTAACTCTCATAATACAAAGGTAATTTAAAAGTTACTTTTTATCAAGTTCTATTTCTTGAACTCTTCCCACACTTTGGTAACGACGGCTACCTCTTCAGGATTCTTACTGGTTAATGCCAAATGCTTCAAAAGCTCTTTTATATCGTTAAGCACATAGGCTTTAGAACTTGCGTGTATACCTGCTATAACTTCTCTCGCAAATGCCAGGTCGGTAAGGGATACTACGGCTTTGTCTACCTTATCATGCGAATTACTCACCTGCCAATCATCAGGAGGAGTGATGTCGGACAGCTCACAAACTAAGGCATCTGCTATAAGGGGATAGTCGGCTGAGTTGTATTGGTAAGGGGTACTTTTGTTTTCAATAGCAGCAACGTAACCTTCACTTTTTTTGATGTCTATGGAAAATAGATAGGCAGACCGGCCCTTAACTAATCTTTTAAATTTTACCTTATTTAAGATGTATAGCGAAAACCTGTTGATTTTATCCATCACGCATTATACATGAGTTGATTTATATATATAATTCAAATCGTCTACGGTAAAATTTGTAAAAATCAAAATTATGCTTACCTTTGAAAAGTGGAAGTGGTATTTATAGCTGTTTCCGCTATGTTATTTGGCTATTGACGCTGAATCTTGCTAACGAAAACGTAGGAAATTTTCATCAAGCGCAAGTTCAGGAGATCAATGCCTAATCTCTACCTTTGTAGCAGAAGGAGAGATGGGCATTCTCTTGTTTTCGCTTAAGGTTCTCCTACGACCCTCGTTGGAAAATAAGGTTTGTCCCATCTCTTTTTTTGATGGATATTCCTTTCACATAGATTCATTGCTCAATCGGCTACGATTATAAACTAAGGAGCAATGATGAAAAAACAACTACTTCAAAACATTTTTTGCCCTCCAGAATAATGGGGTATGCATAGTTTATTTGCTACAAACTATGCTTATGTATTCCTATGGACGAGGGCGCCCCGATATAGGATTTTTATTTTTTATAAACCATTTATGAATTTTATAAATCTATGTTACTATGATGCGATTTTTACGCAAAGGGGATTGTTATGCCCTTAATAAACCCCTGATAAAATACTCTGACTCTTCCCTTTATGGCTTTAGGTGCCTAATGCTGTCTTTTTTAGGCAAGTTTTATTATCAGTTTAGTTGTAATGTTCAGAAGTCCCGCGCCCGCGGGACAACTGGCGATGCCTTTAAATTGAAACGTGCTTCGACACATGGGCTACACTTTCTAAAAGCCGTCTATGAACAACAGCGACACATGCTCGATACATATCTGACACATGAACGGCACAACAACAACACATGTTTGACACATGAACGACACATGAACGGCACAACAAAGTGTGTGAAAAAGGGTGATAAAGGCAAGAAACCAGCAGTTATGAAGCGGTCATGGAGCATGGCTAGTGTAATGTCTTTTAATACACTCCTTATACACTGTTACTACTTCACGCATACTTGGCTAATACTTAGGCCATACACTAAGAGCGCTTCGGCTAGGGTAGCCGGATGGTTCGGGGTGGCTTCGAGATTGGGTCGTACTTTGGTGCACATTTGTTCGACTGGTGTTCGACTGCTGTTCGAGTGTTGTTCGAGTGCTGTTCGAGTGCGACTCGAAGCCCAGTCGAAGGCGAGTCGAAGAGCACCCGAAGGATTGTCGAACAAGTGTCGAAGCCGACTCGAAGCCCAGTCGAAGGACTGTCGAAGAGCACTCGAAGGATTGTCGAACAAGTGTCGAACACGACTCGAAGAACTGGTAAATAGATTGCTGCGTTTTACTTGCAAGGAGGGGAAGGTGGAGAATGATCTGTACATTAATCGATTGATTTTAAGGTGGTTTGGGTCGATTTGCGGAGGGGTTAGGGGTGAAGTGGGGTCTATGTTAGTTAAAAATAAAAGGAGCTCTCAAAACAGCTTAAATGAAGCGAATGGTTTTCTGCTTGATAAAGAAAGAGCTGACGATATTAAAAAGCCTATGGTCTATGGCTTACAGGTTATAGCGATATTTTGTGTGTTGTTTAATTTTGCTTCCGTGGTGGAAGCAAAGGCTCAGGAGCTCCGCCAAGGCGGGGCAACTGGGATAGGGGAGATCAAGCCTTTAGAAATAGGGGATACCATCCCTGAGGAAATATGGAATATGCCTTTGCAGGTAGTAGAATATGGAGGGAAGACTAAAGAAATTCGCCTGGCCGACTATCGTGGGAAGGTTATAATTTTAGATTACTGGGCGACGTGGTGCGGGAGCTGTATTTTATCTATGCCTAAAATGCACAAATTAGTAGATGCGTATCCAGATGATGTGGCTTTGATTAATGTCACTCATGAAGGAACTGAATTGATTTCTAAATTTGTTGCAAAAACTGCTTCGCCACAAATTCGTGAACTGGGAGACAACTTTTTTTCAGTGGTAGAAGATAAAGTTTTAAACGAGCTCTTACCCCATCAGGGTTTACCTCATATTGCTATTTTTAATACTGAAGGTGTTTTAGAGCATATTACTAATCCAATGGCTCTTAATCAGGATGTGATTGGCGGAATGGTAAATAAGCAAGAATATTATTTGCCGAAATACCGAGATAAACTAGATACTACTTTACTCTCACTTACTTTTTCGGATATTAAATATGAAAGGCCTGCTTACTATACCAGTGTATTGGGCTATTTAGATGGGTTTATGTTGCCTTCGGGTGAAAGGATAGACTCCCTAAGTAAGGTTAAACATGGTTTTTATATTAATTATCCAATTCTTAGACTGTTATCAATTGCTTCGCAATCAGAATTTAGTGTAATGATGCCTAATAGACGTGTTATGCTCTTAGATAATCCAAGTAAATTAGAATTTCATCATCTAAGAAATTCGAGTTATAACTGGAACATATATGACTATACCTATGAATATGTTTTACCTCTTTCTTATAATAAAGAGCAGGTTTTAAAAAGAATGTATAATGATTTGTCTGAGCTGTCGGGGTTTTATGCTGAAAAAGTAAGACTCTCAATGCCATGTCTTATCGTAAAGGATGGTGATCATGAAACTAAAAGATCCTTGCAATCCAAGAATAATGTTGTTTTAGTTTTGAATGAAATAGTAGAAGATAGAAGCATTCCACAAAAAGTTGGGCTTTCAGCCGATGGGGCAAAGAACTATTTTAAAAATACATCGGTAAATAATATAGTCTACTTTCTAAATAATCTTAAGTCTGGAGCTGTTCCTTTTCTCATTGATGAGAGTAGCATTGATTATAGCATTGACTTTGACCTGCCCGATGATTTAACGGATATTGATGCATTACAGAAATGTTTTGTCAATCAAGGGTTACAGCTTGAGTTAGAAGAAAGAGAGATCGATATGTTTGTGGTCTCTGATGGGCGGATTAATACATCCGATCTTGTAAATGCTCCTTTGGAGTTAACCAAATTTGGATATGTGCTCAAGGAGGGAGATCAAAATGAGTAGGTATATTATTAAATATGCAGTGCTGATCGCTTTGTTTTTAAGTGTGAAAACTAGCGTTTTTGCACAATCGATAATTCGGGGTAGAGTACAAAGTAATAGCTCTGAGGTGGTAGAGAATGCTACGATTACCCTTAAGGGAAGTCAAATCAAGACAGTTACAAATAAAGAAGGTGAATTTACATTAAATGTAAATGTAAAAAAAGGAACCTTAGTGGTCAGTAAACTGGGGTTTAGTTCTTTCGAATTAGATTTTGAAAATAATAATCTACCACTTTCAATAGTTCTTAGCACAGAAAAAAAAGAAATAGAAGAGATCATTGTCAATACTGGTTACCAAAGAATACCGAAAGAAAGAGCTACAGGTTCTTTCGAATTTGTTGATAGTACATTATTTAACAGGCAGATGGGCTCAGATGTCATTAGTCGTTTGGATGGTATTATGCCTGGCCTTCTGTTTGATAAGAGGAGAGGCAATGAAGCTGCTATGATAGTGCGAGGAGTTGCCTCATTGGGGCTTACAGATATGCGTCCACTTGTTGTAGTGGATGATTTCCCTTTTGAAGGAGATATCAATAGTATCAATCCAAATGATGTGGAAAGTGTAACCTTACTCAAAGACGCTGCTGCTTCCAGTATATGGGGGGCGAAGGCAGGTAATGGTGTTCTGGTTATCACTACAAAGAAAGGCAAAGATAATACACCATGGCAACTTTCTGCTATTGCTAATAGTACTTTTATTCAAAAGCCAGACTTATATTATAGTCCTCGGATAAACTCTAAAGATTATATTGAACTGGAACAGTTTCTTTTTGATAAAGGGACATATAACTCTATGTTAAATAATACGAGCAACAGACCTCCGCTCACACCAGTAATTGAACTACTAGAATTACACAAACAAGGGGAAGTAAGCGATAATGAACTTGAAGAGAAGCTGCAGTTTTATTCTTCGCATGATATGCGTAATGATTTATCCAAGTATTTTTACAGAGCAGGGTTAAACCAGCAGTACGCCTTAAATCTTAGTGGAGGAGGGCATAATTATTCTTCGTTATTTTCTATAGGGTACGATCAAAACAGCGCAAATACTGTAGGGAGAGATTTGACAAGGTTGACTCTAAATTTTCAGAATACGATACGTCCGTTGAAAAATCTGGAAATTGATATGGGAGTGAGGTATTCACTAAATGATCAAAAAAACAATCATCATGTTGGAGATTTGCAAATGATGTCGGGCAGAAATTTATACCCTTATGCACGGTTAGTAGATGAAAGTGGAAATGGATTGGTAGTCGAGAAAGATCTTAGGGGGAGCTACCTTGATATAGTTGAAGGAAGAGAAGAAGTATTAGATTGGCGTTATCGCCCCTATGAAGAGTTGTCGTTGGCAGACAATACGATTAAGAAGAGTAATATTCTATTTAATACAAGGGTAAAATATCAAATATTGAAAGGGCTATCTGGAGAAATGAGCTATCAATATGAATACCAGCCTACGCTAGAAAGACATCATTATAGCGATAAAACATATTTTACACGTAACCTCATCAATCGTTTTACACAAATAAATGGAGCTAATATTAATCATCAGATACCATTGGGAGGAATTTTAGATCGGTATTATTCTAATATTCATGGGCATTCTGGTCGTGGACAAGCCAATTATAATAATAGATTTGGTCAACATTCTGTTTCTGCAATCGCAGGCTTTGAGCTAAGACATACCAGTAATCGTGGAAATAGTTACAGAACCTTTGGGTACGATGACGATCTTTTACTCACATCCCTTGTTAATTCTGTTGATAGATTGCCTGTTTATGATAATTTAAGTGGAGGAGCTTTGATACCAAGCTTTAACAACGAATATGGTACAGTGCACCGTTTAGTATCTTCTTATATTAATGCAGCTTATACTTATAATGACAGATATACTTTTTCAGCTAGTGCTAGAAGAGATGCTTCTAATTTATTTGGTGTGAAAACCAATGATAAGTGGACACCTTTATGGTCCGTCGGAGGGGCATGGAATATAAGTAACGAACCATTTTATCAGTTTGATTTAATTTCCTTTCTAAAGCTCCGTACTACATATGGGTATAGTGGTAATGTCTGGGCAAATGGTGCAGCAGTTACGACTATTGATTATAGGGGAGTGACTAGGACAGCAAGGTTACCCTATGCTATTGTCAATAACCCTCCTAACCCAGATTTGCGTTGGGAGAATATAAGAACCATAAATGTAGGCGTAGATTTTGGTTTAAATAAAAATATTTTGAGAGGAAGTATTGAGTTTTATCAAAAGAAAGCTTCTGATATTATAAATTCGGTTACTACTGATCCTACTATAGGTTTTAATTCTGTTGCAAGAAATAGTGCTATTGTAAATAATACAGGATTAGATATTACTTTAGATAGTAGATTGGAATATGCTGGGGTTACTTGGTCTGGGCATGTGAATTTATCAATAAATAAAAATACGGTTGAGAAATATCTTGTTGAGCCAAATAGTTATAATTCTTGGGTCGGTGGGTCAGGAAGTACGATATCTCCAATAGTTGGTCAGCCTGCTTATTCTATGGTGAGCTACAAATGGAAAGGTTTGGATCCTGAGACAGGTGATCCTATAGGATATTTAGAAGGAGAACCGTCTAAAGATTATGCACGTTTGACCCAAGCTATTGCTTTAGAAGATTTAGTGTTTCATGGTACCGCTTTACCTGTAACTTTTGGAGCTTTACGAAATACTTTCAGCTATAAAGGGTTTTCTTTATCAGCAAATATCCAATTTAAAAGTGGCTACTATTTCCGACGTGAAACTATTAATTATACATCACTTTTGTCTCCAAGTATGTCGCTCTCTCATGGAGATTATTATCAGCGTTGGCAAAAGCCGGGAGATGAAATCAATACGACTGTCCCTTCTATGATATATCCATCCAATAACCGTAGAGATGAATTCTATCGAGAATCAGAAGCAACTGTTGAAAGGGGAGATCATATACGTTTACAGGATGTGAATTTTTCTTATTCAATAAGCAATAATAATAAAAATATGCTTGTTAAAAGCCTCACTGCCACACTGTATGCTAGACACCTGGGTATTATATGGAAAAAAACAAAGTCTGATTTAGATCCAGAGGTAAGACAAGTACCTTTCCCTAGAACTATTGGAATAGGGGTAAATGTTAAATTTTAAGATTATGAGAAGTATTTTATTGAATATTATATGCTTATTGGGGCTTCTACAATTCGGTTGTACAGAATATTTGGATGAAAAACCTGATCAATCATTGGCTATACCGAGATATATCCGCGATCTACAGGCACTAATGGATTACGAAGATAGAATGCTTATGCATTATCCAGCCGCAGGTGACGTGGCAGCAGATTATTATTACCTCACAGAAGCAGACTGGGAGGCGAGAAATGTCGATGTTCGAAATACCTATATCTGGGATGAAAATGCACAGAATAGACAGGATTGGACCTATGGATATTATCGAATATTCTACTCAAATGTAGTTTTAGATCATATTGATAAGGTGGATTTAGGAGGACAGTCTGAAACGAATAGAGATAATGTAAAAGGGCAAGCCTACTTTTTTAGGGGAATGGCATTATTTCAGTTGGCAGAACTTTATTGTCCATATTACAGTATTGGAATGGAAGATTCAGAATATGGTTTGCCTCTGCAACTTGAGTCAGACATCAATGAGCTCGTCAATCGGTCGTCTGTAAAGGAAACTTATAAACAGATTATAGAGGATCTAACACTTGCTCATCAATATCTTCCAGAGAAATCACATACTGCAGTTCGACCATCTAAAGAAGCTGCATATGCTTTGTTAGCGCGCATAAATTTAGTGATAGGTGATTATGAAAAAGGATTGAAGTATGCTGACTTAGCTCTAAATGTTGATAATGAGTTGATTGATTATGGTGAACTAGATGCGAATTTACCTTTCCCTTTTACTTTATTAAATAAAGAAGTCATTTTCTATGGAGTTAGTTTAGGTACAGCAAGTGTCCATAATCAAACAAGAGCAAAAGTGGATACACTTTTGTTTGAAAAATTTAAAGAAATTGACTTAAGGAAGTCTTTGTTTTTTGTGAAGGAAGGCGATAAGACGATAAAATATAAAGGAGATTATAACGCCACTGGTACTTCAATATTTGGTGGTTTGGCTCGAGATGAAGTTTTTTTAATAAAAGCTGAATGTGAGGTTAGATTAGATAAAGATTCTGACGCAAGGCACACGTTAAATCATTTATTGAAAAATCGATATGTGGCGGGCAGTTATGGCGTGCCTGATGATTTGAAGAGTGAAAGCCTTTTAAGTTATGTTTTAGAAGAACGTGAAAAACAACTACTTTTTAGAGGAGGGATTCGATGGTCGGATTTGAGAAGATTGAATCAAGATAAAAGATTTGAAAAAACATTACAACGAAAGTTAGGAAAGGAGCTTTATGAGTTACCTCCCAATGATTTGCGTTACACTTTTCTTCTTCCTTTTGATGTAGTAGAAATAAGTAGTTTAAAACAAAATCCGCGTTAATAAAAAAAAGGCATGCTAAAAACATGCCCTTTTGATTGACGATATTGTCTTTTAGAAAGTTGGTGTATATGGAGCAAGGTGAATATTTTCGTGATCAAGATCACTACTCAATGCTTCTTCTAAACCATCAATATCACTAAAATTAGGCTTTTCACTATCTTCAGCACTAGCTGGAGCTTCCACCATACAAACCTCTTCTATTCCTCTACAATCTGAGATGCTACCAGTTGTTGGTTCATAATTGTCAGGGTCTGCAGGGTTTAAATTTGGAGACTTCAACATCCATTTCTGCTCCGTTTGCGTCTTTTCCGCAACAGCTGCTTTCATTTTAGCGTTTACCGTGTAAACACCTAATGCTAATAGTAGTGCCATCGCAGGCACAAGTTTAATGAGCTTTTTCATAGCTTCAAAAATTTAATTGTTTATAATATTTGGTCAGAGAGCGGGAAAGCCTGGTAGAACGTTTTAGCAACTTGCCTGTTCTTATGTTTTTCCTTGCGGAGATTGATATCTAAATTGTCGCAATCCCAAAAGGTTCTACCTTTATTTCCCCGGTCCTCAAGACCCTTTTTGCGGCTTCCCGCCGAAAGCCACTATGCATAGTTTGTTTTTATTCTTTCTTATTGTTTGCTTTTAATGTTTTGCTTTTATAAACGAAATAAAATCCTGCTAGCGCCACCAGCGTATGTATGGCGTTAAAATAAAAGTGTTCGCGCCAGCCCATATCTTCAAACACTTTCCCGCAGGCACAGATCACATAGCCATACACTTCTTTATAAGCCAGGTAGGCATATACGGTATAGGCAAACAGCAGAGACCCTGCAAGCAGAAGCCCCCAAAGGCGTGTCCGCCTAAATAAGAGCAGCAGCACGGTCGTCCACTCAATAATGGGCAGTGCATAAACCAATATTGGTTTTGACCAGCTCGGGAGCGGTTGCTTGCCCATCTGAATACGAAACACCGCATGGTGCAATACTTTGCTCAAAGCTGTTTGTACAAAAAGATAGATCAGCAGAGCAGAACAGAGCACCGCCAGAGCGTCTAGATAGATTGTCAGATGCTGCCTGAAATGTTTGTTAATATCGCCTACTACTGCTTTCATGTTTCTTTGTCTTTTTGTTTCTATACAGCCAAGAAAATCTTGTGGTTTTCTTGTATGTAGCTAAAGCAAAGATAATAGCAGTTGTTGGGCTAGGGTTGACCAAATCCGTGGTCTTGTGTATACAGTTTCCGTGGTAGCGCTCAGGGGCGTACTACAGGCTTATAAAAGATAGTATTCTTTCTTCGGTGGATATCCCGTTTCCCTTTCCTTGCGTCAATTCTGCAATAAGAGGTTTTGCTTGTCATATTCCTTAAAGTTAGGCTCCCTTAGTTAACGCATTTTTTTAGTATAGTTAAGAAACTCACTGGGCGTCTTGCCTGTTTGCTTCTGGAAAAAACGTGTAAAGGCCGACACCGAGCTATAACCGCAAGCGTAGGCGCAGGAGCTTATGGAGGGCGAGGTGGCCAATAGCTTTTTTGCTATAGCGAGTAATGTGGTGTCTTTTAGTTCACTTAACGAGCAGCCGTAATATATTTTATGGATTTTGTTGAGATAGTCGACATTTCGATCCAGTAACTGTGCGAGCTCATGCACACGATACTCTTGTCCCAAGTGTTGTACCTTTTGCACAAGTAGTTTGTGTGCTTTAGTGGCCAAATTTTTGTCTGCGCTTTCTATCTTATACTCATCAAACACCTTTTCTTTTGAAAGTTTGATCAAGGCAATATAATGTGTCAATATGGTGCTTTCGTTGGATAGGTCAACATCGGTCAATTCATCGCAGAGTTGCTCGATATAAGCATGTGTTCGTTCAGCTACTTTAAAATCAATGCTGGCAACAGGCGCTGAGAGTTGCTGGCGCTGTGCATGCAGTAGGGGCAGAAGAAAATCAAATTGTAATTCATAATTTCTGCGGAATATCTTACCGTCAAAATAGAAACCAAAGAGTAGGCTTCTGCCTTTGGGCAGTACAAGGTAATATCGCCCTGTCGGAAGGTAGAAGTAGCGGGCACGCTTTGCAGATAAAACTATTTTGGTGTCTTTTTTATTTTTAGCATATAATTCAATCTCTTGGCCCTGTATTAGGTAGAGCACATGTAGATCGTTTTTCTTGATCTTGATAGGCATAGTTTTTTCTTGCTCTACGCTTATTTCATGGCAATATAGATAGCCATATCTGCCATCGAACTCTTGCGTAATGGCCCAATCGGAATCTTTCTTATAGTGCTTTTGTTTCGAATGACGGATTAACACTTCGGGCTCTCTAAGACCGACTGTGCTCGGGTTTAGAGCTCGGCCAAAGTAAGCGCGTAAATTGATATGTAAACTTTTTTTCATGATGTGGAAAGATGAATAGTGTATACTATTCTTTTTGTTTATAAATGTTTCGGGCAGTTTAGGACTATTGGCTTGCTTTAACAAGGCAAAAAAAGGGGAATTTACAGAATGTACATTTTTTGCACAGGATTTAAGGACTTTTTTACAGAATGTGCTTTTTTTGTACAGGGTTGAGTAATAGTGTTTTAAATAAAAATGATTATATTAGGTTTTTATATGTTATGTTTTATGGTGGAATGGCCTTTTAATAGGCAATTCTCTAATCATGGATAACTTATGAGGAAGCTAACTAAACTGATTTGCCTAACACTGTTATATATAATGGTGGCGCTACTGATTAATTACGGCTGGAAGCTGGTGTCGGGGCAAAGCATAAACCTGTGGTCGAAGAGGGCCTTTGTGGTGCTGTGTGGTACGCTGATTTTGCTGCTGCTGTATACCTTTTGGATATGCGGTGCGTCGAGCTGGATGTTTTGGAAAGAGGACGTGTTTAAGGGGCGTATGAACATGTTGCTGTATTTTGCACTTTACCTGATTGTCGTTGTGCTGCCAGTGGTAGGGGCGCATACCTTGCTGCTTCATGTGATAATGGAAACGCATAAGCTTAGTTTGATGCAGTCGCGCTATTGGACGACAGAGTTTTTGTTTTTCCTGCTGCCTGTGGTGAGCTATGCCGTAGTGGTTTATTTTTACCCGCAGTATAAGCTGTTTAAGGGTGAGATGGGCGAGGAGAATGGGATCTCCGACTTGCAGAAGTGGGAGTACAGCAGAAATACAGCTTTCCTACGGATGCACCTGAGAAGAAAGTACCCGCAAGAACCGTCATTTCTTAAAAACAGTGCGGTAATGTTGCTGTATGTTGTGTTTCTAGAAAAAGTAGATCGCTATGATCTGGCGTATCTGGTGACAGGCGAGAAAATAATTATCGATCCTGACAGGGGTGTGCTGGAAGAATGCGAGGCGAAAAACTGGATAGTGAAAATTTCGGAAACCGTGCAAGTGAATATGCTCTATGTAGACTGGCCGATAAAAAATTTTAGAAAATTGAGACTAGAAGAGGAGGTATGGTACCGATTTAGAAATAAAGGAATAGAGCTGGATAAATTAAAAGAACTGATAGATGTAGGGCGAAGAATGGAAGATAATGTAAAAAAATTTATTGCGACCAATAATAAAATGGGGGATGCAGGCTGGGATACACAATTAAGGCTGTTGAAATAGACGCATTTATTACAGCGGTTCCCAAAACGTTGCAAGAACTACCTCGGATACTGTCGCGTCAAGAAAGCAGGGCAGCAGTCCGATAAGAATGGATTTTGGAAGCGCAGCGGCTTAAATACATTCCGGACTTCGCACTGCTTTTAGCGAAACAGCATCCTAGTCTTGATTTTTGTTTACTTTTTATCAAGAAAAAGTAATAGATCTTTCATCAAAAAAAGTAATAGGTAAAGATAATAATATAATAAAGGCATTATAAACGAGCGAATAAAAACAAGCAACAGTATCCTGTGCTAAATACGAAGTTATCAATAGGTGTGAAGAGTTGTTTTTTGTAATACCCTTTTTAACCTTAATGATAAATTAACACCCTATTAATAGCAGCTTTATAACGAAATGTTAACCTTGTAGCATCTCGTTTTTGTGTATGAAGCAGCAGGTTAAGGATATATCAGTTGAAGAGTTCCGCTCATTTCAAAGCGGCGACTCTAAGGCTTTCCGTATGATCTTTGAAAAATATAAAGATACCTTGTACCGCTTTGCATATTCGATTAGCAAAGACAGTTTTGTAGCCGAAGAAGCCGTTCAGGAATGTTTTATAGTACTTCACGAAAAGCGCATTACTATACAAGAGCCAAACGGAATTTACCCATTCTTATTTGTTTTAATAAAAAGACACCTTATAAAGGTATTTAGGAGATCCGTGGTGGCAACCCGATACAAAAATGAACAACTGCCCACCTGGACAGAAGATCGTAATACTTTGGAAGAGCACTTAGAATGTAAAGACCTTCTAGATTTAATAAATAAGTTGGTAGACCATCTGCCCGATAAAGAACAGCAGGTTTTTAGGCTTAATAAACTGGACGGGTATAGCTGCGAAGAAATATCGCAAGACTTGAAAACATCAAAAAATACGGTAAAGAACCAATTGGCAACCGCCTCTAAAAAGATAAGACTACAGCTTAGTCGTATGTATTCGTTAATTATTTAATTTTTTTTCAGTTTACAATAGTTCTTTCTATTGACCTAAGCTATTATAGGTTTAAAAGGAAGAATAAATTGAAAAGAGAAAGACTCTATTTTTTGGTAAAACAGTATAGAGATGGCAACATCGCTGATGAAGAGCTGAAGGAACTTAAACAGTATGTGGAAAGTGAAAATTCGGATGAGCTTCTGTCAGCAGTATTTGTTGAGCTGGATGAAAAGGAGGCTTTGTTACCGCCAAAAGAGCTGGGGGGAACGGAGCTGTTTGAGAAGATAAATAAAGTGATAGATGATAGTGCCCGACGGAAAGATAATAAGCAAGTAAAACTTTTGTTTTATATGAAAACGGCAGCTGCAGTATTGCTTATGATAGGGGGGGCTTTGACGATTTGGAAGATAAGTAGTCCTTTGACACTGCCAGCAGATGAGGTGTTTGTTGGTTTACAAGAGAGTATTGTACCAGGCAATAATAAAGCTCGCGTAGTACTTGAGGACGGGAGGGAGATTGACTTGGAAAGCCTGCCCAATGATACTGTCCTGCGGATGGAGGGCTATGCTTTGGTAAAAGGTAAAAAAGGAGAGGTTTCTTATAAAATGGATGCCGGCACTAGCACGAAAAACGGACGGTATAATACAATTATTGTACCAAAAGGAGGTGAATATAAGCTGAATTTGCCTGATGGTAGTGAAGTGTGGATGAATGCATCCAGTAGTCTGAAATACCCACTGTATTTTGGTAGTGAAAGTAGGGAGGTTGAGCTACAGGGCGAGGCTTACTTCAATGTGAAGAGGAAAAAAGTAGGCCCTAAGAATTTACCTTTTATTGTGCATTCGGGTAAGCAGAAGTTGGAGGTGCTTGGTACAGAGTTTAATGTAAATACGTATGCTCATGCTATCCGGACAACTCTGGTGGAAGGTGCTGTGCGGCTAAGTTTTGGCAATGCAGAAATAAAAGAACTAAAACCTAATCAACAAGCTGTTTTTAATGATAGAACCCAAGAGCTGAATATACGGACGGTACGTGCGTATTATACAACGTCGTGGAAAGACGGCGTATTTGCATTTGATAACGCTGAACTGGATGAAGTATTGGGCAGTATAGCACGGTGGTATGACGTGAGTTTTGATTATGAAAAGGATAAACCCAAAATACGTTTTACTGGAGTGATATCTAGGTATGAGAATATAGCGAAATTATTAAAGGCGATAGAGATGACAAACAGCGTGAAGTTCAAAATAAAAGAAAGGAGGATAATGGTTCAGGCACTTTAAGAGAAAACTAAAAGTATCAGGAACGCTGCGAACGCTCCTGATATGTGCAGTATTTATAATTCAAAACAATTAAAAAACCGTATTAACAAATGTATAAAAAAATTAACATATCTTTTTTAAAAAGGGATATGCGTTCGGGTAGAGGGCGATCGCTTTCTATGAAATTAGCACTTGCGTTTATCTATACCGGAATATTGTCTTCCGGCGCAAATACGTTGGGACAAGTAGTTACTATAAATAAAAAAAATGTAAAAATGATCGATGTGCTTTGGGAAGTACAAAGACAAAGCGGTTATAATATATTTTACGATGCGGCACTTATACCAGCTAATTTGCGGTTGGATGTCAAGTTGAAAAAACAGAGTCTAGGCACTGCTTTGACTCAGATTCTTCATGCGCATGGCATGGATTATAATATGTCTGATAAAAATGTAATTCTCCATGCACGTAAAGTAATCGAAAAAAATCAACAGGAGAGTACGGTGAAACTTGGAAAGCAACAGCAGCTTGTGCAGGGAGTGGTAAAAGATGATAAAGGAGCAGTGCTATCAAATGTTACGGTGAAGGAGAAAGGTACAAATAATGGCAGTATCACGAATAGTGAAGGCTATTTTGAAGTTGAAGTATCTAAACCATTGACAGTTTTACAGTTTTCGTATGTGGGCTTTGAAACTCAAGAAATGAAGCTGACCAACCAAAAGATAATAGAGGTGAGGTTAAGTCCATTGTTTAATGAAATGAACGAGGTAGTGGTTGTGGGTTATGGTACACAAAGAAGAAGCGATCTGACGGGCTCGGTGTCGAGCATAAAAGCCGAGCAACTGAGTGTGGCACCTATGGGACAGGTGTCTAATTCGTTGCAAGGACTCTCTTCAGGCTTGGAGATTGTAGCTAATGGAGGGGCGCCGGCCGAAGAACCAACGATACAGATAAGAGGAACAGGAAGTATTAATTCTTCCAACCCCTTGGTGGTGATTGATGGGGTGCCCTCGGGAAAACTGTCAGATATTAATCCTAATGATATTGAGCAGGTAGAAGTATTGAAGGACGCATCTTCGGCAGCTATTTACGGAACAAGAGCTGCAAATGGTGTGATACTTATAACGACGAAAAGAGGGAAGCTGGGGCAGCCGACACAATTTAATGTTAATCTGTATTCGGGTATTACGAAGGTAAATAATAAGTTAGATTTGCTCGGTGCAGAGGAGTTGAGTATGCTTAAGAAAGAACGTTATACAAATGATGGTATAGCTGTTAACGAGTTTTGGAAAGATAATTATTATAGCAAGACCAGAACAGATTGGCAAGAGGAGCTGTTTCAGACCGGAAGATTGGAAAATATAGATTTAAGTGTTCGTAGCGGAGGGGAGAAGTCTTCGTATCTCACAAGCTTGGGTTATTATAACGAAAAAGGAATAATGTTAAGCTCCAAGTTTAGTCGTCTGTCTGCTCGGGTCAACTCAAATCATGTAATTTCGGATAAATTGAAGTTGGTGCAGAATTTTCAGTATAACTATAGAAATTGGTATAGCCCGTCAACAAGTTCTGTATATACTGGTGTGTTGTGGCAGGCTTTACGCTTTAACCCGGCTATTCCCGTAATGGGAGAGAATGGCGAGTGGGGGACAGCATCGGCAAATAATGAATTGGGAGATATTAATAATCCGGTGTATGAATTGGCTACAGAGGATAGAAATAAAAATAACCACAATATATTGGCTTCTCTTGCGCTGGAATATGGTATAGTAGAAAGCTTGAAGTTGAAGGCAAATGTGGGTTTTGAGGGGAATGTATATCAAGCGAAAGATTTTTTTCCGAGCGTAACGCAACAAATGAGAAGACGTAATGATGCGGAGTTAAGTGTGACGGATGAAAGAAATCATACGCTTTTGGGAGAAGCATATTTGGATTTTCGACGCACGATAGACCAACATAGTTTGGATGCTGTAGCTGGAGTGTCGATGCAGGCGAAGAAGGGAAGTTTTCAAACAGTGAAAAAGATAGGTTTTGCGGATGAGGATATGGATCAGATTGTGTTTGATAATGGCGCAACGATGAATTCAATCACAGGAAATTATGTAGTACCACAGAAGTTGGCTTCTGCTTTTGCAAGGGTTAACTATAGTTTTGATGGAAAGTATCTTTTGACAATGACCATGCGTAGCGATGGTTCGTCGAAGTTTGCGCCAGGTAATAGATGGGGATATTTTCCAGGTTTTTCAGCAGGTTGGAAATTATCGGAAGAAGCGTTTATGGAGTCCGTTTCTTTTGTTGATGAGTTGAAGCTCAAAGCAGATTGGGGAATGTTAGGCAATCAAGAAGTGGCAGATATGCAATATCTGACGGTGATCAAAAGAAATATCGATTATGGTAATAAATATACGTTTGGACCAGATAGGGTAGGTGGCGCACGTATCACAAGTTTGGCAAACCCGTTTATTACTTGGGAAAAAACGGCCATGACAAATATAGGGGTTGATGCTGTATTGTATAATGGAGGACTTACAGCAGGTATAACTTGGTTTGATAAACGTACAACAGATATGTTGATACCGGCAGTAGCAATGGGAACAGTGGGGAGAGCGACCATACCGGATTCGAATATCGGAGAGTTGAGAAATTGGGGATGGGAAATTGAGCTGGGACACCGAAAGCAGTTGGAAAATGGGTGGGCCTATAGTGTGGGAATGAATCTGACATTGCTTAAGAATAAGGTGACGAAGCTGTATGGAGATAATAATTATATCAGTTCGTTGTTTTATGGAAGACAGTCCCAAGAGATATCGCGTACCTACGAAGATATGCCTTTAGCTTCTTTCTTTGGTTGGAAGACCAAAGGCTTGTATCAGAACCAGCAGGAGATTGATGCCGATGCCTATATAGCGAATGATAGCAGAAAGGGAAATATAAAACCCGGTGATGTACGTTTTGTGGATACAAATGGGGATGGTGTAATAGATGAGAATGATAGGATGTATTTAGGAGATCCGAACCCAGATGCTATATTGGGGCTACAGCTGGGGGTGGCGTATAGGGGTTTGGCTATGCAGGCAAATGTTACAGGGAATTTTGGTGGACAATTGTATAATGCAGATCGCATGCAAGGTTTGGATCCGACGTATTCGTATAATATGTATGCAGAAGCTATGAATAGGTGGAACGGTGAAGGAACGAGTAATCAAATACCACGGATGAGTACACAAAGAGTTAACCTGAATCACCGTACATCGGATCTATTTGTAGAGAATGGGAGCTTTGTGAAGCTAAAGACATTGACTCTTTCGTATACGATTCCAACAGGTGAGAGAAGTTTTATGAAAAATATGAATGTGTATCTGATGGGAGAGAATTTGTTGGTGTTAAGTTCTTATAAAGGTTATAACCCGGAGATAGGTTATTCGGATGGTAATTTACAACGGGGCGTAGATTATGCAAACTTTCCGTTTAGTAGGAAGATAAACTTGGGCTTTAGATTTGATTTTTAAGATGAATGAAATGCTCATGTTTAGGGAAACACAAATATCCATGAGTATTCCATATGATAGATAAAAAATAGATTATACACATAATGAATAAGAGATTAATAACAGGAGCACTTCTTGGAATATTGATAAGTGTCTCCTCTTGCGATAGCATGTTGGATGTGGATATAAAGGGCCAGTATACGGAGGAAAATTATTTTAAAAATGAACAGGCGGTAGTGGATGCCGTTACTGGGCTTTATGGGATTTTTATAGCAGAGGACTTTGTGGCACATGGCGATTACACCTGGGATATTGCGTCAGATGATGTGTACCGTGCCGGAGATCATTCGGAAGATGAGGCCATAGAAACGTTTACGTTCGACGCCTCAAACCCGAAGTTGAGTGAAGGCTGGACTTGGAAATATGAAATGGTGTCACGATCGAATATCATTTTGGCGCATGTACCGCAATTGGAGTCAATCTCCGCGGAGGTGAAAAGTAGAAGTTTGGGCGAAGCGCATTTCTTTAGAGCATTTGCCAATTGGTGGTTGTATTTGCCTTATGGCGAGTTTCCTGTAATTACTCAGGAGGATGCTGTAAAAGCAAATTATAATAAGCCTAAAGCAACTATTGAAGAAGTGATGCAGACGATAGAAGAGGATTTGAAAGCTGCTGTGGAACTTTTGCCATTTACAACGGGCGAAGGAAGAGTAAGTAAGGGGGCGGCATGGGCGTATTTGACACAACTATATATGCATTGGGCAAGTTACCCTAACCAAGATGGTAAATTAGACTTGGCGATTGCGACAGGAGAGCAAATTGTGGGAAATAATGTGTTTAGACTGTCGGATAATTTTCAGGATAATTTCCGCCAGAAGAGTAAACCATTACCAGAGATGTTGCTTTATGTCACTTCGTCACAAACATGGAGAAGTACTTCTACAATTAATTATTTTAGTCCGCGAACGTTGGGCGGCTGGAATTTTTTCCATCCGATGAAGAGCTTGTATGATGCATATGGGAATGACAAGAGACGCATAGCGACAATATGGGCGGATGGAGATGAGATTGATTTGGGTGATACGAAGATGAAATATGAGGGTGCGAGCTCGGAGACCGGATATCATTTTAATAAATATACCACTTTTACACCGGAAGGAAAGCTGAGCTTTGATCTTTTAATTCCGTTGATGAGAGCCAGTGATGTGTATCTTTTGGTAGCAGAAGCAAAGATTAGAAAGTATGGTAATGGGGCAGGCGATAAGGAGATTAATATGGTAAGAGCAAGGGCAGGCGTTGATTTAGTGAGCAATGCAGGAAAAGAAGAGCTAATGCTAGAAAGACGTTTGGAGCTGGCAGGAGAGAATAGACGCTTTTTTGACTTGGTGCGTTGGGATAGGTTAGGTTGGGTAGATATTGCTTCGCTGTTGAAAAATCCAGATGCGGTGTATCATGCGGATTTAAACCGAATTAATTTTTCGCGACCGAAGAACTATTTTTTTCCATTACCACAGGTTGAAATAGATAAAAGTGGTGGTGTATTAAAACAAAACTCTAATTACTGATGAGAAGGATTGTAATAACATGGTTGTTTGTAGCAGCTTTAGTTTCTGGCTTATACGCACAGAGTGGTGAAGTGAATTTGATAGCGCATCGTGGAGGAGTGGTAGATGAGTATACAGACGAAAATAGTGTGGCGGCTGTAAGGAAAGCTGCCGACCAGGGGTATTATATGGTTGAGCTAGATGTACGTCTGACGAAGGATAGTGTTTTAGTGGTGCATCACGACCGGGATTTGGTACGCTTTTTTAATGTAGATAAAAAGTTGAACGATTTGTTTTGGGAGGAAGTATCTGTTTATGAAACTGCAAATGGACATAGGATGCAAAAACTGGAAGCTATGCTACAGTTGTGTAGAAAGGAAGGTCTGCAGGTGATGATTGATTTTAAAATAGAGGGAAAGCAACCGGCGGTATTTGAGGAGGTGTACAGCTTGTTGAAGACTTATGAGCTCGATACGGAGGCTTTGATTATCCCCTCGGAGAAAGCAACAGATTATTTTAGAGGGAGAATAAAACTAAGCTGTACGCGTGCGCAGGTTGAGGCTTATCAGAAAAGAAACGATTACTCGGCAGCGCATTATTATCTTTTTACAAACCCATCGGTGGAGGATTATCAATGGGCAGTAAGAAATAATATTCAAGTAGTAGGCGCTATAAATTATCAGAAGGGTATAGAGGAGGGATACGAAGAGCTGGCAAGTGAGTTGAAGGATTTGGGGGTGAAGTATGTGCAGTTAGATAGTCAGTTTGCTCGTTTTTTTAAGTAGCTGAAAACCTGATGCATGTTGTGCACAATAAAAGAGAGCTAGGATGCTGCTGTGTGCTTTACGGATGAAAGTAGAGCAGCAGTTGACGATCAGTTGGCGGTGCTGCGCACAGTTTAAGTTTATCATAGTGCAGCCATTTGGTTTACCAAATGGCTGCTTTGTGTCTGCAGAGAAGAGGAGGCATGGTTTTCATTGGGACGTTTATATATACTCTTGTTTGTTTTATGTGGCTTCATCTAGTTTCCTTAACAACACGCAAACAATTCTGATTAAAATATGTTGTATCAGTAATAGTCAAATAGCTCAATTAGAACATAAATTTTCTTAGAATGGATGCACAAAAACTCTTAAATGTATTAATAGACTCTACTTCAGAAATAAACATCACAATTTCTCTTAACACACACCGGACTTCTCCAGACAATCAGAAAGATGCTATCAAACTGAAAAACTTTATTTCGGAAGCAAAAAAAAGATTGTTGGAAGAATTTAATCAAAAGGATCTAGAGAAAGTTTTAAGATTGTTGGATGAAATTCAGGAGGAAGTCGATGTCCATCACAATCTTGATGCGCTGCATATCTTTGTTTCGAAGACGAAAAAGGAAATCTTCAGATCAGGATGGTCAACAGATCAAGAGGGGGTGCATATAAGTAGATATTTTGCTGTCAAACCTTTGATAAAGGAGATAACGCGTCTTTCTGAATATGGAATTTTGCTCCTTTCAGCAGGTTCTGCAGAATTATTAATAGCAAGTAATGATGCTATTGTTAAGGAAGTTGATAGCGATATTTTCCCAGTGACTGACAATCCGTTTTTGAAATCGGATCCAAATCGTCAAAGTGATTCTAAGTATCAAGACGAACGGTTGGCAGAATTTTTTAATTTGCTGGATAAAGCCATCAACCGCATAGAGTTGCTCAATAATGTAAAGGTGGTGGTCGTAGCGAGTGAAGATAATTACACCAGGCTTATGCAAGTTGCTGATCAGCCTAAGAAATATATAGGTCATATTTCACTGGACCAATCATCAGTCAATAAAACCACTATAGGAAAATCGACGTGGGATTTTATGAAAGCTCAGCATAAAATGCAAGAAGAAAGTTATTTCGCTGAGTTGGAACAAGCTGTAGGAAGTGGTTTGATTTTGACGGATCTGCAAGAGATTTACCAAGCTTGCCTAGATGGTAGAGCTGACCTTCTCATTCTGGAAGAAGATTTTAAACAATCGGTAAAATTGCAAGGTGAACGAGAAATAAGTTTAGAAAATAGCACAGGTGGAGTGGATGTAATTGATGATCTGGGGGGATTCTTGGCATGGAAAGCATTTGAAAAGAACGGGAGATTTGTATTAGTAAACCAAATTCCTAATCCGGAATTCAGACCCATTGTACTAAAAGTTCGATATTAATAGATATTCCAAATGAAGAGGACAGGTTTCACTGATCAAAATAGAAAATAGCAATTTAAAAAGCTTCGACTTTTAACTTGTAACTCCCAAAAAAGAGCGGGTTCCTTTATAAAGAAGGAGCTCGCTCTTTTTTTGTATCTGTTGTAAAGGAGGTGTGGGGTTGGTTTTCATTGACAGGCTTATTTTACCTCTATTTACGCTTTTTGTGTGCTTAAAGTAGTTTTTTAGGGCAAAACTAGCCAAAAGGTATAGCTAGACTAGGGTCGATGAGAATGGATTTTAAAAGCGTTTCTCAAAACGCTGCAAGAACGACCTTGGATGCTGTCGCGTCAAGAAAGCAGGGCGTAGTCCGATGAGAATGGATTTTGGAAGCGCAGCGGCTTAAATACATTCCGGACTAAGCGTTGCTTTTAGCGAAACAGCATCCTTAGTCTTGATTTTTGTTTACTTTTTATCAAGAAAAAGTAATAAGTCTTTTATTAAAAAAATTAATAGGTAAGATATCAGTATAACCAAGCCATCATAAAAATACCTAAGTCTGGGTATTTTATCAGATATGATAGTCAGTTAGTTTTGTATATATTAATTTAAAACTGAGATTATGATGAAGGTTATCAAACTCGCTATCCTATTGCTTTTTACTTGTAGTATAGCTCAGGCGCAAACAAAAGATTGGCTCAAATTTTATTATGAAGCCAAAGATACTGACGGGCAAGAAGCTATTGATATATTGACACAAGGTATAAAAGCATACCCAGATGAAACAACACTGTACCTCACTAGGGCAAGTGTCTATATGGAAGAACAGCAATATACTTTGGCGGAGGCCGATGCAAGAAAAGCGCTGAGTATAGAGGAGAAGAGTACCGCCGCTATGTTCATACTGTCCAATAGCTTTGAATATAGAGGTGATACAAAGGAAGCTGATCTATATCTGAAAAAGATAGAAAAGACTGATAAAAATGATGCTATGAAGTTTGCCTCTGAGTTGGTAACTGGTGCAGGTTATGCATCTCTGGATAACGAAGATGAGGTGAAGGAAGCTATTCGTACTTGCCAGCGGGCAATTCTATTATACCCTATGGTAAGTAGTTATCTTGTTATGGCAGAATTTCAGATACATGCAAAGCAGTATGGAGAAGCAAGCGCAACTTACCATAAACTCTTGAGCTTTACAAAGGATAAAGAAAGTAGACAAGAAGCTTACGTAGGCTTGGCAATAGCCTGCCATATATGTGCCGAAAAAAAGGTTGATGAATATCTTGCAGCAGCAGTAGCGGAAGATGCTTCAATGACGTTGAAAAAATATTTCGAAAAGAAAGGTGTAGAATTAGAGTCGTATAATAGTGAGAATTATATGCAAGTGATGAATAGATGGGCAAGGATAGCACCTAATGACTATATGATGTTATACCACAGAGGAGCTTACTATTATACAAATAGGGAATATCAAAAGGCTATAGATAGCTTTACAGTAGGTATAGAAACAGCCGGTAGCAGGAAGGTAGTGGATATGGTTGATCTGCTGTATTACCTCTATCGGGGGGAAGCTTATCATCACTGGTACCATCAAAATGATAATGCCGACTTATTGCCGTTGGCCGAAACAGATTTTACGAAGGTCATATCACTGGTTAAAGATGTGGAGCAGGCTTACCAATATCGGGCAGAGGTAAGAAAGCATATGTTTGAATTGAAATATTTTGCTGATGGTACGATAGATCATGAGTTGGCGAAATTAGTGTTTGAAGATTTAGACTATCTGTACGAGCGGGATGATACGAATGCTTATATTTATAGAAGCCGAGCAGTTATAAATTACTACCTCAGCGGCGAGGAGACAGAGGAGGTGTTGAAAAATCTAGAGCTTGCCGAAAAATATGCGAAGTAAAAGCAGGCTTTGATTGTCGGATAAGAGCTTATCGGATGCTGCGGGGTTGGTTCTGGCATTGTTGCTGAAGTAAAGGGGTGCTGAATTTTTTTGTTTTCTTAATACATCAGGCGATGGAGTCCCTTTTAATTGAAAGGGGCTTTATTTTTTTAAATACACGTATTTCTTAATCTAGATCAATGTACAGTCGTGGGCTTTGCGGTAATTTTGCTTGCAAAGAATCAATAGGTATTAAAAAAACATATAAATATGAACATAGTAGCTTTTGGAGCATCGTATAGTAAAAACTCTATTAATAAAACATTTGCGGCTTATGCAGCCTCACAGTTTGCGGCAGAGAAAGTAGAAGTACTAGATTTGTCAAACTATCCTTTACCACTGTTTACAACAGATGTAGAGGCGGAAATAGGACATCCCGAAGGAATATCTCATTTTTTAAATAAACTGGAACAAGCCGATCTGATTGTTATTTCATTAGCGGAGCATAATGGGACGTACAGTACAGCATTTAAAAACCTGTTTGACTGGACATCACGTGTGAAACTAAAAATGTTTGAAGGCAAGAAGGTGTTGCTTTTAGCTACAGCGCCGGGAGCAAGGGGTGGTATTTCGGTGCTGGAAGCAGCGCAACAGAGATTCCCGATACACGGAGCAGAGATTGCAGGTGTGTTTTCATTGCCTAATTTTCATGATAATTTTTCGGAAGATACAGGGATTTTACAAGAGGAATTGAAAAACAAGTTTCAGGAAGTGTTAGCGGATGTTTCGGTAGGAGACTTAGTTTAAGTGAGTTGACACAGGTCGATGTGGCAAGTTTACGGGGATATTGATTATCTTAGTGGAACAATTTGTGAACTGGAAAATAGAGACCTGTGGGAAGAATAATGAAAAGCAGCATTGAAAAAGCTGTGATGCAAGAAAAATGAATATTGTAAATGGAGAGTCTTAGTTTTTTAGTTGTAGGAAAGAATACGGATATACTGCAGACACTGCAGCGGATTATCGAGAACAATGAAGGCTGGAAAGCAGAAATTATGAGCGATGAGATGCATTGCCAAGCGTATCTGCTGGAGAAGCCTGTGGATGTGCTGCTTCTAAGCTCGGGCTTGGAAGCTGCCTTTGAAAAGGAAATGAAGATATTTGCTCGTTCGTTGGAGAAAAGAGTGGAAGTGATCGAGCATTATGGGGGAGGTAGTGGTTTGTTAAAAAGTGAAGTGTATACAGTCTTTCCGGAGTTGAGTATTTAAAAGCATGCAATGGAGCAGGCTTTTTTAGAGCCAAAGCTATGTTTGAAAATATTATAAACAGTGTAAGTAAGTATATCACGCTGACGGAAGAAGAAGAAACCGTTTTTACCGATCTTTTAGAGCGTAGAGAAGTGCCTAAGAAAACGGTGATGCTGCGCGAAGGTGAGGTGTGCCAGTTTGAGGGCTACATCATTAAAGGATGTGTTAGGATTTATTATTTGAATGAGAATGGTTTTGAAGTAACGCTGTCGTTTGCAATAGAGGACTGGTGGGTGAGTGATATTGCGTCATTTCATGAAAGAAAGCCTTCCGCTTTTTTTATCGAAGCACTGGAGGATACCGAAATGCTAGTACTGACGCCTCATGCAAAAGAAGAATTGCTTTTGTCGGTGCCAAAGTTTGAAAGGGTGTTTCGTATACTGGTTCAAAGAAACTTATCAAGTGTGCAAGATCGTTTGGTGAAAACTATTTCAAAAACGGCTACAGAACGTTATTTGGAATTTGTTGAACGTTATCCAACGATACCACTACGTGTGCCGCAATATTTTATAGCTTCTTATTTGGGTGTTTCGCCAGAATTTGTCAGTACGATAAGAAAGCGGTTAACGGCAAAAAAAGAAGAGTGAAGGTATAAGTTTAGGTGTTAATGTCAATATAGAAGAAGCCCTCGTGCTGATAAAAGGCAGTAGGGCTTTTGTTTTGGTATATTTCTTAATCTAGTTCAATGGATGGGAAATAGAGGTTTTGCATCTTTGTAAGAGTAGATAAAGAAATAAACCTGTTGAATTTCCTATGAGGAAACTTCGACATAAACTTACAGAACTATGGGAAATACAGTTTTACACAAAGCAGAGACAAGAGGTCGTGCAAATCATGGGTGGTTAGAAAGCTACCATACATTTAGTTTTGCCAATTATCATAATCCAGAGCGTATGAATTTTGGTGTGTTAAGGGTGTTGAATGATGATACGGTGGCAGCAGGTAAGGGGTTCGGAGCGCATCCGCATGATAATATGGAAATTATCAGTATTCCGTTGGAGGGCGATTTGGAGCATAAGGATAGTATGGGGAATGCAACTGTTATCAGAAATGGTGATATACAGGCGATGAGTGCCGGGACAGGGATTACCCATAGTGAATATAATAAGAATAGTGACCGGCAGGTGAAATTTTTACAGATATGGCTTTATCCGAATAAACGGAACGTGACGCCACGATATGACCAGATTAGTTTGGATGTGAAAGAAAGGCGTAATAAGTTTCAACAGATTTTATCGCCCAGTCCGGATGATGCCGGCGTATGGATTAACCAAGATGCTTGGTTTCATTTGGGGAATTTTGAGGATGGTATTGAAACGGAGTATACCGTTAAAAGTGAGCAGAATGGAGTTTATGCTTTTGTACTGAAGGGAAGTGTAGAAATAGAAGGTCAGGCGCTGGAAACGAGAGATGGCTTCGGAATCTGGGATGTCAAGAGCTTGAAAATTAAGTCTACAGCAGCGGATACGGAGGTATTATTGATGGATGTGCCTATGGCGTTATAAGTATTGCCAACAGAGAAGAAATAATGCCGCTCCTTGCACTATAGCTACAATGTGCCAGATAACGCCTTTTAGCTGCCCTATAGCGAAAAAAGACAGTGCTGTAAGGGTAGTCAGTGTCGTAGCGAAGAGCGTGCCTTGTAAGGGCTGAATGCGTTTAAAATGATTTACGCTTTCTTCCTGTGTATTGTATAGGCTACTTATGTAAAACCAGGAGATGAAGTAGTAAAGGTTTGCTAATAACGATAAGCAAACAAAAGAAGGAAGAAGTTTACGCATAGCAGTAGTCGTCTTAAATATATAATAAGGTTTAAATAACAATAGCGTCTTGCTTTGTAAGGCGCTATTGTTATTTAAAGATACTAAAGTTAATTTGAGGTTGTATGCTACGCTAGTCTGTGCTCAATAAGAAGTTGGCTCGGTGTACTCACAAAAACGGTTATGTTAGTATTCTGCTAATAGGGCGCTTTCTAAAACGAATAGGAACGACCTTGGATGCTGTCGCGTAAAAAAGCAGGGGATAGTTCGATCAGAATGGATTTTGAAAGCGAAGCGGCTTAAATACATTCCGGACTAAGCGCTGCTTTTAGCGAAACAGTATCCTAGTCTTGATTTTTATTTACTTTTTATCAAGAAAAAGTAATAGGTCCTGTTATTAAGAAAAAGTAATAAGCTACGATGTGGTTATGAGTATATCAATATAATTAACGCACCATAAAGAAGAGCATAAAGATAGACCATGCTAGTCTATGCTCAATTAGATGTGGCCTCAGTGTGTTCAAAAAAAACGGTTATGTTAGTATTCTGCTAATAGGGCGTTTTCTAAAACGAATAGGAACGACCTTGGATGCTGTCGCGTAAAAAAGCAGGGAGCAGTCCGATCAGAATGGATTTCGGAAGCGCAGCGGCTTAAATACATTCTGGACTAAGCGCTGTTTTTAGCGAAACAGTATCCTAGTCTTGATTTTTGTTTACTTTTTATCAAGAAAAAGTAATAGGTCGTTTATTAAGAAAAAGTAATAAGCTACGATGTGGCATGAGTGTATCAATATAATTAACGCATCTTAAACGAGTGCATAAAAATAGACCATGCTAGTCTATGCTCAATAAGAGATTTGCAATTAAAGTTTTCTAAAACGAATAGGAACGACCTTGGATGCTGTCGCGTAAAAAAGCAGGGAGCAGTCCGATCAGAATGGATTTCGGAAGCGAAGCGGCTTCAATACATTCCGGACTTCGCACTGCTTTTAGCGAAACAGTATCCTAGTCTTGATTTTTATTTACTTTTTATCAAGAAAAAGTAATAGGTCTTTTATTAAGAAAAAGTAATAAGCTACGATGTGGTATGAATATATCAATATAATTAAAGCATCTTAAACGAGTGCATAAAAAAGGCTATGGTATCTGCATCATCGATGACATCATAAAGAAGCGCATAAAAACAGAGAGGGCTATGGCTCCAAAATGGAATCATAGCCCTCCCTTATGTTAAGCTGTCAATAAGCTTAACAGATAGCCCTAGAGAGTTTGCAATTTCTTCGGAAAGAGCTCCCATTTTTTTAAGCTTTAGAGCCGACAATAATTTTTCACTTTTGACACGTGAACAGTGATCGCCCTTGTTTAATTGTACGTTTTTTATCAACTTTTTTTGTAGTGTTAAATCTATTGTTTTTTTTCTTTTTACCTCTGTTTCTATCATGCCTATTTTTCCTTTCTTTTACTTCGCTTTAGACACATAAATTAACGATTCATTGCACGAAGCTATAACGCTTCTTTACGATGAAACGACCATTATCCTAAGTTACAAAATATCGAAAAAAGATATCTCATAATTCCGTAAAAATAGGCTAGTGGTATTTTGTGATGCGTAAGTTTTATTCGACAGTTCTCTTATTGTCTATGGGATATATAGTCTTTTTTGCAAGATGTTATACCTGTGAAAAGATGAGAGAGCTGGTGTTAGTGGATTGTTAGAGGTGAGGCGGACGGGTTTTATATTTTGATTAGCGAATAAAATCGGTTCTCGAAAAAGTAGAATCTAGTATTATTAGACTTATAAATGGTGTGTGAATTTTAAGTTCTCTTGAGGTTCCTTTTTTTATAGTTAAAGCTTTTCGGAGTAGGGGAGAGCTTCTGTTTTTTGCGATCTAGCTGGAAGGATAACAAGAGGTGAATCATTGTTTTTTTAGAGGAGCACTGCGACTTAGGATTCAAACACTTTTTAGGACTGCTTTGTCGATTGTAAAATTCGTAATTCTTTAAATGTTTGGTTTTCTTTAGGGTTAATTGATGTTGGTTTTAAGATTGTTGTGTATGTTATATGATTTTTTTATTCATATAAAATTACTTTTTATAAGCTTGTTCAGTGCGTTTTTTTGTCGTTTCTGTCTTTTTAGCTCTAAAATAGTGTTTTTTACTTACATTTTTAGTTAATTTAAACTTCATAAATACATATCATATAAAGATTTAATGTTTTTTTTAGTTTTGTTTTTACGGTGTTAAAAAGTTTGTGTTTTTAGGGAAACTGACTGTTGTGATTTTATTGTTTTAGGATTCGGCTCTCCTTTTTAATATGATTCTTTATTGTTCTTATGCCTGTTAAATGTAGGCGGTTTTACCTTGTTGAACGTCATAGGGTATTTCTGATACTACTCGAAATAGAGTTGGTCGCTATGTGTTTTTTTTATGGATAGTTTAAGGGGTTTTTATTTTTTGTGAGCTAAAAGTAAGTGTGTTTTACACGTTGTGTTTTAGGTTTAGGTGGGCAGTGAAATGTTGTTAAAGAGTCTTTTTAGTGATTGATTTTTTGTGTGAAAATTAAATGTCAAACGGAAGTTGGTGTATGTTTTTATGTGAGAGTTGATTTTATAAATAGAAATAATGGGCTCTTATTTTCACCTGTGTTGAAGCCTTTTTTTAGATTTTATGTATAAATAAGATTGTGATATTTATGTATTTTTCTGTGAGATTAGAGCCGTGTAAGTAGTCGAAAATTAGGTATTGATGATTGCTTTTTTTATGGGTGAAATGCACATGATATTTAAGATATACGGTGGTGTTTTTATAGAAATGAGTGTAAGAAAGTAGAGTGAAATAAATGGATGGTTGATGAGGGTTTGAAGTCGTAACGAGGATATAATTACGTATGCGATTCCTGCTATAAGTAGCATTTTAAAGCTGATGATATATTGCTTTACCACGAACATCGTAAAGCAGGGAAATCATAAATTAATGCAAAACGGGCAGTGATTATCACTGCCCGTTTTGTTGCTGAATCGGGGAGTTATTTTTATCTAGACATAGCATGGATTACTTGCACATGTGAGCGAAAAGCAGTCCAAAATGATGTGAATTCATTATATTTAATATTGTACTCTTGACAAGTTTGCCGTACAATTCGATTGAGCGCTGGATAGTGAACATGGCTGATCTTGGGAAATAAATGATGCTCTACCTGATAGTTTAACCCGCCTAGTATCCACGTTAGCACTTTGCTTTTGGTTGAAAAATTGGCTGTGGATTGTATCTGGTGTATCATCCATTCTTCTTCCACCTTGGCCTTGTCAATAGTTTTGAACTCGGTTTCAGAGACGACATGGGCCAGTTGGAATACTGTTGCTAGGCTTATGCCGCATACAGCGCCTGCAATCAATAGTCCGAGCAATGTCCATAGCCATCCAACAATAAGTACTGGTAGCACAACAAAAAGGCCAAAATGAAGGGTTTTACTGGTCCAGAATATCAGTTTTTCTTTTCGTGGGAAGTGAAATTTCTCAGAGCTATGCCCCATGCGCTGCTTAAAGTACTTTTCATAATCTTGATAAAAAATCCATGCTAAGTAGGAAATACCATATAGCAATGGGAAGTAAAAACGTTGGTAGCGATGATGTTTTCGTAGCTTTTGATCATGATGTATACGCATAAACTTTACTTCTATATCATGATCTTCGCCATCGATATTGGTGTACGTATGGTGAGCGATATTGTGTTTTAGTTTCCAGAAATAGATATTTCCGCCCAATAGATTGAGCGAATAGGAAAGAAATGTATTGAGTCGCTTGCTTTCGGAAAAGGAATTATGCCCTGCATCATGCATGATGTTAAAACCGATGGCAGCAAGATTGACCCCAAACAATATACACAGCACTATAGAAATAGCCCAGTGCGGCTGTACAAAGACCAATAGGCTGTAGAGAGTGATAAATGTGAGTAGTAAGATAGTCGCTTTTATAAAAATCCGGCGGTTGCCCGTTTTCTTTTGAAGTGTTTCTTTGAAATATTGATTGGTTTTTTCTTTAAGAGTACGCGAGAATAGGGCGTTTACATTGTTGAATTTGATTGTTGGGGTCATTGAAATGAGGATGGGGTAAGTGTTGATTGTTTAAACGACAGTCTAAATTGACCGAACACTGTAAACCTACGATTAAAACTTTAATAAGCTATAGGATAGTTCGTTAAATTGATGTTAAATAATGATGTAGGTGTTTGTTATGGTTTTAACGAACGTACCTCACTTCTCGTGCTGACATCTAGTTTGACATAAAGTTTGCCTACGTGATATTTTACGGTATGAACCGATATGCATAGTTTTTCGGCTATTTCTTTATTGGAGTCGCCTTTCCAGATATGATGTAGAACCTCTACTTCGCGCTCGGTTAATTGAAATTGCGTTTGTATTTCTTCGAGCATAAATTGGTCCCGATCTGTCGGGGCACTCCGCGTGTAAGTGGAGGTTTCTTGTTTGTTTTTTTCATATTCAAGTTCTTTATCCAGCCTTAAGAGGGATAGATAGTGCCTAAGTTCTGTTTTATAACGTGCGTTTTCTTCACGAATGGTCCGTACCTTAAAAATAAGTGCAAAGCTAATGGCGACAATTTCGATGGCACTGGCTAGTCTGAGTGTATGTATATTGAAAATTGATAGAAAGTTGAGATCATAACGACGGTATAATGCATAGCCGATCCCTACAAAAACGAGTAGACCAAAGTTGATGAGTAGAAAACGGGCGTACGGATTGGTCTTGAATAGCTTACTGGCCTGGTAAAAACAAAAAGCAGGAAGAGCAAAGCGAATAAGTAAAGATATAAGGTTGAAGCCCCACCAATCGCTATAGCTATAAAGGGAAGCTGTCGCTAATAGACTGATCCCCGCTATAGTGATTAGCTTACCGAAAAATGGGATATGCTGCTTAAGATCGAGAAAATAATAGGTGAATATTGCGGCTAATACACAGGAAGCAGAGGTGTTCCAGATGGAAAAATAGGGTAATATCCATTCCTGGTTAGAGAAGTAGTATAACATACCATCCTCATAAAAGAAGGTCAGGAAGATAGAGAGCTGTAATAAAGCATAGGTGATAAACCGTAGGTCGGTAAATATGAGGTAAAAAACAACGTTGAAGAGAATAACCATTATCGCAAGCCCATAATACATGCTGAAGTATAGGATAATAAGCGAAGCCGATTGACCAAAGCGCCCAATTTCATTGGTGAATAGTTGCAGCTCATGGGGATCCGATTTTCTGATATTGATGTAATATTCGGTTGCAGACGGTATGTAATAATATACCGGATACCGGGTTTTGACCTGCAGGCCGTTGCGGTCTACATTTTTCTTTAAGCGTATCAACTGCCCGTCCTCATAGGCATATAGATCGTAGTCCATAATATGGATGGAGCGGTTCTGGAATAGAACAATATGATGGAGTAGGCTGTCGGCGATATGGCCTCTTACCCAGGTGTCGCCAGAGCTGTCTTGAGCATGATATAGACCAGAGTGGGTGTTTAAAGGCTGATAGCTAAGTTGGGTAATATTTAAGGAGTCCATGCTGCCTGCCCGGCTGTCGCTTGCGCTTGAAAGTAGTACGAAAATGGCTAGTAAAAATGTATGTACCGCAAAAGATAGATACTCCCAAATGGTATTCATAATAGGCTTTATGCTACATGGATATTTCATAAATAATTATCAGAATCGGAAATCAAACATAGAAAGAATTTAAGAGGATACAAAACTGTTCACAAAATCAGGTCTAGGATAGCCGGAGGTTATATAGGGGATGGTGTAGGCAGCCTAGTGCCTCAGGAAGGCGATAATGATCGGTTTATTTACAAAACTAGCCAAAAGGTATAGCCGTATAAGTGTTCAGAAGCAGTAGTTTTGGCGGTATTAATAGGTCGTTACCCTATTCTTATGAGTTATTATTACAAGGTTATTATTTTGCTGATAGGGAGCATATGCTTTATTGGTACAACCTCTTCTGGCAGGGATAAATGGCGAGCGTGGGATTCAGGAAATAGTGTTGAGTTTCGCCTTTTTCACTGGCACAGTCAATATTCTTTATCTCGATCAAAAAGACTATGGTAAATGTGCAGGCAAGTATCACTAGTAAAGGGAATGACCTTGTTTAAATAAAATGAAGGGTAAGCGAAACAGGAAATCGCTTGAAATTAGAACCAAATAAAAAAACACCTTAGTATGCACGCTAAAAACAATACTATGAAAAAAATAGACATACAGTTTATGATCATAATGGCGATTCTATTAGTAGTTGCGAGGCCAACGACAGTACAAGCTCAAGTAGGGATTGGTACAGAGCTGCCCCATGCTTCTGCGCAGCTGGAAATTGCTGCCGACGGGAAGGGTATTTTGATCCCTCGTATGGCAGAAGCCGATAGGCCGGCATCACCGGCAACAGGCTTACTTATTTATCAGACGGATAACCAGGCAGGGTTCTATTATTATACGGGCACGGCTTGGGAGAAGTTGGGAGCTGAAACTGGTGCTCCTGGATCCATTGGAGGAGGGGAAGCAATTGTGTCTTTCACATCGGGGTCTGCTATTTCTATGAATAGCCATCTACCAGGTGGTTCGGGACGCTTTTATATTGTTGGGAATGGAACGAGCGCCTATTGGGATGGGGCTCTGGGCGATTTAAATTTAGGTCTGGGCGCTTATCTACCCGTCACAATGTCTAGAAGTGGGACGATTTCGTCCTTTTATGCTTTGCTAAGCCTTTCTCAAGATATAAGACAAGTTGATGACAATATACGGGTTACAGCACAGTTGTATCATGCGGCTCCTGGGAGTAATATGTTTACCGCATTGGAAGGCACTTCCATAGAAATGACGGGGTTGACTTCGACATCAACGAAGGAGACGATGATAGAGGGTGATTTACCCAACTTAAATATACATCTACCCAGAAAGTCAAGATTGCTGCTTGTCTATTCTGCCACAACTGCGGCGAATAAAGTGTATGTGCAGGGATATGCAACAGCGAGTATCACGATTGACTAAAATAGCTCGGTATAGATGTAATGATGAATAAAAAAGTCAAAGTAATGAATCCAAGGCAAAAGTATGATGTGTTTTGTATTTCTTGCCTTTCCTTAGAAGTTATATGAAGAGTATAAATCGATTGTTTCGCTACGAGATTGCGGGGCTCATTTTGAGTATGTGTTTGTTTATTTCTCTTCCAGTTGCTGCACAATTAGCTGTTGGTAGCGATGGAATGTTTGTTAAGTCGGGTACACCGTTTTCGGTCAATAGGCTAGAGCTTTTTCCATCAGTGGATATTACATTTTCTACCAACCTTTTGGAGCAATCCGCTACAGACTTGCCTTACAATGGTACACAGTCTATTAAGCAGGTTTATAAATTTGCTGCGCCCATTGATTATCAAGGTAAAATTCGAATGTATTATGAAACGGGTGCGCTAAATGGTGTGGCAGCAGAAGAGTTGATGTTGGTTTATGCAGAAACGGTGGGCGGCGTATTGAGAGCCTTGCTAGGATCGACTATAGATAATATAGCTGGGTTTGTAGAATATGAATTTGTTGAATCTACTCGTATACAGCTGGTAACAGCGGTGTCTAGTTTGGCTTTGTCAGTAATTTCGCCAGACGCTGACAACATCCTCTACGTCAACCAAAGCGTCGATCAGACCGCTGCGGGCTATACCAGTTCTGGGGACAGCTGGGCAAATGCTATACCCGAACTGGCAGATGCGCTGAAGTGGGCCAACGATAATAAAGCAGCTAACTTTTGGGATACCAACAATCCTTTAAAGATTTACGTCGCCAAAGGTACCTACAGGCCGAAGTATTCTCCCGAAGATGGTGCAAACTACGGTACGGACCAAGGGCGTGACAATACCTTTTTGATGGTGGAGAATGTACATCTCTACGGGGGATTTGTAGGGGTAGAGTCAAACCCAACGGAGCGGGTACTATCCGCAATAGGGGCGACGGGAACTATACTGAGTGGAGATTTGGACGAAAATGATATTGTAAACGGACTAGGGACTAGTCTAAGTATTCAAAATAATGATGAAAATACATATCACGTAGTGATGGCTTCAGGTGACGATCAGGACTTAAATGTTTTTATAGATGGATTTGAGATAACCGGAGGTAACGCAGATGGTAGTGGGGATATTTGGGTGAATACAACTGTTTCTAGAAACGCAGGGGGTGGATTTTATCTTTCAACTTCGGGAAAGATTACCCTGACCTTAAATAACTCGAGGATTAGTGGGAATTCGACTGATAGTGAGGGAGGTGGCATTTACTCCTATGCTTATGCACCATTTGCGATTTCTAAGTCTCCACATTCTGAAATAATATTGAAAAATGTCCATGTAATAGAAAACTATGCGGTAGGTAACGGTGGTGGAATTTATAGTAAATCTTATTATAGCCCTAATAATAGCACTAAAACTTCAGCTTCTAGTATAATATTCGAACATGGAGCTGTTAGCGGAAACTATTCTGGTGGTTTTGGGGGAGGGATCTTTTCAGACGCATTTACGAATGCTACAGCAGGGGCCTCGTCTTTGCTGAATATCAGTCTGGTAAGAGTTAATGAAAATTACTCCAACTTACAGGGAGGTGGCATTTTTTCAGGTGCTGATGGGGGGTATTCTAGAGTCGAGATTTCTAAATCTGAGCTGACTAAAAACACAGCAAAGAATGATGGAGCAGCAATTAGTACATCAGCTCCTTTTGGTACTAATCATGAAAATACGATTGCTTTACATAGCTGTACTGTCGTAGGGAATAGAGGAAATTCTTACATCGCTTATAACGGTGGAAAACGGAACTTTAATGTAGGTAATAGTGTTTTTCTAGATAATAGAAAAGCCGATAATAGTAACAGCTCAATGATCGGAACACCGGTAAAAAATATTGGGTATAGTTTGATACAGGGTGAAACGAGTACGGCAAATGGGAATGTTAGCGCAGCTGGTCTTACTATCGGACAGGTTTTTACCGACTCTGCTAATGGTGATTATAGTTTGACAGATAATAGTCCGGCAATAGATGCAGGAAGTAATACCTTATATCAAGGCGATTTAGCCAATGACCTGGATCTGGCAGGCAATCCAAGATTGTATAATAATACCATTGATATGGGAGCCTATGAAAATCAAGGCGTCCAATATACTCCCAATGCGGACAATATCCTCTACGTCAACCAAAACGTAGATCAGACTGCTGCGGGCTATACGGGCTCGGGCAATAGCTGGGATAATGCTATACCTGAATTGGCGGATGCGCTAAAATGGGCCAACGATAATAAAGCAACTAACTTATGGGGTGCCAGCAATCCTTTAAAGATCTACGTAGCCAAAGGCATATACAAACCTAAGTATTCGCCTGAAGATGGGATCGTCGATCCCGCTAACCCAACGGATAACCGAGATAAAAGTTTCCTGATGGTGGAGAACGTTCAATTGTATGGAGGTTTTGACCCATTAAATAATATAATTACACTAGATGACGCTCGTGTGATGCCGGAAGTGCTTGCAGATGGTGTACCAAAGGAAAGTAGCACAATTCTAAGTGGTGATATAGGTATGACAGCAGAGAAAGGAGATAATGCATATCATGTGATGGTTTCATCGGGAGATGTAGGGAAGGCATTGGTGGATGGGTTTTTGATTCATGGCGGAAATGCAACAGGTGGACAGTCTTCAATCCCTATAAATAGTAACTATATAAAGCGCTGGAATGGTGGTGGTATCCACTTGTATAATTCCTGTCCAGTCTTAAGAAACTTAGTGATCTCTCAAAACCACGCGGATAAACATGCGGGAGCTATAGCGATGGAAGCCATCCAAAACTATTCCTTTTTATACAATATATTGATTTGTCATAATACAGCTGAATATGGAGCAGCAATAGTTTTCTGGGGAGCTGAGGGAAAAGGAAATTTCTCAAATTTGACGATGTATGACAACCAATCGATCAGTAGCTCATCATTATTTGGCTTTTTTGGAACGACATTTTTGCTGTCCAATAGTATATTGGTGGATGATGAATGGAGTCAAATAGGAGTGTCGGAACTGAAAAATACTTTACTCGTGGGAGATGATGATTTTGAAAGTATTGTTTGGACTGATGGTGGAGGAAATATTATTACAACAGAAAGCCCGTTTAGAAATGAGCAGGAAGGGGATTTCAAATTAAAGGAATCTAGTCAAGCTCAGGATGCAGGGAATGCACAGGTGTATTGGAACCTACTGCATGACGCAGCACCTTCGGCTAATCCATCATTAATGCCCGAAGCTGAAAATGAATCTTGGGGAAGGGACTTGGCAGGTGAAAGGAGATTTAGAGGGGAGGCTATCGATATGGGAGCCTATGAGTATCAAGGCGTTCAATATAGTCCGAATGCGGACAATATCCTCTACGTCAACCAAAACGTAGATCAGACTGCTACGGGCTATACCGGATCTGGGGACAGCTGGGAAAATGCTATACCCGAACTGGCAGATGCTTTGAAATGGGCAAGAGAGAACCACGAGGCTGACAATGATTGGCTGCAAAACGACAGCTTGCAGATCTATGTGGCCAAAGGGATTTATTTGCCGAAGTATAAACTCGCTGATGTAGACAATAACAATACCCCTACTACAGATAGAGACAAGAGCTTTCTGCTGGTCAACAACGTACAGCTTTACGGTGGTTTTGACCCCGCAAATGGCATCACCGAGCTGAGCCACGAGCGTATAATCCCAAGTGTCGGCAGTACTCCGGGAGAAGGTACCGTACTAAGCGGGGATCTAGCGGGCGACGACGAAGCCAATATTCCCATAGTGCAGCTAAAAGATCACCACACTAGGAAAGATAATGCCTATCACGTGGTAGTAGCAGTTGGTCATACCGATGGAGCAGAAGTAAAGCTGGATGGGTTTACCATAAGCGGTGGTAATGCTAATGTCATGTCAAAAATTCAGGTAGAAGGGCGTATAATTGATAGAAATTATGGCGGAGGGATATACTTTCATTCTCTCAAGCCAGTAAGGCTAACAAACTCTATGGTAAATGGAAATTCTACTTCACATTATGGCGGGGGGGTCCATGTTTCTTCTGTAGCAGTAAACCTGATAAATTCTACTGTAAGTGATAATTATTCAGGTCTTTATGCTGGTGGTATATGTGCCGTTGGGACTAATTTGAGCGTGACTATGATTAATTCTGCTCTGACTGGAAATTTTGCAGTGCAATATGGTGGAGGGATTTATACTAGGGTACTATCAGGGCTAAATGAAATAAATTTGAACAGCAGTACGCTTGCCGGGAATAAAGGTAGCTCCTATATTTATTTGGATGGAACGGGAACTAATCGTTTTACAACATACAATAGTGTGGTGTATGGTAATGTAAAAAGTACAGACAATTCTCAGAGTAGTTTACGAGCTAATAATTTAATTATCGATAAAAGCATCCAATATAGCTTGGTTCAGGGCGAAAGCAGTACAGCTGATGGTAATTTGGATGGTACAGCTGTTTATACCGATCTATTTACCGATGTAGCGGGTGGGGATTATAGGTTGACCGCCTGTTCTCCGGTAGTGAATGCAGGTAGCAACAGTCATTTTGTTGGACTCGATGCCGATACGAAAGATCTGGTAGGTAACCCAAGGGTATATGACTTTGCTAATGGAGGTATCATCGATATGGGAGCTTATGAATTCCAGGGCGAACAGGTCAATTACGATAATGTGGTGTTTGAAGATGCAGCCGTTACTTATAATGGCATTGCGAATACGATACTAGCAACAGATCTTCCGCAGGGTGTTACTGCTGTGTACGAAATCAAGGACGCATTGGGTGCTGTGGTTACGGAAGCGGTAAATGTAGGAACTTATACCGTTACGGCTACACTTTCGGGTTGTGGGCTGGACAAAGAACTGACAGCCACGCTCAAAATTGAGGCTGCTACGCTAACGGTAACTACCAACGTTGGACAGGGTAAAGTATACGGTGATACCGATCCGGTGTTTACTTATACGGTTTCGGGTTATCAAGGTACAGATGACGACAGTATCTTAAGTGGTGCATTGAGCAGAGTTGGAGACGAGGATGTTGGGATCTATCCGATTGAGCAAGGTGATTTAAGTGCGGGTGCTAATTACGATGTAGTGTTTGTATCAGCCCAATTTACGATTACTAAAGCTATCCTTACGGTAACTGCCAACAGTGGACAGGGTAAAGTATACGGCGAAGCTGATCCGGTGTTTACTTATACCGTTTCGGGTTATCAAGGTGCAGATGATGAAACGCTTTTAACGGGTGCATTGAGTAGAACAGCAGGCGAGGATGCGGGGACTTATCCGATTGGGCAGGGCGATTTAAGCGCGGGTGCTAATTACGCTATAGACTTTACGGGAGCTGATTTTGCTATTACTCAAGCTATGCTGACGGTAACTGCTGTCAGCGGACAGGGCAAAATGTACGGTGAAGCTGATCCGATGTTTACTTATACCGTTTCGGGTTATCAGGGTGCAGACGGCAACGGCATCTTAAGCGGTGCATTGAGCAGAACAGTAGGCGAGAATGTAGGAGCCTACCTGATTGAGCAGGGCGATTTAAGTGGGGGTACTAATTACGCTATAGACTTTACAGGAGCTGATTTTGCTATTACTCAAGCTACGCTGACGGTAATTGCTGCGAGTGGACAGGAAAAAGTATACGGTGAAGCTGATTCTGTGTTTACTTATATCGTTTCTGGTTATCAAGGTACAGATGATAACAGCATATTAAGCGGTGCATTGAGCAGAACAGTAGGTGAGGACGTCGGTGTTTATCCGATTGGGCAGGGCGATTTAAGTGGGGGTGCTAATTACGCTATAGACTTTACAGGAGCTGATTTTGCTATTACTCAAGCTACGTTAACGGTAACTGCCAACAGTGGACAGGGTAAAGTATACGGTGAAGCTGATCCTGTGTTTACTTATACTGTTTCGGGTTATCAGGGTGCAGAAGGCAACGGCATCTTAAGCGGTGCATTGAGTAGAGTTGTAGGCGAGGATGTGGGGGGCTATACGATTGAGCAAGGCGATTTAAGCGCGGGCGCTAATTACGATATAGACTTTACAGGAGCCGATTTTAAGATTACGAAAGCGGTACTACCGGCCTTTACTTTTGCAGATGCAAGTTTCGTTTACGACGGCACGGCAAGATCGCTGAAAGCTAGCGGCCTACCTGCCGGTACTATAATGAGCTATATAGGCAACGACCGGACGGAAGCTGGGGAATATACGGTTACGGCCAATATTGCTGGCGGCAACAACTATGAAGACGGTTCGCAGACCGCCAAGCTGACGATTAAGAAAGCGGTATTATCGGCCTTTGTTTTTGCAGATGCAAGTTTCGTTTACGACGGCACGGCAAAATCGCTGAAAGTTAGCGATCTACCTGCCGGTGCTACAGTGAGCAATTATATAGATAACGACCAGACCGAAGCAGGCGAATATACGGTGACAGCTAAGGTTTCTGGCGGTAACAACTATGAGGACGGTTCGCAGACCGCCAAGCTGACGATTAAGAAAGCGGTATTACCGGCCTTTACTTTTGATGATGCAAGTTTCGTTTACGACGGTACGGCAAGATCTCTGACAGCTAGCGGTCTACCTGCCGGTGCTATAGTGAGCAGTTATATAGATAACGACCAGACCGAAGCAGGCGAATATACGGTGACAGCTAAGATTGCTGGCGGTAACAACTATGAGGACGGTTCGCAGACCGCCAAGCTGACGATTAAGAAAGCGGCATTGCCGGCCTTTACGTTTGATGATGCAAGCTTCGTTTACGATGGTTCCTCTCGTTCTTTGGCAGTAGCAGGATTACCTGTTGGTGCTGCGGTTACGTATGTAGGTAACGGGCAGACCGAAGCAGGCGAATATGTGGTTACGGCTACGGTCGACGCAGGTGATAACTATATTCGGGGACTTAGTAAAACAGCGAAGCTGACGATCTCGCCATTGCAGCAAGTGCTTAGTTTTGCTCGAATTTCTGCTCAATATCGTGACGCAGGTACGGTGCAGCTTGATATTACAAGTAATAGCGATCTACCGATTCAAGTGTTTAGTGATAATCTGCTTGTAGCAGAAGTGCAGGGAGCAAGTGAACTCTTGATTAAGGGAGTAGGACAAGCTCTCATACGTGCGGAGCAGGCCGGCGATTCTAATCATATTGCTGCGCAAGCTGTAGAACAGATTTTAGAGGTTGTAAATGATCGTGGGGCTAAGCTTCCTGTCAGAGTACACCCGGCTGTATCGCCTAATGGCGACGGTATCAATGAGTTTCTACGTATAGAAGGTATCGAGCAGTATCCCGAGAATAAGTTTGTTGTTTTTGACGCAAACGGAGCTGTTATCCAGCGTTTTGAAGGTTATGACAACGCTTCTATTGTTTTCGATGGTAGTAAAGCGGGTAGACCAGTGCCGAACGGTACTTATTTCTATGTGCTGGAGGTGAAGATAGCTGGTAAATGGGAGTATGATAAAGGATATTTTGTGGTACGTAAATAACAGTTATGCAGGATAATTTAAGAACGGTGATAACGATGGTACAAAAGAAGATATTATATATAGTTTTATCGATACTGCTATTAGTTTTTTGTAGCCGTATGGTGTATGCACAACAATATATTGACCCTGCATTGTCAGGTTCATTTTCAAAGACTTTGAATCCCAGTTTTAATGCCCTTCTTTCGCAGGGCGAAGGCGATGCTTCGTTACTGTACCGCCACCAATGGGTAGGTATGGAAGGGGCTCCTAAAAGCATATGGTTTAACGCGAATATGGCTTTGGGTAGCCAGGGGGTAGTTGTTGGGATAAACGCCAAGCAGTTTAAAATCGGTGTGGAGCGCAGCACGGAGGCCTCTGCCAACTTCACAAAAACGCTGCGCATTTCGGAGTCGGAATACCTGGGTCTGGGTGTAAACCTGGGCTACACCCAGCAACGGGGCGATTACAGCAGTTTAGACCCTTCGGATCCTGCTTTTGGTGATATGCAGTACGGCACTTTGCTTTACGGCCTTTCGGTTTCGTTGGTGCGACCTGATCGTTATTATGTTGGTTTTGCTATGCCTCGGGCTATCTTCGGCTCGAACGATTCGGACTATGTTCGTCAGTTCGGCCGTGACAATACGTTTTATGTCTCGGGTGCCGCTATCTTTGACTTGGATGAGAGTATTTATCTTCGCCCAAGTTTATTGAGTAGCTACCGTGAGGTGACGGGCTTACAGTTTGATGTATCGGCTATGATTTTCTTTACCTCTAAGTTTGGTATCGGTGGCGGGTACCGGCAACGTGGCGACCTGATGGGGCATGCGGAGTTTAATTTAAAGAATATCCGCTTTGCGTATAGCTATCAGCAGAACTTGAAGAACAGCAACCTGAACCGTTTCATTAGCAACAGCACACATGAACTGGGGCTTTCTATATATTGGGGCAGGGTATGGGGGAAACGCTTGTAAGAATAGAGGGCGCTTTTAAGAATAGAGATTAATGTGTGTTTTTTTGTTGTTTAATTTTAAGTTCTATTTTGGTTAACCGGACACTTAAAAAGATAAAGGTAATAACAGCCCCTAAAATTATGGGAGCAAGGAGGGTAGTTTTATATAGAAAGATGGGTAATCCGATGATGGTGGTTATTATTAGATAAAGAGATGAAAAGGCTATTAAATAGGCTATGATTTTTCTTTTCCTTTTATAAAGCTGATTAATGATACAATAATTGCTTTGGGGCTTTAGTTTTATTTTCATGCTCTTTTTATAGAATTTTGTTTCTATATGATAATTATCAAATTATGATATAGAAAAATCATGTATAAATAAAACGTTTACTATGAAAGGGTTGCTACATGGGATGAGAAAATAATTGTTTTTTTGATGTGATTTTTTTAGTTTTTTTATGCTGTATGAAATAAGTAGGTAATATTGCTTTAACGAGGTATGTGTTAGGCCAAAATTATGATTGTTTAATACCTTGTCTAGGTAACATTTGTGATGAAATGAATTCGTGCAAACGTTTGTTTCCGAACCCTGTATTGTGTTGTTGTGCAAAAATCGCTAGTTTGTACTGTTTTTTACAAATAGAAAATATTAACTATCGATATATGATGATATTTAAACCTAGAAAAATTGCTTTTGCTCTTGTTGTTTCGATGTTCTGCGGCTTAGGGGGAGCTTATGCGCAGACTCCGGCTTTTGAATTGGTGAATTTTAAAGAAATGGCGGATCCGACGGCAGACACCCTCGCAGATTGGTCGAAAGTGAAAGCAGGGCTCCATAGTTCTTTCGTAACAATAGATAAGCGTTATCCAAAGTCTTTGGTGCCGGATGTGTTGAAGAAAAAGAACGAAACGCTGATGGGATGGAAAGGAGAGCGGGTTTCTGCACAGGTCTTGTTGTGGACAAAAGATGCAGTACATGATGTGGAGGTGAGTGTCTCGGATTTTAAAGGGGCTAAAGGAGCAAAAATATCAGCTGATGCTGCCTCTGCAAGGTTTGTAAGGTATGTCATGACAGATGAGTTTGCTGCGGGGTGTGGCTACCGCAAGAAGGAGGATTTTGTGTCGTCCCTATCACCCGATATGTTGGATGACTTAACTTCTTTTAATTTGGAAGCAGCTAAGGCACGACCGGTATGGATTACGCTAAATATACCTCAGGAAGCCCAAGCTGGAGATTATGTAGCAACAGTACAGATAGCACGCAAGGGAAAGCCGGTAGAGAAATTAAATCTTCAGGTAACAGTACTGAATAATGTTTTGCCAAAACCTGCTGAATGGGGATTTCATCTAGACCAATGGCAGCATCCGTCAGCAGTGGCAAGAGTGCATGGGCTAGAAATGTGGAGTGATGCACATTTTGAAAAGATGAAGCCTATTATGAAAATGTTAGCTGATGCAGGGCAAAAAGTGATTACGGCAACAATGAATAAAGACCCTTGGAATGTGCAAACCTACGACCCGTATGCAGATATGATTGTGTGGAATAAGAACACGGATGGAACTTGGACATACGATTATAAAGTTTTTGATAGATGGGTACAGTTTATGATGGACTTAGGTGTTAATAAAATGCTTAACATTTATTCGATTGTGCCTTGGAATAATGAAATACATTATCGAGATGTAGCAACAGGTGAAATAGTGAATGTGGTAGCGAAACCGGGAACGCCTATTTTTGAAGAGCTATGGGCTCCTTTTTTGACAGACTTGGTGAAACATTTAGGAGAAAAAGGCTGGTTAGAGATTACCAATATTGCAATGGATGAGCGGACAAAAGAGGAAGTAGATGGGGCTTTGGGCCTTTTGAAGAAGATTGCCCCAGCTTTAGGTGTGTCTTATGCAGATAACCAGAAAACTTATCAACGTTATCCAGATAGTGATGATATTAGTATAGCTGCCGATCATCCTTTTTCGCAAGAAGACCTGAAGGATCGTAAAAGTAGAGGTTTAAATACGACATTTTATGTCTATTGTGGTAATAACTTCCCTAATCAGTTTACATTTTCGGATCCTGCCGAGTCGGCCTATATGGGCTGGTATGCGGAAGCTGCAAATTTTGATGGCTTATTGCATTGGGCATTTAACTCGTGGGTGGAAAACCCGATTTTAGATTCTAGGTTCCGTACCTGGCCTGCAGGTGATACATTTATTGTATATCCGAATGGTAGGAGCTCTATCCGTTATGAAAGAATGTTGGAAGGTATACAAGACTATGAAAAAGTACAGCTTGTAAAAAAAGCATTGAAACAAAAGAACGACAGTTTATCTTTGCAAAAGTTAGAAGAAGCTATACAAAAATTAAATAGCGCAGAAAGAACGGATAGATGGAATACAGACTTAAATAATGCTAAAAATCTCTTAAATGAAATAAGTAAGGAGTTGGCCATTTAAAATACTACTAGATACAAAGTTTGTCGGCTATTAGTTTTTCAAATACCAATAATACACCAATAACTTGAGCCGGTTCGTTTTTATAATCTTCAAGACTAAAAAAGCGAACCGCCTCAATTTCACTAGAAGGGGAGATGTTTTCGTTTAGGTCATATAAATAGCATTCCTGCTCCATAATTAGATTTTTATTTTCGCCATAAGCCGGAGCTGATATGTGGCAATAATAAGTGAGTTCGGACTGATTGATAGTGAGATTAAGTTCTTCCTTTATCTCTCTTATTAAACCTGAAATTGCGGTTTCTCCTTGATCTATTTTTCCGCCTGGTAAATACCACGCTTTTTTATTTCGGCTGAAAGCTAATAGCAATCGTTTATTCTGTATGACGAGAAGCCCTGCTGTTGGTAGTTTTGTTGTTTTTTCCATCTAATATATCTGTGTTATAGCTAATGAAGTAGCTGTGTAAATATACAATGATGTCTTGGAAATATATGACCGTTTGTGGCAATAGTTTTAGAGAAAAGTGCTGAAGTATGTATACATATCAATAGTTGATGATTGATAAACTATCTGTAGTTTATGAGTGCATGAATGAGTTTAGTTTTGGACTGGTTTTTGAAGTGTATGGACATAGTTCGTAGATTGCTTGTTTTTTGCTACTCAGGCGTATGTGAGTAAATCTAGAGTGATAACTTTTGTAGACACAGGTTTCGTTTTTTCGAGAAAGTTTAAATATATGATATATGGGGCGACTGAGTATTTTTTGTGTATTGCTGTTATTTTGTTTTGCGTGTAATGTTGATGGACAGCATCATTTATCAGAAAATGAAAAAAATTCTTATATGAAATTGGGTAATCGTATTTCGATGGAGATGCAAAATGAATTGCTGAGTAATGTAGCTAAAGCTATACGAGAAGGTGGTGTTGGATATGCTGTGGAGTTTTGTCATCAGCATGCTTTGCCCATAACAGACTCTATGGCAAATTTAAATAAAGTTTATATTCAGCGATTATCGGATAAAAATAGAAATCCAGATAATGTTATTCAAACAAATGCTGATATAGAAGCATGGGAGAGAGTTAAAAAAGAGAAGGTAGATTTCATTATAGAAGAAGAGAAAGGAAAAGTGGTGTATTATAGACCTATTTTATTAGCTATGAAAACCTGTATGCAATGCCATGGTAAGGTAGAAGAGATAAAAGAGGAGGCTTTGCAGGTTATTCATGAGAAATATCCAGAAGACAAAGCTACGGGGTATGAGCTGGGGGATTTGAGGGGGATGTGGAAATTAACTTTTGCGGATAGATAGAAAAGTAATAAAAGAGGGGGCTGCTTTAAAGTAGCCCCCTCTTTTATTAAGCACTTTGGGAATCTAGATAAGCTTCTTCTATTAAAGCATTGAGCTCGTCGTCGAAGAAAAACTTGTCACCAAAGGCAGGTTTTAAATCATCCATCCAGCGCGCCTCGGGGTCGTATTTAGCAAAGAAAGGGCGGTTTACCCAGTCGGGATTTCTACCTTGAATCATTTGGAGAACAAACACTTTTTCCATCTTTCCATGTAAAGGGATTTCTTTAATGCCTAATATCTCTACTTTCCCTGGTGTACAGGACATGCTAGGTCCTCGTACCGTGCGGCAGACACCACTAACTTGTTGGTAAGCTTGCTGAAATATTTCCCATGTCTTTTCGAGAGGCACTTCAAAGTAATGGCGCGCACCCGTATCTCTTTCGACAAACATGTAATAAGGAATCATGCCTAAATTGACTTGCTCACGCCACATTTCTGCCCACATATCGCTGTTGTCGTTTATGTTTTTAATTAGTGGCGACTGGGTCCGTATCTGTGCGCCGGTAGCTCTGATCAGTCGAACTGCTTCGCGGACAGCATCTGTTTTTAATTCATTGATATGGTTGAAATGGGCCATAAAAGAAAGATTGATGCCGCTTTCAACTATACGTTTAAAAAGATCTAAAAAATCTTGAGCATCTTTGTCGGTAATAAATTTATAAGGCCAGAAACCCAGAGCTTTAGTGCCTATGCGTATAGTCTGTATGTTGGTTTTATTATTGGGATCTAAAAAGGGCTCTATGTATTGTTGAAATACTTTAAAACTCATAATCATAGGGTCGCCGCCTGTAAAAAGCACATCCGTTACTTCTTGATGTTCTTCAAGGTAGCCCATTAACTGCTCGGTTTCGCGCATGGCAAATTTTAGACCATCCATACCAACAAACTGTGCCCAGCGAAAGCAAAATGTACAGTAACTATGGCATGTTTGTCCCGAACTAGGAAAGAATAGTAGCGTTTGTTCGTATTTGTGTTGTATGCCTTCGAGTTTTTCACCCTTATACTGCGGTACGTTCATTTCCATTTGACCGGCCGGGTGTGGATTTAATTTTGTTCGAATAGAGTCGGCTATTAATTTAAGCTCATCTTTGCTGCTGTTTGCGTCAAGTGCTTCCCGCATAGTTGCGAAGTCTTGCGGATGTAGCATCTCTTTTTGTGGAAATGTAAGTCTAAAAATCGGATCATCGAGGTAGTTGTCCCAATCAATTAATTCATCGATGACATAATTGTTTACTTTAAAAGGGAGAACATTGCCCACAACCTCTATATTTATTTTTTCTTCATCACTCATGCGAGTTAGTTGGGGGATAGTTTTAAAGTTGTGTACCTGATAAGCCTTATACTTCATTTCTTTTTTAATCATATTAAGTTGTTTAAAACAATAAAAAATACTTTACGTAACGGGAAATCATATTTTATAACGAATAAAAATGTGATTTTGCTCATCCTCAGTGTAATGTGTTCTGTTGAATAATAGATTAATCGGCCATCAGATGAGCTGTGTTGCCGTTTTAGAAAAATTCCGCTGTGTGCGGAAAAATTTAATATAGATAAAAGAATGTTAAAAATAAAATAACTGAGCCATTTTATTTGAAATCGGATTTATTAGTAGGCATGATAAAGACGTTTTTTAGTGCTTTTATTAAAGCTGCTCTCCTTTCAACGGAATGAGAGGAGAGGGATAAAATAATTGAAGTAATACCGTATATAAATTGCTATATGGTATTGGTTTTTTTATAGATATAATATGGGCTATTTGTAGAACCATTTATATTTTTAGTAATTATCTGAGATTAAACAAGAGTGAGATACGATTGGCTGGTCGAGGACTTTGGTAAACTGTGATTTGAAGAATAAAATTCGTATATTTGTGAAAACGCCTTAAATATCGCCTTTTTACCTTTCGCAAGGCTGGAAAATCCGCTACTTTAAGAAGTCAAAGAAAATATTTATTTCACTTAATATCATTTTATTTAATGGGTAAAAGCCAAATTACATTTAACAAGAAAGAAAGAACCAAGAAAAAACAGCTAAAGAAAAAAGAGAAGCTCGAAAGAAGAGAGTTTAGCAAAGAAAATAACGATAAAGGGAAATCGTTTGAAGAAATGTTTGCTTACGTGGATGAGCATGGGAATTTATCAGATACTCCGCCCGAGAAAAAGTATGAGTTTAAAGAAGAAGATCTTGTACGTCCGGGAGATGGTGAAGATGAATTCATGCATGGAAAAGTTTCTTATTATAACGAGGAAGGCCGTTACGGATTTATCCGTGATAATGTGACGCGACAAACCGTTTATTTTAATGATCGTTTAGCGGGCATATCACTAAAGGTCGAGCAGCGTGTACAGTATAAATCAGTACGCACGAAGCAGGGAGAGCAAATTTCGGAGGTCAAACTTGAAGCGTAATTAGGTTTATTGACTTACAACATTTAGTAAATTTAAGAGAAAACGAAGATTTATAGGTCGAAATAGGTAACGAAAATATTTAATTTTAAAATGTAACTTCTTGTTTTATAGTTTGTTTTGTTATTTAGAGAGCTTATTCTTGCTACCATGTGTCTTTGGGAGCTTTATATTTCGTAATTTTGTCGCCGGATCAGAATGTCCCAAAAAAAATAGTACATGAACGAGAGCTTCGCACGCTTTATAAGCCAATTTAAAAGTCGGTTATTTGATTTGTTTCATAATGAATCAAATATCAATGAGTTAAGCCTGGAAAGAGGCTTGCCGCAGGAAATGTGGAAAGGAATTATGGACCTCAAGCCATTGTCGGTAGCTGTACCTACAGAATTTGATGGTAGAGGCGTAAAAGTAGAAGAATGCTTGAGTATTCTTTCTGCAGCTTCTTATGAATCACTTCCATTATCTTTGACATTTGGAATTAATATTGCCCTTTTTCTAGAACCAATGGCTAGATATGGGGATGAAGAGTTGAAGAAAGTAGTTTTCAAACGTTTTATTGAAGAGCAAGCAATGGGGGGGCTCATGATTACAGAGCCTGACTATGGTAGCGATGCTTTGAATATGCGCACGGAATATACACAGGTTGCTGATGGTTATACGTTGAAAGGACAAAAACACTGGCAAGGATTGACTGGAATGGCAGACTTTTGGATTGTGGCTGCAAGAAAGAAGTTGGAAGGTGGAGACTTAGCGCGTGATGTCGAGTTTTTTGTAACGGACAATGGCAAAGCTGAACAAAAAATAGTAGTAGAAAAGTATTTTAATAACCCGGGACTTTACATGATCCCTTACGGTTTGAATAATATTGATGTTACTGTACCAACTAATCAAAAATTGATTCTCCAGAGTACTGGACTGAAAATGATGCTTGATATTTTACATCGAAGCCGTTTGCAGTTTCCAGGAATGGGTATGGGATTTATACAGCGTATGTTGGATGAGTCTTTGAAGCACTGCCAAAATAGAAAAGTAGGAGCCAACCCACTTACTGCATTAGATTCTGTGCAATACCAACTATCACGTATACAGTCGTCATACACACTAACTTCAGGGATGTGTGCGAAAAGTACGTCAATTAGTGGTGTTGAGTTTGATCTATCGGGCAAAGGATTGGAAGCAAACAGTATGAAAGCTTTGGTCACTGACATGATGCAAGAAGCTGCGCAGATTTGTGTGCAGTTGGCCGGATCAAGCGGTTATAAGATAGAACATATTGGCGGTCGTGGAATTATGGATAGTAGGCCGTTTCAAATTTTTGAGGGATCAAACGAAATGCTCTACACACAGATTGCGGAAATTGTATTGAAGCATATGCGTAAAAGCAAAGAAACGAATTTCAATAAGTTCCTAGTTCAATTTGAACAGACCAAATTAGTTGCTGATAGATTTAGCAAGACATTAGATTTTGATCTTGTAGCAGATACATTAGCACAAAGACAAATGGTTCTGATTGGCCAGATTGTTGCACGTTTGGTTTGTTTGCAGTATGTAAATGAGATGGTAGATAAGGGATTCCGTCAAGATTTATATGATAATTGTTGTAAGCATATGGAAATGGATGTGAAGAGAATTACTTCGGACCTATCCAGCCGTAATAATGCAGTTCCGATTGTAGAATATCAAGAAGGATCGAACTGGATCGACTTTATATAAGAAAATAAAGGTGGCTGCTACCAGCCTTTGATAGCACCACCTTTAAATACCTCTTCCGCCATAGTCTCAACCTCTTCAGATTGATAGGCTTTCAAAAATGTTTTTACTTTCTCATCTTCTTTATTGTCCGTGCGGCTAACAATTATGTTGACATAGGGGGAATTTTCATTTTCAATAAATATACCGTTGCGTTTAGCCGTTAAATCATAGTTGGCCGCAAATGTGTTGTTTATGATAGCAACCGTTACTTTATTGTCGTCCAATGTACGGGGAAGCTGTGGGCCTTCCAGTTCTAAGAATTGAAGTTTGAGTTTGTTTTCTTGGATATCTGTCAATCTGGGGAGCAAACCAACACCATCTTTTAACGCTATTAAGCCAACTTCTTGTAGAAGTAATAATGCACGACCTAGATTGGTAGGGTCATTGGGGATAACGATGGTATTGCCTTCTTGTAATTCATCTATGCTTTTTATTTTTTTAGAATAGCCTGCCATCGGAAAGACAAATGTTTTTCCGACTATGGCGAAATCATAACCTCGATTGGCTGTTTGTTCCTCTAAAAAAGGTTTCGTTTGAAAAACATTTAAATCAATATCTTTTTGACGTAACGCTTCGTTAGGCATAACATAATCATTAAAAGAAATCAATTCTACATCCAGTTCGTATTTGTCTTTAGCAACTTTTTTAGCTTCTTCGGCTAGTTTATATTCAGGTCCAGCTTGGACACCCACACGAAGCGTAGAGCTATTACTGTCAGACCCCGAACCGCAGGCTACAAAACTGCTTATAAGAAATAGTGCGGTAGTTTTTTTAAGAGTTTTTTGGAACATATAGTTTGTTTTTAAATGTATAGTCAGGATGAAGATATACTTTTCAAATTAAAGTAGTTACTACGAGTGTATAAGTTATGTGTAATTACTGTCGGTGGTCAACACGTTTAGAAATAATATCACCCACAAACTGAATAGCAAACACAATGGCTATTAAAAGGATCAGGACAGAGTTCATGATGAGTGCATCGTAGCCAATATAACCGTATTGGTAACCGATGTGCCCAAGACCACCTGCACCTACTGCCCCTCCCATTGCTGAGTAGCCTACTAGAGTAATTAATGTAAGAGATGCGCTGTTGATGATGCCAGGAAGGGCTTCCGGTATCAATACTTTTCGGATAATTTGATAAGTGGAAGCACCCATTGACCGTGCGGCCTCAATAACACCATACGGGATCTCCAATAAACAGTTTTCGACAAGACGAGCTACAAAAGGAGCGGCACCTATACTTAAAGGAACAATCGCCGCTTTCATACCAATGGAAGTGCCAACCATCATTCGAGTAAAAGGAATCATCCAAACTATTAATATAATGAACGGGATAGAGCGAAAGATGTTAACGAAGAAAGCGATAACGCGATTGCTAGCCTTATTGTCGAGGAGCTGTCCTTCCCGTGTCAAGAATAGTAGAATGCCAAGGGGAAGCCCTAGTGCAAAGCTGAAAAAACCAGAAGAAAAGGTCATTACAATGGTTTCCCACGTGCCTTTTAAAAGTAATGATAGGGTTGCTTCAGACATACTATTTAATCAATAATTAGAGAAGGGTTTAATAAATCTTTTGTAATCGGAGAAAGGGGGCTACTAAATAAATTTTCAACAGTATTGCTTTCGATGATTTCGCCATCGGAGATGACTGCCACTTTATTGCAGATAGCACGGACAACTTCCATTTGATGCGTGATAAGCACAATGGTGATGTCCATCTCTTGATTTATCTTTTTTAATAGTGAGAGTATAGATCGTGTGGTCTGTGGGTCTAATGCACTGGTTGCTTCATCACATAATAATATTTGAGGATCTGAGGCTAGAGCGCGGGCAATAGCGACTCGCTGTTTTTGTCCGCCTGACAGGCTTGAGGGGTAGTCGTCATGTCTGTCTGCTAGACCAACTAATGCAAGTAAACTTTCTACTTTAGTTTTAATAGCTTCCGTATTCATGGAAGTAAGTTGTAAAGGAAAAGCTATGTTTTCAAATATAGTACGCGAAGATAGCAGATTGAAGTGCTGGAAGATCATACCTATTTTTTGACGATAACTAATGAGCCCTTTTTCGTCAAGATTGATTAAATTATCATTAAAAACATAAACAGCACCACTTTCCGGACGCTCCAATAAGTTGATGGTACGAACTAAAGTACTTTTTCCAGAGCCTGAGTAACCAATGATTCCGTAAATATCTTTTTTCTGGATATGAAGAGATATGTTTTTCAGTGCCTGTATCTCCTTCTTCTTTTTGAAGAATGTTTTGTTAATGTTCTCTAATCTAATCATATAAACCTTCGTTCATGCGAACAAACCATCAGTAGGGTTTTTGTGAGGACAAAGATACTGTTTTTTTAGTGATTTTAAATTTAGTCTATAAGTTTTATAGGGAATAGTAAGACCTTGGCTATAAGGAGGGCTATCAACTCTATTTTTTCATTTTTTAAAGGGTAGGAGCTCTGTCTATTGTTTGAATTTTATACCTTTAGTTTATGTAAAGATGTGTTGGATTTAATTTTCAGCAGTAGACTAAATTATGGGTATATCAATTATTAATACTTACAAGTCACTTGAGGAGTGGAAGAGGTAAAAATGGTATGATGTTAGAATAATTGGATAATTTCTTGAAAAAATAGATCGGTTTTTTGGAAGATATTTGTTTTATAACCAAAACACGAGTATTTATGACACGATTAGAATCTAAACAAGTAGTGATAGTCCGCAGTGGCGATTTAAGACCTTCAGCAAACTTAGATTGTTGGCCAATGCAAGAAACGATGGAAAAAAAGCTGGATGAAGCTTTGGCTAAATTTGGATGGACATCGTGGAAAGCATATGACTTTAATAGTGACAAGGGGCATGGTTTTGTAGACTACCAATACGTGGGGATGGAGATGTTTAGAAAGATAAATAAGGACGCTTATTTGATTGTTGCAATAAGTACTTGGCAATATAGTCATCATGTTTTAGCAGGTTTATTGTCGCATAGAGGACCGATTTTGATTGTAGCTAACTGGGATGGAACATATCCAGGGTTGGTAGGCGCTTTGAATCTTACAGGTTCATTGACCAAAGCGGAAAAAGCGTACAGCTTTCTATGGTCGGTGGATTTCGAGGATACGTTCTTTTTGCAAAGATTGGAAAAGTGGTTGACAGGAGAAGCTATTAAGCATGATTATAGCCATGTTAGTGCGTTTACAGATGTTGGATTATCTGTAAAAGACAAGGGATTAGCATCTTCTTTTGCTGAAAAATTGTTGGAAGAGAAAGTTATATTCGGAGTTTTTGATGAGGGGTGCATGGGGATGTTTAATGCAATAGTACCTGATGCTTTAATACACTGTTTGGGGATTTATAAGGAGCGTTTAAGCCAATCGACGCTTTATGCAAAAATGTTAGAAATAACTGATGTGGAGGCGAATGCAGTTTTAGATTGGATGTTGAATAAAGGCATGCGTTTTGACTGGGGAGATGACCCAATAAACCAGCTGACCAAAGAACAAACATTAATACAGTGTAAAATGTATATCGCCGCTTTACGCTTAGCCGACGAGTTTGGCTGTGCTGCAATAGGTATACAATATCAGCAAGGTTTAAAAGAGTTAACGCCTGCCAGTGATCTGGTAGAGGGGTTATTGAACAATACCGATAGACCGCCAGTCAAAAATGCGGAAGGAAAGATACTTTATGAGGGAGAAGCTTTGCCACACTTTAATGAGGTGGATGAATGTGCCGGTATTGACGGATACATAACTTATCATTTGTGGCGGGAACTAGGTTTAAATGGCGATAATACCTTGCATGATATCCGTTATGGCGAATACATAGAGGTGGATGGAAGAGAAGAGTTTGTATGGGTATTTTTAATTTCAGGAGCTGCGCCTGCATCTCATTTTATTGACGGCTATAAGGGTGCCGACAGCATAAGGCAGCCGCCAATGTTTTTTAAAAAAGGAGGAGGGACGTTAAGAGGAGTCAGTAGACCTGGTAAAATCGTTTGGAGTAGAGTGTATATTGAGAATAATGAATTGCATTGTGACATAGGAACTGGAAAAGTTGTTGAATTGAGTAAAGAAGAGACAGAGAGACGGTGGAAATTAACGAATCCGGAATGGCCAATTATGCATGCTGTTTTAGATAATGTAAGTAGGAATCAAATGATGGCGAAGCACAAAGCAAACCATATTCAGGTGGTATATGTTGATGGAGATTATGATGTGGAAAGGGCGGCTCGGATTAAGGCTGCAACTTTTGATAAGCTAGGTGTTAAAGTGAACTTCTGTGGGGTTTAAGTATGATAAGATGAAGGGTAAATGGGTTATAGGAATTGATTTTGGTACAGATTCGGCGCGGGCCATTCTTGTTGAAACGGCAACAGGTGAGATTTTAACTAAAGCTGTTTCGGAGTTTAGTAGATGGAAGAAAGGTCTTTATTGTGATGCTGAACTGGATCAATATAGGCAGCATCCGCTGGATTATATAGAAGCTATTGATGACCTGCTGGAAACTTTGCTGAAAGATATAGCAGCGTCGGATAGAAAAAACATTGTTGCAATAGGATCGAACACGACAGGTTCAACACCCGTGGCAGTCGATGAAAATGTACAGCCATTGGCTATGCAAGAAGAATTTAAAGATAATCCGAATGCGATGTTTATATTATGGAAAGACCATACTGCAATAAAGGAAGCTGACGAGATTAATGCTTTAGCAAAAAAATGGAAAGTAGACTATACGGTGTATAGCGGAGGGATTTATTCTTCAGAGTGGTTTTGGTCTAAGATATTGTATGTAAACCGGCGTGATAGTCGTGTAAAAGAACAAGCTTTTTCCTGGATGGAGCAGTCGGATTGGGTTCCTGCTTATTTGAGCGGAGTGAAAAAGCTTTCAGACGTGAAGCGTAACCGTTGTGCAGCAGGGCATAAGGCAATGTGGAATGAACAGTATGGAGGCTTGCCTTCTAAAGAGTTTTTGTGCTCATTAGATCCATCATTTTATCAACTGAATAATAGGTTCTATACAAAAACATATACTTCGAATGAGGTTTTTGGCAATATAGCACCATATTTTGTCGATAAGTTTGGGCTTTCCCCTGATACTAAAATTACAGTGGGAGGGATAGATGCACATCATGGAGCAATAGGTGCTGGTATACAACCATATGCTTTGATAAAAGTAGTAGGCACATCAACCTGTGATATGTTGACAGTGCCGAAAGGGGTAGCGCCACCTTTGGTAGATGGGATTTGTGGACAGGTGGATGGTTCTATAGATCCCGATACAGTAGGGTTTGAAGCAGGTCAATCTGCCTTTGGTGATGTATACAGGTGGTTTAGGGATATGTTGTTGAAGTCTGTATTCGAAATGTCCGGAGAAAATATAGATAAACAACACAAACAATACTTGGAAGATAATTTTTTGAGTTATCTCAGTGATAAAGCAGCTTTATTATCGGTGAAGGAAGATGATTTAGTTTTTACCGATTATTTTAACGGACGCAGAACACCAGATGCGGACTTTACTATTAAATCAGCCGCTATGGGTTTTTCATTGGCGACAGGGGCTGAACATGTTTTTAAAGCTTTAGTAGAAGGGACTGCCTTTGGTTCTAAAGCGATTATAGAGCGCTTTCAGTCTGCTGGTATTGCTATCAATGAGGTCATAGCAACAGGAGGAATAGCTAATAGATCTCCCTATGTGATGCAAGTTTTAGCAGACGTTCTGAATTTCGAGGTAAAGGTGGTAGATAGCGATCAAACATGTGCTTTAGGAGCTGCGGTGTTCGCAGCAACTGCTGCTGGACTTTTTGAAAATGTACAAAAAGCGAAGAAAAATTTATCAGCCGCAGTAAATAAAAATTACATTCCGAATGCTAGTAAACAAGAAATTTATAATATTTTGTACAAAAAATATAAGACTTTAAGTCGACTGAATTATGAATAATTTACCCTTTATTGACTTAGCCATTATTGTTGTATATTTAATTGCAATGGTGCTTGTTGGTGTTTATTTTTCTCGGAGAAATACATCGGCAGATGAATTTACACGAGCTGCAGGTCGGATTCCTGGTTGGGCAATTGGTATATCTATATACGCTACATTTTTAAGTTCTAATACGTTTTTAGGGGTTCCTGGGAAAGCATTTGGAGGCAATTGGAATGCTTTTGTGTTTAGCTTGTCCATGCCTTTGGCTGCATGGGTGGCAACCAAGTATTTTGTTCCTTTTTATAGAAGTACAGGAGAAGTGTCTGCTTATACTAATTTAGAGCAAAGGTTTGGAACTTGGGCACGGACTTATGCGGTAGCTTGTTTTTTATTGACACAGCTGGCAAGGATCGGTTCTATATTTTTTGGAATATCGTTGACATTACAGGCTTTGACCGGTTATGGTATGGTTGCTATTATGCTTATTACAGGCATATGTATCGTTATTTATACTGTAATGGGAGGAATAGAAGCAGTAATTTGGACTGAAGTAGTGCAGGGTATTCTGAAGACTATTGGCGCTTTGATAATTATATATCTCGTTGTAAAAGAGGTGCCAGGAGGGTTTTCGGATATCATTGCTATGGGTAAAGCAGAGGGGAAGTTTTCTTTAGGAACATTTGAATTAGATTTTGTAAGCTCTTCGTTCTGGGTTGTATTGTTGTACGGCTTTTTTATTAACCTTAATAATTTTGGAATGGATCAAAATTATGTACAGCGTTATCATACTGCAAAGTCTGCAAAAGAAGCGAATAAGTCGGTTTGGTTATGTGTTTGGATTTACGTGCCTGTCTCCTTATTGTTTTTTATTATCGGTGCGTGTTTATATACCTACTATCAACAAAACCCAGATTTATTAGTCGGCATAAAGCTGCAGGCAGCTGCAGAGCAATTGGGGCTATCGCAAGATAATCCAGCCGTAAAAGAACTCGCTTCTACATTATTGCCAGCAGATTATGGTGATAAGATTATGCCTCATTTTATGGTAAATATGATCCCGACCGGTATCTTAGGGCTTATTGTTTCAGCTATCCTTTCAGCTGCTATGAGTACGATAAGCTCAGGCATGAATGCTTCAGCAACAGTATTTACAGAAGATATTTATAAACGCTATTTTAATAAAAAGGCAACGGATAGTAAAAGTCTGAAAGTGCTATATATTGCAACTGTGATTGTAGGTTTGGTAGGTATGTTATGTGGGATTGCAATGATTGGAGTAAAAAGTTTGTTGGATATTTGGTGGACTTTATCAGGTATATTTGCTGGTGGAATGTTGGGACTTTTCTTACTTGGACTCATTGGTAAGCATGTTGGAAATAAAGATGCAGTTGTGGGTACAATAGCCGGTATATTAGTTATTTTATGGATGACTTTTTCATACATTCTGCCAGCAGATTTGGCTCATCTGAAAAATCCATTGCACTCCAATATGATCATTGTGGTGGGAACACTAACTATTTTTCTTGTAGGTAGTATTAGTCAACGAATACGGAAAAAATAAACTGATCCAGCTCTATGTTAATATATTTTCTAAATCTTTTACAGAAAAAATATGAAAAGTAATAAATCACTGTGTAATACTTTGTTGTTTATGATATTACCTTTTATTTGTTTTTCGCAAAAGGTGCCGGGGGAGATTGTTTGTTACGAACCTGCATCGTCTCAAAAGTATATCGGATCTCCTAGTTTGGTTGTTATGCCTAACGGTGATTATATAGCTGCGCATGATTTCTTTGGCCCAGAGAGTTCAGAATGGCAACAGGCTGTTTCAAGGATTTATATATCGAAGGATAAGGGAGTAAAATGGCAATTGCAGAGCACAGTTTATGGGGCGTTTTGGAGTTCATTATTTGTACATCGAGGAACGTTATATTTTTTAGGGCCCGACAGACATCACGGTACTGTTTTGATCAGAAAGTCTACCGATGAAGGTAAAACCTGGACGCAGCCTACGAATAAAGATAATGGTGTTTTGTTAACAGGAGAGTTTCATTGTGCACCAATGCCCATAATAGAATATAATGGTAGGCTATGGAGGCCTATGGAGACAGCGCATGGGCCAATAAGGCAATGGGGAAAACGATATGGAGCCATGGTGATGAGCGCTGCTATAGATGCCGATTTATTAAAAGCCGAGTCATGGCGTGCAAGTGACCCCGTCTATTATGATGAAACTTATTTGCAAGGTAATTTTGGTGGGTGGTTGGAGGGGAATTTTGTAATAGATAGAGAAAATAGGATGTGGGATATGTTGCGGGTAGATGATAAAACGAGTCAAAATGAGAAGGCTGCAATGGTGCAAATCTTAGAAAATGGTAAAGAAATGAATTTTGAGCCAGCTACAGGTTTTATTGATTTTCCTGGCGGTTCGAAAAAATTTGTCGTAAAATATGACCCTAAATCCAATGCCTACTGGACACTAGTAAATGTTGTTTCAGATGAAGTTAAGAAAAAATACCCCAGTCGGAATTCAGCAACAACGAGGAACACATTGATGCTTAGAAAGTCCCATGATTTATTGAATTGGGAGGATGTGCAAATTATACTAGCACATGAAGATGTGTTGTATCATGGGTTTCAGTATGTGGACTGGTCATTTGAAGAAAATGATATTATTCTACTTTCTAGAACAGCTTATTTTGATGGTGAAAATAATGCCCATAATAATCATGATGCCAATTATTTAACCTTTCATCGCATCAGTAACTTTAGAGATTTATAATCGGGCGGTGGAGCCGCTTATTCTATAAGCGCTCCATATTTTTTATATAATAAATGAAGTGTTTTAGCATTTATAATTATTGGAAATACGGCGTTTTATTTTTTATACTTTGTGGATGTCAATCTGTGAAAAAAAATATGAATAGAGATGAAAATTTGACAAGAAGTCTTGAAGGACACACCTTGCATCATAATAATGTTTTTTCTAAATCGGGGGAATGGATTGTGTTTGATGGGAGAAATGATGATACGAAAATCGGCGAAACAGCAGTGATAGGTATAGTAAATGCTTATACAGGAGAAGAACGCTTATTGTATAAAGTACCTAATCAGACAGTCTATGGGCCAGGGGTAGGAGCCGCTTCATTTCATCCGAAAGAAGATAAAGTCATTTTTATTCATGGTCTACCCGATGCTGATGAGCATATGCCTTATGCAATATCGAGAAGAACAGCTAAAATAGTCGACTTGGCTGATCTAGGTACGGCTTTAGATGCAGATGCACGTGATATTGAATACCCTTATTTACCAGGATCTCTGCGCGGTGGGACGCATTCCCACTGTTGGAGTCCCGATGGTACAATGGTCAGCTTTACATATAACGACGAATATGTAGATCGTGATATTCGTATGGTAGGGGTTATGGTAAAGGCCGATTCGATGTTACAGGTGGATAAAATGGGAGGGAACAATGATGGGGCTTATTATTCAGCTATAGTATCTGACGTAAAGCGTAATCCTTTAAAAGGGTCGGATGAAATTTCTAAAGCTTTTGATGAGTGCTGGCTGCCTGCTACAGCTGTTAATGGTTTGAAGCATGATGCTGTTGTCTTTCAGGGAAATACCTTAAATAGCCAGGGCGAGGTTATTACAGAGATCTATTTAGTGGAAATTGATAAGCAACAATTGCTTGCCGATATAGAGGCGGTAGGTGAAAAAGGTGAACGTCCAAGAGTGCCTCAGCTGGTTGTAGCGAGAAGGTTGACCCGTTCTGAGAACGGTTTGTCTGATTTTCGACATTGGTTGCGCACGAGTCAAGATGGCAAATATATCTATGCATTGGGAAAAGATGATAAAGGTAATAATCAATTAGTGCGTTGTGAAGTTGATTCAGGTAATTTAAATTATTTGTCAGATTTTTCTTTTTCCATAAATTCGCCTATAAATCTGAATCCCCAGTCAGATGCGCTGACATTCGTAGCGCAAGGTCAGGTTTATGTGTTTTATCTTTTAAAAGACTCATTAGTGAGATTGACGGATTTTGGAAATGATGATGGTGAGGTTGTAGGTGTGCCATCTTTTTCTTCTGATGGAAAGTTTATTGTGTTTAATCAATTTGTAAAGGCCAATAATAATAGGTGGTATATTCAGATTAAAAAATTGACTTTGTAATCCCTCTTTCGTTTTTCAGATTAATAGTTGCCTGTTATTTTAAGGTTTTCATATGACGCTATACCTTTCTGTATGTGCCATCAGTTTTGTGCTCGAATTGTGGTAGAAGTAGAATTATTTTAGGATATTAGAAACTTATTATGAAAAATTTCGAACACACGCAGGTTATTGGAGACCTGTTAAAGATAGGAAGAGAGTCTCGTGATGAGAAATGGATGAGTACTTTCTTATCGCATGTAGGTCAAGCTGCTTTCGCGTGCGGAGAGCCGCAGGTGATAAAAGGACCTGATGGGTTTCCTTATTTTCAGTTTTTTCTGCCTAAAAACGAGCAGCTTAAAGAGTTTTATGTGTTGGGTGATATGTTGGAGGATTTTCTACTTGAGAATGGCTTCGGTATAGCTTTAGAACCGAGAAATAATCAAGTAGAGTGGATACTGAGTTATGGCGACTTAGTGCATTATGCGATACACCGCACCTTTGCTATACCAACTTCACATATATTTGAGAACTCTACACTGAAAGACGAGGTGATTGATGGCTCACAAAGTGTTCAAACACTAAATCCTCCTGCTTATATTTTACCTGTAAAAGCTAGAAAAGTTATTAAGGCCTTTTTGGAAGCACAAGGCGTGAAAGAGCCAAAAGTATGCTTATTAGATAGGAGTGAAGAGGGGAAAGGCCGTGATTTAGTTTTTAATTTGGCACCCTGGCAGTTTGAAAATGAAAATCGTTATCATCAGATAATGGAAGTGATGGGTTGGTTTTTACCGAGCTATTATTCCTATGTAGCTATTCCCGAGGCTGCATTAGGTGAGGGGTTCTTTAAGCTTTGATAATATACTAAAAAAGTAAAAAATTAGGTTTTGATTATTACTCCTTCTTACCATAGAAAAATGGCGGATAGTAGGAGTAATAATAATTGAAATCTGCTAAAAAAAGCTGTGTTTTTCCTATATAGAGGCAATTTACAACGATTTCGTATTTAATTAAGGGGGTTACCTATAAAGCTTCACTGAAATTTTATTATTATTGTTTTGGTCAAACTTTAGTAAACTAACACGGATAATTATTATGATCAATTCAAGAAGACAATTTCTAAGAAATATTTCACTGGCAGCCACATCTGTTGCTATAGCGGGCGAGGTTTTTGGTGCTCCCCATAAAGAAAATGTAAGAGTAAAAGAGTCTGCAGGTGGGAAAGGTTTAAAATTAGGTGTAGCGGGGTATAGCTTTGTACATTTTAATTTAGAAGAATCTTTGAAAATGATGAAAAGAATGGATATACACTATTTGTGTATTAAGGATTTTCATTTACCCTATGATAGTTCGGATGAGCAGATCAAAATTTTTCATGAAACTTTAGCACAGTCTAATGTGAAAGGATACGCTGTAGGCCCTATCTATATGAAAAGTAACCCAGAGATAGATAGAGCTTTTGAATATGCAAAGCGTGTCGGTGTTGATTTAATTGTAGGTATTCCTGAGCCTGATGTACTTCCGTATGTAGCAGAGAAATGTAAGGAGTATAATATTAGATACGGTATACATAATCATGGGCCGGAAGATAAACTCTATCCTAATGCGTCTGTGATTTATAATTACATCAAAAATTTAGATAGCAGAATGGGGATGTGCTTTGATATGGGGCATAATATGCGTGATCAGCATGATCCTATTAAAGATCTGATTCGTTATAAGGACAGAATATTTGACTTACACTTGAAAAATGTGACGATGGCAGAAGCTAAAGGCACAACATGCGAACTGGGAAGAGGAGTAATTGATATTCCTGCCTTTGTTAAGGCTTTGAATAAAATTAAATATTCGGGTGTTTGTAGCTTGGAGTTTGAAAAGGATATGAAAGACCCGCTAGCAGGTATAGCTGAGTCTGCAGGTTACTTTAAGGGTGTAACAGCTGCTCAAGGTATTCAAGTACTTTAGAAACGAGCGCTATTTAAGATTGATTATATTTACGGGCGGAAGAGTAATCTTTCGCCCGTTTTTTTTAGAGTGGTTTTATTCTGTTTTTTTATCATCTGTTTTGATGGTGACTTTTTTACATTTTCGTCCCGTTTCTACTAATGCTTGATGAATAAGGTACTCTACCTGACCGTTCACACTCCTAAATTCGTCTTGCGCCCACTTTTCTAAAAGTTTATACATATCTTCATCAATCCTCAACACAAAATTCTTCTTCATGATGCTTGTTTTATTATAATTTTGGCCCGTTTGTTATACGTTCAATTAGTTGTAAAGTGTGCCTGTATTCACAACAGGTTGTGCAGCTTTATCGCCACATAACACGACCATAAGATTGCTGACCATAACTGCTTTGCGTTCTTCATCAAGCTCAACGACACCCTCAGTGGCTAATTTTTTTAAAGCCATTTCAACCATGCCAACAGCTCCTTCTACTATTTTACTGCGAGCGGCTACAATAGCTGTTGCTTGTTGTCTTTGAAGCATCGCACTAGCAATTTCAGGGGCATAAGCCAAGTGACTAATTCTTGCTTCTTCAACAACTATACCTGCTTTTTCTAGACGTGCTGTCAATTCGTTTTCTAAAATATGATTAACTTCTTCGCCACCGTTTCGTAAGGTTATTTCTTGAGTACCTTCTTCAAAATCATCGTAGGCAAAGCTAACTGCTAAATGTCTGACAGCAGCCTCGCTTTGAACCCGGACATAATCTACTACTCGCTCTACATCGTAAACAGCTTTATAAGTATTGCCTATTTTCCATACAACGACAGCGCCAATTTCTATAGGGTTGCCCAACTTATCATTAACTTTAATGGTTTGTCCTTGTAAATTCTCTGAACGAAGAGAAAGTTTAATGGTACTATAAAGTGGGTTGATGAAAAATAAACCATTCTCCTTTACTGTTCCTACATATTTTCCAAAGAAATTTAATACTCGAGAATGATTGGGATGAATAATCATGATGCCTTTTGAAATAAAAACAAAAGCAATAAAGAGTATAACTGAAATCACAATGAGAAAAGCTACTTCATTTTTTATGCCTGTAATAAAAAGATAAATAGAGAGTAGTAGACTGATGATAGCGACACCTAAAGCGGTGTATCCTGAAATGGGTTTTACTGTTTTTTCCATAATTTTTTGTTTAATGTAGTTTGTATGATATCAAAATGATATCATAAATATATTTTATTTTTCTTGTTTATCAAAATATCGGTCCATATTTAACAGGCTTTTTTTATTTGACAAATAAAATCTAACAATAATTTCCTCATATTGAGTGTGTTTTGATTTAATATGCAAAATTATGCTGTATTTGTTTGGTATTGTCTTCAAAATACCTACCTTTGCATCACTCCAAACAACGAAGGAAACTTCAAAAGTTAGAAGTGAGATTCCGTAGCTCAGCTGGTAGAGCAATACACTTTTAATGTATGGGTCCTGGGTTCGAATCCCAGCGGGATCACAAACAAAAGCTTCACTGAAAAGTGAGGCTTTTTTTGTATACCAATATCTGGGATGAGAACACAAGGGTTCAATCTCTTTACTTCTTGAAATCGTCATCCGCCTCATCTTTTTGTTTGTAAGAGTGCTATGCAAAGCAAAGTCTGTAAGCTTTGTGAAGATGTCTGCAGGTTTTGCTTCTGCAAGCCTTGCTTCGAGCTGGGCGCGGCGTATGCAGCGTTTTATGGCAGAGGCAGAATTGCAGATGAAGCTTATTAGCTCTTTGATATTCAGCGCGATGCTCATAAGCGGAAAGTTAATATTGGTCATAGACCGAACAAATTTGAAGTTCGGGAGTAGCAATATCAATATTTTGATGTTACGCATGGCATATAGAGGTATTGTTGTTCCGTTTCTGTTCAAGATGCTTGACAAAAGAGGAAACTCCAATGCACAGGAACGGATCGATCTAATGCAGAACTTCACCGATTGGTTTGGTCTAGATCAGATTGATTGTCTATTGGCCGATAGGAAGTTTGTGGGAGATCTCTGGCTCAACTTTCTAACCCTCCATAATATTCGTTATCATATCACGATATGTAATAATTTTAAGGTCTTCTTGGCAATAAAGCAATATTTTGTCAAAGCTTCCTATTTGTTCAATGTGATGATAAATTATTAATATTCAGAATGTTTGTGTATTGTGAAGCTAGGGGGAGAACTTTGCTACTTATCAGCTGCAAAATCCAGTGTTTAAGAAAAGACCGAATGGCTTATATTAGTCTCTTCTAATAAGTCTGATAAAGCATTGACCTCTTATAAAGAGGGCTGGCAGATCGAAACCTTTTTCAAAGAAATGAAATTCAGTGGGTTCAATATCGAAGCCCCCATGTAGCGGCATTGGAGAGGCTCGAAAAATTAATGATGCTTAGTATGTTGGCTTGTATCCGGTACTATCTTACGGCAAACGACATTGCTCGAGAAATAAAACCGATCAAGATCAAAAAACACGGGAGAAAGGCTAAATCTGCATTCAAAAATGAACTCGATTGTCTATCCGAATAGCCCCTTTCTGGGTGTGAAAAAACTGGACTTCTATATCATGAAATTTTGTCATGTAATTGGGTTTAAATTATTTTTTTTAAAAACATAAGCCGTAGGAAAAAAATAAAATAATTTTAAATATTAAATTATAATTAATATTACTATTTTTATAAAACATTTTACCAACTAACCATGGAGTCCAGATACCATTTGCAAAAACGGGGCAAAATTCTGAAAGAGCCTTATGAGTAGGAAATTAAAAAACGAGATTTATGAAAGAAAGTGAATTATTAGTTCCATTAGATTCAAAGTTTAATATTCAAGGAACAAAACATTATGTATTTAATCAAACAGGAAATATAATGATGTCATCAACAGACCCTGATGGTAATGATATTCCTGAGTCTGTTAGAGAAACTTTCTCTGAAGTATCAGTGTTTTTTGCTGCAATGACTAAATCTATATCTCAGACAATTAATCCTAATTTAATTAAGAAAGTTAAAGTAGGAGGAAAAGAGATTGAACAACCAATGTATTATTCGTTATATGATTATGATGCGTTAGAAGCTATTATTGATGGTTCAGGTTATTTTGTGAGAGTTACTGAACAAGATTTAGTATCTAAAACTAGTACTTACGGTACAACGTTTTCAACAGATTTGCTTTCTGGTGTTATAGGATTAGCAGTTGGTGATGCTATAATACCATTTGCTCAATCTATGTTAGCATCTATAGGGAAAAAATCTGAAGATTATGTGAATTTTAGTATAGCTAACTCGAGTAGTAGTAGTAAGGTAGCCAATATTATTTTTGTGTGTGAATATATAATGGGTATGCCATTAATTTCTGCAATAGTACTATCAGTTGATTCAAGTATTGCTAATTCTACCTACCAAGCAGGTCCTTGTTTTAAAGCAGAATCTACCAAAACTGAGTTGAAAATCCATAAAGATACTTACATGTTTGTTACGCCTTCTTTTATAAAAGAATTCGCTGAGGAACTTAATACAGAAATGAATAATCGTGATTATATTCAGTTGATTAACCATCTAAAAGCTTTAGTTGGCAGATCTCCATTTTTTAATAGTTTTGATACAAAAGTATCTGGAGAAATACGTGAAGGTGAAAATGGATTTATCATTGGGGAATATTTTGGACTTAAGGAAGTTAAATTGACTATAATTGGAACAGATAAAGTTTCTTTTGGTGAAGGAGGAGATAAGGTTATGCCTTCTGAAAATAGTATTTCTTTTTCAGTTTCGGGAACTGAAGAGGCTTCTTTCTCTATCAAAATAGAAGGCACTTGTACAAGCACAGGAAACAGTTATACTTTAACAACTACTTCATTACAATTTAAAGTATAATAGAATTCTAAAATATAAAATTCCTTGATAAATTAGAGAGGTTGTTAAATTATGACGGAAATTGAAAAGTTCTACACCTTTAATCAAACAGGAAATATATTAATTATAACTACTGAAAAGAGCCAGTATAAAATACCTTTAGAAGTTACAAATCTGTTTGATGAGGTTTCAGTTTTTTTTAGTACGATGATAAAGTCTATAAGTCAAACAAAAAAAGATGATGAAAATTCTTATTATTCAATAAATGATTATGATGCGGTAAGCTCTATATTAGATGGTTCGGGGTATTTAATAAACACTTCTAAACAGGAGTTATACTATAAAATTGATGATAATTCTAAAGACTTAGGCAGAGAAATTATCGGTAATGTATTAGGAATAGATCCATCTAGCTCTTCATTATCTTTTGCAGATGGAATGCTAAATTCGATGAAAAAGGACACTTTAAAGAATGTTATAAATGGAGACTTCCATATCAATCCATTAAAAAATAGAGTGTCAACTATATTTTTTATTTGTGAATATTTAATGGGTATGACATGTATAAGCGTGATGGTACTACATTTTAAATTAGACGAAAGTTTGAAATTAAATAAAACTATTCCACCTGAAAGTATATTATCTTTTAAAAAAACTGGTGCATTGCCTTCTGCCAACATGAATCAAAAAGTTAATTTTAAGAAAGTTATTAAAATTAAAGAGGCAGTTATTGATAATTCAGGTTCATTAGTTGGTGAGAAAAATTTACTTAACAAAGAAGAGTTTGTCTCTTTAGGGAAATTTATTGAAGTTGATACTAAAGAGCTAGATAATTTAAATAAGGGTTTATTTCAATCACAGATATTAAAAAGTAAAGATATAGAATCTTTAAATTTTGTTCATTTTAGAAAAGATACATATAACTTTATAAGTCCTAAAGCATTGAGTTTGTATGCTAAAGAATATAATGTACAAAAAAACAATTACGACATATTAAAAATGAAAGAGGAATTTATATCAATGATTAAAAATGTGGAATCCGAAAAACGAATAGAGTAGGAATATATTAGATAATAAAGTATTATGGCAGTTTACAATGTTCAAAAATTCTCCTACGATGGAGGTGATAGCGTATGCTTTGGTCAACAAGATGAGCATAATCATGATAAGGCAGTACAGTTTACTCACGATGTAACTAATTATTTAGTTAGTCAGGGATGTGTAAAAGTTGTAGCTGGTATATTTCAATCAAAACAACCAAGACCTAAAGCAGGAAAAGAATTTAGATGGAATGGTAATAATTGGATAAGGATCTAGCTTCAGTGATTCTAAAAGTTACTAAGACAAAAAAGTACACAATTTTAGGATAGTCTTAAATAAAAACTCCAAAGAATTACAGTTGGAGTTTTTTATTTTATAAATTATTTCTTATTCGCTTTATATCATTTTCTAGCTTTAACAGCCCCAGAAGTGTCCGACATAAGATAAGTCAGGAGAGGAGTAAGTAAGTAGTTAAGAAATTTAGCGCCAATATTACTGGCACCATACCAAAGTGTCTGACCTGCTAACTGTTTAATTGCTGCCAATAGAACGGAATTTTGAACTCGAATTTAGTAATTAAAGTGGAATTTCTGTTCTAAAAGAAAGAACTATTGTGTCTTTTATAAAAAAATATAGAAGTTGCCTACTTAACTGTATAACATAAATCGATAAATAGTAATGGTTTGTGTAGTTTTGTGAATTGTTTTTTGGACTTACAGGGAGTTAATCTGATAAAAAGGCTATGGCCAAATATATTAAAGCATTAAAATGTCCGCAGTGCGGTAGTGTAAAGAAGCAGGAGTATAAAGAAGATCATTATATCTGTAGTAACTGTGGTACCGAATATTTTTTGGACAATGATGATATTCACGTCAATATTAAACATACTTACAACAGTGAAAAAGCCCCCTCTCTGCGGGATAAAAACCGTAAAAATATTATTTATTTCTTAATCTTTATTGTGGGGATTACTCTTTTTTCGACTCTTATTACCTCACTATGGGAAGGAAAAAACGTTGTTAACACTATACATGCTAATAAAAATTATAGCGAGCGCATAGAATCTTATTTAGCATACCCGGGAAAACACCCTGAAGATATTGTCGTAATGTTTAAAGTAGAACGTAGAAATAGTTCCGCCGAAGAAAAAAGAGAGCAATATTTCATTCGTTTCTACGACCCTATACATCAGAAGGTGTTAAATGAAGAGGAAATGGTGGACTGGAAAGATGGATATCACTTGCGCTCCCGAAAATTTAGTGATGGAAAATGGTACTTATTGCCTGATAAAAGCAGCCGTCTTTATCAGTTGAATGAAGAGCGGAATGCATTGGAAGAGATAACTGATGAGATTTTTGGTGCCGTACCAGAATTGTCCTCGGGTATTGCTACCTTGGATTTTGTAAATAAAGAAAATGGAGACGGATTCCGGTTAATGACAAATGACGGTAGAGAATTTTATTATTATCCCATTGTCCAAAAGCTGTATAAGGATTTTAAGGAGCTTCGTGAATCCTACCTTGGTCTGAAAAGTTTAAAGGACGATGCTGTAGAGAGTATTCGCTTTATTTTCACTGAGAAGAGTCATGAATATCCCGATGAAAAAAGACAGTTGATTAAATATCGCTATAAAAATAATCTAGGTTATCCCATTCAATTGCCTTACAGCAACCAAACGAAGTGGCAAAAGGTCTATAATTTTAATAATCGTTTGGGCACCACCTCCTATGATAAAAAGCTGTTCCAAAACTCTCGGATTAGTGAATTCAGGGATCTTACGCCTGATAGGCTTTACTTTAGTGCCGAAATAATGTACCAAGATAAAGATAACCTGTACATTAAAGGTCTGCCGAACGCCAATCCTGAAGGTAAGATGTACATACAGAAAATTGATACAGAAACTGGAGCGGTACTATGGACATACACACCGGAAGAGGATGTTTATGCGTATGGCACAGATTTTTTTGTATACGCTAATGGAGTGGTTTTTGATTATTATAATTATGGCGCTCCAGGTCGTATAAATAAAATTGTGGTGTTGGATAATGCAGGTAAAGAAATTAGCACCATGGATCAAGACAAACTATTTAATTAAAAAGCTATGGGATTATTCCGTTTTTTTAAGAAACAGCTTGCTACTGTAGTTGAATGGCAACCGCAGGAAGCAGATAGGTTATTTTGGAAGTTTCCTGCAGTCACAGACGAAATTAAAAATGCCAGTAAGCTGATTGTAGCACCAGGGCAAGGTTGTATTCTAGTGTACGAAGGGAAGGTCGTTAATGTGATTGATAGCGAAGGAGTTTATAATCTTTCTACAAGCAATCATCCCTTTATTACCTCTCTATTAAAGTTCGCTCAACTTTTTGAAAGTGAGCACAAAATGGGGCTCTATTTTTATCGAAAAGCTCAAGTTTTAAATCAGGGGTGGGGGACATCTGCGCCTATTAAATATATAGACGAAGAATATAATATACCTGTACAGCTTTCCGCCTACGGTAATTTTTCTTACCGATTATTAGAAGCTGAAAAGTTTTTTATAGAGTATGTGGGCGCGCAAGATGAATATACTACGATGGAATTTAGAGAAGTAGCCCAGTCCCGTATACCACAAATTTTCGCTTCTTATCTAGCGAAAGAAAAAATTCCTTACCTGAAAATCGATCAGCAGGTAAACGAATTGGCTAAAGGCGTAGGTCTGGAGCTGGCTACTGAGTTTGATAATTTCGGTTTGGAGTTATTGGATTTTCGGATTGAAGGCAATTCTTTTGATAAAGACACACAGGAACGTATCGGTAGGATAGCGGATGTTTCTGCTGATACACAAGCGGCAAGTGAAGGCGGCCTGACTTACGCGCAATTGGAAAAGTTGCGTGCTTTACGAGATTCTGCCCAAAATGAGGGCGGGGTAGCTGGTGTTGGTGTAGCCTTGGGGGCGGGGGTTAGTATGGGCAAGATGTTTAGCGATCAGGTTGATGAAGTAACGCAACCTGTAAAAGGTAAGGACCCGGTAGAGCAGTTGCGTAAACTGAAACTGCTTTTTGATGAGGAAATTCTAACGAAGGAAGAATACGAAGAAAAGAAAAAGGCTTATTTGAATGATTTGTAAAAAATGAACTCCTTTAATAATCAGAAAATTAAAGGAGTTCATTCTATATGCGTTATTTTTTTAAGGTGTTTTTATACACTTTACCATCTTTTATAATTACAACGAAATTTTTATCAGGGTCGGCAATTAATTTTAAATCTTTTAATGGATCCCCATCTACTAATAGAACATCGGCTAGTGCTCCCTCACTGATTACGCCAAGTTTACCGGCATAAGGGCTTCTTAATCCTGCCATTTGCAACAATTCTCCATTATCTTGTGTGACCATTTTTAAGATCTCAGCATTTGTAAACCATTTTTGTAGTCGCAGGATAAATTGGTTTTGTTGTTCATTTAATTCAGGCTCGAATAAAAAGTCTGTTCCCCAAGCTAGTTTAACTTTGTGTTTCTTTGCCAAAGGCCATACCTTTTCTTGTCCTTCAATGACGGGTTTGCGTTTAGCTATACGTTGAGGATCCATATCTGGAGTGTCATCGACCAAATTCTGTAAGCTTAGCCAAATATCTTTTTCAGCGATAAGCTTTATAGTTTCTTCATCCAATAGTTGTCCGTGTTCTATACTTCTCACACCTGCTTCTATTGCTCTGCGTATGGCCCTTGGTGTATACGCATGGACAGTAACATAGGTGCCCCAGTCTTCAGCTGCTTCTACTGCAGCTTTCATTTCATCTAAAGTGTACTGCGTGACATCTACAGGGTCATAAGCGGATGATGTTCCTCCGCCTGCCATTAATTTGATTTGGCTTGCTCCAAAACGTAAGTTTTCCCGCACCGCCGTTAACACCTCATCACGGCCATCGGCAATGAAGGTTGCTCCATATCTTTCGGCACGTGATACTTCTCCAAAGAAGCGGCGTGATCTTTCGTTTGGTGTGCGGAAGTCGCCATGACCAGCGGTTTGACTAATGGTAGCCCCCGAAGGCCAGATTCTGGGACCTGTTATTTTACCAGCATCAATAGCTGCTTTTAACGGAAAAATAGGCCCCCCCACATCACGTATGCTGGTAAAGCCTCGCATAAGCATTTTGTGAGCTGATTGACTGATCGTTTTAAGAAGAAATTCCTCCGATAGGTCGTTCGTTACCATTTGAGGCATCGTTAATGAACCAAAAACCATGTGGACGTGTGCGTCTATTAAGCCTGGCATTAATGTTTTTCCAGAACCATTTATTTTAATGACATCTTTCGTATTTACTTTAATCGGCGACATACTGATTGTCTCAATGGTGTTGCCTTTTATTAAAACATGACGCCGATCGGTTAAAGACTGTGTCTCGTGATCCAATATTCGGACATTCTCTAATAAGATTTGGTCTTGCTGTGCTTGAGCAGAGAAAATAGAGATCGCACTGAAAAGTAAAGTGCATAGATAGACTAATCGCATAAGCAGCTTTTGTTTTGGTGTTTACTAAGGTACGAATATTTAATCTTTTTAAGTACGTCGATGTTAATTCATAATTAATTTAAGCAGTTACTGTTAAAACCGATTTGCTGAATGGATCATCAGTTTTTTCAAGATCAAGGAAGATTGTTAAAAGTGCATTTTTAATTTTTCTTAATTATCTTTAGTGGCATGTAGTAGTTTATTTAGTGCTATTTGGTAGAAAAGGTTATGAAAGAATTGATTGATTTGTTAGCGAAAAAGTATGAGGTTTTAGAATCATCTCTGAACCTTTTATTAAACAACATGACTAAAGTGGCTTTTGAAAACCATGATGTTATTGCCGATTCTGGTAATGACACTGCTAATTATTATATTATATCTGCAGGGATATGGAGAAGTTACCGTTATGAGGATGGAGACGAAATCACACTTTGGTTTGAGCGTTATGGAGATATTATGTACAGTGAAATAGCACCAACTTATAGTATTGAGTCTGTCGGGAATAGTGAAGCATATATGATAAGTAAAGCGGCTTTAGATGAATTGTGTTTGCATTCTCATGAAATATCAAACCTCATTCGGATACTGATTGAACGTTTTTACTTCGATATTACCCGTGCTTCTGTTGATTTTTCAAGTCAATTAGCCAAAGAACGATATTTAGCTGTTTTAGAGCGGGATCCCGAGTTGTTTCAGTTGGTACCTTTAAAATATATAGCTTCTTTTTTAGGGCTAACCCCGCAGTCATTAAGTCGGATCCGTAGAGAAATTTTTTCCAAGTAGGTGAAGTTACCAAATGATAACCCGAATAGGCGTTGATATTGTCTATCATTGCATGATTTTTAATAGTGCTATGTTATGACGGAAAATATGGATTTAGTGAACTGGAAGAAGAAGTTTGTTTTTATATGGACAGGACAAACATTTTCTATTCTTACAAGCTCTATTGCACAATTTGCTTTTGTTTTATGGATAGGGCTAGAAACTGGCTCGGCTAAGGTGTTGGCGTATGCAACTATTGCAGGGCTATTACCTCAAATAGTTTTAGGACCTTTCGCTGGTGTATTCGTTGATCGTTGGAACAAAAAGATAACAATGATTGCTGCTGATAGCTTTGTGGCATTATGTTCGGCAATAATTGCATTGCTTTTTCACTTGGATATGCTGGAGTTATGGTCTATTTACCTTCTATTGGCTTTACGCTCCATTGGAGGAGCTTTTCATGCACCTGCTTTGAAGTCATTAGTGCCCACTTTAGCGCCTAAAGATCAGATGGTAAGGGTAGCTGGCGTAAATGAAGTCATACAGTCGATTGCGCTAATTAGCGGTCCTGCATTAGGTGCATTTGTATTGCTTAATTATGGTATGAGTGTAGTCATGATGTTGGATGTGGTAGGTGCTTCTATAGCTTGTGTTGCTTTACTTTTTGTTCATGTTGTTAGCCCTAAAATCAAGAGAGAGCCCACAGATTCTGTTGTAAAAGACATGCTAGGGGGCGGGGCCGTGATTTTGAAAAACAAATCTATGTCCTGGCTGCTTTTTACTGAAATTATAGCACGTTTTTTTATCTTTCCGGTTATTGCAGTAACACCTTTAGTAACCTTGAATTATTATCAGGGTACAGCCTATCAGGTCAGTTTGGTAGAGATTGTCTTTGGTATAGGCTTGTTGCTTGGTGGTGGGTTATTAGCTATCGTAAATCAGCGTTATCGAAAGATATCTTTAGCGATTATTGGATACGTGATTTTGGGTGTTGTTTTAATAGTATGCGGCCTATTACCTTCCAGCTATTTTACATTATTTGCTATCTTAACTGTTTTACAAGGTATAGCAGTTCCGCTTTATGAAGGCTCTATTACAGCTTTAATACAGACACAGTTTGATATTAAATATCTGGGTAGAATTTTTGGTATAGTAGGTAGCGTCTGCCAGATTCCTGCTATAATAGGTTTAGTGTTTACGGCACAGCTAGCCGATAAACTTGGCGTGCAAAATGTTTACGTAGCAGGCGGTATGGCACTTTGTTTTTGTGCAGTATTAGTTATTTGTATTCCTAGTGTACGTAATTTAGAAAAGTAACCTTTATCCGTTGTAAACAATTTACCTAACTTTAGCCCTATGATAGCACATCAAGTTATTTTTTCTATAGGTACGAATATAGGTGATCGATTGGCTTATTTACAGGAAGCTGTTTTTGCTATTCAGAAACAGATTGGCACTGTAAAGCAAGTCTCTGCTATTTTTGAAACTTCGTCTTGGGGTTTTAATAGTATGGCCTTTTATAATATTGCTTTACTTGTTGACACATTGCTACATCCTACTGATGTTCTTGAGATAGCTTTATCTATTGAAAAAGAATTGGGACGGAAACGTAAGGAAGGTGTAGGGTATGAGGCACGACCTATTGACATTGATTTAATAAGCTATGATGATCTGGTCTTAGCATCTGAAAAACTTACATTACCCCATCCGCTCATGCATAAAAGAAAGTTTGTTTTGATACCGATGTTGGATTTAGAGATAAATTGGAAGCACCCTATTCTCGGTAAAACGCTAGTTGAGCTGTTAGAGTTATGTGGTGATGATGAGGCAGAGATCCTGAGAATAACTCCTTTTCCGAGGTGATTTATTTAACAAATGCTAAAATTTTTCTTATGTATTGTCGATAGTTTTGTACTGCTTATTTAAGCAGGTGCAATGCGTATATATACTTAATGAATAAATTTTATAAAATGGAAAATAACAAGGGGGCTGTTTCACAATTTGTAGAAAGAAATTTCCTACATTTTAATGCAGCAAGTTTAGTGGATGCTGCAAAGGGGTATGAAGCTCATTTAACAGCAGGAGGTAAAATGCTTGTTTCTTTAGCCGGTGCAATGAGCACTGCCGAGCTTGGCATTTTATTGGCCGAGATGATCCGTCAAGGTAAGGTAGATATTATAAGTTGTACAGGGGCTAATCTTGAGGAAGATATTATGAATTTGGTAGCCCATTCACATTATAAAAGAATCCCCAACTACCGGGATCTGACGCCGCAAGATGAATTGGACTTACTGAACAACAAGTATAATCGTGTCACCGATACGTGTATTCCCGAAGAGGAAGCGTTTCGTAAAATACAACATCATATCGAGAAGATATGGAAAGATGCGGAAGCTAACGGCGAACGTCACTTTCCTCATGAATATATGTATAAGCTTTTATTAAGCGGTGTCTTGGAAGAAGATTATGAAATAGATCCTAAAAACTCTTGGATGTTAGCAGCGGCAGAACGAAACTTACCAATAGTTGTGCCCGGGTGGGAAGATTCAACAATGGGAAATATATTTGCTTCTTATGTCATTAAAGGCCAGTTACAAGCTTCGACTATGAAGAGTGGTATAGAGTATATGGTTTGGCTAGCTGAATATTATGAGAAAAATGCTGTAGGTACTGGGATAGGTTTTTTCCAAATAGGAGGAGGCATAGCTGGTGATTTTGCTATGTGTGTGGCGCCTATGTTGGAGCAAGATTTAGAGAAAGAGAATACCTTGAAATGGCGTTACTACTGTCAGATAACAGATTCGACAACTTCGTTTGGGTCATATTCAGGATGTATTCCGAATGAGAAAATTACTTGGGGAAAATTAGATGTGGATACGCCAAGCTTTGTCATAGAGTCAGATGCCACTATTGTAGCACCACTGATTTTTGCTTGGGTGCTGGGGCAATAGCTTTAGTCTTTATCCATCACCTGCCATAATTCTAATACAGTTACTTATACCTGTGGAAATTACGATATGCCTCACTTAATATGAGGCATATTTTTTTACTGTTTTGCCTTGTTTTGGATTGATCGTTGCTAGTTTGTGTGTTGTTAAGGTATATTCTTATTTGTCATGTTATTGTTTTAAGAGTCAAAAATATAGTATCGTCTTTTGGGTATGAATTTATTCTAACCAATATTCAAAGGCTGTAGTTAATTTATTTTTTTTCTGGTCTAAAAATACTTGTCGGTTGCGGATGATTCTTTATCTTAGCTATTAAAATAAAAATTAAATTTTTAATAGTGTCAAGTCACCATTTAATTTAAGAAAAATGAAAAAATTATTTGCTTTATCCCTAGCAGTCTTAGCTCTTTTAAGCTTTGATGCTAAGGCTTGTACTCGCGTGGTATATAAGGGACCGAATGGTAATATAATTACCGCCCGTAGCATGGATTGGAAAGACGAGATCGCTGCTAATATATGGGTGTTTCCAAGAGGGTTATCTCGTAGTGGAGAGGTTGGGCCGCAGTCTGTTCAATGGAAGTCAAAATATGGTTCTGTAATAGCGTCAGCCTGGGACATTGCTACAACCGATGGGCTGAATGAGAAGGGGCTTGTTGCCAATGTACTTTGGTTGGTGGAATCAAATTATCCAAAGTTTGATCCCGCCGGACAGAAAAAAGGTTTAACTATTTCTGCATGGGCACAGTACGTTTTAGATAATTATGCTACTGTAGCAGAAGCTGTAAATGATTTAAAAGATGAGCCTTTTGTGTTGGTAAGTGATTATATTCCCGGTACGCAGAAATTTACAACCTTGCATCTTTCACTTTCTGATGCTTCAGGTGATAATGCAATTTTCGAGTATATCGATGGTAAATTAGTTATTCACCATAGCCCGAAATATACGGTGATGACAAATTCACCTACATTTGGAGATCAATTAGCACTGAATAACTATTGGGCAGGTATTCCTGGAACCGTGATGTTACCGGGTACTAATCGTGCTGCAGACCGTTTCGTACGTGCTTCATATTATATCAATGCTATTCCACAGACGGAAGACACACGCACATCTGTAGCTAGTGTTTTTAGTGTTATCAGAAACTGTTCAGTTCCTTTTGGTATCAGTTCAGAAAGTGAACCTAATATATCGTCAACGCGTTGGAGATCAGTTGCTGATCAAAAAAATAAGGTTTATTATTTTGAAACGGCTTTAACGCCTAATACGTTTTGGGTAGATTTAAAGAAATTTGATCTGTCAGAAAATGCTAAGACGATGAAGCTTGATTTGACTAATCACGCTACTTTCAGTGGTTTGTCGAACGACAACTTCAAAGAGTCTAAGCCATTTACCTTTGTTGGTATTTAACCTTTATATTTAATCTTAATTCACCAATTAATGATAAAATATTTCAAGTGCCTGCCGATAAGTTTATTCTTTTTAGCAGGCATATTGCTATTTACAGGTTGTATTAAAGATGCATTACCTAATATAGAAGCTGATATTCTCTCTGTAGAGTACAAAGACGACGATTTTTTTGCAGCACCTGTTGTTACAAATGATGAAGTTAAGTTGTATGCGAATGAAGATAAAATTGATCTAAAAGCTTATGCTTTTAGTTTTAAAATGAGCCGCGGAGCAACAAGTATACCGGCTAGTGGTACTGTGCAGGATTTTACCAATCCAGTCATTTACAAAATAACTTCTGAAAACGGGGCGTTTAGTAAAGAGTATACTGTGACGATGACAAATGAGAGAGTTGCTTTTATTCCGTTAGCATTTGATTTTGAGAACTATAGTATAGATCAATATTATAAGTACACTGAGTTTTATGACCTCATACAGGAACGTAGAATCGATACCTGGGATTCTGGAAATTCAGGCTTTGTACTTAGTATTTCTCCTCTGGTCAAAAAGAAAGCCAGTTTATACCCCATGCAGTTTACTAATGAAGCGCATTCGGGAGAAACTGCTGCTATGTTAGAAACAAAATCGACAGGTACTTTCGGGGCGGCCGCTAAAAAACCAATTGCTGCCGGTAATATTTTTCTTGGTGAGTTCGATTCAGGCAATGTTATGGGCGACCCTTTACTGTCTACACATTTTGGTAGACCAATAGGAGCGCCACCGATTGCATTTTCTGGTTTTTACCACTATACACCTGGAAAGAAAGTAATAGATCATAATAGTAATGTCTTGTCCAACGTGAAAGACAGTTGTTCCATAGTAGCCGTATTGTACGACTCAGAAGAGTTGTATTCACGTACAAAACTAGACCATTTGAATGGAACAAATCTTTTGACAGATCCAAGTATCGTAGCAACTGCTTATTTGTATGATGGCAATACAACCAGCTCTAAAACGTATAAAGAATTTAATATACCTTTCGAATACCTAAAGGATAAACCTCACGACGAATCTTTTAATGCCGGCAGATACCGTTTAGCTATCGTGCTAAGTTCCAGTAAAAATGGCGATAGTTTTGTGGGTGCTGTAGGGAGTGTTTTATTGGTTGATGATCTTAAGATTCATACAAATGATTAAGTATATACTATTGACAGTAGTTGCGGTGTTAGTTACAGTGGCTACACATGCGCAGGTTCAGATAGACCGTCTTGTTATACATGCAGGGTTACATATGGGGGGTGTTACGCCAGCATCTATTCCGCGCGAAATCCGATCCGTAGAGAGCTACCAGCCTTTAACCCCGATTGCAATAGGCGTGGAGCTTCCTTTCTATCAGATAAACAATAAGCTTAGCCTTTCTACCGGATTAAACCTGGTCAACAAAGGGATGAAAACAAAAGCTTTTGCAGAAAACTTTAAAGCGATGATTGATTTTGAAGACACACCCTACCAAAACTTCATCGGTTATTTCACAGGTTCTGTACGATCTAATTTCAATAACCTCTATTTGGAGCTGCCTGTCAACCTTCATTATGAGATTAATCACAAATGGAGTATACAAGGCGGTTTTGCTATTGATCGTATCTTATCAAGGTCTTTTGAAGGTGGGGTGCAAAATGCCTATATACGTTTAGGACTGCCCACAACACCAAAAATAGAAATTGATCGCGCTACCTTTGATGTATCTAAACAAATCAGTAAAACGGACTTGACGGTGCATGCTGGAGCGGTTTATGCGCTAAATGATACATGGCAAATTCGAGGAATATTTAATTATGGGCTACGAAATGTAGTTGATGCGCCTACAGAACATTTGCCTATAAAGCTCCACAATACATTCCTCACGTTAGCAGCAGGCTATGTACTGCCTTTCTAGTTATTAGGGAGGCAATATCAACTTTGTCAGCTATAGAGAAAGATATTTATGGAGAATAATTTTGTTTGAGGTCATACTGTATAAGCCGCTTCTTATAAAAGGAGCGGCTTTTATGTTTAATAAATAACTAATACATATTTCTGATTTTCAAACTGTTTATATATGTCGAACCTATCGGAACCACATAAGCCCCAATACTTATTTGATGGCGTTCAATTTTGTCAATTCTATTTTCGTTAACAATGAATGATCTGTGTATTTGAAAAAATGTAGTACTGGGGAGTAAATCAGTTGTTTCTTTTAAAGTGGCTCGGGTAAGGATCTCTTTGTTAGTTAAGACATACCGCATATAATTCCCTGTAGCTTCAATAAATAATATATCTTGGTGATAAACCTTTTGAATGTGGTAGCCGTCCTTTAGAAATATATAAGGTGTAACCTGTTGCTTCGATGATAAAGTATCTAATGCTTTGTTACATGCTTTTAGAAAGCGAGTAAAAGTAAAGGGTTTCAAAAGATAGTCTAAAGCCTCAAGTTCAAAACCCGTGACGGCATGCTCTGAGTATGCGGTAGTGAAAATAATAAGAGGTTTTCGACTTAAGCTATTGTATAATTCTATGCCAGATATATCTGGCATGTTAATATCTAAAAATAATAAATCAACATCGTTGTTAACGAGGTAATTGATCGCGTCAAATGCATTAATGAAGGTATGTTCCAAGATTAAAAAAGGAATTTTTTCGGCATGCTTTTTTATTACCTCTAACGCAAAAGGCTCATCATCTATGGCAATAGCTCTTATCATTTTATAGTATTACTTTTAGTTATTCTAATTTGATAGTTAAAAATATGAAATATTCTGATGTAGTTTCTTCAAAATGAAGCTTATGCTGTCCAGGATATAAAAGTAATAAGCGGTTGATTACATTATTTAACCCTATTCCTGAATTATGTGATTCTGGATCGTTATTCGATCGTGTGTGTATGCTGTTGTATATACTTAGTTTTAACTCTTGCTCATAAACTTGGAGCTGTATGCGTATCCAAGATCTATTTTTAAGACTTATACCGTGTTTAAAAGCGTTCTCAATAAACGGGATTAATAACATCGGGGCAATTTTTAGATTATCGTGTATTTCCTCTGGTAACTCTACTTGTATCATAATAGAGGGGAGGTCGGCAATACGTAGCTTTTGTAAGGCTATATACTCACTAATATAGTTTATTTCACGCGTAAGCAAGATGTTTTCTTGTTGATTTTCATGTAGCATAAACCGCATCATTTCACTAAGTTTATGGATGCCTGAAGCTGTTTTTTCCGCATTTTCTATAAGTGCTATACTATAGAGTGTATTCATGATATTAAATAAAAAATGAGGGTTTATCTGTGACTGTAGGAGTTTTAGGTCTGCAGCTGTTTTCCCTAATTTTTTCTCCAAGCCTAAAATTTGAGATTCTTGTTGATTTTGTTTTGCGAAAGATAAATAAGTGAGAAAAGTAATAACAAAACCTAATATTGCACAAAATGCAATATTAAAACCGTTAAAACTGGCATTGGCAAGACTTAAAGTCATCTCCATAAGGCTGGAGAATAAAGCTATATATACTAAATTACAGAGTATAGATAATGTAATACGAATGATGTTAGAATTATTATATAGTCTTAAATAAGAAAGTAGGTAATATTGATGTGTGACATACACTAGATAACAGAAAGGAATGCTCCACGCAGTTAATGTAGCGAAATATGGACTTGTTTGACAGATAATAAGAAATAGGAAAAAGCCTATTCCGAGAGAGAGAAGAACTTCTCTTATTATTTTTGCACTTAATCTGTCTTCAGAAAATCGGGTGTGCGAGTAAAGGGATGTAAGGGCTGCTTTGCCTGCTGAATATATTAGTAGGCCCAACAAGGTCATTCCACTTAATGCTAGTGGTGGTATGATTTGATTGTGAGGGAGTGGATATATTTCAGAAACAGTGTAATGTGCCAACGACTGGACCGCAAATAGTCCTATAGTCCATACTATCCATTTCTTCATTCTTTGTATAGAAAAATATTCTGGGTAGATGTATAGTAAATAGGTGCTGACAGTAGCATAACCTGTAAAGAGATGTAATTGTAGTGCTACTTGTTTAACATGATCAGAAATATCATGTATCCCTGTAATCATAAAAAAGAGATAAACAATTGTAATTAGAAAAAATTCAATCCAGCGTGTCTTCATAGTATTGGTTTTGAGTATGTTTTTTGTAATGCAAGAATAGCTAGAATTGTCCCTGAATCAAATAAAATGTGATGAACCTCGGAGAAGGTGTGATGAACTAGCGCTTTTTTAGTTTTTGTCGACTATTTCAAACTTTCTAACTACTCTTTATTTGGAATGATTTGGTTGCTATTTACGAGATAGTTTAAGCTTTTCTGTTGGCAATCCGTCTTCCATGCCTATGAAGTAAGTTTTGAACCCAAACTTCTCCAGTAGTTGGCGTGATGCTATGTTGTCAGGATCTATTATACCGATAAGGTCTACGTTGCTAGCTATTATGTCTGCTTTATTAAGTAATAGTCTACATATAGCCGTTCCATAGCCCTTACCCCAAAACTCTTCTTTCAAAATATATCCGATTTCGAGTACATTATGGTCGTATTTATAATACTCTAATTTTGCATCCCCTAAATAAATATCATCGGTGTTATATACTTTAAAATAACCTAGGTCAGTATGGTTGATGTTAGTATCAATTATTGCATTAAATTTGGTTTTGGCCTCTTCTCTGGTTAAACCTTTGCCAGATACATATTTCATGACTTTATCGTCCTTTACTAAGGTATAATAAGCTTCGAAATCTTCAGGATTGTGTTTAACTAAGTATACACTGGGGATTTTTTTCTTTGAAAGCATCATCAAATTTATCGATTTTTTTCATGAATAGTTAGGAGAGAGGGGAAAGGTAAAGTAAAAGCTCTCCGATACTATTTACCAGAGAGCTTGATATATTTGTTGTTTAGTTTAGTTGTAAAGTTGATTAAATAATAACTTAAAAGTTGCGTGACTTTGTGCTCTATTAGTTATTTCCGGGCCAAAAGCGATTAGTTTTCCTTTTCCTACTTTGGCTGCCACGCCTATGCTTGTACCTTTTAGATACTGCTGCCCATGAGCCCAGCCACTTAAAAGTGGTTTATCGGTTGTAATACTACCTAAGGCATATATATCTGCATTATTTTCTACTTTAAACACCGGGCTGTTGTTAAAAACTATATTTACCTGTCCGGTCATTCCGGCATTTTCTGTTTTTGAAAGATCTAAGCTTGCTTGCAATATGCTGGTCGGTATATAGTATTCGGAGCTCGAGAGGCGGATCTGCTTTCCATCTTCCTTGATTTTCATTAAAGGATCCGTAATGGGTAGTCCAAAATGATAAACCAATTCGGATGAACTTCCAATAGTTAATACCTGCCCACCATTTTCGACATACTTCTTTAATATGGGTATAGAGCTTTCCCTGCTTACCTGCCCTAGTAAATGAGCATATTTTTCAGGTACGAGATCAGCATCGGGTTGTCTAAACATCGTCGCAGCAGCATTCCTTGACGGAATACCTTGCCCCACAAAGAGAAGGATATCGTACTTTTCAATATCGTTATTGTCTATATTTTTCGGGTAAAATAGCTCGTAAGAAAAGCCATACTGTTCCAGTATCCAGCGCACCCACCCCGAAGGCATAGAGCCACCATAATGGTCAAATAAACCTATTTTTAAAGGCTTTACAGCCTTTAGATTTTTTGGTTGCTTGTCGATTGTCTCTATCGTTAAGCCTAAATCTTGCGACAGTTCTTGCAGCAAACCTCTCTGTTTACCTGTTACATAAAACTGCTTTGTATCTATATCTTGTTGTAGTTTTATCCCCTTATTTATAAGTCGGTTAGCAAGTAAAAAAGCATCGTTCGCTTTGCCATTAATAAGGTATCCGCCTTTGCTCTCCGATAAATTGCCACTTGATGCCACTAAAAGCACGCCATGGGGTTTACGATCAAAAGGACCTGTTACATCTTCATAAAACCTATCATATTGAACGCCCATCTGTAAGCCCAATGTCCAGCCTGCGGCATCATACGGACGCACTGGTGGTCCACCTTCATACTCGGTATCATGTGGATGGTCTTGTGGCTCGAACATATCGATAATCTGCGGGCGGAAAGCTTGATTAGTTTTTACTATAATAGAATTTTTCGGGTACTGCTTGCCGTTCACTGTAAATTGATCATTCGCTTGGTATACATAAACGCCTGATTTAATAAGTGCATTTACAAACTTTACAGCTGTTCCGAAGTCCGCTTGATCGGCAGGGAGTATAAAAACTCTTGGGTCTCTATTTTCTGCACTTCGGTACAAGCTATCATAATATGAAGCGGGAATTCGCCTTGTATTATAACCAGAAGAGCTCCCTGTCTTCACTTTACCCGATTTGATATCCTCCTGGTAGGCAGTTTGCACTGCATCTATATATTTTGGATAGGCTGTCCAATGGTTACTACTTCCTCTATCGATCGAGTTTTTTCCCATTTTATAAAAATTGTAAAGCAGTTTATCTCCATTCCGAGCAGCATAGTCCAGTATGGCTAGGTTCATAGAAACCGAATAATCTATAGAACGCTTAAAATGCCATTTTTGTGGTGCAATAGGGTTAGGCAAACCATTTCTAGGTATTTGTCGTTCGGCTACAAAAGGTATTTCGGATGGCGTGGGGCTTCCGGTTGTTTCCGTTAATATACCAATCATGTTGTGAAAGTATGGAGATGTTCTAAGTCCACCATTCCACCAAGTGGAAAACATCGATTGGTCCATGCGTACGTAGCCCGGTTTGTCTTCTTCATTCAACCTATTGATCATGGCAAAACCTACACCGTCTATTCCCGAAACCACCAAGGGGTCATATACATGATTAAAAGGATCACGGTATGGCGGGCCTGCAACTACAGTGCCTTCTGGTGAAGTTTGGTGATGATTGTAAACAATTTGAGGAAGCCAGTCCACATACATAACCTTAGCGAGGTTGGTTGCTTCTTTCATGTTGTACATAAAGAAATCCCTGTTGTTGTCGTGTCCTACATACTTTTGGTACATCGTTGGAATAGACATATTCCGTTTTGTAGGGTCTTCGTATTGCATATACCAATCTGCGAGCAGATCCTGTCCGTCCGGGTTTACATGCCACATCAAAACAACCACCTTATCCAAGTAATTTAGAATCTCTTTCTCATTACTGGATGTCAGCTTATAGAGTGTCTCAATTAATTGGTGCGAGCCCACCATTTCGTTGGAGTGCATACCTCCATCGATCCAGACAATAGGTTTTCCTTCGGTTGATAGTTTTTTTGCTTCCTCCTCGCTTATACCTTCGGCCCGCCCTAGCGATTGCGATATTTGCCTGTACTTCTCTCTGTTCGCTAAGTTCTCTGGAGAAGAAATGACAAGGAGATATTGTTGGCGGCCTTCTTCCGTCATGCCCGCTTTCTCCATATGTACACGATTTGACTCTTTAGCTACTTTAAGAAAGTAGCTTTCCATCATTTTGTAATTTGCGATCTTATAATCTTCGCCTATTTCGAATCCGAAATGTGACTTTGGGTCACTGATCTGCTGGGCGTGTGCAGTACCTATTGCTAGGGCTAATAAGCAACTAAGAATACTTTTTATCTTCATTGTTATTTATCCTTCCTGTTTTTAACATGATTTTCTAACCATTGATCCTGTTCCCAAAAAGTATGGAGAACACCTTCACGGCTGCGGTAGCCATGGAATTCTTTTGGTAAAAGTACAAGACGTACAACTCCTCCGTGTCCTTTTATTGCAGCGTATAATCGTTCACTTTGTATAGGAAATGTGCCCGAATTCTCATCATCCATACCGTGTGTCAGCAGTAATGGTTTTTTAATATTTGGGGCATAAGTGAAGGGAGACATTTTATCATAAACATCTTTAGCCTGCCAATAGGTGCGTGATTCTCCTTGAAAACCGAAAGGTGTTAATGTCCTATTGTAGGCGCCGCTTCGAGCAATACCTGCTGCAAAAAGATCAGTATGTGCCAATAGGTTGGCCGTCATAAAAGCACCATAGGAGTGTCCACCGACTCCGATACGGCTACGGTCGGCAACGCCTAAGTCAACAACATAATCGATTAAGGCCTTTGCATTATCTTCAATTTGCTGTATAAAAGTATCGTTGGGTTCGTTGCTTCCTTCACCTACTATAGGCATGTCCGCCTGATCAAGAACAGCATAACCTCTTGTTACCCAAAAGACGGGCGAGCGGAATGCTAATCGTGGGTAGCGATTCGGCGACCCTTTCACCTGGCCTGCTGCTTCTCTGGTTTTAAACTCTCTTGGGTAAGCCCAGATAAGTACGGGCAGAGGTTTGTCACCGGTTTTAAAATTTTCAGGCAAATACAGGGTTGCAGATAGCTTAAGACCATCTTTACGTGGATAGGATAGCAATGTCTTTTGCACGTTCTGTAAGCTCGGGTATGGGTCAGCGAAATGTGTCATCTGTTTTTCTTGCTTGGATTTTATACCGATAGAAAAAACATTCGGCGAGACTGTAGAAGATTCCCGAAACACGTAAATAGTTTCCTTCAAGTCGTAGTATAGTGGCTCTTCATAATAGTTTCTTTTCGACTTATATAACGTATCTTGTTTAGTCGAAAACACATTCCAGCGCATGATAAACGGTCGGTCTCCCTCGGGAGAGGCTCCGAGTCCCTGTGTGTAAATATTTCCTTTATTGTCACCGCGCAATATTCCTTTTTTGTCCACGAGCAGATTACCAGGGTCGGAATAGGTGTCCTCTGATTTCCGATTCGCTAAAATGCGTAATACCTTATTTGTTTTTGCATCTATGAGGCTAAGTTGTGAAGTACGGTCTTTGCGCCAGCTTTCCTCGATGATACCAAAACCTGTACCCCATAAAACCTGACGGATACGGTATTTTCCAGCGTATACTTTTGTAGCATTATTGATAGCAAAAGGGGCCGTTGCTTCAAAAAGCTCATCGCGCACTTCGCTGTTTTCATTGGGGTTGCCTTTATCTGCGGCGGCTGTCCATAGTAGAGTTGCATCTTTGTCTTTTCTCCACGAAAAATTGCGAGGACCAGCCACTACAGCATCAAAACTGATGGGTAAATTGTCAGCTAAAGGAATAGTATGCACCCTTGTGCTTGTCTTGTCAGTTAGCTTCAAAATAGAAACTTCGGTCGGGAACAGCTGTATGGGCACAAGGTATGAATAGGGTCTTACAATTTTTTCTATAAGTAGGTACTCCCCATTAGGAGCATAGCTGCTATTTTTTAATATTCCGGATACGCCTATATCTTTAGCCTGTCCATTTTTATTGACTTCCACCAGCTTAGAACTTAAATAATAAGCCATTAGTTCTTCGTCATATGCATTACCCAGTAGGTTTTGGTAGGTTCTCGCAGGTGTAATACCGTCTAGGTTTTCTTGCACGATAGGACCTTTAGGAACGGGGTTTTCCTTAGGTACTTCCTGGTCTGCAAAGGCTATCTGTTGTACGAGCAGTTCATTGTCATTCTTCCATTGAAATGTTTTTCCGAATGTATCATTCACCTGATCCAATATTTTTTTTGCTTGGCGCGACTGCAAATCAGCAACCCAGAGCTCTGTTTGCTTTAATGTTTTGTTGAGAAAAGCCAGAGACGTTTCTGATGGAGACCAAGTAATATCACTGAGTTGTATGTTTTGGGGTAAGCCCTCAAAAGTAAACTCTTCGTTTGTCTTTATATTCTTAATTTTTATCGAACGAAATGCTCCCGAATTTTCTCCTACCGTAGTATAAGTAATCGGGTTTATGCGTATACCCGCGAGACCTAGCACAGGTTGGGCTATTTGTTCGACTGTTTCAAATCCCGGAGATTCTAAGATTAACATCCATGTACCATCATTACTTATTTTAATATTTGGTATTTGCGGAGCATCTATTAAATCAACAATACTTTGTGGTGGTACCTTGTAAGGGATCTGCTCTTGCCCAAACGAGGGCATCGTCGACAACCAAGCGGTTGTAATAAAAGTTAAACCTTTAGCCAGAGCAATCCAGTTGGTTTTTCTTTTAAAATTCATCTGCATATATTTAAATGTATCGTGTGTTTTTTTAGTTAGCATAAAAAGGCGACTTATTATTTTTTCAAATCAGGACGTAGCTTTTTAAATAAGACGTTGAATGGTAGTCTTTGCGTTAAGTTGCTTATCGTTAGAATTGCGTATAGAAGTCTTTATCGTTTGTCTAATAGTCTCCAAATGAAAATTTTTTTTCGATGTTTAATCTGTTAGCCGAATAAAGTGCTTAAGCACTTTTTAGCACATAAACATAAGTTATTTTTATTAAATAATGGTTGGTTAATGTTTTTGAAATTATTATGTATCCGATTAGTTACTTAGCGTTGCGTAGTGATTTTATGAAAGATGTAGTTACTAAAGAGTGGGCTTATAGTGAAAAAAATAAGTGTATATTGCGCTTCGATAATTCTAATGAAGTTATTCAGAAGCTTTGTGTGGGCGATAGGGCTGTTCCAAATATATTTTAAAATTATTTTGCTATGTCACAGATTACTATAATTGATTTGGCGAAACGACTTGGTTTATCTAAATCTACAGTTTCCCGCGCTTTTCGAGATAGTAGTGATATTAGTGCGAAAACCAAAGAAAGGATATTAGCCATGGCTGATGAGCTGGGGTTTTCGCCCAATTTGTATGCGAGTAATCTACGCGTTAATCGAAGTCGGACCATCGCTATTATTATTCCTGAATTTGGTGATAATTTTTTTAGTCAGGCAATTAAAGGAATTGAGCTAATAGCACGAAACGAAAAATATCATACTTTAATTTATGTTACTGATAGTAATGTTCACAATGAAGCTAGTATAGTTCGTTCTTTAGTAAATGGACGGGTAGATGGCGTTTTAATCTCGGCTTCAGGAGAAGGTAAAGATCATAGTCATCTTCAAACATTAATAGATCATAGTATTCCTGTTGTTTTCTTTGATCGGAGCTACGAAGATATTCATACGAATTTCGTAACGGGTAATGATTTTGAATCCAGTCGCTTAGCCACGCAACATCTTATTGATAGTGGTTGTGATAAAATAGCCTATTTTACCATTAATCAAATGGTTTCTATTGGTAAAGTTCGGTTGGAAGGTTATAAGAAAGGATTGGAAGATAATGGGAAAATTTTTCAAGATCATCTCTTGTTGGATACAGAGAATGACGAGCTCATTAATAGAAGAGATATTAGAAATTTTATCAGAGAACAAAAGCCCGATGCTATTTTCGCTTCAGTAGAGCGTCTTGCTATATCTACAATTCGTGTCGCAAAAGAAGAGGGCATACGTATTCCCGAAGACCTAAAATTGATTTGTTATTCTTGTTTGGAAATTGCCGATCTTTTAGAACCTTCGTTAAGTGTGGTAAAACAGCCTGCTTTTGAGATGGGAAGGGTTGCTGCTAAGTACTTAATGGAAGAAATTAATGAACCTAAATCTTATTTAAATCAGGAGATCACTTTATTAAGCTCCAGTCTTCTATTGCAAGAATCTACTGCTACGACTTAATTATATCTATCCCATTATTATTTTTATAAAAAAAGCAGTTTCACTTTTGGAAAGTACTTTAAAGATATTATCTTTGATTTGGTTTCGGGAACATTCCCGAAATCCTAACGATTATAAAAAAAACAATCTCAATAAAATAAAGTAGTTGCTGTTCTTTTCATAATTTACTGATTTCATTCTTCTTTTCTAAAGAAAAATGATTTACCAAATTAAAGAACGAAATATTATTGTTGGAAAGCTATTGCCTTTAGTATTAGATGTTTTTAATGCTGCAAAAGCGATACGATATAATAACGATTATTTGCTACTCGTATAGTTGAGATTGTAGTGAGAGAATAATCTGTAGAGAGAAGGGGGATCACTAGGACAGAGATATCAGTGTTATGCTAACAAAATGAACTAAAACAATAATAACAAACTAATCACATGATGAACAAATTTACATTCCGTACAGTGGTGGCTATAAGCTGTTTACTGTTGCTCAGTGCACTGACGTTCGCTCAGACAACACAATTGAAGGGACGTGTTGTTGATGTTGAAGGAAAAGGTATTGCTGGAGCAACTGTGCAGGTTGTTGGCCAACAAAAAATTACCTCAACAGGTCCTGATGGACAGTATTCGCTTAGTGTAATACCAATCGGTACTTATACAGTAACTGTGTATATGATGGGGTATGAGCAAGGAGAACAGAAGTTAACAACTTCAGGAACTGAAAATACCTTAGACTTTACTTTAGTTTCTACTGCTAGTAGCTTAGATGAAGTAGTAGTTATCGGTTATGGTACTGTTCGAAAGAAACAAATAACCGGCTCTGTGTCTAACGTGACGCCGGAAGAGTTTAACAAAGGTGTTGTTATTTCTCCAGACCAATTATTGGCAGGAAAAGTAGCTGGGCTTACAGTTAATAAATCAGGTGGCGATCCTACTGCAAGTTCCACTATACAGCTTAGGGGGCCATCATCTTTAACTGCGAGTTCTTCACCATTATATGTTATTGATGGTATAGTGGGAGCCAGTATAGAGCTTATAGCTCCGGATGATATTGTATCCATGGATGTGATGAAAGACGCTTCCTCTACAGCTATTTATGGGTCTCGTGCGGCTAATGGAGTTATTTTCGTTACCACAAAGAGAGGTAAAGCCGGTGCTCCGGTATTGTCTTACAGTGGATGGGCAGCAAGTGAATCTGTCGCTAATAGTGTGAATGTACTGAGTGCGGCTGAGCATAAACAGTTTATAGAAGAACATAATCTAACAGTAGCAGCCAATGAAAGTGGGCATGCTACAGATTGGCAGAAAGAGATCACTAGAACTGGATTTTCTCATAATCATAATCTGTCATTGATGGGAGGAAGCGAAGGTACGAGATATAATGCATCAGTTAATTATTTTAATAACCAAGGGATTGTTAAAAGAAGTGGTGTCGAACGTATTATAGCACGAGCAGGTATTGATCAGAATGCCTTTGATGATCGTTTGAAATTAGCGATTAACTTATCTAACAGTATTAATAATTCTGAACATGTTGACTATAATATATTCAATGGTGCAGCACGTTATTTACCAACTTCTCCCATCCGTTCAAGTGAAGCACAATATGAACAATACGGTGGTTATTTTCAGATTCCCGGTCGGACAAACTATATGAATCCTGTTGCTATGTTAAATCAACGAGATGAATCGAGAAGTAACAATATTCTTTTAGCAAATTTCAAAGCAGATTTGACACTGATAGAAGGCTTAATTTGGTCCAATGTACTTTCATATCAACGTACTCATTACGATAAAAAATATTATATGCATCGTACAGATTTTGATTCTAAGGCTTTAGGTCGGGGGTATGCTGATAGAACAAACTTAAAACATTTGGATAAAATATTAGAGTCTTACCTAAACTATACATTTTCAAGGGATAAACACACCTTAGATGCCATGGCCGGATATTCTTACCAAAGCACAAAGAATGATGACGGTATATGGGCATCTTCTGTCGGGTTTTTATCGGATGATCTAGGTAGTAACAACTTGAATTTGGGAATGCTTCCTGAAGGCTATAATCCTTATACAGATTTTCCTAAAATTAAAGAGTCTCGTCTTATTTCGTTCTTTGGACGTATAGGTTATAATTATGATGACAAGTATCTTTTAAGTGCTTCACTAAGAAAAGACGGATCTTCAAAGTTTGGTGTTAACAATCGCTGGGCAACCTTCCCTTCTGTTTCGGCTGCATGGCGTATAAGCGGTGAGTCGTTTATGGCTGATCAAAACGTCTTTTCAGACCTGAAGCTGAGAGCTGGTTATGGAGTTTCTGGTAATCAGAACATAGACCCTTATCGCTCTATTATTGTTTTTGGTCCACAGTCGGGGCAATTTCTTTATAATGGGACATGGATGTCTGCTTATGGAGTAAATCAAAATGAAAATCTTGATTTAAAATGGGAAACGACATCCATGTTTAATGTTGGAGTAGACTTTGAAATTCTTAGAGGAAGGTTTAGTGGTACGGTAGAATATTATGACAAGCGTACAAAAGATCTTCTTTATGAATATGATGTGCCATCTCCTCCATATCAGCATAATCGTTTACTTGCAAACGGTGCAAGTATGAATAACAAAGGAGTGGAAATTGTCTTAAATGCCAATGTCTATAGAAACAGCAACTTTTCTTATAACACGTCGGTTAATTTTGCGAGAAATGTTAATGAAGTCGGATCTCTATCTTCTAATATTGAAAATATTGGTGTCGCTCAGCGCTACGAAGGTGGTATTGGTTTAGAAGGATGGACAGGACAAACAGCTTCTATTGTATTGCCAGGTCAACCGATCGGTACATTTTATGTTGCTAATTATATAGGGTATGATGAAGCAGCTAAACGTACAATTTATCAGAAAGCGTCGGGCGAATTGGTAACACAGGATCAAATATCAGCACCCGATGATTATCAGGTGATGGGACATGCACTTCCTAAATTTACTTATGGATGGAACAACAACTTTAAGTATAAGCAGTGGGATTTGAACATATTCTTACGGGGTATGTATGGTAATCAAGTGTTTAATGCTACGAGAGCTGATTTGTCAAGGCTTCAACAAGCCAATGTAACTAATATTTCTAAAGATGCAGTGAAAGAAGGCATTTTTGAAACTCCGTTAATAGCTTCGAGCCGCTTTATTGAAGATGCATCTTTTTTACGCCTGGATAATGCAACCTTGGGTTATCGTTTTAGTACCAATACGTCACGATATTTTAAGCAGGCCCGATTATATGTAACCGGACAGAATTTATTTGTATTAACAGATTATAAAGGAGTTGATCCTGAAGTAAGTCTATCTGGGTTGGCCCCTGGTATTGATAACCGTAACTACTATCCACGAACACGATCATTTGTTGTAGGCGTTAACTTAACATTTTAATAAAAAGGATTATGAAAATTAGATTCAACAAATTATATATGTTGCTATTTGCTGGAACTTTGTTTACAGGAGTGTCATGTACAAAGTTTGATGTAGATATGCACTCTGAATATACAGAAGATACTTTCCCTAAAACTCCTGAGCAGTTTGTAGCGCTCACTGGTCCGGTGTACACTTCAGCAAGAGGATATTTTAGCGATTATTTCGATCTACAAACAGCAGGTTCAGATGAGGTTATTATTCCTACCCGAGGTGGCGATTGGTTTGATGGAGGGAAGTGGAGAGATATGCATAAACATACCTGGTCTTCTTCGCATGAAGTCGTGCGTAATGCTTGGAATTGGGGATATAATGCAATTGGGACATGTAATCGAGTCTTAGGTGTATTGAATAATGCTCCTGAGTCAGATACTAAAGAGCAAACTATAGCAGAAATTAAGACGATGCGCGCTTGGTATTATTATTTGATGATGGATGCTTATGGTAATATACCACTGCAAACTTCATTTGATACGGGGGGAGAGCTTCCTTCCACCACAGCTCGTGCTCAAGTGTTTGAATTTATAGTGAATGAGCTTGAGCAAAATATAGCTTTGCTCAGTACCGAGAAATCAGAACGTACTTATGGAAGGCCTACAAAATGGTTTGCACACACTTTATTGGCAAAGATATATCTTAATGCATTTGTGTATACAGGGGAGGCAAAGTGGGATAAGGTAGTTGAACATACAAATGTAGTCTTGAACGAGGGGACTATGTTCACTTTGCAGGCAGATATGTTAGCTCAATTTAAACCTGATAATGGGGCTCAAGACTCTGAACCCATTTTTTCTATTCCGTTTCATGCATCTCGTGCTACGGGAAATACACTATTCAATAAAGTGTTGCATTATGCCCATCGTGAGACGTATGGTCTGAGTGTCAATACGTGGAATGGGTGGAGCGCACAACCAGATTACTTTGACTTATTTGATGATGATGATATGCGTAAACAGCAATGGTTGTATGGTCAGCAGTATACTGCAACGGGGCAGCCTTTGATATATGATGGAGTTAATGTCGTAATTGATCCTTATGGTTATAATTTGTTACCAGGTTCTGATTTTGATATCGGGGGAGTTGCCGATGCTGGACGTCTAGCTGGCGCACGTTCTGTAAAATATTACCCAGACAAGGATCAAATAAGTAATAATGCAAATAATGATGTGGTTGTATATCGTTTAGCAGATGTGCTATTGATGAAGGCCGAGGCTATACTACAAGGTGCCACTAACGGAACAAAGGCGGAAGCACTTGCAGCTGCTAATCAGGTTCGTGCACGGGCATTTCCAGCAAATCCTGAAAAGCACTTTACAATTGCTACATTAACTAAAGAAGCAATCTACAAGGAGCGTGGATTAGAATTTACTTTTGAAGTAACCCGTCGGACCGATATGATCCGTTTTGGAAAATGGGAAGATGCAATGCTTTTTAAGCAAGCAAATTCTGCAGAAACTTATAAACGTATATTTCCAATTCCAGCGACTGTATTGGCTAATAATGGAAACTTGACACCAAATCCAGGCTATACAAATTAAGGTGGGGGGATGATGACACTAGCTATTTACAATGATAGGTAGTGTCATTTAATACAAATTATATGAAATATTCATATAGCGCAGGTAGCACGAATGACTGAGCAGTAGTACGAACACCTATTTAAAATAAAAAAATGTTCATAATATAGTTTGGGTATTCCATATAGCAACTAAAAATCAAACCGAGCTTGCGAGCTCACGAAGTAATTATATACATATGAAAAATCAACATACACATATTATATTAATCGGGTTATTATTACTTTTAATAGGCTTCAATTCTTGTAAAAAAGTCGAACATGGAATAAGTGAACCTATTGTATCTATTAATGAAACAACACCTAGTGCGGTCCAAGCAGGGCAGTCTTTAAAGGTTGGTTTTATTTCTAATAATGTGCGTTCTTTTCAGATAGCCATTGTTAAAGATTCAGAAGTTTTACTTAGTGAAGAGGTCAGCCTCAATGAGGCTGAAAGAATAATTTACCGAGAGTTATTGATCGCTAACGAAGCATCTTGGATAGGAGAGGCTCAGCTTGTTTTAAGTTACGATGCAGGAGGAGAACGTATCGAAAAGAAAAAACCGCTTCTTATTTCAGAAAGTAACCCAGAAATGTATTTAGTAGGTGGCTCTACCGGAGCTGGTTGGGTCCCCGAGTTAGCGACTCCTATGTTTTTATACAATAGTGAGAGTAAAGAGCAGTTTGATATTTTTGAATATATTACTGTTAATGGAGATGGATTTAAGTTTGTGCCGAGCACATCAGGTTGGGATAATGCCTATGGTAAGGGGGCCGCTTCAGGCGTTTTATTGCAAGATGAAGATGCCGAAAATATTACAGTGGATAAAGATGACTTCTATCGGGTTCGTATGGACGCAAAAGCGTTGACTTATGAGTTATTGAAAGTAACGTGGGGTATTGTAGGCGATGCAACAGCTGGCGGTTGGGAAAATAGTACCGCGATGGTCTTTAGTGGTGATAAGGGAAATTATACCTGGAAAATAACCACTTCTTTAAATAAAGGTGAGTTAAAATTTAGATATAATAATGAGTGGGATATAGACGGCTTCCCTGCTAATTTGGGCGGAGACTTGTCAAATTTAACATGGGGAGCCGGTAATATAGCTATCGAATCCGCAGGAACATATATTATTGAATTAAATTTAGATCCAAAAGGTTATACAGCTAAAATAGATAAACAATAATTTCGACTATTTTGAGGTGGTTGCACATGTTTTACAGCCACCTCAAATAATAAAAAAGCTAAACATAATTTACTCGATCTTTGGTGTAAGCTATGATCTAAAACACGTATCTATTTAGTTCCTCAGATGAATTTCAATTTTTATAAAAAATAAATCTTGAAATTTATATTATATTTAGTGCCAAACTGTTTTAAGAAGGCCTAAATTAAAGTCTGACGAATATTTATGAACAAGATATGTGTTAAACCAGCCTTAAGCATATTTCAGATTATTAATATGAGCATGGGCTTTTTAGGAATACAGATGGGATTCGCTCTACAAAATAGTAATGCCTCTCGTATTCTACAAGCTCATGGGGCTGACACAGAGTACCTCTCTCTTTTTTGGCTGGTCGCACCTATAACAGGCATGGTTGTACAGCCTATTGTAGGATACTACAGTGATCGTACTTGGACAAGAATAGGACGACGCAGACCCTACATTTTAGTAGGTGCACTTTTAACTGGCATAGCACTTTTTCTTATGCCAAACACGGTGTTTTTTACAAGTTTAATGCCTTCTTTATTAATAGTTGCAGGTATATTATTGCTGATGGATACGTCAATTAATCTCACTATGGAGCCCTTTCGAGCACTAATAGGAGATAGCTTATCCAGTAAACAACGTAGTTTAGGCTTCTCTGTACAAACTATTTTAATAGGAATAGGTGCTGTTCTTGGTTCATCCTTACCTTATCTATTGACGAGATATTTTGGTTTTTCTACTACTGATTTGCAGAATGTTATCCCCGATAATATTAGATACTCTTTTTATATTGGTGCAATAGTACTTGTATTAACTGTTTTATGGACAGTTTTTACAACAAAGGAATATTCGTCTTACGAGTTAGGATTTGATAATAAATCTGTAAATACAAAAGGTATAAAGAGCTTTCTTTACGATTTGAAACACATGCCTTTAATTATGAAAAAGCTAGGGTGGGTGCAATTTTATACGTGGTTTGCTTTTTTTATGATGTGGGTGTACATGACTCCTGCCATTGCTGAACATGTTTTTTATAAAATGGAAGGTAATCTTAATCAACTTTATATTGAGGCGGGTAACTGGGTAGGTGTACTTTTTGGAGTATATAATGGAATATCTGTCCTCTATGCTGTTTTTATTTCTCGTTTAGTCGCTCGGTTTGGTAAAACAAAGGTACATGGGCTAGGACTTTTTATAGGAGGAGTATCTATGATTTCTATATTATTTATATCGTCACCCTACTCTCTGCTCCTATGTATGATGGGGGTAGGGATAGCATGGGGAAGTGTTTTATCTATCCCTTATGCCATACTAGCTGATAGTTTGCCTTCCCATAGAATGGGAGTCTACATGGGCATATTTAATTTTTTCATTACTTTTCCCCAAATAATCTGTGGTTTACTAGGAGGCATGCTGATCAAGTTTGTATTTAATAATCAACCAATTTATGGTATAGTTTTAGGCGGTTTTTTTATGCTAATAGCATCTTTTTGTGCATGGCGTATAAAAGAATCTGCTAGCCTATTCACTAATCAAATGGGAAGATAAAGCTACTTTTTGTTTCCATAAGCCCTCTATTTCAAAGTTGTTTCCCGAAGTTTTATTTTTGATAGTCAATGTATACTTAGAGGTTCTTTCTAAATATTCTATTTCACCACTTAATTTTACTGTTGTAAAGGGTTGCACAGTTAATTCTGTTTTAGAGCTATTGGGTTTAACGTAATTATCCGTAGATATCCCTTTTAAGTAAGGCACTTGTTGTGCCCAGACTATAAAATTATTCTCCTCAATTTCGTCCCTTAAAAGGAAGGGGTTTTCTTCGTCCATCCATTCAAAAGCCCCATAATCGTCACTTGAAAACTCCGATAACGATTGTACATCTTTAAAAACAGCGCTGGTTTCCATGCTTTTTTCTTTATCGCTACCATTCGTCAGCGTAATTGTAGTACAACCATCTGTACTTGTGTATATTTTTCTGCTTCCTTCAATTTCTACAATCTCTTTTTTAACCAGTTCATACCCTTCACCTTTACTTTGGTCTATGCGAATATCCTCTATACGGTTGGCTGCTGAAATCCCGATAATAAAACTTCTAGGAGTGTCTGTGAAATTTTCTTTAAGATTGATAGTGAGGTTATTATCCTTTGTCTTTTCTAATTCTAGCCAACCTTCCTCGAGCTGCACCTTGCTTATACTTTCTAGTTTTAAAGGGATTCCTTCTGTATCGTTAAACAGTGTTCCCGTTTTTTGATCTTTCACGTAAGCTACAGCCCAGATATCCGCTTCTATTTTTAGTACATCATTTGTTAAGCCCCCACTCAGTACTATATTCTTTAATCCCGGGTTGATTAAGGGAATGTTGTTTTCGTTACTCTCTTTGCTACAGGAGGATAAAAAAATTAAACTACCTATTGCAAAAGAAAAAAGTGTCGTCAGAAAGTGGTTGTAGGTGCTGCGCATGCGTTTAATTATTTTATAAAGTTCTAGTTATTCACTGTCTATAATAAAACAATAGTAGTCAATATTCACTTGAATGCAAAGTAAGAATGTTGTAAAAACTTCAATCAAATGAAAATAATATTGAAGTTCCAAGACTTCCTTCGGGAAATTGTATAGTGGAATTGCTTCAAGATGGCTATATTTATGCACAGAATTTGGATATAAAATAAAATCACCTTAAAATTATGATGGTTCGTGTTTTTTTTAATATTATTTTAATTTTGTCAATTTCATGTACTAAGGAAAGCAGTAGTGAATTTGCCACAGGCACTTCACAAGATGGAATAGTCGGCAAATGGAAACTAGTTGAGTACTCCCTTAGTGATGGAACAGCTCTACTAAAAAAGAATGATGTTAGTTCTAAAAATTATATTATAACATTTGATGACAAAGGAAATGTTAAGTCTCCAGATTTCCCATGTACTGGTAAATTTACTTATGATATGAGCAAACTTGGGAATAAAGGAGAAAATAATCTACAGGTCTCTTTTGCTGAATGTAGTGCATCCGAAATGGTCGAATACTCTATTAAAGGAAACGCTGATGCAAGTATTGTAGATAACAATACGCTGATTTTAAACTCAGAGACTTGCGACGAACCATGTACGAGGATATATAGAAGATTAAAATAGGAAAAAAACTATTCTGGTAAAGAATAATTAAGAGCACCACTCTTTAAATACCTTTTGCATCTTTGATGCAATCCCTTATTGTTAAAGAAAAATCGATGATATAGAGTCTATGTTTTTGATGGTAAATTTATCAATGGTTAGGAGAACGGCTTTATACTTGGTCTATTCCTCAGGCAGAAAGAGAACGAAATACCGATTTAACCCAAAATAATGGTTGGGATGATTAGAAGATTTTAAACAATAATAGCAAAGTTGTTATTTCGTTTAATATTGTAATTTTAAAGCACCGATTATAAAATATATAATCGGTGTTCTATTAATAATTGTTAGCAGCATACCTTATGAAAAGAAGAACCCTACTAAAAACTATTGCATCTATCACCACCGGCACGATCTTATCGCCTACTATTTTGCAGGCGTCTCCCGTTCATCTTTCCGAACAGAAAGAACATAACGGTATTTCCGACCGTGAATATTGGGTGTCTCTACTCTCTAAAATGGCTACACCCATCCTAGAGAATATCAGCAAGGGCGAGTTACAGAAAAATATGCCTATGCCGTTAAGCCCATCCTACGATAGCAGGGGGGCGGCAGTCGGTTATCTGGAAGCATTTGGCCGTTTGATTGCCGGTATAGCACCATGGCTAACCTTACCTGACGATGAAAGTACGGAAGGGCAACTACGCAAAAAGTTTAAGAAACAGATTTTATTAGGCATCCAGCACGGAGTAGATCCAAATTCGCCAGACTACTTTGCTTGGCGCGGAAAAGCCAGTCAGCCTTTAGTCGATGCCGCTTTTCTCGTGCAAGGCTTGTTACGTGCTCCAGATGCCCTGTGGCATCCTTTGCCCAGTACTGTAAAAGAACAGCTTATCACCGAGCTTAAGCTACTCAGAAGAGTGAAACCCTACGAGAGCAACTGGTTGCTTTTTGCAGCCATGACCGAAACATTTTTATACTACGTAGGCGAGGAATGCGATCGCGAGCGCATAGATCATGCTGTCCACAGGTTTGACAAAGACTGGTATGTTGGCGACGGCTGGTATAGTGATGGTGCTCGGTTCAGTTTCGACCATTACAATGCTTATGTCATTCACTCCTTGTTGGTAGAGGTCTTACAGCACAACATCACCGCTGGGGCAGAATACCAGGAAATGTACGACAGAGCTTATAAGCGTATGCAGCGCTATGCGCACCATGTCGAGCGTATGATATCTCCTGAGGGGTATCCGCTAGTCGTCGGGAGGTCGTCCACCTATCGGAATGCAGCCTTTCAATCTTTAGCATCTGTTGCTCTTGATGGCAAACTGCCTGCCGATATCTCTAAAGGCCAAGTCAGAGCTGGGCTGACAGCCGTGTTGAAACACACCTATAAAAAAGATCCTTTTGATAGTTTGGGTTGGCTACATATAGGTTATGTCGGCGATCGCCAGCAGGATTTAGGCGACTCTTATACAAATGCAGGTTCACTATATATGGCCTCTCTCTCATTTCTACCTTTAGGTTTGCCCGCCACGGATGACTTTTGGACTTGTGCACCTGAAAAATGGACATCTCAAAAGGTGTTTGACGGCGATCCCTTCCCTAAAGACTATGTAGTATCTTATTAGCTTTTAATAAGACCATTTTTTATAAACATCAACATTCTCTTGTATCCCGCTAGCAAGGTACAGGGGAATGCTTTTAGTAGCACGTCTTAAAACTCTTTCTCTCCAAACTCACTTTTACTAAACTTTAATACCTTGCCCAGTTCATTAATTTTATAACTAAAACTGAGAGAAATTTTATCAACCTCATTAATATAATTTGTCGACGCGTAAAAATCCCTTCCTCTTGTCGTTAATCGCTGCTGGTTAGCATCCCATAAGCCCATGCTTATACTGGCCCATTGCAAGGTAAACGCCCCTCTGTTGTTGAAAACAGATTTCCTCACGCTTAGATTAGGAACAAATAATTGGGTGTCTTCTCCCTGGACGGTTTCTGTCCGCGAGAGGTAGTTGAAATTCAGCTCGGTAGTCCATGTAGGCGTTATTTTAAAATGCGTATTGATATTAAATGAATAATTCAGGCTATTTCCTTTTAGCTCTTCATCAAATATATTGCCCTTCACAGCATATTGATAAAGCGTTCCTCCAAAGTATAATTTCCACCATTTTACAGGGTTTAGGTCCAATCCTGCTTCTAAACCATAGGCATCCGAAGCCTTAGCGTTCGTGTAAGTTCGATACAGAATAATATCATTATATACACTGTTCACCCGGCTGATAGGGTTTGCAGTATGCCTATAAAAAGCATTTGCAAACAGCGAGTTTTTGCCGAAGCTCTTCACAAAACCCACTTCCACTGCATCTATAAACTCGGGGCGCAGCTCTGTGTCACCTTCCTCCAATACTTCCGAGTGTCGCCTCGCCATAAACGGATTCATCATACTTGTTTTCGTTCTTTCTATACGCCTACTGTATGCAGCTTTCCATTCGTAGCCATTCTCAGCTTTATATAAAGCGGAGAATGTTGGAAACAAATCCCACTGCTTGTAAGCATAATTATCTCCCTTGGCTTCCTCCAATAACCTATCTGTATGCTCTAACCGCAGTCCGGCGCTATAGCTTAATTTTTCTCCTGTTTTATTGTACTGTGTAAAAACAGAGTGAATCTTTCGCGTTAGGTCAATGTCTCCGCCATACTCCGGTCGCTGTACAAAATCATCAGTCCCGATTATCCGCTCATTATAAGCAAACTCTCCAATATGTTTTAAATACCTCCATTATATGCTGCTCATAGACATCGTTATGATCTGTTGGATTCACATTAAGGTTATCTGTCGGGCCTCCCAACTCTGTGCGCTCGTATAAAGCCGAAGCTTGGAGCGATGATTTATTTGCAAAAATATGTTGATAATCTAAACTGCTAATAAAGAAATCACCTCGCCGTTCACGCATATTCTTGTTAAAATAAGACGAGCTAGCGAAAGGTATGTCTTCACCTTGCCTAGTTTGTATTTTTTCATACAAAAGGTCCGCTGTTCTCCATTCCGATTTTTTTCCACCATACACCGATGCCGACAGGCTGTTCCACTCGTTTATCGCATAGGTCATTGCCGCTCTCCCCGAGTATGCTTCTCGGCGGTAGCTCCGTTCACCCAACGAAGGCGATTTTGTTTGCACCCCGTCTATAATCGTGCGTACTATTCCATCTCTATAACCCGTATTATCATTTCGTTTATAATCTCCGCCTAGCGAAATATCCCATTTTCCTTTTCTGATATTCGATATGAAATCGCCTCCAAAGCGTCGGGCAGTTTTTTCATTCCCAAAAGTCTCTATACTTGGTGCGCCCAGTAAGGCATTTACCTGAAGATATGCTGCATCTCCCTTACCTTTTTTAGTTTTCACATTAATTATCCCCGATTTTCCGTCCGGGTCATATTTTGCCGAAGGCGACGTGATAATCTCTATATCTGCGATACTATTGGCTGGCAACTGGCTCAGAAAATCTGTAGCATCCGCTGCCACAGGTCTGCCGTCCAGGAGCAGTAAAAAGCCTCCCGCTCCCCGCATTAATATTTCGCCATCCACATTAACAGAAACGGAAGGCATATTTCTAAGAACGTCTATCGCCGATCCTCCGCTGGCTGCTATAAACTGGTCGGCCTTATAGATCTGTTTATCTATGCTATGTTTCATATCGCTGCCTGTCGCTTCAACCACTACGGCATCTAACATTTCAGTATTTAAAGTCAGAGCAATATCGGTCAAGTCTATTTTATTGTCTGTTCGGTCGAGTTCAATATTGTTTACCGTTTTGTTGCTGTAGCCTATAAACTGTACAGTCAAATAATAATTCCCGAAAGGTAAATCTTTTAGTGAAAATAGGCCTTTATTATCTGTCAGGGTGCCCGCAATCAGCGATGAGTCCTTTTTAGCATACAAGGCTACTGAACTGTATTCTATGGGGGCTTCATTGTTGGCGTCAATCACCTTACCGCTAATTGCTGCGGTTTGTTGCGCATGTACTGTTGTAGTACATAGAAAAAACATAAAACTCCACCAACAAGAGTGGGTTAAGATCTTTGCATATTGCATAATAGAAAATAAAAAACGGTTTGGTGTTATAGCTACTATAAAAGCAACAAAGCCAAAGAAATACAGCGCATCATAAAAGTCCCCATTTCCGTTCCAGCGTTGTTACGAGTAAATAGTGCCATACAAATTTCAAGTAAAATAGCAGCCTTGTACGGTCTATTTGAAATTATTGTGGTTTATACTGTTGTTCCGAAAAGCTTGGGGTGTGGTGCCTACATAGCGTTTGAAATACTTCACAAAATGAGAAGTATCGTTAAATTTCAGATTGTAAGCTATCTGTGTAATGTTGTTATCTGTATATATCAACAATCTTTTTGCTTCACTGATCATATGTTCAGAAATTAACATCGAGGCCGACTTCTTATAGTCTTTCCTACAATATGCATTTAGGTTTTGGGGTGTAGTATTTAGTTTTTCAGCATAATAGGCTACACTATTTATCAGATCGTCTGGTTGGTTCAGTAGATCTTTGAATTGCACACTTAAGTTCTCCTGCTGTTTGTCGGGTATAGCAAGCGGAGGTATCACTTTGTTTATCTTCGCCAAGAGTGCTTTTAACAAACCTTCAACAACTGTAAAGTCTTGCTCATCCACCAGCAATCGAAAGAGTGTCTCTATGCTATCCACCTCTTTTAGCTGCAAATAGTTCAATGCACTTAAACTGGAAAAGAGCTTTTTCAACTCATTGTCTAGTGTTTTTTCAAGAAAAGCCCTTCTCAGTAGTAGTACATACCCCTCAGGTTCGGACGTGATATCCCAATGGTGCACCTGCTCCTTGCGCACCAGAAATATAGTAGGGGGTTCTATCGGGTATATATTATAATCGATGCCATGCGTGCCGCTACCTTTCGATAGATAAATAATCTCAAAATAATTATTGTGCGTATGCGGTTTAGTCGTTCGTACATTCTTTCTAAAGGGCGCAACTTTAATAAGTTCGGTTATTTCTATCTTATTTTTTATGGCTATCGATTTTCTCAATTTGGCTTTGTATAAATGTACTTCTATTTATAAAAAGGTAAATATACATGAAGCGTTTGCTATTTGCCAATAGTTAAGCAAACAGAAAGTGCCTACTTTTTTTATAGTGGATATCACTTTTATATGCAAAAGCATATAGAAATGAATTTAATAACGCATTTTGTAAAATCAAAAAGAAAACAATGGGGTAGGGTTAACACCACATTATTTTGCGCCTTCAAAAATATTTTAAATCATAAAAATCTATAAAAAAGCTATTTCTTTGTACTATGAATTATTTTGATCAGCAAATCACTCTTTTAAAAGAAGAAAAAGACTATGATTTTGCTCAGCATGAAAAATTACTACTACATAGCACTTTACAAGAGCGTCGGCTGCAGGGCGTGAGCTGGTTTCCTATTTCCATTACCAATACCGAATTAGGGCGAGGCGATTATCTAAGTATTACCATTCAGAAGACCAATTTTTTAGAGGAAGGACACAAATTCCGCTTCGGAATGCCCGTCGCTTTATTCTCTAATTACGATCCCCAGACCGATCGTATAGAAGGCGTAATAAGCTATGTCGGGCGTGATAGCATGCGCATCTCTATCCGGGAAGACGAATTGCCCGATTGGTCACGTAGAGGCAAACTAGGGGTTGACCTTTTATTTGATGAGTATTCCTACCGCGAAATGTTTGTAGCCCTAGAAGAAGCCAAGTCACAAATAGCCCATGCTAAGCCCGGTAATATTGTAGCGCAGTTAGTTGGTCAAGAATCATGGGAAGCAGCGCATGAAAAAGAAAACCACTATCATAACCCCAAACTCAATCAAAGTCAAAATTTAGCCATTTCGGCCATGCTTGCTGATCAGCCTTTGACCATCCTGCACGGTCCGCCGGGTACAGGAAAAACTACTACCCTCATTGAGGGTATCAAAGCACTGTTAGCAAAAAATAAAAAACAAATTCTGGTTGTCGCGCCCAGCAACACAGCGGTTGATTTGCTGTCCGAACGTTTAGCCCACGTCGGGGTCGAAGTCGTGCGTATAGGCAATCCGGTACGCGTATCTGATCATCTGCAGCAATTAACATTAGACGCCCGTATTGATGCGCATCAGGCCAATAAAGAGCGCAAAACGCTCGAAAAACAGGCAAGAGCATACCTAGATATGGCGCATAAGTATAAACGGAGCTTTGGTAGGTCTGAACGTGAACAGCGCAAGGCACTTTTTGCCGAGGCCCATAAAATCCGAAAAGAGATCGATGCGGTTCAAGATTATATCAGTGCTGCTATTTTGGATAATGCCGAGGTGATAACGACAACCTTAGTAGGTGCCAACCATCCCAGTATACGGGAAAGAAACTTTCATACCCTTGTTATTGACGAGGCCGGACAGGCCTTGGAACCTGCCTGCTGGATTCCGATACTGAAATCCAATCGGGTTATCATGGCCGGTGATCATTGCCAGTTGCCTCCAACAGTCAAGTCATCGCTCCAGCCGGGGGAAGGTTTGTACATCACCCTGTTTGAGAAAATGTTCCATCGATTTGCTGCGTCTGTCTTCTTATTGGATGTTCAATACCGTATGCACCAGCAGATCATGCACTATCCGTCTAAGATGTTGTACGAAGGCAGGTTAACCGCTGCTGAAACCGTCGCCGATTGGCATTTGATTGATGACGACAAGCCCCTTGTTTTTATAGATACAGCTGGGGCGGGCTACGAAGAAACGATTGAAGATAGTGCAATTTCAAATCAAGAAGAGGCTTTATTTGTCTACCGTCATCTTCTGGAAACGGTTACCGGTCTGTCCAAAAAATATACAGCGTCTGATTTTCCAACTATTGGTGTTATAGCGCCTTATCGTCAGCAGTCTATTTTGTTAAAAGAAATTATCGCTGCCGACGATCTGCTAGCCTCCATTCGTCCATCCATTCAGATCCATACCATTGATAGTTTTCAGGGGCAAGAGAAAGACATTATTTATATCTCTTTGACACGAAGCAATGCTATTCAGCAAATAGGTTTTCTATCTGATATCCGACGCATGAATGTTGCCATGACGAGAGCGAAGAAAAAACTTATCGTTATCGGCGATAGCGCAACCATCGGAGAGCATGATTTTTACAAAGGCTTTTTAGATTATGTTACTTCCCTCGACCAATACCATAGTGTGTGGGAGTGGATGGAACGCTTCTAAATTAGGAAAACAATGCTGCTTTATCAATTCATTTTGGTTATTCTTGTAGTAAATATTTTTTATTTACTATTATGTCGAAAACGAAACTTACTATTAATAATAACGGGTCAGTAAAGATCGAGGGAGATTTTGAAATTCTTGATAGAAACGGTAATGCATACGGCCTTCAGGGCAGAACAGTACTTTCTATCTGTCGTTGCGGATTATCCAAAAACAAACCTTTCTGCGACGGAGCTCACAATGGGCATTTCGAACACGAAGCCGTAGCTTTTGATCTTCCTCCCAAAAAGGTATAGATAATTTTGTCTTGTGTCGTCTGCGCTGATGACCAACTAGATTTTAAAAAACTGTGTCTGATATGATAATTTATATTGGACACAGTTTTTTTATGCCCTTCTGTGTAGGCTCTGTTTTTCATTCACTTTATTATGCTTAGTAAGGTGTGGGCAGAGAGCTTTATCCTTGGAAGTGTGGCCAGTTCGTTGTTTTCATCCTTTAAATATATATATATATTTATGATTTAATGCTAATTATTTTAGCTTTTTAGTTTTTAAATTATTATATTTGCTTAATAACCAAATAAATAATGATTATGGGTAAATTAAAAAAGCACTTAGGTAAGTATGTTGATCCAAGAACCGATTTTGGTATCAAATTTTATTTTGGACGTGAAGAAAATAAGATCCTTCTGATCGAATTTCTTAATAGTCTATTTGAAGGCGAGAAGGTAATTGCCGATCTAAAGTATAAAACTGTCGAGCATGATGGCGATCAGCAAGATATGCGCCGCGTTGTTTTTGACCTACACTGTGTGGGTAGTGATGGCGAGGTTTTTATAGTCGAGTTCCAGCAGTTGTTTCAAGAGTTTTTTAAGGATCGTGCTGTATTTTATACCTCACGTCTGATTAATAAACAATTGGCTAGGGGTAAAAAAGGCAATGACTACTGCCTTCCAGAAGTTTATTTCGTTGGTATTTTAGAGTTCAATATGGATAAAGGCGAGGGTACAGCGCTATCCCGAAAAACAGACCGCCCGTATTTCTATGATGTCGCCTTATGTGATAAACATACGCATGAGGTTTTTTATGACAAATTGGGCTACAAGTTGGTCTCTCTCCCTGTTTTCAATAAAAGGCCAGAAGAACTCGAGACCATAATGGATCAATGGCTCTATCTTCTTAAACACTTGAGTACCATGGATAAATTGCCGTCTTTTTTGGATAAACGGATATTTGATCGTATGTTTGCTATAGGAGAAGTAGGACGATTAAAAGAGGAGGATCTAATGTCATACGAAGCAAGTTTAAAACAAAGACGGGACGCAGAAAGCGTTTATAACTCCGCATTGCGCTCAGGCCATGCTGCAGGTCTAGCTGTAGGCAAGGCTGAGGGGCTGGCTAAAGGGAAGGCTGAGGGGCTGGCTAAAGGTTTGGCTGAAGGCAAAGCTGAGGGTTTAGCTGAAGGCAAAGCTGAGGGTTTAGCTGAAGGCGCACGTAAAAATGCGATTGAGACCGCCAAGGCTATGAAGAAAGATGGGTTAACCATCGAGCAGATTGTGAAATTCACTAAACTGACAGTCGAAGAGATCGAAAAGCTTTAAGCAACATAGCATCTGCTAAAAATATATATAGCCATTCAGTTTATTGAATGGCTTTTTTTATGGGTGCTTTTGTTCTATGTCAAGTCATGGTTGCGCTAAGAAAACAATCAAAGAAGTCATAACAAGGTTGGTAGGTGGGTTGGTAGGTGGGTTGGTACAAAGTCAGCAGGAAATAATAAGGTTGATAGAAGCGAACCCATAGATATCAAAGAAAGCAATGTCAGAAAATATTGGAATCAGTACGACACCTATTGATAAACATATACGAGGTTTAAGAGAAGATAATATTATAAGGCGTGTTGGGAGTGATAGATCAGGCTATTGGGAATTATTAAGTTAATCTTACTTCCAGCATACTATTTCATCGAGAGCCGAGGTGTGGCATCTTAAAACTGTTGGTTCTGGCCGTCTACCACTTCGATGCAGAGAGTTTTATCAGAGAATAGAATAACGACATCCATACTAACTGAGTAAATATGGTGAAAAAAATGTTTTTCGCCACCGTTCTGTAGATATCTATACTGACAATCACAACGAATTATTTGCACTTCCTCTTGTTGATTTATTAGTATCTCCTTGTCGATATAGATAGGTAATGAAAAGTTATCGCTATTTTTGGTCAACCATATTTTGATAACGCTTTTCGGAAGGATTTCGGAAAGACTTCGGAATGATTTCGGAAGCGCTTCAGGACGACTTGTCGAGAGAAGTGTTTGAAATATTCAGATTTATTAGAGAATATCCTGCATACTCTGCGAAACAGCTTTCCGAAATGATTGGAAAAACGTCACGGACAATTGAAAATCATATTGCAAAATTGAAAGAATCAGGCCTCATCATTCGTAGAGGATCAAGATTGGGAGGTTATTGGCAAATAATTGATCGAAAATAAGCTTTTTAAAATAGTTAGGTCGTGCAATTACCTCATCAGGGTTAAAAAGGCCCCGTCAGCTGCAACTTAAGAAGATAGAAGAAGGGCTTCACCGTCTGGCAGCAGAGCTACAGGCTGTCGAGTTGGTGTAAGATAATAAAAAGTCGTATCTTACAATGATTAGTAATCTAAGTAAGAACCTTTTGTAAGTGGTTTTTCGAAAAACGTTAGGGAGATTACATCGGAAAATAAGACCAAAAGTAAGTACCTTTGCATTATGGCAGTAACTGTTCCAGTCAATGAAAATATTATCACATGGGCATTAGCTCGTGCTGGATATGATGTTACGGCTTTTTCCCGCAAATATCCTAACTTAAAAGTCGATAGGTGGTTGCATGGCGAAAGACAACCAACTGTTAAGCAATTGGAAGACTTTTCTAAAAAAGTGCACGTACCTTTTGGTTACCTTTTTCTCGACGAACCGCCAAATGAGACCATCGGTTTCCCATTTTTCCGAACCGGGCATCTAGCGCCTAGTTATCAGGTAAGTCCTAATGTTTATGACACCATCTTAGATTTAAGCCGACGTCAAGATTGGCTACGCGAATATCTCCAACAATTGGAGGTAGAGCAATTAGACTATGTAGGTCGATTTGATATTCATACCCCAGTAGATCGGTTTGTTCAGGATCTTCGCAAAACTCTAAATCTCAGAGCTGGCTGGACGTTAGCCTGTCAAACTTGGGAAGATACATTAAGCTTACTCATAGACGCCATCGAGCGTATCGGAATTATAGTTGTGCAAAATGGGGTAGTAGGCAATAATACGCATCGCAGCATTTCTGTCAACGAATGTAGAGGTTTTGTACTTGTCGATGCTTACGTACCATTCCTCTTTCTCAATAATAGCGATGCCAAAGCTGCCCAGTTATTCACGTTAGTGCATGAGTTGGCTCATGTCTGGTTAGGCCAAAGCGCAGGCTTCAATCAAGATCAGCTACTACCTGCCGACGACCCTATAGAGTCTTTATGTGATCGTGTGGCAGCAGAGTTTTTAGTTCCTGCCAGCATCTTAAGAAACGTTTGGACAGGTATGGAAGATATTCGTTTGCTCTCTACTCGGTTCAAAGTAAGTCCTGTAGTCATTGCTCGACGAGCCATGGATTTAGGTATGATCAGTAAAGCTCAATTCTTTGCGTTCTATGATCAGTATATGGAAACCGTGCGAACCAAAAAGGAGCAAAGTAGTGGGGGAGGAGATTTTTATAGAACAAATAAAAGACGTGTCAGCCCAATATTTGCCAGTTATGTGGATAGCGCAGTCAAAAGTGGCGCTATTACTTATCAGGATGCATTCAAGCTTACTGGTCTTTACGGAGATGTTTATACAAAATTTATACAAAATGTTGTCATAAAATAACCAAATATGACCTGTTATATCCTAGATACCAATTTCTTCGTACAAGCACATCGTCAGTATTATCCATTCGATGTGTTTCCCAGCTTTTGGGATACTATACATAGATTATGTAAGGAAGGCATTTTAGTAAGCATAGATAAAGTCTACAATGAGCTCAAGCACAATAATGATGCACTGACGCAGTGGGTAGAGGTGCATTTGCCTAAAAGTTTTTTCGTCTCCACCCAAGAGGTAATACCGCAGTATGCAGAAATAGTTAAATGGGCAACATCGAGGTCTGCTCATTATAAACCTGCTGCTTTAAGTGAGTTTCTGCATGCAGACGAAGCCGATGCCTGGCTTGTAGCCTTTGCGCTTGCTGATCGTGATAAACGCAAGCTTATTACGCACGAAGAGAGCAGGCCCGAGGGGCGAAAAAAAAATCAAGATACCCGAAGCCTGTAATGCCGTAGATGTTTGTTTTATGGATAGTATAGCCATGTTTAGGGAAGTAGGCGTCCGTATTTAACCTTCTAGGGTGCGGTTTATTTTAGCCTGATAAGACATGGGGCTTTCGTCACGGTGCTTGTGTTCTATGAAGAGATTTTATTAATGCTACTGTGTAGTTCAGGAGTAGGGGGTTATTTTTTTACATTATACAATCTAATATGATAACCTTATATAAGTTTTTTTATGTTTTCTTTTTACATTATTCAAGGTTTAAGAATGATGTACCATGGCTCGGGGCATTTTGTGCTATTGTAGTGTGTATTTACCTGCTCGTCTTATCTTTATTAGGTGCTGTCGGTCTACTAAATCTGATATCAAAGTTCGTGGGTGAACTTACCGTATATCCAAAGCTTAATTCATTAATTTTTGCTTGTACATTTCTCTATTTAATTGGAAAAGTGATTCATTTCATTTTATTTAAAAAAATGGAAATATCTAAGGTTGATGGAAAATCTCCATATTACGAATTTCAACCAACGAAAAGGGACAAGCTCAAAGTGTATTTTGTCACGGCTATAATTGTTGCTACTCTATTTATAGTCAAAGGGATCCAGGTTGTTTTAGAGTAAGCTTGATAAATGATATAGTGTATAGTTATCCTAGGACTAGACATATGTAGAAACTCTTATTTGTCCAATACAATAAGAGCTTCTTATTAACCAACTTGACACCATGTTTTAGATAGGTGTTTTTTTAACATTTTTTATTTTTAGGTCTTGTCATAAATCGCCAAAATAGCTGCTTCAATTCCTGTTATAATTATTGAAGATAAAAGTAGAATTAGAACATACATCCAAGTTGATATGTTGTCTTTTTTTGTTGGAGTAAAATCAAATAGTGGGCTTTTACCATCTACTTTCGATATTTGCATTTTTTTATAGAGAAGATATGAAAGTCCCTTCCATATTGAAAATATCAAAAAAAAGACGAAAATATATTTATTTAAGTGTACAGATGTATTTTGAATATGGAATAAAGCTTTTAGTGGAGATAGTAGACAGAATGTTCCCAAAATCCCAGCGCTTAAAGACCCAAAACAAATTGTTAATATTATCTGTGCTTTAAACCATGGTGTTTCTCCTTTGTGTTTTGAATAATATAAAAATAAAGTGTAATATATTTTATAGATAAATAGTTGCATATTTACATTCTTATTGTGGGGTTTTTTGAGGTTTGTTTTGAGATTTTTGATAGAATTCGTACAATTCCCATGTTGTTAAAATGTTGTTCGATTATCTTTTAAATAATATTTGAAATTTGAAGGTTAAATACGCATGCATAATATATATAATTGCTAATTAATCTCTCCCTAAGTCGAAATATTCAAAACTAAAGAATTTCAATAATAGTTTCCCTTTTTCAAGAACAATATTACTGTGTGGTTTATTTCGACTCCGAAATTTATAAACTAGTAAAGAATTAGTAATGTCAAAATACACGATGTTTGTTTGCTCTCCTTGTTCTAGTCTTTTGCTAAATTAACAATGCTTTTAAAAAATCAGCTCTTCGCTGCTATATCATGACACATCCTTATTGCTAATAATATTAGTTCTAGTCGTTTTTAATTGTTATGTTTGTGTTGTTAACCATTTGATAAACAGTTATGGCTAGAAAAGCTAGACGTGTAGATGACCTTTTGTGGAAATCTATCCTCGAACAAACTTTTTCTCATTTTTTGCAGTTCATGTTTCCTGATGCTGCAGAGGTATTCGATTTGGACAAACCTTTTGATTACTTGGACAAAGAGTTCGAGAGCCTTTTTCCGCCAGAGAATGGGGGCAAGGGTGTGCGTTACGTTGATAAGCTTGTCAAGGTATTCTTAAAAGATGGTAGCGAGAAGTTTATCCTATGCCATATTGAGGTTCAGAGTAGTAAGGGCAAAGGTGATCTTGCCGAGCGTATGTTTCGTTATTATTACAAGATCTTCGAACGCTACCAAGTTCCGGTTACAGCTATTGCTATCCTCAACGATCGGAATAAAAGCTACCGTCCGTCTGTGTATGTGAGCGAATTTATGGATACCAAAATTCAGTATAATTTTAAAAGCTATAAAATCTTGGACCAGGATGAAGCCGCATTACGTGCTAACGACAATCCTTTTGCTGTTGTGGTGCTTACAGCGTTGCTAGATATTCGACACACTGCTGCTGATGACGAACAACTGAAAACCATCAAGCACGACCTGTACGACGAAATGATGAAACGTAAGATGAGTAAGGCTACCCGTCAAGGGCTATATGACTTTCTTACTTATTATGTGAGTTTTGATAACCAACAGGTATTGAGTATCTTTGAACAAGAAATAGAAATTAAGTTAGGAAGGAGTATTATCATGGGAACTCGTGAATATTTACTAGATAAGGCAAAAAAAGAGGGGCTCGATAAGGGAATACAAGCCGGAATGGCTACTGGAATGGCTACCGGACTTGAGAAAGGTATGGCTACCGGACTTGAGAAAGGAATAGCCACCGGAATGGCTACTGGCCTTGAGAAAGGTATGGCTTCTGGCATTCTTAAAGGAAAAATCGAGATGTTGCAAGAACTAGGATTTAGTGTTGCTGATATCTGTAGTAAGCTTTCTTTAACCAAGGCCGAGTTAGAAAACGCTTTAAAAGGTGTTTAGTAAAGGTTTATGGTGAACTTGAACAAGAAATAGAAATTAACCCCGAAGGGCTCTTGATGGCCATATAATATAAACACTATCATCAAAATTTAGGAAGGAGTATTATCATGGGAACTCGTGAATATTTACTGGATAAGGCAAAAAAAGAGGGGCTCGATAAGGGAATACAAGCCGGCATGGCTACTGGCCTTGAGAAAGGTATGGCTACCGGACTTGAGAAAGGAATGGCTTCTGGCATTCTTAAAGGTAAAATCGAGATATTGCAAGAACTAGGATTTAGTGTTGCTGATATCTGTAGTAAACTTTCTTTAACCAAGGCCGAGTTAGAAAATGCTTTAAAAGGTGTTTAGTTAAGGTTTATGGTGAATTGTCAGAGCAGGAGCTTATGTCACACCAAACAAGTTTAAAACATAAGCGAGATACACAGCAAGCTTTCTCAACTATTATAAAACCACCTTCACCAATGCCGCTTTAGAGAAGATTACAGGCATCAACCAGCGTCAGCTGCAATCACCTCATCAGGACTGAAAAAGCCCCGCCTGCGGCAGCTTAAGAAGATAGAAGAAGGAGGGCTTCACCACAAGGCTTTAGTGTTATCTTAGGGGAGGTTGCAGGAAGTCTAGATAAAGCATGAAATTATTTTTCTTTGCTCTGATAGTCCGCATAAATCGAGTCTAGTTTATCTTTTATAATCTGGATATCTGTAGTCGGGCTTTGGCTATCCATTATTATTCCCAATTTTTGGTAAGCCTTCGTGAAGGCTTTATACGTACGCGTTTTATCAGTCCTATTTTTGATAAGTTTATGTATCTCTTCTATTTGTTTATAAAGAGCCATCAAAGGACCATTCCTTTTAATGCGTGCTTTCAGCAGGTTGGCAGCTTCTTGTTCCCGTTCTTGTATTAGTTTTTGTTCAAGTTCCTGTTCACGTCTCTGCTCTCGCTTTTGTTCGCGCAAACGATCACGTCTATTCTGCCAGTCCAAATTATGTTCCCGATTGTAAGCTGCAATCATTACTTCTGCTTTATCTGGAACATCAAATACAGCTTTTCTACTCGTCACATGCCAGCCATCACAAGAGGTGCAGTGGTAAGCCCGCACCGGGGCAAACCCAGCTTTACGTTTGATGGCATATCTGTTATATTTTATAAATGCCATTGCTTTTGCCTCGGTTTCAAAGAGAGCCTTAGACCGTCTGGCATCACGACAGAATATCAAACATTTAGAAGGTTTCATATTTCAATCCTTAAGTTATAATTGCGCTCTTATCATCAATTTGGCGTTCTTTCTTTATTTTAAGTATAATTGTTGTGCTTTATGCTAACTTAATGATAAATACCTGTAACATAAAATCATATAAAGTATCTATAGAAAATTTCACTCGCAATATAGTGGTAGATATACTACTTTGGTGCTGTGGATCTCAAGATGTACCTGGCAATTTAAGGGACAGATTGTCCAAGCTACATCTTAAATTATTTCAATATGAAATCAAGTGCGTTCCACAGATTTTTGCGAAATAATGGCTGGGCCCATATCCGTACCAGAGGCTCTCATTATATTTATGAGAAGGGGGGGACCTTATCCAGTTCCTTATCATGGTAGCAAAGAGATAGGAGAAGGGCCGCCGGTCAAGGTCTTTTTAGGAAGGACTGTTCACATGGATGCTGTTTACGTCTATCTGTGTGCACTTCTTTAACGTGTTGTGATTCTTTGAGAAAAGTGGAACAAAAATATTTTCGTATCAGGACGAATTACATCCCGCCTTTTTCGTTTTATGACAGCTTCTCTGAACCCTTTTGTTCCGTTTGTTCATAAGCTTTAGTTAGTGTATAGTTATCCTAGAACTAGATAATCTTTTTGGTTTTGTGAAAAGAAATATAGACTTAATAAATAATCTATATATGAACTCCAATAATTACTTAACGGGTCATTGTTTTTAAGCAACTTATTTTGAATTGTGAGAAGCTTTATATTGTTTTTTGTAACAAAGCTTACTTCAAATGCCTTATTAATATCATCTTCCAGTGAAAAGAATACTGTATCATTAGAGTTTTTTAAAAATTTCTTTTCATCTATACCTGTTTCAGAATTGTAAGCTGATGTAAAAGTTAATATTCCAGCTATATAATTAATATTCTCATATGGTTCTTGGAATTTTTAGATTGTGAATTAATAGTCTGAATACAATAGCGAGGCTAATAAACCATATTAATAAGATTGTAGTACTAAAGTTTTCATGTCTCATATATGACAGTAAATGGGTTGTCGGCAATAGGTTTTTTATGAATTTTAAGATAGGATGAGCACCTGTCATGCTATAAAAAATGTCCCCAACAAACATCAATATAAAATAAACTATATTGGTCAGCGTTTTACCACTATCTTTTTTACTTAAAAAAGAAACGCACAATCCTAATAAAGAAAATATGACTAAACTACTTATGCTACCAATTAAATATATTGGCATTTCCTGCCATACATTAAAATCGTAAATAAAATGAGATAAAAGTAATAGCAATAGGATAGAAATAATAAAGAACATCATACGTCCCAATAAAAAAGAAATAAAAAAATAAGAAATATCAACTGGCATAAATTTCATATATCTAATACGACCAGATGAATAGAATTCTTTAATAACAGGGCCAATTGAAAATAGACCTTCACTCATTCCCATTAACACAAATAATCCAGGTAAGATAAAACCAATATAATTTGGGTTATCAGAAGTCCAAATAGCACTAAAAACAATAAATAATAGTAATGGAAAAAGAATAGAAAAGAACACGGCTACCTTTAACCTGAAAAAACTTAGAATATCTAAATAAATATTGTATAAAAACACCTTAACTTTCATTTTTTATCAAATAATAATATACATCGTTTAATGATTTCTGAGTTCGTGTAAATATTATATCATTTTCATTTAACCAAGAAATAAGCTCTTCGTCAAAACCAAATAACATAATTTGTTGATCATATTTAAGATATAAATCAACCTTTGAATAAACTTTAGACAAATCCTCAATTTCTCCTTCCTGAATAACTAGTTTTTCTTTAAACGGAATATATCGCTCTGATAAAAGAGTGTTTACAGAAATGCCATTATCAAATAGTTGTTTTCCTTTATAAATAAAAAATACTTTGTCAGCAAACTTCTTAGCTGCTTCCCAGTCATGGGAAGCTATAAGAACAGTTCTAGGGAAATCAAAAATTAACTTGTGAATTTTAAATTGACTATTCGGATCAATACCACTCATTGGCTCATCCAATATTAATAGCTCAGGAAAATGAAATAAGGCTGTAAATAATCCAACTCTCTTTTTTTCTCCAGTTGATAACTTTCCGATTTGTTTATTCTTAATTCTATCTAACTCTAATATTTCATAAATGGAATGATCAACTTCTTCTGTAATTGAATATAGTAATCGATATTGTTTAATAATTTCTTTAACCTTTAATATATTAGAAAAAGGATAGCCATCTAGCATTAAACCAATTTTATCCTTTTTTGGCATATTGTTTTGAATGTTTCCCGAGGCTTTTATATTATCTAATAGAACGTCTAAAAGTGTAGATTTTCCCGACCCATTATTACCTAATATAAACCACTTTTCATTTGGACCTACTTGAAGGGATATATCCTTTAAAATTTCGTTACGATTGCTTATATACGACACTAAGTCTAATTTAAATATGAATGGAAGATTACTTTTTATCATACTACAAAATTAATTGAAATGGGAAATGTAACCATTGTAATAAATGCTGTGAAATAAAATACTATGCTTAAATAACATAATATGATATATAATAATTCAAGGTAACTGATGTTTGAAATTTTATTGCCTTTCAATATTAATTTGACCTTTTCATGTAGGTTACTAAAACTAAACCTCTCGTTAAGAATATCGAGCAGAATGAAGTACATATCGGAGCCAAGAGAGAAAGGGTGAGCATTGTATACAAGTTTTATTATCAAAATAAAAAATATAAAGCAACTAATAGAACGAAAGAATACTTAAACTTAATGATCTCTTCATAATAATTAAAGATTAGATTTCCTACTCTCTTGTTTACTCCATACCACAATTATGGTTGGATAGGTTTTTCAGACACACCTTAAAAAAAATCGTGTTTATATTTAGATATATCATTTAAACTAACTCCATAAATTATTTTTGAATACTACACATATTTAAATATTTGCTATTTCACATGTGCGTGCTCAATACAAAGGAGACACTTTCTCGTAGAGCACCTTAGTTTCTTTATATTGGTTATGTAAATATATAATTTTTTTTAATAAAACTATTTTTTTGAAATACTATTATCTGTCAACAATATAAACTATTTTTTTTATAAAAAAAATTGCTAATTGGTTTATAAGTTGTTTCTTTATCTTATTTAAGATCTTATCTTAATAAGATTTATGTGTATACTCTAAATATAACACGCCAAGCGAATGTTGTATATCATTATATGATGTTTAGTCTGTGTCACTTATGACTATACTATTTTTATAATGATTTTCATATATTCATGGTATGAAATCTATAAAGTACATCAGAGTATCATCTCGTGATCAGAATATTGATCGACAGTTACAGACTTAGAATATTATATTGATTACTGTAGCGGTAGCGTTAAGTTTGAAGATAGACCTTTTGGAAAGAAGATAATACATGTAGTCGAAAAGGGATTAATAGAAAAGATTCATGTTCATTCTATTGATAGATTAGGACGAAATACTGTTGATATTTTAACCACTATTGATTTTTTTAATAAAATGTCTCTTCCTGAAATCACAATATTTCCCTTGCGCAATCGGATAAGGGATACAATTTAAGAAAGTAGTTCTTAACTTGGTTATGAAACTTTTAAGAAACCGGAAGTTTAACTGGTACTAAATTAGAAACCTTCCTGAAATCTGGTTCATATGCATATGTCTATTCTTCATGTTTAGGTACTTGACAGTTTACTTCTACATGCATGCAGTTTGCTTCTATCTGTATGCAGTTCTAGTTTACATGAATGCATTTTGGATTGGCCTGCATGCAGTTTACCTCTATCTGCATACAGTTTACTTCTACATGCATGCAGTTTGCTTCTATCTGTATGCAGTTCTAAGTTTACATGAATGCATTTTGGATTGGCCTGCATGCAGTTTACCTCTATCTGCATACAGTTTGCTTCTATCTGTCTGCAGTTTAGTTCTATCTGTATGCGGTTTACCTCTATCTGCATACAGTGTACGTCTATCTGCATGCAGTTTACTTCCATATGCATGTAAGTCACTTTTACATCAATGCAAGAGTTCGCTTTTTTCTCTCTTGTTTTATGTTGTAAGTAGCAGTTTGTTAGCGCTTTAAAAAAGGTGGGGTAAAAGACTATGCTAATGATGAGGAATAGCTATCCCAACTTGATTTAGTATTAATTTATAAGATCAATTAGTTAATTCAATAATCCGTCTATTTGTACTTATCTCTGCTTTTTGGTTAATTATTTCTTTTAATATATTAATATAATGCAAGTATAGTATTTAAACATGTAGACAAAAGTTTGTGGAAATACTATCTTGTAGCAGATTATGTGCAATTATTAATTGTTGGATTTATTGTTTTCCAAGATTTTATTTAGAAGTATGAGAACTAACAAATGGTGTGTGAATTATAGACCACGATAAATACTACTTTGAATCATCTTTGGAAAATAGGGATGTTTTGTTATGATTTTTTCTAATTCTTCCCATACATAAAGAGTAGTTGAGTATTGGTTAACGAGAAGGCGACGATTGGATAGATATGAAGGCTTTCTGAAAGAAGGATGAATTTCATTTGAAGATGGTTTTATCATCAATAAAGTATCTTTTTTTACTTAATATGTTAGTGAAAAAATAGGACTAAATTAATTTGAGTTGATTTTTTTAAGTTTAATTACATTTTACGGTTTCCCGTAAACCTATCCTTATATATTAGCTAGCTTCGATACGAAAGCAATTATTAACAGAGTAAAAAGAAATTAAGGCAAGGGTATGAGGTTAGAAGTTAGTTGTAAAGTATAGCTTTTGGCTTTATAAATTTTTTATGAATATAGATATATTCTTTATTTTAGAAAAGGACCTTATCTCACTAGTGAAATTAAAGCAACTATTAGCCAGTTATTAATACTTTTTATTGTAAGAAATTATGATTAGACAAATTAACATTAACAACTTCGGTATATACAATGGCTTCTCATGGGACTCAATAAGAGATTCTGGAAATACTGTGGTTAGGTTAAAGAAAGTGAACATATTTTATGGACGAAATTATTCAGGTAAGACTACCTTATCTAGAATACTTCGAGGAATAGAAACCAAATCTATCTCGGAGAAATATGAAAGACCAGATTTCCAGTTAACTTTGGAAAATAGGCAAGTGATAAATTATACAAATTATCATCAAGGTAATCTGCTAATGAGGTGTTTCAATGAAGATTTTATTAAGGAGAATCTAAAGTTTGTTATTGATCATGAAACAGATATAATTCCTTTTGCTATTATAGGCGAAAATACCGGGATTGAAACACAAATTGAGGAAATTAAAAGTCTGTTAGGCAGTAATGAAGAAGGTGCAGAAACTCTCTTATATGCTGATTTAAAGCAAAGTAAAGCCAAGCTAGAGGTAGCGTCCTCGCAAGCGACAATATTAAAAACTAATTTGAATACTCAGTTAGCGAACAAAGCTACTGTAGGAGAAGATAGCATTAAAAAGAACTATGTTACTTACGGTGATATTAATTATAATATTGCAAAGCTGAATGGTGAAATTAGAGATATAAAAGAAAATAAAGTACAACTAATTGATTTAGAAAAGAAACACCAATATGAAACACTATTGAAAGAGAATGAAAAGACAGATGTTTCAGAATTAGAGGGTGTTGAGTGTGAAATAGAGACTATTCATTACAAGGTAAAAAGACTGGTTATCAAAGAAATTCTGGGTAGCAATAAGATTCAAGAACTTCTCGAAAATGCAACACTTAACAGGTGGGCGCAAGAAGGATATGATTTACATAAAGCTGATAGAGAATGCAAGTGCTCATTTTGTGGTAATCCTATTTCAACTGACCGTTGGGTCGCACTGGATAAGCATTTTGATGAAGAGACAGCACAGTTGAAGGACGAATTATTAGATATTGTGTCCTTAATAGAGAATAAGAAAAATCAATTATCCAGCAAAAAGACCTCAATATCTTCAGAGTTTTTTTATAGCGAATTGCAACTTAATGCATCTTCAGCAATAGATGCTATGAATTTAAGTTTGGACGTTGTTCTTGAAGAATTGAGCCAGTATGCTAGTATAGCAGAGGCCCGGTTACAGTCTTTATTAAGGAGTATTGACTTTTCTAAGAAAGTTAATGCGAACTGCATTGAAGAAGTGAATTCGAAAATATTCTTAATTAATGAAATAGTCAAAGAAAACAATGGTTTGACAAGTGAGCTTAAGGAGAGAAAAAAAAGCGCTCAAAAAGATTTAAGATACTACGAGATAAATAGTTTCATTGAGACTATAAACTACTCAGGGCAGCAAACTATTATTTTGGAAAAAGAGACAGAGGTCCAGGATAAAAAAGAAGTATTTAATGCGATACAAGAAGATGTACAGAGTAAAGAAAATGCTATAGACGAATTAGGACGAAGGTTAAACGACGAGGAAGAGGGGGCAAATCGAGTTAATCACTATTTGATAAATTATTTCGGGCATGGGCATCTCAAGCTACAGGCTGTAGAAGAAGAAATAAATGCGACGAAGAAAATTAGGTTTAATATTGTTAGAGACAATAATATAGCCTACCATCTTAGTGAAGGCGAAATTTCGCTGATCTCGTTTTGCTATTTCATGGCAAAACTTGATGATATTCATACACTAGGAAGTAAGCCTATAATTTTAATAGATGACCCTATATCCAGTCTAGACTCTAATCATATTTTCTACTTGTATAGCGTCATCAGCTCAGAGCTTTTTGTGAAAAATCGATTCGATCAAATATTTATTTCAACCCACAATTTAGATTTTTTAAAGTATTTAAAAAGATTGGATTTATCTCATCTTGAAGTGCCTAAAGCAGAAAAAATAGAACATTTTATTATAAATCGAATAGGAGAAAAAAGTGAGATAGGTCTTATGCCATCATATCTCAAAGATTATGTTACAGAATTTAATTTTTTGTTTGACCAAATTTATAAATGTGCCAAAGCAGAAATTGTAAATGATGAGAATCATCATGTTTTTTACAACTTTGGTAATAATGCGAGAAAGTTTTTGGAAGCCTTACTTTTTTATAAGTATCCATCTAGAGTGGAAGGTCAGACGATTAATGCTAGTTCAAAACGTTTATTAAAATACTTTGGTAACAATAACCAAGCTACTATTTTAACAGAGCGTGTCAATAATGAGTTATCTCATTTAGAAGAGATATTTGATCGAGGGATGCAACCTATTGATATACCAGAAATGAAAAAAGTTGCCCAGTTTATACTTGATAAAATCGAACATAAGGATCCTGAACAATATGAAGCATTGCTAGAAAGTATAGGTATAAGTATACCTGCACCGTTAATCCAAGCTAGTACAGAGTCTGCCTAAACGACAAATAAGATTATTATGACCCTAAAAGAATTTAAAGATAGTTTTCCCAAAATATTTAAACAATATGAGTTCAGTTGACATAGTCGAAATATGAAGATGAAACCTATCGATCGAACCATGTGGTTTATTGAATCTACCTATGATATTCGTTTAATTAATGTAGGACATGAAACAAAGGATATCTATCGTCCTATGATTAAATTTGATACGAAGGAAAAAATATATTATATACAATTTTCTCTTTCTGACTCGAAATATTTTTTGCTAGGGAAAGCCTTAGAGTTGATATTAATGGGGAGAGTTTATTAATTAAAATTAGTTGAAAAATGTTTGTTGACCAACCCATTATCGATTCTTCGGAGGATTCTTTTCAAAGATATCAGTTCGCAGAAAGAGTTGCAGCGATAGCTTGTAATGATAGTGAAGATCGTTCTTTAGTAGTCGGTCTATATGGAAGATGGGGAGAAGGAAAAACTTCTACGCTCAATTTTGTACAGGCTCAGTTACCCAAGGACGTTATAGTAATTAATTTTAATCCTTGGTATTTCAGTGATGAGCACCAGTTGCTTAAAGCCTTTTTTACTAGTTTATCAGTCGCTTTAGATAAAGAAATTAATACAGGTAAAGAGAAGATAGGTAGGGTGTTAGCTGATTATGGTGAATCTATCGGCGAATTTACGGAGTATATACCAAAAATAGGAAGGGCTATTAAATCCTTAAAGAGCTTTGGTAAAAAACTGAGTGAAGTAACTCTTGAAAGCCAAAAGAAAAGAGTAGATAAGATTATTCAAAAATCAAGTAAGCGAATCGTCGTTTTCATGGATGATATAGACAGACTGGATGTATCTGAAATTCAAGCCGTATTTAAACTAGTGAAATTGGTTGGTGATTTTCCGAAAACTACGTATGTATTATCTTTTGACGATGAAATGGTAGCAGAAGCTTTATCTCCAATGTATGGTAATGGAAGTTTGAACTCAGGACATAGCTTCATGGAGAAAATTATCCAGGTTCCAATAAAAATACCCAAGATTACATCCGATGTACTTTTGCAGTATACACTTAAACATATAGAAAAGGTACTTGGAAATCATTCCCTAACTTTAAATGATCAAGTGCTTCACCCTTTTATAGAAAGTTTTACGAAGTATTTGCTTCCAATGTTAACAACTCCACGAAGTGCAATTAGGTATACCAATTCGATGAGGTTATCAATAGAAATCCTTTTGGAAGAGGTTAACATCAATGATTTACTTTTCATAGAAGGAATAAAAGTTTTAGAGCCAAAAGTCTATGAATTTATACGATTCTATGGTCCGGATATTCTAAATGTGGGAAGTAAAACGTACTATGATAGCAATCACAAAAAAAGAGATGATGTGTTAGGAATAGTTGACAACTTTATTTCTGCCTATAATGATGAAAAGGGAAAAGCTATTAAAAATCTGATTTTGCATATTTTTCCCCAATTGTGGGATACTCATGGTGGAGGCATATTGTCAGACAAAACAGTGATGAAGCTAATTTCTGACAAAAGAATATGCACAAAAAGATATTTCGAGCGCTATTTTACATATTCTTTAGGAGCCGATGAGATTTCAGAAAAACATTTTAATTCGTTTTTAACTGAATTAAATGAGACAGACTCTGATGATAAGATTTTAAGTTCATTACAAACAATAGTGGAGCAATATAAAGCTTTCAATATTGTAGCGCGGCTTCGGGCTATGGAAGGAAAGTTCTCATATCAGCAGTCTAAAAACTTGCTAAAAAGCTTATCTTGTTTAGGACATGAATTTCCCTTAGATCAGAGTATTCGAATTGCTACTACATACTCACTGTCTGCAAGTTTAATAGTTCAATTATTCAAAAGTATAAAATTGGAAGAACGCTTTAATACTATAGTCAAAGTATTAAGTGCGCCTACTAATTTCAATTATGCAATGGAGATTCATTATTGGCTATTGTATAAAGGGAGAAAAGACAATTTAGAGGCTTTGACACATCAAGAAGAAAAAGATTTAGAGGAAATATTACTAGAGAGATTTATTGTCGAGTTGAAAGCAAAGGATCTCTTTGCGATTACTTCAGATATAAATCTTTCAAGAGTATTGCATTGGTGGATAGATTCAAATACAAAAGGGAGCCAGCTCTCCTCTTTGTTATACGATAAGTTAGAAGGAAAAGATGCAAATGAATTCGCATTAAGATTACTGAAGGTGTTTACACCAACTATTAATTCCACTACTTTGAGTCCAAAAGGAGTAGAGGCTAAAAGAGAAGAATATAAAGCTGGTTTCTTTGAAAATAATTATAAAGAGCTAAAAAAAGTAATTGCTCCAAAGTTATTAAATGAAAACCTTTTTGCAATTTATGGAATGAACCCATATCAAGGTGATTTGTCAAAAATATCAGATAGAGATAAAATAGATGACGAAACCCTAGTCTCAGTTTTTCAAAGATATCTTAAAGATGATTTAGAAAAGTAAAAAATATCAATCGCTATCAACAATTCTATAACAATAAAATCTACAATGAGTTTTAAAATTGATAATTCATTAAAATTAGACGAACTGGAGCTTGTTTCATATCTTAAAGGAAAAGGAAGTCCATTTATACCAGTTTTATATGACGTATATGCAAATATCATAGACAGCTTAGATAATCGAATTGCCGCAGTTTTTCCAAAATATACATTACACAATAGTGCCCACTCGTTTAGAATAATCGAGTATATGGCTAAGATTGTGACGGATTATAAAGAGTTAAGTGATCTTGAAATCACAATGTTGATTTGTTCTGCACTGTTACACGATATTGGAATGGCTGCTAGTGATGAAGATATTACTGCTATAAAAAGTGATTCTTTTGTTTTTTCGGATGTTAAGTATTCGAATATGCAGCCTTTACTAAATAATGATGAGATAGAAACCCTTCAAGAATTTATACGGAGGATACACGCCAAACTTTCTGCGAGATATATTAGAGAAAATCTAAAAGATATTTTGAAAATCCCAAAACTAACTGACCTTGATTTCGCAGAAGAATTGGCGCTAGTCTGTGAAAGTCATACCGAATCACATGATTGGATAAATAGGAAATTACAAAGGCATGTTGTACGAGGAGAGTATGTTTTAAATGGTCAGTTTATAGCGTCAGTGTTAAGAATTGCTGATATTCTAGATGTTGACCAACAGAGAACTCCATATAAATTATACAAACTTATTAACCCCAAAGGGAGAAGCAATGAAGAGTGGCTCCAACATTTCGTTATCTCTAATACGGATAAGATTGAGAAAAACCCCATTACAAACTTAAAGCAAGTGGTTTTTCATGGGACGGCTAAAAATGCGGATACTCATCGTAAGCTCTTGAACTACATTGATTGGGTGGAAATTGAAATAGCAGAAAGTATTTCACTACTTACTGGACAGGATTCTCGTTACAATTTACTATTTGACCCAAAACCAAAAATCCATATAAAACCCGAGGGATATACTTTCTCTGGGTATAAGATGACATTGGAATTTGCAGCAATAAGCTCTTTGTTAATGGGGGAAAAAATTTATGGAGATAAGAAGCTTGGACTTCGAGAGCTTATACAAAACTCACTGGATGCTTGTCGATTAAGGAAGGTTAGCGATGTGAGAGGATTTGGAGATGAGGAATATGTACCTTCTATAAAAATTCTACTGGATAGAGAAAAGAATGAAGTCATTATAAAAGATAATGGCATCGGTATGTCTATGGATGTCTTGAAAAATCATTTTTTAAACATTGGAGTTTCATATTACAAGTCCTTCGAGTTCTTGATTAGAAATTTAGAATATAAACCAATCGGTAATTACGGGATCGGTTTTCTATCCTGTTTTATGCTTTCAGATACAGTCAGGGTAAAAAGTAGGTATTATCGTGATAGAAATAGGTTAGATGTACAATTGGAAAAAGGAAATGAATGGACATCTCTCACCGAAATGGAAGATTCCTTGTTTTTTGGTACAGAGGTAATTTTGAATTATAATCAGTTCATGCACCTGTTCAATAAAGATGTAAATGAAATCAATGGGTTTCTTTCAACTTATTTTTTAACGGACGGCATTGAATTTCAAGTGTTCGATGAACCAAATGTCTATAAAATTGAGAATCCAATAGATTATGTGAAGAAAATTGAAAAGGGTAACGTTAGAATAGATTTGTCCGATTATCTTGAAGGAGTTGAAGGATATGCGGTTTTGAAGAATAAAACACAATTTATAAAAGACATTGATGAACTTGACTTACAGGGGGAAATTTATGTTTATCAGAAAACATATGAGGAAGAATATGAAGAATATAATTATGAGATAAACGAGTTATCCGATTGCGGTTTAGTTAATTTTGGAGATTTTGTAAAAGATAATGAGTTACAATATTTATTGGTTCCTCTTGTAGAAGATGAAAATGTGGAAGCTTACACAAATGGAATGAATTTTACAGATGACATTGAAGAGGTTATAGAAAAGCTTGATAATAAATTACGTTGGATTTCAATTTTGATTCCTAGTAGTGAATTTGGCAACATACGTGGAGGAGTTCTGGACAATGAAATTGATGAACTTCTAGACGGAATTTCGTACAATAAACTTGTGAAATTAGGCCATAACGGGGAGTGTCCAACAAAGAGTACTTTGTGTAAAATAAAATTGTTTGAAGGTCGCAAGAATGAGCTCTATCTGCCTTTTGATAACGATGATTTAAGTCGATATTTTTGGAAAGAAGGACCTCGAAAAGAATTATTTGTTCGAAGTGTCTTAATAAAAGATTTTGAAATTAGTTTACCTTGGGTCGCTTCTGTATTTGAGCTTTCTTCGATAGTTGTAAATGTTAACTCCAGAAAATTTATTCCAGATATTTCAAGAAATAAGATGGATAGCAACAGTTCGGTAATGATAAACAACGCGATTGGTAAAGCACTTCATAAGGCGGCTATTGATCATTTAGGTTATGGGCCAGACGAGCAAAAAGCTATTCAAGATTTTGTATCTAAATTTTATCCTGATAAAACAGAATTTGAAAAATGCTAGATCTTTTTGCAATAGGGGGATGCAAATACGAAATTTCGATAACAGATGGTCCTGGTGATTTGTATGAAATTAAGGGCACTGACTTTTATATAACATTTATTGGATACTATGGCTACGCTGGATATGGCGATGAGGGCTTGCTGATTATTAATACTTATGGGAATGGAAAGTTTATAAAGTATGAGGATTAAATATCGTTTTTAAAAATTAAAGGGTATTTACCTTTAATTTTGTTTTATTGTGAATAATTTATCTATATTTGAAGGGTAAATACTTTTAAAAGTGAAAAATATAGATATCGACAAATTGCTTGAAGAGATTTTTAACGATGATGTGTCGCTGGATCTGAAGGCTCGTTTTGAAGAAAAAATAGTTGAATACGGTGTTACCAAGACCAAGGCATTAAAACTCCTAAACGTCGATAAGGATGTGTTTGAGGATATCATTAATGGTACTGCCAAGCAACCAAACCTTATTCATGTTGTCAAGATTGCTGAGTTCTTGGAGATAAATGTAGACGACTTTATTCAAATGGTTCTTAAGAACCAAAACATCGAAAATATCACTTCTATCGACCGTGCCCGCAAGGTTAGGTTCCTGATGAAGAACTTTGATGTAAAGGCGTTGACAAAATTAGGCTTTTTTGATAATACAGATGATATAGATGAACTCGTCGAGCGTATATTGCATTACTTCGGTTATGATTCTATCCGCCACTTTGAAGAAGAATTAGTAACACCGTTATATAGCAGGACGAAACGTAAGTTTTCGGACAAGATGAAGGATTTCTGGGTCAGGTCAGCCTATCAAACCTTTCGATTGATTGACAATGAAAATGAATACGACCGCGAACGCCTTAAGGATGTCCTCGTGAATATGAAACCCTATTCACAAGATGTCAGGAACGGCCTTTATACGGTGTGTCGGGCTTTATACAATGTAGGGGTAACCGTAATTTTTCAAAACTATTTAACAACTACACATGTAAGAGGAGCGACATTCATCATAAATAATAAGCCTTGTATTGTATTAACGGACAATCAAAAAAAATATCCGACTATTTGGTTTACCCTGTTGCACGAGCTGCACCACGTCTTGTTTGATTACGATGCAATCAAGACCAATAGCTATCACCTTTCCGATGATGAAGATCTCTTCCTTATCGAAGAGAAAGCCAACAGCTTCGCACGGGATTATTTTATGCCTAGGACAAGTTTTGATTACATTAAGACGTATATTAAGAATGACTATATGGTTGAGCAGTTTGCCAAAGAAAATGAGATTCACAAGTCCTTGGTGTATTCATTCTATACGTGGTACCAGCAGGAACTTTATAATAAGAATTACTACGCAGCCTTTAAGGAGCACTATCCAGACTATAAACCCGCTATTGCTAAATTAAACCCTATCACTTGGGATGAGGATACTGTCCGGGAAGCCAGCGAAAAAATAAAAGCCGTATTCGAAATCAATTAATAAAATTTAAATCTATGGAAGAAAATAACAAGAAAGAGACTCAGCAGGAGCAACAGGTAAGTCAAACAGATCTAGAACGATTGGAGCTACTACAACGTGCCCATGAGAAGAAAGGCAAGCAACTAACCATTGACGGCGAAGCCGGAAACTTGAAAGAGATTGACGAGCTTCGGGAGTTAATAGGTAGGCAACTGGATAACCCAGAAGAAAAATACAATATCTACTACAAGGGGATACGTAAGTTACTCATGGATCATTTGCCAAAAGGAGAGGAGTATAAGGAGATGCGTGATATTATCTACGACGAGAAAAATATCTTTTTAAATCTAGGCAAGCGTAAGTGTGACGGTGGTGGCGTCCGTGGATCTGACGGGCGGATGACATTTCAGCCTGTAATGAAGGATATTTTAGATATTGTAATTACATGGGTAGGTGGATCTCAAAATCCTTTTGACCTATATCGTGAGTTTTATATGCTAAATGAAAAGCATGGATATGCGCATGAAGAATATGATGATTCAACCAGAGGAGTGGCTAATGCTATGCTGAAGTTGGCGCAATAATAGTAATCACTATATTATGAAGTTGTTAGAGCTGATTATAAATGAGTTGGCAATCAATAACGTATTGATTTCAGAACCTTTGTTAAAGACGAAAGTTCTCGCAAGTAGAATAAAAAATAGTTATTTGCTCGAATGGGTCAATTCCGAATTGAATGGCTATTCTGAGGATACAAATTTGCCAGATTATCGGGTTGAATACGGTGTGCTGATAGGAAATTATATTAACAACGGCTTTCAAATTAGCAATGCGCAAATACCAGTCCCCAACATAAGTAAAGAATTTAAGGACTTATATACTAAAATTGAGAATAGAGATAGTATAGAAGCTGTTTCAAATCTTGTGGGCAAGGATAATCTCGCATTTAGCGTAAGCAATGATAGAAGATTATATCTCGAGAATGAATTAAGAAGCTTAGGCTATTCACGTTTTCAAATACTTAACCTTCACATACAAACCCCAGTGAATTTTTTTTCAAATATTGTTTCAAATGTTCGTTCAAAATTATTGGAATTTATGTTGCAATTAGAGCAAGAATTCGGAATAGAAGCAGATCTTTCGGATTTAGCAAAAAATAATCAAATAATAAATCAAATTATGAATACAACAATTAATAATTCTGGAGATGGGGCAATTATCAATAATGGTGATAACAATAAAGTTGATGCCACTATTAAAATTCACAAAAATGATAAAGAGTCTTTAAGAGAGAAATTGTTATCAGAAAATATTCAATCAGAAGATGTTTCCGAATTGTTGGAAGTTCTAGATATTATTAAGCCAGTATCAAAAAATAATTATGGCCCTAAGGTTAATATCTGGATACAGAAAATGCTGGGAAAGGCACTTGATGGTTCCTGGAAAATTGGAATTGGAGCTGCGGGAACTCTTTTGGCGGATTGTATTAATAGTTATTATGGTCTCTAGTAATAGATGGAAAGAGATATAATTAGCCTTTTAATAATTGGAATTTGAAAAATAGTGCAGGGGTTGGAAATATTCATTTTAACACGAAGCGATTAGAGGCGATGATTGGCTACAACCACAATGACAAGAATAGCTTTAAGATATGGAATCATATAACAGCAGATGAGTTTGAAATATCTGATCGATTATTTCCTGAATCTTTTGAGTCGTTTTTTCTAATTAATGAATTAGAAAGGGCTGCTGCGATTAATAATGATGAAGGTCCTCCTATTTAACTATGTGTTATAATATTAGGTAACAATTCAAAGTTTTCCATATTGTTTTTTTTAAAAGACTCATTTCTCATTATTTGAATTAAATACAAACTATATGATATTTATTAGCCACAATTACAACGATAAAGTAGTTATTGAACCCATAGCTGAAAGACTTGGAGAAATTTTTGGTAAAGACAAAGTTTTTTATGATTGTTGGTCATGATGTTTTCCAGCGTATATTTCAACCAGTGAAAGGGATTTACCTCATGCTTTTTGCAGATAGCAAAGAAAGAGTATATCATGTCTGCATGCATAGTTGCGTCATGTAAACCAGCAAATAGATAATTTTTGCTGCCCAGATCAGATCTTATTTCGTATTTACTACCTACTAACAATTGTGTTACCATTTGATTTCCGGGAATTTAGAAAACTCGAGATCCCCAATTTCGCACTGTTGCTCTGTAGCAGAAGTTTGAAAAGAAGCGATTAATTCTTGGTATTCGGGCGAGGATATCAAAAAGAAGGAATTCAGTAATTTTGGTATATTTCGAAACCTTGTCTTGCCTAGCTTCTTATTTACGAATTCAATATGAATTGCCTGGTAAATTATAAAAACATGTTGGTTTGTAACATCGATTCGTTGAGAAATAAACTCTTTGATAGAATTTGCACCTCTTGGGTCGTAGGCGAAAAGTGCTTCTTCAAGAATATGCTCTAGAATGTAAAGGTTTGCTTGATCTCTACCGTCGTTTCGAGTGAAGCCAGCATTAAAACGAAGCGTGCTTAGAAATATAAGTATATCAGTCCATATTAGTTGAAATCCATAATAAGTGTATTGCGTGTCATCACCGATATATTCTAATTTATCCTTTATCCTTTGACCGGAAAATGCCTTTCTTATTTCATATGCGAAGTTCATTAAAAGCTTATGTTGACCTTTTTGATATTTATCTGCTTCTGAAAGAGTAGATGCTATCTTATGAACGGTTTCATACAGGCTATTAAGGTCTGCATAATCGCCATAGATATTGATTCCGGTGCCATTTTTACTAGGGTAGCCTTGTATCATTATGTTAGTGTTATAGTATTCCTTTTCAATTCGTAAAAGTTTTTATCAGTGAGAATAGAGCACTCCCACCTCTCTCTCTTCTTTCTTTTTTGTTCCCCGTTTTCCTTTGATCGAATATTTTGGTGAAAACTTGTAGTACAGCCTTTCCTCAAGTTCTTTCCTTCCAAGCTCAACTAGAATATACGAAACAGTCAGATGTGTTGTGATTTTTTGATTCAGCAAGTTCTCGATTTCTTGACAAAATCCTTTTTTTGAGCTTGGTTTTTCATAAGTATGAAAGTTAGAAAAATAATGATTTCCTATATTCCTTCGCAATGTGTGATTTTTGGTGTTTAGAAGATCAGTCATTCTCCCTTTGAGACTTCCAGTTTCTCCAACATAACAAATTTCGCCATCTTCGCGGAATATGTAGACTGCCGCCTTGGAAGAAAAAGAGTTAGCCCAACTTCTAGATAGTTCAATTTTCTGATTATTAGAATTATTTAGCAACTCATACTCAAGTCTTATTAAGTATTCTTCAATCTGTTTTTTTGTCATATTTACTTGTCTTTAGGGTTAATTTGTATTGAGGATCCTTAGTTGTGTCGAATATTAGCAATTCACAGAATGAAAACAAATCACTTTGGTTTTATAAAATTGACCAATTACATCGACTTTAAATATTGAGCTTCTCTGTTACGTTATTAATAGTGTCCATGATCTTCCTGCAATATTACACATCCTCCTTATACAACAGCCACTTCTCGTCTGTTTTGGGAAGCTTTCTGTGTGGCAGAAACTTGGGTTTCTTGCGTTTATTGGATAGCGTTGTGACGGCGCGGGATACGAGGATAGGGCGGAAGGACTCAGGAAGCTGTAATTCTCCCGACTCAGCTTTAGCTAATAAATCTTGGTAAAGTTTATACCCTGTAACCCCGTCTTTAAAATAACCATCCTGAAGCCAATCTTCGAGTATGCTCAAGACCAAAGCTTCGTGTTGAGGCGTTACATTATATTCAGGTTCTAACGGAATAGAGTAAGGTTCAATGACCGTTACCTTCTTGTTGAAACTTCCAGTGCCTTTGAATTTAATGGTTTTCTTTCCAGTTTTCTTACTTTCTATTTCTGTCTTCGTGGCGTAAATCTTGATAGTAGCCTCCTCAAATGAGTCCTTGAAAAACATATCCTTGGGGATTTTTCCCAAGACGCGCGCATAGAAATTGGTGTGATTAATATCATAAGCCGCATCGGTCGTCAGATCTTCATTATCTTCTACCTCTTTAAAGTCCTTGCCGATCAAAAATGCAAACTCCTCCTGTGTGTAGCCTTTGGCTTCACGATACATTCGAACTGTTGTGTTAAGCTCGTAAGAAAGTGTCGGGATAGTAATCGGCATATAAGAAATGATATAGGCCCAAATTTAAGAAATAAAGGCGAAAACGCTTAATCTTCTTTCAATTCCATGTTGCGGACAAACCTAATAAGCTTGGCTTTCTTTTTATCTTCGTCTGCCATTTGAACTTTAAGTAATTTTCCCTCATTATATAAATCTTCCAATTGTGCGGAAAAGTCGGAGTCCTTTTTATGATTCTCTTGCGGCAGAAATGAATTATAGTAAGTTGTAATTTCAGCGCGTAGACGTGGCGTATCAAAATAACCTTCTTCAAGTAATGAATTAAGCGCCGCTTTGACGCTCATTTTTTTAAGAATAGGTATTCTAGTCTTCTCTACCAATTGATCATCATCTAATAATTCATCTGGTAAAATATCCTGCATGGTTACACCAAAATAATTCAAAGCTTTTTTAGTGAACTCAGGAGTATAGCTTTCGTTATTATAGATGTTTTCAAAACCAGCAACTCGTGTCGGATTTGACCCTTCTGTTATCCTTCTAGAAAACTCCCTTCCAGAGATCCCTTCTTCAGAGTAAAGCGTTCTAAAAGTGTCAATGATATGTTGAGCTAGTACTGTAATTTTCCCTTTTGGTTTCATTACAGCTAATACAATGAAAACTTGTGTTATTAGTCGATAGGAGATGTTTGCATTTTATTAAAAATATGTTTATATTTGTTTTATAATTAGAAGGTTGAAAATCTTCATTGGTGTTAAATTTAGAGTCTTGCGACTGTTTATTTCTGAGGTCACAACGCAAGTCGGCAGATTAAACACCCATGTCTACGCATTTATGCTATATTTGCATAATTGGTAGATGTGGGACTGCTGTAAACCCGTGTTGTGTAAAGCCTCAGAAACTTTAAATAAACAGTCACGGTGTGTAGTCCCACATGTATCAAATTACTACTCTCCAACAAGACTCATAACATAAACAAGTTATGAGCTTAAAACAATTTCTTCAAAACATTTTTTGCCCTCCAGAGTAATGGGGTATCGTAGTCTATTTGCTAGACTACGATGATGTATTCCTATGGACGAGGGCGCCCCGATATAGGATTTTTATTTTTTATAAACCATTTATGAATTTTATAAATCTATGTTACTATGATGCGATTTTTACGCAAAGGGGATTATTATGCCCTAGAAAAACCTATAAAGAAAAGATGTTACTTATCTCTAAATAGCTTTCAATGTTTATTGCTGCCTCTCGGCACAATTTATTATCAGTTTAGTTGTAATGTTCAGGAGTCCCGCGCCCGCGGGACAACTGGCGATGCTTTTAAATTGAAACGTGCTTTGACACATGCGCTACACTTTCTAAAAGCCGTCTATGAACAACAGCGACACATGCTCGGTACATATCTGACACATGAACGGCACAACAACCACACATGTTTGACACATGAACCACACATGAACGGCACAACAAAGTGTGTGGAAAAGGGAGAAAAGAGCAAGAACCAGGCAGTCATGAAGCCATCATGGAGCATGGCTAGTGTAATGTCTTTTAATACACTCCTTATACACTGTTACTACTTCACGCATACTTGGAGAATACTTAGGCCATACACTAAGAGTGCTTCGGCTAGGGTAGCCGGGGTGTTCGGCATGGCTTCGAGATTGGGTCGTACTTTGGTGGACATTTGTTCGACTGGTGTTCGACTGCTGTTCGAGTGTTGTTCGAGTGCTGTTCGAGTGCGAGTCGAAGCCCAGTCGAAGGCGAGTCGAAGAGCATCCGAAGGATTGTCGAACAAGTGTCGAAGCCGACTCGAAGCCCAGTCGAAGGACTGTCGAAGAGCACTCGAAGGATTGTCGAACAAGTGTCGAACACGACTCGAAGAACTGGTAAATAGACCACCACGTTTTACTTGCAATGACGGTAAGGTGGTGAATGATCTGTATATGAATCGATTGATTTTAAGGTGGTTTGAGTCGTTTTGCGAAGGGGTTAGGGGTAAAGTGGAGTCTATGTTAGTTAAAAGCAAAAGGAGCTCTCAAAACAGCTTAAATGAAGCGGATGGTTTCCTGCTTGATAAAGAAAGAGCTGACGATATTAAAAGACCTATGGTCTATGGCTTACAGCTTATAGCGATATTTTGTGTGTTGTTTAGTTCGCTTGTGTATACGCAGGCGGCCGCTCAGACGCAGACCGAGCTTGTGCTTCGTGGTGAAGTACGCTCGGCTGCCGATGGGCAAGCAATTGAGGGGGCAACAGTATCCGTGGCTAAAAGAAATGCTTATACCGACAAAGAGGGGAAGTTTAGCATACGGGTGAATAACACATCGGGGATAATCGCTGTAAAGCATATAGGCTATAGCGAACAGAAAGTTACTTATGAAAATATAAATGCATTTTTAAAAATCTCTCTACAGACCAGTGAGCGGCAGATAGAAGAGGTAGAAGTGATCAGTACAGGATTTCAAGCTATACCCAAAGAGCGGGCAACAGGCAGCTTTGAATTTGTAGACAACAAACTATTCAATAGAAAAGTGTCTACGGATTTCGTGAGCCGACTTGAGGATGTCGTACCGAGCATATCATCTATAAAGACGAGTTCTTCCAATAGGGGTAACGTTATGAACCTTCATATTCGAGGTCAAAGTACATTAAGATCCGAGCGTTGGCCTTTAGTTGTTATTGATGGAATACCTTATGTTAATCGTTTTGGTGAATATGGTAAGGGAATGTTTAATAATATTAACCCCAACGATATTGAAAACATCACCGTATTGAAAGATGCAGCAGCATCTTCTATTTGGGGCGCGCAGTCTGGGAACGGCGTGATTGTTATTACGACGAAGCGTGCAAAGTATAACCAGCCTTTCCAGTTGTCTTTTAATAGCAGCTTGACAGTGGGTGAAAAGCCCGACTTGTATTATTACCCACAAATGTCAAGTGCAGACCATATAGAAGCTGAACGTTTTTTGTTTGATAATGGATATTGGGACAGTAGAATGTACGATTTTGATGAAAATTTAAGTCCCGTAATACAACTACTAAAGAAACATAAAGAAGGTGGTGTTTCTGACGTAGATATGGAAGCTGAGTTTGAGCGTTTGCGTTCAATTGATGTACGTGATGATTTTTTGAAACACGTATACCGTAATTCTACAAAACAGCAATACAACTTGCAGTTGTTGGGAGGCTCGGAAAAGATAAATACACAACTTTCTATTGGTTACGATAAAAATTTAAATTCTTTAGTTACTTCTTCTTATGAGCGGTTTACTGTGAAGAATAATACGCAATTACGTCCGTTGAAGAACTTGAGTTTAGATCTGGGTATAACTTATACAGAAGCAAAAACAAGAGATGCTACAACTAGTGGTGTGGAATATATGCGTTTGTATAGAAATTATCCATATCTAGAATTAGCTGATGAAGCAGGTAGACCACTAGTTGTTGATGCTACCCATTATAGTCCTGAATTTCGAGATACGGCTGCGGGTGGACGGCTTTTAGATTGGAAATATAGACCTTTAGAAGAACTGTATGAGGATTATGAAAAGACTCATTTACGAGAGGTGTTCTTAAATTTTCAAACTGCTTATCAACTTTCTCCTTCTTTGGCAGTAAAAGCTTTGTATGCCTATCAGCATTCCACCAATCCTATTGAACTTTGGTACGGTTTAGGGTCTATTTTTCAAAGGTCGTTAATAAATTCCCATGCTTCTTGGACAGATAATGAAGTGATTTGGGGCTTACCCGTAGGAGATTATTTAAATACGATATCTAGATATAACAAGAGTCATCAGGGGCGGTTACAATTAGATTATACGAAATCCTGGAAAGCAAAGCATGAACTGAACGCTATAGCAGGAGCTGAAATTCGTCAGGTAGGTAATAATTTAATCGGAGCAGCATTTTGGGGCTATGATCCTCAAAATTTAAGTTTTAAATCTTTAGAATTCGGTAAGCCGATTCCGGTCTTTAATGGAATGGGAGGATCGGTCTATTTAGATGACCATGCTCAGCTGGAGGGATATACTAACCGATACATATCCTATTATGCAAATGGATCTTATACGTATGATAAGCGCTATATATTGAGTGCTAGCGCCCGGCAGGATGCTTCAAACTTATTTGGCGTAAAGACGAATGATAAGTTTCAACCTTTTTGGTCGGTCGGTGGGGCTTGGTTGCTTTCGAATGAAAGCTTTATCAATGAGCAGGTTTTTCCGTTACTCAAATTGCGAGCTACCTATGGTTATAACGGAAATGTAAATAATTCTACTGCTGCATTTCCAATTATCAATGTACAGTCTGCACCACATTCTGTAACAGGCAACTCATATGCGCAAATGCAAGCACCGCCAAACCCAAGCTTGCGCTGGGAGCGCGTAGGAATGTTTAATATGGGCTTAGATTTTAATGTCAAAAACCGTTTCTCGGGTGCTTTAGAGTATTATATTAAAAAACCTAAAGACTTGATCGCCACATCCACCATAGATCCGTCAACAGGATACAGTACTTTAATGGTAAATGCTGCCGATTTAGATGGTAGAGGAGTTGATCTGTCATTACAATCGCTAAACATACAGACAAAAGATTTTAATTGGATAAGTAACCTAGTATTTGCTTACCACACCATGAAGGTAACAAAGGCTTATAACCTTAATCTTCGTTCAGATACGTATCGTTCTGGAAATTTTGGAACTATAATGACTCCTATAAAAGGTTATGATTTGTATAGCTTATTAACTTATAAATGGGCAGGGTTGGATGCAGAGACAGGTATGCCACAGGGTTATTTAGATGGAGAGGTGTCGGATGATTACTTTGCTTTAGTATATAACTCGCAAGTGGAAGATATGGATAATCACGGCTCATCACGACCTAGATTTTTTGGCTCACTCCGAAATAGTATTTCTTACAAAAACTTCGATTTATCCTTTAATATATCTTATCAATTGGGTTACAAATTCGTCCGTTCTTCCTTTGATAATCGCTATTTTAAACAAAGTGGTTTACAACATAAAGATTTTGGAAACCGTTGGCAAAAGCCAGGTGACGAGAAATATACAGATGTTCCTTCTTTTATATACTCAAATAATGTTGCTGCTGCGGATTTATATTACTATTCCTCGGCTTTAGTTGAACGAGGTGACCAGATTAAGCTGCGGGATATTCAACTGAGCTATACAATGAAGCAACTCGAAAAAGTAGGGCTTAAAAATGCACGTATTTACGCTTATATACAAAATATAGGGACACTATGGCGGGCAAATGAAAAAGGAATAGACCCAGAGTATGGAGAAAATATTCCAGACCCGAGGTATACTTCTTTTGGTGTGAACTTTAATTTATAAAATCATGAAACACAATTTACTTTTTATATTTCTGATAAGCCTTTTAAGTTTTGGCTGTAAAGATTATTTGGACCTAAAGCCTGATGCTAAAATGGCAGTGCCCAAGACCTTGGAACATGCCGATCTTTTATTGAATGATTACGGGACTTTAAATAACGGCTACCCGTCACTTAGTGATATAGGAACGGATGATTATTATTTGAAGGATAGTGATTGGAAGAGTTTATCTCAAGAAGATGAGAGAGTAACTTATAATTGGTCTGCTCAGATTTTAACAATGACTACTCAATGGCAAAATCCCTACAAAACCGTCTATTTAGCAAATCAGGTTTTGGATATTTTAAAAGATGTGGATAAAAATCAAAATCAGGCTAAGTATGATAAAGTATGGGGCGGAGCACACTTCTTTCGGGCATTTGCTTTTCATCAAGTAGCTCGGAATTTTACTTTGCCTTACAGGCCTGAGACGGCAAAACAGGAGATGGGTATTCCTTTGCGATTGACTCCAGGCTTGGATTATAAGTCGGTGCGAAGTTCGCTAGAGGATACTTACCAGCAGATTATAGCCGATTATAAAGAAGCGCTACAGTATTTACCTAACAGAGAGCCAGTGGTTGCTCGGCCTCATAAAGCTGCTGCTCATGCAGGGCTTGCACGGGTATACTTGGATATGCAAGATTATGAAAAGGCTTATATATATGCTGAAGAAAGTTTGAGTATTTATGAAGAGTTATTAATGTATGAAGATATAAATCCAGTACTCTCATATCCTTTTCAGCGATTTAATAAAGAAGTTCTTTTTCCTGCTGTTAGTTTAATTTCTGCAGCTATAGGACAAAATTTTGGACGTATTTCACCTGATTTATATAATTCATATAGTGAACATGATTATCGCAAAAGACTATATTTTAGAGCGCATACAGCAGAATCTGGAGCTTATGTGTTTAAAGGTTCCTATAATAACAATGCAGGAATGAGTTTCTTAGGTTTGACAACTAGTGAAGTCTATTTGATTAAAGCGGAGGCTGGTGTACGCATCGGAAAAGTAGATGAAGCATTAATTGCTATAAATACATTGCTCAAAAGCAGGATAGATGCAGATTATTTCGCTCCCATTACGGAGTCTGATGACGATCGTCTGCTCAAATTAATACTGGACGAGCGGAGAAAAGAACTCGTATTTCGGGGAAGCCGGTGGGCAGATTTGAAGCGGTTGAACCAAGATGAACGTTTTAAAAAGAGATTAACCCGTAGCCTAAATGGCCAAATATATACCCTAGAACCCAATAGTTTGAAATATGCACATTTGTTGCCAAATATGGTCATAACCGAGTCGGGTATGCCACAAAATAAACGTTAATGACGATGAGAATACAGATAAAGATATTATTCTTGCTGTTGGCTTTAAGCCTACAGGCGCAGGATAAGGTCGATTTGAGCAAGGCTTTAAAAGTAGGACAGGAGCTGCCTGTTTTGCCGGATTTGCCAGTGCTGAATTACCAATCGCCCAAAATAGATTGGGGTGAAATAAACGATAAAGTTATTATTCTGGACTTTTTTGATACGAGTTGTAGCAATTGTATTCGGGATATGCCCAAACTACAAAAATTGCAGGATGAGCTGAGCGACAAATTGCAGATTGTACTTGTGACCTGGCAGGATAAGGAGACTATAGAGAGATTTTATGCCAACAATGCCTATTTGAAAAAGAACAAGGTGCATTTGCCTACAATTTATGGTGACACCTTATTAAAATCGTACTTCCCGCATAAAGGAGTACCGCATACGGCTTGGATTTTTCAGAATAAGGTACAGGCAACTAGTTTTGCTGATTTTTCAAAAGCAGAAAATGTAGAAAAATTATACAACGACGGTGCAGTTAGGTTGCCAATTAAAAATGATTTTGCGGATAAAATTGTATCAAGTCTAACAAAAACCTCTGAGTTAAATAGAATTGGTTCTGTACGTATTTTAAAAGGGTTTAATGAAGAAGCTAAAGAAAGTGGATTGGAAATACGTTATGATTCACTAGAAGATGTTAACGTGTCTACCATTAATAACTTGGATGTTTTGGGGGCGTATACCTCGGTACTTGCAAGATTAAAGAAGCCAACCTTTTTTCTCAAAGAGGAACGTATAGTTTGGTCTGTTAAAAATGCTGATAAATATCGATATCCCATAAATGGAGAAGGGAAAACATCATGGCTGCTTATTAATGGGATTAATTATGAACGTATTGAAAGTAAAATTAGAACGGAAGAAGAAATTGCAAATGCTATTATATCGGATTTGAATATGTTTTTAGGATTAAATGTCCGATGGGATAATAGAAAAATACCTTGTTTAGTGTTGCAAAGTATTAATAATAAGTTGGTGCAAGAAGAAAAAGAAAGTGGTTTGTCAAGTACAGATGTGTTAGCTTTTATGATTGATTATCAAGGAGAGTTTCCGCCGGTTGTGGATGAGGTTAAATCTAAATTACGTATGGAAATTAAAGACTATTCGAGCGTAGAAACTTTAAACAGGCAATTGGAAAAATACGGGCTGATGTTAAAGGAAGATATGCGTGAACTTGAAGTCTTAGTATTTGAAGAAGTAGAATAAAAATCAAAAGGGGGCTGCTTTTATGCGCCCCCTTGCTCATTTGTTATATGCTTTAGTAACCTACGGTTTTTTTAACTTTACATTAGTAGATGAACTGCGGGTGTGTAGTGCCAAAATCATCTCGTCTTTCAGTGCCTCAGTCAATTCAGGATGGTCGGAACCATCATTGTTGGCCTGCACTGCGCAGATTTGATCTGTACCTATTGGACAACTTGGCGCAGAACTTCTTAATGTATAGTCTTGAGAAAACGTAGGATTACTGCCAGTTAATTCAAACCAAGACATAATCTTATACTTTATCTGTTTACTATTCTGTTTACAATCGGTTCATTCCGTTTTTTAAGCGGAACGGCTGCTGTGCCTCTGCCTAGCAGAAAAACCATCTATTCATGGTGCAGTCGCAGTCATTTAATATCTTATCCCGCGCTACCGGGTGAACACCGCAAACTTACGCCGGTACATTTTCATGTGCGGCTGTTTGCCGGAAACAAAAGTAAGCAGCAGCTGGGATACAACCATCAGCCCGATTCCTTTTAGGAAGTTGCTGTGGCGCATAGCTTCGCCAACAGCCCTTATGTGAAGTGCTTTTGCGCTGTATCTGCCTTTACTCCTTATATTTCCTGCGTGTTGCATTTTTATAACTTTATTTTACCTCATCCGTAAATGTATAAAACAAAGTTAGGGCAGTTTTGAAGAATTGCAGTTTCGATTTCGATAATAATAAGTTTCGAAATCGGTATTAAAAAGTTGTGATTTTGAAACTTTTAATACCTAGTATATTTATAAGGTGCTGTAGTAGCTTCTACTCATACTTAAATAATTGGCTTTGTCTCTATTGCTGATTGCTTGGGCAATGCCTTTGAAATAGGTAGGGAAAAGATCTTTAGCTTTTTCCTTTTCCTGCTTTAAGAGCTCGCCACGTATAGCACGGCGGCGTTGCCAGTGCATAATCAGCTTTTGATAGGGCTTAAGCAGATACGAGTGGGATGCCATAATTTGAATAAAATCGGCCTCCGACAGGCTGAGAAACTGGCCAGCTGTTAGTGTGACAAAAACCTCGGCATACTTCATGGGTGGGATAATAAGAAAATCGTTCGGCCCTATAAAGTGTTTGATGTCTTCATCAGGTACGCCTATTTTCTTGATAACACCTTGGGCGACGTATACGATGTCGCCTTTTTTTAAGCTTAGCTGGCGGTTTTGCCCAAGACTATGTTCTTGCAGACGGTTTTTGAGCATTAAGGTGGCGTCTGCACAAATTTTGACGTGCTTGTTGATTTCTGTAAATAATTGATCGGTCATCTCTTTTCATCCTTTCTTACATGTTTAGTTGTGAATGGCTTTATTAAGTTAGTCGTACTTGTGTGGCCTTTTAAGGAGTTTACAAGTTGGTTTATAAAAGCTTCTTTAAATCAGTTTATTACAAATGAAAGACATATATCTTTATAAAGCGAATATTTGCTTTATAAATAACTGATTTCTTAAAAATTGTAGAGAAAGCTCACATCTGATGTCGTACTGGTTTTTGATCTGTATGATATAATCAATTGTTTTTTGTAAACGATTTAAATTCGTTGATGTCGTGATAGCCGAAAATCTTAATTTCAGGATGCTGTGAAATCAAATCTCGAATCTTGTTGAGTGATTTTATTCGCATCTTATTATTATCTGCTCTGGCTTCTGCTAGTGCATGGACAGGATGTTCAGGGTAATTTAGCTCCTCACGTAGATAGTAAGCATCCGCCACATAAAATATCCATTTACCATCGACTTTTAGTGCAACTCCGCAATGCCCTAAGGTATGCCCAAATAGCGGAATGAAGTAGATTTCCGTATCAAGGGAGGTATTAACCTTTCTGGCTTCAAAACCAAACCATTGCTGCGTGGAATTTCCATATGTTCTGATTGTCGGATTGTGGTCTAACGGAGATTTTAGATATCTCGCATTTCCGGAAAGAAAATTTTCATATTCTTCACGACCAATATGTACCGTTGCATTCGGAAAATCGGGAAGCCCGCCAATATGGTCATTGTCCAGATGAGAGATGACACAATCATGGATCAATTCGGGGCTCAGCCCCAATTGTTGAATTTGTCTGATGGCAGTCAGATTTTCATCAAATCGGTAGCCCGTTATTTCGATCAGCTCTTTACCGATTCGTTCTTCCGGATAAAGGCTGTCTGACAGACCGATTCCAGTGTCGATGAGTATCATTTTGTTATCTTCTTTAACAAGCAAACAATGTCCGCAAACGTTCTCCCGGAATGGAGAAACAATTCTAACACAGTTTAGGTGATATAACTTTGGGGTAGCCTTTACAGTCATTATTGTTTTTTGAAAATTAAATATACTGTTGAAAGGCTATAAATGTAGTATTTTTCTTTAAAAACTAGAACATTTGTTCTAATTTTGTGTGCTAAAATTAGAATCGAAATTTTTACAGGAATGAATATTTTGAAATTAGTTTATTAAGGGTAACCGAAACATCAGCTTATTAGAAAAAAGATAATGAATAATTTATTTGTCATTACAGGCGGCCCCGGGGCAGGAAAAACAACCTTACTGAATTCTTTGGAAGCAAAAGGATATAAGGTCATTCCTGAAGTTGCTAGAATAATTATCCGTAAAGAAGTAGAAAGAAAAGGTGATGCATTACCATGGAAAAACAAAGAGCTTTATACAGATAAAATGATAACAGCTTCAATTCAGGATTACAAGACCGTAAATAAAGAGCAACAGACCGAAATTTGTTTTTTTGATCGGGGTACATTGGATGCTCTTTGTTATGCGGAAATGATAGGATATACACTGGCGCCCGAAATAATTGAGAAAGTGCGGAAGTGCAAGTATAATTCTAAGGTTTTTATATTGCCGCCCTGGAAAGAAATTTATACAACGGATACCGAGAGAAAGCAGGACTGGAAAGAAGCGAATGATACATATACCTACCTCAAAAATATGTACGAAAGATTTGGATATGAAGTTGTCGTTGTTCCGATAGGTACAGTTGATGAAAGAAAAGAATTTATATTAAACCAAATTAGTTAAGCAAATGAACAGCTACTTAAAAGGTGTTAAAAAACAGTTTTTGTATTACAAAATGCTTGGAGAAAAGGCAATGGAGCAATTGCAGGAGGAGCAACTTTTCTGGCAGTATAACGTAGAAAGTAATAGCATTGCCGTCTTGGTCAACCACATTGCCGGAAATATGCTTTCGAGATTCACCGATTTCTTGACCTTAGATGGGGAAAAGCCGTGGAGAAACCGTGATGCAGAATTTAGCAATCAATTTCAAGACAAAGAGGAAGTGATGAAACATTGGAATAAAGGTTGGAGTTGTTTGTTCACTACTTTAGATAATTTAAAGGATTCTGATTTGGAAAAAATTATTTATATCAGAAATGAAGGCCATACGGTTGTAGAAGCGATTAACAGGCAATTGGCTCATTATTCTTATCACATTGGTCAACTGGTTTTTATAGCTAAAATGCTGAAAAATGAAGACTGGCAAACGTTGTCTATAGAAAGGAATAAATCGGCAGATTATAATAACCTGAAGTTCTCTAAAAAGAAAGATATAAGATATTTTACGGATGATTTATAAAAAGTAATTGAAAAAAGTAAGCACCATCTTGAAAAAGAGAACGTATTGATGAGTATTTCAGACCAGAAAAAAAAGATTTTGAAAAAAACTATTCATTATAGGTGACTTGTGGTTGTCTCACAATGTTTTATACAATCAATATACCAGAGGTGAGGCCCGCCGGGATTTTGTATCTGCTTTGCTGTCCGTTTTATTACCTTATGCCAATGATAGTGCTAAAAGTTAAATAAGATTAGAAGATGGATATAAAATGGATGACCTTGTTGTCGCTACAGAAAATATTTGCCGAGTTGGGTTCCGATGAGCACTATATCCATATGCCCGTTCATAATTTAGAATATTATCCGAGGGAACCTTACCGGTCAAATTATTATGGTATCGGATTAATTAAAGAGGGTGAAATAGAATTTTTTACCGATTTGACCAAGCATCACATATCAGGGCCAGCGATTATATTTACAGGAACTTCTTCCATTAAAAGATGGAATACAACGATATCACCCTGTGAGATGGAATCAATACTATTTTCTGAAGAATTTTTACAGGAAAAGTTAATTGAATCCAATATCGTACGTGCTTTTTCCTTATTCTCAAATAATGGAGGCTATGTACTGCAAATTAATGATGACGATTATGGTGTATTTAAGCGACTTTTTGATGTAGTCGCTTCCAGAAGCTCATCTGCCTCTCTTTATCATAAGGAAGTGGTTCGCGGTATCATTTACAGTATGATCAACGAAATAGGTCATCTCTATATGAAATACCCTCCAAAGGAAGAAAATACAAACCTGCTCGTGACCAAGTTTAAAGAGGCTGTATTTAAATATTATAAAAAAAGCAGAACAGTATCATACTATGCGGAGCTGCTTAACGTTCATCCAAAACATCTGAGCCAAACTGTTTCATCTGTAACGGGGATGCCTGCCAGCGAATGGATACACCATATTGTCATTCTGGAAGCTAAAATACTTCTTCAGAATAAGCAGCTCACTATCTCAGAGATAGCATATATATTAAATTTTCCTGAGCAAAGTACTTTTGGGAAATATTTCAAAAAATATGTAGGGATAAGCCCTGTATCTTATCGCAAAAATCTTTTTCAATAACCTTACCTTTTGACCATTATTTCTGTATTTAAGCCCTTTTTATAGGCTATCTTAAAGGTAATTTTGCCAATGAATTATGTAACGGTGTTATGTCGTTACCTAACGAAGTAATATCAATTCTATTTATTATGGCAAATAAACTTATCCGGAAACTTTGTATGTTGCTTATTGCTACAGCTTTTTTATCCTGTAAAAATGACCGGCAGCAAGATCAGCATCATGAGGAGGTCGAATCGTATCAGACTATCACCGTAAATCCTCAAAAAACAACTATTCATACAGACTTTCCTGTGACCCTGAAAGGTATACAGGATGTGGAGATCCGTCCGAAAGTCAATGGTTTCATAGCTGATATATTGGTAGATGAAGGACAAAAGGTAAGTAAAGGGCAATTATTGTTTCGTCTGTTTGCTCCTGAGTACGAAGAGCAACTTGTTCAATCTCAAGCTGCAATACAAAGTATAGAGGCTGAGATGGAGGAAGCAAAACTTCAAATCGAGAAGACAAAACCGCTTGTGCAGGAAGGGGTAATCGGGAAATATGAATTAGAATCGGCACAGCATCAATTGAAGAATAAGACCGCACAATTAAATCAGGCGAAGTCTGTTCGTAAAAGTGCGGAGGTAAACGTTGAATATACACAGATCCGTGCACCCTTTGACGGAGTTATGGACTTGGTGCCATACAAAAAGGGAAGCTTAGTTAGTAGTTCTTCTCCCAACCCACTTACTCGTATATCAGACATATCCAGAATCAATGCTTATTTTTCTATAAACGAAAAGCAATTTTTTGATTGGATGGAAAAGTCCGGTGGAAAATCCGTGAGCGATTACATTAACGAGCAAGGCGAAATTAATTTAATACTGCCCAATAATCAATTATTCAATAAAAAAGGAATCGTGGATATGGTGAGTGGACAGGTAGATCCCAAAACGGGAAGCATTGTGCTGAGAGCTATTTTTCCCAATCCTGATCAAGTTCTCAGAAGCGGTAATAGTGCTAAATTAAGAGTGTATGAAAAATTAGATAGCGCTTTGATAATACCCCAACGGGCAACCGTTGAAATACAGGGCAACCGATTTGTCTATAAGGTGGATGGCGAAGGGATGGTTACGAGTGTGGCCGTAGATTTATGGGATCATACGCCATCAAACGAATATTTTATTGTTAAATCGGGACTTATAGCAGGCGACAGGATTATTGCAGAGGGGGTGGCCGGTATAAGAGAGGGTGTCAAAATTAAAACAACCACTAAATAAGACTGTGTTATGCTAAAAATATTTATCGAAAACCCTGTTTTATCCACTGTTATATCTATCATCATTGTGATACTTGGGGTGTTGGGTTTATTATCACTTCCGATTACACAATATCCGGAAATTGCACCGCCAACTGTTCAGGTAGTAGCCAACTATCAGGGGGCAAATTCAGAAACGGTAATGAAAAGTGTTATTATCCCGTTGGAGGAAGAAATAAATGGCGTAGAGAAAATGGTCTATATGAGTTCGAAAGCAAGTAATGATGGTTCTGCTGTCATTACAATTGTATTTGAACAAGGAGCAGATGCCGATATGGCTGCTGTGAATGTACAGAACAGAGTCAATCAGGCAGTGAGCCAATTGCCAGAGGAAGTTATCAAATATGGAATCACCACCACCAAACGGCTAAGTAGTGAAATATTTAGTTTTATGTACTACAGTGAAGATGACCGGTATGATCAGGCTTTTCTGGAAAACTATATACGGATCAACGTTCTGCCGAAATTGAAACGAATCGATGGCGTGGGAGACGCCTCTATTTCCGGAGGAAAAGAATACAGTATGCGGATCTGGCTTAAACCCAATGAAATGGTGGCTTACGGCCTTACGCCTACGCATATAATGCAAGCACTCTCCGAGCAGAATGTGGAAGCCGCACCCGGAAAGATAGGAGAAAATAGCAATCAAACATTTCAATACTCGCTTAAATATACAGGTAGGCTCGAAACAGAAAAAGAATTTGGAGATATTGTTATTCGCTCTACCGGAGAGGGGCAGTTCCTTCGTTTAAGAGATGTGGCCGATATTGAGTTAGGAGCCTATTCGCACGCTACTTCCATCACAGCATATGGAAAAACAGGGACTTACGTTGCGATCAACCAAACGGCAGGTTCCAATGCACACAATATCATTAAAGAATGTGAACAAATTCTTAAGGAAGCCGAATCGGACTTGCCGGCGGGTACTAAATTTGTGCAGTATGCCAATTCTAATGATTTCTTATTGGCATCTATTAATAAATTAATTTCCACACTAATAGAAGCCTTTGTTCTGGTTTTCATCGTTGTATTATTGTTCTTGCAGGATTGGCGCTCAACATTGATTCCCGCAATAGCCGTTCCGGTAGCATTGATAGGTACATTTTTCTTTTTGAACCTCTTTGGTTTCACCATTAATCTTCTGACCCTTTTTGCGTTGGTGCTTTCTATCGGTATTGTGGTCGATGATGCGATTATTGTTGTAGAAGCCGTACACGCCAAACTGCACGAGGGTGCTAAATCAGCCAAACAAGCCACGATAAGTGCCATGCACGAACTGACAACGGCTATTATTTCGATTACCCTTGTTATGTCGGCAGTTTTTATTCCGGTAACCTTTATTGACGGTTCTGTCGGTATTTTTTATAGAGAATTCGGAATAACACTGGCAGTAGCCATATTAATTTCAGCAGTAAATGCGCTAACGCTGAGCCCCGCACTTTGTGCGATATTGTTAAAGCCCTCCAAAGAAAATCAGGAACAAGAAAAAGGATTTACATCACGTTTTAAAACAGCTTTTAATCAGGGGTTTAACAAAATAACGGATCGTTATCTCGGTGCGTTACGTTTCTTGAATAGATATAAATGGATTTCATTAGGAAGTGTAGTCGCATTTGGTACATTATTCTATTATCTCGTAAAAAACACGCAAACAGGTTTTGTGCCTAACGAAGACAGCTCTTCGATATACGCCAATATTATTTTAAATCCTTCTACCTCTTTAGAAGAAACGGAAAGAATTACCGATATGGTAGATAGCCTGGCAATGACCATTCCCGAAGTGGAATATTCATCACGTTTGGCAGGAATGGACTTTTTCAGCGGAAACGGGAGTTCGTATGCGGTGGTTTTTATTAAGTTAAAACATTGGGATCAACGTCCTGACAAAGAACAGGAAATCCAGCATGTTGTGCAGAAGCTATTTGCAAAAGCAGCCTTTATAAAAGATGCCCATATCGTTTTTTTTGCCGGTCCTACATTGCAGGGATTTGGAAGTAATACCGGATTTGAGGTGCAACTACAGGACAGAACCAATGGTGCCTATGATGCTTTTGAAAAAGTAATGGGAAATTTTCTTGGTGCATTAAACCAACGTCCGGAAATTATGTATGCCACTTCTTCATTTAATACCAATTTCCCGCAATACGAAGTCAGTATAAATGTAGAAAAAGCAAAAGAAGCCAATGTATCGGTAACCGAAATACTAACAACCTTACAGGGATATCTCGGAGGAATATACGCTACCAATTTCAACAGATTTGGAAAACAATACAAGGTAATGATACAGGCTGCTCCTTCATTCCGACAAAACAGACAGGCCATAGAACAACTCTATGTGAAAAATAGTGAGGGAGAAATGGCACCTATTATTAGCTTTATTGACTTGAAAAAAGTGTATGGACCTGAATTTCTCACCCGATTTAATTTATTTAATTCGGCCTATGTAAACGGAGCCCCCAACGCCGGTTACAGTTCCGGAGATGCTATTCAGGCCATAGAAGAGGTGGCAGAACAAACACTGCCGAAAGGTTACGGATTTGAATACGCAGGACTTACACGGGAAGAAAGCCTGAGCGGCAACCAGACGGTTATCATATTTTTACTGTCTCTGCTGTTCGTTTACTTCCTGCTTAGTGCCCAGTTCAAAAGTTACATTCTCCCGTTTGCGGTATTGTTTTCTCTTCCGATAGGTTTATCAGGAGCCTTTCTGTTTGCACGTATGTTTGGTATTGAAAACAATATTTTCCTACAAATCAGTTTGATTATGCTGATAGGGCTCTTAGCTAAAAATGCGATTCTGATAGTCGAGTTTGCATTTCAATACAGAAAATCAGGAGCATCTATTATAGAGGCTGCTTTAGAAGGAGCAAAAGTGCGTTTAAGACCAATCCTGATGACCTCTTTTGCTTTCATTTTTGGTCTTTTACCATTAATGCTGGCTACAGGAGCAGGTGCTTTAAGTAATAAATCCATCGGGACAGCCGCAGTAGGCGGTATGTTAATCGGCACCATAGTCGGCGTATTGGTAATCCCTTCGCTGTATATTCTTTTCCAATATTTACACGAACGGATTTCAGGGAAAGCGTATACGATAGAAAATTAGAATCTGGAAGAATTCTTTTTGTAAAATTTAATTCAATCAAACAATGAAGTTACATTTTAAATATACAGTTGCTTTAGCTCTCATAAGTTTGTTATCATCTTGTATGACAAGCAAAAATTATATAAATGCAACACATATTGATGAGTCTTTGTACCGTACGGATGAGGCGCAGGACACGCTCAATATGGCTGATATATCCTGGCAGGAGTTCTTTAATGATGAACAATTAAGAGAATTGATAGATACAGGCCTGAAGAACAATCATGATTTAAAAATAGAGTTAGAAAGAATTTATAAAGCACAATCTCTTTTAGCGCAGTCTAAAGAGGCGTTTTTCCCTCAGTTGTCTATTGACGGAGGAGTAAAGCAGTCGCGGATGGCTTACCCGCAGAGTTTTGGATTCGTAGAAAATGCCACCATGTATGAGGCCGGATTGAGAACTTCTTGGGAATTGGATCTATGGGGCAAATTAAAAAACGGGAAAAAGGCAGCGGTTTACAAATTACTCCAGGAAGAATCAATGCAACAAGTAGTTCAAACGGAATTGATCGCAAAAATTGCAGATTATTATTACCAATTGCTGACATTGGATGAACAAGTTAGTATACTTGAAACGACCATAGAAATCCGTAAGGAAGAAGCCGAAACGATGAAAAAACTTAAAGAGGCAAACATCGTTACGGCCGCCGCCGTTGCCCAAAGTGAAGCTGGGTATCTTGAAGCTAAAAACCTGCTTCCTACTGTACAGAGACAAATACACTCCATAGAAAACGCATTGAATGTACTGCTGGGACAGTCTCCTGAAACCATCAACCGAAATACATTCAAAATCGAACCCTTATTTCCGGATGTACACATCGGAATTCCTGTACAGTTATTGCGGAACAGACCTGATGTGAGGGCAACTGAATTTGAATTGGCATCATATTTTGAAAAAATTAATATGGCAAGAAAAGCGTTTTATCCTTCTTTGACTATTAATGCTTCAAGTGGTTTTACTAATTTTGGTATAAGCAATTGGTTTACTCCGTCAGGTTTTTTCGCAAACGTTGGGGGGGGATTATTACAGCCGGTGTTTTCTAAACGGTTGAATAAAACCCAGCTTGAACTGGCAAAATCGGAGTATAGAGAGAAAGAACTGAATTTCAAAAAAACATTATTAATTGCCGGTCAGGAAGTTTCAGATGCACTGTTTAATTATAACTCAGCATCTGAACAGGAAAAGCAACGGTTAACCCAATTGATTAAATTACAGGAAGCATTAGAATATACTCAAAAATTGCTTTTATATCATAGTTCAACTAATTATACAGATGTTTTGACAGCCAGACAGGCATTACTATCAGCACAAATACAAATGACGAATGATCGCCTATTAAAGTATCAGTCCCTGATTTATTTGTACAGGGCATTAGGTGGTGGAGTATAGAGTAAGAAAAATTAATAGAACAATTATTCGTTTTTGTTGATTTTTACCATTCTTAGCAAAAAACATGCACATGCTTAATCCACAAATTTTAGCTCGCCAAAGAATAGAGTCTTTTTCCCGATCATCGTATAATTGTCATCATACTCGGGGTCGTACATATAAATATAGAGGCTGGTTTCTATATCTTTTAGCGCTACTTCTTGCTGGGCCGTGATGTCGTACAGTTTTTTTGGTAAGATGAATGTGTGATTCATAGCCAAAATGGCTCTTGACGACTGTCGACAATATACAGCAATGTTAGCTGACCTTCGCCAACAGCATAAAAAAGTGAACTTAGTTTTTTGATCGGAGCAACGCGTACTTCTCTATCAAAGGAACTTGCTTTGTACATATTAGGAAAAGAGGCAATTAATTGAATTGTTTTCTCCGTTTCTTTAACAAAATCACGTACAACCTTATCACCCCAATTTTCGTGTATGAACTCTACCAACGCTTTAAATGTGTCCTCGAAAGTGTCGGTATATTGAACTTTCAGCGCCATAACAGCTATAGAAATTAACCATTATTTAAAATAGTGTCCAGACCTTTGTAATCTTTGACACGGCCTAGCTTTAAATCTTTCTGGGCCTTACGGACACCTGCAGTGACATGGTCTGGAAAAGTAGGTTGATCACTTACTTCGTCATACCTTACGCCCAAAGCATCCAATACAGCTTTTATAGCTTGTTCGGATTTTTCATTGTCTAGATGTATTGTTAATGTCGTCATAAGCATACATTCTTAATAAATTCTAAGATACGGCTTTCTACCAATAATCGCAAAAACCGTAGGATTTACGCCAAGTCTATTTAACAAATTGTTGAGGCAAATGAAGCTAATTTACTCCCGTGAGAACAGCTTTTCTTAGCAAAAAATATGCACATGCTTAATCCACAAATTTTAGCTCGCCAAAGAATAGAGTCTTTTTCCCGATCATCGTATAATTGTCATCATACTCGGGGTCGTACATATAAATATAGAGGCTGGTTTCTATATCTTTTAGCGCTACTTCTTGCTGGGCCGTGATGTCGTACAGTTTTGTAATGGTGCGGGTGCCGGTCCATTTTTCAGGTGTCCCTATCGGATTTCTATCAAAACGGTGGTCGTTTTCGTTTGTATAGTACCAGTAAGAAGGGGCGGTTTCCATGAGGTACAACTCTTGGTTTTGATTATATAACACTTCTGCCATTCCCGTATTTTGAAACCAGGGCTCATCGGGTTCTAAAAAATCAACCGCTTCTCCAAAATGATTTTCGTCCGTCGTTACGCCCAACAAAAAGCCTTCGATCTGATCGGCCTGTATCTCGAACTGAAACGTCGATTTTTTAAGCACGTAGACATCGTCTACAGATTTTACGGCTTTGCCATTTTGTTTTACCACGACTTTTAAAGTCTGGGCCATCGTCATCAAGCTACCCAACGAAAGGAGCAATAATAGGAATGTTTTTTTCATGATAATAATCTGTAAACCTTAGTTAAACAAGGTGGGTTTTAGTTGGATTTTGATATACGACAGTTTTTGTTTTTTTCCATTTTCCGGAGCCGAATTCGTAGGGTATACTTCTGCATAAAATGTGTCGTGGTTTATCCAAAAGCCTTTGGTATCATCCGAAAATTTGAAATTTGTAAAATTAACGTACAACTGATTGATCTGCTTTTTTTCCTCTGGCAGGTATTGAGCGACTAAAAAATCTACGCCTACATCATTATTATTGCTAATGGCAGAAACTCTGTTGATGGAGGGGATAATATGAGGATAGCCTGCGGTAAATAAATCCATCGAGAATTCTGCTTCAGGATTATAGAAAACATGATAAGAGTTGTTGAGATCCAGGTTATCCTCTTTAAAAATCTCTAAATTCAAAAAATCAGAACGCCCAATATATTGATAGGATAATACCCCATCTTCGGTTTCTAAATTTTCATGTTGTTGAATCTTTTGCTCTTGTCCGTCTTTGCTGTATATCCAGTCGTTATCCTTCAGCTTTACATGCGGATTTTTTGAAAACACTTCTTCTGTTTTCGATGGAAGGGCTGCACGGTATTCATCGGCCGTTACTTCTTCTATGGTGCCATATGGAGCAAACGATTTGTTATCCAAATCAGGCCTGTCCATATAGGTGCTACTTCTGATTTCGTAAAGATTTATTCCCTTTAATGTCAGGTCAGATGAGGCCGTAAACTCCGATTTTAGCACGAAGGCTTCGATGCTATTGGATAAATTGTTTGCTATGCTGTAGTGTATCGAGTAGAAATCATCAAACTCTTTGAAGCCATAGTAATTGTCCAGTTTATGATAAGGTATCTTTACAAAAGCTGAATCTTGATGAGGAGCCAAATAAAACCGCACAGTATCTAACTGGGTATGCAATTGAAAAGGCACTTCCTGTACATTATCTACCCCTTTTACCTTTTTAAAATCGGCAAGGCTTATGGGGTGTTTTGTAGGTTGGTTTTCGTTTTTTGTTTGCTGAGCACCCGTGTTACACCCCACAAAAGTAAGAGTGAAAAATAATAATAAAAGCCCAATCCAATTTTTCATCCGTTTATCTATTAACGATTATATATAATCTGGCAACGAAGGTATTTATATTGAAATAAATGACCAAGGAAACCAGAAAATATGTTGCAAAATTGGCTGAAATCAGGGATATAAAAACACCTTTATGAGCTACTATTGTTTCTTACTTTCTATAATACACTCGGCCAGTATGATGGCTTTGAGTGCCGAGGGCTGAGCCGTGATATCAGCGATGAGCTCTGAAAATTTGTCGCAGTAAGGAGCCATTTTTTTCATGGTGTTTTTTAGTTGTCGGCAGAATTTCTTGAAGTCATCACCAAAGTGATGAAAGCGCTGTAGGTCATAAAAAGCCAGGTTTTCTTCCGTTTCGTGCAATAAATACTGCTGGTCTTCCCGCTCTAAGCGAAGGGAAGTGATCAACCAGCGCAGCCTATCGTCATTTAGCTTGGAAATATATTCAGGGTCAAGGGCAATGCTTTCAGACTCTATCAATAAAAGGGTCAGTAGGTCATTACGCTGATAGGCATTGTCCAGTTCACGTACAATATCGCTTCGCACTATTTCGCCGTTCTTGCCTAGTTCAAGTGTATCGCTGTAGTGGTCCATCAACGTTTCGTAAAGCTGGGAAACCTCTTTGGGTTTTTCTTTGTCGGTTTGTCTTTTTATTTCTTCTAGACTTTTCAAACCAAAGACCTCACGGAGATGTTCCAGGAAAAGCTCCTGAGCCGCTGGCATACCATCGGCGGGGATTGAATCAGACAGTTTGGTGGGCGGCGACGATGGAAGGAGTAGCGACAAGAAGTCTTTGAAAGCATCGTGCTCGATACGGGTATAAGTGTGTCGCTTGCCAGATAACTTTTCATAAAAGTCAAGGTCTTTTCTTGTGGGTTTGCGCATGTTAAAGGATGTTAGGCAGGCACTCAAGATAGCTTGTTTTAAGAATTTCCTCTCTTTGTTAGCGAGCCCTTTATCTTTTTTGTGCCAAGTTGAAAGAATACGGGCTGCCCGCATATAATCTGCTCCTAGTTTTTCGAAGGTATGTTTGCGGATAGCGTCGCCTATTTTTTTTAGTTCAAAATGAAGTTCTTGCTCCTGCTTTAACTTTTGACTTAGGCTTTGTGTTTCAGCCAGTAGGCTGTTAACTTCTTCCAGTAGTCCGGCACGGTCAATATCTTCTAAGTCGGATAATATTTCCTGCTCACTTAGAGAAGCTTGGTACAGCCGATAGCTGTTTTTTTTGGGCTGTTCATCATCCATATCGGGCCTAGGCTCTACCTGTACTTTTTCGCCAATGCATCGTAGGAAAAGGCAGTCGCAAAGGTGATGAAAACGATCTATGGAGATGCTCATGGTATCAAGCTCGTGGAGCATGTCCAAGATAAAATCGTCCAATTCTTTGGACCCACTGAATACATAGTGGTCAAGAGGGCTGCTTTTTTCGCCCAGCGATTGGTCGATGATGTCCATCACGGTCGTTCTATCGGCTAGATGGGAAAGACATTCCGGGCGATAATACAGCTCCAGAACGGCATACTCCTCTGGCCATATGCGGTTTTCGGTAATGCGGTCTCCCTGCCAGAAAATGCGGTTGTCTAAGAACCCGAGGCGTAAAGGTTTTTTCTCTTCTTGATAGCCGAGAGTGGATTTCCTGCCTATACTTAGGCGTAGGCAGACGACGGGTTCGGAGGGGGCGTTGATGAACGTTACAGGCTGGCTAACCTGATATTGCCTGTAGCAGAGCAGCCGGCCGATGCCCGTAATAACCAGTGATTTGGACTGCCAGCTCTTTCCGCCACCGTTTATTCTGCCGAGGTGAACGCTGCCATCGGGATCGGGCTCTGGAAAATTAAAAGTAATAGGAGGGCCTTCTCTCCCTTTCTGGTTGTGGTAAATTGATAATAGGGTATTTCTCATAACTTTGGAATATAAGTAGGGTTATATATTCTATTGCTCCTTAAAGCTAACCAATATAAAAGCGAAACCGAAATATTTACCCGATAAAAGCCTATAAACAAGGCTGTAACGCTTTAATCACAGTTGTGACCCTAACCGATTGTCACATAAGTTGCTCGTAATCTAGTGTTTATTGGGTTTATGTAGTGTGAGTGGAGGGGGGGGATTAGCCTGCGATATATCGCTTAGCCTCGATCTATATAACGACAAACGTGGGTTACTTTGATATCGGCAATTGAACAGAAAAGGAAAGTATTTGGCGGCGGCTAGTCGAGCTAAGCTATTTTCAATATATTTTTTAACTTTGACTGTGATTGAAAAAAACTAACTTAGGGGCTTACGTATCAATATTAGGCAAGACGAATGCAAATCGATAGTTATTTTGAAGACTTTAAGCGGGGAGAAGAGTTTGCCCTCGACCATTATATTCAAAAATATATTCAAAAGTTATCGTTCTTTGCCCTGAAGCTGACCAAAAATCAGGAAGCCTCGGAAGAAATAGTATGCGACACATTCTTTAAGTTATGGCAAGACCGCAGTAAGATAGAAACAGACTCCCATTTGTATAGCTTCTTATTTCGGGTAACGAAGAACGCTTGCCTAAACCACCTGCAAAAAAATAAAAATTTACCTGTTTTTGAAAGCGGCTATGAGAGCTTCGAATATGCCGACGACCAGGACATTCAGTATAATATTATTTATGCGGAGTTTATTGAGATGCTTTACAAAGAGCTGGACAAACTGCCCGAACAGCAGAAACGTGTGTTTAAGATGAGCTACTTGGAAGGATGCAGCACCGCGGAAATCTGCGAGGCCCTGAACACAACAACAAGCACGGTGTTTTACGCAAAATCAAAAGCATTACAATCGCTACGGAAGACATTCAAAGGCCGTGACTTTTTCCTGTACCTGGTGTTTACCTGGTTGTTTTAATTCCTCTATTTTTATTTTTCCAAATGGATCAACCTATAAAACTGCTTGATGATGCTGTTTTCTGGGTTGATAATGAGTGCGTTAATTTGTTTGTTAAATTAATGTGTCTTTTTTACTAAGGTATGAATGGAAAAAATGTATAACTAGATAAAGACCGACGTTATGTATGATCTACAGAATATTGCAAGTTTAATAAAAGAATATGCGGAAGGTAAACTGTCTTTGGAAAAAGAACAGGAGCTTTCTTCATGGCTGGATGCAGACCCTAAGAACCGAGTCTTTTTTGAGGATGTGTTGCATAAGCAAGATTGGAAGGTCGATGTGACGATTTTTCATGAGGCCAATTACAAAACAGACACGGCAGATAATGTTAGCAGGTTGACGGCTGCCGTGAAGGAACGTATTGTGGAAAACGGCGGTTCGTTTGCAGCGCAAAAGAAAAGGTCAGGAGGGGCACGTATCTGGTATTATGCGGCGGCAGTAGCGGCGGTATTGCTGTTTGTGGGGGTTAATTATTTAAGCCAGCGCTCGGCTGCTGTAGAAATATACGATGTGGCACGGTATCCCGAAATAGCGCAGGTTGCGCCGGGCGTAAATAGTGGTATTTTAAAAATGACAGACGGGCGGGTGATTCCGCTCAAAGAAGGGAGCAAAGCGCTGCAGATTGCAGATGGTATTCGCTATGAAAACGGCGAGCAGCTGTTGACGACCGCAGAATGGTCGGCTTTTAAAAAACTGCCCAATGCAAGCCTGACCTTGGAAGTGCCGGCAAAAAGTTATTACGAGATACTTTTAGCAGATGGCACACGGGTGTGGGTGAATGCGGGCTCTAAGCTGATGTTTCCGGCAGAGTTTGCAGCAGGCAGCCGAGAGCTAGAGCTTCTAGGCGAAGGCTATTTTGAGGTAGCAGCGCGGAAACAGGGTGGACAGTCTGTACCGTTCCTGGTGCGCAGTGGTGCGCAGCTACTGGAAGTTTTGGGGACGAAGTTTAATATTTCGGCCTATCCGGAAGCAGCAGGAATTAAGACGACCCTCGTAGAGGGACGGGTGGCAGTATCGGCCAAAGATAAAGACGCCGTGCACCTGACGGCAGGCAAGCAAAGCCTGTATAATGAGAAGGGCTTTAGGGTGAAGGAGGTGGACGTGGAGCAAGCCATAGCCTGGAAAAATGGCTTCTTCCAGTTTGACGGCCTAGAAGCGGGCGAGGCTTTCGAGCAGCTCGCACGTTGGTATGATATCACGGTAAGCTACGAAGGGAAGCATCTGAACGTGCCTTTTTATGGGATCATCGAGCGGAATAAAAACTTAAGTGTGGTGCTGGATATTCTGCAGGCGGCCGGCTTGCGCTTTAAAATGAAGACCAATGGCGAGCAAAAAGAACTGATTGTAGTTGATAAATAGAACGATAAAAACCTAAAGATGAAAGGAGGATAGGAAAAAAGTAAAAACGTAAACCTAAAAGTTATGCTATTTATCAAAGAGTTATTGAGCAGTGCTACGAACACCGCTCAATGATGGATGAAGGCATGAAAGGCGTTGATAACGCTAGCTAATTAAACTAAATCATAACCATCAAACATTACAAAGATATGTTTTATAAATCATTTGTAGAGTGGCATAAACGCTTCTTTACAAAAAGAATCCTATTGTCCATGAAGTTGACAGTTATTTTACTGGTTGCCTCTGTTTTTCAAACAATAGCTGTAGCAAAGGCGCAGAAAATTAGCGTAGTAGCCACGAGGCAGCCCCTGAAGACGGTAATGAAATCTATACAGAAGCAGGAGGGCTATTCGTTTTTCTTTACAGGGACGAATACGGCCAATATACCCGTTTCGGTAAAATTGAAGAACGCAAACCTAGAAGAGGCTATGCAGGCGATTTTGAAAGATAAAAACCTGACCTGGTCTGTGAAAGATAATACGATTGTTATAGCAGAAGCAAACAGAAATATAAGAACGGCAGAAAGCGAAGTTGGTGTACAGAACGCTGTGTCTGGCCGTATTATTGATGAAAACGGTAGGCCGGTAAGAGGGGTGACCGTGCATGCCCGAGCGACTGACGTGCGGACGCAGACGGATGAAAATGGGCGTTTTTCGTTTACGAATGTGCCCTTGGAGAGCGATTTGTCCATTACTTCTTTGGGCTACGAAGCACAGCTGTTTACTTGGAACGGGCAGAAGGATATAACGATTACTTTGGCGGCTTCTAAGATTGATATTGCAGAGATTGTGGTGGGCTATGGAACGCAAAAACGCAGCAATGTGACAGGGGCTATCGGGACAGTAGATGTAGAGAAGTCTTTAAAGTCAAGAGCCGTGACCAACGTGCAGGAACTGTTGGCAGGTACGGTAGCAGGATTGAATGTAAGCAAGGGCAGTGGCGCAGTGGGCAGTGGCGCTTCACTGAATATACGCGGTACCTCTACGATAGGAGGAAGTTCGGGTGTGCTAGTGCTGATTGACGGTGTACCCGGTAATATAAATACATTAAACCCCAATGATATTGAGAGTATTTCTACTTTAAAAGATGCAGCTTCAGCTTCCATATATGGGTCAAGAGCGGCAAATGGAGTGATTTTGGTGACAACCAAAAGCGGACAGGTTATCGATAAATTAACCGTCGAGGTGAATAGCTCGGTGGGGGTGCAGTCGCCGCAGTTTATGATCGACTTTGTGGGCGCGGAGGATTTTATGAAGCTGTGGGATAGAGCGCTACTGAACGATGGGAAAGAGGCGCTGTATGGCGAAGCGGGCTTACAGGCTTTGAAAGACGGGAAGTATGCCGATGTCAAATGGTATGAGGAGATTTACAAGAAGAATACATTGATCAATAATAATTACCTGGCGCTTTCCGGCAATTCGGAAAAAGTAAGGTATAGGTTTTCAGCTTCGCACGATTATCAGGGAGGAACACTCCCAAACAATAATTATAACCGGGTGATTTTTAAACCCGATATGCTTTTCAAAATAGCAGATAATTTTGATGCACGCGCCAATATCCAATATACCGAAACCTATATCAATGCACCGCAGGGCGGAACGGAAATATGGCAGACGCAAGCAACACGGGTAGCGCCTACGAGTTTTATACGAAATACGCTTGGGCAGTACGGCATGGGGTCGTCCATTGCAGGCAACCCCATAGCCGGCGTGTACGAGTCGGGCTTTAATAAGCAGAAGTATAAAGAGCTGATGGCGATATTCGAATTGAGCTATAGGCCGATCGAGGGAATGGAGATTAAAGGTAATTTCTCGAGGTATACGTACGATAATTGGTCGAAAAATAGGGTGAGCACCTACCAATTGTATGATGAGCAGGGGAATGTGGCGTCGGTGGAGAATAGGGTGACTTCCTTGACAGAGGGCGTAGATAACAGCTATAGGAATATGTTTCAGCTAACGGCAGATTATGCGAAAAGCTTTGGCTTGCATAATTTTAAGTTGCTAGGTGGTTTTTCGCAGGAATACTTTAAGACGACGGATTTTTCGGCCTTTCGGGATAACTTGCCTTTCGATGATATACATGTGTTGAATAGTGGTGGCCAAACAAATATGCAGGCTTCTGGTAAAGGCAGTGAGGTGGCTATACAATCGTTGTTTTCGCGCTTTAACTACGACTATGAAGGGAAATATTTATTTCAGGCCAATGTGCGGGCTGATGGGTCTTCGCGTTTTGCGCCCGGACACCGTTGGGGCGTGTTCCCCTCGTTTTCAGCAGGCTGGAATATACACCAGGAGGATTTCTTTTCCACCGACTGGTTGTCGAGTTTGAAACTGAGAGGGTCGTGGGGGATATTGGGCGATGCTGAAAAGGTGGGCTATTATGCGACGGCTGCGGTGTTATCCTATAATTCGGCGATGTATGGTTTTAACGGGGCAGTGGTGCCGGGTGCATGGAATAATGTCGCTATAAATCCACGGATCAGTTGGGAGCGGTCGGAGCAGTCGAACTTTGGTTTGGATATGGGGCTGCTTAATAAACTGAACCTGACGGTGGATTATTTTATCAATAAACGTAGCCAGATTTTGTATGCACCGCCTGTGCCGGCAGAGTTTGGCTTAGGTGGGCCGTATAATAATTTATTGCGGATGAAGAGTTACGGGCTGGAGGCTATGGTGTCGTATGCAGATAGAAAAGGCGACTGGCGCTGGGGTGTGGATATGAATACTTCCTTTGCAAGAAATAAGGTGGAAGACCTAGCAGGAACAGGCCCTTGGATTCAGGATAATACGTATACAGCTGAAGGGGGCCGGTATAATTTGGCTTACGGTTATGAGGCGATGGGGCTGTTTCAGACGGAAGAGGAAATTAAAAATGCAGCATCGCAGGGCGCGAATATTGTACCTGGAAATATACGCTATAAGGATCAGAACGAAGATGGTGTCATCAACGGAGCAGACCGGGTAATACTGCGCGATAAGCCAAGTATACGCGTGGGCATGAACATCAATTTAGGCTGGAAAAACTTGGATGCATCGGCCAATTTTTATGGCTTACTGCAAAATGCAAGGTATATATCGGGCTATGAAGGCTGGGCATTTTTCCTTACACAGAATGCACGCCCGATGCATATCGATAACTGGACACCCGAAAACCCGAACGCAACGTACCCACGGTTGAGCTTGCAGAATACGTCAAACGATACGCAGTATTCGAGCTATTGGTTGCGCAGCGCTAATTACTTTAAAATACAGAACGTGCAGGTAGGCTATACGTTTCCGCAGGAGCTGGTAGAAAAGTATAAACTTAGCGGTTTACGCTTGTTCTTATCGGCACAGAACCTCGCAACGCTAACAAATTACGAAGGTTTTGACCCAGAGGGCGGGTATTATCCTTTGGCGAGGACCTTTTCGTTTGGTGTAAACCTTAAATTTTAATGATATCATGAAGATCAATTATATATTAAAAGCAGCATTAGCAACTTCTATTGCTTTTACAACGCTATCCTGCGAGAGTTTCCTGGATAGAGACCCGCTGTCGGAGGCTTCGGAAGGAACATTTTGGAAAACAGAAAATGATGCATTGGTAGGCTTAAATGCAGTATACACGGTGCTGCCCGGAGAACGGGATTTCTGGAAAGATTCGCATAGCGACAATTCAGTGATGACCAATGCATGGGGGGAGAAAGGGCTGGGCTATATCAGTATGGGCAATCATAATGCCGCTACAGAATACCTGGAAGAAGAATGGAAATATGACGATATACGTAAATGTCTTTACTACCTAGAGCGTTTGACGGAGATGAGCTTTGATGAAAATAAGAAAAACAGATTTGAAGCAGAAGCACGTTTTATATTGGCCATGAAGTACTTCAGAATGGTGCAGCATTTTGGAGACATCCCCCTGATTAAAGAAAAACCGCTGAGCTTGGAGGAAAGTGCTTTACCACGTTCGCCAAAGTCAGCAGTGCTGGAGTATGCTTTAGAGAATGTGGAGTTTGCAGTGGGGCGTCTGCCTGACCGCTATACAGGAGCTGATTTAGGACGCGTGAATAAAGCAGCAGCTTATATGCTGAAAGCAAATATATTGCTGTATAAAGCAAGTATGAGCCAGTTTCATGAAGGCCAGGCTGCTAACGATCTTTGGAAAGAAGCTTATGAAGCTGCGGCTAAGGTGATGGGCATGGGCTATGACTTAGTGGATGATTATGCAGCTGTGTTTAAGCAGGAGAATAATTTAAATACAACAGAGGTGATTTTGGCCCGACAGTATGTGGAAGATAAGATTACGCATATGCTGCCGGTATTGGCATCGCCATCGGGTACAGGCATTACAGGTTCGGGCTGGGCGAGTTTCTGCCCGACAAGGGAGCTGATAGATTCGTACCTGTGTACGGATGGAGAAAGTATACAGAATTCGGCCAAGTATGACCCGACAAAGCCTTGGGAAAATAGGGATGAACGTTTGAAGAAGACTTTTATGCTGCCTGGAGAGCCAGTGTTACGCCCCAATGGCACGCATACGGCCTACCAGCCGCACCCCAGCTACAATATGCCCGAAAAGATTAATAGTGAGGGAGGCGGAATAACGGGCTATATGTATCTGAAGTTTAATGAACCCGAATATAGTAAGCCTTCCAGTGGTTTTGCCAATTGGCCGATTTACCGTTATGCGGAGACCTTGCTGCTTGTGGCAGAAGCTCTGAATGAGTATAAACCGGGCGATCCGCAGATTAAAGAGGCGGTCGATAAGATCAGAAAAAGGGCCGGACTGGTGCCGGTGAAGGCAGCCGAGCTGGCGGACCAAGCGGTTATGAGGAAGCTTATCCGCGAGGAACGCAGGCATGAGTTTGTGGCAGAGCACAAGCGTTACTTTGATATTTTGAGATGGAAGATTGCAGAAGACGTATTGAGCGTACCAGCAGAGGGAATAAACAGCAACCCAAATGATAAGGTGGGCGATTGGAGCAAGCCCCGATATTTGGCGCAGGAACGCATATTTGATGCAGCGAAGCATTACAAATGGCCGGTGCCGCAAAGTGCAATTGATAAGAATAAGAATTTACTACCACAGAATACAGGCTGGTAGACAAAGGACGAGTATAATAGAGAAGTAAATGAAAGATATGAACAGAAGAAATTTTTTGAAGAATTCCAGTCTGGTTGGTCTGGGGGTGTTAGCGGCGCAGTTTCCGGCTTGGTCACGAAGTGTATTTGCTTGGCAACAACCGGTACATAATATCCCGGCCGAAAAGCAGATCGATCCACAGTGGCTATCTTCCCTGTATGAACGGGGCGAAAAAATAAGCTATACGAAGTCTAAAAACGAATTGAAGTATATCGGGATGCCGGTAGGTGGGCTGCATACAGGAACAGTGTATATTGGAGGCGATGGAAGGCTGTGGCTGTGGCAGGTATATAATGATGCTTACGACGGGGCAAAGGAAGGGATTGAGACGAAGCTTGTGCAATGGAATAACGGGAAAGAGCTTGTGCCCGTGCGCCCGAGAGATGGCGCAGCGTATATAGAGCCCGCGATTGCCGACAATCTGAGGGTGCTCGAACAGGGCTTTGCAATTTCGGTGGAGCAAGGTGGCAAACAATTGGTGAAGGAGCTGCGCGAGAACCATTGGGACGAGATTATATTTGAACCATCTTACCCGACTTGTACAGTGACTTATCGCAGTAACGATTTTCCGGTAGATGTAGTGCTGACAGCTTTCTCGCCATTTATTCCTTTAGATGTGGAGAATTCATCTTTGCCTTTGGCTTCTTTGCACCTGGATGTTAAAAACAAAACAGGTAAAGCGCTCGATGTGGTGATTAGCGGTTGGATGGAAAATGGGGTGTTTAAGAATAGAAAGAACTTTTCTAAAGTACGTAAAGTGGCTTCTGCACAGCCTGTGGACGGTGGACAGACTATTTTCTTTGCTTGTGATGAGGTGCCTAGCGAGGAGCTGAAAGCAGGAGATTACGGAACGATGGCTATTTATTGTAACGACAAAGACGCGGTAGCGGTAGCTGCGGTGCAGTCATGGCCTATAGCACCGAGTGCTTTGCTACAGTCTATTGCAAAGAATGAAGTGAGCTTTGATGATTTGCAGGTGGGAAGTTTGAGCCTAAAGAGAAGTATACCTGCAGGTGGAAGTACCAGCGTGTCGTATGCGGTAAGCTGGCATTTTAATAATCCGCACCCTAAATTGCAGGAAAAGCTGAAAGATGCACAGGAGGGGTATTGTTATGGTAAGCAGTATAAGGATGCGCTGGCAGTGGCTGCGTATTATGCCCAGCATAGCGAGCGCTTGAATGGGAATACTTTAGCTTGGGCAGCAACTTGGAACGACTCGACCTTGCCACATTGGTTTTTGGACCGCACGTTTGTGAATATCGGAACATTGGCGACGGCCAATACCATGCGCTTTGGTTCGGGACGCTTTTGGGGCTGGGAAGGGGTAGGGGCATGTGCCGGAACCTGTACGCATGTGTGGCAATATGGGCAGGCTATGGGGCGTATATTTCCCGACTTAGAGCGTAACCTACGGGAGACAACAGACTTGGGTGTGGGCTTTAGGCCCGAAACGGGCGGGATTATCTTTCGCGCTGAATACGAAAGCAGGCCCGCTATCGACGGACAGGCCGGTGTGGTGCTGCGTTTCTACCGGGATCATCAGATGTCGAAAGATAACGCTTTCTTGAAGAAAAACTGGGCAAATCTTAAAAAGGCTATACAGTTTATCATCGATCAGGATAAGAATGGAGACGGCATGACGGATACACCTATGGAGAATACTTTGGATGCGGTATGGGAAGGGGAGATTGCCTGGATTGTAGGTTTAACCTTGGCCGCTATACGCGCAGGCGAGTACATGGCGGAAGAGGTGGAAGATACCGAGTTTCAGAAACGTTGTGCCAATTATGTGAAGTTGGGTACGGCGAATATGGATAAGGAGTTGTTTAATGGTGAATATTATATTCACAGACCGAATAAGGAGTTTGGACGTAAAAAACTGGGCTCTTACAATACCTGCCATATCGATCAGGTATATGGTCAGGCCTGGACTTTTCAGCTGGGGATGCCACGTATTAACGATAAGGAAAAGACTTTGTCGGCTTTAAAGGCTCTCTGGAAGTATAATTTTACGATGGATGTAGGACCGTATATTAAAACCCACCTGAATGGAAGACCGTATGCGCTTCCAGGAGAGGGAGGGATGGTGATGAATACAAACCCGAAAGATGAACAGAAACCTTACGGCGAAAATGAAACTTGGCAATTGGGCTATTTCCATGAGTGTATGAGTGGTTTTGAACATCAGGTGGCCGCACACATGATGGCCGAGGGGATGATTGATGAGAGTTTGATCCTGACAAGGGCTATTCACGATCGTTACCATGCCGCAAAGCGAAATCCCTTTAATGAAATAGAATGTAGCGATCACTACGCAAGGGCTATGGCGAGCTACGGTACTTTTATCAATGCCTGCGGTTATGAATACCACGGCCCAAAGAAGTATTTGGCTTTTTCTCCGAAATTGTCGGCCAATAATTTTAAGGCGGCTTACACAACGGCAGAGGCGTGGGGTTCGTACGAGCAACAGATAGCGGGCAGTACGGCTGATTATAATTTATCAGTAGGTTATGGCGACCTGCAGCTACAGACCTTCGGTATCGGAAAAGTAGCTGGCAAGAAGGTTGGAAAGGCACAGCTCGCTGCATTGGTGAACGGTAAGTCTGTGGGCATATCGGCTGTGAACGAGGAGGGAGATAAGGTTGTTGTTGCTTTTAAGGAGCCGCTAAGATTGCAAAAAGGAGATAATTTGAAGCTGGTATGGGCATAAGAAGAGTCTTAAGTTTTGCATTGCTAGGCGCCATGTTAAGTGCGGCAGTGAGCTGCCAGGAGCCTGCAGGAGGTGCTGCAGAGGATAGGCAGTTGAAAACATGGAAAGAGGAGCTGCGTGAGCAGCTCCCTTTAATGGGGCATAGAAACTGGATATTGGTGGTGGATAAAGCATTCCCCATGCAGACAGCTCCGGGGATGGAGTATATCTATGTGGATGAACCCCTGACAAAGGTGTTGGAGCAGGTGATGGATGAGGTGCATAAAGAAACACATATCAAACCCATCGTGTACAACGATAAGGAGCTTTCCTTTATTGAGGAAGCAGATAGCCCGGGTATAAACGATTACCGCAAACACTTGGATGGGGTGCTGAAAGGGATGAATGTACAGACTCTGGCACATGATAGTGTTTTTAAACAACTGGATGATGCGTCGAAGTTGTTTAAAGTGCTGGTCATTAAAACCAATGAAACGTTAGCTTATAGTTCTGTTTTTGTGGAGCTGGATTGCAAGTATTGGGATGGAGAAAAAGAAAGTAAGCTTAGAAAAGCGATGCCCTGATATCGCTATTTAGTGAAGTGGCTAGAAGGATTTACTGCGCTATTTGTTTTATCTTTGCTCGCAATAAAATAGCGCTGTTATGGTTCGTCAGGAGAAAAATAGTTTTTTATTTTTAGTGTATTTAGCAGGGTTAAGTATTATCGGTTTTTTAGCGACCGATATGTATTTGCCTGCGTTTGATACCATGCGTGTCGATTTAGATACTTCGAAGAGTAATATCAGTGCTTCGCTTAGTCTTTTTCTAGGGGGCTATGCTATTGCCCAATTGATGTGGGGGCCTATATCTGATAAACTGGGGCGACCTAAAGCCATTTTGATGGGGCTGGCCATTTTCGTGATTGCCTCGCTAGGTATTTACTTTACGAAGCATGTTCATGCGCTTTTGATATTACGCCTTGTGCAGGCTATTGGCGTGTGTGCAGCTGCAGTGAGCTGGCAGGCTTTGGTGATTGAGCGATACCCGAGTGCCGAGGTGAATAAAGTGTTGGCCAGTATTATGCCACTGGTAGCTCTTTCGCCAGCATTAGCCCCCTTGGTTGGGGTGTTTTTATTGGATTATTTTTCCTGGCGCTCTATATTTATCGTATTGGCGCTGTTGGCATTGCTGCTTATAGCCTATACGTTTACGTTAAGCAAAGCGACGGCAGTGGAGCGTGCAATGCCTGGCGATGCTGCGAAAGAGGGGCAGCACAAATCGTATTTTGATTTACTGCGCTCGAAGAGATACCTGGGGAATGTGCTGATTTATGCGGTATGTTCAGGAGCATTTTTTGCCTGGCTGACAGGGTCGCCGTTTTTCTTGAAAGATTTGGGCTATAATGAAAGTCAGATAGGCTTTAGTTTTGTGCCCCAAACGATTGCGTTTATGGCAGGAGGATACGGCTATCGTTTACTTTCTAACCGGGTCGAGGGTAGCCGTTTGGTACCTTGGCTATTGACAGGTTATACCATTGGTTTGGTTGGGGTATTTTTAATTACCATAACGGTGCAGCCGACGCTGACTTTACTGCTGATCCCATTTTGTTTGATGGCGCTTTGTAATGGTGCTTGCTATCCGATTGTGGTAGCACAGGCCTTGAAGACATTTCCGAACAATTCGGGCAAAGCAGCTGCTTTACAAAATACAATTCAACTGGGGATTTGCTTTTTGGCGAGCGCTTTGGTTTCTTTTTTTGCACAAACGCCCTTGTTCACAACAACTATAGTGATGCTGTGCACGATACCTTTTGCAGTTTTAGGGTATAAGTGGAGTTTAAAAGCTTAAGAGATGATGTAAGTTTTGCTGCAGGTGAATGGTAGGTTCGCCTGCAGCAATGCTGCTAAAAGAGGTCTTTAAGTTTTCCCAACAGGTCGTTGGAACCACCGTCTTGCTTGCCCGTTTTATCAGTCGAGCCACCTAGCATATTCCCGATAGTAGATAGGTCAATACCTCCGCCTTTACCCGAAAACTGGCTAAGCAAATCCTGCATGTTTAAACCACCGCCCGACGACTGGCCGAGTTTGCTTAAAATAACCGGAATCAATGACATAGCAACAGTTTTTGCGGTGTCCATGTTAATGCCCAAACCACTAAGTTTCTGTGCAAAGCTATTGGAAATCTCTGTCCCGGTATCACCCATTGATTTTTGATCTTTAAAGCTGTCTAATAGAGAGTTTATATCGCCAGAAGCAAGTTTTTGTTTAAGGACGTCAATAACCGAATCGGATGCAGCTTGAGCCGCGGCCTCATTTTTTTCGGTAGGAATATTGTCATTGGCAGATACCGCTTCTTGCGCGTAGCCTTTGATGATGTTTTGAATCTGTTCAAGCATGCTGATAAGAGTTAAGATGAATATTGTATATATAGAATACTCAATGTAGCAAATTGTTTGCTATAAAGACCTTTAGCAAACAATTTTATTCTCCAATTGTAGTTGGAAGTTGACGGATGCCTATGCGGGATATGAATAGCTGTATCGTGAATAGGAGCATGATTGTGTTAGCTCGATAGTTTTACATCCTTAATTTCGCCGACGCCGGAAAACATAAACTCTATACCGAGCAACTGGCCTATAGGTTTTTCATAGGTAGTACTGAATATTGGCTTATCGTCCAGGTATATGATGACCTTTTTATTTATAATGCTTAGGCGTACTTTCTTTCCATCCCTTAGGTCGTGACCAAAGTTTTCTAAATTCTGGTTTCGGCCACCTTTATAGTTTTCTGAAAATTTATAATCTGCCCAGGAAATACATTCCGGTTTAATCAATACAAAATAATGTGTGCTTTCCTCGCCGTACAGTAGTAAATCGACTTGCGAGCAACGCACGCCCGGCCGTATGGGCGAAGTCTTGATAAATGCTTCTATGGAAAGCTGATCAGCAGATTGATTAAAAGGCTGAACGTTTGAGAAATGAGTGAAAAATGTACGCATAGTATCGACACCCGCACGGTGAACATCTTTTAAAGAGATGCTTGGCGGGGTGAAAAGATCGATTCCTCCTTGAGTAATAGGGTACATACGGGTAGTATCATGATTCATTTTACAGGTAACTTCCCATCCTGCAGAGTTTAAAACCACACGTTGTGTATCTATTATTTTGTCTTTATAATATAATTTGGGATAATATACACCGGGCTTCTCATAATAGAATGTAATAACGCTGTCGTTCCATTTACGGTATCTACTGCGCCAATTGTCAAAGTCCATACTAAAATTGCTTAACTCCAACTGGTCACCTGTATTATTCTGAAGTTTAAATATGGCCGAATGTGGTGAGTAGCCAGTAGGGTGAAGATTCACTAATTTTACATCTATGGAGCTACCCTCTTGCGAACTTATGTAGGTGAATACAAAAAATGAAACCAATAGCACAAAAGCGGCTATAAAACCATAGATATACTTAGGGCTCTTTGACGGATTTTCCAGAGTCGCATTGGTCGTGCTGTTTACGGTTGCTTGCTCGGGGAGTTGTTGATAGGCCTTTCTATTCGTGTTTTCTACTTTGACAAATTCTTCCCAGTCGCGGTAGCCGATGTAAAGTGCGAGCGCATCCCGCGTCGCTTTTTGGGGTGTATACTCTTCTGATGTGGCTAATTTTCCAAAGATCCTTTTTAGTGTGTTTTCACTGATATAAACTTTGGTTTTCTTTCTTAGTTCTGCACTTAAGTATATGTAATCACTATTTTTCCAGTCGGTATAATTTCCACGATTAAGCTTTGTAGCTATTTTTAGACAGCATATTTCTAATATATTGAAACTTTCATCTCGATTTACGTGTCCATAATTCTTTTCCATGTTCTCTAAGTTATTGTTTACCTGAGTCTTAATTTGTTCATTGTTTTTGTACAAACTTTGGATACTTCATTTTTCTTTTTCTAAAGAAGTGACATATATGTTTGTTATGTTTTTGTAACAAAGGTATAACTGATAACCATCTAAGCCCAAATGTATGAATAAAAATGAAGTTTAATGACGCTCTAAAAAAAATGAGAAAAAAGTGCTAAATAAATTGCGGTAGATCTAAGATTTATTAGCGTATTGACTGTCTTTAATTATTGTGAGATAGCATAGAAAGGTATATTCTTAAATAACGTATTTCTTAAGAAAAGCCTCAAAAAGGCCATTGCTATTGGTACAAATGAAAAAAGACATAAAGATATCCGTAATTGGATGCTTTCTAACTAATTGATTAATGTTATGACGAATTTGTTGGTAAAGCGCAAAAGCTTTGCGGACCTATATTTTCGTGATTAACCAACAACCATTATAAAACTATTATTTAAATATGAATAAACTTAAGATTTTAAGTATTGTATCTGTATTCACTTTTTTTTATACGAATGTTAATGCCGATACGAAGACTAAAAAAACTGATTTTGATTATTATCAGTCTGAAAAAGTAACTGGTATTGTTAAAGATGAAAATGGAAATTTCTTAGCGGATGTTACGGTGTCTGTGAGAGGTACGAGTACAAGTATAGCGACAGGGCGGGACGGAAGTTATACAATAAATGTATCAAGTTCTAAAGATACATTGTTATTTACTTCGGTTGGTTATATTTCGCAAAATATACCCATAAATACTCAACGTACTATAAATGTTACGCTGGTTCAGACAGAAGCTAGTGTCGAGGAAGTAACTGTAGTAGCATTTGGAACACAAAAAAAAGAAAGTGTTGTATCTGCAATATCTACAGTTAAGCCAGGAGAGCTACGTGTGCCGAGTAGCAATCTCACAACAGCTTTGGCTGGACGTGTTTCTGGCCTTATAGCCTATCAACGAAGTGGTGAACCTGGACAGGATGATGCTAGTTTCTTCGTCAGAGGGGTAACCACATTCTCGTATGCTAGAGGTCCATTAATCCTGATTGACGGAGTAGAAATGACATCAGCAGATCTAGCTCGTTTGCAAACTGATGATTTAGCAACTTTTTCTATAATGAAAGATGCAGCTGCTACATCATTATATGGTGCGAGAGGAGCAAACGGAGTGATTATGGTTACAACAAAAGAGGGGCAAGAAGGAAAAGCAAAATTATCTTTCAGATTAGAAAACTCATATTCGACACCAACTAGAAATATTGATTTGGCTGATCCAGTGACATATATGCAGTTAAATAATGAAGCAGTTACAACTCGAGATCCTTTAAAATCTATCATATATGACTACGATAAAATTGATAATACAATTGCAGGAGCTGATCCACAGATTTATCCAGCTAACGATTGGTATAAAATGCTTTTTAAAAATTATACTACAACGCAAAGGGCTAATCTTAATGTAAGTGGAGGTGGTAAAGCTGCTCGATATTACGTTGCAGGAAGTTATAGTAAAGACAACGGTGTTTTAAAGGTTGATAGAAATAATAACTTCAATAATAATATTGACCTCAAGAAATATCTACTTAGAGCGAATGTCAATATTAATTTAACACCAACAACAGAGGCGGTTGTACGTCTAAGTGGAACTTTTGATGACTACAAAGGACCTATTGATGGGGGACAAGATTTATATAATAAGGTAATGAGGTCCGATCCAGTGTTATTTCCACCATTTTTTAAATCAGATCGTACATATTCTTATGTGACACACACACTTTTTGGTAATTACGACAAAGGGCAGTATATAAATCCATATGCAGATATGGTAAAAGGGTATAAGGATTATGCAAAATCTATGATGCTTGCGCAATTTGAGATTAAGCAAAAGTTAGATTTCATAACCAAAGGTCTGTCGATAAGAGGATTATTAAGTACCACAAGGTCATCATACTTCGATGTTAAACGCGCTTACAATCCATACTTATATTCACTTGTAGCATATGATAAACATACCGGAGAATATATGTTACAGCAGTTGAATACCGAAACAGGAACTCAATATCTCAATTATGAAGAAGGACCTAAAGAAATTAATACATCTACCTATTTAGAGAGTGCTATAAATTATTCAAGAACTTTTAATAAACATGAAGTAAACGGATTGCTTGTTGGTGTGCGTAGAGAGAGTTTAAAACCTAATGCTTCTACTTTATTACTCTCTTTGCCTTCTAGAAATTTAGGATTGTCAGGACGTGCAACATATGGCTACGATAGTCGATATTTTGCTGAGTTTAATTTCGGATATAATGGTTCTGAAAGGTTTGCAATGAAAGAACGTTTTGGGTTCTTTCCATCTATGGGCTTTGGTTGGATAGTATCAAATGAAAAGTTTTGGAATGACCGTTTAAATAATATTGTGTCAAAACTAAAATTGAAAGGTACATATGGTTTAGTCGGAAATGATGCTATTGGTGATGCGAACGACAGATTTTATTATTTATCACAAGTTAATGTAAACGATCCTGGGAAATCTTTTGTATGGGGAGAGAATTTTGATCAAACTGTAAATGGAGTGACGATTAGCCGCTACGCTAATGATAAGATTACTTGGGAGACTTCTTCTAAGATGAATTTAGGTTTTGAGCTTGGCTTGTTTAATAAGATGCAGATCCAAGCAGACTATTATACGGAGCATAAGAAAAATATTTTAATGGCACGCGCAAGCATTCCTTCAAGCATGGGACTGCAGGCAACTCCGCTAACAAATATAGGAGAGGCAAAGGGAAAAGGTGTAGATTTTTCAATTGATTATAACCATGTTGCAACAGAAGATTTTTGGATTACTGGTCGAGCTAATTTTACATATTCAACTGCAAAGTTTCAAGTTTATGAAGAGGTAGATAATTCTTTAACTCCATGGCTGTCAAAAATCGGTAAACCCGTATCTCAAACATGGGGCTATATTGCAGAACGCTTGTTTGTTGATGATATTGAAGTTGTTAATTCACCAACGCAGGCTTTTGGAGAGGTTATGGGAGGAGATATTAAATATAGAGATATTAATGGAGATGGTCAGATAACCGGCCTGGATATGGTCCCAATTGGTTATCCAACGACGCCTGAAATTATATATGGATTTGGATTCTCAACTGGTTATAAGAGTTTTGATTTGTCTATGTTTTTTCAAGGATTGGCAAGGGAGTCTTTTTGGATAGATCCTGTGAAGACCGCACCTTTTATTGATACAGATGATAACGCAAGCATAATATCGAAAAACGCATTGTTAGAAGTATATGCAAATGATCATTGGTCTGAGGATAATAGGAATATTTATGCACTGTGGCCTAGGCTCGCAGATCGATCAATCCCTAATAATACACAACAGAGTACATGGTTTATGCGTGATGGTACATTCTTGCGATTAAAGTCTCTCGAATTTGGATACTCCTTACCAAAACATATAATTTCTCGTTTAGGTGCTACTACTTTTAGAGTATATGTGTCGGGAACTAACTTATTGACTTTTAGCAAATTTAAGTTGTGGGATCCAGAGATGGCTGGTAATGGTTTAGGTTACCCTGTTCAAAAGGTGTACAACCTTGGTTTGCAAATGAACTTTTAAATACATAAGTAATTCGAAATGAAAAAAATATTATACTATTTATTGGTGTTAGTGCCAATAACATATTCATGTAATAAATACTTGGATATCGTGCCGGATAATGTGGCAACATTGGAATATGCATTTCTAGATCGTACAAGTGCAGAAAAATTTTTAGCTACATGTTATCAATATTTGCCAAACCTAGGTGTAATATCAGATGATCCTGCGATTCAAGGGAGCGATGAGTTTTGGGGTATAGAAGATCCTTTTTATGGAGCTACCAATTATAGGGGAATGAGGATGAGAAAGGGAGAGTTAAATGTTAACAGTCCGATTTTTAATTATTGGGACGGAGAATATGGAGGTAAGCCACTATTTAAAGCTATAAGAGATTGTAATATTTTCCTGGAAAATATTGTCAATTTAGAAGCTGATTTATCCGAACAAGAAAAATTGAGATGGATCTCCGAAGTGAAGTTCTTGAAAGCTTACTATCATTTTTATCTTGTACGAATGTACGGAAGTATACCCATCCAAAGGACAAGCTTAGATGTTGATGCGGGTATAGATGAGGTAAGGGTTTATAGAGAGCCTTTTGATGATGTGATAAATTATATTGTCGACCTCTTAGACGAAGCTGTGCCAGATTTGCCTATCGAAATTGCGAATAGGGCATCAGAACTGGGGAGAATTACGCAACCTATTGCATTAGCACTAAAAGCAGAGGTGTTGGCGACAGCGGCTAGCCCTTTGTTTAATGGTAATCCAGATTTCGCTAGTTATGTTGACAAGAGAGGTGTTGCTTTATTTAGTAAAGCTTACGACGAAAAAAAATGGGAAAAGGCTGCGTTAGCAGCTAAAAATGCTATAGATACAGCTTTGTTGGCGGGACATAGGTTATATCAATTTGAAGAATACCCAACGGCATTGTCGGACTCAACTCGTTTATTAATGACACTTCGCCATGTATTTGCAGATAAGTGGAATAAAGAAATAATTTGGACGGCAGCTAAATTGACCTTGAATAATTATATGTATGCAACTGCGCCCTATTTTCTTAGAGATTATAATATGTGGACGCCGTCAGATCCGTATATGGTCCCTGACTTAAGAATGGCAGAATTGTTTTATACAAATAATGGTGTGCCAGTGGATGAGGATATAAGTTTCGATTATGTAAATAGATTTCAGACAGTAGAAGCGCCAGCTGATCATAAATTTTTTGTGGAACCTAACTATATAACTGCTAAAATCAATATTAGCAGAGAAACAAGGTTTTATGCAAATTTAGCTTTTGATGGTAGTGTATGGTTTGGCAATGGAAGGGTCAAAGATGTCGGAAAAGGAAATTTGTCGGAGCAACCATGGGTCTTTAAAACAAAAAAAGGAGAAGTGCAAGGAAAAAATGGAGCCTTACGATACTCACTTTCTGGGTATTGGATTCGAAAAAGCTCTCACTTTGAAAATGTCGCAACTTCGGCTACCTCTAAAGTGACAGTACGCTCGACATTTCCAATTGTGAGATTAGCTGATTTGTATTTGTTATATGCAGAAGCTTTAAATGAAGCATTAGTGACACCAGATGAAAGAGTTTATGATGCTATAAATATAGTGAGAGAAAGAGCAGGGTTGCTAGGTGTTATTGAAAGCTGGGCAGCGTACTCTAAATATCCTACTAAACCTAAAACCAAAGAAGGTTTCCGCCAGATTATACAGCAAGAACGAATGATCGAGCTAGCTTTTGAAGGAAAAAGGTTCTGGGATTTAAAAAGATGGAAAACAGCGGCTAAATGGTATAATCAGCCAATACGAGGATTAAATGCTGATGGAGAAACAGTAGATGAGTTTAACACTGTTAAAACATTATTTGTTCCACAGTTTAAAAATAGAGACTATTTATTCCCTGTTAAAGAATACAATTTAAGGGTGAACGCCAATTTAGTACAAACGCCAAATTGGTAAACCAAAATTGGAGTTTTTAAATGAACGATAAATAATATAATGATGAAAAAAAATAGATTTTATATAATTTTGATTCTTCTGCTCGATGTTTTTATGTATTCATGTAACGAGGAAAGAATTGGCCAATTTCCTATAGAGAGTACCGCACCACAAGAATTGATAGACCCTTTTGTAGAGAATTTAAAAGGAGGAGCTACTATTCATTATACCCTGCCAGGCGATGCAGATTTATTATATGTAAAAGCGACATATACATTACCTTCAGGAGAGGTTAAAATTCAAAAAACATCAGCATTCTCTAGTTCAATCACGATTAAGGGCTTCTCTAGATCAGGAAAATCGATTGTTGAGTTGAGATGTGTAGACCGTAGTCAAAATGAGTCAGAACCAATTTTTGTTGAAATAGAACCTAAAGATTCACCAATTTTTGATATTTATAATAGTTTTAGTGTAGAACCTGCATTTGGGGGAATTAAAGTAAGCTGGGAAAATACTGAAAGTGAAGAAGTGCTAATAGATGTATTGAAAAAAGATAACGAAAATAATTGGTCGTCTATTGAAAAATTATATACCTCTATAACCAAGGGGATTGGTTTTGTTAGAAACCAAGAAGCTGTAGAAAGCAGTTTCGGAGTATATGTTCGTGATACGTATGGAAATAGAACAGATACATTATATGTAACAGAAGTACCATTCGAAGAACAGATATTAGATAAAGCTTTATGGAAAGAAATGCGTTTGTGCCCAGGCATAGAAATGAATATTTGGGGAGCAAAAAGCATGAATGTATTGTGGAATGGGATAACTAACGAAGGAACAGCATATTATTTAAATGATAGTCAAAATGGGCTAAATTCCTTTTTTACAATTGATTTAGGAGTTAAAGCACAGCTCTCTAGGTTTAAATTTTGGGGAAGAAGTGGTTGGTACTTTAATTTGCACCATCCTAAAGAATTTGAAATATGGGGGACTAATGATCCAATTGTAGCCAACTCAGATCCATGTAGTTGGAATGGGTGGACTTTATTAACTACAGGGGTATCTGAAAAACCTTCAGGTCCAGATCCATTAGCTGCAGACAAGTTATCCACTGAAGATAAAGCATTAGCAGCACTGGGGGAAGAATTTGAGTTTTCTGAAGAAGCCCCACCAGTTCGTTACATAAGATTTAAAAAGGTAAAAACTTGGACAAATTCGCCAAATGTGTTTTTGGCTGAACTATCATTTTGGGGTAAGCCCTTAAATGAAAATCAATAACAATCAATTTAAGAAATGTAAATGACAATGAAATATATAAAAATAAGTGCGTTATTCTTTGTGGCTATAGTGAGTTTATCCTTTTTGTTGAGTTGTTCTAAAATGAATGATGTACATGAGGTGTATATGAAAGACGGGGAAATAATTTATGTTGGCCGGGTTGATTCTGCGCATGCATTTCCAGGTAAAAACAGAATGTTGATTAATTATTGGATGAGTGATCCTAGGGTTAAACAATTAATTGTCTATTGGAATAGTAAAAAAGATTCTATCATTGTAGATGTTCCCAAACACGCTGTTAAAGATTCGGTGGAATTTTATATTGGAAGCAAAGAAAAACCAATAGAACAAGGAAGTTACACCTTGGAGTTTTATTCGACTGACGGAGGTAAATCGAGATCAATTGCATATGAAATACCTGTAAATATCTATGGAGAAGATTTTACAGAAACTTTGTTAAACAGGTTAATTAAAGAATCTACATTTGACCATCATAATTCAGACCTTTTAATTCAGTTTTATGCTGCTTTTGCTAAGACTGAGGTAGCCGTTGAACTGAATTATACGGATAAAGAGAACGTACAGGTGACCTCTCTCTTTAAAACGGAAGAAATTGAAAGTGCTAATAATAAGGTTGTTTTGAAAAATGTAAAAACAGCAGCTCCTATCTCTTATAGAACGCTGTATCTGCCAGAAAGTAAGTCGATTGATACTTTTTATACAGATAAAAGTTTTATAGAGTTAAAGTAGGGAGCTTATGTTTCTTGATGAAAAGTAAAGGAATATTGTTCTTTGACTACACATTAGACTATCGTTTAAATAGATTAATGTGTAGTCATTTTATAGTAGTAAAAAGTAAAGGTATGTTGTGAAGTGAATCAGTAGTATGGATAATTGATTCTATTCTTTATTCAGTTTTATACCGACGTTAGAAAAGCGATGATTAGTAAAGTACTATTTGTTTGACTGTGTGTTTACTAGTAGAGTAAATTATAGTATATAAATACCTGTTCAAAATGCATTTTTGAAATACCTAACTTTTTGATTGACTGTCATTTATCTTGTGCATAATATTGGGTGTATTTTGGCTATGTTTTTCTTCTTTATCCTACTACAGTACGGTTAAGTTTGTCTTGCTTTCTAGTGATAAGGAAGCTTTTTGTAAACCTTAAAGCCAAATATATGAATATTAAAACAACTTTATTTTTGTTGGTTCTGCTACTTTTTAATAGTAGTATGTTGATGGCGCAAAGCCGGCAAGTGAAAGGAAAGGTACTGGATGCACAAAACAAACAGCCATTAGTAGGGGTAAGTATTACTGCAAAATCAAGTGCTTTGCAGACCAGTACTGACCAAAATGGGGCTTTTACTATACAGGTAAATAGCCTAAATGAAATGTTAACTTTTAGTTACTTAGGTTATAGTAATTATGAACAACAAGTTTCTGATAAGGAACTACTGATTTCTTTAGAACCGATTAACCAGGGACTGGATGAAGTGGTAGTGGTAGGGTACGGGACGCAGCGGAAAAAAGATTTAACAGGTGCTATTAAGACTATCGGTTCGGAAGATGTAGAGGGCAGGCGAACGGTGCAGATTTCCGAATCGCTGCAAGGAAGTATGGGCGGTGTTAGTGTAACACGCAGTAGTGGAGCGCCCGGAGGAAGTTCGAGTATTTTAATACGCGGTATTACAACCATAGGTACCAATAGCCCACTGATTATTGTGGACGGATCACCGGTGAATAATATAGATCACGTAAACCCGATGGACGTAGAAAGTTTGACCGTATTAAAAGATGCAGCCTCAGCAGCTATTTATGGGTCGAGAGGTGCGGCAGGCGTGATTTTGATAACAACAAAAAGGGCAAAAGCTGGACAGCAGAGTTTTGACTACGCATACGAATTGGGGGTGCAAGAGGTTACAGCTTTGCCTAAATATGTAGGCATACAAGATTTTATGCGTTATTTTAACGAGCAACTCGTGAACGACGGAGGCTCTCCATTGTATGCGCAAGATCATATAGATAATTATTTGTCGAATCATGCCAATGATCCAGATAAGTACCCGAATACCGATTGGCAAAAAGCGGTGATGACCAACGATAATCCATTGCGAAATAGACATGAACTTGTGTTTACCAGTGGAAATGACCGTCTGAAAACAAAGGCCTCTTTAGGCTATACCAAACAAGGAGCATTTTATGATAATTACGATTACGAACGCCTGCTGGCTCGGGTGAATAATGACTTGAAAATATCGGATAAATTTGATTTAAAACTTGATTTAGGCTATAAGAGAACGAATACAGACGAAGTGCCTTATAATGTGATCTATAGAGGACGAACACTCCCTGCTTACTACGATGATTATTACCAAGATGGACGCTACGCACCGGGAAAAGACGGTGACAACCCTGTAGCTGAAATATATGATGGAGGGAATAAACGCACGCAGCTTAATCAATTATCGGCACGCATCGCCTTCAGTTATAAGCCCGTTGCAGGCTTGACACTAACAGCGCAAGTAGCTCCGATTCTTGATTTTGATAAGGTGAAGAATTATACTAAGAAAATTGAATACACCGATTTAAATGACCCGGCACGTGTTATAGCGCAAAATAGGTCAAGAACTTCACTAAATGAATCGCGTATAGAAAACTACTCCATCAATACACAGTTGTTGGCCAATTACAATTATACGCTTCGGGAAGATCATAATTTTGATGTACTGGCTGGTTTTGAAGAGAATTATAGACATTATGAAGGCTTGGCGGCTTCTAGAAACGGTTTTGCTTTAGTTGGCTTTCCTTACCTGAATGCCGGCGCTATCGATCTGAGAGATAATTCAGGCTCTGCGAATGAGTCCAATCTGCATTCTTTCTTTGGCCGATTACAGTATAATTATAAAAGCCGCTATTATATACAGGGAAATATTCGTGCAGACCGTTCGTCGAGATTTGCCAATGGACATAGGCAAGCGGTGTATCCTTCGGTTTCAGGAGGATGGGTGCTGACAGAGGAGAACTTCTTGAAGGATAATCCTTATGTTAATTTCTTGAAACTGCGTGCTTCTTGGGGTAAATCAGGAAATGAGCGCCTTTTAGACAGAAATGGAAACTCTAGTTATTATCCGTATCAGGCGCAGATAGATTTTACAAATGCATTGTTTTATCAGAATGGAAAAATTGTACCGCTGCCAGGCGGAGGACAACAGGTGTATGCGGTGCAAAACATATCTTGGGAAACCAGCGAAACCCTAGATGTTGGTGTGGATATGTCTTTTTTGGATAATAGGCTATCGGTATCCGCTGATTATTATGATAAGAAAACCTATGATATTTTATTGCCACTGGATATTCCTTTGTATTTAGGATATGATAAACCAAATCAGAATGCCGGAGAGTTAGGTGTAAAAGGCTGGGAGCTTGAGTTAGGTTGGTCTGATCGGGTAGGCGAATTAAAGTATAGTGCAGCTTTTAATATATCAGATGCTAAATCTAAGATCAGGAGTTTAAAAGGAACAGAGTTTTTAGGCGATCAGATAATCCGGCAGGGCAGCGAGTATAATGAGTGGTATGGCTATAAGTTTGATGGCATTTTTCAAAATGAAGAGGAGTTGGCAAAAGGTCCTGTGATGAATCCCAATACGAAAGTTGGTGATTTTAGGTATGTAGATGTGGATGGTAACGGCGTGATAACGCCGGACGATAAAGAGTTGCTGGGCGGTGCTTTACCACGCTTTCAATATGGAGGTAATATACGCTTGGATTATAAAAACTTTGATTTCGGCCTGGTATTTCAGGGCGTAGCAAAACGTTTGAGCCGTTTGAATAGTGAGGCAATAGAACCATTTGCAGAAGGCTTTGGTAGTTTTCCGGAAGAGCTGGTAGGCGGATTTTGGAGTGCGGCTAATACCGAAGAGCAGAATTTAGGAGCATTTTATCCTAGGCTGTCTCGGGTATCAACCAGCAGTAATTACGCTTTGTCGGATCACTGGTTGATTGACGGTTCGTATTTCCGTATTAAGAACCTTACGCTAGGCTATACATTTAAGAACAGTGTGTTTGAAAAAGTGGGTATAAATAATATTCGTGTGCACACAGCAGTGAATGATTTATTTTCGAAAAGCAAGTTTCCTAAGTATTTAGACCCCGAAGCAGGCAATTACAGCTACCCGATAACACGGACCTTCCTGTTCGGTGCTAGTGTAAGATTTTAATAAACCAATTAACTGAAACAATGATGAAAAAATATATATACATAGTAGTAACTTTAGGTTTAACGCTGAGCTCCTGCTATAAATTAGATTTAAACCCCTTGTCAGAAGCAACAAACGAGAATTTTTACCAAAATCAAACGGAACTCGAGATGGCAGTAAATGATTTATATCGATTGGATTTTTGGGGAAACGACAATGAACTGCATTCGGATAATGAATGGCACCGCGCACAATTGACAAATGCCGTGATCGGAGGGACGATGAACTCAGAGGATGGCAACGTAAAGAATTATTGGTTGGTGTGTTATAAAGCTATTGCTAGAGTTAATTCCTTCTTACACTATAAAGATAAAGCTGCCGCTAACACGGCCGAAAGTGTAATTAGCCGTTTATCAGCGGAGATGCGTGTGATACGTGCCTATCAATATGCTAAGCTGATAACGCACTTTGGAGATGTGCCGTTTATAGATGGTGTATTGACTTTAGAAGAGTCGTACGGAAAGGATCGTAATGATAAGAAAATGATCACGCAGTTTATATTTGATGAACTGGATGAAGCAGCAAAGGTGTTGCCAGAGGCTTATTCGGGGAGTGTAAAACGCTTAACTAAAGGAGCAGCACTTGGAATAAAAGCAAGGTTTGCCTTATACGTGGAGGAGTGGGCTGTGGCACGGGATGCCGCACAACAGGTGATGCAATTGGCAGACAAAGGGATCTATGAATTGCATGATGACTATGCTTCTGTATTTACTAAGCAGGGAAGCCAGAGTAAAGAAATGGTTTTTTTAATACCGAAGAGCGAGGAAAATAATGTAAATAATGGCGCAGCCTATGTGCAGGACTTTATATCGAGGAATGCAGGAGGTTTTGGAGCTTGGTTGCCAACCAGGGATTTGGTCGATGCATATGAGACTATTGAGGGGAAACCTATTGACGAATCAGCTATTTATAACCCAAAAGATCCGTTTGCAAACCGTGACCCCCGCTTAACTGCCTCTATCGTGCCGTTTGATACACAGTGGCTAGGCTTTAATTATACGCCGCACCCCGATTCATTAACGGTGTACAGCGAAAAATTTGGCAGACAGGTAAGCAATAAAGATTCGAGAGGAGTGGCAGCTTTTGCAAGCTATACCGGGTTTTTGTGGAAGAAAGGGATCGATCAGACCTGGGCCGATCGTTTGGTAGAAGATAATGATTTTATCGTGATGCGTTATCCGGAAATCTTGCTTACGTATGCAGAAGCAAAGGTGGAATTAGGAGAGTTAGATCAGTCTGTATTAAATGCAGTAAATCAAATACGTGCACGCGCTTATGCTGTAGAAGTTGGAGATGTGACGAACTATCCTGCTGTCGAAACGATGGATGCTAAGGAGCTGCTGAAGGTAATCCGTAGAGAGCGTAGAGTGGAGTTTGCAAAAGAGGGGCTTCGTTATATGGACTTGATTAGATGGCGCTTGGCAGAAGTTGTTTTGACAAAGCCAGTAATAGGCTTGCCTGATCCGGATAAACAAGATAGGAGTAAATGGCCTTTCCCGGGGGTAACACCATTGGATGAAAATGGTATTGCGGATTATAGCGGTTTTGGGGCAGACGTAAAAGTTTTAATCGAACGTAAGTTTGATAAATCTAAACAGTACCTATGGCCGATACCAGCAGTAGAAAGACGAATTAATCCGAATATTGGACAGAATCCAAATTATTGATTGATCTGATTTTTATAAAAAATTAAAACTTATAAAACAAGTTTAGCAATAGGCCATCTGTTGTGTCCTATACAGGTGGCTGAACACTATTATTATAAAGAGTAAAACAATTTATGTCAGAAGTTAAAAAGAGAGAGGCTGCTTGGTACAAGAGCAGTATTGCATGTGCATTATTAGTATCAGGTTCTTTAATTATGCAGGATGTTCAGGCACAGCAATCGAAGAATTATAGGTCGGTGAGCGGAATTTATCCGCATTTAGCGATGTATAATGACGAAGGTGAGGCAGGAACGGGCGCTGTAATCCCTTGGGCTGGAAAATTATGGGCAATTACTTACGGCCCGCATTTGCCATTTGGCTCGTCGGATAAATTGTACGAGATTGATAGCGAACTAAACCGAGTGGTGCGCAAAGAGAGTATAGGAGGTACACCCGCCAATAGGATGGTGCATAAAGAAAGTAAACAGCTTTTTATCGGGCCGTATGCTATCAATGAAAATGGGTATGTCCGTTTGATACCGTATGCGAATATGCCTGGACGTATTACAGGAACGGCCCGGCACTTGACCGATCCGGCAAATAAAGTGTACCATGGCACCATGGAGGAAGGCTTTTATGAGGTTGATGTGCATACCTTAGGGGTGAAGTGGCTATATGCCGATACCAATGTGCCAACTAAAAATCGCAATAATGTGCCGACGGCTGATCTGCCCGGCTATCACGGTAAAGGCCTATATTCAGGGCAAGGTGTATTGGTGTATAGTAATAATGGTGAATATGGAAATGATGCTTTAAAATATTTTGATACCCCATCGGGCAGTTTATCAGAATGGGATGGTGAGAAATGGAAAGTTGTACGCCGCAATCAATTTGTTGAAGTAACAGGACCAGGAGGTGTACAGGGGAATGAAAACGCCGAGACAGACCCGATTTGGGCGACAGGCTGGGATCATAAGTCGATTTTACTGGGCGTGCGAGGAGATAATGACTGGACTTTCTATAGATTGCCTAAAGCTAGCCGAAGCTACGATGGAGCCCATGGCTGGAATACAGAGTGGCCAAGGATTAGGAATATTGGCGCAGACGGACAAAACGAATACGTGATGACTATGCATGGTATGTTTTGGTCTTTCCCGGAAACATTCACGAAAAAAACGAGTAAAGGGATTCGACCACGTTCGGCTTATTTGAAGGTTATTGGTGATTTTGCGCGCTGGGGAGATAAGCTGGTGTTCGGGACAGATGATGCAGCTAAGTCGGAGTTCTTGAATAAAAGGGCAGCAAAAGGTGGTATTGCAGGACCGGGACAGTCGCATTCTAACTTATGGTTTACTGATGCGAATATTATAAATGAGCTTGGACCAAATACAGCAGAGGGTTCTGTATGGCAGAAAGATGAAGTGAAAGCAGGAGAATATTCAGAGCCGATGTTGTTTGCCGGCTGGGAAAGCCGTTCGGCTTGGTTGCATAACCATAGTAAGGTAGAGGTGTTATTAACAGCAGAAGTGGATATAGACGGAACAGGCAAATGGAGTAAGCTGGCTGATTTTAAATTAAAGGCTGGAGAGACTATACGTAAGGTGTTTGCGGAAAAAGAACAGGGCGAATGGATACGTATAAGATCGGATAAAGCAGCGCAGCTTAGCGTGCATTTTACATATCAGAATCGGGATGGCCGATCAACTGTAAGTGATGCGAAATTTGCGGGACTGTCGACCGACGGGAATTTAAACGGTGGTATACTGTATAGCCTAGGAGCGGACAGACGTGCATTGGGTTTGCTTTCTTATAATTTTGACGGGAAGGGAAATAAACAAAAAGTAGGGTATTATGAGATGGATGATAAGTTTAATTTGGTAGCCAAAACTGACGAGAAAACTGAACAGTTTATAACAGAGAATATGGCTATACCAGAGCGTGTTGTGGAAATTGGGGAATCGTCTGCACTGATTATTGATGATGCAGGCCGACGTTGGCGCTTGCCACTTAATGATAAGGAGTATACGGCACTAACAGACCAGGCCGTGTTGCGAGTGGCACGGGAGGTAGCAACAGAACGGGATCTTTTTAGTTTGCATGGTACGTTTTATGAATTGCCGGCAGAGAACGCAGATGGCTATGCGAAGATCAGGCCGATAAGTACGCATAACTTTAAGATCAACGATTATGCTTCATACCGTGGAATGCTGGTAATGACAGGCGTTGACTTGGATAAGGTAGCGGGTAATAAGGAGCATATTCAGGTTTCTAATGATGGAAAAGCAGCTGTCTGGACCGGTGTAATTGACGACTTATGGAAGATGGGGAAACCGACAGGTAAAGGAGGCCCATGGCATAATTCGAAGGTACTAAAAGGCGAAGCTTCTGACCCGTATTTAATAGGTTTTTACGATAAGAAATCGTTGGAATTATCGCATAAAGGACAAGGAACTGTGCATATTCTAGTAGAAGTAGACCCAGGGGGAGATGGCAACTGGATGACGTATAGAACAATGGCTGTGAAAAAAGGGAAAACTCTTAAATATGAGTTTCCGGCAGATTTTCAAGCTCGGTGGATACGTTTTGTTGCCGACCAGGATGTCGAGGCTACAGCGACGTTAACCTATAAATAATAAAGAGTTTGAGGGGCAATAGGTAGACTAATGCTCCTCAGACTTTTTTGTTCTTTTTGGCATATTGTTGTGAAATGTCGAGAATATTGTAGAATAGTACCTGAAATAGTATTAGTATTCTTATATTTAAACAGTTAATACATAGAGACTAATACGTAAACCTTAATTTCGATGAATTTTTTAGACAATGTTAGTGCGCTGACTTTGGTATTTGTAGCCTTACTATTGCTGGCGATAGGGTATAGGTTTTATGGGATATTTATTGCGCATAAAGTACTTCGGCTGAATGCAAGAAACACAACTCCAGCTTATGAGTTTGCTGATGGACAGGACTATGTAGCTACGAATAAAAATGTACTTTTTGGCCACCACTTTGCCGCTATAGCAGCAGCAGGGCCGTTGGTCGGACCGGTGCTGGCTGCCCAATTTGGGTACTTACCCGGAACACTGTGGATATTGATTGGGTGTGTTTTAGGCGGTGGCGTGCATGATATGTTGGTGTTGTTTGCCTCTATACGTCATAAAGGAGAAAGTTTAGCCAGTATCGCTGCAAAAGAGATAGGCCAAACGACAGGACTGGTAGCAGGTGTAGCGATATTGTTTATTTTGATTCTCACACTAGCCGGTTTATCACTGGCATGTATTAGCGCTATGCATGAAGCTCCTTGGTCGCTTTTTACCGTGATTATGACCATGCCTATTGCTATTCTTATGGGACTGATTATGCGCTACCGTAAGGATAGTGTGCTTTTGGCAAGTGTGCTGGGCGGGGTGTTGCTAGTGGTAGGAATAATAGGTGGCCATAGTTTGATGGAAGTAGACTACATCAGTAATCTGTTTAATTGGAAGGTATCTACCATTTCTATAGCAATAGCGGTGTACGGCTTCTTGGCTTCTGTGCTGCCGATGTGGTTATTGCTTGTGCCTCGAGATTATTTGTCAACTTACCTGAAAATAGGAACTATACTGATGTTGGCAGTGGGCATTATTTTTGTAAACCCGAGTATGGAGATGCCCGCGCTCACGAGTTTTATTAATGGCGGCGGGCCGGTGATCGGTGGACCGGTATTACCTTTTATTTTTATTGTGATAGCCTGTGGTGCTATATCAGGGTTCCATGCTATTATTGCAACAGGTACTACGCCTAAAATGATAGGAAATGAGAAAGATATTCTTTTTGTGGGCTACGGGGCTATGTTGGTTGAAGGTTTTGTTGCATTAATGGCTTTGATAGCAGCTTGTACATTGGTGCCCGGAGATTATTTCGCAATTAATACACCCACACATTTATATAACGATTTTTTGGCAGCTAACCCCAGCCTAGCTATGGTTGACCTGCCGTACTTTAGTGAGAAGATTGGAGTGGATTTGCAGGGCCGAACAGGAGGAGCGGTTTCTTTAGCTGTAGGTATGGCGCATATCTTTAATAGCATACCTTTTATGGATCAGCTGATGGCCTACTGGTATAATTTTGCCATTATGTTTGAAGCAGTTTTCATTTTGACAGCAATCGATGCAGGAACACGTGTGGGACGTTATTTTTTGCAAGAAATGATCGGGGGATTTATTCCTCAGTTTCAAAATAAGAGCTGGATCCCTGGGATCGTATTGTGTAGTTTTCTGTTTACTTTTTCATGGGGCTACTTAGTTTTTACAGGAAACGTTAGTAGTATATGGCCCTTGTTTGGTATAAGTAATCAACTTTTAGCAGCTTGCGGCTTAATCGTATGTACAACGATGTTGATTCGTATAAATAGGGGTAAGTATGCACTGTGCGCCGCAATACCGGGGGTGTTCATGGCCGTGATTACGTTTTGGGCAGGCTACCTGCAGGTCGTTGATATCTATTTACCGGCAGGAGATTATTTGCTAGCTAGCTTGGCGGTACTGGCAATGCTATTGATGTTTATAGTTTTTATTGGCGCATTTAAGAAATGGAGACAGCTGTTGAGAAAGAACGAAAGTTATGTAGACTATTATGGAGAAGCGGTAAAAGAGTTGGTAGAACGTTAAGGCTGACGGATGCCTAGTATTTTTGCTGATTTTTGACTACACATAGTGTAGTACAGTTTAAGCTAGGGTTTAGCAGGAGTTAAGCCAAGAATATGACGGACTTACACGGACTATCACGTATATTGACGGACTTTGGCGGAGTAGGAATGAATAGGTGATGGAGAGAATTTTGGTAAACTGACTGTCTGGATGGTCAATTGTAAAAATACATATTTAGAACCAGCATTTAAGTATCTAATCGGAAAAACTTATTATTTTTATAGTACTAAAATCTTTTTGCTATGATAATAATTGATTCACCCTCAAATAACGCTTATTTCAATATAGCATCCGAAGAGTATTTGCTATATAAATATCCGGAAGAAGATCTGTTCCTATTATACGTCAATGCGCCTTCTATTATTGTAGGGAAATTTCAGAATACATTGGCTGAAATAAATTTGGATTATGTAGAAGCAAATGATATTGCTGTAGTCCGTCGTTTATCGGGTGGAGGAACAGTCTATCATGATCTGGGGAATTTAAATTTCTCTTTTCATACCTTGATAGGTAAAAATGATTTTATGGATTTTTCGCAGTTTACAGAGCCTGTCATTAAGATGTTGAATAATATGGGAGTGCCAGCGGAGTTAGAGGGAAGAAATGACCTGCTGGTGGACGGTAAGAAGTTTAGTGGTAATGCGAAGTTGATGAAAAACGGTAAAATGATACAGCATGGTACCATCTTATTTGATTCGCATATGGAGGTACTCAGTGAAGCGCTGCGAGTAAATCCCCTAAAGTTTGTAGATAAAGCAGTAAAATCAAATCGCGCACGGGTTACTAACCTGATTGAGTATACACCCCAAGGAATGACGCTCGATTTGTTAAAAGAGCAGTTGATTGAAGAGATGGTGAAAAGTAATAGTGGAGTGGAGTTGTATACATTTACAGAAGAGGATATGCAGGCTATTCAAAAACTAGTGGAGGATAAATATAGTACGTGGGAATGGAATTATGGTTTTTCACCCAATTATAATTTTAAAAAAGCGATAAAAGTGCCAGCTGGGTTTATTGAGTTGCATTTAGATGTCGATAAGGGGCTGATTAAAGCAGCGAAAATATATGGTGACTTTTTTGCCTCTAGACCTATTGAAGAATTAGAGAAACAATTAATTGGTAAACAACATAGAAAAGAAGATATTTTACCTTTCTTATCGGGGATAAACCTGACTGCATATTTCGGAAAGGTTACGACAACCGAACTGCTCGATTTATTTCTGTAAATTATTGAAAAAATTGATGGGAAATAGGACCGTATTTCTTTCTTAGACGTTGTTTAGCTTTTTTTATAGCATCGACTGTTACACCTAGCGTATGGGCAATCTGTGTGTTGTTAAGTCCCAGTTTGGTTAACAATAGGATGCGAAGGTTTGATTCCGTAAGATCCGGTAAAGAGTTGATGACAAGCTGATAATAAGAAGGGAGCTCTTCCTCAAAGGAAGTTTTGAATCGAGCCCAATTATCGTCCGTCATCAGGTGGGAGTCAAGTAGCTTGCTAAGGGTGTAATGGTGGGCTTGCCCTCTTATGGCATTGGATTTTTTTGCACTTGACAGCTCTTTCTCTAAATTTTGTATTTGTAAATTGCGCTCTTGTAAAAACAATTTAAAGGAGGCCAGGGAATTGTTGGTCTCTTTTAGTTTCTTCTCGGAATTTAATTTGTCCATCTGTATAGAAAGAACCTTCCTGTTAAACTCTGAAGTTTGTAGCTTTAGTTTCCGGCGGTAGGTGAAAAAAAGTAAAATAACGACCACAATAAGTAATAAACTGATGGCAGTCCAACTTAACCGGATGATAGTAGCTCTTTCTACTTTTGCTTTCTCGATTTCGAGTTGAGTGATGACTTCTTTTTTTTGAAGCTCCCAGTTAATTTTACTCAAAGCATTCTCGCCGTCTGCAATGGAAACTTGAGGCTTTAAAATATTTAATTCTCTAAGAGCGTGCAATTCGTCTTTTTCATTACCGGTTAATTGTGCGATCTGTAACTTTATTTCGATACTTTCCTGTTCATAACCTTTTAAATAGCTCTTGGACTTAGCAAAAGTATAGGCTTTGTGGATTGTCGTACTGGCTTCAGTTATTTTGTTGGTTTTTAGATAGATTTTCGCCAGCTGTATTTCGGCGTACATCTTGTTGCGCTGCTCATCTAGTCTCTCTGATATCTCAATATCTTCGAGAAGCATTGTTTCGGCAAGTTCGTTAAGCCCTCTTTTTTCATAGATGGAAGCGAGGTCGCCAAGTGCTTTAGCATAACGCAGCTCATCCTGTATTTTTAAGGATAAATCCTTAGCTTCAATTAAGTGCTTTTCGGCATGATCTAAATCGTTCTCCTGTAAATAGTAAGCACCTATTGCATAACGGATAGTGGCTTCTGTATTTGTGTTAAGTGGAGCATAGGGCAAGGCTTTGGATAAATAGGTAATAGCACGTTGGGGGTCGTCTATATTCCCGAAATAATAAGCGCTTTTTACATAGACTTCGCAAGGCTGTATAAGAAGTTCTGTCTGCGGATCGTCGAGTATATTAGATACTTTTAAAAATAATGGAAGAGCTTTTGTGAGCTGTGAATAGCTGTAGTAGTAAAAGCCGAACGAGTTGTTGGCCCATGCGATGAGGTTTTTGTCTTTTGTTTCTTCAGCCAGTGCTATTGCCTCTTCAAACAATTGCGTACTTTGATTGTTTTTAGCATCGTACTGATATGCGTATTTTTCAGCTAATAGGACTTTGTGGATAATATCTAACGTCTTGGGCGTTTGTTGGGTGATTTTTTGTGCTAAGTTTTGGAAAGTGCGTTCGAAACTTGCTAAGTCGTGATGAGGTTGTCTTGCTTTATTAATAAGTGAATCTAGCGTAAAAGAATCTGCTGGTTTTGCTCCTAAATAGAGGGAAGGGAAAACCATTAAAATTAGAATGGTATAAATAGATGGTAGCAGCCTAGGTAGAAACATGGTCAAATATAATATTTTAAGTTTTTGTAAGGATATAAAAGTTAAAATTGTATTTTACTATAGTAAAGAATATAGTTTTTGGTAGCGCTTAAAAAGTTGAAATTCAATTTCTTTAACTTACTGAGAAAACGAATTTTGATAAGGACAATGAAAAGTCTATAATTTGGCTTGTTATTTGTGTTATTATATTTATATAACGACTGATTTATGCTAAAAATGAGAACTTTAATAACCTTAGCTTTATTTTTTTCTTTTAGTTTGGCTAATGGTCAGAATCTGGAGATGACAGATATAAGACGTGATTTTAAGATCGGACATAAAGATAAGGACTTGTGTCAGAGGTATCTTAAAGAGTTGGAAGAGCATGCAAACTCATCGGTGGAGCGTGGGTATGAAGCGGCATATCATATGTTTATGGCAAACCATACAGGCAATCCTTTTAAAAAAATGAGTTATTTTAAAAGTGGGCGCAAAATGTTGGAAGAAGCCATTCAGTCTGATCAAAATAGCGTTGAATTACGTTATATACGTTTGTGTATACAGTATTATATACCGAGTTATTTAGGGTATAAAGGAAATGTAGAGGAAGATAAACGGTATTTGACCGAAAATCTTTATAAACTAAGAGATGACTCGGTGAAAGACTTAATTTACAATTATTTAAAAGGTGCTAAAATGTATTCGGATGAAGAGTTAAAGCTGTTGGGGCGGTGAGCGTAAAGATGTTATTATTACCCGTTGGGCAGCTTTTATTAGAGCTGTTGTTTTTATAAAAATTTGATTATAAGTGAATTGTTGTGTTTTAGCTATATGCCTAGTTTTAGTTTGAAATTAGCTTTAATTTTTTTGGCTAATTAGTCTAAAAACGTTAAAAAAAATACAGCACTAATCCGTAACTTTGTCGCATGTCTGAAAAAATTATCATTCTTGATTTCGGCTCACAATATACACAGTTAATAGCACGCCGTGTTCGTGAGCTAAATGTCTACTGCGAAATTCATCCCTATAATAAGTTGCCTGATTTTGACTCATCTGTGAAAGGTGTGGTGTTTTCAGGTAGCCCGTATTCTGTGCGTCAGGAAGATGCGCCTCAAATAGATTTTAAATCTATTCAGGAACGCTTTCCTGTTCTAGCTGTATGCTATGGCGCACAATACTTAGCTCAACAATTAGGAGGAGAGGTTTCTCCATCTGAAATTAGAGAGTACGGACGTGCAAATCTTCAGTTTGTAGATACAACGAGCGCTTTATTGAAAGGGGTACCTGTACAATCACAGGTGTGGATGTCGCATGCGGATACAATTAAGGAGGTGCCTGCTAATTTTAAAATTATAGCAAGTACAGATAAAGTGCGCGTAGCGGCTTATCAGATAGAAGATACCATGACATACGGTATACAGTTTCATCCGGAAGTAACACACAGTACAGATGGGCTGCTCCTGATTAAGAACTTTGTTATTGATATATGCGGTTGCGAGCAAGATTGGACTTCGGATGCTTTTGTAGAAACGACTGTTTCATCACTTAAGGAAGAGTTGGGTAACGATCATGTTATCATGGCTTTATCAGGTGGGGTGGATTCTACAGTAGCAGCTGTTTTATTGCATCAGGCTATTGGTGAAAATTTACATTGCGTATTTGTTGACCACGGGTTGTTGCGCAAAGGAGAGTATGAGCAAGTGCTGGACTCGTATAAGTCTATGGGCTTGAATATTAAAGGAGTGAATGCAAAAGAGCTTTTTTACGGGCGTTTAGCAGGAGTCTCAGAACCAGAGCAGAAGAGAAAAATTATTGGTAATGCTTTTATCGATACTTTTGATCAAGCAGCGAAAGAAATTCAAAAGGAATTACCGAGTGGTATTGAAGCAAAATGGCTCGGACAAGGGACTATTTATCCAGATATTATAGAGTCTATTTCAGTTAAAGGACCATCGGCTACTATTAAGTCGCACCATAATGTAGGCGGACTGCCTGATTATATGAAGCTTAAGGTCGTAGAACCATTAAAAGCTTTGTTTAAAGATGAGGTGCGTCGAGTGGGAAAAACATTAGGAGTAGACCCTGCAATACTGGGAAGACATCCGTTCCCCGGACCAGGGTTGGCAATACGTATATTGGGAGATATTACGGAAGATAAAGTGCGCATTGTACAGGAGGCCGATGATATATATATCCGTAACCTGAAAGAAGCAGGTTGGTATGATAAAGTATGGCAGGCGGGGACTATATTTTTGCCGGTACAGTCAGTTGGAGTTATGGGGGATGAACGTACGTATGAGCATGTAGTTGCGTTGCGTGCCGTAGGTTCCTTAGACGGAATGACCGCTGATTGGATTCACCTGCCTTACGATCTGTTGGCAAAAATTTCTAATGAGATTATTAATCATGTTAAAGGAATCAATAGGGTTGTGTATGATATTAGTTCGAAACCACCAGCAACAATTGAGTGGGAATAAATTTTTATGGATAGCAATAGTGGCGCTTGCTTTTGGTGCTTGCTCGCCAAAAGTAGGTGTTTTAAAATCGCCAGATCATCGGGCAGGAAGTGTAGGCACACCTAAAACTGAAGAGACAACTAAGGAAACGGAAGTTAAAGTTTCAGCAGCCGAAGCTTTTAGACTTAAAAAGCTTAAAGAGAATAGTATATCATTACTGCTTCCTTTTCAATTGGACCAGGTGAATACTAATATGCTATCTAGACAGGATGTGGAGAGGTCGGCGATGGCATTGGATTTCTATCAAGGTTTCCAAATGGGGCTCGATGAATTAGCTGCAGCAGGTACATATTATGGTCTGAATGTTTTGGATTCACGCGATAACGAAGCTTTCATTTCATCACTAGCCGCTTCAGAGAAAATAGCCAATTCAAGCTTGATTGTAGGACCGGTGTTTCCAAAGGAAATTACTTCTTTTGGAAAAGCCCATGGAAATAAAGAGGTTTTACAGATTAATCCGTTAGCGGCTACTAAAGCAAGTGATTTTAGAATACCCAACCTGGTTTCCTTGACACCGTCAATTGATGTGCATAGTAATACTATAGCAGAAAAGGTAGCTAAAGATTATAGACAAGGTGACGTTATTATAGTTTATAACACATCGGATAATGATGGGAAACAGTTTTTAGAGCAGATGTTTAATGCTATCAAAAAGCAAAAACCGTCAGCTAAGATCGAGCAGGTGTATTCATCGGCTGAGCTTAATGAAGTGTTGACAAGGACAGGGGCAAATCTTTTAGTGACAGGTACTACAGATAGAAATAGTCTGCGCATGTTGTTGGGGAATTTAACCGCTAAGAACTTAGAAGAGTATTATATTTTCAAACTGTACGGACACCCACTTTGGGATCGTATCGATTTTAGCAATTTTGACAATTTTAGCGCTTTTGAACCTGTAATTACTAGTGAAGGACATTTGAAGGCTTGGTCTGCTAATGTGAGGGATTTTGATAAAGCTTATTTGCAACGCTACACGGTGCAGCCTTCAGATTTTTCGTATAAAGGTTATGATGCGGCGAAGTATTTTGGTCGTTTGCTTGATAAGCATGGATATAATTATGTGGATCACCTGACTAAAGAATCGTATGAAGGAATTTTTAATTCTTATGATTTTGAACATAACGACCAGTGGGGATATACGAATAAGGGAGTGAGTTTTAAAGTGTATAAGGGTACGTCCTTTCAATTGAAGTAATGACAGCTGCAGTTTTTAACCCGCGTAGAGTAGAACAACAGGTTCGAAATTTTGAACGTATGATAGAGGCTTATGATAATCATGAGCCTTTTTCAAGATTTCTGACCCGATTTTATAAAGCTAACAAACAAATGGGCTCTTCGGATAGAAGAGCGGCATCCCGATTGTGTTATAATTATTTTAGGCTGGGGAAGGCGTTATCGCATACCGAAAAGCTAATTAAGCTTACTATTGCCGAGTTTCTCTGCGAAGAAAAAAGTGATGTGGTAGGCTTGTATCAACCGGAATGGGTAGCATACCAGGGAAAATCTATTGGGGATAAAGTTAGGTTCTTAGAACAAATAGGGTTTCTTATTGAAGGGGATCTTTTCCCTCTTGCAGATAGGCTGTCAGCCGCTATTGATAGACGGAACTTTGAACTTTCGCACTTGAAGCAACCTGATCTATTTATTAGGGTACAGACAGATGCTATAGAAAAAGTAGAGAAAGAGCTGACACAAAATGCTATAGCTTTTAAAAGAGAGCAGGGCAATGCTTACCGTTTGGATAATGGAACAAGATTGCAAGATTTGGCTAAAATTAAAGGGCTTTATGAGGTTCAGGATTTATCGTCGCAACAGACAATAGATTTTATTCCTGCTGCTAATGGGCGAGCATGGTGGGACGCATGTGCCGCATCGGGAGGAAAGTCATTGATGCTATTGGATAAATATCCGAATATTAATCTTTTGGTGTCGGATATACGGTTGAGTATTTTGCGAAATTTGGACGAACGCTTTATGCAAGCGGGCATAAAAAACGAATACCGCAAAAAGGTGATTGACTTAAGTAAGGATGCTTTTCCTGTTTTAGGAGCAGAGCGTTTTGATGGAGTTGTTTTAGATGTTCCTTGTTCGGGATCAGGTACTTGGGGTAGGACACCTGAGGCTATGCTTGACTTCTCCGAAAGTCAAATTCGTACCTATACTACTCTTCAAAAGACAATCTGTTCCAATGCTATCCCTTTTCTTAAAAGTGGGGGAACACTGACTTATATTACCTGCTCTGTTTTTGCTGATGAGAACGAAGAGGTGGTAAAGCACCTAGTTCAAGAGCATGGCCTGACAGTGGAAAAAATGGAGACCATAGCAGGCTATACCCATGGTGCAGATAGTATGTTTGCAGCTTTATTACGGAAGGTATAAGAAGGCAGAAAGCTTTGATTGGCCTGTTTAGTCACATTTGCCCGGAATAACCAATACTGGACAACTTGCTTTGCGAATGACCGATTCAGAGACACTGCCGGATATAAAGTGATCAAAACCTGTACGTCCGTTTGATCCCATGATGATGAGGTCGGCAGTCCACTCCTGTGCGGTTTCTAAAATCTCTTCACGGATGTTGCCTACTTTATTAAATAGAAATATTTCGTGTGCACCTTCAAATTGTTTTGCTACATCTTCTAGATATTTTTGTGCTGCAGCTGACTGAATTTCGGAAACTTCTGCAACGACAATAGGCTGTTGACCAAGCAGAGGGTCGGCACCATAATTAGCCGGTGATGTAGGAGGTACTACAGTTACAAGGGCTATGGATGATTGAAATTCGCGCACTAGATCGGTTGCATAACCTACTGCTTTTTCTGAACAAGGGCTGTCGTCAATGGCGACTAAAATCCGGTTAAATCTATTATTGCTCATGCTGTGGTTTATTAAAATAAGTTATATTCGTATGTAAAGAAACATAGTGCTATGCACTTTGTTTTATAAATATAAGAAATATCTGCGATTGTAGTATGTGAAAAAAGGAACGATTGCGAAGTTTCAATTGTAAAAACAATGAAACATTATGCATAGTATAGTGGGTGTAGGAGCATGCTGCACGCTATGGGTATAGATTATAGGATTGTTAAAAAAACAAAGCTATCTGGGGGAGTGCGGGAAGTAAAAACGGGGTATTGGATAGATACGTTAGAGAAAGTAAGGAGACGAATAATAAAATACATATGGATAAAATGCTAATAGGCGTTTGTAATTTATCGATAATTCCGCTGCGGGCAGAGCCTTCACACCGGAGTGAGCTCGTTAGTCAAATATTATTTGCAGAGCGCTTTGAAATACTTAAAACCGAGTCGGATTGGACGTATGTACGTTTGTTATCTCCTGATTATGAAGGCTGGGTGCAATCTGGACAATTTGTGATTGATAGGGGGGCAAGCATAAAGAATGAAGAGGGCTTTGTTGTAGACTTATTGGGCGCAGTGGCGAAAAGAGAGGGGGTAAGTATCGATCTTGTGCCCGGAACGCGCCTGAGTGGCCGTAGTGTAGTTCTTATCGAGGGTGATGAAGCGTATACTGTGAGCTCGCCGTTGCGAAAGCCGGGATTATCGGATTTTGCTACAGAGCTGCCTAAATTAATGACCTATTATAAAGATCGCCCATATTTGTGGGGAGGCCGTTCTGCTGCTGGTATCGACTGCTCGGGCTTGTCGCAGGCAATGTATCGACATTTTGGTGTTGATTTACCTCGTGATGCTTATCAGCAGGTTCTGCAGGGAGAAAACGTTGATTTTATCGCAGAGATTAAACCAGGGGATCTTGCTTTTTTTGATAATGCGGAAGGACGTATTATCCATGTGGGCATGATGGTGGATCAACAGACGATTTTTCATGCTTCTGTATCTGTACGACTGGATCGTATGGATGCACAGGGGATTTTTAATGCGGAGCAAAACAAGTATACGCATAATTTTAGGATAGTAAAGCGTTATTTTTAAGGCCTTACAGATTACTTTTTTACAATGAATTTTTTAAAAAATCTATATTTTCAATTGGTTAGTTCGCAGCTATTCCCTATTCCTGAAGCTGTTTGTTTTGAGGATGTACATGAAAGTGAGGCTATGAAGATGGCTGAGCTAGCGCATGAAGCTTATCATTTGCAGGACTACAAAAAGGCTAGGGATATATATACGCAAGCTATAGAGACATATCCGGAACAACCCTTTTTTTATGCATGCAGGTCATTAATCAATGAATTGCTCGAGGATGGCGAAGGAGCCTTTTATGATTATCAAGTAGCTAAAAAACTAGATTTTAATTACCATATTTTTTTAGAGTGGGTAGAGAATGGAACCGCTGAACTAGGAAGTAAAAAAACTTTTACTAAAGAGACTGATGTAGTGGAAATGGGATTGGAGCAAGTGCAGAATTTTAATTATGCCGGAGCAGTAGTAACTTATAGTAAAGGTTTAGAGGTTTATCCAAATCATACAGATATCTATATATTTAGAGGGGCTGTGTATATGCGGATGTTAAAATATAGGGAGGCCTTAGATGATTTTAATAAAGCTTTATCCATTGAGGAGGCTTCTTACAAAGCACTACTCTCAAGGGCTAAATTGTATGCCGCAATTCGCTGCAATGAGGAGGCTGCAGCAGACTTTGACCAGGCGGTGCACTTGGCTCCTATGGAGAGTGTTGTGTACGAAGAGCGGGCTGATTTTCTGCTAGGCCAAGAAAAGTATGAGGAAGCACGTAAGGATTATGATAAGCTTGTAGACTTGCTCCCCGAAGATTTTTATGTATATAGCCTAAGAGCGGATCTGTTGGAGAAATTGGAACTGTGGCAAGCTGCTTTGAAAGATTATGATAAAGCGATAGGCCTAAATCCTTATTATTCGGACCTATATATGTATAGAGCCGATGTTAAAGAGCAGTTGGGCGACCTCGTAGGGGCCGCGCAGGACCGTAAACTAGGCGAAGAAATGGATGAAGACTAGAATAGAGTAGGATTGCCGCTCTTGGGAAGTTGGAGATCGGTTCCGATTTCTTTATTTAGTTCTTTAATAAAGTGTGTAGCTAAGAGTGGAGATTCCAATTCAATATTTTGATGTATAAAAAAGTATAGTTTTTGTAATCCGGCTTCTTTCCATATTTTGATGGTTTTAACCCAGTCTAGCAGACGGTCATAATCTGTCGGGTGGTTGGCACCAACATAACGAATAAAAGCAACAGGGGTAGTGAGGTGCATGTGTAGCATATCACGGCGACCCGCAGTATCCACCAATATGTTGGTGATGAAATTTTGATGCATAGTTTTATAAAGTGCACGAGCAATCTCAGGATTACTGAACCACTCTTTATTTCTAACTTCTAAAGCTAAAGGATAGCCTTTAGGAAAGTTCTCTAAAAAAGTAGCTAAACGGTCGAAGTCTTTAGGTTTGTAGTTGTCATGCATTTGTAGAAAGGCCATGCCTAACTTATCTTCAAATAGAACCGTTGAATCTACAAAAGTAGCTACTTTTTCATCACAGTTTAGTAAACGACTGTAATGACTGATAGATTGGGGAAGCTTTGGGAAAAATTTAAAATTAGCTGGGGTTTTGTCTTTCCAAGTAATGATCTGTTCTTTGGAAGGGGAGTTGTAAAAGGTTGCATTCAGTTCAATAGAGTTAAACTGTCTGGAATAATAGGATAATTCGTCCTTTGTACCGCGTGGATAGAAGCCTTTTAAATCAGCTCGGTTCCATTTGGCACAACCTACATAAACTTCTAAAGGATTGCTGTTTTTATGTTCATTTAAAAGATCTATGGTTTCTTGAGCTGTACGGGGAAGGCTAAAATCTATTCCTTCAGGGTTGTCTACTTGTCCGAATTTCATGAGCTTATATTTTTACAAACGTTCTACTGTTTCCAAAAATACTAAAGTTTAATTAGATAAGCAGGCGAATAGTGCCATAAGGGACACTGTTTGCGGAAAATAAAAAAAGTATCAACTTTAGGAAAATTGATACTTTTTAATATATTTTAAATAATTGATTTAAACGTTGAAACGGAAGTGCATAATATCCCCATCTTCAACGATATAAGTCTTTCCTTCTACGCTTAGTTTTCCAGCTTCCTTTACAGCCGCTTCGGAACCGTATTGGATAAAGTCATTGTATTTAATAACCTCGGCACGAATGAAACCTTTTTCAAAATCGGTGTGAATAACACCAGCTGCTTGTGGAGCAGTATATCCTTTTTCGATGGTCCAAGCACGTACTTCTTGAACACCAGCGGTGAAATAAGTGGCAAGATCTAATAGCGAATAAGCAGCTCGAATGAGTTTGTTTACGCCGGATTCTTCCAGCCCTAGATCTTCAAGGAACATTTTTCTCTCTTCGTAAGACTCTAATTGTGCTATTTCTGATTCGATTTGTGCAGAGATAACTAATACTTCTGCATTTTCATCTTTAACGGCTTCTTTTACTTGATCAACATAAGCGTTGCCATTGATGACCGAACCTTCATCTACGTTACAAACATAGAGTACCGGTTTGATGGTTAATAAAGCCAGGTCTTCGATGAATTCAAAATCTTCAGCTTCTACAGGAGCAGTACGAGCCGATTTACCAGCTTCAAGGTGTGTTTTTATGACGGAAAGAACATCAAAAGTTCTTTTAGCATCTTTATCCCCGCCTGTTTTAGCCATTTTCTCGACCTTTTGTATACGCTTTACGACCGTATCCAAGTCTTTTAATTGTAGCTCTGTATCGATAATTTCCTTATCGCGGATGGGATCTACTGAACCGTCAACATGTATAACGTTGCCGTCATCAAAACAGCGTAAAACATGTATGATAGCATTGGTGGTGCGAATGTTGCCTAAGAATTGATTGCCAAGGCCTTCTCCTTTTGAAGCGCCTTTTACCAAACCGGCAATGTCGACGATTTCAATGGTATTGGGAAGAATACGCTGTGGCTTTACAAGCTCCGCTAATTTATTTAGACGCTCGTCCGGCACGGTAATGACACCAATATTCGGTTCGATTGTACAAAAAGGGAAGTTTGCTGCCTGTGCTTTCGCATTGGACAGACAGTTAAATAATGTTGATTTACCAACGTTGGGCAAGCCAACTATACCACATTGTAAAGCCATGAAATTGCAAATTTTAAAAATTGCACAAAGATAGTTAAAATACTGATATATATAATTGTTGATTTTTGTGCAATTTTAACCTGATGTGAATTCACACTTTTTAACGATTTCCGATTTAATCTATACGGGAAATCGTAAGTCCTAATAAGTAGAAGCTATAGCCGAAGGTGCTGTATCTTGTTTTTCTAATAATGTCGACCTAGAGAGGGCTTCAATACTTTTTGTTCTATTGAGGATTTAAAAGGTGGCATAAAGGTTTTATTTATACTTTAAAATGGAGGTTGTTATGCGAAAAGTGATTTTTATTTGTGCTTTGCTTTGTACTGTAGGGGGGACTTCAATGGTTAAGTCGCAGGTGAGTGTGAATGTGAATGTAGCATTGCAACCGAGGTGGGGGCTTGCCGGGCACTCTTATGTGCAATATTATTATTTCCCAGAAATTAATAGTTACTATGATGTAGGAGGTAAGCGTTTTATTTATTACCACAATAGAAAGTGGGTGCGTCATAAGAAACTACCTAAGCATTATAGGCACCTAGACCTGTATAGTACGCCTAAGGTAGTGATTAATAGGAGCGAGCCGTGGCGAGAGCACAGACATGGGAATAGCTATCACAAAGGGCATGGGAAGCATAATAAGCATTACAATGGACATGGTAAGAGAGATTATCATGGCAAGAATGGACATAAAAAGCATAAACATAGAAAGTACGATTAAATAGATTAGGTCTCTCGGCTTGAAGTAGATATAAAAAACTTTTGTAGCTTTTTGTTTACTTGCTCTTTTCTTGCTTATATTTTTTTGTAATTAGTCAGTTATTCTTATAATTTTGCATCAATAATAGCGCTAATTGAATAAGGATAACATGCTTAAAAGGACGAGAGACCTGATTTTTTTGGGTTGTATAACAAGTGTAACTGTGGTATTTCTAAATTGTAATGGAGGTATGAATAGTAAGGCTAAGGCTGCAAGTACTATACAGGACACTGCGAGAGTAGATAGCATACCTTTAATGCCGATAGCGGATACATTGGATGGCTCTATAACTAAACGTTTGCGTACTAAGATTAGTATAGAAGCAGATAGTTTAAATCCGATAAGCAGAGATTCGCTTTTAAAATTGACCAAGGCAGAGCAGCGCCGTGTTCGTGATTCTGCACGTTTGGCTCTGGATGAGAAACCAAAGCATGTATATTTTACATTTGATGACGGACCATTATTAGGTAGCGCTGCCATAGATTCTATAGCGACTGCCAAGAAGATAAAAATTAATGCTTTTTTGGTCGGTAGACATGCAAATATGTCTAAAGGTCTAAAAAGAGATTTTGAAAGATATTATAACAATCCATTGGTTGATTGCTATAACCATAGTTATACACATGCTAACAATAAGTTTTCAGCTTTTTATAGCAACCCTGTAGGTGCGTATGATGATTTTGTGAAAAATGAAGAGGACTTGACCTTAAAGCATAAGATTGCACGACTTCCTGGCAGAAATATTTGGGTGTATGAAGATGTTCGGAAACTGGATCTGCAAAGTGGGGCCAGCACAGCTGATATGTTGTTTACGAACGGTTATAAAGTTTATGGCTGGGATGTGGAGTGGAAAATACACGGTCTGACAGGAAAGCCTTTACAGTCCGTTAACGATATTTATAAGAGTATTCGCCGCTTTATGGATAATAAGAACTCCATGGAGCCTAATAACGTGGTGCTATTGATGCATGATGATATGTTCCAAAATAAGAAAGGCCAACAGCTCTTGTCGGCGTTGATTGATTCTATACAGGTAAATACGGACTATAAGTTTGAGTTTATGCGTAGTTATCCGTTCCGTTATTAATTTGAGCTAAGCCACCATTTTTGAAAATGCTGTTCGGTACTGTCTAAATAAACAATCTCGCCTATGCGGGGTGTGATTATTTTTTTATGTTCCTTTTGTGCTATTCTGGAAACTTCATTAAGTGGCTCATCCCAAGCATGGTCTGATAATTTAAACTTGGCAGAGTGCACAGGTAAAGTACACTGGGCACCGAGATCTGTCGCAGCTTTTATAACTTCTTCCGGGGTCATGTGTATGTATTTCCATGCTTTATTATATTGTCCGTTATCTAGTATGGCAAGGTTGAAAGGGCCGAATTTATGGCCTATTTCTTTAAAATGAGGGCCATAGCCCGAATCACCCCCTAAGTAGAGGTTTAACGTAGCGGATTGGAGGATAAATGAAACCCATAGGGTGTTGTTTCTCTGTAAGGAACGACCTGAAAAATGACGTGTTGGAGCTGCAGTAAGACGAATCGGACCTAGATCTATGTATTCATGCCAATAGAGCTCTATGATTTGATTGGTGCTGTAACCCCAGGCTTCAAAATGTGAACCTACGCCTAAACCGGTTATAACTTGATCAACCTTGTCTTTCAGTTTGATGACGGTAGGGTAGTCTAAGTGATCCCAATGATCGTGCGTAATAAGCAGGTAGTCTATTTTGGGGAAATCTTCGACAGTGTAATTGTTTGTGCCTGAAAATGCTTTTATGGAGTTCGGTATAGGTGAAGCGTTGTTGCTGAAAACAGGGTCAACAAGAATGCGTTTGCCATCAATTTGCATGTAATAGGAGGAATGGCCAAACCAGATAAGTATATCTTGGTCGATAGCTAAGTGCTTTAGGTCTGTTTGTATAACTTTTAACCTGTGATTAGGTGTTGAATGGGTGTGTTTATTCAAAAATGTTTTTAGCACCGTCAGTATTGTAGCATCTTCAGCCAAGGAAGGTGTGTGTACGAGGTTCTCAAAGACACCGTTCTTAAAATTAGGTTTTGTAGCCATGAGCTCTAGTCTCTTTCCTTTAGGAGCTTTCCCGAATTTTGTTTGCATAGGAAAGAGGATAATTATCGCTATAACAAGGACGATGAGTAGAAGAAAGATATACATTAGTTTTTTATAATTATTCATGTGGGTGTGGAAGCGTTAATGGAGGACTTCGCTAGTGGACTTAACATAAAAAAGCCATTTAGGAATGGCTTTTTTATGTTGAAAGGAATAGAAATGTGTTGGTTTTATTCGACCACCACACCCATATTACTAAATTTATCTATACGCTCACTTACTAAAAACTGTGCATCTTTAGCCGTTAAAACTTTAAGATCTGAAATGATTTGGTTTTTTAAGTTTTGAGCAGTAAGTTCTGCATCTTGATGAGCACCACCTAGTGGTTCGCTTATAATACCATCGATTAAGCCATTGCCTAACATATCTTCTGCCGTAAGTTTAAGGGATTCAGCAGCTTTTTCTTTTTGATCCCAGCTACGGTATAAAATAGAAGAGCAGGACTCTGGAGAAATGACCGAGTACCAGGTGTTTTGGAGCATATAAACACGATCGCCTATACCTATACCTAGAGCGCCTCCTGAAGCGCCTTCGCCAATAACTACACATATGATAGGTACCTCTAATACGGACATCTCGAGGAGGTTCCGTGCGATAGCTTCTCCCTGGCCACGTTCTTCGGCTTCTAAACCTGGGTAAGCGCCCATTGTATCAATTAGGGTAACGACAGGAATACCAAATTTCTCGGCCATTTTCATTAAGCGTAATGCTTTACGGTAGCCTTCCGGATTAGCCATTCCAAAATTACGGTATTGACGTTCCTTTGTGTTTTTTCCCTTCTGATGTCCTATGATCATGACCGACTGCCCATTAATAGAAGCGATACCGCCAACGATCGCTTTATCATCGCGTACGGTACGATCGCCATGAAGTTCAATAAACTCATCACAGATCATTTCAATATAGTCGAAAGTTTGAGGACGCTCGGCATGTCTGGACATTTGTACTTTCTGCCAACCGGTCATATTGTTGTAGATGTCAAGTTTTGTTTCTTCCAGCTTTCCTTTAAGTTCATTGATGGTAGCACTCATGTCTACTTTTGTCTTATCTTGAACCTGTAAAACTTTCTCTATTTGTATTTGCAAGTCTGCAATGGGTTTTTCAAAATCGAATGTTGTTTGCATAATTATTATGTATCTAGCACATTTCAGCCCGCTAAGTTAATTTATTTTTGCCTATAATAAAATTATCATAACGTATAAGTTTATTAAATGTTTGAAAAACAGCTCTCTGAAAGTAATAACACCTGTAGTCGGTTACTGATAAATGGATAGATTGGAATCGTTTTAAGAAGAAACGATGATTATGCCAATATCCATATTGTAAAATGTAATCAAAAGTGATATTTTAGCCTATTGAATTCTAGACATGGGAGAAGATAAGGCTATTAACTCAAAGATTTCGTTGCAATTTGTTTTTAAAATTGTAGCATGGTTGTTTCTGTATGTTTCGTTCTGGTATTTTAGTGATTTTTATAAAGCGAATCCTAGAATAGACCATGTTACAGATGCTATTAATTTATTTTTAACCTTAAGTATTATCTTTTCTATAGGTCGTTTTATTTTGATAGCACTCTATAGAAGTAGGCACGCCAACCGTGCCGTTAGGGGTAATTTTGTGTTGGGAATTAATCGGTTGACGGCGGTTTTAAACACGAGTGTTGCCATTATTGCTATTATGGTAGCATTAGGGATCAATCCAAAAGAGTTTGTTACGAGTATGACGATTGTGGCGATGGCTATAGCTGTTACTTTTAGAGAGTATATTACCAATATGCTCTCGGGTTTATTTATTATGTTTTCGGATTCATTATCGGTGGGCGATCGCGTGAAAATAGGGGAGTATAAAGGACGAATTGTGGATATCACATTTTCGAGCTTAATTATTCAGGACGAGGAGGAAGATATGGTAATGGTGCCTAATAACTATGTGTATACGATGCCGATGGTAAATCTATCTGCACACCGTTCGACTCTGTTTACCGTTAAATTTGAGCTGCCCTTGCAAACTGCCGTTGAGGTGGTTGAGTTGGAAGAAAGGATAAGAGGAACGCTAGTGAATCACCCACAATTGGAAGGTGATGACGATATGGGATTGAAAGTGATAGAGATTGGTAAGGACTTTGTAAAATATAAAATTGAGCTCCATGCAACAAGCAGTAGCAATAGGCTACATAGGCAGTTGGAGAACGAGATTTTAAGGGAGGTGCTAAAATTTAAACGTGAAAACGATTAGAAAAAGTAAAAGCTAAACTTTTCGAACTTTTACTTTTTCAATAAAATGATTGGATCCCTTTTGCAAGATTAGCCCTGCACGGTAGCGTGTAGGTAATATATTTTGATGGAGATTGGGGCCATTTATTTCATTCCATATCGTAGTTGCCATACGATTGCTTTCAGGCTGACTCATATCGGCGTAGCGATGAAAATAAGAGCTTTTATTTTGAAATGAAGTGGCGCGTAAAGATTCGAATCTTTTGATGTACCAATCAATAATGTCCTTTTCAGCAGCATCTACATAGATGGAGTAATCGAAATAGTCGGAGACAAATACTGTGTTTTCTTTTGTGGGACTTACTTGGAGTACATTAATACCTTCAACAATTAAAATATCAGGTTGTGCAATTGTTTGTACTTCATTTTTAAGAATGTCATACTCTAGGTGCGAGTAAACGGGAATCTGAAATTCGCATACTCCTGTTTTCATAGCAGCCAAAAATTGAAGAAGTAACTTTGCATCGTAACTTTCCGGGAAACCTTTCCTATTCAGAATGCCTCGATTGATTAGCGTGTCATTCGGATATAAAAAGCCGTCTGTCGTGACGAGGTCTACTTTTGGTTTGCCAGGTAACATAGACAGGACTTTCTGCAGTACCCGTGCCGTTGTACTTTTACCTACAGCAACGGAGCCAGCTATACCTAAAATAAAAGGTAGGTGCGCTGTGTCTTGATTTAGAAATCTATTAACAGTACTGTGTGCTTCTCGATGTTGCTGTATGAGAATGCTGAGGTAATGTGCTAAGGGAAAATATATATCTTCAATTTCACTGATATTTAAGGGCTCATTGAGTGCGCTTAAATATTCCAGGTCACCGGCTGTAAAGCGGTAAGAGAAGTCTCCGTTTAGACCTTTCCAGTGTTCCCTTTCAAATTCTTGAAAGGGGCCATTAAATTCACTATTTTCACTTAAAGACATTTCTTGCTTTTTTTAATGTCGGCAAATATACTATGTTCTTTAAAATTTAAATGAATTATTTAAATCAAATTACTAGCTATAACGATAGGATTGCTTAACTTCTTATGAATCGGACATCTATCTGCTATCATTAATAGGCGCTGACGCTGTTTGTCATCTAAATCGCCAATGAACTTAATATGACAGTTTATAAACGTGGTTTCTTGGTGTTCACTTTTTTGTTCACCGACAGATAGCGCTATTTCGACACTTTCTAACGCCCATTCTTTTCGATCTGCATACATGCGGACGGTCATAGCTTTACAGGCGCCCAAGGAAGAAAGCAGTAGCTCTAGTGGATCTGGACCTAAGTCTTGACCACCTAAATCTGTGGGTTCGTCAGCAATGATTTGATGAGGCTCAATGTTGATTGTTGTCGTGTATTTTTCTTTTCCAATAATTACTTTTATTTCTCTGCCCATTAAAATAAACCTTTTATAATTAAACTTCCTGTTGCCGGATTTGTAGCTAGGGGTACATTGTATAAATCGGAGATACGCATTAACATTTGAATGTCTGGTTCATGCGCATGTTTTCCTAAAGGATCTCTGAAAAATATGATGCCGTCAATTTTCCCTTCGGCAGCCATAGCTGCTATCTGCGCATCACCGCCTTTAGGGCCACTTAATTTACATTCGACCGCTAAGCCTGTTTGTGTTACGTAAGAACCTGTTGTTCCGGTGGCAACTAGGTTAGCATTTTGTAAAAGTGTAACATGATCTTTTACAAAAGCAACCATATCTGCCTTTTTACCATCATGCGCTATTAAAGCGATTGTTTTTGTATTCATTTGTTAAAAGATATACTATCCAAAAAATATATAAGAAACAATTATTGCAGCGACTACTCCTACCAATTCTGCTAATAAAGCACAGGGCAGGGCGTGTCTTGTCTTTTTTATGGCTACCGAACCGAAGTAAACGGCTAGGACATAAAAGGTGGTTTCAGTAGATCCCTGTATGACACAGGCAACTTTGGAAGCGAAATCATCAGCTCCTTTTGTAGCCATTAACTCGACCATGAGACCACGAGCACCAGAACCACTTAGCGGCTTCATGAAGGCTACAGGTAAGGCCTCGACAAAGGAGGTGTCCATTCCTGCAGCACTGATGAGATAGGTGATGCCATCAACTAAGTAATCCATCGTGCCTGAAGCTCTAAAAACGGCTATTCCTACTAATATAGCAACTAAATAGGGAATTATCTTGACAGCGACGTCAAATCCTTCTTTTGCTCCTTCTATAAAAGCATCATATACGTTAATGCGTTTAAATAAAGCTAAGACTATAAAGGATACAAATAGCCCGAATAAAACGAAGTTGCCAACGACTTTAGAAATGATGCTTATTTCATCTTGTGATAGAATGCTGAAATAATAAAGCATTCCTCCTATAGCCAATACTAAACCTCCTAGGTATAAGAGTATTGTTTTTTGGAAAAGATTTATTTTCTGGTATATAGCAACTAGGATCAAAGCTGCCAGTGTAGAGAAGAATGTAGCAATCAGGATGGGCAAAAAAACATCTGATGGCTGTAGGGCTCCTGCTTCCTGGCGATAAGCCATAATGGAGATAGGAAGGAGGGTGAGACTTGAAGCATTTAGCACAATAAACATAATTTGTGCGTTAGATGCTGTTTCTTTTTCAGGATTTAGCTCCTGCAATTCCTTCATAGCTTTTAAACCCAAAGGTGTAGCTGCATTGTCTAGACCCAACGCATTTGCCGAAAAGTTCATTAAGATAGAGCCCAGGGCTGGGTGGTTCTTAGGTATTTCTGGAAATAGACGGTTGAAAAATGGACCGACAGCTTTCGCAAAAATATTAATCATTCCGCCGCGTTCGCCAATTTTCATGATGCCAAGGGCAAAAGTCATCATACCGATAAGTCCTAGAGAAATAGTAGCCCCATTAGCAGCGCTTTCAAAAAGGGAATTGACGATATGCTGGAATACTTCTGTATCGCCTCCAATAAGTTTGATTAGAGCAACAATAAAAGTAAGTAGAAAAAAAGAAACCCAAACGTAATTTAGCGCCATATCTTAGTGTGATGTAACTGTTGTAAAAGTAAGCTTTCTACTTTAGAAGGTCAAAGCTGAACAATTAATTTTTGAGAAAGCTCCATACAGAACGTTCTGTAGATACCTTTTTGTCGTGAACCAGTTCTGCGACTATTTGGTTGATTTGGTTTTCCTTTTCGCTGATTAGCTTGTCTGCTAATGCAATTATCTTTTGAATGTTGTTGGGAGAGGCGGAATCCATGGACGGGTTAATAGAGGAAAGGTCGGTGGGTTCTATCCTGATGTAGTTTTGTGGACGGCTGACGGATTGAAAGAGTTGCTCTAGATAGTAGTTTACACTTTCTGCTGAGCTACTTCCCATAATGTCGACTAAGGCCGGACCTATAGAAATAGCCCACTTCTTTTTAAAATCTTCGTAGTTGTAGGAAGTTTTTGATATGCCGGTTCCGAGCGATAATATAGCAATATCGTGGATCTTGTAGGTGTTGTATGACTGTATAACTTCTAGTAATGCGGATAAAGCTGGGTTATGCGCAAAGACACCACCATCAATTAAAGGAAATCTAGTTTTGGCTAAAGAAAAGATCTCTGCTACCGAAAAGTAGGTAGGTGCAGCAGAAGTTGCTCTGCAGACATCTTTGAGGTAGAAATCTCTGGAATCGCCATGGGTGATTGCCTTTTGCTGACGGAAAAGATGATTTTTTCGGAGTTCGATATTATAGGCTGTAATGATGCATGGGCGTATAAGCTGACTTAATTTGCGGTCGCCGAAGTATTCAGCTAATATATGTTCCAATACAGTTTCATCGTATAGTTCGCTCAGTAAGCCAAATTTACTAAGGAAGTGTCGCCAAGGTTTTGCCGCAAATATTTCAGAACCGTGGTTAAGGTATAGATCAACCGCTTCTTTAGCTGTAAACCTAGGTTTGGTAGGGTTGTCATCCATAGGGCATAACAGTAAGGATAATAAAATACCCCCCGTACTTGTGCCCGCGAAAAAGTCGAAGTAATCAGCGAGTCGTGCGTCAGGATTGTCAGTCGCTTTTTGAATTCTTTCTTCTAAAGCAACTAAGAACATACCAGGAATAATACCGCGGATACCACCTCCATCTATAGAAAGTATTCTTTTCATGATTTCATTACAGCTATAAAGAACCTAAATTTAGGAAAAAAACACGTGTAAAAGGTTTATTATAGAATTTACTGTAGATTAATTGATTTGTAATGACAGTATTTTAACAGTTAAGTTGCTAAGGTATAGGAAGTACTTTCTAAGAAGAGAATATTTGAATAGAAAAGTTTAGGCGGATCATTAAATTCTCTTATATTTGCAATCCCAAAGGAGAGGTGTCTGAGTGGTTGAAAGAGCAGACCTGGAAAGTCTGTGTACGGGATGACTGTACCGTGGGTTCGAATCCCACCCTCTCCGCAAAATATAGCCTTCATCGATAGATGAAGGCTTTTTTTATTTGGTGGGATGAGAAGCCATAGGGTTCGATTCGTAGAAGGTTTAGGGTGCTGTAAAAATACAGCCTTCATCGAGAGATGAGGGCTGTATTGGTTATATAGGTTGCAGAGCCGTCAAATACTTGTCAATGTATAAATCTTTTTCTTTTGACTTATATTGTTGTATGTATCTTGGATGTTCTAGGACGGTCATTTTGCCAAACAGCCTTTCCTGTTTATTTATTCGATCTAAAAATAGTGCGTTTTTCTTACCTAAAATAAAAACTTCTGAGGTGTTTAACCCTAGTTTAATATGCTCCTTTAAGGAGGAAATCATGAAAGGTTTTACCATTTCAAACAGTACTTTATCATCGTAATAGTTGGCATTTATTAATTTCCCATGGGTCATTTCTCTGGTAATTGCTAATGGAAAAGGAGAATTGATGTAAAATTGAGCATAAAATAAATCGGGACCACCATAAGCTTCTATCATATCGTACATATAAACGGAGGATATCTCGTGCGTGTGTGCAGACTTCATGAAAATACCACATGCGGATGCTAAGCGTTTGGTATCCGTAAAGGGCACACCCGTGACACCTGCGCCATGCCGACTGGGATTGATACCAATTATAAATCTTCGCTGTTTGCTGTCATTATAGTATTTGTAATAAAATTCTTGCATGACTTTCCATGTTTCGGGGTTTTCAAGATATGGATTCAAAACCCTAAAACCATTTGGCAGAGCTCCGTTGTATGCTAGTTTTTTGTTGAACTCTATTATTTCTTTTGCGAGGTTTTTATGCATTTTTTACATTCCTTTCTACATGAATCTCATTTGTAAGTCCGATGTCATTTAAAAAAGATTCATCGTGACTGATAACAATCAATGTTCCTGTATAGTCGTTGATAGCGCTGGTAAGGATAATGATGTTTTGTATATCTAGGTTATTGGTGGGCTCGTCCAATACAATTAACTCAGGAGCTTCTTGATCGATAGTTAAACAGCATAAAGCCAATCTCATGCGTTCACCGCCGCTAAGTGTGGAGCACGGCTTATTCCAGGTGTCATTGTCGAATAAAAAACGGTTTAACCTTATTTTTATATCATGCTCTTGAAGAGCATCAGTATTATACTCCTGTGCTTGCTCATAAACTGTCAGGGTGTTGTTGATGAGGGAATAGTCTTGATCAATATAGCTCGTTTTACGTAAATTATTGGTGACTGCACCTGTGTGCGGAACTAGTTCTCCTAAAATAATTTTAGCTAATGTGGTTTTTCCCGATCCATTGTCTCCTTTTATAAGGATACGTTCGCCGCTTCTTAATTGATAAGTTATAGGAGATGACCATAAGTGATTAGCGGAATATTTGACGTTGACCTGCTGTAACTCGACAAGAACCTTGCCTTGATGAAGGGTAGATTCGGAAAAGCCTAACTTCATTTTATCCTGTTCCGGGCGCTTGTTTCTCAAATCGGTTAAATCTTGCTGAATACCAGATATTTTTTCGGCATGTGCCCCTTTTAGTTTAGACGTGCTGTTTTCTGCGTTGTTGCGCAGCGTATTCATTTTTATGCGGGGTATACCGGCTTTTTCTGATTTCTTTTTTCCTCTAGCGTCTAATCTTTGTTGCCTTTCGGTAGTCTCGCGTTCTTTTTCTCTAGCTTTTCTTAATTCTTTTTCTCTATTATTAATATTTTGAAGTAAGGTTTCTTGTTCTATGTTTTTTTGCTCAACATAAAATTCGTAATTGCCACCATAAGTTTTTATACCTTTATTGCTAAGCTCAAGCATTTGGTCTAAGGTATTAAGCAGTTGCCGATCATGACTGACAATAAGTAAGGTAGCTTTTGTTTCTTTTATAAAGTCATAGAGCTTCTTTCGAGCAGTGTTATCTAAATGGTTGCTGGGTTCATCTAAAAGGATGAGATCCGGTTCATGGATTTGGATCCCTGCCAAAAACACTTTGTTTTTTTGTCCGCCACTGAGGTTTGCCATAGGCTGTAGTAGGTCTATGTGTTGTAAATCCCAAAATTCCAGTGCTGTACACACTCGGTCTTCGATAGTCCAGTCGTCATCAAGTAGCGTCATGTTTTCTTCTGTTGCTTTTCCATCCAAAATATCATAGAAAGCTTTGAGTTTGTCGGCTATCAGTAGAGCCTCAGCCACTGTCTGCTCATTGTATTGACCAATGACTTGGGGGACATAGTATACTTTGCCTTCAACAGTTATTTTGCCACTATGGGGTATAAGAAGGTTACTTATTAACTTAAGCATGGTGGACTTACCAGAGCCATTATTACCAATAAGTGCCGCTTTTTGATGTGTGGCAATTGAAAAACTGATATTATCAAATAATAACTCTTTATCCGGGTGTATATAGGTGATGTTTTGTACAGTAAGCATAATTTCTTTTCTATAAATAATATCTGATAGGATCGATTCATTAAATCGAACGCATGATTTTATATGGAAAGAAATATATATTACATAATATGCTTTGTGCTTTTGTGAATTGCAAATATAAAGTATTGATTTTTAGATTCCAAAAATAGCTTTTGTTATTTTATGAAAAGGTTCTTGTATAGACAGCTTTATAAGTTTTCTTAGCAATTATTGTAGCGTTTTCAATATTGCACTGTTAAGGCGTATTAAAATACCGTATATTTGTTGGTTTTAGAATTATACAAAGTATGGGGCAGTCTGGTTATAAAGTTGGTATGATTGGGAGTGGTAGTTGGGCAACAGCTATCATGAAGATGTTGGATGACAACGTTGTTGAAAAAGAAGTGTTCTGGTGGATACGAAAACAAGAGGATTTAGATTATGTTCGTCAATTTGGTCATAACCCATCTTATTTAAGTGCTGTACAATTACGTATTTCTGGTGAAAACCTTTTTGTAGATGTGAAACGTGTAATTGAAAAATCAGATATTATTATTTTAAACACACCATCAGCCTATTTAAAGATTGCTTTAGAAGGACTGACTGCCCAAGATTTTAAAGATAAAATTGTAGTCTCTGCTATAAAGGGGATTATTCCTGATGAGAACCTGATTGTGGGTGAATATTTAGCAAAGGTATATGAGATTCCTTTGGAGAATATTGTAGTAGTAGGTGGCCCTTGTCATGCAGAAGAAGTTTCTGCTGAAAAATTATCGTACCTAACATTAGCTGCTAAAGATAGTGTAAAGGCGCAGCTGCTTGCAGATGTCTTACAAACACGCTATATAAAAACAATAATTTCTTCTGATGTATATGGCGTGGAATACGGTGCTGTATTAAAAAATATATATGCAATGGCTGGTGGTATCTGTCATGGTTTGGGTTTTGGCGATAACTTTTTAGCGGTTTTGGTATCCAATGCTATTCGTGAAATGGAACGCTGCGTTTCGGCAATAGACCCTGGGGAAGAACGGGATATCAATGACTCTGTTTACTTGGGGGATCTATTGGTAACAGCCTACTCTCAATTTAGCAGAAACCGTACTTTTGGCCATATGATCGGTAAGGGATATACTGTTCAATCGGCCCAATTGGAAATGAATATGGTAGCAGAAGGATATTATGCTTCAGCTTGTATACAGAATATCATTAGAGAGTATGGCTTGGATATGCCAATTTGTAATATGGTTTATCAGGTGCTTTATAATAAGCAATCAGCAAGTATTGAAGTAAATAAATTAGTAGATAAATTAACATAAATTATGTTGACAAAAGAACATATTGCAGAAACATATAAAACTATTCAAGACGAGATATGCAAAGGTTTAGAGGAGCTTGATGGGGGAGCGAAATTTGAAGAAGAGTTGTGGGAACGTGAAGGTGGAGGGGGCGGTCGTACGCGTATTATTCAGCAGGGAAATGTATTAGAGAAAGGTGGAGTTAATTTTTCTGCGGTACATGGTAAGCTTCCAGAGGTTATTAAGAAGAGTTTTGGGGTAGACGAAGATGATTTTTTTGCAACGGGGGTATCTATAGTTATTCACCCGAATAATCCGTGGGTGCCAATTATCCATATGAATATCCGTTATTTTGAGCTGAATGAGAAGATACGATGGTTTGGTGGTGGCATTGATTTGACTCCGCATTATGTAGAAGAGGGGGATGCTAAGTTCTTTCATCAGATGATGAAAAATGTGTGTGACAAACATCACCCGTCATTTTATTCTGACTTTAAAACTTGGGCTGATAACTATTTCTATATAAAGCATAGGGAAGAAACCCGTGGTATCGGTGGAGTGTTTTATGATAAACTTACGCCCGAGAAAACAGGTTTAAGTAATGAACAGATATTTGATTTTTCTTGTGATTTAGGTCGTACTTTTTTACCGACATATAAAGAATTGGTAGATAGGAATAGAAACCGAACCTTTACCGAGAAAGAAAAACAGTGGCAATTGTTGCGAAGAGGACGCTATGTGGAGTTTAACTTGGTATACGATGCTGGTACTCGTTTTGGATTGGAAACTAATGGACGAATAGAATCTATCCTAATGAGTCTGCCTAGTACTGCGAATTGGGCATATGATTTTAAAGCTGCTGCAGGCTCAAAGGAAGCGGAAACTTTAGGCTTATTAAAAAAAGACATTAATTGGACGCTATAAAGCTACTATAATTTATTGCATGATAAACTTTAAACGTTTTACACTGGATAATGGATTAAGGGTTCTTGTTCATGAAGATCATCATACACCGATGGCTTGTGTTAATTTGCTCTATGATGTTGGTGCGCGTGACGAATCTCCAGATAAGACAGGTTTTGCACACCTTTTTGAGCACTTAATGTTCGGTGGATCGGTGAATATACCTAATTATGACGCTGCTTTACAAGAAGTGGGTGGTGATAATAATGCTTTCACCAGCAATGATATTACCAACTATTACATTACATTACCTGCTGTTAATTTAGAAACTGCTTTTTGGTTAGAGAGTGATCGGATGTTAAGTTTGGCATTCAGTGAACAAAGTTTAGAAGTACAGCGTAATGTGGTATGCGAAGAGTTTAAGCAGCGGTATCTTAATCAACCGTATGGCGATGTATGGCTGCGGTTAAGGCCCCTTGCTTATAAGGAACATCCTTACAAATGGGCAACAATAGGAAAAGAATTGGCGCATATTGAGAACGCTACGATGGAAGACGTAAAGTCTTTTTTTTATACCTATTATCGTCCGAATAATGCCATTTTAGTAGTTTCTGGGCATGTTGATTTCGATGAAGTACAGCTTTTAGCAAAAAAATGGTTTGGTGGAATACCCAAAGGTAATACACCTGTACGTTGCTTGCCCAAAGAGCCTAAACAGACAAAAGCACGTAGAGAAGTGATTGAGGCTAATGTGCCCATTAATAGTATATATATCGCTTTTCATGGTTCTGCACGTATGGAAGACGACTATCCTGTTATGGATATGTTGTCTGATATTTTGTCGCGTGGTACTTCCGCTAGGTTGTACAGAGCCCTGGTAAAGAATGAACCTATTTTTAGTGAAGTTAATGCTTATGTGCTTGGCTCTACGGACAATAACTTGTTTTTGGTAGAAGGTAAGCCTCTGCCCGACGTTACTATGGAGTATGCGGAGGAATGTCTGTGGAAGCAACTGGAGCTCTTAAAAGAGCAGTTGGTAGAAGAGGAAGAACTTCAGAAAATAAAGAATAAGATTGAATCTACGTTGGTCTTTGCCGAGTTGTCTATTTTAGATAAAGCTATGAATTTAGCCTATTATGAAAGTTTGGGTGATGCGAATCTTTATAATGAAGAAGCGCAAAGGTATATGGAAGTAACTTCCTTAAAGATGCAGAACTTGGCTCGTGAAATGTTTGTCGAAGAAAACTCTTCAACATTAGTTTATTTAGCAAAAGAAAATAATGATATTAAATAGGGTAGAGGCTCCTCAAAAGCATGCGATTGAGTCTATTGACTTAATAGAACCACAGGTGTTTGATTATGATAATGGTTTGAAAATGTTTTTGTTTCAAACTGAGGAAGTAGATCTGGTAAAAGTTGAGTTTATTTTTGATAATGTTTTCAATGCTTTGCAGTCACCACTTTTAAATCCTTGTCTTTCCGGTATGTTAAAAGAGGGTACGCTAACAAGAATGAGTGCGCAGATAGCTGAGGAAATAGACTTTTACGGAGCGTATTTAATACCTGAATATGGCTATGACCAGATGTCTTTGAACTTATACTCTCTGCCTAAATACTTACCTAAGGTGTTGCACATTGTTCAGGATATATTGAAAAATGCAATTTTCCCAGAGGAGGAGTTAGAAACTTTTAAGAGAAATAATAAGCAAAAGCTTCAAGTCTCTTTGCAGAAGAATGATTTTGTTGCACGGAGATTATTTTATAAAAGTTTGTTCGGTGACGAACATTATTATGGTTATACACCAGATGTAGAGTCGTATGATAGTTTAACGCGCGAAAGCTTGCTTGAATTGTATAAAAAAGAGATTCAACCGAAGAATTGTACACTAATCGTTTCAGGAAATGTATCAGCGGATTTGATTACACAGATTGAAGAGTTATTTGTGGCAGATTGGAGGAATTCACAGCTTTACTCCAAGGATAGTTTGTTTTTATTAGCAGATGTGGAGCCTCAGAATATCGTTGAAGAGCGTACAGATGCTTTGCAGTCTGCTATTCGCTTAGGCATGCCTATGATTAATCGTACACACGATGATTTTCCAGCGGTGCAATTTGTAAACACCTTATTTGGAGGTTATTTCGGATCGCGTTTAATGCGTAATATACGAGAAGAAAAAGGGTATACCTACTCTATAGGTTCTGCTGTTGCAAGTTTAAAATATACAGGCTTTTTTACTATAGCTTCAGAAGTAGCTGCGGAGAGTACTGCGCTTACAATGCTTGAAATTGAAAAAGAATTCGATATTTTATGTAGTATAGTACCGGATGAAGCAGAAGTGGAGTTAGTGCGTAATTATATTTTAGGCTCTATGATGGGTAGCTTAGAATCTATATTTTCGCATGCAGATAAATTTAAAGCCGTTTATTTTTACGGCATGACTAACGATTATTATAAGCAATATAATACAGTCATAAGAAGTATGACTGCGGAGAAGGTGCTACAAATAGCGCAAAAATATTTCAATTTTAACCAACTGGTACAAATTGTGGTTGGTAAAATGAATTGATTTTTTCGTTTAAAAAAAAAGAAAATTTGTATAATTCCCAGTAATTAGTGAAATTGGTTTTGCCTAAGGACTTGTTAAAAGTTAATCGGAATAATAAAGTTTGAAAATATTTATCAATACAACAGATAGAATATCAGTTGTTTGTAGATGTGTTTTTTGTACAATAAGCTAGTTTTGAGTTTTTTAATAGGCTTTTTCTTTCTAGTTTTGCGACAGGTTTTTACTGGGGGCAGTGCGCCAATATAAAAAATTCGTGCGTTTGTTTTTCCTACGCTGCCCCCTTTACCTTTATTTATGATTAAATATTTTAAGCATGTCATTAAAAACATTAGGGCAATTTATTATTGAAAAGCAGGCTGATTTTCCTTATGCTAAAGGCGAACTATCTCGCTTACTTCGTGATATTGGAATAGCTGCGAAGGTGGTTAATAGGGCAGTCAACAAAGCCGGTTTAGCAGATATGCTCGGTGAAAATGGAAGTGCAAATATTCAAGGTGAAGTACAGCAGAAATTAGATGTTTTTGCAGATGAGCAATTTATTGAAGCTTTAAGTAGAGGCGGAGAGTGTTGTTATATTGCTTCAGAAGAGCATGAGGATGGCATTGACCTCTCAACTCTTGTTACTTCAAAATATGGACAGTATATCGTTTGTGTTGATCCATTGGATGGCTCATCAAATATTGATTTAAACGTTTCTGTAGGTACTATATTTTCTATCTATCGTAGAAAAAAGGAAAGTGGTGTTATTGAAAGCCAAGAAGTACTACAGTATGGGCGTGAACAAGTAGCCGCAGGTTATGTTATATATGGATCATCTACGATGTTGGTTTATACTACGGGTAAAGGGGTAAATGGATTTACATTAGATCCGTCAATTGGAGAGTTTTGTTTGTCTCATCCGGATATGCGTATACCAAAACAAGGGAAAACCTATTCTGTTAATGAAGGTAATTATAGAAAATTTCCACAGTATATTAAGGATTATATAAAATATTGTCAGGAAGAGGATGCTTCAACTAGTAGACCTTATACTTCTCGGTATATTGGTTCTATGGTTGCAGATATACACCGTACTTTAATTATTGGAGGTGTTTTTCTTTATCCTGAAAGTAGTGCTTATCCGCAAGGAAAGCTACGTTTATTGTATGAATGTAATCCTATGGCTTTTATTATAGAACAAGCGGGAGGAAGAGCCATTTCTAATACTTGTAGAGTTCTGGATATTAGGCCCACTCACCTTCATCAACGTGTTCCGATTGTTATAGGAAGCGCAGATATGGTGGGAAAGGTAGAGAAATATCTAGAAAAGGTTGATATTCTTACAGCCACTGAAAGTTAAGCTTACTAAGGATATGTTGTTTGGTCTTACGCTGATTTATGGACGTGGTAAGTTATATACTTTATCAGGGTTTTTAATTGCATAATCCAGTACTAATTGCTGCATATAATAATTACTGATACATTTATCCTGGTAAGAGACAATATCTTCTGCTGCATGCCATTGTAGGGTGGAATCTATAAAACCCAAAGCAAAAAGTTTATTTTCTTTGTAATAGATGTAACTTTGCTCTTCGTATCTGCGGCCCTTGTCAATGAGAATGAAAGAACGATTAAAGTTGCTTAAATGATCTATAGCACTGCTCATTAGTTGGTTGGAAGAAATTATATCCTGTGGGCTTTCCTTCGTTTCACTTTTTATTGTTTTTGTCTCATTACCGGGAGAGAAAAATGTGCAGAAAGCAGGACTTAAATTAAAATCACGAATTAAATTACTCAGGTATAGATTGGCTTGATTGGCTGTTTCAAAATATTGTAAACCTAAAAGGTTGGGCATTGCCTTACTTATAGCTAGCCTGTCGTAACCTCTGATATCTTGATAGTGGACAAGTACAAACTTAGGCTCGTACTTTTTTAATGCTTTATTATACACTGGCCAATGTTTTTTTATGAGTTGGCATTCCATTAATAAGGCCATTAACTCCGTCCCCGACTCTTGAAAATCAATAGAAGAAATGTTTCTAATAAATTCTTGTCTCTGTAAGCTAGTATTACTGCCTGTGAAATGACTTAGAATACGCTTTTTTATGTTTAAGGCTTTACCTACATATATAATTTTACCTTTTTTATTCCTGAATAAATAGATACCGGTAGTTTCTGGAATTTTAGCAAAGTCTTCACCTGACACCTGAGGAGGAAGTCGGTGTTCTGTATTCTTTCTGATACTTTGGAGTATATAGTTGTCCGTGTCTTTTTTCAAGAGAATCTCAAATAGCTTGACCGTGGCTTCTGTGTCGCCCATCGCCCGGTGTCTATTCTGAATAGATATGTCAAGCTGGGCACATAGCTTACCAAGGCTATATGATTTGTAGCCAGGTATTATCTTTCGAGCTAAACGCACCGTACATAATTTTGGAGCTTGCCATTCATAACCTGCCTGTTTTAGTTCTTTTACTATAAAGCTAAAGTCAAAATTCACATTATGGGCTACAAAAATTTTTCCTTGTAAAAGGTGAAAGATATCTTCGGCTATGTCTTCAAAACGAGGTGCACTCTCTACCATTTCTGGACTAATTCCTGTTAGTACCTGAATATTGTAGGGGATAGGGCAGTCGGGGTTGATTAGTGTTTCATAACGATCTATAATCTTTTTACCGTTATGTATAACAATTGCAATCTCTGTTATACGACTACCTGATGCATGACTGCCTGTTGTTTCAATATCTACAATTGCAAAATCCTTTTGTTTATTCACAATGCAATTATACTAATTTAATTAGTATAATAAAAGGGCTTATTTAACTTCCATTCCCATTAGTTCTCGAATGGCAACCGAGGCGATTGCTCCTCCAAATGCTGCAGGTAAATAAGAGATTGTTCCATAGGCAGATTTTTTAAAATTACTACCGTCTGTGTATAATAATGAGTTCTTATCAGGAAGTTCTGTAGAAAATGCTACTTTAACCCCTGTGTTGATGCCGTGCTTGCGTAATTTTTTACGTATATGCTGAGCTAGTTTACAGTTGTAGGACTGACTAATATCTGCTATTTTAATTTTTGTAGGGTCGACTTTACCACCCGCACCCATAGAGCTTACAAAGGGAATTTTCTGTTCGATGACTTTACGTATGAAGAAAAGTTTTGGTGTTATACTATCTATAGCTTCGACACAATAGTCTGGTTTTAAATCTAGTAATGCTGGTATAGTTTCAGGTAGTATAAAATCTTGTACAACATTTAATTGCAGTTCCGGATTTATAGCGAGCAGTCTTTCACGCATGATTTCAGCTTTTGCAAGACCATGGTTTGTTGAAAGGGCAGGTAATTGTCTATTCCTATTTGAAGGGTCGACTGTATCTCCATCGATGATTGTCATTTTGCCGACACCAGCTCTACATATAAATTCGGCAGCAAACGAACCTACGCCACCTAAACCGAGTACCATTACATGAGTCTGAGCGAGCTTTTCTAATGCTTCGCGTCCTGTTAAAGCTTCTGTTCTAGAAAGCCACGATAAATCCTTCATTTTTAAACAAACGTCTTAAATACCTTCTTAAAGTTACTACCAACCAGTTCTTTCAATTCAGCTAAACCAATTTTTCGAACTTCGCAAAAGTACGTATAAACATCTGTTATTTTAATAGGTTTCCCGTCAGTTTCTAAGAATAAATAAGCTAAAGGTAAATTTGTAATCAAGTCGTCTTTTTTTCCTTTTAGGAGTATAGGATCAAGGCTTAAGTAATAGCCTTGATGTAAAAGCTGTTGCGCTAATTGAAGGTGCTTATTGAAACCATGGAAAATAACAGGCACCTTTACTTTTTCTTTTTTTAATACTTTTATACATTCTTGGTAAGCCCGAACACAATGTATAATTAATGGCTTTTGGACTTTATTAGCGATAGCTATTTGTCGTTCGAACACTTGTATCTGGAGCTGCCAATCTGTAGCAGATAATTTATCAAGCCCACATTCGCCAATAGCGATTACCTGGGGTAAATGAGCTGCATGGTGAAGTTCGTCCAGTTGTTTTTGCCAACAATCAGAAATATATTGAGGATGGATTCCTACAGAGCTTGGTAAAGTAGATAATTTGTCTTTTCCTAAAATAATATTGGGCAGTGAGAAGAAAGCAGCATTGTTTTCTTCAAATTGATGGGTATGTATATTTATAAAAGGAGCAGACATTTACTATTTCATCATAAATGCTGCATATTAAGGATAAATATCTGCATTTAAAACTTGTAATATGGCAGAAGCTTTTAATAAACATTCTTGGTATTCATCTTCAAGCTTGGCATTTAAAGTGATAGCGCCTCCGGTGTGAAAAGATAAATATTTTAAATTCTCATTATACAATATGGAACGGATGATGACATTAAAGTCAAAGCTACCATTTGGGGCAAAGTATCCTATAGAGCCTGAGTAGAGACCTCTTCTACTGTTCTCATATTTTTCACATATTTGCATAGCGCTAACTTTTGGTGCGCCCGTCATAGATCCTGGAGGGAAAGCATTTTTTATAGCAGTAAGATCGTCTATTTCATTGGCTTGCTGGCAGGTTATCGTAGATATAAGTTGATGTACTTGTTTGAAGCTATGAATTTCTAATTTTTTGGAAGCATCAACAGAGCCTGGTTTAGCACTTATTGTAAGGTCATTACGCACTAAATCGACAATCATAATGTTCTCGGCAATTTCCTTAGGGTCATTCTGCAACCGTTTTATAATTAGCTCATCTTCATTTGCGTTTTTCCCTCTTGCTGCAGTACCTTTAATTGGTTGGGAAATAAGTGTATCATTACGTTTTGCCAAAAAGCGTTCAGGAGAGGCGCATAAAACAAATTTATCTTTCCATTTGAAAAAAGTAGAAAAAGGAGTAGGGGAAACTGATTCTAGTGCTCTGTATACTTCAAGGGGTTGAATATCAGTTTCTTCAGCATAAAATTCCTGACAGAGATTAACTTCGTAAATATCGCCGCGGTTGATATGTTGCTGTACATGATTGAAAGCCTTTGTATAATCTGACTTGGACATGCGGCTTTTAACTTTGATATTTAATGTTTGACTACTTGCTGTCTCTGTTATTGTTGTGGCTTCAATTTGTGCTAAAATTAATTGGGGATCAGGAGCTATAATTTCGACAAGTTCTTTTTTGAATTTGATGAGTGTTTGTGGCACAAAAAAAGCAGCATTAGGAAATCCCAATCTATCGGGCTTATTAGTTGATAGACTTTCAATTTCATTTTTAAGATCATAACTAAAAAAGCCAAACATCCACGTATTGGGATGTTTGGCTTTAAAATCTTGAAGATTTTGAAAAGTATTGATCTGATTGCTTTCAAATACAGAAGCAGCATGTACAGCTAGTACACTATCTACTGCTGTGTATTCGTCTGTTGTATAGCCACTAGAATTAAGATATGCAATTTCCTTAAATTTTTGTGCCCATGTTAAGGCTTTTTCTTTAAAGACTTTTATATCAACAGTAAAAGTGGCCGAAGACATTGGAGTAATTAAAAAGAATTACAATTCAATAGTTTGTACACGATCTGGACCTACTGATAGGAACTTAATTGGTACCTCTAATGCTTTTTCTAAGTAATCAATGTAATTTTTCAATGCTGTTGGAATTTCTTCTTTTGTTCGGATTCCTGTAACATCCTGATTCCAACCTTGTATTTCTTCTAGTACAGGCTCTGCTTGATTTGTAATAACCTCATATGGCATATAATCAATTACTTCACCTTTGTACTTATAATGTGTACATACTTTTATGGTTTCAAATGTATCTAAGACGTCAGCTTTCATCATGATGAGGTCTGTGACACCATTTAACATGATCGCATATTTTAATGCCGGTAGATCAATCCAACCTGTACGGCGTGAGCGTCCGGTGATAGCACCAAACTCATGACCTAATTGGCGTAGTTTTTCACCAGTTTCACAGTCAAGTTCCGTTGGAAACGGCCCACCACCAACACGTGTTGCATAAGCTTTAAAAATACCGAATACAGAACCGATTTTATTAGGCGCAACACCTAATCCTGTACAGGCTCCAGCTGTAGTCGTGTTGGATGAAGTAACAAATGGATATGAACCAAAATCTACGTCTAATAATGTACCTTGAGCACCTTCTGCTAGTACTTTTTTACCAGATTTGATGTAGCTATTCACTAGATGTTCAGCATCTACATGAGGAATAGTTTTGATAAACTCTATAGCCTCCATGAAATCTTTTTCTTTATCATCGAAAGCGGGGATTTCACCGTAATGCGATAGGATCTCTAAATGTTTGTTTTTTAACTTTTCGTAACGCTCTTTGAAATCTGGTAATGTGATATCACCAACACGTAATCCGTTTCTACCGGTTTTGTCCATATATGTTGGACCAATGCCCTTTAAAGTAGACCCGATTTTACCCGCACCCATTTTAGACTCCGATGCTGCGTCAAGTAATCGGTGCGTAGGAAGAATAAGGTGCGCCTTACGTGCAATGACTAACGTGCCTTTTCCTACTGGATCTGAACCCGCTGCTTTCAAGCTCTCTATTTCCCGTTTTAATGTAACAGGGTCAATAACTACACCACCACCGATTAGGTTTAATGTGCCTTCATTAAATATTCCTGATGGAATGGTATTTAAAATAAACTTTTTGTTATCAAACTCTAATGTATGTCCGGCATTAGGACCTCCTTGAAAGCGAGCGACTAAATCGTATTGTTTACAAAATACATCGACTATTTTTCCTTTTCCTTCGTCGCCCCATTGTAGGCCTAGAAGCACATCAACTTGCATAATATTTGTAATATTGAGTTTTTAAATTATTTGATATTCTTACTTTTTTAAAACGATAGTACCTGTAAAAAATAAAAGATGTTTTTTACGGGACAAAGGTAATACAATAAAGTGTTGATTATTGTATTAATTTGAAATTACAGGATTCTCGCTTTTTGAGTCTGTTTTTTCTGCATTTTTTTTCTGACAAGCTTCACAGACACCATATAAATTTAAAGAGTGGTGCTTGATATCAAATTTTAGTAATTCACCCATTAAACTTTGAATCTGGTTGATACGTGGGTCACAGAATTCCACGACAACATTACATTCAATACAGATGACATGGTCATGCTGTTTGTAGCCAAATGATTTTTCAAATTGGGCCATGTTTTTACCAAACTGATGCTTAGTCACCAAATCACAGGAAACAAGAAGTTCAAGGGTGTTGTATACCGTAGCTCGGCTTACACGATACTTTTTGTTCTTCATGTGTATATAAAGTGACTCGACGTCGAAATGGTCTGAACGTGAGTAGATTTCCTCCAATATTGCGTAACGCTCTGGAGTTTTTCTTAGATTTTTATTTTCTAAGTAAGCTTCAAATATCTTTTTTACCGTAGGGTAGTTCTCTGCTTGATTCATATTCGAATTTAATTCCTTACAAATTTACCAATTTCATTTTTAAAAAACGATGATTTAAAAATACATCAAAATAAGCGTTTTATGTATTTGCCTCATAGCGTGTTACACTAGTTATGCCGTTGATGTTTTTTAAATTTTCCATTAGTTTGTCTAATTGCTCCGTGTTGTTTACAAAAACCATTATGTCACCATCGAATATTCCCTCATTACTTACTATGGAGAGGGAGCGAATATTAACATTAAATTCGCTAGAGATTACATTCGTGATTTTGTTTACTAAGCCTACATCATCAATACCGATAATACGTAGCCCAGTAAGGAATGCTACATTAGCTTGCGAAGACGACCATTTCGCTTTTAGAATCCTATAACCATAATTAGCCATGAGTTTGGAAGAGTTTGGACAACTGGTTCTATGAATCTTTATGCCGTCATTAACTGTTAGAAAACCAAATATATCGTCTCCCGGGATAGGGTTGCAGCAAGGGGCAAGGGTATAATCGATCTTTTGCATATCATCGCCTATAAGGATAGTGTCAACTTCTTTTTTGTTGATTTTTTCTACCAATCCCGTGATATGACTATTAAATTGTGGGTGATGTTGTTCAGGACCTTTTTCGCTCGCTGCGTACTCTCTTAGGTTCTTTACATCGATAACACCTTTGGCAACATTGTAAAATAGATCTTGTGAACTTGGGTATTTAAAATAGTTTGCTATTTTATTAATGTTATCTGTGTTGTAGGTGATCTTTAGTGACTTTAGCTTACGCTCAAGTATCTCCTTACCATCTTCAGCTATGCGTCTTTTTTCTTCTTTTAATGAAGATCTGATTTTGGATTTAGCCTTGGCCGTTATTACAAAATTTAACCAATCTTCTTTAGGTGTTTGTTTGTTTGACGTTATAATTTCGACTTGATCGCCATTTTGTAATGGATGACTTAGTGGAACTAACTTATGATTTACTTTAGCCCCTATACAGGTAGCGCCTATATCTGAGTGAATTTCGAAAGCAAAGTCTAATGCTGTTGCGCCGTTTGGAAGTTGGACAAGAGAGCCTTTGGGGGTAAAAATAAATATTTCATCCGAAAAGAGGTTCATCTTGAAATCGTCGACAAAGTCCATTGCATTTTGCTCTGGACTACTTAACATTTGCCTAACTTTTTCTATCCATTGGTCTAAGCCACTGTCTGAATTTGATTCTTTATATTTCCAGTGTGCAGCAAAGCCTTTTTCTGCAATTTCGTTCATGCGTTTTGTTCGTATCTGCACTTCTACCCATTGCCCTTTTGGCCCCATTACAGTGGTATGTAATGATTCATATCCGTTTCCTTTAGGAGACGACACCCAGTCTCTTAGGCGATCTGGATTCGGTCTATATAAATCCGTGATAATTGAATAGACCTTCCAACATTCTGTCTTCTCCCGTTCAGTTATGGTGTCAATAACTATACGTATAGCGAATAAGTCATATACCTCTTCAAAAGGAATGGATTTTTTTCGCATTTTATTCCAGATAGAATAAATGGATTTTGGTCTTCCGAAAACTTCCGCTTTGATGCCCTGTTCTTCTAAGATAACTTCTACGGGTTTAATGAATTCTTCTACAAAACGCTCTCGTTCTGCTTTCTTTTCATTTAATTTTCGCGCTATAAATTTATACGTTTCCGGATCGGTGTATTTCATGGAGAGATCTTCAAGCTCTGACTTTATAGCGTACAAACCTAGGCGGTGCGCTAAAGGGGCATAAAGGTAACTTGTCTCTGAAGCTATTTTTAATTGTTTATGGCGGGCCATGAACTCCATAGTGCGCATATTGTGTAGGCGATCGGCTAATTTGATTAAGATCACCCGGACGTCATCGGCCAAAGTAAGGAGCATCTTTCGGAAATTTTCAGCTTGCATAGAGCTGTTCGGATCAAATATACCGGAGATCTTTGTTAAGCCATCAATAATACGTGCGACCTTTTTGCCGAACATGGCTTCAATCTCAACTAGTGTCATTGAAGTGTCCTCTACAACATCGTGTAGTAATGCGCATACGATAGAAGTGGTGCCTAACCCTATTTCTTCAGCTGCAATTTGTGCGACCGCAATGGGGTGATAAATATAGGGCTCGCCTGATTTGCGGCGCATATCTTTGTGGCTTTCTAATGCTAAATCAAAAGCTTTTCTAATTTCTTGTTTATCTCCCCGCTGCAGTGTGGGTTTACAAGCCCGTAATAAAGCCCGGTATCTCTTTCTGATGTCTTTGTTTTCTGCTTCTATATCAATCACATAATCTTCCATATACACACTGAGAAAAATTGCTTTTATATAATGTTTTTTGTACTTTTATTATTGTTTTCTTTGTTATCTTACTGGAACAACGAAAAGGTTATCATAAATATAGTAAATATTTCACTTATTTTTAAAACTGTGTTAATATTTTAGTGAGGTCATGAAGAGATTGTTTTTTTTGGTTTTCGTGTTTTTCTCTTTTTCGATACTGCTGCAAGCACAAGAATTGCAGTTGCCTCATTATGGCGAAGGTGAGGGGGCCATTATCACAAATTACTTAACTAATAAGCTGGAGTCAGGAGAGGTGGTGCCTTTTTTTGTTATTAAGGAGATTGTAGTTACTCGGAAACGTACGTTTAAAACTGTGGAGGATCATCAGCGTTATTTGAGATTAGAACGTAATGTTTTACGAGTTTTACCTTATGCTATATATGCACAACGACGTTATGAAAAGCTTGATAGAGAGTTGGCCATGGTGTCAAGTAAGAGAGAGGAGAAACGCTTGATCAAAATTTGTGAAGATGAGATTAAGGCTAAGTTCAATGCGGAGATTAAGAATTTGAGTATCTCACAAGGGGCTATCTTAATTAAGCTTATACAAAGACAGACCGGTAGTACCAGTTATGAACTTGTGAAAGAGATGAAAGGAGGGCTTTCTGCTTTTTTCTTTCAGTCAGTAGCAAAGGTTTTTGGTCATAATTTGAAAAACACATACGATGTAGAGGAGGATTATGAAATTGAGAACATTATCCGTAGTTATGAACGTGTGCGGCCAATCAAAAATTTGTACAATTACTAAATAGTAATATCGTTTTTTAACGTTAGCATAGTACATCATGAATTTGTAGAAAAGAAAGGAGAAGTTATGGAGTCCGTTTATAGTTTTAATGCTTTACAGTTTAATGGCGAAAAGAAATCTTTACAGGACTATTCTGGAAAGGTTCTTTTGATCGTTAATACGGCAAGTCGTTGCTTTTTCACGCCACAATATAAAGCACTCGAGAGGCTTTATCAGCGTTATAAAGATTTAGGTTTTGAAATATTGGCCTTCCCCTCGAATGATTTCCGAGGGCAGGAGCCTATGACTGGATTACAGCTTGAAACTTACTGTAGAATACAACAGCAAGTAACCTTCCCTGTGTTTAAACGTTTACATGTTGTCGGTGATTATGCGGACCCTCTGTATCAGTACCTTGCTGATAAAACAAAAAATGGAAAGGTAAACAGCAGGCCTTTGTGGAATTTTCATAAATATCTGATCAATAAGCAAGGAGAAGTTGTAGATTTTTTTTATAGTACGACAGGTCCGGAGGCGAAGCGTGTTTTGACAAAAATAGAACAATTGATTGCTGAATAATACCCCTTTTTAATTTTTATCTTTGTTACTTATTTAAGCTAATAGACTTGGTAGTTGTAAATATTTACATATCCATTGCGCTATCCATTAGGTTATTTGTAGTTTTAAAAGATAAAATACGAGATTATGAAGTTGGATTTGTTAGTTATAACGGTACACCCTGATGATGCAGAATTAGGTGCAGGAGGAACGATCGCTAAATATGTTGCTGAAGGAAAAAAAGTAGGAATTGTTGATCTGACGCAGGGCGAGTTGGGGACAAGAGGTAATGCCGAAACAAGAAAGATGGAAGCGGCTCGTGCAGCAGAAATTCTAGGCGTCAATATAAGGGAAAATCTAAAGTTACAGGATGGATTTTTTGAAAATAATAAGGAACATCAGTTAGTTATCATTGAGTGTGTACGTAGGTATTGTCCGGAAATTGTTATTACCAACGCTTTGGATGATCGCCATCCAGATCATGGTCGAGCCAGTACACTTGTGAATGATGCTCTGTTCTTAAGTGGTTTACGTAGAATAGAAACCACAGACTTGAATACGGGTGTGTTACAGGAAGCTTTTCGGCCTAGATTGCAGTTGCAACTGATTCAAGATAAATATATTCAACCTGATATTATATTAGATATAACAGATTATTGGGACATTAAAGAAAAGGCTGTTTTAGCATATACTACCCAATTTAATGCCACTGCTAACGATTCTGAACCACAAACTTATATTTCTAATCCGGATTTTATGGAGTCAACAAAAGGGAGGGCTATGGAGTTTGGTAGAAATATTCAGGTGAAATACGCCGAGGGTTTTACGGCGCGTAAACTGTTGGGGGTAACTGATATTTTTCAATTGGTCTAAATAATTATGGGGCTAGGAATCAGCGGCCTTCATCATGTTGCTATTATATGTAGAGATTATAAACATTCGGTAGCATTTTACACAGATATTTTGGGCTTTAAAGTACTTAAAAAGACGTATAGAGCGGAGCGTGATTCGTACAAAATTGATCTAATGCTTCAAGGGAAATATATGCTTGAACTTTTTAGTTTTCCTAATTCACCGGATAGACCCTCTTGGCCTGAAGCTTTAGGTTTACGGCATATTGCTTTTGAGGTAGAGGACTTGAAAAAAGCGGTAGAGTACCTGAAAACTATGAATATCCCTCATGAATCTATACGCATAGATGAACTTACTGGTAAACAGTTTGTCTTTTTTAATGATCCAGATGGGCTTCCATTAGAGCTTTACCAGAAATAATATATTCGTAAGGTTGGTTTTGATGTCTCATGATACAATCGGACAGTTATCTGTTGAAATCCGATTGTATTATGAAACTTAAATAATTTGTGATGCGTCTAAAAAGAAGTTATAACTAGTCAAAGTCGATGGGAACGCCTGTTTTTAGACCATTGTTTTTTGCTAGTACGCCGCACATATGAAAGAGGAGTCGAGCGCCTACGTTGCCATCCCATTCGTCATCTCCAGGTGCTACTTCAACAAGGTCTATTCCTATAATGTTTTTGTCAGAGTTAGCAAGTGCTGTGAGCATATATTGTGCTTGTTCATAAGATAAGCCTCCAGGTACAGGAGTGCCTGTGTTTGGACAATACCAACGGTACAAAGCATCTATATCAAAACTAATAGCTACTTTATCAGGTAAGAGGGCGATCATTTTATCTACTTGTTCTTTCCAAGTAGAGCCTTCAAATTGTTGCTTTTTTAAATCTTTATCGGTGAATACGTGAATTTTGTCAGAAGCCAATGCTACTGCAACTTCTTCTTCGCAGAAGTCACGTATACCCACTTGTACTAGCTTGGAGATTTCAGGCATTTGTACGGCGTTGTACATGATAGATGCGTGAGAGTAAGTGAAACCTTCGTAGGCAATGCGCAAGTCCATGTGGGCATCAAAGTGTAATATCCCGAAATCTTTATGTTTAGTGGCTAAAGCTTGATAGTACCCTAGCGGGGTTGAGTGATCTCCTCCTAAAAGAATTACCTTCTTGCCTTTATCTAGCCATTTCAGAACTACTTTTTTTAGGCTGTTATTCAGTTGGTCAGAGGCAGCATTGATAGTGTCTAGGTCGGTTTTTAAGGCAGGTATTTTAGCGATATCTTGCCCATCCTCTAAAGCTTCTATTATGGGTTGAGCTAGTGCTTTATAGGTGTCGCTGTTTTCTTTCCATTCTTTTGGAGCCTCGTCCATGAAAATTCCCAGCTTCCATAATTCTGGAAAATCTTGATGTAATAAGTCTACTTGAAATGAAGCATCAAAAATAGCGGCAGGTCCATCGGACGCACCAGCTCCATAACTTACTGTTACTTCCCAGGGAACAGGAATGATAATGATATCGCTTTCCTCAGCATTGAAAGGTAAACCATATATACTCGCATCCGCTAAGCCTGGTTGTGAGGGGTCGAAGTTTTTTATTTTTTCTTCTTTTGTTGACATGATAAACAGTTGAAAATATTCGCACAAATATAAGAAGATGCTCTTATAATATTAAACTGATAATAGGATGGAGGGGTAATATATGGGAGAATCCATTAGAAAGGCTATAGTCAGTACTTTTTTATGGAAAAAAATAAAGCCGGTCTTGTTGCGGAGACCGGCTTTGGAAATATAAAATAAACATGAAAAATTTTAAAAATCAAACTTTATACGAGCTCGTATACCGTGTTTTGGTGCATCAGGCTGATCTAAATAATTAAGCCTCTTTACGTAGTCTACACGTAATATTTTAAAGATATTCGATAACCCAAAGCTGGCTTCCATATATGGTTTGCTACCAAAACCATAAGTAATAGGGTCGTCGTTTTCGTTTTTCTGAAATTGAAAAACATCATTTGTGTATTTAGGGTCGTTCTCCTCACGGAGTGCACCATAGATCCCTTTAAAACTAAATACTTCACGTAGTTTTAATTTCTTTAGTAATGGTATTTTATTCAAAATAAAACCATTCATATAGTATTGTACGTTTACGGATGCAGAGTGGTCACTTACAAACTCCAAAAAGTTCATTAAGTTGTAGGAGTTCAGTTGGTAGGCATATGTCTGGTTTGCCCGGTGTATGTTAAGGAATGGGAAAGGAATATTATCACCTAGAATATAATTTCCTTCAACGTTTACGTCTGCATATCCCAGTTGTGAAAAGTAAAAGCGCTTATCTACACCTAGAGTGAAATTATGGTAGGTGTGTTCGCCATCTAATACATTTTTAAGCCCTGCTACATAATTCATATACATTATGGGGTACTTGTTGAAGATGGGTGTGCGGTATAATTTCCCTTGGTAATACTCTTCGTTCGGAGCATAGCGTAAACTTAAAGAAAGTTCTGTCGTATTTAACTCTCTGAAAATAGTGGTGTTACCTTGGTCGTCAACGGTCTCATATTTTAAAATACCTGCTGGCTTCTGCTTCCATTTTGAAAAACCCAATACATATGAAAAGTTATTTTTAAACTCAGCTTTATACTCTAAATTATAGATGTCATTGTATAAATAACGTTCATTATCACCGCGTTTAAATGATAATAAAAAGTTGTCTTCCTGAACAAACTCTAGCTTTTGACCAGGGATTTTTGTGTCCCTCATAAAAGATGCGCGGATGTAATGCTGCGGAAATGTGTATATGGACTTATTATTTAGGGAATATGTTCCAGCCAAGAAGTATTTCCACTTCTCATCTTTGAAACCATAGGCTGCATAGCCTTCCGCATAAAAGCGTTTACTTAACCTCTCTGTCGTTCTTCCTCCAAGTCGAAGCCTAAAGCCTTCAACAGGGTTGAAGCTGTAGAATGTGTTTACCGGACCGACTTCCACAGGTCCAGCTTGCTTATAGCCCGATAGAATTAAAGCTGAAATATCCATGAAACGCTGAAAAGAAGGAATCAACTGTAGCGTGTCAATATTGTGGTAAATATTCTTCTCATTCTGCTTCAGTGGTATTGGCCTGTTTAGAGCCCAGTATTCCTCTCCAATTGTTTCTTGACTTTTCTTGTTTTTGTCTTCAAATATTTTTACGACAGAAGGACCTTGATATACACTGTCTGGTTGTATTATACCTGTTTGAAAATTTTCAAAAGTTACAGTTCTATTTCCTTTTATTCCTGTACCCTTTTCAGTTAAGGAGAAATCAAGCCCAAGTGAACTACTTTTTAAATAGTAACGGTTTGTTTCGTCTTTTTCAAAGTCAAGACTAACGTCAAGATCACGTACAAAATTTAAGTTGATATCGTCTGCTACGCTTAAGTCTGCTCTTTTTACAGCATATTTTCCATCCAATGTAATATATAAACGGCCTTGAAATAAAAGGTCTGCTTTATTTCTTGGAAAGAAGCTTAATTCAACAAGATAGGGTTGTTCCGTTTTGATGGTATCTGTAATATAGAAGCGATAAAAAGTTGGAGAAGATCCCGCAATAGGACTAAGGAACTGGTTGGTTACCAGTTCAATATTGCTATCATAGATGTCAATGTCTTGATATAGCTTGTTGAAATACGCACTCAAACCATCATTATCAACAAACTTAGGGTCAAATTGTGCCCGTTGCTCTGCAAGAATCAGTTGCTTGACAGTATTTGGTTTTTTTCGGGAGTATATTTGAGATAGACGTTCTTCTATAAATGCAGGAAGAGTATAACCCCTAGATGCTTTACCTTCTTCTACTTCTTCTTTTTCAAATAAAAACTGGTAGTTTTTGAAAATCTTTCTATTCTTAAATTTTTCAGAAAGGTTACTTAAGCCTAATGATATTTTTTCATACTGCTGATATTCCGCATAATCATAGGCTGAAATTCTGTTCTGGTCTTTATGTTCAATAACTTTTCTAATCAGTTCAACTGCAGGGTTATTTTTATTTGAATATTTTGCTCGACGGGGCGCTTTTACGGTGATAGTTTCAATTACATTATCATCGGGAACTAAATATACATTTAACTCTTGATAGGGATCTGCTGTAATGGTAATGTCCTGCGGTTCGTAGCCTAGAAAGGATACTCTTATTTTTGAAAACCTAGGCTCAACTTTTAAAATATAATTACCATTTTCATCTGTAGATGCAGCGTTTGTTGCACCAATAGCTGATACCGTTGCATAACCGACAGGTTCTTTAGTCGTAATATCCACAACTTTACCTTTCAAGTGTATAGTTTGTCCTAACACTATGTTTGCTAGTAGAACGAATACAGAAAGAGTAATAAACTGTCTAATGTGCTGAATTATGTAATTTTTTAACATATTAATTTCACCTTAATATTTTCTTACTGACTTTTGAACTTCAGTAGTCAGTATTTTAGAAAAACAAACAAAAGTAACAATTGTTTAACTGAATTAAAAAGAGAATTCACTGTTTATTAATGATTTTGACTTTATCTTGATTTTGTTCATTTATTTATAATCTGTTTTTCTTTGTTATATGGCGTATTATTTGTGTTTCTATTTCTTTTCATGACACTTATACTACTTGGTGGTTACGGGAGTTTGTATTTTGCTAATCTTATGTAATTCATTTAATAAATCTCTAAAAAGGATCTGCAATTACGAAAGAGATTTGCTTTTTTGTCCCTGGATGTGTAAATTCTAAATATCCCGCGTGAAGATGTAAACGGTCTGCTTTTTTGCCGTACAGATCATCGCCAACTATGGCTGTGTTTAAGCCTAACTTATGTGCTGCATGTACACGTAACTGGTGGGTACGACCCGTATGGGGGAAAAAGTGAATTCTAGTTTTAGAATCTTTAACATCAACTACTTTGTAAGTTGTTTTTGCGGGTTTTCCATGTTCGTAGCAAACGAGCTGTCGTGGTCTATCATCTAAATCCACACGGATAGGAAGTTCAATCGTTCCATCTGTTGAGGCGATAAGGCCATCCAATAATGCTGTATATCGTTTCACAACAGTTTGCTGCATAAATTGTGCTTGAATGTTTTTATGCGCCTCTTTATTCCTTGCTAAAACTAATATTCCCGATGTTGACATGTCTAATCTGTGAACAATTACAGGGCCAGTAATGTTTGGGAATAAATCAAGTACTCTTGTGTACACTGAATCTTGGATGTTAATGCCTGGGACAGATAAGAGTTCAATAGGCTTATTAACGACTATAATATCTTGATCTTGATAAATAATTTCAAGCTCAGTGTCTATTGCTATATTTTGAAGTAGGGGGTTGGGCTCAATATCTAGTCCTTGTAACATATGCCCCAATATGGGCTCACATTTATTCTTGCAAGCCGGGTAAAAATGCTTATGTTTTCTTATTTCTGAAGAAGGTGAAGATCCCCACCAAAATTCTGCTATAGCTAGAGGCTTTAAGTCTTTTTGGTAGGCATATTGCAAGAGTTTGGGGGCGGCACATTCACCAGCTCCAGCAGGTGGTAATATTTGATTAAAATCGTCAAAAACAGCCAAGACTGATTTTTTTTCGCCCCTAGCATTCAAAAAGTAATACTGATCAAATAACTTTCGTTGTAATGATGCCGACTTATGCTTGCGTTTAAGTTTAACTTCTTCTTTTTGTTTTTCTATACTATTTATTTTTTCCGCAATTGTAGTAAGTTGCGTTTTATAGTTAGTTTTGAGCACATCATACTCATGTTGGTCTCTATAACTTTGTTTAATAAGGTCTGCAAGAAGTAGCTCATAATTAGATGTGTTTAACGTGTTTATGTTTGCCTCTCTTTTCTGTTGACGTTCTTGCTTTGCTTTTTTCATAGCTAATCTAGCCTCTTTCAATTTTAATTGACTTTCTTTTTCTAAAGAGATAAGTTCCTGTTTTAATAACTTTAATGCTAGATTATTTTCCAACTGCCCAAGCTGTCTGTTTAATGCATTGATTTCTTCCTCTTCAATTAAAAAGAAGCTATCTTTGGTTAACATGTTAAATATGGGGGGCACGAAATAAGCGTGTTCATTACTATCTGCTAACTTTCCCGAATAGGCGGCTAAATAGCCTAGGTCTCCATTTTTTTGTTCCACTACTAATACACCAAACATTTTGCCTATGGCTTGTGTTTTATCTTTATCGAGGCCGAAGTTATGTTGAAAGTCGGTTTGGGTTTCTAAATAATTTTGTAATTCTTGGGCTGCTATTATACTTAATTGATGCGGCTCATAAGAAAAAGGAAAAGTGAATTGTTGGGGCTTTTCGAAAGAAGATGTTTTAGTATTGAATGTATGTAAATATAGGGGCATCTTGCACATGTTCGGGAAAATTGAAATGCAAAACTAATAACATTATCTTTCTTTTATGACAGTAAAATGTACTTTAACCTTTTATTAACTGTAACAAAAACATTAACTTGTTGTATCGATAAAATGGAATAGTATTTATGAAGAATATAAAATTTAGTTCTACTGACTTAACAATTGTGCCAATCATCTTTGGCGGAAATGTTTTTGGATGGACATTGGATGAAAAGGAATCATTTCAGATTTTAAATCAATTTACCGAATTGGGCTTTAATGCTATTGATACTGCAAATAGTTATTCGCACTGGGTGCCGGGTAATAGAGGGGGTGAATCGGAAAGTATTATAGGCAAGTGGATGTATGACCGTAAAAATAGGCATGATTTGGTGGTTATGACTAAGGTGGGCGGAAGATTTTCAGATAACCCAAATTATAATACTTCTCGTAGTCATATTTTAGAGCAGGTAGATTTATCATTAAAACGATTAAAGACAGATTATATTGATGTTTATCAAACTCATTATGATCAAGAAGAAATTGGTGTAGAAGAAACATTACGAACTTATGAGGACTTAGTACGTTCTGGAAAAGTACGGTACATCGGAGCCTCCAATATATCTGCTGACAGGTTAAAAGAATCTTTAGACTTCAGTCGCGAACATAATTTACCTGCTTACATTAGTCTACAACCTGAATATAATCTTTATTCGCGTGCGGGATATGAAAATAATTATAGACAAATTGCCCATGATTATACTTTAGCTGTTATTCCATATTATTCATTAGCAAGCGGTTTTTTGACCGGAAAATACCAAAATGACAATGACTTCTTACAATCTGTGAGAAGTGAGGGGATAAAAGAACAATATTGGAATGAACGAGGACAAAAGATAGTTAAAACATTAATCGAAGTAGCAAATAAACATGAAAAAAGCCCATCTGCGATAGCTTTGGCGTGGCTTTTGCATCAAGATACAGTAGCAGCTCCTATAGCAAGTGCAACAAAGACAAGCCATTTAGATGCATTTGTAGATGCAGTTGATTTAGAGTTGGATAATGAGGACTTGATTAGATTGAATGACATTAGTAATTATTAATATTTTAAATATATAAGCTATGAATATAAGTATTGGTATTAAGAAAGAAAATACAAAAGCTGTTGCAACAATTTTGAATAAATTATTAGCCGATGAACATGTGCTGTATATTAAAGTACGGAATGCTCATTGGAATATTGAAGGGGCTGATTTTCATGCACAGCATCTTTTTTTTGAAGAAATTTATACAGAATTGAGTGAAACAATTGATGAAATTGCAGAACGTGTACGTGCTATTGGACATTATGCAATAGGTTCGATGAAAGAGTTTTTAGAATTAACTCATTTAAGTGAAAGCAAACCGAGTAAGAATGATAGTAAATCGTACATTAAAGAAATTTTAGCCGATTTTGAGGCTATTATTATTTATATCCGGGAGCAAATTTCCATCGTTGGTGATGAATTGGACGATGCTGGAACGGAAGACTTTTTAGTGGGTATTATGGCCGCACATGAGAAAACTGCTTGGATGTTACGTTCGCATATTATTTAAAGTATTTTTTACAGCATAGATAGAAAGAATGGGCAGGTTTCTTTTTAGAGATCTGCCTTTTTTTGCTTTATAGGTGGAAGTATTGCTATCTAATTTATATGTTTACGAAAGATAGAGGTACAGTTTGCTGTTAGGATGTGTAATTTTGTTATATTTTTGAGATAAAAAGAACAGATGCAATGAAAAAGTTTTTTCTTTCCGTTAATAAAGGTACAGTTCAAGCTAGTCTGGCAGCCTTGGTGTTGAGGGTTGGCTTTGGTATATTGATGATACCTAATCATGGTTATGTAAAGCTTGTCGAGTTTAATGAGCGCAAGGATCAGTTTATGAGCTTCATGGGGTTAGGGGGAACTATTTCCTTAAGTTTAGCGATATTTGCTGAGTTTTTCTGTTCTATACTATTAATATTTGGCTTATTTACAAGACTGGCGGTTGTACCATTGTTATTTAATATGTTGGTTATATTTTCCGTTCACGACTGGATGTTACTTGGGAAATATGAATTAGCTACAGCTATTTTTATAGGTTACCTATCGTTGTTTTTCTTAGGTCCGGGACGTTATAGCATAGATTACCTGCTCTTTAAAAGAGGAAGGTAAACTTGTTTTACTCCTATGTTTATTGAATTAGGGCTATGGATGAGTGGTATAGTTATTAAAAACTAAGCTGAGGTTGCGAGGTCACGAAGCAAATACGTAGTGGGCATGAGTTAGTTAAAATAAATAAACGGATAATTATATATATGAAGAAGTACATTTTATTGTTTTTATCGTCTTTGATGATCAGTTGGGCTTGTGCTCAGGAATCGAATTCGAAGACATTTATGGAAGCTTTTAAGCCACATTTAGGTAAATACTATGAAGGCACCATAGTGGAGGGCGGAAGAGAAGGAGATGGTTTTACGGGAGAACGTTTATTGATGCAGGTGATGAGTTGGGAAGATAGAGAGGTAAAAGTGCCTTTTTTCGTCGGAGAAGATAAATCGCGTACCTGGATATTTTCATGGAGTAATAATCGTGTAGAGTTGAAACATGATCATAGATTAGGAGATGGAAGTCCGGATAAAGTAACATTTTATGGTGGTACAGCCACAAATGAAGGTCAACCGCATATGCAGATGTTTCCAGCTGACGCAGAGACTGAGGAGCTTATTGATTATGCAGCTTATAACGTTTGGTGGGTAACGATTGATGATACTAAATTCACTTATAACTTAAGGCGTATAGGTTCTGACCGCTTATTTTCGGTCGAATTTGATTTAACAACTCCTGTCGAGTCTGATTTCGAACCATGGAGATAATTTAGCGTGTTGCAGTAATCTATGTATTTAAATATAACTAACTGTTAGATTACTGTAATAGCCGTTCAATAAATATTACGAGGGGTGTAAATATTTGTGTTTTCTTGTCTTATGGCAAGTTGTTTTTTGAGTAAGTGCTTTACTTTTGTCAGTACAGTAAACTTTTAAACAAATAATTATGCAATTAAACCCCTATTTGAATTTTGAAGGAAACGCAGAAGAAGCCTTTCTTTTTTATAAATCTGTTTTTGGTGGAGAGCTTTCTATCCAACGTATGGCAGAAGTGCCGGATGTAACAGGGCTGTCAGAAGAGGAGATGAATTGCGCTATGCATATTTCTCTACCGTTATCTAATGGGCAATTGTTAATGGCATCAGATATAATTCCGTCGCTGGGTCATGTGCTTAAGGTTGGTAATAATAATTATATTTCTTTATTCGTGGATAGTCGAGAAGAAGCTGAACGATTTTTTAAAGGGCTATCTGCTGGTGGAAAAATTGAGATGCCTTTAGAAGATATGTTTTGGGGAGATTATTTTGGATCCTTTACAGATAGGTACGGGGTTAATTGGATGGTTAATTATAGTGCACATTAAAGTTTATATTTTTTTATTGTTAACAATTTCCTTTCGTATTCGACTTAAAGAAGTGTCGGTAATACCTAGATAACTTGCTAGGTGTTTTAAGGGAGATTGAAGCACCAGTTCTGGCTGACTTTTCATCAATTGAAGATATCTTTCCGTAGCAGGGCGTGTAATCATTTCGGTTGCACGTTTTTTGTTTTTATATAATTCTGATGCCATCCAGGAACGCCCCCATTCTCTAAATGCAGGAATTCTGTCAAATAACTTCTGAAAATCAGCGAAACTTATTTTCCACAATTGTGTATCTGTAAGACATTGCATATTTTCATTAGTCGGAATGCGGGAAAAAATTGAACTTACTTCAATCACTAAATCTTTTCTAGTAGAAAAGTCTGTTGTTATATCTTCGCCTTCATAATGATATACAAATGTTCTTATTAGTCCTTGTTCTACAATAAAGTATTCATTTGCTACCTGTCCTTCTTGGAGAAGATAATCGCCTTTATTATAGTATTTAAGTTCGTGAGCATCGCATATATCTTCCAAGTTTTGTGTTGTGAGTACCGGGTGTTGGTACACCTCAAATAGTATATCTCTTGTCATAAGGTTTGGTAATATGTGCCTACTATTCAAACTTATATAAAAATTGTTTTACATGCAATTGTATTTGTTTATCAACGAGTTGCTTAAGGAATTATTTGGAGCCTATGCTGATGATAATTCTGTTTAAAAGCACTTTGTATAGTGGAAGGAAAAATAATGTACTTATCAACATTTTGAATGCATAGTCTACTGTAGCCAATTCAAATACATTTTCTGCAAGGAAGCTATCAGAACCTTTGTAAAAAACTATGTAATAAAAACTATATGTATCTATAAGATTTCCAAAAATAGCAGCAGCTACTGGGGCATACCACCAATATTTAGCTTGTCGTAATTTGTTTAATTCTGTGCTGAATCAGGTTTCGATTCATCGTTCTTTATGGACATTGTTTTCGGTAGTTCTTACTTCTTATTACGGCTAAACCAGATATCTCCATACCAGCTTCTGTCTCCTGGAAATTTTCCAATTACGTTAGCGACACTAGGTGCGAGATGATTAATCCGTAGGAGACCGTCATCCGATATTACAAATGGAAGTTTAAAATCAGCATCTTGTTGATGGTGCTCATCAAAACGACGTATGGACAGGGTGTGGTCATTTTCAAAACGGTAATTGGACCATTCCGAAGTTTTAGCGTCTATCGTTCCTGCCGACGTCGTAAAACGGATAGCTTGCGGTGTAAAGTCGATTTCATAGAATCCGCTTTCCGGCATCTGACTATACCATTTTCCGAGCAATTCTTTTGGTATTATACGCTCTTGATTTTCTCGCATGACTTCTTCCTTGTTGCATGAATGCAAAATAAATAAGCTGAACAATAGGACAGGATATAGTAGTGTTTTTATCATAATAAATTGTATATGAGTTTTAACTTGATGTAAATGTACGATTTATATTAAATTTCCAGAATGAGCAAATACTTCTTCAGGGTATAATCAGCGAGTTACCACTTGATACTGTAAAGTTTGATGATAGCAACACATATCCACTTGCGATCACCGTTAATGACGATCCGCTTGTAACGCTAGAGTTTTTAAACTCAAAATTGCATCCGTTGAGCGTTGTATTTTTAGTGTAACTTACTCCATTAATTATTGTTGGCGATGTCGACGGTGTACAGGTGCCGCCACCACCTCCGGCAGCAACAAGTGCTGCATGTGCATTTATCAAACCATAGCCCATTTGGTTATTCCAGGTGCCGTTTGGACGACCTGCGGTTGTTGTATAGCTGTAGCCACCTACCTTTTGTGCGGTGCTTTCGATAAAGTTATTAACTTGTAATCGCGTTAAGGTTGGTTTGATGGATAAGATAAGACCTGCTAAGCCAGAAGCAAAGGGGGCCGCCATGGAGGTACCATCTTTATAATTCGTGGTGTTGCCAAATGTGGTTGATAGGATATAAGAACCAGGAGCGACGACATCTAGCGCAGCACCATATCCCGAAAATGAAGAACGACTGCCACTTGAGGTGATAGAGCCTACAGTTAGTGAGTTTGGCGAGTAAGTAGCAGGGTAGTCCATTACGGGAGCATAGTTGCCCGATGCAAAAACCACAATAGTTCCTAATCCTCCTCTGCCACTGTTTTGTGCACTATTAATTGCGCTTTCTAGTACGGCACTTTGCAGGTTGCCATAATAGGCGCCTCCTTGGTCTCCCCAGGAATTATTTATAACATCGGCTCCGTTTTGCCATGCCCAATTTAGTCCTGAGGCAAGTTGTGCAGAGATGTTAGGTATTACGGCAAGCGAGTGACTTACTGCCATTAATTCTACGGATGGCGCTATTCCTGAGATGAGGAAGGCGTTTTGATTTGCCCCTATTATTCCAGCGACATGTGTTCCATGGTCGTTGGAGTAGACAACAGCAGGCGAGGTTCCCGACTGTGCGTCAAAAGATGTTGACGACAAATTTGTCGCAAATTCCGTGAGGCTTGGATCTATACCTGTATCCAAAACGGCTACTTTTGTTGATAGTGATCCTTTCGTTATACCCCAGGCGGCGCATGCTTTTACATCTATCCCATTGGTGTTCCGCAGGCCCCACTGTTGTGGGAATTGAGGGTCGTTCGTGCATGCCTGAATGTAGTTTCCGAAAAAATGTTTATCTCTCTTCTTGTTAAAGAAAGGTGCGAAATCAAACATGAAGTCTGGCGAAATCTCCTTTATTTTCCCTGTTTCGTAAAGTTGGTTAGCTATTGCTAAACTCGACTTTAAACCTTTACTCTCAAAAGTGTGCCATCCATCTGTATAGGGAATAGAGCCAACATAATCTGCTCCTTTTTTTTGAGCTTGCTCGATGACTTGGTTTAATTGACTTTTGTTTGCTATTTCTATGTGAAAAAATTGAGATATAGCGACGTGCGAAGTGTCATTAATGTCTATCACGGGGCCAATATAAGAAATGTTGGGCAATGACCTAAGCTGTTGGATATCTTTGGAGCTTTTTTCTATGCCAATGTCAACGACTACCCAATATCGTTTTTTTTCTTTTGTTGTATATACACCTCGGTCATTAATTTGCACGCCCATGTCCGAAAGGGCTTTTAGAGGTTGTATGCTGTCTTCTAGAGCAAAATAATATAGACGGGGATGAAATTTGATTGATTTCTTCTCTCCATTATAATAATAAAAATTCTCCTGCGCATAGCCCATCGTCAGTATGCTCAGCAAAAAGAAGAAAGTTAAATATAGCGTTTTCATAACGTTTCTCCTTTCTTTATTCTTGCGGATTCATCGCAAGATGTATTAATCGCTTTTCGTCTCGGGTCGCTTCTCCTGCTAGCCTTTTTTCTATACCATTTGTATCGGTAGTCGATGCAGAAAGTTTTTGCTTTAACTGGTCAATCTGCACCTGCTGTTCTTTAATCGCTTCTACCAAATAAGGGATGATCGCCTGGTAATCTATAGCTTTATTGCCCACACTGTCGTCTGTTGATACCAGGTGTGGTAACACTTTCTCCAAATCCTGCGCTATGAAACCAGCATGCTTTCTGCTCTTTACATCATCGATAAAATCAAACTCCACACCTTTAAGTTGCTTGACCATCGCCAATGCTCTACTTTTTGCCCCTATGGCAGCCACATTGGTCTTGAGTTTTGCATCTGACGTGGTGATAACCGATCGTACTTCAATATCGATATGGGCATTGTTGGCGGTGTTGTAGAATACAATTTTCCCGCCTGAAGTGGTTTGAATGCGCGGATCAGTGGCACCAATGGCAAATACCAGAGGGCGGCTAGTTCCCGTCATTCCCACTGTATTTATAAAAAATTGAACGGGATAGATAGGTGTGGTACTTGTGTTATTAGTTGCTACATAGCCGTTAGGCCAAATTTTTAGTTGTGCTGTTGCGCTTATTGTTCCAAACAATAATGCACATAGGAAAAAGAAATTTTTCATGATAGTTATATTTTAAAACAATTAAATAATCTTATTGTCAATGTTTTAAAGGGCTATAGGGAATCGGCAATAACAAAGAATAAAGTAGTTCTTAATCTTAAGATATCTAGCGCTTATAATTTTCTTTTTTCAAGATACGAAAAAGAAATGAAAAACAAAAATACTGAAGTACAGTCTTAATAACTATTTATTCTGATTTTTAGTTATCTAGGTAACGAAATATTCTTTTAGTAGACAAAATTATCTCGGGCATTGTATAGAAAAGTAAAAGTTTCTATGGATAAACATTCTTATATCATCTCTTTTGCAAAGGATCTTTTTTAAAGGTTTTTTATAGTTTTGTATTAACGTAATTAACATCATGTTTAGTGAAACCTAGAGGTGATCTTGCAAGAAGATTATTATTCATAAGCTATGCGGATTAGCTATTGTTTAGTTATTTCTATAACCTTAGGACGATTATTAAAAGTAGAGTAAACGTGATATTATACAATAGACCTTATAATTTAATTACATGCAATTGTATTTGTTTATCAACGAGTTGCTTAAGGAATTATTTGGGGCCTATGCTGATGATAATTCTGTTTAAAAGCACTTTGTATAGTGGAAGGAAAAATAATGTACTTATCAACATTTTGAATGCATAGTCTACTGTAGCCAATTCAAATACATTTTCTGCAAGGAAGCTATCAGAACCTTTGTAAAAAGCTATGTAATAAAAACTATATGTATCTATAAGATTTCCAAAAATGGCAGCAGCTATTGGGGCATACCACCAATATTTAGCTTGTCGTAATTTGTTGAATACATAGATGTCCATAATCTGTCCTACAACGTAAGCTGAAAAACTCGCTAGTACGATGCGGATTGAAAAAATACTGAAGGTATAAAAAGAAGACCAACCCGCCCAAACGCCCTCTCGGAAGCCTACAGTGATAAAATAAGAAACAAGCAAGGCGGGCAGCATAGCCTTGAAAATGATCTTTCGAGCTAGTTGAGCACCGAAAACACGGACGGTCAGATCTGTGGCTAGAAAAATAAAGGGAAAAGTGAAAGCTCCCCAAGTTGTGGTAAATTTATAGATTTCTATTGGAAATTGAACCAGGTAATTGCTGGCGGCAATAATCACAATATGAAAAGCTGTTAATATATAGTATGACTTTTTCTGATGTAAAAGCATGTTATGTTATAGTTTTTTTTAGTGGGAGTTTTCGAACCACTCGGACGATCGCAAAATTACATTAATTTTTTATACTAAATCGTTTTGTTAAATGTATATTAATTATATGTAATCTGTTTGTTTAGAGAATATTAAGTTTTTCACTCTCTTTTATAAAACTAAAAAATACACTTATATTGGATTTTAAATAGTTTGAGTATGAAGAAATTCGGTTTTAAACTTGGTATACAATATGCAATAGAGCCCTCTTTGAATGTACCTTCCTATGGAAATAAAGTATATGGTCTTAGGTCCTTACAAAGTGAAAAGGCATTTCCTGATCCTAAGGGACATGGTGTCAGCATAGCGTTAGCCTTAGGTCTTGCTTTTTATTGTATATTAATAACCTTCCTAGTAATCTATTATTTTGTTTTATCAGACCCTGTAGAAAATAGAGTTTCAAGATGGACAGTTGCTTTGTTTCCTCTAGCGTTTATAACGCCGGTGGTACTTCTGCAGTTGTTTTTATTTCCAGTGTTAGATCGGTATTGTGCCCGTAGAGGTAAATATATGGCTGATGGAATTGTGCTTGCGGTGGATTTAGGAGGCGTGGTTGTAAATGATGATGCGCAGCAGAGAGCGTTAATTAAAGTTTCGTATAAAGGGGAACATTATATTTTTGTAGCTAATCAATTTGGTTTATGTCTCAAGAAAGGGAGTCGCGTTAAAGTGTCATGGAAAGATATAAATTCTGAGCTGTGTTATGTTCATGCTGATATTAAATGAGAAAAGTTTATGAAGAAGTTTAAGGTGTTTTTTTTCATTTTTTTTGTGCTCATATTTCCTTTATTACTGGAGATTACTAATCTGGATAATAGAAACATGGAAATATTAATGCAAAGAAAAGCAGATAATGTTATAGCCTACCTAATTCTCGGAGGGATATTATGGGTGCTTGTATTTTATTATTATTTTTCTAGAAATATTTATTCGCTTATTATCTATAAAACAAGATTAAAGCGTATCCTCAGAGATGGTATACAAAGAAGTGCTGAAATTGTCAGTAAGAAAGTTTTAAGTCTTGGCAATGGAAGCATTGCAATGAAGCTTAAACTTTCACTTGAAAATTTTCACCATCACCCGATAGAGATTGATTATTGTTTTGTTCCTTCTAATAAGCAGTTAAATTCATTTAAGAAAGGTGAAGTAGTGTCTATTTATATTGATCGAAAGTTGCGTCCTCCTTATTTTTATATAGAAAGCACCAGTTATGGCGTTTCTTTAAGCAATATAGGGAATCGAGTGTTTATATTGTTATTCCTGATTACCTATGCTGTGCTTTTGTTTGTTGGGAGCTTTTATTTTCAGAGTAAAGGCATGGGCTGGCGTTTTCTCCACTTTTTTCACCCTTGGATTTTAGTCCCCCTGTTGTGCTTTTTAGCCTTTAAACTCTATGCTTATCTTAATAGAGATTTTCTCTTGGCTAAGGAGCTAGAAAATAAGCAGAATAAAGTTTTGTTTTCTGGTAAACCTGCAAATGCGCAGGTTATTAAAGCAATACAAACAGATAAGTACATATTTGAAGATGCTTTAGTAAAATATGAAGTCAAATTTCCAACTTTTTTAAATGAATGGTGTGAGACAAGTATTTTGAAAACTGTGGCGGTGAATCAACTTTATAATATTGAACATAGTCCTAGAAAAATACTCTATGTGCCAGAAAATCCTGCTCAAGCTGTATTTATAGACAAAGTGAGTTAGTATGTGGAAGATATTTGAAAAGCATTGTATAGTTTTCTTAGTTGTATTTTTATTGTACGGATGTGATTTTATCCGTACTTCCATTAGTGACACCTATAAGGAGAATAAAGGAGATAGCTCTAGTTTTTCTCACCTTTCCATTGAAAAAATTAAAAATTTGATGCGTGAAGGAAGATGGGATGGTAAAGTAAACTTGTTTAGTAGACCTGATTGGTGGGAGGATGCACAGCATGGTTTGCACTCTATTGAATTGCTGAAAGAACGACCTTTGTTTTTTTATAAAACTATACATTTTTATAGTGACGGACGTATAGGTGTGAAAATACAAAATCCGGATAATGAGGGAGAAATTGATTCCTATTGGTATATAAAGGGAGAGTGGAAGGATAAAGCACCAGTCAAATTAAATGTAGCTACAAAACCACAAGCTTCTTTGTCTGCATTAAAAAATGTAAACTTTTCTGATGTGGCTGAAATATATAATTTAGTTACTAGTGATAGGGAAGAACCTGCCGAGAGCATAGTTATAAGCCATATGTACTTAACACAGCATAATAAAAAAGATAATAAACTTATTTGGCGGGGTAGTTTAAGTACGGAAAGAAAGTTACTTAATTTTAGTGCTGAGGTTTCTCAAGGTAAAAGTATGACGATTCAATATTAAAAAAAAGAGACCGCTTAGTTATCATACGTTATGTTGAGTAATTAAACTGTCTCTTTTAAAAAAAAGCATCTCTCTTGATGCTTTTCAATTGTTTAAGCAGCTAACATTTGTTCGCATGTTTCGGCACATTTACGACATGCTTCTGCACATTCTTTACAATGATCCATTCCCATTGCGGCATGTTGCTCACACTCTTCTGCGCATTTGTTGCAAATATCTACACATATTCTGCACAACTCTTTACTGAATTGCCCATCTATACTCATTACTTTTACTGCTGCATCACATATTGCTACGCATTCTAAATTCAGTTGAATGCATTTTGTGAGGTGGGCTACTTCGCTTTCGTGGAGACAAGCAATGGCGCACTGGTTGCAAATTGTTACGCAGTTTTGGCATGCTTGTATACAGTCTTGAAATTTTGTTTGTATCATAGCGATATAATTTTATTGTTGTTTATAAATCTGTTCTCTAAATCTATAACACAATAAAACTGTTTGAGTTCTGTTTATTACAAAATTATAAGCGCTGCCTATTAATAAATATTTTTAGTCTTTGAATTGTGCGTTGAAGATGGTAATAAGACTAAGCTTTAATACATACTGTTGCAGTAGGCGTTTTTTTATTAACTTTTTGACGGAGTGCGAGGTCTGGGGCCACGTTTGTAAATAATCAACCCGTTTAGAAAGTTTCTGAGCAACTGGTCGCCACAGGGTTTAAAGTTTGGGTGATCTTCTTTCCGGAATATAGCGCCAAGTTCTGTTTTAGTAACCCTAAAATCAACTAAAGCTAGTACTTCAACAATATCATCATCCGTAAACTTTAAAGCTACTCGAAGCTTTTTCATAATATCATTATTGCTCATGATGTAAAAGTATGAAAAGAATATTTAAAAAAACATTAGAAATAATTTATGTGTATCGTAATCGTTGTGGGGGGCAGAAGTTTTTTGTGATAATAGAATCGTGTTTTTTTATTTGATGATCTGTTTACAAGACGCTGTTTATTCTCTCTTAAGGAAAATAAAATGAAAAAGTCAATTGCCTTATTATTAATATTATTATATTAGGTGTTCTAATTAATTAAAGGTGGGTATATGTTAGTCGCCTTATAAACCACAATAACTGATTTATAGACCCAATGGTATTTATAATTGTACTTCTGAGCTTACTATTGTTAATTATTAGTATAAGCTATCTTAAGGTTGATGCTTTTTTATCTTTCTTAATCGTATCCATATTGGCTGCAGTTGCGCTGGGCATTCCCCTGGATATGATACCTAGTACTGTCGAAAAGGGGATAGGTAATATTATGGGAGGCCTAACACTGATTATTGTTTTGGGAGCTATGCTTGGTAAAATAATAGCAGAAAGCGGTGCTGCAGAGAATATTGCAACAGTAATGGTTAAGTTATTTGGGGTTAAATACCTACAATGGGGTATGGCCTTTACCGGTTTTGTTGTGGGGATACCTTTATTTTACGGTGTGGGTTTCGTTTTATTAGTGCCCTTAATTTTCTCTATCGTTTATAAATACAAACTGCCTGCGGTTTATATAGGTTTGCCTATGTTAGCCGCTTTATCAGTTACACATGGTTTTATTCCTCCACATCCATCTCCAGTTGCTCTTGTAGTCCTGTTTGATGCGAATATGGGCTTAACTTTAATCTATGGTATACTTGTGGCAATACCCGCTATTGTTGTGGGCGGACCTTTATTCGGAAGAACATTAAGGAAAATAAAAAGTGTTAATGAAGGTTTTTTTCAACCCGTTCAGCTTGATCAAGAGGAAAGCAAGTATGGTGTGCCCAATACATGGAAAAGCTTTGTTACCGCATTGCTTCCCGTATTTTTGCTTATACTTTTTACTGTGCTTCCCTATTTTATACCTAAGTCTAATAATTTTGCGCACGAAATTATTTTATTTTTAGGATCACCAACTATTGTGATGCTAATAGCCATTGTTTTTGCGACAGTAACTCTCGGTGTCAAGCAAGGTCGTAGTATTGCTAAAGTGATGAACATTTACACGGAGGCTGTTAAAGATATTGCTATGATACTTTTAATCATAGCAGGTTCAGGAGTCTTTAAAGAAGTAATGGAGACGAGTGGAGTGAGTGTTCTGTTAGCAGAAAACTTGCAGTCGCTCGCTATACATCCTTTAATTTTAGCTTGGCTCATTACCGCTATCATACGGGGGTGTGTAGGCTCAGCTACTGTTGCAGCACTGACAGCAGCAACAGTATTATTACCACTGAGTAAAACCTCGGGTGTCGACCCGAACTTAATGGTACTATCCATAGGAGCAGGCAGCCTGATGTTTTCACATGTTAATGATGCTGGATTTTGGATGTTTAAAGAGTATTTTGGACTGACGGTGAAAGACACCTTACGATCGTGGTCAGTTATGGAGGCGATCGTAGCAATTGTTGGGTTGCTTGCCGTGTTATTCTTATCAATTTTAATATAATATTACATACACTAAATAATACACACAATGTACAATGCAGATCATGAGTTTGAAAAATTAGGTCTATCATTACCTCCCGCACCGGCACCTAAAGGAGTTTATAAACCCTATGTTATTGATGGTAAATATTTGTATTTATCCGGTCATGGCCCTGTTCAAGACGATGCAAGTCTTATCATAGGACGTATTGGCAGAGATATAGATATTGAGGCTGGGAAACGTTCGGCCCAACAAGTTGGCTTGACTATGTTGTCAACGATTAAAACAAACTTTGGTTCTCTGAATAGAGTCAAAAGGGTTATTAAAATTCTAGGTATGGTCAACTGTACTGATGATTTTGAGCAGCATCCCTATGTAATTAATGGTTGTAGCGAGCTGTTTGCCAAGGTTTGGGGCGAGGAAAATGGTATAGGGACACGTAGTGCTGTGGGGTTTGGGTCACTCCCAGATAATATTCCTGTGGAAATTGAAGCACTATTTGAGTTACATGAGGATTAAACTATGTTAAAGTGGTATCAATTAGCGGATGTTAGCTCGATAGAGTCGCCTACACTTCTCCTTTATCCTGAACGCATCAGAAAGAATATTCAATTATTAATAGACATGGTAGAAGGACAATGTGAACGTTTGCGTCCACATGTTAAAACCAATAAAATGGTGGAAGTCTGCAAAATGATGATTGAAGAAGGAATAACGCAATTCAAATGTTCTACTATAGCTGAAGCAGAAATGCTAGGTTTAAGCGGTGCCGGAGATGTTCTTTTAGCTTATCAACCTGTCGCCACTAATATTTCGAGATGGGTAAAACTGATCGAGTCTTACCCTAATACACATTTCTCTTGTCTTGTAGATAATACAAGATCAGTGGAAGAACTTAGTGTATACGCAGAAGATAAGGGTATAAAAATATCTGTATACTTGGATATTGATGTGGGCATGGGGCGTACTGGTACGCCATTTTCTGAAGTTCCTAAATTGAAGAAAATCCTATCAGAAAAAGAGATGCTTATTCTAGAAGGAGTGCACGGTTATGACGGGCATATTAGTAATCCAGTTTTAGCAATACGCCAAGAGGAAAGTGACCTAAGTTATAAGATATTAAAAAAAGCTTATAATTACCTACAAGGACAAACGAAAGATGAATTAAAGATGGTGTTAGGTGGAAGTCCTTCGTTTTCATTTCATCGGCATAGGCCCGATGTTGTGTGTAGCCCAGGTACTTTTGTTTTTTGGGATTGGGGATATCGAGAACGTATCGCTGAGCAACCATTTGAATATGCTGCTGTACTCATGACACGTGTAATATCTATTATTAGCGATACTCGAATTTGTGTAGATTTAGGATATAAAGCGGTTGCCTCTGACCCACCTTTACCACGGGTATTCTTTTTGGATGATAAAGATCTTAAGGTAGTACTTCAAAGTGAAGAACATCTGCTGCTGTCTGTGCCAGATAGCAGTAAGTACCCGATAGGCAGGGAACTTTATGCTGTGCCCACACATATCTGTCCTACTGTAAATCTTTATGATAAGGTAAATGTGATAGGTGAACACTGCGTAATAGATTCTTGGGAAGTAATTGCCCGAAAAAGAAAGATTAATATTTAAGAATATGAAAGAAGAACAGCTTTTTTTAATTGACGGACATCTTGATCTTAGTATGAATGCGATGGAATGGAATCGGGATTTACGGATATCTATTCATGAGCTTAATAAGAGAGAAGCAAATATGGTTGATAAGCCTGACCGGGGCAAAGCCACTATCACATTTGAAGAGTTGCGACGAGGGAATATAGGCTTAGTTGTAGCTACGCAGATTGCCCGATTTGTTGAGCCTACTAGCCTTCTTCCTGGCTGGTATTCTCCTGAACAAGCATGGGCACAAACGCAAGGACAACTCGCCTGGTATAGAGCGATGGAAGCGGATGGACATATGCGAATGATTTGCAGTAAAGAAGAATTGGATCGACATATTACTGAATGGATTACGGAAGCCGATACGACTAAAGTTCCTATCGGTTATATTTTAAGTCTAGAAGGAGCAGATTCTTTGGTGGATATAAGTTATGTAGAAAGAGCATATAATTATGGGCTTCGGGCAATAGGGCCAGCACATTATGGACCAGGTAGGTATGCAAATGGAACAGACTCAAGCGGTAAATTGAATAAGGCAGGTGTAGTCCTTTTAAAAGAGATGGATCGTTTAAATATGATATTAGATACTACTCATTTAAATGATGATGCTTTTTGGGATGCATTGAATCGCTACCAAGGATCGGTATGGGCTAGTCATAATAACTGTCGTACTTTTGTTGATCATAATAGACAATTTAGCGATGAGATGATTAAAGCTCTTATTGATCGTAATGCTGTTATTGGCGTTGCATTAGATGCTTGGATGATGGTACCTAATTGGGTGAGGGGAACATCTACTCCTATAGGTACAGGTTGTAATATGGAGATTATGGCCAATAATATTGATCATATTTGCCAACTTGCAGGAAACACCGATCATGTCGCAGTAGGTAGTGACTTGGATGGTGCTTTTGGTAAAGAGCAATGCCCTTATGATTTAGAAACTATTGCTGATATTCAGAAGGTATTTCCAATTTTAAGGGATAGAGGCTATAAACAAAAAGACTTGACTAATATAGCACATGGCAACTGGTTACGTTTTATGCGGGATGCTTTGTGATAGTTTTAAAATGTTATTGTAATATATTGCTAAAAGGGTAAATAGCTTTTTTTAAGTTTTTGAAAGATGTTTTTTTTAAGAGCTACTGACATAGGGTTGTCATTTGATCCGCTAGTTTTGGCCTTATAAAACAATATATACAGATATGGAAACACAAGCAATTATTTCAAGACAAAGTCTTTTACGAAATTGGCAGGATCATCGTGCAACGACAAAACGTGTTATAGAATGTTTTCCTGAGAAGGAGCTCTTTGAATTTTCAATTGGTACTATGCGTACCTTTGGTGAGATTGTAAAGGAAATGATTTCTCTGGCGGTCCCTGGTCTCGAGAGTATCATTAATAATAAGGTAGAGAAATACAATCATGACATTCCTTTATTTACTAAAGCTCAACTGTTAGAAAGGTGGGACGAAGACACCACGCGTATTAATGAGCTATTCAATAAAATACCTACAGAACGGTTTAAAGAAAATTTTAACATGTTTAGTTTTTATGACTATCCGATTGAGGATAGCATTCAATATTTTATTTATAACGAAATTCACCATAAAGGGCAGGGCTATGTATATTTACGAGCTTTGGGCATAGAACCGCCTTCTTACGTTTAGCTCTTTATTGAGGAGATGTCTATCTACTAGTAACGTGGGCTTTAGTCCACGTTATTTTTTATGCTAGAAAGTTTCGTTTTTAATACAATCTAAACTCTTATCCAGGATGTTCTTTACGATGTCTTTAAGTGTCTCTGGGTGTATGATTTGTGCGTCATCTGCATACATCATATACCATCGGGCAAAATACTCTATTGGTCCCTTATAGGCGAATGATAAGTCAACATGATCTCTGCATTTATCTTCATAGGTAAAACCAAAGTGTTTTTTTTGCCAATCTAAATAGGGGGCTGTATCTTTTCCTACTCGTATCATTATGTTTATAATCTGACAGCCATTCTCGCGGTTCCCTATCAGTTCCTCTAAACTGATATGGTCTTGACTAAAACTTTCCGGCAAAAGATCAATAGTATTGATACGGTCAGCCCTAAATTGTCTATAATCATTTCGGGTTAAACAGTAAGCACCGATATACCAAAAATTATTTTCATGGAATAAACCAATAGGCTCAATGGTTCTCGTTTTGGGATATTCATCATGAGTTCCTTTATAGGATAAATTAACTTGTTGTTTTTGTGCCATACTTTCAAATAATGTTTGCAGAGCATGTGGAGCTGACCTGTTAAAAGTATCGAAGTTACCTTCACGCATAATAATCTGTTTTTCTATCGTAGAAATAGAGTCGCGGGCACTATGTTTTAAAACAGATCGGACTTTATACATTGCAGATTTATAATGGCTTATTAACCTGTTATCCATAAATTTTTCCATTAGCTTTTCTGCACCGATAAAACTCATTGCCTCTTCTTTGGTAAACATAATAGGCGGAAGCCTAAATCCTTCCACAATTGAATAACCAGTTCCTGCCTCGCCTATAATCGGTATACCAGCTGATTCCAAACTCTTGATATCTCTATATATTGTCCTCAGGCTTACTTCAAAACGGTCAGCTAGTTCTTGTGCCTTTAATACTTTTTTAGACTGCAGCTGCACAAGTATTTCAATTATTCGATCAAATCTATTTTTTAATTCCACGGTCGCTTATTCTTTTTGAGGTAAAACTTGACATTATTGCTGTACTTCATATGATATTTTCATGTTTCTTTTATACAAAAACACAAAGGAGTATTCCGTATGATAGATAAAAGAAAAAACCGAACTAGCGAGCTCATAAAGTAATTATGCACATATGAAAACTTATACCCATTTAAGTAGTATTGCTATTGTCGTGATAAATGTCTGTTTTTAAATCTTTTTCTTTTGCAGTTTGTTGAGAGTCTCCTCAATCATTTCCATGCGTTTCTTAACTTTATCAGCAGATGCATCTAACGTATATCCCTCATCCATTAGTTCCTTTATTAGTAACATTTTTTTGATGTTTTCATAATCGTAGCGTCTATTTTTACCTTCTTCTCCCGTCAAACTTAGCACGATACCTTTTTCTTCCCAATAACGTATTTGACGAGTCGGAATGCCTGTTATCTGAGATACTTCACCTATTCCCACGACTAATTTATTTAAGAAATCAAAGTCAAAAGAAAGATCCCTTTGTTCTTCTGTTTTTTTCATTTTTGTAATTTATTTACAATTTATGTTGTAAATATAAAAACAAAGCCTTTATTTTGCAATTGTAGTTTATTTACAATTTATGATGAATTTATGCAATTTAAGCGTGCTAATAACAATGGTGATATCCATATTATTAACACTAATGAGTATGCAAGATGATAACAAGACTGAAAATAGCATTTATAGAAATTGATGAACAAAAAGAACAACCTAAAAACAAAAGAAGATATTACGCTTGATAGGGAAGTACTAAGGGTACTTGTTAAAGAGACATTTATAGATGGAGCATTAAACAGTATGAATGTAGACAGTATGGCTCAGGGCTTTCACCCAGAGTTTGCTATTCTAGTGGCGAAAGGAAGTGCTTTACAACGTCTTTTTCTTTCAGACTGGATTGCTATGGTGAAAGCGTATAAGAAAGACCCGATAAAAATGAGCTCTGGTATTAGATGCTTAGAGTACACGATTAATATAATGGATATTACAGGAAATACAGCTATCGTTAAAACACAGTTTTACAGAGATAATAAATTGATAATAACTGATTACCTGTCTTACATTAGATATGATGAGGGGTGGAAAGCTGTGTCAAAAATATCTAACGATCATGTTTCTAACCCACTTCGACTAGATTTTTAATGTAATAATGGGGAGGCTTTTCCTTTTAGAAAACATAAACACCGACAAGTGAGAATCAGGATGCTCGGCATTAAAAGAAAAGTGATGAATAATAAAAAATTGGGATTCCATAGGGGAGTTGAAAATCAAATCGAGCTGGCGAGCTCATGAAACAAATATGGAGTATTCATAAATTTTATTAAATAATACACACATGAAAAATATAATTTTAATAACTATTACCTGCTTAAATATGAGTTTTATGTACGGACAAACAAAAGATAGATCGGCGCTTATTCTTATTGAAACACAGAATGAGTGGATGCATACAAATGGGAAACTATATAATGCTTTGGTGGCCGATAAAGATATGATGAATAACTCCATCGCTAATATAGAAAAGGTATTAAATCATGCAAGAAAAAATAATATTTATGTTATCCACGTAGGTTTGCGCTTTGAAAAAGGCTATCCTGAATTAGCTTATGGAAAAAGCGGCCTACGGAAAGCTATTCCTAATGCTGGAACTTTTCCAATAGGCGAATTTGGTTCGCAGTTTTATGAGTCGGTAAAACCGATTGAGGGAGAATTTATAGTTACAGGTCGGGTAGGGGCAAGTGGTTTTACAGGGTCTAATCTTGATGTTTATTTACGTAATAACAAAATTGAAAACCTTTATTTAGTCGGCTATGCTACACATGTGTGTGTAGAGAGTACGTTGCGTGATGGGCACGAAAAGGGTTATAACACTTTTTTGATATCGGATGCAACAGCTGCATTTAATCAGTATCAGCAAGAGTATGTCTTAAATGAAATTGTTCACCATTTTGGTGAGCACCTGACAGCAGATGAATACGTATTTGAAGTAGAGGAAAAGGCACAATAAATTGTTTTAAGAGTCGGTTTCTGCTTAAAACCGACTCTTAATCTATCGATTAACCTACCAATTCATGCTTGTTTTTGATGGTTAATTTGCCTTCAACTTTTAGAGGTTTTGAGATTATATCTAAAACAGGACAAATGGCGTCAACTTGTTGCGCTAGTCTTTCAAGTTTTTCAGGGCTCTCATCAGAAACAATAATAGTTTCAAACTCAATTTTTTCATAACCAGGGCGTACATTGCTATCTAAACCTAAAAAGCCTTGTAGGTTTAGATCTCCTTTTGTTTTAACCGTTACACTCTCGAGTTGTATTCCCTTTAAAGAAGCTAATGCGCGGTATACAATAGCTTGACATGATCCTAATGACGCTAATACATATTCAACCGGATTAGGTGCACCATCTTTACCGCCTAGTAATTCAGGCTCATCAAATTTAAATTCAAATTGACGTACCGTACTTCTTACACTTACACCTTCTTCAAGGACCGAAGTGGCCTCAAAACTTACTTGTGCTTTATCTGCATCTTTTTTTAATTCTTGAATAAGAGTGCCTAATGATTGTTTTACAAATTCTGACATAAAAAATAATATATATTAAATGGATAATGAAATTCCAGATGTTTTGGAACTTTCGATTTAGTGCTACTATCCCATGATTGTATGGGACTTTTTTCTAAAAATCAGAGCTTAGCATACCGACATAAGCGAACGATAACAACAATATTTATTGTTAGTAGTTGCATGACAGTCTGATTCTTTGTAGAATGTTTTTGTGTTGATTTGCATGATGTCTTTTATTTATATTTTCCCCTTTATTGGGGACAGGAATTAGCACCGTTCAATTGCTTGATGGTTGCCAGCGGGTCATAGAGCCTGTCTCTCGCCACTTCTTTATAAATCAAGACTCTTTTTAGAGAGGTCTTTCTATTATTATAGTGCAAGTATAATAATTAAATTTTAAAAAGGAGCTTTTATTATTTTTTTGTTGAGAAAAGTACATCAAACATTGTATAATTTTCTTCCAGTTATTCAGAGGCTACTTGTTCTCTATTATCACTCTCTTCTTCTTTACCTTCCTCAATTAGTTCATCTACCTCCTTTTTTTGTTCTTCATCTAAGTCTTCTACAAACTCTTCTTGGTGATTAGATTGATAGTCAATATGAAAGGTGCAGCTTACGGGGAAATGATCAGAACCTACGGGGGGAAGTATTTTCAATGAATCTATATAAACATCAGGGCTATGAAAAAATAAGTCTAAAGGAATTTTAAAAAACCAATATTTTGCATGGAAAGTAGCTAAAATTCCTCTACCTATCCTTCCGTCTATTAGTTTGCTCGTTTTACTAAATAAAATTGAGCTTTTTGCCCAAGCTACGTTGTTGAAATCTCCAATAACGACTACAGGCAAAGCACTGTTGCGAACTTTTTTTGCGACACTGAGTAAGTCGCCATCGCGTTCTTTAGAAGTCTCTTCTTCTGTTGGGCTTGGTGGGGGTGGGTGGACTCCAAAGAAGAGAAACCTATGTCCGTCTTTTGTTTCAAGTTTAGCTTCTATACTCGGCACATCATCTGCAACAAAGTAATGGGTTTCAATATGGTTTACTTTTAGCTTTGTGTAGAAATGCATGCCGTACGTATTTTCTAAAGTTACCTTTTGTTGTATAGGGTAGTCTTCTTCCAGTTCTTTCATCGCCATTTCCCATTCACTGTTGCTTTCCATGGTGATAAATATATCTGGTTTTTCTATTCTAATGAGCTCTATGAAGCGATTAAACTCTCTATTAAACTGATACACATTACAAGAGATTATTTTTATTTTTTCTGATGCTGTTGGCGATTTTTTGATTTTTTGTGTTCTCCAAAACTTCGTATATCGGCTTAATATATAGGCATGATAAGCTATTAAAATAGTTTGTACACTTTGTAATAGCCAAAATAGCGTTCCTTTTTCCATTACTATAAAAAGAATAATAACCGTGGGAACCTGTAATACTAATATTTGCAATTTTAAAAACTCAGGTACACGAAACACCCAGTGTTGATGTTGGATAAAAGAAAGGGAGCTTAATAAAATGAGTAGTATAGATAAAGTAAGTAAGGTTGTAATCATAGTATGTATTTACCTTTAATAAATACAAATGAGCTGCGTTTTTTGTTTGTAAATCACACTACGAAACTATAATATTTCGCTCCATTGTTTCTCTAGTTTACTTTTTTTTATTTTGATGTTGTCAAACATTCCATTTTTGACATATTATAATTTTCACAAATTACCTGATAATCGGGATATTTCTCATCAAAGCTAAATATTACTTTTGTGTACGATATGAAACATTCAATTTTTATAATAATACCAATACTCTGCTGTTTGGTTTCTTTCAATAAAGCGATAGCTCAAAGTGTTGATCCCGAAAAATTATTAGGTGTTTGGAAACTGGAAAAATCAGGCTTTATAGATAATGCGGAAGTTGTTATCAAGCAATTTAATGATTGTAGGCTGTCTCAAAATTTTGTTTTTAAATCAGATGGTACTGTCGATCACACCTATTACGAAGGAGATTTAGATACATGTTACATAGGAAAAACGGAAAGCTATAAATGGCATATCCTAGAGGATACTCTTGTTTTAAGTAGCGGAGAATATTTTGGTTACTATGTATTGCAAATGATTAATAATGGGTCGTTTCGGATGCAAGCTGTGCAGACGGAAATAGAAAGTACGGGCGACGAAATCTTAGATAAAATGCTAAATACCGTTCATTTTGATGTTTATACCAAGCATAATGGTCCAGTATCCTGTGATCAGTGCAAATTGATTTTGAAGTTGAATTAGTTGTTTGTTAAAATTGTCGATTCGGTATTTATTGTGGTCCTCTTGCTATTAAAAACTGTAAAGAATGGAGCTTGTTAAAGCTGATATGGGGTGTTAAAATATGTTATTGAAAATAATATAATAAAGATTTAACCTAGTTTTATTAAGACGTTAATAGATTGATCTCATTTATATAAAATAACTTATGCTTTTTGCACGACCACAGTATACAGCTTTCTTAATCATCTTTCTTTTGGTTAATAATTTTCTATATGGGCAAGACTCAGTTAAAGTTCAAATGAATTTTCATGATATCGACAAAGATAAATTGGTTATCCACTTCGATGACGGTATCGTGCTAGAGCACATAGATTTAAAACAAGTGGATTTGTCCCTTACCTTTTGTAAACCTATTTATACCACTCATCCTGCGTTATCGGTCTCTTATGAGGGGAAAAATCATAAACGATTTTTAATGGATAGTGATAAAATAGTATTTGATTTTTTTCTGAACCAAGGTGAAACCGATAATGCTTTATATGTGGATAACGATCAAGATCTTATCGATGTCTACGATACTACTCTAAATACTATATATGGACAATTGCTCGAAAATCACGCTTCGGAACGTGCAAGTTTGAATGCTATTATGATAAAACATGGTCATGAGTTTAGAACTAATGACTCTATTAAATATGTGCTTAATGATTTGGTTAAAATTATGAATACCAAGTCAATGGATTTTCTTGTTCCATATGCGGAAGATTTTTTCTCATTTTATTATTTTAAAGATCAAATTCTCGGATTATCAGATTTTATAGAAGTTGACACTGAGCATTATATAGCGTTATTAAGATATTACAATAATACTTTTCCCGAACAGTTTAGGTCTACAGAAGAAGGACGTAAGATAGTTGCTTTTTTTAAACAAAAAATTTCCCCTGTGGTGCTGAAGGAGAATGAAGTGATTCCAAATTTAGATTTTTTGGATATTTATGGAACTCCAATTTTTCATAAAGATCAAAAAGAAGATTTTGTATTATTGGATTTTTGGGCGACTTGGTGCGCTCCATGCATCCAGCAGATTCCCGATATCAAAAGATTAAGGGATATGATCTCCACTGATAAACTTAAAATAGTCGGTATTTCTATTGACCGTGACTCAACAAGTTTTATCCAGGGTGTGAAAGAACACAATATGCATTGGGATCATAGTTTTGATAGAGGAGGGGTGTTAAGTGAAAGATTAGGCATTACCAGTATACCAAGAGTAGTTCTGTTAGATCGTAACGGAAAAATTCTTTACTATAAAACTGGAGGAAGACTTGATGTAACAAAAATAAATGCCATTCTTAAAGAAGAATAGCCGTCTTCACAAAAATTGTGAGACGGCTATCTAACTTAACTAATTACTGGGAAATTCTTTATAATACTTTTACCAGCCTGGGTTCTGTGTTAATGACGGTGTTTTCTTTATTTCGGCATCCATTATGGGAAATAAATAATGTTGTGGAGTGTTAAATACACGTGTTTCAACTAGAAATCTTTCCATTCTATATTTTTTATCACCAATCAAAATCTTTCCATTTGGGTCTTCAATTGGTCTCATGCCGTTAATCATACGCTGATTTTTTGGGTATGGGCCATGTCCTGCTTTCCAATAATTAATAGAGCGTTCATTTCCATTAGCTCCTGCTGTATTAAAGAGTTTTTCTTTGGCAGACTCTTCGTTGGAAGTAGGTTCTAAATATAAACGGAAGTCAAATGCTCTTCTATTTTCATAGAAAAACTCTACTCGGCGTTCGCGATAAATATAATCTCGCATAAGCTTTTGATTTCCCATTGTTTCGGGTGGCATTGGTGCCATAAACGAACGACTTCTCACCTGGTTCACTAAGTCGTATATTTCCTTATTGGGACCAGCCAATTCATTGACTGCTTCAGCGTATATATAAATAAAGTCTGGTAATCGCCACACAGGTGGAGCATTAATTGTTACACTCGAGTTTCTATTCCAATCTTCATGTAGAAATTTACGGAGATAGTAGCCAGTTCTTGTAGCATTTGATGCACCTATTGCATCACTTCCTGATGCAATGTTCAACGTAGAAGGTTTGTTACTACCATCCCTGAATGCTGCCCCATGAAATATAATATCTCTATAAAAACGCGGATCTCTTTTCACTGATAAATATGGGTTCCCGTCATCATAACCATCTTTTGCTGCGCGTTTATCATAAATAGGATATCCAAAACCATCCGGACCAATATATTCGTACTCGTCTACTTGTTCTTGAACAGGCTGTTGACGCGCTCCACCTCCCCGGCTGGGAGGATAAACATCGCCAAACCAACCATCCCATTTGTATTTAGTAAAGAATAGAACGTATTCCTCTTTAAAGGCCTCCATTTCATAGTACATTTGCCATAAGCGGGTGTTTACAGTAGAATTACTGGTGTTTTGGCCACCACTATCATTATAGTCCGAATTACTATATTTTTGATACAAGTTGTAACGTTTGGCACCAGTAGTCAATTTCATATCTAAGACTGCTTTCGCTGCATCTCTAGCTTTTTCCCATCTTTCTGGTTTTGCTGCACTATATTCAGATTCGAATTGGCGGTTTCCATCGTAGTTTTTTGCGGCGGCTCCATTCCATAATGGGGTTGCAGCCATCCATCTTACTGTAGCAATTAACCCCAAAGCGGATCCTTTGTCAACACGTGCAAAGTTTTGCCCTTGCCAGCGATCCGGTAATTTCTGATAGGCTTCCTCCGCATCTTTAACTATTTTTTCTACCACAGCATGGAATGATTCTTTTTCGAAATCCATATTATCTGTTGCCTTAATTACCCGATCAATGTAAGGTACTTCTCCATAAATACGAATCAACAGGTAATGAAAATAAGCACGCATAAATTGTATTTCACCTATTCGATAATTCAAGGATCCAGGTTCTAAAATATCATCTGGTGTGTTGTAGTTTTGGATACCTTCTAAGATAATATTTGTCCGTCTTATTCCGTCGTAAAGGGTATTCCAGAATTGACCGTTATCACCCGGTAAAGAATTTATATTCCAGTCGCCAGTATTGTATCGGTTTGTAATATTTCCTTCTACTGTTGATCCTTCAGCTTCATCTGTAATGGCTGCGCTAGAGAAATGATAAAACCATGATATTGGTTGATTGGAGTTTTTTGCTCTACTATACACGTCCGTCACCAACTCATTTACTTTGTTGAAGCGTGTAAAAACTTCATCTTCCCGAAGCTGATCGTCTGGTAATTTGTCTAAAAATTTCTCACAAGAACCTAAGGTCAAGCCGAGAAATATAAATTGTATTATGAATAATAATTTTCTCATGATTTTTGTACTTAATAGTCCCTAAAAATTAACATTTACTCCAAAGTTTACAGTCTTTAGTATTGGATACCAATATCCACTTGAGCTTCCTGTTTCCGGATCTATACTCATGTCTTTTAAACCTGACCATGTAAATAAATTCATTCCCTGTGCGTATGCGCGGACTTGGTTTAAGCCAATCTTTCTGATTAGGTTTTTTGGTAAGCTGTAACCTATCTCAATATTTTTTAGTCTTAAATATTTAGCGTCATAGAGGAATAAACTGCTATTAGAGTTTTTGTTGTTTTCATGGTTGCCGATATGTAAAGCAGGATATGTAGCAGTTTCAGCGGTTTCTGGCGTCCAACGATTTAGGTGTACAGGTCGTACAGCCCCGAGTTTATCTTGGTCGAAAGTAGGAAAGTCCCATACAGCACCATCTGTTAACTTCATTGAAGTTTTTAATGCGCCTTGGAATAATACGCTAAAATCAAAGTTTTTGTACTGGAAAGTCACAGGTAATCCAAATTGAATTTCTGGGCTTCTCGGATTTCCTGTTGCTTTACGATCCCCTAGGTCCGTAATTTTGCCATCTCCATCTAAATCTTTATATACAGCATCTCCAGGCATTAATTTCCCCCAAGGTTGATATTGTATTTCATTAAGATGGTCTGCTTCCGCCTGATCTTTTACAAAATGATCAAATTGGTAAAGAAAATGTTCATAAAGTCTTTTTCCTGTTTCTTGCCTGAACTCATGTTCTTTGGGTATTTCTTGTCTGTAAACCAGCTTGTTTCTTGCAAAAGCTATATTTGGTTTGACAAAGAAACGAACATTTTCTCCAATCATATCGGAATAACTTACTTCGACATCAATCCCTCTGTTTCTGACTTTACCAATGTTGATAGGAGGGGAGTTCTTACCTACAATCCATGGGAAACTGATATCTTTATTAGCATCAAGTACCGTAATGATATCGTATCTGTAATCTTCGAATAAATCGACAGAGAGGTTTAATTTATTTTTCATAAAGCCCATGTCGAGGCCTATATTTGTTTTTCTAGAAGTTTCCCAACGAATATCTTCATTACTTAGTCTACCCTCTCTTAAGCCACCACGATTATTATTGAAATTTTGCTCTCCAAAATCATAACCACTACCGTCTCCATAATAAGCGAGGTACAAGAAGCGCTCGTTGGATGTTTTATCATTCCCGACCAACCCCATCGAAGCACGCACTTTTAAGAAGCTTAGCCATTCTTTGGTATTGTCCATGAAACTTTCTTTACTTACCACCCAGCCTAATGCTCCTGCAGGAAAGAAACCATAGCGTTTTCCACGTTTAAAATTTTCCGAACCGTTATATCCAAAATTAAATTCTGTGAGGTATTTTTCATTATAGTTATAGGTAAACTGCCCTGTCATACCTTGGTAACGTATATCAACTTGCGCTTTCCCACCATCGTAAACAGATTGGTTCGACCTGTTAAAAAGAAGCATACCTGCCACATTGTGTTGCTCTAAGAAGGAACGCTGATAATTGATTTTGGCTTGTAAGAATGTTCTATTAAAAGGGTTACCTTGCGAAAAGCCATTGCCTAAAGTTTTATCCATATCATATTTGTTTCCTGTGTTATATGTACCTTCATACGTACGTGGATTCATGTATATATCGATACCTTCTGAAGGGACAAAAGTTGCATAACCTGGATATGTACGGTAGCCTTCGCTATATGTATCCACTTCACGCCTTAAAAATTGCTGTTCATTGGCATCATACGAGAAAACAGCATCTACTGATAGACCTTTGGTAATGAAGTCTAAATCCCAACCTGCCGCAAAACTACCTTCTAAATATGTTTTTTTCTCTGTGTGGTAACCCGATCTTGAAAGTTCTCCTAGAACATTAAAACGGTAAATCTGATTTCCAAAAAGCATACCTTGTGGGTTGTTCTCCATGTGTGCTAATGTGCTGGGATTGTCGTTTGGGGACACAATGATTGGCAAATAGGGAGGTTGTGTCATGCCCAGGGTCATTAATCTATTTGCGCTTGTTCCCGGAGATGTTCTATCTGTGATCCTGGCTCCTAAGTTGAGTTTTATCCATAAGTTTTTTGTAATATTAACATCAATGTTAGACCTGAAGTTATATCGTTTGAATTTAGCTGCTACACCATATCTGTCTAAATCAACATGATCATAGTTATTGGCTTGACCTAGATAGCCACCCATCACAAAATATTTAGCGATCTCATTACCTCCTCTTACGGATAAATTATATTCTTGCTGTGGAGCAGTACGGAAGATATAATCGAAATAATCCCAGTCATAACCCAAGCCATCAGAATTATCTCCCTTGGCTTTACGAAAATTACTAATTGATTCTTCAGAGAATAATTTTAGGTTAGCGATATCTCCACCATCTCTTCTGGCATCGTTGATGAGAGCTTCATTATATAACATTGCGTAGTCCGCTGACCCTAATAGTTTAGGAAGTTCTGTTGGGCTATTAAAACCAAAATTTGTTTTAAAATCTACTGTTGCTTTGTCTGCTGCCTGACCTCTTTTTGTTGTTACTACGATTACACCGTTAGCTCCTCTTATACCATAAGGTGCTGTAGAGGAAGCGTCTTTTAGAATGGATATTGTTTCGATTTCATCAGGCGCTAAGTATGACATATCGCGTTCTATACCGTCCACAATAACAATAGGCGATTGATCTCCGTACGTTGATTTTCCTCTGATAAATAACTCTGATCTATCGACACCGGGTTCGCCTCCTGCATATTGATTGGCAACTAAGCCTGGTAAACGTCCCGCTAGCATATTGTTAATGTTTGCAGAAGGGCTTTGTACTAAGTCTTTTGTTGTGATGGTGGATACCGAACCCACCACATTTTGTTTCTTTTGCATTGTATAACCAACAACAACGATATCATTCAATGCTTGAATATCCTCGACGAGTTGAATATTTACTTCATGCTCTCCAGTAAGGTCATGTTGTTGTGGCTGGAAGCCAACATACGAGAATGTTAATGTTGCCGTTGCATAGGGAACTTCTATTGTATATTGTCCGTTTTCGTCGGTGCGTGCTGACTTATTAGCTCCTTTTACTACGATGCTTACTCCTTCCATCGGAGTGTTTGTGCTGCTATTAATGACTTGTCCCTTAATAAAGATAGGTTGTTGTTTTTCACTATCTACAACAGAAGCATATAGATCTTTCTTATTTGTACTACCTGCAAAAGAAAGCGTCGGAAGTATACAAACGATTAATAAGAATAAATTTCTTTTCATAATTAGTGATTTTACATTTTTTTTAAATTCAGTTTAGTTAGATTGTTTTTTCTTTTCTTCATTTAGGTGGTTTTAAAATGTTCATAAATAATTGTTTACGGTTAGTGAAACTTGGTCCGTTCAAATATTTTCTTACCCTCTTTTCTTATTGAATTATTTTGAATTTGATAGTAGAATACTATTCCCAGTCTTTTAATAAGAGGTCGTAATTATTTTCAAACTTATAAGATCTTGTGTGTAAGAGTTGTTAATGAAATGATAACACTTTGTTAATAAGTAGTTAATAGATTGTTAATGACTTGTTAACAGGCAACCGATTGCTTTTTTTAAAGAGAAATAATTATTCTTTTTTTGAGAATGGGTTTAGTGTTATACGTAATATATTTGTATGTCTTATACGTGATATATCTCTAAGTATGGGATGGTGAACTAAGGCAGTAAATAGTTAGGTTTTTATTTTTCGTAAGCTTATATGAATGAATCTATAGTTGATAGAACGTGTGTAAGTTTTTTTGCTAAAAAACGCTATTCTGAAGCCTATTAATAACAGAGATGATCTTATTGTGATTTCTTATCAGTAAAATACTGATGCATATATTGAGAAGCTCTAAGGGAAATATCTTGTTGATATTAATAATTTAGTTTATCACAATTTTTGGCTACGTATTGCCCAATAGTTTCCCTTTTTTCCATTAGACTATATCTTTTAAAACTTTCTGATCATTTCTTTCAATCTTCTTATTCTAACATGTCATTAAGGTATTTTAGATAAAAAAGCAATTATTTAACAAAAGTTTAACATTTATTTAAAGGACATTCTGTTCCCTGCTGCGAGTTATAGGTAAAGAGCAAAATGAACAACAAGATAAAAGAACTTTTTAGACGCTATGAAATGGGTGAAGCTTCGGAGTCGGAAAAAAGATTGATTGAAGCTTGGTTTAAGCATCACGAACAAGAGCCCATTGAACTTGATAAGTTAGATAAACGTGCACTTAAGAAGCTGGATATTGAGGTAAATAAAATTTTCAATAGACAGTTTAGCATAGAGCAACCATGGTATAGAATTTTGAGAAAAAATCTGCTACCGTATGCGGCTATATTTATTGCATTCGTCATGATATGTTTAGTATTGTTTTTAATAAATACTTCCCAGAATAATGAAGATCTAATTTATGTGACAAAAACTAATGAAAGTGGCAAGCCATTGTGTTTTATTTTGCCTGATAGCTCAGAGGTTTATTTGGGTGCAGCTGGTAGTGTTCGCTATCCTGTAACGTTTGATAGAAAAGTACGTTCCGTTGATTTAATCGGTGAAGCTTTCTTTAAAGTTAAACGAAATGTTGAGAAGGAATTCATTGTGTCATCACAAGGTATACTCACGAAGGTTCTTGGAACATCATTTAAAGTAGAAGCTTTCGATAAAAATAATGTTAAAATTTCTGTAGCCACCGGCAAAGTTGGAATAGAGCGACGACTTAAGGGGAGAGAAGTATCTATCTCAACCCTGGCACCAGGAGAAGAATTGATATGGGATGGCGTGAATGAACGATCTGTTTTGAACAAAATAGATGTGTATATGCTCGAACAATGGCAGGGAGGCAGTTTAGTATTTGATGATCATGAATTATATGAAGTGTTTAACATTTTAGAAAGACGATTTGGAGTAAAGATTATTGTTACGGATGACAATTTAAAGAAAAAGAAGATAAGTACAATGTTTGGTGATAATGAGACACTTGATCAGGTTTTCGGTATAATCAGTAAAATCGGAAAGTTCACTTATACTACATCAGATGGTGTCAATTATCATATTTATAAAATAGGAGGCTGATGAAATAAACTACTATAAAAAACCATACATAAAAATACGCCCCCAATAGCATGGGGACGTTGAAAAAAGCCATATAATTGATACTTAGCTTGGCTTTACATAGATTTTTAGACCAAAATCAGATTATGATCTAAAAGATATGGAATTAAAACAAATACATTGAATCAAACCATATTAATCACAAACATATGCAAAAAGTAGTATACCTACTTCGCTTTTCACGACTTTTCCTGATGTTAGCTTTTGTGCTATTTGTGTTATGTAGCAAAATTTTCGCTCAGGATCTCAAGCAGAAAATAGCAGTTGAACTTATTGATACTTCAATTAAAGAAGCATTTGTTACACTGCATAAAAAGACAGGTTTTATTTTTTCTTACGGAGAGGATATTCAAAAATATAATACTGTAAAAGTTTCTCTGTCAGCGAAGGAAATTTCGGTGGAAGAGGCGCTAGATGCTATCCTCAAAAAAACGAATTTGAAATACACACGTCAAAACTCTCATTTTCTTATTGAGGAGAAGGCCGTTAAATCAACGAAAACACTTGTAAATACATCACAAACAAAGGGTAAAATTACTGGAAAGATAGAAGATAATAATGGTAAGCCAATAGCTGATGCAGCTCTTAAGATTCTCCAGACAGATTATGTAGGTAAGTCGGAAACCGATGGGAGTTTTACAATCAATATATCTCCAGGCACATATACGTTAGAAATAGGACATATATCATATATAACCCATAGAGAGGAAAATATTATCGTTAAAGATGATAAAGGTATTGATCTGTTCGTAGTGCTTCAAACAAGAAACGACAACCTCGATGAAGTGGTTGTGACGGCATGGGGTCGAGAACGAAAAAATACTGTTGTAGGTTCTGTGTCAACAGTGAGCCCAAAGGAATTGAGAGGACCGACCAGTAATCTGACTTCCATGCTTCAAGGGCGAGTTGCAGGGCTTATCAGTTATCAGACTTCGGGCGAGCCTGGGAGAGATAATGCTGAATTCTTTATCCGTGGTGTAGGTTCATTTGGGACAGGCAAAGTCAATCCCCTAATATTGATAAATGGTATAGAGTCAACAACTACAGAGTTAGCACGCATACAGCCAGATGATATTGAAGGTTTTTCGATCCTTAAAGATGCAACAGCCACCTCAATGTACGGTAGTAGAGGTGCTAATGGCGTAATTTTGATATCCACTAAAAGTGGGTTAGTTGGTAAAACAAAATTTAATATTCGTTATGAATCTTCTTTATCTACAAATGCGCAAGAGTATAATCTGGCTGATAATATCTCTTATATGGAGCTTGCTAACGAAGCTTCGTTAACTAGGGGAAAGCAGCGATTATATAGTTTCGATAAAATTGATAAAACGAAGGCAGGAGCTAATAGCCTATTATATCCAACTAATAACTGGCGTGATATCATGATTCGTGATTTTACACAGAATCATCGTGTTAATCTGAATGTTTCAGGTGGGAGTGATATCGCAAAATACTATTTATCGTCTTCCTATCGCTTTGATGATGGTATGTTAAAGACCCATAAGATTAATGATTTTGAAACGAATGTGCAGAGTCAGAGTTTGGAAATACGTTCTAACATTGATATCAAGCTTACCAGCTCCACAAATGCTACTGTCCGTATTAATGGTCTTTTTGATGGGTTAAATGGTCCGGCTGTAGGGACAGGATCTGATGTGTTTAAAAGTATGTTGAAAGCCAATCCTGTTATGTTTCCTGCGGTTTACGATCAAGGGTATCGCTCTTGGGTGCGCCACCCATTGTTCGGAAATGCTCGAATGTCAGCAAACTCAGAGTCTGAGACAGATTTGTTCTACAACCCTTATGCTAATGCTTTATCGGGATATAGTGAAGAAAATACGTCAAATTTTGTAGCACAGTTTGACCTTAGTCAGGATTTTGCTTTCCTCACTGACGGTTTAAAAGGTCAATTTATGGTTTATACTAAACGAAGTACTAGAAGTTCGCTCAGTAGGTCTGTTGTTCCTTTTTATTACACTGCTGTAGAAGATGAGTTAAATCGTGGACACGTAAAAGATATTGTTGCGCTTAATGAAAATTCTGGGCGTGAGTATTTAGGATACTCTGAAGGAGGCAAATCCGTTTGGAATGAAAACTGGATTCAGGGTTCACTGGCATACGAGAAAACATATAACAACGTTCACAATGTTGGTGGTACAGTATTAGGCTTTATTCGGGAGAAAAAGCTATCTAATGCGGGTAATCTTGAGCGTTCCTTGCCTCAACGTAATGTTAGTTTATCGGGTCGTTTGACATATGGGTACGACAACCGTTATATGGGCGAATTCAATTTTGGCTATAATGCTTCCGAACGTTTTGATAAACATAATAGATGGGGTTTTTTCCCATCTGTTGGTGTGGCATGGAATGTTGCCAATGAACCTTTTATGAAAAATGTAGACTTCTTGAATAAACTTAAGGTTCGTTTGTCTCATGGTCTCGTTGGTAATGATGAACTTACAAACTGGTTTGATTATGGAGAGGAACGGTTTTTCTACCTGAATATGATGAATATGGATGCGGGATCTATTGCCTTTGGGACAGATTATGGTAAGAAGTTTACAACGGTAGCTATATCTCGATATGGTAATCCAGGAGTTACCTGGGAGCGTGCAAACAAAACAAACCTAGCTTTCGAGATAGGTGTATTAAACGGGTTGAATGTAGAAGTCGACTTTTTTAAAGACAGGCGTAACAGTATCCTAATGATTAGAAACGATATTCCCACTACAATGGGGCTTCGTTCTGTTGTGCGGGCTAATGTTGGAGGGCTAGAGTCCCGTGGTTTTGAAACAGCAATCGATTACAACAAGAGTTTTGGTCCTGATTTATGGGCAACAGTACGCGGAACATTTACCTATTCTAGAAACAAAACAGTTATATATGAAGAACCTAATTATCCTGAAAATATTGCACATCGATCTAAAATAGGTTACCCTTGGAATACAATGTGGGGATATGTTGCTGAACGTTTATTTATCGATGAAGAAGATGTAGCTAACTCGCCTGAACAATTTGGGGATTATATGGCGGGAGATATTAAGTATCGGGATGTTAATGGCGATGGTGTCATCAACGATAATGATATGGTGCCCATGGGCTATCCAACACAGCCTGAGATCAACTACGGGTTTGGTTTTTCGTTAGGATATAAAGATTTTGATCTGAGTGCCTTTTTTTCAGGAATTGCGCGCGTATCATTCATGGTTGATGCAGCAAGTATTACGCCTTTTGTCAGAGAAGGAGGGTATGTGAACGGATTGCTGGACGTAGTATCAGCAAATCACTGGTCGGAAACCAATCGTGATCCTTATGCTTTCTTTCCAAGGCTATCAACTGAATTAATCACCAATAATAATCGTAATTCTAGTTGGTGGCTACGGGATGGTTCATTCTTTAAACTTGCATCTGTAGAATTGGGGTATCAACCCAAAGGTAAGTGGGTGAAAGAACGATTAAAGTTTGATGGGTTTAGGGTATATGCAAGCGGGTCTAACTTATTCAAGTTAAGTAAATTTAAATTATGGGACGCTGAAATGAAGGGTAATGGAATGGGATATCCTTTACAGCGTGTTGTGAATCTTGGTGTTCAAGTTAGTTTTTAACCTAAAAAAAATGCAATGAGTATAATCAATAAATATAAACCATTAAAGAAATATATGGAATCCATAAAGAAATGTGCTGTCGCTCTGTTCTTCATGATTACTGTAAGCGGTTGTAATAGTTATTTAGATATCTTGCCTGACAACATTGCCAATATCGACCACATCTTTGCTAACAGGAAGGAAGCTGAACGTTATGTCGCGACATTATATTCCTATGCGCCTGCTGTTCATCATGATAGTAGGAGGACATTAACCTTCTTAGGAGGTGATGATGTGTGGACTTACGATATTGGCAATAATTACGACCGCAGTCCTGGTATTCGAATTGCTAGGGGCGAACAAAATATAAATTCGCCATACGAGAATTTTTGGGATGGCGATATGTTTAAAGCTATTAGAGATTGCAACGTGTTTATTGAGGAAATGAGTAAAACGTCGCGGGTTCCGGAATTAGAGATGTCGCTTAGAAAACGCTGGTTGGCAGAAGCGAAATTTTTGAAGGCTTATTACCATTTTATTTTGTTCAGGATGTATGGCCCGATTCCCATCATTGATGTTAATCTTGATATTAGTTCTGACGTAAATGAAGTGTTGGTTTCGCGTGCTCCCGTAGATGAAGTTGTAAAATATATTTCAGGTTTATTGGATGAATCAGCAGCAGATCTGCCTGTAGTTATTCAGAATACTGCAGAAGAAGCTGGTCGTGTTACAAAAGCTGCTGCATATATGCTTAAAGCAAGGTTATGGGTGACAGCGGCAAGCCCTCTTTTTAATGGCAATCCCGATTATCAGGGATATGCAGATCATAGTGGTCAGTTGCTATTTTCCCAGCAGTATGAGGCAAATCAATGGCAGGAAGCAGTTAATGCCTGTGAACAAGCCTTAGAAAATATTTCGGGCGCAAAATTGTATTATTTTACAGAGGCTGTCGATATCCATGATCCCACTCGCTATCAGATGAATTTTCGTGGTGCGCTCACGGATCGTTTCAATACGGAGATAATATGGGGCAGATATATGGATAGTTATCAAAATATTGTTTTGCAGGCAGAAACATCTGTACCTCGCATGATTTCTGGCGGACGTAATCCATTTCAACATTCTGTTTTTTCTGTTTCAATGAATATGGTTGAACGTTTCTATACTGAAAATGGAGTGCCTATTGATGAAGATATAACCTGGAGGAATACCAATCGTTATGAAAGGCGTTATAATACATCGTCAACAGGTAGCGATCAGCGGTATAACCTTATTGAAGGGTATAGTACAGCTTTAATCAATCAACATCGTGAGAATAGGTTTTACGCCAGTCTGATGTTTGACGGTGCGGTTGTCTTCATGAAAAACACACTGAGTGATGAGGCTCCTCATAAGATTAGAGCGTTGTTTTACGATGAAAATGGTACAACCGGGCAGCAGGGCTGGAGTACAGTCACAGGCTATTGGATTCGTAAATTAATTAACTGGGAATATACACATAATCAAAGCGGTGCAAATACACGTACATATTCTTGGCCTGAAATGAGATTAGCTGATTTAAAATTGCTTTATGCAGAATCATTGAATGAAATGGGACGACCAGCTGAGGCTATCAATCAATTGGATGAAATACGAAAACGTTCCGGATTACAGGGGGTTGTTGCGTCTTGGGCACAGTTTTCATCGAATTCAGGAAAGCCCAATACCAAGGACGGGTTAAGGGAAATTATTCATCAAGAACGGGAGATTGAACTTGCGTTTGAAGGACATCGTTTATGGGATTTGAAGCGCTGGAAGAAAGCAGCAGACTTTTTAAATAAAGATGTAAGAGGCTGGAATTTTATTGGTAAGAATGCTGAAGAATATTATCAGGTAGGGAAAGTTTTTGAACAAAAGTTTGTAGCTCCACGAGACTATCTGTGGCCTATATCATTAAGTGCTTTGCTACGAAACCCGAAGCTTGTTCAGAATCCGGGTTGGTAATGAATCGTCCAAATTTGTCCAAACAAAAGAGAAATCATGTATAGATTAAATTATTATATCAATAATAAGCAGGCCTTATGTGCAATACAGGCTTCGAAATTTTTGCTCTGCTTTGTTTTATTGTTTTTTATTTTCGGTTGCAAAGAAGAGTTTAATAAACCGATAGAGGCTGGACAAGAAGTCCCGGGTATGGTACAAAATGTTCACGTAATCCCTACGCCTGGCGGTGCGGATTTAGTGTACGATTTGCCTTCAGATAGTCATCTTTCCTATGTAGAAGCTCTTGTAGAGATTTCGGATCATGAAAAATTGAATTTCAAATCCTCTTCCTACCGAGATACTATTAATATCACAGGATTAGCGAGTACCGCTTTGCAAGAAGTGAAATTGTATAGCGTAAGTAAATCAGGGGTAAGATCCGATCCCGTTATTGTACATATTGAACCCTTAACACCACCTTACCTACGTGTGTTTGAGACGATGACATTATCTAGCGGATTGGGGGGAGTCGATGTGCGTTTCGAAAATCAATCAGGTTCTGATTTAGCATTTTTTCTGGGAACTATTAATGATCAAGGTGAATTTGAAGAGCTAGATTCCCATTACACGAAAGATATTGATGGTCGTATTCTTTTTTGGGGGTATCCGCCTGAAGAAAAAAGATTTGGTGTCTATATTCGTGATCGATGGAATCATTATTCCGATACGAGTTATGCCGATATTAAACCGGTACTAGAGGTTATGTTGGATAAAAAGAAATTCAAAGGTGTAATGCTCATCAATGATACAGAGCAGTCAAATGATTATTATAATAATGCTGGCAATCTGTGGGATGGTATTTGGTCTGGTGCTTTTGAAAGTCCTTATAGTGGAAATGGAAATGATTGGAGACACTTAAGTGTGTATGGTACTCTTGATGAGCCCGGTACATTTACCATAGATTTAGGTCAGGTTGCTAATATCAGTCGGATCAGAATGAATCATTACTATCCATTTTCGCAATATGCACCAAAAAAATATGAAGTGTATGGGTTGGTTGATTATACGGAGAGTACACTTCCTATTGGTATGGGCGCTTGGCATAATTGGACATTACTTAGTGAAGTCGAGAATGTCAAGCCAAGCGATAGAGGAGGAGATGCAGGGGACGACAAAACAAGCTGGGAGGCAGGCGACATAATAACACTTAATCCCCCTTCACAGGCTATTCGATATATTCGTTTCAAAGTGAAAGAATCATGGGATGGGCGAGAAAATATATCGCTTGCAGAAGTTAGTGTTTTTGGTCAGCCGATAGAATAATTGTTAGCTATTTTAATAGAAAAATATTATGAAAAATATAATCAGGCTATATTGTATTATGGTTATGTTATCTTGCTTAGGAGCTTGTACAGATGCTATAGATCCTTTACAATTTGGTAATTCTGGCGAGGTAAGATACGCAGGCAAGGCTAAAGAAGCGTCTTATGCTGGCGGGGAAAATAGACTGAAAATTGAGTTCCTATTAGGTCCCGATCCTAATATCAGTAAAGCAATTGTTTTTTGGAATCTGCGTAAAGACTCTGTGTTGATTGAGATTGAAAGAGAAAATTTGCAAAACAATCGTGTCAGTACTATAATTGATAATCTTCCTGAGAATGTATATAATTTTGAGATATATACGTATGATAAATACGGTAATCGATCCGTTCCTGTTTATCTTACGGGAAGAACATTTGGTTCTCGGTATGCTACTATATTGAATAATCGTAAGATTGCGGATTACGAAGTTGTGGACGAGCGAGGAGATATTAAGATCTTGTGGGCAGATTCCGTCTTGTCTTCGTTCCAGACTAAGGTTGTCTATGAAAACAATATGGGGCAAGAAAAAACAGTAATAGTAGGCAATAAAGAGAATACAGTTCTATTGGAAGCAGTTAATACAGAACGTAATTTGAAGCTGATAACTCAATTTTTACCCGAATCTGCAGCATTGGATACCTTTCAGTCTATTGTTGATTTTGCTTTAGACCCATTAAAATTGGTTATGGAACTCCCGAAACCTTATGCCGCCTTTTTTGTAGATGGATTTGATCCCCCTAATAGTGGAGGTTTTTCTGTCTTATGGGATGGGCGCTGGGGTAAAACATTTAGTCAAACAGAAACATCTTGGGCTAGTGAAGCTGGATGGGGTTCGGTGACGGTATGGGACCCTACTTCCGATGGAACCGGAGATGCAACTTGGTTAACGTTAGATCTGGGGAGCTCAGTCCGTGTAGGAAGGTATCGTACAGGTCTATATTGGCCTTATTATGATTACTGTCCCATGAAAACAGAGCTTTGGGCATATACAGGTAAAGAGGCTCCACAAGCGAAAGATGGTTGGAATAATTGGGTGAAAATAGGGGAAGTAGATAATTCTTCATTCCTTAAAACGGAGGCAGATATGGTAAGAGAATATCCGAATGGGGATAATATTTATACGGATCCCGCTGCGGTTCCTTCGGCTCGTTATTATCGGGTCAAATGTATAGAAAATTGGAACTCAGATCCGAGGTATTCTAAAGTATCAATGTCGTTCTCAGAAGTTACTTTTTGGAAACTACCTTAAATTATTGTTTATGTGCTGCCTATTATTTGTAAAAATAGGTAGCACATAATATTGTTTTTCCTGTTCTGCCCCAATGAGTAAAATATTTTATATAAATTGAAAATAAAATTATGATAAGATTATTACTGCTTATTGCCCTATCGTTTACCTTTTATTCCTGTGCTAGTAAGCGATCGGCTCCACTAACAGCTATCGGATCGTATGCCGCTCCTCATAATATCTCAGATATGGTATTGATTTATGATGGTGGAGCTCATCGTGATCGATGGGATGAAGAACGTTTTCGCCCCTATGTTTATGCGCAGCATAAGAACGATGAAAAAGGAGATTGGCTGTTTGACGGTTTTCTTTTTTTAGAGATTTTTGATAGTGATCGTGTAGGTTTTGCTTCGGGCTATCGTCCTTTTTCTGCAAAGAAAGAAGATTGGCTGAAACTGTTAGATCATTATTTTGAAAAAGAGATGGGGCTTAATGCCCTTGATCAATGTATCGAGAACGCCAAAAAAATATGTGGAAAGCTGCCTTTCAAAAGGAAGATTGTGATGTCTTTACCTGAGCCCATTTCCCAACAGAAGGATTGGGGTAGTATTAATGGGGTTGCTCTTGATTTTTCTAAAGATGAAGATCGTATAAAAGCTTCGGAGTGGTTCATAGATCGCATTGTCGAGCGTTTTAAGAAAGAGCAATTATCTAATATTGAACTGGAAGGATTTTATTGGTTAGCAGAGGAGGCTACAAACACTCGGACATTTGTGAAAAATATCTCTGAATATCTGAAACGTGGACACCAATACTCTTTTTATTGGATTCCCTATTTTAAATCAGATGGATATGATACTTGGGAAACACTGGGATTCGATCGTGCTTATCTGCAACCGAATCATTTTTTTGATACAAATATTCCTGATTCTCGAATCGATGAAACATGTTTTATTGCTAAACAATACAACATGTCCCTTGAAATGGAGTTTGACGAGCGTATTGTTGAAAACGATGCTATGCGGGCACGTTTGTTTGCTTACATTGATGGATTCAAGCGGAATGATGTCTTTAAACAGACTGATATTGCCTATTACGTAGGCAGCGATGGTATGAATATACTTTGGAATGGTGATAAAAAGGATGTCGAATTGTACTATAATTTGACAGATATAATAGTAAAGAGGCAGCGCTCCAGAGAGTTAAGAAATAAGTGATATAATTATTATTTAAAATAAAATGAAGAAAATATCTACAAAGCTGGGTTTATATATATTATTTGTGTTTTTTGGACAATTTCATTTATTTGGCCAAAGTGATTTAAAAAAGAATAAATTACCAGATTGGCAACCTGGGTATTTAGATATTCATCAGATAGCAACAGGGAGGGGGAATGCCGCATTATGGATATTGCCAGATGCTACTACTATGGTAGTGGATGTAGGTGACCTGGGAGATACAAGTAATTTTAGCTATCCTATTATGCCTTTATTACCTAATAAAAGTAAAACTGTCGACGAGTGGATAATTCGTTATATTAATCATTTTACGGCTTCTCTCGGTAAAAAAAATGAAGTCGATTATATGTTTCTGACCCATCATCACGATGACCATGATGGAGCTTTCGAGCGAGTTTCTGAGAGCATGAAGATCAGTAGACTTGTTGATCGTAGCTGGCCTTCATACGATTATCCTTCGCGCGTTCATATTGCTAAGGCTCGGCCAAACTTGGATAATTATATTGATGCAGTAAAACGTGTTGCGAGTAATGGAACGAAAGTCTCTGCGTTTCATCCTGGTAGAAAGCAGTTTAAGTTATTGAATCAACCCAATAGATATCGTCATTTTGAGATACGAAATATTTCTGGAAGTGGAAAGATATGGACTGGGAAAGGGACAAAAGTCCGTAATTTGTTTCCTGAGCTTCACACAATAAATGAAAATGATTATCCCGACGAAAATATGGTAAGCTCCACATTATTGGTTCAGTATGGGAAATTCCGATATTTTGCAGGAGCTGATATTACTGGTTTAACTTGGGCTGAAGCTCCTTATAATAGAGATGTAGAAACTCCGGTAGGAAATATTGTTGGTTTAGTCGATGTTGCTTTAATGAATCATCATGGTTACTCGGATAGCCATAACAGAAATTATTTGGCTTCATTGCAACCTCGTGTATTTGTTAATCCTGTTTGGGATTTCTTTCATCCTCAACCCGAGATATTGTCGAGAATACTTGATCAAGAAATTTTTCCTGGAGAACGTCTCATTTTTGCAACGGGAATGGTGGCGGGGAACGTTGAACGTCTTGGGAAATTGGCAGAAAACATACATAAGGGACATATTGTTTTGCGTGTATATCCAGAAGGAGAAAAGTACCAAATTTTTGTGCTTGATTCTAGTAGTTTAGATTATCCGGTGATTTACCAAACTCAGATTCTAAAAGCGGGCAGATGATACTTATTGTAGATGGTATAAGTTTGACAGCGAAGTTTAGTTTTAATAACGTGTTATTGTGTTTGATGGGAAGATATGTAAGTTGCTGTAACCTTGCTTGTATTGTCTTTTTTACATTATAATGACGTTAATAATATAATATTATATTAACATTAAGCTACTAACTAATAGCTACCTTTATCCTAAATAATGAATAAAAAATGTCTAAAAATATCGGAGCTATTTGAACTAATGAGCGATGATAATGCTGAAGCTTTTAAAGAATTATATGCAAGATATAAGGAAGCTGTTTTTATTTCGGTAAAACGTAGAGTACCTGATGCGGAAGAAGCACGAGATGTGACACAAGAGGTCTTTATATATTTGTGGGATAATCGTAGAAAGCTAAAGCAACTAGAACATTTTGAAAGTTGGCTTTACGCCATTATTCGTAATAAAGTTATTTCTGCTTATCGTAAACATAGTATCCGTGTTCGGAATGAACAGTTGCTAGCTAATTTGGTTGAACATTTAGAATGGGATTCTGAGACTATGGTAATAGCCAAGGAATTGGAGGGAAAGATTGCTGATATTATTTCCACTATGCCTGAAACTATGCAAAATTGCTATAGATTGAGCAAGAAAGAAGGTTTAGATAATCACGAGATCGCCAAGTTGCTCAATGTATCGGAGAAAACAGTGAGAAATAATAAGTATGAAGTATCAAAAAAATTGAAAACAACATTGAGTTCTCATTATCCTGAGTTTCTAGTTTTATTATCAGTTTTGGATAACTTTTAATAATCGATTTTGATTTTGCTTATCAAAGCGGCACTTCATCTTTTTTTTGTTTTATTGTGTTTGTAATTAGTATATTAGAGTGCGAACTGTTTAAATCTCTACTGTTATGAAAAGTAATTTTTATTTTGGTGTATTCTATTATAATCCTGATGATCCACTTTTTTTTGTTAGAAAGCAAAACAATTTGGGCTGGACTGTTAATTTTGGGCATTGGAAGAAAATGCTTTTCTTCTTAATAGCCTTATTGTTATTAATCTATTTATATAATTCGTTAATATAACCCGCCATGAAGAATTACTCATTATATTTTTTTATTTTCTTACTGTTTGCTTTTTATGGTAATACAACCTATGCTCAAATAAATTATAATGAGGTGTTTAAACAGTCGGGATGGAAGGTTTTATTTGACGGTAAAAATCTTGATAAGTGGCAGACAGCCAAAGAACATGATGTTCCTAAAGAGGGGTGGCGCATAGAAGGTGAAAATCTGATTTTAGCTTCTGCAGGGGGAGATTTAGTTACAAAACAGATGTATGGTAATTTTGCGCTCAAATTTGATTTTATGTTGGATTCTGCTTCCAATTCTGGAGTTAAATATTTTGTAGATTATTTAAAAAGTAATGACAGCAATAAAAAAAGTATTGTGGGAATCGAGTACCAGCTGATTGATGATTATAATTATCCAGGACCAGCACAGGATAAAGTTGCAAATGGATTGACTGCCGCTGCTTATTTATTGTATGAGCCAGCTACGGATAAAAAGTTTTGGGGGCACGGGCAGTGGTGCACAGGCATGATTATTTCTAAAGACGGTATGGTTGAGCACTGGCTTAATGGGGAAAAAGTTTTAGTCTTTGATAGGAAAAGCTCTGAATTTAAAGATCGGGTCAATGAAACAAAGTTTAAACACTTTCCACAATATGGACAAATTGATAAAGGTTATATTATGCTGCAAGATCATCATGATGTTATAACTTTTAGAAATATCCTTATTAAAGAATTAGATTAGCTCGGTTATACCTTTACTACTCTATTCATATTAAATCAATCGGAGGGGCTTTAAAAGTTTTTTTTTATTTCCCAGTATACAGCTCTTTAAAGTAAACTATCGATTTCAAGGGGTAATAGTATTCCTTACTTCCTTTTTTAACAATGCCTAAGTCTGCTAATCTTTTTGTGTCAATAATGTACCTGTACAATACAAATAGCGCTAACGCTAAAGTAAACAGTAAGGAGTTTTTACTTAATGATACGATAAAGAGTATAATAGCCGGTATTATTATTGCCCATAAATAATATACGAATGTGTTTTTCATATCATTTAAGTTTTGTTTATAACATATAACATACATAATAATTTATCTATTAAAGAAAAATATAGAAGTGCAACTGTGCAATTCTTATACTGGTTATTTATTTAATGATAGCTTCATTAACAATTATAATATTACTCAATTCATTGTGGTATTACAAAAATAATTTATGTTGAATTTTTATATTTAGTGTGAGAGATCGTACGTTTAGAATCTTGTTACAATTATTAATAAAAACATAATTACGAGATTTCTGTAAAACTATACAAAAGTCTTTAATAGGTGGTTTTAGCCAATTATTATTCTTAAAATAAGTTTTTTTAATTAAAAATATTTACTAACATAATTATAAATCATTATGTTAGTAAATATAAATGCACAATACTGATTAGGAATGAACAGTCATTCATTGTAACTATTTTTTATAAAATCTTATTATTATGATAAAAAACTCGGAGCTACAGTTCTTATACTGTTTAGCTAATTATGGTAACTGCAACTTTTGCAAAAACACAAAACACATCAAATGCGGCTGAATCAGCTAAAAAGAAAGCATGTACTTTAACAGTTGACTGTGGAAATGGAGAAACTGTAACTGCTACTGCTAAAGATTGTGCCACAGCAGGAGCAATGGTTGATGCTGGCTGTTAAAGTCTATAGAAAAATTAAAATATAAATTTTATTAACTGATTGCCCATTCTGGTATTACGTATTTTTTTACTTTTAATTTATTGTAATATGAAGTGTCGTTATTTTGTATTCCTGTTATTGTTTTCTATTAATTATTCGTTTGGACAAACAGGAACTTTCTCTTATAGCGCTATTACGAATACATCTTTTGATGGTACCCCTAAAGAAGAACGTTATTTAGATGATTTGTATGCGGATGCTATATTATTTGTAAATGATGGTTTATCTCTTTATCGAGAACATCTTCCAGATTCTGTATTACAGAAGAGAATGGGGGGAGGAGAGGATGGGATAGTGCGTTCTAAGTTAAAGAGTATGAGAAAAGATGATGTTGGGGCCTTGTATAAAAAAGACTTTTCTAAAAATCAATATCTATCTAGAGTAAAATCTTACGATGGTAATGATTTTGGGATGGTTGAAGAACCTCTTTTACCCATCAATTGGATTTTGACCTCAGAGCAAAAGACCATAGGTAATTATGTTTGTATTAAAGCACACGCAGATGTTTTTGGGAGGACATGGGAGGTCTGGTTTACACCAGAAATTCCTGTTTCAGATGGCCCTTGGAAGTTACATGGTCTTGCCGGCTTGATTGTTGAGGCAAGTGATAGCGAAGGGAAGTTTCGTTTTATACTTACAAAAGCACAAGTTCCAAGTTCAGCGGAAGCAAGTGCCACGATGAATGAGCTATTAGATCATTTGGATGGAAAAAAATTCATGAGTAAAGTTGATTTTGTCAAAACTGAAGATAAAAAGAAAGATGAAAGAAAAAGAGCTAGGATTGCAAGAATGGCTGCGGCAGCCGGGGATAATGCAACTGATGTAGATATAAAAATTACATTCGCTGAAACTATTGAAAAATATTGAGAATAAGTAAGGGAAGTAATTTTTAGTTTTCTTAAGCTATGACTGGCAGGTGTATTTTTTCAATATTTCTATTTTGGTTCTGTATAACAGGTGTTTTTGGTCAGGAAAATTATATTCAAGGAACAATCCGCACTGATGATCATACTGTAATTCAAGGGGCGACGGTTATTGTAAGACTTTCATCTGATTCATCAGCTATTTTAGGTTATGCTGTTACAAATTCGGAAGGAAAATATCATCTCAACTTTTCTTCAAATCCTTTTCCCACGAAGGTTAAACTTACTTTTTCTGCCTTAGGCTATAAGAATGAAATTATTGAACGAGAAGTTTTAGAGAATGTAAATATAGATGTTGTTTTGTTTGCAAAGGCTACTGTCATAGATGAAGTTGTCGTCCAACAGAGAGCCCCAGGTTTTAGAGAAAAAGGGGATACAACAAAATATAACATTAGCTCTTATATTGATAGTACGGAACGAAACCTTGAAGACTTGCTTACAAAGCTTCCTGGCATTGATGTAACTGATAAAGGTGTTGTTTCTTTTAAGGGGAAGCGCATCGAAAAGATATTAATTGGAGGAGACGACTTTTTTTCATCTAATTATACAATGCTCACCAAAAACATTGCGGTAGATCTTATTAAAGGTATAGAAGCAATTGAGAACTATGATGAAAGTATAGTTCTTAAAGACTTAAGATCTTCAGACAAGGTTATATTAAATGTTAATCTAAAGAATAATAGACTTTCCAAGCCAATGGGCACCTTAGAACTGTCCGCAGGTAATAAGCAGAAATATAGTATAAATTCATCTCTGTTTTCACTTGCTGATAAAATGAAGATCGGTTTTTTTTTAAACAAAAACTCGATAGGGGAAAAGGGAATATCCGACATAAGTTCAGAGGATGATGGTAATGGGCAAAACTTGCCTTTCTCATTTGATCTTCCGGAGTATTTTGATCTTCCGGAAAGGGTTTATATTGACAATAATGATTTGCTTACAGCTGCCCAAATTAATTATAACTGGAAGCCTACGTACAGGGTTTCATACAGTGTTACTTTCGACAATGGAAAAAGAAATGTTCGCAATTCGGAAAAGATATGGTATCGTTTTCCCGATGAAGAAAGTAATATGGAGTTTAGTAACAGTAATAATAACAAATTATTTAACAAGAGTATAACGAACAGTATTTCTCTAAAGATGGGGTTTAAAAATAAAGCTGAGCTTTTATATGATGGCAATTATGTGTTTTCTAAAGCAGATAGACTTTACCACTTAGAGCGTTTGGACTTGGATAGACTAATTCTTCAAACCAATACAAATAAAGAAAGTTCCACAACACACCTTTTAAACTATAATTATAAGTTGAATAGTAAAAATGCATTGAGTCTTATTTATAACTATAAATATAGTAATATTCCGTTTCAAATGACTTCCATGAATGAATCTGTCTCTGGAACTGAAGAAAGTAATTATCCTTCTTATTTTTCTGGTCATCAAACTTTTAAGTATTCTAATGGTTCGTCTGACATACAATTAAAGTTTTATGGAGTTTCTAATTACTTAAAGTACGAGACAGGCCTGTTAGGGCTTATTAGTAATAGTCATTTACAAAACAGATCTCCTAATGAAGAAACGGAATTTCAGGTTAACAATAAATATATAGGAGGCTTTATTTCGATAGCTAGGGATATTCATAAGGGAGAGTTAGGAGCTAGAGGGATGGTGAAAAGAGAATTTGTGGATATTAAAACTATAGATGACAGTAAGAGTTTCTTATTTATAGAACCGAAGTTTTGGTTTCATTACAACATTAGCAGGATAGTTAGATTATCTCTTGATTACGAAACTTCTAATCAGGTGTCCCAAATTTTTCAATTGTATCCAAATGATATTTTTTTAGATTACTTCAACGTACAAAGAGGTAATAATAAGGCACATCATGTTAGAACACAAAATGTGGCAGTAAGATTAAGATATGCTAATCAGGATAAACAGCTTATGTCCACTTTTTCCTCTATTGTTAATATATCGGACAGCCCACATCTTAATCGGGTTACTGTTTTGAAAGATCAATTGCTTTTAAATGAACGTTATATTAGTGATATTAGTAGCTATTATATTAGAAACCAGCTTCAGACGGACTATTATTTCGCCTTTATAAGAAGTAATGTTAGAGCTACATTAAGACATTCTAGCATTCTTTTAGCTTCAATGTTGTCAGAAAGTGATGTGCAGAAAAATAGAATGGATAATATATATGGTGGGGCTAAAATAAATACTGCTTTTCTCGATAAACCAATTAATTTTATTTTAGAATGGGGAAAAACCTGGTCCCATCTTAACGGAATAGAACCTGCTTATGCTAAGACTTCCAGCCAAAAAATAGCACTAACTGGTATCTTAAAATTACCTTATAAAAGCATGTTTATCTTGTCGGCTGATAACTATTATAGAAGAAACTATAGTGGCACTATGAATACTACATTTATGGATGCTAGGTATACATTTCCCCTCAAAAAATTAGATGCTAAAGTTACGATATGGGGACGTAACTTATTAAATGCAGGAGACATTTCTTCCGTTTATAATTCTAATTATATTTTCTCTGAGAATATTTTCTGGTTGAATAAACGGTATTTTCTTCTGTCCTTTCAATTTAATTTAATAAATTAATAGGCTGTCTATATTATGCATTGGTGGTTAAATCATCTAACCAGTCTATAATTTTGGTATAAACAGATTGTCGGTCAATCTCATTCAGTATTTCATGGCGCATATGTGGAAATAACTGTATAGTCACGTTTGTAAAACCTTTCGTCTGTAGATTTTTGACAGTTTTTTTAACACCTTTTCCGAAGTTACCGATAGGATCTTCGCTGCCACTCACAAATAATAAAGGCATTTGTTTTGGCAAGCTATCAGCCCAGTTTGTTTTTGTAGCTTTAACATTTAAAGATATAAGGCCATAAAAAGCATTGTTGCTAAAGTCTAGACCGCAAAGTTCATCAGCTTGAAAGGCTTCACGATTGGCGGGGTTTGCACTTAACCAATTGGTGCCGTCATTTGGGTGTTCATTTTTAAACTCCTTGTTGTTTATTTTGGTAAACAGTTTATTTAGCCACCTGCTACGTTTTTTCGGAGCAAAGGCATTTGCCACGTATAATATTGGGCGAAATAGGATTGCAGCAGGATTTGAAGAACCTGTGCCCATGATGATTGCGCCTGAAAAAAGACCGCTGGTTTGCTGCAGCAATAAGCGCGCTATGAAGGATCCCATAGAGTGTCCCATCAAAATTAGTGGTGTATCTGGGAATTGCGATTGCATAAAATATGCCATCTGCTTAGCTTCGTATATTAGGAGTCCGTCAGGATTTCTTTTACGGAAAAAGCCCATTTCCGCTTTACTTTTCGCTGTGTGTCCATGCCCTACGTGATCATAGGTAATAACTGCATAGCGCTGTTGGTTTAGGTGCTTTGCAAAGTCTAGATACCGCCCACTGTGCTCTTGCATGCCATGTAATAGTAAAATTGCAGCTTTAGGTTCTTGACCAGCTGTTAAGTAGATATGGTAGTTAAGATGGTTTGGCGCACTATATTCTTTATCCATAACTAAAGTTACTTCATTTTAATGGTGTTTTTCACTAAAATTTGGTTTACTAGGTTAGTGAACGCTTATTATAGGTTTATCTTCAATATTTTGTACTATTCATAAACTAAATAAACTATCTTCATATTTAAAACTAATATAGGATCTGGCTATGCGATTATTTTTTATACTTATACTATTTACAAGTTTCAGTCGTCAGTTATTCGGTTTTATACAAGAGCCTTTGCATCACAAGTTGCACGTAACTTTGGAAAATGCGCCTTTTGACTCTTTATATCTTCATGATTATACAAACGGTAGAAACCTCTTATTTGCAGCCGAGAAAATCAAGCCGTTTACATGGGTAGTTGCCATCCCAGATAGTGTGGTCTTTGATTTTCAAACTATGGAACTCATACCCAACTCATCGGACACGGCCAGCTATTTATCCCATAAAATACGCTTTATTACAGATCATAGTGGAGAGCAACTGGCTGTTGTCAATATTGGGGTAGATAATCGAGATACCTATATTAAAGGACGATATAGAGAACAGAAGGTATTTGAAGATGGTACCTATTTTAATAAAGAGGGGCAAGAGCTGGTGAATAGTTTATATTGTGAAGATTTTGATCTGATTATTGAGGATAAACAAACTGATATTGCGGTGCGTGCGGCAGACCCGCTATTTAGTTGGTTTATGGACTATAATGGTGCAGAATTATCTTATGACGATTTTTTGAACAATTATATTGCGCTAGCGAGAAAGCACCCTGATTCCCGTTTTTTAATTAACAGTCTTGCAAATAACCTTAGGCAATACCGATCGAAAGACGATATTATGGCTGTGTACAATGAATTGTCGAATAAGCACAAGACGACGCTATGGGGAAGTCAAATTGAACGCTTTTTAACAGGTGAATTTGTGAATTTATCTTTGCGCACAATAGATACAGCATTTGTAGAAGATATTATTCAGGATCGATCCAAGCATAACTTTATTATTTTTACAGCTTCGTGGTGCGTTTGGTGTAGAGAAGAGATTCCACTATTAAAACAACTTTATAATGACTTGGGAAAGGATATTGTATTTACTTATATAAGTTTAGATGAAGAGCGAGCTCTACCGACCTTTCGTAAGCTGTTAGAAAAAGATCATATTCCCTGGCGCACCTTGCTTGCATATCAAGATATTAAAAGAGTGAAAAACCAATATTTCGTAGAAAGTTTACCTCATCATATACTAGTATATCCAAATGGAGAGATGGAAGCTTTGGAAGTGAGAAAAGAAGAGGATAGAAACAAACTCTATGCTCTTGATTAATATGAGCGGATTAATCTGAAAATGAATTGTATATTTCAGGCTTTGGTTACACTTTGTTCTACAAAAATGAAGCATCAGCTAATAAATAAGTTAGGCTATAACTTTTTTTTTAAGGTTTTATTTTTCGTACGGTGTTTTTTAGAAGTCGTTGTAACTATAGATTGAGTTGACCGGTTTAATAGATGGAGAAAGAGCGACTAGATTCTTGTGCACACAGCGATAAAATCCATAAAGTATTTGATGGCTAATGCTTCTTACATAGCCATGATGTCTTATGTTTTTAGTGCAACAGCATACTCATTGGGTTCAACCGCTGTATATTTCACGCTTAAAGCTTACTTCCTTAGACGTAAGCTCACATCTTAGAAAGCTATGTCAAGTAAACGAACAGCGACTGTGATAGACTTCGTTACTAGCAGCAAAAACCTACTCATATATACATCATACAGCTATGTTCTGGTAGTATAAATAGCCGCTAATGCTGAGAATCTGGCCATTTGCGCTACATTCATAGCCACTAGCGCAACATACATAGCGCATTTTGCAATTACATGGACTTGTTGTAATGTCTAAATCAGACTATGTATGTTGTTTTAGCCGTCAATGTTATTTACATGGAGCTTGTTGTCTTTTACAAAGGGCTTGTTGTTCTGTGTTTGTAGGTTGGTGTAATTACAAAAACGTCCAAACGTTGCAAAATGGAGCAAAGAATTATTCATTGAGGGCTAAGTATGTTTACTTAGCAGACAAAATAGCATACCTAGGCGGCTAAGTCATCATACTTGGCCGTTCATGTAGCGGCCTTACTCTTCATGTATGTCTTCAAAATGGATCATTTAGTAGAGATAGCTTCTTTGTAAGTTTGCTTCATGATGCTGTTAACAATCTTTGAACAGCGGTTCAAGTATAATTATTAAATTCCTTCTAGACATAAATATCATTCATTGTATATAATCATTTTCAAGCGTAGATGAAGAGACGATATTGCACGATTTATTCAATCGTTGTGACGTGTTTTAGTTTGATAGGGATCTCGAATGTATCAAACACTTTGGGTTGCATATTAGCTTCGGGATCAAATACTCTTGGAAAGGCATAGTATGTGCCTGCAATCAGAAGGTCGTTTTTTGTTTTTTTGATGTCTAGACGAAGAAAGCCAAAGCTGCGGTCGCAATAGGCTTCCAAACTAACTTGAGCAGTGTTTTTATTTACTGCAGACAGTGGTTGTACGCGCGGGTCACTAAGTTCAGCGACGCCATGTAGGTCAGCATATCCACCAGCACCAGCGACGAGGTATGGAGTTGTTGACCCATCGGCGTTTTGTTTGGCAAAGCGCTGATAGTTGTGCACATGCCCGCTACAAACCAAGTCGGGATATATGCCTGTTTTTGCGAAAGCTGTTTCTAGAAACTCAATCATAGCGAGGCTGGAACCGTGGTTCCAGTCGGCAGAGTAGGGCGCGTGGTGTAGGCACACAATAAGTGCCTGCTCGTGGCGAAAGCTTTTGGCATACTGTAATTCTTTGATAAACCATGCGCGCTGTTCTTCGTCAATAGTGCCAAACTTAACTATGTTTGGATATAGACCAATAAAACGTGCTAAGGGTGTTTCTAATGTCCAGTAGGGATTCGGTTGCACCATGCTGTGCCGGCTGGATTCGGGAGCAAACGGGATCGGACCTTGTTCACTCGCGCAGAAAACTTGCATAAAAGCTTCAAGACTGGTATAAGGCTTGGGTGTTGTAGGATTGATATCCGCATCGTGGTTGCCGGGAATAGCAAAAATGGGCGCATCGTACAGGCTATATGGTTTTAAAAATTGCTCGGGATATTCGTGAGCCTCTCCGTGGTTGTATACAATATCACCCAAGTGGTATAGAAAAGCGGGCCTTTTTTCGAGTGGAGAATTATTAATCTGGTCGGCAAGCGATTTGGCCACTAATGCTTGAAAATTGGAATGTCGCACGCTACCTGTATCACCAACCATATGAAAGCTCATATTTTCGGATAATGTGTCCGCAGAGTCTGGTAAAATAGTAGCAATGTTTAAACGGTATGGGGCAGGAAAGGTAGGTGCTGGAAGGGGCTTGTAGTTAGCCGAATCGTCCGTGAAGTTTTTTAATACGACAGGTGTCTTATATAGTCTTGACATACTGCAAAGATAACCAATCGCTGTTAACTTTTTGTTAGTATAGTGTTGAGTTTTATGTTATAGAATCTGCGTATAGGGTATGTTATAGGCATAGTTTTAGGTTTGAGCTAAGCGTCCACTAATGCTGTGCGCAAGTGAAGAGCCTCCTCTTATATTTTAGGAAGTAGCAACTGCTAATAAGTAGATATATAATGTAAATGTCATAAAGCGCTTCTTGTTTATCTTTATTTATATTCATTCTAAATAATATTATACATTTGTTGATACAAAAGTTCATGTACCTTTTACGGTAAAAAGAAGTCCTGTTTACCTGCGCTTAATAAGGTGCGCAGGTAAATCAGGCACAAAATATAGAACCCGCTTTTATCACATAGTAGCCACATGCATTGTCATAAATTAAAAATATTGTCGCAACGTAAAGCTGGATTCATTGGAGTCCGGGAGGGGCATAACTTGGTCCATCTTCGTTTTAATAATATTATGCTCAACTTTTCTTTTACAGATTTTCTTTCTTTCAGGAGAACTACAAAATTGCTTATGCGGAATGAATGTCGGGTGCTATTGCCTGATGGGAGTGAAAAGGTAGTTTTGAGAACGCCTTATCAGGGGGTTAATTTTCTTTTTAGTGAGCGGGAAATACGTTCATTAGTAAACCTGATGGATGAAGCTTACTATTTTCAGCAGATATATAGTCTATTACAAAGCGAATAGCTTTCTTTGGACTCTACGACCTCCAATACAGCACGCTTTGGCCAATTGCTAGTGCTTTTTGTATATACTTTAAGTTTTTATGGTGTTTTTACAGTCGGTTTGTGATGAACAGGGAAATTTACGGAGTTGGCGATAAAACAATACTCGCTCGCTTTTTTGTGTAATGCAATAGCCAGCTCTATCATATCCTCGCGTTGCACGGTTACAGTCGGGCGCAATATGACTTCCGTGAAATGCCCTTTTCCGTTGTTGCCTTCTAGCATTATGCCTTCGGCTGTGTCGGTATACTTGATTACGATAACATTGTTAACCGAACAAAAATGGAGATACCAAAGCATGTGGCACGACGAAAGGGAGGATATAAGCATATCCTCAGGGTTGTGTAGGCTTTTATCCCCACGAAAAGCCGGATCAGACGAACCTTGTATAATAGCCTTGTTTTTGATGATGATGTCGTGGCTTCTTTCGTAGTTATTGTAATGGTCAGTGCCCGAGCCTGTATTGCCTGTCCACGTGATTGTTGTACGGTATTGGTGTTCTTTCATTCTCGCTTTTACTCCTTGTTAAAGTTTTGTTTTAATGCTATCTCTACACGCCATATAAGTATTATGGAGACGAGTACCAGAAAACTAAGACCTATCGTCATGTTTATTGTAGGGGTAAAGTTGGTCAAGAAGCCGATGAAGGAACTCGCAACAAGTAGTGCACCTAATTTTATCATTTCTTGTGCCGAATAGCGTTGTGCGAAATTCCATCTTTCTTGACTTTTCATAGAGCTACTGGTGCGGTATCCGTACAGGGCATTGATGTTTTTAGGTGGAAATTTACTCATAAGATAACCTGCAATCATAAATGTCAGCCCACAAAGAACCGTGATGTTGATCAAAGGGTTGTTGAAAGCGGTAACTAGAAATTCGTACATATTCATGATGCAAGCTGAAATAGGGTTTACACCTGTATAACTTGGTGTAAATATACTATTTTTATTATCTGGTTTTAGGAGCTAATACTATTTGTTCAAGGGATAGATTAAGAGATATACAAATCAGTCATCTTTGTTTTAGCTTAAAAGCTGTGCGAAGCACAGCTTTTAATGAAGCACAGCTTTTAATAAGGTCTTTTATATTTCTGTGAATTTTACATTTTGTACCAAGTATGCTTTGCCAAAATTATCAGGATCATGGCTTACTGTTGCGCGTATGGATCTCCATTTTGGATAGGTGGCAATTTGTTTTTTTGAATTTTCTATTCGCTCTTCTTGATGTTTCCAGATTTTTTCTAATTGCGCTTCTACTTCATCATCACTATACGTGAGCTGGATGTCGTCGAGAAAGATGTATTTTCCATCTTCTTTAAAAAGCATGATCTGTGGTCCTCCGGGGATATAAGAGCGAATAAGCTCGATGTCGAAAGACTCGTTGCCCTCATATTTTTCTTTACTGATGACTTCCATAAATTTAAGATGATCTGTCGGTCCGCCATCTTGCATTTGTGGTCCTTTATATGCACTCATCTTCGCTTTTACACGATAGCTATAACCCGGTTCTCTTTCCGTAAAGTCATAAAGAGACAGTTGGGGAGATGTTTGGTGTGGCATAACTAAAGGTTCGTCGCCTACCGAATGGTAGTGGTGGCTGATTATTAGTTCGACTTCTTGGCCATCTTTTAACTTTAGAGGCCCATAGGTTTCTTCTTTAGAGCAGGCAGTAAAGAGTAGTATGGCAAGTAAAAAGTACAAATGTTTCATGGTTTATAAAATATTTAATGTTAGTTGATACATTTAATGAACGGTGTTGCTGTAAGAAGTGCTACAGTAAAGGCACAAATATGATTGATGTTTCCCAGCTGATTTGGTGTTATCCCTGTTTGTGGTTTTCAAACATGCATCTTTTTATATACTGTTTTATACTTTTGTAACGGATTGAAGGCAAGCTAAGGACGACAACACCACATATAAAAGTTATATTCAGTAGAGAGCAATTGTAGAAAGAGACATGGTTCTGAATTTTTTAATGAAAACTTCTTAAAAATTATTACTATAACTTTAAGCAGCTATGAAAACAAAAGAACGAGCAATAGAAGCTAAGATTTGCCCATTGGAATTTGCCGTTAATGCTATTAGTGGAAAATGGAAAGTTCCCATTGTTTGGCGCATTAATGAAGGAGAAAAACGGCCAAGCGAAATGTTAAGAGGAATTGTAAAAGTAGACAGAAGAGTATTGAACGAGCAACTCAAAGAATTAGTGCGGGATGGGATTCTGACTAAAGAAGTATTTGATGAATTGCCTCCAAGGGTGGAATATTCGCTTACCCCACTTGGCGAGCAATTGGTAGAAGTGCTATGGAAATTGAACGACTGGGGCAAGGTTTTATTGGAGCATGCTGACAAGAAATGATTATTGCAAGCAGTGCTCCGAAGGATGTGAATTTGCTTTTGTAAAGATAGATACTTTCGCAGATATCGTATTTATCTTTATAACGGCAGATTGATGTGTAAAGCTTGCTGTTAAGTGTAATATTTCTTTTTTAGCCACAAGCTTGCTCTAACGAGGGCAATGAGAACGGGAACTTCAACAAGCGGACCTATTACACCTACAAATGCTTGAGGGGAGTGTATACCAAAAACAGCTATTGCAACAGCAATCGCAAGTTCAAAGTTATTCCCGGTAGCTGTAAAGGATATAGCAGCATTTTTATCATAGGCGACGTGCATCGACTTATTGAGAAAGAAGCTAATGAAAAACATGAGTACGAAGTAAATAACTAAAGGAACAGCTACTTTCAATACCTGTGCAGGTAGTTGTATTATTTGTTCGCCTTTTAAACTGAACATCAATACAATTGTGAAGAGTAAGGCATATAGGGTAAAGGGGGATATGAAAGGTATAAATTTGCGGTTGTACCAATTTTCGCCTTTGATTTTAGAAAGATACTTATGGCTTAAAAAACCCGCAAAAAATGGAATTCCTAAGTATATTAAGACGCTTTTAATAACTGCGCTCATTTCTATAGAAATGTTGTAGCTCGCCAAACCAAAGTAGGCCGGTAGTACATTGATAAACAACCAAACAAATAAACTATAAAATAATATTTGAAAAATACTGTTTAGAGCGATTAACAAAGCTGCATATTCCCTATTACCTTTGGCCAGATCGTTCCACACGATCACCATTGCAATGCATCGGGCTAGACCAATGAGTATAACACCGACCATGTAATCGGGTTCATCTCTTAAAAAGGTAATTGCTAAGATAAACATCAGAATAGGCCCAACAAGCCAATTGAGTATAAGAGATAAACTCAATACTTTTTTATCTTTAAAAGCTAAAGGAAGTAGGTTGTAGTTTACCTTGGCCAAGGGTGGATACATCATCACGATAAGTCCAATGGCTAGCGGTATATTTGTTGCTCCGATTGACATTCTATCCATAACGCTTGAAATTTCTGGAAAGATATTGCCAATCAGCACCCCGAGCCCCATAGCTAAGAATATCCAAAGGGTGAGATAGCGATCTAAGAATTTCATTTGTACCTGCATAAAGTGATTATTTAATTTTTGAAAAGACGTAAAACATTTCAGAAGCAATTTCTAGACTTCTTTTTTTATAGGTTATCATTTGTTGGTTTGTGTTATCTGAAACTTTAGGATCTTCGTAAGTGATCGGAATACGTGTTTCAGCACCTGCAATATAAGGACAGCCTTGATCGGCTTGTGAACAGGTCATTACTGCAGCAAAGTTATATGGGGGGTTGTAAGTATCATTATATCGTTTGGAAAACCCTATAATAGGAAGTGAAGTATCGTCGTACCTTATGGTATATATGGGATTTTCTCCTTGAGATAAAGTATGTACTTTCATTCCTGCATCGCATAAAGTTTGAACCACTTGAGGAAAAAGCGCAGTTTCTTCGGTACCTCCAGAATAGCAATAAACATTGGGGATAAGATAGTAGGAAGCAGCTATTTGTGCCCATATTTGAGATAAATGGCTACGACGAGAGTTGTGTGTGCAAATAAAATTGATAGGTATAGCCTGATTTAACGTCTTTTTTTGTTGAACATAGTCAATCAAGGGTTGTAGCAGGGAGCTACGCCCTTGATTGATATTTATTTTTTGAATGATCGATATTGTATCAATTAATTTTGAATACATGGTCGGATAATTAGCAACAGCCAGAGCCTGGTGAGCAACTTGTAGAATCGAGTTTAGTAACCGTTGCCTGGCTAGGGATGCCACAGGCATCTTCTGCTAGACAAGCAGTTGTTTTGTTGGTAAGGAGGAATGTTTTACCGTTAAATTCCAGACCGTATTTTCCAATTGTATCACTTTGGTATTCGACTTCTATTTCGTAATCGCCAATGTTTAACTTTGTTTCTGACAGTTCGATAATGTGCAATAGCTTGCCGGGTTTTAAACGGTGTTCGTAATCATCAGCACTCCACAATTGGAAGTTAACAGTATGTTCTGTTCTGGTTACTCCGCCACAGTCAATAAAATGTTTATTGATCTGCCCGACTTCGGTCACATGAAAATGTTCGGGAACAAATGTTCCGTTTTCTAATTGAAACTCTACATTAGATAAGGTGGGGAGGATTTGTTTGATTTCTGATAGTGTCATACCTTTTTTATTATTCGTTTATTATTTTTATTAATGTAATTTGTAGATACTCGATAGTTGTATGTTGAGCTACAAAATTTGATGTGTTTTTGATTCTAGATCAATTCATACATCGTAATATTACGATGTATAGGTGCAAAAAAAACTCTATACGAGTTTCTATGTCATTAACAGCATTTCTGATCATTAACCGAAATTATAATATTTTTAAAATACTGCTTTAATACGGCAAATGTTGTTTCGTCTAAGCAATAACAGATTGTTTTACCTTCAATACTGCCTTTGATAATTCCAGCATTTTTTAATTCTTTTAAGTGTTGTGATATGGTGGACTGTGCTAAAGGTAATTCGTCGACAATATCGTTGCAAATACAAGTTTTTACTTTTAACAAATACTCAATTATAGCTACGCGAGCAGGGTGGCCCAAGGCTTTTGCCAGTGTTGCAATTCTATTTTGTTGATCGGTGAAATGATTTGTTTTACTTACGCCCACGTCCTTGTTATTTATATTTAAACATCGCAATATTACGATATGTTATTTAAAATTCGAAATTATTTTAGAAAATAAATGTAATTTACTTTGCATCTATCGTAAAGAAAGTACGCTGAAACGGTGAGGGAGTCAAGAGTTGTTATTATTTAGAAATAATAGTAACGCTAATTATTAAGGCCGTATAATGATGAGAAGCTATTAGAATTAATTAGTGGAAACGTGTGCATTGATAGCCTAAATTTCGCATTAATTTGACGATTTGCTTAGTCTCTATATGCATGTCATGAGCTTCAATGCGTAGGATCTGCTCATCATCTTCGAGGTCTATATTGATTTTATTTTCTTTCGATACTTTGTAAATTAAAAACTATACCTGCTGGATCTTGTATCCAGTGCATATTGTCTGGTATGACTTCCAATTCGTCACAGTTTTTTATGCCATGCGACAGTAAATAATCTGTTGCTTCTGATACATTAGGCACTGTCAGTTGTAACCAGATTTCAGCATGTGTATAGTTATCAACACAGTCTAACCAAATAATATTATTTCCAAACTTTACTTTATGAGTTCTGGAGACAGTAGGATTGTTTATTGATTTTTCTGAAACATCAAACTTCAGGATATCTCTGTAAAAAGCTACAGTTTTCTCATAGTTGCTTTTAGGAATTTTAATAGCAAAATTGATTCCTGCTTCAAATTTTTGATCCATATGTTGTTTATTACCTGACGAGTCAACCATGTCTTTTATGAGTTTGAAATGAGTGTAAAGATAGGAGCTTGAGAATTTATAATCCTTGCCATATGACAAGAATTATATTCTGTATTTAATTCTCTCTGAGAGGACGGCCTTTATTAGTTTCTATTAGCCCAATTAGGGTGGAATATTACTTTTTTTTACTGCAGATATGGGTATGACTATGCTATACCTCTCAAAAAAGGAATATCTTTTTGTTTTTCTAGAAATCGGCTGTCGATTAATGTTTAGTTATTTCAGCATTAGATGCTTACCAAAGTTTTTTAACCTTTTACCGCATGTACAATTAAAAAAGTGCGTTTTACGGGTGTACCATCTTTACTGATTGTATCATCGGTATAAGTCATCGATTGTATACCTTCAAAACCTATCTCGTGTAGGTGCTCCGCTAGTTCATCATCTGTATATAGTGAAAAGCCATGTTGTGTGAAAGGTAGTTTGGTCCCAAATTCCTTTTCTACGAAAGTGAGTACCAACTGGCCTTCTTCTTGTAATGTACGGTGTATTTCTCGCAGTGAAAATTCAATGTCAGGCCAGAAATACAAGGTGTTTACAGAGAAAATATGCGTAAAATGATTGTCGGAGAAAGGAAGGAGACCATTGCCTTCTACCTTTTTGAAAAAAGCCTGATGAGTATTAACTGCTGCTTGGTTATTACTGATAGCAAGATTTAACATGGCTTCGGATATTTCGACGCCATGGTATTTTATAGAAGAAGACACATCTAAGATTTGAGAAATATGTTGACCATTGCCAAAGCCTATTTCTAACACGATACTTTTATCTTCTAAGGTTAAAGCTTGAATAGTTTCTTCTATCATCGTATGGTTAGAGACAGACATGTTGTCTGCAATCGCTTCTGCCTGATGTCCAGAAGGACAACGGAGCTGCGAAGCAAGCTCTTTCATAGCGTTTTTATTTTGTTTATCATTCATACTTTTTATACATCTTACTTTTTTAATACAGTGCTAAATATATAATTATTATCTAGAATGTTTGCTTTCTTCTGTGGTGCCTAGATCCACCTGTTGATAGTATTACCCAGTTCTTCGATGTCGTTTATCAACTTTGAGGTGTGGTAGCCGTCGGCTACAGCATGGTTGACGAATACGGAAACAGGGATAAAGTGTCTGCCATCCCGCTCATAATACTTTCCAAAACGTATGATAGGGAAGAGGAGGTTGCTCTCCTGATAGGTATCCTGACTGAAGCTTTCAAAACTCAACCAGGGAAGTACGGATAGCGGACAGAAATTCGCAGGTCTACCTTCTCTCGCCTTAATCTTTTTGACGTTTTTGTATTTTTCGATATCACTTGTTACCTCCTGATAAAATTCACGGAAGTTAGACTTGTAATAACTCCATACATCTGAGAATGTCTTGTCATCGTCGTGAAAGATGGTATAAGATGGATTTACATAGTTCCAGATTCCCAGATCTCCCTCTTCATTAAAACTCATCCTAAATGCCTCATTTTGGTTGATAGCCTTCATGATGACAAATAAAAATGAAGGGTAAAACTTGAAACCATTACGCTTGATTTCAGAAAGAAAGGTAGTAATGTCCAGGTGGTGGGTTATATTATATTTCGTCTTGATTGTATAGTAGAAATAATCGAAATACGGTTTTCTTTTCCAATCGCTAGAGACTTTCGTGAAAATTGCTTCCATTTCTTTTTTTGAGACAATATCGGTTTTTTTTGCTATTTACTGTCTTTTTGGTTTAAAGATGTTGGATTAAGGGACTATTTTTTTAGGGATTAGATCGATTTGTCATTAGTTTTGTTTTTAGATATAGTTTGGTATGCTTCTAGAAAAACTATTTGAAGAGTTTCATATGGGGCTCGGTACTATCAATCCTGAGCAATCCCGTTTGTTTGACTCTTTTTTTGAAAAAATGTCCCTTAAGAGGAATACCTTCCTTATTCAGGAAGGTGAGGTGGAGCGTTATAGTTATTTTATTGCTGACGGTATTGCGCGATGTTGGACGTTAAATCATGAAGGAGAAGAACAGACATTCTGGTTCTGTAAAGCAGGTACATTCTCTATGTCTAATATATCCTTTACACTACAGGAAAAATCGGAATTCAATGTGCAGCTTTTGGTTGATAGTGTTATTTATCGAATCAATACGGAAAAAGTTAATGATCTATATGCAGCTATTCCTCCTTTGAAAATAACATTTGGCGATTTAACTGCGAGGCTACTAAGTCGATTGTTAAAGAGAAATATTGACTTAATTAAATATTCGCCAGAGCAGTATTATCTCTATATGATGGAAGAGTATGGGCCTGTTTTCAATAGCATTCCTTTAAAAGACATTGCCTCCTATTTAGGAATTACACCACAGGCATTAAGCAGAATACGTAAACGAATTTTTTAACCCAGGTTCAGTGTTTATAGTGATGAAGTAGCGACTTTTGTAGCTCTTAATGAATAGTTATGATTAGAAAAATAGAAAAGGCGGATTACCCACGGTTGATAGAAATATGGATTAGTGCAGTGCAGCATACCCATGATTTTCTGAAAGAAGAAGATTTTGTATTTTATAAAGAACAATTACCAGTTTATTTCGGTTATGTGACATTGTACGGTGTTGAGGACGAAGCGGGCTTGCAGGGATTCATGGGAGTAGCAGATGGTTGCTTGGAGATGTTGTTTATCCATGATGACTCCCGGGGCAAGGGAATAGGCCGGAAGTTGATAGCGTATGGTATAGCCAAGCTAGATGTAGTAAAAGTGGATGTTAATGAGCAGAATGGGCAAGCCGTAGGTTTTTACGAACATGTCGGGTTCCATACGGTTGGGAGATCCGAACGAGATGGACAGGGCAAAGCCTATCCGATTCTGCATATGCAACTCTAATTGTTCCTTAAACATCCAGATGTTCACTACAGTGTACACTTTTACTATTTCGAAGAAATTATATGGGGGTAAAGGGGAATTAATGTAGGTTTGAAAAACCTGAACATAAAATAGCAAGTGATAAAATGGAGCAACGTATAGTAATCAAGGATTTTGAGGAGTTAACCAACACCGAAATGCTAAAGCGATACGCAAAATAGCATAGATGAATAAACAGCATAGAGTCATTCTTTTCGAGAGAACGACTCTATGCTGATCATAATGGTTTTTATTTTCTGTTCAATGCTATTAGCCCACTATTGATCACAAACCAGAACAAAAGCAGTAACGGGAAGGTCAGGAATGATGAGCTGTGGAAATAACTTGTTAACCAGGTAATGCCACCTACTATAGCGTAGTAATAAAGACCTAAAACAGCGCCCGCTATACCTAGATAAGCCTTATGATGCATCAAAGCATTGCTTAGGCAAATAGGAAGCATGCAGGTAATACCAAACATCATCACAAAAATCGATAATAGTAAGATCATGATGAATGCCAATGGCCATTCCGAGAGAAAAAAGACATCTAACAAATAGATGCAGATCCCCAATAAAAAGACGAAATTTCCTATATTAAGAACGTATTGATTGGCGTGTTTTGTACTGATGGTCCTACAGAACCTAGCCCCACAGAAGCTAGCCAGTGCTACCAAAAAGCCTATACTTCCATATTCAATAAGGGAGAAGTCCAGCTGCTCTATAAAAATAAATGGCGCTTCTCCATAGTAACTGAAGATAATACCATTTATTGTTCCGATAAGTCCACCCAATACCCAAAAAGTCCGGTCAGCAAGTATGTTGCCAGCAATATTTTTTAAGTTGTAATGTGGCTTCGCTCGAAAGTCCAAGGTTTCTTCTAAGCTGCTGATTGACCAAAGTAGGGCTATACTTCCTATTAGAATTAAGAGCTTGAATAACATAGAGATGTCCCATATGGAAGCAACTACGCTACCGAGTAGCGGACCGATCGCAGGAGAGAAAGCGAGTACAGCCGATATTTTACTAAAAACCGAAATACGCTCTTTGTCACTATAGGTGTCACGAAGGATGGTCTGGCTGACATTAGATCCTACGGCAGCACCTAAAGCTTGGATAAGCCGTGCTAAGAGCAAGGCCTGGAAATCGACTGCATGTAGGCATAGAAATGAACCAACGATGTATACTACAATCCCGATCAGCATAGATATTTTACGTCCGATGAAATCAGAGAGTATCCCCCATAGGAAGACACCAATTGCGAAGCCAACAAAATAGATACTTAAGGTTTGCTGAATCTGATTGCCCGTGACTTGATAATATGACGCAAGTTCGGAAAGCGAGGGGGTGTATATGGTTTCACTGATTTGCGGAAACCCAACAAGAAATATAATAAGCCAAATGAATGACTTTTTTTGATTTTTCATTTTAAAAATATTAGATAATAAAACTCTTCTAGAAACCAGACAATGGTTTCCAATAACAGGTATATCTCTTATCGTGAGACAAGAGCCAGTGAGTTTATTTAGCTAATTTTTAAATAGAAAAACATAATATTTTTTTTGCAAAGGTAAGAAAAAGAAGCAAAAGCAAAGGATACCAGAGGGAGCAAAAGAGCTACTATTTCAAAAATGGTCACTTAAGGGTGTTGAATATTTTAAACTTTTCTTTATCTAGTTTTGAATCAGTAACAATTTTATCGGTAATAAGCAGAAAGCTATCTTTCTTTTAATAACCTTTCTAATAATTCTACTTTTGATTTTTCGGCTTCGAGAAGGCGCTCGTAGAGCTCAATTATCTTTTCTACAGGATTGATTGTGCAGAGGTAGTTGTTGTTATTAGAGCTACTGTCTTGAAATGTATTATTAATAATATTAAACACGGCATCTTCATCAAAATTACGTAAGGCATCTGGAGTAAGACCTAGTACCTGAGATACCTGAGCCAACAAGTCTTCTTCTACCTCAGCACTGCGCTCTATATTGGATACTGTCTGCTGACTTACACCTAATGCAGTTGCCAATGCTTCTTGTTTCATGCCGCGTAATTCGCGTAAGCGGCTAATTTTTGATCCGATCTTGTTTTCCTTACTCATACTTCAAAGTTAATAATATTCTGTCATTTGTTTATCGAGAATCTTAAGCCTTGGTAATTTACAAATTTGCTTTTGTTTTTTACTAGTGGGATTGGTGCGTTACAAATTATTGTGGTTCGGTACATGAATGATTGTTAGGTTCTTTGGGTAAACTAAAAATTATAACGCCATGTTTAGAGCAACTTTTACAGATTACACCCCCTGTTTTTTAAGGATAGAAGAAATTAAAGACCCATTCGGCTTTTTGCAAAGTATTTTTGAAAGCCAGCCAAATCCAGAAACAACTATAGATGAGTGTTGGGATTTTTGGACTATGGCTTTTAGACCGAACTATTGGATGACTCATGAATCTCCTAGAGTTCTGTACGAGAATTTTCTAAAATTAGCACGCCTCCTAGATACTGGATGGATAATCTCCAGAATATGTCCATCCTATCTAACAATAGGTAAAGCTGTGAAAATAGGTTATAAGCCTGGACAAGAATGTGATACCAATGAACATGCGAGGAGCTTGATAAAGGCCTACGAAACCCTCAACAATTCTTATTTACAATATAATAGATTTGATTTACCTTTTGAATTGTATAACACTTTTTATCATGGTTTAATGCCAACAAGTTTAGATTTTGAAGATTTATTAAAGGAGTCTACCTATTCTAGCTTTCAGGAAATTAATGAATTAATTATATCTCTTTATGAAATCTATCAAGCTGAAAAGGGGAGAAAAATATCAAAAAATGATACGGTGAAGTTAGAAGGGTTTACGAAGTTCGCATTGAATCATAACATCACTCAGTTCAATTATTACGACAGTGTGGAGAATATTTTTGAAGCTTTCGATAAAACCCAATTTCTTTCTATTATAGAATTTTTAAAGAGTACATCATGTTCTCATTTTTTCTGGAAGAGTAATGGTAATCCTGCAAATGTATTATATTATCTGGAAGAATTGCAATTTGTTATGGAAGTCTTATGGGACTACTACATAATAGAACCTGGATATGTAGGCTTCGAAAAATGGGAAATCCCGAAAAAGAATAGAAATCAGATAAAGCATCTTCCTAAACAAGCACTAATTAATCCGCTGAAATATCTGCAGGAAGAGTTCGAAAAAAGAAATTTAGCCCATCGACGGAAAGATATTGAGGAATGGAGATTAGCTATTTTAGATAATAATTGGCATAATCAGGATGAACATAAAGATATTCAAGACTTTCTTTGCTGTGTAATTGAGATAGCTGATCTTTTAGAATTTAAACCTGTTAATTATTAAAGCAGCTATGGAAACATTAATTTGCACCGAAGAACAAAGCAAGATAGATCAACTTGTGTTGAGATTAATCTCAAAATACAGAATTGACTATCTGTTTATCCGAGAGAGAGATAACTTTCAGGATGAAGGTGTAGTGCATTTTGAAATCGTTATACTTCTCGCTAATAAGGAGTCAGCAAATTTGCAAAAAGTTAATTCGCAAATTGAGATCGATATGGTTGATTATGTAAATTTCAATCATGTAACTTTTATTTCGACAACAGTAAAAGAAAAATTATCTCAAGGTGATATTTTCTTCTTTGATGCTTGTCACCCTAGCAGGCTTCTATTTAAAAACCCTAGTTGTTCTTATCAACTATATCCCCAAAATTTTTCACCAAAGCAAGATAAGAAAACATTGCAAAGAATCTTTGATAGAGAGAATTTAAAGATTAATGAATTTAAAGAGGGCTTCTATTTTTACAAAGAAAAAAAGAGTTTCGCATTAGCAGCATTTATGATGCATCAAGTCTTCGAGCTTCGTTTTCGTTGTATGGAAATTCTGTTTTTAGGAAAGGAAAAGCCAAGTCACAATATTAGAGTCCACCATAGAGCTTTAAGGAAGGTGACGACCTCATTAAATAGTTTGTTTTGTGAAAATAATAAAGAAGACAATCAATTACTAACACTCTTAAATGAGGTATATTGCGCCGTTCGTTATGAAGATAAGTTTCAGGTTCTAGAAACGGATATTAATCTACTTGAAAGCAAAATGAATAACCTCATTAGCGTGACTGATCAGCTTTTTTGTCAGTATTTAAAAATTTTAGATAAAGAGAATTTTACTAAAAATTTAGAATCAACTCTTTCTTCTGAAGTAGCCGAAGTAAAGCTCAAGGATTACCCGAATCATCCTTTTTTAACAGAAATACTCGTAAAAATTACAACTTCCTTGGATATCAAACAAGCCTATCTCGTTTCTTCTAGAAGTAGACAGACAAGCCGAGAGGGCTTTGAAGAAGAAAAGCAGAATAATTCTTTTATTGAATACATACTATTATTGGTCTCTGAGTCAAATATTAGTGAGGAGTCGTTTATGCTTCAAAGCACTCTTAATGGGAATTCTGACTATTCAGTACAATTACTAGGACATAGCATCAAAGAAGTTAATATTCATCTAAAAAGAGGACATCGCTTTTTTAGAAAAGTCTTGGAGCAAGGAAATCTAGTGTTTCAAATAGGGAATAATATTGTATGGTCATTCAAGAACGAAGATGTTAATTCGATATCAGACAAAAAACATAATAAACTAAAGCTCGCATGGGATGAACGGATGGAACGGGTCAATAGCTATCTTAATGGTGCTAATACTTTTGGAGCGGTAGATAATTACGCTTCAAAAACTGTAGTGTATGGACTGGCATTAGAACAGGTTTTTATTGGATTATTAGAGTTCTTTTATGACTATAAACCACAAAGGCTTTCTTTGAAAAATGTATTTAATATTTGTGCGGGAATTTGGAAGTTTCCTGCTGAGATATTTCCAAATGAGACAATAGAGAATCGCCGTATATGGAAATTATTAATAGAGATTTCGTTTGACATTAAACTTAATACAAAATTAGATATAAATTGGAGTGATCTACATACCATATCAGATAATTGCAATCTTTGTATAGATGCTGCTAATGAACTGATAAATAATTTTTATGAAGAAACTGGTTTTGCAAACTAGATTAATCAGTGAAATAAACAGTTGAGCAATAAGCGTGATGATGACTAAACAACACGCTTATTGTTCTATTACCTTTTATCTATATTTGATATATCGAAACTTATAAGATTGACCATTTCGATCCCCCAACCACATGTCCTGAACCTCCTACGGATCGAACCCCGGCCATCCCTTCTGGTTCTCATCCCTCTTAAACGCAAAAAACCTCCATCTTTCGATGAAGGTTTCTTTGGCGGAGAGCGAGGGATTACCTGCGGTCATACCTGATTAGGGGTGGCTTCAAATAAACCCAAAGCATTCGCCTTGCTCATTTCTTTTGTCGTTTTTATCTTTTTTATCAAACTGCGTTCGTAAAAAAGCTATAAAACGACAAAACCCGACTAACGTCGGGCTTTGTGTTTGTTTGGCGGAGAGCGAGGGATTGGTTCAGGCTCACAACCCCCAACCACATGTCCTGAACCTCCTACGGATCGAACCCCGGCCATCCCTTCTGGTTCTCATCCCTCTTAAACGCAAAAAACCTCCATCTTTCGATGAAGGTTTCTCTGCGGAGAGCGAGGGATTCGAACCCCCGAACCTGTTACAGTTAACGGTTTTCAAGACCGCCGCATTCGACCACTCTGCCAGCTCTCCGCCACAAAAGTAGAAATTCTGAACTGATTTCCAAAACATATTTCATGTGTTATGCCTTATCGTTTGATAATGAGAAAGATTAAATTATTTAATCTTTTTACAGCCATACTTTTTTACTTAAAAAATTGTTTTCAGAGAGTGGAGGACCGCTTTTTGAACAATAAAAATATATTTTTAAATAAAGAGTTGCCTACGAATGGGAATCTGTAGTTGCTAAATAATTCTTGTTGGCAATGAAAAATAATTCTACTAATTTCACGACGGAATGGGTAAAACAACACGAGTGAAAGCGAAGAAGCCGAAAGTACCGGCGAAAAAGATAGAGCAACGTAAATATTTACTTTGGAGTATTCTGTTGCCTTTTGTAGCAGTACTTTTAATTGTAGGCCTTTTGTTTAGGACAGAAATGTCGTATACGCTGAAGCATTGGTTTTATGGGCAGGAAACCATAGACAACCATACCGAAAATGAACACTATATCCGAAATGTAAAATTAATACAAGAACACGATAGTTATATTTACGGTATAGATGTGTCGCAGTATCAAGGGCCAATTAAGTGGAATGAGCTGCATAATATACATGGTATAGTTCCTGTAGACTTTGTCTTTATTAGAGCAACAATGGGAGAGGAGGCCTTAGATAAGCGCTTTATAGAGAATTGGAAAGGAGCACATAAACGGACCAAGCTAAGAGGGGCCTATCATTATTTTCGACCGAATGAAAATTCATTAAAACAAGCTCGAAACTTTATTAATAATGTAAAACTATCCGGAGGAGACTTACCTCCAGTGCTGGATATTGAAGAACGGCCAAAAAGACAATCGATGGATTCGCTGAAAATAGGTCTAAAACGCTGGTTGTTTGAAGTAGAGAAACATTACGGTATACAACCTATTTTATATTCTGGAGATAGTTATTTTACAGATTTTCTGCAAAAAGAGTTTTCTAATTATGTGCTCTGGATTGCCAATTATAATTTTTGGGTAGACGAACCAAAAAAACACTGGAACTTCTGGCAGTTTTCAGAGCGTGGAGCCGTCAGTGGGATAGAGGGCAATGTCGACCTGAACATGTTCAAAGGAAATATTGAAAAACTGGAAGAGTTAACAATACCTTACTGATTTTACTTTAAACAAAGTTCTTCTACCACAAACCTTAGCTAGTCTTCATTTTCGGGAATATCAAATTGTAGAGTAGGCAAAGCCGTAATAAGTACTTTGTCGATACGATGGCCATCCATATCAATTACTTCAAGTCGTAAGTTTTTAAAAGTAATAAATTCGCCTTCTGTAGGGACATGGTCTAGCATGATAAAGATCAAGCCGCCCAATGTCGTAATCTGATCGATATCTTCTTCTTCTTCCTCTTCTTCGCTTAGGGTAAGGTTAAAGTAGGTTAAAAAATCATCCAGTTGTACACGTCCATCAGCAATGTGTGAGCCGTCTTCACGTTGACGTATAGTTGTTTCAGAGCGTCCTTCACCACTATCTGTATTACCAAAAACAGTGCGCACAATATCTTTTAAGGAAACAATCCCTTTTGGTATACCGTATTCGTCGACAACAACAGCCAACTGTGCTTTTGCATTTTTAAAGACATCAAGTACTGCATAAGCCGAACTGTTTTCGTTGACATAGGGCATAGGTTGTATAAGGCTGACTATGTCGATAGGTTTATCGTCCAGGTAGCGCTGCAAGAATGATTTGACATGTACTACTCCTTTCACTTCGTCAAAACTTCCGTCGATAACCGGGAATTCAGTGTGCTTGGACCGACGGATAATATCTTTGTTTTCTTCAAAGCTGTTTTGAAGGTCCAGGCAGTTGATATTAGAATGGTGTAACATGAGGTTTACTGCCCGTTTGTCACCTAAAATGAAAAGCCTGTCCATAAGGTCGTGTTCAAAGCCTTCGATAACACCGCTGTCAACACCTTCGTCTACAAGAGCTTTAATCTCCTCCTCTGTAACCATGTTTTTAGTCACCTTAATATTTAGGAGTTTGACTATAAGTTCAGTGGAAACGCTTAAAAGCCATACGAAAGGACGCACAATGACACTGAGAGTTTTCATCGGCCGAGCAATAAGCATAGCATATTTTTCGGGAATAGCCATACCTATTCTTTTAGGAACAAGTTCGCCAATAACCAAGGTTAGGTACGTAATGATGAGAACAACAAGAATAACCGATATTTGCTGACTGTAAGGGGCAAGGAAGCTCACTTTTTGCAGATGCGCCGCTAAGAAGCTGGAAATTGTACCTCCACTAAACAAACCGGTTAATATACCGATTAAGGTAATACCTATTTGTACAGTAGAAAGAAACTCATTTGGGTTCTGTTTAAGATGAAGTGCTGTTTTTGCCGAAGCATTGTCTTTGTCAGCAGCAGCTTTCAGCCACGCTTTCCTACTGGAGACAATTGAAATTTCGGAAGCAGATAGGATACCATTAAGAATAATTAAAGTAACTATAATTATTATTTCGACGAGCATGTAAGGTCTTTTGCTAGCTAAAATACGAATTATTTTGTAATCTTTTGGCTATGGTGTAATTATTAACAGAAAAAAGATGAATATTTGCAACAATTATAAAGCAACACGATGTTTTGGCCTTGATAAATATGCAATCGTTTGATTGTAATTAATGTTTTTCTTTTCCAGAATATTTATTGATATTGGCTAATTATTAGGCGCAAATTATGTAATAATGAATTTTTCTAATGAGTGATAATAGAAGTGAGAGTTTAATAGAATCGACAAACTACTTTGATGTCGAAGGAAGTATAATAAGTGTAGAACGTTTTGGGTCTGGTCATATTAATGATACTTATTGTGTAAAAACAGATAAGGTAGGCGGGAAAAGCTATTTACTACAGCGCATAAATCATCACATTTTTGTTAATGTGGACGGACTTATGCAAAATACAAAACTTGTGCTGGATCATATTAAAGGTAAGTTGGCCCACTTAGGGGTAGAGCATGTTGAGAAAGCAAGCTTGACATTGATACCAACTAAAACCGGAGATTTATACAGGCAGGATGAGAACGGCGACTACTGGCGGATGTTTATTTTGCTAGAAGGAACGAAAAGTTACGATATCGTGGAGTCGGCCAATCAGGCATATTCGGCTGGACAGGCATTTGGCGAGTTTCAAATGTTATTATCGGACTTGAACGCTAATAAACTGGTGGAGATATTGCCGAACTTTCATAATATCGATTTTAGAATAAATAATTTAAAAGAGGTTATTAAACGTGATCCGGTGAAACGGGTAGCCGAGGTTCAAGATATACTTGATTTTGTTTTTGAGCGTGAAGAACGGATGCGTGCTGTTTTATTGATGGCAAAAGAGGGTAGGTTACCGCTACGTATTACACACAACGATACGAAGTTTAATAACGTATTGTTGGATAGTGAAGATCGTGTACAGTGTGTCATCGACCTTGATACGGTGATGCCGGGCTATGTAGCATATGACTTTGGTGATGCAATAAGAACGATAATTAATTCTGCTGCAGAAGATGAAGCTGATTTAAGTAAAGTGGTATTGAATATTCCTTTCTTTGAAGGATACGCTAAAGGTTATATGAGTAAGGCGAAAGACTTCTTGACAGATAATGAACTAAGCTCTTTGTTAGATGGCGTTTTTCTATTGCCATTTATGCAAGCAGTACGTTTCTTGACAGATTATATCGATGGCGATACCTACTATAAAATACAGTATCCGGAGCATAATTTGGTAAGAACTAAATCACAGATCAAGCTAGTACAGGAATTGGAAGCACATGAAAGTGAGCTGGTAGAAATTTTAGAATCAAGTGTACAACCTGTATAAATAAAAAAACAGATGGGTATTTTGAAAGTTGGTCATATAGGAAAAGGAGAATTGTCTTTAGATTATGTCGCTTATAAGGAGGCATTAAAGGAACAGAAATGGCATGCTATAGAGCATGTTAACTGGCCTGGTGAGTTTCCGTATAAACCTTTTGTCAACTTTCAAATTGCACATACTAGCAGCCATATTGTATTGCATTATGCAGTGGAAGAAGAGTATGTGAAAGCGCAGTACATTCGACCCAATGAGTCGGTTTGGGAGGATAGCTGTGTGGAGTTTTTTATTTCTTTTGACAATAAGAAACAGTACTACAATTTTGAGTTTAATGTGTTAGGGACAGGACTTATTGGTTTTGGTTCTTCTGATAAAGATACCAGAGTAAGGCTGGAACCAGCTGTAATTGAACAGGTCTCTACACTAACTACTGTGGTGAATAACAAGGGAGTAAAAACTTGGGCTATTGTGTTGCTGATACCTGTTACTGTATTTGAGAATATAGGTTTGAAAAGTTTTGACGGAATTAAAGCAGATGTTAATTTCTATAAATGTGGAGATGCTTTACCGACTCCTCATTTTATTTCATGGAATAAGATAAATCACGCCACGCCCAATTTTCATTTACCGGAATATTTTGGACAGGTAGAGTTTGCGTAGTTAAAATTTATCGAACATCCCAAGAAAACCGGTCAAACCACCCGTATGGAGGATTATGATCTTTGATCCACTAGTAAAATAATCCTGCGCTATCAAGTCCTCAACTGCATAGCACAGTTTTCCTGTATAAGTGGGTTCAATCAATATGCCCGTACGTCGGGTAAATTTCTTTACATAGTTTATAAGTTCGGGTTTGGTTTTGGCATAACCACCAAAATGATAATCCGTATGAAGGTGGGTATATGGAGAGCGTGTAGCACCGAGTTCACTGATTTCGTCCCAAATGAATGCGCCGCCTTTTAAAACCGGCACACCATGAATATTGATGTCGGGGCTTAGCGATTGCGCTGCTGCGCCTTGTATCAGTCCGGCAAAAGTAGTGCCTGTACCACAGGCGCAGAAAATATGGTCGAAGGGCTCTGTTAGCTCCTGTATTATTTCTGCACAGCCTTGTGCCGCCTTTAAACCATAGCCTCCCTCGTCAATGAAAAAAGCTTCCGGTCTGTCCTTAAAATATTGGTCAAACAGTACTTTTTTGTTTTTATAGCTTTCGCGGTCCACGAAATGAAGCTGCATGCCGAATACTTTGCATAGAGCGAGAACAGGGTTGTTTATTTCCTCGCCCCGTACGAAACCATAGGTCTGGAAGTTGAACTTTGCACCCGCACAGGCAGTAGCCAATAAATGGTTAGACCAAGCACCACCGAAAGTAACCAATAGCGTTTTATTCTTACTCTGGGCCGATTGTAGTGGGTATTTCAGTTTACGCCATTTGTTGCCCGAAATATAGGGATGGATGAGGTCATCACGTTTTATATATACACGTACTCCTTTTTCTTGATAAAGCGGAGCGTGTAACTCTTCAATTGGGCTAAAAAAATCAAATGTTTGCATATATACTTGGCGCAAAGTTAGTAGTTTTTAAAGGATTTCGATACTTTTGCGACATGGCAGAAGAAATAGATTTTCAAGAACAGGAAGAAAGAGAGCTTTACGAACATTTGAGGATCGAAGCAGATAAAGGTCAGGCTTTGCTGAGGTTGGATAAGTTCCTGATGAACAGGGTGGAGAACACTTCTAGAAATCGGATTCAGAATGCTATTGAAGCGGAGTCGGTATTTGTTAATGGTAAGATTGTAAAGGCAAGTTATAAGATAAAACCATTTGATGTGGTTACGATGGTGCTGCCTGATCCGCCAAGAGATACGGAAGTATACCCTGAAGATATTCCATTGGATATTATCTATGAAGATGATGATGTACTGATTGTTAATAAACAAGCAGGAATGGTGGTACATCCTGGCTTTAATAACTATACCGGAACACTGGTGAATGCACTGACATTTCATTTAAATCAGTTGCCTACCATGCCTGGAAATACGGGTCGACCAGGTCTAGTGCACCGTATTGATAAAGATACGTCGGGCTTATTAGTTATTGCTAAAAACGAATGGGCAATGACTTTTATGGCAAAGCAATTTTATGACCACAGTATACATAGAAAGTATGTGGCGTTGGCTTGGGGAGATATTGAAGAATCGGGCACGGTGACAGGCTATATCGGTAGGAACTTACGGGACAGACGGGTGATGGATATGTTTGATAGCGAAGAAAAGGGGAAATGGTCGGTGACCCATTATAACGTGCTTGAACGCCTGGGCTACGTGACCTTGATTGAATGTCAATTGGAAACAGGACGTACACATCAAATCCGTACACACATGAAATCCATTGGGCATGCTTTATTTGGAGACGAAGCTTACGGCGGAAATCGAATATTGAAGGGAACAGCATTTACTAAATATAAACAGTTTGTAAATAATTGCTTTGAACTGCTACCTCGACAAGCACTTCATGCCCGATCGTTAGGGTTTGTGCATCCGAGGACGAAAGAATATATGGAGTTTGAAGTGGATATACCGGCAGATTTTGCTGCTGTTCTTGAAAAGTGGAGAGGTTATTCGGTTACGATGGGGGAATAATTAGAGTATTTTAAATAGTATGGTGACACGTTATATAAACTTTGATGGGCAGATTATAGCTGCGGATACGCCTATCGTAAGTATTGAAAGCCGGGCGCTACGCTACGGTGATGGTTTGTTCGAGACGATGTTGTGGAGAGATGGGCAGATCAGGTTTTTAGATTTTCACGCTGATCGTTTGCAGCGTGGGATGAAGTTATTGCAATTTGAAGAGTATACTACCTTTGATAGTTTTTTTATTAAATCGAGAGCCGAAGAACTGATTCGGAAGAATAACATGGTCGGGCAGCAGGTGCGGGTCCGTTTTATTGTGTTCAGAAGTGGAGCAGGCCTATATGCCCCTGACAACAACAAAGCAATGTATAGTATGGAGGTGGTGCGCATCCCGCCTTCATTGCGGGATAAAAAGGTAGGTTTGATAGTTGATGTGTTTTCTGATTTTAAGAAGCCTTATAGCGATTTATCACACTTAAAATCTAATAATGCTCTGGTGTATATAATGGCAGGCCTGTTTAAGAAAAAGTTTGCCTACGATGAGGTATTGATTTTAAATCAGGAGGGATATCTCTGTGAAGCTTTAAATTCGAATGTTTTTGTCTTCTATGATAAGGTGCTGTACACACCGGCTCTGACAGAAGGTTGTGTAGAAGGAGTTATGCGGAGGGTGGTGATGGATATGGCCGCCGATGAAGGCTATCCGGTCGTGGAAGCACAAATAAGCCCCGAGATTATGAAACAGGCTGATGAGATCTTTTGTACCAATGCAGTGCAAGGTGTACAGTGGGTTATGGGTTATAAACAAAAACGATATTTCAATAAAATATCACGCGTGTTGCAGGATAAGTTGGAAAGCTGGAACTACGAGGAAGATTAATAATTGAAAGGTCGTTCTCCATTTCTCATAGTGGCGAACGACCTTCTTATAGTTGTAGCAGCAAAGCGTTAGGACGCCAGTTTCTTTTTTCTACGCTGCACCAATAAGTATGTTATATAGAGTATAACGAGCCAAATAGGAATCAATTCTACCGATATTTTTAAGCCCGTAAACCACATCATGACCAATACGGCTAATAGGAAAAATAAGCTTAGGTAGTTTGTAAAAGGATAGAAAAGAGTCGGAAAAGCCGATTTCTCTTTGTTAGCTATGATCTTGTTTTTAAAAAAGATATGGGTTAGGCTAATCATTATCCAATTAATCACCAAAGAGGATACCACTAAGCTCATTAAAATCGCTAATGCTTTTTCTGGAATTACTTTATTAATGACAATGCAGATAGCTACCAAGCCCGCAGAGGTAAGGATAGCATTAATCGGCGAGTGGTTTTTATTTAATCGGGTTAAGAATTTTGGGGCATTTTTTTGCTCGGCTAGTCCGTACAGCATACGCGAATTACTGTATACACAGCTATTGTAAACCGATAGTGCTGCCGTCAGTACAATCAAATTAAGTGCATTGGCAATGATGTTGGTAAAATAGTAAGTTTCGCCAAAAAGCTGAAACTCCATGCCTTTAAGGCTAGCAAATACTTCTACAAATGGACTGGTGTCTGCATTCATATTTCGCCAAGGCATGAGGGAGAATAGGATAACAAGCGACCCGATGTAGAAGATAAGTATACGCCATAACACTTGGTTGGTAGCTTTAGGGATGTTCTTCTCCGGGTTTTCCGCTTCAGCAGCTGTAATACCTACGAGCTCCAAACCGCCAAAAGAAAACATAATCATCACAAGGGCTGCTAACAATCCTTGATATGAGCCGTTTTCACTTGTCGTAAGCCAGCCTTTAGGGAAGAAGCCTCCATCGTTTGTCAAGTTAGACAGAGTGGCCTGTTCGCCGCCTTTACCTGTGATAAGAAGGTATGATCCAAAAATGATCATAGCAATTATAGCTACAACTTTAATGATGGAAAACCAAAACTCAGTCTCGCCGTATACCTTAACCGAGGCGAGGTTGATCATGTTAATGACTATAAAAAAGAATAGGCTGGACAGCCACAAAGGGATATCGGGCCACCAAAACTGTACATAATGACCAATAGCGGTAAGCTCGGCCATACTCACAAGGAGATAAAGCACCCAATAATTCCATCCCGACGCATAGCCAGCAAAAGGCCCCCAATATTTATGTGCAAAATAGCTAAAGCTACCCGACACAGGTTCGTGAACGACCATTTCGCCCAATTGCCTCATAATAAAGAAAGCAATAAGCCCGGCTATAGCGTAGCCTAATATGACTGATGGGCCTGCTAGTATCGCAGCTTGCCCTACACCAAGAAACAAACCCGTTCCTATAGCACCGCCTAATGCAATAAGCTGTATATGCCGATTGCTAAGACCTCTTTTCAGTTTGCGATTGTCTGATGATTTATTGTCCAAAATTATTGATTAATAAAGGTTTTATTTTTTATTGTTAATACTATTCTCTGAGAAGCCAACTAACTCATCCCAATATGTTCCCATACGGCGGTGGTAGATGAAAATTTGGTAGTCGTTGCCCGTGTCGTAATGCGATCCGGAGAAGGCATCGCTGATAACTTGTCCGTTAGGTGTTTCTAAAACGTACTCATAATCGTACAATCCTTGCTTAAGCTTTACTGTTACCGACCAAACCTTATGCTCTGTATCATAGCTTAATTTGTTTTCTGGGTTCCGCTGGAAGTTATTAAATCCACCCACGAGGTAAATGTCTCCTTTTATATCTTCGTTCGCTTGAAGAGAGAAGGTAACTGCTGCGTAGTCGCCATCTATATCTTCATCGTTGAAATCACGATTACGGGTATAAAACCGTCCATTTTCATCATAGGTCGCTGCATAAGTTTCATTATGGTTATTTTCGTCAGTGCGCAGGATAATATGGGTAATGCTATCTTGCCACATTTCCAGAACACGCTCACTAGCCACTCGGAAGCTTCTAAGATCGACAAATCTAAATTCATTGTTTGCTTTAAAATCTAAAGTAGCACTGTTGGTGTATCGAATATCGTTATTGCCAACAAAGCTGGGCTGCTCGAGAAGCATTTGGGTGTCTTCCCTGTGGTTTTGGCGTACGAGTACGGAGAGGTCGCGTTGCGGATTTTGTATCGTTAGGCCGGTCTTGAGCTGCACATTTAACTTTTGGTTGCGCAAGCGGTTACTAACATTGGCTGACGCTTGGATGCTAGATTCGACCTGCACTAAGTTATTGAGTACGTAAAATCTGTGGGTCAGTATAAGGCGGTCTTTGTCTGCATCCTCATATACTTTTAAGATGTAGTTACCTGCAAGTTTAGGCTTAATATATTCGGTAGGGAAAGTGACGCTGTAGGCCGTATAGTGCTGATAGGTGTTTTGTGATAGGCGGTAATCATCTATTCTATCTTCGTTGAATCCCTCCACATAATCCAATACCGATGTACGGCTAGGTGTCCAGTCTCGATCGCAATGTTCTATGCTCAGGTAATAATTTCTGACGTCCGATCGTAGGTCGTCGAAACGGAGCAATAATGGTTCGCCGCTTCCTATTTCATAAATAGGGGTCTCGTTTTCATTTCCTACGGGGTAAAACTGTACATTTTGTATGGTAGGCAGATAAGCTTTATTCTCATAAACTAATTCCTGCTTGGGCGAACGCTCAAACTTCACTTTTTCTTTCTTCTTTTTCTGAGCTGCGGCAGGCGCAATCCATAAAAGTAGGGTAAGAGATATTAAGAACGTTCTAGTCAGTTTTATGTTCATATGGTAAAAATAAGAAAACCGCCGGTATTTCAGCGGTTTTCCATATATTAATTAAAGTACACTATGTAAGCCTTCAAGTGGTTCACACTGTACTAAATTGCTTGATGTTATTTGGTTTTGACCTTATCGACTGGGCAATTACAACCTTTGGAACAAGAGCCCCCCTTGTTTTTTGAAGGTAAAAACCGCTTAATCATAAATACAAGCGCAATAATAAATATAACTGCGATGATGAGATATTGTAAGGTCAGTCCGTCCATTTAGTTTATTTTAAAAATTGATATACAACAAATGCTACAATATAAGCAATACCTGTCATCATCACAGTTTGTATGATGGTCCATTTCCAAGACCCAGTTTCACGCTTCATAATCGCTATAGTACTCATACATTGCATAGCAAACGCATAAAACAGGAGTAACGACATGCCAGAAGCTACATTGTATGCAGGGAGTCCTGTGTTTCTGTTTATCTCTGATCTCATTTTACCCAGGAGCGTCTCTTTTTGCTCATCGTCGTCTATATCGATATCTTCACCTAAGCTGTAGACGGTAGCCATCGTGGCGACAAAAACCTCACGTGCAGCAAAAGAAGAAACGAGGCCTATTCCCATTTTCCAATCATACCCCAATGGCTTAACAAAAGGTTCAATACCCATGCCTATATAACCTAGAAAAGAGTGTTCTAATTTGAATGAAGCAACCTCTTCAGCCAACTCATCAGAAGTTAAGTTTTGGTTGGCTTCAACTACATATTCTTCAGCTTTGCTGAATTTGTCGTTAGGGCCAAAATTGCCCAAAACCCATAGAATAACGGACATTGCTAAAATAATACGGCCGGCACCAAAAAGGAAGCTGCTTGTTTTATCCCACACGTGCGTGACTACGTTTTTCCAGTCTGGACTTTTGTAAGACGGAAGTTCGAAGATTAGAAATGATTTATGTTGTGCCTTGATAATTTTATTTAAAATCCATGCCGAAAGTAAGGCTGCTACAACGCCTAAGACGTATAGTAGTGTTAACACCAAACCTTGCAAACCAAAACCTAAAAATGTTTCATTTGGGATGACCAAAGAAATCAATACTACATAAATTGGTAAACGGGCAGCACAAGTCATAAAAGGTGTAACCAACATCGTGATCAGTCTTTCTTTGGTGTTTTCAATGTTGCGGGCAGCCATAATAGCAGGAACAGCACAACCGATGCCGGAAATAAGTGGGATGACGGATTTTCCGTTTAGGCCGTAGGGGCGTAACCACCTGTCCATAAGGAATACTACACGACTCATGTAACCTGTTTCTTCCATAAGAGAAACAAGGAGAAATAAAATCGTGATTTGAGGAACGAAGATGATAATACCGCCTATACCTGCCAATATCCCTTGCGTGAATAGACCCGATAAAGGGCCTTCAGGCAATAAACTGGCAACATAATCGACAAAGACAGCGTAGTTTTCATCAATCCAATCCATGAAAGGTTCAGATAGCGTGAAAACAAGTTGAAAGACTAAAAGTAGGATAGTGAAGAATATTAAGTAGCCCCAGATAGGGTGTAGTAATATCTTATCAATGCTATTGGTTTTGTTGAAAATATTATTTTCTAAATGTGCAACGAAACCTTTAATATCTTTTTCTATACGCTCACTTCGTTGTATAGTTTCGTCTTTTTGCAGTTCATTATACGATACCTGGTGTTGCTTACGTACAGCTGCTATCGACTTTTGCTGCTCGGTACTTAAAAATGATACCTTATCTTGTGCTAGAAATTGCCAAGTTTGGTATTCAGTATGAAGCGGGAACAGCTTTTTAGCATCCTCGACAAGAGGCTGGTATTTAGTGCTAATTTTAAACTGCCCGACATAAAGCTCTGGCCGATCGTCAAAAGCTTTGATAAGCTCTTGTATGCCTTTTCCGTTGCGGGCATCGGTAGTATATATTGTTGTATTTAGATAGGCTTCAAGTTTGGCGTAGTCTATTTCTAGTCCTTTCCCTTTAGCCTCATCGATCATATTAACAACAAAAATAGCTGGCACGCCCAATTCGCGCGCCTGTTGGTATAGTGCGATCGAACGTTTGATATTGTTTGGTTCAGAAACTACGACGACAAGGTCCGGATGAGATTTGTTATTCTTGTCTGCTAATGTATTGTATACAATTTCTTCATCCAATGAAGTCGGAAATAGGGTGTATGTTCCCGGGAGGTCAATTACGGTGTACGTCTTTCCGTTAGCTGTAACCGAGCCTTCTCTTTTTTCAACTGTAATACCGGGATAATTGCCTACATGTTGACGTAGTTTTGTAATACGATTAAATAAAGAGGTTTTTCCAACGTTAGGGTTGCCTAACAGGGCAATAATGGGTTGATTCATGTGACTATTTTTCTACGAGAATATGTATGGCTTCTGACTTACGGATGGCTAATAAGATATTGGATGTATGAATAAATAAACCAATAGGTCCGTTGAAAGGAGCTCTATGTTTCACTTCGACTATACTGCCAGGTAATAAGCCCATTTCGAAAAATTTAGAAGGCAATTCAAGCGAGTTAATTTCACTTATTTTTACCCTTTGACCTACTTGTAGCGAGTCAAGACTGGAAATATTTTGCATTTCTTATGTTAAAAAATAATTAAAAGTTATATTCGATATAAATAGCACTGTATAACCCCCAAATATAAATAATTTAGATTGATTCTATGGGGATCAGTGCGAAAGTTTTGAATTAAAAGATACGGAGCAATGAAGATAGAAGATGAGATTAAGGTCAGTCGGTTTGTAAATGATTGGCAACGAGCATCTGTTAATTTATTATATACAGCAAGCTGGTTAAATTCGGCATTAGAAAAACGGGCATCTGCATTTAATATTACTTTGCCACAATTTAATGTTCTTCGCATTTTACGTGGGCAGATGCCCAAAGCCTCGACAAACAATCTTTTAAAGTCTCGTATGATATCAGATACGTCAGATATATCCAGATTAGTGAATAGGCTTGAAAAGAAAGGTTACGTTATGCGTTCCAAAAATGAAGTTGATAAAAGAGCTACTGATATTGTTATAACAAATAGTGGTCTTTCATTGTTGACACAAATGGAGGAGGATATGTTATTGTTGGATATCCTGCCTCAGCATATCGATGAGAAGCAGGCAGCATTGTTGAGTGAATTATTAGATGTTTTCCGTCGCGGAAAAGAATAATATTTTTTAATGCTCATGCTTATGGTCATGGTCATGAGAATGGTCATGATGTTCGTGCGGTGCATTTGCCGGTCCATGGCTATGATCGTGTCCTTCAAATAAAAAGTTGGCCAAAGAAACTAAAACACCGAGCAATACAGCTATCATTTTGCGTCTGTTAAATTTATGGTGATCAGCAGAACCAGATTCGAATAGAATTGTTGTAGAAATGTGTAGAAATATACCAATCACAATAGCCATGATTTTATCAAAATATTGAGAGATATTCCCAATATCTCCACTGCTTATGCCTTTGCTCGTTAAGAAACCTAAAGGAGTCATGGCTGCAAACAAAAGTAAGAAAAAGCCTATCTTCTGTTTATTTAAGTTGGTATTGAGCAATAAGCTACCAAGTGCAAAAGCTGCTGGTATGTGATGAATAGCTATGCCAAAAACAAGCTCGGTTTGGTGGCCGGCTGCTAAGGGCATACCTTCTAAAAAGGCATGCAAACAAAGGCTGACCATAATACCAATAGGAAATACCTTGTGGTCATGATGGTGTATGTGGCCGTGTTCAATACCTTGTGAGAAATGCTCAAGAACCAACTGGAAAAGAAAGCCACAGAGTATGTAAACTCCGATAACTTCGGGACTCGTGTTAGCACTTAAATATACGTGGGGTATAAGGTGCAACACCGTGATGCTAAATAGATAAGCACCACTAAAAGAAAGTATGAGTTTAAGTAGAGAGGTGTTGTCTCTCTTGACAAAAAATACAGATAAGCCTGCCAAAAAAGCAGAAAAGAAAAGAATATTAACAATTAGAAATGAGCTCATGCTGTTGTAGTTTCTGTCGTCTTAGTTTGTTCTAAAAATTTCGGAAAGAAGCGATTAAATAAATAACCACTTGTCAAGCCGATCGCTGTCCCAAGGATTGCCCCGGCCAATATATCTGCAGGGTAATGAACGCCCACGTAAATTTGAGAGAAGCTGATTAAAGCTGCCCAAGTAACGCCTAACCAAAGCGCATGTTTCCAACGGCGGCGAAATAAGGCAATCCAAAAGAAAGCCATCGCAAAATGATTGGTAGCATGAGATGAAGTGAAGCTATAGCCCGAGCCGCAGCGAACACGCAAGTTTACTTGCTCTTTGAAAGCCAGGTCGTTGCAGGGTCTCACGCGCTGTACATTTTTCTTTATTAGATGAGAAGATATACCGTCCGAAGCTCCAAAATTGATTAACGTAAAAGCGACTACTAAAATCCCCATCTTACCGTAGGTTCTTATAAAGAAGATAACAAGGAATAAATACATCGGTGCCCAGGTGTAAGGGTTGCGAAGTATAGGAAGTAGCCAATCGAAAAAAGGATTACTTAATCCTTGATTAATCGCTAAAAAGAGTTCCTGATCAATATCTATAAGTTGATTCAACATAAATGATGGTATTGATGTGTTTACATTATTTTACCAAAAGTAAATAATAATTGTAAAGATCGCTACGAATTAATTAAATGAAACAATGTTGCAACAAAAGTAGTCTTTTGAATTTAAAAAATGAAAGTTTTATATGATTTATTTATTATATAAGGCTATTTTTGGGTCTTAACAACGATTATGGCACTTATAAAATCAATATCAGGAATCCGAGGCACAATCGGAGGAAGGTCTGGAGAGGGATTGTCTCCAATTGACGTGGTGAAGTTCACAGCAGCTTTTGCACATATATTATTGCAGAACTCGACGAGTAAGAAAATTGTAGTGGGACGTGATGCACGCATGTCCGGTGAGATGGTGAGCAACCTAGTGGTTGGTACATTGCAAAGTTTAGGTGCAGATGTTATTAATCTTGGGCTCTCAACAACCCCTACCGTAGAGATAGCCGTTCCTATGGAGAATGCTGCAGGAGGGATTATCTTGACCGCTTCGCATAATCCAGGACAATGGAATGCGTTGAAACTTTTAAATGCAGCAGGTGAGTTTATTAACGATGAAGAAGGGCAAAAGGTTTTAGCATTGGGTGAAAGTTTAGACTTTGACTTTGCTGATGTCGAGGATTTGGGCAAAGAAATCAAGGACGATACCTATCTGCAAAAGCATATCGATGCAGTTTTAGCTTTGCCACTAGTCGATGTAGAAGCAGTACGCCAAGCTAACTTTTCTGTCGCAGTAGATGCTGTGAATAGCACAGGCGGATTGTTTATACCAGCCTTGTTAGAGGCTATGGGCGTACAGACCGTGCACAAGATACATTGCGAGCCTAATGGTGATTTCCCGCATAACCCAGAGCCTTTAAAAGAGCATCTGACAGATTTGTCTGCAGCAGTTGTGAAAAATAAGGCCGATTTGGGTATTGCTGTCGATCCGGACGTTGACCGTTTGGTGTTTATGATGGAAGATGGCGAGCTTTTTGGCGAGGAATATACTTTAGTAGCAGTGGCTGACTATATATTGGAGCATACTAAAGGCAATACAGTATCCAACTTATCATCGACAAGAGCTTTGCGTGATATTACGCAGAAACATGGCGGCACATATTATGCAGCAGCTGTGGGCGAGGTGAATGTTGTAACGAAGATGAAAGAGGTAAATGCTGTGATAGGTGGAGAAGGAAATGGCGGCGTTATCTACCCAGAGTCACATTATGGTAGAGATGCATTAGTTGGTGTGGCGATATTCTTGACACACTTAGCAAAACTAGGTAAAAAGATGTCAACCTACAGAGCAGAATTGCCACAATATTTTATGTCTAAAAATAAGATTACGCTAACTCCAGGGCTGGATATTGATGGGTTGCTAGCTAAAATGCAGGACAAGTATAAGCATGAACAGCACTCGACAATTGATGGACTGAAGATAGATTTTGAAAACGAGTGGGTGCATTTGAGAAAGTCAAATACAGAGCCTATTATTCGTATTTACTCGGAAGGTCCTACGCAAGATGCTGCAGAAGCTATTGCGCAAAAGATCATCAACGAGATTGAAGCTATTATTAAATAGTTAAATAAAACGTTCTAACTAAAAAAGACCTGTATGCTATAGCATACAGGTCTTTTTATATTTTACACCTAAATTTTTTAATACTTTGTGGTTAAGCCCATTTCCAGGCTAGTATACGGCCAATTTTATTGCCCTGTGCTGTTTTAATGATTTCTATTTTTGCCGCTTTATTGTATTCGAGCACGGCAATAAGAGGTTTTAAATTGTTTTTATCCGAAATCAGGGATGTAACCCAGCCCAGTTGGGTTTTATACTTCATGCTTTCGTATATCATGTTACGCACAAATTGTTTTTCGCCTCCTTCACACCATAACTCGTTAGCATGTCCGGCAAAGTTTTGTACGGGTATTTTCTCCGGATTTTTATGCAGGTTGTTGAACTTTCGCGTCGTCTTTTGCCAGTTTTCTTCCCTCGACTTAAAGAACGGCGGATTGCATACTACAGCATCAAATCGATCATTTTTTTGAAGTATGCTTTCAAATATTTGTTTGGGGTTGTTCTGCAGTTGAAATTGAATTTGTTTCTTGAAGGCCTTGTTTGTTTTTATAAGGTTTCGGGCGTGGTTTAATGCATTTTCGTCAATATCAGTCCCGACAAAGCTCCAGCCGTATATACGCTGTCCCAGTAGGGGGTAGATGGCTGATGAGCCCGTGCCGATATCTAAGATATGCACTTTCTCTCCTTTCGGAATTTCGCCTTCATTATCTGTAGCCAATAAATCTGCCAGGTAATGCATATAATCGGCGCGACCGGGGATGGCAGGGCATAAACTGCCTTTTAAAATACTCCAATTTTCTATATTGTAATAAGATTTGAGTAAGCTTTTGTTGAGTTCGAAGACTGCGTTAGGGTCCGCAAAATCAATAGATGTATTCCCTGTAGGCGTTTCTAAAAGGTAAGGAATAAGATTTTCATTTGCTTTGGTTAAGCGTTTAAAATCATAACCTGCTATATGTACATTTCTAGGATGCAAGCTACTGCTTTTCTTTGTCGAGCTCATGTATTATTAATTTGTACAAAGGTATCATAAAAAAAGCATATGGGCTTTGATCTTCTTGCGCAAATGATAGGTTTTGCTGTGATAGAAGTGCTTAATTTTTTTGTACGATACAATCGTCTAATAAAATTTTGCAGCGGTTACCAATATTTGGTATCTTTAAATAAAGGTAAAGTTATGGGACGTAATACATCAGTATCATTAGGAAATTATTTTGAAGATTTTGTACAAAACAGAATTGCGGAAGGACGCTATAAAAACGCCAGTGAAGTAATTCGTGCTGGTCTGCGATTACTTGAAGAAGAGGAGAATAAAGTTCAAATTTTAAAAAACGCAGTTCAAGAAGGAATTGATAGTGGGCTTTCTGAAAATTTCGATCCTAAAAAGCACTTAGAAACGTTAAAAGCCAATAAGAGGATAAATGGCTAAATACATTCTAACAAATAAAGCTGTTGAAGATATTTCTGATATTTGGGATTACACCTATGAAGTGTGGTCAGAAAGTCAAGCAGATACTTATTATGAATTGTTAATAGAAACTTGTCAAAAAATTACAAACAATCCAGCAATTGGCAAAAGCTACCATAAAATATCGATTGAAATTTTTGGAACTCCCATTGGTAAGCATATTATCTTTTATCGAAAACTAGAAACTGACGATATTGAAGTAATTAGAATTTTGCACGAACGAATGGACTTTAAAAATCGAATAAACGAATAAAAAAGTAGCACTTTTGATAAATTATGCAGCACATAAGAACATCTTTACTTTAACAAAAGCCTTATGCGTTCTTTTTCTTTATCCGAAAGTGGAATAGACTGCTGGATAATAGGCAGTATTTCTGTTTTGCGTTCAGTTTGCAACAATAAATCTAGAAAGCCAAGGTATGTGCGTACAAGGTCCGTTTTTATCCCCACAAAAACACGAGGGTCGGCTATATAGAGTTCCTGTATCAGTTTTAGTAAGGTTTCTTTTCTTTGCTGATCTGGTGTCGAATCCGTATACTGCGGTAATATTTGTTTTTGTACCAGCTCTTTCAATTTTATCTCTACAGCCTGCTCGCGAATATATTTCTTTTGTTTCCTTTCCAAAAGATCTCGAAGTTCGGCAATTAATCGGCGATAAACTACTTGCTGTTCTTTTTCGCTAAATAAGTTAGAGTCGTTAGATAGTAAGATATCCGATTGCTCAAAATGGTCAAAAAAGACGGACTCTACATATACGGAATGGTGGTATTCAATAGCATTATTGTTAAAGCTGCTTAACACTTTTGCAACTTCTGTTTTTTGGCTATTCAGCAAGTAATAGTAGTAGCGGTCACCGATGCTATGTTTCCAGCGTATATAATTTATCTTGAACAGATACGAGTTTTCTTTTTCGGTATAAATGGTAATTGACGTCGTTTCAGTTTCTTGAATAAGTTGCTCGTAAGAAAGCGGGGTTCCATTTATTTGAATAGTGTATCCCAAATCTTTGTTGAGGTGTAAAAACCATCCAAATTCCTGTGCTAAAAAATCGATAAATTCATCGGATTCAAATGTCGATGCATTGAGTCCAAATACACCATGTAGTGTTACTGTGGTTCCTGTACAATCAGCCGTTGACTTTTGTGGCTCCGTGATTTCATATACTTCTTTAGTGTCTCTAGCAATACGTATACTATACTCTCTAAACGCATTCTCCTCCGTTATGATCGTATGCCAGCTGGCTCGAGCTGCAAAAAGAGAGAAAGAGAACCTGCCTTTTCCTTTTTTACCTCGGGTGTATGAGCTGCGCTTTGGACTTGTTTTCTTTAAAGAATCTAAAAAATTACCAAAAGAATGATTTAATAGTTTAGGGTCTATGCCATCTCCGTTGTCTATGATAGAAATTCGCTCAATATAGCCTAGTTCATTACTACTTATCTTAATATTTATATGGCTTGCTTTAGCATCAAAGCCATTCCAGATATATTCAGCAATAGCATATTTAGGATCTTTCGGCAATCCTGCTGATTCAATACTGGCGTTGGTGATTTTTGTGCTATTCTTCATGATGATGTGGAGGATTTTCGTATGCAAAGGTATTAAAAAATTGAGACATGAGAAGCTGTAGGTTTTAGTAGCGTGCTGTCTTGAAGTCAAGAACACAGTAAATCTTGTTTGTATTGTTATTTGACATTTATTGCTAATATTTTTGGTAATACGTTTTTTTATTTACTATTTTAGTGTTGCTAATTGTAAATAAATCAATTAATTATGTCTAAGGATAGCAAGCAATCTGCAGGTCGTGGCTCTGCCGAAAAAACCGAGATTCCGCACCGTAAGAACGACGAGTTGTTGAAAGGCATCTTTAAAGAGAACTTTCCCGATTTCCTGCGTTTTATGTATGCGGAAGCCGATCAGCTGTTTGATTTTCCTAAAGGTATCACCTTTCTGGATAAAGAGCTTTTAAAGATTATCCCCGATCGGGATCGCAAGAGTAGCACCCGTATTGCCGATCTGTTGGTCAAAGTTTTTCTACTCGATGGTGCCGAGCGCTGGCTCCTCGTGCATACCGAAATCGAGGGTGGGAGCGACCCTAATTTTTCCTTCCGTATCTTCCAGTACAACTACCGTATTCTGGATCGTTACAATGTACCTGTCGAAACTATTGCCATTTTTACTGGAGATGATAAGCAGGTTCGCCCCGGCAAGTATGTATACGATGGTATAAAAACGTCGCACTATTTTAACTATCTTTCTTACCACATTTTAGACCACGAGGAGGGCGAGCTTCTTGCTATGGACAATATCTTCGCCTATATCGTGCTGGCTTGCCGTAAAGCTTTGCTTGAAGGTAAAGTGCCAGAGGAGGAACTTGCGGCCGATCCTAGCACGATAGCCCGTGCTTTGATCGATACGCAGAAATACGATAAAGATCGGATTATCAGTTTTTTAATCTTCTTGAAAAATTTTATCTTTATCCGTGATAATGAAATAAACAGTATCTTTGATACATACATTTATGAAGTGACAGGAGGCACTATTGACATGGGAGTATTAGAAATCGTAAAAAGACAAGAAAGAGAGTCTGGTCTAGCAAAGGGACTTGAAAAAGGACGTCTTGAAGAGCGTAAGCGTGCGGTAGCTGAAAAACGATCTTTTATTCGCAATCTGATCAACCAAACTGATTTTTCTGATCAGCAGATTGCCAGTATCGCCGAGACAACTGTAGCTATGGTCGAGGATGTTCGGGCTGAGCTTGTTAAGAAGTAGAGCCTTGACATGGGAGTACTAGAAATCGTAAAAAGACAAGAAAGAGTTAAATATAGCACTGAAATAATTGGCAAATCTGCTCAATAGCTGCTTTACGGAATATCTTCGCCATATTAACCCTTTTTCCATCTTTAGGGGACAGTCAACAATTTCTATCGTCTACAACCAAGATAAATGGTTTGGTTAGTAGCCAGGTGCAGATCATTCCACTTTCTGCAATAACTCGGAAGGTGTTAGATTACTATGAGTTTTACGAATATTATTACGATGTGAGAGGTCTGTCTCTCAAAGGCGGGTTTTGAACAGTTTGTAAAGAAGAACTCGAGCTCTGCCAACCTGATTCATTGGGATTCCACTATGATGACTGATGATTTTGTTCTCAACGACACAAATAAATAAACCTTTTGAAAGCTCCTTCCTATTGCTTTATTTCTTTCAAATAATTTTCTACATTTTCTTCGCTTTTAAGGTTTATTAACACCCAACCCTTCTTATTCTTATAATATGAAAGTCGTAATAAAACAGGGAATAAATCATAATATAAGAATATGTTGGCGATAAATAGGCGCTTACCAATCGTGGTTTCAGAAATGATTTCATAGTCACTTAAGTCTCCCAGTTTGGTAGATAAACCGCTCCAGTACACTTCTACTTGTTTAGTAAAGTCTGCATTATGTGCTATATTAGTAACTAGTTTAATCCCTTGTGCGAAATCGTTGTAAGCCCCTTCAGAAAGGCTCTCCATTAGTTTTGAATTATGCTCTTTAATACGTTCTAGACTTTCCAAATGAGATTGTGAATGTGCTGGTACGATTCCAATAATTAAAAAAATAAAAATTTGTAAGAGTTTGCTTTTCATTATGTTATAATTGATGTGTGTTAATTGAAATTTTAATCTATGTAAATATACACCTATGGAATATTGCAACAAAATTATACCCACCGTTCCAGACTAAAGTACACTAAAGTTATTGACCAATAGGTCAAGCTATTTCAGTACTGTATCATATAGACTCTTCAATATTGATGCTTTTTCTTTTCTTGATTTTATTCGAAATCCCATCTCATGAACTCCATAATTACTTCGTTCCAAAGAGTTTCGTCTGTGCTCTTGAAGTTTTCATCGAGTTTATAATAGTTGTGTTCCAGTCCCGGATATGGACGCATCGTTAAATTCTTTTTCTTTGCCGTTGTAAAGTAAAAAGGCAAAACATCGGACATCACCGATTTTGGATCCATTGTGCCATAGCAAACATATATCGGTTGCTTGACTTTTAAGAAGTAGGGAATAAGTGGTTCATCAAAACTCAACCACGTTCTATTTGCATCAGCATATTTTGTTTCTTTTGCGTTTGGGTTCGCTGTCATATCTTCCCATGCTTTATAAAAGTAGTCAACGGCGTGCTGCACCTGCTCGTGTGTAGCTCTCCCCTGTATTGCATCGTACCTATATTCACGGATAGTGTGGTCAGTTCTGCCAAAAGGATTTCCGCCCGAGAAGCCTACTTTACGTACTTTTTTATTATCTACAGCTGTTACTATAGCCACTTTTGCTCCTTGCGAATGTCCAAATAACGAAATATGACTTTTATCTACCCACTGTTGCTTGCTCAGAAAGTCAATAACTCCTTTGGTTCTTCTTACATAATTTGCCAGCACATTTGCTTCATGATATGCAGGATCAAATACGCTTTCTGGTTCTTTTTCTTTAACATAAGCAATTCTATCATCAACATTTTCCATATTTACAATTAGTGGAACTGTCGGCATAGATATAGCCACGAGATGATACTCTTTTTTTAGTGTGTCAACTGTTTCTTTTTCTAAGAAAGAAAAAACCATTTGATGATTCTCATCATAAGCTTTTAACAATAATGGCACAGGGAGAGAGCCTTGAAGAAAAATTAATACGGGCTTCTTTTTATCATAGTCATCACTTAAAACAATAAAGGTTGTGGTATCCTTTTTTTCTTTCAGGTCATAATACTTTATATCTTCTTTTGTTGTATTCACAAAGCCACTTTCAACGTCTTTTATATTAAAATGTCTAGAACCTGCACAGCCTACCAATAAAAGGAAAGATAGTGCAATAAGTGTGATGAACTTTTTCATTGTATACCGTAAGGTAGCTAAAAATAACGATATATGAATATAAGTATCCTTTTATCGTTTATTATCATTTTTTACTTTTAATAATAGGTATAACTGAGAAAAAAAGGGTTCGATATTCTCAATCATATCGTTAGAGTTGGCCGAGTTATAGGCTCTCAACCGCAAGCCCATGTTGCAATGAATTCATTCCTGAGGTAATTATTATACTCTCATCATCCACTAGACCTTCAGCTCATTGGTGTATTCAAGATGGTCTTGTGATAGGGATACTTCTATTTAGAATACTAATGATAAACATTTTTACAGTTTCCATCTCATCCGATTTACTAGTAGCTACAAATAAAGTAAGAGCAGCCAATGCCTCGTTGCTGATGGCAGCTTGTCCGTTCGGAGAAAACAGAAGATTGTTTTTATTCAGAAAATGGAGAAAGCAAGCCGCTGCAATACGTTTATTGCCATCAACAAATGAGTGGTTTTTTACAACAAGATACAGCAACATGGCGGCTTTTTCTTCAATAGTAGGGTACAGCTCTTCGTTGTCAAAAGTCTGTTGAATCTGATTTACGGAGCTTTCAAAGCTTCTGTCTTTAGGCTTGGCAAATACATCAGAATCGAAATCCGACTTCATTCGATGTACGACATTTAGATATTCATTGATCGAAGGGTAGATGGTGTCTTTTAGTGTTATTCCCTTCATGTCTAGCTGTTCATGATCATAGTCGTCCAATAGCTGAAGGCCGTTAGCGAATATTTCTAATGCTTCACTATCTTCTGTAGATGCCTGTTGAGCAATAGCCCGGCTTAAGATTTTGATACCTGTCTTCAGATATTCCACCTGTTGTTTTTTTTCAGCAAGACGCTTTTCGTTAATAGCATACCCCTGCACTAGATAATCTTTCAAACGCTGCGTAGCCCATTGCCGAAACTGCGTACCTCTTTTCGATTTCACCCTGTAGCCGACGGAAATGATAACGTCCAAGTTGTAATATTCTATGTCTCTTTCTACTGTTCGTGTGCCCTCTTTTTGAACTGTCGCAAATTTTGCGACAGTTGAATTCTCTTCCAATTCCCCATCTTTGAATACAGTATTGATATGCTTACCTATAGTCTTTACATCACGGTCAAACAACAATGCCATTTGATGCCTGTTTAGCCAGACCGTATCGCCTTGAAGTGTTACCTGAACCTCAATCTCAGCATCAGAAGATTTGTATATTTCTATTTCATTAAGTTTATCATATTCCATCATAATAAATGTTTTAGAAGGTTAATAATTAAGCTCAAATATTTAGCTTATACTAAGTTAACGAAAAAAAAACGATAACTAAAAATGTTAGTAATGTAAGGTGTCTACTTGATCTCATGTTAAAAGCCATATCACAGCATAGTGCTATGTCCTGTGCAGATATCGATGAGTTGTTGTGGAATAAGCTGCCAGATTGGATAACAGAGAGTAGTATACAAATGAAGTATTTGGAATATTGAAAAAACTCTTATCGAAGTTAGTAGGCGGACTAGTTTTTACTGATGGTGAATTAGACGAAAAAAAGCAATGTGCAAATTTTGCACATTAGTGGTTCAGACAAACCAGTTAAGTTCTACAACCTCGATGTTATTATCTCCGTAGGCTATCGTGTCAGAAGTCATCAGGGCACCAAGTTCCGCCAATGGGCTACCGCACCTATACGTTAGTATATTGTCAAGGGCTTTACCATGAATGATGAGTTGCTCAAGCAAGCTGGAGGAAGCAACTACTTCAATGGGGTGTTGTGGCTCGCATCGGTGATATGCGCTTATCCAAAAAGATCTTCTGACGCACAGTATTGGATATCTCTGCGACCAGTATCGATTACAACGCCAAGACAGAGGTCTCGCAGCACTTTTTAAAACTGTGCAACATAAAATGCACTTTGCTACGTATGTAAATATAGTTCCACTTCTCTGAAAACTTTTTGAGAGTTACTTTGCCATCAAGTGAGCAAGTCACCCCTCAAGTCACCCCTCAAGTCACCCCCCAAGTCAGCCCCCAAGTTGAATCACTATTATCAGTGATGACGGACAAGCATACAAGGCATGAACTTCAGGAGTTATTAAACCTTGGAGATCGTAAAAATTTCAGAGTACAGTATCCGACGACAAGATGAAGCGCAACAATGAGAAATATCCCGTAGACAAAGCCAAGGGCACTGCCAAAAAATACAACGAACTATAAGAGATAGTGCCATATTCTTATAAATTTATTAAACCCTGCTGTGTTAATCTTATTAAACCTTGCTGTGTTATTTTTATTAAAACATGACGTGTTAATCTTATTAAACGGTGTTTTTTCAAAAGAGACGATCTATTTGATGATAAAGTCAAAGTCTTAACATTCTAATTTAACAGACAAAGGAAAGCAGTTTATACAGTCCTTACGCCCCATCCATTCACCAATTGATTTTTTTAGTAAAGCCAATAGCGCTACGGCTTCCCGTACAACAACCAATTATCAGCCTTGTATTATTGCGCATATTATTTGATTCACTATTAAATTTCAGGTATCTTGTAAGAGGCTAGAATATGGATATGGGAATAGGAGAGACCAAAATTTATTATTAACCAAGATTCTTTAGAGCAGCAGTTCAAAGAGCGTGTCGATGTAGAGATTGCCATGCAAGATATTAATAAGCCTATAGATGTAGCAGAATATCAAATTATGAAACCCAAAGCTGAATTGCAAGCGTTGGTATTGAGTGAGATAAATGCTCCAGAGACGGAAGATGGGCAAGATTAGGAAAAGAGTTAGTAGCGAAGTAGGAGAGGGAAAAAAGAGTAGAATACAGCTTATATTGCATTAACCATCCCCGACAAGCCTAGTGTCATCCTGAGCCTGTCGAAGGATAGACAACACTTTTTTGCAAAACAATAATATGCACGTTACTATCTTTCACACCCTATTATTTGATTTCTTATTAGACTGCATGCATCTTGTAGGAGACTTGAATATGCATTTGCTAATAGGGTGAAGAGAAGGAAAAAGTGTAGACGATAATGCCAGAATGATGGTAATAAAAGGAGATAGTTTAATAAACCATAAGTTTATTATGGACGGGTTTAAGGTATTTTTAATACCTTTATATCTATTTAAATAAACAAAATCATTTTTTAGTTTATTTTGTTTAGAAAAAAGGAAGTATGAATACTGTTATACAGAGTAAAATAAACAAGCTGATGACCGAGCTTCCCGCAGGAGTTGTTTATCTATCCAAGTGGCTCGCTGACAATGGTTACAGCTATGATCTTCAAAAAGCCTATCGAAAAAGCAATTGGCTTAAATCAATAGGCAGTGGCGCTATGATTCGCCCAGGAGATAGTGTCGGGTATCTGGGGGCATTATACGCGTTGCAGGAGTATGCAAAAATGTCCGTACATCCTGGGGGTAAAACAGCATTGGCATTATCGGGTAGATCACATTACTTAGAAATGGGTGCTCGTAAAGCAACCGTCTTCGGCGCTCTTAAAGAGGAATTACCCGCATGGTTTGCTAAGTATAATTGGGATGTGGAAATAGCTTATCATACCACTTCTATGTTACCTCCAGAAATGGGGCTTGTAGATTATAACGTGAGTAATTTTAGTATAAAAATATCAGGGGCGCCACGTGCCATGATGGAGTGTTTATATCTTGCAGAGGAGCATACAGACCTTAAAGAATGTTACGAACTGATGGAAGGGTTGAATAATCTCGTGCCACAAAAAGTAGAAGCGCTTTTGAAGCAGTGCAGCTCTGTAAAAGTAAAACGGTTATTCCTGTACTTCGCCGATAAAGCCGGTCATACATGGTTCAAATACGTAAAGACAGATGACATCGACCTTGGAAAGGGGAAGCGTAGCCTTGTGAAAAACGGTATATACATACCTAAATATCAGATAACGGTACCCGACATATCCTAAGTATGAAACCATCATAATGAATTCAAACCGAATGAAACGAGTTCATGAATACAGCTAAGAAACAAGTTATGAATGAATCTGAGAGCTTCATCACAACTGAAAGACAAACCGAGCTTGCGAGCTCATGAAATAATTATTTACATATGAACAAAGAACGATATGAAAAGCAAGTAGCGCTCTTATTGCAGGTACTACCAGAGGTAGCCAAAGTAGAGCGCTTTGCCCTGCATGGCGGGACATGTATCAATCTGTTTGTACGTAATATGTTAAGGTTGTCGGTGGATATAGATCTTACCTATATTCCCATAGCAGACCGTGAGACTTCACTTTCCAATATTTTGAAAGAACTCGGTAACATTGCTTCGAATATCAAAAGAATAATACCCTATGCCGTTACCGATATCAGAGAAAAAGAGTACAAGCTGATCGTAAGTGTAAAAAACGTTGTTGTCAAAATTGAAGTAAGCGTAATGAACCGTGGTTTGTTCGGCAATCCCGAACGTCGTGTATTATGTGAGAAGGCACAGGAAACCTTTGATGCTTTCTGTGAAATATCCACCGTGTCACTGGGACAGCTATATGGGGGAAAGATATGCGCAGCGCTAGACCGACAGCACCCAAGAGATCTGTTTGACGTCAAGTATCTTTTGGAAAATGAAGGGTTCACTCAAGAAATCAAGGAGGGTTTTTTGCTGATGTTATTGTGCAGTGAAAGACCCATGAATGAAATGTTGGCACCACATCTGCTTGACCAACATATTGCTTTTGAAAATCAGTTTGAAGGGATGACCCGTTCAGATTTCACCTATGAAGATTACGAAAATTCCCGTTTGGAATTAATTAAAATCGTTAACCAGGCGCTAACTAAAGAGGATAAGCATTTTCTTTTGGATTTTAAAAACCTCATCCCCGATTGGAGTCTTTATTCTTTTTCAGAATTTCCTGGTGTGAAATGGAAGCTGTTTAATCTGGATAAGTTAAAAACGAACAATCCAGACAAGCATGTCCAATTGTTCAACAAGTTAAAAGCAGTGCTGGAAGTGTGAATAAAAACTCTAATCAAGTTTGTTTTCTTAAGGAGAAACGAATCTTATATGCTAAATAAGCCTAAAACTTTGGAGGAACTGTACTTTTACTTATCAAGGTACAGATTATTTGATATCCAAAAGTCTTTAGCTGTTTTCAAATCTTTAATCGAAAGAGTTGGTGCTGATTTGTCTGGAAACTGATTTGCTTTCTCAATTTGGTCAAGCCAAGGAAAAGATTCAAACTCGTTTAAAAAATCCTTATAATTTGTTTTACCTTTTTTATCTGCTTGGTTATGATTATAACCTGCTAACTGAATATCCCAAGTGAATTTATCTTCTTTTATCATCATTTTTTCTTTATTAATTTAACGAGCAGGAATATATAGTTATAATCGACGCAATTAAAAATTGAATTTACCTATTTCTTATCGTTTTTTAAATCAATACGCTCGTCGAAATGCTCAAAATGATTTCTGAGTTTGTTGTCATAAATTGTATTGTTATCATCCTTTACTTTTAACAATAGGCGTAACCTTTCACTCCGTGGCTTATACATCTTGTTTATGAACCACAGTACTTTTGCGACATTGCCTGCAGCAACTATTACCGACTGAAGCGAACTAACCCATAAGTATAATAAATGTTCAATATATGGTGTATATGGCTTCCCGTAAAAAGGTGTTTATTTGGTGTGTGTGTTAACTTGGTTAATAAGAGCTAAGCATAGTGAAAATACTTTTACAAAGGGCCCTTTAACAGCCTTGCGATACTTTGTTTATACCTGATATTTCAACTATTTTGCAACTAAAAGTAAAATAATAAAATCCAGAAAATCGCATAATGACGCACGCTTCTCATAATAAATTAGTTAGTTTTACTTGGCTTTAGAAGAGCAGGCAGATGGTTTATTGCACGATATCTTAAACTTTTAGATTATGGATCCTCAAAGCGATATTATTATCTATTAGACCGATGATGGCCTGACCCGCATCGAGACACGATTGGAGGGCGAGACGGTATGGTTGACACAGGCACAAATGGCCGATCTCTTTCAGAAAGAAAGGAGTGTTATTACAAAGCATATCAGTAATGTTTTTACTGATGGTGAATTAGACGAAAAAAGCAATGTGCAAATTTTGCACATTAGTGGTTCAGACAAACCAGTTAAGTTCTACAACCTCGATGTTATTATCTCCGTAGGCTATCGTGTCAGAAGTCATCAGGGCACCAAGTTCCGCCAATGGGCTACCGCACCTATACGTTAGTATATTGTTAAGGGTTTTACCATGAATGATGAGTTGCTCAGGCAAGCTGGAGGAAGCAACTACTTCAATGGGGTGTTGTGGCTCGCATCGGTGATATGCGCTTATCCAAAAAGATCTTCTGACGCACAGTATTGGATATCTCTGCGATCAGTATCGATTACAACGCTAAGACAGAGGTATCTCAACAACTTTTTAAAACTGTGCAACATAAAATGCACTTTGCTACGTATGTAAATATAGTTCCACTTCTCTGAAAACTTTTTGAGAGTTACTTTGCCATCAAGTGAGCAAGTCACCCCTCAAGTCACCCCCAAGTCACCCCCCAAGTTGAATCACTATTATCAGTGATGACGGACAAGCATACAAGGCATGAACTTCAGGAGTTATTAAACCTTGGAGATCGTAAAAATTTCAGAGTACAGTATCCGACGACAAGATGAAGCGCAACAATGAGAAACATCCTGTAGACAAAGCCAAGGGCACTGCCAAAAAATACAACGAACTATAAGAGATAGTGCCATATTCTTATAAATTTATTAAACCCTGCTGTGTTAATCCTATTAAACCTTGCTGTGTTATTTTTATTAAAACATGACGTGTTAATCTTATTAAACGGTGTTTTTTCAAAAGAGACGATCTATTTGATGATAAAGTCAAAGTCTTAACATTCTAATTTAACAGACAAAGGAAAGCAGTTTATACACTCCTTACGCCCCATCCATTCACCAATTGATTCTTTTTTAGTAGAACTAATAGGATTAGGTTTTCCCGTACAAAAGGTATCTATCAGTCTTGTATTTTTATGCAATACTATTAGATTTCAAGTGTCTTTGATTCTGAGAGAACGATAATTCTTCCCGACTACATTAAAATTTGTAAATTTAGCGTTTAAGCTATTACACACAGACGATGACAGATATTCAAGACCTCATACAGCAGATCCGTGACTTTCGAGATGCGCGAGACTGGCAACAGTTCCACAATTCCAAGGACCTCGCCGTGGCACTCAGTATTGAAGCCAGCGAACTGCTCGAGCTGTTTCTGTGGAAGGGCAACGAAGATGCTAACCCCGACAAGCTAAAAGAAGAGCTTGCGGATGTCTTGATGTATGCCATCCTGCTGGCTGACAAGCACGGACTCGATATCAAGCAGATCATCGAGGACAAGATGAAGCGCAACAATGAGAAATATCCCGTAGACAAAGCCAAGGGCACTGCCAAAAAATACAACGAACTATAAGAGATAGCATGTCGCAAATTGATATTAAAGAAGTACATATAATTCCAGTTGGTAGCGTCGGAGAGGTAAAAGACAGCGATAGCGAACTTGACTTTTACAACAGTGCGCTTGTTTATCTGCTCAATGACACAAAGTCAATATATATTGGCGAATCCATAGATATCAAAAATAGATTTTCAAATCACAATAGACATATACAAAAAAAAGACCTGTTAGTCAGGCATGCCATATATTCTCATTTGTTCAATAAATCCGTGACTTTGCATCTCGAAGCATTCCTGATCAATCTGTTTTCAGCTGAAAAGGGATTAACGCTCATTAATGCTAATTTGGGCAATAATGGACATTATTACCACCAGAAGAAAGAATACGAGGAGCTTTTCCCGAAGATATGGAAAGAGCTTAAAGAACTCAAGATTGCACGTACATCTTTCGAGAAGATCATCAACAGCAATGTATTTAAGTATTCGCCCTATAAAAGTCTCAATCTCGATCAGCAACAGGCCGTACTTTCCTGTTTGAATATGCTTGTATCAGAAAAAAAAGGCATGTTTATCCAAGGCAATGCAGGTACAGGAAAAACCATTATAGCCATCTATATACTCAAACTACTCGTTACGCCGATACGCTATTTCGAACAGTTTGAGATGGAAGATGAATTTTCGATAGAAGCTTTCAGGTTGCTCAATCTGTATCGGGAAGCACATGGTATCACCGAAGCCAACGAAAGTGAACTCAAAAACGATATTGCACTTGTCGTATCCATGGCATCACTCCGCAGCACGCTTCAAAAAGTATTTAGAGATATCGATCAGCTCAGTTCAAGCATGGTCATATCACCAACTGATATTTCCAAGCGCAGTTATAAGATTGTGCTGGTCGATGAGGCACACCGGCTGAAACAACGGAAAAATATTTCTGGCTACGCCGAGTTTGACAATAGCAACGAGCGATTGGGCTTTGACATCCACCAGGGCACCGAGCTCGACTGGATACTAAAGCAGTCCGATCATCAGATTCTTTTTTACGATAGCAATCAATCTATAAAAAAAACGGATCTGCCATCGGCACGTTTTGAAGCATTGCTACACAACGTGCAGTATGATACCATTCATTTGAAGACTCAGATACGTTCAAAAGGAGGCGATCTGTTCACCGACTTTGTACATCGACTGTTCGATATGGAGTTATTACCACAAGAGAGCTTTCATTCCAACAACTTCGAATTAAAGCTCTACGAGAGCTTTGTAAGTATGCGAGCCCAAGTGTTCCAAAAAGAAAAAAGTGAAGGCCTGTCCCGTTTAGTAGCTGGTTTTAGTTGGAAGTACAAAACTAAAGACAAAAAGAATAGACACCTCTATGATATGACCATAGAGGGAGTAGACCTCCGTTGGAATTCATCAGCCAAGGACTGGATCAACTCCGAGAACGCAATAGAAGAAGTGGGCAGCATACACACTGTCTTTGGTAATGATCTCAATTATATTGCCATCGTCTTTGGCTATGAGATAGATTACGACCCCGAAACCGATTCAATCGTAGTCGACCGCGACCAATACCAAGATATTAACGGAAAGAATAGTACCGATGATAAAGATCTATTGTTCTATATTAAGAATATATACAAAACGTTAATGTTCAGAGGTATAAAAGGCGTTTATTTGTATGCGATGAATCAAAACCTCAAGACGTACCTGAGCCGTCATATGGAGATTGTGTCAGCTACAGCTCTGTCCCAATCAGAGCAGGCACTCGAATTGCAAAAGAATAGCATATTCATTAAGTCCACTGCGAGTGAGAGCACTATTTCCTACTACGATTTAGCCATCGCAGCAGGCGGCTTCTCCGAGTTGCAGCAGAGCGACAGCACACAATATATCGAAGTCGATGAGCGGTATCAAGATTCGGAGCGTTACTTTGCCTGCAGGGTAGTAGGAGAGTCCATGAACAAGATTATACCCAATGGGTCCGTTTGCCTCTTCGAACGCTATGAGGCTGGCTCCCGCAATGGTCTTATCTGCCTAGTCGAGTCTGACAGTTTCGAAGACCGTGATTTTGGAGCTAATTATACGGTCAAGGAATATACTAGTAAAAAGACCATAACCGACGAAGGCTGGCAACATCAAGAGATTATCCTCTTGCCCAAGTCTACCGACCCGACTTACAGACCTATCATACTGCGGGACGAAGAGACTACAGATCTCAAGGTCATAGGTGTGTTCAAGATGGTGTTGTAGTTCGGAGTTTGCAACACCTACTTTAGCAGATGAACCCGAAGTTATATGTCAACTAATTATCTGCACGAGCGTAGCGAGTTTGGCAATCATTAACGACTGCTCGAAAAGGAAATATTTGCATACGATATCCATATCCATCCATCAAAACAGTTAGACGTTAATACTTAGCCTAAGGAGACAAAGTCAAAAGAGCGTTTTTTAGAAAATTTATTCTGGCAATCCAGCCACAGATTTTCCTTTTATTCCCTCACTAATTAGGTGACCAACAAATGATGTAAAAGGTTCTATATCCTGTTCCACGCTTGCTTTTTCAAGCGCCTGCATATATTCGTCTCTTCTTTCCACGGGTATCACCGTCCAAGGATAACCTCCAGAAGCCAACATAGCATTCATTAAGAATCTTCCCATACGTCCGTTTCCATCCATGTAAGGATGAATGAATACAAATATAAAATGGCCTAAAATAGCCCTAGCAGAGGCCTCAGGCTCTTCTTCGAGCAGTTCAAACAAAACAGGCATAGTATCTCTCATAGCGTCTACACTAGGCGGTACATGCTTAGAATTACCTATATATACTTGGTGGTTTCGATAACCAGCAAGATCTGAGGCTTTTAGTATTCCGATAGTTACACTTGGATCAAACAGCTCCCTATACCATTTTGAATGATCTATATCTGCCTGAACGCCCGCGTTTTTTCCTTTCAAAATAGCTTTTATGCTCTCTTTTACAGATAGAAAAGCCTGATAGTAGCCTCTGGCTGCCATCGCATCACGTTGTTTACGGTCTTCCTTATTTTCTTTTGCGTCCCATTCTCCTGAACTTACCTTGGCAATAAGTTCGGGCGTTACGTGGTAACGCTCAATTGATAGTGAATGATAAGCATCTGTCACATAAATATCGTCTATATTTTTAAGATACAAATCATGGTTGACTGGAATGCCAGGTGAAGCTGGAAAGTTTTTGATTACAACTTCGCGCATCTGTATCCACATCAAACGTATACGGTTTGCGTAAGGCGAACGTTCTCGCGAGGATAACTTTAAGTCCAGTTTGCTTTCAAATGGATCTTCTTCACGGATATCATAATCTGCCTGCTTAAAGGTGTCTATAATTTGATTAGCCACCTTGTCCCTGTCAATATTGCGGAAAGCGCCCGCTAGGCGTCCAGCTAAAGTAGTATGCCCGTTCTCCAGAAGTACAGGTAAAAGCTCCGAAGCATCACGTATTAGTGACAGTGCTGTTCGCGCATCAATAGCGTTACTGGTATACGTGCTGGCAGAACTGTATACCAATGCCGACTGTAGATTGTACATCCGAATACCGTTTGGGGTTACCATAAGCTGATCCGCAGATGGCAGTTCTCCACGCATATTGAATAATGAAGTGTTATGTGGGAGCGGCGTAGGATTGTTATTTCCTTGTGGAGAACGAACAAGCAATTGCTGCGGTACTGAGTGATTGCCTGCATGTAACAATAGTGACTGATCGGCAGATAGGCACCAATTATCACCATATTTTCTTTCGAGAAATACGGCAACAAAATCCCAGTAACAGCTATACCAAGCTGTGGTCTCACCATTCTTTTCTTCCGGATTGGTGGCGATATACCATCCTTTAGCTACCTCTCGTATAAAACCATTCTTGGAAAGTATCTCACGGTATTTCCGATTCGGCATATCATCGGTATGAATGCCTACAATCCTCTTTTTCTGTATTTCTTGCAAGAATTTTAGGGCTTCTACAAATCTTTCACGTGGTGTTGCCATATTCTTATAAATTTATTAAACCCTGATGTGTTATTTTTATTAAAAACAGATGTGACAAATTTAGTAAATATTGTTGTGTTATTTTTATTAAAACATGATGTGTTAATCTTATTAAACCGTGTTTTTCAGAGGCGACGATCTATTTGATGATAAAGTCAAAGTCTTAACATTCTAATTTAACAGACAAAGGAAAACAGCTTATACATTCCTTATAGTAGCATGAAGTACAGCGAATCTTAGTTGGAAGAAATCCAAGCTTAATCTATCAGAACAAACTATACTTGTTTTCAGTTTCTATCAGTTCCAGAATCTTACTGATATTAGGTCTTTTTGTTTCTTTACTCATTTTTAGCGCAAAAGCACCTCTACTTAATAAAGTAGTGTTACCCAGGGCAGAGTCGGGGATGTCAGTATACTGTGGTACGAATAGCGCTTTATTCATATCCAATGTTTTATGTCCAGCATCCAAGCTACCTCCTGTTGCGCCCGCTTCAATCACCATCACTACATCACTTAACCCGATGATCGTAGCATTACGTTTCATCGCCCGGCTAGCCATCCATTTCTCAAAAGGCTGAAATTCACTAATTACTAGCACACGTTCCCAATCCCACACTTCCCTAAATTCTTTTTTTATACGAAAGTGGTTTATTCCCTCCGGGAGTACAATGATTGTCGAGCCCCCGTTTTTTAAGGCAGTATAATGTGCCGCAAAATCTACGCCTTTGGCGTAGCCGGATACAATTACAACATCTTCCGCAATGAGGGCTGTTACCGTATCTTCCGTTATTTTAATCCCTTTATCAGAAACATTTCTCGACCCACTGAAAGCAACTTTCTTTTTGATCAATAAATCTTTATTCCCAATTACAGATAGTACAGGGGGCGCACTCGAGCCGAGAGCCTTCTTAACCTCTTCCGGGTAAGCCTCTTCTTGCAGAAGAATAAACTCAACAGCAAACTTCGAGTTTATATCAATTGGCTGGTCTTTAATCTCCTCAAACTCCACTCGTTGCTGTACGTTTAATAGATTAAAAGCAATATTTTGGATACTGATTGGAGAGTAGTCATTCATAGCCAATAACAATCTATTGGTCTGGACTGGCCCTACGCCCTTAATACTCATGAAATTGAATATAGTATCGATAATATGTTGATTTTTAATCATAATTAAAGCGCTGTATTATTTCTAGACTTTACAATACTTATACCAAAAACACGATCTGCGCCAGCTTCTTTCAATTTTAAAGCTACGAATTGCATGCTAATACCAGACATATAGAGATCGTCCAGTAAAATTACGTTTTTTCCCTTTAAATCAGAAGTTATCGTGAGCTCAAATTCTTTTAGAGCAGTTAGTTTTTCTTCTATCGAACCTAGTTCTTTTAAACTTTTGTTTTTATTATTCCATTGGATTGCGGCTGATATATTTTCGTACTTCTCGATTTTATCTACTATGCGTCGTGGTAGTCCGGGGTTTGTAGGGTTAGTACATGGCATGGCGCATATAGTATCAGCGACATCATAGTACGGCAATTTATTTAACCAATCTTTCACCAAATCGACTATTTCCCTTTCACTGGCCTCATTATTTTTATACTTAGCCTGGTATTCCAATTCACCTATTTCGGTGCGGCTATCATCATCAAGCATATTCATGGATAACGCTAGGGATAGGTCTAATGTGTCCCTTAGAAAAACAATATGATTATATTCTTTGATGAACGACTCACATTTTTCATATTCATTTTTCGATTTAAAACCTCTCCAATAACCACCTTTTTGGGAGTCGAAAAAATATTTGTTCACTTCATCTCCAATTTTATGAACGATAATCTGCTCTATTGTTTGTGTAAATGGGATTTGTATAGTCCCGTGATAGGTGTCTTTTGGCGGTTTCAATGCATTGCTGTGTGTAGTCGCAAAATGAATTCTTTTAGTTGCCTTATCCTCCAGAAAAGTTTCTATCTCTTCTATAGAAGGAGCTTTTTTTTGCAGGAATAAATACCTGAAGTCAATTTTCATAATTTAGAGTTTATGCTTAAATTTAGTTAAATATTGTATTTGTTGCAACTTTAAGTGCTTGATAATCTTGTTTTATCTTGGCTGTATTTTTTGTTGACTTTTGAATAGCCCATCATTTGATTCCCCGTTATATCTACCAGTAAAGGAAAATTAGCATTTTGTCATATTGCATGAGCTGTTGTTGTTTGCTCAAAAAATGTACTAGTACATTTTTTTTAATATAACACATGTACATATGTTTATTTTTGTATATTTGCAGTGTACTAATAAAAGATATGGAAAATTTTAATGTAGACGATTTGTTAGATAAGATAATGTCGGAGGCGGGGGATCAATCTTCTAATACATTATCTGATATCTTTGAGAAAAGGTTGTCAGAACTCAATATTAATCAAACTGCAGCTGCTGAGATAATGGGTATTCAGCATCGAGGGTTAGTAGGGATTTTGAATGGAACACTAAAACGTATCGATTTTTCTACACTGAATAAATTATCTTCCTTTTTACAATTATCGCAAAAAGACGTTTTAGAACTTTTTATGAATACGTTCAGTAATCAGTATTCATCAAATGTTGATGAAGAAAAGGTGGATTTTATTAAGAATAACTTTGATTTAGCTGCATTGAAAAAGGTTGGTTTTATTGAGGATATTGCTGATTTTAATGAAATTGAAGCTCGGTTATGCGAGTTGTTTCGTTTAAAGGATATTTTAGCATATAAGCCCTCGGAAAAAGTTCCTGCTTTTAGCGCTGGGAAAATAAAGAAGAAAAATAGTTTTAGTCAAAGCACTTGGTTAACAAAAGCTGAGGAGTTACTATGGGAACTTAATAATCCCTACCCCTATGATAGAAATAAACTCATCGAAATTTTCCCTAAAATTAGGTGGTATTCGACAGACGTAGCTTTAGGACTAAAAAATGTAATAACCTTACTGTACAGGAGTGGAATTAGCGTAGTATTTGTGCCTTCTTTCCCAAATTTACATGTTAGAGGAGCAACTATAGCAGTAGGAGGAAAGCCTGCGATTATTCTAACAGATTACAAGGGCTTCTATGCAACGTTGTGGTTTGCATTGATTCACGAACTTTATCATGTATTATTTGACTGGGAAGAAATATCTCAGGGTGAGTATCATTTAAGTATCGATGACTCTAATGATGCTGTTCTGGTCCAAAAGGAGTTAGAAGCAGATAGTTTTGCTAGAAAATATCTTTTTTCTAAGGAAAAATCTGCAATGGTAAAAAGGTACTTAAATAACCATCCAGAGGTTTTAAAGTTTGCAAAGTTTAATGATGTACATCCAAGTATGATTTATTTATTCGAAGCATACGATGCAGGGAATAAGCCAGCTAATTGGGCTAGGGCTCAAAGGTATAATGCGAGTGTCCCTGATAGTTTAGGGAAGTTAAATTCGAGCTGGAGTGATATCAATACTATTAACCAATACGTGGCAAGAAATAAAGAGATATACAGTTAATTATGGTAAAGAAAATCGTGAGTACTCGTATAGGTCATAAAGAGCAAGTGTCTAGGCAAGAGATCAATCTTGATAAAGAGGGGCTTTTACAGTATTTGATTGAGTCAACAGAAGCTCTTGTTGACGAGAAGATTAAAGATGAGTATCTGGATCGCGAAAGTGAGAAGATATTACTAACTGGTGGTAAAGTAATTGACTTATCAGAGATTAAAAGGAACCTCGATACATATTTTACAAGTGAGGCTACTGTCTACGGAAAGAGATTTCCACAGTCTTTCTATGATGAAATATATCGCTTAAATAATTGGCCTATACCTAAGAATAAGACTATACGTAAATATGTTGTGGCAAGGTATACAAATGAAATTATTTACATGAGGTTTACAAAAGAAGGCTTATTAAAGTTGCAAACATTAAATCCTTATGCTAAAACATTTGTACGGTCTTATAAACATTTTCAATTTTTGAATGATGAGGGAAAGATGATGTTAGACCAATTTATATTTGAAGCAATTGAGTGTATGAATGAGTGTACTACTTGGTATGAATTCAGATTGAAGTACGGACAAAAATATAATCTTAATGTTCAGATGAGATTATTTGAGGATAGGTATAATTTAAATGCTATGGAGAGTTAAGATAGAATTGTACGAGACGATAAATAAAGACAAAATAAAAAACTCAGGAAGATCTCACCCATCCTGAGTCCTTATAAGTTTACTTTATCGTCAAGTCAATCGGCTAGGATTGAAAAGAAGATTAGCAAATGTTGTTTCTATTAAAACGGTGCAAAGGTATGATTTGTTTCATCCAGTACCAAAAATATTCCTAATTCTTCTTTTATCTGATTGATTTCATGGTCGCTTTTTAGCGGGAGCTTTGGATACTGGTGGTGTTTAGAGCTAGTCAACTGTGTCTACCATTTCTGGCTGAAAATAGTGAAATTTAGAATATCGATATGAAAGAAAAAAAAAATATAGTGAACACGATATGTTCACATTTTGGTTTAGATAAGAAAGGTTTTAATCAATCAAGTGTCGATTTTTTTGATGCTAATTTAAACAAGGATAACCTTGCGTTTTTTGATTACAATCGGGTTATGAATGATAAGAGTAGCCAATTAGGAAGAACTATGTCTGACAAATTACGAGTTTTTTTATTAGCGTTGATGACTCAAGCGTTACGGGAAAATCAAAAGGACGGGTTGAAATTGCTAGATGGAATTGCTGAGATAAATGATACAAGATTAGGATATTCTGCAAATAGTTCGTACGGTCTTTCTATAGGTAAAGTGATGAAGCCTCTTTTTTTCGACTCTCTTTCTTTTCTCAGAAAATCTTATAAAGCAGATCAAATATCTTTCAATGCTATTAGATTAGGAATTAAGGATATAAGTTATGATAGGATTTCAGATATCTGTGTAAGTCTCTGTCTGATAGATTTAGTGTCCTTTACACAAGAGCAGGCTAATTTACATGGAATACCACTAACTACTAAAAAGAGGTTTTCAATTTTTGATATTACTCAAAAAATATGGCAAACCAAAAGTTTCGAACTTCCAGAATATCAAGGTAAGACTATTGTTTTTATTCCAAAGAGGTATGTGTCTTCAAAAGTAAAGGCTATATGTACTCTTGACCAATTTATATCTTATGGTTTTTTTAACTTTCTTGCATACAGCGAAAAGTATTCTCATTTAAAGCGAAAAGACGGTAAAAATTATTTAAAAGATTTTGAGGAGTACTTAAAAAAACACAACATACCATTTAAGGATATTGCAAGGGATTTATTGTCTAATCATAAAAATATTCTTGACGATTTCGAGTCAAAGCATTTTTTGAAAATAGAGGAGTTGAGTACAGAAGAGCTTGTTAAAATAGCGAATTCATAAAATAGCCCTATATTTTTAGATTGGAATAATGTAGCCAACAGTAATTTGGGAAAGCAGGGCAGGAGTAATAAGTACTCGTAAGTAGCCCTAAACCTATGGCTTTGAATTTACATAAATATATCCCTTATTAAGGTAAGGGATATATTTTAAAGAGCATCTTATTACTTAATTGCTAGTGCTATTATGGCCAAAAATATTTGTAAAACAACTCTCGGCAAATACACGCTTGATTGAAATGAGTGTAAAATATGTCGAAAATACAGTGTTATTTGCTCTGGTCTATACGCTTCCTTACCGTTCGCATTTTTTTTGATTTATAATACTATTACTTTTTTTAAGGATACTAAATAGATTTTTATGTTTAGCGTATTCAGTGAAGGCAAATTTTTTTGGATCAATATTTCATGATTCATGGGAAAAGCCATGCAAAACTCATAGTTTTTATACTTTGGTTTATTCATTGTATTAATTGTTTGCAAAAGAGCTCCACTTACATGAGATGCGATTTGATTTCCCGTAAACGGGAGTCCATGCCGCTTCGTACCAACTTTTGAACTCGTTTCTCCTTTCACCTCTATACAAACGTGATTGCCGAGGCTATTTAATGCAGTTATGTCGATTCCACGTTGGTTTGTTGTTAGGCCGTTTATGTTCGTGTATCCATTTAGTTCAAGATGTGCTACTCGAATGTTTGTTATGTCATTTTCTGTCAGCATGTTAATCCTTTTTTTAGTTCGATAAATTATTTTACCTAATCACAGACCATTAATATCTTTAGAGCACATGGAGCACCTTCTTTAGCATTACACAGTTTCATAAGCATGATTTGAAGTCAAATGTCGTCAGATCAGTTTTGTGTCTATCTGAGGAACTCTCCGCCTTGGACGGTGATCACCACACGTATCCAGGTCTTGTCCTAATCCAAATTTGAATCCTAATATATTAATCTGGTAGGGGTGATCTTCAGATAATTTCCATCGGATTTTGTTTGAATCTCTAAGTTTTCTACATGTCAAATTGTAAAATAATAGCCTGTAAAATGCTTGAAGGGCACATTTTATAGATTATTTACCTCAAAAAGATGCTCAATTTGCTGCAATTTATCTTCTGCCAATGTTGGAACCGATATAAACAGTCTTTCTCTAGCGCGGCTTACCGCAACATAGAATATTCTGTGCTCTTCGGTTCTTAAGGTCTGATGAAGCAAAAAATCAAAATGTTCCTCTTTTTTCAGAACCACCAGAACATTGTCAAATTCATCTCCTTTGGATTTATGGATGGTTTTACTTGGGGATCTTTCATTATCAATCCTTAGGCAGATTGCCAGCTGCTGAAAAGAATAGCGATCATAAAATTCCTTTGCCTTTCCTCTGGTGATTGCAGGAAAATTATTCCTTACGTCATTGCGCACATGATTGTAGAAGTCCAAAAGCGGTTGATCGTGATATTCCTCATATTTTGACAAAAGATCCGAGAGTCCATTCAGGATCTTAGCTTTTCGGTCATTTTTGTTCCTGATATGAATGTAATTATATGAAATCTCTTTCAAAGCATCTTTAAACCGCTTTTCCCTTGCAAACTCTACGGCTCTGACGCAGGATAAAATAGCATTACGCCTATCAGAGTTATCAATCGCTAGCAATTCCTCTATAAGATTGTGTTCGGGTCTATCTGCTACCATTTGAGATCCGATCTCGCGTGCAGTAATATTGTCCCATGAAAGAATAGTAAGATCATCGCCACAAATTCTCTGTGCGAATTCACTTGCAAGTCTATAGTTTCCAATCAGTAGATTACATCTTTCACCGGGAACGTTTCTAAGAGGTTCTTGTCTCATATCCAATCGGATGTGGTTGAGGATGCCTACGATTTCATTTGTGCTTCTTCGATTATCGATAATTCTATAATCCTTTAATCCTTCTAAATGATAATCTGTAAACTGTGCGGGTTCTGCTCCCTGAAAGCTATAAATGGACTGGGCTACATCACCGATTATACCGGTAACGGTGCCATTCGCACCGATAAGCTTTAGTATTCTGGCCTGAATCGGAGTTGTGTCTTGAAATTCATCAATGAAGAAGTAGGGATATTTTGTTTTCAGTACCTCTACTATGAAAGGGTAACGCGTTAGTAGGATATAGGAATAATACAGCACGTCTTCATGGTGAAGTACACCTCTTGCCCAGAATATTTTTTTGTAGGACAGAAGATCGGTAGACAATATATTAAGACAGGTGGCTGCTCCAAAATTTCTTCGTGTACCGTCAGGCATAAAATAGTAAGCTTTCCTATTATCCACTGATAGGACAATTTGATCTCCATTTAATTTATAGTCTACTGTTGAAAGCCAGTTTGCGAGCCCTGTCATAAAGTAAGGAAGGGCTTTTAATTGATTGAGCGTATACGGATTTTTGAGGTTAGGTGCTCCTGGGTGTTCATTTAGCCACTCCGTAATTTTGCTCCGGCTGGCTCTGTGCTCCTCATGACCGTCCATTTTTACAGCATTGAAGCCAAATTCTTCGGCAATGGATCCAATATAAGGTTTGATGATATTGCTATACAGAAAGGCATGTATCGTTGAAACTTCGATTCTATCTGCACCGAACTGTAGCCTTTTTACGATCGTTTCTACAGCCACATTTGTGTATGTAATACATGCAATTTTTTTTGTTGCACCCAGTTTCTTAGAGTTTTGAAGCAGGTGTCGCATGTGATTTACAAGCCAATGTGTTTTTCCTGCACCGGGGCCTGCAAATATTCTAAAATGCTCTTCAGTATCTATTATGGTTTCTGAGGTAATTGTTGCTATTGGCATATCCAGTGAATTGCTTGTTGAATATAATCAGGTACATTTAAAGTCTTTCTAGTTTTATCTCCTGGGTTTGCTGGAACCATAGGAAGAAGAATGTTTTCTTCAAGAAATGTTGCAAGTTCCAGTGCATTTTCACCTTTGCCAACAGAAGAGAGGTATCTTTGGGCCAGTATTGACTGATTCTTTTCCTGTTCTGTCCACGTAGGGTCAGCTAATGCTTCAATAGCAGTACGGAAATCTGTTGCAGCGGTACTTTGATGAATTCTATTCAGAAGGTCTGCCATTGGACGGCCCGCATTGTAAAAGGCAATAAGCTCTGAAAGTTCATCTCGATTTGAAATAGAATTTGTTAGAAGTACATCAGTCTGAAAGTTACAAAGCATGAGCTCATATTCAAATGTTTTTCCGTTTTTATGATTTTGTCCAAAAAAACGGATATTTGGATGCGCGGAATAGTCAACAACTTTTCCTTCAATGTGGTTTGTGTAGTCATAAAGGACATTATCCTGTCCTGATTCAAAAGTATAACATTTTGTATACGATCGCGCATTTTTCAATTTTCTTTCAGGATCTCGGTCTTTCAAACAGACTATTTTCTTAGGTATCGTAAACGGCTTTGTAGAATCAAAAATATGCAGGAAATTGTCAAAATGTCTTCCACCTACAGGTACGATTGCGATATGATGATCATCAATATCTGTACCGATATATTTTGTAAGTGTTGGAAGAAGGATCTGTTCTGCCAGACCTTCTACAAATATTACTTTTTGTGCGAAGAGCATATCAGATCTTGTGGCGTCAAGAAATCTCTGTACATAAGCTTTGGATTCCAGTCCAGCGGCATCTGTGGCAAAACATTTTCCTGGATATCCGGCCGTGATTGTATTACCTCCGTTGTGTAAGCAGATTATATCATCAAGCGACACTGCTGAGGTAATCTGTGTGGAATGGGTAGTAACAAAAATTTGTCGTACTTTACGTTCCAGCCTGTTTTCCTTTAAAAATTTCAAAAATTTATATTGCATGGAAGGGTGGAGGTGCGCTTCTGGTTCCTCGATAGCAAGCACTGGAAAAACCTTTGCATTGCTGCCAAGATATTTTCCATCTGAATTCACTTGCATTTTAGCCAATAAAAGTGACATGTAAATCAGGTTGTTGTACCCCAGACCATTGTGAGTTGCGTGAATTTTAATATCCAGTCCCGAATATCCGATGATAAGCTTTAATGCCGAAAACAGTTCTACTTCGGAAATTCCACCTTCAAAATCTGGAATTGCATTATTAAAGGTAGCGCCCGTCTGTCTTGCATAATGTAGTATCTGATCTTTACCCGCACTCATCCTGTTTTGAAGTTGATTGATTAATAGAGTTGCCTGTTCTGAAAAAGTCCTTTTTGCAGCCTTTATTTCAGCAATCTTAATCTCATCCGTTTTGTCGGCTTCATCGGCGGATTTTATATCATAGTCCAAAAAGAAATCTAGTATTTCCTTTAACATTGTATTTCTTCCGGTGAACATGTCCCTTTCAACATCTCTAATAGCATTCAAAAACTGAAAATCGAATTTCTGAAGAGATTCTGAGTCTGCTGTCTGTAAAAGGGAGGGGTCTCCACCATAGATTTTGTAGGTGTAAAAGCGGAGATAATCTTGTTTGATCACCTGCCAGGCTTTATCTTTGGTATCACATTCTTGCAGTGAATCCAAATATTCCTCATGTTTTTCAATTGGAAGGAAAAATTTATAGGTTAGTTCGGCTTCATAGTCTGCATTCAGAACTGTTAACCAATTGGAAACAGTAACGAGGTCCTCACTATTTGGCGGTTCATCGGTGCTCTTTTTAAATGTTAAGGAAATACTAACTGAAGGAGGCAGCTGTTGCAGATTTTCCAAGGTAGTACTTTTAGAAAAATCGTCAAGTTCAAGACGTCTTGAAGCCTCACTGTTGATAACAAGGCTTATCGCTTTAATTAGACTTGTCTTTCCAGAATTGTTATGGCCTATTATAACGTTTACACCATCGTTAAACAAAATGTCATTTTTGGAAAAATTTCTGAATCCTTCAATCGATACTTTTGAAATATACATAGGTTAAATAGCTTTGTTATAAAACTAATTAAAATATTTGAATTGAGGGATAATATCCACATAACCTCGGTTCACTGGAAAGACTTCTATGAGTTATGTACTCAGTTAAGGTAGGATTTCTATCAAATTTCAGTGCTATTGTAGGCTGCACTGAATCTGTAGTAGAGCATAGATGAGATTCGTATTCAGTAAACTAGCATCACTATCTTAAGTGTCAAAGGCACTTTTTTACAAGAAGAAACTTAATAAGAACCGACTCAGAGCTAATATGCACTTCAATGTTCTAGTCTCGTTTACAAAGAAGGACTCTCAAGTTGTAGTTTGATCTGTAGAACTCCAAGCATTGAACCACAATAGATCTTATTATAGACTTCTTCTCAACAGTTAGTAACAGATGTTTCTTGACGTGATTACGTCTTATATAACCAGCAATGCTAACTAAATTACCGTACTCATCCATAGTGTTTTCCCGTCTGTTTTCTTTAATCCAAGCAGGATAATCTCTTTCAAGGTCATCGATTGGAATACATGTGTCTTTATACAAGGTCAAATCATACACTTTTCTGTTAGCAGAGTCGGCAAATTCGGTTAACGTCACATCTGTATTAAAAATGAAGTTTAATAGGAGGGCGAGATTACCTTGGTTGTCGATATGCGAAGATTCTATTACTATATCATTAGCTAGGTAAGTAGCAAAAAGTCGCTCGTCATTTAAGAATACCTTAAAATCTATATTATCAGTTGCGATAAACATTAAATCTAGAAATAATCCCGATGTGTTATCTGATTTCTGCTTCTTCATACTATCTAACTTCTTAGTATATAATCTTAAAAATTAACTCTTTTTAAAATCGCCAACAACGGGATGTCGTTTTGTTATTTCGTCGAGTCTCCGCACCATATCTTTAATGTATGTTTGATCGAAAGAAATCTGAAAACTAAGCTCCGATGAATAAATGCCAGGAGCATCATTGCATGTTACCTCCGCGACAAAGTTGCCTGTCCCATCACCTACAATTTTCAAACTCAAAAAGCCTTCGAGGTCATCAAACTCCATCTCTCCACCTAAGTTGTCGTAAAGCTTTTCTAAATCACATTTTAAGTTATCAAAGTCAAATGTTGTAAGATCAGCGTTGTACTTGCCTGAGAATACACCACCTTGGACTGTGATCACCGTACGTATCCAGTTCTTGTCCCAATCCAAAATGGAGTCGTAGTATATTAATCCGGCAGGATTAAGTTTTACAAAGTCTCCATCGCTTTTTATCTGAAATTCTAAATCTTCATTCATGTTAGGATGTAAAATGATAACTTATAAAAAGGGGGGCAAGCTTGCGCCATCTGGGGTTATAATAAGAAGATTTTAATCAGCTGATTTAATAATCTTGTCTGGATTGGTCCAATAAACATCAAGCATTCGCTTACCATATTTCCCGCTTTTTAGCATTATAGGTTTTTTATCTTTTAATAATATTCCTTTGGTAGCGGCATATCTAAGGGCTTTAGAAAGAGAGTCGTCAACGAATGTCTTGTCATATTCTAACTCAACGAACTTTTCTATCTCATTTAGATATTTAGGAGTTTTCAAAAAATCTGTAATCGCAAGTACATCACAAACAAATGAATCTATACTGCGATCGGTTTTTGTATTTAAAAAGTATTCTGAATTATCTTTGTGATTTTTCCGAAACTCCACAATTTTACCACATTTTGATATGCTGGCTGGAATTTCCGTATTGATGTTCTTGATAGTGGCTCCTTTAATTCCTGTTAGTTTACCAATATGTTCTGCAAGTGTATCACTGAAATCCCTAGAAACATTTAGTATCCCGTAAATATGTGAGGAATCTCTCTCAATAAAAACTGCAAAACCTGCTACAGTAAGACCTAAATGATTCATAATTTGTCTTAATCGAATAGCCATTTCTTGACTATAGATATTTGTTTGATTAGTCATTCAACAAATACCGAGTTTGTTTCTTGTTCATAATTTCCCCAGTGGTTATAATTGGTCTTGGTTTTTTACTTCTCCATCTTAGCTTCTTTTTCTTTTAGATAAGCTTCAAACATGGTAAAGAACTCTGAAAGGGATATTTCAGCATATTTACAGATTCTTGAAATTGTTGAAAATGGTACATCATATCCTTCACACTTTTTTATTTTATTAATAGTTGTTCTCCCAATTGAAGTGATTTCTTGGTATTTCCTATCAGATGGTTCTTTCCCGTTAATACTTATAGGAGCAATAAATTTCATATAAATAAAGGTTACTAAGTCTGTCGCTAAGTTTTCTTGTGTTTGGACTTTAATTTTTGTCATTTATGTTAAGTTTAAAATTTTGATAAAAAATATTGGCCACTATAGCGGTCAATTAAGATTTATTCATTATCTTTGTAATAGTTAATTAAATAGCGACTAAAAGGATAGAGGTTTATCCCTCAATCTTTACGATTGTCACTTACGCACGAAAGCCGTCAATTTTCCACGTAGGTCGACAAGGGGTTCGCTTTCCATTGCTTTTTGTATCTTTACATACTCATCAATGGAGCGGGCTTCCTGTCAGACTTTGTGGAACTAAGATTACGGTCTTAGGGGCTCTTGACGGCGCCACGTGCAAAGCTTGGAAGTTCGCTCCTTTGGCTTTTCCAAGTATGTGTGAGTGCCTTTCGTTTCATAAACTGTTAAAATTATGAGAACGAAAATGAAAACCAACAAGAACCAATTGACTCCGATATTCCATCGGTCGTCATGGTATTCCCAACTTTTACATTTAAAGAACGTATGCTGTCCGCCCGACTAAACCGCACTAAAATATAATACAGGTATAAAAGTGGAGGGGCGTGAGGTATTTAATAATACGTAATGCCCTATAGTCAGGTCAAAAGCCACAAGAGGCTTTGATCTGTCCTGATAGACCTGTTTACCGACTTCCTAACTAAAACACGGTGTACCTTGTTTTTGGGTTAATAATAATCGGTTTATTTTAGATTCGCACTTTAAAGATAGCTTGATTTTCTATTATTCCAAAACTATGTGTGTTTCCTCATGCTGTAAGCATGGGGAAGGGGTCGGTTTTTGATTTATTTATTCAATAAAAATAATTAAAAACCAAATGATTATGATGCGATTTTTACGCAAAGGGGATTGTTATGCCCTAAATAAACCAATAAAGAAAAATTATTACCAGTCTTTATCTAGCTTCAAATGTTTGTTGCTGTCTCTCAGCAGCTATTGTTATCAGTTTAGTTGTAATGTTCAGGAGTCCCGCGCTAGCGGGACGACTGGCTATGGCAGTGGAAGAAGAGGGATTTTAACTATAAAAGAGAGACTGCTTCGCATTGCTCGCAGTGACGCAAGATTACTATTAACCATATTTTGTGTGTTGTTTAGCTCGCTTGCGTTTACGCAGGCGGCCGCTCAGACGCAGGCCGAGCTTGTGCTTCGTGGAGAGGTGCGCTCGGCTGCCGATGGGCAAGCGATAGAGGGGGCTTCGATCATCGTAGATAAGAAGCACGCACGCACAGACAAAGAAGGAAGGTTTACCATCAGCGTAAACAAGCCTACAGGCACACTCACTGTAAAACATATAGGCTATAACGAGCAGAAGATTGCGTATGAAAATACAGCTACACTATTGAAAATTCTCCTAGAAACAAGTTCCAAACAGATCGAAGAAGTGGAGGTCGTATCTACAGGATACCAAAAGATACCCAAAGAACGAGCTACGGGGAGCTTTGAATTTATCGACTCGGCATTGTTTAATAGGAAGGTGTCTACCGATTTCGTGAGTCGGTTAGAGGATGTGGTGCCAGGGATATCATCTTTAAAAACATTTCGTGAAAATAAAGGTAGGCTTATGGGGATTAATATTAGAGGAGTAAGTTCAATGAAGTCAAATATTTGGCCCTTAGTAGTTATAGACGGAGTGCCCTATCAAAATAATTTCAACACGCAGACTGGCTACTTCATGAACATCAACCCCAATGATGTTGAAAATGTGACTGTACTAAAAGATGCTGCAGCAGCATCGATATGGGGTGCACAGTCTGCCAACGGTGTTATCGTAATCACGACTAAGCGAGGGAAATTCAATCAGCCATTTAATTTATCTGTGAATAGCAATGTGACTGTGGGGCAGAAGCCTAACCTTTATTATTACCCACAGATGAATACTTCGGATTACATCGATGCCGAACGTTTTCTATTTGACAATGGATATTGGGATAGTCGGATGTATGATTTCTCCTTGAATTTAACGCCAGTTATTCAGTTGCTGAAGAGACATAAAGAAGGGGATATTGGAGCGGATGCGCTGGAGAAAGGCTTAGACGCATTAAGGAGTATAGATATGCGCGAGGACTTCAACAAATACATCTATAGAAATAGTGTAAACCAACAATATAATGTACAGTTAAGTGGCGGTTCGGAGAAAATAAATACATCTTTTTCAATTGGTTATGATAAGACTCTGGATAATGTGGTTACGTCTTCCTACAACCGGTTTACGGCAAAGAATAATACACAGCTGCGTCCAATTAAAAACCTGATTCTCGATCTTGGGGTCACGTATACCGATTCAAAGCGAAAAGACGCTCAAGCTGGTACGGTAGGCTATAATCTGATGGGGAGGGGGCAAGGAAATTTTCCCTATATGCGTATGGCAGATGACGACGGCAACCCTTTAGTGGTAGATGCCATTGGCTTTAATCCCATATTTAGGGATACGGTCGCTGGCGGAAGGTTGCTAGACTGGAAATATAGGCCTTTGGCTGAATTGGATCAGACCCATGTTCTAACGAATATTAGAGAGACATTTTTAAATGTTAAGGGGAATTATCAGATATTTCCTGAATTAAGCGCTTCTATATTATATGCGTTTCAACATGCAGCTCAGCCAGAGGATACATGGAATGGCATGGGGTCTAGTGCGCACCGTAGCGATATTAATTATCGGGCCTCATGGGATGACAATCAGGTGATATGGGGGTTGCCAGTTGGCGACAATCTATATAAGACGGATCGTTATAATATGACTAACCAAGGGCGGTTCCAGTTGGATTTTAACAGAGATTTTGGACTACACCACAGTTTAAACGCAATAGCAGGTTTCGAAATTCGGGAGATAAAGAGCAAGGCCATGACCAATGTCCTTTGGGGATACGACCCAGAAAACTTTACTTATAAACATGTCACTTACGATGAAATGATGCCTGCGTTGAATGGCCTTGGAGGAATGACGGCGATATATGACTTTTCTCAGTCTGAAAATTATACCAACAGATTTACTTCCTATTTTGCAAATGCAGCATATACCTACAAAACGCGATACACGCTGAGTGGTTCTGTGCGTAAAGATGCATCTAATCTATTTGGCGTTAAGACCAATGACCGCGCACAGCCATTCTGGTCGCTAGGTGCAGCTTGGTCGCTGTCCAATGAATCTTTTATGGATAATGATGTTATACAGGTGCTCAAACTACGAGCTACTTACGGGTATAATGGGAATGTTAATAACAAAACGGCAGCTTATCCAATCATTAATATACAGTCTTCACCTCATTTTAGCACAGGCCAACCCTATGCCACTATGCAATCTCCACCGAATCCGAGTTTGCGTTGGGAACGTGTAGGGGTTTTGAATATGGGCTTGGATTTTGCGATTTTCCATAGACTTTCTGGTAGTTTGGAGTATTATATTAAAAAGCCTAAAGATTTGATAGCGAGCTCGAGTATTGACCCAACAACAGGCTATAGCTCACTTAATATTAATAGTTCCAATCTAGATGGGCGAGGAGTAGACCTATCGCTTAATAGTGTGAATATTAATACATCCCTGTTTAGTTGGCGTTCAAATCTGGTAATGGCTTATAATCGGACGAAGGTTACGAAATCATATTTAAGCAATACCCGAAGTCAGAATTATTTATCTGGCGCTTATAATATGCTGTTAACCCCTGTTGAGGGCATGGATTTGTATAGTTTATTGACGCACAAATGGGCTGGTTTGGATCCCGAAACAGGAATGCCCAGGGGGTATGTTAATGGTGAGGTATCTGATGACTATGGTACGATAGTAAACCGAAGCACAGTGTACGATTTAGAAAACCACGGCGCATTGCGACCAAAGTACTTTGGTTCGTTCCGAAACAGTTTATCCTATAAGAATATTGAGCTTTCTTTTAATATATCTTATCAGCTAGGACATAAATTTCTACGGTCGTCATTCGTTGCGGATGCTTTTATTGAGGAAGGAGTGGGGCATTCCGACTATGCTTTAAGATGGCAGAACCCAGGTGACGAATTGAAAACAGATGTTCCAACGTTCATGTATCCGAATAACTACTATGCGAGTGAGTTTTACCGCCTTTCGGCTGCATTGGTAGAGCCTGCTGATCAGATCAAATGGCGTGATCTGCAAGTTAGCTATGGGCTGAAAAAATTAGAGAAAGTAGGTCTTAAAAACATGCGGATATATGCTTATGCACAGAACTTAGGGGTGATCTGGCGTGCAAATAAGCTAGGCATAGACCCCGAGTACGGCAGTTCATTTCCTGAACCGTTCTCTTTATCTCTTGGACTCAATTTTAATCTTTAAATCTAGAATTATGAAATACTCATGTTTAGCGAAGTGCAAACACCCATGAGTATTCCATATGACCATTGAAAATCAAATTAATTACATATGAAATATAGAATATTTTACCCATTGTTCATCATGTTGCTGAACAGTGCCTGCTCGGGTTATCTAGACCTTAAGCCCGATCAGAAAATGGCCGTTCCGACCACATTGGAACACTGTGAGCTATTGCTTAATGATTATAGCGCGATGAATACGGGGTACCCTACATTGGGAGAAATCGCAGCGGACGACTACTATTTAAACACGAAAGATTGGAAGTCGCTGTCGAATTATGATGAGCAACAGACCTACAATTGGTCCTTAGCATATATGACGCTAAATACCCATTGGCAAAATCCATATAAGACTGTATACCTGAGCAATCAGGTATTGGCTATATTGGAAACACTCGATCGAAATATGGATAAGGATAAATTCCAGAAGATACTTGGGGCCGCTCACTTTTTCAGGGCTTTTGCTTTTCATCAAGTGGCCGCGGTCTTTACGATGCCATATCGAGCCGATACGGCACCGTCGGAAATGGGAATACCGCTACGCTTGAAGCCTGACCTTGACTATAAATCAACACGGAGTACCTTATTTGAGACATATGACCAAATTGTAACAGATTATAAAAATGCAATACGCTATTTACCAATTGTAGAAAGTTTAAAAGGTAGACCTGCTAAAGCAGCAGCTTATGCTGGGCTGGCAAGGCTATATTTGGATATGCAGGACTATGAAAGAGCTTATGCTTATGCAGACTCAGCATTGAATTTAAAGGCAGATCTGCTTAATTACAAAGATTTGAACACTTCTGCTTCTTTTCCCATTGTCCGATTTAACAAGGAAGTTTTATTTCCAGCGGTCAGCATATTTAGTAGCCCATTAAATCAGTCGCTTGCACGGATTGATTCAGACCTCTACCAGAGCTATGATAACAGTGATTATAGAAAGGCCGCATACTTTAAACATAATGCTTCAGATGCAGGCACATATGGATTTAAAGGTTCTTACGATAACTCGGCTACAACTCCGTTTATAGGTCTTACGACCAGCGAGTTGTATCTGATCCGTGCGGAATGTGCGGTACGTAAAAATAAGGTCAATCAGGCGTTGAATGATCTTAATACGCTTCTTGAACACAGAATAGACCCTAGTTTTTTTGTGGCCATATCGGAGACTAATCCTGAGAAGCTTTTGGCAACGGTGTTGCGAGAGCGAAGAAAAGAATTGGTTTTCAGAGGGAGAAGATGGTCTGACCTTCGTAGGTTAAATCAGGATGAACGATTTAAGACCACCTTGACGCGAACAATAGATGGCGAGGTTTACACATTAGAGCCAAATGGTCTTAAGTATGCACACTTGATTCCTGAATTGGTGATAGCAGAGTCGGGAATCAATCAAAATAAACGTTAGTATGGTGATGAAGAAAATACTATTGATTCTTATCTCTCTCTATTTGAGTCCTATTTCGTGGGCTCAAAATAGAGAGGAGATAGATCGCTCTTTAGGGTTACATGTCGGACAGGAGTTCCCTGATATCCTTGAGTTAAGTGCTTTAAACGTTTTGGGAAATAAGATTGCCTTGGATAGATCGTCTGATAAGATTATAATTCTGGATTTTTTCGATACCTATTGTTCCAACTGTATTGCAGCGATGCCTAAGTTGCAGAGGCTACAGAAGCAATATAGCGATAAGATTCAGGTTGTTTTGGTTACATGGCAAGACAGGAAGACCGTCGAGAAGTTTTTTAGTACAAATAAATTCCTGAAAGAGAATCAGGTAAATCTTGTTACAATTTATGCAGATACCGTATTAAGGAAATATTTCCCACATAAAGGAGTACCTCATACGGCATGGCTGTACAAAGGACGAGTCCAGGCGGTCACATTTTCAGATTTTGTAAAGGCTGAAAATATAGATTTATTGTTGGCAAATGGCGCTATCAAACTGCCGATTAAGTCTGATTTTAGTGATGGCCTTAACACTAGCCTTTTGTCTGTGGATGAAAATGTAATCGGTTCAGTATCGCTATCCGGTTATCGGAATGCTATCGAATCCAATGGTGTTGTCATCCAGTATGATTCCATATTAAATAGACAAAAAAGCTCATTTTATAATATTGATGTTTTAGGAGCCTATACCAGCGCTTTTAGTAAAATAAAGAAGCCTGAATTTTTATTAAAGGATGAGCGTATCGTTTGGAATGTATGGGACTCGTCATTGTACAAATATCCCAAAGGGACTGAAACATTTGATGAATGGCTGTTGGAGAATGGGATTTGTTATGAGCGTTATGATCAAGTAGTAAGGCCTGATTCTGCGCAAGCTCAGGTAATCCTGAATGATTTGAATACTTTTCTGGGTTTGCATGTTTATTGGGCTAAACGAGAGATACCCTGTTTGGTTTTACAAAGGACTAACTCTGCACCTGACGATCTGAAAGTAACGAAAAGTGGTTTGGGAGGGACGTCGGTGTTGGCGTTTATGATAGACTATCAGGATAGATTTCCTCCTGTTTATGACGAAGTTAATGGTAAGCAAAAGCTTGATATCAAAGACTACAGTACAATTGAACAGATCAATCTGCAGTTAAACGGTTATGGTTTGGAGTTGAAGGCTGGGCGAAGGTTGATGGATGTTCTTGTATTTGAACAGCGGAAATAAAACAATAAGGGGTTAGCTCTTCGCTAACCCCTTTCTAAATAACCAATTTGTCTACCTAATCCCGATTAACTCTTTAACTGTACATTAGCTGACGCCGATCTGTTGTGTAGGGCTAAAATCATTTCATCTTTAAGTGCGTCTGTTATTTCCGGCTTATTATCGGAATCAGAATTTGCTTGCACTGCACAGATTTTATTTGTCCCTGTACAACCCGAAGGAGCTGCTTCAGTATAGTCAGAAGGAATCGTGGGATTAGGACCTGTTAATCTAAACCAAGTCATTTTACCTTCGATCTTATCACTATAATCAATTTAGTTTATCATTGGCAGCAAGTGCGTACATCTCTCTAGAATAGCTGTACGTCTTGGCCTGCTGTGCTCCACATATTCGAGGTATGGCTTTCTTTACAGCACACACAGCAGGTCTTTAAATCTTGTCCCCGTGTCCACGGGGGAATACCGCAAACTTATACCAGCGCCATAGTGCTGGATTCGTGCATAGAGTTTTCAAAACATACCCTGCAAGCATAGCCCTGCCAATGCCCCGTGTAGGGAAGCCGGCATGTAGCCTAAAGCAGGCGAGCCGATGTTTTCTTTCAGCGGGCAATATGTTGTTTTGCGGCGGATATGTTTTGTGACTATGCTTCATGTTATACCTTAGTTTTACGCACTCTTTTTTCGTACTTTGGTAATGTCTTTGAAATACTGGTAAAAAGCCTCTTTCCTGTCTATGGCAGGAAGCTCCAGCAGTTTGGCTCGGTAGATGCGCTGGTACGACCAAAAGCGCAGCATCGTGTAATAGAGTGGCTGCCAGTGTGGATATTTATCAATCAGCTTCAGTATACCCTCGTGGTGGATGTACTGAAGCCGGCTTGTTTCGATGCTCTGCAGGTAGTAAGGGCTATCCAGCGGTGGGTAGATAGCGATATCATTTTCTGCAATAAAATGTTGCGCCTTGCCTGTTTGCTCGTCTATTTTGACGAGTAGGCCTTGCGTGACGATAATAAGATCGTCTTCGCGCAGGCGCAACAGACCATCTTTGTGAATATTGCGCTTATGCAATACAGCACAAATGTCTATCTCTTGCTCAGGCGAAATAGGAACATAGTGTTTGTGCAGGCTTAAGTCGTAGGTTTCCATAGCGTAGCATCTTGTGTTTTCTGCAATGCAGGCTTGAAATTAGCTGATGAAAAAGTTGAGCTCGTTTTCCACACTGGGCGCTGTATCGGGCGCACTGGTTGTTTCTTCTTTCTTATCCTTACGGATAAATTTAATAGAGCGTAGCTTCGGGTCGCCTTTCTCCATCGTCACTTTGTGCCGCTGCCGAAAGGCATGGGCTAAGCTGTTGCCGGTATCCAGGCTAAAGGCTGGCCCTAAGCTGATGAGATAGGCTACCTGCTGGGCGTCGAGCGCAAAGTTGTCCAGCAGCCATTTGTTGAAGTCGGTTTCTACGGCTGTGGCTTCAGCCTCTACCACCTCAGTGGTCGCTACACGTATTTCGGCTAGGCGCATGTTGACTTCCAAGGGCGTAAAAGGAGTTTTAGTGTTCATAATAGTTTTGTTGTTAAGTACATAATTTAATTCTAACAAACGTCTACGACGAACCTAAAGGTAGGGGGTAAAAACTAAACTATTTGTTTATCAGTGCCTAAATGGCTAAATTCGTTCAAAAGGTACATAAATCGTTCATGCGGTTTGGCCAATTACAACTTACTGACCCTTATTATAATCTGGAATTTATGAATGCGCGTCGCCGAGATTGGAGAAAATTTCAAATTGTTTTTAGATGTATTCAGGCACTGATTATATTTTTTGCCGCTCATTTTGTGCTATCTGCGAAAGAGGAGGAAGGCTTCTTTGAGATATTTACAGTAGAGGGCTTTACCAGTCAATTTATGTTGCACATCGTTTTTTTGACTGTCTTGGCTTTTGCTTTAGCCTGGATAAACAAAAAAGAGATGGACCGTTTCTATACAACCGGTAAAAAACGTTTATTGCTTTACCTCTTAAAAGCTTTGCTGGCGCCTATCGTCGTTACGTTCTTGTTCGCGTTTTGTTACCTGCGTTATCACGATGTAAGCTTTGATATAAAGACCTATATCAACCAATTATGGCCGTTTTTTGTGGGCTTCTTTGCTTTTATCAATGTGTTGTTGCTGTTGAAGTTTTTACTGAAAAAATTGATGTTTAGCGATGTCTGGCTTTCGTCTACAGCTTTGCAGGAAGCTATAAAGGCCGATACGGTTTTGGAGGTTTCCATCGACCGCAAGAAAGAGCTGCTGCCCGTGGCCGATATAGGTTTATATGTGCGGGAAGGGCGGTCGGTAGCGGTGTATTTGACAAACGGGAAACGGGGGCTGGCATCGGCAAGTGTGGCAGAACTGAAGGAAAAGCTTGCGCATATACCTTGGTTTTTTGCGACAGGATCATGGATCGTGAATTTCTCGGTCATTGAGCAGGTGGTCGATGGGCAGAGTATACGGTCGAAAGAGTTGCTGCTCAAATTTCCGAATAAAAATAAATTGATTGTACCGAAAGAAAGAGTGCGCGAATTTACAGATTGGTACAATAAGCTTGCTTACTGACAAACCTTTTTTACTGCCGCAATGTCAATACCGGTGTACTCGGAAAACTCCTCTAGCGTAAGGTATTGATGGCTTTTCTTGCCATAGGCATCCCGAATGGTACCAGAAATACGGACAGCTTGTTTGTAGCTCTTGCCCAAAAGGATACTGATATCCTTGGGGTAAATGCATGTTCTTTGGTTTTTTGCCATAGCATATAGAATTAGTGTGTGATTTATCTTTTATACCTGTCAATTTCCCTTGTTTTTCTAACGATAATCTAACGCTTATTTTACTGCTTTTTTTTGAAGACGCTAATGACGTAAAAAGCGATGGCTTAAAGGTAGCCTATTTTGTAGGCTTATGCGATGGACATCTATACCCATCTATGGCCGTTTATGCCCATAATAGGACTTTTGTGCCCATATAAGGCCGTAACGGGACATTTGGGAGCTTTTGTACCTAAAACCAGACGCTTTAGCATGCTTGGGAATAATCATGTTTCATATTCGTCTATCTAAAACTTACTAGGATGATGAATAGACACGATGCTTTAAACGAAATCCTGGCCTATATGCGCCAGGTCAAAGATTGTATGGTGCAGATACGCGATTGTGTGCGCCATAAAAATACGCCTGTGATGGGTGTGGAAAAGCCCGCTATGTGTGATCAGCAATTGCTGGATATGGAAGAGGTGCTTAGTATTTTGAGGATCAGCCGATCGACCTACTACCGCTTTGTGAATACGGGGAAGCTGGTGCCCCGTAAGATCGGAGAACGGCACTGCTACTACCTCGAAGACTTGGAGGATATGATTGAGGAAAGTAAACGACGAGGCCGAATCTAATGAATTTTATAGAGTTTTTGTTCGACAGTTCTTCGACAGTTCTTCGACACGTGTTCGAGAGCTGTTCGACTGTTGTTCGAGACTTCTTCGAGACATGTTCGGGAGAGCTTCGAGTGCTGTTCGAGTGTTGTTCGACTCGCACTCGAAGGCCACTCGAACAGCACCCGAAGGATAGTCGAAGGCCACTCGAACAAAAGGATACGCTGGGCCGACCTTATCCCGAATGGATGTGCATGAACAGTGCAACCCTGCTCGAAGCGGGCTGCATAAATTTACTTACTGAGCAGCTTTTTCTTTTGTTTTTGGGACAGTCTGTCTCATATAGTCTCATTTTGTCCCATTTTGTTCCATTGCTTTAATTTTTAGGTGATAAGAGCCTAGGTTCGCTGTTGATATCACGAAATAGTTTACATGTAGACAATGGTTTAACAGTTTAAAAGAATCAAAAAATGGCAAGATTTTTAAAAGGAATTACAGGCGCTTATTCAGGGAAAGTAGGAAGCGTAATCGGCTCGAGCTGGCGTAATGTGGATTATGTACGTTCGCTCCCTAAACGCAGCAATAAGCCCGCTACAGAGGATCAACTGGCCCAACGGGCACGTTTCTCGCTGGGAGTGAGTTTCCTATCACCGATCAAGGACCTGCTCAAGCTGGGATTCTCGGACGCCATGCAGCCACGCGCTACAGGATACAACAAGGCGTTGCAGCATCTGTTGGCTTATGGTATCACGGGGGCTTACCCAAGTTTTGAGTTGGATTACGCCTCCATAGTGATTGCTAAAGGCGGACTGGCCAATCTGATGGGGGTGTTTTGGACGGAGTCTGCTCCGCAGGAGATCAGCGTGACCTGGACTACGGAGGTCAATAGTTTCAACGCCTTTGTCGATGACTCGGTAATCCTGTTGATGTACAACAAGGAGAAGCAGTTTTTTAGCATCCTGGAGTCGGGAACACGCAATGACGGGACACTGAGCTTTACCTTTCCTGCTGTGTATGCCGGAGACCATGTGGTCGGCTGGATATTCACGGGGCACCGGGATGGGGTGAAGACTTCGAACAGCTATTATCTGGGAGAGATTGAAGTGAGCTCATAGGCACAAGGGTTTCGTTCTTTTCTCTTGACAGAAAAGAACCCAAAGGTCAAGGCTTGGACAGTTAGGCTAAAAACATTTGCTAAGTCCTAAACAGCCCGGAGCCGTTTCACTTTTTCGGGCTATTTCTTACGGACTGATCAACCTGTTTTCTTAACGCCTAACCGTCCTAGGCCGATCAGTATGATTATTTAGGGACGTGAGGACGACAAAGTTATGTGGTTAATAAAGAAGGTTATTCATGATTTTGAAAGGGGCCGATCAGTATGACTATTTAGGGACGTGAGGACGACAAAGTTATGTGGTTAATAAAGAGGGTTATTTATGATTCCGAAAGGGGTTATGGCCAGAGGGCTACTTGTTTCCTGCGGAGATTGCGTTGCAATTTTCTCTTGACAGAAAAGAAGCAAACCGACCAAAGGGAGCTCATGGATACCAAAAACGACAAAAAATCCATAAAGGTCAAGGCCTATTTACGATCACTTAATGAAAGGAAAAAATGAAAAATATTCTAAAAAAAATAAGTGCAGCGGTGCAGCTCGTGTTGTTGGCGCCGGTGAAGTTGCCAGGAAAGGCGCTGAATGTGATTAAATATATTGCGCTCGGATTGGGGATATTGGAGAAAATGGCAGATGATGGTACAGCTGAAGAGCCAGGATCGGGTGTGGTGGAGGGTGACGAGCTTGAGGAGAGGGGCAATGAAGCTAAGCGTTAAACGTATCAGGCAGGGGAAGAATAGTACCCTGTCTGAAATTTATATTGACGAGGAGTTTTTTTGTTATGGCTTGGAAGATCTGGTGCGCGACAGGAAGATTAAAGGGTCTACGGCCATTCCAGCAGGGACCTACCACTTGAAGTTGAATACTTATGGGGGGATGAACGCCCGCTATAAGAGACGCTTCCCCGATATACACCGAGGTATGATCGAGCTGATGGACGTGCCCAACTATACGTATATATACATTCATATAGGCAATAACTTTGGGGACACAGCAGGCTGTTTATTGGTGGGCGATAACTACGTCAAGGATGATGATGGTGACTACCTGCTGCTTAAATCGGCCAAAGCGTATAAAAGGCTTTACAAGAAGATGGTAGCAGTGGTAGCCGAAGGAAAAGCTGTTTTAGTGCTGTCAAATATTATAGCGGAGAAAGTGAAAGAAGATGGATAAAGCAAGCTAAGGTATTCAGTATATATGAAACTAAATGAGAGCCGTGCAGGCACGCTAGGCGGCACACTGTGCAGCATCTGGGCTTCGATCACGCTGGGCGACTTATTGCAAACCGTGATTATGGCAGCGCTGGGAACTTTAGTGAGCTATGCGGTGTCGAGCTTGTTAAGGCGGAAAAGGTAGTATGTTTTGGAACAGCCCTCGAGATGATCGGGGGCTGTGTGTTATTTATTTTTGGTAATGTCCTTTTATTTATCTTTGGTAATGTCCTTTGAGTGATTGAATTTCGATAATTATATCATCTTCATTTTCGTAAACTTGGTAAACGAGACGATGTTCTTTATCAATTCTTCGGGACCAAGAGCCTGTAAGTTCATGCTTGAGTGCTTCTGGTTTTCCTATGCCTTCAAATGGCGTATCCATAATGGAAAGCAATAGCTTTTCTATTTTTTTCTGGATGATATGGTTTCCTGATTTTCTCCAGAATTTTAAGTCGTCAACTGCCTGAGGAGTATAGATTAGCTCCATAAATCTTCAATGGCAATTTTTGTCCCTTTACCGTTTTTAACAGCTTCACGGCCTGATTGTATTTTTTTAACAAACTCAGGGTCGTAAGGGCTTGTTTCTGTGCTAGCGGTCTCAAACTTCATTTTAAGAGCTTTAGCAAACGCCTTCAACGCTTCCAATTGCTCTTTGTTATTGGGATGAATTAATAATGATTCCATAATCTCAAATTTACGAATTATTCTATTAATAACTAGGATATTGACTGTTTGATTGTTTTAAAGGTTTAAAAACAATTAGATGTATGGTGTCGTAAATGGGAATTAGGTAGGGGATGAGTACTCCTCAGGCGTTTTGTATAGTGTAGAATGATGTATTTGAAAACCGGACTACCAACAAGATGAAAAGCGGACTACTGTAGTGTTCCGGAAATAGTTCATTTTTGCTGCTGATAAAAAAATACCCGTCGGGTCGCTCGCCCTTAGGAAGAGGGCTATGGGCAGTATAGGTGTTTTTTAGAGGTGATATGAAAAATAAAATTTTAAACATGAATAAGCTATTTTTAATTGGTTGTTTAATGGGCGTTTCGTTCGTAGGCCGAGCACAGACCGGCATTTCGGACACGACTGTCATAGGGGAGATAATGATTGCCGAAAACCGCATGCAGATTCCGTTTAGTAAGCGAAATAGAAATATCCAGATTATTGGGCGGGAAGAGATTGCGAAGATGCCTGTGCAATCTATTAATGAGGTGTTGAGTTATATACCGGGGGTTGATGTTCGGCAAAGGGGAGCTTTTGGTGCGCAGGCAGATATCAGTATTGACGGAGGGTCGTTCGAGCAGGCCTTAATCTTGATTAATGGCGTAAAGGTGTCCGATGTGCAGACGGCGCACCACTCGATGAATATACCCGTAAGCCTGGATGCTATAGAGCGGATAGAGATTTTGAAAGGACCTGCCGCTCGGGTGTATGGCATTAATGCACTGACAGGAGCTATTAATATTATAACGCAGGCAAAGAAAGGTAAGGATGTGTCGGTACGGGTGCAAGCGGGCTCGTCCCTACAGGGGAAGGATGCAGGCGATGGCAGCGGTGTGTATGGAGGTGGAAGCATACAGGCCGTAGCTAATATGGGGACGGAGCGCCTGCAAAATCTAGTAGCTATAGGGGCAAGCAAGTCCAACGGGCAACGCTACAATAGCGGAACGGAAGATATAAAAGGGTTTTATCAAGGTAAATATACGCTGAACGAAGAGAATAGTATCGACCTGATGGGCGGCTATATACATAATGCATTTGGAGCAAATGGTTTTTATGCTGCCCCGGGCGATAAAGAGTCGCATGAGGTTGTGCAGACAGGTATGTTGTCGTTGGGCATGACGAGCCGTTTGGCAAACAGGCTGATATTGAAGCCAAGATTAAGCTATAGGCATAATGAGGATGATTACCGGTATTTCCGCCACGACCTGTCGAAGGCACGCTCTGAGCATAAAACCAATGTGTATGCGGCGGAACTGAACGGCGTGTTGAATACCAAATTAGGGGATGTGGGCCTGGGCCTGGAGTCAAGGTATGAAGAGATAAAAAGCACGAATCTGGGCAATCACGACCGCTATAACCACGGCATGTATGCCGAGTTTAAAACAGAAGCTTTAAACCGCCTGCTCGTGAATGTCGGGACATACCTGAATTACAATACGCAGTATGGCTGGCAGGTGTTTCCGGGTATCGATCTGGGCTATGAACTGACCGAGCATGTGAAAGCCTCGTTGAGTGCGGGCTCGAGTCAACGTATACCGTCGTATACCGATTTATATTTACAGCAGGCCGGTAATATTGGAAACCCCAATCTAAAGTCGGAAAATGCTTGGCAATATGAAGTGGGCCTGCGCTATGAAAAGAAGAAGGTTTATGTGCAGGGGAATGTTTTTTATAGAAATATAACCGATTTTGTAGACTGGATACGCAATGATGAAAATGAGCCTTACCAACCCTTTAATTTTGGGGCAAACAAAATGTTGGGCGCAGGTATTCATCTTGGGCAGCAGTTTGGCATGTCGGATGGCAGCTCGTTTAAGTATGATGTGAGCTATAATTATTTAAAACCAAAGGAAATGAGCTATGCCGAGGATATAAGCTCAAAGTATATTGTGGAGAGCTTAAAGCATCAGTTTTTGTTGAAAGGGATTTATCAGTTGAAAGGCTTCGATTTTACCGCAGGCGGACGCTGGATAAAACGCGAGCTTAATGATCCTTATTTTGTTGCGGATGTGCGGGTGGGCTATCGTGTGTATGGCTGGGATTTTTATGTGGAGGGGACCAACCTGTTGAACGAAACATATAAAGAGGTGGCGGCTGTGTATTTACCAAAAAGGTGGTATATGGTAGGTATGCGCTATCAGTGGGGCAGGTAGAAAGAGACGGGAGCGCTAAGTAATTTCCTGCAGCGGAATACAAAGGGTTTGTTCTGCTGCAGGAAATATGTGTATAATAGCTTTCTGCGTTTACCTTGCGCCCGGAGGGCAATAGGTTTTTAGAAAGTTGGTAAATGTTTTTGCAAGATGGGCAGATGTGCCTTCCCCTTCATTTATGGAGTGGCTACGGTTGGGGTAGGCCATCATTTGGAACGGGATTTCGTGTTTAATGAGTTCGTTGATGTAAACTTCCGCATTTTGGTAGTGTACGTTGTCATCGCCGGTGCCATGAACAATTAAGAGGTTGCCCTTTACATTTCCTGCATAGGTAATGGCCGAACCCTTCAAGAAGTCTTCTTCGTTTTCTTGCGGTAGCCCCATGTAGCGTTCTTGATAAATGTTGTCGTAAAGCAACTGGTTGGTAACAGGAGCGATAGAGATACCGGTTTGGTAGATTTCAGGGTATTGGCCCAATAGGTTTAAGGTGGATGCACCACCGCCCGACCAGCCCCATACAGCGACTCTGCTGGTATCAATAAAACCCCATTTGAAAACTTCTATAGCACCCATAGCTTGGTCGCGAATATTGACCCTACCTATGTTGCGGTAGATGGAGTGGCGCCAGCCAGCTCCTTTAGGGGCCGGTGCTCCTCTGTTTTCTAAAGATACATAGACGTAGCCATCGGCAGGCATGTCGCCTGTATAAAGGAAGTTTTTCCCGGTATTGAAATTGTCGGTTACGGTTTGTGAAGCAGGTTCGCCGTATACGTAGAATACAACAGGGTATTTTTTGCTCGGGTCAAAGTCGATGGGTTTGACCACCCAGCCGTCTAACGTGATCCCGTCCACAGTCGTGACTTGAAAGAACTCGGCATGTGGTTTTGCAGGATCTGCTTCAAAGCTTGATTTGGCAGCCATAAGCTCTTGGTGCTTAGGGAGCGATACGATGGCTCCGCCCTTGTAGCTCTGGACACTGCTGTGGTTGAATATGGCGAGCTTTCCATTCGGTGATATGCGGTAGCTGTTGGTGCCGCTGTAGGCCTCAGGGGTGACACGTGCGGCTTTACCGCCCTTAAAGCTCACTTTATAGAGGTAGCGTTGCGTGGCGTTGTAGGGCGAAGCTGTAAAATAAATAGTTTCCGATGCATTGTCGATATGCGCAATGTTGATGACATCGAAATCATCTTGGCTGATCAGTTTTTCCTTGCCCTGAAGGTCAATGCTGTATATCTGGCGCCAGCCGCTTTTTTCGGATAGCCATATAAATTCTTTACCGTTGTTCATCCAGTCCCAACCGCTGGGGTCGCCGTCGTTCCAACGGGCTTTAATATCGATCCAGGCGTCGCTGTTTTCCTGGTGTATAGTTTTCGATAGGCCTGTGGCTACGTCGGACAGGATAATCTTGCTGCTGTTTTGCTTTCGGTTAAGTTGCTGCAATATGATGGATTTGCTGTCTTTAACCCATTCCATACGGGGTATGTAATGTTGGTCGGCTTCGCCGTCTATTTGTGCGGCTTGCTGTTTTTTAGACGCTAAATCGTAAGTCCAGAGGTAGGTGGCAGAGGGTTTAAGGCCTACTTTTGGGTATTCGACAGGGATCAGGAAGGAATACAGGCTGTCTGTATTGTTGATCATATAAAAATAGCGGGTGTCACGCGCGTCTTGTTTCCAGTAGGCTATTTTTTTACTGTCGGGCGACCAGCGGAAGCCGTCCTGTGTGCCAAATTCTTCTTCATAAACCCAATCGAATGTTCCGTTGATAATTTTGTCGGTTCCGTCGGTCGTGATCTGCGTGATGCTGTTGTCGCTGAGCTGCTCGATGTAGATGTTGTTTTTAGATACATAAGCGAGCCGTTTCCCGTCGGGCGAAAATTTAGCAAACATCAGGCTCGATTCGGGTAGCCCTTGGCCCACTTGTGTTAGTTTTTTAGTGGCCTGCTCATACAGCCAATAGTCGCCTTTTGTGTTTTCCCGCCATACACGTTTGGTGTTGGCAAAAAGGAGTAGGCGCTGCCCGTCGGGCGCTACTTGAAAGCTTTGCACTTCGAGGGCTTTGCTTTTCCCCTCGGGGACAAGGTCTGCTGCGGTAAGAAAGAATTCTTTTTTATCGGGCGACAGGAGGTCGATGACTTCAATTCCTTCTTTCGAAAAATGGTAGTAGGCGTTGCCATCTGCCGTCCATTGTGTTTGCGATTGGGCATGATAACTCGTTAGTATGTAAAATAAAACGAGTGCTAATTTAAATTTAATGTTCATGTTTCGTGTCGTTTTATTTGGAAGAACAATAAGTTTCGATTTCCGCTACTGTTTTGATAAGTTCTGGGCCTAAGAGGCGGTAGCCATTGGCCGTAATTAAGAAGTTGTCTTCGATGCGTATACCGCCAAAATCACGGTATTCTTCCAGCAATTTGTAATTGATGAATTGGGCTAGTTTGTTTTCTTTCTTCCAGATATCGATCAGTTCGGGGATGATATAGATACCCGGTTCGACCGTGACAACAAAGCCTTCTTGTAGTTCTTTGCCCAGACGTAGAGATTTTAATCCAAAGGTTTTGGTGTCTTTAGGTTCCAGTTCGGTGTAGCCTACATATTGCTCGCCGAGGTCTTCCATGTCGTGGACATCGAGCCCCATCATGTGGCCTAAACCACATTGGAAGAAAAGGGTGTGCGCATGCTGCTTAACAGCTTCATCAGCATCGCCTTTCATAAGGCCTACCTGCTGTAATCCTTCAACTAGGGTTTTGCAGGCTAAAAGGTGGATGTCTTTAAATTTTACGCCAGGGGCTAAAGCCTCACGAGCGGTAATAAATGCATTTAAAACGATGTTGTATAACGCTTTTTGCTTGTCGGTGAAACGGCCGGAAACAGGAAATGTACGTGTCAGATCGCCTGCGTAGCCCATAGGGGTTTCTGCGCCCGAATCATTCAACAGAAGGTCGCCGTTGGCAAGCTCGTGCCCTTGATAGGAGTTGTGTAGTATTTCGCCATGTATCGTGACAATGGGCGGATAGGCAAAGCCGCAAGCGTTGCTGCCCGCATGTTGCTGTATAGCGGAAGCTATTTGGTATTCCTTAACGCCGGCTTTTCCTGTGCGCATAGCGAGGAGATGCATTTCGGTAGATACACGCAGGGCTTCTTCAATTTGCTCGATTTCTTGTTCTTCCTTGATTTCGCGCTGAGCGACTACAGCTTTGATAAACTCGACAGAGGGTTGAAGCTGCGAGATGGGGCAAGCCAGAAGCTCGCTTAATAATATTTTATTGACCGACTGGTAGGGCGGAAGGAAATGTACTTTTTGATTTTTAGCCAGTGCCTTCGTGATGTAAGCGCTGAGTTCTTTTTTAGGTAGCACGTCGATGACATCTGCCTTGGAAGCCTTTTCTTTTAAACTTTCCTGTTGACCCATCCAGACGATATCATCGATGCTGAGTTCGTCGCCAAAAAGGATGGTTTTGTTTTCGTCTATATCAATTATGGCGGCCAGCTGTGCATGTTGTATACCAAAATAGTATAGAAAACTGCTGTCTTGACGAAAGGGGTAAACATTGTGTTCAAAATTAATTGGATTTTCAATATTACCTAAAAAAAGTAAAACACCGCTTGACATGCGGTCTTGCAATAAACTTCTTCGCGACTGGTAAGTATGGGCTGAAAACATCATAGTTTGTTATTTGTTTTAGTAATTGTAGGTCTATTATCCGTAAGGTATAGTATCCTAGGTAAAGATTGGTAAAATAAAGGAAAAAAGTTTCACCTATTTTGATTTCTTGCAGACGTATTTTGCTCTGCTGAAAAAAGTAGGGTGCGTAGAAATAGGTGTTTGTGCGCTGTTTTTCTTGAAGAATATTTGTATTTTCATGATCTGATTTAACCAGTTGGTAATTAGTGTGTTTTGTGGTTTTAGCTGTTGTGGAGGGTGATGTGCTTGGCGGGCTGTGTTGGTAGAAAATAAAAGCTAATCGATTTGTAGGTAAAGCTTTAATTTGAATATATGGAAAAGCGCCCGAAAAGCTAAGCATTGCAGGCTTATTTTTATAACTTTGTTTTGGCTATTAGGCGCCGAAATATCGGGCGTAAAATAGTTGGAAAATATTCATTAGGTAGAGAGAAAAGGAGATTAAGATGTATATAGTATTTGATACGGAAACGACAGGTTTACCAAAAAGATGGGATGCGCCGATTACAGATACAGATAATTGGCCGAGATGTATACAGATAGCATGGCAGCTGCATGATGAAATGGGACGGCTTATCGAGCATGAAGATTATTTGATAAAGCCCGATGGGTTTAATATACCTTACGATTCGGAAAAAATTCACGGTATCTCGACCGAACTTGCCGAGCAGGACGGGGTGCCCTTGGTCGATGTAATTCATAAATTTAATGAGGCTTTAGGGAAAGCAAAGTTTGTAGTTGGGCAAAATGTAGGCTTTGATGTCAATATAATGGGCTGTGAGTTTCACCGTTACGGGGTTGATTCGCCAATGGCCGACATGCCTGTATTGGACACCTGTACAGAGGTTACAGCCAATTTATTGCAGCTACCCGGAGGGCGGGGCGGGCGGTTTAAATTGCCAAATTTGACCGAGCTGCACGCTTATTTATTTGGGGTGCCTTTTGCAGAGGCGCATAACGCAACAGCCGACGTGGAGGCAACGACTCGTTGTTTCTTTGAGCTGGTGCGTAGGGAAGTGTTTACACCAGAGGAATTGCAGGTGGACACGGGGTATTTTGTTGACTTTAAGACCGCAAACCCGGGCTTAATAGAGTCTGTAGGTTTAAAGCATATTAACCTAAAGGCGGCATCTGACGCCATTCGGAAGAAAACAAAACCCGAGACCCCGAAAGTGGTTATAGATGCGGACGTGAAACAGGCTTTTGCGGAAGCTGACTTTGCACACTTGCATAACCACTCGCAGTTTTCGGTATTGCAATCGACCATTTCTATTAATGCTTTGGTGGATGCAGCGGCCAAGCAGAATATGGGTGCTGTAGCGCTGACCGACCATGGTAATATGATGGGAGCTTTTCACTTTGTGAGCAAAGCATTAAGCCATAATAAAGGGATAGAAGCGCAAAATGCGGCAGCTGTGGCAAACGGCGAAGAGCCGAAAGGTAGAATTATTAAACCGATTGTGGGGGGCGAGTTTTTCGTATGTGAAGACCGCAAGGACAAGACGAGGAAAGACAACGGTTACCAGGTTGTTTTTTTAGCGAAGAATAAACAGGGCTACCATAACTTGGCTAAAATGTCGTCTATAGCTTATACGGAGGGCTTTTATTATGTGCCACGGATTGATAAGGAAGTCGTAGAGAAGTATAAAGAGAACTTGATTGTGCTGTCGGGGAACTTGCAGGGTGAAGTGCCGAGTAAAGTATTGAATATCGGAGAAGCACAGGCTGAAGAAGCGCTTTTGTGGTGGAAAGAGCAGTTTGCAGATGATTTTTATATAGAGCTGATGCGCCATGGGCAGGAAGATGAAGATCGGGTAAACGTGACCTTGATTGAGCTGGCCCAGAAGCATGATGTGAAGCTGATTGCGACAAACAATACCTACTATGTAAACAAAGGTGATGCCCACGCACACGATATTTTGCTATGTGTGAAAGATGGCGAAAAACTTTCGACACCCAAAGGACGAGGCCGTGGGTTTAGGTTTGGGTTGCCCAATCAGGAGTATTATTTTAAATCTGCCGAGGAGATGAAGAAGCTCTTTGCAGATGTGCCGCAGGCGATTATTAATGTACAGGAGGTTTTAGATAAGATTGATATTTACTCGTTACACCGCGATGTATTGCTTCCAAAATTTGATATTCCGGAAGAGTTTGTTTCTCCGGAGGATGAGGTAGATGGGGGCAAACGTGGGGAGAATGCATTTTTAAGACATTTGACCTATCAAGGGGCGGAGAAAAGATATGAGGAGATAACAGACTCCATTCGTGAACGGCTGGACTTTGAGCTCGATACGATAGAAAGAACTGGCTACCCGGGTTATTTCTTGATTGTGCAGGATTTTATTGCCGCCGCCCGCGATATGAACGTTTCGGTGGGCCCGGGAAGGGGGTCAGCAGCGGGTTCTGCTGTTGCCTATTGTTTGGGGATTACGAATATAGACCCGATACAGTATGATTTGCTTTTTGAGCGTTTCTTGAACCCGGACCGGGTTTCGATGCCCGATATTGATGTGGATTTTGATGATGAAGGACGGGGCAGGGTGATGCAGTATGTGATTGATAAGTATGGTGCCTCGCAGGTGGCGCAGATTATTACATACGGCACGATGGCGGCTAAATCGTCGATAAAAGATACAGCAAGGGTGTTGGACCTACCTTTACAGGATGCGAATGAGATTGCGAAGCTGATACCGAATTTAAAGCTGAATAAGATCTTTGCATTGGATGATAAAGGCTTGAAAGATGTTTTACGATCGGAAGAGCTGGAAGCTGTAAATAGGCTTAAGTCGTTGGCAGATGGCGCAGGGCTAGAAGCCGAGACAATTAAGCAGGCACGTGTATTGGAGGGGTCGATGAGAAATACAGGCGTGCATGCCTGTGGGGTGATTATTACGCCGGATGATATTACCAATTTCGTGCCCGTGTCGTTGGCGAAAGATTCGGAGCTTTTCGTAACCCAGTTTGATAACTCGGTGGTGGAGAGCGCAGGCTTGCTTAAGATGGACTTTCTGGGGCTGAAGACCTTAACGTTAATTAAAGATACGGTTGTGAACGTCAAATTAAGGCATGGCATTGAGCTGGACCCTGACCTTTTTCCTATTGACGATAAATTGACGTACGAGCTGTTCCAGCGCGGAGAGACTATTGGGGTGTTCCAGTACGAGTCGCCGGGCATGCAGAAGCACATGAAGGACTTGAAGCCTACGGTTTTTGCCGATTTGATTGCCATGAACGCATTGTATAGGCCGGGGCCGATGGAGTATATCCCATCGTTTATTAAGCGTAAACACGGAACGGAACCTATTATATACGACTTGGAGGCCTGTGAGGAGTATTTGCAGGAGACGTATGGTATTACGGTCTATCAGGAGCAGGTGATGTTGCTGTCGCAGAAGCTAGCAGGCTTTTCGAAAGGTGATGCGGACGTGTTGCGTAAAGCAATGGGTAAAAAGCAGAAAGCCGTACTGGATGAGATGAAGCCGAAGTTTGTGCAGCAGGCAGCAGAAAAAGGGCATAACCCGAAGGTGCTGGAGAAAATATGGACAGACTGGGAGGCTTTTGCTTCCTATGCTTTTAACAAATCGCACTCGACTTGTTATGCATGGATTGCTTATCAGACAGCATATTTGAAAGCGCATTACCCCGCAGAATATATGGCGGCCGTACTTTCTAATAATATGAATGACATTAAGCAGGTGACGTTCTTTATGGAGGAGTGTAGGCGAATGGGGCTGGAGGTTTTAGGACCGGATGTGAATGAGTCGCATTATAAGTTTACCGTGAATGATACGGGGGCTGTGCGTTTTGGTATGGGTGCCGTGAAAGGCGTTGGCGCAGGGGCAGTGGATACGATCGTGCAGACACGGAAAGAGGGCGGGCCTTACCGTTCGGTCTTTGACATGGCCAAGCGTATTGACTTACGGTCGGCCAATAAAAAGGCGTTTGAGAGTTTGGCTTATGCCGGTGGCTTTGACAGCTTTAAAGATATGCACCGTGCGCAGTACTTTAATGTGGACGAGAATTCTACAGGCCTGGAAAAGGCTATACGTTTTGGCCAGCGATTTAAAGAGAACGAGAATTCGGCGCAGGCAAGTTTGTTTGGCGGGTCGGCAGCGACAGAATTGCCAGAGCCAGTATTGGCGCCTTGTGCACCTTGGGGGCTGATAGAGAAATTGAAGTATGAGCGAGATGTTATCGGTATTTACTTAACGAGCCATCCGCTGGATAATTATAAGTTTGAAATAAAGCATTTTTGCTTTAATAATGTCCGCGACCTGCAGCTGATTAATAAGGTGAAGGCGAACGAAGTGGAGGATGAAGTGCTGATTGATTTTAACCGCATAAAGAATAAGGAGGTGGTAATAGGCGGGATTATAGCAGCCGCAAACCACCGGATCGCTAAATCTGGCAAGCCTTTTGGCTCGTTTATTATTGAAGATTATAGCGACTCGTTTGAGATTATGGTGTTTGGGGAAGACTACGTGAAGTTTAAGGGGTATTTGCAGGAAGGTTTCTTTGTGCAAATTAGAGGATTGGTGCAGGAGCGCTTTAAGCAGGTTGGCAATTGGGGCTTTGAGATGAAGAACATACAGTTGCTTTCGGACTTGCGTGAAAAGATGGCCAAATCATTTACGATAAACTTGCCTTTGCATTTGTTAAATGATCAATTGGTGATGAAAGTACACGAGTTGGTAGAAGCAACGAAGATAGAGGGCGAACAATCAAACTGCCAGTTGAAGTTTAAAATTTTGGATGTGCAAGATGAGCTGGCGATAGAGATGCCTGCTAAGTCGTTGAGGATAAACTTGACAAATGACTTTTTGGATGGGCTGGAAAAACTGGAAGGCATAAATTATAGATTAAATTGATAGCATATAGAAATTTATGAATGGGATATGACTATTATCTATAATCAAATTTTTATCTTTGTATAATTTAGTAGTAGAAAAAATATAAATTTAGATATTATGGCATTAGAAATTACAGATAGCAATTTTGAAGAGCTTGTATTAAAATCGGATAAGCCAGTTTTAATTGATTTTTGGGCAGAGTGGTGTGGACCATGCCGTATGGTAGGGCCAGTGGTTGATGAAATTGCTAAGGAATATGAAAGTAAAGCAGTTGTAGGAAAAGTTAATGTGGATAATAATCCAGAGATTTCTGTAAAATACGGTATACGTAATATACCTGCTTTGTTGTTCTTTAAGAATGGCGAGATCGTAGATAAACAAATTGGTGCAGTGCCAAAGTCAGTATTGGTTGAGAAATTAGATAAACAACTTGCATAATTTTGTGTTTTTAAAAAGTAAAGGGCTTCATCTGATGAAGCCCTTTACTTTTTTACGACCAATTGTAAATTATTTTTTGAATATAATTTTTGCAATATCGCCGTTGCTGCCCGTAAGGAATGCGTGGCGCCCCGATTTGGATAGAGCAATGCTGTTATAGCTTGCGGTAGAAATAGTGTTCCAGTTTTTACCCCCATCGCTGGAGATATCGGTGCCGGATGTGCCTGTAGCGATAAGCAGATCGGCTGTGATATATTTGACAGCAGAGCGGAAGCCTCCCGTGGAAGTGGTAGGGGCAATCCAGTTTTCGCCGCCATCGTACGTTAGTAAAACTACGTTTGACTTGTTTTGATCGTCCATATAGTCGCCGCCTACAGCGATTCCGGTTTTATCATTGATAAAATCGATGGAGAAAATACCCTGGCTTGGTTGGCCTTGAAGGATGGGGCAATGAAATTTCTCCATATAGAGCGTTTTTTCATTCCTTCTGAAGATGCTGGCGGTGCTGCCACCTGTACCTAGCCAAACATTGTTGTTTAGGTATAACACAGAGCTTCCGCTGGCAGCAAAAGCAGCTTCACCTTCGTCGGCAAAGAAGAACATGAAATTGCTGACATCTTTCCAGGTTTTTCCTTTATCTCGGGTTTGTAGTTGCTGAAATAGGCCGTCGATAGGATCGCCTAGCACAAAGCCTTCTTTACCTTTGAAGTCCATGCCGTCAAAAAAAATAGCAGGGCTTTCGTCTCGGTATACCTCTGTCCAGCTTTGGCCGCCATTGGCTGTGCGCAGAATAATGGCTGGCGAGCCTGCACTGAGTAGCAGCGCTTCTTTGTCGTTAAAAACTTCAATGTCCCGGAAGTCAAACTCTTCATAGCCTACAGGAGAAACCCAAGACCATGTGGTGCCCCCATCTAACGATTTTCCGACGGTGCCTTTATTTCCGCTGACCCATACCGCATGATTTTTATAGGTAGCAATTCCTCTAAAACTTATACCTTCTTTCTCGGTCAGTTTAATGATTTCTTGGCTTTTACCTCCTAGGGGAATAAGTGTGATGAGAAATAACAAGAAATAAAGCTGCTTCATAGGGCTGTGTTAAAAATGTTAAGGGGTATATAAAATATGAATATTATTTACTTTTTATGGTTGATTTGCCTTCTTTGCCGTAAGAACCCGAGTAGATCTGTCCTTGTGGTAGGCCACGTAGACCGCCTGGTGATATCGCAATACGCGAGTAGATTTGGCTCAGATCGGAAGTAGGGTTTGTGGTGCGTCCGCCGGCAGAAACATCAATGTATAAGTAGTTTTTTCCTTTTCGGTTTTCAGACTGTGGCTGTATGCCTTGGCTGTCGTACGTGAGGTTGACGATGCCGCCATCACCGTTAGGGAAAGTTTTGGTTCCATTCATGGCATCGATGCCACGTGCTATGATGTAGAGCGAGCCCAGTTTGTTGAAATTGATGTCAATATCAAAGTTGGTGGCATTGTTTTGAGCAGCCACACCATTGATAAACGCTCTGTTGCCAATTTCTGCATAACCTACCGTTAGTTTTATATCTTTCTTGCCAAAGAACTGTAGCGAAGAACGATCGCGCATAATTAAGGTGTCTATATGAATAGTCATGGTCGAATCACCTTTATTGAAGGTCTTTTTTTCCTTTTTGTTGAGTACAAGTTTTTCAATTTTTAAATCTTGTGCTTTAATCATTGAAAAAGGCAATAGTGCGAAGACTAGTAGTACTAAATAGTTGTTGATGCGTGGATATTTCATAATGCTCAAATTTTAACTGTTTATAATTTAGAATACAATGTCTTGCAAAAGGTTTAATTAAAACGTATTATTTTTACTATAGCCAACAATGAGTTTGGCTGCTCTTTCAGATGCGCCGGGCTCGCCTAATTTTTCGGCAAGCAGTTCGTAGTTTTCTAAGACACTCGCACGGTGGTCTTTGTCGTTGAGGAGTAGCGCTAGCTCGTCGGCGATGCTGCGGGTGGTGCAGTCGTCTTGTATTAACTCGCGGACAGAGAGAAAATTATTGATAAGATTGACCAACGAGATGAACTGGACTTTAATGACAGCACGGGCAATGAGTATACTTATTTTATTGGCCCGATAAACGACTACCTGTGGTATTTTAAGGATACCGGCTTCTAAGGTGGCTGTACCACTGGTGACAACGGCAGCTTCGGATTGCTTTAGGAGGTCGTAGGTTTGATTAAAAACAACGGGAATAGGCAGGTCGCCCGTGTATTTTTTGTAATGATCTGCCGAGAAGTTGGGCGCACCGGCAATAACGAGCTGATGGGCCGGGAAAAGATAAAACAGATTGACCATCTCGGGCAGGATCTTTTCGATTTCCATTTGTCGGCTCCCCGGAAGGAGTGCAATGATGGGCCGGTCGGGAAGTTTATTGTCCTGCTTGAAATTGTCGTTAAACGAGTAGGCCGATATCGCATCGAGCAGCGGGTTGCCGATGTAGTCGACCTCGTAGTTGAAGCTTTTGTAAAAGTCGACTTCAAAGGGGAGTATGCAGAACATGTGGTCGACCAGTCTTTTTATTTTATGAACCCGCCCTTGATTCCATGCCCATATTTTTGGAGAGATGTAGTAATAGACTTTTAAACCTAGTTTTTTGGCGTAGGCAGCAACTTTTAAATTGAAGCCCGGGAAGTCTATTAATATAAGGGTGTCGGGGCTTTTTTGTGCTAAATCGGCCTTGACTGTTGCGAGGTTTTTTCGGATCGTGTTTAAGTTTTTTAATACTTCTATAAAGCCCATAAAAGCCATTTGAGAGGTGTGGATTAACGGCTTTGCTTCTGCCGCAGCAGACATGAGATCGCCGCCCACGATATCAAAAGTTGCTTCGGGGTCGTGTTTTTTAATCGATTTGATAAGGTTTGCGCCATGTAGGTCGCCTGAAGTTTCGCCAGCTATAAGGTAATATTTCATGCTAATTGTCTATCGATAAAAAATAAAACGAATAGGCAGGCTCTTGGGAAGCTTGCTTATTGTGGCTTTATTTACGTTTGTAAAGTTACTTATAAGTTATCATCTATTCAATGATGCAGAGAAGAGAGCGTTTGCATAAAGGGCGGGGCGCAAAAAAGAATGTCCACCGGGTTTTGACGCACGGTGGACATTGTATAATGACGAGGTCTGATCGTAGACGCTCGGCAACCTTGTGTAAAAGCTTGACTTAAACTTATATACCCAGCTCTATTTGAAAAGTGCCGCCCCAAGCGTTTCTGCTGTGGTTGTTGCTGAAATCGCCTTCTTTGACGGTGTAGTTGGCGTTTAACTGAAACTTTAAGCGATGGGCTTTCATGTATTTGGTTAAGCCGAGTTCTATAATATCAAGTTGCGCTTCGACAGCTTTTAGCTGCTCGTGGGGTTTTATGTAGGTGTATCGACCTGCAATTTCATAGCCTTTATTGAGTAGGTAGGATGATTGTTGGTTTAATCCCCAGCCTTTCATTGCGTGAATATCTTCGGGCTTATCTCCAATTGTTTTATTAAATGGGTCGTCTACATCACGACGCATGTATTCGGCCTGGTAGGCAAAACCACGGTATTTGAAAATAGCATCTAAAAAGGTGGTTTTTAAGGTAAAGGGATTGGCGACAAATTTTCCTGTCTGCCCGCCCTGACGGGTGGTACGGTCGTTGTAGCTGTAGCCACCACCGATAGATAGTTTTGGAGTTTCTTCAAATTCAAGGTCGCCCTCGGAGTAGTCTCCGTCGTTTTTGAAATCGCCTAAAGGTAAAAACTCTAAACGGCCCGTGTAGGCGAAGCCGTCGTCCGTGGTGACTGCCACGCGCCCTTCACCGGTAGAGATAGCAGCTTTAGCGTTAATTGGCATATTGCCCAGACGCTTGGTGTAGTGCAAAGTCAAACCAAAATCACGGTCTATATTGAAATTGGAGTTGACGATAGAGCGTTCTGCAAATTGTTGCGAACCGGATGAGGTAACACGCTGTCTGTTGCCCGGTAGTTTATTCTGGCCGAATGACACGTAGAAGTCATCGGTGAAGTTGTAGAAGATAACAGCATCACGCACGATGTTGGCAACACCGGTGTCGTCAAAATCTTGATCGCCACGGGTGAATGCAAGCTGTACGGAGTATGATATTTTTGGACTATAAATGTAGCCGTCCATCCGCAGGCGAAGTCGGCGTATTCTTGCTTCAACAGAGTTGTTGCTGGTGCCGTCTAAAACATTATTAAATTTAAGACGGTTTTGCATACGGAACCGAAAGTTGGTGTAGAATAGGGAGTCGGGGCTTGTGTATTGTATACCTTTAAAATTTAAGATAGTTGCCCTATCATCCCGTTCTTGCGCTTTCGTTTCTTGAAGAAAGCCGAATGTGATGCATAGTCCTAAAAATAAAAACGACGCTTTTAGTTTCATATAATATATTATTTGTTTCAAGAGCTCGCAAGCTCGGTTTGTTTTTTTACGATTTCGAAAGTTTACTAGTGTGTTTGTTTGCCCCCTTATGTAATGTGTTTTATAAAAGAGGCTGTCTATGTAATATGTTGATATATACTGCTTTTTGCATTTTACCATTTGCATAAGGCAGACCATACAATTGCGAGCTGTAGGTAGCCGCAAATATAATACTATTGCACTTACTTTAGTATAAGTAAACAGATATTTTGTTATAGCTTAAAAAACAATTAATTTTAATTTTTCATTGTTTTCATTTAGATGAGGAGTGTGGTGCAAGAAGCTACGAGAAAAATTATACATATTGATATGGATGCTTTTTATGCTTCTGTAGAACAGCGTGATTTTTTGATGTTTAGGGGGAAGCCATTGGCAGTGGGGGGAGCACCGGATGGCAGAGGCGTGGTGGCGACGGCAAGTTATGAAGCTAGGAAGTTTGGGGTAAAGTCGGCCATGTCTTCAAGAGAGGCCTTACAGCGTTGCCCGGATTTGATTTTTACAAAACCCAGATTTGAAGTCTATAAAGAAGTGTCGAGCCAAATACGGGCCATATTTGCTAGGTATACAGATTTGATAGAACCGCTGTCGCTGGATGAAGCATACCTCGATGTGACAAATGATAAAAAGGGAATAGGCTCGGCCTTAGATATAGCGCGCGAAATTAAGAAAGCTATACAGGATGAGCTGCAACTGACAGCTTCTGCAGGCGTGTCGGTGAATAAGTTTATTGCTAAGATCGCTTCAGATTATAATAAACCGGATGGATTGACTTTTATAGGACCTTCGAAAATTGTTTCTTTTTTGGAAAAACTACCGATCGAAAAATTTCACGGCGTAGGAAAGGTGACCGCTGAAAAGATGAAGGGCATGGGGATTCATTACGGCATTGATCTGAAAAAAGTGGAAGAGGCCGTTCTGATTCGTAAATTTGGTAAAACGGGTAAGTTTTTCTACCACATGGTGAGAGGAGAAGATAATAGGCCGGTAAAACCGAACAGGGTGAGTAAGAGCATAGGTATTGAAGATACGTTTTCGACCGATATTAAAGATATTAAAGAGATAAAGAGTGAGTTGTTGGCACTTTGTGTGGCATTGGAAAAAAGAGTGCTGAGCAAAGCAAAACAGGGAAGGACAGTAACGATAAAGATTAAGTTTTCAGACTTTACGCAAATAACACGTAGTAAAACGCTGGAACATTATATTAGTAAAGCGGAAGATATAGGCGCGGTGGTGGAAGAACTGCTAGAGAAGGTGAGTATAGAAGATACGAAAGTTAGGTTGCTGGGCGTTACACTGTCGAACTTTTATGAGGCAGATGTAGAGCGGTTTATAGGCATGCAGTTGAAGCTATTTTAAAACATAATGTCGACCAGTTGACCGACATTATGTTTAGCTATTATCGATTAAGATCGGGGGATCTTAATTGTCGATACTTTTGTAATATTCTTGTTTAAGGTCTTCAAATTTTTGTTTCCACTCTTTAGATAATTTTGAAGAGAAAGTTTTTATCTTTTTCAACTGGAAGGCAAAAACACACGAAGCAACGCCGATACTTATAATTGCCATACCCGTCCATATAACTAATGATAAACCTGCAAAAATAGGGTTCCAGATTAAGATAAAGCTAAAAATGATACCCAATATAGCAAAGGCTAAGACCCAGCCCCAGTTTTTTACTTTGTAGTCTTTTAGCTCGATAGAGAAAGCCGTAAGCTGGAAAGATTTGAATAAACTGTAAAAACCAACGACAAAGGGTAAAGTGGTAATAGAAATCGCTGGATTAGCAAACAGTATAAAACCTAACAAGGTGTATAAAATACCACCCGTTAAATGCCAGCCCCAACCATCCAGGTCTTTTTTATTGCTTAAAGCAAATACAATCTCCATAATACCTGAAATAAGAAAATACCAGGTAAACATGAAAGATAGCGCTAAATAGGAAGCAGCAGGAGAGCGCAGGGTATATATTCCCAATATAATAAGCAGGATGCCTATAATTAAAGGCATATACCAGTTTTTTACAGTAGACTTTATTGTCTTTAAATAATTTGTAGCCATATGTTATTATATTTATTATACGTTATTTTGATTAATTTATATACAAATATAATGGATATATGTTTTGTAGAAAATGAGTTAAGTCACTTAACGGACTGCGGTTTTCTGCAAACCGTTAAGGCTTTTATCTTTATTAAAGCTCTTTTCTAAGGCGGGCTACCGGAATATTCATGGCTTCTCTGTATTTTGAAACGGTGCGCCTTGCAATACTGTATCCTTTTTCTTTTAATATTTCTGCTAGCTTTTCGTCGGGTAGCGGTTTTTTCTTGTCCTCATTTGCTATGCACTCTTCCAAAATACTTTTGACTTCGATGTTGGAGACTTCTTCGCCAGAATCGGTGATGATGGCTTCTGAGAAAAAAGATTTTAATAAAAAAGTGCCAAACTCTGTTTGTACATATTTTGAGTTTGCTACCCGGGATACAGTAGAGATATCCATATCAATTTGGTCGGCTATGTCTTTTAAGATCATGGGCTTAAGAAGTCGCTCATCGCCTGTTAAAAAAAAGTCGTATTGATATTCCATGATGGCGTTCATGGTTTTGAGTAGCGTTTGTTGTCGCTGTTTAATAGCATCGATGAACCATTTAGCAGCATCGAGCTTCTGTTTGACAAACTGCACGGCTTCTTTCATTTTCTTATCGTTTTTTTCAGCCTTTTCATAATGCTGAAACATTTCTTGATAAGAACGGGAGACGCGCAATTCGGGAGCATTTCTTCCGTTTAAGGTAAGGTGTAGTGTGCCGTCGTTATTTGAGATGTGAAAATCTGGAATAACATGCAGTTGCTTGCCGGCTACCGCACCGGAGTTGCCCGGTTTGGGGTTTAATTTTAAAATTTCGTTATGAATGAGTTTCAACTCTTCCGAGTCGATATTCAATTGTTTCTCGATTTTACTGTAATGTTTTTTGGTGTATTCTTCCAGATAATCTTTGACAATTGTTTTGGCCGCTTTGATGGTAGGATTATTAGAATCCTTTCTATTTAGTTGGATTAAAAGGCATTCTTGAAGACTTCTAGCACCAATGCCGGCAGGCTCAAAATCTTGAATGACCGATAAGATAGCTTCAACTCGTTCTTCTTCGACTATAATGTTCTGAGAAAACGCAAGATCGTCTATCAGCGATATAATGGGGCGACGGAGGTAGCCATCGTCGTCTAGACTGCCAATGATTTGCATGCCTATGAGGTAGTCGATATCGCCCAAGGCTAATAGATCAAGCTGGTTTTGTAGCGACTCGAAAAAAGAATCTTCGATAGCAATGGGCATTTCTTTGCGATCTTCTTCGTCGTCACTAGAGTATTGCTGAGAATAGTCTTTGAAATCGTCCTCTTGAATGTATTCGTCGATGTTAAACTCGTCCTCATAATCGCTTTGCTCATCTTCGTAGGTCTCGTCGGGGTCGCGATCAGGATATTCTTCAACAGGATCAGCCATTGTAGTTAAACTTTCATCTTCCAGAGCCGGGTTTTCTTCGAGTTCTTCTTTAATACGGGCATCTAAAGATACCGTCGGAACCTGAAGCAGTTTAATAAACTGAATCTGTTGAGGGGATAACTTTTGTAATAACTTTTGTTGTAGCGTTTGTTTTAACATCTCTAATATTAGATAGTATGAGCGTAAAATTAATGAAATATCTTTGGAATATGAATATTGTTTTGAGAAATAATAATGTTTAGGTATAATTTTTGCTGTTGGGAGTTTTTTGTGAAATTAAAAATTGACAGGCAATGTTAATTTAAGTTAAAAAATCGGTTAAGATTGTTTTTTTGCCTCCAGATGCATTTTTTTTAGAAAACAATATTCATCTTTACATTATGTTTAAACGTATTAAAAGTAAGCTTCTAAGAAGGTTTTTACAATTTCTTATTGTAACTATATACTTGATACTTGTGTTGATTTGTGCTGTGCAAATAAACTTTCTAGGTTTGTTTGGCTATTCGCCTACAAAGAAAGATATCGTGATGCCAACTCTTCATATTTCGTCGGAATTGTACACAGCAGATTCGGTGCTTATTGGGCGTTATTTTCAAGAAGATAGAGATCCTGTGGTGTATGATAGCATTTCGAGCAATGTGATTCATGCGTTGATAGCAACAGAGGATGTACGTTTTTATAAGCATAAGGGGGTGGATATTATTGGTGTGTTTTCGGGCGCTTTGTCTACCTTGAAGGGTGATAAGAGAGGTGGGAGCACAATAACACAACAGCTCGCTAAAAATTTATACAGAACACGCTATGCAAAATCGCAGGGGTTGTTGGGGCGTGTGCCGGGTGTGAATATGCTGGTGACAAAGTTTAAGGAGTGGATGACGGCTTATAAACTGGAGAGTAGGTATAGTAAGAAAGATATTATTACGATGTATTTAAACACGGTTTCTTTTAGTAATAATGCTTATGGAATAAAATCAGCCGCTGTTAGGTATTTTAATAAAACGCCAGATGCGCTGACAGCCACGGAAGCGGCTGTTCTGGTAGGTATGCTGAAAGGAACGACACTGTATAACCCGATTCGTAACCCGGAGAATGCGCTTATTAGACGGAACGTTGTTTTGGCGCAAATGTTAAAAGAGAAGTATTTGACAGAAGGTGAATATACGGATATGGCTAAGGAGCCTCTTGTTTTGAATTTGAATAATACGGATAATGTTAGTAGTAATGACTCATATCTTCGCTCGGCCGTGGAAAAGTGGCTGGCAAGCTGGAGCGAAGAGCATGATATAGATATATATACAGCCGGACTAAAGATATATACGACGATAAATTCTAAAATGCAGCATTTGGCAGAAGAAGCTGTGGCTGGCCAAATGAAGGAGTTGCAAAGACGCTTGGAGAATACATGGGAAGGTAAAGAGCCGTGGCGAGATAAAAGCGGAAATGTGATCCCCGAGTTTTTAGAAGATAAGGCACGGAAATTACCGATTTATAAATCGTTGCTCGAAGAGCTGAAAGAGGAGGCTCTTGTTTTTGAGAGAATGCGGATGCCTAAAAAAATGAAAGTCTTTACCTGGAGCGGAGATAAGGAAGTGGAGATGTCAACGATGGATTCGTTGAAGCATTACCTGATGATGTTGAACACGGGGATGATGGCTATGGACCCGTATTCGGGAGAAATTAAAGTGTGGATCGGGGGTATTAACCACCAACATTATAAGTTTGATCATGTAAATCAAGCAAAGCGTCAAGCAGGATCTACATTTAAGCCTTTTGCATATTTGGCGGCATTGGAAAAAGGTATGAGCCCCTGTGATATTTATACAGATAAACCCGTGCGGATAGATTTTGTGAATAAGAAAGGTGAAAAGGAAGTCTGGGAACCGAAAAATGCAGATTGGACATTTTCTTATCGGGATATGTCTCTGCGTTGGGCGATGGCGCGTTCGTTGAATACGATTACCGCACAGATTACGCGTGATGTGGGTTGGGATAAGGTGGCGGAGACAGCAGGTCGTTGTGGTATTGAGAGTGCGCTGGAGGCAGTGCCGTCTGTCGGGTTGGGCTCTAATGATGTTTCTGTTTTTGAGATGGTGAAAGCTTACGCCACGTTTATGAATAGTGGAAAGCGTACCGAGCCAATTTTAGTGGCTAAGATATACGATAACCATGGCAACCTGTTGAAGAGTTTTGAAGCTAAACAGGAGCAGGTAGTAGACCCCGAAAATGCTTGGTTGATGACGCATATGCTTCGGGGGACAATAGAAGAGCCGGGAGGAACATCGCAAGCGTTGTGGGAGTGGGATGTTTTTAAGAATGGTAATCAAATTGGAGGGAAAACAGGGACGTCTTCTGATTATGTGGATGGTTGGTTTATGGGGGTGACAAAAGATTTAGTTACAGGTGTTTGGGTGGGTGTAGATGAACAAAGTATACACTTTAAAAACTCCCAGACGGGTGAAGGGTCGAAGACTGCGCTCCCAATCTATGGGCGCTTTATGGAGGAGGTTTATAAAGCGAAAGAGTTGGGTGTTTCGGAAGGGAAATTCCCAGAACCAACCGTGCCGATAATGAAGAAGTATAACTGCCCGAGTCCGCGAATTGTGGAGCTTGCACCCGCTGATAGCGTGGGGGTGTCGGACAGTACTATAAATATTCAAAAGATTAAATTGCCGCAAGCACCAGAAATTCTTGATGTAGAAATTTAATAATCAGTTTATAAATTGTTATTTTTAGCAACGCTAATCTTTAATTATGGATAAAGGGTTTATGTTATTTCCTGCAATCAGAAGTGTTATTGTAGTGTTTGTTTTGTTTTTTGTGGTTCCGAATATGGCGCTGGGCCAGTATTTTGGGCAAAACAAAATGAGGTATAAGAAGCTTAAATTTGAAGTTAATGCTACGCCGCACTTTGAACTGTACAGTTACTTGAAAAATGATAGTTTGGTTAATTGGCTGGCTAAAGAAGCTGAGGTGTGGTATGGCATGCACCAGCAGGTTTTTCAAGATACTTTTCTCAGAAAAAATCCTATAATTATTTATAATAACCACCCGGAGTTTCAGCAGACTTCTACAATTACAGGTGAAATATCGGTAGGTACGGGTGGGGTTACTGAAGCTTTTAAACAGCGGGTGGTGATGCCGGTGATGCAGATTAATCAGCAAACTCGGCATGTTCTGGGGCATGAGTTGGTGCACGCGTTTCAGTACCGCATGCTGATGGAGGGGAAGGATACGACGCGTTTGGAAAGTGTGGCTAATATTCCGCTATGGATGGTGGAGGGGATGGCAGAATATCTTTCTATAGGAAAAAAAGATGCATTTACAGCGATGTGGATGCGCGATGCTTATGCGCGGCAAGATTTGCCTTCCTTGAAGCAGCTTACAGAACAGTCTTATAATTATTTTCCTTATCGCTATGGTCAGGCTTTTTGGGCTTATGTGGGTGCTACGTATGGCGATACTGTTATTATGCCTTTATTTATGGAGACGGCAAAGTATGGCTACGAGATGGGGATGCGAAGGGTGTTTGGGTATGATGCGCAAACGATGTCTACGCTGTGGAGAAATAGCATGGAGAATAGTTTTAAGAACTTAAACAAGGATACGGTATCTCGACCTATAGGGGAAGCGCTGATAACGAGTAGAAATGGCGGACGTATGAATGTGGCGCCTGCTATTTCGCCGGACGGAAAGCTGCTTGCTTTTATGTCGGAGAAAGACTTGTTTGGGATTGATCTTTTTCTTGCCGATGCTAGGACGGGAGAAATAGTGAGGAAATTGGGCAGCCGTACAACAAATGCAGATATTGATGAGTTTAGTTACCTGGAGTCGGCCGGGGATTTTTCGGCTGATAGTAAATATTTTGCCTTTAGCGTTTTTAGTGAAGGTAAAAATAAGCTCATGATTATTGATGTAGCTACAGGACGGACCGTTGCCATTGAGGCTATGGGGGATATTGTGGAGTTTACGAATATAAACTTTGCCCCTGACGGCGAACATGTCGCTTTTTCGGGCTTGCGCGAAGGGCAGAGTGATATTTATCTGTTTAATTTTAAGAGTAAGAAACTGACACAGCTGACAAACGACAGGTATTCTGATTTTCAGCCTAGTTTTTCGCCGGATGGGAAGCATATTGTTTTTAGTACAGATAGGGTCGCTTATAAGGGAGAGAGTTTAGCTGTGGATATTCCGATGGGCCTAGCTACAATAGATGTGGAGACAAGGGAGGTGACTACCATTCCTGTTTTTCCGGGAGCGAATAATTTGAATCCGCATTATTCAGGAGATGGTAGTTATATTTATTTTCTGTCTAATGGAGATGGGTATAGAAATATGTTCCGCTATTCTGTAAAGACATCCGTCGTGGAGCGAATGACCGATTATTTTACAGGTATAAGTGGTATTACGGAGTATTCGCCAGCGATGAGCATATCGCAGAATGACGAGATTGTTTACTCTTATTTTAAAGGCAATCATTACAGTATTTATAAAGCGAAGGCGTCGGAGTTTGAGGCAGAGGTTTATGATGCAGGAACGGTAGATTTTACGGCTGCTATGTTGCCTCCGAATGAAAATAGAGGGGTGAATGTGGTGAACACCAACTTGCAGAACTTTAATGCCTATAGGCGGATAACCAATGAGCAGATCAATCCGATTCCGTACCGATCTAAGTTTAAGTTGGATTATATTGCTAATTCGGGCGTGGGGATGACGGTAGGATCACGGTACGGGGCTGGAATGTCAGGAGGAGTGTTTGGAATATTCTCAGACATTTTAGGCTACAATCAGATTTATACTACGCTGAATGTGAATGGTGAGATTTATGATTTTGGTGGACAGGTGGCCTATATTAATCAGAAAGGGCGCTGGAACTGGGGAGGGGCGCTGTCGCATATTCCTTATTTGTCGGCTTTTAGTATTTATGACTATAGGGATATAACGGGGCAAGGAAAGGAGTATGTGATGGATACTTATTTGATAAGGTCTTTCCAGCAGCAGGCTGAAGGTTTTTTGGCCTACCCTTTTAACAAACATCATCGTTATGAGGTAGGGGCGGCATTGGCTCGGTATAGTTATAGGGTAGACAGGTGGTCGCAGGGCTATTCGTCTTATTATTCAACAAAAGAGAAGATATCGAATACGGAAGCATCGCAGATGTTAGGGACGAATTTGAATTCGTTTTTTATTCAGCAGGTGAATACGGGCTTTGTGGGCGACAAATCTATTACAGGTATGACCGCACCATTAGAAGGATACCGCTACCGCTTAGGAGTGGAGCAGTATTTTGGCGATTATAGTTTGACGGCTTTTAATGTGGACTTACGAAAGTATTTTAGGTTTAAACCAGTAACGCTGGCTTTTAGGGCGTACTCTTATATGCGTACAGGTAAGGATGATGATAAACTTTATAGTTTGTATATCGGCTATCCTTATTTGATAAGAGGCTATGAAAGTTCTTCTAGTGAGAATATCGGCGGAGTGACGATTAGTGATTTGATGGGCTCTCGAATGGCGGTGGGAAATGTGGAATTGCGCTTGCCGTTTACAGGGCCAGAAAAGCTGGCGGCTTTAAAGTCTAATTTTTTGTTTACAGACTTGAATTTATTTTTTGATGCGGGCTTAGCATGGAGTAAAGGGAGCAAAATTGTGAGTAATGCTGATAAAAAACCGTTGGTTCAGCAGCTGGATCAGCAAGGTAACCCTATGATGGGACCGGATGGGCAACCTTTAATGGTGCCCGATCGTAATTATAAAGTGCCGGTTTTTAGTGCAGGCGTGTCATTACGGATCAATTTATTTGGCGCTATGATATTGGAGCCTTACTATGCAGTACCGTTTGTGAAGTCGCGCGATAAATTTGGGACATTTGGATTGAACTTTACACCAGGCTGGTAATAAGAAAACTGGTGAAATAATGTTGTTTAAGCATAGATAGCATGATTATGTGCGTTTGATTTTCTTGTTTCTGTGGGTTGAAGACTCAGCCAGTTGGGGTTTTTTAGGCGGATTAGCCGTTCTTTTTGCATACGGGTGAATTGTTCCAGTTGTTGTTTGCGTTTTAAAGCAAGCTCGTAGGAGTCGAATTCTTCTAAGTAAACAATGTTGGTAAGCCTAGCGTTGGAGAATAATAAACTGCTGCTATCTTTTAATTCTTGCATGCGGAGGCTGATGTCCTGGCATTGTTCGATCTCGAGATAAGCTCTGTTGCTGTTTGTGATGATGTAAATATAGTGTTTTTGCATAATGTTTTACTTAAGTTGTACTAACAAATTTGGAATTGCCAATTGTAAATACTAATTTTATTGGCACAATGATACTAACAATATTAGTAATAAAAAATTTTATTTTATTTTTATGTCAAATATCGCATCAAACCTCAAGTTCTTAAGGAAGAAAAAGAGAATAACGCAACAGCAGTTTGCAGATCTTATGGAGATCAAGAGAGCGTCTGTAGGGGCGTATGAAGAGAATAGGGCAGAGCCTAAATATGAGCTACTAAAAAAAATAGCTGAATTTTACGGCCTAAGTATGGACGAGCTAGCGCATGACGTTATTGATGAGAATTGGAGGCCTGTACAAAAAGGTGATGCGTCGAACTTGCGGGTGTTAAGCGTTACGGTTGATAAAGATGATAGAGAAAATATTGAGCTTGTGCCGGTTAAAGCTAGTGCTGGCTATTTGAATGGATATAGTGACCCTGAATATGTGGCTGAGCTACCTAAGTTTTCATTGCCTATGTTTACACAGGGGACATACCGAGCTTTTGAAATAAAAGGAGATTCTATGTTGCCCTTGCCTTCAGGTACGGTGATCATCGGAGAGTATGTCGAGGATTGGCAAGATATTAAAGCAGGACAGACTTATGTTGTTATATCGAAAAATGATGGCGTTGTCTATAAAAGAATAGGGCAGAAGTTTAAAGAAGATAAAGGCCTGAAACTAATCTCGGATAATAAAGTGTATGAACCCTATTGGTTAGAAACGGCTGATATAATTGAAGTGTGGCGAGCAAAAGCTTTCATTAGTACGGAGTTTCCAGAGCCCGTTGCAGAACCTACGATGGAAAGTTTAACCGCAATGATGGCGCAGATGCAGAAAACGATTAACTCGGTTGTTGATAATAAATAATTTAGTGTTTGGATGTCTTAGAAAAAACAACTACCTTTGCATTATCTGATAAGGAGGGGGCAGCGTATGCCCCCTTTTTTAATTCTTTATCGAAAAGTAAGTATGCAGTTAGAAGAGAGAGTTCAACAGTTGGTGCTGGAGAAGATCGAAGGAAAAGACGATTTGTTTATTGTGCAGATAAAAATGCATAAGAACGGAGTATTATCAATTTTAGTAGATGGTGATGAAGGAATAGCTATTGAAGAGTGTGTGCAGATAAGTCGGCACGTAGGTTTTCATTTAGAAGAAGAAAATGCTATCGAGACTGCCTATCGCTTGGAAGTATCGTCGCCGGGAATTGATACGCCATTGTTATTGCACAGACAGTATGTTAAGAACATTGGGAGAGAGGTTAGAGTGCTTACGGTTGAAGGCGAGAAAAAAGAGGGGAAGCTGTTAGAGGTGGATGAACAGTCGATAAAAATAGAAGAAAAAGTAAAAGAAAAAGGAAAGAAGATCGTTTTGCAAGAAACAAGCCTTCTTTTTGATAACATAAAAGAAACAAAGGTGTTAATTTCATTTAAATAAAAATGAGCAGCAATATCAATTTGATCGACTCTTTTCAAGAGTTTAAAGATTTTAAAAATATCGATCGTCCAACTGTTATTACAGTATTGGAAGAAGTGTTTCGTAGCATGATCCGAAAGCGTTTTGGTACGGATGAGAATGTAGATGTTATTGTCAACCCAGATAATGGTGACTTAGAGATTTGGAGAACCCGTGTCGTAATGGAAGATGGGTTTTCGGAAGATGATGACTTGGAAATCGAACTATCAGAAGTACAGCAATATGATGCTGACTTAGAAGTAGGAGATGAATACATCGAGCAAATTACACTGGAAAGCTTTGGAAGACGCGCGATTTTAGCTGCACGTCAAACCTTAGTTTCTAAAATTTTGGAATTGGAGAAGGATGAAGTCTTTAAAAAATATAAAGACAGAGAAGGGGAGTTGGTAATTGGTGAGGTATACCAAATATGGAAGAAAGAGATTCTGGTTTTAGATGAAGATGGTAATGAATTGATTTTACCGAAAACAGAACAGATCCCTGCCGATTACTTTAAAAAAGGTGATAGCATAAGAGCGGTTGTGTATAAGGTAGATATGATGAATAATAATCCTAAGATTATTATATCACGTACGGCTCCGGAATTTTTGCAGCGTCTTTTTGAATTGGAAGTGCCAGAGATATTTGATGGCTTAATTACCATAAAGAAAATTGTAAGAGAACCAGGAGAGCGTGCTAAAGTAGCAGTTGAATCTTACGATGATCGTATCGACCCAGTAGGTGCTTGTGTGGGTATGAAAGGGTCGAGGATACACGGTATTGTGCGTGAGCTACGTAATGAGAATATTGATGTTATTAACTTTACATTAAATAACTCGCTGTATATTACACGTGCCCTAAGCCCGGCTCGTATTTCATCCATTAAGATTAATGAGGAAAATAGCACTGCAGCAGTTTATTTGAAACCCGATCAGGTGTCATTGGCAATTGGACGTGGTGGACATAATATCAAACTTGCAGGAAAATTGACAGGCTATGAAATTGATGTCTATAGAGAAAATGATGAGGTGGAAGAGGATGTGGATATCGAGGAATTTGCAGATGAGATTGAAAGCTGGATCATAGATGAGCTTAAACGTGTAGGCTTAGACTCGGCAAAATCTGTTCTGGCACTGACTGAAGAAGAGTTGGTAAGAAGAACTGATTTAGAAGAAGATACTATACAAGAGCTGGTGCGTATATTACAAGCTGAGTTTGAATAGCGTTTTGGGCGGGATCAAGGGAGAAAAAACAATTGATGTTAAATTGTTTTTTCAATGTAAAAAAACATATTTTTGTAGGACTTAATATTAGAAGGTAAATAAATAGATGACAGAAGGAAAAAGCGTAAACTTGCTAAAGGCAGCAAAAGAACTTAATATTGGGATAGGTACAGCTGTTGATTTCTTGGAGAAAAAGGGGTTTGATGTAGATTCAAAGCCTAGCACCAAGTTATCGCCAGATATGTATGCCGTTCTTTTAAAAGAATTTCAAGGGGACAAGATCGTTAAAGATGAAGCGAAACAAATTGTAATCGGAAAAATTCGTCGAGAAGAGTCAGCTGCTGGAACAGGTGGAGCATATCCTACTGAATCTAAAGAAGACGCTCAACAAGATATTAAGGAGATAAGCGAAGAAGCTAAAGCGCCAGTAGAAGAGAAACCTGTTAAGGTGAAGGAAGAAGAGAGTGAAAAGGTGAAGGAGGAAACTAAGAAGGAAGATTTTGGTGCCCTAAAAGTTGTCGGAAAGATCGATTTAGACAATCTAGGAAAAAATAGAACTAAAAAAGAGGAGCCAAAGCCTGAAGAGAAAAAGGTAGAAGAGAAAAAGATTAAAGAGGAAAAAGCTCCAGAAAAACAAGCGGTTGTAGAAACCCCGAAGCCTACGGAAGAAAAAAAGATTGAGGAAGTTAAACCTCAAGAAGAAGTAAAACCTGTGGTGGTGGAACCTAAAAAAGAAGCTCCTAAGGTGGCCGTAGAGGTAAGAGAAGAAAAAGTAGATGTACAGCCAACGAAGCAAGAGAAGAAAGAAGAAGTTAAAATAGAGCCTAAGGCTGACATGAAAAAAGAATCAACAGAAGTTAAACAAGCTGTTAAAGAACAAAAGGAAACTCCAGTAGCTGAATCTCAACAAGATGAAGTGATAAGAGCGAGATCCGAAACTTTAGCAGGACCGAAAGTTGTAGGTAGAATCCAACTACCAGTAGAACGAACCAATAAACCAGTTGCTTCCTCTTCAAATGCTTCACAGCATGATAATAAGAGAAAGAGAAAACGGACAAACAAGCCAGCACCACATACTGGAACAGGAGCAACTCCTGCAGCAGGTGGGCAGCAGCGTGGTCCTGGAGGTGTTAATCGTGGACCTGCAGGCGATAATAGAGGTGGTGCTAACCGTGGACCAAATAGACCAGGAGGACCACAGGATCGTTTTGGAAAAGGAAGACCGGATAATAGAGGAAGAGGCCGCCAAGCGGATGCTCCGAAAGAAGAACCTACAGAAAAGGAAATCCAAGATCAAATCAAAGCAACACTTGCACGTTTAAGTGGAGCGGGTAGGTCTGGTAAGTTTGCGCAGCGTGCCAGGTTGCGTCGTCAGAAAAGAGATGACGTTGCTTTATCGGCAGAGGAAGCTGCAATGGAAGAAGCTGCACAATCTCGTATTTTGCGCGTTACAGAGTTTGTAACAGCAAACGAGTTGGCAAACTTGATGGATGTGCAAGTAACACAGGTTATTTCAACTTGTATGAGCCTTGGCATGTTTGTTTCCATTAACCAACGCTTAGATGCAGAAACACTTACGATTGTTGCTGACGAGTTTGGTTACCAGGTTGAGTTTATTAAGCCTGAAGACGAAGAAATAACAGAACTGGAAGAACCAGATAACGTTGATAATTTGATTAACCGTGCGCCTATAGTAACTGTAATGGGACACGTTGACCACGGTAAAACATCTTTACTAGATTACATCCGTAAAGCTAAGGTAACAAAAGGTGAAGCCGGAGGTATTACACAGCATATCGGGGCTTACGCCGTAGAATTGGAAGATAACAAGCGTATAACGTTTTTAGATACTCCAGGACACGAAGCCTTTACAGCGATGCGTGCACGTGGTGCAAAAGTGACCGATATTGTTATTATCGTAATTGCTGCAGATGATGCAGTGATGCCGCAAACAAAAGAGGCTATTAACCATGCGCAAGCTGCAGGTGTACCTATTATTTTTGCATTCACGAAAATGGATAAACCTAGTGCAAATGCAGACAGAGTTAGGGAGCAGTTATCGGCAATGAATATCTTAGTTGAAGATTGGGGCGGTAAATACCAAGCGCAAGAAATATCATCTAAAACAGGTGAGAACATTAACTTGCTTTTAGAAAAAGTACTTTTAGAAGCAGAATTATTAGAACTGAAGACAGATCCTAAGAAACGTGCAGTAGGTTCGGTAATTGAGGCTGCTTTAGATAAAGGACGTGGTATTGTAACAACGGTGCTTGTTCAAGGTGGTACATTACGTATTGGTGATGCAATATTAGCTGGATCACACTCGGGTAAAGTAAAAGCATTGACAAATGAACGAGGAGAACGAGTGAAAGAGGTTGGCCCTTCGACACCTGTTCAGATTTTAGGTATGTCAGGTGCGCCAACAGCTGGTGATAAGCTTTATGTAATGGAAAGCGAATCGGAAGCACGTAGCGTAGCTAATAAACGTTTACAATTGCAACGTGAGCAAGGTATGCGTGCAACTAAGCATATTACACTAGATGAAATCGGACGTCGTTTAGCAATAGGTAACTTTAAAGAACTTAATGTTATTGTTAAAGGGGATGTGGATGGTTCTATTGAAGCGTTGTCAGATTCATTGCTTAAGTTATCTACAGATGAGATACAGGTTAACGTTATTCATAAGTCAGTAGGTGCGATTTCTGAATCGGATGTTTTATTAGCGTCAGCATCAGATGCGATTATTATCGGTTTCCAGGTAAGACCTACATTAAATGCGCGTAAGCTTGCTGAGCAGGAAATGATTGATATACGTTTGTACTCGATTATTTATGACGCAATTGAAGAGTTGAAATCTGCAATGGAAGGTATGTTGGCTCCGAAATACGAAGAGAAGATCGTGGCGGAAGTTGAAATACGCGAGACCTTTAAAATCTCTAAAGTTGGTACAATTGCAGGATGTATGGTGTTGAGTGGTAAGATTAATCGTAATAATGATATCCGGATCATTCGTGAAGGAGTCGTTATTCACACAGGTAAGTTAGCTTCTCTAAAACGATTTAAAGATGATGTTAAGGAAGTAAGCAACGGCTATGAGTGTGGATTGAATATTGATCGCTTTAATGATATACAAGTGGGCGATATAGTGGAGGCATACGAGCAAGTTGAAATTAAGCGTAAACTCTAATAGAAAAAGTGGAGTTTGCACAAGATATAAATTGAATATGTAATCCTGGTAGCTTATAGTTACCGGGATTTTTTCTGACAACAGGTTTAGGTTTATTAGTAGAAAGATGTATTTTAGACTGTTTTTGGAGGTAGGTGTAAAGAGTAACCATAGTAAGAAGTGTTGTATTGATCTACTGAAAGGATCCTGTAACAGTAAATATTATTTAAAGAATGTATAAGTTCGAAATAGCAAATATCATTTATCAAGCGAATGAAAATATTACAATTGAGTTTAAAGATTTAAGTGGAAATTATCCGAAACCGAAACCAGGACAATTTTTGACATTGTGCTTTGATTTTAATGGTAGGGAGGTGAGAAGATCTTACTCATTTAGTAGTTCGCCAGATGCCGAAGAACCATTGGCAGTAACAGTAAAAAGAGTCGATAATGGAGAGATTTCCCGTTTATTACATCACCGGATAGCGGTGGGAGATGTAATAGATGTATTAGAACCACAAGGCTTGTTTTTTTACGAACCCGAAGAAGATATAGAAAGAACTGTGTTTTTATTTGGCGCAGGGGTTGGTATAACACCGTTGTTCGCTATTTTGAAGTCCGCGCTATTAGTAGAAAAGAAAACTAAGGTGGTTTTGTTGTATAGTAATGGCGGTGTAAAACGGACTGTTTTTTATGAAGAACTTAAAGAATGGGAGGAGAAATACCCAGATCGCTTGAAGATCGTGTGGATATTTTCTGACGCTAAAAATTTATTAAGAGCACGTCTTAATAGAGACTTTTTAATAGATGTTGTGAATGAAAACTTACCGAAAGAAGGTAAGGCTGAATTTTATATGTGTGGGCCTGTCTTCTACATGGATTTGGTGCGTTTCACCTTGTTAGGAATGGGATTCCCAGAGAAAGACGTTCATAAAGAAACATTTCATTTCCCTGAAGAAGAAGAGGATGATGACGAAAGGGAAGAGGAACCGGTGGATATGACTTCTTATGATATTAAACTGGTATTTCAAGGTGAGACGTATGAATTGACAATACCGTATAATAAAACAGTGCTAGATGTGGGCCTGGAACACAAAATAAAATTACCGTACTCCTGTAAGTCGGGAATGTGTAGTACATGTATGTCGCAATGTGTTTCAGGCGAGGTGAAAATGGATTATAACGAAGTGCTTACAGATAGGGAAGTGGATAATGGCCGATGTTTGATTTGCGTATCGCACCCTATAGTAGACAACACAATTATTGAAGTACTATAATTGATATATGAAAGCGATTGTATTAGGCGCAACTGGAGCTACAGGGAGAGAATTGGTTGACTTATTGTTGAGGGATGAGCGGTTTGAGAAAATCATTGTGCTAACCCGGCGAGAATATTTTGAACCCCATGAGAGGCTTCAGGAGGTAATCATTGACTTCGACAAGATGGAAGATTATGCGCCGTATATGCAAGGAGATATAGCTTTCTCTTGTTTGGGAACTACGCGGAAAATAGCGGGTAGTAAAGACGCGCAATGGAAGGTGGATCATGATTATCAATTATTATTTGCAAAACTATGCTATGCTAATCATGTGGAAAGATTTGTGCTACTATCGGCTGTAGGGGTTCAAGAAAAATCAGTTTTCTTTTACAACAAAATGAAGGGAACGCTGGAAAGCAATATTAAAAAGATAGATTTTCCTTATTTAACGATAGTACAGCCCAGTGTAATAAGAAGACCGGAAAGTGAACGATTTTTGGAACTTATGATGGAGCAAACGCTGTTGTTATTTAATAAATTTGGAGTTTTAAAAGGTTATAGACCCATTACTACGAGGGATTTAGCCAGTAGTATGATTTTTTTTGGCTTGACAGCTACCGAACACTTAAATATTGTTACTGTGAAGATGATTGTTGATCGCTTTGAGTAGAGTAATAAAAAATGCATTGTGCAAGATAAGTGTAAAGACACAAGCTATTATGGCATTTTACATTGAATTTTGCTATCTTTAGGCTAATTTTTGAAGAGTTTGTGTGTGGGATGATCAAGAGAAAAAATCTCATTAACCTAAGCACATCTAGTTAAATACACAAGTTCATAATTTTGACTTTTTAATTTATAACATGTCATCTAAAATCATTTACACTAAAACAGACGAAGCACCTCTGTTGGCAACGTATTCGTTCTTACCAATAGTACGTGCATTTGCAAAGACTGCAAACATTGAAGTTGAATTGAAAGATATTTCGTTAGCTGGCCGTATTCTAGCTAATTTTTCTAACTACTTAACAGCAGAACAGAAAACTGCTGATGCATTAACTGAGTTAGGTGAATTGGCAAAGAAACCAGAAGCTAATATTATTAAGTTACCAAATATTTCTGCATCTATTCCTCAATTGAAAGGTGCAATTGCAGAATTGCAAAAGGCAGGATATGCAATACCTAATTATCCTGATAATCCAGCAACAAAAGAAGAGGAAGATATACGTGCAAATTATGCGAAGGTATTAGGATCAGCAGTGAACCCTGTACTAAGAGAGGGAAATTCAGATCGTAGAGCGCCTAAAGCTGTTAAAAATTATGCTAAAACAAACCCACATAGCATGGGAGCGTGGGCATCTGATAGCCAAACGAAGGTTGTGTCTATGCAGGAAGGTGATTTTTATGCAACAGAGAAGTCGGTTACGGTAGAAGAGGAAGGACAGTTTAAGATAGAGTTTGTAGATGCTAGTGGCAATGTAAAAGAATTGAAAAGCTTTGCTCCTCTAAAAGCTGGGGAAGTAATCGATTCGTCGGTGATGAATATAGCTAAGTTAAAGGACTTTGTTCAGACGGCTATTTCTGAGGCGAAACAAGCTAATGTTTTATTATCGGCGCATTTAAAGGCAACGATGATGAAAGTTTCAGATCCGATTATTTTTGGAGCTATTGTTGAAGTTTATTTTAAAGACGTTTTTGCTAAATACGGATCCTTGTTTTTATCCCTTGGGATTAATAAGAACAACGGATTAGGAGAGATTGACTCAAAAATAAAAGGACATAGTCAAGAAGCTGAAATAAGAGCAGCTATTGATGAGGCGATAGCTAATGGCCCGGATTTGGCGATGGTGAACTCTGATAAAGGTATTACGAACTTGCACGTGCCTTCGGATGTAATCGTTGATGCTTCGATGCCTGCTATGATTCGTACGTCAGGACAGATGTGGAATAAAGAAGGTAAGCAGCAAGATACATTTGCTATAATTCCAGACCGCTCATATGCTGGTGTGTATGCAGCAGTTATTGACGATTGTAAGGCAAATGGTGCTTATGATCCTAAAACAATGGGCTCGGTGCCAAACGTTGGCTTAATGGCACAGAAAGCCGAAGAATATGGTTCGCACGATAAGACTTTCCAGGCAACAGCTAAAGGAGTGATAAGAGTGGTTGATGGTAAAGGTAATACCCTAATGGATCAGGAAGTGGAAGAAGGAGATATTTTCCGTATGTGCCAAACGAAGGATGCCCCTATACAAGATTGGGTTAAATTAGCCGTGAATAGAGCGCGTTTGTCGAATACACCTGCTGTTTTTTGGTTGGATGAGAATAGAGCGCATGATATAGAGGTGATTAAGAAAGTAAATAAATACTTGCCAAATTACGATACTGCAGGTTTAGATATTCGTATTCTATCACCTGTAGAAGCAACAAAGTTTTCGGTAGAACGTATACGTAAAGGTGAAGACACGATTTCTGTAACAGGTAATGTTTTAAGAGATTATTTGACAGATTTATTCCCAATCTTAGAGTTAGGTACTTCTGCAAAGATGTTATCGATTGTGCCGTTGATGAATGGTGGAGGATTGTTTGAAACAGGAGCAGGCGGATCAGCGCCAAAGCATGTTCAGCAGTTTGAAGAGGAAGGATATTTACGTTGGGACTCTCTAGGTGAGTTTTTAGCTTTAGGAGCTTCTTTCGAACATTTATCACAAACACAAGGGAATGCTAAGGCGCAAGTTCTTGCTAATGCTTTGGATATTGCAACTGAAAAATTCTTAGCAAATGATAAGTCTCCAGCAAGACGTGTAGGACAGATTGATAATAGAGGCTCACATTTTTATTTAGCTCAATATTGGGCAGAGGCTTTGGCCAATCAAGATGCTGACGCTGAATTAGCCAACCGCTTTAAAAGTGTAGCAACTTCTTTAGTTGAAAATGAAGCAACAATAAACAAAGAGTTAATTGATGCTCAAGGTAAAGCACAAGAGTTGGGAGGATATTATTTCCCTAATGATGCCTTGGCTGAAAAAGCAATGAGACCTTCGGGTACTTTGAATACAGTGATTGATTCTATTTAAGTTGTAGTTACTTAATAATCAGTCTTTAGAATGTGAAAAGCTGCGGAGGATTTGCCTTCGCAGCTTTTTTATTTTTCAATCCGTTTTTTATTTTATTGTTATTAATTAATAAAATCTTTTATATAATCTAAATTTTTGATAACTTCGTGTACGTACACAATTAGAACCATGAGCAAATATTTTATTAGTAACGTAAATATAATTTTAGCAGATAGTATACAGTTTGGCGCTGTTTCTGTGGATTCAGGTAAGATCGTCGGTGTTTATTTAACAAATGATGAACTGCCTGTTATAGAAGATGATACAAGGCATATAGACGGGATGGGAAAATATCTTTCTCCAGGCTTTATCGATATACATATACATGGTGGAGGAGGATCGGATTTTATGGATGGGACTGTAGAAGCTTTTTTAAATATCGCGGAGACTCACGCTAAATTTGGAACGACTGCTTTGCTGCCGACAACCTTAACCACTACCCAGGAGCAGTTGGAGTTGACATTAAGTTGTTATGAAAAGGCAAGTGCTAAAAACTTGAAGGGTGCTACATTTTTAGGTATGCACTTAGAAGGACCTTATTTTAGTGTTGCTCAGAAAGGAGCACAAGATGAACGTTATATACGTGATCCGAAACGAGAGGAGTATACTGACATTGTAAGACGTTTTCCTTTTGTAAAGAGATGGAGTATTGCCCCTGAGTTACCAGGAGCTTTAGAAATGGGGGAATTTCTGATTGAAAATAAGGTGTTACCTGCTATTGCTCATACAGACGCTGTATTTGAAGAGGTAGAACGCGCACATCAGGTCGGGTTTTCACTGATGACACACTTTTATTCGGCAATGTCATCAGTCAAACGTATTAACGGACATCGTGTAGCCGGAACTGTAGAGGCAGGTTATCTCATTGATGATTTTGATGTGGAAATAATAGCAGATGGCGTGCACCTGCCAAAGCCATTTCTAGAGTTTGTCTGTAAATTTAAAAAGCATGATAAAATTATCTTGATTACCGATGCGATGCGGGCAGCAGGTACATCAGTTAAAGAAAGTGTTTTAGGTCCAATTGATGAAGGAACGCGCGTATTAATTGAAGATGGGGTCGCAAAACTAGAGGACAGAAGCGCATTTGCTGGGAGTGTAGCAACAGCCGATCGATTGGTAAGGGTAATGATGAATAATGTGGATATTCCTCTGTATGATATTATTAATATGATAAGTTTTAACCCGGCACGTGTTTTAGGTAAAGAAAAAGTGAAAGGACGAATTGAAGTGGGGTATGATGCAGATTTAGTGATATTTGATGAAAATATTGAGGTGGCTTGTACGATAATAGAAGGAAGAATTGTATATGATAAATTATAAGGTAATGAATCTAAAAATTGATGAATTGGATGTTAAAGTTCTGGATAACAGAAAGCTGATGGGCGAGAAGGCTGGCAAAGATGTTATTGACAGAATACATGATTTATTAAATAAGCAAAATGAAGTATCTATTATTTTTGCAGCAGCTCCTTCACAGAAGGAACTGTATGAGGCTTTGATAAATTCGGATGTCGATTGGTCCAGAGTAAATGCTTTTCATATGGATGAGTATGTAGGGCTTAGTGTGGATAGCCCACAAAGTTTTAGACGTTATTTAAAAGATAATTTTTTTGATAAACTGTCTTTTAATTCTATTCATTTAATTGAGGGAGATAGTATAGAAGTAGAAAAAGAGTGTAGACGTTATGAAAACTTATTGAATAAGTTTAACCCTGATATCGTTTGTCTTGGGATTGGCGAAAACTGTCATATAGCTTTTAATGATCCTCCGGTGGCAGACTTTAATGATACTGTTTTAGTGAAACAGGTTCTTTTAGATGAAGCATGTAGAAATCAGCAGGTGAACGATGGCTGTTTCCCAACTTTTAATGAGGTGCCTAAAGAAGCTTTAACACTTACTATACCTGCAATTTTTAGAGCAAAGTACTTATATTGTGTCGTTCCTGGACCAACTAAATCGCAGGCTATATTCAATACTTTGAAAGCTGATATTTCAGAGAAGTTTCCGTCTACAATTTTGAGAAAGCATACGAATGCAGTACTGTATCTGGACCGGGATAGTGCGAGTTTAATTTCAAAGTCTTAAATTGGCTTTTTAATCTAAAGATGTATGATAAAAGAGGATTCTAATTTAATAGGTGTAAAAGAGATTGCAAGAAGAGCAAATGTTTCTATTGCTACCGTAGATAGAGTTTTGCATAAAAGAGGGGGGGTGGCAGCTAAAACGAAGCAAAGAATCGAAGAGATTATTAAAGAAATGGATTATAAGCCTAATATGTTGGCTAAAAGACTTGCTTCAAAAAAGATATATAGATTTGCTGTTTTAATACCTGAAGAATCAAAAGAAACAGAATACTGGAAACTACCTTTAGATGGTATAAAATTAGCATTAGAAGAAGAGGGGATATTTGGTGTTGAAGTGACTTATTATTTGTTTGATTTAGATGATAGAAATTCCTTTACTGAACAAGGAAAAAAAATTCTTGCTACGCCGATTGATGCTGTCATTATAGCACCCTCATTTATAACGGAGGCAATGGAGTTTTCAAAAACCTGTATGGAGAAAAAAATAAAATTTGTTTTTATTAACTCCGATATACCTTTAATTACTCCCTTAAGTTATATAGGACCTGACTTATACCAATCGGGTAGAATGGCGGGAAATATTGCACATTATCTGATTAAGGATAAAGGTGTTTTAGTTCTGAATATTTCCAAAGAACTGGATGCAACGTATCACTTAGTAAAGAAAACAGAAGGATTTGAAAGTTATTTGAGGGAAAAAGATTCCATTACTCAGATCCATAAACTGACACTGAACCAGACAGATTATGAATCAGTAAGTTTAGAATTGGAGAAGTTTTTACAGTATAATGAGGTGGACTTAATTTTTGTGACTAACTCTAGAGTATTTGTCGTTGCAGAATATATTAAAGAGAAAGGATTGCCAATAAAATTGATAGGTTATGACTATTTAGAAAGTAACTTGAAATTTTTAGAAGATGGAGAAATTGATTTTTTAATAAGTCAGCAGCCTGTGAAACAGGGATATATAGCAATGCAAACTTTGTATAATTATTTTATCACGTCGGAAGATGTAATGAAGATACAGCATATGCCTATTGATGTATTGACGAAAGAAAATTATAAATATTATAAATTATAAAAAGAAATTATTATATTCGTGTACGTACACAGTGTTGGTGTTTGAGAAGTCAATCTGGTGTATTCTTTTAAATAGTTAGGCATAATAGCTATATAGAGAGTTATGATTATAAACCAAAAGTAATAACGTTCTGTTTTTTATAGTGCTTATTGATAGTAGTGTATGTTTCGTATGAGTTTTAAATTGCATAGGAGTGTACGTACACTATTTATTAATAAGAATGAATAGTAAAAAGTTTAAATCATATAATTATGAAAAATATAAATCGAAAAGAGTTTTTAGGCTTAGGAGCCGTGAGTTTATTGTCGTTATGGCAATCGACTGATTTATTAGCAAAATCTATGAGAACGGGAGAGGGGAAGCGAATTGGTATAATTGGTTTAGACACATCACACTCTATAGCTTTTGCCAAATCTATTAATGGTGATAGTAGCTTATATAGAAATTATAAGATTGTTGCTGCCTATCCATATGGAACGAAAACTATTCCTTCAGCTACCGAACGTATTCCAAAATATATTGAAGAAATTAAACAATATGGTGTGAAAATAGTGGGTTCTATTGACGAGCTGTTAAGGGAAGTTGATGTCGTGTTGTTGGAAACAAATGATGGAAGGTTACATTTAGAACAAGCTGAGAAAGTTTTCAAAGCTGGAAAACCGTTGTTTATTGACAAGCCTTTAGCAGCTTCTTATAATGATGCTAAAAAGATATTTGATTTGTCTAAAAAACATAAAGTGCCTTTTTTCTCTTCCTCTTCTTTGAGGTATATTACGGGTTTGGAGGATATATTAGCAGGTAAATATGGAAAGGTTTTGGGCGCTGACGTTTATACGCCTGCAACAATTGATCCTTCGCATCCGGATTTCTTCTGGTATGGAATACATGGTGTAGAGATGCTTTTTGCAGCAATGGGGGGCGGCTGTAAATCGGTAGCGCGTACGTTCACAGTAGATGGTGATAGTATTGTGGGCTTGTGGGAAAATGGTCGCATAGGTACTGTTCGGGGAATAAGAAAAGGAAAAACCGAGTTTGGCGGTACAGTTTTTTGTGAAAAAGCAGTGGTGAAATTGGGAGAGTTTAAAGGCTATGACCCACTTCTACATAAAATTGTAGAGTTCTTTGATACTAAAGTTTTGCCATTTGACCCCATAGAGAGTTTGGAGATTTGTGCATTTATAGATGCTGCAGATATAAGTAAAGTCCAGAATGGGGAAATTGTTAAATTAGAATCAGTTATAAAATAAACTTATAAAGATGATGAATCAGGAAAATAATTCGAGAAGAAGTTTTTTAAAAAAGAGCGTTATTGCAACAGGAGCTTTTACTTTAGGAGGTATATTGCCTGGGTTTAGTGCAAAAAGCTATAATAATATTATTGGAGCAAATGAACGTCTGCAGGTTTCAGTAATGGGAGTTAATTCTAGGGGAGGTGCTTTGGCGCAGAATTTTGCAGGACAAAGTAATAGTGTAATTGCCCATATATGTGATGTTGATTCTAGAGCTATTGCTAAGTGTAAGGAAGGTATCTCAAAATTTCAAACACATATTCCGAAAGAGTTTAATGATTTTAGACGCTCTTTGGAAAGTAAAGATATAGACGTCTTGGTCGTTGCTGCGCCAGACCATTGGCATGCGCCGGCAGCTATATTAGCGTCTCAGGCTGGTAAACATGTGTATCTTGAAAAGCCATGTAGCCATAACCCCAGGGAAGGGGAGTTATTAATTGACGCAGTTAAAAAGTATGGAAATGTTATTCAAATGGGGAACCAAAGAAGATCATGGCCAAATGTTGTAAAAGGGATTTCAGAAGTACATAACGGAACTATTGGTGATGTTTATTACGCAAAGACTTGGTATACCAATAATAGACCTTCTATAGGTGTCGGTAAAAAGGTGGCCGTGCCGAATTGGCTTGACTTTGAATTATGGCAGGGACCGGCTCCGAGAATGGATTTTAAGGATAATTTAATCCATTATAACTGGCATTGGTTTTGGAATTGGGGAACGGGGGAAGCCTTGAATAATGGGACACATATGGTAGACTTGGCACGCTGGGGCTTACAAGTAGATTATCCAACACTTGTGAGTTCACAAGGAGGACGCTATGCATATAAAGATGATTGGGAAACCCCGGATACACAGGTTATTAATATGGAGTTTGGCCGGGACAAGTTAATTACGTGGGAGGGAAGAAGCTGTAATGCAATGACGACCGAAGGCTCAAATGTGGGGGTAATGTTCTATGGTAGTAATGGGGCTTTACAAATTGATGGTGCGAATTCTTATAAAGTATTTGATGTAAAAGGAAAGCTAGTAAGAGAAGAAAAAGATAGTGGAATTATAAACACGACCAGCCTTTCAAGTCCTTCACAACAACTGGATGCTATTCATATACAAAACATGTTTTCTGCGATTAAAAATGGGGCTAATTTAAACTCAGATATCCTAAGTGGACATCAGAGCACTTTACTCGTTCAATTAGGTAATATAGCTCTGCGTGCAGGTAAACAATTAGAAATTAACCCAGCTAACGGACATATTTTAAATGATAAGAAAACAATGGGAAATTTCTGGTCAAGAGAGTATGCAAAGGGTTGGGAACCTAAAGTTTAATGATGTGAGCGAAAAAAATCTTAGAACAGTAGATAGCCTGACGAAAAGAGAAACATATATTTCAATAGGTATTATTGGTGTATTGTTTTTTACGTTTGGTTTTGTTAGTTGGGTCAATGCTATATTGATTCCCTATTTTAAAATAGCATGTGAACTTACAAACTTCCAATCTTATTTAGTAGCCTTTGCTTTCTATATTTCATATTTGGTCATTTCGATGCCTTCTTCTTATTTACTTAAGAAGAGAGGTTTTAAAAATGGCATTATGATTGGTTTTTTTATTATGTCTTTTGGTGCATTTATGTTTGTACCAGCTGCATATACTAGAACCTATGAGCTATTTTTGTTCGGACTGTTTTCTTTAGGGGCGGGGCTGGCTATTTTGCAAACTGCAGCTAATCCGTATGTCACTATATTAGGACCTAAAGAAAGAGCCGCGCAGCGAATATCTATAATGGGTATTTGTAATAAGGCCGCAGGTATAATAGCGCCTCTTATTTTTGCGACAGTTGTATTAAGAGCCACAGACTCTGAACTGTTTAAAAGCTTAGAGACTATGAATCCGATTGAAAGAGCAACAGAGCTTGACTTATTTATTCGAAGAGTAATTGTTCCTTACTCTGTTGTAGGCATTGTTTTACTTGGATTGGGTTTGTTGGTAAGGTGGTCGCCTCTACCAGAAATTGACACAGAGCATGAAGATGATGAACTGGCAGCAGCTAATTCTGGTAAGGTTAGTTTATTTCAGTTTCCGCATTTGATATTAGGAGCTTTAGCTATCTTTTTGCATGTAGGAACACAAATTATATCAATAGATACGATAATTGGCTATGCTGGATCGATGGATATCGATTTGCTCGAAGCTAAAGTCTTTCCTTCGTATACATTGTTTTTGACAATAGTAGGATACCTTTGTGGTATAGTGCTAATTCCTAAAGTAATGAGTCAAGTAACTGCTTTGCGCATTTGCACGATTCTAGGGTTGTTACTTTCCTTAGGAATAGTTTATTTGAGCGGTAATGTTACTTTTTTGGGGCATACGGCAGATATTTCCATTTGGTTTATTGTTTTACTGGGTTTTGCAAATTCTCTTGTTTGGGCAGGTATCTGGCCTTTAGCTTTGAGCGATTTAGGACGGTTTACAAAGCAAGGAGGGGCGCTGTTAATCATGGGGTTGTGTGGTAATGCAATTATGCCTATGATATATGGTTATTATGCCGATTTATTTGATTTACGAGTAGCTTATTGGGTATTGGTTCCATGTTATGTGTATTTGATGTATTATGCTATGCATGGGCATAAAATTAGAAAATGGAGGTTTTAGAATGAAGAACTATCAATTCATTATTTTCACTATATTAATTCTTAATATGGCTTGCTCTTCTAAAAAACAAAAACAGATTAGTAATGATAAGGTAAGATTTATTGTAGTCGAACCACAGCATTTTCATGCTGCATTAGTTCAAAAGTATAAAAACAGTGAAGTGGACTCTCAAGTCTACGTATATGCAGATACTATTACTAAAGCAGCTTCATATGTAGACTTCATCGAGCAATACAATAATAGAGTAGAGAATCCTACAAATTGGGAGATATCAAGCTATTATGGTGCTGATTTTAAGGAAAAGGCATTTAAAGAAAATGATGGAAACGTTGTTGTTCTAGCAGGAGATAATAAAAATAAGATCGAATTTATAGTTGAAGCAATCGAACATAATAAAGATGTGTTTGCAGATAAACCTCTTGTTATCAGTACTGATGGATATGATAAATTAAGTCACTTGTTAGATAGGGTAGATCCTGATGATTCTTTTGTTTATGACATTATGACGGAAAGGTATGATGTTAAAAATCAAATATTGAAAGCACTGATAAATAATATTGCTTTCTCGGGAGGAATGAAGGTTACTAGTGATAAACCCGCTATAAGTATCAATAGTTTGCATCACTTTTTAAAAGAAGTTTCCGGTAGTCCGCTGATTCGTCCGGCTATGTTTTATAATACTTTACAACAAGGTGAAGGGTTGGTCGATGTTACAACACATTACATAGATTTAGTACAGTGGATCTTGTCATCAGAGCAAGTTATAGACATTGAAAAGGACGTGCGTTTGATTGAAGCTCAGCGTTGGAAAACAGATGTATCATTGACTGACTTTAAAAGGTCGACTAAATTAGATAATTATCCTGCATATCTTGAGAGTAGCGTTAATTTAAATCATACATTAAATGTATTTAGCAACGGTAGACTATTGTACAATTTTAAAGGGATACCCGTTTCTATTGCAGTTAATTGGGAGGTAGAATCAAAAGATGGGAAGGGTGATCAGTTCAATGCTTTGTTTGAAACTAATAATTTTAAAATAAGTATTAAAGCTGATCGAGAAGGAAAGTCTGCATTGTTTTTACAACCAAATCTGGAAGTTGTTGATTTTGATGATAACCTGGCGAAGGCATTAGCTGAAATTGGTGACTTACCAAATTTAAGGTTTACAAAGCAGGGAGAGGAATACAGAATTATTATTCCTGAGGAGTTATATCTAAGTCATGAAGAGCATTTCGGTAAAGTGTTGCAGCAGTTTTTGGAGTATAGAAAAAATCGTGCTCTCCCAGATTGGGAAAAGTCATTTATGTTGGCAAAATATTATCTTTCAACACGAGCTTTAAAAGAAGCTAAAACAATAGTATATGAAGGCAAATAGACTTATATTATGTATTCTGATACTTCTGGGCTCTAAGAGTTTTTCTCAAGACAAAGAAATACCAGCTGGTATAGCAAAATATTTTGTAGCACCTGATTCTTTAAAAGAGAATTATGGAGACTACCGATCGCCACTAATATTTAATAATGGTGAACACGTGCAAACCATTAAGCAATGGGAGTTACGAAAAGCTGAAATTAGAAGAAATTGGGAGCATTATTTAGGTAAGTGGCCGGCATTAGATGAAGAACAGAAATTTGAGTATTTAGATTCGATAGACAAAGGAAATTACATGCAATATACTGTTCGTTTTAAGTGGACACCACAAGAATGGACAAAAGGCTATTTGCTCATTCCAAAGGAACTTGAAGGTGAAAAGCCTGCCGTTGTATCGGTGTTTTACGATGCTGAAACATCGATTGGTATAGGCAGTGAAAGTAGGCCATTTAGACCTTGGAGAGATTTTGCAACTCAATTAGTAAATAGAGGCTTCGTGACACTTTCGATTGGTACGAAAGAGGCATCTGAAAGAAATGAGTTTTCGTTATATTATCCTTCTATAGATAATGTGTCGGTTCAACCTTTATCTATGTTGGGATATGCGGCGAATAGTGCATATCATGTCTTAGCAAATCATAAAGAAGTTAATAAAGATAAAATAGGAATCGTTGGTCATTCTTTTGGTGGAAAGTGGGCTATGTTTGCCTCTTGTCTGACGGATAATTTTGCAGCAGCGGCATGGTCTGACCCAGGCGTGGCATTTCAAGAAGATAGGGAATCTATAAACTATTGGGAGCCTTGGTATTTAGGTTATCATCCAAAACCTTGGCGGAAGAGGGGGCTGATAACAGAAGATAATCCGGCTTTTGGAGTCTATGAAGCGTTGAGAAATAGTGGCCATAATCTGCAAGAGCTGCATGCCCTTATGGCACCTCGTCCATTTTTAGTGTCGGGTGGAGCCGAAGATCCTGTTTCGCGTTGGCGTGTGCTGAACCATGCTGTACAGGTGAATAAGTTATTAGGGTTTGAAAATAGGGTAGCGATGACAAACAGACCTATGCACGCACTAACACAAGAAGCAAGTGAGGCCATATATTCTTTCTTTACACATTTTTTAAAATAGAGACAGAGTAAGTAGATAAACAATAAAACAGCCAAGATATACGCCCTATAGCTCCGAATAAAATTAGGATGTATTAAAATAAACTATAACAGTTACAAGTAATATTCGGTCGTGAAACACACTGAAATGAGTGTTTACTAGCGCTAGCTATGCAATAATTTGCTGGGAATTACTACGACGACAAATCCGGGTATTGAAAGACATTACTACTGGGAATTATAAACACATAAATTTTAAGCTATGAACAAAAGATTTATTAAGTCTAGTTTTTTTTTACTCTCACTTTTGGCTACACCTGCCTTTGCATCTCCAGAACTTGCTCTACTTACAACATCGAAAGAAGATTTCCAACAGACACTGAAAGGGAAGGTTTTGGATCAAAATGGCTTTCCTATCTCTGGAGTATCCATAAAAGTAAAGAATCAGGAGAAAGGTACTTCAACTGATGTGAACGGAGATTTTGAATTGCCAAATGTAAGTATGGGTATAAGTTTGGTGATTTCTTACGTTGGTTATGAAACACAGGAGATTATTGTTGAGAATTATCAAGCTAAATCAATTGTATTACAAATGAGCTCTGATGCGTTAGAGGAGGTCGTTGTTGTTGGATATGGTACACAAAAGCGAAAAGAGCTTACTGGATCCATCTCTTCTATTAAAGCATCAGACTTAGAGAAGGTTTCTGCAACATCTTTCACAAGTGCAATTCAAGGTAAAGTGCCTGGTGTGACGATAACACAGACAACTGGTGCACCAGGAGGTGCTGCTTCTGTTCGTATCAGGGGGGTGGGAACGACTGGCGGTAATCAACCTCTATATGTTATTGATGGCTTTCCTGTTGGGGGAGGTGGAATGTCTATAAACGGTAGCTCGGATAATGTGGATGGTATGGCTATAGTTAATCCGAATGACATCGAATCAGTAGAAATCCTTAAAGATGCGGCGGCGGCTTCGATATACGGTGCTAGGGCAGCCAATGGCGTAATATTGATTACAACAAAAAGAGGTAAGGAAGGCGTTTCAACTGCGGAGATCAATGCTTATACGGGTATCGCTTCTCTTTGGAAGAAACCAAAGTTTTTAAATGCTGAGCAATTCGCTACCCTAGCTAATGAGCTATATACAAACTCTGGAATGGCGACAAATCCTGAATGGGCGAATCCAAGGGAGCTTGGTGTCGGGACGAATTGGATAGATGAAATTTTCCGTTCAGCACCTCTTTTTAATGTTGATCTATCCGTAACAGGAGGCAATCAAAAGGTAAGAAATGCACTTTCTCTTGGTTATAGCGACCAGCAGGGAACCATTATTGAAACGCGTAACAGACGCTATACGGGCAGAGCAAATGTCGATGTAGCTGTTACAGAAAAGTTAAAGATTGGCGGAAGTTTGGCTTTTTCATATGTACATGGAAAAGGACAACGAAATGAAGATTTTAGGTTAGGGATATTTAATCTTGCACAACAGTTCTATCCTACATTGGGTAGGGAGGAGGTTATTACTGGTTCTTCAGAGTTTTATTCTACGCAAGGAGATAATCCCTATTTAAGAGCGAAGTCAATGGATAACTTTGTTAAAAATATGCGATTATATGGAAATGCTTTTGGCGAATATGAAATTACGACAGGATTGAAATTCAAATCGAGCTTAGGGTTAGATTTCGCTTCTGTCCGCAATCATTCTTGGGAACCAAAAGTACAGCGTGGATTTTATAACAACCCACAAGCTACATTAACTGAAAACCAATCTCAAGGTCTAAATTGGCTATTAGAGAACGTATTGAATTTTGATAAGAGTTTTGGCAATCATCGTATATCTGCAGTTATAGGACAGTCAGCACAGAAAAACACAAATGACTGGCTCACAATTGTAGCAAGAGATTATCAAAACGAAGCATTGCAAGTGATTAATGGTAGTTCTGATGCAAACAGAAAAGGAACAGGAACAGGTTCTCACTATACATTAGCGTCATACTTAGGTCGAATAAATTATAATTATCAAGATCGCTACTTGTTATCAGCAAGTATACGAAGAGATGGATCCTCTAATTTTGGACCTGCCCATAAGTGGGGGAATTTCCCGTCTGTATCAGCAGGCTGGAATGTGTCTGAAGAATCATTTTTTCATAATGAGGGTTTTATTAATAGTTTGAAATTACGTACGAGTTGGGGACAACTTGGAAATGATGCAATAGGTGCTTATGGCTACTCGAGTACATTAGGCATAGGAAGAGTTTCTGATAATTATATCTTGGGAACAGGACAAAGTTTGAAAATTGGCGCAGGAATGGTTAGACCTGGCAACGAGAATTTGAAATGGGAAACTAGTGAGCAATTGAACTTTGGTGCAGATATCGGTTTTTTGGATGGTAAAGGATATGCAACAGTAGAATACTATATAAAGGATACCAAAGACATGTTAGTCAGTCTACCAGTTTCTTTAGAAGCTGGATTCGAAAGTGCGCCATCCGTCAATGGTGGAAAGATTAGAAACTCGGGATTTGAACTTTTGTTAGGGTATTCTGGTGGGAATGAATTTAAATATGATGTCAGTGTAAATATGTCAACACTAAGTAATAAAGTGATATCTCTTGGAGCAGGAAATCCAATTAGTGGTCCACTGGTTGGATTCACAGCAATGAACAGCTCTTATACAGAAATTGGACAACCTATAGGCTATTTTAGAGGATATATTGTAGAAGGGATTTACCAAACTGATGCGGAAGTAGATAAATCTTTTCAGCCCAATGCGTCTGCTGGTGATTTTAAATTTAAAGATGTAAATGGTGATAACATATTATCTGATGCAGACCGTGTGAAGTTAGGTAGCCCATGGGCCGATGTAACATATGGTTTAAATATGGACTTTTCATATAAAGGTTTTGATTTAAACATGCTTATTCAAGGAGTCACGGGCAACGATATATTTCATGCTGCAAAGTTCTCTACGTACCCCATGAAGTATTTTGGAGGTAGCGGTGTTATCAATGCATCAGCCGATATCTTGAATAGATGGACAGCTCAAAGCGGAGGCAACTCTACACCAATTTTAAAATATACCGATCTTAATGGTAATTATGCTAATTTATCATCCTTCTATATCGAAGATGGGTCTTACCTTCGCCTAAGAAATTTAACATTAGGCTATACATTGCCAAACCAATTTATAGAGAAAACGAAGGTTTTTAAAAGATTACGTTTATATATGTCTGCACAAAATCTTTTTACAATTACCAATTATTCAGGATTTGACCCAGAGGTTGGTTCCACTAATCCACTTGCTAGTGGGGTTGACAAGGGTGTGTACCCTGTGCCTCGAACATATATGTTTGGTGTTAAAATGGGATTCTAAAACTTAACAATATTTAAAATGAAGATATTTAATTTTTTATTACTCTCGGTTGCATTGACGACTGTGAGTTGCTCGGATGACTTCTTATCTCTTAAACCGACTGATATAATTATTGAAGAAGAATTTTTTAAAAATACCTCTGACGCAGAAGCGGCATTAATGGGGGTGTATAGTACTCTTCAAAAAGAAGAAGCTTTTTCTAATGTGCGAGATGCAGCAGATATTGAGTGGTCGATGTCAGGTGATATGTATGAAATGGATGGTAGTGCTAATAGGATTGAGTTACATTCACTTACTTTACCCTCCACTAATACCATATTGAGAGATGTATATACAGCCGCTTATTATGGTATATCACGTGCGAATCTAGTTATTCATAAAGTACAAGAGATGCCTGATGGTGATGAAAGGGATAAAAATGTAATAGTAAGTCAGGCTAAATTTTTAAGAGCCTTATATTATTATCGTTTAGTAACATATTTTGGAGGTGTGCCGCTTATCCTAGAACCTTTGAACGCTAGTTCTGATTTGCAAATTCCAAGGTCTAATGCTGAAACTATATGGAAGAGTATTGAAGATGATTTAATAAGTGCCAAAACTGTTTTACCAAAGACATGGGATGTTAATAATGTAGGTAAAGTGACTTCGGGTGCTTGTAAGGCTTTACTAAATAAGGCATACTTATGGCAAGCTAGATACGCTGATGTAATTTCTGTGTCTAAAGAGCTATTTGATGAAGGTATTTATGATTTATTAAAGGACTACCGAACTGTATTTTTAGAAAGTAACGAGAATAATAAAGAAATCCTTTTTTCTACACAATTTAGAGAGGGGACGGATGCAGAGGGGAACAATCTAGTAAAGAGGACAGCTCCGCGTGGTGCTCCTGCAGAGTTTACTGGAGGGGCAGCATGGAGTAACTTCGTGCCACAAAAGCATTGGGTTGATAGTCATGAAAAAGACGCCAGTGGTAAAATTAAAGATAAGCGTTATTGGGCAAGTATTATTGGACCAGAAGAGGCTCATCAAGATATGCCAGCTTTTGTAATGCCTAATGATGTGCCTGCAGGTTGGTCTATTTCTGGATATATTATGACTAAGTATTGGCAAAAACCGACTTTGAATAATTCTGGTGTAAATGCACCTATAATTCGTTTTGCAGAGATATTATTGAATTATGCGGAAGCTCTAAATGAGGAAGGAAAATCAGCTGATGCAATAGATGAATTAAATAAAGTGCGTGAGCGTGCTGGTTTAGACTTACTCACTAACAATTTGAATAAAGACCAAGTACTAAATGCTATTTTTAAGGAACGTAGAATGGAGTTTATTTGGGAGCCATCAGGTGGATTCTCTGATTTAAACAGAAGAGGTAGGTTTTTAGATTTTATCAAAGCAGAACGTCCAAATTATAAAGAGTTAAATGTTTCTCAAAAGCCTTGGTTAAATACCACGCCGATACTATTTCCAATTCCTAAAGATGCATGGGATCGAAATAAAGCATTAGAACAAAATCCACACTATACTTTCTAATAGTTGGAAAACAGGAGTGTCAACAAGACGTTAAAGATTTATATGTTTTCAGGTGTGGTAAATTTCTAAATATAAGTTAATACTTAAAGCTAATATATTAACAACATGTAAGGTCTCTTTCATAGTGATGAAAGAGACCTTTTTCATAAATTACCATTTTTGAACTGCTGAATCGCATAATTAGCAGCTCTTGCGGTGAGTGCCATAAATGTTAGCGATGGGTTTTGATTTCCGGCACTAATCATGCAGGCTCCATCTGTAACAAAAACATTTTTACAAGAATGTATCTGATTATAGGCGTTTAATATAGACTCTGTAGGATTGATTCCCATTCTGACACCACCCATTTCGTGAACTTCTAAACCCGGTTGTCTATTAAAAGCTTCATGTTGATCTAAGCTGATTATGTTTGTACAGTTTGCCTTCTGTAGCATTTCATGTCCTTCATCAATAAAATCTTGCATCATAACCACATCGTTATTTGTATAACCTATGGAGGTTATAAGTTTAGGTAATCCGTATTTATCTTTTTGATTACTTAAACGTACATGGTTTTCTTTTACAGGTATTACCTCGCCTTGCATCATCATGGATACTTTCCACTTACCGGGTTCTAGGAGGCTGTCTTTGTATTTACCGCCTAGAGTCGTGTTCGTTTGTGAATTGGGGAATGATTCTCTATAGGCACTAAAAGCGATTAGATAAGATCCTAAGAAGGATTCTGTAACGTGATGGATGTTTTTAAAAGCAGGAATAAAAATCTGTGTGGGCCTTTTTCCAAAATAGTAACTATCTTCATAGCCATCAAAATCAGCAGTTAGACGGCCCCGATAATTATGAAAGACAATGTTTTTGCCGAGTTGATCATTTTTATTGCCTAAGCCATTAGGGAAGTGCTCGCATTTAGAATTCATAAGAATTAAATTAGAGTTAAGAGTAGACGCATTTAAAAATATGATACTTCCTGTTATTTCTGTTTTCTCTTTTGTATTTGCATTTATAATGCGTACTCCACTAGCTTTTTTACGATCATGATCGTAAACTATTGACTCGACAATACTATCTGTTAATATGGTTAGGTTTCCTGTTTTTAACGCATAAGGAATAGTGGAAGAGTTTGCGCTGAAATAACCACCGAAAGGACATCCGCGAGAACAAAGAGATCTTGCCATGCATTTTGATCGGCCTTGTTGCGTTTGAGTAGGTGTTACCTCAGCTAAATTAGCATGTCTTCCAATTATTGGTTTTCTATCTGTATAATTTGCGCTAATACTACGACTTATTTTACTTTCGACTAGGTTCATTTCGAAGGACCCAACGACTTCACTATCTGGCATATTATCTATACCATCTTTATTTCCTGAAACACCGATGAATTTTTCAACATGAGAATACCAAGGAGCTATATCTTTATAACGGATAGGCCAATCTATTCCGTAGTTAAACCTTTTTGGAGCATTAAACTCGTAATCACTCCAGCGTTGTGTTTGTCTAGCCCATAATAAAGATTTACCACCTAATTGGTAGCCTCTTATCCAATCAAATGGTTTTTCTTGAATATACTCTTGATCATGATCTTGAATATAGAAGTGTTTAGTACTTTGATCAAATTGATAGTGTTTAGATATGAGTGGGTTGTTTTGAGTATCCTTAGTTGTTTTTTGATTAGCATAGGGGATGTCCCAAGGATCTAAAAAGGCAGTTGGATAGTCTTTAATATGTTCTACCATCCTTCCTCGTTCGATTAAGAGAGTCTTTAGACCTTTTTCTGCAAATTCTTTTGCAGCCCAACTTCCAGAAATTCCTGAACCTATGACTATTGCATCAAAATTTTTTGGCATATTGTTGTATATAAATTGGTGTTTAGCAATTGAAAAAAGATAATACAATATACGTGTTTCTTTTTATTTATCCTATTGGAATGCGTTATTCTGAGTTGATTTTTTTTTTAAAAAAAACTAAAAATAGGTGATTTAATAGGTCAGTTTATGAGGAACAGAATGTGGCGTGTTTAGGTTTTATTAGGTGGTTCTATTTATTAGTACAGTCTAGTTAATTTTTAGTTATTTCTAGCTATTTTAAAAGAAAGAGCTGATTCTAGTCGTAAAATGTATTTCTTTTGTTGCAACCAATACTCTTTAATTATAGAATATTATTTATTTTTGTAGCGTATCTACGACATGTGAAGGATAATTATTAACAATTTATTAGAATTAAAATGTTGAGAGGCTTGCTGCTACTTTATTTGTGCTTTTTTATATTTTCTGTCTTTGCGAATGTTTACGATCCGACGATTCTAGGAAAGGAGATTTCGGCTTTAAATGATGAGCACAGATATGCTGAAGCAATAAAGAAAATTGACGAAATTCTAAGCGATCAACGAGTGGGAGGTGATGAGCGTTTTAATGCTTATGTGCAAAAATCACTAATCTATAAGAGGTTGTATAATTACGATAATGCACTATATAATTTAGGACTGGCAGAGAAAGAAAATGTTAGTAATAGTTTTAAAGACTATGCGGATACTAAAGTTTTAGTAGAATACATTTTTATTTATTTTGATTTAAATGATAAGGAAACATTTGAAAAGCTTTTTAATCAAATTGATCATAATAAGTTAGAGGTGTTAGAGCCTGAAACACAAGGTTTTTTTTATACTCTTTTAGGTGTAACAGAACAGCAGAGAGATAATTTGAAACAAGCTGATATCTATTATAATACTGCTATAAAAATAGGTAAACAAAAGGCTCCTAAACATTTGCCAAATGTTTATAGAGCTAAAATGGGATTTTATGAAAAGGAAGGTAAATATGATAAAGTAATAGAATCTTATGAGTTAGGAAAAAAGTATGCTGAAGAATATAACATGGATTATTATAAAATAATCATGGAAGAGGCATTAACACTATATTATGCAAATGTTCAAGACTATGAAAAAGCCTTTTTTGCCCAAAAAAAGGTTTCTGAATTGCGTAGTAAATATAATGCAAATAATCAATCAGGCAAACTAGCTACAATAGAGAAGGAGTTGCTAAATCAAAGAAAAGCAATAGAAGCTTCCAATCAGAAAATAGTGAGAAATTATTTAATCATTACAGCTATTGTATTAGTTGCTTTGGTAATTGCCTTATTCAGACTATATCATTTGAACCAACAAAAACGTAGGCTAGTAGAAGTTGAAAATAGAAGAATGCGAGAAAAGCTTTTACTTATTGCCGAAGCTGATGCGAATGTAAAAGCAGGTGGTAAATTAAAGCTTAGTGATTTCAATTTGTCAGCAAGGCATATGGAAATTATAGAATTAGTGAGGTTGGGGAGGACTAATAAAGAGATCGGGGCAGAGTTATATATATCTGAAAACACAGTTAAGTATCATCTGAAATTAATTTACGAATCTTTAGGAATCGTAAATCGAGGAGAGTTAAGGTCTAATTTTTAAAGGATATTTAAGTAGATAAAAAGGGGCGTTTTTAAAAAACACCCCTTTTTATTACTAAGCAGTAGCTACTACTTTTTGTTTATTTTGTATAATCTACCAGCGTCGGAAATGGCAAATATTTCACCATTTTTTCCTTGGATAACATCTCTGAATCGTTGGCCTTCTTTGTCTAAGATTCGTTCTTCACCTACTACCTTGTTGTCTTTAATGACAATTCTAGCTATGTGTGTACTACTTAGACCACCAATAAATAGGCTGTTCTTCCATTCGGGCATTTCGTCGCTTGTATAAAACATTAAGCCACTTGGCGAAAGTACAGGATCCCAGTAATATACAGGTTGCTCCATGCCTTCCTGTACTTGAATAGGAGGTGTGCCAATTTCCTTTCCACTGTATTCTAGTCCATAAGTTATAACGGGCCAGCCATAATTTTTGCCAGCTTCTATACGGTTTAATTCGTCGCCACCTCTAGGACCAAACTCAGTTTCCCATATGTCACCGGTTATGGGATGAATAGCAATGCCCTGTATATTTCGATGACCATATGTGTAAATTTCAGGTTTCGCACCAGCTGTGTTTACAAACGGATTACCTTCCGCAGGTTTGCCTTCTGTTGTGATACGTATTATTTTACCTAATGCCGAATTTAGATCTTGTGCTTGTGGTCTTGTCTCTATATCTGAACGTTCCCCTGTCGTAACTAAAAGATTACCTTTTTTGTCAAATATGATACGCCCTCCATAATGTAATTTGCCTTTATAAGTCGGAGTAGCTCTATAAATTACTTCGGCATTTTCAATAAGAGTTTCATCTTCTGATAATTTCCCTTTTGCAACAGCTGTATGGTTACCTTCTGGGGTTGGTTCTACAAAGACCCAATATATCATACGGTTTGAAGCGAAGTTAGGGTCTATAGTGATACCCAACAAACCGCCCTGACCTTCTGGGTCTACTTTAGGCAGGTTGTTTATTTTATTGCTTAATGTACCTTCGTTAGACAAAATACGTATAGTACCTGCTTTTTCTGTTATCAATAAACGACCATCTGGTAGAAGTGCCATGCCCCACGGAGATTCTAATTGTTCTGTAACAATAGAAAAAGTAAAATCACTAATAGTCTTTATACCCGGAGCTCGAGTTTGACCTTCCTGAAAAGGTTTATACGATGTGTTTGCCGGGTTGGTTTCAACAGGAGGATATATACTATCTGTTTTTACCTCATTTTCATTAGCGTTACTTGAAGTGCTGCTATTACAGGATAGCATAACAAATGATAAAGTTGAAATCAAAAAAGCAGGAATATTTTTATTCATAATTGACTAATTACGTTATTTAATAAAAAAGTTGACTTATTATTACGAAGTTAATAATAGATTTTGGTATTCTATTACTAAAGGTTTTAATTCAATAATACTACATGAAGTAATAGGATCGAAGTAGAAATTACGGTTGATGTGCATGTAGTTCTGTTTTTTTGTTTTAGGCCTGTAAAGAACTACATCGAGTAAAAAGAAACTACTGAATTTAAAACAAAGTTCCTCTACCATACTAAACGATGATAGAGGAATTTTATTTTACTTCTTTGATTCTTCCAAAGATACTTTACGAAATTCTTTTAAAAGTTTTTCTAAGTCTAAGGATGCTTTACGAGCTCTGGTACCAGCAGCTTTATTTCCTTTTTCATTTTGTAGGTCTGCATCATTTTTGAATGCTTCAAAGCCTGCGTTGATTTTTTCAATTAGTTCTTTCATGATATGATTTTATGTTATTATTAAGATACAAATTTATAAAATACGTTAATGTATTACTATGTTATTATTTGTTTTTTTCACGTTCTAAGAAACTCGCTTCTTAAAAATGTTTTAATTTAGTTAGCATCTTTTACCCTGTTATAGGTACTATTTAATACAATAATAAGATTAAAGACACGAAAAATAAAATCTTATTTAAACAATACTGAAATTTATTCAAATAAAGATGCTAATGATTGAAGGTTAAAAATTCTTCTTACTTAATACTAGCAAATATAAGACCACTTTTTTATTAATATCTTGAAAGTAAAGCTAACTTAAATTTTATAGAATGTCAATAGATTGCGTATGAAAAACTTATGGATTTAAAAGATAGCGTATTCTAATGGTTATTAATTTGTTAAGTAGCTTATTAGTCTTACAAATAGTGTGAGTGGGCTATAGATGATTTACTGTTTATAAATAATAAAATGCGATTAATTATCTATTGGTGTTTCTTTTTTAATAGTCTTAATCTTAAAACGATTAAGACTATTAAATGAAAAATGAGGTAATATGTGATTTTATTTATTTGCTAGCCAATTACCTATAATTGCTTCAAGGTCATTAATGTCATAGAATATACGGTCAGCATGTTCATTGTTAATATTTTCTTCGTCATTCCAACCTTCACCTTTTAGCCATAAAGTCTGACAGCCACATTGTTTTGCTGGTATCATATCCTTTGCGTAGGAATCGCCAATTACTAAACAGTTTTCGGGTTTAAGGTTTATTTTCTTTACTCCTAGAGCGTATATAGCGGGGGCAGGTTTGCGTATACCTACTACTGCTGACTCGACAATATCACTAAAGTGATGATCTATCTCAAAGTCTCTTAGTACGGCAGTTAAGTTTCCGTAAAAGTTTGATACCATTACTATGGGATACTTGGTGTTTAAATTTTCTAATATCGGTTTGCTTATACGGGTATTTCTTTTAGCAACAGTATATCCATCTTCGGCTATGAGATTTATCCAATTTTGATTTAAATCTATATTTTGTGTTTTTAGATATTCAAATTGAGCCGTTACTTTAGCCTTTAATACTTGCAAAAAGCTGTAATTAGGCAGAATGATAGGTTGTAATGCCATCTTTCTTTCAGCATAAACGTAGGCTTCGTTAAACTGTTCCCGACTAATTTCGATATTCGTTTTTTTATAAGAATTCCATATTACAGCAGCCCAGTGTTGACCATTAGAATCTAAAGTCCCACCATAATCAAAAATTAAACCTTTTATTTCTTGCATTTTATTTATTAAGAGTTAGAGAAGACTAGTCTCCTGATTACTGTTTTGTTTTTCTCTGTTTTTTTTATTCCTTTTTGAGAATACCATTAGTAATAAGCCAATGGCAATCCAAACAAGCTCGCGGATTCGCGTAGCTATTCCTATGAAAACACCAATTGAAGCCTCATAACCTATACTTGCAACAGCCATTGCCATTCCTCCTTCACGTGTGCCTAATTGCATAGGAAAGAAAAATATTAAATTAGCAAAAAGGGATGAGCCTGAACTCACAATTAGACTTTCTAGATAAGTCATGGGTAAATCTAAGGCACGAGCAATAAAAAAAATCTCGGCACAACCGACCACGCGAGCCAAAAACTCCCACAGTAATGAACTGTAAAATTTTGATCTTCGGTTTTCATATAGAGAGCGTACCTGATGATCTATATCGTGAAGTGACTTACTGTGTTTATTCGCAAAATTGGCTATTTTTTTTCCAAACAAAGGAAGTTTAGATAGTGTATGAAGTGTGGTTGTTGTTATTCCTTTTTTATAGACTTTAGAAAACCACCAAACTAATATTGAAGCCATTGCAATAATGAGTACACATGCGGTTATTACGATATGGCTAGTAGGAACAAACCAAAGTATAAGCCCTACCGATGCTACCCAAAAGATAAGGTGAGATAAGATATGCATCATGGTGTATAGCAGAACAGATGAACCTGCTTTGGAGCTACCCATGTATGATTTTAACTCTAATATACGGTAGGGTTCGCCACCTAGAGCTACAAAAGGAGTGATATAATTTATAGCATAACCGGTGACCGTTAGTTGGAATACTTTTCCAAAGGGTAGTTTTGTCTCGGGTTTGTCTTTCTCGTAAATTATATCCCGAAAAGCAAAAGCATTCATGAGGTATATGACTAACCAGCTTATTAAGACTGGGCCAAACCACCACCCTGTTTTTTGAATATTAGTCCATATTTCATTTATACCGAGGGCATAAACCATATAAGCTAATGTCCCTATTCCTAGGATGAAAAAAATGATTTTATACAGCTTACTCGCCATATGAATTATTGTTTTTAATTTGGTCGACAAAATGTGCGCTTACTTTTTCTTGTCTTTTTATCATATATATTAAGATAGGGTTTAATACAAACATATCGAAAGCAAAGTAAATCCATACTTGATCTATAAAAATCCAAAGAAATAAAAAAAGTACACGTGTATTAAACTGTACTATATTTGTGTATTTCATTAGTGGTCGATTCATAGCTCTAAAGTCGACTATGAGCGATTTAGGTAGATTATGAGCGTAGTTTTCTTTTACTAATTTTAATAATTGTTGGAGTTTCGGAGAGAGCTTTTCTTGATTGCGTGTGTAACCTAAATAACCATTGAGTACAAATTTTTTAAATGGCTCTTTTTTCCACGACATATTATCAACATCGGCTTTAAGGTCTGTTGTGTTATCGAGCTCGCTTCCTGTTTTTCCTTTAATAAAATAAAGGTGAACATTACGATAATAATCGGCCATTGCAGATTGAAGCATGTGAGATACACCCGCTAAAATAGCAGGTACCCATATCCAAGCTGACCATCCTTGATCCATTAATCGCAGTGAAAGAGCAATATGTATAGAAGCAAACCAAAAATCACCAGCAAAACCGTCAAGAATACGACCGAAACGACTTTTGTTATCTGTCATTCGAGCAAGTTGGCCATCTGCAGAGTCAAGAGAGTTCGCAAATACAAGAAGTAACATGCCAATTATATTCAATTGTATATCTTGGTAATAAAATAGTATACCAGCAGCTACTCCAAAAAATATACTAATAATTGTAACTGCATTTGGAGTTATACCGATTTTGGCGCATAACTTTGCGATTTGAAAACCTATTGGTCTATAAAACCATATATCAATTCTTTCTTCTGTATCATTTGATTTTAAAGATTGTTCAAATGCAGTTTCTTCAGGAGTATTATTTAAATTGTTATAGGAGGGATTTTGTTGTTGCATTTCGACTTGTTGTAAATGTATTTACGATTAATTTCACAATAGCTTGGGAAGCTTCGGCTCGGCAGGGTGCAAAACTAGGCCAATCATTTAAATCTATAATATGAAAGCTACCATCAGCATTAATGATGACATCGCCGCCATAAATGTGCACACCTAAAGTTTTTGCTGCATTTTCAGCAGCTTGAATAAGATCCTTTTTGTTAAAAGGGTAATGTAGAGTAGTATCGTTTATCTGTTCATAGATGGCATATTTGTGGTGATTGTGCTCATAAGGGTAGAAATAATAAAAGAAAGGAGTGCCACGAACTGCATAGAATTTAAGCAGATCGCCGGCTAAGTGTTCTGAAATAACAGCTTCTGTGATACCTCTAAGAGCATATTCGTTTAAAATATATTGAGCTTCCTCAGCAGTGGTGGCAAAGGTAACATCTTCTTTATGTATGGCGTGAAAATCACCTCTTTTGATCCAAACCCCAGTTCCTTGCAATTCATTGAAAATATTTAGTACGGAGCAAGATGTGGATACAATATGACTTTTAGGATAGGGGACATGGGCATTTAGCAGCTCTCTTGTCATATTGCTGCGAAAACAGTTTTCAATACCATATCCGGAATTTATAACTGTCTTACCTTCATTTTCTAACTTTTGAAGTTTTTGTACAAGTTCTTTGGTTCGGCCCATAGTTATGATGTACTTTTGTGAGATATGTTCTCGCTGCATAAAATCTTCTTCATTGCAGATTTCGATATCATATCCTTGTATTACTAAGTTTTCACATACTTCATTAAAAATAGAAGCATCGTTCCCTATGTGGTTTGGCGAAAAATGACTTTTTCGAGTGATTCCTAATACTTTACTTTTCAAAACTATTTTATTTATGATTTTGCTCCTTTAAAAAAGCTTCAGCTGTTTCGCGGTCTTGAACATGATCCACGTCTACAATTTTGTCGAAAACATAGCCCTTTACCGAAAGATTGTTTTCTAATAAAGAACGTTGATAGTTTCTCATTCTACTATTACCCTGTTCTATGGATGTACTTACTAAGTTCAAGGCTTTTTGTCTTAAGCCATAAATTCCCCCAGAAACATAGGTGCTGCTAGTGGTTTTAATATCTGTAAAACTTTCTATTTCAAGACTACTGTTCGTGCTGATGTAAAGCGGACTTTCATCATCAATAAAAGGTGTAAGCCCCATAAAAGCGTCAGCATTAGGTTCGTTTTTGAAATTTTGTATGTAGCCTGTAAAATCTTCTTCTCTAAATATAGTGTCTGTTGTGGTTAAACAACAATTATTCCAATGTGGATTGGTTTTGACCAACTCATGAAAAGTGTGAAGGGAACTTGGCGTGTCTTTTATTAAAATATCAATGGGTAAACCAAAGTTCTTAGAATCAAGATAATCTTTTAATGGAAGAGATTGAGTGTTAATGACAATGTGGACACGCTTCGCTCCGTGATTTTTGAAAATATTAATCAAACGGGCAATCATTGGTGTGCCATTTATTTCTAAAAGTGGTTTTGGAACATCAATGCCTTCACTTTTAAGACGTGAACCTTCACCTGCAGCTAGTATAGCAAAGTTTATCATGAAAATGTATAAATGTACTTAATCAAATAAAGGGAGGGTGTAAGACACCTCCCTTATTAGCCTAATAAACGAGCTATATGCTTATTGTATACTATCTACTAATTCTTGATAATAGTCTAGTCCCAAATGTGTAATCAAATCTTCTCCCATAATGTGACGTAAAGTGTTTTGTAGTTTCATCAATTGTTTGAAGATATCGTGTTCAGCCGGTAGTCCAGGAGCAGTTTGGGGAGCTTTTAGATAAAAAGAAAGCCACTCTTGTACACCATGCATATTTGCTCGTTGCGCTAAGTCGATGAATAGCGCTAAATCCAAAACAATAGGAGCTGCTAAAATAGAATCTCTACACAAAAAGTTGATTTTGATTTGCATTTTATAACCTAACCAGCCGAATATATCAATATTATCCCAAGACTCCTTATTGTCTTTATGAGGAGGGTAATAGTTGATGCGTACTTTGTGATAGAGATCGCCGTACAACTCAGGATTCTTATCTGCATCTAAAATGTCTTCAAGAACGGAGAGTTTAGAAACTTCTTTTGTTTTAAAGTTGTCAGGATCGTCAAGTACTAGTCCGTCTCTGTTTCCTAAAATATTTGTAGAGAACCAGCCTTCAACACCTAGAGCTCTAGCCTGTAACCCAGGAGCTACAATAGTTTTCATCAATGTTTGTCCTGTTTTAAAGTCTTTTCCTGCGATTGCTACTTCATTTTTTTGTGCCAACTCAACTATTGCAGGAACATCACAGGTTAGGTTTGGAGCTCCATTTACATAAGGTACACCTTCCATTAAGGCAGCGTAGCAATAAATCATACTAGGGGGTATGCGGGTGTCGTCATTGTCAAAAGCTTCTTCAAGTTTAGCTAAAGTAGAAAAAGCTTCGTTAGTTTCGACATATTTTTCGGTTGAACCACACCATACCATTACGATACGATCTAATCCGTTTTTTTCTTTAAAGGCTCTAATGTCTTCACGAACAGCATCAGCTAATTGACGCCTTGTAAGCCCGGTTTTAATATGCGTTCCATCTAAATTCTTTATAAAATTAGTGTCGAAAACAGCTTTCATCGGTTGTATAGACTCAAGTGTTTCTCTAACCTGATCTAATTGATGCTGCTCTAGAACTTCTGCTTTTGAGGCTGCTTCATAAACGTTGTCAGAGTAAACATCCCATCCGCCAAAAACAATATCTTGTAAATTAGCTAAAGGAACAAAATCTTTTATAATAGGATTTCTGTTATCAGTTCGTTTGCCTAATCGAATACGACTAAGTTGCGACACAGAGCCTATAGGCTTTGAAAGTCCCTTATTAATAGATGCTACACCAGCAATCACTGTTGTAGCAACTGCACCTAGCCCTGGAATCAAAATACCTAACTTACCATTAGCTGGTTTTACCTGATTTTCCATATTGATGTTATCTTTTATGTTTATTGAATTTTTAATATTAATAATTAAAGTGATGTAAGTTAATTATTTTACGTAACATTTTAATCAACTCAGCTGTAATTTTGATTATTTTACTTTTTTATTTCTTTAGTCAGTTTTTAGGTTTGTTTTATTTATAAGAAAACTATTTCAAAAACTGCTGAATTTCAACGTGTATGCTTCTTGAAGAACATAGAGATAACTATAATATCCTTTATTTCTATTTTATTAAAAAATAAGGAAATTGACTTCATTTTTACAATTGTAATGGACGCTCGTCACTAAAGTGGTAACCTTTTTATTGTTTTGCCGGCTTATGTATTAGTAAAATGATTTTATATAAATTTAGTTAAATTCATCAATATACTGTGTAAATATATTAGAAAAAGTTCATTTTCAACCATATTTTATCTCTATATTAAAGTTATTAGTTTGGTTAACTTTGTTAAAAGTCTTTAAATCTTTTGTTTAAGTAGTTTTTATTTGCTATATTACAATTGTCTCTTAATTTAAATGGGTGGCTTGTTTAGTTATATATTGTTAATTATATACGTGTTTCATTCTTTTACCCAATCTCTGCATCTTTTGTCAGTAAGTATTATAGCAAAAGATATAAACAAGCCTTGATGAGTTTCTAATAATTTTGGTTCATTTATCAGAATAGGAAAATTCGAGTTTTAGTAAGAGATATGACATAGCAGAGTATGGAAACTTAAAAAAACAAACATAATATGGAGAAAAAATCAATTTTAGTTAACTACCCAAAGTCAAGTTCAACCCCGGTTAAGGTTGTGTATAGAGTTAGTCAGGAAGATTCCTTTCAAACTATTGAATGTGCGGTAGCTACAGGGCAATCTTTTCCTGAATGGTTGCAACTTAAAAAGTTTGATTTCGTATCTATGAAGTCAAAAGGGGTGTACGATTTGCTTTTTGAAGAGACCAAGTATAATAAAAATCTTGATACGGTTCTTTTTCTTGATCAGGTGTATGCTGAGATTATGAAAACAAATAAATATCCAGTGAATTAAATTAGATATTTTAAATTCTGTTTAAACTTCTAATATTTTAATTGATAGCCTATATGGTTAGTCAATTGTAAGTATTGGTAGAGATAAAAGTGTATGGCGTGAACTCTCTATTTTTTTGTTCATGCCGTACGTTTATATGTATATCAATGCCTCATGTTATAAGCCGAAACAGTTATTTTTACGTGCCCATGTTCGAGAAAATTAGTTGAGTTGTGCCTCTGATTTGTCTGCATTTTCTTTACTTGCTAGCAGGCTATTAGGTTTACGTTCAACAAGTTTTGTATACTTCATATATTCATTATTTTGAGCATAGATGTATATTAAACTACCATTCTTTATAGTATCAATAATGGCTTTATTCAAGTGGCGAGGAAGTGCGGGACAACCATAGCTTCTGCCTAACCTACCTGTCGATTTTATAATAGATTCGTTTGCATAGTCAGCGCCATGAATAACTATGGCGCGAGCTTTTGCTTGATCATTGATTCCTTTTTCTAGTCCATTTAAGACGAGTGAATATCCATTTGAACCATAATAGGTGTTTTCTGTAATGAAGAAGCCCAAGGAGCTTTGGTGTGATTCGTGTTTATTTGAAAACGATGTAGCAAACTTTTCGCCTGATGCTCTGCCGTGGGAAACAATAGTGTGCTGAAGCACTTTCTTGTTTTGCATATCTAAGACTACCATGCGTTTTTCCGTCGATGGGAGAGAGTAGTCTATGATGGTCAAAATGTTCTGTTTCGTTGGGTTTAGTTTCTTATAACCTTGTAAGGCTTCTTCAAAAGCCTCGTACTTGAGGTATTTGACTAGTTCCATTTGGTTATACAATGTGCGGGTTATTGCAGTGGTACTTGGGTGATCGTTTGCTTTAGAGCTTATTGTTTTTACCTCTTTTTCTTTATGGTAGGAGCTCGGAGAGTGACTTACTAATACAATGATAAGTAGAATAAAAAATGTAACGCGCATAAATAAAAAAGCTTTGTCGGATACAAAGCTACAAAAACAAATCTCACTTACTATGTTAAATAAACTTAAATATCAGTCGATTACAACAACAAGTGCTTGGTTGGTTGTTGTCCAATCATAGATGAATTTTGCATGAGATGAAGCATTCCTTACACACATGTGTGACCGAGGGACGGTGCCTAAAGACCAACTATTTTCTATTATAGCTCCTTTAGGGTCATTTGTTGGCACTCCATGAATATAAGCTCCATTGGTAAACCTGCTGGCATATGGAGCGTAGCCGGCTATTTTAGTGGTTCCATCGGCATAATAATACATTTTTGTTTTTTTTTGCTGAATTACAAAAAGTCCAACAGGTGTTTCTTGTGCATATGGGGGTTTATGTTGTCCGGATGTGGCTGGGTTCATGCTACGTATTGTCCAGTTGCCAGAGCTGGATCTTTCCGTTGTTAGTATGTTTTGATTTTTAACATCCACGAATGCGACCTTATGGAAAGTAACTGTATCCCCCAAACTTTCTACGTAACGTTTAGGAATTTGCCAAGTGCCTTCAAAAGAGACGCCTTTTACCTTTATATAATCTGAAGTGTCAGAAGGAATGAGGACCTTAACCAATGCTCCATCACGACCATAAAGAACAGGGGTCTCGGTTTTGTCAATAGCATATAAAGGGACGGATTGATAGCGTTCTACACCTAGTGAGTCCGATATGCGCGTATATGCATTACGATGGAATTGCTCTACTAAGGGGGCTTCTCCGTTTTTATTTCTGTGATTTTGTAAAACAGCGAAAGTTGAGGCTTCTTCTTGGAAACTCTCAATAAAAGCTAACTGTTCTTTTATTTTATCAAATTGAAATGATCTTACTGTATCCTGGTAAGGATACTCGTCATCTAAGGTGTGTTTATCGTAAAGTAAATCTTTTGTTAAAGTAATGTCACTAGCGGTCCAGTCCTTTTTTGTCTTTTGGTCAAGTGCTGTATCTATAAAAGATTCTTTTATTGCACTATCTGTTTGTGGAATCTGTTGATCCAAATTTACTTTCTGTGTGCATGAAGTTATGATTCCAAAGATTATGGAAGGGAAAAAAAAGTTCTTTATTCGCATTGCTTATTTTACAATTTCATGCTTCAAATATAACTAATTGTTTTGTAGTAGATATCTACTGTTTTGTAGTAATACAACTATAAATACTCTATAAGTAAGTTTGAGTATATATAGTTTTAACAAGGGCGTGAGCCCTTGTTAAAACTATAAGTGAGGTAAATTATGACGCAGATTTTTCATTTAAGAAAACAAACTTGCCATCAAATACATCCAGGCGGATATTGGCATCGCTTGATACGCGGCCCGAAAGTATTTCTTTAGAGAGTTCATTAAGGACTCTTTTTTGAATGACACGTTTTAGTGGCCTTGCGCCATATATAGGGTCATAACCCAGTTGGGCTAGCCATTCTAAAGCTTCATCGCTAGCTGAAATACTGATGTTTTGTTCTGCTAACTGTTTTTGGAGCAAATCAAATTGCATCTTCACTATATCTCCAATTTCTTCTCGGCTTAAAGGCGTAAACATAATGACCTCATCAATACGATTTAAAAACTCGGGACGTATAGTTTTTTGCAGAATACTGAAAACATCATCCTTGGTCTGCGCAATAATCTCCTCCCTATTGCTTTCATTTAATTTTGAGAAGTTTTCTTGTATAACAGATGATCCGGTATTTGAAGTCATGATAATAATGGTGTTTTTAAAGTTGACCACACGACCTTTGTTGTCAGTCAAATGACCATCATCAAGTACTTGCAGTAGAATGTTGAATACATCTGGATGTGCTTTTTCTATTTCATCTAATAATACAACAGAGTAAGGTCTTCGACGTACTGCCTCCGTTAGCTGACCGCCTTCATCATACCCAACATAGCCTGGAGGCGCTCCTATAAGTCTAGATACGGCGTGTCTCTCTTGGTATTCTGACATGTCGATGCGAACCATTGCATGGTCGTCATCAAATAAAAATTCCGCAAGTGCTTTTGCTAACTCTGTTTTTCCGACACCAGTTGTTCCCAAGAAGATAAATGATCCTATAGGTCGCTTCGCGTCACTTAAGCCGGCTCTTGAGCGTCTAATAGCGTCAGAAATGGCTTCGATTGCTTCATGTTGTCCTGCAACTCGTTTATGGAGTTCGGATTCTAAAGTTAGTAGTTTCTCGCGTTCAGATTGTATCATTTTATTAACAGGAATACCTGTCCATCTAGAAACAACATCGGCAATATCTTCTGATGTAACCTCTTCTTTTAGCATCCTGCTATTCTCTTGTTTCTCTGCCAGTTCTAGTTTTAGTTTTTCAACCTGAGCTTGAGCCTCTTTTATTTTTCCATAACGTAATTCTGCTACTTTTCCATAATCACCTGCACGTTCTGCTTGATCTGCTTCAAGTTTATAATCTTCAATATTTTGAATTTCTTGGTTGACACGATCAACTAATGTTTTTTCCGATTGCCATGCAGCTTTTAAAGAGTCCCTTTCGTTGCTTAAATTTGCGATAGTCTCCGTTAATTCTGATACTTTTTTAGCATCATTTTCACGTTTAATTGCTTCCCGTTCAATTTCTAGCTGCATAATTCGACGATCTAATTCATCTACAGCTTCAGGAACTGAGTCCATTTCAAGACGTAATTTGGAAGCTGCTTCGTCAATTAAATCAATCGCCTTATCGGGAAGAAATCTATCTGTAATGTAGCGCTGTGATAATTCTACGGCTGCAATGATAGATTCATCAAGAATACGGACTTTGTGATGTGTTTCGTATTTCTCTTTAAGTCCACGCAGTATAGATATTGCATCTTGTGTGTCAGGTTCGTCAACCAAAACCTTTTGAAAACGACGTTCTAATGCTTTGTCTTTTTCAAAATATTTTTGATATTCATTTAATGTTGTTGCTCCTATGGCTCTCAGCTCTCCCCTGGCTAGGGCAGGTTTTAAAATATTAGCAGCATCCATAGCTCCTTCGCCACCGCCTGCCCCGACAAGTGTATGAATCTCATCTATAAATAGAATAATTTCACCATCACTATCGGTTACTTCTTTTACGACAGCTTTTAAGCGCTCTTCAAATTCACCTTTATATTTAGCGCCAGCAATTAAAGCTCCCATATCTAGCGAGAAAACAGTTTTTGTTTTTAAGTTTTCGGGAGCGTCACCTTTAATGATTCGATGTGCAATGCCTTCTGCTATGGCTGTTTTACCTACTCCAGGTTCACCTACCAAAATGGGGTTGTTTTTTGTGCGCCTTGATAAGATCTGCATGACACGGCGAATTTCTTCATCTCGACCAATAACAGGGTCTAATTTTCCAGATTCGGCATAATCATTTAAATTTCGCGCATATTTTCCTAAAGCATTATACGTAGCTTCCGCATTTTGGTCTGTTACTCTATTATTTCCTCTCAGATCTTTAATCGCTTTTTTAAGATCTTTTTCATTGACTCCTTGATCTTTTAATAAAGATGCTACTTTATCATTGCTGGATAATAAGCCGAGTAAAATGTGTTCAATCGAAACAAACTCGTCATTAAACTCTTTAAGATAGCTTTGAGATTTTTGCAATAAGCTATTTGTGCTATTACTTAAGTATACATTGCTACCACTTACTTTAGGGAGGGATTGTATTTGTTTATCTACCTCGTCTGTTAAGTAGTCTATGTTTACATTTAATTTTTTTAATAAATGGGTTATCACATTCTCGCCCACTAGCAATAAAGCTTTTAGTATATGGGAGGGTTCAATAGATTGTTGTTGATTACCTATTGTGATTTCAGAAGCTTTTTGTATAACCTCCTGTGCTTTTATTGTATAATTGTTGAAATTCATAAAGTTATATCTAAAGTTTTGTTTTTAATTAATTAGTGATTAACAATTTAAGTGCCTCTTTTATTGTTAATGGTTGGTAGTGAATAAATGTCATACAAAACCCGTTGTAACTGACTAAATGGCTGTTTTTGTATTTTTTTTAACCTGATAATCAGACTATTTGTTTATTAGGCTGTAACAGTATCTTAAATGTGTTTGGAAAATAGGTTTTTAGTTATCATCTTTGCAGCAGAGAGCGATAGTCCTCTCTAATTGCCTCCTTAGCTCAGCTGGTAGAGCAACTGACTTGTAATCAGTAGGTCATTGGTTCGACTCCGATAGGAGGCTCATTAAAAAAGGTGAAAATAATATTATTTTCACCTTTTTTTTGATGTTAATAAGCTTTTGTTATTTTAACAACATTGCTTCTTTATTTTTTAGGAGCTGCTGATAGGTTGGCCTTTCATCTTTCCATACCATATGATGAGGAGTAGGCAGCATGATTTTGTATTGCCTGCCATTGATTTTAAAAAAGAACAACATACCATGTTCTTGCCCTTTGTCATCAACAATCAGTGTATATTCTTTTAGTTTTTCGCTTAGTAATCCTGCAGATTTAATTAATATTTCGATATTATTCATCTTTAACTAAAAATTTCCTGGATGATCGCCTTCATGTAAAATTAATGATGCTGTATTCGTATGCATGCGTAGCTTGTTGCTCATACTTGATGTAAATAGGCGTTCAAGTAAATTTCTATTTCTTTTCACAAGGCATAACAGGTCTACGCGGTTACTATCTATATATTTGTTAATTGAATTTTCGATAGACTCTTCGTATTCTAAAAATATAAACTCTAGATTCTCTTGATTAAACATTTTTTCCCAACGAGTGGCTAGTGCTATAATGTCTAGGTTTTTATCTTTATGTACATGTAGGCATTTGACCTTAATGCCAAAACGAGAAGCGATTTTAAGAATTTCTGATAATGGTTTTTCATCTTTTTCACGAAACATCGTTGTGAACACAATTTCTTTAATCCCTCTATAGTTTGCTTCTAAGGGGACAGATAATACAGGGATTTTTACTCCCCTAAGGACACTGAGTGTGTTTGACCCGAATATTTTATCAATTATACCATCAGCTCTGTTGGTTCCCATTACAATTAGTTGTATTTTTTCCTTTGCAACCACATGATCGACATTAGATATGACTGTTCCTTCATGAAATAGGAATGTTAGGTTTATATCTGTTAAAGAGTGCTCTGATGCTAATTCACGAAGCCTATTACTATGTGTTTTGAAGCTTTCAAATTGCTGCAACTCATAGTTTTCGTAGATCTCAGGCACTAATTCAGGTTGTCCTGCATGCGTGGCAGATAGTACAGGTTGAATATATGTGTGCAGTACAAAAATTTCTGCCTCAAGTTCTTTAGCTAAGTTTAAAGCATAAATAAAAGCATTATTTGCTGCTTTAGAAAAATCAGTAGGAAATAAAATTTTTCTCATGGTGTCCATTTTATTAGTATCCATAAGCAATTTACGATTTTATAAAGTAGTAATCAAAGTAAATCCGATAAATTTACGAGTACAGAACTTGCTTATAAGCAGATCATTCAGATTAAATAGCATGGAGGGAGGAGGCTGTTGGAAAATATATTGTAAATAATTGATAGAGCTGTAGCAATTGCTTGTCTTTATACGTATTCGTAAAAATCTTAATAAAGAAATTTATGAAATATAATCAGTCGGACTTCTGACAATCAAAATTAAATTTTAACTTGGGGTATCAGAACGGTTGATTTTAAGTGAAGATTATTAAACAATATTGGGGAAGAAAGGATTCATTGTCTTTGAGAAAAGCATTGGAGTCTTGCCCTATTGAAGGTGACGAAAGGGGGCAATCATTTGTTTATAAGCGATATTACGGATATTTGATGGCTATTGCGTTAAGATATACAAACGAGCAAATGGAGGCGGAGGAGGTTGTTAATGAGAGTTTTATAAAATGTTTTAGACGGTTGAGTACGTTCGTAATGAATGCCGATGATGAAATACTGGATAAGACATTTAAAGCTTGGCTGGCTCGTATAACAGTTAATACTGCTATAGATGCTCTAAGAGCAAAAAAGTCAGTTGATTTTTTTGATGATATTTCGGCAGAGGAATTGAAGACACATTCCGTAATGATTTCTGACAGTCTGGAAGTGGAGGATATTTTAAAATTGTTGAATAGAATACCGGAAATTCAGCGATCAATTTTTAATATGTTTGAAATAGAAGGGTACTCACATGAAGAGATAGCTGAAAAATTGAATATTCCTGAAAGTACATCGAGAACTTATCTAACACGGGCTAAGCAACGGTTGCGCAAATTATATCAGGAAGAAATTGATGTGCTACAGAATAGCAAAATTTTAAAAGGTGGATAGGAATGGTAGATAAAAATAAAAAAGAATTAATCGATCTTATCAAAGAGCGATTAAAAGAAATGCCAGATGTCGCCTACAGAGAGGGAGCATGGGAGGCTTTTCGGGATAAAAATAAACCTGTTAGTATGCATCGTCCTTTGCGGAAGCTGTGGATTGCTGCTGCTGTATTAGCTGTGTTTGGTAGTGCTGCTTTAATTTTAGTTAATGTTAAAAATAAAATCGATGATAATCAGTTTCTGACAGAAGCTGTAGCTCCACAAACATTGAATGGGGATAAAGAAGATGTAAACGAAAGATATTTAGATAAAAGTTATAAAGAGGATAGATTCGTAACACTTAGCCAAGGTAATAGCAATGATCAATTAGGGAAAGACTTAAAAACAACGGGTAAAAAAGAGAGTTTTAATCGCCAGGGAGGTGAAGACTTATTTAGTTTATCATTAAGTAGCCTATCTACTTCTGTCAGAGCTTTAAATGTAAAAGCGTCTGTAGTTGATTTAACTATAGAGCCCCAACATCAGCTTAAGCTATTCGATGATGACGAAGTGTATGGGTATCAAGGAGAAGCTTCTACTGGTATGGTAATGGCACAAAACGCTATTCAAAATTATGAAAACAAGTCGCAAAATATAGAGCAACTAACTCCAAAGAGAATGGCTCTATCTAATAAATTTGAATTAGGTCTTTTCTTGAGTCCAGCTCGAACTATGGAAACGTTCGATGTAGGAGGAGGGATGCTACTTTCTTATAATTTAAGTAAGAATGTTTCTGTTAGAACAGGAGCCGCTTTTAATCAATATGAAGTTGGTATTTTAGCCGAAAATATAGGTAAGAAGGGGGGACGTGGTGTTTCTCAAGAGGTGGCGCAGGATTTTGTTGTAGTTGGCCGTCATGAAACCCAGATGCTTAGTGGTGATATTCCTTATCGGGCTAATGCTGTTATGAAGCCTAATTTGAAATCTGTGACAGGAAAGGTGCAAACCTTGGATATTCCTGTAGAGGTCAAATATAATATGAATAAGAACTTTTATATTGTAGGGGGAGTATCCTCTGCCATTGTCCTCTCTCAAGAACGTTTTAATCATGTTACTGAATTTGCTAACCCTGTTAAATTAGCTAGTGATAAGGAATCTGATAGACCTTTAAATGAAAAAGAACTGATTGTAAGGGAAACAAAATCAGTTAGTAAAGAGTCTAATATAAATACAAATGGTTTTGGTGGTTTTATTAATCTTTCTATAGGAAAAAAGACCGACGTTAGTCGATCTTTAAAAATATCGGTAGAGCCTTTCATCAAGTTTCCTGTTGGTCAGTTCAAGCGAGCTGATATGAACTATACGAATGGAGGAATTAAAGTGATTACGAGCTTTTAGATCTGATCAATTCTTACCCATGCCATGCCTGCTGAGATAGCTGCTTGGACACCAGGATCACCATCTTCAAAAACTAAGCATTCTGAGGGAGCAACACCTAACTGTTCAGCGGCCAATAAGAAAGGTTGAGGAGAGGGTTTGCCTTCCGGTGTATCCCCTGCACAAACTAAAGTTTCAAACTTGCCTACTATATCAATCACATCGAGCGTGATATTTAAAGTAGATCTTGAGCCGCCCGATACAAGTCCTATTCTTTTTTTTCCAACATTAGCTAATAGATGTTCTACAACATAATCTATACGTTGTGTTTTTTGAATATGGTCTTCTATAAAAATAGCTGATTTGCGAGCTGAGAAGGTGGTAACATCTATTTCCACGTTATAGCGTTTAGAAATCTCGAGTGCAACATCGACTGTGGGCCACCCAGCTAATTCATCAATTATATCAGGGTCAAGTTCAATTCCATGTTCTGCAGCCACTGCAACATAAGATGCTTTATGTGCTTTCATATTGTCAGCTAAAGTTCCGTCTACATCATATAAAAGTGCTTTAAATGATGTAGATTTTTCTTGCAAAAAAGCCAATTTATTCTTAGATTCTGTAGTCATAGGGGCAAAAATAAACAATCCCGATTATATTAGATCGGGATTGTTGTGCAATTTTATTTCTTATTTTTTCTACGTTGTTTTTCTCGCATTATTAATGCCAGTTCTCGTCCTGTTTGCCCGCCCACTGATGTATTCTCTTGTGCACGTCTAAATAAATAAGGCATAACTGATTTTACAGGGCCATAAGGCATATATTTAGCAACATTAAAACCTGCTGCCGCAAGGTTAAAAGATAAATTGTCGGACATTCCCAGTAATTGAGCAAAATATATATGTTCATTCTTTGGTGATATCCCTCTTTCTACAAGCTCTTCAGCTAATATTCGGGAGCTTTCTTCATTATGCGTGCCTGCCATTAGACCGATCCTGTTGATATGATCTAGGCAAAAGTATAATGCTTCATTATAATCTTTATCAGCAGCTTTCTTATTTGGTTGAATAGGAGAAGGGTAGCCCATTTCTTGTGCTCTTTGACGCTCTATTTCCATATAAGCACCACGTACCAATTTAGCCCCGAGGTAAAAGTTCTGAGTTTGGGCATAAGCAAAGTCTGCTTTTAGCGATGCTAATTTATCCGCACGGTATATCTGATAGGTGTTATAAACGATTACCTGCTCTTTGTTGTATTTCTCCATCATCTCCCTTGCCAAATCATCAATTGTATCTTGAATCCATGAATGTTCAGCATCTACTAAAACTTTGATACCCGCTTGATGGCAAGCACTACAAATACTATCTATTCGCTTGTAAAGTTTGTCAAACTCTATTTTTTCAGCGTCTGTTAATTCTTGTTTAGCATCAACTTTAGCTAAAAGGTCAAACCTTCCTAAGCCAGTGGGTTTGAAAACACAAAAAGAAATGTGAGAGTTCTTTTTAGCATACTCGACAGTACGCAGTATTTCAGCATGCGTCTCATCAAAACTTTTTTCACTTTCTTCTCCTTCTACCGAGTAATCTAAGATAGTTGTTACATTACCTTTACCAAGATCAGTAATGGATTGGGCACAACCTTCTATTGATTCGCCTCCACAAAATTGTTTGTAAATTGTGTTACGAATTATCCCTTGGATGGGTAAGCCTATGTTTAAAGCTAAATTAGTAATTGGTGTTCCTATTTTTATGAGCGCATTACTTGCTACCATTTTAAATAACCAGTAGGCTTTTTCTAAATCTTTATCACTTTTATTGCGGAAAGCAATTTCAGTATTATTGAAATCAAGTTTAACGCGATTATTTTCTGAAATCATATAATAAATAATTTAGGGGCAAAATTAAAGATTTATTTTGAATAGCCTTATATTTACGCTTTAATTAAGCAGTTTTTTATTTATAGAATATGCAAACGTTTTCTTTGAAGGGAGATTATATACAATTAATCCAATTGCTAAAAGCAATGAATTGGGTAGAGCATGGCGCAATGGCCCAGTATGTTGTTGACGAAGGTATGGTTTTGTACAATGGAGTGGTAGATTACAGAAAAAGATTAAAAGTTAGGGTGGGTGACGTGGTAGAGTTTGATGGACAGAAGGTTGAAATTATTTAAGCAAAGTATTAATAATGTATATAAATAGTATTGGTTATAAAGTTTTTTTTGAAGACGCGTTGCAGTCTCTTCAGCAATTTATTACAGAAGGCAATTATTCACAAGTTTTGATATTAGTTGATCGGAATACGAATGATCATTGTTTACCTGTTTTACAGTCGGCTCTACCTGATATTCTTGATTATGATATTATTGAAGTAGATCCAGGGGAAGAAAATAAAAATATTGACTTTTGTATAGGAGTTTGGAATACAATGCTTGATTTTGGTGCTGATAGGAAATCGCTAATGATTAATTTAGGCGGGGGGGTGGTTACTGATATGGGTGGGTTTGCTGCGTCTACTTTTAAGAGAGGGATAGACTTCATTCAGATACCAACAACTTTATTGGCACAGGTCGATGCTTCAGTTGGAGGAAAAACTGGAATAGATTTAGGCAATGTGAAAAATATAATAGGGACTTTTAATCAGCCCAAAGCTGTTTTTATAAGCTCAGCATTTTTAGAAACTTTAGATGACAGACAAACAAAATCAGGCTATGCGGAGATTATAAAGCATGGGCTTATATATGATAAGGATTTGTTTTTTAAAGTTAAAAACATCAACGAATCTCTATCAGGATCTTTAGACGCTCTTGTTTTTCGATCCGTAGAGATTAAAAACGAGGTTATTACAAAAGATCCGCATGAGCAAAATTTACGAAAAATATTGAATTTCGGACATACCATTGGTCATGCAATAGAAGGGTATTCTATGCTGCATGATGCCGAACCTTTATTACATGGTGAAGCTATCGGTATAGGTATGATTTGTGAAGGTTATTTAAGCTATAAATTAAATAACCTTACTAAAGACGAACTTCAGCACATTGTTGACGTGTTTAAAGAGTTGTACCCTCGTTATATATTCGATAAAAAAATATATGCCGACCTCATCGATCTAATGCGTAACGACAAGAAAAACGAATCTAATAAATTAGGTTTTGTTTTGTTAAGTAAGATCGGATCCTGTGATTATAACAAATTTATTAGCGAAGAGGATGTTTATGCTAGTTTAGACTTTTATTTGAGTTTAAACTAAAATCTGCACTATAAGAGATATAAAAAAGTTGTTCAGAATTGTATTCTATTAAATAATATGCAGGTTTTACAAAAAAATGATAAGAAATTAATCCGGTCGTGGTCCATGTATGATTGGGCCAATTCGGCCTATAATTTAGTTATTACCTCGACAATATTCCCTGCATATTATACCGCTATTACACATACACAAGAGCATGGCGACCACGTTTTATTTTTTGGAATAAAAGTCATCAATACAGCTTTGTCGAATTTTGCTTTGGCTATTGCTTATTTATTAATGGCGATTAGTCTACCTTTTATCTCTTCGTATGCGGATATTCAAGGTAAGAAAAAGCCTTTAATGATATTTTTCACCTATTTAGGAGCCTTATCGTGTATGGGGTTGTTTTTCTTTAGGTTAGAAACGCTGGAAGTAAGCGTTATTTTATTCGGTATTGCTGCTATGGGATATATAGGAGGTGTTTTATTTAACAATTCTTATTTGCCTGAGATAGCAAGTGTAGATCAGCAGGATAGGGTTAGTGCGAAAGGCTTTGCATATGGGTATGTTGGCTGCGTTACTCTGCAGTTAATTTGCTTAGTTTTCATATTAAAACCTGAATGGTTTGGGATTAGCGACCCGTCTTTTGGTCCCCGCCTTTCTTTTTTACTTGTAGGTGTTTGGTGGGCTGCTTTTGCCACTATCCCCTTTAAAGCCTTGCCGAATAATAAAAAACAAGATGTACGAGCTTCAAGAAACTTGTTTAAAACTGTTGTTTTAGAATTTAGAATTGTACAGCGAAAAATAAAAAACATAAGTGCAATCAGGAGGTTTCTTCCGGCTTATTTTTTTTATTCTGCAGGTGTACAGACCGTGATGATCGTCGCTGCTGCTTTTGGTGCGAAAGAACTTAATTTAGATAGCTCTAAACTGATTGTTACCATATTATTAATACAACTATTGGCTATTGCTGGTGCCTTGATAATGTCGTGGTTATCTAAGCTTTTTGGAAATATTACTACCTTGTTGTTTGTGGTATGTGTGTGGATAGGCATTTGTATAGCAGCTTTTTATATTCAAACTGAAGTGCATTTTTATGTTATTGCCTGTTTAGTTGGCTTAGTTATGGGTGGTATACAATCATTATCGAGGTCAACATACTCGAAGTTTTTACCCGCTAATATAAAAGATACGGCCTCTTTTTTTAGTTTTTATGATGTTACTGAGAAGTTAGCTATCGTTTTGGGATTAGTTTCTTTTGGCGTCATCGAACAGATTACGGGAAATATCCGCTTATCAGCGGTATCATTATCTATTTTCTTTATTTTAGGATTTATACTCTTATTAAAAGTTTTGAAATTTAATAAGGTTGCCTAAAGATATATTAATAATATTCTATGAATGTAGAGCTATTTATACCATGTTTTATTGATCAAATTTACCCAGAGACAGCTTTCAATACAGTGAAGCTTTTGGAGAAAGCAGGTTGTATAGTCGATTATAATCCTGAACAAACTTGTTGTGGACAACCTGCGTATAATGCAGGCTTTTGGGATGAAGCAAAAAAGACTGGATCACAATTTTTAAATGTATTTTCAGAAGATAAGTATATTGTAGCCCCATCAGCATCTTGTGTAAGTATGGTAAAGGGGGGATATGATGATTTGTTCACCAATTCTATTGAGCATAACCGTTGTCGTAATATTCAACAAAACATGTATGAATTAAGTGATTTTTTAGTAAACATAGCTAAAAAAGAGTATTTTGGTGCTGAATTGATTGGTACTGCTGTTTATCACGACTCATGTTCTGCTTTACGGGAGTGTCATCTTAGGGAAGAACCCCGTCGTTTATTAAATCAAGTAGGAGGTTTATCACTAGTAGAGATGGAAGATGGTGAGACCTGTTGTGGTTTTGGTGGAACATTTGCAGTGAAGTTTGAAGGGATATCAGTAGCAATGGCAGAACAGAAGGTTAAACGAGCGATGGACCTTCAGGCAGATTATATCATTTCAACGGATAGCTCTTGTTTACTACAAATGCAAGCTTATATCGATAAGCATCAATTACCGATAAAAACAAAACATCTAGCCGATGTGTTGACTTCCGGCTGGGCAAATATTTAACTAAATCTAAAGAATAATGAATTCAAGAAGAACATTTTTAAAACACTTAGGGTTAGCTACTGCAGGTCTGGCTGTAGCACCATCAATTGATGTATTTGCTGGAGCAAAGAAGCAATGGTTTGAAATATCTTTAGCCGAATGGTCGTTACACAAAACTTTATTTAAGGGCGATCTTAAAAACATTGATTTTCCAGAATTGGCAGCCAAGAAGTTCGGTATTTATGGTGTCGAGTATGTAAACGCTTTTTTTAAGGATAAGGCAAAGGATATGACTTACCTAAAAGATCTTAATGGAAGAGCTAAAGATAACGGTGTTAAAAATGTTTTGATCATGGTTGATGGCGAAGGAAACTTGGGAGACGAAGATAATGCAAAACGTGTTGCAGCTGTAGAAAATCATTATAAATGGGTTGATGCCGCAGCTTTTTTAGGTTGTAAATCAATTCGTGTCAATGCAGCTGGACAGGGAACACCCGAAGAAGTGAAAAATCGTGTTGTAGAAAGCTTAAGTACTTTAGCGGATTATGGTAAAAAAGCAAAAATAAATGTTATTGTTGAAAACCATGGAGGTATATCTTCGCACGGCGACTGGTTAGCAAGTGTGTTAAAAGCAGTTGGTAAGAAGAATTGTGGAAGCTTACCTGATTTAGGCAACTTTTATGAGTATGACAGATATCAAGGGGTAGAAGATCTAATGCCATATGCAAAGGGAGTTAGTGCAAAAACGAATGTATTTAACGAGAATGGTGATGAAGCTAATATTGATTATGGCCGTATGATGCAGATTATCAAAAAAGCTAAATTTAAAGGTTATATAGGAATCGAGTATGAAGGTAGTGAACTTTCAGAAGTAGATGGTATTATAGCGTCTAAAAAACTATTAGAGCGTTACATTAATTTGTAGTATTGAATGAGTTGGAAACGAGCTGTTAACAAAAACTATATAAAGCTTTATGTTAGCTTATTTTCTCTTTTCATAATTGTCTTCCTACCTATTTCAATGAATGCGCAAGTTGATAATAAGCGCATGGAGATTTTGGAAGATAGCCTTCGACTTGTAGGTGAAGCGATGTACAACTTGAAAGGTGAAGCAGAGCGAATAGATAAGAATTTTATTTTTGTCAAAACACTAGTTTCTTCTTTAAAAGAAAAAAACTCATATGATTATGGGTTTAAACAATTGAACATGATTTCTATCATCAATTCTCCTGATGATAGATTTCGTGTTTTTTCATGGAATATCCCCTTAAATGACGGCTCTTACCTTTATTATGGTGCTATTCAAGTGAAAACAAACGATGGAAGCTTAAAGCTAATACCGTTGCTTGATAAAACTTTCGAAATTAGTGAGCCAGAGAAAGAGTTATTAAAAAATGATAAATGGTATGGTGCACAATATGTCGAAGTATTGGGGTTGTCATCAAATAGTTATGTTTTGTTGGGATGGAAAGGACACCATAGTACCTATTCGCAGAAGGTTATAGAAGTGTTAACGTATGATAAGGGAAATTTTATTTTTGGAGCAAAGGTTTTTGAAAATGAAAGGGAACGTACAAGGAAAATCTTTAATTATGGGCGGGGCTTAACTATGTATCTAAAATATCACAAAGAGCTAAACAGTATCGTTTTTGACCATATAGTACCTGTAGAACCTGAGTTTAAAGATCAGTATCAATATTATGGCCCCGACTTAAGCTTTGATGCTTACGAATTGACAGACGGACTTTTACGTTTAAAATCTAATATTGTTTTTAATAGTCAGGAACCTATATCTGATATGGATGAGACGAAGCCTGGGCGTGCTATACCGAATAAGAAAAGTGGATTATAGCGGAATTAGTATTGGAAAATATATTATTTTTACTTTCTTTGTAAGGCAAAGAAGATCTAATGTAGATTATTATTCGTTAAATCTTTAGCTTATTTGAAAAAGCAAAATTTATTTAGTGTTTTGTGTGTTGACGATATAATAGATTACGTAGTTCATAGAACCATTGATTAATAAACCGAGCGTGGTTTAGCTCAAATTATAATTATTTACAATTTATAAATGACTCAAATGAAAGATGATGCCTTAGTAGGTCACTTGTCCAAAAAAGGTATAGATGACACGATGTTAATGGGGCACCCGGCGAGTTTATTCGTCCTGTTCTTTACAGAAATGTGGGAACGCTTTAGCTACTATGGTATGCGAGCTCTTCTAACTGTTTTCCTCGTCACAGAAGTAGCTAAAGGAGGTTGGGGATGGACCAACGCAGATGCTATGCAACTTTACGCATGGTATACAGGTTTAGTTTATCTAACACCGTTAATTGGGGGAATGATAGCTGATAAGTTAACTGGTTATCGTCAAGCTATTGTTTTAGGCGCATTAATTATGACACTCGGTCATTTATCTATGGCGTTTGAAATGTTTGATAATAATTTCTTTTTTGTCGGTCTTGTACTGATGATACTAGGAAATGGTTTGTTCAAACCAAATATTTCATCTATGGTCGGGGAGTTGTACCCAGATACAAGCTCAAAGAAGGATGCGGGCTACACTATTTTCTATATGGGTATTAATGCGGGGGCATTTTTGGGAATGTTGCTGTGTGGCTATATCGGGGAAAAAGTAGGTTGGCATTGGGGTTTTGGTTTAGCAGGTGTATTTATGTTTTTTGGCATGATGCAATTTTATTTTGGTCAGAAAATCTTTGGAGTTATTGGTCAAAAGCCTGTTAGTAAGCATGAGCAACAGTTAAAAGAAAACGATATTGAGGAAGAAGTTGTGCCTAAGAATGTTGTGCGCGATCGTTTAATTGTTGTAGGTGTTTTGATGTTTGCGAGTTTGTTTTTCTTTTTTGCTTTTGAGCAGGCTGGCGGTTCCATGACAATTTTTGCTAAAGATTATACACAACGGGTGTTGGATGGTCATACAGGACAAATATTTAAATGGGTAGATGCTGCATTAACCGTGTTTCCGATATTGATAGTTACTTGGGTGCTTTATCAGTTATCTACTAAAATTGTGGATAAATATCCGCGAACAATTTTATTTACTGGTATTTCCTTCGCAATTATTTGGGGACTTGGTATTTGGAAAGTATATAATGAATTTACGTTAGAGCATACAGAGGTTACCGTTTCTTGGTTCCAAATCTTAAATTCTTTTTTCATTATTACATTAGCGTCATCATTTAGTAAGATATGGGAGAAGGTATGGAACCCATCAGGCCCTGTTAAATTCGCCATGGGGTTAACTTTAGTAGGTATAGGATTTGTAGTGTTAGCCTTTGGTGCGAGTAGTATTCCGCAAGGTGCTAAAACTGCGTCAGTAAGTATGATATGGCTTATCTTGGCATACTTTTTCCACACTTCTGGCGAGCTTTGCTTATCGCCAGTAGGTTTATCTTATGTTTCTAAACTATCACCAAAAAAATTAGCTGGTCTTTTGTTTGGTTTATGGTTCACAGCTTCTGCGATAGCTAATTTTATAGCAGGTCAAACAGGAGCGTATATTGATAAGATATCCGAGACGTATTCTATGTCTATATTTTTCTATATCATAGCTAGTATTCCTATTGCAGCGGCTTTGTTATTATTAGTTTTTAATCCATTATTAAAGAAGATGATGCATGGCATCAACTAACTTTTAAGTGTAGTTTATATTGAAAATGCCCGTAGTATTGTTACGGGCATTTTTTCTTCGTGGGCAGGTATAATATAATCAATTTGCTTATTTTTGAACCGAAATTTGAGATATGATGAAAGAAAATCAAGATATCAGTATACAAGCTGATGTTTCTTCTAAGCCACTATTAGGGCATCCACCAGGTTTATTTGTATTGTTTTTTACAGAAATGTGGGAGCGTTTCTCTTTTTACGGAATGCGTGTTTTGTTGATACAATTTTTAACAGCTTCCGTATTAGGTGCTAATCCTGGATGGGGATGGTCTGCTGAGCAAGCAGGTGCTTTATATGGTACCTATGCTATGTTGTTATATATCACTCCGATTTTTGGCGGTATTATCGCAGATAAATATATAGGTTCTCGTGCATCTGTTATTATAGGAGCTGCTATCATGACTCTTGGCCATGCCTCGATGGCATTTAATTCGCCTGTCATGTTTTTTGCAGGTCTTGCTTTGTTAGTTATAGGAACAGGATTTTTCAAGCCTAATATGCCCGCTATTTTGGGAGAGATGTATAAAGAGCTCCCAAATAAAAAAGACAGTGCATATACTATATTCTATATGGGGGTAAATGCCGGTGCGTTTTTTGGTATGATGCTATGTGGGTATCTAGCTGAAACTATTGGTTGGCATTGGGGGTTTGGTTTAGCCGGAATATTCATGTTACTTGGTACTGTGCAATTTTGGCTGGCGGGGCCACTATTTGGTCGTTTGGGCATTTTGGAGAAGAAGACAGAGGAAGAAAAAGAAACAGTTACAGGTTTGGAGGAAGGAGAAACGAAGCATAACAATTTCACTAAACTTGATATGTTCTTGATCTTCATTGTAGGTTTAGTAGGTTTAACTTATGCTTTTAATGATCCTCTTTCCAAGAGTGATGTTTTAGATGTTTTTTCTAGCCTAGATAATCAATATATGAGAGGGCAGGATAGCATGGTTATTGGGGCTTTAATTTTATTCTTAATTCTAATCGTTTCTCGTATACAGCGCTATGCAAAGGTTGTTAGAGATCGTATGTATGCTGTTATACTTTTAGCTTTCTTTCTAACCTTTTTCTTCATGAGTTTTGAGCAAGGCGCTACATCTTTAGTCTTGGTTGCACGAGATTATGTGGATAGGGAGTTGACGGGAAATAGTCTTTTAGTATTCAATATCGTGAATACACTTTTAACTATTGTTCCTCTCATTATTATCAGTTGGGTACTGATTAGGCTTGCTAAAATAACGTGGACTAAAATAGCCCTATCTAATATTATTCTTTTTCTTTGTTTTGCACTTATATGGGGGGCTGGTATATGGATGTTATATAATGAATTCACAGCGGAGATATCGGAGATTAAAGTTTCCTGGTTTTCCATTCTAAACTCCTTTTTTATTATAGCCTTAGCATCCTCCGTATCTAAAATCTGGGATTCCAAATATAACCCGTCAGCTGCCTTCAAATATGGTATAGGTTTGTTCCTCGTTGCAATTGGCTTTTTAATATTAGGCTTTGGTTCATTACAAGTTAGTGACGGAGTGAAAATTTCTATGGTATTTTTGGTACTGACGTATTTATTCCATACGCTAGGTGAGCTATTTATTTCCCCAGTAGGGCTATCTTATGTGTCCAAATTAGTACCGGCCCGGATGCTTGCTTTTATGTTTGGTATGTGGTATGTCGCTTTAGCTATTGCTCAAAAGATTGCAGGCATATTAGGAGGACAGATAGAAATTATTCAGAAGAGCTATTCGCTAAGTCATTTCTTTTTCTTATTTACCATTATTCCTGCAGCTGCTGGACTTTTGGTCATTTTATTGAACCCCATTATTAAACGCCTAATGCATGGCGTAAAATAAAACATTTGGAATCCATCGTACAAGAATCTTGAGTGTCTTGTACGATGGAATCCCTTATTATCGTAAACTATATTTCATAGTGCAATGGAAAAAAAGTTGACATTAGAAGAAATTCAAAATTTCGAAGGTAAATACCCTAAACAATTATGGTATTTATTTTTAGTAGAGATGTGGGAACGTTTTTGCTTTTATGGAATGCGAGGTGTTCTCGCTATTTTTATGGTTGATCAGTTGTTTTTAAGTGATCAGGAAGCCAATTTAAAGTACGGTGCAATTCAGGCTTTTGTCTATGCTTTTACTTTTGTGGGGGGAATTTTTGCGGATAAAGTCCTTGGCTTTAAGCAGTCGCTTACTTTTGGCGCTATTTTGATGATCGCCGGAAATGGATTGATTGCTATTGACCCTCATCAGTATTTTTATTTCGGTATTGCATTAACCATAATTGGTACAGGTTTTTTTAAGCCCAATATTTCATCCATGGTAGGCGATCTTTATAAAGAAGGTGATTCTAGGCGTGATGCTGGTTTTGGTATTTTCTATTCAGGTATAAATATTGGAGCTCTATTAGGAGGTGCTCTTTGCGTTTGGTTGGGAAAGCAATACTCCTGGAATTTAGCTTTTTTGGCCGCATCCCTAGTTATGGTGATCGGTATCATCATTTTTTTACTGACAAAGAAACACTTAGGGCCAATTGGAAACAGTCCTTTACTGCACTTGCCCAAGTCAAAAAAAGTAACACGTGAAGTTTTAGTTTATGTAGTTGCCTTATTATCTATTCCATTAATATTTTTAATGGTAAATAATACAAACTATACCGATATCTTTATGTATCTGGTGGGACCTGCCGCTTTGTTATATTTTTTGTATCAGTTTTTGCGAGAAAAAGATAAAAAAGTTCGCCAGCAACTTACTGCCGCATTGATTCTAATCTTATTTTCTATTTTATTTTTCGCCATATTTGAGCAAGCAGGTGGCTCTTTAGCTCTTTTTGCCAATAACAATTTACATCATAATTTAGCTTTTATTACTATAGATCCAAATGTGGTCAATAATGGTGCAAATTCTATGTTTGTTATCATTTTTAGCCCATTATTAGGTTTGTTATGGTTAGCCTTAGCAAAACGGAAAATAGAACCGAATACTGTTGTTAAGTTCGGGCTTGGTTTTGTTCTGTTGGCAGTTGCCTATTACATCTTTTATAGCACCCGATTTTTTGCAAATGAAGAGGGGGAAACATCTTTAGAGGTGTTTACAGTAGCGTATTTGGCAGTAACTTTAGGAGAGCTATGTTTGTCGCCAATTGGTCTTTCCATGATTACGAAGTTATCACCTCGTCACCTGGGAGGCATGATGATGGGACTTTGGTTTTTGGCTAGTGCTTATGGGCAATATGTAGCAGGTTTGCTAGGTGCGGGTATGTCATCACCTGATGAGAACGCTTCTTTACTTGATAAATTACTAGCCTATACAGACGGTTATCATCAATTAGCTATTTATGCTCTTGTAGCAGGCGTTGCTATTATCATTTTATCTCCATTAGTTAAAAAGCTAATGCATGGTGTTAACTAAAAACATCTGAAAGCTGTTCTTAGTAAGAGAAAGTAAAGTTTTGTAACTTTGATTGTTTTAATTGATAGATGAGCGATAGTTTAGTAATTATTCCTACATACAACGAAAAAGAAAATATCGAACGTATTCTACGTACGGTTTTCAATCTTTCGGTTTCTTTTCATGTTTTGGTTGTAGACGACGGGTCCCCGGACGGTACAGCAGAAATTGTCAAAAGAGTTCAGGCAGAGTTTCCCGATCGTTTGTATATAGAAGAACGTGTAGGTAAATTAGGACTCGGTACAGCTTATATACATGGTTTCAAATGGGCTTTGAGTCGTAGTTACAACTTTGTTTTCGAAATGGATGCTGATTTTAGTCATAATCCCAATGATCTGGTTCGTTTACGGCAAGCTTGCATTGAAGGGGCCGACATGGCTATAGGCTCACGCTATGTAAATGGTGTAAATGTAGTCAATTGGCCAATGAGTAGAGTCTTGATGTCCTATTTTGCATCGGTATATGTGCGTATGGTCACCCGAATTAAAATACAGGATTCTACGGCGGGTTTCGTTTGTTTTAAACGTGAAGTATTGGAAACAATACAATTAGATGAAATTCGTTTTGTGGGCTATGCTTTTCAAATAGAGATGAAATTTAAGGCAATTGAATTGGGTTTTAATGTAGTGGAAGTTCCTATTATCTTTACAGATCGAACCGAGGGAGTTTCTAAGATGAATACAAAGATTTTCAGGGAAGCCTTTTTTGGTGTTATTCAATTAAAACTCGAAAGTTTATTTACTCGACGCAAGAGTAAATAGTGCATTGTTTGTCGCTTAAGTACTACATTATTTTGTTTTGTACGAAGAAGGCAAATTAATTCTTATTAATTTTAAAGATCATCATGAACGAACATCTTGACCCGAATCCTGATAAGCTTAATGCTGTAGACAAAGACATCGAAAGAGTCTTACGTCCACAAGCTTTTGAAGATTTTACAGGACAGGATAAAATTCTTGAAAACCTCTCTATTTTTGTTGAGGCGGCAAAACTAAGAGGAGAAGCTCTTGATCATGTTTTACTACATGGACCTCCGGGATTAGGTAAAACAACATTATCTAATATTATTGCCAATGAAATGGGCGTAAGTATCAAAATTACATCTGGCCCTGTTTTGGATAAACCTGGTGATTTAGCGGGCTTATTGACCAACCTGGAAGAAGGAGATGTTCTATTTATTGATGAAATACACCGCCTGAGCCCTTTAGTAGAGGAATATTTATACTCTGCAATGGAGGATTTCAAAATTGACATCATGCTAGAGACAGGCCCTAATGCCCGGTCTGTGCAGATATCATTAAACCCCTTTACATTAATAGGAGCTACTACACGATCGGGTTTATTAACATCTCCGCTTCGTGCTCGTTTTGGCATTAATTCGAGATTGCAGTACTATGATGTTAAATTACTCACAACGATTGTGCTACGTTCAGCGGGAATATTAAATACACCCATTAGTGATGAGGGGGCGTATGAAATAGCGAGAAGGAGCCGGGGTACGCCACGTATTGCCAATGCACTATTGCGGCGTACACGGGATTTTGCACAAATCAAAGGAGATGGAACCATAGATCGAGCAATTGCTCAATATGCTCTAAATGCCCTAAATGTTGACGAAAATGGGCTGGATGAAATGGATAATCGTATTTTATTAACCATTATCGATAAGTTTAAAGGAGGACCTGTAGGTTTAAAAACCATTGCTACAGCTGTAGGCGAGGATGAGGGCACCATAGAGGAGGTTTATGAACCGTTTTTAATACAAGAAGGTTATTTAATGCGAACTGCACGAGGAAGAGAGTGTACAGAATTGACTTATAAACATCTAGGTCGAATTAATTTAAACAAAGGAAATACATTATTTTAGTTTATAAGTAAAAATGAAGCTTAATATAGTAAGAGGCATCTCGTTGTTGTTTTTGTTGTCCGGTTTTAGTGCGCAGGCTCAATTGCGCTGCCCGCCCATTACACAATCGGGACAAGCGTCACAACGTTTTGATGTAAGTGCAGGTGTAGGTGTAACGTTACTGTACGGTGATATTAATGCGAATAAGAACCAAGGGTTGGCAGGTTTTATAAAGGGCGATTATAACATCTATAAAGGCTTTTATGGCGGAGTAGAAGGGCAATTTGGGAAACTCAAGGCAAAAGGTTTTCCAAACTATAACGTTCCAAGCAAATGGGATCCGAGAGAAGTTGATAACAGTTATTTTACTTTAGGACTAAATGTAACAGCCTATCCTTATCGTTTCTTTGTTAATGAGCGTGATCTTGCGCGCAAAGGCTTCTTCGAAAGAAATATATTAAATGGCTTTAATATAGGCCTGGGAATGGGTGTTTTGTTCAATAACTATAAATACGTAAATCGAGAACCGACCTATTATGATGATGATGGAATGCCATTCAGTGTAGGTGAGAATATTATGAACGGTCCGCATCAAGTTATAGAATTAGACGATGGGTTTGGCAATATAACACAAGAAAAGATATTTTCTAAAAAAGAAAAGAGTACGATATTACCTAAATTAAATATAGGTTTCTCTATTCCTTTGAATAAGTATACTACCTATCAAAACTACTACTACAGTTTAGTGATCAACTCGCAGTTCAACTTTTCTAACAATGATCTGCTGGATGGTTATGATCCTTTAAATTCTCAAGGACAGCGTCCTGATGGGGCTAAAAACGATATGTATAACTTCACCAATATTGGTGTTAAAGTTACTTTTTAGATTAGAGCATTTCTCACTCCGTGGCTAGCACAAAGGCACGGAGTAAGAAATGCTATTTATACTAATACTCAAAAAACTTGTTAGGCTTTCTCTTAAGCTCGATATTTTTATCACCTATTTTAATTTTCAGTAAATCATTTTCTAAAACTTGTATGGCTACAGCAGATTCCTGTTCTTTGTCTTCTGTAAATAAGTTTTTTGTATAGACATTAAGGTATAATATTTTTAGTCCTTTGTCGTAGCCGGTAACCTCGTATTTTTTATTGATTGCTGTCGTATTATTATTGCCTTGTTCAAATGTAAACCTTGCTATATCTTCTCCTATAAATGTTACCGAATGTAGCTCTGTCTCTTTGTTGTTTTCATTAATCCAGTGTCCGTTTAGAAAGGAATGGCTCTCTATCGGCGAGTGCAAAAAAAGAGGAATAAATAATACAGCGAAATAATTAAAGATCTGTGTTATCATCATCATAAACGTTAAAATAAAACCCTATGTTTTAGTTAAACACACATTGTGGTAGACTTAAAGTTATAAAAAAACTCAATCATTATAAAATTTAGGATTAAAATTCACTAAAAACAGTTGCTTTGTGGCTCGGGTTAAAGCTGTATACAGCCAACGTAAAAAATCGCTATTCAGCATTTCATCATTTAAGTATCCTTGGTCTACAAAGACACTTAACCATTGTCCACCTTGCGCCTTGTGGCATGTAATTGCATAAGCAAATTTTATCTGAAGTGCATTGTAATAGGGGTCTTTTTTTATAGCTTCGAGGCGATCTTTTTTAGTCGGGATATCGGCATAATCTGCTGCTATAGAATTATACAGTTTTTTTTGATTTTCATAGCTCAAGTTTGGTCCATCTTCATAAATACTATCCAACAATACCCGACAATTGATAGGATCAAGCTCATCATCATCCACAAATTCCAGCGCAATGTCTGCAAATCGAAAACCATGTTCTTCATGCTGGTTGCTCACCTTTCTTACTTTAGCCAAATCCCCATTAGCTATAAACCCCGTATTTTTTTCATCATGTTGCTGCAGCCAATAATAATTGTTTTTTACCACCATAATCATGTCTCCTCCGGTAATCTCTTCATCACGAAAAAGTATCTGGTTGCGAATGTGTTTATTGTATAAATTAGCAGAACGATTTGAACGACATATTACAATGGAGTTTTCTAAACCAAATTTATCATAACTGTAATGTAAGCCTTCGATAAGCCTATCTCCGGTCATTCTAAAAATATCCTTATAGCCTTTTACTTTAAACTGTGGAAAAGGTAGTGCGCTATCATCTTGCAACTGTGGAATGTCATCTCTGATTTTAGTGGCATTCACCAAAATACCTGATGCGTTTTTTTGCCTAACAACAGTCCTTAGTTCATAGTAAAATACTGTCAAATAATATTTTGATGCTAAGTAAGCGGCGTCTAGTGCAGGGCTCTCCAGCATTCCGACTGGGGGTAATTGGGCAGTATCGCCGACAAACATCAAGCAACAATTCTTACCACTTCGTACATAGCGTATTAAATCGTCTAAAACGGAATTTGAAAACACATGCGCACTTTCATCGGAAATCATCGAAGCCTCATCAATAATAAAAAGGGTGTTTTCGTGGAGGTTTTCGGCTAGCGTAAAATCTAACTCAAGACTGGATGCAGACTTCTTCCTGTATATTTTTTTATGTACTGTATAGGCCTTACGTCCGGAGTAATGGCTCATCACTTTTGCAGCCCGGCCCGTAGGAGCTAGTAAAACAGTTCGTTTGTTTAGTTGGGGCAATATAGAAACAACTGCGCCTATAATAGTTGTTTTTCCGGTCCCAGCATAACCCCGCAATACAAAACAGTTTGCCTCATTAAACGTGCTTAAAAACTTATCCAATTCATTAAAAGCAGCCAATTGATCCGAAGTCGGATGTTGAGAAAAATGTTGGGTAAGTAGCTTTTTAATGTACATACTCAAAGTTATTTAAAAGGTTGGTCAAATCAATTGTAAAAGCTAAATTTGTTTAGAAGTAAGCAGGGCTTACCGGTACTTTAAATTACATGAAATATACATCAGAAAATTTCCAACTACATCATATATCATCCTATAAGTTATTTGTTAAAACAGATTTTTTAAGGGATACACTTTTGGTTGTAGACGATAAGAATGTCATTCAAGCTTTATATATCTATAATTCAGCATCTCCTGATAATGAAGCTATAAAATTATTGGCTTTACCTTTTTCCGAAGTTTATATTAATATTCCTGTACAAAGTCTGGTTTTATTACCAGAAGAAGTTTTTGATGCAGCAGATGAAGATCTTTATCAAGATTTTTTACAGGATGGGCATAAAGAAAGAACACTGAACTATCCACTGCCACAACAGGGAATTGTGGCTTGCTACCAGTATGACTTAATATTATATAATAAGTGGAAAGCGATTTTTCCGGAAGCTAAATGTATAGCGGACTTCCCGGTCTTACTGCATGAAGCATATGGAAGTGCACATATAGATGAGGAATTGATCGGTTTGAATGTGCGGGATATGCACATCGATTTTTACGTTTATAGACAAGGACAATTACAGCTCTTTACCACTTTTGAGATTGAAACTAAAGATGATTTAGTTTATTTTATGCTCAATACTATACAAACATTAGGGCTATCTAGCCATGTCTCTAAAATTTTAGTTTCTGGCGCTACAGATGCGCATGAGTATGCTAGTGTGTTGCAGCGATTCACTAATAATGTTACTTATATAACATCAAAAACAGTGTTAACTTCTGAGAGAGGAGATGTAGAAAAAGAAGCTGCTTTATTGCATACTTTATTAGATTCGGTGTTATGCGTATAATCGGTGGTCAGTATAGTGGTATTCGTATTAATGCGCCAGCAAATCTCCCGGTTCGACCAACGACGGATATAGCTAAAGAAGCTTTGTTTAATATTTTGAACAATAAAATTGAATTGGACGGGGCAGTATGCTTGGATCTTTTTGCGGGAACGGGCAATATCAGTTTGGAATTGGCTTCGCGTGGTGCTGAAAGGGTAGACGCTGTTGACATACATTTTAAATGCATACAGTTTATTAAAGAAATTAGCAAAAAACTAGAAATCAATACTATCAAAGGAGTAAAGGCAGATGTGCTTAAGTTTATTAAAACAAATAAGCAACAGTATGATTTTATCTTCGTTGATCCACCATTTGATATGCCTATTTTACCACAAATAGCTGATCTTATTTTAGAAGCTGGTTTGTTGAAAGAAGATGGCTTACTTGTAGTGGAGCATCCCAGTGCTCGGAAGATGAATAGCTCTCCTTTTTTGAAAGATACTAGAAAATATGGCTACTCTTCTTTCAGTTTTTTTGATTTCACAACAATATAATATTTTAGACGATGAAAATAGCTGTTTTTCCGGGTTCCTTTGATCCATTTACCAATGCACATCAAGACTTAGTTGAAAGAGCGCTTCCTTTGTTTGATAAGATTATTATAGCTATTGGTGTAAATAGTGTAAAGAAAGGTTTAATGCCTTTTGATGTACGAGTACGTTCAATAGAGGATGTGTTTTCGAACAATCCTAAAATTGTGGTGCAGCAATTTAAGGGCCTCACTGTTGATTATTGCAAAAGTGTAGATGCTACTTTTATACTGCGTGGATTGCGTAGTTCAAAAGATTTCGAATTCGAAAACGCTATAGCACAAAATAATTTACTGCTAGCGCCAAAAATAGAAAGCTACTTTCTTATTGCTAGGTCAGGTCTAGCACATATCTCTTCCACTATTGTAAGAGATATATATGCTAATGGAGGAGACATAAGTCATTTGGTTCCTAGAGAAGTTAAAGAATATTTAATTACTTAGGTTGTTATGTTCGGCCGATACGAACTTTTCTGCCTTTTACCTTTCCGTTGTTTGCTCCCTTAATAATTGCTATGGCCATAGATCGGTCCACAGCTACATAAGACTCCTGATCTTTTATTTCAATCAATCCGATATGTGCTTTTTCTATGGATTCAAAACTAAGTAAAAAACCAAGTATATCCGTTTTGCTTATCTTGTCCTTTTTTCCTCCTGTTACATACAAAGTCACATAGGGCGATTTTGGCGGTAGGGGATATTCTCCATCGAGTTTAATTTCCTCTACATGCTCTGGCAAGTAAGGGTAATTTTCTTCTGGGTTCAGTAATACATATACTTCACCCTGTGCTTGCATTCTGGCTGTACGTCCGTTTCTGTGGATAAAGGAATCTTCCTGGTAGGGTAACTGATAATGAATAATACTATCTATTTCAGGAATGTCCAGCCCACGTGCTGCTAAATCAGTTGCTATCAGTATTCTGTTTGAATTATTTTTAAATTTCAAAATCGCTAATTCTCGATCTGTTTGCTCCAAACCTCCATGAAATAAATCATGAGTGATGTCCCTGTCTTCCAATAGTTCACTGATATGATCAACCGCATCACGATGATTACAAAATATCAGAGTCTTTTTCGAACCATTGCTGCACAGTAAATCAAACAATGTTCTCAGCTTATATTTAGCTGGTGAAATAATCTTTTTTATTTTTAAATTAGGTGAAATCTGTTTATCGGAAGAAAAGTCACATAACACATAATCATTCAGTCCTGAAAATGAGGGGATCTCCTCCATTTTTGTTGCTGAAGTTAGAATTCTCGTTGTTAGGTTAGGAAGATATTTTATAATACTCTCCATTTGCGGCTGAAAACCAAATTCCAACGATTTGTCAAACTCATCGAGTACTACTGTTGTTAGATTGTCGCTATTAATATGATTGCGATCGAAATGGTATAACAGCCTCCCGGGTGTACCTACAATTATAGCCGGAGCATCTCTGAGTTTATTGCGTTCTGTTTTAGTACTGTTCCCTCCGTAGCAGCAGGTTACTTTAAAGTTTTGATTTACCTTTTTTGTCACGTTTTCAATCTGAAGCGCAAGCTCACGGCTTGGAACAATAATTAAAACTTGGGTGTTATTTATCTTCTGTTGTAAATATTTAGTAAGGATTAAGCAAAAAGCTAAAGTTTTTCCGCTGCCTGTTGGCGCATACAAAACAAAGTCTTTTTTTGGTATATGCTGTTGCACGACAGACTTTTGCATTTCATTGAGCTCGTCAATCTGCATGCTCTTTAGTATTCTTTCTATTTGCATTTCACAAAAGTACGTATTATTATGAGCTTGTATTCAATCCTGTTTAAAGAGAGCATTGAGCCTTCTGCTTATTCTAGAACTATCTTTATTTTACTTGCTGTCCAATATTCTATTGTTCAGGATCGTACTGTCCACTAGTTGTATTTTTTCAAAAATTGCGTCGTGAATCTGCTCTTTTGACAACCACTTTTCGTCATTGCCAAAGCAGTCAATTTTATGAAAATCGGCCTGTTCCTTCAGCATGGCTAAATACTCGCTATATACATTCCTTTGTAGTTCCAGAGAGTCCTCATGTATGTCTTTTTTTCCATTCAGATATGCTCTGTCAGCTCCTGTTCTTGCCGAATTTAATGAGTTTTCTATATGGCTGAAAGGTACATTTAAAAAGAATGACAGATCTGGTTCCGGTAGTTTATTATGGCCAAACTCAAAATCAAGAATCCATTTCTTTAGATCTGTTTTGTCAGTGTGTTCTTTAGTTTTTGCACATTGAAAAGCGATATTAGAATTGACATATCTGTCCATAATGACGAGATAACCTTCGCTCAACCATTCTTCAAGCAAAGGTTTGTGTTCATTTCTGTCTTCCGCAAATAGGAGGGCAACTAGTTTAGGATGTACATGTTCTAATGAGCCTAATTCGCCTCGAAGATACTTAGCAATAAGATTGCCGTATTCTCCTTGATTTAGCATTGGAAAATGTATAAATTTATGTTTAACACCTAATTTATTCAACTTAGCAGTCAGTAACTCAATTTGAGTTGATTTGCCTGAACCATCTAATCCTTCAATAGTAATTATTTTACCTTCCATCTTCGTTTAAATCAAAATAGTATTATGGATCTAATGCAGCGCTATCTGAATGACGCTTTACCGTAAGCTGACCAGGTTATGTGTCTCTTCATCCTTCGGTTTTAGACCAGAGTGCTAGCAAAACTACCAATAATTTTGAGCTTTTGGCTGGTAAAATTGTTTTTAACCTTTATCTATGGACATAGGTATTTAAGGCATTGTTGTCTAGTTTTAAAGGATTACTAGACTTTAAATATAAAACCTTTTATATCAGTTTATTTTCGGTCGCTATTTTAACGAGTTCGATCATATTTTTAGCTTTGAACTTTTTAAGTAGGTTTCTCCTGTGTGTTTCTACGGTAATTACCGAAATGAATAGTTCTTCTGCTATTTTGGAAGAAATGGCACCATTAGCAATCGCTTTTAGAATCTGTTGTTCACGTTTCGTTAATCGGGGGAGTTCATAGTTATTAGTAATTGGTCTGGTCATAATTTGCTTCACTTCTTTGGTCAATGCAAGATCGCCTTTCAGTGAATTTTCAATACACTGTACTATTTCCTTAGCATCAGCATTTTTTAGAATATATCCATTACCGCCGTTCTCTAAAAATCTAAAGATAATGCTTCGCTCAGCTTGGTTGCTTATTCCTATTACAATTGTTTTAGGTGATTTCTCCTTGATTTTTTTACAAAACTCAAGGCCATTTCCGTCGCTTAACATAATATCGAGCAAGACAATGTCTGTTCTGTTTTCGCAAATGAAGTCTAAAGCGGGGATACCTTTTGTAAAAGCAGATATCCTAAATTTTTTCTTTTGTTTTAGTAATGATTGTAATCCTTCTACAATCATTGGATGATCATCTACTATTACTAAATTTAAAGAGTTATTCATTGATATATCTACATTTATAGTCCTGCTTTTTTTGCATGCGGTAATATATCAACAATTATGTTGAGTATGGCAGTAGGGTACTTATTTTTTTTCTATCCTCTAAAAAATCATGGTAAACCATTAGAAATTTAATCGAGGTTTTTGGTGATTTGATTGATCTTTCATTTTACATAAATTTGGACCTTATATCAAAGATAAAATACAAGATGATAAAAATAAATGCCAACATCACTTTCTTAGGATTAACAAAATATTGTCTTTTCAAAAGAAAATTACCATACTTTTTCAATTTATTATCAATGAAAGGAATTATTACGCATAGTATGTTCTCTTTATTTCTTTTATTTAGTTGTAGTGACTCTGAAGTGGAGAAGCCAATAGGAGATGATGACAATGGTCAGATAATTAATAAGCCGTTTACCGAAGGATCTGTTGAAATGGGAATTTTTAGTAATGATATTGATTTGGGCGGGATTATTAACAAAATAGATTTTTCAGAAAATGATGTAAAACGACAATATGAAAATTTAATAGAAAAAGACGAAGAAGTAAAAAATATAGTTGATGTAATAAGAAGGGCTGGAAACCAAAATCCATTAGTAGCTTTAGCTATGACTATGAATATTTCGGAATGCACTTATTATTTGAAAAACAATGAAGTGCTAGCAGATGTTCGTGGCTTTGGTTGGAACATGCATAACTATCATAACACATCCCTAGATAAAGGTAGCATCTATTTAGAAACACTCACTAAATTTGATGAAATTGCCAAAGAAGACAGAGTTGTATATACCTCCTATAGGCCCTCTCAAAATACGGGTATAACTGCTATAAATACTATTGATTTTAGTGGTTTTGAACGTGAGGTTCAAAGTGAAAAACGAAATATTCTAGGGTATGAATGTAGCGCTATAGAGTATGTGCCTAAATTCGTCGACGAAAACACCCCTTTGCAATTACAAAAAATAATTGTTTATACTTCACCGTTATTCAGCAACACTATAAATTTTACACACCCATTCTATTTAGCAGAAAATGATGGTATCTTGCGTTTAGATATTTATTATCTAAAAAATGAAAGCCCGACGTTAATTATGAAGCCAAAAAATATTAAAGAGCATGCGATTAGTCCAAAAAACTTAACGAGTAAAATTGGTGCCCCAGTTTATTCTATTGATGACATGAATTGGGGGTTTAAATCATTAGCGATTATGATGAGCGGCTGGGGGATGTTGGAAAAATAAATAAAATTAGTTTAAGAAATCGAGAAGTTCTAACAAGAGTGTATAAGTAAAAGATATACATAGCCGTTCAGTTTATCGAATGGCTTTTTTATAGTTTTATTTTTCGTACGGTGTTTTTTTAGAAGTCGTTGTAACTATGGATTGAGTGGACCGGTTTAATAGATGGAGAAAGAGCGACTAGATTCTTGTGCACACAGTGATATAATCCATAAAGTATTTGACGGCTAATGCTTCTTACATAGTCATGATGTCCTATGTTTTTAGTGCAATAGCACACTCATTCGTTTTAGCCGTTGTACACTTCTCGCTTAAAGCTTACTTCCTTAGGTGTAAGTTCGCATCTTTGAAAGGTTTGTCTAGTAAATAAATAGCAACTGCAATAGACTTTGTTCTTAGTCCCAAAAACCTGCTCATATATACTGCTTACAGCTATGTTGTTATTGTATAAATAGCCGCAAATGCTGAGAATATGGTCATTAGCGCTACATACATAGTCATTAGCGCTACATACATAGCGCCTTTTGGAATTACATGGCTTTATTGTAATGTGTAAATCAGACTATGTATGTTGTTTTAGCCGTCAATGTTTTTTACATAGCGCTTGTTGTCTTTTACATAGGGCTTATTGTCTTGATATTTACGGACTGGTGTAATTACAAAAACAGCAAAACATTGCAAAATGGGGCAAAGAATTATTCATTGAGGGTTAAGTATGTTTACTTAGCAGATAAAGTAGCATACCTAGCCGGCTAAGTCATCATACTTGGCCGTTCATGTAAAGGACTTACTCTTCATGTATGTCTTCAAAATGGATCATTTAGTAAAGATAGTCTCTTTTTAAAGCTGCTTTATGATGCTGTTAACACTCTTTTAAGTAGCAGGCGGACAATAACTAAAGAGTTCTTATCAGGGATAATTATCATCTTGCCTTTTCGTTATATATTCTTTTTTGTCGTAATAAGATCCAAAGATTGGTCTTTGTTACCCTCGTTTTGCAAGCGTAGATCCAATGGAGATGAAGCGGCAATCAAGCGATGAATGTAATACTATTTATGCAACGGTTAGGTAAGGGGAGAAGAGACAAAGAGTATACCTCTGTCTGCGGAAAAAGGCTATGAACTTAAAAATTTACGCAACTCCTATTTTTTACTATAAAGCGTGAATGAAATCTGTGTATATTGTTAAGTAGGTATTCTTAATAAGAAAAGGTGCCGGAATACCGACACCTCTCTGCGTTTACTTGTTTTTCCTGAAAGCTTGCGCATTTATTATGAACTATTGTTTCAATTCTTAAAAATGAAATTGCACACCTAATGTTGGACTTAGTGAATTTGCATCTAGACCAAATTTAGTAGTCGTAACATCTGCTGTTTTATCTTTGTTGGACTCAAAGTAAAGACCACGTACTTTCAATTCGATTCCCACTCTGCTAGTAGGGAAGAAAGCAAAACCAGGAGCTAGCTCAACACCGATATTCTGGAATTTAGACTCAGTTTCTGCACCTGCTTTATCAGCCGTAGTTTTACCAAACTGCATAGGCACTGATAATTGACTGAAGAAACGGAACTGTCCATTACCTACATAGTTTCTAGCAAATGGAGCTACATTGAATGCATCTGTTTTTACATTGTTGTTTTTGTCAGCTTCATTCTTGCTCCAGTTGTAACCAACTGCTGTACCTACGGCCCAGTTGTCACTAACGAAGTAACTAACTGTAGGGTTGATAGAGAAAGAGTTCGCTTTAACGTCCGTATCTTTTACTTTTGAAGTTTCGAAACCAACCTGACCACCTACTAAGAATTTACCTTTTTCAGTTTGAGCTTGTGAAGCAAATGTTAAAGCTGTAACAGCTGTTAATGTAAGTAATATTTTTTTCATGATTTTAAAATTTAATTGTTCTTAATAATTGACTTTGTATCAATTTAAGTCAAATAGTTCAATCCCTGTGCCAATGTTGATTTGTATTGTCATTGTAATGTTTGTTTGCACAACTAATGTGATTTATCTCTATTTAAAGCTATATTTAGTGGAAAAATGTAGAAGAAAGCTTACAATAGTTAGACTGACAAGAACACTGTCGTTATAGCATATGTTGGCAGATAATTGGAAGATAAATTGTCAGGTAGAGGGCAGAGAAGAGTGTGCTGGATACTAGCCAACTATTACTTTATAAAAAAAGGTGTTAGCTTTTCAACTAACACCTCTTTTTTATTTTTGTTTACTTCTTAGAAGTGAAACTGAACACCTAAAGTTGGTTTCAATGAGTTAGCATCTAAACCAAATGTGTTTGTTGTAACATCAGCAGTTTTATCTTTGCTTGACTCGAAGTAAAGACCACGTACTTTCAATTCGATACCAATTTTGCTAGTAGGGAAGAAAGCGAAACCTGGAGCTAATTCTACACCAATGTTTTGGAATTTAGACTCGCCTTCAACACCAGCTACTTCTGTAGTAGTTTTACCAAACTGCATAGGAACTGATAACTGGCTGAAGAAACGGAACTGACCGTTACCTACATAATTTCTAGCAAAAGGAGCTACGTTAAAAGCGTCTGTTTTTACGCTTGCGTCTTTAGCAGTCTCGCCTTTAGCCCAGTCATAACCAACAGCAGTACCGATAGCCCAGTTATCGCTAACGAAATAACCTACTGTAGGGTTGATAGAGAATGAATTTGCCTTCGTGTCAGTATCTTTTATTTTCGAAGTTTCGAAACCAACTTGACCACCTACTAAGAATTTACCTTTTTCAGTTTGAGCTTGTGAAGCCAATGTTAAAGCTGCAACAGCAGTTAATGTAAGTAAAATTTTTTTCATATTAATTTGTATTAATGTTGTTTTAAATTGACCTTGAGTCAATTTAAGTCAGGTTGTTCAATCGCTGTGCCACTGATAAAGATAATTGTCATTTAAATGTTTGTTTCTGCAACTATAATTAGATCTTCTTAATATTTAGGTAATTATATTTTAACATTTAATTTATAAATCCTGCTTTAGAGAGGTTTGTAGCGCTATTTCTACAGCAAAATGTCAGCTTGAATTACTGTAAAAAAGGCAGTAGACCTCTTTTGTATGTCAGTTTTACATTTTTAGTAGACAGGGGTCGTATGTAAATCAACTAGGGAAGGGAAGGGGATAAAAAAAGTTCCTTCTATAGAATTAGAAGGAACTTTCGATAAATATATTTTTTAGAATACTTTATTCAAAGTACTCTTTAATCCGTTCAAAAAATGATTTCTCACTTTTTCCTGGTTGCGGTTTAAAATTAGCAGAGCTTTTTAGTTTTTCCAGTAAAGAACGCTCTTCAGCTGAAACAGCTTTAGGTGTCCAAACATTGACATAGACCAACTGATCACCGGTGTGATAAGAGTTAACTTCTGGTATGCCTTTGCCTTTCAGTCTTAAAATTTTCCCTCCCTGTGTACCAGGCTCAATTTTAATCTTGGCTTTACCATCTATAGTCGGTATTTCTACGCTGGTGCCTAAGGCTGCATCTGCAAAATTGATATAAAGGTCATAGATGACATTTATACCGTCACGTTTCAATGTTTCATGCGGTATTTCCTCGATAGCGATAATTAAGTCGCCAGGGACACCGCCTCTAGGAGCAGCATTTCCTTTTCCGCTCATAGACAATTGCATGCCTTCGCTCACGCCTGCAGGAATATTGATATTAATGGTTTCTTCTCCGCGCTGTAAGCCGTCTCCGTGGCAACTTGTACATTTTGCTGTTACCTCAATACCCTCTCCGTTACAAGTAGGACAAGTACTTGTTGTTTGCATTTGCCCTAAGATAGTGTTTGTGACACGGCGTACAGAACCTGAGCCGCCACAAGTTTTACACGTATGGTAAGAAGCCTTATCTTTAGCACCGGTGCCGTCGCAGGTTTTACAGTTAACCTGTTTGTTCACCTTAACTTTCTTCTCTACACCGTTTGCTATTTCACTAAGAGTAAGCTTGACTTTAATGCGTAAGTTGGAGCCTCGCTGTACACGGCGACCTCCGCCGGAACGACCTCCGCCACCAAAGAAACTATCGAAGGGGCTTCCGCCACCACCAAAAATATCGCCAAACTGGCTGAATATGTCGTCCATATTCATGCCGCCACCACCAAAACCAGACGCAGAGTTACCCGCATGCCCGAACTGGTCGTAACGCTGACGCTTTTCAGGGTTGCTCAATATTTCGTAAGCTTCTGCAGCTTCCTTAAACATTTCCTCGGCTTCTTTATTATCCGGGTTTTTGTCCGGGTGATATTTTATTGCTAGCTTACGATAAGCAGACTTAATTTCAGAAGCATCCGCCGTTTTAGCAACGCCTAATATGTCGTAATAATCCCTTTTTGCCATTTTCTTATTGCCCTATCACTACTTTCGCAAAGCGAATAACTTTTTCATTTAAAAAGTATCCCTTCTCTACTACATCAATTACTTTATTTTTTAAATCTTCACTTGGAGCAGGTATAGCTGTGATAGCTTCTTGATATTCTGCATCAAACGGTTGACCAATTAGGTCTTCCATTTCCTTTAAGCCTTCTTGCATTAAAGTTTTGCGGAATTTTTGGTTCACTAAATCGACACCTTCTTTAATAGGAGCAATGTCATTAGCTGTTTCCATCGCAGCAAGTGCACGATCAAAATCATCCAATATAGGTAGTAATTTATTTAAGACATCTTTTCCTGCAGATTGGATAAGGTCTACTCGTTCGCGTGAAGTGCGTTTTTTATAGTTATCAAACTCAGCAAATAAACGGGTGTATTTGTCATTTGCTTTTGCTAACTCTTCTTGCAATTTTTCTTCTACACTTAGTTCCTGTGTATTTGCAACATCTTCAGAGTTTGTTCCTTCGATATTAGCTAAGTTTTCTTCTTGAATATCTTTATCTTGTTCGTTCATCATATCTAATTAATTTCACCTAATTAATAGCTGCACATTACTACACTCTGCTTTTGTCAATAATATTGCCAAGTAACAAAAAGTCGACATGCTGTCAGTCTATACTAAAATAAACTGACAGCATGTCGACTTTAATTATCGTGTAATAGTGAAAAATGTGTTATACAGTCACGTTGTCATACAAGGCAGTGTCTGCGGTTTTGATAACACGCGCAGGCATATTCTTAATAATTTCATAATCATGGGTTGCCATAAGTACAGCTGTACCTGAAGTTGCAATATCACGCAGTAGCAATACAATCTCTTCCGAGGTGGCAGGGTCAAGGTTGCCTGTAGGCTCATCGGCTAAGATGATTTCAGGGTTATTAAGCAAAGCGCGTGCGATAACAACACGTTGTTGCTCGCCGCCAGACAATTCGTGTGGCATTTTACGAAGCTTGGAACGTAGTCCCACCTTTTCTAGAACGTCAAGCATACGCCCATCGATTAATGCTTTATCTTTCCAGCCGGTAGCACGTAGAGCAAACTCTAAATTTTTTTCAACTGTACGATCGTTCAACAAGTGAAAGTCCTGAAAGACAATCCCTAGTTTTCGGCGTAGAAAAGGGACGTCATTCTCATGAAGCTTCTTTAAATCGAAGCCTGCCACTATGCCTTCGCCACTACGGATATATAAATCGCCGTAAATGATTTTTAATAAACTACTCTTTCCTGTACCTGATTGCCCGATTAGATAAAGGAACTCACCTTGTTTAATATCTAAATTGACATGCGAAAGTACCAAGTGGTTTTGTTGGTAAATGTCTACGTTCTTAAGTTTTATAACTGTGTTTTCTACCATACTGTTTTATAGTTCGATTTCTACTACCTTCCCAAAAGGTTGGTCCTGTATTATTTCCATAATATAGTCTGACTTATCACCTAAACCGATTTTCTCAAGCGCTTTTTCAGGCCTATCGATGCGAAAATAGGCCAACAAAGTAAACTTGTCATCCCTTAACTGTACATAAGAAGGTATTTTTGCAATACCTTTAACCTTTATAACATACATCATCATGTCTAACAAAGTTAGAGTTTTTTCCGTAATAGTATTATAAATTGGAGAAAAGAAAATCCAATGTATTTACGTTATCAGCATAATCGCTTAGTGCAGGAGTTTGGCTGAAACCAAATCTAAAACTGGGAATATGATTCGCCTCCGTTTGGTTGGTAACGATACATTGTATTTTGTCTGTTTGAGATTGCAATGAAGTATATAGGTCTACCAAACTTTCATATTCTTCATAAAACACGACAGCTAGAGGAGAAGCAAGGCGTTGATCTTCTTTAAGCAATAGAAAGCCATTATCATAATGTTTGTCGGCATTGATGAGATAGATCGATTTATTGTAATCGTAGTTGTTAGCATATTTGAAGTGATCCATTACTCCTTTAAAATCAGCTATCCCTTCGTAAAAAGTAGCTATGTCGTAGCCTTTTGGAATATAGATTTTAGAAACAGATCGGCATCCCAGGCCAAAGAAATCAAATATATCGCTCCCCAATTCATGGAGTTGTTCTTTGCTTTCTTTACCGGTAAGAATTGCTAAAGAGTTTCTGTTTTTCCGGATAATATGTGGTTTTTTGCCAAAGTAATATTCAAAATAACGCGAACTGTTATCGTTTCCTGTTGCTATGACGAGGTCGAAATTTTGCAAACGTTCTGGCAGACTTATTTTCTGTTCAAAGAGAGGCTCGATTTCTATGAGTTTTTTTAATGCAAAGCTCGTAAGGCCAGCATCATCAGATGAAGCTTTTATTTGTGTTTTAAAACCAGCTAGTAGTACTGCCATGATATCATGAAAACCTACTAAGGGTATGTTTCCGGCCAAAATAAGTGCAACAGTTTTGTCGGAATGGGTAGATGGGTAAGGGCTAAGCCATGACGTTAGTTTGTCTGTTGTTAGGTTGTGTGCCAAAGCTGCCAGTTGCTTTTTAATATTGGCTGTTGTGTACCAGGGGTTCAATACGGACGCTTTATGGATGACATCGGCTAGCTCCTGTGACTCTGAGGAAAGAAATCTACCAAGTGTCACAAATGCCTCAATTCGTTGTTTCTGTGTCAAAATCAATACAATTTAGAATTAATCTGATATTTTTTTCTACTATATTTGTAAGCAATAAGAAATAACTACTAACTTTGTATAGTATTATTCTTGTTGTTGAGACAAAATTAGTTTATTTATTATAATTGTAAAGTTATAAATGGCAATTAAAATTACTGACGAGTGTATAAATTGTGGAGCATGCGAACCTGAATGCCCTAATAACGCGATATATGATGCAGGTGTTTCATGGAAATTTTCTGATGGAACAGCTTTAGAAGGACTTATAGATTTTGGTGATGGTGTAACCTTAGATTCAAATGCCACACAGGACGCTATTTCAGATGAAGTATATTATATCGTGCCAGATAAGTGTACGGAGTGTAAAGGGTTTCATGATGAGCCACAATGTGCAGCAGTCTGCCCAGTAGATTGTTGTGTGGATGATGAAGAAGTAAGAGAGACAGAAGATGAGCTTTTAGCTAAGAAGGCTTGGTTGCACGCCGAGTAATAACTTCATTGTTTTCATATGAAAAGGCACTATTTTAAGGATAGTGCCTTTTTTATTGTTTCCTTGTTTGCCGTATTAAATTTGGTTTCAGCCCATATTTTTATATTTTTGTTCATCCAAAAAATATAAACAAAACTAAATGCTGAAAAAACAAACCGCTGTTATTACCCTCTTTACCGTATCGATTGCCGTTGTATTAACATTGATTTATGAGTTTGAATGGCTTGCTATTCATCCTGATGTGATGATGGTGGTACGTTGGGTAGTTGCAGCTGTATTAACACTGAACGCTGTTGTGCGTAGAGATTTAACAACCTGGATATTAACCTGCTTGGTACTTGGAGTTTTTGTAGGGCTTGATTTCCCTGACTTGGCAAGATCTTTACAGCCCTTGTCCCAAGGTTTTATAAAATTAGTAAAAACAATTGTCGGGCCAATTCTCTTCGCTACTTTGGTTTATGGGATAGCAGGACATTCTGACCTGAAATCTGTAGGGCGTATGGCGTGGAAGTCTATGTTATACTTCTTTTTAGCCACTTCTTGTGCGATTTTTATAGGTCTTATCGTGATTAACCTGACACAGGCAGGGGTTGGTGTGGATGTCGCTAACATGCCCCATGAAGAGTTACCGACCAGTACAGGTATCACAGAAGCTGATATGAAGGCTATGGAGCATATAGATCCCTCTGTGCATGGGGTTTTCAAGTTCAATGCCTTTATTCGAGACACTTTTCCAGAGAATATTGTAAAATCTGTTTATGAGAATAAAGTTTTGCAGATTGTTGTTTTTGGCGTAATATTCGGTATTGCGCTTGCCTTGGTGGAGGAAAAGAAGAGAAAACCTTTGGTTGACTTTACTGAAAGTTTGTCGGAAGCGATGTTTAAGTATACAAATTTGGTGATGTTATTTGCACCTATAGGTGTAGGGGCAGCTATGGCCTATACTGTAGGGCATCTTGGCGTGGATATACTCAAAAATTTATTCATGCTTTTGGGGAGTTTGTATTTAGCTTTGACACTATTTTTGCTTTGCGTACTGCTACCCGTAATGATCTTTTTAAAGATCCCGATCAAGCAGTTTATTAAAGCTATTAAGGAACCGGTGTCTATTGCGTTTGCGACGACCAGTTCGGATGCGGCGTTACCAAAAGCGATGAGCGCTATGGAAAAATTTGGTGTTCCGCGTAAGATTGTTTCTTTTGTTATTCCGACAGGTTATAGCTTTAATTTAGACGGAACATCGCTTTACTTATCATTGGCTTCTATTTTTGTTGCGCAGGCAGCAGGTATAGATCTCAGTATCGGTCAACAACTCTTGATCGCATTTACGTTAATGATTACTTCTAAAGGTGTGGCAGCTGTGCCCAGAGCTTCTCTAATTGTGCTTATTGCTACGGCAGATCAGTTTGGATTGCCAACGTTTGTTATAGCAGCTATTTTGGGGATAGACGAGCTAATGGATATGGCGCGTACGTCGGTGAATGTGATCGGCAATTGTTTAGCGACGGTAGTCGTAGCGAAATGGGAAGGCGAGTTTGATGAAGAAGCCCCATTTTGGGAAGAAGTTAAAAGTTAAGGTTATTGAATAAATGAGAAGGGCTGTCTAAAATTTGGACAGCCCTTTTTCGTTGTTTTACTATTCTAAAAACTATTGGTAGCCTAATAGTTTCATCACTTGTTTGGAGTTCTGTTCTTCACCGAAGACTTCAAAGTTGAATGTTTCATCTCTATTACGACGTATAAGCACGTGTTTAGGTGATGGTAATAAGCAATGGTGTATACCGCCGTAGCCGCTTAGTACATCTTGATAAGCACCTGTGTGGAAGAAGCCCAGATACTGTACTTTACGGGTCTTAGGCATGAAAATAGAGTCCATGTGTGCTTCCTGATTGTAGTAATCTTGTCCATCACAGGTGATTCCTCCTAGGTTGACACGTTCATACTCGTTGTCCCAATTATTTATGGGTAATAGTATGTATTTTTGGTTAAGAGCCCATACATCGGGTAAGTTCGTAATGAAAGACCCATCGATCATAAACCATTTTTCACGATCGTTTTGTTGTTTACGTCCCAATACTTTATACAGTATGCCTGAAGCTTCTGCTACCGTATATTTACCAAACTCGGTAATGATATCTGGTTCCATTACTTCGTGATGAGCACAGATCTGTTTGATACGGTTGATGAGTTCATTGACCATGTATTCATAGTCAAAATCGTGTACCAATGAATCTTTAAAAGGCATACCTCCGCCTATATCTAAAGTAGTAAGTTCGGGGTTGACTTTTTTAAACTTACAATATAGTGTAACGTACTTTTCTAACTCGTTCCAATAGTAAGGCGTATCCGATATACCAGAGTTGATAAAAAAGTGTAGAAGAGTGACTTTAAAGTTCGGATTGTTTGCAACTTTGTTATTGTAAAAGTCGATGACATCTTCCATTCTGATACCTAATCTTGAGGTATAGAATTGTGAGTCTGGTTGCTCTTCTGAAGCAATCCGTATGCCTAAAGCACAAGGCTTATCCAATTCGATTTCATCATCATAAAGATTGAACTCTTCTTTATTGTCGAGAACAGGGATGATGTTTGTATAGCCATCGTGTATCATATCAATGATATACTGTTTATACTGATAGGTTTTAAAACCATTACAAATAACTGTAATGTCTTTAGTTACCGTTCCGGCCCGTTCTAATGAATCGATCATCGGCATGTCAAAGGCAGAAGAAGTCTCCAAATGTATGTCATTTTTTAACGCTTCTTCTACAATGTGTTTGAAGTGGGATGACTTAGTACAATAACAGTACTTGTATGATCCTCGGTAATCATGTTTCAGGATCGCTGTCTGAAACAGAATCTTCGCTTGCTGAATTTTTTTACTAACAATGGGTAAATAGGTAAAACGCAAGGGGGTACCATACGTCTCTATCATTTCCATCAAATTCAAATCGTGGAAGTACAATTCGTCGTCGATAATTTCGAATCCGTCTTGCGGAAAACCAACACTTAAGTCAAGAAATTCCTGATAGCTCTGCATTTTTTATTATTTTTGGCAAAGATAGACTTTCGTGATGAATACACTGCTATTAAAGCATATAATTTTACCATTCATTATCAGATAGTTATAATTATTACTAAAATATTACATGGCTAATCCTATTCAAGAGACATTAATTGAACAAACTGTTCAGGCTGTAAAGCAACTTTATGGTGCAGAGATCCCTGCTTCACAGATAACATTACAGGAAACCCGTAAGGAGTTTGAGGGACAAATAACGGTCGTTGTTTTTCCTATTACACGTTATTCTAAAAAATCGCCTGAGCAAACAGGACAGGATATTGGCGCCTATTTACGAGAGAAAGTGACTGACGTAGCAGGTTTTAATGTGGTGAAAGGATTTTTAAACCTGAGTATTGCGGATAGTTATTGGATAAATTTGGTGCAGCATGTATTATTGAAGGATAATTACGGTGTTTTCCCGGCAAATGGCAAAAAGATAATGGTAGAGTACAGCTCTCCAAATACAAACAAGCCTTTGCATTTGGGGCATATACGAAATAATCTGTTAGGATATTCTGTTGCTGAAATACTAAAAGCTTATGGTTATGATATTGTAAAAGCCAATTTGGTAAATGACCGGGGGATACATATTTGTAAGTCCATGTTGGCTTGGCAGAAGTATGGGAATGGAGAAACTCCCGAAACGGCAGGCCTGAAAGGCGACCATTTGGTGGGTAAGTATTATGTTGTCTTTGATAAGGAGTATAAAAAAGAAATTGAGGAGCTAGTAAACCAAGGGCAAAAAGAAGAAGAGGCTAAGAAGAATGCCCCCCTAATATTGGCTGCACAGGAAATGTTGCAGAAATGGGAGGCTAATGATGAAGAAACGATCAGTCTGTGGAAGACAATGAACGGCTGGGTTTATAAAGGTTTTGATAGTACTTACGAAAAACTCGGGGTTGATTTCGATAAGTTTTATTACGAGTCGGACACGTACCTTTTAGGTAAAGATATAGTTGAAGAGGGATTGTCTAAGGGGGTGTTTTTCAGAAAAGAAGATGGGTCAGTGTGGGTAGATCTGACAGAGCAAGGGCTGGATGAAAAGTTAGTGCTGCGAGGGGATGGTACTTCTGTTTACATTACGCAGGACTTAGGGACGGCGCAACTTAAGTATGACGAGTTTAAGATGGATGAGTCTATTTATGTAGTGGGTAATGAGCAGGATTATCACTTTAAAGTTTTATTTGAAATATTAAAAAAACTGGATAAAAGTTGGGCGAATGGTTTATTCCATTTATCGTATGGTATGGTGGACTTACCCTCGGGTAAAATGAAGTCTCGCGAAGGAACTGTTGTTGATGCGGATGACCTGATGGCTGAAATGTTTGAGACAGCTAAGGTAAGAACAGAAGAGTTAGGAAAGACAGAAGGATTTAGTGAAGAGGAGAAGAATGCACTGTATGAGACAGTCGGAATGGGCGCCCTAAAGTACTTTTTACTAAAGGTTGACCCTAAAAAAAGACTGCTTTTTGATCCGAATGAGTCCGTTGATTTTCAGGGACACACAGGGCCATTTATACAGTATACGCATGCGCGAATTAAATCGGTTTTGAGAAGGGTAGATTATACAACAGCAGAGGGAACGGTAGCAATATCCAGTTTATCAGTTTATGAGCGTGACTTGATTCAGGCTTTAGCCAATTATCCAACAGTGATAGAAACCGCAGCCAAAGAATTTTCTCCAGCTCAAGTGGCTAACTATGTATATGAACTGGCGAAGTTGTATAATAAGTTTTACCATGAAGAGAGTATTTTAAAAGCTGAAGAGGAAGTTGTGAAAGAGTTCCGTCTTCATTTATCAGCGGTAGCTGCAAAGATAATTTCGGAGGGAATGCGCCTATTGGGGATTCGTGTGCCAGAACGCATGTAATAATAGTGGGGTTTATATAGGTCAGAGACTATTTGTCTACTAAAGTTTGATTAGGAGAGGTAATATAATATGAAGGTTTATAAAGTAGGATTAATTGGGTTTTCAGTATGTGGACAAGCTTTTCATGCGCCGTTTATAGAAGGGAATGCAGCGCTAGAGTTGTATAAAGTAACAGCGCGAAAGCCTGAGCAGCAAACTATTTTGAGGAGCCGCTACCCGAATGCAATTGCGGTACAGTCTGCAGATGATATATTTGATGATGAGCAGATAGATATTGTTGTTATTGCAACATCAAATGATGTGCACTATTCATTTACGAAAAGAGCTTTAGAGCTTGGAAAACATGTTGTTGTTGAAAAACCTTTTACAAATACAACAGAGGAAGCAGATGAATTGATTGCGTTGGCTGAGGAGAAAGGTTTGTTGCTTACGGTGCATCAAAATGCGCGCTTTCATTCGGATTTTAAGACGGTGAAAAAACTAATAGCTAGGGGCGATTTAGGACCAGTTGTTAATTATGAAGCGCGATTTGACCGATTTAGAAACTTTCTGAGAGAAGGTGCCTGGAGGGAGCTGGACCTGCCAGGATCAGGCGTTCATTTTGATTTGGGTCCGCACCTTATAGATCAAGCTATGCAACTTTTTGGTGCACCGGATTCTATTTTTGCAGATTTACGTATACAGCGTGAAGGAGCAAAAACTATTGATGATTTTGAATTTATACTAAGCTACCCACAAGTTAAAGTATCTTTGAAGGCGCAGATGTTAGCTAAAGAACCTACACCGCGTTTTGCGCTGTATGGTTGGAATGGTTCTTTTGTGAAGAGAGGCGTTGATCCGCAGGAAGCTTTATTACGTGATGGAGTTTTACCGCACAATTACCCCAATTGGGGAGAGGAAGATGAGGAGATTTATGGTACACTGAACGTTGTGTCGGATGGGGTAGATAGAGTAGAACGGATTAAAAGTGAGCCCGGATCGGGCCAGGATTTCTTCAATAACGTAGTGGAGGTTTTGAATGGAAAAGCCGAACTTTTGGTTAAACCAGCAGAGGCTCGGGATGCGATACGGGTGTTAGAAGCTGCTGTTCAATCGTGGGAGGAGCAGCGGGTAGTATCATTAAAGGGTCTACTGATAGCTTATTAATGGAATACGACGCAATTATTATCGGGGCAGGAGCTTGTGGTATGATGTGTGCGGCACAGGCGGGGTTGTTGGGTAAACGCACTTTGGTATTAGAAAGAAACAGTAAACCAGGGGCGAAGATTCTTATTTCGGGAGGAGGACGATGCAATTATACGAACTTATATACAGGCATTGAAAATTTTGTGAGTGAGAACGCTCATTTTTTGAATAGTGCTTTTGCGCAGTGGACGGTAGATGATACTATTTCTTTCTTTGAAATGTATGGGCAGATTAAAGGAAAAGAGAAAACACTTGGGCAATTGTTCCCAGAGTCCAATAAAGCGAAGGATGTGGTGGCCATGTTTACACGCCTAATGTACGAGACAGGGCAGGATCTATGGCTGAACAGCTTGGTTACAGATGTGTCTCGCCTTGAAGATGGCTATGAGTTAACTGTAGAGCGCAATAATAAACAAGAGCGTTTGAGAGCTCCTAAAGTTGTTTTTGCTTCGGGAGGCTTGCCTGTCGCCAAACTTGGGGCCTCTGATTTTGCGCTAAAACAGGCACATAAATTTGGTTTAGCTGTTGTGGCTACAGCACCGGCCTTAGTCCCGCTCAGTATTACGGGGAAAAATGCCGATTGGTACGCCTCGTTATCGGGCAATTCGGTCTTTGCGCGAGTGTGGAACGAGCGAATCAGTTTTGAAGAGAATATACTTTTTACGCATTGGGGGATGAGTGGTCCTGCTATTTTGCAGATTTCATCTTACTGGCGTGCCGGCGAAACGATGAGCGTAGATCTATTGCCTCAATTTGATTTGGAAGTACTGATTAAGAAAGAGCGAGAAGATGGAGGGAAACGGACTGTTGGACAATTATTAAATGATTACTTTACCCGTAAAATGGTGGATGCTTTAGGTGAATTTCTACCTATTGATATTAAAATAGCTTCCTTAAGTAAGGCTGATGCAAAACTACTTTGCGATACTATACATCGTTTTCAAGTAAAACCTGCCGGAGATAAAGGTTATGATAAAGCAGAGGTTATGCGCGGTGGTGTGTCAACTGCTGAGCTTAACCCGAGAACTTTGGAGTCGTTAAAATATCCAGGATTGTATTTTGGGGGAGAAGCTGTGGATATTACGGGGTGGTTAGGCGGTTATAATTTTCAATGGGCTTGGGCAGGAGGCTATATGATTGCGCAGGATATATAAAATGTAGAAGAAACAGAAAATAAAGCTCTTTTTTGTGAGAGGAGCTGCAAATGTTTCTTTCTTTTACAGAAATTATATTTTATAAAAGCGTACATTTGCAGCGAAGCAGACCTGTTCTATCGCTGTCTTTGTAGTAATACAGGAGAGAGGAAAGTCCGGGCAACATAGAGCGACACGCTTCCTAACGGGAAGGATTCTAGCAATAGAAGACAGAAAGTGCCACAGAAAATATACCGCCTTGCAAAAGGTAAGGGTGAAAATGTGAGGTAAGAGCTCACGGTCTTATATGGTGACATATATTTCGGTAAACCTCGTGTGTTGAAAGACCAAATAGGTTGCGAAATCTGAAGGCTGCTCGTCTTTTGTTATCGTTGATAACATTCGCAATGGGTAGGTTGATTGAGCTTGTGTGTGAATGCAAGCCTAGAGAAATGATAGAAGCCCTTTGGGGTACAGAACCCGGCTTATAGGGTTTGCTTCTTTTTTGTTTTTTGATTGTTAATCATTATTTTGTTCCATAATCACTAATAATAAAAAATTAAATGGCGACAATTCTTATTATTGACGATGAACGTCCGATCCGTAATTCACTGAGAGATATTTTAGAATATGAAGGGTATAAAGTACTTGACGTAGATAATGGACCTGAAGGATTGGGGTTATTAAAAAAGGGAGGGATCGATTTAGTACTATGTGATATTAAAATGAATCACATGGATGGAATGGAGGTTCTGACAGAAGCACAGAGTTTTTCGGACTGCCCAATCATTATGATGTCAGGACATGGTACAATTGAGACTGCCGTTGAAGCTGCAAATAAGGGGGCTTTTGATTTTTTAGAAAAACCCCTCGACCTAAATCGTCTTTTGATTACGGTGCGTAATGCATTGGAAAGAAGTACGCTGGTTGAAGAAACTAAGATTTTAAAGAAAAAGACATCTAAAACAAAAGAAATACTGGGAGAATCTCTTGCTATCAGGCAGATACAGGAGGCTATTGAACGGGTTGCACCAACAAATGCACGTGTGTTAATAACAGGTGCAAATGGTTCGGGTAAAGAGTTGGTGGCTCGTTGGTTGCATGAGAAATCGAGCCGTAAAAAGGCTCCCTTAGTAGAGGTCAACTGTGCAGCTATACCTTCTGAATTGATAGAATCTGAGCTATTTGGACACGAAAAAGGGTCTTTTACATCTGCAGTTAAGCAACGGATAGGGAAGTTTGAACAGGCGAATGAAGGCACACTATTTCTTGATGAAATAGGTGATATGAGTTTGTCGGCTCAAGCTAAAGTTTTGCGAGCTTTACAGGAAAATAAAATAACAAGGGTAGGTGGCGAGAAAGAGATTGACGTTAATGTACGTATTATTGCGGCTACAAATAAAGACTTGCTTAAAGAAATAGAGTTGGGGAATTTCCGAATGGACCTTTACCACCGATTGAGTGTTATCTTAATACATGTTCCTTCATTAAGCGAACGTATTGAAGATGTTTCTTTATTAGCAGAGCATTTTTGTAATGAGATTTGTGCTGATTACAGTATGCCGGTTAAAAATTTGACCGATACTGCAAAAAGAGCTTTAGAAAGCTTGCCATGGACAGGGAATATTCGAGAGTTACGCAATATGATTGAACGCCTTATTATTTTGAGTGATAAAAATATTACGGATAAAGAAGTGTTTTTATATGCTAACCCGCATAATAGTGTTAAGATAGTTGGTAATGGGGCTACAGAAGCGATGGCGAACATTAATGGCGTTGATTACGAACAATATGAATCTTTTCAAGATTTTAGAGATTCGACAGAAAAAGATTATATAGTTTCTAAACTGGATAAAAATTCGTGGAATGTTTCAAAAACAGCAGACGAAATTGGTATTCAACGTAGCCATTTGTATCAGAAAATTGAGAAGTTTGGTTTAAAAAGAGTCGAATAATTTAAAGTTTGTTGCAAATAAGATGCAACAAACTTTAATCGTTAAATCTCCTTTTTTGCTTTTTGAATAGGATAAAAAATGCAAATAGTAAGAAAATAAAAGCTAATATGATCATGGTTCTCGCTGAACCTTCTGATGATTCTATTAGAATTTGGTTTTGTTTAGCCCAAAGCATAAACGGACTAAAACTTAATAGTATAACAAGTAATTTCTTATTGATCATAGTTCTCCTTTTTTTATATTAACAAGATTTTTAATATAAGCTTTTACCGTTGGATTGTAAATAGCTGAATATCATAGTTCTGTCATTAAGAAGAAGGGTGCTCTTTTAATCAGTGTTATTTGTTATATAAAGAAGTCTATAGAAAATTAGGTAAACCGTGGAAGCCGTTTACCTAATTTTGTTATAAAAAAGAGGGTTAAAAGATTTACTTTAAATAGGGTGACTGGAAGTTTAAAGTCTTAAGTCCGGTCTGGATCTCAGGAGCGTTCATAAATAAATCCCATATAAAACTATCTTTATAATTTTGTATCATGACAACTATAGGCCCTTGGTCAATAGCGAGGTAACGCTGAGGATACCAGTTCTCTGTTTCGCTATAAGCATCATAGAAGCCATATTTACCCCATAATTTGTCATTTAAATTTTCTTTTAGATACTTCATGAAAAGTATACTTTCCGTTGGTGTATAGGCTATGGATGATAGAGCAGCAGTGGGGGATATAACACCTGCTGGATCATTGTCAGGGTGATGGGCGTTATAGCCATTTGTAGAGTAACTTGCTGACCATCCCCAGCCTTTATCTCTGCCGTAGCCTTTAAATTGCTGAGGGTTAGCTTCTGCATGCGCGATATTTATCTTTGTATGATTGGTTACTACCTCTTCATAATTGGCATATTGATCTTTTAAACCTTTTGGGTTTAGTCCTAAAAATGAGTAATGTGACCAAAAAAGAGGGCCAACTTCACCTTCTTTACTGTTGTGTTTTAAAACTGTCGGAATATCATATTTTTCAATACCGCTGCTGATAGCGCCGTCTCGTGCCCAACCTTTGTGATATGTTTCAACAGGTATCGGGTGGGTAGGTGAAGAGGCACCAAGCACATAAGCTATTAGACACTCATCAAAGCCTTGTATAGCATGATTCATGCCCCAATCTTCTGTTGGACTCCAGTGCCAATATAATAGATCATCCCCATTGCGATAAAAGTCCCAGTTGATGCCACGCCAAAGTGAGTCGGCTTGTTTCGCTACCGCTATTTCTTCTGCGTTACCTTTATTGAAGTATTCCCTAACTGTTATTAAAGCTTGTGCCATGAAAGCTGTTTCTACAATATCGCCACCGTTATCTTTTTCACTAAAAGCTTTTACTTTACCGGTATCTCCATAGTACCAATGTGCCCAAGCGCCTTGAAAGCGATCGATCTGAGCAAGAAAATTTAGAGAGTTTTGTAGGTGTTTGATAGCCTCTTGCTTGGTGATATAGCCGTTGTGTACACCTATTAGAATAGACATCAAACCAAAACCACTACCACCAATGGTAATGACACTTTGATCATTTTGAGGGTACTCGCCATCAATATGTATGCGTTCTCTGGCTAAACCAGAATGAGGCTCTGCGCCATCCCAAAAATATAGGAATGTCTGTTTCTGCACTTGATCTAACAGCTGATTTTCTTTATAGGCAGAAGAGCTGTCTTTTATTTTTGCGTTGGACTTAGAATCATTGTTGTTCGTTTGACAGGATGTAAGTATAATGATAGAAAGGAGAGAAAATAAAACTTTTTTAAACATAAACGATTGTAAGTAAAAGGCGCTCCTTATTTTGGACACACCTATATTATTGAATAATTAATTTGAAGTGAGACGCGCTGCGGTTAAGTAATAAAAACCTGTGCTATTATTGTTGTTTTCACCCGCTGTGACTGTCACTGTAATTTCACCTTTAGCATTTGGTTTGATACCGTTGGCACATGCAGTTTTGTGAGTGTTGTTTGAGGTATTTAGTGCTACACTGACTGTATTGTTGCCTTCACAGGTGTATTTTGTTTCGCGATTATCGGAAACGCCTCCGCGTGCTCCAAAGAAACATAAGTTATAGCTGAGTGTTTTATCTAATCCTGAAAGTATAAAAACACTTTCAGTGATTGTCATGCCTCCAAAATCTGCTTTAGCGTTTCCGAAGTAAGCATATTTTGAAACTTTTTCGGGCATGTTTAAGTCTGTTTCGGTTTGATTGGGACCATCTGCATTGACACCATTGAAACGAGAGGTAATAGATAGTTTAATACCTACATAAGAATCTTCGCTATCCTTGAGGTTGTAATTACTTCCAGTTAAGAATGATTTGATTTGATTCCATCCTGTTGAGGCATCATTGTTGCCGAAATCTAAATTGACCGAGTTGATAAGTGGACCTGAATTACCTCCTTGAAATTCAGTAAGAACAGTTACTTCGTTAGGTGTTTTAACAGCAAAATGTGCTGCATTTTGTGCAATAGCTGTTTCAAAATCATTGAGACCAGCCGGTCGGTATTTCATACCTACTACAGGTAAGTTGAAAATAGCTTCAAACCAGGTGCAGGCTGCTGTGTATCGCCCGATTTTTAGATCTAAATGGTATCCATCTCTAGTGAAATTATCTTCGACAACAGAAGTTCGTCCATTCTGGATAGCTGTACCAGCAGGAATAAGTAAATCGATGGGAACTGTGCTTTTGGCTTTTTGTGCTGTTTCAACTATGGCTTTATACATTTTTTGCTGATCTTTTTCATAGTTCGGAAAAGCAGCATGGGGAGAATTGTTTGCATAGGCCCAGGTCTGATGGTAAATGTACTTTACATCTGGGTTTAGTTTTAATGCATCTACATATTCTTGTAGCGCAGGTAGTGAGGTGGTTACTGTTTCAGTAATTCCTGAAAAGTCGCTTGCTTGTTGAAAGCTGATGTAATCCCAATGTTCGTCTTTTATAGCTGTTTCTATGGATATTTTGGGATAAGTTTTATGAACCCCATCAACTGTTACTTTACGATAAGAATAGGATGAGGCATTAGCTACAGCATTGTTTAAGTGGAGTTCCAAAGATGCGCCACCTATGTAGAGATTACCTATGATAATCTCTTTTCCAGCTTCTTTTGCAAGATCGTAAAGGTGGTTTTCAATAGCGTCCTCAGAAAAACTATTACCAATAGCTAATATTTTTACAACATTTTCTCTCTTAGCCGGTAAATATTCGCTTTCATTTGGACTGGGAAGGTCATTAACATTCCCATCATTTTTGCACGCATATATAGAGCCAAAATAGAGCATTATGGCTGCTATCAGCCATAATTTACCAATTGTTAATTTTATTTTTTTCATATGGTTGCTTCGTAAGCGTTAGTAATTATTATTTTGGATGAGCACTCCTTTACTTAGGTCAATTTGTGTTTGCGGAATAGGTAGTAATTCGTCACGACCAGCCTTGAAATTCTTTTTACCAGCATCATGCATAGTTTTTTCAGCAATACCCCAACGTACAAGATCGAAGAAACGATCATGTTCCATAGCAAGTTCGATGCGACGTTCATGGCGAATATGTGTGCGAAGCTCAGTCTGGTTATTGCTTGCTATATCTGGTAGCGTGCCGGCTAGAGCTTCTCTTCTTGCTCTTTCCCGAATACTATTTAATGCTGTTCGGGCTTCTTCAGTTTGCCCGAGCTCGTTGGCTGCTTCTGCGGCCATGAGTATGACGTCTGCGTAGCGAAGGATGCGGATGTTCATCCACCATGAACCTCTATTGATGGAACGTCTTAAGCTCGGATTGCTTAAAATCTTGTGGTTATATCGAGGATTTGGAACTCCGCCTGGATAGATGGGCATTAATTCATTATGTATCGAGTAGCTTTTATCTGAAGCTGTGCTAGCGTAAAGTATAGTACGTTCTTTCCGGGGGTCTCCGACTTCATAGGCAGCTTCTAACATGTCGGAAGGAACATTCCATCCCCAGCCAAGGTTCCAGTCGTTTTCTCCTCTCACGCCTTGTATGCTGGCGTACTGCGTACCATTATTTTGTGGTATACTTGGAGAAGCGGTGGCTTGGACTTCAAATACAGACTCTTTACTGTTTTCGCCGTCTTCTCCAAATATTTTGCTATAGCTCGTAGACAGATCATATTGCCCAGAACCGATTACCTGGTTAGCTGCTCCTAAGGCTGCTGACCACTTTTTTTGTGTTAAGTACACCTTTGCCAGTATGCCGTTGGCAGCTCCACTGGTTACACGTCCAGCAAACTTTGAATCCCAAGATAAGGGAAGATTGGCTGCGGCAAATGTAAGATCTTCCTCTAAAAAGGAGTAAATGGCATCAGGCGAGCTTTGTTTTACGTTACTCTGTTGGGCAGGATCATCAAAACGTCTATCTATTAAAGGAATATTTCCAAAAAGCCGAACAAGCATAAAATAAGAATATCCGCGGAGGAAACGAACCTCAGCAAGAGCTTGTTGTTTTAAATGTTCATTAGGTTGGGCAGGTTCTGCTTTTTCGATTTCATCTATCGCATTGTTTGCTTTAGTTATCATACCATAAAAGCCTGTCCATAAAGCATTGGCACGTCCGCTTGTTGTCAGTACAGGGAAATTATCCATGCCGATTACGTCTGCACCGCCATCTTCTGCCGTACTACCTTTGTCTGCATCGTCGCTACGGATGCTTGTAGCATTTATAAAAGCATCTGTATGGACAGAATATGCTCTTAAATCGTTGTATACGCCAAAGACATGTAAATCGTATGCACTACTATTTTCTGGATAAGGGTAATCCTCTTCGGTATACGCTCCTTGTCTATCTGTATCTAGGAATTTCTCACAACTTGTGAAGCAAATAGCTGTCACTATGAGTGCTGCCGTTAAGTGAGTTTTATATTTTGCAAATGTCTTCATCATTTTATAATTAAAATAAAAGGTTAAAACCAAAAGTATAAGTTGCCGGAAGAGGATAGATACCATTGTCGGCGCCTCCGCCTATGATGTTAGAAATCGGTGCTTCAGGCGAGTACCCTGTAACTTTACTCCACGTTTTTAAGTTCTGCCCACTAATATATAGCCTTGCTTTCTTTACTTTATTATGGAATAAGTTTGTATCGAATGTGTAACCTAATTGAAGTGTACGGATTCGAAAAAAGTCTCCCGGCTCTAAATAATGTGAACTAAATAGATAGTTGTTCCCGCGGCTATTATCGAGTATAGGTTCTATATTTGTGCTTCCCGGACCGGTCCAGGCATCGAGCCTATTAGATTCATAGTTTAGGGTAGCGAAGTTGGCTGTACGACGTTGTGCATAGATATGGTTACCGGCTACACCTTGTCCTTCAATTAGAAAATCAAAGTTTTTATAAGCTAGATTGATACTTAGTCCGAAATTATGTGGAGGGAATGGTGTACCTAAGTAGGTTCTGTCAGCTGTTGTGATCTTTCCATCTCCATTTATGTCCGCATAGGTGATATCTCCAGGGAGCGAACCCTCCATTACGGCCATATTTTCCATTTGTTCTAACGATTGATAGATACCAATTTGTTTGTATCCGTAGAAATAACCTATAGAGCGTCCTGTTTCGGTTAGGTTAGCGCCCCCATTGCCGATAATCTGAAAGTTTGTATGATCACCTACTGAATTGACCTTATTTTCATTGTAACTATAATTTCCCGATATAGCATAGCTAAAGTCTTGACCAATAAAGTCGTTCCAGCCCAAACTTACTTCAATACCTTTGTTTGTAATTTTACCTAAGTTTGTGAAATAATTTCTAGTATCATTAGGTATGGGTAGTTGCGTCAACATATCGGTCGTGGTGCGATCGTATAGGTTGATTTCAGCATTTAAACGATTACGTAATGCGCGAAGCTCAACTCCGAGGTCGATACCTCTGACGACTTCCCAGCGCAGATTCGGATCGGGAATATATTCAGCCTGTACCGCTGTATAGACATTATCACCAAATATCGCTGTATTAGCATTTGTTAGACCCGGCTGGTAAATATTGTCGGCGATACCGTTGGAGTTTCCTATTTTACCCCAGGCAGCACGTAATTTTAAGAAGTTAATATCTTCTATTGGTTTGAAGAATTCTTCTGAGCTTAGAACCCAGCCAACTCCCACACTACCAAACGTACCCCAACGGTTGCTTTTTGCAAATTTTGAACTTCCATCACGACGGATGGTAGCGTTTATCAAATACTTATCTTGATAAGCATAGTTGATACGGGCAAAAGCACCTACTACGGAGTTTTTTTCGCCTCGACCACTATAGGTTCCTGGATTGTTTTCGTTTGAAACGTTGATGTACCAGTAGGCTTCTTGATTAGGAATATTTATTGTAGTATCCCGACGGTCGGCCTTGAGAAAAGTATTGTGATTGTATACTGTTGTAAATCCTGCCATTGCTGTAAAGCGATGGTCATTATCAATCGTGCCTTCGTAGGTCAAAGTGTGGTCTTGTTGAAATCTGGTAAACTCGTCTGCTGATTGACTGACACTTGTGTATACTGTTTTGTCGTAAGTGGTAGAGGTAGGGCTGTCGTGCTCACCTAAATTGATAAAATGAAAGGGGAGTGGGCCATAACTTTTACTATTGTTGAAGCCCAAATCTGTATAAACTGTTGATCTCAACTTCAGATTATTAATAATTTCCCATTCGGCAAAAGCGTTTGCCACAAAGCGATAACCTTTTGGTAATGATTTTCCGTCCATACGACTCAAAGTAGCCATTGGATTTCCCACCTGTGTGCGTTGAAACGACGGCATCGAATAGAAAGTGTTTTGGTCGTATTGTACGGGTACAATAGGGGCAGACCATAGTGCATTGGTAAAACTAATAACGGTTGGTGTTTTGTTCCAATGCATTCCCGTGATATCACCACCTATTCGAAAACGATCATTGATTTTGAGATCTTGGTGTAAACGTGCAGTAAAACGCTCGTAATCACCATTTTTAACGACACCGTTTTGTTTGTTATAACCTATACTAAAATGTGTAGACGACTTTTCTCCACTATTGGATATACTAAGATTATTATTGGTAGAAAAACCATTGCGCATAATAAGATCTTGCCAATCAGTGTCGGCAGTATAATTAGTATAATCAAAAGATTTCGCATTTAAGTTGGCTAATTGCCGGTTATATAACTCTTTAAATCCTTCGGCGTTTGTGACATTAATTTTATCGATTACACGATTGAAACCTATAGAGCTCGCTAAATTAATGGTTGTTTGGCCTCTGGCAGCTTTTTTTAATGTTATAGCAATAACACCGTTTGCACCTCTTAAACCATAGATAGCAATGGATGAAGGGTCTCGTAAGATATCCATACTTTCGATATCACCAGGGTTTAGAAAGTCGATATTGTCGTGTAAGACACCGTCCACTACATAGAGCGGGCCTGCACTATTGGTGCTATTAACGCCACGTATCCGTACTGTTGGAGCAGAGCCAGGATCCCCTGAATTGCTGATGGTTAAGCCGGCTACTTTCCCCTGAAGAGAGCTTAAGGGATTGACGTTAGGCATATTTTGAATTTCTGAGCCTTTGACAGATGTTATAGCGCCTGTCAAATCAATTTTACGCTGTGTCCCATAGCCCACAACAACGATTTCCTCGAGAGCTTCATCCTGACTGCTTAAAAATACATGTAGCTCAGTTAGATTAGCGACGGGTAGTGTTTGTGATTTATAACCTACGTAGCGAAAAGTCAATTGACCTGTTTCGTCAGTTTCTATGGAGAAAGAACCGGTTGCATCTGTTTGCGTACTTTTTCCCTGCTTATCTGATACGGTAACACCAGCTATGGGAGATAAAGAGGTATTGTCTTTTACTACCCCTGATATGGTTTTGACTTGCGCATACGTTGGTATGAAATATGCAGCCAAAATCAATAAGAGTGTCAATATTTTCTTCATATTTATTGAAATTTAGTTGTGCTTAGCATAATAAGTAAATGGCTATATGTTTGTTGGAATTTATAATTCAAAACAAATATCTGATGTATTGTGTTTGAATGCTAATAAAGTCCTTTCACATTGTTACATCACTATTGTTTTGCTTGCACATCTTGGGAATGAAGCGGCGTTAAGTTGTTGATGTGTAATGTGTTGTTGGTTTTTATTATTACTCAATAATATAGGCATAGTGTTTTGATTACACTATATACTTGTAGTAGTATTGATGTAGCGTTTTACCTTTCTAAAAGGAATTCTGTGAGGTTTTTATCCGTCGGAATGTCGAATTTTTTACGTAGTCGGTATCTTCTGACCTCGACCCCGCGTGTAGAAATATGTAGGAGTGAAGCGATATCTTTACTTGTCATATTTAACCTTAAATAGGCGCATAATTTCAGGTCATTGGGGGATAGGGCAGGGAAGTCAGCTTTTAACTTTTTGAAAAAATCACCATGAGATTCGTTAAAACTTTTTTCGAAAATATCCCAATCTCTTTGATCACTTTTAGCATTATCCATAAGTTTATTAACTTTTGACAATTGCTCTTCGGATAGCTTAGCACCATTTCTATCTTTTAAGCCTTTAAGTTCGTGGTGTAAGTTATTCAAAAGTTCATTTTTGTAGACAATATGAGTAGTAACGTTGGAGAGCTCTCTGTTTTTCTGAGACAGTTCTTTTTGCAATTGCTGGTTTTCAATCTCCATTAATTTTTTTTCGTTTTCCTCTGCCTCTTTTTTTAATATTTCTTCCTGTTCTTTCTCTAGAGTTTTTCGTATTAATTTTTCTTTATTTTTTAATTTTTCTTTATTGTTTTTTTCGAGCAAAATATAAAAAAATACAATTACAATGAGGTATGCTGCTAATGCATACCAACTAAAATACCAAGGTCTTTGGATTTCAAAAGAAAGTTTTTCAATAGCTGATTCCTGTCCGCTGGCAGTAATAGCTTTTAAGTAGAAGGTGTATTTTCCGGAAGGTAAAGCTGTGTAATCAATAGATGTCCTTTCCGTCATTGTAGACCATATATCACTGTAGCCTTCAAGCTTGTATTGATAGCGGATCGGAGAACTATCATACCAAGGCAGGGCAAACTCGATGCGTAAATTGTTTTGTTTGAAAGATAATTTATCATTTGTAGAAATATGACGAACAGATGTGTCTGCTTGACTCGAAATATCAAGAATGGCTGTAATAAGCGGAGAACCGATCTGTAACTTTTCAGAAAAATTACTGTCATAGATGGCAAATCCTTGATCAAGGCCGAAAAGATAAAAATCTTTGTATTTTTCGACACTTTCATAACCTTCAATAGTTTGGTTTTTAAGTCTGTTAAAACGTAACGAGTCAATAGTTGGTGCATTATTATAAAAATTAAGAAGTGCTAATTCACCATTGCGACTTAACATATACATTTCTTCATTGAGGTGTATTATCCTGGAAGATTCACTAAACCGACCTAATAGTTTATTTAGCTTATCGTATGGAGTAAAGCTTTTCATTACATTATCGTAAATAAAAAGTCCTTTATCTGTACTGAGAATAGTATTGCCTTTTATATTTGCCAAACCCATCCGCTCGACCTTAGGAAGATCGTGCTGAAAATTATAGTTCAATGTCTTTTTGATGGTTTGATAATCTTTAGAAAACTTGTATTGTTCTAACTCCCTATTTAATACGACCCATAATTTATGATCATCAATAGGCTTCATGTCTATAATAGCTTCGTTTGGAATGTTATACTTTAATTTGAATTGCCAATTGGGATCGGCCGTAAATAAAGTTAGTCCAGTATAGTTTCCCTGTATAAAAACGGAGCTGTTGCTAACAGGTTGATAATTTAACCATGCACCAGTCTGATCCGATATTTTATCAAACTTCTGTTGATCAACAAGGAATGTCCCCTCATTATGACCACAAATTAATTTATCATTGAAAATGTTCAGTGACCATACCTGACCTTGAGAGGCTTGAACAAAATGAAAATCAAAGGAATATTTTTGGTCTATATCGGGCCAGACACTGTAAAATAATCCCTGATTTGTACCTACGTATATATGGTTTTTAAATTTTTTTATAGCATAGACAGAGCCTAATTCACCAAAAACGTCTTTATAATAATAAAAAGCTGAGTTTATTTCTATTCGATCTATTCCGTAGTCCAAGCCTGCCCATATATTATTTTGTTTATCTAAAAAGAGGCTTAATACTGTGTTATTCTGCAGTCCGTTGCGCTTATGTATATGCTGTATTAATTTTCCATGCGTATCAATAAGGAATATGCCATTCTTGATGGTACCTAAAGCAATTGTTTGATCATCTATTTTTAGACCATTATTAATTTGGGCGTCTTTTAATAACTGGTGAATGTCTGGGTTGATAAGCCATGGTGTAATATTTCCGTTTTCTTGCATAATAAATAGACCTTCTTTTGCTGTAGCAAGAAGGAGTTTATTGTTTTCAATAGGTAATATTGCTAATACATTGCTTATTTTTTCTGCCAGTGGTTCAAACTGTCCGTTATGCCAACGTTGTAAACCTGACGGTATTTTTTCTATAAAAATATCTCTTTTATTCTTATGCATAAATAAAAAAGGCTCACCTTCACCGTAGCGGACTTCTATCTCGTTGTTTTTATAAATGTAGAGTTTAGAAAACGACTGAAATAGAACAGCATCATTCAAGAAAAATATTTTCCAAATGTCATCATTTTTTAATATATCAGGTTGTACTAGATGAGCTAGACTTGTGTAGGATATTTTACCTTTTTCATCTTCTTTATAATATCCAAATTCTTCCCGACCACCTACATAGATAAGGCTATCTTCGTTTGAAACAGAAACACTTCGTAAGGGACCTTTTTTTTGATTAGGGTGTAGCGCCCATTGTACTCCGTTGTAGGTTAGTAGACCATCATTATTGGCGACATAGATAATTCCTGAGTTGGATTGACTGATGCTCCAATTTTGGTTACTTGCTCTATAATTACTTTTTGTATGGTTTTCAATAAAAGGAGAGCCTATATGTGCTACATATTGTGCATATAAGAGATTAGGAAGAAAAGTAATTAAAAGTAAGAGTATTTTACGCATGAAAGATTCATAAAATCATAATCATGCAAGTTACGAAGTGTTCATTATGAAAACAAAAAACAAAAATGTTTCTATATTTAGGTAAGTTGATTAATATTGCACTATGATTTTTTACGCACCTGCAAAACTTAATATAGGTCTTCATGTCATTGGAAGGAGAGAGGACGGATACCATAATATTGAGACAATATTTCAGCCTTTCAACCTCTACGATATAATAGAGATTACTGATAGTGCAGATGAAGAAACCAGTTTAAAAATAACGGGTATTAATTTGCCTATTACAAGTGATAATCTGTGTTTAAAAGCTTTTGATCTTTTAAATAATAAATTTAACCTCCCTCCGGTACATATTCATTTGCATAAACAAATTCCGTTTGGAGCAGGTTTGGGAGGCGGTTCGTCAGATGCCTCCGCTATATTAAAAGGTTTGAATACAAAATTTAAATTAGGGTTATCGATTGATGAACTGATTGTTTATGCTGCCAAATTAGGATCAGATTGCCCTTTCTTCTTATACGATAACGCGATGTATGCAGAGGGAATCGGCGTCGAATTAAGTCCAGTAAATTTAGATTTATCTGATAAGCTTATTTTTATGATTAAGCCAAACCTATTTATTTCGACAGTGGAAGCTTATCAAGGAGTAAGAATACATAAACCAGTGGCTGACTTGCGGGATATTATTCGTTTACCGATACAGGAGTGGAAGTATAATTTGTATAATGACTTTGAAGAAAGCTTGTTTATAAAGTATCCGATTATACGTGATATAAAATTAGCACTTTATGAAAAAGGAGCATTGTATGCTTCAATGACTGGATCGGGTTCGGCAGTATATGGAATATTTGATACGTCCATTGATCTACAAGATTTAAGTCATTTAGGAACTATCTATCGCCCAGTAGAACTTTAAAGAATAAAAAGCCGAATACAATGTGAATTGCATTCGGCACATATAATTACGGCTTTAGCTTAGGATATGACTGCTAAGAAATTGCCGTTTTGGTTGATTAGTTCTTTGTGAGTAATTATCTGGTTAAGGTTTATTTCACCGATAATATATTTGAAATCTTCTCCGTAAAATCTTTCCGAAATATTATCAAAATGTAATTTATCAATTATATCATCTGATTTATAACGTAAATATACTTTTAATTTATAATCCGTTGTATATTTTATTTGGTCGGCGTCAATATGTTTTTTGTATTCATATTTGTATCCATAACGCAAGGCTGTTATATCTGATAATACGGCAGAGCCTGTTGGATGACCACCCGCACCTTTGCCATAGAAAAATTGTTGATCAGCGAAGGCTGCCTGAACTAATACGCCGTTGTTTTCATTTTCTACATTTGCTAAAATATGATCTTTAGCAATAAATTTAGGTAACACGTAGAGAACAACATTCTTATTGTCGATCTCTTTTGCTTGTGGAACAAGTTTTATTCGATATCCCTTCTCTTTTGCAAAGCGAATATCTTGTTCTCCTAACTTATCAATCCCTAGGTTTAATATATGATCAGGATTGACATATATACCATAAGCATGAGAAGCTACAATGGCTAATTTAAACTTAGGATCATACCCTCCAACATCAAGAGTTGGGTCGGTTTCTGCAAAGCCTAATTCTTGTGCTTTACGTAAAGCGTCATCATAACTCTGATTTTCATTAAATATTTTGGAAAGTATATAGTTAGATGACCCATTAAAAATACCACTTACAGCATGTAAAAGCTCATTATCATAATATTCTTCTAGATTTCTGATAATAGGTATACTACCGCAAACAGCACCTTCATATAGCAGAGATGTACCGTGCTGCTGTTGTAATTGTACCAGCTCCTCAAGATGAGTCGCTATCATCTTTTTATTGGCAGATACAACGTTTTTACCTGATTCTAAAGCTTGTTTAGTAATAGCAAATGCGGCATCTGCATCATCTATTAATTCTAAAATAGTGTTTATTTCCGGATCATTTAAAACACTTTGTGCATCTGTAGTAAATAGATCTGCCGGTAAACTTCTTTCTTTAGCGGCATTTTTGATAACAAACTTTTTTATGGTTAAGTTTAAGTCTTTTGTTTTTATGATATCATATAATCCTTGGCCTACCACACCAAAGCCAAACATTCCTATGACCAATTTTTTACCCATTGTATAATATTAACTTTAAGCAATTTGTGTTCTAATAATTTTACTCTTTACAGCTTTTAATTTGTGAAATTAAAGATAAAAGATACTTTAAAATCAAACCATTAACCCAAACATAGAGATTAATGGCTTGATTTCAATCTATAGTATATATTACTACAGTTTTTTAATTACTAACCTTTGATTTTGTCAAAAGCTTGTTGTAAATCGGCTTTAATATCATCGATATGCTCTATACCTACCGATAGGCGTAAAGATCCAACATTAACACCAGCTGCTTTTTGGGCTTCGGGTGAAAGTTGTTGGTGGGTTGTTGCCGCAGGGTGAATGATTAGAGTTTTAGCATCTCCTACGTTAGCTAAATGACTAATTAACTCTAAAGAGTCGATAAAGTCATTGGCTTTGTTTCCATCTCCTTTTATTGTGAAAGATAATACTGCACCATAACCATTCTTTAAATATTTTTGTGCGTTTTGGTGGTATGGGTGGCTTTTCAAGCCTGGGTAGCTTACTGATTCAACTTGAGGGTGCGCTTCAAGCCACTGTGCTATCTCTAAGGTGTTATCAACATGTCTTTGTACACGTAATGATAAAGTTTCTAATCCTTGCACTAATAAGAAAGAGTTAAAAGGGGAAAGGGCAGGACCGAAATCGCGTAAACCTTCGACACGTGCGCGGATAGCAAATTGAATATTCCCAAATGGACCTTCTGGACCGAATACTTCTGAGAAAACTAATCCGTGATACCCTTCGGAAGGCTCTGAGAATTGTTTGAATTTACCATTGCCCCAATTGTAATTTCCACCATCAACGATTACACCACCAATACTGGTACCATGGCCACCGATCCATTTTGTAGCCGATTCAACGACTACATGTGCACCGTGCTCTAATGGTTTGAATAGGTAACCCCCTGCTCCGAAAGTATTGTCTACGATAATCGGTAAATCATATTTTTTTGCTACTAAGGTTATTTTTTCGAAATCCGGAATGTTATAACTTGGATTTCCTATAGTTTCTAAGAAGATAGCTTTTGTATTGTCATCAATTAATTTCTCGATATTATCAGCATCACTATCAGCAGCGAAACGTACTTCGATACCCAAGCGTTTAAAGGCAACTTTAAACTGGTTGTAAGTTCCTCCATAAAGATTTGCCCCAGCTACAAAATTATCACCAGCTTCCAGTATATTGTTTAGTGCAATAAATTGCGCCGCCTGACCCGAAGAAACAGCTACAGCTGCAACGCCACCTTCTAAAGCAGCGATGCGTTTCTCGAAAACATCAGTTGTCGGATTCATAATCCGTGTGTATATGTTACCAAACTGTTTTAGTGCAAAAAGGTTGGCGCCATGTTCAGCGTTTTCAAATACATAAGATGATGTTTGGTATATAGGAAGAGCTCTGGAGCCCGTAGTTGGATCGACTACTTGACCTGCGTGTACTTGCAGTGTTTCAAATTGTAAATTTTTGTTCTGTGACATATTGTTTTTTTGTTATTGTTATAAATAATAATGGAGTGGTATACGCTATAATACCTGTGGTATGATGTTAGTCGTTCATGGTTGGAGAATATTAAAACACTTAAAGTATAGCAACTAAAAGCGTTTGCCAATTATCACGAACGACTATCGCATTCGTTCAATAATGAACTTACAACATAGTATTTGTGTAAGCTTGTTGTAAAATAGCGACTTTTCTTGTTTGTTCTTTCTTGTGTTCATTGTCTGTAGTTATTTATATGCTCCAAAACGATATTATTTTGGACAGGAATTGGCACCTTTTCAAACGTTTTGAAGGTTGCCAGCGGGTCATAGAGCCAGTCTCTCACCACTTCTTTATAAATCAAGACCTACACTATGGAAGGTTATGATTAGTGCTTTGCTATGCAATGCGCAACAAATATAGAAATATTATGTAATGTAAGCAAAGATTAACTTTGTTTTTTTAAGATAAACAATTATTACAAAGTGTTTTTTCTAAATAGTTGCGGGCTATAATGCATTATCTGAAGAAAACTATTACTAAAGGCTTGTGCACTCTGATAGCCAACTAAATCACTTATTTGTTGAATAGAGAAATTGGAACTCGATAAGAATTCTAAACTTTTTATGATTCGTAGGATCTGTATATATTTTGAAACTGTAATTCCAAGATCTTTTTTAAAGAGCCTCTCCATTGTTCGTTGCGACATGGAGTGTTCATCAGCAATTATATTGTACGGTATTTTTCTATCGTAGTTTTTTTGTAAATAATTTGTTAAAGCCATTATTTTTGGGTCTTTAGCAGCAGGTAGCGACAGTTTTATTGCATTGTTCCAGAAATGAGGCAGTTCATATAAAATCGCTTTTAGAAAATAATATTCTTCTCGAGTTTCATGCATCGACATACTCCATTTCTCTGCATAAAATAACATTTCACTTAATACTGTAGGGGAGGAAAAGACGCGTACTTGATTATAAAAACTCTCTCTATCATCCTTAAGCTTGAAAAACAGAGTCATAATTTTTATTGTTTTTGAACTTGTAATAGTTTTATGAGTTAAGTTAGGAGGAACCCAAATAACATGATTTTTGGGCACTAAATAAACATTATCATGAACATGTATGTTCTGAAAGCCTTCTAAAACATAAACTAGTTGTGCACGTTCATGCTGATGAAAATCCTTTTCATGGACCCAGTTTTCTTCGTAGAGTACAAAATAAGGTTTAGACTGCTTATCGACTTGCATTGTACTATCGCTTTTTTAGATGTCGTTTAACATGTGATTATTGGCGAATATAACTAATATATGTCATGTATCTTTGGCATATGGATAGTAATTTAAATAATAATAAGCAGAAGGCCTCTACTGATGTGCTGTTTTTGATAGCGGTGGTTGCCGTTGTCTTTGCTGCTACTAACTTACGGTCTCCACTTACGGCTGTAGGCCCTGTTGTTTCTGATATAGTAACTTATTTTCAACTTAGTAATGTAGAAGCTGGGTTGTTGACAGCAGTACCTTTGTTTATGTTTGCTGCTTTATCAGGCTTTGTTGGAGCTTTATCTACCAAACATCCTATTGAACGTTTAATGGTATTATCTGTTATTTTGTTGTTAATCGGTTTGTATTTACGTGTTGCAGGAACATTAACGACTCTTTACCTAGGAACAGCTATGGTAGGATTAGGGATTTGTGTAGGAAATGTTGTGATGCCAGGTTTTGTAAAAAAGCAGTTCCCAGAGCATGTAGGTGTTATGACAGGTGTTTATTCAGTAGCCATGAATTTGACTGCTGCTTTGGCGGCAGGATTAAGTGTGCAGATAGGTGATTTGTTAGGTATGGGATGGAAAGGGTCATTGGGCGTGTGGATTATCCCCGCACTATTAACATTGCTTATATGGCTTCTTTTATTGCTAAATGTGAGAAGAAATAGCGAGACAAGTAAAAAACATACTGTTAGAGAAAAGAATAATTTATATAAAATTAGTTTAGCCTGGAATATTAGTCTTTTTATGGGACTACAGTCAGTTGTCTACTATTGCTTAGTCGCTTGGCTACCAGTGGTTCTACAGAGCTACGGTATGCAGGCTGAAGATGCGGGTTGGATGCTGTCATATATGCAGTTTGCTATGATTCCTATATCGTTTGTAGGACCTATTATTGCGAGTAGAATGGTGGATCAGAGACCAATGATGGTAGTCGCAGGCATAAGTTTTATAACAGCTATTTTATTATTACTATTTTTTGGAATGGATTATGCTTTTGCTGCTTGTATGTTTTTTGGAGTAGCTAATGGTTTGTCATTTGGTATGGTGATGTTATTCTTTTCTATCCGTACAACTAGCTCAAATTTAGCTATGCGTTTATCAGGAATGGCACAGTCTGTGGGTTATTTATTAGCAGGTTTTGGTCCGCTTTTATTTGGAGCATTATTTGACGTGAGCCAAGATTGGGTATACTCTTTTATATTTCTGTTGGTAATCGCAGTTCTTTTATTTTACAATGGAATGCGGGCATCAGCACCAAGAAAAATTTAGAACACTAAAATAATAGATAGATGCAAAAGAAATTCGCTAAAGCGAAATTTATCCCAGAGAACCCGAATATCCTCTGGGATAAAAGTTATATATTTTCTTTAATAAGTCTTTCCAGTTCATTCGCTTGAAAAACTCCTGATTGACGCCATTTGATTTCACCATTTTTAAAAATAATCAATGTAGGAACCCCTCGTATAGCAAATTGAGAGGCCACTTGTGGATTTTTGTCCACATCTATTTTTATGATTGAAGCACTATCACCAACTCTTTCTTTTAATTCGTCAAGTACTGGAGCTTGAATTTTACAGGGACCGCACCACTCTGCAAAAAAATCAACCAGTACAGGTTTATCTTGATTTATTATTTCATTAAATGTCATCGTTAAAAGTCTTTATTTTATATTTAATTACTAATTTCTCCATTGTTAAGCTTTGAATATAAAGAAATCCAAGCTACATTTCTAGTGTATATTAATTATATGTTTTAGAAAATAAGTTGAAAAATAGTGCATTATTTTACTTCTTCATAAGTAACTTCTTCTGCTTTAAATTTTCTATTTTTTTTGTTCGGCACACTACAGGCACCTATAGAGCACATACTAGCATTGAATAGAGGTAAAAGTGTAAACAATGCACCGAGACCTACAATTGTCCACTGCCCCGCACTAAAACCTTGTCCAATCACAATAATTCCAATGATTAAGCGTAATATCCGCATTAAATCCCAGTTTTTTAAGTAATTTTTCATATGTGTATTATTTATTTTTATGGCATTCATGATGCTTCGTAGTTATGATTTCTTATTCTTTGTTAAACGAGAGAATTTCATAGCTATATATTGAGTTGTACTCAATAACTTTTGTTTTCGTAGTGAAAAAGTGATAACAAATCTAATCACTTTTTTCTTGCAAAAACACGCACCACATTCGCTTTTCCATTATGTAATTCTCCCTCAGCTAAATAACACTCCGCTTCTAAAGCCTCTATAAAATCAAAATCTTCAAAGTCTGTTTTTAAATCGTCGATATCAAATAACATATGATGATCTTTTGGTCCACCAGCTGTATGGTTTTTTGCTTGATTGTCTACATGTGATTGAGCAAAACCTTCGAGTAGTAGAAGACCATCTTTCTTTAGATAACCAGCTACTTTTCTATGATAACGTCGCCTTTTTTCTGCAGGAAAATGTGCATAAATAAATGCAATCAGGTCGAAGCTCTCAGTTTCGTAGTCTATACTTTCTATGGAGTTAACAGTATAAGTTATATTGACGTTCTTTCTTTTTGCTAGTTGCAATGCTTTCTCTTTCGCTTGTGAACTTTGATCAAACGCAGAAACCTTCCATCCGAGTTCGGCAGCATATACGGCATTTCTACCTTCGCCTTCTGCTACAAATAAAGCATTGCCAGTGTTAACTGTGTCCAACTTCTCGGTCAAATAGATGTTGGGGTCTTCGCCGTATATGTAGATAGTGCTGCTATATCGATTATCCCAAAACTCTTTCATTTATTCGTCGTTATCCAGAGCTTTTTGCACTTTTTCCCACCCACCTGCATTATGTACATTTTTAATACCATGGCGTTCTAAAATGTTTTTAGCTTGTTCACTTCTATTTCCACTTTTGCAAAATAGCACAATAGTATCTTTACCTTTAAACTTGGCTAAGTTTTGCTCGATCTTGTTTAAGGGAATACAGGTAGAACCTACTACGTTTCCCTCATCAAATTCAGCTGTTGTACGAACATCTACTAAATAAGCTTTTAATAGTTCTTCTTTAGATAATGTGTTTTGATCTTTTTTAATAAACATCTTTTTTAATGCTTTTAACATGAAAAATCATTTTATTGTTTAACCAACAGTGTTATTTATACTGTCGGATTATTTAGTGCTTTCCACTCTTTCATTCCACCAGAATAATTTTTTACATTTTTAAAACCATTCTTTTTTAAGATCGAGTATGCTATTGCTGAGCGGTCTCCAGCTTGACAATGTATTACTATTAGGTTTTCCTTATCGAATTGATCTAAATTGTTTTGTAGTGTTCCTACAAATATATTATCAGCTCCTTCTATGTGGGCCGTTTCATATTCTGTGGAACCACGGACATCAACAATTTGAGTATCTTCCTTATCAAGAAAAGTTTTAAACTCGGTCACATTAATTACGTCCGCTTTATCTAAGGTGATACCTAATTCATGAACATCAGAGATGTAGCCATATATATTATCCATACCGATACGCATTAATTTGCGGGTTAAATCTTCCATGTCAGCATCGTCTGCAACTAAAATAAACTGCTCTTCATAATTGAGTTGCCAACCCATCCAGGTTGAAAAAGAATTGTTATTTTGGATATTTAAACTACCTGGTATATAACCTTGAGCAAAAGCGACCTTATCTCTTGTATCAATAACTTTTAGACCATGAGCCTGCGCACTGTTAAAGTCTTCGGTTGAAAGTCTTACATGTTTAGGTACTTCAACTAATAGGGGACGGTTCACCTTATTTAAATGCTTCATCATAGCAAAGTAACGTGGAGGCTCTGGCTGTCCTTCTAATAGATAGTTAATAAAACCTTGCTCGTTATTTTCGTATTGGAATGCCCAATTGCGTATCTTTTCGTAGCCTACTGTAGAGCTTGGTACTGCACCTAAAGATTTTCCACAAGCAGATCCCGCACCATGTCCCGGCCATACCTGTATATATTCGGGTAGTTGGGAGAACCGTTTTATAGAATCATACATCTGTTGTGCACCTTTTTCTTGGGTGCCTACTATACCTGCTGCTTTTTCGAGCAAATCCGGACGACCTATATCGCCAACAAAAACAAAGTCTCCCGTAAAGACCATAACAGGCTCATTACTTGCAGGATGATCGGTAAGTAAAAAGCTAATACTCTCTGGTGTGTGACCTGGTGTATGCAATACTTCTAAGCTTATGTTACCTACTTTTATGATATCTCCATGTTTTAAGCCCTCATGGGGAAATTCATATTGCCAATCCTCACCGCCTTCATCTGAAAGATAGATACTTGCACCAGTAGCGGCAGCTAATTCTCTAGATCCACATAGAAAATCTGCATGGATGTGTGTTTCTGTAATATGTGTAATCGTTAGATTGTTTTCCTTAGCAATTTTCAAGTATACATCAATATCACGCTGTGCATCAATTACTATTGCCTCTCCTTTGGCTTGACAGCCGAGCATATAACTAGCCTGTGCTAAACTTTTATCATATATGTGTTGAAAAAACATAATATTATATTTTATAAGGTGTTACTATTTATTTCTATTTATCCAAAAATCAACATTTTATTCTTATCAGACGGTTACATAAGTTACATAAAGAAATTTTTGTTTACCCTTTAATAACCTTCCGTCTACAACCATAGTTCTTTTACTATGATATATATCCCCATAAAAAGAACAAACCATCCGAAAGCAGGTTTTAGTTTATTTCCATTAATTTTCCTAGATAGTAAGGTGCCAATTAAAATACCTAATATAGCTAAACTAGTAATGCTTAATAATAGTGACCAATCTATAGCTGAACTTGTAGTTTCTCCTAGAAACCCAATGAGTGATTTCGCTGATATGATAGCAAGAGAGGTACCTATTGCTTCTTTCATAGGTAATTTACTAAGTATTACTAGAGCAGGGATAATTAAGAAACCTCCACCAGCACCCACTAAACCTGTAAGTATACCAACTATGGTACCCTCCAGCAAAATTAAAGGATAATTAAACTGCTGTTTTTCTCTTGTAATTTCTGATTCGCTAGGGGCTTTTTTAATCATGCTGTATGATGCAAATATCATTAACAGAGCAAAGACTAACATGAGCAGAATATTCTTGGTAACAATGAAATTATTGATCTCAAAAACCACTTCGGGAATAGCAGGGACAATATATGCTCGAGTAAAATAAACAGATAGTAGGGACGGAATACCAAAAACGATAGCTGTTTTTATATTAACTAGTCCTTTTTTGAAATACGAAAATGAACCAACAACACTTGTAGCGCCAACAATGAAAAGAGAATAGGCAGTTGCTAATACGGGATTTATCGAAAACAAGTAGACCAATACTGGTACTGTAAGAATACTCCCGCCGCCACCTATTAAACCAAGTGCTATACCAATAAGAATAGATGCTATATATCCTAAAATTTCCATATACCTGTTGAATGTTTCAACAAAAGTGTCATAAAACTTGCTTATTAACGGCAACTTTTGTTACACACCGTATTCTGTACAGATTGAAATGGGGTATTGGAAAATAAGTTAATCTATATACGTTCGGCGACGATAACTATATATTGGTCATTATGTTGTTTTGTAAAAAACAGATAGGTATCCCCACCATCTGTTAGTTTATATTTTTTCTTTACTTCATCGACTTTTAAAGGAAAATTCTTAATGATGACGTTAGCTTGCTTTATTTTATTTTGCTTCTTAAAGGAAGAAAGAGGAATGGTTTTTAAAATAGTGAACCTACGTCCTGGAAAATCTTTACAAAGTTGTACACTGGTATATAAATGGGTGCTGATGTGTAGTTTAGCTAGGTTATAACGAGTAGCGATAGATTTAAATGCACCAGCTTTAGTCAAAGCGACATCAGGGTCGTATAGAAAGTTTTGAGGTACTTCATAAGTAGGTTTTGCCTCTTTCTCTTCTTTGTAATTGAAGGTAAAGATTTTGTTTTCGTTTGCAGCGAGTTGGACTGCGTGTATTTGCGGATAATGAACATAATCCTTACGTTGTATAAATAATAACTCTTTGCAATCATTATTTAAGCTAATGGTATAGACATCACTAACGTAGGGCAAATCTAGTAACGCAGCATGTATATCAAGGAGAGGAGCTAGCTTTGTCATGACCACTTTTGATTTGGAAAAAAAGAGCTCTTGAAGTTTTAGGATATCAGGCTCGCAGTCGGCAAGTCGGAAAACTTTCTTTTGCTGAACACGTCGCGACGGATCAAGATAGATAACATCAAATATAGGCGCACTTTTATTTAAGTAACTTATTCCATCTCCTGCCATACAAGTTATATTATTCTGTCCCAATTGTTTCATATTGTAAGAAACAATTGAGGATAATTTGGCATCTAGCTCGCAATGTATTAAGTTTTTTGCGTTATTTGCTAAAAAAAAACTATCAACGCCAAAACCGCCTGTTAGGTCGATTATCTGTGCATTTTTCTGAATAAGAGAAGCTTTAAATAAAGCTGTTTCTTGTGAAGAGCATTGTTCGAGATTTAGCTTGTTTGGAAAGTAAATTCCTTTCTTTAATGACCATAGCGGTATTTTTCTTTTTGTACGTTGCAAAGCGTCGATTTGGGTAGCTAACTCGCTTGAGGAAACATGGCCAAAAGGACTTTTCTGTAAAGCAATAGCAGCAGGAGAAATGTCTTGGTGCTCCCAAATATATTCTTGAACACGATTGTTTAGAATCGCTGTATTCATGTTGTAGTCCCTTCTGATTAGCCCCGTAGTTTTATTAATCGGGATACTGCTTGTTTATTCAGCTATTTTGTTTTTCACCAATAGCTGGCAAGTGTAACTGTCTTTAAGCTCTCTGATTATTTCTTTTTGTACTAACACACGGTCAATAGTCTCCTGGTTGAAATAGCGAATCGTTATCAACTCTAAGCCTTTCTCCATACTTACTTTATAGCGCTTATTTAGTTCTTCTAAAAGATCCTCTACATTCTTGCCCGTGTCATCAATACTTACCGAAAAGCTGATAGCTGTGTTGTGCATCATATTAACTTTAATACGATGGCTATGGAAAGTGTTGAATATATGGCTTAGATTGTCTTCTACAATAAATGAGAAATCACGTGGCTGAATATTCACTAATACTTGGTTTACTTTAAATATGAAAGAAGGGACCGGCAAACCTTGATTTGTAGTTCTTATCAAAGTGCCTGTAGCTTCCGGATTTAGAAAAGAGCGTACATTTAAAGTTATCTTCTTATTTTGAAGAGGCTTGATTGTTTTAGGGTGTATGACTGTTGCGCCATAATATGTCAATTCAATAGCGTCCGTATAAGATAGTTCAGGAATTAATTCTGTTGGGTCAAACCATTTTGGGTCGGCATTTAATACGCCAGGTACATCTTTCCAAATTATGATATCCTGCACATTTAAGCAGGAAGCAAATATTGCCGCCGAATAATCGGAACCCTCACGACCTAGGGTGGTTGTGAAATTTTCTGATGTAGAACCTATAAAACCCTGCGTAATAGCTATTTCGTTATCCAGAATTGAAGGTAAATCTTTGTTTATTTTGTCTTCAGTTTTATCCCAATCTACTACTGCTTCTCGGTAGTTATTATCTGTGAAAATATAATCTCGCGCATCGATCCAGCGTATTTTTATGCCTAAAGACGCTGTGTATGCTGCTAACATTTTAGAGGATACAATTTCACCGATTGATACAATTTGATCGTATAGATAGTCATAAGAGTCTTGGGGCTCTTCTTCTAAAATCCAATCAATTTCAACAAAACTATTGGCCACATCATCAAACACAGGCGATGTCTTGTCAGGGAACAGTTCCTCTAATACGTGTTGATGCTCTTCTTTAATTTTAGCAAGCAGCGCGTGGTAGTCACCTTTCTGATCGAAGTAACTTTCTGTTACTTCCTCTAATCTGTTTGTAGTTTTCCCAGTGGCAGAAACTACAACTAGTAATTTTTCTTGCTGGTATTTCGCGATAATTGATGCGACATTCCTAATACTATCAGCATCTTTAACGGATGCTCCTCCAAATTTAAATACTTGCATTTATTATTATATTCAAATGTGTCATCTTATATCTACAACACTGTTCCGTAAACGATTTCCGGTTTCCGTTAAAAATCCGTCCAAATCTTCATAGGGTATTAATAAGGTCGTAGGGCCGTCGGCATAAGCCTTTATTTCGTATACGTTATAATGAAAAATAAGTCCTTCTTTATTGAATCCGAAGTTATCTGCTAATATAAATTCTCCTTTAGAGAAAAAATAGTTTCCTCCGTAGGTACTAGTATCAGTTAAATTCTCATGTTTACGAAAATGGCGTTCTACTAATTTTCTAAATTCTACGCTATCCTGTATAATATCTTCCAGTTTAAGTTTTTTACTTTGTTCTAAATCGTAATTATACCAAAGTTCCACTTCCATACCATGAGCACCTCCTGTATATTCACTGATATTATTCACTAATGTAAGAAAATACCCGTTATTTAATTCTATTCTACAATCTTGTTTTAAGAACCACGCTCCATAGTACCCTGTAGGATTGTTTATTACATCTTCTGCAAACTCATTAAAAGCAGAAATGAAATTATCAGAAACTTCATAGATGTTCTTTTCGCCATTTATAAATATAGCTTCTTTTACCATCTCATTTATAGAATCAGTAAACACAGGAAAAGTACCTTCGAAATAAGTGGAATCTATTCCTTCTTCAGTTTTAGAGAAATAAGGACTAAAATCTTTGAAATATTTTACTTGATAATGCAGACTATCTCGTTTAGCCAAAATCTCCTCATACCCTAAATTTTGCTTAGTTCCTTTTTCTTCTGTATTACATGATAGCCATAAAATAGGCGTTGTCAGTAAAATTGTGCACGCTAAGCGCAAATTCATATAATCATTATTGTTTTTATAAAACGAATTGGTTTTTATCCGTTTTTATTTTAATATTTTAACAGAGGTAAGTATTGCACCTCTTACATTTAATCTTCTGCTTTATCGCTACTGTTCAACTTATAGTGCTTCACTATTCTTTTTCCGAAAATAGTACTTCCCAATCGCACCAGGTTGCTTCCGTTTGCAATTGCTAGCTGATAATCGGATGACATCCCCATAGATAAGGTGTCAAAGCTATCCTCTTTTCTAAAAAAGCTTGTTTTTATTCCATCGAATAGCATTTTCAACTCATAGAATTCTTCTTTTATTACTTTTTCATTGTCCGTGTTCGTCGCAATCCCCATTAATCCACGGACTCGAACATTCTCTAATGTTGAAAATTCTTCATCCCTTAAGAGTTCAATTAATTCGGCATGATCTAGTCCGAACTTGTTATCTTCATCTGCAATATGCACTTGTAATAAACAATCAATTACACGATCATGTCTTAGTGCATGCTTGTTTATCTCTTTTAATATTTTTATTGAATCGACGGATTCAATCATTGCAACGAAGGGAGCTATATATTTTACCTTATTGGTTTGTAAATGACCAATTTGATGCCACTCAATATCTTTTGGCAAACTTTCTGCCTTTGCAACCATTTCCTGCACCATATTTTCACCAAATATGCGTTGACCTGCTTCATAGGCCAACATTATATCTTCATTAGATTTTGTTTTTGAAACCGCTACTAATGTGACACCGATAGGTTTTAATTCGGCTTGTAGCGTTTCTATATTTGTAGCAATACTCATCTTAAGTAAATTCAAAGTTCAAGGACTTAAAAAGCGGTTATTCAGATGCCTTTTTGTAATTTTGTACAAACTTACAAAATGCAACGCTTATTACTGTTTTTATTGTCGTCGTTTTTTTTTACTATTTCTTGCAATAGGTCTGCAGAAAGAGGCTATTTAAGTAAAAATGAAATGGCAAACCTTTTGACGGAGGTACACTTGATAGATGGATACATGAATTCTTTACCTGTGGACAGTACTCGGAAAATAATTGAGAGCATGTATGAACAGGTTTTTGTTAAATATCAGATTGATTCGACAGAATTTAAACGAAATTTAACCCACTATCTGCAAAATCCGGTTGTTGCGAAAGAAATTTATAGTTTAGTGAATAGCAATCTTACTGGATATGATAGAGAGTTTCAAATTTCGGACTCGCTCGAGTTTGCTCGAGTTAATGACAGTATGCGTATAGCCCAACATTACATCGCATTAAAAGAGGAAAGCGAGGCACTGATACTAAAAGTTAAACAAGATAGTATTCCATATGATTATAAAATAAACACAGAGCTTTTATTAAAGAGAATTGGGATGCCGATATTAAAAGTTTACGGTGTTAATGTACCTCTTGTTGAGGTAGAAAATGAGGACGAAGAAGAGTTGAATGAAGATAGGGTGGGAACAAATGAAGAGGATTTATCGGATAGTGTAAAACTACGAAAAGAGATTAATCCAATTGGACAGAAAAAGTTAGAGCCAATCAAACCCGAATGAAGCCTAATGTTTTGAAGGTTTCTAGAATTGAATTATGAAAATGATATTTCCAGAGAATGCTGCCGATAAACTCGGCTATAGTGATATAAAAAAACTTATTCAAGAAAAGTGTTTGAGTGAGTCAGGGAGGGAGCTTGTAGGACGTATACAACCTCAGGTTAAGATTGAACAGATAGATAGATTTTTACGTCAGACAAAAGAGTTCAAAGACTTACTGGAGCATGACGCTCCTTTGCCTGTCGATCACTTATATCCAATAAAGCCTCTAGCGGAAAAGGCAAAAGTAGAAGGTTCATTTTTAACAGAAGAGGAATTCCATAGGGTTTTATTATCATTACGTACTGTTTACGCTGTAATTCGATATTTTAAAGATAGAGAAACACAGTATCAAAACTTAGAGCTTTTATTTGAACACTTGCCAGTTGAACCTCGTATTGTAAGACAGATTGAACAAGTTATCGACGAGCGGGGGCATATGAAGGATAATGCTTCACGGTTGTTGTTAGATCTTAGTCAGCAAATTCTTAAGAGTGAACAGGAAGCTAGAAAACGAATTGACCAAGTTTTTAAACAGGCTCAAAATAACGGTTGGACTGCTGATGGTAATTTAACAATACGTGATGGCCGCCTATGTATTCCGATATTAGCGGAGAATAAACGAAAACTAAAAGGTTTTATTCATGATGAATCTGCTACAGGTCAAACAGCTTACATTGAGCCTGAAGAAATATTTCACCTAAACAATAAGGTTAGAGATTTATCCTTTGAGCGACGAAGAGAAGTTATACGTATACTTACACAGTTAACTACAGAACTTCGCCCACATATCGACTTATTACTAGCTTATCATAGGTTGATGAGTAAGGTTGATTTTGTGCGTGCAAAAGCTTTGTTTGCGATTGAATTAGAGGCTGAAATGCCTATACTTTCAAAGGATGCAGAAATTAACCTCGTTGATGCCCGACATCCCCTTTTGCTTTTAAATGAAAAAAAGGATAAACAAGGACCTGTTGTTCCTTTGCACATAAAGATAGATCATATTGATCGTATTATTTTAGTTTCGGGTCCGAATGCTGGAGGGAAATCTGTATGTATGAAGACGGTTGGTTTATTGCAGCTCATGGTGCAATCGGGGATATTGATTCCAGCAGATGAGACTTCAGTAATGGGGGTGTTTAAGCAAATCTTCGCAGATATAGGAGATGATCAATCTATAGAAAGTGATTTAAGTACTTATAGTGCTCATCTTTCAAAGATGAAGCATTTTACAATCTTTGCAAATGCGAGGACGCTTATATTGATAGATGAATTTGGTACCGGTACGGATCCGCAATTTGGTGGGCCTATAGCTGAAGCTGTATTGGAAGCTTTACATAAAAAGTCTGTTCGGGGTGTTATTACTACGCATTATTCTAATTTGAAGCTTTATGCGAGTAATACAGAAGGTTTAGAGAATGCTTCTATGCTTTTTGATAATGCCGCGATGAAACCATTGTATATCTTGCAGGTAGGTAAGCCAGGAAGTTCTTATGCTTTTGAAATTGCGCAAAAAATAGGTTTGAGCAAGGATATTTTAGAGTCTGCGAAAGAAAAAATCGGTACCCAGCAAAAGAAAGTGGATACTTTGTTGGTTGACCTAGAGCGTGATAAGAAGATGGTCTATGATACGAAACAGGCTATCGGAAAAAGAGAGAAAGAGTTAGTCAGTTTAAAAGAAGAGTACGAAGAGTTACAAACTTACTTGGAAGATAATAAACGGCTGATTATTAAGGAAGCTAAGGATCAAGCTAAGCAAATTCTAAAAGATGCAAATAGATTAGTCGAAAATACTATCGCGGATATTAAATCAGCTCAAGCTGATCGTGATAGAACTAAAGAGATTCGGAAAAACTTAAATCAAGCAATAGATAAGCATACAACCAAGCCTAAGGAGAAAGAAGTCACTAAAATTATTGATATTGATGATAGTATTGAAGTAGGGGATTGGGTTAAGATTATTGACGCAGGCACAGAAGCACAAGTCTTAGAGGTGTCCAAAGGTAATAATCTAATTTTAGCTTTAGGTGAATTACGAACTGTTGTCAAGAAAAACAAGGTTGAAAAATTAAGAGGTAAGGAAAAGGCGAAGGTAGTAAAGCGCCATCGTTCACTTGCAACTGAATCTGTTGCTGATTTTCAACCAGAAGTAGATGTAAGAGGTATGCGTACAGAAGATGCTTTACGTCAAATAGAGACAGTTCTTGATCGAGCTGTTATGATTGGATATCCCAGTCTTAAAATCTTACATGGAAAAGGTGACGGTATTTTAAGAAAATTTGTTAGAGAATATCTAAGAAAATATAGTCATATCTCTCATTTTGAAGATGAACATGCGGATAGAGGGGGGGATGGTATTACCTATGCTTATATACAATAACGATAATGTCTACTTCAATTATTTATTATGCTTGCATTATAAAGGTTTGTTACAATTCTCGGATTTGACAGACAATAGGTCGGATAAATTATCAACAATTCACAATTGTTAAATTATGTTAATTTTACAACATAAGTCTGTGTTTGTTTAGTTAATTGAACTTTTAGGATTATTTCTTTGATTTTTTGTTAAGCATACCTTTAGTAAGTGAGGCTCTTGTATTCTTTAAGGTTTAAAACCTTATTAATTAAACATTAAGCTTTTGTTAAGTCGGTACAGATGTTAATCGTATTTCTACCTTTGTATTACATTCATCAATACAAAATTAGTTTTTGAATATGAAAAAATCTCTACTTTTCTTTGCTTTATTTCTAGTTAGTTACGGAACGATTCAAGCACAGGTTACCACAAGTAGTATGACAGGTGTGGTCACCCAATCTTCGGGATATGCTACCGTCGGAGCAACTATTAAAGCTGTTCACGTTCCATCGGGGACGACCTATTCTGGCTCTGCAAACGTCGCAGGACGTTTTAATCTTGCTAACATGCGAGTGGGTGGACCTTACCGGGTAGAAGTAACTTTTGTGGGGCGAGACCCAATAGTTTATGAAGGTCTTTACTTGCAGTTAGGACAACCTTTTGTAATTAATCCAGTATTTGATGATGGTACAACTTCTTTAGAAGCTGTTAGCGTTAGTGCAGGAACAAACGGTAGAGGTACTCGTACTGGTGCTTCGACCACTGTTTCTAAGAAACAGCTTGAAAACATGCCTACTTTAAGTCGTAGTCTGCAGGATTTTACCCGTTTAACACCGCAGGCAAATGGAAATTCTTTTGGGGGTACGAACAATCGTTATAATAATATTACTATTGATGGTGCCGTCAATAATGATGTTTTTGGTCTTGCAGGTTCAGGTACACCTGGTGGTCAGGCGGGAACACAGCCAATTTCATTGGATGCTATTCAAGAAATTCAAGTAGTTTTAGCACCTTATGATGTGACTCTAGGTAACTTTACAGGTGGGGGAGTGAATGCTGTTACACGATCGGGAACAAATACAGTGGAGGGGTCTGTGTATTTTTTTGGACGAAACCAAAACACAATCGGAAAAGATGTTCTTACTAGAAAAAAATCAGAAACATTTAAAGACAATCAGTTCGGTTTTCGTTTAGGTGGGCCAATTATTAAGGACAAATTATTCTTTTTTCTAAATGGTGAAATGGGAAGAAGAACTGCTCCTTTACTAAATGCGGCAGGTGAACCTGGTTCAGCTATATCATTAGCTACAGCTGATTTAATTGCAAAACACACTTTAGAAAACTATGGCTATGATGTTGGTTCATATGGACCAATGGACATGAAGACCGAAAACAATAAGATTTTTGCGAAGATAGACTATAATATTTCTGATAAACATCAATTGTCTGCTCGCTATAATTATATTGATGCATTTGACGATAATATTGGTCGTGGAGCTTCGTATTTGAGGTTTGGAAATAATGCTTATAAATTTTCTAATAAGCAACATGGTTTTGTTGCAGAATTGAGAAGTAATTTCGATAGTAGATTTTCTAATAATTTAATTATTGGTTATAGCTTAGTTAGAGATAGTCGTGATATATTAGGTGCTTTATTTCCGCAGGTGACAATTCGTAATATTGACAATATTTCTGGTAATACAGTCGATTTTGGTTCGCAACGCAGTTCAACTGCAAATATCTTAGATCAGGATGTGTTTGAGTTTACGAATAACTTTAAATGGAATGTCGGAAACCATACTTTTACTTTTGGTACCCATAATGAGTTTTTCAAATTTAGAAACTTATTTATAAATAATGCCAATGGTTATTGGCAATTTAATTCTGTTCAAGATTATATTGATAATAAACCTGCACAAGTTGAAGCAACTTATGCTTTGGAAGATAATGGAGTACTGCCTCAAGCGGAATTTAACGCCGCTCAATTAGGCTTCTATGCACAAGGGGAGTCACAGTTTAATTCAAACTTTAAATTGACTTACGGAATGAGGGTTGATGTGCCTGTATTTAATGATAAACCAAAACGCAATGAGAAAATTGAAAATTCTTTTCCTGGGTATCGAACAGATAGAGCGCCTAGTGGAAAACTTCTATTCTCTCCAAGGGTAGGCTTTAACTATGATATCCAAGGTGACCGCTCTGTTGTTTTAAGAGGTGGTGCTGGTATATTTACAGGACGCGTACCTTTTGTTTGGTTATCGAATCAATTTAGTAATAATGGTGTTGATTTTGGGAGTGTTTTCGCGACAGGAAACGGCATAAATAATGGTAATGGTTTTGATCCCAATATTGAGAATCAGAAAAATATGGGGGCAGGGTCAACCAGAGCAGAAGTAAACTTAGTTAGTGAAGATTTCAAGATCCCCCAAGTTGGCCGTTTTAATCTTGCTGGTGATTTTCAACTTCCATATGGTGTTTTGGCAACTGTAGAAGCTATTTATTCAAAGACAATAAATAATATCGTTTATTCAGATATCAATGTTTCTGGATCGACAGGCACTATAAAAGAGAGTTTATCTGGAGGCGCTGATTTAAGGCCGAACTATGCTGGACAGCGTGTAAATAGCAAAGACTTCACAAATGTGATCTTAATAGATAACACGAATAAAGGTTATACATACAGTATAACAGGTCAATTACAAAAGAACTTTAACAGTGGTTTTAATGCAATGGTAGCTTATACTTATGGGCAATCTCGTGCTGTTAACGATGGGTCTAGTAGTATAGCTCGTTCAAATTGGTAATTTGTTCAAATCGTTGATGATCCAAATAATCCTAGTTTGTCTAATTCTAATTTCGACCTGAGACACCGTCTTATTGGTAACCTAGGCTATACAATTAATTATGGAAAAGATAATATGTTTGGTACTTCTGTCAATTTATTCTATGCGGGAAGATCGGGTGGAGCATTTACATATTTATATAATGGAGATTTAAATGGTGATGGTGCAAATGGAAATGATTTGTTATATGTTCCAAACAGTGCTAGTGAAATTAAGCTACTTGATATAGTAAATAAGTCAGGTGAGGTTGTGTCTACTGCTGCTCAACAGTGGGAAGCGTTAAATGCCTATATAGAGCAAGATGACTATCTAAAAACAAGAAGAGGTCAGTATGCAGAGCGTAATGGTGCATTTATGCCATGGCAACATCAGTTTGACCTACGTATTGCGCAAGATATTGGAGGGATATTTAATGGTACTAAGAATAGGTTACAACTTACGTTTGATATATTTAACGTTGGGAATTTATTAAATAATAAATGGGGAAGAAACTATTCAGTGAGTAATAGTGCATATCAATTGATATCTTATAATAACAAAGATGAAGGCTTTACTTTTGCAGGACCAAAAGATAATAAAGCATATTCTGTATCGTCTCTAGCATCAAGATGGCAGGGGCAATTCGGTATTCGTTATATTTTCAATTAATAGATTTGTATAGATAATTTAAATAAAAAAGCCTTCGAAATTTTTCGAAGGCTTTTTTAATATGTAGCTACTAATTTGTTTAGAAGTTTGGTTTCAATAGATACTTTTCATAGAAACGTAAAATGTGATCAACGGCATCTTCAGCTGTATCTACCATTCTATAAAGTTTTAAATCTTCAGTAGAAATATAAGCATTACTTAACATTGTTTTTTCTACCCAATCAAATAGACCTTTCCAGTATTCTGTGCCCACTAGGACAATTGGAAACCTGCCAATTTTGCCTGTCTGTATAAGTGTAATGGCCTCAAAAAGCTCATCCATTGTTCCAAAACCGCCAGGCATAACGATATATCCTTGAGAATATTTCATAAACATGACCTTGCGTACAAAAAAGTAGTTAAATTCTAATAGTTTATCACGGTCGATATAGCGGTTGTGAAATTGCTCATGAGGTAGTTCTATATTTAGGCCGACCGATTTTCCTCCGGCTTCATAGGCTCCTTTATTAGCTGCTTCCATAATACCTGGGCCACCGCCTGAAATGACACCGTAGCCTTTCTCCGCCAATAAACGCGCGATATCTACAGTCATTTGGTAGTATTTATGCTTATCAGGTGTACGCGCTGATCCAAAAATAGAGACACAAGGCCCTATTTTTGCTAACTTTTCAAAACCATCAACAAATTCAGACATCATCTTGAAAATTTGCCAAGAGTCTTTTACTTTTATTTCTTGCCAAGTTTTATTAGCAAAGGATCTTCTTATCTTATCTTCTTTCGCCATATGTATTTCAATAATAGATATTAAATATCACAAGATAATAAATATTCCATTTAGTCTGAATTAGTTATAAGATATATGTTGCAATTAATAATTGGCTTTGTTTATACGTATCGTAACCATTTCTTTCTTTGTTTTTTTAATCGATAAGTAGTGAATTTCTTACTATTTTTGTGCTATGAATTTTTCCTCTAAACTATTAGAGCAGGCTGTAGATGAGTTTGGTCGACTTCCCGGTGTTGGAAAAAAGACAGCCTTACGTTTGGTGCTTCATCTATTAGGGCAACCAAATAGTGATGTATTTCGTTTTACGGATGCAATTACTAAATTAAAAGAGCAGATAATGTATTGTAAAGTATGTTTTAACATTTCTGATCATGAGGTGTGTGAGATCTGCTCTGCTTTGAAAAGAGATAAACAGACAATATGTGTTGTAGAAGACACAAGAGATGTTATGGCAATTGAAAATACTCATCAATATCAGGGGGTATATCATGTTCTTGGAGGTTTAATATCGCCAATGGATGGTATTGGTCCATCTGATCTTAAAATAGAGGCCCTCGTACATCGTCTTCGAGAAAATGATATTAAAGAAGTTATACTCGCGCTAAGTGCAACAATGGAAGGGGATACCACTATTTTTTATTTATATAGAAAACTTAAAGAATTTCAAATAGAAATAAGTACCATTGCTAGAGGAATTGCTTTTGGTGGAGAACTGGAGTATGTAGATGAAATAACATTAGGACGTTCTATTGCGACAAGAATACCTTATGAACGCAATATTGGTTAAAATTACTTGTTTAGCTCTTTTTTTTAGTCAGTATATATTCGATTACTACCTTGTACTCATTATTGCTTTTATCTTCTGTTTCAAGTACTAAATGTGCTTTTGCTTTGTTTAACCTTACTGAGTAAACAATAGGTGTTAAACTCTGAGGGATATTTAAATCATTTTTTGGAACAGATGATAGTGAAGCATGTAAGTTGCAAATCATAGTCTCTTCAATAATTTCAATATCATATATAGTAGGCCGTGATCCGATATCTGGGTGCTCAATGAACATATTTCTATCAGTAGGAAATGTGTATATAATATTCTGCGGAGTATACTTGGTCGTGTTTGTTGACTTTTCCCCATTTTGCGCATTAATTATTGTTTTATTCATTTCTATTAGGCTCCAGCTTCCTGTCAATTGAATAGTATTAGACTTTTCACATCTAACTACCGTTATCCCTAATAAAACAGATAATATGCTATATATAAAAAGTTGAAAAACACGATTTTTCATATAATATGTTTAGATAATATTTATCGTGATGAGTGAAGCATAGTCTTATACTTCATATCTGCTTATATATACAAATATGCACATAACCTAATGTTTTAGCGTCAGGTACAGGGGGTAGTTTTCGTGTAGTTGATAGTAAAAAGTCTTACCAATGGCCACTACCCTAGTGTAGGGTCGATTGGTAATTAATTGATTTAAAATGTATTGACAGCTATTTAAACCATTTTCTTTATTATCCAAGAGAAGCCTATAGCTGTGACAACCAAAACTAGTCCGGCACTATACCATAAAGTAGGATAGCCATAATTTTCGGCGAGACTTGTGCCTAAGTAAGGTGAAAAAATATTGGCGGCAGCAAATGCTAAAGAATTAAAGCCCATATATGCACCCTGTGTATTTAATGTGGCTCTTTTAATGGTAATAGTTGCCATAAAAGGGAGCGTTAGCATTTCTCCTAATGAAAGCATAAACATGGATAAGTAAAGCCAAGCTATACCAAATGGCATATTTAGCATGAAGTATGAGAGGGCGGCAAACAATGTGCCAGCGATCATAACGAACCGTGGGGTAAATCGGTGCTCCATGATATGTACTAAGATCATCTCAAAGAGAACAATTACAAAGCCACTAAAACCTAAAATTAGACCTATAGATCCTTCTGACATTTCCTTGGCTTCTTTATAAAATAAAGGAAGTGTACTCAGTAATTGGAAAAATGCCATTGAAAATAAACAGCAGCATATGTTAAAAATAACAAATTGCGGATCCAAATATGCGTTTCGATCTTTCGTTGTTAAGTTTATTTCTTTTTTATTCAACGTGATAGGAGCGTTTCTAGGTTGTCTTTTTGCAAATACAACTATAAAAACAATGACAGCTAGTAGGGCAGCTAACGCATTACCGTAGAAAATCCAGTCGTAGGAAAACATAGCTAAAAAGCCTCCTAAAGCCGGACCAATAGAAAAGCCAAGGTTGACAGCCATTCTATTTAATGAATATGCTTTTGTTAAGTTTTCAGGTTTCGCATAGCGGGCAACGGACACAGAGTTGGCTGGCCGAAAAGTATCTGCTATCATAGCCAAAATAAAGATCATAGGAGCGAGGCTCTCAAATGTTCTAAACTGGGGAAGGATTAAGAAAAGTGGAACGACCATGATTAAACTAGCTGCTTGCACTTTAAAACTTCCCAGTCTATCCGTTAGCCAGCCACCTAGCCAGGAACCACATACAGAGCCTAAACCAAAGCACCCTAAGATAATACCTATTTGACTTTTGCTAAAATACAATTCAGCAGACATATACATACTCATAAAAGGTATTACCATAGAACCCATCCGGTTTATTAGCATAACTAATGCTAAGAACCAAGCTTCTGCAGAAAGACCACGATATGCGTCAATATAAAGATTGAAGAATCTTTTCAATATTTTTAGTGTTAAATGTTTACGATATTATACTTGCATCCATTTTATGGTCAATGCCGTAGTGTTGTGCCATTAATTGAGATTTACCCGACATCTTGTCAAAGAAAATATCAATCCGCCCCAAACGAACACCTCCAAAGCCCATTTGATTAACCCACACTTCTTTTCCAATGCTATTTTTAACTCGAGTAGGTTCATCGAGAAAGGTATGTGTATGTCCACCGAGAATAATATCGACATTGCTTGTTGCTGCGGCAAGTTTTAGGTCTGACACTTTATCAGATTTGTAGCTATAGCCCAAATGCGATAGACAAACAACCAAATCACATTTTTTTTGTGATTTAAGTTTTGTCGAAAGCTTATTGACAATATCTATAGGATCTGTGTAACTCATACCTTTATAACTATTAGGATCCACAAGTCCTTCAATATCTATGCCTACACCAATAATTCCTATACGTAATCCGTCACGTTCTAAGATGATATAATCCTTTGTTTTACCTTCAAGAGCAGTGCCTCTAAAGTCATAATTAGCTGTTAAAAAAGGAAAATTGGCGCTATCTAAATGTTTAACAAGACCTGCAATACCATTGTCAAATTCATGATTTCCAAAAGTACCAGCATCATAGCCTAGTTTGCTCATCAGCTCTAGTTCGAGTTTACCCTCAAACATATTAAAATAGGGGGTCCCTTGAAACATATCCCCACAATCTAGAAGTAGTACATTTTTTTCTTTTTGACGTATCTGCTCGATTAAGGAACTGCGTCTTGCAACACCTCCTAAACCTTGTAAACGAGATCCATCCATAGGGAAAGGGTCGATACGGCTATGGACGTCGTTTGTATGTAACAAAGTAAGTTTAGTTATAGAGGGTGAAGCTTTTACAAAAGTAGGAAAAGCAGACATGCTTAAAGCTGTGGTAAGCCCTATTGACTGTTTTAAAAATTTTCTCCTATTCATTTGTGATTTGTATTCGTCCATCTAATTTTACATCAATATTTTCCCCTATATTCGTTATAGACTGTACGTATTCAATTAATGCATCACGTACAGGTTGCTCATAGTCTTTTCGCTCAATAAGACGATCGAAGAAATCAATATAATCTCCTCCATTAGCTAAATAGTCATATGTGACTAGTTTGTAAGTCAATGCAGGGTCTATTGGTTTACCATTAATAGTAAAAGTTTTAATCTCACCGTTTTCAACAATAAGTTTTGCACCCGCTATTGGCTGCCCGTTGGTTTTAACAAGGAAATCACCCAATCTTATAACGTCTTCTCCTCTAAGAGTTAGTATACTGATTTTATTTTCGAAAGGCATTACTTCAAAAATGTTGCCTACCGTTACTTTACCTTGCCTTAGATCGGAACGTATACCACCTTTTGTTGCAAAGCTAAGCTGTGTTTCAGAATCTAATTTCTTTCCCTTCCATAACAATGCATCTACAAAAAAATTACCGACTAATGTTTCAGGAATGGCAGGCTTGCTAAGATGCTGATTAGAAAAACCAATGACTCTATTCATTTCGGCATCTAATTTTTCCTTGTAGGGTTTATAGTAGTTTAATATCATTGTATCTGCAATGATATTATAATCTATAGTGTAATATTGCTCCTGGATTGTACTGGGAACAAGTTTTGTCCTACAAGAAGAAGATAAGGATAGTATAACGGCAATTAAAAGCCAGTTTGAAAAAGAAATCGTAATACTTACAAATGACTTTTTAGTGCATACATTTTTTGACAAAGCTTGCATAGAATCACTTTTGCTACAAATGTACAGACTAAAAGACTATTTATCTGTTAAAAATAAAAGATAATACTAAGTTAACAAGCGTAGGTTATTGCTAGGTAATTACTAAGCTGCTCACTAGTTCTTGTGCTTCTTGCATAATACTTTGATGTTGCTTTTCTGTTATTTGCAGCTTTTTTAGAAAACTGGGCCTATCAATTAGGTCTTTTACTGCAATACATTGGTTCTTTAGAAGTATTTTTTTATTTTCTTCTGTTAGGTTCGTCAAACATGTGATAGGGTAGAGACCATTGTCATCTACTCTAAGTTTTAGGCTTGTTTCTGCAGGATAATCCCAAGAAAGCATATTTAAATTATAATATTCTCCAAAACGAACAGAGTCTGAGGTCAGGTATGCGTTTGTCACCAACAAACCTTCGCTAAATTCTCTTTCTTTATTGAAAAATAGATGTTTTTTTCTCTTTACATCATTGGCTCTGGACATGAAGTACATTGGTGTAGTTACTGATATTTTTGCTTCTATGTCGTTTCTGAATTTACACTCAATGGCAATCATCTCCTTTCCTTGCACCGCAACAACATCAATTTCATGGCTGACAGCATGCCCTTGTACTGTTTGTCCTGTTATGGTTTGGTAGCCTTCATTGGCAAATAGACGTCCAACCCATTGTTCAAAGTAAAAGCCTTCAGGCCCCAGATCTCGTAAAGCTTTTTTTAATGAGTAACGGGCTGCATATGATTCCCGATGCTGACAAAGTAACCTGAAAGCAGACTCATAGAGTTCGCGCGTTGTAATACCATCGTACAATTCTGCTTCTACGTCTTTATAGACCTTCTCAACAATCTGTTCTGTTGCGCCAGAACGATGGAGTGAATGCTTTAATGCATTGGAATTAAAAGGCACAAGCTCCCCAGAATATTTTTTGACTCTCATTTTGTGTGTAAATTATAACAAAAAAGCTATTTTTTATTGATAAAAGCAAAACATTTAAAACATCTGCTCTGTTATATATCTAGTTAAATATTTGAAAATTTGGTTTCTTAAATAAATATAGTAAAAATGAGTGTAGTAAACTTTTTATCCAATAAAATGAAGAAACGCTTTGAAAAGGCTTGTGCAAATGGGAAGATAGCAAATTCAGAACGTGCTCTATCTATAATTGCCGGTGGATTTATTATGGCGTATAGTGGAAAACGGATTTTGCAGAACCCAATAAGCTCTCTTCCTGGAGTGGCTATAGGAGCTGGTCTCGTAGTACGTGGGATAACAGGTAAGTGCCCTGTAAAAGGAGCAATAGAAGGAGAGCCTGAGCAAGAGTACACCATTGTTGAACATCGGTATTTCGTAAAATAAACAAATCTCTCTAGTTTTAAACTACGTTAAAGCTATAGTTGTGTTTTTGGTCAAATAATACTGTTATTCTGTATTTTTTACATCCCTTTTATTAAGTTATTTAAATCACTAGTTTTGCCAAGTTTATTTATTTGGCATATGAAAAAACTTGTCGTATTTACAGGTGCGGGTATATCAGCAGAAAGCGGTCTTAATACCTTTAGGGATAAAGATGGTTTATGGGAGGGGTACAAAGTAGAAGATGTAGCAACGTTACATGCATGGAAAGTAAATCCAGCATTGGTGCTTGAATTTTATAATGTTAGGCGTAAGCAATGTAGTGCAGCTAAACCCAATAGTGCACATAAAGCTTTAGTTGAAATGGAGTCTTGTTATGATCTGCAAATCATAACGCAGAATGTGGATGATTTGCATGAACGGGCAGGCAGTAAAAATATAATTCATTTACATGGCGAAATTATGAAAGCCCAATCCTCTTTGAATCCAAAGTTTGTATATACAATGAAAAAAAACGAGCTCTTGATTGGCGATACATGCGAATTAGGTTCTCAATTACGACCTTTTATTGTGTGGTTTGGTGAAGCAGTCCCCTTAATGGAAAAAGCAGAGCGCATTGCTCAAGAAGCAGATATCTTAATTGTTATAGGTACTTCTTTACAAGTTTATCCAGCAGCTAATTTGCTACATGTGGTAAATAGTCAATGTAAAGTATATGTAATTGACCCTAAAGCAGACCAAATGAACTTACCAGCTCGCGTTCGACGTATAAATGCATCAGCTACCGTTGGAATGGATATTCTTAAGAAAAAGCTATCCGAATAATATTCTGATCAGATTGATAACAGATATTAAAACAGCACGTTGCGACCTTTATTGGATCTTATGCTTTATCTGAAGGTGGTTTTGTTTTCACTTCTGATAAAATAACTCAGAATATTATTCGGCAAGACTTGTTTTTAAAACACAATAGTCAAACATACAGGATGTTAGGCTTATTGATATGGTTTATTTATTCATATCTAGAATAAGCTTCTAAAAATGATTTCCTCATTACTCCGAATTGTTCGACAACTTGTTTAATAAAAGAGTCGTCAATTAATTCAAAGATGCCATTTACACCTCCTATAATATCAGTTTCTGATATTTTGTAAGATTGTTCCAGTGTTCCTTGTTCGAATTTTATGATAAATTTTTGATTCATTGAAAATATTGAAATTTTACAATCTGGATGGGGGAGTTCGGCTACTATTCGCATAATGATAAATATAAAAAATAAGGGTTGATCAACTAAGTTGAACAACCCTTCTAAAATACAGTAAAATATCTACTACACCAAGCCTTGTGCTTTCATTGCGACAGCTACTTTTATAAAACCGCCGATATTAGCCCCCTTTAAGTAGTTTACATAGCCACAGGATTCTTTTCCATATTTTAGGCAGGTTTTGTGTATATTTTCCATAATTACTTTTAATCTATTGTCTACTTTATCAGGAGACCATTGTTGTCCTATCCAGTTTTGTGACATTTCTAGTCCTGAAACAGCTACTCCGCCTGCGTTGGCAGCTTTGCCAGGTGCAAAATATATTTTAGATTTGTGAAAAATCTGTATAGCCTCTCGTGTAGATGGCATGTTTGCGCCTTCAGCAACACAAATGCATCCATTGTCAATCAAGTTTTGGGCATCAGCTTCATTTAGTTCGTTTTCTGTTGCACAAGGCAGTGCAATGTCACATTTAAAACACCAAGGTTTGCTGTCTTGATGAAATTCAGCGTTACTATATTTAGATATGTAGCCATTTAAATCGCGACCTAATGTACTCAGGAAATGTAGTTTTTCAGGCGTAAACCCATCAGGATCATATAATGTCCCTGTACTATTTGAGAATGTCACAACCTTTGCGCCTAATTGAATAGCTTTTTCTGCAGCGTAATAGGCGACATTTCCTGCGCCCGAAATTGTAACGATTTTACCTACTAAGCTTTCGTTCAAGCTTTCAAACATACATTGGACGAAGTATAATAAACCATAGCCCGTTGCTTCGGGTCTGATATATGAACCACCCCAAAATTTCCCTTTTCCTGTTAAAACTCCTGTAAATTGATTTTGTAGGCGTTTGTATTGTCCAAATAAATAGCCTATTTCACGCTCACCAACACCTATGTCGCCTGCTGGTATATCTGTTTCTGCACCAATATGCCGATAAAGTTCGTTCATAAAGCTTTGGCAAAAGCGCATGATTTCCATATCCGATTTCCCTTTGGGATCAAAATCTGAACCTCCTTTAGCGCCACCCAAGGGTATGCCTGTCAAACTATTTTTAAACACCTGTTCAAAAGCTAAAAACTTCAGAATACTTAGATTGACGGTAGGATGGAAGCGTAGTCCACCTTTGTAAGGCCCTAGGGCACTATTCATTTGAATACGATAGCCTCTGTTAATCTGAACATGATTGTTGTCATCAAGCCAAGTGACACGAAAGGATATTACACGCTCGGGCTCAATTATGCGCTCGATAATTTTCAATTCGCTCCATGTTGGGTGTTTTTCATTCATGTAAGGAATCAGGTCTTCAACAACTTCTGTTACGGCTTGAATGAATTCGGGCTGATTGGGATTCTTGCCCTTTGTGTGATTGATTAAATCGATAAAGGATGAGCTCATTTGATTCGTTATTTATATTTTTTACAGATTATATATGTAAAATTAATAATAAATATTAGAAATATTACTTTTTTATCATTTTTATTTGATTTTATTTGCAATAATTTATTACCACAGGTGTCAAGTGTAAACTTCGCGTTGATCTGTAATAAATCTGGTGTGAATCTGTATTTAGATCATTTCTATTATTTTCTTGTCTAAGGTGTGTATAATACGGTGTGATTTTTAGACATATAATTTATATTATGTTAAATAGTTATTTATTAAAGAAGCCTATTCTACTTCTTTGGTTTTAAAGTCTGGTTCAAAATCGATGATATCTCCCGGCTTACAATCCAGAGCTAAACAAATTGCATTCAAGGTTTCAAAACGAATCGCCTTTGCCTTGCCGTTCTTTAATATCGAAAGATTTGAAAGTGTTATACCAACTTTTGCGCTCAGTTCATTAAGTGACATTTTACGTTTAGCCATCATAACGTCCAAATTTATAATTATTGCCATTTTAAATTATTCAATATAATATTTTAATATTTCAGCATTGACTGCCGCTATTTGATGCTTTTAAGCGATCCAGGCTCCAAAGATCAAAGCCGCACACATAATAATAAAAAATAAAATTGCCACCATAATTTATTGATTTTAAATAGTTAGTTCATTTTCTTCTTTTATGGCTACACCAATTTTTAAAGCTACCACCAGTCCTAAAAAAACTAAGCCGAGTATAAAAGTAAATACATCAAATTTTAAAGTATTAACCACTTCGTAAGCTGTTCCTTTAAAAAGAGTTTGCATTTTAGTATAAACTGTATAGTCAAATATGTAATCAAACACGGGGATTAATAAAACGCAAAAAGACAACAATAGTAGATTTTTATATGTTTTAATATGTAGCACCTCCCCTTTCGAAAATAGCTTAATCAAATTAATAAAAGCTATAAATATCGTCAAATATATGATTGCTCCCAGAAGTAGCAAAGTCCATTCTTTTGCTGTCGTTGTTCTTATATTTTCTTTACTCCAAATAGAATATAAACTATCCTCTGGTACTATTTTTATATTACTGTTTCCCGTTGGGATGCTGTCTGTGGCATTTTCTATACGATCTGGCAATGCTTGTGGACTTGACAATCGAACATAATCTATTGGATATTTTAACCATCCTCCAGTGTTATGATTTTTTGTCCTTTTATAACCAGTTTCAAAACCGCTTTTAAAAGATTCTTGATGTCTGCTTATAAATACGTTATGAATGATAGCTAGAGTTAAACATAATGCTATCCCCCATCCGATAAGTTTTAATACTTGTTGATTATTCATACCCCGATTTTGATTAGTTATGATTTATTATTACACTTACTTACTGTGCGGGTAAAAATATTCTATTTTATTGTGAAATGCAAATTATTTATTGTTTTATAATAAAACAATGTTGTTATGTAATTAAAAAGCCTAAACTAGTGTGTTTAGGCTTTTTAAAAAAACTATTTTGTCTTGGTAAGCGTTATACAGCGTCCAGAATCATCACAGCCGCAACAGTTATATTTGTACGTGGATCGATTATGATAGCTCTTGAGTTTTCAGGATAAAGGTTATGCTTGTCAAAAACTATTTCTTTGGCTGCTTTTATAGAAATTTTGCCTATATCATTCAGACTAACAGTTTCATCATAAATAGGCTCTTGATTATGCACGTCTATCTTATAATGTATATCCTCAATTTTAATTTTTGTTTGCGAACTATGGTTTCTCAATAAGTATATTTGTCCCTTATCCAGTGGTTTGGTATCGAACCAGCAAATGTTAGCTTCAAGATTTTTCTCACTTATAGCAGGCTGTTCAACAGGAACAATGGTATCGCCTCTTGAAACATCAACATCATCAGTAAGATGTATAATAACAGATTGTCCGTTTTCTGCATATTCTAAAGTTTCGCCTGCAAGTTCTATGCTCGCTATTCTACTTCTAGCGCCTCCAGGCAATATATAGACCTCCTCGCCAATCCGCATATTGTCACCCACTAAACGTCCCGCGTAGCCCCTGTAATCGTGAAGGTCTGCGGTTTGTGGCCGTACTACCCATTGTATGGGGAAGCGCCAAGGTTTTGGAGTTTTAGCTTCAAAATTTATACTTTCTAAAAAACTCAGTAAAGGTTCGCCTGTATACCAATCCATGCGTTCTGAACGATGCACAATGTTGTCTCCTTTTAAGGCAGAGACTGGTATATATTCCACTGATTTTAGATTGAGTTTACTGGCTAGTTTTTCATATTCAGTTTTAATATTTTCAAATACAGCCTGCTCGTAATCTACCATATCCATTTTATTAATGCAGACGAGCACTTTTTTAAGAGAAAGTAATTGCGCTAAAAATGAATGTCTTTTTGTCTGCTCAATCACACCCTTTCGAGCATCTATTAATATGATGATTAAATCTGAGTTTGATGCACCAGTCACCATGTTTCTTGTATATTCAATATGGCCAGGCGCATCAGCTATAATGAATTTTCTTTTTTCTGTCTGAAAGTATTTATAAGCGACATCAATTGTAATCCCCTGTTCTCTTTCTGCTTTTAAACCGTCTGTCAGGATAGCAAGATCTACTGTTCCGTCATCATTTTTTCGGTTGGCTTTTTTAATAGCTTCCAATTGATCTTCCAATATCGAATCTGTATCATAAAGCAAGCGGCCTATCAATGTGCTTTTACCATCATCAACGGATCCGGCAGTTATAAATTTTAATATATCCATGCTGTATATTTATAATGATCTGTTGTAAATTAATTTAGAAATAGCCCTCTTTTTTACGTTCTTCCATTGCGGCCTCTGATACTTTATCATCTATTCTAGCTCCTCTTTCGCTTATCGTGGAAGCTTTTATCTCTTTTATAATATCATCTATATGTACCGCTTCTGAACATACGGCGGCAGTACATGTCATGTCGCCTACTGTTCTGAATCGTACCATTTTACAGGTGATAATATCTTCGTTATCTATCTGCAAACATTGGTCTGCCGCCATCCATTGTCCATTTCTTGATACCACTTCTCTTTCATGACTAAAATAAAGCGATGGTAAAGCAATATTCTCTCTTTTTATATAGTTCCAGACATCTAGTTCGGTCCAATTCGATATTGGAAAAACCCGGACATTTTCTCCTTGGTTTATATTTCCATTTAATATATCCCACAGCTCAGCCCTTTGTCTCTTGGGATCCCATTGCCCAAATTCGTCACGTACCGAAAAAACACGTTCCTTGGCCCTTGCTTTTTCCTCATCTCTTCGAGCGCCACCTATACAAGCGTCAAACTTATACTTTTCAATTGTGTCTAATAGCGTAACGGTTTGTAGTGCATTTCTACTTGCATTCTTACCTTTCTGTTCACGCACTCTACCTTGATCTATACTGTCTTGAACTGAGCCTACAATAAGTTTCTCTCCTATTTGTGCTACCAGCCAATCTCTAAAGTCGATTGTTTCTTTAAAGTTGTGCCCTGTGTCGATATGCACCAAAGGAAATGGGAATTTCCCTGGCTTAAAAGCTTTTTGAGCAAGGTGTACCAGTGTTATCGAATCTTTTCCTCCAGAAAACAGTAATGCCGGTTTCTCAAATTGTCCTGCGACTTCACGGAGTATATATATAGCCTCAGCTTCTAGATGATCTAAATAATCCATTTTATCTATTTCGTTGTTATATGTAATCCACATTCTTTTTTGCTAGTATCCTCCCACCACCATCTTCCTGATCTAAAATCTTCTCCTTCCCGTACGGCTCTGGTGCATGGTTGACAACCTATGCTAGGAAAACCTTTATCATACAGCGCATTATAGGGGACGTTCTTTTTCTTTAGGTACTTGTCTACATCATGTAATGTCCATGTAAATAAAGGATGGACTTTAATAATCTGATTGCTACTATCCCATTCAATCCAATCCATATTTTCACGGTTTATAGATTGTTCGGCACGAAGTCCCGTTACCCATACCTTATATCCTTGAATAGCTCTTTTGAGTGGTTCTATTTTTCGAATATGACAACATTGCTGTCTGTCTTCTAAAGAGTTATAGAAACTTAATGGTCCTTTCTCGGTTAGTAATTCTTCTACCCTTCCGGTATTTGGGTAGTATGCAGCTATTTTAAGTTTGTATTTATCTACTGTGCGGTTCCATACCGTATATGTTTCAGGAAATAGACGACCTGTATCGAGTGTGAAAATTTTAAACGAAAGGCTACCCGCTTTACTGATCATATCGGTTAATACCTGATCTTCTACTCCGAAAGAGGTTGAAAAAACTGTTTCTTGTGCATATGCCGCTCCTAAGAACTTGATCAATGCTTCAGCATCCATGCCAACGGTCTGTTCTTTTAATTGTTGTATTTTTTGCATTGTCCGTATATATTTTATGTAGCCTGCTTAAGAGGCTGAGAGCTTATGACTTTTGATTATTCGCAATTAGTGCTTCTGTATGTTTATTCAGTACCCTTATTTTTTCCTGAAAGTCTCCATGTAAATTTTTCCTTAAATCATGCATTAGATTTAGTGTTTCGTCTATCTCGTTAGGTAAAACATCATCAATAAACTCCTTGATTCTTTTAGCAATTGTAGGCGATTTACCATTAGTGGATATACCTATCTTTAGGTTGCCTTTCCTCACTACAGATCCTAAATAAAAATCGCAAAGATCCGGTTTGTCTGCTATATTTAAAAGGATATTCTTTCGCTTTGCCAATACTTCAAGTTCTTTGTTAAATACAGGGTTATTGCTTGCTGCGATAATTAAATCTATCCCATTCAGATCAACTTCTTGAAAAGCGCGTTCGGAAAGTCTGATATTTGTTTTTCCTTCTATTAGTTTGCGAATACCATCTGTAATATTCATAGCTACCAAATGCACTTTTGCTTGCGGCGAGTTGTAAAGTATAGCTTCTAATTTTTCTAAACCTACTGGACCTCCTCCAATCACTAAAGTTTGTACCTGATCGAGTTTTATATATATAGGGAATAACTCGTTCATACTAAATTGTCTTCTTTTATTTTGCTTATAACCTTTTGGAAATCATCGTGCTTTGCTACAACTTCTCCGATAACTATTGTCGCTGGAACACCTATAAGTTTATCTTGTGCTTCTCTAAAAATAGTATTAATTGTTCCTAGTGCTATTTTTTCATTTGGTAGAGATCCGCTATGTATCAGTGCGATAGGTAGGTCTCCTCTCCCATTTCTTTGGTATAGGTCGACAATCTGCCCAAGTTTACTGTATCCCATCAAGACTACTATTGTAGCATCAGTCTGAGCGGCTTTCTCTAAATCTTTTGATAGCTCACCATTTGAAGTAGAGCCTGTTATTACCCAGAAACTTTCGTTTATACCTCTGTAAGTAAGCGGTATTTTCTGTAAAGCAGTTAGTCCCAGGGATGAAGATATTCCTGGTACTACAGTAGTCGGTATATTATATTGATGTACATAGTCTAATTCTTCTCCTCCACGTCCAAATACAAAAGGATCTCCTCCCTTTAGGCGCACTACGTGTCCATGTGTTAAAGCGTAATCAACTAAGAGTTTATTTATGCTATCCTGCGAGGTTGAGAGACTTTCTGCTCGTTTTCCTACATATATTTTTGTGCAATCTTCTTTTGCATAATTCAGCACTTCTTCGTTTACCAAAGCGTCATACAAAATAACATCTGCACTTGCTATAGCTTTCACTGCTTTTAAAGTAATCAGTTCAGGGTCACCTGGACCGGCACCGACTAAAGTAACTTTAGGTTTAATCTCTTTTTGCATGATTTATACTTGTGTTTCTTTGAATGACTGACGTAATTCTTCTCTCCTATCATTGCTTTCATAATAAAATGCGGCAGCCTGTGTGATAAATGCTTTAGCAAATTCAGCTGAAGGTTGATACTTATTAATTTGTAGTACTCTTTCAGGGAATGATGTAGGAAAAGCAAATTGAGCTGTTTCTACGTAATGTTTTTGAAACTCATTAATGACAGAAATCTGTGTGCTGGCGTTAACACCTTTGTCCAGTAATAATGCTTTTGCAGTCCATACAAAAGCACTGTAAGCATGGTAAATAGCATCGGCATATAAACCCTGTTTTAGCGCAAGGTTTGCCCATTCCAATTTTTCTTCTGCTTCCAGCAATAAAGTTGCTACCAAGTCGATGATTACACCTGCACATTCGCCTACGCCTATAGCTGTCGTAAAGCTATCCTGATGGCCCCAATCAATAAACTCATCATCTGTGAGATTACTTGTGTCTGCCAATGGTTTTAATAGATCATAAAAATGTCTTTTCTCACTCCTGTCATAATAGTCGTGAAAACTTTCATCTGACAAACGATTGGTTTTATAGTCAATCAATATTAAGTCTACAACCTGGAGAACTCGCTTTGTGGGTACTTTAATTACGCGTTCTGATGCTCTCCCAACGCCGTTGCCAACCGTTCCTCCTCCTAGCATCACCTGTGCTGTTGGCAGTATTCTATCACCCACCTTCATTGAACTTCCGTGGAACCCTATCTCCGCTAAACTGTGTTGTCCACAGGAATTCATACAGCCTGATATTTTTATTTTCAGCTTATTTTCTAGTAATTGGTCTGGATGAAACTCTTCTATATACTTTTCTAAAACCCTTGCCATTTCTGTTGAATTGGAAATACCTAGGTTGCAAGTATCTGTTCCCGGGCATGTAGTTATATCTGCGGTGCTATCAATACCAGCATGATGAAAACCTAATTCATACAATACATTATAAATATGCGGTAGCGATTCTTGGCGCACGAATTTAAACAAGAGATTTTGGCCCTGTGTGATACGTATATCATCAGCAATATGGTTCTTCAACCCAGCTACCAGCTTTCTTGTTTTATCAGTAGAGATATCCCCTGTTGGTATTTTTGCGTATACGGCATAATAACCACTCTGCTTTTGTGGCATTACATTGGTTCTTTTCCATAGCTCGTAGCCCGGGCCATCCTGTGGTTTTGTCGGTTCTATATAGCTTGTTGGCGCCTGAGGTTCTTCTACTAGAGTTCTGTCTATTTTATATACTGTATTTTTGAGGGCTGTACGTTCCTCTTCTATCAGGGATAATACCTCTTCAAGGCCTAACTTTTGTATTAAAAACTTGAAACGCGCTTTATTTCTATTGTTTCTTTCACCATGCCTATCGAATACTCTTAGTGCAGCTTCCATAAGGGGGATGATTTCATCCTCATGCAAAAAATTATAAATAGGTTGGGCCAACAGCGGCTGTGCACCAAGTCCACCCCCAAGCATTACTTTGAAACCTCTTTGCTCCTTTCCATCCACGAACTCTATTTTAGGAACAAAACCGAAGTCATGTATATAACTAAATGCCGTATCACTTTCCGACGAAGAGAAGGCTATTTTTATTTTTCTGCCCATTTCTGCGCAAATAGGATTGCGTACAAAATACTCAAAAGTGTTTTGCGCATATGGCGAAACATCAAAAGGTTCATTGGGATCAATACCTGCTTCCGGAGATGCTGTTACGTTTCGCACAGTATTTCCGCAAGCCTCTCGCAGTGTCATATCATCCTCGGCAAGCTTTGCCCATAACTCAGGTGTTTTATCTAAGCTTACAAAATGTATTTGCACATCTTGACGGGTTGTTAGATGTAAGTTTCTACTTGCATATTCGTCTGATACATCGGCTATCTTCAGCAGCTGTTGAAAAGTCACCTTTCCGAAAGGTAATTTTATACGAATCATTTGCACGCCGGGTTGACGTTGCCCATATATTCCCCGTGCTAGGCGCAACGATCTAAATTTATCATCACCAATGCTTCCTTGGCGATAAGCATTTATTTTGTGCTCCAGCTCGATTATTTCCCGAGCTACTACGGGATTTTCCAATTCTGTACGAAAGCTCTGCATTTGTTATCTTCTCTTTAATTATGGTTACTATAATTTTTTTTCACCCCTCTTATCGAGGAGTGCTCGACAAAGTTATAAAATAATTTCCTACTTAATATATAAAGTCTAGTGATTTAGTATATATTTGTGAAAATATTTTAAATAAGTAATTAACACCATTGTGAAATAAATGATTAAGGTATTAATATATAGTGTTTTATGTTGTTTTTTAATTTCTGGATGTGCTCCAAAGATTAAGGAGACTTACGATTCGGAAAAAGGTTATGTTGGTAGTATTTCCATATCTGGAGCCTTCGCATTGTATCCGATTGTAGTTTTATGGAGCGAGGATTTTAAAAAAATACATCCACACGTACGTTTCAATATTTCTGCTGGCGGCGCAGGGAAGGGTATTGCTGATGTCCTCTCTAATATGGTAGAGATTGGCTTGGTGTCCCGTGATCTGCATCCGCAAGAAATTGCCAAGGGAGCTCTTCCTATACATGTTGCCCAAGATGCCGTATTAGGTACGATCAATAGTAATCATCCGGACATAGCATTGATCCGAAAAAGAGGCTTTACACCTACTGAGCTTCGTGGTATATTTGTAGAGAAGCGTTATAAAAACTGGCGTGATATCGATTCAGCCTTTATTGATGCGCCTATCGAGGTCTACACCCGGTCGGATGCTGCTGGTGCTGCCGAAACCTGGGCGAAGTTTTTAGGCGAAACTCAAGAAGGGCTACATGGTATTGGTATTTTTAGTGATCCTTCCTTAGCACAGCTGATTAAAGAAAAGGAAACAGCTATAGGTTTTAACAATATCAATTATGTATATGATCTAAAAACCAAAACCACCTCTCCAGGAATTACAGTTGTACCGATCGATAAGAATGCTAATGGTAAAATCGACCCTGAAGAAGATTTTTACATGCATTTAGATACACTTACCTCGGCTATCCGTGATAAGCGTTACCCGTCACCACCTACCCGAGATCTTACTTTTGTTATTCGGTCAGGCCAGCATTCTCCTTTACTTAAAGCTTTTATTGAGTTTGTACTAAGTAGTGAAAATCAAGGCTATTTATTAGAAAACGGCTACGTGCCATTGGACCAACTAAAAAACGAAATCGAACGTCAAAAAATTGCGCATGAAATTTAGAAAATTCAAAGATAATTTATTCAAAAGCCATTCAATTCTATTATTATGTCTGGCAATCATAGTTTTTATCGCATTATTTGTGGGGCTTCTTGTCAAATCACTTCCGCTTTTACAGGCAGAGAAATTGTCCGATCTGTTGCTAGGGTCAATTTGGTCTCCACAAAAAGAAGCCTTCGGGTTCCTTCCTTTTATTACGGGTACGCTTTGGGTCACCGGTATTGCACTTGTTATAGCTGTTCCTATCTGTATAATGGCTGCTATTTACTTAGTCGAATATGGCGGAAATTCACTGCGCAAATTGGTACTTCCTCTTATTAATGTATTAGCAGCCATTCCCCCTGTACTCTATGGGGTTTGGGGTGTCCTTATGGTCGTACCGGCAGTAGGTCATTTTATAGCTCCTGTTTTTTCAGTAAATAGTACAGGTTACAGTGTGTTATCAGGGGGAATTGTCCTTGCTGTTATGATTTTTCCGATTATGATCAGTGTCATGGTGGAAGTGCTGAAAACAGTACCGCAAGATTTAAAAGCAGCATCTTTGTCTTTAGGTGCCACCAAGTGGGAAACTATCACTAAAGTTATACTTGTCAAAGCGCGCACTGGTCTATTAGCTGCTATTATACTGGGCGTCTCGCGTGCTTTCGGTGAAACAGTAGCTGTTTTGATGGTTTGTGGCAATGTGCCTGGAATCCCAAAATCCTTATTTGATGCGGGGTATCCGCTACCTGCATTAATTGCCAATAATTTTGGCGAAATGATGTCCATTCCACTTTATGACTCGGCTTTAATGTTTGCTGCCCTTTGGCTTTTTATCATGATTTTAGCCTTTAATATAGTATCTCGAATGATCTTGAAGCAAATGGAGGAACGGCTCTGATGTCTACAGCAAAACGATTAAGAAAAGAAAAAATAGCCAAATGGATTATGCGGTTATCTGTTTTGGTTATCAGTAGCTCTTTATTGCTAATTATCGGCACCGTGCTGTGTAAAGGTTTGCCCTATTTAAGTTGGGAGATGATCAGCCAATCACCTAAAGGTGGGTTTTATATTGGCAAAGAAGGTGGTGTGCTTAATGCCATTGCGGGGTCATTATATTTAGCAACTGCTTCAACAATCTTAGCAACCTGTATTGGTGTGCCTATTGCGATCTATCTACATGTATACACTCGGCCAACTTCTTTATTGAAGCGTTTTTCTAAATTTCTATTTGATGTTCTTTTCGGAATGCCCTCCATTGTATATGGGGCTATTGCTTTTAGTATTATGATTTGGTTGGGCATACGTGCGTCTTTATTGGGAGGAATTATTACAGTGACTTTACTGACGCTGCCCATTGTTGTTCGCACTATTAGCGAACTGCTCCATACGGTGCCGTCCGATCTGCAGCAGATTACAACTTCCTTGGGAGCAACAAAGCTTGAGGTGGCTAAAATATTAGTGCTCTATATTAAACCTGGTTTGTTTACAGCTACTCTACTGGCTTTTGGCCGGGCTGTTGGTGATGTCGCAGGCGTACTGCTCACTACAGGTTTTACAGACAATATGCCCTTGTATATAGATGAGCCTGCTGCTACTCTTCCTTTAGCTATATTCTTTCAACTTACTAGCCCCATACCTGAAGTTCAAGGGCGTGCTTATGCTTCCGGACTTTTATTAACTCTTATCATTCTAATTGTTGTTATATGTACAAATCTATTGGCGTCGAAGCAGAAAAAACACAAACTATAAACACGCAGCTACCTGCACATATCGAAGTTAAAGATCTTAATCTTTGGTTAGATAATAAGCATATTCTTAAAAATATCAATGTATCTATTCCGAAGCATTCGATTATATCGATTATTGGTCCGTCAGGTTGTGGGAAAAGTACTTTACTAAAAACTTTAAATCGACTCCTTGACGATTCTGCCGTAATACAATTGGAAGGAAGTGTCTTGGTGGCGGGTGAAGATATTTATGCCAAGGATGCCGAAGTCACCACCATACGTAAACGTATGGGGCTGTTGTCTCAACGTCCCTTTCCGCTTCCAATGTCTATATTTGACAATGTAGCTTATGGTCCAAAAATACACGGCGAACGTAATAAAAAGATATTGGAACAAATCGTACACGAGCAGCTTGTCAATGTAGGGCTGTGGAATGAAGTTAAAGACCGTTTGCATAGCTCAGCATCATTACTTTCTATCGGGCAGCAACAACGCCTTTGTTTAGCCCGTGGCTTGGCGGTCAAACCAGAAATAATTTTAGGCGATGAGTCAACATCAGCCTTGGACCCCATATCAACGCAAACTATTGAGAATTTACTCATTTCTCTGAAAGATGATTATACTATTGTTTTAGTAACCCATATTCTGAGGCAAGCCCGACGGGTTTCTGATTATATTCTTTTTCTTTATGATGGTGAAGTGATCGAATTTGGTAAAACGGAAGATATATTATTAAACCCCAAACAAGAGCTCACTCAAAAATATGTCAAAGGTTTCATCAGCTAATCAGCGGTTTCCAAATTTAACTTAGAATAAAAGCTACAAATAACTTTTCTAGCTGTCAACATCTGCTGCTTTTATACGTTATATTTGTTCATAGATGATTAAAATCATACACATATGCATAAAATATATCAATTGGGCTTTGCAATAGCCTGTTTAGCGCTACCGGCCCAGCTATTCGCACAAAGTCCTTTAAGCAGTAAAGCCAATTTAACGGATGTTACCGTATATAACGGTTCTGCTGAGCTTAACCATCAAGCTCGCGTTCGACTACCTGTCGGGACCAGTGAGGTTGTTTTTACACAGGTAGCCAATAACATTGATCCTAATAGCATCCAGATAGGTTCTTCTACATCGGTTGTTGTACTTTCTGCTCGGGCTAATCGCACTGCATCGGCAGAAGAAACTAAAAGCGTGGCGTATACCACACAGGAAGGCATCTATAAGACCGAGTTTGCTAAGCTTACAAAACTTAAAGACGAAGTTGAAGCTGAAGGAAGTGTGCTTAATCTATTGATCGCTAATCAAAAAATAAGTAATGAAGGTGGTTCTACTACCATGGATGCTATTTCTAAAATGGCTGATTTTCATCGCACAAAATATTTGGCATCTAAGGAAACTATAGCTAAACTGACAGAACAGGTAGAAAAACAGCAAATTAAAGTCGATCGTGAGAAAGAAATTCTTGACGAAATGGAAGGGCAAAATACCGCAGGTGCTGGTCAGTTGATCGTTCAGGTGATGAGCAGTCAAGCGGGCGAACAACCTTTTAATATTAGCTACGCTACTCCTTCTGCATCATGGGGAGCATCTTATGATTTGCGTGCGGCAGATGTTAGCAGTCCTTTAGATATTATCTATAAAGCTAATGTGACTCAGCAAACAGGGATCGACTGGCATAATGTTAATCTGACATTAGCTACCGGGAACCCATCGCAGTTTGGTTCTATTGCAGAATTGACACCCTGGAGTTTATATTTTCAGCAACCCAAAGCGCCTACAGCCAAACTTCATCGAGGTGCGCTCAGTGCGGATGTAGCTTATCTTGAGGAGGTCGTTGTGAGCGGCTACAATAGCAGTAGCTACACCACTATGGATGAAAATCAATTGAATAGTACATTTAAAATTGATATCCCGTACAATATAGCTTCCAATGGTGTTTCGCATGCTGTTACCTTACAAGAATATAGGCACCCTGCTACTTATACTTATCAGGCAGTACCTAAGTCCGACGAGCAGGTTTATCTTGTCGCCGAACTGATCGACTACGAAAAATTAAATTTATTGCCGGGTTCGGCAAATATTGTATTTGACAATATGCTCGTTGGAAAAACGTATGTTAATCCGCAAACTAGTAGCGATACTTTAAAATTAAGTATGGGCCGCGATAAAATGATTGCTGTTAAACGGGAGAAAGTAAACGACCTCTCGCAAACGAAAACATTTGGTAGTAGCAAAAGGCAAACCTTAGTCTATGAAATTACCGTTAAAAATAATAAAAAGTCAGCTGTTCATCTTCAGCTCAAAGATCAGTATCCACTTTCTACTGATAAGTCTATGGAAATTAATTTAGAAGAGTCTTCGGGAGCTACGGTCGATACGACTACAGGACTATTGACATGGGATGTAGATTTAAAAGCCGGTGAAACAAAAAAAATACGTTTCAGTTACTCTATAAAATATCCAAAAGATAAAACGATTCAGCTCTATTGATAAAATAGCTCTGTACAACGCAATAGCGTTTGCTCCATCACTTTTAATCAACCTATATGGTAATTAAAAGTGATGGAGTTTTTTTTGCTCATTTCTTCCCTTTTGCTATTGGTTTTTCATTTCTTGACCACTCGCTCCACGACCCTACATATAATGCAGGTAAAGGTAGGCCTGCTATTTTTAAAGCGAGTAAAGTGTGGCAGGCGGACACACCTGAGCCACAATGTACGGCGGTCTTGTTTATATTTTGGTTCTTAAAATAAGGCGTATAAAGTTTTCTCAGCTCCTCAGCTGTTTTAAATCTTCCATCAGCATCTAAATTCAGGGACAGTGGGATATTTATTGCTGTCGGTATATGTCCTGCTATCAAATCAATGGGTTCGTGCAAACCTTGGTATCGGTTTTCGTCGCGCACATCTATAATCACGCTACCTTGCTCTTGGGTATATTTTTCTATTGTACTTATATCCACCTGCGGTAAAGTCCACTGGTCTGCTTGGTAGCTACTGGGCGCTCTTGGGGTCTCCTGTCCGTTACTTATTGGGTAGTCTAATGCTTTTGCTATCTGAAAGCCACCATCTATTACCTGTACTTTTTCATGTCCTAAAGCCGATAGCATCCACCAAAAACGAGCTGCTGCATTTATGCCCTTAGCTCTGTCATAAACGATAACATGACTGGAGTTATTAATACCCAGTTTGTTTAATAGGCTTACAAAATTCCTCACTTCAGGTAAAGGGTGTCTGCCTCCTTTCGCAGGATTGCCGTGAACAGAAAGGTCGTTGTCCATATCTACGAAAAGAGCATCTGCTAAATGTTCTTTTCTATACGTTTCTAATGCTTGCTCACCTGTTGTAGCATCGACAAGTATAAGATTTGCTGTTTCTTGCAACTCTAATAATTCAGCTGTACTGATGATTGGTTTTATAGCGTTCATTCTGTATATCTTTAATTTCACACTAAAGATAGTTATAATTGAATAAGGTGGTCGTTATTCAATTATAGGCCCGGCCAAATATAGACGAGTATAGGATGTTTAGAATTAAGGTAGGTTAGGTCATAAAAAAACCGACTATCTTTTGTAGAATAGCCGGTTTTTTATTTATCTAATTAGCAAAATTAATTAGACTCTTGATTAAGAGCTTGTTTATAGATTGCTTTTTTTCTTTGTATACGATTTGCAACGGATTTCTTCTCGTATGCTTGACGAGAACGTAACTCACGTAATACGCCAGTTTTTTCGAATTTCTTTTTGAAACGTTTCAACGCTCTGTCTAAAGATTCACCTTCTTTTACATTTACGATAATCATGTTGTTTTGATACCCCCTTTCGTTGCTTTTATATTTTGTGTTGCAAAGGTACAGAAATTAATCAAAAAACAAAACCCTGCTGTGAAATAATTGAAATATTTTTAATTTACAATTGCCATTTCTCTATTATTGCTTCTAGCGGGAGTTCTTTTGTACAAAGTTCAGTATGGAAACCCAATATTTTTGCTGTTGCCAGGTGTTGAGGGCTATCGTCAACAAATAAAGTTTGCTGGGGCAGTATCCCTGTTTCTTCCACTACTTTTTCAAAAATCTCTTTATCGGGCTTACGCATTCCCATGAGGTGAGAATAAAATGTTTGTTCAAAGAAAACAGAATTGTCTTTTATGCCATAGTTCTCCTGTATATGCTGCATACATCTGTCGTAATGTATCTCATTATTGTTGCTAAGTAGAAAAGATCTATAGTTGGCATTTAATTTTTCTAAAATTTCATGCTTTCCTTCCGGAACTCCAATCAATAAAGCATTCCAAGCATCATCAATTTGTTGGTCTTTTAGTGTTGGCGAGTTGGTCCGCTGTCTAATTTCTTCACGAAATTCTATTCTATCAATTTTTCCCTTGTCAAAAGCGTCAAAAAGTGGATCTTGCCCAGCATGGCCAAAGAAATCATCTACGTTTTTGATACCCAATAACATAAAAGCTTCACGTGCTCTCAAAAAGTCAATCATGAAGATTACATTTCCATAATCAAGAATAATATTTTCAATTTTTTTCATCATAAATTTTGTTTTATCAGAACAAATATCGATGTTTGCATCGTCAAAAGGAAACAAACTTACTTTTTGACAGAGCAAAAAAGCTGCGCCTATAGCTCAGTTGGTTAGAGTAGAAGACTCATAATCTTTTGGTCCCTGGTTCGAGCCCAGGTGGGCGCACAAAAATCCTCATAGCAATATGAGGATTTTTTGTTTTAAAGCATTTTCCTTTCTTTCATTGTGCTGTTCGGAAATGAATAGTTAAATATTTTAAATACTTTGTTACATTGCTGTTTTTAATGCCTATTTTTAACTGTAAACAGTATTTTACTAAGCAACTATACAGTTAAACAGGCAATTGAGCAATTTCTTCTTATTGTTATACTGTTTTAAAGTTTTTAAGAGAGTCTTAAAAATTCACACAGCATACATTAATTAAGCCAAGAGCATGAATGCAATAAATTGTGAAGATGAAAAAATTCAATTCCTCGGATTGATTCAAAATCTTGGGTGTCTGATCGTTTTTAACAGGGAAGGTATTGTTGAAGCTGTCAGTGAAAATATAGACACCTATTTCCCCTCAGCTGGTTTTGTCATTGGGAGCAGGTTTTCTAAAATTAGCTTACCAGATTTTAATGGGTTTGATTTTCTGCAGAATGCATTAGAGACTTTTAATAAAACTAATACCTATAAAAAAACAACCCATATCGTAGAAGTCAATGGTTTTGCACATTACCTAACGTTATCCAGTTTCAACAATTTACTTTATGTCGAACTTGAAATATGTAGTAATAACGAAGCTGTGAATGTCGATATAAACAATAATAAATTGCTGGATCTACAACAAGCCGACGAAGATATCTGGACCGCACTAACAAGTATACTATCAGAAACATTAGCTATAGATCGCGTCATGGTCTATCAATTTAATGAAGATCAAAGCGGTGTAGTTATCGCCGAGAGCTTAAAGGATAACAAGCTAGACTCTTATTTAGGTATACATTACCCTGAGTTTGATATACCCCAGCAGGCCAGAGCTTTATATAAAAAGGTGCATTGCCGATATATAGCAGATATTCATGCAGACCCCATCCCTGTTGTCCATCAAAATGATAATCTTATTAATCTCGAAACTGTAGGTATACGCAACCTCTCTCCTATTCATTTACAATATTTAAGTAATGCAGGTTTTAAATCGAGCATTAGCTTCTCTATTCTGGTCAAAGGTGAACTCTGGGGACTTGTTTGCTGTCAGCACACTCAATCTAAACATGTTGATCTAGGTTTGCGCAATTTTTCCTTATTAGCGGTTCATGTTGCCGCCAATAAATTTCAGCAATTGGAAGAAGAGAAAAAAACAATATACCTGCAAGAAATTCAGGAGTTAGAACTGATGTTGCAAGAAAAGCTTCTTTTGAAATACAATTTTTTCCCAGAGCTAAAGACTTTCGCTCCCGAGCTCATGCATTTATTAGATGCCGACGGTATTGCTATCGGTTTTGAAGATGCTATTTACTTTGAGGGGTTACAACCTGAAAAAGAACATTTAAAAAAGGCATTGCCGGAGTTACGTAAACGATCTACTGACCGTATATTTACCAGTCATTCATTATCCGATCAAACAACACTTCATCAAGCTATGGGTAATAGTCCTATTGCGGGCATTGCGTTTGCAGAGATTGATCGAAAAAGTGATTTTTTCATTGCTTGGTTTCGTAGAGAAGTGATTACCGACCGTAATTGGGCGGGTAAACCTGAAAAATTGTATGAAGAAGATAAAGTACAGGGTTTGATCAAACCATCCCCACGTACTTCTTTTCAGATATGGCGTGAACAAATAAGTGGAACATCAAGCCAATGGAGCCAAAAACAGTTACATTTTATGGTGCGAATCCGCGAAGTCCTTCGTGACTCGCTTGTCAACAAAGCTGTAGAGATCGATAATCTCAACACACAATTGATCGAAATGAATACAGCACTGGATACCTATGCATATACCATCAGTCATGATCTGAAAAATCCTTTATCTGCGATCAAAATATCGTCTGAATTTCTCAAATATAAAAATGATCTAAAACCCGAACTCATCAAAAAAATGAGCACCAATATTCTTGATTCGGTGCATACCATTTTAAATATGCTCGAAAAGATACATTTATTCTCCAAAGCCAGTTCTTTTAATTTTGTTCCTGAACAGGTAGAACCTGAAAATTTCATTCATGAAATTATTGACACTAGTAAGCTTCGTTTTGGCGCTCCGGATATGGAGGTTCATGTTGATAGGCTTCTTCCTGTTATGGGTGAAAAAACCTTACTATATCAACTTTTTTTAAACTTAATAGGCAATGCCATTAAATATTCAGCTAAGGCTGATAACGCTGCGGTATATGTTAGTTCTATGCGTACCGAGCGTGGCATAAGCTACAGCATCAGCGACAATGGTATTGGCATTGACGAGCATGAATTAGCTTCTATCTATGAAATGTTTAAACGGATGTCTAATTCCTCTGGCTATGAAGGGTCTGGTGTCGGCATGGCTATCGTAAAACGTATTGTCGATAAACTTAACATCGATATTTCTATTCAAAGTATTATAAATAGAGGAACCACTGTTACATTGTTGTTTCTAGATACATAGATTTAATTGTACATAAAGGGTGTCAAAATTTGATCTAGGCGTTATACTGCAGCAACAAAAAATGCTCTCCCTAATTCAACTAATTAGCAATATAACATTGTCATGAATCAGCAAAAAAATAGTCCATAAACGAAATGATTATGAACTATTTTCTTGAAACAGATTAAAAAACTGTGGTCCGTATACTCTAATTAAGCACTACATCGGCAACAACAGGATAATGATCTGAAGGATACCGATTTTCTTTAGAATCAGTTAAAACACCATATTTTAAAACCTTTATATCTGATGAAACAAAAATATAATCTATCCTTGAATCAAAAGAAGAGTTCCACTTAAATGCATTAAATGTGCCTACAGGGCCATAAGGAGGTTCTTCACTATGCTTAAAAGCATCATTAAAGTTGTCTTGCAACAACTTGATTTGCTCGGTATCCGGTGTCGAATTAAAATCGCCCGTAATAATCACTTTTTCTCCTTTAGCGATTTCTTCTATTTTACTTACCAATAGCTTTCCAGACTCTTCCCTTGCTTTTACCCCTTGATGGTCGAAATGAGAATTAAATACGTAAAAAACGTGATCTTTAGCCTTATCTTTAAACTTAGCCCACGAACATATACGATTACAACAAGTAGCGTCCCAACCTAAGCCTGGTGTTTCCGGATTTTCACTAAACCAAAAATCTCCTTTATCCAATACTTCAAATTTTTCACTATTGTAAAATATTGCAGAATGCTCTCCAGCTTCTTTACCATCATCACGGCCTGCGCCTACATAATCTAAATAAGGAATCTTTGCTATGTCTTTTAATTGATGAATAAAGCCTTCTTGCGTGCCCATAATATCAAAATCATGGTATACAATTAAACTATTAACCATTTCTTTTCTATTTGGCCAAGCATTGATACTATCTCTTTCTGTATCCATCCTTAAGTTATAACTAGCTATTTTATAGGTAGTCTTTTCTTCTTTCTGAGGTGCAGTGCAACCTGTTACTAAAAACAGAGTTGCTATCAACAAATTAAAACAAATATTACGCATAACTTATTTTTTTAAAATTAACCATATTCGGCCCACTGGGCCTTTTTTTGAAAAATTACCAATCTTTATTTTGTCCTAGTGCAGGATTTCTTTCAAAGTCTGTTTTTGGTATAGGATATAAATATTTTTTATCCTGCCATTCTCTTTCCCCCGGATTCCAAATCAATTCACCATGGTCACCTTCAGAAAGCTGTACTTGCCCAGCAGAATTACCCGTAGAAATCTGCACATATGCAATATTCTTGGTTGTCGACTGTGGTTTTGTCCCCTGATAAAAACAAACATCCATTATCCCATCACCGTTTAAGTCATACTCGCCTAATGCAGGTATAAATATTCCATTAAATTTAACATTCTGAAACATGTCTCCTAGTCGCCAGCGAATAAGATCGTCTGTTCTTAAGCCTTCAAATATCATTTCCACGGCTCTCTCACGCATAACCTCTAGCATAATTGCATTTGTGAATTTCCCATTATAATACTTAACCAGGTAAGGGTCAGCAACAGTGGGTAGCGTATTTGCTATGTTTTGCGGTATGCCTGCTCTCTTTCGTAAAGCTCCTATAGTTACAGCCCATTCAGATGCGGTCATTTCATTAAGTTCTGCAAGAGCTTCTGCTTTGTTTAACAGCACTTCCGCCCAACGCATAATAATGTGTGCATTATCATTACGACTTTCATCATCAAAAGGAAACCTCTCATCATACGACCATTTTATAGGTTGATACCCTGTATATGTTTGACTAAAATTCGGAGGTGAAATAACCGGGACACCATTTTCTGTTCGGGCATAATCACCTGAGCGTATCGTTTGTTTTAAACGGAGGTCCCGTTGTTTTACTTCGTCTGAAAAAGTCTGCGTTTTATATCCCGGATTGTCCGTATAGCGCGAGCCATCAATATTCAAATACATATTTACAAAGTTTCTCGTTAAGCTCGGTCTATTACCAAAAGTCGGGCTAATAAAGCGTCTGTTTGCAGAGCTAAAAACTTGAAGGTTTGCATCAAGTGTGACAGCAAGAATTGTTTCATCAGCAAATGGTGCTTTTGTAATAAATAGTGATCGATAAGACTTTTCTATATCAGCCGACTCGTGTAAAAAGAAACCTTTAATAGCATTTGCCTCTTTTATCACCTCTTTATACCAAGTCTCTGCTGTACCTTCCTTTTGATAGCTCTTATGGTATTTTCTAAAAGATGCTTCATACAAACATATCCTTGTTTTATATGCACGTGCAACATTTGATGTAATTCTGGTCGAAGATGGGTCAGACTCTAATTCTATGTTATCGATAGCAAAATTAAGGTCGGCTAATACTTTGTCCATAATATCAAAACGACTATCCCGCCCGGCATACAAAACTGCATCATTGTCAATATCAATCGTTTTCTCTACCCACGGCACATCACCAAATCGTTTAACTTTTTCAAAATAGAATAATGCTCTAAAGAAACGCGCTAAACCAATAAAATTGTTTTTATTAGAGACTGTACTTTGTTCTGCATTTTCTAAAAAATAATTAATGTTTCTCAAATCTTTCCAGCTCCACCCTGTACTTGTAATAGGGCTTAGAGCTCCGGGTGCTAAAAGATTATCGACACCATTCCGTGCCACTAAATCAGACAAGTCGTCTTTAGTGAATACGCCTTCATCTGGAGAAGGTAAAATATCATAAAATGAGTTTGCATAAAGCTGCATTCCATTTTCACTATCAAACACGGCCTTCTTAGTAGCTGTATCAACAGGTATCTCATCCAGCTTACAACTTACTACTGTTGTCAGCAATAACAACACATATATATATTTAACTGTTTTCATGGTTCAACATTTTAAAAGCCTACAATAATTCCAAAAGAAAGTGCTTTTAGCATTGGGTAATTATAGCCATCCCCACTGCCGCCACCGCCCAAGTCACGATCTGATCCATAGATATTTGTTACATCGGTATCTTTTGTCCATTTGTACATAGGCGACCAAGTCCAAAGATTTTCCCCCGACACATATACTTTAAGCGCAGAAGCACTAATTTTAGAGGCTATTGAACTAGGTAAACTATAGCCTAGCTGAATATTCCTTAAACGAATGTATGATGCATTCTGCAAATAACGATCGTTGGGAACATTTAATACCCGACCGGATCCTTGAGCTATATACCCCACCAAGCGAGGTAAATAGGCATCATAATTACCGAGCTCTTCTCTAAACATATTGTTTTCGTGCCAGCTTGGATAAGCATTGTACGGCCTATTGTATTGTCCCCAAAAACGTGATTCGGGTGCTGGGTACCAATCTTGTTTTAATACTCCTTGAAAGAATGCGGAAGCAAAAATTCCATTCCAATCCCCTCCTAAATTAATCCCGAACGAATATCTACTTGTCGAATTACCAATAATAGATTTATCTCCCGAATTACCTGCCTGATTTAATCCGTGGTAAATTTCATCATCACCATCTAGATTTTTAAACTTTAAATCTCCAGGGTAATTTTTTCGGGTGTTTGTATTCGGAATATTCGACTGATTGGGAGAGTTTCTGATTTCGTCTTCCGACCTGAAAAGACCTTCTACCTGATACCCCCATATTTCGCCTATTTTTTGGCCAACGTAGTAATCCGTTAATAGCTTGTCTATGTTATTATATTTAGTTACTTCAGATGTATAATCAGATAGTACGATTTTCACATCGTAATTAAATGGCTTTTCTTTAAGCTGGAACTTATCTCTCCAAGTTGCAGTAAACTCCCAGCCTTTCGTGTCCATATCCGCATAGTTGCCTTTCGGAACATCTGTACCAAAAATAGCAGGAAGTGTTGGCCCCACAGTAAACATATCCGTTGTTGTCCGAATATAATAGTCGCCCACAAATTGCAAACGGTTATTCAGTAAGCCAAATTCAAGACCAATATTTTTGGTTGTAGACTTTTCCCAGGTTAAGCCTGATGGCACTACATTGGGCTGTCCAGTCTTTTGAGGTCTGGTACCATTTATAATCCTGCCTGATTGAGAAATAGCAAAGTTTTCCATAAAAGTGTATGGATCTATGTTTCCATTCCCAAGCATTCCGTAAGAAGCTCTAATTTTTACATTCGAGACATGCTTAGGATCTACCTTCCAGAAACTTTCTTCCGATAGTCTCCAGCCCATTGATGCAGAAGGGAAAAATGCCCACTGTTGGTCTGACGGAAACTTAGAAGAACCGTCGTATCTGCCATTTACTTCTAACAAATAACGTTCTTTATAATCATAATTTACCCGATAAAACCCACCAGCTATAGCCCACTTTTTATACCCCCCGGTCGTCACAATACTTTGCCCCAATGCTAAATTTATATCTCCGGCATCCGGGTAAACAATTCCATTCCTCCGTGCAGTTAAGTTTTTATATTTCGACTGCTCATAGTTATAGCCTAGCAATAATGATAGGTTATGATCTTCATTAATAGACGTCTTATAATCTGCATAGATATTTGTAGCTATATAATCTGTATTTCTTCTTCGCTCTTCCAAATCATTCGTATTAGTACCCGTATAACCTATCACGCCTTCATACCTACTGTAGGGCACTTGTACTCTATTTTGCTGGGAAGAGATATCCGTCGTCTGAAAGGTGAAATCGGCTCTAAAATTCAATGATTTATCTAAAAAACTCGCTACGGCACCTGTTCTGTTTTTTAAGAAACGCTGATCACTATCAACTCCATTGCGGCCGATATAATGATCACCCACTGTATAAGCAGAAGAAAAAGATAAAGTTCCGTCGGGGTTCAGTAACGGTGCCAAGGGGTGTCCTTCATCGGCCATATTACGCCATATACCACTGCCTTCGCCCACATTCAGTGGCTGGAAGTAACTCATTCTAGAATACTCCGTATTATTATCTACTTCGAGCCAGTTTGTCAATTTTATTGCACCTTTAGCTCTCAGGTTATACATACTGTACTTGTCGCTGTTATACCTAAAAAGACCATCCTGTCCGTTAAATCTACCACTGATATAAAAAACAGCTTTATCATTTCCGCCAGACAATGCTAAATTATGATCGTGGGAGGCAAAATTGCTTTTATAGAGTTCTCTATACCAATCTGTACTGTAGTAATACATGTATTCACCCGTAGATGGGTTAACTTCAACCCGTGGTAAAGTAGGATCTTCCCACCGGCGCTTTATTTCTGCTAAATATGCTGGTGAAAAAGGCAAAGTTTTATTGATCGCAGTAGGTGTAGTCCCGCTGTCATTCCAGTTGGACCAAGCGTCATTAAATGCTTGTGCCCAAGGGTAAGACTCTGTAATATTATCTGGTACAGCAGTGGGAGACTTAAAAGAAAGGTTGCTTGTATATGAAATTGATGTTCTTCCCTCTTTAGCAGATTTTGTGGTAATCAGTACGACCCCAAATGCTGCACGCGCACCATAAATTGACGCCGAAGCGGCATCTTTCAAAACAGAAATACTTTCCACATCATTCGGGTTAAGCATTTTAGGGTCGCCCTCTACCCCATCTATTAAAATCAGTGCACTACCGCCTTGGCCAATAGAAGTCGTTCCTCTGATATTAAAATTTGGAGATTGCGTGGGTTTACCATCAAAAAGTTGAATATTCAAATTAGGTACAGCCCCTACTAAGCCCTGTGCAATATTCGTAATGGGTCTGTTTTCAAAAACCTCCGATGTAACCTGATCAACCGCACCGGTGAGGTTAACTTTCTTTTGTGTGCCATAGCCCACTACAATCACTTCATCAACCTGTTCTATAGCAGATTCTAAAATTGTAGAAGTCCCTGTCGCATTATTTATAAGTTGTTCTAAGGTAACATAACCGACCAGACTAAACCTTAATCTTAGAGGAATCTTACTGACATTAAGCCTATAATTACCACTCTCGTCGGTTATAGTCCCCTTATCCGTGGATGGGTCTAATACTGTTACATTACTGAGCGGCTGATTGTTATTGTCCATAACTTTTCCGCTAATACTAAGCTGTTGACTGCTTGTATTTACCACTGTTTTTGGAGTAAGGGCAGCAACATTATTATCAAGTTTTATTAAAACGACATTGTTGTTATGTATTTTATAACCTATAGATAAAGGCTTTAATACGGTCTCCAGCACCTCCGACACGGCTGCTTCAGAAATAAACACATCTGTTCTTTGATTTTTCTTAAACAAAGACTGATCGTAAAATATATTGTAATCAGTATTTTTCTGTAAATCTCTAATCAAATCAGAGATCAACATATTTTTCTGCTTTATAGTGACCTTTTGACCAAATGTCAAGGCAAAACCCTGTAACGATACTAAAAAAGTCAAAATGATGGAAAGCTTCATTTTCAACGGTATTTTTTTAAACAGGAACAAAAACGCACCTGCTTCTAAATCGTATTTTTTTGTATACATTTGTAAATTGCTTGTGTTAATAAAATAGTTAGTTGTTCAGATTTACTACTGCATTGACCTTGCTTTACAGGGGTGCGCCAACACTCCTGTTTTTCTTTGCAGTTTGCTTTATTTCAATAATTAACGTTTTACTATAACCCTCCTTTCCTTTATTTCAAATTTTATAGCTTCTGTCCATTCAATAATCTGCAAAAGTTCTTTAATAGCCATAGTTTTAGACATGGATCCACTAAAAAACACGTCAGTAAACGGCTCATCATACTCCACTTCAATATCATACCACCTACTTATCTGATCCATCACCTCATAGATGGATGCTCCTTCAAAGGCAAATTTTCCTTGCTTCCAAGCCATACTATAATATGGATCTACTTTTTCTACTCTAAACTTGCCAATAGATTTATCAAATGTTGCTAATTGATTAGGGTAGAGTAATATTTTTTCATTGCTTGAATTATCTTTCAGCATTACCTCTCCGGTGACTAATGTTGTCGAAAAATTATCTTTATAAGTATTTACATTAAAACTTGTGCCCAGTACCGTAATTTGCTGATCGCCTGTATTTACAAGAAAGGAAGCCTTTTTATTGTTATGGTAGGCATGTGCAATTTCGAAAAAAGCCTCCCCTTTTAAAGAAACCTCGCGCGACTCTGCATCAAATTGAATAGGATATATCAATTCTGAATCGGAGTTTAGCCATACTTTACTTCCATCGGGCAGCGCTAGTTGATAGGCCCCTCCCTTAGGCGTTTTAATTTTATTGAGCCGTCTTGATAAAATATTTTTATTTTCTTTATTAAATAGATATTCAACCCTGCCATCATCCCCGACGTAGATATTAAAATCAGTATTGGCATAAATTGTATCTCCGCGGTGGGCATTTAAGTCAATTTCCTGTCCGTCTTCTAGGGTAATAATTGCTTTATCCTCTCCTGGCTTAATGATGCATGCTGCGCTTCTATGTTCATTTGTAGCATCTCTATTATTAATCATGAAAAACGATACGCCCAACACGACAATCAAAACTGCGGCAGCTGCGAATGATTGTTTTATATATTGCCTGTTTTTGGCACGTTTTATTTTACGATTAAAGGAGTTTAATGGAGCGGTTAAATCGGTGTTTAAAGCTTCATTATTTTCAATTGTAAAGTTTTCATCCCATATGTGTTCAAGCAAGGAGGCACCCTTTTGGGTCTCGATAAAAGAAAACAATCGATCTGCCTCATCTTCGGTAAGACGATTTTCCCTATGCGCTAGTAAGAGTTTTTGCAGTTCTTGTTTATCCACTTTTATATCGTTTAATTATATAAACGCTATAACTACATGAATATACCAATGAGAAGTAAAAAATAATATTTCCCCAATTTAAAACGTATCGTACGTGTTGCTAATGAAATGTGGTTTCTTACGGTATTGGGAGATAAGTCCATCTTTTCTGCTATTTTTTTCTGGCTTAAATCCTCTTCATTGAATAGCGAGTATGCTATTCGTTGTTGTTCGGGTAAGGTGCTAATAATCTGCTGGTAAATAGCAGATAGCTCTTTATAATCAATATAATCTTCTACTGCCGAAAACGAACAATCCATACTTTCGTCTGCCCTAGTGTCTTCTAAAGACTGTATTCTACGGTGCGTCGTTCTAAAATGAGAAATCGATAGCCTCTTGGCTATGACGAAAAGATAAGGATACAGTTTGGTAGGACAAGTCACTTTCTTTCTATTGTTGTATAATATAATAAATGCTTCCTGCGCTAACTCTTCTGCATCTTCTTTATTGCTGCAATGGAAAACCAGATACCGTAGAATAATAGGGTAATAATGTTTAAATACCTCATTAAACACCTTTTGATTTCCACATTGAAATTTTTTAAAATCATCAGCAGTTAAGAAATGCATAAGAGACCTTAAGTTTAAATTATTAAAAAAAATCAGATAAATAGTTTGTTTTGAAACATAAAAAAGAAGTTAAAAAACACATTAAATTATATTTTCTTTATTGCAGGTTTTAGTTTATAATCTTACTCTCTGACAATATATTACTTTTTCTTTAATGTCACAAAGTGACTTTCACTTTTGTGGTGTTAAAAGTATATTTTCATTATGTAGAAAACCTTAATCATGTATTATGGTTTTATTAAGTTTTATGATGCTGTCTGGATAACTGCAAACGAAGCTTTCTTGCCTTTAGTATTTTGTGCTACCCCATCCGAACCTCCAGAAACAGATAAACCCTGCATTTCCGCATAGCGATGATAAGCAGCCGCCACTAAGAAAGCCGCAGAGTCTGAGCGGAAAGGCCAGCAAGTATCAAGGAAAGTCCGGCAAGTCACAGCGGTGGTAACGACCACCGGGCCCGATAGCTACAAGTAGGAAGGAAAGTCAGCGAGGTCCATCGCCGAAAGCTACTACCCACAGGAGTTTATCAACGCCCCTCGAGGAAAGTCGACACAGTGCTGAAGATTGTTCAAGAAGTACAAGTGGATAAGCATCTTCCCTCAGGACTTTGCGAACAAGCCTAAGCGGAAGTTGTAAATGGCCACGTCGGCCGCTCTCTTCCACTAAGGGAAAATGACCCTCTTTAAAATATTTATAGTCGCTTGTCAGACGCAAAAAACATACACACTTCTTAGAAAGAATAACTAAGAGATTATTAATTCTCACCCTATTATCCGCATAAACAACAGAGACCTCTTATAGATAATTGTATTCAGTAAACTATAAATTTTACAAGTTTTAAATGGGAATATTACAACTTTTAAATAGGAAAATTACAACTCCAACTCGCCTTAAATGCCCGAACTTAGTATCAGCATTAAGAAACTAAATAAAAACAAATGGCGGCTCTAGATGCGATGATGCAAAGCCACTGCTACCAGTCGATCTTTAAAAAGATACGGAGTAAGTTTTCAGTATTCTCATGGTGGCACGGGGCAAAATTATCAATTTTGATAGTTATTTCTATCAAAATTGATAGTCTAAGCCGCTGATCTGTAACTAACTTAGTAGTATGAAAAAACAGTGCGTAAAATGAAGGTATAACATGGAGCATAGTAACAAAACATATCTGCCTGCTGAAAGGATACATCGGCTTGCCCGCTTTAGGCTACATGCCGGCTTCCCAACACGGGGCATTGGCAAGGCTATGTCTGCGGGGCATGGTTTGAAAAGTCTATGCACCAATCCGGCGTTATGGCGTTGGTATAAGTTTTCAGTATTCCCCTGGTAGCGCAGGATAAAATATTAAAAAGACTGCTGCCGCCCCATTCGTAAATGGAATTTCTGCCAGGCAGAGGCACAGCAGCCATTCCGCTTAAAAAACGGAAATGAACAGTAAAAGAGCATTACAACCGCAAGGGCTATAGCTACACAAATAAAATTAAAACTATATACACATGCATATCTACGATAACATATACCTCGGCAAAACATCCCGCTTCCTTCGTGCAGCCTATCAGCGTATACTGCGCTGGCTACCTATAGTGAGTATCTACGGCTATGCTTTGCTCTATATGTATACAGGATATGACAAGCTGAAGAACATAAAAAGCTTTATCAAAGGAAATGAATCTATCCCCTTTATAGGACAATATGCCCCGCTTATAGGCTGGGGCGTACCGATCGCAGAGATCGTACTGGCTATACTTTTAGTTTTTCCTTTCCTGAAGTTAAGGCTTCCGGCCCTATGGGCATCGGTGATCCTGATGGGCATCTTCACCTTGTATATGGCTTTAATGATAAAGTTCGTGCCCGACAGGCTATGCCACTGCGGCGGCGTAATCGAATCGATGAGCTGGACCCTGCACCTTATCTTTAATATAGCGTGGTTGGGCGCAGGGGTTTATGCCATCAAAAAATTGAATGTCAATTAAAATTGTATTATTATGAAGACAAAAATCAAAAATTCAGTAATGTCAGCCCTGTTGGGAGTAGCAGTGCTTGGCGGAGCAGTCCTTATGCAATCGTTTGGAGAAAAAACTACAGAGACCTTTACATTTGTAAGGGTTTCTGGAGACTCTAACTCAATTGATCCATTGGATTATGAATATCATCCAACAAATCAGTGTATAGCCAATAATCCACAAAACAATTGCAGTGCAGATTGGAGCGAAAGTTCCACTCCAAATATTGGAGACAACCCTACGGGTACACTACAACCAGCATCCTTAAAAAAGGGATCTAGATTGCAGTAAACCAAAAATGTGACCAGAGAGTTTTTCTCTGGTCATACTTTTTAATTCGAAACATTCAAGGCCTTCTCTATATTCTTCAATAATCCTTCAACTCCATCCATTTTTAGGTCTTTCGATGATGTACTAAATATATTTCCATCTCTGTCTAACAAAACAGGCTGTGGATAACTAACTACTCCAAAAGCTTTAATAATAGGTGAATGAATCCCATCCTGAGATTGAACATTAATCCCATGCTCCGAAGTATATCGCCCGCTTTTCACACTAGCTTTCCATCTATCCCGATCTGAATCGGCACTTACACTAACAAACACAACTTGATCTTTATCAACCTGTTGCTCAACAGGCTTTAAAACAGTTCGATAGTAACCCGAACATCCACCGCAACCTGTAAACCAAAAATCAATAAATACAATCTTTCCTTTAAAATCTGCAAGCGTAAATTCTTCATCATTCTGATCTATCAGCTTTATATGTAGATAAGCTTTTTCTTCTTTATCTTTCAATATAGAATTCGATAACTCTGAAAGATAGTTTGGAACAGTAATCAGATGCTTTACTTCTAACCTTGCTTCGTCTATTTCTTCAGTACTTAACAGATCCCCGTAGAGTAGATAATAGTTTGAGAGTATTTTTTGCATCAACTTTCCTTTATAAACAGTAGGTACCATATCTGGAATAGCCTGATCATTCAGTTTCGCTATTCCTCTAAATCTTGAAACGGCATATAACGAATAATACAAAGAGGACCATTTTTGCTTATCTGAGAATTCAAGATCTCTCTCTCTCTTATGGAAGATCTCCATTAAAACACTATCTTTCAAATTGCTATCTGGTTTATCAATAAAATATGACTGGGGACGATTCACTATTGATCCAATAAGATCTTGAAATAGGTCAAAATAATCTTTTGCCATAATTTCCAATTCCAGAAATTGATAATCAGTTTCACTAAGCTCTGCCTTAAAAAGACTTAAGACCTCCTTTTTTTTTGTATTTACATAAAAAAACTTATCCTCATACATCATAAAAGCTTCAGAGAATATCTTTCTATTAAATTCCTTAGCTCGCAACGCCCACCACCCAGATTGACTTTTCCTATCTACCAACATAATTTCGTGCCACGCCTCGTACTTTTTACTTCCTTCTCCAGTAAAAGTGAAATTTTGAGCTGAATCAATATAAATTGCGACCTCATCTCCTGTTGAAGCTTTCCACACACTGGGGATATGAGATGAGATTAACACTCCATTTTCATCTTTTTGCCACCCAAAGCGGAAATATGTCGTCTCATTAACAGGAATATTGAACTCGTACTTTCCACTATCAGATTTTATATTCAAAGTTTTCGTATTTGGTGATACAGCAAGCGTATAGATACAGAGCAATTCATCCCAAAACTCTACGGTCATTGTTTTTTCCTTTTCATTAAGGTCTGTTGATACGATAATCTTAGCTTCATTCTGAGTAAATCCTATACATTGCATCTCTGAAAGCAAATAGATTACCAAGACAATATATTTATAATAATTCATCTGTTATTCTGCTCTAAATTATTTAATTCTATTTCGTTATCTGGAATAGGGAGTACATATAATAAAGATCTGGGCTCAATGGAATACCTTTTACCATTTATGTACCTGACCATGGTCCTTTCAAAATCAGGCTCTTGATTTAGGCGTCTTAAATCGCTCCATCTCAGACCACGGTAAACTAATTCTTTCCTTCGCTCCTCCAATACAAAAGCCAAAGGAGCTTCAAAAAACTTTTGTTGATTCCAATCTCCTTGATACCGACAAGTCAATAGATCATTCAAATGCTTCCATCCTTTATCTATATCTCCATTTCTAATTTCACACTCTGCCAATATCAAAAGAAGCTCTCCGTAAGTAGGACCACAAAATGGACTAAACCTTGTCCCACTGTAATTACCTCTAAACTGTACACCAAGTGTATTCTCATCAAAATAAAGATTACGCCGCAAATCATTTTCATAATATGAGTTGTACAATACCGTATCAACAAGTCCAACGATATACGTATGATTAAAATACATTGCGTATTCTGCCTGCCACAGAATTTCTTGGTTAAGAGCAGGAATAGGATATGGTTCGGAAGCATCTAGTTCTCCAAACTTTAAGATGTTGACGGCTATATTACTTATTTCATTGGCCCATCGTCCTGCCTCGGCGTATTCTCCCATACTTAAGTTAATCCGCGCCAACATAGCACGTGCTGCCAATGCTGATGGGCGTGTTAAATATGGCTGTCTTTCAGGTAATAGGCCAACTGACTCTTTAAGATCAATGAGTATCTGCTCATAAGTTTCCTCCAATGTAGATCGCGGTGTTTTTTTTCCAACTTCGCTGTTTAGATTCAATGGCAACCCTAATTCCTGTTTATTATTTTGATTATAGGGGATACAGAACAAATCAGCCAACATCCAATAACATACTGCACGATAAAATAACGCTTGTCCTTTCAAATTATCGAACATTTCCTTTCGTCCTTTTTCTGCAACTGATAACTCTTCAATACCATCCAAAACGATATTTGCCTCAAATATCTGTTTGTATGCATTATTCCAATCCGCACTCTGCGTTCCTTCAAAAATATCGGATACCCAAATGTAGTTATTACGTTCTACTGGTGTTGTCAACGAATTCCATAAGGCATCGGTCAAGTAGTAATCGTCATTCGCTATTTCACTCATACCGGGCAGGTTGGTCCCGAAGGTATTCCGATTATTCAATAATAATTGATAATCTTCAAGAGTTGTTGGCACAGTCAAAGCCATATCTGGCTTTTGTTTTAACCAATCTTTGCTACAAGCCTGCAAACTATATATTACAGTAGCTATCATACAGTACAATACTATTCTCATAAGTCAGTCATTTATAGTTCAAATGAAATTCCAAAGGCTATACTTTTTGTCCTTGGAGCACCATTTCTCGGAAAATCAGGATCAAAGTCTTGCTTACTTTTTCTCCAGATTATTCCCAAGTTAGCTGCGTAAACATTTAATCGAACATTATTCAAAATGTTGTTTTTATTCTTACTATCTGAGAGGTTATAACTCAGATTAATATCTTGTAGTCTTATGTGACTACCACTCTCTACCAATACTTCTGATCGAGTGTAGAAATTGTTTCGACTGCTATTATCTGGATAGACCATTGAAGGGATCTGAGTCTTAACCTCGTCACCTGGTACCTGCCACCTTTTTTCAAAGTCTTCATGCATACGTGCAGATGAAAATAAAAGGCCATAGTCGATACTGCTCCTACGAACAAAATATCCCATTTTAAATAGTATATTAAAGGATAAATCAAAGCGTTGATATGAAAATGTATTACGCCAACCTCCAGTCCAAATGGGTCTTGCTGCCCCAGCAAAGGATAGCTCATTAAAAGATGAAGGCTGAACCAAAGCCGAATATGCTTTACTGGCTTTTCCTTCACTATCAACACCTACAGGGTCTCCATTCAATGGATCTAATCCGTGCCATCTTAAACTAAAAATACTATATACAGGTTTTCCGATTACAGGGGAAGGCTGCAAGCCTGCTCCTGCAACAGAAGAGGGCTGTGTTTCGGCACTATATTCCGTAACTCTATCTGTAGCCCAACTTAAAAGATAGCTTGTACTCCACTTCAGCTTTCTATTTATCAATAAAGCTTTTAAATCGATATCTATTCCATGCCCTTTCATCGCAGCATAATTCCCTCTAACATCTGTCAATCCCGAGGAAGGAGGTAAATATTCATCTCCCATCAGATCTTTTTCCGATTTTTGGAAATAATCTAAGCTAATACTGAATCTTTTTCTTGAAAACTCCATATCGATACCAGCGTTGAGCATAGCCACTTTTTCCCATCGTAAACCTATATTTCCATAGTTTGAAACCCACGAATAGGGCAAGTTTGTTAGCATATCTGTTGCCTGCGCATATAAAAAAGTTGTGACGGCTGTTGAAGACCGATCTAGATTCCCGTTCCATCCATACGTTAATCGTGCATTAAATAGTGTTAGTTGATTCTGCCATTTCCAAAACGGTTCATCTGAAATGATCCACTTAGCCCCCACAGACCATAATGGCACAGATTTCTGATTGGATTTTACACCAAAGAAGTTTGATTGATCGATTCGTGCACTAGATGAAAAAATATATCGCTGATTGTAGCTATATCCTGTATTAATATAATACGACCTGAATCTATCCCAGCGAGCACCTGAACTCAAGCCAGAGGTTATAGTAGAGTTACCTGTCGGTACAGTATTGAACATTTTCTGATGATTAACAGCACTGGACACTCCTGTTTCCTCATTATAGCCATAAAAACGAAACCCTTTCGTTCTCATGGACTGACCACGAATCTCCATACCTGCCAAAGCATTAATAGAAGACTTACCAAAGCTCAAATTATAATTTAATTGCATTCGGCCTTGATGAGACTTGCTTGTTGAATAACTATCCGTTTTTTGCGCTCCTAATGGCATATTATAACCAGTTACCATATCGTCGGCTCCCAAAACAGAAAATCTATTAATCTGATTACGTGAATAAAAACTCTCTGCTCTTGCTAGATCTTCTGTCTGGCTAAAGTTTCCAAGATATTGGTACTGCACTTTCAGATTCAGGTTTTCGGAAAATCTGTAAGCAATTTCCGGATTAATACGAAGTAGTGTACTGTTTTCCATTCTTGTCTGAAGATTATTGTTTAACTCCTCTAACGGATAAAACTTCCAATTTTGAAATCCTCGATCTACTATATTTTCTACATATAATGGTGAAAGTCCATTAACTATACTTTCCCCTTCACGTATGGAGGCATAGGGATATATTGTTCCCTTAAAGGCAGAAAGTGTATTATCCAAAGCATGATTGTTCTGTTTGCCTGAATTTGCCAGAGAGACATGAGTTTCCACATTTAAGTTATTTCCAAATTTGAATCTATTATTAAATGAAAATGTAATTCTATCGGTACTATTTTTCACCTTTTCAGATTTTTGTCCATCATAACCTAATGACATGTAATAGCTATGTCGCTCAGTTCCTCCTTTGACAGATAGGTAATGCTGCTGTCGCAATTCGTTCTGATAAAAATGATCTAAAAGTTCTTTTCTAACGTCTATTTTTTGAAACCGATCGATCATGTCAGCAAGACCATCTGCAGAAAGATTATTGGTTTCAAACTGATAACGGCCAGCGACATAGGGAGAGACAACAGGAGCTGATGCATTAAGAAGTGTTTTCTCGTAATAATCGTTATTATAGAGAAAATCTTCCATATCCAAATAACCCTCGCTACTCATAAAGTCTGGTGAATAATATATATCAGGTTTCTCAAACATTGTCACATTTGAATGCAGGGATACAACAGGTTTTACGCTCATTCCCTGCTTTTTAGTTGTAATAACTATTACCCCGTTCCCTGCTCTTACGCCCCATATCGATGCGGCGGCGGCATCTTTCAATATGGTTACATTTTCCACATCATTCGGATTAAGCGCATTGATGTCTCCTTCAAAAGGAAAATTATCCACTACAATTAAAGGCTGTGTATTTGCATAAATTGTACTTAATCCCCTAATATTTATAATTTCATTGTTCCCACTTATTCGAGTACCAGGTGCATTAAATACTAATCCACTTGTAATACCTTCTAACTTATCAAGCAGATTTGTCTGGATACGGCTTTCTAACATCTTCTTATCCGGTGTAGAAAATGATCCCGTAGCCCGTTCCTTGGGTATCTTCTGGTATCCTGTAGACACGACCTCGACTTCTTCAATCTGCTTCTCGCTGATCTTTAGGTTAATTTTCAATACTGTAGCGATATTTTCATAAGCAATCTTTTGTTCGTTATAGCCTATATGTTTAATGGTGAGTACGCCTGTAGTTTTTTTTACGTTGATTGTAAACTTTCCCTCCTTATCGGTGCGTGCATGCTTCTTATCCACTATGATCGAAGCCCCTTCAATAGGCTGCCCATCAGCAGCCGAGCGCACCTCTCCACGAAGTACAAGCTCGGTCTGCGTCTGAGCGGACGCCTGCGTATACACAAGCGAACTAAACAACACACAAAATATCGCTATAAGCTGTAAGCCATAAGTCATAGGCTTTTTAATATCGTCAGCTCTTTCTTTATCAAGCAGGAAACCATCCGCTTCATTTAAGCCGTTTTGAGAGCTCCTTTTATTTTTAATTAACATAGACCCCACCTTACCCCTAACCCCTTCACAAAACGACTCAAACCACCTTAAAATCAATCGATTCATATAGAGATCATTCTCCACCTTCCCCTCCTTGCAAGTAAAACGTAGTGGTCTATTCGCCAGTTCTTCGACTCGGCTTCGGGAGTTGTTCGACAATCCTTCGAGTGCTCTTCGACAGTCCTTCGACTGGGCTTCGAGTCGGCTTCGACACTTGTTCGACAATCCTTCGGGTGCTCTTCGACTCGCCTTCGACTGGGCTTCGACTCGCACTCGAACAGCACTCGAACAACACTCGAACAGCAGTCGAACACCAGTCGAACAAATGTGCACCAAAGTACGACCTAATCTCGAAGCCAGACCGAACACCCCGGCTACCCTAGCCGAAGCGGTCTTAGTGTATGGCCTAAGTATTCTCCAAGTATGCGTGAAGTAGTAACAGTGTATAAGGAGTGTATTAAAACACATTACACTAACCATGCTCCATGATAGCTTCATGCCTGCCTGGTTCGTGCCTCTCCCACCTTTGCCAGTTGTCCCGCGGGCGCGGGACTTCTGAACATAACAACTAAACTGATAATAAATTGTGCTGAGAGACAGCAATAAACATTGAAAGCTATTTAGAGATAAGTAATATCTTTTCCTTATAGGTTTTTCTAGGGCATAACAATCCCCTTTGCGTAAAAATCGCATCATAATTATTCGGTTTTTAAATCATTATTTAAAAAATTAGGAAAAAACCGACCTTCCTACCCATGCAAAAAGCACAGATAATGGTATATATTTTGGAATAATAGAAAATCAAGCTATCTTTAAGTGCTAACATAAAATACAACCGATTTTTATTAACCAAAAAACAAGGTATACCATGTTTTAGTTGGAAAGTCGGTAAACAGGTCTATCAGGACAGTTCAAACACCTTTTGGCTTTTGAGCTGACAATTGGGTATTATTTAATACCGCAAGCTGTGGAAACGGCTTACGCCCCCTCCCCTTTTATACCTGTATTATTTTAGCACAGCTTAGTCCGGAGGACAGCAAACGTTCTTTAAGAGTAGATGTTGGGAATACCATGACGACCGATGGAATATCGGTGATAGATGGCTTTTGTTGGTTTTAAAATTCGTTCTCATAATTTTTAAAGTTTATGATGAACGAGTCTATAAATACTAATGGGGTACCCCCTATCTTCACTTTTATCGAGGCACGGCAAAGAGCCTTTGACGAAGTTCCGATAGGATAGCGACCCCATATTATTGCAAAGATACAAAATTATGAGGTAGCAACTATCCTATGGCCTTGCGTCGTTGAAAATTTGCCGTTTTCGATAACAAGACTCGTTTTAATCAAGTTGCAAACCAATATGTCATTAGTTCAAAACAAAGATACAAATAAAAAACAAAACATGCAATATATAGCATGATTTATATTATGGAAAAACTTGTTTCAAAAAAGAAAATTACAGAACTAGAGTTTCGAATCATTGAAAAGGTGAAAGAAGTTAGAACGAAAAAAGGTGTTTCGAGGATGCAATTAAGTAACGATATTAGAGTCGATAAGGGCTTCGTCGGTAAGGTGGAAAGCTATGCTCATCCTGATAAATACAATTTCAGTCATCTTTTTAGAATTGCTAAAATTCTAAAAATAAAATCTATACGAGATCTTATTCCGAATGATATGCCTAAGTACGAAGATATTGAAATTGTTTACGAGATGGTTCCATTAGTTCAAAACAAAGATACAAATAAAAAACAAAACATGCAATATATAGCATGATTTATATTATGGAAAAACTTGTTTCAAAAAAGAAAATTACAGAACTAGAGTTTCGAATCATTGAAAAGGTGAAAGAAGTTAGAACGAAAAAAGGTGTTTCGAGGATGCAATTAAGTAACGATATTAGAGTCGATAAGGGCTTCGTCGGTAAGGTGGAAAGCTATGCTCATCCTGATAAATACAATTTCAGTCATCTTTTTAGAATTGCTAAAATTCTAAAAATAAAATCTATACGAGATCTTATTCCGAATGATATGCCTAAGTACGAAGATATTGAAATTGTTTACGAGATGGTTCCTAAAATCAATAAAGATGGTTCTCAATCAAAACAGCTTGAAAGTAGCGTATTGGAAATTAGACCGAAAACTGAAAGATAAGTCTCCACAGAGGCAGTTTACTATTTTATTACTGACCCTAAACACACAAAGCATGATTTTAAAACCAATACAAATTAAACTAAAAGTAAATCATGGAGTTAAATAGACTTTCTGAGGTTTTCAAAAAGCACAAGGTTCAAAACCGAGTTCTTGCTAAGCACTTCAATAAAGGTGAAGATGTTATTTCAAAATGGAGAAATAACAAAAGACAACCTACCATTTCTGAACTGCATGAAATCGCAAAATTATTAAGAGTTGACATCAGAACCTTGTTAAATAAGAGCGATTGGAAAGATTCAGAAGCAGAAACGTACAAGCAGCTTGAGGCTAGAGTCAAGGATAAATAAGTCCTATTTTATTTTTAAATATGTTTAAAACACAGTATAGAGATCAAAGCTACTTAATCCTTTTAGGTCAACGACTGGATTCAATTAGAGTTAAGAGTGGCAAATCAAAAGAAGATTTTGCAGAATTATGCGGCATAGACACTCGCCAATTAAGACGCATAGTGAAGGCGGAATCAAACTCATCCATTTCACTCCTAAAAAAATAGCCGACAATTTACAACTAACTCTATCAGATCTTTTAAGTTTTTAAAGGAAATATACAGAGTGATAAATTGTATAAGCACCTCTCAACCAAAGAGGTAACCGAAAGAGCTGAGATAAAAAACGTTTGAGAGGAGTTTGGAAAATAATTTGTAAATTTGAGGATAAACGAAGAAAGTGAGGTACAATATGGTATCAGAAGCAAGGAAACTACATATCATCGAAGAGATATTGAAGTTAAATAGCGAATCTACTTTAGCTGCTATTGAGAACTTTTTGAAAAAAGAAAAAAAAGAAGATGCTAAAGTAACAAAGACAAAATCTGCTTTCCGCGAGTTTTCAGGTATATGGAGTAAGGAAGAAGCTGCCGAAATAGAGAGCATCATAGAAGAATCCTGCGAAACCATCAACCCAGATGACTGGAAATAATATCCTTTTGGACACGAATATAGTCATTGAACTATTCAAGGGCAATAACGTTGTAGTAGCTCACCTAGAGGATAGGGATATGGTCGACATTCCTTATGCCGTACTTGGAGAATTGTTGCTAGGTGCCTATCGTTCAGCAAACCTGAAAAAACACAAATCAGAAATAAATAGTTTTCTGAAACGGTGTAATGTAATAGGTGCCAATGCAGAGACATCGGACACCTACGGCGCGATCAAGGCCGAATTGTTGGAAAAGGGAAAGCCGATTCCCGAAAATGACATCTGGATAGCTGCTGTCGCAAAACAGTATGACTATACCTTGGTCACAAGAGACAAGCATTTCAATGAAGTCGATGGATTACGAGTAGTGAATTGGTTTTAGTTTAAGTCTCAACGAACTCCAAGGAATAAATGGTGAGAGCGGTAATGGAAGATCGCTTTGTTCGATTGGGTATGAAACAAATCGTAGGAAGAGCAGCGCGCATGGAAAATACGGCTTCTATACGAGTTTTTGACAAACTAAATATGGAGTTTGTAGAAGAGTTTGTTGAGGAAGGTCAGTACTGGGTGCTGTATCAGGTTGGTAGATAGGTTTGCTTGCTCCCTATATGATATCATTTACCATGTATTACTAACCTTGGCTTTCCAATCATAAGGCAACAGATCTAAAATAGTCAAAGTAGTGTGGCTGTCTACCATCACAAGTGCATTGTGGTTATCTTGACTCAACTGTGTGATAAACTCTCTACAACGCCCACAAGGAGGTACAATATCACCCGATTCAGTAACTGCGATTAGTTTTTCAATTTTAACTTCTTGATTCTTTAACATCTCAGCTATTGCAGCATGTTCAGCACAGAACCCCATTGAACAAGCAGTATCAATACTAACACCTACATACACATTACCTTTTGATGTTAAAATAGCAGCGGCAACAGAACCAAATGAAATAAACTTATTTAATTCTCGGTGCTTTGCATAGGTCAATGCTTGTTGTTTTAATTCTCTAAAATCCATGTGTAAATGTAACTATTTATCTCCCAAACGGCTTTTCAATTATTTTATAAAATTATTTCAAGACTTAAATCGTGTCCTTCATTTTTATCCTATTATTGCTAGCAGCAGCTTCCTTCCCCCAATCTGCGATGGACATCAACAGGGGTATTAAAGTCTTTCCAAATTCTGTAAGCTCGTAATCGACTTTTAGAGGAGCCTTATGGGTATGCACAGTCCTAATGATCAAACCATCTTGCTCTAATTCTTTCAACTGAAGGCTTAATGTACGTTCGGTAATAGCAGGACACTCTCTTCTCAGTTCACTATAACGTTTCTTTTCAATCAAATGCAGAAGAATTACAGCTTTCCACTTACCTCCTATATACCTCATAGTCAAACTGGTGCTACAAGGAAAATCTTTATCATCTATACAATACATCTGTTACTATCTATCTTGACCGTTATTGCAAATATAGTACACTATACATAGTTTTGCAACTATAAAAAATATAGTATGAAAATTATGAACAGATCTCGATTATCTTTATTACCATTATTCGCCCTGATCGGCTTATCACTGTCGGTTTTACTTTTTAGTTTTAAACCGGCTAATAGTTCCGGAACAACTGACCGCCCGCGTTCGGGGTTAAAATTGCTTATCGGCAACTTGGAAACATACATACTATCCGATGGTGTTATATCTTTGCCGTCCATCCAGCCAATTTTTGCCCCATTTATAGCGGAACAGCAATTAATTTCTAAGCTAGAAAAACTACACCTTCCTAAAGATAGACTGGAAGTGAGTTCGAATATCATGTTGATTAAAAAGAACAATAAACTTATTCTGATAGACTCTGGCAGTGGTTATCATATGGGTAAAAATGGTGGCCAACTTTCTACCTCTTTGCAGACAATTGGCATCGAGCCCGAAGATATTACTGATATCGTCATCACGCACGCCCATATAGACCATATTGGCGGCATTCTAGATGAAAAAGATGGTTTTATATTTCCGAGCGCACGATATCACATTGCTCAGAAAGAATACGATTTTTGGATGTCGGACAATCCGATATTTCCTAATTCTAAGGATAATATTTCCAACATCAATTCGGGTATATTATTTGCCCAAAGAACACTCGCTAAAATCAGCGACCGTTTGCAGTTCTTTGAATATGGACAACATCTTTTTGGTTGTTTAATACCTGAGTTAGCAGAGGGACATTCTCCGGGGCAAACTGTATTTACGATATATGATAATGAAAAATCATTGAAGCATATAGTAGATGTAATACATACACCATTTTTAGTTTCAAATCCGGAATGGGGTACACTGTGGGACGGAGATTTTGAAAAGGCAGTGAAGACGAGAAAAAAGATAATAGCTGAGGGCGTGGAAAAGGGGACTCTTTTCATGACTAGTCACTTACCATGGCCAGGTCTAGGGTTTATAGATAGAAGCGGTACAGAATACCAATGGATGATTCTCCCTTATTCGGATCCTATAAATATAGTGATAAATTAATTTTAGTGAAATTGCCAATCAAAGTTCCATACTATATACTAGACATTCATCTCGTCAAACTCTACCAGAAGTAACTCAAATTATTATGGCGTGCTGACCAACAGTTGCTAGAGAAAGATCCTGTTGTTGGTGTATTGAAGTATGGGAAAATGTACTGAAAAATAAAAACATAAAAATAGCCATTCAGCAAGCTGAATGGCTATGTATATTTTTTGCTTATGCTATCGCTAGAGCTTTTCTATCTCTTCTACAGATAAGCCCGTACCTTTAGCGATATCCGCTATGGGCAAACCCATTTTCTTAAATTCTAACGCGATAGCGATAGCTTTTTTACTTTCGCCATCAGCTTTACCTTTTTCCAGTCCGGTCTGTAGGCCTTTTTCTCTTTCCTGTCTTTTGATTGTTTCTATTACACCCATTTGTATTGTGCCTCCTGTCACTTGATAAATGTATTGATCAAAATTACTATTTAAATCCTTATCTCGTATAAAAAGAAAACTTTTTAAAAACACTAAAAAACTCATTATACGATCTTTACTATACTTATTGGTCTCAATTAGCGCACGCGCTATCGTACTCCGCTGCTCGGCAAGCTCCTCTTCAGCAATCTTATTTTCCGAAAGCGCTTTCTGATAAGCCAGTACAATATACGCAAAAATATTATCCATAACAAGAAGCTCATCTTCCTGATGGTCAAAGATCTGGTAGGTAAGATAACGGAACGTCAGCGAAGTACCGAATACAAAATAACCATATTCGCCAGGCCGGCCTTGCGTATGTCCGCCTGTAAATACAGCAATGGTCTCCACCGGTACACGATACCGATCCAACAGGCGGTAATGGTACTGAAACATGCGGTATGGAAAACCATCATCATTGCCTCTTTCGATCTCGGTATGCGCTAAGATCCACTTCTGGCTTCCGTCTTTCAGATACACTTTCACTAAAAGATCAGCGATACGCCTCCCCTTTTTACGTTCTCGATCAGGCATGATCTCAAGCAGCTCTTTGTCCATAAAGGTAAGCCCTTTTTCGAAATCAAACATAGTATCTGCTTCAGGATACATAAAGCGGAGAAAGTCGGGAAAGTTCTCTTCAAAAATAGCTTTGAGAAGCTCATCGCTTTTCCTAAACGGCACACTTCTTTTGGTTAACTCACTCATAATTAAGCTTATTTAATTAAATAAAGATAGTAAAAAAAGAAGTCAATTACCTTAAGTAGCTAAAAGCTAGATAAATTATATATTTACACAATACATTTTAGATAATAATGATTCCAGACCTTTCAACTTTAATGATATAATCCGACATATAAATTAAATCTATTCCAAAATAGAGCGAATACATCTCTTGGATTAACTAATATGTTTTCTCTTTGCGGAACATTTATTGTAGCTTACATATGTAAACAGCACTGACAATTAACATTTTATCCTTAATAAAATTACTAATCATGAAAAATTATTTAAGTTTATCACCTTTTTTTTTGATGTTTTTATTTTTTTCTTCATGCTTTCCATCATACATGGCAAGAAATTCAGATCCAAACCAAGTAATTGAGAGCAGGTTCCTAGAAGCTAAATCTGTAGGTATGACCAAAAAAGAAATAATTGAAAAATTTGGAATGCCAATTTCCACTTCTCTTAAAAAAGAAAGTGATGTTACAATAGAAGTGCTACATTATTTAGAAAATTTTGGTACAATTAGAATAGTTACTTCTATAACACTTCATAACGGTATAGCCATAAAACAACATGTGGACAACATCACATCGAATTATGATGAACGTTTTGACGCAATTGATTATGATCTAAAAATTTTAATGACATCTTAATCTAGATATTACAACTGCTGAGTATACATTAATTATTATAAAAGAAAAAATATCTGTTTTGGCAAATTCATTAAGTATCAATATTGCCAAAGCAAGAGCAAATAATGCTATAAATCAACACAGTACTATTCGATTGAACAAAACTGGTAATTTAAAACCTGACAAAAATCATTAATAGTTAAATCATTATAAAGAGAAAGAAAATGACGAACTACTACTGTTTGCAAATCGTTCTCTAAACCAGAAGTATAAAAATAATTTCAAGATTGAGATAGAGTGCAGGAAAGCGATCGGAAGATAGATCTAGATGACAGTTGACTTCCTTCTTAAGTTTAGCTTTAATCGAATGACTTTCATACCATATATAGCCCCTGCGGACGCAAGGGCTATAATTTGCTAATTATAATACCGCCGGGTGGCGGAAACTGAATTATGAATATTTAAAGATAAGCCTTATGCAACTATAATACAACAGCTTACCAGGTAATATGTATAAATAAGCAATGATGTCATTTCAAATCGATCGGTAAGCATACTTTTAAAGTCGTCTAGAAACTATTACCTATATTGGACTACTTCTTAGCAATTTAAACCCGAACATCCATAACCATAGCTACAGTTGTCTCGGCGATACTGCTAAGAGCTAAACCCTAACTCTACATTAGACCACAGTATGACTAAAAGAACTGCAACTAAAAATCTTACTAGAAAAGAACCATACAAGAAAAAGCTATCGGGGAAATATTGGTTTGTCGTAGAAGTAGATGGATCGTTCGGTAAAAAATAAAAACATAAAAATAGCCATTCAGCAAGCTGAATGGCTATTTTTATGTTTTGCTTATGCTTTCATGAGAGCTTCTCGATTTCTTCTACAGATAAGCCCGTACCTTTAGCGATATCCGCTATGGGCAAGCCCATTTTCTTAAATTCTAACGCGATAGCGATAGCTTCTTCTCTTTTACCATCAGCTTTACCTTTTTCTAGTCCGGTCTGCAGACCTTTTTGCAGGCCCTTTTCTCTTTCCTGTCTTTTGATTGTCTCTATTACACCCATTTGTATTGTGCCTCCTGTCACTTGATAAATGTATTGATCAAAATTACTATTTAAATCCTTATCTCGTATAAAAAGAAAACTTTTTAAAAACACTAAAAAACTCATTATACGATCTTTACTATATTTATTGGTCTCAATTAGCGCACGCACTATCGTACTCCGCTGCTCGGCAAGCTCCTCTTCAGCAATCTTATTTTCCGAAAGTGCTTTCTGACAAGCCAGTAAGCAATGGTCTCCACCGGTACCCGGTATTATTATTAGTCTACAATGAGCTTCAGCTTATGATTTGTCCTGTTAGCAAACCTATCAGTTGCTGTTAAAGTGATTTCATAATCTCCCTTTGCAGATGCTACTCCTGATATTTTCATTTGCTCGCTATCAAACTTTATCCATTCAGATTGGCCAACATTAACACTGTATATCAATCTGCTACTATCTATGTTTTTAAAATAATCATGAGGAACGAATATTTCGAAATGTTTCCCTTGTTGGAGCTTTATATCAGAAAGCGGATGATAGACAAATGGTTTAAACAGTTTACCAGTATTAACCCAATATATATCGGACTCTGCTATGCCACTTGCTTCGATTTTTAATCGAGTGAAAAACAAAAAATTATTATCAATACTTACAAATGGTCTACGATCCCAATCAGTAGAATTTATTGTTGAATCAGCGATCCGAGGTTCAGTCCACTTATCGTTAATGTCACGATAACTGATATATAAATCTACTCCCGTTTCCTCGCCCGTATATCTGCAAAAAACTATATAGTCTTCCTTTGGAGAAATGAAGACACTTTCCTCATCATTTGGTGATATAAGCTCAGGAATAACACTTGCACTTTGGTATTGATTGTTATTCAATTTTGAGCAGAACAAATCAGCCGTGTAACAGTCTTTCTTTCCATCACATCTTCTAGTAGAAGAAAAATACATTGTACCATTATAAGTCATAGAAGCGTTAGCTTCTCTACTTGACGAGCTTATGGGAGCAGGCACTAATTTTGGAGAGCTCCACGCACCGTTAATCTTCTCCAGCATCCAAATATCGGTATAGACATTTTCTTTCTCTACTTTGCTTTGAGCATAAAGTATGGACGTGCCATCTGGCGAAAAATAAGGTAAATAAACACTCTTATTTCTTAATGGTTCAAAAACTGAGGGTTCTGTCCATTTTGTACTAATCTTCTTTGAGTAAAATATTTCTCCGTTGAAATTATCCTTGTTAAGTACTCCAAATGCTAATTCTCGTGTATCGGGTGTAAATGAAATACCATGTTCTAGTCGACCTTCCATAGAGACTATACCTGGTGCGAAAATGATAGGGATAGAATCTGGATAATTTTGTCCAAAATAATCAGTCGCCTCAATAGACGATTTACAACCAATTAGTAAAAACAGTAAAATAGATACTGCTATTTTAATTATTGAGGACTGCATGTACTAACCTTATAAAATCAACAACCCGTCAATCATTTCTTTTACCTTGTCATTTCCTGGAAAGCCTGTGAATTTATTCACTAGCGCGCCTTCTTTATTAAATAATAGATAAGATGGAATCCCTTCGAAGTCAAAATGATCCATCATGTAATACCACTGATCAGAGGTCAGATAATAATGTTCACTGCCAATTCCTTGTATCTTGGATTCCCATAGTTTTTGGGGTGATGATCCGTTTGTGATATATACAAATACCACATCCTTATCTCGATAATCGTCTTTTGTATCCCGGAATCGTTTCATTGCATCCAGGCAAGGTGCACACCATGTTGCCCAAAGATCAATAAAAATCACCTTGTTCTTATGCTTCGAGATAATATTTTCGATTACCTTTTCTTCTGCTATGGTTGAGACATCATTAACGACAACAGGTGATTTTACGCTATCCAGTTCAATTATCTGTTCATTTTTTCGGAACAATACTTTTGCGATTTCACCATCCCCCCAATATTTAGTGATATTCTCTTTCTGTTTTTCGCTTAGTGGCTTTAAATGCTCATTGAATTGCCTACCGTAGGCATTAGCAGCTAAAATATCATAATATGGACCATCATCAAACCCTACCAAATCGGACAATATAGCTTTTACACTTACCAACCAAGATGCGATATCACTTTCTCCGATTGAAGGCAACCCCAATACTTCATTATTGAGAATAGAGTCTTGCAATTCAGGAAATGTAAATGTGTGCAGGTATTGTGGATCGTTGAGATTGAAATCTTTCAAAAAACGAAAATAAGATCTGTCAATCTTTTGGATTTCAGGCTCACCAATAGTATCACGAGTTGAGTTATAATAATTAAGTTTCATTTGTCGTTCGTAATTGAAGACAAGTCCTGTATATATAAACATACGATAATCTTTTGCGATAAGGTCTTTAAACTCTTGGGAGAACAAATTATCGTTATCTACAAACTGCACCAATCTTTTAGCTACGCTACTTTTAGCATAATCTAAAAACTCGTCTATACTTTTATCAAAGAGCTGCGGATACTTCCATTCGGGATCAGTGGGTTTATAATCAATCATTTTACCCAACACCGATATGGCTTGTCTCATATCATATTTATTAATGGCAGGCATAACATCTACATTTTTGATATTCAGGCTTGCATCATAAGTTATATCAACATGCGTAGAGTCGTTGTTTACAGCTTGCACAACAAGCATCTTATGGGGACCGACATTAGTGAATAAATTTAATAAGGCAGTCTCGGTTTCAATATCAAAATCTAGCGAGAAGTTTCCCGACGAATCAACAGGAATATCATATCTAACATCTTCTCCTGAAATTGGATGTGTAATACCAATAGTTATCATCACACTATTCTTAATTTTACCATCAGGGACGATGATTCGGCCTGTTATTTTGGAAGTGCCAGCGACTATGTTTATTTGGTTGGTGTTGGTTTGGTTTCCTCTATTACAGGAATAGAACAAGAAAAGAGTACATATAAAAATAAGCTTTATTTTAATCATTCTTATTGTAGTTTAAGGTCAGTCAGAAAATACTACTCTTTAGCTATTATTTAACATCTGTTCGTATTGATTAATGAATAAATAAATAGTCTATTACTGGGTTTGTATTCTAATAAAAACGTGAGCTATAATTGCAGTTTTTATTCGTATTAGTTTATGATACTGCTAAATATCGGAAATATATTTATTATAAAAAAATATTAAACTCTGATTATGAGATGTAATAAAGCTACATGTAATGTGCATAAGTACGATTTATGATGATATTAATAACAACAAAAAAAGATGGTTTATTTCATCTTTTAGCATAAAAAATGTAGTTTCGAATATAAACAACTTAAATACTATGTTTTACTTAAATAGACTATTCCTCTTGGCATTTCTCCTGGGGACCACACTAATTACTTATGGCCAAACACTTAATATTGCGAGTTATAATTTGCGCTATGACAATAAAGACGATGCCGCAAAAGGAAATGCATGGACAGAGCGCGCCCCTATTATCGCTAATTTAGTTGCATTTCATGGATTTGACATATTCGGAACACAGGAAGGACTTTATCATCAATTGCAAGATTTGAAAAATGGTTTGCCTGATTATGAATATGTAGGTGTAGGCCGTGATGATGGAAAGCAAGCGGGCGAGCATTCTGCTATATTTTATAACACAACTAAATTTGATTTAGTAGAGCATGGTGACTTTTGGCTCTCGCAGGACATATCTAAACCAAATAAGGGCTGGGATGCGGTTTTGCCAAGAATTTGTACATGGGCGAAGCTAAAGATAAAAGAAAATGGCAAAGAGCTTTATTTTTTCAATATTCATTTCGACCACGTAGGGACGAAAGCACGAAGCGAAAGTGCAAAACTTATTTTAGAGAAAGTAAAAGATATGGCAGCAAACCATACGGCCATACTAACAGGCGACTTTAACGTAGACCAAAACAGCGATAGTTATAAAGTGCTGAATACGTCTGGAATTTTAAGAGATGCTTATGAGCTTTCACCTATTAAGTATGCTAATACAGGAACGTTTAATAACTTTAATCCAAATACAAAAACAGAGAGTAGAATAGACCATATTTTTTTAACTAACGATTTTCAGGTAACTCGATATGGAGTATTGACAGATACTTACCGCTCGCCAAATAATGTTGAGGCTTATCAATCAGGAAATTTTCCTAAAGAAGTTTCTTTAAAAGATTATACGGCTCGACTTCCGTCAGATCATTTCCCGGTTCTTATTTCTATTATTATGCCCAATAAGTAGACTTAAAATAGTTGAGTTATTGCAACAAGAATAAAATATAAATGCGTGTTGTTTAGACGATACGCATTTATTTTAGGAATAGCTGCTATTTACATTTTGTTCGGAAGTACATTGGGCTCTCCTATAATTCGTATCAATATTCTTCTTCCTTCGCTTTGATCAAAGCTTTTGTTCCGTCACTATTCATAAAGTATCGCCACCCTTTCTCAGTAACTATAAGAGGCCAAGTATTATCTTTACCCGAATAATTTCTCCTCAAAGCCTCGTATTGAGGCGTTATAATGATTTCTCCTGTTATATCAGCTAAGCCATACTTATCGTCCTTGCGTACAATAATATAGGGGTAATTGGAATTATAATCAATGTATGTGTAAATAGGATCGAGCAGGATAGCTCCGTGCCTATTGACTAAGCCACTTAGCTTGCCTTTTTTGAATTGTAAAAATTCGCTTTCTGCCCCCATTGCATTGACTGCATCAAATTCGAAAGGAACAATAACATTACCTTTTAAATCTATCATCCCATATTTATAAGCTTCTTCACCCTTTTTAGCCGCTAAGGCATATCCTTCGTAAAAAGCATCTACTTGATCGACCTCCTCAAATCGCTGCTCCTGCCCTTTTTCATTAACAAAGAGATTGGCTTCGCTGGTATAAATCTTTTTTAAACCATGGTAAAAATCACCGTGGTTTTTACTGCCATAACTGGGAAAACGAAGTAAATCATAGTATTCTTTACTAGACCATTTTGAGTTTTCATAAACTATGTTTCCTGCCGAATCTATTAGTTTGTAGGTTTTATCTTGCATCTCTGCGATCCAAAAACCATTGGCAAGTAAGTGGTACTCCAAAGCCGGGCCAGGAAGTTTATTGTGTTTATTTTCTTTTATATTGTAATCATAAAATTCATAGTCATAAGTGGACAACTCTTTCCTGATTTTTATATGCTCTGTATTTACAATTTCTATGTTTTGCTCGGCAATGGGAATAATTAGTTTTTGCAAATCCAAATCAAAAAGACCAATCTCCTCCCTGTAGCTGTTCTCCTTTTTTCCATTAGAAAAAGAAAAAAAACGATCGAAGATTAAATTGTCATCATTTACAGCGACTTTGGAGAACTGATAAGACTCATCGAATGCGTATAGAAGTGGTAAAATTTCTTTTCCCTGATCATTAATTATTCCCCATTTATTATCATTTTCCACCCAATAAAATGTTTTACCCTTAAAATAACGGAGATCAATATTGTTATATTTACCAATTGGAACTATTGGTTCTCCTTGCCACTTAAAGACACCTTTAGAATCGCCCTTAGCAGCTGCTATCAGATAGGGCTGTGCGTCAATTTCCTGTTCATAATCCCAGCGTGCTTTTAGCTTATTAATGTCTACGCCCTTGATGTTTCGAGCATTGAACGGAGCTACTGGTGCAGATTCGCTCCGGTATCTACCTGCGGCAGTCAAAAAACTTATTTCATCATATTCAAAATTAAGAACCTGTTGTCCGTCGCTGCTAATAACCCCGTATTTTCCATTTTTCTTAGCAACAGCTAAGTTTCTTACAAAACCATTAATAAGCTCTAAATTGGGTTCTAAAATAACTTTCTTTGTTAAAGGATCAAAAATACCAAATTGACTATTTTCTTTAAAAACAAGATTATTAGATCCTGAGATATACTGGTATAAGCTGTGCCCGGATATCAGTTCCGTGCCCGTAGTATCAAAAACATGGACTCTATCAGCAATTTTGCCTTCAAAACGGACTTCTTTACCATAATATAAAATGCGCATATAATCGTCGTATTCGACAGGGATGATAAGTTCTCCATTGGCCTTAGCAACCCCCGCAAAGTCATCGTTTCTCACCTCTACATACCCTTCATTATAGTATTTACTGAGATACTCAAACTCAGGTTTATGTACTAATTCTCCTGTTGCTGCGGATACCCACCCCCACAGCCCATCGATTGCTACGCCAATAACAGCTTTATTTATCACTTTTGCTTCACTATACTCAAAAGGTACAATCAATTCTCCTCGTTCGTTGGCTACACCTACTTTGTTATTTTGCTGCAACACGGCAAACTTATAACGGTAGTCTATACCCTCGTACCATTGCCCTTCGTAGTCTGTTTCTAATTTTATATGATCATATATTATAGGAATTAACAGTTCACCATCATCACGTAACATACCGTATTTACCATCCTTAATAACAACCAATAGATCTGCTGCATATTCATCAACATCATCGACCCAAATATTGCTGGCAGCGTGATAATAATAGGTTTTACCAGCTTTTTTTACGGATACCATAGGTGATATGTAGTTGTCAAAATCGATGGATTCTACTACTTCATATACTTGCGAAAAAGCTAAAGGAATATAAAATAACGGCAGGAAAATAAATAGGTATTTCATCTATGAAAGTCATTACAACAAAAAGCAAACCTACGTAAATTCATTATTACAGTCAATCAGAAGAGAAAAAAGTTAACTGTTTGTTAATATATAAGTCACAAAAAACCTTTATTTTTATTTAAATAAACTATTGTATCATAACATATTAAACTTCTTTTTATGAAAACTATAATTTATTACTTCCAAAACCTAATAGTGAGACTATTTGTTACACAGTTTAATTCATTTTATTCTCCTCTTCGATCAGTAAAAAACTAAACAATGCACAAGAAAGCCTATGGATAGATGTAAAAAAGACTTCGGGGATGATTTTATATGGGGTGTTTCGACAGCAGCATACCAAATAGAGGGAGCCCATAATACAGATGGTAAGGGGGCATCTATTTGGGATACTTTTGTCCAGAAAAAAAATAAAATATTCGGAAAGCAAGATGCTAACGTAGCATGTGATTTTTATAATCGCTACGCAGCAGATCTCGCACTGATGCGTCGTATGAATATTCCCAATTATAGATTCTCAATTGCTTGGAGTCGGATATTACCACAAGGCACTGGTGAAATAAATGGACTGGGGATAGATTTTTATAATAGAATTATTGACTTGGCGTTGGAGCTGGGGATAACGCCCTGGGTGACATTATATCATTGGGATCTTCCGCAAGCATTAGAAGATAAAGGAGGTTGGACTAATAGGGACGTTAAAGATTGGTTTGCGGATTATGTAGCTATTTGTGTCAAACATTTTGGAGATCGGGTAAAGAATTGGATAGTTATTAATGAACCGACCGTATTTACGGGTGCAGGTTATTTTTTTGGTGTACATGCCCCCGGAAAAAAGGGCTTTAATAACTTTCTTGCAGCCGCACACCATACAGCCTTAGCACAAGCAGGCGGAGCACGTATCATAAAATCTCTACAAACGGGTAGTAACGTAGGAACTAGCTTTTCCTGCTCGCACATAGAGCCTTATACTGCACGGAATAAGGATAAAATTGCGGCAGCAAAAGCAGACGCTTTACTGAATCGCTTTTTTATAGAACCTTTATTGGGTATGGGCTACCCTACTCAAGAAATTAAAGCCCTTCGAAAAATAGAAAAGTATATGCAGCAAAACGATGAAGCCAACCTGCAATTTAATATGGATTTTATAGGGATACAAAATTATACGCGCGAAATTATACGCCATACTTTATTTGTTCCTTTCTTACAGGCTAAAATAGTAAGTGCACAAAAACGAAAAGTAGAAACTACGGCCATGAACTGGGAGGTTTATCCCGAATCTATCTATGAGGTTTTAAAGAAGTATTCTAGTTATGCCAATATACCTCCTTTGATTATTACAGAAAACGGGGCGGCATTTACAGACGAACTAGTGGATTGCAAGGTGCATGACCCTAAGAGGAAAGCTTATCTGCAACAGGCAATTGAGCAAGTATACCGAGCAAAAAACAAAGGTCTGAATGTCCATGGTTATTTTGTATGGACCTTTTTAGATAATTTTGAGTGGGCAGAGGGTTATCGACCGCGGTTCGGATTAGTGCATGTCGATTTTGAAAATCAAAAACGGATTGTAAAATCATCGGGCAAATGGTATGCGGATTTTTTGAAATAACAGTTAAAGATCGAGCTTATAAAAGACTTCATTATCCAGTTTCCCATCTGGCCATACAGTTGTTTCAAGATGTGTGAAGCTGAATCCAAAGCGTTGGTTAGCTGCCTTGGACGCATCATTTCATGCACAAAGAGAAACAAATGATGCATGAACATTGCATATCATAAGCGCTGCCAAACTTATCAGGCTCTGCTAACAGTGCTTCTAGCCTGATACTTTTATAGTCTGCCCATTGCTTTTGCGACAATCTATTTAATGAATATTTTTTCCTGTTATTTTCCATTTTTAAAGATAATTAGCTAAACATTTTATAAAACTATATGTTTTTAGAACTAAAGTCTACATCCACTAAAATTATGGTTTGTTATTAAATATTATTTTACGATTTTTATTTAACCAAAATAGTATGGGTACTTATAGTCTGAAAGTGTAATTAAATATGAAAAAACTCTTATCTCTTCCCTTTTATATAAAACTAGCCTGTATATTAATCAGCATCATTGCTGTAGTGTATATAGCTAGCGTAGGGCAAACTATTATTGTTCCTTTCATTTTGGGGAGTTTATTTGCTTTGCTCTTGACACCATTTGCTACATGGATGGAGCGAAAGTTAAGAATGCCCAGAATTTTAGCCTCATTGATATCGTTGCTACTGTTCTTTACATTATTAACAGGTATAGTTGTATTGCTAGGCTCACAAATGACCAACCTAAAGGAGGATTGGCCAGCCTTTGAAAAACAAGTTGTAGCAGGCTTAGAGTCTTTTCAAGATTGGATAGCTGCGACCTTTAATATAGATTATTCCGATCAAATGGAGTATGTGACAGATACTTTAACAAAATCAGTCAGTAGAGGTACTGCCATACTGGGGGTAGCTATATTGTCGATGTCGTCTACATTTATTTTACTGGTCTTTACTTTTTTATATACATTTTTCATATTGGTTTATCGCAGACATATTGTACGTTTTCTTCTACTTTTGAACCACAGCAATCATCACAATACGGTATTGGACATCGTTTCCCAGATACAATATGTCGTAAAAAGATATTTGATAGGCTTATTTTTACAAATGATTATTGTGGCTACTATGACTTTTATAGCGCTTACTATTATAGGTGTTAAGTACAGTTTAATGCTAGCCATATTTACAGGTTTTTTTAATGTTCTTCCATATGTTGGAATATTTCTTTCTATGTTGGTGATTTCACTAATTACTTTTGCAACTTCTTCTCTTCTGCATGTTGTATTTGTTTTAGTAGCCTTGGCGGTAATTCATTTTATTGATAGCAATTTTGTAGTACCTAAAATTGTAGGATCAAAAGTTCAGGTTAACTCCATGGTAGCTATGATGGCTATTTTTTTTGGAGAACTTCTATGGGGTATATCCGGAATGTTTTTGGCCATTCCTATTTTAGCAATCTGTAAAATCGTGTTCGACCGTGTGTTAGAACTTAAACCTTGGGGGTTTTTACTCGGAGAGGAGGATGACTCAGAGCACTTTATGGAACTAAAAAAAGAAATATGTGAAGAGAAAAACTCTGTATCCAGAAGTAATAGTTGATTTAGATAGTAACTGCCCCTTTAGGGGCAGAACCAAATAGGTTGAAATGCTAGTCCTCGACTATTACTTTCGTTCCTGAGTCGTATATGAGATTTTTAGCTAAGGGGAATAAATGAGCTTCGGATTCATAAAAGTGCATCATGTAGCCTGCTGTATTGACAAAAACAAATAGATCACCTACTTGTGGCATGCTTTTAAAAAGTATTTTTCGCTTTAGTATATGCTCCTGTTCTAAACAATAGGCGCCCACTAAATAGCCTTCTACTTGTCCGTCACCAGGGGCATCGCTATTTGTTAAATGTAGCGGATCAACCAAAAAATCAGCGCTGGAACTTCGAAGCTGCGTTCTATTCATTTCTAAACCTATTAGTAAATTGTTTTCTGTATCTCTTTTTCGAAAAGCTACTTTCGCTACAGTAATACCGCATTGATCTAATAACGAACGTCCCGGTTCCATACGGATTTCCAGATTTAAATTTTTTAAAAAATGATATAGCGGTTGGTCATTAAATCGTGTTTCAAGTATTGTTTTGAGCAAATTTTCCTTATTTACTTTATTGTAATAGGGGTATACGTCTATCTTCCCTAGCAATTTGCCTTCGTTTAAAATCAATCCTAAACCATCATTGCCGTAGGTAATGGGGTTTAAATCTCCTAATACAGCTTCTTTGAGAGCATCATTAAAGTTGTTCCACTCCTGTTCATTGGCTAAATAATTCATTAAAAAACCTCCTCCCATATCGAGAGATTTTGTTTTTATACCCACTTGGTGTAAGCGCTCAACCAGTTCGCCACTCTGATAGAGTGCAATAGCCCGCTCTTCAGCGTCATAACCATTAAGGTGGAAATGTAAACCGTAATATCGGAAATAAGAGAATTCTTTTCCCTTGCCTATTCTTTCTGTGATTATTGAATAAGCATCATCAAGTCTAAACCCAAATCTGCTTTTTAATAGTTTATTCTGCTTTACAAAGCCAGAAAGTCGCAATATAACATTCGCTTCTATCGCTAAGTTTTCACATACTTCTTGTAAAAGCTTCATTTCATCCTCATTATCTAAAACTATTTCTACCTGATTCTGCACCAGCATTTCTAATAGCTTCCTATTTTTTACTGCTGCAGTACATACTATACTATCAGCAGGAATGCCTGCATCTAGACATTGTTTCACTTCGCGATAACTAGCAGTATCTATTCCTTGATTGATTTGCCAGCTTGTTAGAGGAAATACTAAACATTTATTGGCCTTTCGCGCGTAGTAAATTTTATGGCGAAGTCCGTAAGAGCTAAGAACATGACTATAGCTGTGTACATTGGATTGAAAATTATTTATACAATGAATATTGATAGGTGACTCATATTGTTTCAAAGCCCTGTTTAATAGCTCTTTATTATTTACAAGATCCTCTATCCACCCCGCCATTAGGGGGGTCAAGTAATAATGTTTTGTTTTTTCCATACTATGATTTACCCTCTATTTTATTTATTTTCTCTATTACAAATTCAGTCCAGTCTTCTGCATAATTATGTACCCGTCGGGATAAACTATCGTTATCAAGCACATTACTTTCTGTAGGTGTGCCGTAGGCAAAAAGAGCGAGTTTATTTACTCCCTTCCCCATAACCCTTCCCCTATCATTTATCTTTATAGCTCCCGTTTCATAAGGTCCGTTACAATATATTTTTGCTATTCCTTTTATAATCAAAGGGCTATATAGCGAATGTGGAGTGGTTGGTAAATTTGCTTTTGGAATATGTGCATATATTAAGGCGTCGCATTTAATGGTTTCATGCGCTTCATTTTCCAATAAAACATGACCTTCATTTATTTTCACCTGTGGCGGGCTACTAAAATTGAACTGTAATTTCCCAGATCTCATCAATTCAACCAGTTTCTCAGCATTGATCACAGGAGGACCGAAACAAACCCTCGATATTGCAGGGTACCAATAATTATCAAATTTCTTCTGGCTTTCAGGATTTAACCCTCCATGTGCATATATGTTTTCCATAATTGGTCGAAATTCTCTAAGCTTATGGAGCGCAGATGTAATCGGATCAATCTCGTTTGACTTGCAGCGGGCAATTGCTTCTTGTAAGTATTTCAAAATCCAACTGTTGTAATGTGTTCGATCTTTTTCACTTAGGTACTCATTGGGAAATAGTAAGCGATGAAGTGAAAAAGGCTCATTATCTGAAGGAATATTTTCTTTTCCATACTTGGCATTACAACTGCTTAGGTTATCTTTTATTGTATAATAAGCGAAGCAAATTTCATCATCTAATAGCGGTAGCACCTCTGTGTCAAAATCGATGTTTTTTTTATTTATTAACCCCTGCCAATAGTCATGATGTAAAAATGCGCTGCTGTCTATTTCACTTGCAACATGGGGGACACGCGGAAGCATAGGAAGATTAGTGCGTGAGTAAGGCAACATTTTCGGAATATTACAGGGATCGCCAGAGCTTGATAATGTTATTACGGTATCTATAAAGGATAAACCCATGCCTTGGATAGCAATATTTTTCAAGCCTTTAAGGTTTTGTAGAGCTTTTACAGGGTAAGCTTCGTAGACAGGACTATTAGCTGACCTTTTATTTACAAATTTACTTGCGTAGGAATGTCCTGTACACAAAATCACAGAATCATATCGATTGCTATGCACATATATGCTTTGGTCTGAACATTCAATATCAGTGACATCGCAAACAACCCTATTTAATGTTACGTATTGTGGCAATTGTTCGATTAGGAGGTTACAGCAGTCTTTTAAGTAATAACCAACAACAGCCCGGGATGCAAAATCTAGCGCTGTCGGTTTCTCTCCTAATGCGGTATGTTGGGTTAACCAATTGAGTAGAGAAAGACGGCTATCATCATTGCATTCCCATGCATTGATATTGCCAATGGCATAGTTTATAAGTAGATTGTCCGGTTGATCTGTATCATAGTTTGGACCGGCACCAAAATCAGCGGCTTTATTGTACCAATCTATTGTTATAGGGAAATCGACACGAAACTTTAATACTGTACTAACCAAGGTATCCAAAGCATACATTCCTTTAGGTCCCCCTCCTACAATGCCCACTCGAAAATTTTCTTTACCTGTTTCAGTAGACTCTTTATAGGGCGTTTTTTTATTTAACAGTAGTTTAAAATCATGGGATAAATGAGTCGTTTTCCAAATCATTTCTTATCTATTTTTCTTTTAACCCACTCTGTATCGTAAATGGTGTCTAAATACCGTTCACCATCATCGGCTACAATCATACAAACATCAGCACCCGGCTCTAATGTGGGTGCTCTTTTCATTAAAGCAGCTACTTGAGCACCTGTCGATCCGCCGGCTAAAATGCACTCAAGCTTAAGTAATTGATAGCAACCTGCGATAGTCTCTTGTTCAGAAACTAACTGATGCGCATATAAACTCTGAGTAATGTCAAAATCAGGCTTTCTACTTGCTCCCATTCCTGGGATGTAACGGGTTTTAACTTGGTCGCTAAAAATTAAACTTCCTTCGGCGTCAACAGCTATAACTTTTGTTTTGTCTTGATTTACTGCAATTTCATCTAAGATCCCTCGAACAGAGCCACACGTACTTACTGCTGTAAATAGATAATCAGGACTATGGCCTAAATCAGCTTTTATCTCCTTAAATATGTGTCTGTGTGCTTGAGGGTTATCGGGGTTGCTGTACTGATTGGTCGTATAACTATTGGGAATAGATGACAATAGTGTTTGAACCCTTTTTAAACGTGTATTTAGATAACTCCCTGTTCCATCTGTTACTGAAACCATTTCTATGTGAGCCCCATACAATTGCAGTATTTTTAATGTCTGGCTATTTATATTGGGATCAACCACAGCTATAAATTTTAAACCTAATAAACTACATACTCTTGCTAAACCAATGGCCATATTTCCTGAAGATGATTCGATGACTGTGGTTTTGGTATTAATAAGCTTTCGTTTCAATGCTTGCAGTAAAATATTTTTAGAACTCCTATCTTTTAAACTTTTGCCCGGATTCATGGATTCCATTTTAGCGTAGACGTTTATTTTGAGCTCTTGTGACAAATTGTCCAAATGTACCAGCGGTGTTTTTCCAATATGATTCAAAATGTTATCCATAAACATACTATCTGCCTAAATGAACTACTTTCATAACTATCCTCTATTTAAAAACACGAACCCTTTCCTTTTTGTTTTCCAAAAGGTGAGTAGCTATTAGAAATCTTATGAATAAAGTCTATGATTAAAACTCTAAATACTCTTTTTATTTTAGCTAATTATTTTAGTATTTTTGTTTTTATAATACTAAAAATATGCAAAATAAGCTTTTGGAAAAACTGTCGATTTTAGCGGACGCCGCAAAATATGATGTCAGTTGTAGTTCAAGTGGTAGTAATCGAAAAAACAAAAATAAAGGTTTAGGCAATGCCGGTGCAGGGATTTGTCATACCTATACAGAGGACGGCCGTTGTGTATCGCTTTTAAAAATATTATTGACCAATCATTGCATTTTCGATTGCGCATATTGTGTTTCTCGGCGAAGCAATGATGTCAAACGTGCCGCATTTACAGTGCAAGAAGTGGTGGATCTGACAATAAATTTCTACCGAAGAAATTATATTGAAGGATTGTTTTTGAGCTCTGGTATTTTTAAAAATGCAGACTATACCATGGAACGTCTTGTGCTAATCGCTAAAAAATTGCGCAAAGAACATAATTTTAATGGTTATATTCATTTAAAAACAATTCCTGGCGCATCCCCAGAGTTATTGGACGAAGCAGGCCTATATGCAGATCGATTAAGTATCAATTTAGAGATCCCAACAGAAGATGGCTTAAAATTGTTGGCTCCCGAAAAAAATCGAAAAGACATGATCGAACCCATGCAACATTTAAAGGATCGAATAATAGAACGTAAAGACGAGCGCAAAGTGATTAAAAGCTCACCTATTTTTGCACCAGCGGGGCAAAGTACACAAATGATAATCGGGGCAAGCGGTGAAACCGATCGTCAAATTATAAGTCTTGCACAAAACTACTATCAAAACTATAAGTTAAAGCGTGTCTATTATTCAGGATATGTACCAATATCTATGGATAAGCGCTTGCCAAATATTGGCACACAGGTGCCTACTGTTCGTGAAAACAGACTCTATCAATCGGACTGGCTCATGCGTTTTTATGGATTTGAAGCTAACGAAATTGTCAATGAAACTAACCCTTTGCTGGACTTAGATGTAGACCCGAAGTTGGGTTGGGCATTGCGTAATATGGACCAGTTTCCAATCGATATTAACCGAGCTGCATATAGCTTGATTTTACGAATTCCAGGGATTGGCGTCGGTTCAGCGAAAAAGATTATAGCTGCACGCCGTTTCGGTTCTTTAAATATAGAGCATCTTAAAAAATTAGGAATAGCCATTAACCGGGCAAAGTACTTCATTATATGCAAAGGATTCCAGCAACTTTACGCAGATAAACAAGCCGATGTGATCAAAAGTTATATACTAAATTCTTCAGCGAGTAAATATAAATCTATCGTAGGAAGCCAGTTAAATTTATTCTAGCAATTCAAAGTTTGTATATGAAAGATAGTGTTATCCTTTTTGATGGGTCGTGGGCAGGTTTATTGAGTACAGTATTTGATGTTTTCGACTATAGGCTGAACGCTGTCGATATAGGTGTTGTAGGTATTTACCAAACGGCTTTATTTACTACAGCACATGAGGTACAGACTACAGCAAAAAAGGCAGAGCGTGTACAAAGAGCGTTATTGAGTAAATTGAATAAACAAGCTTATCTAGACTTATATTACGTTTATCTAATAGAAAAACCAATAGCTTACAAACTCGTTGTACGCACCATATGCTATTACCTTAAAGCACAAAGTGATCATTCGCGAAATTTCACAAATGATAGCATCTTAGAAATCAGGCATCAAGCCCGATCCGTTTGGCGAGAGCGGCACCGTATGAAGGCTTTCGTACGCTTCAAATTGTTAAAAGGCGGACTTTATTTAGCATTAATAGAACCTGATTTTAATGTCTTACCACTAATAGTTAAACATTTTAGAGAACGTTATGCTGATCAGGTATGGTTAATTTATGATGTAAAAAGAGAATATGGTATTTATTATGACCTAACAAATACAAGTGAAGTAAAGTTTGCAAAAGACGAACAGCCCTCTGGCAAATCCATTGCTTTGCAGGTAGATGATGATGAAAGAAAATATGATGAACTTTGGCGTCGGTATTTCAAAGCTGTAAATATTGTTGAACGAAAGAATACTAAACTTCATATCCAACATGTACCACGACGATATTGGAAGTACTTGAATGAGAAGTTGTAGTTTGTCCTAAACAAGAAAAACTTCAACATAGTAAAGTAACATTTTTAACGCAATTAATTTATAGGGAAATATACCTAATGCTAGGTATATATATTACCCTTTTATAGTGCTATTTTTGCTTCCATAACAATAAACACTTAACTTATACTGAACCATGAAAAGACATTTACTTTTTAGTTTAGCCTTAGCTTCATGTGCACTTATGCATTCGTGTAGCAAGGATAAAACTCCCGCTGATGAAGGCGAAATAGACTTCGAGCTACCTTATAGTAAGGAGGGAATTGCAGCGGACAAAGATTTTTTAGAAACCGAAGGACGGGCAACTGTGAAAAAGATGGAGGCTTTGGCCAGTGAACCAGCTATTGAGGCATTGCAAACCTTAGCAGACTTAGGTACTCTTGACATATCCGTAATGGATATTAATAAATTTGGACGCTCGGGCCAAACCGTATCAGGTATTCAAAAAATGTTAAGTACGGTGGTAAGTATCAATAGCTCGGCACAGGAACTTCAAAAGTTCAGTGATAGTTTTGGTATTTACACGTATAATGCGAAAACAGGAAATTTTGATAAAACATCATCAAATGATAAAATAGAGGTTTTATTTCCTGCTAAAAAGGGAGCTAAAAGCAATACAGCTAAATTTACGGTAACTTATCAAACAAACGGCAAAACGATTGATTTGGACGGTGATCTGTATGAAATCCCCACCGCTATAGCCGCGGGGATGCTAGTAGACGGAAAATCTGCTATGGAGCTAAAAGCAGTATTGGAAACACATGGAGATAACATGCCTAAGTTGGCGCAGGCAGACTTATCTATTGGGCAATATAAAGCTACAACGAATGTAAGCAATGAAAGTAGCGTTGTTAAAGCTAATTTTGCCTTATTACTAGGAAGCGACGAAATATTAAGCGTGTCAGCTGATTCAAAGCACGATAACCTTACGTATAAAAAACTACAAGACCTTAATAAAGAATATACGGAAACTTGGGACGGTGGCTCCTATACGTATACTGAGTTTGATGGTCATGGTTTTTTAGAGCTTGTTAAAGGTTCAAACCTGTCATTCAAAATCGCAGGCGTACAATTTCTTGGGTCTACAGACTTTAGTAAACTTGTAAACGCTTTACCTGCTGATCCTGATTATCCGGAATACCCTCAACATCAGTATTACGTTAGGATGTATGAACTACATAAAAAATTCAATGAAGAGGGCTCTATAACCCTGAACGACTATCAGAAAGAGTTAGCAAAGCTAGAGCAAGAAAGAGAAAAGCTTGAGGCAGATTACAAGGTGGCACAAGCTACTTACAGGCAGGAAGTTAGTGCTATCGAGAAAAAATATGTAGAGGGTGAAGTGGCTGCTTTTAATAATAATATGCAATTGGCTATATTTAATACGGTAAAAAGCACAAAACTAGCTACAGTGAAATTCCAAGTAGCGGAATCCAGTTATAGTTACGATAATAATGAAATTGTTCAATATTACTATGATGCGGAACCTGTTCTTGTATTTGGAGATAAATCGCAACAGTCTTTCGATGAATTTGGAGATAAAGGCTTTGGTAACCTTATCACGGATATTGAAAGTTTATTGAAAAAATTTGAACGGTAACAGTAGTCAAATGATATAATGGAGGGAGAGTAAGCATTTACTCTCCCTTTTATTTGGGTTCTAGATTAACTTAATAAAAGTGCTAACAGTAATTAATGACCAGTCTTTAGGTACAAAAACTATTTTAATTTGGTGTGATGAGCTGGCTGTGCGATGCTGTACCATACCAAATGCCAATACATGGCCCTGATACATTGCCTTGCAACAACTTATTTCCTCCGAAAAGAGGAATGTTTGCACTGAGTTCTTGGTATTTATTCCAGAAGTCATTGGCTTGCTTATTCATATTGCTCACTTTTACGATGATTGGGACATCCCGCAGGAACAAAGTACTCCCAGGTTCTTCAAAGTTAGAAAGACGATTTCTGTATAAAGAACTCTCAAAATATTGGTTGATAAACTTACTGTCATCTGTAAATTTAGGTGTCGTAGGAGAAAACTCCATAATAGAATCCGGTCGTGTATAAAAGCGATAATAATCAAGCTGAGGCGTATCATCGAAAAGACGGATGTAAAGCTCCTTACGCATAGTGTCCACCTTATTATCTTTAAACCAAAGGGAATCTATTTCAGGTCGATGATCTGGGATATACGTTTCACCTTCCATTATGATATCGTTATACGTGACTTTTAATTTATAGCTCTCGCCGAGTTTTCCTTTCAAGCGTCTTGCCTTATAATAATAGTAAGGAAATACTTTTTTATCATGTATAAGAGTTAACACCTCAGTATCATCTTTTGATACAACTTCAACCTTTGCCCAGCGAATTATAATCTGCTCAAGCAAGGCTGAATCAATTTTTGCATTTATAGGTATATTATGTGTGATCTTCACTACAGGAAAATCATCTACTTCAATATTTCCGTCAATAATAAATTTAGGTGTATACGATAAGCCATCGTCTAGATCTTTATTATTACAACTTAGGAATAAAGTCAATAGGGATAATAATAAAATTACTCTCATAAACGTACAGAATAACTAAACATAGGAATAAATGGTAAAACAGCTAGATCCTTTTGCGAGGTATGAATATATTGCCCTCCTTCATCAAGGGATCCCTCATAGTGAGAGAGTCTAAATAATGGGTTGGCCCGATTGTAGACATTAATAATATGTAAACCTATTTCATGTTTTATTCGGTTTCCTGTTGTGAAATTTCGGCTTACACCCAGGTCCAATCGATGATACAAAGGCATTCTTACGCTATTATAAGGGCCATATTCAGATAGGATATTATTATTTAAAAAATAGCGTCCTACTTCAGGTGTGTAATTTAGCCCACTCTCTAGATTGAAATTACTGGACAATTTCCAAAACTCAGAAATCTGATAGAGCACGTTCATATTCAATTGATGAGGCCTGTCATATTTAAAAGGAAATTTATTCCCATCATTAAGATCATCAAACCAACGAAAAGCCCTCGAATATGTATAAGCTGTGGTGCTCTGCAAACGCTCACTAACATACTTTGCATAAATCTCAACACCATAACTTTTCGCGCGGCCTTGATAGAGGGAATGTACAACGTTGTTTTTTTCAACGATACTATTTATATCGCCATTAAATTCATAAACGTTTTTGAGGTCGCGATAAAAAGCTTCAGCAGAAAGCTCCCATCCTCTTTGTTTATTATTTAAGAAATAAAAGCCCATGGTATACTGATCTTGTGTACTCGGACTGATCTCAGCACCTCCTCCTATCCAAAAATCAAGCGGTAAGCTGGTTGCACTCATAGCAATATTCTGTATATGCTGTCCTGCTCTGTTCCACCCCAATTTGAACGAGTAGTTGTCTTTAAACAGATACGAAAACGTTATTGTGGGCTCCCAGCTATTCCATACTGATTGAACCTTTTGGTCGTTATAATCATTATTTTGGTACTTGACAAAAGCCAGACCAGCCTGGGCACTCCAATGCTCAGCTATATTAAGTTGTGTTTGTAAAAAGAGGTGGTGTTGCAATATACGTTGTTTTAAATGATTTAATTGCTGCCCGCTCTCTGCCATTTGTAGGTGAATATCCACCGGATTTATGCGATGAAAACTACCTATATAACCGACCTCTAAACCATGTTGTCTTTTAAACTTATATTTTAGGTCGTATTGAAGACTGCTGACATTGTTTTTTAAAAAAATATTACTTCCTGACGAATTGTAGTCAAAGTCGAGTTTATAATTATACGCTGTTTGGGAGAGTCCAGCCTTTAGCTCATGCCCCTCGCCTAACTGTTGCTGATGGTACAGACCTACAAGCCGATTTCCCCAATCCATTTTTTGATAAACTGTCTTCTTGTTAAATTGCATTTTAAACCTGTCTTCTCCTTGGTAGCTTGTCAATTGTGTGAATCCATTTTTCCAGCGGTAGTAAAGGTTAATATTTAGGTCGTAAATATCATATCCTGTCGGATTCTTTTTATTAATAAATGGCCAGACTAAAAGGTTTAAAAAAGATTTACGGGCCTGCCCTTCTAAGTAAAAACGTGGAGTTATTTTTTTCTTGATCGCAAAATCTGCATTCAGTATGCTAGCATGGAAGGCTATTTCGTTACTTAACGAATCAAAACGCTCTTGAGCACTTTGCATTTGAATATAGGCACTTAACCTGCCCGATAAAAACGCTGGAGGTGCACCATTATAAAACCGAATATGATTAACCATTTCCGGATTAATAAGTGGGAAAAGACCAAATAAGTGATGAGGGTTATAAATTGTAATGCCGTTATACTGAATAAGATTGTGTCCATTATCTCCACCACGAACATATAACCCTGAATTTAAATCACCGCCTGAAGCTACCCCTGGCAAAACGCGTACTGCATTCAAAGGGTCAAGATTTCCCAAGAATTTAAAAGTCTGTTGGATCTCTGCTTTGCCCATGCGAATACTCTGATCACTATGGTTTCTTCTTGGAATGGATTTCAATAATTGGATTTCCTCAAGTTGAACAGCTTTTCTATTGCTCAAAGAGTCGGTCAATCGTTCTTTGGAATGCTGGCCAAACGACTGAAGTACAGAGAATAACATTATAATAATAAGTCTATACATTGGTGTGTCTAAAGTACGATTATTTACTATAATATACACTGATAATATTCTTTAAATATTATAGTAGAATCAAAAAATAGAACTGTTTTTATAAAGCTATTTTATCATCCAATAAACGTCTAAATGGTAGCTATAACTTAATATTTAAAGCAGAACTAAACACAGAATACGGGCATAAACTAGAACTTATAGTCCTCTATAACACCTTCTCAAATGCTTTACGCACACCGTCCCTCAAGATAACTTCACCACAATATGTATATCCTAATTTTTCTAAAATCCGAAGCATCCCGGCATTATCGAAATTGGTATCCACCTTAACGCTATGAATATTGTTTTTCATTGCAAAGTTTTCAATGTGTTTCATAATCGTTTGTGCTAGTCCCTTACCTAAATAATTTTCTGAAACAGCAACCCGATGACAAACAACAAAATCACCATCAGTTAGCCATTTACCGTCTATATTCGCATAAGCAGGTTCGTCATTTATCAAAATAGCCGTATAACCAATGATCACATCGCCAATAGTTAACACGTAACCATGGCCTTGGACAATATCATTTTCAACTACTGAAAGATTAGGGTAACCATCTTGCCATTGCTGACTGCCATCCTCCCTCCTTCTTTGAATAGCTTTTTCTAATATGCTCCATACTTGAAGACCATCTTCTTTAGTAGCCTGTCTAAAAGAATATTCCATAATATTAATTTTTTGATACTATAATAATACGCTGTGTTTCATAAAAAACACATTTAATAAATATACTACATCATCTCTAAATGATCTACAGTTAGAAGGATGAAAATAAAGGTTTAATATTTTATTCACAGAATTATAATACAAATTTAAAATAACCAACAAGCAGGATTTAGCTTTGTGCTAATCTTACTTATATTCCTCCGATAGCCATAAAATTGCTATATTACCATTTATCATAGCAAGACTAGTCTTGTTTTTATTTTTATATTAAATTCTATTAATTAGTTTATGGCTGGACACAGTAAATGGGCTAACATAAAACATCGAAAAGGAGCTCAGGATAAGAAAAGAAGTAAGATTTTTACGAAAATTATAAAGGAAATTGCTGTCGCAATTAAAGAAAACAACAGCAACGGTGACCCAGATACAAACCCCGCACTGCGGAATGCTATAGCCAATGCTCGAGGGGTAAATATGCCGAAAGACAATATAGATAGAGCTATAAAAAAAGCTACAGGAACTGATGCGGATAATTATGAACAGATGAGTTTTGAAGGTTATGGTCCGCACGGGATAGCGATATTTGTGGAATGTATGACCAACAATACCAATCGAACTGTGGCTAATGTACGTTCTATATTTAATAAAAATAACGGATCTTTAGGGACTAATGGGTCTTTGGAGTTCATTTTTGAAAGAAAAGGCGTTTTTACTATCGAAAAATCAAATCTGAATTGGGACATGGATGATCTACAGTTGGAACTGATAGAGGCAGGAGCTACAGATTTTGAAGATGAAGAAGATATTTTTGTAATTTATTCTGCATTCACAGAATTCGGAAGCATGAATAACAAATTGGAAGAGTTAAAAATAGAAGTACAGAATGCTGAATTACAACGAATACCTCTTAGTACTTCCAAGTTAGAGTTGGAACAAGCTAAAGATATTCTTAAAATAATTGATGCATTTGAAGAGGATGATGACGTGCAAAACGTGTTTCATAACCTTGAATTGACAGATGACTTGCTAGAACTCCTCGCCTAACATTATTTCCTCCCTAAATTTCTTATACTTTAGGGAAGGAATATTTTTTTACCATACACCACTTAACGATTACACTAAAAAAAAATAGTTTTTTCAGAACCGGCTTCTTAGCTCAATAAAATTGCTTTATCTTTGTGCAGATTAAGGTATAGATGTTTGAACATATTTTTTCCATTGACAACGAGAAAACTTTTAATAATGTTTGCCTAGAAGTTTTTGACATTCAAAAAAACGATTGTGCAGTATATGCAAAATACCTATCCGCTTTAGATCAAAAGCATAGCCATCCCAAACATTATACAGAAATTCCTTTTCTACCTATACAATTTTTTAAATCGCAGGATGTAGTATCATCAAGTCAAAATGCGCAGATCACATTCACTAGTTCTGGTACAACAGGTATGCTAAATAGTAAACATATAGTGACTGATTTAGCTTATTATGAGAAAAGCTTCCGCAAGTGTTTCTATGAATTTTATGGGGATGCAACTGACATTGCTATACTTGCTTTGCTTCCGAACTATTTAGAACGTGAAGGCTCTTCTCTTATCTATATGATAGACGATTTGATTAAACAAAGTAATCATATAGAGTCAGGGTACTTTTTATACAACCATGAAGATTTATATCAACGGTTAATAAACTTGAAGAGCAAGGGGACTAGAACATTGCTAATTGGAGTGACTTACGCCCTATTGGATTTTTGTGAAAATTACACTGTTGATTTTCCAGAGTTAATCGTTATGGAGACAGGAGGCATGAAAGGAAAACGAAAAGAACTGATTCGTGAAGAATTGCACACAATTTTATGTGACGCTTTTAGTGTTACGACTATTCATTCTGAGTATGGAATGACCGAACTATTGTCTCAAGCATATTCTTATGGTAAAGGCTTATTTAAAACACCAAATTGGATGAAAGCACTTTGCAGAGATACGAACGACCCGTTGAGCTTAGTACCTTTTGGGAGAACAGGAGCTCTAAATATAATCGATTTAGCTAATTTTAACTCCTGCTCATTTATTGCTACAGATGATTTGGCTAAAAACTATGAAAATGGAACTTTTGAAGTAATAGGTCGTTTTGACCAAAGTGAAATACGCGGTTGTAATTTACTTGTACAATAGGTTACCTTAATGTCGGATCATTAAATGTATTTCCTAAATTAATATCTCCTGTCTCATAACCTTTCTTAAACCAATATACACGTTGCTCAGATGTGCCATGTGTAAAAGATTCAGGGTTTACCTTTCCGTAAGCTTGCTTTTGTAAATGATCATCTCCTACAGCAGCAGCAGCTCGCATACCATCAATAATATCTTGATATGTAAGTTCTATGTCGCTGTATTTCTTTAAATTATGAGCCCAAACACCAGCGTAAAAATCGGCCTGCAGTTCGGTCATTACAGAAATCTTATTATATTCTTTCTCTGATAAACGTTTTCGCATTTCATTGGTTTCTTTTAAAGTGCCCAAGACGTTCTGAACATGATGACCAACTTCATGTGCTATAACATACGCTAAGGCAAACTCACCCTTTGCACCATATTTCTCTGCTAGCTCTTTGTTAAAACTTAAATCTAAATAAATTTTTTGATCAGCAGGACAGTAAAACGGTCCAAAATGAGATTCACCATAACCACAACCTGCAGTTTGAGTCCCTTCTTGATAAATTATCGTTGTTGGTATGGGGTATTCTAAACCTCCTTTACGAAATATAGCTTGCCAAACGTCCTCTGTGCTGCGAACAACAACATCAGTAAATTCAAAAAGCTTTTCTTCTTCAGGAGTGGAGACATACTCGGTATCTGTCGACGCATTTAATGTGCCTTCTTGCAGTTGGTTTAATATTTGGTTAGGATCTCCACCCATCATCAAACCTATAATTAAAACAATTATACCACCTATACCTCCCAAAGCAAGTTTCTTCCCTCCCTTCATTCCCCTACGATCTTCTATATTACCGCCTCTACGAGCTCCTTGCCATTTCATATCTCTAAGTTAAAGTTTGTTCAAAATTACTGAATTATAGTCATAATAATAAATCTAAAAAAACTCCTCTACGATCAATAATGTATTTGTAGAAAAAAAACTATACGAAAAAACATTTATTTTCAGTATGCGATATTATAAAGTCAAACCATTAGGATAGAGCAGTCGTATTACTATGTATTGCGCCTAAACAGAAGGTTATAAAAGTGTTCTTCGTTTCGGTCCTTTTATTTCAGAACATGTAAAAGCTGATACGATTGCCGATAATTAATATTCTCAGAAAAAAAACGTATTTTCGCAGTTAAATCAGTTACTTATGTCAATAGAATTACAACTCCAAGAAAGAAGTGGAAACAAATGTGAATTATGTAATGCAACGGAGCAGTTAAAAGTATATGAGGTTCCCCCAGTAGAGCAACTGACCATTGACAACGTAATTCTCGTGTGTAACACTTGTTTTGATCAAATTGAGAAAAACGAACAATTAAACCCAGATCACTGGAAAATTCTTTCCGAAACTATGTGGTCTGAATATGCAGCTGTGCAAGTAGTGGCTTGGCGAATGCTTAGTCGCCTACGTGGCGAAGCCTGGGCTGCTGATAATCTAGAAATCTTATACTTAGATGAAGACAACTTAGAATGGGCTAAGAAAACAGGAGATCACGAGCAAGATGGAACTGTCGAATTTCATGTAGATAGTAATGGTACTCGCTTATATGAAGGAGATACGGTGGTGCTAATTCGTACATTAGATGTGAAGGGGTCGACGCTATCTGCTAAACTAGGAACAGTGGTTAAAAATATTCGTTTAGATCCTAACAATGTAGAGCAAATAGAAGGTCGCGTTGAAGGTCAAATGATTGTTATTTTAACAAAATTTTTGAGAAAAGGCTAATTAAACTTATAGGCATACAACACTTACCGAGTGTTGTATGTTTCATAGATATGGCGTACATGCTCCTGTTCGGCAGCACCTTTCTGAATAGCTCGAATTCGGTCATCGTCATTATGTATTTGATTTTCTTGGCGTTTTGTTTTCCAAATATGTGTAATAGCAAAACGACCGATCGTCGTTTTTTCCAAGCCTAGCAGTTCACAAGAATATCCACCTAAAAGATAATGATTGTAAAAAAGATGAATTTCTCGCATCATCTGACGCATTAAGCCTGATTTGGGATACTTCGCTAAAACAGGTTGCTCCTGTAAGGCTTTTGCAAGCTTTTTGCTGTCGTCATCACCAGCTCGTTGTGTCATCGTCCAATAATAAAGTGCTTCTATAGCTTCTTCTTCGCTATTGGGTAAAAGATGTACCGGAATTCCCAAGATGTAACCAATATATTTCCAAAAATGAAAAAGCCCGTCAATTTCTTGCTTACTGGGACGAATGCCCATGAGACGTAAACCTACTAGAAAAACAAGTGAAAACCCCAAATTGGTAGCTAACATATCCCAGATATTGATAGGGAGTCCCCACCTTTTACTATCCCAGTCTGTCTTATCCAGTATATTAACCCTTGCATAGGAATGGATAAGCCTCGTTCTTATCAACTCGACAAAACCAGCTTTACCCCATGATAAATTTCCTGGTTTAGTAACTTGCACCCAAAATTCCACCGTATCTACCAAGCGCTTAACCGCACCTTTACTGAGGGCTCCTGTATAAATCAAAGGTTTATTAATAGCTGCTGATTCATACCCTCCCATTAAACAATAATCCCGCAAAACAATCATGGACGTCAATCCGGGACGTTGACAGAATTCTTGGCCAATTGCTAGACGTTCCCAATCTAACCAGTCAGGTTTTAAATCGAGTGTATCAAAAAAAGTAGAAAAAAATTTGTGCCTAACGTTATAAGAGGTTGGATTAGCTATAAAACTCTTCAAGGCTTCATCTGCCTTTCTGAAGCCATCTTTTAAAAACACATCCAATATCAATTGATCACCTATTCGATCCCATTCATAAAAAAGAGGAATAAACTCTTTTGATTTCACTAAATCTGGTTTTTTAGCTAGGCGATCTAATAAATTCACGCCAGTTCCATGCTGCCAATAATATGCAAAAGAGGATGTATTTTCTGTATATCTATATGGTATATCCAATGCTTTTAATTATCTAATACCCAATTAAAATAGCTGGCTTCTGCCCTTACTGTTTCTTGTAAATATTCGAATTTAAAATCAATATAATCTTCCGAACAGTTTCCAAAATCCGAACAACAAAAAACACGATCGATATTAAACTTTAAACGGAACCCACCAGTTTTTGTTTGCTCATCATAAGTGAAAAAATGAACCTTCATTGCTGATATTTCGGGACTACCATCTTTATCAGCTAAATTATCAAATAAAAACTCTTTTAACCGATGTAACTCCAGATCTCCTAGAAGAGACAATAAAACATCCGGATTGGAGGAAATTCCATTAAATATTATACGAGGAACGATAATAGAAATATTTATTTTAGCTTGCGTAGTCATAATCTAAAATTTTTTGATATTGTTTGGCCTGTGGAAAATGTTTTTTTAATAGATCCATTTCATCTTTATCTTCGAATGCTATCAGTTTACTAATAGCCGAAAAAACTATGTACCCTAAAATATCTTTGGAGTATATATGTAATTTTTTATCAAAAATAAAACTGTTATTACTATATATAAAAGCATTTCGATGTAACATCCTAAGCTTTATTGGAGGAAGTAAACAGGAGAAGTATTCTTCCCAGTGCGCTATTTGATCTTCAATAAACTGTTTAAGTAATGCTTGTATAATATGATCTTTTTGTCTACTCGAAATTACGCCAGAATAACTAGAACATTTGATCTTGCCATTGCTTATACAAGGAACAGCTATTGTTTTGCTAATTTCAACCAACCACCTTCTATCAAAAAGATCCCAATACTCATTACTACTGAGCTGAGCCTGCTGTTGCCCCTTCGCTAATAATATGTTCTTTAATGTCCATACGGCTTCCTCTTTTGTTAGCCTACTTGGTAAACAGACGATTTTCTTTCCTTCAGTCCAATATTTGACAAGGGGTTCATCCACAGCCGAAACCTGTATTTCAATCTCTGTGCCGTCTATATTCCAATTCATATTAACAAATTAAGCAATTTATTCGGTTATTTAACTTGTTTACTTACATATTAACGGTCTACTTTTATTAAGTTTGTCTAGTAAACACTATAAAACAAATTTAACGCATATGAAATTCTCATGTTTAATAAACTACAAACACAATGAGTATTCCACATAAGCACTAAACAACAAATTATTCACATATGAAAAAGATTCTTGCTATGGCAGTGTTACTTACTGCCTCTGGAAGCGCTCTACATGCACAGCAGCAGGCGATAAATCTTTCCTATATGGACACGAATGTACGTCCTCAGGATGATTTTTACAACTATGTCAATGGAAATTGGATGAAAACAGTAGAGATTCCGTCTGATAAAGCACGCTGGGGCTCTTTTGATGAACTTCGTGAACATACAGACGTCGCTGTTTTGAAAATTTTAAAAGAGTCACTAAATCAAAATTTCGAAAAAGGTAGTGATGGGCAAAAAATTGCTGACCTGTACAAGTCGTATATAGACTTTGATAGCCGTGATCAAATCGGTTTAGCCCCGGTAAAACCATATCTAGATAAAATAGATGCAATTAATAACTTAAATGACCTTTATAGTTATTTACTAGAAGTTGGCCCAGAAGGTGGAAACCCTTTTTTTGGAGGCTACGTTTACGCTCATATGAAGAACAGCGATGTAAATGCTGTTTATCTAGGCGGTGGTGGTCTAGGTTTAGGCCGTTCATACTATCAAAAAGTGGATGATAAGAACACAGAGACTTTAGCACTATACTCGGACTTTGTGTCGGCTTTGTACACAAGAACAGGGCAAATGACCCGTGATTTGAAAGGTCCTAAAATTGTAGCTTTCGAAAAAGAAATCGCTTCATACCTAAAAACAATCGAGGAATCCAGAGATGCACAGAAAAGATATAACCCCGTAGCTGTAAGTGATCTAGGTAAAATCGTTAAAAACATTGATGTAGCGAAGTATATTAAAGACTTAGGCTTTACAGCCGATACAGTTATCATTAGTGAATTAAAGTACTACGAAAATTTAGATAAAATTATTAATACAGATAACTTATCTCAAATAAAAGAATACCTAAAGTTCAATATTATGAACGATGCAACAGGGTATCTAACGAAAGACTTGGATGAGTTATCTTTTGATTTCTATGGACGAAAACTTCGTGGACAGCAAGAACAGCGGGATCTAGAAAAACGAGGTTTAGAGTTTGTAAATGGTACAGTTGGCGAATTATTAGGTAAACTGTACGTTAAAGATAATTTTCCGCCTGAAGCTAAGCAAGCTTGTGAAGAGATGGTACAATACCTTATCAAATCTTTTGATATGCATATCAATGATCTAGATTGGATGTCCAGCGCTACTAAAGTTAAAGCTCTAGACAAGCTTTCAAAGTTTAAAGTAAAAATAGGTTACACCGACAAATGGAAAGATTATTCTACTTTAGAAGTCGGAAATTCATTATTTGAGAATATCCAAAAGATAAGCCGTTGGTCTTTTAATCAAAACTTAGCTAAACAAGGTAAACCTGTTGACAAGTCAGAATGGGGCATGACGCCGCAAACAGTGAACGCCTACTATAGCCCTTTGTTTAACGAGATTGTTTTCCCTGCAGCTATCTTACAAGCTCCCTTCTATGATTATAAAGCAGATGCCGCTGTTAACTTTGGTGGTATTGGTGCTGTTATAGGACATGAGCTTTCGCATGGATTTGATGATTCTGGTTCGCAATATGATGGTAACGGAAATTTGAACAACTGGTGGACAGACGAGGATAAAGAGAAATTTGAAGCGGCTACAGATGCACTTGTTGCGCAGTTTGAATCTTATGAGCCTGTACCTGGAGTTTTTGTAAATGGACGTTTTACCCTGGGTGAAAATATTGGCGATTTAGGTGGCGCTTCGGTAGCATACGACGCTTTAAAAATGTACTTAAAAGATAAAGGAAATCCAGGGCTAATTGATGGTTTTACTCCTTCTCAACGCTTCTTTTTATCTTGGGCAACAATATGGCGTACTAAAACCACAGATGAGTTTGTGATTAACCAGGTCAAAACAGATCCGCACTCACCAGCTCAATACCGTGCCTTTGCTCCTATCGTGAACATTGATGCTTTTCACGATGCTTTCGATACAAAACCGGGAGATAAGTTATATAAAGCTAAAGAAGATCGTATTAAAATTTGGTAGTTTTTTTTAATATTTTATGATAAAAAAAGGGGATATAATGTCCCCTTTTTTTATCATAAAATATTAGGAAATTTTAATACAAAACTAAATATCAAAACTCTTCGTAATCATTGGGCAACAAATTAGACACCTTATTGTACCACCCCCAAAAACCACTCATCATCCACTGCATACCAGGAGCATAGTTCCCGTACTCGTCAATCATTATTTTATCTACATCGACTATAATCAATTCGGTGTGGGGAGTATTTCCTCCCGACTGTGCAACATAATTTTCTTTACCAATTATCCCTTCATTAAGTACATGAATATAGTCTGTATATCTTATAGCTTTATGTCCGTTTTCTGTTTCCATTAAAATATCCTCCTCCCGCATAAATTTACTAAGTACACTAAAGTACTCATCCTCTCGAGAACGCTTTCTCAATTCTTGCACATCTTCTTTACTATATTCTTGTTGACTATCATAATAAGACTGCCAGCTAGAATTATACTTTTGTGTTACAGACATACCAATAGTTTTTAATAGGCTATCTGCCCTCCTCTTTTCTAAATTTGGAAACTTCTGTAATTTGCGTACAACATAACCATCTTTTAACCAAGACTTCTGATAGATACTTCTCACGAAACGATTAAGAGAGTTTTGATAGGCGGTACGTCTATTTTCAATCACTGATCTATTGTTTTTTGTCTCTTCGAAAAATGAACTACCCTCAAACTGTACCATATTTTGATTAAAGTAGGCGGTAAAACTGACCAAATCGTAAGTGATTTTGTAACCTAACGCTTCGTTTTCTATATGTAGAGGTTCAATAGCACTTACATTAAGAATCTTATCTTTTTCATTATAACGAAACCTCAAAACCTCCGTATTCTTAATTTTGGTTCTAAACGCATTTTTACTGAGTCCAATAAAGTTCTCGTGAAAATAACGGCCCCACTTTGCCCAACCATTCTGATCATAGGCTGTAACAACAATCTCTTCAATTTCTTGAATTCTTTCACTAAGGTATAATATATGATAGCTTTCTTTATTTACAAACAGTGGTTTAGTCAAAACATCGTAGCCTATATTTGAAACAACTAACTCGATATGACTATCGTTTGCTGCATATACAGTAAAATAACCTGCGCTATCTGCTTGTGATTTTTGTGTCGTATTATTAATATAGACAGTAGCATAAGGAAGTGGAGTCTTATGTATAGCATGCAGCACTTGTCCCCGAATCGGAGTCTGACCGAAAACAGCTATTCCGAACATGAAAAAGAAAACAACGACTACGTATAATTTGTAAGAAAGAATCTTCATTTACGAAAATTACGTAAATCTACGCTGATTTCAAACAAGTAAATGAATATATTAAAAAATAAAAAATGGGTATTTCAATTATAAACTATTTACTTCACATCCATTTCATCAACATAATCCTTGTTTTCTTCGTAATCAGCCACCATTAAAGTAGCATAATCAGGTTTTTCGCCTCGACCAAAACGTCTGCCTAAGCTGTCGAATATGGCATAAACGACAGGCACAACGACAAGAGTTAAAAATAATGAAGACAATAGACCGCCCATAATAACAAGAGCTAATCCTCGGTTCATATCTGCACCGTCTCCTGTTGCAAAAGCGATAGGTACCATACCTATTGCCATAGCAATAGTGGTCATTAAAATAGGTCTAAAACGCGCATGGTTTGCAGATATTAATGCATCGTATGTACTTGCGCCTGCATCTTTTCGATGGTTTGCAAAATCGACCAACATAATAGCATTTTTTGCTACCAGACCGATAAGCATAATTATACCCAAAATTGTAAAAATATTCAATGTCTGGTTAGCTAATGCTAAAGCAAGTAAAGCTCCGATAAAAGATAAAGGAATGGAAAACAGAACGACAAAAGGAGTGACAAAATTATCGTACAATGCAACCATTACCAAATAAACTAAGATAATAGAAGCTAATAGAGCTACACCTAAAGTACCAAAGCCTTCTTCTTGATTTTCCATATTACCTACCCATTTATGAGAGACACCTGCTGGCAATTCTTCTTTTGAAAACTCAGCTTGCCATTCAGCGGCAACCGTTCCTACAGGGCGACCAACTACCTGGGCTTGAATAGAAACAGCTGGTGATTTATCCCGACGTTCTAGCAGTGTTGGACCAGAAGTATAGGATACATCAGCAAATTGCTCAAGCTTAACGGCCTGTCCGTTTTGATTAATAAACTTAAGGTTTTGTACATCAACAAGATTTCCTCGCCCAATTTCGTCGTAGCGGATATTGATATCATACTCGGTATCACCAGCTCTAAATTTAGAATCAGTATTACCAGAAAAAGCCGTTTGCATAGTCATTCCGACATTAGCTACTGTAAGTCCCAAGGAGGTCATTTTATCGCGGTCTACTTTAACGCTAATCTCAGGGTTACCATCTTCTGATGTTAATTTCACTTCGGAAGCTCCAGGTATCTTTCTCAGAATATCTGAAAATCGCCGAGCAACTTGTAATGCATCTTCTTGTGAAGAACCAATCACAGTGAGTGACAAGGGCGCTTGTTCCGCTCCCATCAACCCCATATTAACTGTTTTTACTTTTGCTCCCACCAACAGGCTTTCCATTTCGCGCTTCAGTTTCGAGGAGTACACTTTCGTGGATTCTTTCTTATAATGTCCGTCTTCTAAAATAATATGGATTTCAGACTTATATTTTGTTCCAGAGGTATTTATCATTCCATCAGAAGCCTGCCCAACGGTAGTAATGATACGCTGTATTTCGGGCCTTTTCATCAAATGCTGTTCGGCCTGCTGTGTCAAAAAGTTGGTTTGCTCTAAAGAAGCATCTTTATTCATCTCCAACTGTAAATAAAATTCTCCCTTGTCATTTTCAGGAAAGAAATCTGTACCGATATACCCTTTTCCAACCAACATAAACGAAGCAAATAAGAGACCAACAGAAAGTAATAGTGTTAAAACTTTGTTCAATCTACTTTTTAATGCCCATTCCAATAAGCCCGATATGAACGATGTGAGTTTGGATAAGCCCTTCTCAAAACCGTATAATATGCTACCAAATAAAGTGTTTTTATTGATTTGTTCGATTCGTCCCATCCGTGAGTAAAGCCAAGGAACAACCGTAAAAGAGACCAATAGTGATAACAGCGTTGAAACCATTACTGTTACACAAAATTGTCGTAAGATATCAGATACTAAACCAGACGATAAAGCAATCGGTAAGAATACGACCACAATAACTAAAGTGATGGCTAAGACAGTAAATCCGATTTCTTTAGCACCATCGTAAGATGCCCTAATTTTACTTTTACCCATTTCCATGTGCCTATGGATGTTTTCTATTACGACAATAGCATCATCAACAAGAATTCCGACAACAAGTGATAAACCTAAAAGTGACATCAGATTTAAGGTATAACCCAATGCATTTAAAAAAATAAAGGTACCGATAAGTGATAAAGGAATAGCAACAACTGCTATAAAAGCGTCCCGTAAGCTATGTAAAAAGAATAACATAATAAATGCAACCAAGCCAATAGCTATCATCAAATCCTTAATAACATTGTTTGCTGCGTTTAAGGTATAATCTGTTGTATCATTCGCAATAACGATACTTATTTCTTGCGAAGCATAATCCCGCTCTATCTCCGAATTCATCTCTTTTACTAGCTTAGAAACCTCGACAGCATTCGCATCTGACTGTTTGAAAACCTGTAGTAAAATAGTATTTCTTCTATCTATACGTGAGATTTTTTCGACATCTTTAATTCCATCTTGAACATCGGCTATATCCTGTAGACGAATAACAGTACCACTAGGTGTTCGTATAGGTAACTTACGGAACTCTTCTATCGAAGTTATTTTTCCGGATAAACGTAAAGTTGTCTGATTATTTCGTGTTTTAACGTTACCAGTAGGGAAATCCATATTTGAAGAAGCTATTGCCTGCTGCACCTCTAAAATACTTAAACCATACCCTTCCAATTTATCCGGATTTACACTAACTTGAATTTCTCTTTCCTCTCCCCCAATCATGTCTACTTTTGCTACCCCATTAAGTCGTGCAAAAACAGGTTGTATTTTCTGATCAAGTAAATCGTATAGTTCCTTTTCTGAAAGATTGGACGTAACTGATAGATTAATAATGGGCACATCATCTATAGAAAATTTAGATAATGAAGGGGTTTCTACATCATCGGGTAAGTCTGCGAGCACTGCATTTATCTTTCGCTGTGCATCTGTGAGTAAAAAGTTAACATCAGCTCCCGTATTAAGTTGAATCAATATAACAGACACGGATTCCATTGATTTTGATTCGATTTTTTTAACATTCTCTAATGAAGCAACAGCATCTTCTAATACTTTAGTAACAGAGGTCTCTACTTCGGAAGGAGCAGCTCCCGGATAAATAGTTTGTACAGTGATTACGTTAACCTCAAATTTAGGGATAAGTTCATAACCCATTTGTGTATAAGAGAATATGCCTCCTAAGGTTAACATAATAAATAGCACAATAATTATACTGGGCCTCTTAATCGATATTTCAGCTACTTTCATTGTTACCTATTAAAAAATATTACTTAATAATTTCAACGGCATTGCCATCCAATAAATTAATTTGTCCAGAAACAATCACTTGATCGCCAGCTGTTAAACCTGAAGAAACTTCAATATAGTCGCCAAAACTTCTACCAGCTACTGCATTTTTCAATACAGCTTTTCCTTTCTCAACTATGAAAACCTGATTAGAACTAATACTACCTACAAAAGCATTTCTAGGTATCACCAACACAGCCGTTTCTGCAACATCGCCAAAAGAAGCTGTTGCATACATCCCTGCCTTTAAAAGATTGTCTTTACCTGTGCTGACTTCTAAATCAACAGGGAAATTTAAACTTGCATCAGCCTTGGGTGCAATAAAAATAACTCTTCCAACAAAACTTGTATCGGGCAATACAGCTGTTTCTATTTTAATTGTTTGCCCTAACTGCACCTGGGTTATGTTTTTCTCGTCTACAGGTACTCTTAGTTTTAACGTAGAAATATTAACAATTTCAAAAAGCTCTTGCCCTGGCGCAACATAAGAACCCGGCTCAATATTTCTTTTATTTACCACACCTGCGAAGGAAGCGACAATATTTACATCTGAAGCTGTTAATTGTGCAGATTTCAAATTGTTTTTAGCATTTTCCAACTGAAGCTTTACTTGATCGAGCTGCTGCTTAGTAACACCGCCTGTACTGAAGGCACTTTCAAAGCGTTCAAGTTCCGCCTGAGCATTGTTAAATACAGCCTGGGCGTTTGATACATTAACATTTTGTTTGTCACCATCTACAATAGCTAAAGTTTGTCCTGCACGCACTGTGGCCCCTTCCTCTACTAAAACGCGAATAACTTTTCCTGCTGTTTCGGATGATATTTTCACTTCTTGCTTAGGCATAAAAATACCATTAGTCAAATATTGTGCGTTAACCGATCTAACTTTAGCTGTATCAACCCGAACTGCTACAGCTTCATTTTGTACGGCTACAACTGCAGTATCTGCCTCATTTTTAGCTTTGTTTTTATTTAAAACAAACATAATTCCCGCAAAAGCTGCAGCAAGGATCAGTATTGTTATTATTCCGCGTTTCATATGTATATAATCTATCTTTTATGAGTGTAAAGAATGTCTACTTCTATTTACAAGTTTAATCCAGCAAGGATTTTAGATCTCCCTTAGCTTTAAACAACTGTACTTCCGCCACTTTAAAGTTTAATAAGGAGGTTGTATAGTTATTTTGCGCATCTGCATAAGCCTTTTCTGCATCAAGGAGGTCAGTTAATGTAGCAAGCCCATTTTTATAATTATTAGAAGTATCATCTAATACATCTTTAGCAAGATGCACATTTTCTTGATTGGTTTTTATTGTCAATAAACTGTTTTTAATTTGTGCTTTGGCGTTCTCATTACCAAGGCTTAATGCAAGTTTCGTATCAACTAAGTCTACCTGTGCTTTTTTTATTTCAATATCTGCTTGTCTCACTTTAGACCTGATTTCAAAACCACTGAATATGGGAAAAGTTAAATTCAGGCCAATACCTGAAAAATTAGCCCATTTTACGGATGGATGCTTACTAAATACTGGAAATTGCTGACCATAGCCAGTATATCCATATGTCGCATTTAATGACAAATTCGGATAGTATTGCGCTTGCATAGCCTTTTTATTTAGCTCCAACAACTCAATTTGCTTGTCTAGTAACTTAATTTCTGTACGATTATCTAAACTGAACACTTGATTTACAACTTCAGCGTCTATAGTAAATGTCTCTTCAGGCAGAATAATATCTTGTGTAATATTCATACCTATTGCAAATTTCAACGCATTCTCTTGTAAATCTAAAGCATTCTGTAACTGTTGCTTTTGTGCTTTCAAATTATTGATTGCTACAGCAATACGGTCTAGGTCAATTTTTTTAGCTAACCCTGCATCATGGAGTCCTTTAATAATATTATGAGTCTTTTCGGTGCTTTTTAAATTTATTTGCAAGGTTTCCATCTGTAGTTGAGTTTGATACACGTTATAATATGCATCTGCAACTTTTTCTATAAGCTGTTCGTCTGTCAACTGATAATTTATAGCATAAAACTCTTTGGTAGTATTAGCAGCTTTTAAACCAGTGAACACCGACTGGTTAAACAATTGTTGATTTAAAGAAACAACTGGGGTAGATTGCCACTTCTGTCCCATGGTAACCAACATTGTTTCTCCCGGTTTATTCATTAAAGCACCGTCAAGTGCCACCTGCTGTATAATAGGATTAAAAGTTATGCCAGCAGAGACATCTATTTTAGGTAAAGCCCCCGCTCGCACTTCATCTATTTTATTTTGAGCATTCTCCACATCTAGTTTTGCATTGCGAGCTTCTGCCTTGTGCTCTAACGCAAACCTTAACGCATCTTTTAAGGTAATTAATTCTTGAGATAGACTTTCATTAAGTTGAAAAAAAAGCCCAAATACGAAAACACTCCAAAATTTACTTTTCATATTTTATGTGTTATTCTAATACTACAATTAGTATCCTTTCTTTTTTGTCTTATAAACTGTTTATAACTTGGTTACGATAACAGTTAATTTAATTAAGAATTTTACCATTAAAAATAAAGGAGGTAGCATATTTTTGACTTTGTAAAACTGCCTCAACATTACTTACATTTGGCATTCCTGAAATCATATCACCGACACAATTCATTAGACTTAAACCTTTTACAACTTGAACATAGGATGAAGCTGCTTGCTTAACATCTTCAAAATCAACCTCACCAGCTTTCACAGCTTTTGAAAAAAGATCACTCACAATATCTACGTCTTTGGCATGCATTTCCTCCAAGAGTATACCAATACCGTGCCCTTTTATCCATTCTAAATTTTCACTGATATGTAAAATATAATACTCCCGCATGAACTGAGCGTTTAACTCTAACAATTGATCTAAAGAGTTTAATAAATCGCCGTTATAGCTATCTAAAATTTTTAATTCTTCTTTTTCAACCTTAGTTGAGAGCGTAAGCAGCACATCCTTAACCAAGGAGTTTTTATCAGGATAATAATAATAAAGGTTTGCTTTAGTAATCCCTAGATCGACCGCTATCTCACTCATAGTAGTTTTATTAAAACCATAATGAGCAAATCTTTTTAATGCTATTTCTATTATTTGTTCTTTTCTATCATCCATCTTTTCTCCATACTATTTGACTTTCTTCAGAAAACATTCAAAAATATAGAAATAAAATGGTAGCACAAAAGATAGTGTTCCATATTCTATTATTAATATATAAAGTTAAGGTTAACTCAATCAGATATTTGAAGGAGATTCAGCTCCGATATGTCTTAGAAATTTCCGTTTATCAAGTTTATAAAGGCGTGCTGCTCGATAGGATACTCCTTTTTGAACCTCTGCTAGTTCCTTTAAGTAACCCATATTAGCTATTTTTTTTCTAAAGTTCCTTTTATCTAAAACCTTACCTAGAATAGCCTCGTAAGCTTGTTGTAACTGAGTTAAAGTAAATTTTTCCGGTAGCAGTTCATAAATAGCAGTTGAGTAATGCAATGTGCTTTTTAACTTGCTCAGACTTTCCTGAATTATTTGCTTATGATCGAAAGCTAGTTCTGGAAGATCTTCTACGGCAAACCATTTCGCTTGCTTCATATAGTTTGTAACAGGTTTAACTTTTGCGTGTACTTCATCATACTTTACTATAGTTGAAAAAGCTACAGTTAAAATTCGTCCTTGTGGGTGTCTTTTGACACTGGCAAAGGCTCCTAACTGCTCCATGAAAATATTTTTCAATCCTGTATTTTCATATAAAATTCTTTTGACAGCATCTTCCATTTCTTCGTGCATATCGACAAAATAACCTGGCAATGCCCACCAGTCTTTATAAGGGTATTCATTTCTTTCATTAAGAAGTATGTGCAGCTTCCCTTCATTAAAGCTATAAATGACACAGTCAATTGTAAAGTGCGTTTGCAAAATTTTATCCTGTTTTGTTAAATAACTGTTCTCAACCTATTAAGAAATCGCTCAAAGTTCATCAATTATATTATTTTTATCTAAAAAAAGCAAAAAAAATTTAATAGTGTAATAAATACACACTATATTCGTAAAACCTAAAAAATTGTAATCAAGTGAAAGAAATACATAAAATAGGCATTTTTACTTCTGGGGGAGACGCTCCCGGCATGAATGCAGCAATACGTGCGGCAGTCCGCACGGCCTTATATAATAATAAAGAAGTCGTTGGAATTTACCATGGTTATCAGGGAATGATTGATAATACCATGTTTGAGATGGATAGCCGATCTGTTAGTTCTATTATACAAAAAGGGGGAACAATTTTAAAAACAGCACGCTGCACAGCATTTCGGACACCTGAGGGCCGAGCATTGGCTTATGCCAACGTCAAGAAAGCGGGTATTGATGCTTTAGTGGCTATAGGTGGAGATGGAACCTTCACTGGTGCGGAGGTTTTTTCACGAGAATTTGATATTCCTGTCATGTGTATACCAGGTACTATTGACAATGACCTTAGCGGAACAGATTTAACAATTGGTTATGACACGGCAAATAACACAGTTATAGATGCTATTGATAAAATAAGGGATACTGCAGCTTCTCATAATCGACTATTTTTCATTGAAGTTATGGGCCGCGACTCAGGATCAATAGCGCTTAATGCGGGAGTCGCAGGAGGAGCTGAAGCTATACTTCTTCCAGAGAAAGACACAGCTATTGACGAATTAATAGACTTACTATCTACAGCTTTAGAACGTAAAAAATCGTCTATGATCGTTGTTGTTGCTGAAGGTGATAAAAATGGCGGAGTGAGCAATGTTGCTAAACGTGTGAAAGAAAAATTTGATTATTTTGACACAAAAGTTAGTATCTTAGGGCATCTGCAACGTGGAGGCTCTCCTAGCAGTGCAGACCGTGTTTTAGCTACCAGAATGGGGTATGCTGCAGTTAATGAATTGCTCCAAGGAAACACAAGAGCAACAATTGGCATCAGAGGCTCAACTATTGTGAACACGCCTCTTGAAGTAGCACTCAGTAAGAAAGAGTTAAAACTAAATGAAGATTTGGTGCAAATCGCCAAAATTATGACTATTTAACCATAGTTATAATATCAACTTAAACATGCACTATCTTTTAAGTGATCATATAAAATAGAAAAGAATGATTGTAGTTGTTTTTAGTGGTTCTAGATATGCCGATTGGCGAATAGCCGACCGAAACAGAGTCCTTCATGGGTTTCGTACTTCAGGCATAAATTCGTACATACAAGATGAAAGGTATATTTTACAACTTTTAAATAAAAGCACTCATTTGATTAATAATGCCGAGAAAATAAAACGTATTTATTTCTTTGGCGCAGGAGCTTCATCACCGGAGAGACAGAAGAAGATTGAAGGAGTATTTATGCAGTTTTTTAAAAATGCAAGAGTAAAAGCAAGTCACGATGTATTAGCTTCTGCCATTTCAACTTTTGGTGATGAAAAAGGGATAGTAGGGATTCTCGGTAGCGGTTCTAATGCTGCATATTATAATGGTAAGAAGATAATCTCCAATAATTATGGCTTAGGTTATATTCTAGCAGATGAGGGCTCGACAAATTGGTTGGGGAAGCAATTGCTTAAAGATTTTCTCACAGAAAATACGCCGAGTGGTATTCGTGAAAAACTAATTCAAAAGTACAATCTCGAAAGACGGGCTATTTTGGATCGTGTTTATTATAATCCTAACCCCAACATCTTCCTCAATAGTTTCGCTGATTTTATATATGAGAATAAAGAGCATAGTTATGTTGCTCAGCATATTAAAAAGGGATTAGATAAATATGTGCAAACGTATCTTATCCCCCTTTCGGAAACATATCCGGATAGCAAAATAAACTTTACTGGCTCTGTCGCAAATAACTACTCGACATGGCTACGTGAGATCGGCCAAGAGTATGGGTTACAGATTGACACTATACTTAGTGAGCCTGTACAAAATTTAGTAAAATATTACATTAACAAAAACTGATAAAATGAAAATTGGAATTAACGGATTCGGCCGTATTGGCCGCTTAGCTTTCAGAGCTGCTATAAAACGCAGTGATATCGAAGTAGTAGGTATTAATGATTTGGTTGAGCCAGATTATTTAGCTTATATGTTAAAATATGACTCTACACATGGTAAGTTTGATGGAACTGTAGATGTTAAAGACGGTAATTTAATTGTAAATGGTAAAACCATCCGTATTACAGCTGAAAAAGACCCTGCTAATTTAAAATGGGGTGAAGTTGGTGCTGAAGTTATTATTGAGTCTACCGGCTTTTTCCTTACACAAGAATTAGCGCAAAAACACATTGAAGCTGGCGCTAAGAAAGTAGTTATGTCAGCTCCAGCTAAGGATGACACACCAACGTTTGTAATGGGTGTAAATGATAAAGAGCTTAAGGCCGAGTACACAATTGTATCTAATGCTTCATGTACAACAAACTGTTTAGCTCCAATTGCTAAAGTATTAAATGATAAGTTTGGCATCTTAGAGGGCTTGATGACTACTGTTCACGCTGTGACAGCTACTCAAAAAACTGTCGACTCCCCATCTGCAAAAGATTGGAGAGGTGGACGTGGTGCTTACCAAAACATCATTCCTTCATCAACAGGAGCTGCTAAAGCCGTAGGCCTTGTATTGCCAGAGTTGAAAGGAAAGTTAACAGGTATGTCTTTACGTGTTCCTACAGCTGACGTGTCCGTAGTGGATTTAACAGTACGTTTGGAAAAAGGAGCGTCTTATGAAGATGTTAAAAAAGCAATGAAAGATGCTTCTGAAGGCGAATTGAAAGGTATTTTGGGCTATACAGAAGACGATGTTGTATCAACAGATTTCTTAGGAGATGAGCGTACTTCGATTTTCGATGCGAAAGCTGGTATTTCTTTAAATGACAACTTTGTTAAAGTTATCGCTTGGTACGACAACGAGTGGGGTTACTCCAACAAAATTGTTGACTTAGCTCAAAAAGTAGGTAGTTTATAAGAATTAATTAGCTATATAAAAAGGCTTGCCACACATGGTCAAGCCTTTTTTATTGCTAAAACAGCTTATTGTTATTTCATTAAAAACCCACCTCCTATCAAATCACTGCCTTCATAGAATACAGCTGACTGTCCAGGAGCAATGCCCTTGACTTGATGCGAGAAATCTACTTTCATAATATTACCGTCTAATTGGGTTATCAACGATTCTGCACCAGCATCTTTATAACGAATCTTCGTCACAGCTTCCATCGGCTCTTGAAGCGACGCATATTTAATTAAATTAACATCGCGCACAAAGGCTTGTGATTTTTCCAACTCATGCTCCTCTCCCAATACAACAGAATTACTTTCCGGCAGGATTTCAATAACAAACATTGGTTTTCCTAAAGCTATTCCTAATCCTTTTCTCTGACCAATTGTAAAATAAGGATAACCAATATGCTGGCCCACTACTGTGCCATCAGAAAGAATAAAGTTACCAGGCCCCACCTCTTCGTCCAACGTAGGGCGTTTGTGTCTTAAAAAAGCCCTATAATCGTTTTCAGGAACAAAACATATCTCATAGCTTTCCGACTTTTGTGCAAGCTCCTCCTGCCCCATTTCTAAAGCCATTTGTCTGATTTCTTTTTTCGTAAACCCTCCCAAAGGGAATTGTGTACGCGCTAAATTTTCTTGCGATACACCCCAAAGGACATATGACTGATCTTTATTCTCATCTCTTCCTTTCGATATAACATAACGTCCATTATCGTGCATGCGAATATTTGCATAATGCCCCGTTGCAATAAACTCACAATCCAATTTGTCTGCCCGCTTCATTAAAGCAGACCACTTAATATGTGTATTACAAAGAACACAAGGATTAGGTGTACGACCGGCAATATATTCATCGACAAAGTTATCGATAACGAAATCACCAAATTCATCACGTATATCCAATATAAAGTGTGGAAAGCCATAACCAACAGCTAAAGAACGTGCGTCATTAATACTATCCAAACTACAGCACCCTGTTTCTTTGGAAGAACCACCGGCAGAAGCATAATCCCATGTTTTCATGGTGATACCAATGACTTCATACCCCTGTTCATGCAACATAATCGCTGCTACAGAACTGTCTACTCCGCCACTCATAGCAACTAAAACTCTTCCTCTCTTACTCATAACATTTTTGTAAAGTGCAAAGATAGCCTAAAATGATTAATTGGACTGTTAATTTCCTGTAATTTTATCTCCATCACAATCAGCACTTTGATTGATATACGTAAAATAAATGCATTAAAAGTTTCAAAATTCAAAAAAAGAACATAGATTTGCATCGCAACAAAGGAAGTTTATTGCATAAGTAAGGTGCCATAGCTCAGTTGGTAGAGCAAAGGACTGAAAATCCTTGTGTCGCTGGTTCGAATCCAGCTGGCACCACCAGAAAATCTGAACGTAACAGATAAAAAAACGTAGCGGTGCCATAGCTCAGTTGGTAGAGCAAAGGACTGAAAATCCTTGTGTCGCTGGTTCGAATCCAGCTGGCACCACCAGAAAATCTGAACGTAACAGATAAAAAAAAACGTAGCGGTGCCATAGCTCAGTTGGTAGAGCAAAGGACTGAAAATCCTTGTGTCGCTGGTTCGAATCCAGCTGGCACCACCAGAAAGCTAAGAATATGTATTCTTAGCTTTTTTTATTAACCTCCTGCCCGGTTTATTTTCTTAATATTTTCTCCATCGCTTTCCCTTTTGCTAATTCATCGACCAGCTTATCTAAAAAGCGAATTTTCTGCATCAATGGCTCTGTTATTTCTTCCACCCGATAACCACAGATTACACCTGTAATCTTAGAAGCATTTAGATTTATTCGTGGAGCTTGATCAAAGAACTCTTCAAAGCTAACTTTTTCATCAATTTTATTTTGTAAAGTCAGCTTATCATATCCTGTTAACCAAAAAATAACTTCATCCAATTCGACTTTGGTACGGCCTTTTTTCTCAACTTTTGCAATATAATGTGGGTAAACACTTGCAAATGACATACGATAAACGCGTTCGTTAGTTTTCATGCAGCTATAAATAATTTTTATCAGTATCAATATATTTTAACTTAAAAATACTTAAAATGCATACAGTTCAAAATACCTAAAGATAAAACAGCATATTTTCTGCATACATACCGTCCCATATAAAGTTCTAATATATTACACCTTCTATTCCGTCGAGATGAAGCTACAATAAGTATAATTAAGTAAAACAAAATACGCTAAAAGAGGATTAAATATTCAATAATTCATTTACTTTTGCATTAAATACAGGCAAATCATTATTCATTGATGTCTTAGATGACTAAAGAAATAGTTTTTAAGTTTAAGAATCATTGACAGACTTTGGTTATTATCTTTAGAACATAACCAATAAGAGTAATCCCCATGAACAAAAAATATCGCACACTATTATTCGGAGCTATCATTTCAATAACTAGCTTGCTGACGGGTTGTTTTGAATTTGTTGAGAAAATAGACCTCCAGAACAATGGTTCCGGTGCTATAACCGCTACGCTCAACATGAGTAAAAGCAAAACAAAAGTAGCTTCATTAATGAAGTTAAGTAGTTTTGGAAGCTTCAAAATACCCTCAGAGACTACAGTTAAAGCGGAAATGGAAGAACTAGCAACAACACTCAAAAATACAAAAGGTATTTCTAATGTTAAATATACCCTAGATTTTAAAAACTATATCGCTACATTATCCTGCAATTTTGCACATATTGAAGCTTTAAATGAGTTTAGTAAAGCCCTTTCAAAAAAGACTAAAGTTTCAATTACAAGCTACAATAGCTATAGCTTTAATCCTTCGGCGGGCGTTTTTAAACGTAATTATACGTATACATCTGATATGGGCAAAGAATTTGGTAAGTTGTCCAACGATGATCAACAACTTTTCAATGACGCTATCTATACCAATATTACCCGTTTTGAAAAAAGTATTAAAACACAGCAACACAATCAAGCCAAAGTTTCAGAAGATAAAAAAACTTCCTTGTTGAGAGTTAAAGCCATCGACTTGTTAAGAAACAAAGCAAACCTTACTAATAATATCAGTTTAATAAATTAACCCTACATATGCATATCAAAAAGTATATATTCAGTACATTGGCTATTTTTGCTGCGTACTGTTCTTACGGACAGGATTTAATTAACCGAGTGCCTAAAGAAGCTAAAATCGTCGCTGTTATCAATCATGATGCAATTGTTAAAAATAGCTCGTTAGAGATGCTAAATAGAGCTTTTGTAAAACTTGGACTATTTGAAGCCTTAGCTAATGAAAAGAACATTCACACAGAAAGCATAACGGATCTCCCCATTGCTTTAGATAGAAGTAGTTACATATACTATGCACAAACGGATAGCATCAATTATACGGGGATTCTTATTCCCTTGAAAAAAAATCATAATATAGCAGATGTCCTTTTCAAGGACTATGAAAGTTTTGTTGGCTTAAAAGGCTATGAATCTAAGCACTCTCCCGATCAAAAGACAAATGTAGCATGGAATCATAATATGCTTTTCGTCATGACAAGTGAAATTGAAAAGAAATTTTTCGAAAATCCGGACAATGCCGCTAGATATGGGATAGAGGTTCAAGATGATTATGTTAGTATGTATGAAGAGTTGTTTGAAGAAGCTCCTGCAGTAAGTGATTCTAGTGATGAAGATAGCTGGGAATATAATGAGGAAGAGGAAAATGAAAATTTTGAGTGGGAAACAGATAGTTTAGAAGATTTTGATCTCGAATCCGATTCTACTGCTATTGCTCTTGAAGACTACGATTGGGATGATTATGACCTAAGCGATTTGGAAACAGATTATGCTACCATAAGTACTACAAATGATAGCCTACAAAATAGTCTCCTTAAAAAATGGTCTACGGATAATTTCCCTCTATTTCTGGAACCTGCTCATAACAACGCTAAAAATAAGGGACTAAAAAACTTCAATAGAAAAAACACCCTTGTTCATTTTTGGATGACAGACCTGGATGCTTTTTATAAAAAATCACTACCAGCGGATGTTATTAACTTACGTTTCGGACTACAAACAAATGAATTCACTACCGGCTATACAGACTTAACATTAAGCTTGACACAAAAAGCTAACCAACTGCGCGTGGAGTCTTCCCTAGGTATAGATCGTGATATTGAGAAAATGTTAAAAGACGTTTTCAAAAGTAAGGTAAATAGAAAATTCGCTCACTATGTCCCTGACGACCACTTGGGATACTTTTCCATCAATATGAATACTGAAGCTTATTTAAAAAGCTTGCCTAAGTTTATCGAGCGTTGGTATGCACCTTTAATAGCGCAGTACAAAGAGCCCCTCTCTATTGCAGCTATTGCGACCGACGTATTGTTTGATGAGAAAGCAATCGCCAATTTAGCTAATGGAGACTTTGTTTTTTTTGTTAATGATGTCAAAAAAGTACAAACAGAATATATAGACTATGAATATGATGAGAATTACGATTATACAGAAGTAACGAAAACTAAAGAAGAATATATTCCAAGCTTCTTATCTATGTTCACTTCAAAAGATCAACGTATTTATAAAAAAATAGCTGACTATAGTGTACATAAAGATGAGCTCGAATTTATTGATGGTATTTATAAATTGAATATCAAAGATGCTGGCTTAGCTATGTATTTATTATTTAAAGACGATATTGTATTTCTAGGTTCAGAATTAGAACAGTTAACGGCAATAAGAGATAATAGTTTCAAATCAAAAAGTGGTCACAGCATTTTAAAAGAGGTGAATGGCAATAGCTTTACTGCTGTCGCACATGCAGAAAAAATACCAGAAACGTTTAAGAAGCTAGGTATTCCGATTGTTAAAAGTTTTGAGAAAAATTTTGAAGAGTTAAGCCATTTTGGAGCTTTAAAGACAGAAGTAGGCGCTATCAAAAAAGGAAGAATAGAAAGTGCTATTAGTTTTGACTTGCCAAAAAAAGAAAATAGTGCAATTCGCTATATTCTTAATAAAATACTGTCAAGCCAGGATGGTATGATAGAAACTCTGTTTTAAATGCGAAAACTGTTAAGAAATACTATGATTGCATTAGCCACTATACTTATAGTGGCTATTGCAATATATATCATCCGTGAGAATAAAGCCGACAAACAGTACATTTTACAAAATAGCGAATCGTTAATAGGCCTATCATTAGATGATATATTTCTGAGTAATTTAAGTGTACTATTACCCAAGACGATAGAGAGAACGAGGGATAGCACTAAATCCGAAAAACTCTTCAATAAGATATGGAGTTCTGGATTAGCTATACCTGCAAAATTATATTTTACGACATTACAAGGTAGCACCTCTAAGCTATATACTATTCAAAAAATCAGAAATTGGGAAAATTGGATCACAACGCTACACCAATTTGACCAAAAAATTGACACCCTTGCTGACAGCCATTATTTTTTCAAATTCGACAAAAATATAGCGATAGTTTTTGATCGTGAGCATATTATCTTTGAACTAGCCATAGGTCAACAAACAGATAGTGAAATATTACGACAACTTTTAAAGAATAAAGAACGTTGGCAAATGGTTAAAAACATTACAAGTAGTAAACTAACATCAGGCCTAAAAACAGAACACCTATTCTATTACCATTTCAAAGAAGAACATTTCTTAGGTGGACAAATAATCAATAAAGAGCTAGCGTTAGAAGGTATCTACAAATCCCAACATAATTTAGCAGACATGAATTCTATAAGACGAATAGATGAAAAGTCAAATGCCTTAATTTTTTGGAGTAGTCTATACTGGGATGAAATGCCTCGCCTCGCTCTTTTTTTTGAAAAATTCCTCAACATTAATACAGAACAAATAGCGCAATCTTATAAGAATTATATAGATTTCGTTATCAAAACAAAAACTGTTGTGCAAAAAGACACCGTTATCAGCTATGATTATGATGAGAATTTTAGCAGCATAGCAAAAGAAGAAGTTCAAACAACCCAAGTGCCTCTTATTGAGTTTACTTTGAAAGGTGAAAAAGAGTTCTTGCAAACTATACCCCAAGAAATATTTTATAATTTTTATAAAACAAGTAAAGGACAATTTCAATTGCATAGCACCGAACAAGGCACTTTAAAAACTTTGAAATTTGAACAGAACAAAATGCCTTTTTATTTTTATACAGACTTCACTTTATGGCCTACAATATCGCACGTTGGAGCAATAGCCTACTTCGTGCAAGAAAAAGTAAAAATAGAAATCCAAACAAGCGTAAAAAGTAAAAAAGAATTAAAAATAAAGGCAAAAATCGATTTTAAAGGCAATTAAGGGACTATGTGCTATTTTCTATCATTCATTTTACATAAGAACAACAGAAAATAGCATTCTTTAAATGAATAAACTATTCTTATTTATTCTGTTGGTCAAAAAAGTATACAATCAGCATAACTGCATTCTCCTCGCCAATATTTTTAGGTGTATGTGCCAATCGTCCATTAAATAGAATAGAGTCGCCTTCATCCAACTCGATAACTTCATCTATAAATTCATAAGCTACTTTACCTTTAATAATATATTTATACTCAAAAGCCTCTGTCTCTACCATCGGTCGTGATGCGCCAGGCAACAGCTCTAACAAAACCACATCAATGGTAGATTGATCTACTGAAGTGGTTATTATTCTATTATATAGAAAGCCTTCCGCTTGCTCTTTCTCAAAACTCTCATAATCTTTCTTTCTTTTGACCAAAATCGGACCTAGAGCAACTTCTGATTTAAAATCCTCAAAAAATACATTGAGATCTATATCTAAAGCAGAAATAATATTGACCAAAACCAATAATGATGGAATTGTACGGTTATTCTCGATTTGCGAAATTAACCCTTTACTTACTCCTGCTTTGTCAGCTACCTCCTGAAGGGTTATCCCCTTCTCTTTACGGCACTCGCGTAATTTCTGACTTATCTTAAATATCGTTTTACTTTCCATAATTGTAGTGAACAAATGTAATTAAATAAAACATTAACTCTCTACCGAGCTATAGAAATCCCCAAATAAAAGTTTGAAAATTACACTTTCTAACAATCACTAAACAATTATATAACATAAAATTAATCCTTATAAATGTATAGTATTTGTAAACTTTCTTTAGTATTGTAAAAATAAATACAACATGAACAATACAACACTTGTCAGCGTGAGTAACGCGTTCAATACAGAGATTAGATGTACGAAACACTTTATTTCTCCTTTAATCTAAAGAATGATGGCTAATAACTTCAGAAGAGATCAGTGGAAAATGTTGCTCGTTACCATGTTTGCCTATCTGTTCTTCTATACCGGGCGTCACAATTTCGGTTGGGCGGCAAAAGGAATGGCTGAAGATCTTTCTATCAGCTTTCAACAAATTGGCTGGATAAGTTTTGCAATGCTTATGGGCTATGCGATCGGCCAATTGATCAATGGTAATTTAGCAGATCGTTTCAGCCCAAAACACATGATTTTAACTGGCGGAACATTATCTGTTCTTTGCAATCTCGGAATAAGTTATGCAGACACCTATAAGACTATACTCCTATTGTGGACTTTAAATGGATATTTTCAATCGATGGCCTGGGGCTCGGGAAGCAAACTGATTGCCAATTGGTGGAGTGGAAAAGAACGTGGTAAAGCCTTTGGCTTTTATACAATGGCAGCCGGGAGTTCTTCTGTCATGACCTTTCTAATAGCACTTTTCTTAATACAAGATGACCAAAGCTGGCGCACGTTATTTCGTTATCCCATTCTTTTTCTCTTGGGAGCTCTAATACTATTTGCATTTATAGCGTATAGCCATCCTCGATTAAAAAGTTATACCCTTGAGGAAGACCAAAAAAAAGAAGATTTAAAACTCAATTGGAAACAAGCCTATTTAGCAGTTTTTAAGAATAAAAGCTTCTTGATTGTCTCCTTTGCTATTGGTTTTCAAAGCATGGCTCGTTACGGTTTAATCTTTTGGGTACCCATACATTTTTTAGGATCCAACTATAAGGATTCTACTGATGATCTTTGGATAACGCTCTTTATTCCGATAGGCATGGCCATCGGGGCTGTCTCTTTTGGCTATATATCAGATTACATATTCAAATCAAACCGTATAAAGTCTATCCGCTGGGGGATGCTATGCAGTTGTGCAATAGCTTTATTAATCTATTTCCTTCCCGAAGCCAATCGTTTAACAGCAGTCATTCTTATGTTTGCTGCAGGATTCTTTGTTTATGGCCCTCAAGCTAATTTCTGGACACTTAGCCCCGATCTTCTTGGTGTAAAATTAGTAGGAACTGGAATAGGTGTAATGAATATGTTTGCTTATGTCTTTGCTGCATTTGGTGAGCCGCTATTTGGGAAAGTCATAGATTATACAAAAAACACAGCAAATATTTTTTTATTAGTCGCTATCATCTGCGCTATATGTGCACTAATAATTTCACTAGTAAATAATAAAAATAATATATTAAAAGATTATGAGTAAAATAAAAATGGCCATTTTTGATATGGCAGGAACAACTGTTCAGGATCATCGTGAGGTAGAAAAATGTTTTTATGAAGCGATAAAAGCAACCAACCTAGATGTATCATCCGAGAAAATAAACAGTATGATGGGTTGGTCAAAGATTTTAGTTTTTGAAACGATCTGGAAAGAAGAGCTTGGCGAAAACCATCCTGCTTATAAAAGCAAGGTACAAGAATCTTATGATTACTTTTGCCACACCTTAGAGTCCCATTATGAAACTGTTGGAGCTAAACCTTACGATGGGATATTGGAAGTCTTTGAATATTGTAGAGCAGCAAATATCAAAATTGCACTAACAACAGGATTCTACCGTAAAGTAACAGACATTATCTTAGCTAAATTGGGCTGGAATACAGATCTAAACAGTGATTATTTATGTTTAGAAAACACAGGTAAGAATTTTATCAACTGCTCAATAGCTAGTAGCGATGTAAAAAATGGACGTCCAGCACCTGAGATGATTCAATTGGCCATGGCAAAATGCAATATTACAGATAGCAAACAAGTTTTTAATATTGGCGATACTCCTTCAGATTTACAATCAGCAGAGAGTGCAAGAGTTTTGCTTTCTGTGGGTTCACTCTACGGAACGCATACCGAAAATGAACTAAAAGACTATAAACACGATAAATTTATTACAAAACCTATCGATATCATCGAACTGATTAAGACGCATAATAACTAAAAAGAGGAACAGCTAACCCGCTGATGAAAGAGTTTTCCAACGGGTTAGCTAGCCTTAATTATACCTCCTCAAAAAAATGTTTACCTAAAAACAACCAATCCTTTATCTATATTTTATTATATTTGCTTTGTTTCTTGCTAAGATCTGTGATTTTCAGCATTCTAAAGAAGAAACATTTCTTTGCCCACATTAAGGCTAAGATAAATGCAAATGAAAAAAAATATATCCATAACAATAACATCTTTAGCAACGCTGATTATTTTACTTTCAGCGACTCTAGCACACCACCATCACCAAGAATGGGTGCACCTCGTTATGGACACCTGCAATATGACCAATTGCGACTTAGATCAATCAATAACACATTGTCATGATCTACCTGATCATAGTGACTTCGATAAAGATTGTGTATTTGAAAAGGACTATGTGAGTGCATCTTCCTATGATATAAAATTTGGAGGACTTGAAAAACAAATTTTTCATAATCCATTTCTTTTATATTGTATCAACGACAATCAATTAAAAAAATTCAGCGAAGCTGAAAAGAAGTTGATTTATAAGCAATATAAACTTCCATATATACCTACATATGTGGCTTCGAGTGTCGGTCTTCGTGCTCCACCTACTTCTCTCCTCTCAAGTTTGATTTAAACCCACAACTTCTAGTTTTTTTTACAAAAGGGTATAAAATCAATCATGTTTCCCACAATATTCTAGTTACAATAAGATAGGCTTTTTGTAGTCTACCAAATTGTCTTTTTAAACATTTCAGTTTTAAAATTACATCAATCAGTTTTAAAGCAAGTATTGCGCTCTAAATCAGAAAGATCAAATTTAAAGAGCACTTAAGTAACATTTAAAATGATAAAATCATTTATTCCATTAATAGGGCTTATTTTCACTTTATATGCATGTAATAATAATGCAAATAAAGTGAGTGAAAGTAATACAGGGCACAATAACGACCATGCCAGCCATGATCACGACCATGATCACGACCATGACCACGAGCACGAGCATGGTGATGACCACAGCGATGAAATTGTCTTTACTTCTGAACAAGCAGAGGCGGCGGGTTTACAAACGCAGATAGTGTCTCCAGGTACTTTCCATGAGGTTGTAAAAACAAGTGGGCAAATACAATCATCTCAAGGTGATGAAGTCACCATTGTTGCCACTGGAAATGGCACACTCACTTTTAGTAACGCTGCTATTGCCGAAGGTAAGTCAATAGCTGCTGGCGAATCAATCGTAACTATATCTGCAAAAAATTTACAGGAAGGTGATCCCATCGCTAAAATAAAAATAGAATACGAAACTGCAGAACGGGAACTAAAGCGCGCAGAATCTTTAATTGCGGATAAGATTATCTCTGATAAGGATTTTCAATTAGCCCGTCAACGCTATGAGAATGCTCAAACTGTTTACAATGCACAGGCTGCCAATGTCACCTCTTCGGGACTTCGGGTAACTTCTCCAATAGCTGGTTTTTTAAAAAACAGACTTGTCAATCAAGGCGAATACGTGACTATAGGTCAACCGATAGCCGTCGTGTCACAAAACAGAAAACTTCAGCTAAAAGCAGAAGTGTCAGAGCGCTATTTCAACAATCTAAAAGGTTTAAGTACTGCTCATTTTAAAACAGCTTATGATACTGTGACGTACAAACTTAACAACCTCAACGGGAAGCTTTTATCTTACGGAAAAGCAACAAATAGTTCATCTTTCTATATTCCCGTTATTTTCGAGTTTGACAATAAAGGTGGTATAATACCTGGAGCATATACAGAAGTATATCTGCTCTCCACTCCTTTGCAAAATGTAATCGCTATACCGCTAACAGCTGTAACTGAAGAGCAAGGATTACATTTCGTTTATTTACGTATCGGTAAAGAGGCCTACAAAAAACAGGAGGTTCAACTGGGGCAAAGTGATGGTGATCGTGTCCATGTTAAAAACGGCCTAGAAAGTGGCAATGAAATAGTAACAAGAGGAGCATATCAAGTAAAAATAGCCGCAAATGCATCTATCATACCTGAAGGCCATACCCACTAAAACGTATAGAAAGATTAAAACATGTTAAATTCTATTATAAAATTTGCATTAAACAACCGGCTTGTAGTTTTACTTGGATCTGTTCTGCTGATGTTAGCAGGTACTTATACAGCTACAAATATGGAAGTTGATGTCTTCCCCGACTTAAATGCCCCAACAGTTGTTGTGATGACTGAAGCAAGAGGAATGGCGCCAGAAGAAGTAGAAAGGCTGGTCACTTTTCCTGTAGAAACAGCAGTGAACGGAGCTACTGATGTACGCCGTGTCCGTTCGTCTTCAACAACAGGGTTTTCCATCGTCTGGATAGAATTCGATTGGGGAACTGATATTTATCGCGCTAGGCAGATTGTTTCAGAAAAATTAGCCATGGTTAATGAAACACTACCTAACAATGTCGGTTCCCCTACCTTAGGCCCTCAATCATCCATATTGGGTGAAGTAATGATCATGGGACTAACAGCTGATACTACATCCTTGCAAGAATTACGTACCATTGCTGACTGGACCATACGCCCCCGTCTTTTATCTACGGGTGGAGTTGCACAAGTTACAGTCATAGGTGGAGATATTAAGGAATACCAAATCCTGCTTGATCCTGAAAGAATGAAGCATTTCGGTATCAGTTTAGACGAAGTTATCACGGTCACGAAAGGTATGAATGAGAATGCCACAGGAGGCGTTCTTTATGAATATAGCAACGAGTATTTAATACAAGGTCAATTGTCAACAAACCAAGTTGAAGACTTAGCGAAATCAGTTGTTAAGACAGTCGATGATTCACCGATATTATTAGAACATATTGCCGATGTTAAAATTGGAAACAAAGAGCCGAAAATAGGTTTAGCTTCTGTCGATGGTAAATCTGCAGTTATTATTACGGTCACTAAACAGCCAGCAACAGGTACAATTGAACTGACCGAAAAGATAGAACAATCTCTTTCTGACTTACAAACTACCTTACCGAGCGACATCACAATTAATACGGAAATATTTAAACAATCCAAGTTTATTGACAACTCCATCAATAATGTTAAAAGCGCTTTATTAGAAGGTGGTATTTTTGTTGTTGTTATTCTATTTATCTTTTTGATGAACGTAAGAACAACACTCATATCACTAGTTACCATACCATTATCACTAGTAACCTCTATTTTAGCTTTAAAAGCTATGGGGCTCACCATTAACACAATGAGTTTAGGAGGAATGGCTATAGCCATTGGTTCTTTAGTGGATGATGCTATCGTAGACGTGGAAAATGTCTTCAAAAGACTGCGCGAGAATCGTTTAAAACCTAAAGAAGAACAACTAAGCGTGCTAATGGTCGTTTACGAAGCTTCAAAAGAAGTACGTATGCCTATTTTAAATTCCACGTTTATAATAGTTGCCAGCTTTGTTCCTTTATTTTTCCTTTCCGGCATGGAAGGCAGGATGTTAGCACCTTTAGGTATTGCTTTCATAGTAGCTTTATTTGCATCTACTGTTGTCGCATTGACCCTTACTCCTGTCCTCTGCAGTTACTTATTAGGTAGACCCAAAGAAAATAAAAAAGCTGATCGTGAGCCATTTGTTGCGCGTACACTTAAAAAAGTGTATGAAAAGTGTTTAAACTGGGCTTTACGCTTTAAAATAGTAGTTTTGAGTATTACTGTTGTACTATTTATTGCCTCATTAATCATTTTCTCGACATTGGGCAGAAGCTTTCTACCTGCTTTCAACGAGGGCTCCTTAACCGTCAATGTAAGTTCACTTCCTGGTGTTTCCCTAGAGGAGTCTGACAAAATCGGACTTATTGCAGAAAAAATACTTTTGTCAGTTCCTGAAATTAAAACAACAGGTAGAAAAACAGGCCGAGCCGAATTGGACGAACATGCTTTAGGTGTGAATGTTTCAGAAATTGAAGCTCCTTTTGAATTAGCTGATAGGTCGAAAGACGATTTTCTTGCTGATCTTAGGGAGAAGTTCAAAGATTTACCAGGGGTTAGTATAGAAATCGGACAACCAATCTCCCACCGTATCGATGCCATGCTATCGGGTACACAGGCGAATATCGCCATTAAACTATTTGGTACAGACCTCAATAAAATGTTTTCTATAGGTAATGAAATCAAAGCTAGTATTCAAGATGTTGAAGGTATAGCTGATTTAAACGTAGAGCAGCAGGTTGAGCGTCCTCAATTGAAAATCGAACCCAAAAGGGAATTATTAGCAAAATATGGCATTTCGTTACCCGAATTTGCAGAGATCATACGTGTTATGTTAGCGGGAGAAGAGGTTTCTCTGGTTTATGAAGGAAATAAAGTGTTTGATCTAACACTAAAAGTAAAAAATGAAAGCCGAGAAACTTCAGAGCGGATAAGAAACCTAACTATTGATGCTAATGGCCGTAAAATACCATTAGAGAATATTGCCAAAATAACCTCTACAACTGGACCAAATACCATCAGCCGCGAAAATGTAGCTCGTAAAATCGTTGTGTCTGCAAACGTAGCAGGGCGTGATCTCCGAGGTGTTGTTGAAGATATACAAGACAAGATAAACACCCAAATAACATTACCCGAGGGCTATCACTTAGAGTATGGCGGACAATTTGAGAGCGAGCAAGCAGCATCACGCACCTTGCTTCTTACGTCTATCTTCTCCTTAGTTGTGATATTTTTATTACTCTTCAACGAGTTTAAAAGTGTAAAACAATCTGCCGTCATCTTATTGAATCTTCCTTTAGCACTTATTGGAGGTGTATTTGTATTATGGCTCACAAATGGTATAATGAGTATTCCGGCCATTATCGGGTTTATCTCTCTTTTTGGAATCGCAACGCGTAATGGGATGTTACTAGTATCGCGTTTTAACGATCTCCAAGCACAAGGCATGCCTGTTCATGAGAGTGTGATTATCGGTTCACTAGACCGATTAAACCCTATCTTAATGACAGCCTTTACTTCTGCACTTGCTTTGATACCATTAGCCCTAGCAAGTGATTTGCCCGGCAATGAAATACAAAGCCCAATGGCACAAGTCTTATTAGGCGGTTTACTTAGCTCCACACTACTTAATGGTTTTGTTGTTCCAATAGTGTATAGCATGATGGGTAAAAAACAACAGAATACACATACAGTAGCATAAATAAAATAATATGAAAAAAGTTATTTATTCCCTGATATGCCTTGCATTTAGCAGTACTGCTTATGCCCAATCGGATATGCAAGATATACTGCAAACGATTGAAACGAATAACAGCACACTCAAGGCATTAAAAGAAGAAATGAATGCCCAAAAGATCAGTAACAAAACAGGCATATATTTACAAAACCCTGAAGTAGAATTTACACACCTCTGGGGCTCGCCAAAAATGGTGGGTAATGAGAAAGATTTGAATATCAAACAGACTTTTGACTTTGCTACAATTAGTGGGCGTAGAAATGAATTAGCCAACAAACAAAATGTGTTAATAGATATACAATATAAATCCAACAGACTCACTATACTTTCTGAAGCAAAACAATACTTAGTTGACTACCTATATTATCAAAGTTTAAAGTCCGAGCTTAATGTCAGGTTGCAACATGCTCAAATTATCGCTCAGGTATACAAAAAAAGATTAGAGCAAGGCGATGGTAATATACTTGAATATAATAAAGCGCAGCTTAACCTGAGTATGATTGAAGGTGAAATGTCAGCCAACAAAGTAGAGGAACAAGCCTTAAATGCTCAATTGACTCGTTTAAATGCAGGACAAGAACTCAATTTAGCTGCCGTAAATTTTGATTTAGAGAAACTACCTGATGACTTTGACACCTGGTACCAGACAGCAGAAAGTAAAAACCCTCTCCTAGCTTATATAAAACAAGAAATCGAAGTCGGCAAACAACAAGTATCAGTCAATAAAGCATTAGGTATGCCAAACTTTTCTGCGGGCTACGTGCGAGAAAAATCCACAGGGCAATCACTCAATGGTGTTATGGTAGGATTATCGATTCCTTTATGGGAAAACAAAAATCGGGTTAAACAAGCTAAACTAAGCATCAGAGCCGCCGAAGAAAGGCAAATGGATGCCCAACTTCAGTTTTACCAACAATTAAAAGCTTCTTACCAAAAAGCTTATGGACTACAACAAACTGCTACTGCGTACAAGAAGTCTTTACAAAGCACCAATAACATAGAACTACTTTCCAAAGCGCTAAATGCAGGTGAATTGTCTTTGTTAGAATATATGGTTGAACTCAGTATCTATTACGAAAACGTCAATAGGACGCTTATAGCTGAGCGAGACTATCAGCGGGCCTTAGCACAGCTGAAAGAAGTTGAACTCTAAAAGTAAATCCCCAGACTAATCTGGGGATTTCTCATTCTACAACAAAATAAAAACCAATAAAAATTCTATTTATTTAAATCTATTAAGATTTTAACTTCTGATGGACTAGAAACTAAAGCTTCGAAACCTTTATCTACAATCTCATCTAAAGTAATTCTGCTTGTAACCAACTTTTCGACAGGCATTCTCCCAGTATCAATCATTGCGATAACTTCTGGAAAAATATTACGGTAAGCAATAGTCCCCTTAATAGTCAGCTCTCTCACTACTTGTTCATAAGCATTATATGTTACTGGTTTCCCAAATAAAGCCACCAGAACGGCAGTTCCACCGTTACGCAAACTAGCAATACCATTATCAAAAGATGCCTGTACCCCAGCTGCGTCAATAAAAACATCTACACCTATTCCAGTAATCTTCCTTACTTGCTCTGCAATATTTGTATCAGTAGCACGGATAATCTTCGTAGCACCAATTTCCTGCGCCTTCGCTAAGCGGCTTTCTGAAACATCTGTTACAATCACGGTAGCAGCCCCCGCTGCAATAGCTGCTTGCACACATAACAAACCGATTGGACCAGCGCCTGATACCATTACCGATTGTCCCATTTGCAAACCACTTTCCAACACCGCATAAACCGCTACAGCTGCAGGTTCTACCAAAGCACCCTGCTCAAAACTCATACTATCTGGTATCTTATGTACCATATAACTTTCTACAACCGTATAATCTGCAAACCCTCCATTTGAAGTCAAACCCACAAACCCCAAAGGTTCCGATAAGTTATACTCTCCTTTAGCTATAAATGGACTGTCAAAATTCTTAAAAAGAGGTTCAACAACCACACGGTCGCCTTTTTTAACATGTTTTACATGAGCTCCAACTTCCTCAACAATGCCTGAAAACTCATGTCCTAGAGTAGTCACACCCACATGTCCATTTAAAGAATAGGGTTTTTCAGCTGGTATCAACTGCGGCCCCCCTGTATATTCGTGCAAATCGGAACCACAAATTCCTGCAAATTGAACCGCAATCTTTACTTGATTTTCATTAGGCGTTGGAACAGCAACCTCTTCTACTCGAATATCTTTAGCAGCATACCATCTCGCAGCTTTCATTATATTTTGATTTGTACCCATAGTAATTTAATATATGTGAACCTAAGCCCCATACTTAAGTTCCTGAATACTTTAAATGTACGTATCATTTCATGTTTAATAAATGACCTAGGTTATCTTTTAAAATGCTAAAAACCACTCCACTCCTCATTTGTAAAAGAAAAACAATTGATGTTAAATGTCTACGAATTTGTAAAAATTGAAACAAAAACGTATATTCTGTGTTATCTATATTCCTAGAAGTATCTAAAAGCAAATATTTTCCTAACAGCATTTGCTTTGCAATATCAAAATATTATGTACAATAAAAAGACAATAATCGTTTCAAACCGGTTGCCCATCCGAATAGAGAAAAACAATAACGAACTGCAGTTTATCCCCAGTGAAGGAGGTTTAGCTACTGGGCTAGGGTCTATCTACCAACAAGGCAATAATATCTGGGTAGGCTGGCCAGGTTATAATCCAGAAAGCCCCGAAGAAGAAGAGTTTATACGCCAAGAACTTCAGCGGCTCAACCTCGCTCCTGTCTTTTTAACCGAAGATGAAATACAGGGTTATTATGAAGGTTTTTCCAATGAGGTTCTCTGGCCGGTATTTCATTACAGGCTTTCTTATGCTGTCTACGACACTGATAACTGGAATACTTATGCGCAGGTTAACAAGAAATTTGCAGATGCTATAAAAAGGCAGGATATACAAGAAACAGATGAGGTATGGATACACGACTACCAATTAATGCTGTTGCCACAATTGGTAAGAGCAGAATATGAAAATATTTCAATAGGTTATTTTCAACACATTCCTTTTCCTCCGAACGAACTTTTCCGATCCATCCCTTGGCGAGACGAATTAATACAAGGCTTACTTGGTGCCGATCTTATCGCATTCCATACATTTAACGATGCTCAGCACTTTTTAGATGCATGCATGCACCTTTTAGGCTTACCACTTCATAATAACGCTGTTCAAATTGAAGACAGAACCGTCTTTGTCGAAGTTTATCCAATGGGTATAGATTTCAATAAATTCAGCAAATTGGCCGCCAGTGCAGAAATAAAAGAACGGGCTAACGAAATAAAAGACTTTTATCAAAATAGAAAAATCATTCTTTGTATCGATCGCCTAGACTATAGTAAGGGCATAATCGAGCGTTTGCAAGCTTACGAAAGCCTCCTTATCGAGCGCCCTGAGCTGCGTGAAAACATAATGTTATATATGCTAGTCGTTCCGTCGCGGGATTCTGTGCCACAATACAAAGCATTACGCGACGAAATAGATCGCACAGTAGGCCATATTAACTCTGTATATGGTGTAAACGAATGGATTCCGATTGCCTATTTCTATAACTCCTTCGAGCTCGAAGAACTGTCGGCATTATACGTAGCTTCTGACGTGTGCCTTGTCACGTCTATTCGTGATGGCATGAACTTGGTGTGCAAAGAATATATAGCCAGCAAAGAACAAACTTCAGGAGTTCTGGTATTAAGTGAGCTTGCCGGTGCATCCAAAGAACTGATTGACGCTATATTAGTTAATCCCAATTCGATCGATCAGATCCGAGAAGGATTATCACAAGCTTTATTTATGAACGAAATAGAGAAGCGCCAACGTATGGATGAAAACATCGCTGTCGTAAAAAAGTTCAATGTAAACCATTGGGTATCTATCTTTTTTAACCGTTTACGGGAAATCAAAAAGTTACAGCAGGAAGAAAAAGCAAGAAAGGTAAAAATAGAAGTAAAACAGTTCATCCTACATCAATACTCATCTGCTACAAAAAGATTATTATTCTTAGATTACGATGGTACCCTCATGCATTTTCATAGAGATGCTGATGCTGCAATTCCTAACAAAGAATTGTATGTGACGCTCGATGAGCTACAAAGCAACCCTTCGACCCAAGTTGTAATTATCAGTGGCCGGCCACAAAGCACACTTCAAAAATGGTTTGGCGGCCGAGAAATTTTTCTAGTTGCCGAGCATGGCGCCTGTAGCAATTACCCAGATTATCAGTGGCGCTATAAAGATGGTCTTTCGACAGCCTGGAAGGATCCCGTTAGAGAAATAATGAGCAAATTTGCCGACCGCACAGCCGGTTCTTTTGTCGAAGAAAAGTCCTACGCTTTAGCTTGGCATTATCGAAAAGCTCAAATTGGTTTGGGTAAATTAAAAGCCCAGGAGCTCGTCGTTAATCTACAACACCTCATTAGTCAGCACAACCTACAGCTCCTACTCGGAAATAAAGTAATTGAAGTAAAAAACAGTGAACTCAACAAGGGAAAAGCGGCCCTCGAAATAGTCGCAGATTACAAGCCTGATTTTATTTTTGCTATTGGTGATGACGCTACAGACGAAGATATGTTTATTGAACTTCCAGACAATAGTATTACAATAAAAGTAGGTAATGACAAATCCAGGGCCAACTATTATGTAGAAAGCCAAAAAGAAGCGCTACATCTTGTGGAATCGCTGGCTAAAACAAAATAGTACATACATAATAATAAAAAAGAATATATGGTATCAACGAATAGACACACCTATGATAGCGGTATTATCGGAAACTGTTCCTATATCGCGCATGTTCAAAAAAACACAAATATTAGTTGGCTATGCTGGCCGTCCTTTCAAGACTCTTTTGTATTTGGAGGATTATTAGACAAAGGCTTAGGAGGAGAGTTCTCCATATTACCAGATAGTGAAATCGTACATAGCTATCAAGAATATATAGAAAACACAAACGTGTTAACCACAGTTATCGAAAGTGCATTAGGATCTTACCGCGTCACCGACTTCGCTCCTCGCTTCGAGCAGTACGAAAGGTATTTTAAACCATTAATGCTTGTTCGAAAAGTAGAGCCAATTACCGGCAATCCCAAAATTAGAGTTACTTGCGAGCCCACTTTAAATTATGGCTTAGATACTTTGGAAAAGTTCAGAGGCAGCAACCACATTCAATTTGAAAAATCAGGTGTCAAAATGCGTTTAGCGACCACTATGCCAGTTAGCCATTTTTTCGATCCCAGTCCTCATGTTTTAAGTAAACCTATTTATTTGGTATTAACGTATGAGAATCCCTTCGAAAGCCCATTGGAACGCACAGTAGAAGATTTTCTTCATCGCACCGTAGATTATTGGCAAAAATGGGTCAAGAAAGCTTCAATTCCTACTTTTCATCAACAAGCAGTTATAAGATCTGCTTTAGCACTTAAACTTCATCAATATGAAGACACCGGAGCCATCATAGCGGCCAGCACAACCAGTTTGCCCGAATACCCTGGTGCCGAGCGTAACTGGGATTATAGATTCTGCTGGCTTAGAGATAGCTATTATGTATTGACAGCATTAAGTCATATTGGTCATTTCGAAGAAATGGAAAAATATGCATCTTACATCGCTAATATTACACAAACAGATAGTGGTCGTCTCCAACCTTTGTATGGTATCATGGGGCAACATCAACTCACGGAACACACACTTGACTACCTTAATGGTTACCTGGGAAACAAACCTATACGCATTGGGAATCAAGCTCACGAACATATTCAAAACGATGTATACGGACAGGCCCTTATAGCCTTACTCCCCCTATTTACCGATTATAGATTCCGTCACCAAAACTTACGTTCAGCACGTGAATGGACAACTTTCATTCTTAATAAAATAGAAAATACAATTGATGAAAAAGATGCTGGTATATGGGAGTTTCGAAATATCGAGAACCGACATTGTTATTCCAATCTATTTCAATGGGCAGGCGCGACAGCCGCATTAAAAATTGCCAACCAGTATGGCTTTACCGAAATGGCAGCAAAGGCAAAAGGATTAAAAGCCAAAGCTGAACAACATATCGAAAGCTGCTATAGTGAAGAGGAAGAGGCTTATATGAACGCCACCGATAGTGATGATTTAGATGCATCGACATTACAGCTCATCATGATGAACTACCTCGATCCAAATAGTGACCGTGCAAAAAAACATCTAAATCGGTTAGAAAAAGAGCTGAAAGGCGATCATGGCCTCTTTTACCGCTACCTTCACCGTGATGATTTTGGCCGCCCAAAATCTACTTTTCTAGTTTGTGCATTTTGGTATGTGGAAGCACTTGCTTGTGTAGGGCGTTTAGAAGAAGCCAAGGAAATCTTTAATAAATTATTAAAATTTGGCAATCACCTTTCCTTATTTAGTGAAGATGTTGATGATAGTAATGGAAGTCAGTGGGGCAATTTCCCACAAGCTTACAGCCATGTAGGTTTAATGAACGCTGCTTATCGCATAAGTATGAAAATGGATTCACCAACGTTTTTTGAAGGTTAAAAAAAAGGTTCTTTAGGTATATAACACCTAAAGAACCTTTTAAATATTTTGGTTATACTTTCTTAATCTCTCAATAAAGAGATGTCCTCTTGCGGTTTAGGCAAATTCATTGCTTTTATAGCTGTTTTACATTCGTCAACCATCTCCTGTGTCATTTCATATGTATAAGGCCCATAATCATCATATTGCAATGTACCTACATAAAAGAAGCCATAGTTGTCAAAAAATTCTGTTAGATCCAGCTTAGCGACCTCACATGCAGTTTTCACAAAATTAAGTTGGTATACTGCTGGGTTCTGTCCTCTGCTACCATAACCTCCATCATAAGCTCTTCTAGACTGTTTCATTTCTTGTTCTGCCTGTTGGCGGAAACGTTCAAATAAGTCCGGGTAAAAATCTGGATTATTTCCTTTGCCTGCAAAATATAATTGTAATTGCCAGAAAGGCACCAATCTATTAAATACATCAGGCTCTTGCAGTAAGCCTACACCTTTACCATATAAAGTTTCTCTTACTTTTGTATAATTATCTTGTTCAGAAATACGACTTTTATTCCCAAAAGAAGTCGTAACATACAATGAATAGACGTTGTTACTTACCTCTGCCATACCTCCCCAGTTGAAAAAAGGTCTAGTTTGGTGCACATGTCCTACTTCATGGCTAAAACCCCAACAAGGATCTCCTTTAATCACGCTAGCTGGGTCAACAACCATAGCCATCGCATATCCTGGTTTTGTGCCGTTATAAGCTACCCCATCACCGTCTCTAAACATATAATAATTATAGTTTACACGTGTCAATATTTTATTTTCGGGTACACGGTCATATTTAATCAAACCCATGATACGGTGCTGTCTATACACCAAAGAATCATAATTACTTATCAATTCTACCCCTTTACCATATGCGTATTTTTTCAGTGCTTCTACAGGATATGCTACCTGAATATGCTCTCCTAAAGCATCAACTACTGGATAAACAGCATTGTCGATAAATGCATTCCAATCTGTATCATTATGTTTCTTAATATCAAAAACACCATTTACAGCAGCGTCTAAAAAGTGAACGGTGATTGGCTTTTCATTCGCAGGATTTTCTGAGAAATATGAAATATAAGCTAATCCTCCATAGCCTTTTACATCAACAATATTTAACCCATTCTTTAAATTAAAATCTTGCTTATGAATGCCCCATCCATTCGGGTCTTCGGTAGGCTCTATACCTTCGGGCGCACGTCTTTCCCAATTGGGGACCATCAAGCCGGCAGTCTTTCCTTCCATCAAACCATCTAGCAAAATAACATGCTTACCTACCGGCAGATAAATTCCGGTAACATTTTCATATTTACTATAGCCATCGCCAATTGCAAGCTGTCTACCTAATGTACGCGGAGATAAAATTGCGTTATATGTTGCCAATCTATAGTCCGTGTTGTAAGTGCCATCAATCAGCTTCTCAGCGACTGCACGTATTGCTTCATTTTTAATTTTAGCAATGTCTTTCTTTTTTACTCCTTTTGTAAGTCCAGTTGCTAAAGGGTCACTGAAAACTTCAAGCTCTTGATACGTATCTCTAATTTCTCCCGCTGTCTGCGCTTGTGAAACTGAAAATACCCCTGCCATAAAAAACAGAAAAAATAGGTTTTTCTTCATAAAAACATTTAATAATGAGTAAGCAAGATAAACCAATAGTGTCGCTTTTCATCTTTCTCATTTGTAAAATAGACCTTACAGAATCCTCTATAGGTCTAAAAAATGATATACAGCCATTTTAAATCGTTTGCGCAATTTTTCAAGAATTTGAACACGTTTCTAAAATTTCGGCTATTGATATCATGTTTTATCAGATTTTATTAATTTTGACATAGTTTTTGTTCTTATCTCATTATGCTCAAAAGAATGATATGGTTTTGTTTATTAATAGTAGGTTATTTTTTCCTACCGCAAATTGCCATGGCCTGTACCGAGCATACAATCGATGTAAAAACAGATACTAACTGTATCGACTGTTGTACTTCCCCCTCTCATACAGACAATAACACACACACATGTTCTCCTTTTGCCTGTCAGAATAGTTGCCACACATCGATGCCCTTTTATTTGTTTGGACAAGATCTTCAAAAACCGCTTATTACTTTTAAAGCGAAAAGCTATACTTTATACCTCTATCCTTTTTACATATCAAAGGCTTTATCTATCTGGACACCCCCCAAAGTCGTTTAGCTCTTTTCAGAGAAACTTGTTCTTAATAGCACACCTTAACAGCTCAATATAAATCAGCTTAATGCAATTAGCATCAAGTCGCTGTATAGATATCTTGTATAATAAAACAAGTTTCCTATTCAGATGTAAAACTGAGGCAATCGAATAAAATACTTCTTTCAAAGCTATTTAAGCAAGATTGATAGTTCAATTGTTTTCAAAAACTTTACACCGACTAAATGGTTATCTCATTAACAGTTTAATAGAAAAAGTAAATCAAACTTTCGTTGCTCATGAAATAGGGACAATTTATAAATGAATCCTCTTTAAAAAGTAATAGCGCGAATAATTATATACATAATGAAATTCATACAGAGCATAATATTCTTATTGATAGCACAATATTCATTTGGGCAGCAGGTTGTACGATACGACCTTCACATCACAGATACCCTTGTAAATTTTACAGGCAAACAGCGTAAAGCTATCGCAGTAAATGGGCAAATACCAATGCCAACCTTAACGTTCACAGAGGGTGATACTGCTGAAATTGTAGTTCACAACCACTTGAAAGAAGGCACTTCTTTGCATTGGCACGGAGTCTTCTTACCTAACTCCGAGGATGGAGTCCCTTGGTTAACACAACTACCTATAGAACCCAACAGTAGTTTTACATATCGATTTCCAGTGCTACAGAATGGCACCTATTGGTATCATAGCCATTCTGGAATGCAAGAGCAAATCGGGATGTATGGGAATCTTGTTTTTCTAAAGAAGCCAGAAGATCCAAAATTTAGAAAAGGTATCGACGATCTCCCCTCTGTTTCCATTGTCCTTAGTGAATGGACGGATCTTGACCCAGATAATGTTCACCGCATGCTCCATAATGCAAATGACTATTTCGCTATAAAAAAAGGTAGCACACAAAGCTACTCAGAAGCTATCAAAGCAGGACATTTCAAAACCAAATTAAAAAACGAGTGGAAACGCATGCTTGCTATGGATGTGAGCGACATATACTACGAAAAATTTCTTATCAACGGACAGACAGAAAATCAACTCACGCAATTTAAAGCCGGAGATAAGATCCGTTTACGCATCGCTAACGGCGGAGCCTCAAGCTATTTTTGGTTAAACTACGCTGGCGGTAAAATCACAGTGGTTGCCAACGATGGTAACGACGTAGTTCCAGTAAAAGTTGACAGGCTTTTAATCGCAGTATCCGAAACTTACGATATAGTGGTTGAAATCCCCGAAGAGGGCTTCTCTTATGAACTTCTCGCAACTCCTGAAGACCGTTCTAGCTCAGCTTCGCTATTACTGGGTAGCGGAACACCTAAAAAGCACACCCCCTTACCTCATTTAAAATATTTTGAAGGAATGAAGATGATGAATGACATGATGAAAATGAACGGGGATATGAAAAACATGGGTATGGCTATGAGTCTACAGCAAATGGACATGAATGAAGTGATGTATCCTGAAGTATTGACAAAAACAAAGCATGATAATCATCAAATGCACTCCGAGCAAAGCTCTCAGAAAGAAAACATACAACAGCACTCCCCAAAAAGTCAGCATCACGAAATGCAAGTACATGATGAACATCAAAAAAACAGAGAAAATAGCTCAAAGCACCATCACGACATTCAGTCCACTGAAAATGACATTGTAACCTTAAACTATGCAATGCTACAGTCGCCTCATAAAACCAACCTAGATCCTAATCTCCCTGTGCGTAATCTTCGTTTCGAGTTAACAGGGAATATGAACCGCTACGTATGGAGTATGGATAATAAGGTATTCTCAGAAGTTGATAAAATTTTAATTAAAAGAGGAGAAGTGCTCCGCATCGTCCTCTACAATAACTCAATGATGCGACACCCTATGCATCTTCACGGTTTTGATTTTCGGGTACTGAACGGGCAAGGAGATTATGCTCCTTTAAAAAATGTTTTGGATATTATGCCTATGGAAACCGACACCATAGAGTTTGCAGCTAATACACATGGCGATTGGTTCTTTCATTGTCATATTTTATACCACATGATGTCTGGCATGAACCGTGTATTCAGTACAGAAAACCAGCCAGATAACCCCAGGTTACCGCATAAGGAAATGGCATATAAGATGTTAAAAAAGGAAAGCAATATGCCTCATTTTATGTTCCAAAATGATTTTGCTAGCAACGGAAATGATGGTTCAATGATGTTACACAATGCACGCTGGAGCTTAACATCTGAATGGCGCTTAGGTTATAAGGATGCCCATGGTTATGAAGTAGAAACACATCTAGGTCGCTACATAGACAATATGCAATGGCTAATGCCATTTATTGGTTTCGACTACCGTTATCGTAAACAAGGACATAATCAGATCGAAAAAAATATTTTTGGTCAAAAAAACAGTAAAGATAGCCGCGCCTTAGTTTCTGCGGGTGTAGCCTATACTCTACCTTTACTAATCACCTTGCAAGGCGAAATATACCATGATGGAAATGTCCGTTTTCAATTGCTACGACGAGATATCCCCATATCCCCTCGCGTTCGTGCAGGTTTTATGTTCAATACAGACAAAGAATATATGGGAGAATTAGGGTATATTGTTAACAGACTTTTTGGTGTCCGCATGCATTATGACAGCGACATGGGCTTTGGAGCCGGGCTACAAATCACTTATTAAAATCAGATAATTAAAACATTAAACTCAACTTATAGACAAAGTGGCATAGCTTTGAAAAAAGAAATAAACAGAATCTATGCAATAATTCGAAAGTGCCTGCTCTATATTCAGTATTTTCGAAAAGTTTAAAATATCCCATGATCTATGACTCAACTTATTAATTTAAATGCGTTCAAGAACTTCTTGAAATCAAGCAATGCAGGTGGTGCTCTTTTATTTATTTGCGTAGTTATTTCAATGATTATCGCCAATACAAGCGTAGGCCCTGGTCTTGAAAACCTGCTTAACAAAGAGCTGGGCTTCGAAACTGAAAGTATTCACTTACGCTATCCCATCCTCATGTGGATTAACGATGGCTTAATGGCTATATTTTTCTTAATGGTCGGTTTAGAAATCAAAAGAGAAATTGTAGAGGGTGAGCTTTCGTCTCCAAAGAAAGCTTCTTTACCTATTCTATCGGCTATAGGCGGTGCCGCTATTCCGGCTCTTATATATTTGGCTTTCAACAATGGTTTGGAAACACAGCATGGTTGGGGAATCCCAATGGCTACTGATATTGCTTTTGCACTGGCTGTTATTAGTTTATTAGGGAAACATGTTCCTAGCAGTCTTAAAATATTTTTAGCAGCACTCGCTATTGTTGACGATCTAATTGCTATTCTTGTTATAGCATTTTTCTATTCTTCGGGTATTGAGATGACGTACCTTATGTATGCAGCTATAGGTCTAGTTGTTTTGATTATCATGAACCGCATGAACATTCAAAACCCTTATCTCTATTTGATTCCAGGTGCTTTTATTTGGTATTTTGTCCATCATTCGGGCATACATGCTACAATTGCCGGTGTCTTAGTTGCAATGACTATCCCAACAAACGACACCGATATCGAATCACCTTTAGAGCGCCTAGAGCATGCAATAAGCAAACCTGTTAACTTTCTTATCATCCCTTTATTTGCATTTGCCAACACCAATATCACCTTAGAAAGCGAAATGTTGGCCGGTTTAACAGCGCCATTAGGTTTAGGAATTTCCGCAGGCTTACTTATAGGTAAACCTATTGGTATTCTGCTTACTTCTTTCATATGCACCAAATTAAAACTTAGCAGCCTTCCACAAGGCAGTACTTGGAAACATATAGTAGGTGTTGGTTTATTGGCAGGTATAGGTTTTACCATGTCTATTTTCATTTCGATATTATCGTTTTCAGACCCTCTACATGTATCAGAAGCTAAACTATCGATTCTACTAACCTCCTTACTGGCGGGCATTATAGGCTACGTATTCCTTTATTCGAAGAAGACGTACGAATAGCTACAACAAATAATCTTAAGCCCCTTCAAAGCGCAATACTTTCTAGGGGCTTTTTCATGCTTATTCCAAAACAGTAGGATCAAGAAAACACTATTAATACTCACAAATAAAGTGTATTTTCAGCTCTAGATTATACAATAGATGAATAAAAACAACTGGATTTCTAAGAAAATGGGGGCCTTCACTTTACATTATCAGCCCTACACCCTAAGCCTGAAGCATATCTTTACAGTTGCTTCTTTCAGTCGTTCCACTACCCCTGTTCTACTCATCAAACTTAGCTATGAAGGGCTTACAGGCTATGGTGAAGCCAGTATGCCTCCTTATTTAGGCGAATCACAAGATAGTGTAATTCGCTTTCTACAAAAAGTCGATTTATCTTCTTTCCAGTCGCCCTTTCAAACGGCTGATATCTTACAGTATATCGATGATTTAAGCCCGCAAGACACCGCTGCCAAAGCATCCTTAGACATTGCTTTACACGATCTTTTAGGAAAAATAATGGAGCAACCTTATTATAAAATATGGGGCCTAAACCCGGAGAATATTCCGCCTACCTCTTTCACCATCGGCATCGATACCGAAGCTGCTATTCTTAAAAAGGTAGCAGAAGCCCATGACTTCAAGATTCTAAAAGTTAAATTAGGTTTGGATAGCGACCGAATGATTATCAACACCATTCGTTCTGTAACAAATGTTCCTATATGTGCCGACGTCAATCAGGGTTGGAAAATTAAAGAACAGGCTTTAGATATGGCGCATTGGCTACATGAGCAAAATGTACTATTCCTCGAACAACCTATGCCTAAAGAGCAAATCGACGATAACGCCTGGCTTACTGAACATTCCCCTATCCCAACCATCGCAGATGAAGCATGCCAACGCTACGCCGACATACTCGCATTAAAAGATGTATACAGTGGTATTAATATCAAACTCATGAAATGCACAGGTATGCGGGAAGCTAAAAAAATGATCGAATTGGCTCAAGGTCTTAATATGAAAGTTATGTTAGGCTGTATGACCGAGACCTCCTGTGCAATCTCCGCTGCCACACAATTAGCACCTTTAGCCGACTGGGTAGACCTTGACGGTGCATTACTCATCGACAACGATCCATATCAAGGCATCACCGTCGAAAATGGTATTTGCAAGTTAACAGACACGCCCGGTATTGGATTAACTATCTTACCATAGAACTCTAATATAAAACCTCGGTTTACGAACGAAAAACCGATAGACCAAGGTTTTATAAAAGACATTAAAACTACCAGTATAAAGTATACAGGGCAGCTGTAATTAAAACAATTAATAGTGCTCCGACTATAAATGCCGGGTGCGATTTAAACATCTTCGTATCTATCTCTAAACCATTCGGCACGACACCTCTTGCATTATCTACTTTACTGATAATACACATACCTAAAATACAAATCAGGAATACAAAGCCCATACGGTCTATAAAAGGTATCTCATATACACCACTTGCTGGGTTTAAAACTGAAAATCCTGTTGAACTCAAAAAAGATAAATCTACATAATCTGGCATTATCTTAAAGATCACTGATAGAATAAAGCCCCCGATAGTAGCAAACATCGCAGCACGTGATGTGGTTTTCTTCCAGAAGAAACCTAAGATAAACATCGCAAATATACCAGGTGATACAAAGCCTGTATACTCTTGAATATATTGGAATCCACCTTTTTTATCTATTCCCAAATGTGGTGCAATAAGCACGGCCATAATCATCGAAATTATAATGGCAACTTTACCGACATTCACCAATTTCCGTTCACTAGCCGATTTATTAAAAACCTTTTGGTAAATATCCAATGTAAAAATAGTTGCTATACTATTCGCTTTACCCGCCAGAGATGCCACAACTGCTGCAGTTAAAGCTGCAAAAGATAAACCTTTCAGTCCCGAAGGTAATAGATTTAACAATACCGGATATGCTCTATCTGGATTTAACTCTCCCGACTGCATCATTTCGGTCTGAAACAAACCGTCTTTCCATAACACGTAAGCTGCTATTCCTGGCAACACTACAATAATAGGCATCAATAACTTCAAGAATGCTGCAAACAGAATACCATTTCTCGCTGTTTTTAAATCGGCTCCCAAAGCGCGCTGGGTTATATATTGATTACAGCCCCAATAGTTTAAGTTCACAATCCACATGCCACCTATCAGCACAGAAAGTCCTGGCAGATCCAAATAATTCTCATTATCTCTTTTCAATACCATGTGAAAATGCTCCGAAGCTTTATCCACCATCGTTGAATATCCACTTATAATACCTTCCTGTCCATAATGCTCAGAAACCAAACTCAAAGCTAAGTACGTGGTTGCTAATCCGCCCAAGATCAAAAAGAACACCTGAATTACATCCGTGTAACCTATGACTTTCATACCACCTAATGTAATTATCACTGCGAATACAGCAATCAGGTACATACATACTTCCAAGCTGATACCCGATATACTACTTACAGCTAGTGCGCCTAAATAAAGAATAGAAGTCAAGTTTACTACCACATAAAGCATTAACCAAAACACGGCCATAATCATCGCCACTGTCCCGTTATAACGCTTACTTAAAAATTGTGGCATGGTAAATATCTTATTCTTTAAATAAACGGGAATAAAGAATACCGCTACGACTAATAGTGTAATCGCCGCCATCCATTCATAAGTTGCTATCGCCAGCCCCATTTTAAAACCAGAGCCACTCATACCAATGAATTGCTCCGCAGAGATATTAGAAGCAATAAGTGAAGCTCCTATGGCCCACCAAGTCAATGAACCTTCTGCTAAAAAATAATCCTTAGAGTCACCTCCTACGACCCGAGATCTCTTTTTATTATAGACCCATATTCCATAAGATGCCACAATTACAAAGTATACTAAAAAGACTAAGTAATCAGAAGTTGATAAGATATTATTCATGGTGGTTTATGTGATTAATAAGTGCTAAGGTAGTGAAACAATTTAAAATATAAACATTTCAACCAAGGATTTTATCTTTCGATAAAAAACTGTGCTCCAAAATATATAAAGCACAGGTAAATATTTTTACAACAGCAATACGAGCCAGGCCTCATTCACTTCGCCTTTATCAAGATGTGCCTTTGCTTTCAGTTCAATGTGTATGCCTCTCGTATGCTCATCACCGATAAAAGCATTAAGAAGTTCTTGCGTTTCAGGCGCAATACGCAGTGCATCCACCTCTTCGTCTGTCGGGAATTTTTCTATGCTACACAGTAAGTCACAGTCTTCCCTTGTCAGTACTGTGGACTCTTTAATAAACCTAGGCAAATCAATGTATTCCATGAAATTAAATATCTTTACCTAAAGTCTTTCTATAATTTCATCTGCAAAGGCACTTGTCTTCAAAAGCGTAGCACCTTCCATTAAATTATAAAAGTCCACCGTTACTAATTTCTCTTTTATAGTTTTCGCTAAAGCAGCTGTTATCGCATCTGCAGCTTCATGCCATCCCATATAATCCAACATCATTACTCCGCTCAAAATTACCGATGACGGATTCATACTATCAGTACCAGCAAAACGTGGTGCTGTACCGTGTGTTGCTTCAAAAATAGCATGACCAGTTTTAAAATTAATATTTGCGCCGGGAGCAATTCCTATTCCGCCTACCATTGCTGCCAATGCATCGGATATATAATCCCCGTTCAGGTTCATCGTTGCTACCACCGAATAATCTCTGGGCGCTATTAAAATCTGTTGCAAAAAATTATCTGCAATAATATCTTTCACAATTACTTTGCCCGAGGCCTCTGCTTCTCTTTGTTCTGCATTAGCTGCTTCCTGTCCTTTTTCATTCTTCGTTCGCTCCCATTGCCCCCAAGTATACGTTTGCTCTCCAAATTCTTTCTCTGCCACATCAAACCCCCACTGCTTAAATGCTCCTTCAGTAAACTTCATGATATTACCTTTATGCACAATCGTTACAGATGGTTTTTTATGCATTATCGCATATTCTAATGCTGCCCGTACTAAACGCTTAGACCCCTCTTCGGATACTAATTTAATGCCTAATCCGGTTGAATTTGAAAAAGAATAATCAACTTTCAGTTCATCTTTCAAAAAATCTTGTAGCTGCCCTGCTTCTTCACTACCTGAGGCAAACTCAATTCCAGCATATATATCTTCCGTATTCTCACGAAAAATCACCATATCCACATACTCTGGATGTTTTACAGGCGACGGTACGCCTTCATACCATTTTGTAGGTCGTTGACATACATACAAATCCAATGCTTTTCTTAGCGCAACATTTAAGGAGCGTATACCACCACCAATTGGTGTTGTTAACGGACCTTTAATACCTACTAAATAAGTATCAAACACATCAAGCGTTTCTTTAGGTAACCACTCTCCCGTTTCTTGGAAAGCCTTTTCTCCAGCCAATACCTCTTTCCAAACAATCTGCCGCTCCCCTGCATAACACTTTTCTACAGCTTCATCAAAAACACGAACAGCTGCACGCCATATATCCGGTCCTATACCGTCACCAATAATAAAAGGCACCGTTGGATGCATGGGTACATTTAAAACACCATGCTGTCCCATTGTAATTTTTTGTTCCATACCCATCTACTTATTTTTATTAAACATGTTTCCTATCTCCCTACTCAATTTACGGAATATAGGTGCTGTTTGTACATCTTCATAATCGTCGATATACTTATATGCCCTACGGCTCGAGAATATTAAAATGAGGTTTTGGTTTTTAAAATAGCGTCCCAAACGTTTTGCTAAGCCATCAAATGAATCCCTATATGAAACTTCGCCGTAACGTGATGTAACAAAAACCAGTAAAGAATCTGCATTACTAAAAGTTGCTAAACCATATACATTATCCCAATCTTCATAGTTGTTAAAATGTGTAGGCACACTTGCTTTACTCTGCTCTAAAGCTATCCGTATAGCACTTTCAGTTCGCGCATCCGACACAAAATTAAGTGGTATAGATAACTCTTGTGCCAATTTGATCATTTTTTCCATCCAAAAATCAAAGCCCATCTCCGATTCTGCCAATGGCGGCACAAATAAAGTAATAGACTTGTTCGACAAGAAAGGTTTATCAAATTTGCACATAAAAAGATTAGCGTCCGTACGATTCAAAATACTCTCTGCTTTTTCCCCCACCAATTTGTCAATAAATGACGTAGCGCTTGGCCACCCCAAAATCACGCAGTTAGCAAAAAGTTCTTTCGATGTACGCCCGATACCACTAGCGATATTATAATCTATGGTTGTCAGTAAATCCACCTCTGTTTCAGAGCCTGAGGCGTATTTTGCCATGCTATCCAAATTCTCCCTTGCATGCGCCATATTACGCTCTGCTTGTTCATTATCAGGCACAACACTTAAAATACTCAAAGGATACAGTGATTTTTCAGACTTGATTAAAGTTGCAAAATCCAATATTGGCTTCATGTTAGCCATATTCGCTAAAGGAATTAAGATATGCTCTTCATCCTCCGGAACGGGTTCCTCGTCAAAATCATCCTGATGTCCTTCAATAACAATCTTGCGTGAGGCATTCTCTGTCACTACAGAGGCTATAATGCATGTAATTAAAATTAATACAATCGTTCCGTTCAGTACATTCTCGTCAATAATTTCGCGATCGTAGCCTACCATAATAATTGCCAAAGTAGCTGCTGCGTGCGCATTACTTAAACCAAAAATCAGATTACGCTGATTGTTGGAGTATTTAAACAACAATTTCGTTACTGTAGCCGCTAAATACTTCCCCGCCACAGCAACTACTGTCAAAGTAGCTGTAATAATGAGTGCAGTGGGGCCTTTTGTCAATACACTCACGTCTACAATCATCCCTACCGAAATCAAAAAGAAGGGAATAAAAATAGCATTTCCTATAAACTCAATCCTATTCATTAATGCTGACGAGTGTGGGATCAACTTATTTAAAGCCAAACCAGCCACGAAAGCTCCTATAATGGGCTCTAAGCCGGCAATCTCTGCCAAGAAAGCTGCAAAAAACACCACCGCCAACACAAAAATATAATGTGCTGTTTTCTCACTTTCAATTTTTTGGAAAAACCACTTCGCTATTCTCGGTATAACCCCGAACATAATCAGTAAGAATACCGTAAAAGAAACTCCTAACGTCACCCAAAACTCCTGATTTAAACTTCCCTGCGAGGCTCCAGTGATGATCGCTAAAATAATCAACACCGCTGTATCTGTCAATATTGTCCCTCCAATAGTAATGGCTACAGCCTCATTTTTGGATATCCCGTAACTATTTACAATAGGGTACGAAACCAATGTATGTGTTGCAAACATACTTGCAATTAATATGCTGGATAGCAAGCCATAATCAAGCAAATAGTAACACACCGGAAAGCCAATACTAATAGGAATGATAAACGTCAGAAAGCCAAAAACTAGGCTTCGATTCTTAGTCTTTTTAAATTCATTCATATCTAGCTCCAAACCGGCTATAAACATGATATAGAGAAGCCCAATAGTAGAAAACAAGTCAATAGCATCAACGCCATTACCCTGCAATGCGGCCTTATCCATTTTAGTCAACCAATTCAAACCATGCGGCCCCAAAATGACACCAAATAGAATAAAGCCTATTATTCCTGGCACTTTAATAGGGCGTAATAGAATTGGTGATACTAAAATAATAGTTAATATTAGCGAAAAAACTAATACAGGATTCGTTATAGGGGTAGAAAATGCTTCAGAAACATGATGTAAGAATTTCTCCATATACTATGATTTTAGAGCAATTATAATGATAAAAAAATAATTTCACGATTTACATTTCAACAATCAGCCCGTTTGGCTCTGATTATTATATAAAACCTTATTTAAACTGTATAGTTTTAATCGGAGATATTTTACTGACCAACATGGCAGGAAGAAACAAAGAAAGTATGCCTATAGCAACCAAAGCTATATTTAAACCTACAACTTCATACCAAGTGATATACATCGGGACATATTCAATATAATAAATAGCTGGGTCTAAAGTGAAAAAGTGAGTGCTTGTTTGAAGCGCATATAGCAATAAAGCTACTCCATTACCGATAAGCAGCCCAATACCTACCATATAAATCGAGCTATACAAAAACACTTTTCGAATACCTCCATTATGGTAGCCTAAGGCTTTCAATACACCAATCATAGAAACGCGTTCCAGTATACTGATTAATAAAGACGATATCATATTGATCACAGCTACAATAACCATCAAAACAAAAATCACATTGTCGTTCATATCCAACATATTCAACCAATTAAATATATCAGGCATCTGCTCTACAATATTTGTTGCACTATAATCTATAGGTAATAGATCATTGATCTGCTCGCTTACTGTCTCTAATGAGTCAAATGATGCGATATGAAGCTGATATGCTCCAACCTCATTTTCACTTAAATTATTCAGTGTACGGATCAGGTTCAAAGAACCAATTACATAAGTTTTATCCAACTCTTCGGTATGTGTCGCAAAAATTCCCTTTACTGTAAAAGGTCTTTTACGTATAGGCTCTTGTACAAAGTACATAATAAACTTATCTCCCACACTTAAATTCAGCCTTTTCGCAATCAACTCTGACACCAATAGCTGTGTATCCGCATTAGCAGTAAAATCTAATGTATCTCCAGCTACAATATTCCGCTGAAAATACTTTTGATCGTAAGTCCCATCCACCCCCTTCACCAAAACACCTTCCACCTCCCCTTTCACATTCATAATCCCCGCTTTTGTGGCAAAAGGTGTTATAGAAAGTACTTCTTTATTATTTTTCAGCTCTTCCAGATCCTCTTTCGAAAGTTCTATCGGTGTATTCTCGTACGAGTAATTCAGATCATTTTTCGTGATAACTATATCTCCAAAAAATCCCCGTTGCTTTTCTATAATCTCTGTTTTAAAACCGTTTAAAATAGCAATTGATAAAATAATCGCGCAGATAGCCAGTGCAAGCGCACCTATTGTAATACGCACAATGAGCTTCGAAAAAGTCCGATGCCCTAAAAACATAATACGCTTAGCTAAGAAATAGGGAAAATTCAACCTGAAAATTTATTTGTAACTTAGCAAAGTTAACATTTTTTATCAATCGTGACAGCTAGGTCACACTATAAGGTTTTAATTATTATATGCGCATAATTTTCATGGGTACGCCGGATTTTGCTGTGGCGTCTTTACAAGCTCTATTACAAGCAGGTGAAAATGTAGTAGCTGTTGTTACATCGACAGACAAACCCGCTGGTCGGGGTCAAAAACTCCAAGAATCAGCTGTAAAGAAATTTGCTGTAGCCCACAACATTCCTGTACTACAACCCGTGAAATTAAAAGATTCTACATTTTTAGAAGAGCTAGCTTCCTATCAAGCTGATCTCCAGGTTGTCGTCGCTTTCAGAATGCTGCCCGAAGTTGTATGGAATATGCCTCCGAAAGGTACGATTAACGTACATGCCTCTTTATTGCCTCAATATCGGGGTGCTGCGCCAATTAATCATGCCATCATGAACGGAGAAACCAAGACGGGCGTCACTACTTTTATGCTTCAACATGAAATTGACACCGGCGTGGTTCTTTTCGCCACAGAAACGCCCATCACATCAACAGACAACGCAGGTACTCTACATGACAAGTTAATGCAAAGTGGCGCCGAAACCCTTATAAAAACAGTGCATGCTATAAAGTCTGGTAATATTCAGCCCATAGAACAAAACACCTTAATCAACGAACCTCTAAAAAGTGCGCCCAAAATATTCAAAGAAGATTGTCTTATAGACTGGAACGACAGCACTGAGAATGTTTACAATAAAATAAGAGGTCTTAGTCCTTACCCTGCTGCTTACACGATATTAGAAGGCAAAACCCTGAAAATATACGATATTGAGAAAGATTCTAACGTAACAGCAACAGCTGGGAGTTTTGAAACTGACGGTAAAACACAACTCTCTTTTTCTACTGCCGATGGTCGTATTCTAATTAAAGAACTTCAAATCGAAGGTAAAAAGAGAATGAGCACTGTCGATTTCTTACGTGGTTATCGTTTTGATATTTAGTGTTCCTCGTCGTCTTCAACATATTTAATGAGATCGCCTGGCTGACAGTCTAAAACCCTGCATAAGGCATCTAAAGTACTTAAACGTATAGCTTTAGATTTTTGATTTTTGATAATCGATAAATTTGACAAGGTAATGCCAACTTTTTGGCTTAACTCGTTCAACGACATTTTGCGTTTTGACATCATGTCATCTAGATGAATTTTAATAGGCATGGTATATTATTTAATAATGTTCATATATTATCAATAGTCCTAATTTTACTTCGTAATTATTATTTCATGTAACTGTGTCATACTTGTCATGCATCTTTATATACATATAATAGTAACAAATAAGATACGCACTTGTTTATTGTTTTGGGTAAAAAATGCACATCACATAGGTAAACTCTTTTAAAAGGCTGACTTATAACCCTTTCAACACAATATCAACATTATTTTATCAAAAATAAAATAAAACTGCCATTCTTTCGTTAAAGTAGATATGTTAAGTTGTTGGAATACTTTTTGTTGCCTTATAAGTGCAGAAAGATGCCGGCATAAACAACTCATAATGAATGTTCACTTTACACTCATATGAAGGTTTTCCGATTATTTTTTCGTATTTTCGCAAACATTTCAAAGAGAAAGGTTTTTATATAATAGATGAGACAGCTCAAAATCACACAATCCATTACCAATCGCGAATCACAGTCCCTGGACAAGTATTTGCACGAAATTGGTAAAGTCGACTTAATTACCGCAGAGGAAGAAGTTATTTTGGCCCAACGCATTCGCGAAGGAGACCAAGTGGCTTTAGAAAAACTTACAAAAACCAACTTACGTTTCGTTGTTTCTGTTGCAAAACAATATCAGAATCAAGGTCTTACTTTAGGTGACTTGATCAACGAGGGCAATTTAGGCTTAATTAAAGCAGCAAAACGTTTTGACGAAACCAAAGGTTTTAAGTTTATTTCTTATGCTGTATGGTGGATTCGACAATCTATTTTACAAGCTATTGCCGAGCAATCCCGTATTGTTCGTTTACCTTTGAACCAAGTTGGTTCACTAAGTAAAATCAGCAAAGCTTTCTCCAGATTGGAACAAGAGTATGAGCGCGAGCCTTCTCCGGAAGAATTAGCTGACATCTTAGAGACTACGGTTGACAAAGTGTCAGACACACTTAGCAATTCAGGTAGACATGTATCCATGGATGCACCCTTTGTACAGGGCGAGGAGAACACGTTATTAGATGTTCTTGAAAACGCAGATCCAGATACAGACAGTATCCTAATTGACGAGTCGCTTTCCGAAGAAATCAGACGTTCATTATCGACCTTGACAGAGCGTGAGCGAGAAATTATTATCTTATTTTTTGGTCTTGGCACTAATCATCAATTGTCGTTAGAAGAAATTGGTGAGAAATTCTCTTTAACTAGAGAGCGCGTACGCCAAATTAAAGATAAAGCTCTACAACGCCTGCGTCACACGTCACGGAGTAGAATTTTAAAATCTTATTTAGGCTAGATAGCTAGTCTTTATAACTGCACTTAGATGCGCAACTGGAGAGGTTGCGCATTTTTTTTGACTTTATTTTACGCTAACTTTTTTAATAAAAAAAGCTGCAGAACCAATCAGGCCCTGCAGCTTTCTATTCATGCGACGTTCTATTTACTTAACCTCTTCCGGTAATAAAATAAACTTAAATAGCTTCTCGTCTTTCAAGTATTTGTTAGCTACCTCTTTCACAGACTCTACTGTCACATTCTCCAAATCCTCCAAATAGCCTTGAACTATATAACTCGGATCATCACCACGTTGATATAAACCTGTTAATTGTCCTAACCAAAAACCATTATCCTTAAGTGATAGCTCTAGCGCGCGTTTCTTTTCGATTTTAAATTTATCTAAATCTGCTTGCGCCGGGCCGTTTTCCTTCACTTTACGCAACTCATCCATAGCCGAAGCCATCAACGACTCATATTTTTCGGTTCCTGTGCCAAACGACACTGTAAAACTGTAACGCTCTTTAGGTAACCTTGTTATTGACGAACGGGCTCCTGTGCCATACACACCACTTTCATCTTCGCGTAAGCGCTCAATAAGTTTAATGCTCATCACACTTTCCAGAGCCGACATATTCATATTTTCGGTTTTCCCATAATTGTAATCCCCGTAATATGTCATTGTCACATTTGCTTTTGGCTCCTGTCCTTTATAAACTATTTGTTCATATCCCTCTGCCGGTTCAGTTATTCCCAAATCTTTTGCATCTTCTTTTCTGCTAATATTTGGCAAAGACGCTACATACTTCTCTAAGTATGGAACTATCTCTTCTTCGTTGAAAGATCCTACAATGGTAAATACAAAATCCGAAGCATCTGCAAAACGTTCTTTATAAATTTCTAGCGCGCGTGCCTGGTTTATCTTATTGATACCTTCTGCTTCAACTGGCGTACGGCGGATATTGTTGTTGTACAATCGTCCTGTTACACTTTTGCTAAACACAAAGGATGGGTCACTTTCCCTATTCTCCATCATAGAAAGCGATTTGGAAATTATACTCTGAAAAATATCATCTTCTATCCTCGGCGCTGTAAAGTAGGCGTGTATCAACTCGAAAGCTGTTGTCAAACCTTCTTTATCCGCATACCCCGAAAGACCTTCCATACGTTCAGTAATATAAGGGCTAATATTCACGTTCTTGCCCGTCATATACTTCTGTAATTCAATGGTATTCAACTGCCCTACACCGCTGCTATTTATTAGGTTTGCGGCATTAGACGCCGAGTAATAATCCTCATCACTATATAGAGAAGTCCCGCCTGAACTAAATGCACTAATTAAAATCTGATCGTTTTTAAAAGTTGTCGGTTTTAAAACCACCTTCACGCCATTGCTTAATACAAGCTCTGTGCTTTCTATGACCTCTATAGATTTTTTATTCGTTATCGCACCAGCTTGTGGTTCATTTTCCAACAACGGCAACTCAGAAACCTTGTCCACATAAGGTGCAATATCCTCGGCCTCCATTTCTTTAAACCAAGTGTTCACTATGTCTTCTGTAGGTAGCACAGCCTTTTCTTTATCCGGAGCCATAATAATGATATCCCGATTCAAATCTGTATAATACGTTTTCCCTACAGCTTCTACCTCTTTGAGGGTCAAGGTTGGCAACAATTGCTTAGTCAATTGATACGAATCTTCGTTGCCCAGTGCTGGTGCATCTGATAGGTAATAATTCAAATAACGATTCACATAAGAATCAGATTTTTTCTTATCACGCTCTATGTACCCCACCTCGTTACCTTTATTCATTGCAGATATCACTCGTGCAAATTCCGTCTCCGAAAAACCATGGCGTTGAACACGTTCCAGCTCACGCACTAAAGCTTTAAAGCCTTGCTCAAACTCTCCTGGCTTAGCTACAAACAAAGGGTTATAAGCATCTAAATTACCGAACAAGCCGCCAAAGCTAAACTGAGCCTGTATAAAAGGCGGGTTAGCACTCTGGCCAAGCTCTCCTAGGCGAGCATTGATCATACTACTGTAAACAGACCTAAGCAGAGACTGGCGGTAATCTTTTACCGTTTTGACATCCTTATCCTCATGCTTAATCATAATCTGACCTATTGTGTAGGTCATTTCAGGATCGGTGACCACTACAAATTGATTTTTATTCAGTAGAGGAATCGTATATTTCTCTAAAGGCTTCGGGTTATCAGGTGTTTTCAGGTCCGAAAATAAGCGTTTCACCTCACTTTCCATCGCATCTACATCGATATCACCTACAATAATTATCGACTGTAAGTCTGGCCTATACCAATCTGCATGAAACTTACGCAATTCTTCATAAGGGAAATTCGTGATTACATCTTTAGTACCAATAGGCAACCTATTTGAGAACCTTGAGTTGTTCAGCATAACTGGTAAGTACTGATCTTGCATACGTTGTCCAGCTCCCCTTCCTCCACGCATCTCTTCCAATACGACACCACGCTCTTTATCAATCTCATCTTCATCCAATAGAGCATCCTGTGCCCAATCCCGCATAATCTGCAGACCGTTTTTCAACAATTCAGGATCATCCGACGGTATCGGCAATTGATAAACAGTCTGTTCGAACCCCGTGTATGCATTTAAATCACTACCAAAACGCACGCCAGCTTTTTGTAGATAATCTACCAGTTCATTCTTCGGAAAGTTTTTCAAACCGTTAAAATTCATATGCTCTAGAAAATGCGCTAACCCCAGTTGCTCTTCTGTTTCTAAAACTGAACCTACTTTATTCGCCAAATACATCGTTACACGATCTTTTGGTTCGATGTTTTTGCGGATAAAATACTGAAAGCCATTCGCCAGCTTTCCAACTTTAACTTCATTATCAAATGGCAAAGCCGCATTCCACGACAAGGTATCCTGCACTAAAATCTGCCTAGCCTCAACCGACATATTAGTCGGAGCTGCTTCTGCTGTCGAAAGCAAGGCAGGCACTAAAAATGCTAATGCCAATGGCTTGAATATATTCATATGTATTTATTAATTGTTTTTTTATATGGTTATCTAAAAATCAAAACATCATGTACTAAAGTTTGAAAAAAGAAGACTAATTCCTACTTGTACAGCCTTTATTACATGTTTATTTCATCTGTTTATATTAGTATACGGTTTATATAAAATATTACACTTTTTTTAAAAAAAAACTTATTTTTCACACAAATCTCATGCTCTCCCTTTATTTAAAGTACCAGCAATCGTATAGCAGACAGTCCTCATTAGGCTCTTTCTAAACAAAAAAGATGCAACTTCCACCTCTACCCTTTTTTCTTCTGAAATAAAAAGATTTACCTATCTAATCATCTACTTTCGCACCAAACTTACGAATTTCATTTAATTATAAACAAACTATACTAATTTTATTACGTAAATTTACCCTATGGAATGGGATATAGCCAAACGTGACTTTAAAAGGTTTCTACAATTCGAGAGAAATCTTTCCAAAAACTCCATTGAGGCTTACTTAAACGACGTTCAAAAGCTTGAAAGCTATTGCTTATTTAAAAACCTGACACTGGAACAGGTGCATACGAAGGTTATTCAGCAATTTCTCATCTACATCAACGACTTTAATATTTCCCCTTTCACACAAGCACGCTTACTGTCAGGGTTGAAAACTTTCTTCGATTTTTTGCAAATCGAATATGGTTTAGAGCAAAATCCAGCCGAACTGATCGAATCACCACGCCTGAATCGTAAAATACCTACCGTACTCAACATTCAGGAAATCGACAACCTTATCGGTGCTATCGACCTTTCAAGCCCTGAAGGACAGAGAAACAAAGCCATTCTTGAAATATTATACGGTTGCGGACTTCGTGTATCAGAACTGGTAAACTTAAAAATATCCAATCTATACCTTGATGTTGAATTCATCAAAGTAGAAGGAAAAGGCAGTAAAGAACGCTTAATTCCTATTGGCACACAGGCTATAAAATATTTAAAAACCTATCTCGAACAGATACGTCCACATAATCCTATACAAGCGGGCTACGAGGACATCGTGTTTCTTAACAGACGTGGCAGAACCCTCACCCGTGTCATGATCTTTATTATCATTAAAGATCTATCCCAAAAGATAGGCTTAGAAAAAAAAATCAGCCCCCATACATTCCGCCATTCCTTTGCATCACACCTAGTCGAGGGCGGAGCCGACCTCAGAGCTGTCCAAGATATGCTAGGACATGAAAGTATTACGACTACCGAAATATATACACATATTGACCGCGATTACCTACATTCTGTGATTACACAATACCATCCCCGCTCCTAAAATATCCCACTATCACTTGTAAATAAATGAAGTAAGAATTTAAATGCAACAAAATAACATTTAATATTGCAATACAGTTGCATTTGATTATCTTTGCCTTTGTAAATGGTAACTCAGAGACTTAAACATATACTCTTACTCGCATTAATTACTGTCTTCACAGTCAGTGGATCTATGCAGTATATGCACAGTAAAGAGCATCATTCTTGTGAAGCCCACGATCAGCAACACAATGATGATGATGATGACTGTTCCTTATGTTTATTCTTCACTCAACAAATAGCTGCGGATATCTCCATTACCGTATTTCAATTACCTGAGCTCTTCGCAAGTGTCCATACTAGCACTAAAACCGAGTTAGCTCTGAGATATCACGACATTACGCGCAGATCAAAACCTAATAAAGACCCACCACTCTAGGTAGTACTACCATATTTTTATTAAATAGTTTCTTTAGGTAAATCATCTTATCAACCATGATATATGATACTTACTAAATCAGAAAACTATTCTGTTTCTATACACTATATAATATTTTATTTTATGCTACCACATAGTCAAAGGCTATGCTTTACGCTACTACTTTGCTTTGTTTATAGCTATTCGCTATACAGCGCAACACAGCAAAAACATGCAAATTACACAGTCCAAAAAGACACCACAAAAACGGATGTTGTTCATTTGGATAGTATTGCTGTACAAGCAAAGTCGCGCACATTTACCAACAATAGTGTGCACGAACTATCTGTCTTAGAAATGGCTGAAAGTAAGGGTAAACTACTAGCAGAGTCCTTGACACAAATTGCTGGAATATCCACTCTAAGCACAGGGAGTACTGTTGTAAAGCCAGTCATTCACGGCCTGCACAGCAACCGTATCTTAATTTTAAACCAGGGTATACGCCAAGAAGGTCATCAATGGGGCACAGAACATGCCCCCGAAATTGACCCTTTTTCAGCCGATCGCCTACAGGTAATCAAGGGTGCGGAAGGTGTTCGTTATGGCGCTGATGCACTGGCTGGTGTTGTCCTTATCTCATCTGATGATATAGATAACAGCCGCCCTATTTATGGTGTTGCAGACCTTATAGGTATGAGCAACGGCCGTGGTTATGCAGTTAATACAAAGTTAAGTGGCGGTATAGCCGCAATCCCCTCTCTGGGCTGGAGCGCACAAGTATCGCATAAAAAAAGTGGGAACTACAAAACAGCCGACTATTACCTAGGCAATACCGGAGCACGCGAGCTCAATTTCTCTGGCAAGCTACAGTACAATCTTGCGGGCAACCGATTTACCATCTATGGCAGTCATTTTTCTACCGAAATGGGTGTCTTTGAAGGAGCTCACGCCGGCACTATAGAAGATATATATGCCCGCATAGCCCACGGACAGCCTTTTGACGACTATGACTTTAGCTACCATATCCATTCTCCGAAACAAAAAGTAAGCCACGACCTTTTAAAAGCAAGTTGGCAAAAACAACTTTCGGCAGTAAAAAAACTAGAGCTTGTTTATGGCCTGCAACACAATCATCGCCGCGAATACGATCTTAGACGGGTAGCTTCCGACGATGTACCTATGGCCGACATGAAATTGACCAGCCAAAGCTTAGACTTCACCTTTAAAAACAAGCTTTCATCCTATGGTGCACAAGCCTTGGTTCAAATCAACAACAATACTCCAGGTACGGGCACTACCCCTATTATCCCCAACTATGACAGCTATTCTCTAGGCCTCTTCGGTTTGCACCATTTCCACTGGAATCAAACGCATATAGAACTTGGAGCGCGCTACGACATCAAACAAATGGATATTGCAGGCTATCGCTACGACCGCAAACAAATGGATGAGGATGGCACAGTCGTTCAATACTTATTGACAGATAATAGGCTTTACCAAAGTCTCTCGGGCACTTTAGGCATCCGCCAACCACTTAGCCAGACAATAACCTGGAAAAGCAACCTGGGCTTAGCCTGGCGCGCACCTTCGGTCAATGAGCTCTACAGCGACGGCTTACACCACGGGAGTGCAACTTATGAAATTGGTAATGCGGATCTACATAGCGAAAAAGGCTTAAAGTGGATGAACTCCATCAGTCTAGGCAGCGAAAAAACCCGTATAAACGTAGACCTTTACGGGCAATTAATATTCAATTATATCTATGCCCGCCCCGATCCGTCCCGTGTACAACAAACTATACGTGGCACCTTTCCTGTTTTTGTCTATGAGCAGCACGATGCGCTACTTTATGGCACTGATATCGAACTTTCACAACAATTGCCCGCACGCTTACACTATCAAGGCCAGCTTAGCCTGTTACGTGCCAAAAATATCGAGCAACATACTTACCTGCCCTATATTCCGGCTGATCAGGTTCAACAAAGCTTACTGTGGCAAACAACACCCTCTTGGGGCGATAGCTATCTCAAAATCACGCAGCGCTATGTATGGAAACAAACACGCTATGAAACAGGCACTGATTACGCTGCGCCTCCAGGAGCTTACAACTTATTTGACTTTAGTATGGGCAACAATTTCAAATTAAAAAAAGAACGGCAGCTCAAAGTGATCGTTAGTGTAGACAACCTATTCAACACTGCCTACAAAGACTACATGGACCGTTTTCGTTATTTCGCCCATCAACGAGGAAGAAACATACAATTAAGAACATCATATAATTTTTAAAAACCAAAAAACATGAAAAAAACAATTCTTTATTTCAGCTTAATCTTTTTTATAGCCTTCGCTAGCTCTTGTTCTAAAGACGATCCTACTCCCGAAGTCGATTTAGAAGAAGTATCACAGGCAAGCTTAATATTTACCGAAGTTGAAGTTGACCCTACAGGCGGAGCCGGTGCTTATCGCGATGTAAAGGACGGGCAAAAAGAAACAGTCACCTTTAGCGGAGCTGAATACCTACCTCCGGCAGGTCTCCACCTTCACTTATTTGAAGGCAAAACCTACCGCTTAGATTTAGTAGCAAAAGATTTTGCAGGACGCGAAACACAGCAAACTTTCCTTGACCGCGCCGATATACACCAAGTTTTTATATTGGGTGCTCCTGCCAATGTACTCGACTATACTTATGCCGATAAATCATCCGACGGCAAAGATCTCCAAGTTGGTGTCAAAGGCTACTTACATGTACAAGCTGCCAGCAGTACATTTGTATTTCGCTACATCATGCGCCATTTAAACCCGGGTGTAAAAGCAAAAATCAAAGCTAGCGACTGGAACAATGCCAACTACACACAATTTACAGGCGCTAATGACTTGGATTTAAAAGTCGAAATACACCCTGTATCGGGCGATCATGGACATGGACACGATGACGATCATGACCACGACCATCACCATTAAAATTGATCGGAGTTTCTAGTTAACCCGAGTCATTTGTGTGAGGGGGCAATATTATTTCTCAAATAGCTTCTTATTTTACATAAAATTGCTATTTTTGCCCCCACTGCCTGCGTAGTTCAATGGATAGAATATCAGATTCCGGTTCTGCCGATGTGGGTTCGACTCCCGCCGCGGGCACTCTAAGAGGTTTTGTTTTAAACAAAACCTCTTTTTTATGCTTTAAAGCCTCTTGTATACCTTCTCGCTACAGCTGAAATAGAGCTATTCTTTCGTCAACTTAGGAAACAGGCAACAAAACATCGTTTAGAAACGTTGGTTCTTACGTCGCCTATTTTTTATAATCATCAACCGGATTATGCGGTAGCCATAAGTTACCTTCTTCTTTTGTGTCAACATCGGCAAAGCCATCGTACACATCAAAGCTACACAGGCCAATATCCCCAAACCACCACCAAAGCCCTCAAACTCCTTCGCTGCAAACCATAGCAAAAAAGCATATACAAAAGAAGAAAATGCCAGCGAATAACGGTTTATATGCGTTGTAGACGTTACCATACCAATAAAACTACCTCCCACAATATATAAAGGGATATTCTCCACATAAAATGAGGGAATGAATTCCTTAAATACATAGAAAAACAAGCCACAAAAAAGGGCTACTAAAGCCGAAGCCCGAACAGGCCCCTGATTGGCTTTAATATTAATGCCATATGTCAAAAAAGTACCGCCCATAGCTGCCAACGAACACAGTATATAATGCGATGTCATCATCTTAACAGCCACTCTACCAGTAAAACACTAAACAAAAAGCCAATAAAAGCGAGCGTCCCCATTTTACCGCCTACGCCCACTAAAATTGACTTGGTCAGTAAATACATAACCGCAGCAAATAAACCCGCCAGGCCAATAATGAGATATACATCCTGCACCTGCAAAGAACTCATCCCAATAAAAGCACCACAATAAATCGGCGGTGGTATCTCTTTCAAATAAGCCGACTGCCTATCAAACAAATAAAGATAGGAACCCAGTGTGCCTACTACCCCAAGAGACAAAACCGGCCCCCAACCCACTGCGTTATTTAGCCAATAGGTAAACAATGCTGCAATAGGTATCCAAATAACGACGCCTACTTTTTCAAAATGTAAATTTGTCTGGTGTAAGTTTTTTAGCCGGTAGCCACCCAATAACAAAGCCGCCACCACAAGCAAGAGCACAGGCAATGCCACATCATTTTGCCCCGTCTGTGCGAACATGCTGAATAGCACAAACAGCTGGACAAAAAATATAACGAGGATAACCAGAATTTTGAGAAGATTCTTTTTCTTCATTTGCCTGTAAATTGTCGGCAAACTTACGAAATGTTGGTCTGTCGAACGACAACTTCTACGAATGATCCAAGTATTTACAAAACAATTACGAATATACAATTACAGATTATTATGTATCTTAAGCACAGATAAACCATGAAGAAAGAACGAATTAACGGCAATGATCTTATTGCCCTTGGCTATACAGAAAATCACGCTATAGGCGTAGCTTTAAAGATCAACAAAAAGAGACATGGCTACACCCGAGAGCAAATGCTTGCAAAGTTCAGGGATGTACTTAATCATCCTGAAAACTACCTGACTGACAAAGTTTTCAAACCTCTATCTAAAGCACTACTAGCTATAGATCAGGTAGAGGCTTCCGCTATTAACCTCCGTGAGCAAAGCCTACCTTATACAGTATACGGTGAAGAACACATCGACAAAGGCGCTAAGCAGCAAATGCATACCGCCCTCAAACTCCCCATCAGCATAGCAGGTGCATTAATGCCCGATGCCCATCAAGGCTATGGGCTACCTATTGGCGGTGTATTAGCCACCAACAATGCCGTCATCCCTTATGGTGTAGGGGTTGATATCGGCTGCCGAATGGCCCTTTCTATCTTCGATCTCCCTGCACACTATCTGGATCAAGAGCACCAACAACTTAAAAAAGCTATACTGGACAACACCCGTTTTGGTGCCGGCAAAGGTTACGAAAAGCAAGAACGAGCCGAACATGCAGTTTTAGACAATCCTCTTTTCAAAACAGACAAGCTCATCCACTCGCTCAAAGATAAAGCTTGGGCACAGCTCGGCACTTCCGGCGGTGGCAACCACTTCGTGGAATTTGGTATCCTCAGTTTTGATCAAGACGACACGATGCTAGGCGTAGCTCAAGGGAGCTACCTTGCTTTACTCACCCATTCGGGCTCCCGTGGTTTGGGCGCAACCCTAGCCGATCATTATACCCGATTGGCTAAAAGCCTATGTAAACTACCCCGAGAAGCACAAAACCTCGTTTACTTAGACCTCAACAGCGAAGAAGGTCAATCCTATTGGCTAGCTATGAACCTAGCGGGCGATTATGCTTTGGCATGTCACGAAATCATCCACCAAAAAATCAAAAGCGCACTCGGAGCCGAACTACTTGCTAAAGTAGAAAACCACCATAATTTTGCTTGGAAAGAGCTGCTCAATGGCCAGGAAGTTATCGTACACCGCAAAGGAGCCACGCCTGCCAGTAAAGACATTCTAGGTATTATTCCTGGCTCTATGGCCACACCTGGCTTCTTGGTGCGTGGTAAAGGCACAACTGCAGCCATCAACTCTGCTGCCCACGGCGCAGGGCGTTTAATGAGCCGCACCCAAGCCCTAAAAACATTGTCCACTGCTGACCTCAATAACATGCTTGCCGACCAAGGCATCACATTGCTTGGCGCTGGTATGGATGAAGCCCCCATGGCCTATAAAAATATACACCAGGTTATGGCAGCCCAATCGGATCTCGTTGATATTGTAGCGACTTTTTCGCCCAAAATTGTACGCATGGCAGACGACGGTTCGCGCGAAGACTAAGCTGCACTTTTGAATAAAAAAAAGAAATCCCCGCCTCGAATAAAGACCTGAACAGCACGACAATACTGCTTTGTTACAAGAAATATAAAACCATATTGTAGCAAAAACTTTTCTAAATCGTTTGATTATTATTGTAACAGTAGATTACCAATTCACTAAATATTATTTACTATGAAAAATTTAAGTTTTTTATTTTTACTAATCTTATTTTCCTGTAGTAAGGATGATACCAAAAATGATCCCATTCCCATTATGGATAATGAAGTTATGATCGAGCTTGTCGATTCAGAAGGCAATGACCTTTTAGACCCAAATACTAAAGCAGGAAACCCCATAGATATACAAAAGATAACAGTAGATTTTAGCGGCAATAACGACTCCGCTCCAAACCCAATGACGGGCATTTCTCCTATCTACGAATACATCTCCTCCAAAACTTTTCATGTAAAAGCACCGAAGTCTAAAGGCGAACGCTATAAACTTATTTTTCACTTATATTCTGCCTACAGTACATCACATTTGCTAATTAAATGGGGAAATGGATTTGCGGATGATACCCTTACAGCTAAAATGGAAAATATAGATAATAAAGAAGTAACCTGTTCTGAATTGTATCTGAACGATACACACGTTTGGGATAAAAAAAGTAATAAAGAACGACTTATTGTTCTTAAAAAATAAACCTCAGTACTTCCCTCGCAGGAAATCACCGTAAAAGTCAGGGACATCACTTTCATAAATTGCATTAGCCACCTTTTGGATCGGGTAATGCAATTTTACGATCTCTGCCTCCACTCCCTTGTCCGTTATCGTCAGAATACTATAAGTCGCCATTCGGTCTGCTTCTCTGCTCCGGCCTACTGAGCCACAATTCACCATCGTTACACCTTCTAGACGCTCTACATAAGATAGGTGCGTATGCCCCATCACCAATGCATCTACCCTTCTTTCTTTCAGTACAGGCAATACCTTCGCTACCGCATCATCCTGATACACATACTCATCGTTACTTTCCAAACTAGCGTGCACCAGCAAAATATTTTTATACACTCCATCAAAGCGATACTGCAGCTCGATATTATAAGGAAGCCCTCCAAGCCACGCTTTATTATCAGGTCTTATATGCGCCTTGCTATGGTTTATAGCCAATAGGCGATTCGCCGTTTCCACGTCGTCATGGTGCTTTAAAGGCGTCACCGGCTGATCAAAAGCAATACGTTCGTCATGGTTTCCTAATAAACAAGGAATACCTTTCTCCCGCATTAAGTCTACCACTTCATTGCCCCAAGGTGCAAAATCCACCAAATCTCCCAAACAGTAAACCTTCGAAATGCCCCGTCGGTCTATATCTGCCAACACCTCCTCCAGCGCCACTATATTGCCGTGTATATCACTTATTACAGCAAATTGTATACTCATCTCTTTTCTTTTATTCCCCCGTAGCTTGTCTTTTCAGCTCTTTATCCATAAGAGACTGTCTGTCGTAAATATTATAAAAATTATTGCCCAGCCTAATCAAACTGTAAAAGCACGAACCGCCTATAAATAAAGCTCCGGCTATCTTCAGAAAGAAAAATATCAGCCAGCCCACTATCGGCAACGCCAGAAAGATATTGGAAGTCATGCGGTTCAGCAAGCGCCATCCCGAAATAAAAGATATACCCGTATAAAACGCCAACAGGTAAAACGTTATCAAAAACTTCCATGTATATTCATACTTCACCGGAAATGTCTCCCTTGTCAACAAAAAATAAGCCAGGCCTATACCTATAAAGCCGGCATAAAAAATCTCTTTCGTATCTTTAATATACCGCTGTTTCTCTATATAATAATGTGTATACTGATCCATATATAAGGTCTATTTTGCTGTTCCTTTTAATATAAAACCCTCCACCTGATTCTCTCCATCCTGCACCTTCACTTTATAAAAATACTTCGTTGCCGAAAGTGTGTCGAGCACATCCTGCTGTAAGCTCTGCCTCAGTATCAACGAATTAAGATCAGGCTTCTGATACACCGTCACCCGGGCTGTATCCGCCACTACTTCAGCATTGCGCTGTACACTTTTCTTCCCCGATAGCCTATCTGGGTAAAAGAAACCTGCTACCACTAAAAAAATAACAAAGCGCCCGCCAACCAGCTTCCAGTTTATGGGCGATGGTATGGCAAATCCATCCGACAAACCTACTGCCGTCTGCTTCTTCCATCTTCGCCATTGAAAAAACACCCACAAAAAGTAAATGCCAAAACCTATCAATAAACCGTAAAATATCGGTTCTTCCGGACCGATTATCGTTTTGTTCATATGCAACTCGTTTATTATCCCTCACCTAGCTTAGGGCATGCATTAACCACTAAAATTAACTTGCCAAGTTAAAACAAAAAAATAATACCTGCTAGATAAAACTTTCAACAGCCAAATAAAAACCGCTTTCCATTACTGCAAAATCAGCAACCCTAAAAGAAAGCTTATCTATTAAAAAGAAAAACAACCTAAACCTATGAATTATCTATATTTTTAAATCTTCTCACCTTAAATGCCAAAGAAAATTCCGATATTTAATACTATCAAATTTAAAGCGTATACAAAACCCCATTCCAAATGCTCAACCTTCGTCCTGTCTACAAACAGGAAACACCCCTTATTATCAACCTACTTCAGTTTAACCCAGTGGTTAAACACTAAAGCAAAACTACTAAACATGTTAAGATCAAAAATCATAGCCACCGGATGCTATATACCCGAACAGGATGTCCCTAATGAATCATTTGCCAACCACAGTTTTTTCACTGCCGAGCAAACTTCTATTGAACAGCCTATCGAAACTATCATACGTAAATTCAAAGCTATTACAGGCATAGAACGACGACGTTATGCTCCTGGCCTTACAGCTTCTGCTATGGGGGCTATAGCAGCTCAAAATGCCATAAGCGAAGCTGGCATAGATCCCGAATCTATTGATCTTATCATTGTAGCCCATAACTATGGTGACATGGAGCATCCGGGCTCACCACGCGACATGGTCCCTTCTCTTGCCTCGCGCATAAAACATAAACTCGGCATACGTAACAGACAGTGCATACCCTATGATATCATTTTTGGTTGCCCCGGCTGGTTGCAAGGCATGATACAAGCCGATCAAGCTATACGTGCTCAAAATGCAAAAACCTGTTTAGTTATTGGCACCGACACCCTTTCCAGGGTTTTAGACCCGAGCGACCGCGACAGCATGATCTTTTCCGATGGTGCTGGAGCTTGCTTATTACAAGCCAGCAACACAGGCAACAGTGGTTTTCTAAATGCTGCGGTCATTTCAGACACCGCAGAAGAATTAGATTTTATTTACTCAGGCGGAGACAACAAAGGCGAGCAGAGCGATCCTCGATTTATCAAAATGAAGGGGCGCAAAGTCTACGAATATGCCCTTAAAGAAGTTCCGCTAGCTATGAAATCTTGTTTTGATCAAAGCGGCGAGAACATCAATGATCTAAAGATGATCTTTATACACCAAGCCAACGATAAAATGGATGAAGCTATCATCAAACGTTTCTTTGAACTTTATGGCATAGATCATCGTGAAAACAATATCACCCCCATGAATATATCTACTATGGGCAATAGTTCGGTAGCCACCGTTCCTACCTTACTGCACCAAGTACGTAGCGGCGCTATTCCGCCGTTCCAAATCGCGGAAGGCGACCTTGTGCTATTTGCATCTATTGGAGCGGGCATGAACATCAATGCAGCTACCTACCGCTGGTAAAATAACGATATAAAAGACATCATATCCCAATTATCTATTCGGGATATGATGTCTTTCATTGTCTCCCCAGTTCTGCTACGACTCCCTAAAGTCCTTCCTGCCAAAGCAGCCCTTTTCATTCTTTCTCCTACTAATACACGAGTAATATTCAAAACCATTATAAAACAATCCTCCTATTATTAGGAGGGTAAAAAGCCCTGTTACTCGGTATTTCAAACAACAATAGCCTCCACTACCTTTACCGTAGAAAAAAAAGTATGGTATACCCCTGTTTAGCGAAGCACATATCAACATGACTACGAAGGAGCACGAGTATGCCACGATCCATATAGAAAATTCAAAAACAAATAATACACATATGAAAAAAACAATCCTTTATCTTGCACTCGCTTTAGGTGCTACTACAGCTTCTGCTCAGTCTTTCCAGAAGGGAGATAATATCATAAATGCAGGAATAGGCTTTGGCACTAATCTTGGCGGTATAGGCGATTCTCGTCCGGCCATCAGTGCTTCATTTGAACATGGAAAGTGGGATATCGGTGGCCCTGGTGTCATCAGTCTAGGTGGTTATGTAGGCAATACAGGCTATTCTTACAAAAATGCAGGCTACACCCAAAAATGGAATTACACCATCATCGGCGCACGCAGTGCCTACCACTACACAGGCTTCACCAGTGTGCCTAAGCTTGATGTATATGGTGGTTTGATGTTGTCCTACAATATTGTAAACTATTCGGCCGACAACTACACAGGCCCAAACAGCTACGGCAGCGGACTGGGTTTTTCAGCTTACATAGGCGGGCGCTGGTTCTTTAGCGAAAAATTCGGAGCCTATGCAGAGCTGGGCCACGGCGTCTCTACGTTAAATGCCGGTGTAGCTATAAAATTGTAAATTGAGGTGATTATAATTCACTTTGAAGCTCAGCCTAAAGGCTGGGCTTCTTCATTTGGAGAAGTGCCTACATGCCCAGCCGGCCTTTCAAAAGCTTCTTTTGCCCCTTAAAAATTGTTTGCATTTAGTCATATTTGCCCATGGCTATGTCGTATGCATATGCGGCACAAACAGCTTTTCAATAAAACGACATTCTCTTTTTCAACTTTACCCACTCATGTTTGGGCAAACTCGTCAGATGGTAACCGCCACACAATTCACAGGCATACACATGTCGTACATTGGGCTTCCGTATACCATCTTTGCGCTGCCTCGTCCGCTTTCGCTTACTATACCGCCACTTCAGCCAGTGCATAAAAAAACTCGCTTCCGCATAACTACCAAAGCTTACTTTGCCACTTCCTCTACATTTTGTCCGTTCAATATCCGAAGCGCTCACCTGCGACATCAGTTCGTCCAGACTTCTTTGCCTAAACTTCATCATACCATGCTCCTTTCTGTTTTATACCATGTATCTATATTAATTTATATTTTCTGCTTCAATGTCTACTACTTCCAATATTCGTTTCTCTAATTCTACATCTGGCTCTACCGGGCCTTCTATCACCGTTCTGTGTTTATCTTTCAGCTCTAACACGATCCTTCTGTCCGACCTTCTGAAACAACGGCTTATAGCCTCTTCGTTTATATAAAACGACCGTTTGACCATAAAAAAACCTTCCTTTAGCACCTCCCGCACTTCTGCCAACGTCTTCTCCGTCGCGATAAACTCTTCCCCGTTTATCAAGCGTAGCCATGGCTCACCCTCCCGCATAAAAAACAAAGCAATCAGCGCCACCGCTATCCGCTTGATACTTGTACCTAGTATCAGTATATATACCTGCGCCTTGCCTTCACCTGCTTCCAAAAGCTGCTGCTGTGCGGCTTGCAAAGCCGTTTTAAAGGTAGCTTCCTGCACCAGCAACTGCTCTTTCAACTCCTGCAGCTCTTCTTTATATGTCTTTTGTACCTTTTGCAGTGCCTTCTTTCTTTTACGATTATCTTCTTCTAGCGCCATCAACTGGCTACTCATGTCTTGCTGTAGTGCTGCTTGCTGCTTCACCATCTCCTCGTTTTGCACATCCACATAACGCACATAAAAAGCAATCAGGTAGCCTGCATTCACCAAAAGCAACAGCAAAGCCGTAACATATATATCGATATAAAAGAAGGCTGATTCCCTTAGCGCTATGGGCAACACAGTCGAGAGCCCTAAAAAAATCCCGTAAAAAGCCGCCGTTGGCAACAGCCAACACTGAAACAACTGCAACACCGCCCGCCGATAAAATGCCTGGCGCCAGCTGATGCGGTTATCCAGCCATTTGGTGCGCTGCGCAATATAAAAGAGCAGGCTAAAACACAGTAAAATATATAGCCATACGATCACCAAAAACTCAGTCTGTGTTGTCGCCTCCATCAGCCCACCCCGATAACCATAGGTTGCTAGAATGCCCCCCATCACCAAACTCGCCCCTACAATCGGTATCAGATCGGGGTATCTTGGAGCCACCTCTACGCTCCCATGCCTGGCAGTTGGTGTACTGGGTTTATTCTTTATCATCATGCTTTAGACTTACTGTCTCATTGTTTAGTTCTACAACAAGATACACATTAAAAAACCGACAAACAATTCCACTAGCCCCCAACAGCCCATATAAATCACAATAAAACAACACTTTACAGATTTCAACCTGTAAATTCGGGGTTTCATCCCCAGTTTGCAAGGTTTCATCCACACTATTCCGGTTTTCGACAAAATACCTACCCAAAACCTGCTTACTCTACCTTTTGCTATAGGTATATTTAGCTATACATCGCAAAAACTAAGGCTATGAACAAAACAAAACAGCATTGGACAACCTACCTTTTGGTAGGGCTTCTGGTATTTCTACTCACCAGTACAGCTGGCCTACTGAGCACACATTTTGTAACACAGCTAGCTGCGCTACAACACGCCCCGTCCATCAACGCAATCATAGGCCAGGTCATCCTGCTTCTCAGCAACCTCAGCTTAATTATTTTTATGCTGCTACTCTGCTACATACTTTTCGCCTATTTGGAAGACCTCCCCGTCCCGTTCCGCAAACAACTTGCTTTACTTACCGGCATTCCCAACCTTCGGCAGGCTTTCAACTTTCGGGCATCCATCCGCAACAGCTACATCATGCTATTGGCTTTGCCGGCCTGTTTTTACGGGCTAGTTATGCAGCGGTCGGTCAGCGTCACGCTGGGCATCGCCCTATTACCTTTGCTATTACTATATGCCATAAACTTTAAATCCAATAAGCAGAATGGCCTGCTTACCACCATCAGCCTAGTGCTGCTCTTGGTGTTTTGTATGTTAAGGCTACGTTCCTTCCAAAACTACAGCCTTCTCAACAGCCTTTCAGCTAACGGCATAGGGCTAAGCATCAGCTTTGCGCTGGCTATACTACTGGCTATACGCTACCGCAAGCTAGCTAAAAGCTTTAACAGAAAAACTCCAAAAACCTCTATACTTTTACCCTTTCTATCGCTCAGCACCCTACTTATCGCTGTCTATATCACCTGTATACTCACCATCATCAACTGCCACTATGCACCACCTGGCGCCGACAACTATAAGGCGCATGTCGTGCGCAAATGCCCCATCACGACATTGCAGCTCAGCTATATCGAAAACGGGAAAAAGCAATATGCAGCCATCGATGTGCACCCCAAACTATTTCATCGTGTTGAAGCAGGCGACAACATGCAACTTCACCTTCACCGTGGGCGTTTAGGTTGGTCGTGGTACCACGATGACATCAGCAAACGTTATTATGATTAGTGCTTTACACATATTGCAGGAAAGTATTTCTACACACATAAAGTCGGACGTTTCCATATCATCCGTGGAAAACGTTCATGCGCTTAAACTCAAAATAGAAAATATTTTTTCGGACATGCTTAAAAACTACAACCAATACACTTCCTTAGAAATGGCTACTTTTTCTTGTACCCATAGTTACCAGCTTCTTATTCACCTAGAAAATCAACTTCTACTCGAAAGAGGGGAAACTGACAGCTATTTTACTATTATACATCAATTTACGGCAAAATTTGAACGTTATTTTAACCGCCTAATTAACAATGAGCAGCCTATTTCAATCTATTGTCAACAAACACTGGAAAAACAAGTATTGGAACAATACAACAAGCTAGCACCCCTATTTACTAAGAAGCAAATTCCTGCTGTCTATACACAAGAAGTTCAAAATGCGTTTACATCCCTCTTCCAACAAGGGAAATTGCCTGAAATAAAATACTATCACCGCGAATATTTGCATAAGCTAATGGAGGCTTTAGAGCAACTGGCAAACGACAATAGGAAAAAAGATTGGCCTTTACGTTTATTATTTATTTTGGTAAAATACAATTTTAACTACATAGGCCTCTTCAACCGTTGGACAGAAGAACTACAAAAGCAACTCCAGACTTACTCAAGTGTTGAAGAGACCTATACGCATCTCGTCGAGCTCCAAACTACTTTTTCTATAAGTTATACCCTGGACAACCACGCTTTTGAAAGCCAGGGCAAAAATCTACAAAAAAGAATACTTGAATACCTACAAAACGAAATAAACGTACGACAGGCAGCTTATGATATTGCCCTATCGCAACAATATGATGCTATTCCTAGTAACCTCACCGCGCAAGAACTCTCCATTATGTTTCACTATACATTCAATGCGGGTTTCTTAGCTATTCAAACTAAAAAAGAAGCTGCTGAAGCCTTCTCAGCCAATATAATTACCAAAACCGGCATACGTGTTTCTACCAACACCTTGCGCAAGCTAGATAAAAAAGAATTCACCAGTGCTGCCTATACCATTTACAAAAAATTTCAACAAATCATACAGCAACTTAAAAAAGACTTTGATTTGTAGTAGCTACTTTCCATCTTATTCAATATACACTTTAACATAAAAATGAAAAAAGGGGGGATTATACCCCATCATCCCCCTTTGAGTTTGATCTTTTTCTCATAAAAACACACTTAGGACCATCTGTTGAGCCTCTTTGGTAAAAATTTAAAAAATCAAAAAAACGGTCAAATTATACCCTTAACAATTCTTACCCTCCTTATACACCCTACAGCGCAGACCTATAGCCATAATGTTATACCCCAAAAACTTTGCTTTTCGATATACATTTGAATTCTAAGCGGACGAGAAGTAGAAACAACGCTTAAGATAGGCAGCCGCAGCACGAGCAATCGTACTGCGGCCCCCTATCAGGAGAAGAAATAAAAAAAGAATAACATGGATATAAAGAAACATAGCACCACCCTGATCAGCATCGCGCTGCTACTCCTCTGGATACCGGTAGGCGTAGATAAGCTGTTTCATTTTGCAGTATTCAAAGCAGGCATCCTGCGGCAACCATTTTCCAACAGTTTGGGCTGGGTGCTCATTTATACTTTGCCGGTTTTAGAGCTCGCCACGGCGCTTTGCCTAGTCATCCGCCGCTTGCGGCTGATAGGCTTTGCACTATCATCATTGCTGATGCTTGCTTTTACAGGCTATATAGGCATAGCCCTGCTGGGCGGTTGGGGCAAGCTCCCCTGCGGTTGCGGCTCCATCATCAGCGGAATGAGCTGGGGGCAGCACTTTTGGTTCAACCTGTTTTTTCTAGCACTCAGTGTGCTGGGCTACTATTTACAACGTAAAACACATCGAAATACCCGTTGCCAGGCAGCAGGTAATGAAGGGCTTGTCGGCCAAAAGACAACCTATAAAATTTAAACTAATACAACATGAAAATGAAAACTTTTTTCTTAAAACATGCAGTGGCTGTAGCAGCTATAGCCATCGCATCATTATCGTTAATGTCGTTTGGGTTGGAGAAAACAACTGACGAGACATTATTCTTTGAGTATAAACCCGGCAATATTGCTGATCCCTATTCAAAACAGAATGTGGAGAATGTAGCTCATTGGGAACCCACTAGCGCCCCTTGCCCAAGTCCTGACAATGTTCTTGCTTGTACTATTGAGGTTCCTAAGGCTAACACAATAGGTGAACTGGGTTTAGAGCTTGATGATATGAAGGTTAAACTCCAGACAAGTTCTGCCTCAAGCACACCTACCTTATTTCGAGTTGACGATACAGGTGCTATAGGCTACTCAAATCCAGTAAATCGCGCTACACCTTAGTAGCGAGTGAGTTTTTATTTCTTTATTAAGAACAGCCCTACTCACAGGTAGGGCTGTATTTCATTAATCTACAAATGGTTTTAAATCATCAGGTAATCGAAAAACTATTCTTGAATCATTAGGTAATAGATTATACTCTTTATCTCCTAAAAATCGCTTTATACTTATATTATAACCTTCTTTGTTCAATCGTTTTATATCCACCAAGCGCAGACCTCTAAATATCAAACTCTTTCTACGTTCTAAAAGTATTATCTCTAAAGCTTCCTTCGAATCAAATGCTACTTTCCTCAAAAAAGCCACCTTATTATCATATCGATATTGTAACAAATGGTTCAAATCTTCCATTGCTCCTTCCATATCATTCAACCTAGCTTTACATTCCGCACGAATTAAGTAAACCTCATCAAAAGCCAATCCTGAAAAATATCTAAAATTTGCACCGGTATAAATACCTCTATTTTGGTAATAATCACCAGACTTTACAAAATAAAACTGTCTACGTAAGTCATTTTCTCCGAAATTAGCGTATAATACTGTATCGATACGTCCTCCATTGCTACTCATGAAAAAAATACTTTGATAACTATTCATTTCACTATAAAAAATAGTTTCTTTATTATACTTCTGTAAGGGTATAGTAGCCGTTGTCTCAACACCATCTTCAGGCTTATTATAATCCATCAGATCATCACTTATCTTAAGGGTCTCATCGGCATGAAATAACGCTTTATCATATTTTCTCATAGATAGATAAGCTCTAGCCAATAACGCATGTGCAGCTACTTTAGACGGTTGTGTCGGAATATCAGATAAAACAGGTAACAATGCAAGAGCGTCTTGCGCATCTTTCAACATCTTTTGATACCCTTCTTCCACGCTCGAGCGTACACTGCGAGTATTAAAATCCGTATCTTCTTTCAGCACTATACCCAAATCTGTAGTGGATGTCGCCTCATCATAAGCAGGAGAAAATGTCCATAAAAGCTTTAAATAGAAATAAGCTCTAAAAAACAGAGCGGTTCCTTTTATTCTATCATACTGAGCTTTATTAATATCTGTTTTCTCTATTTTTGGTAAGCCCTCCAAACAAAAATTAGCATAATATATAGGCCTATAGCACGTAGACCAATCATTAGGATATAAAAGTTGATCAATTTCCCAAACATATCTATTTTGAATCTGAACATCAAAAAGCTCAACTCGACTTGCTAAAGCAAAATAGTCATCAGCCCAATCTTCAACCAAAGATGGGGTCGTCCCATTATTCATGTTAACAGGATTATTGAGCAAAGCTTGGAAATCATTCAAGCTTGTAGGTACAAGCAACGTATTATCACTTTTTAGATCCAAATAGTCCTTACATGACCACTGGCAAAACACTATCCCTATTATCAATAAGGTTTGAACTATTTTTAACATAACTTATATTTAAAAATTAGCAGATAATCCTAAACTTAAAGTCCGGCTAGGACTGATACTATATGGGTAATCTGGGTCGAGCTTATGTTTATTTGCTCGCCAAATGATGCCTAGATTAGAAGCATTCACAAATAATCTAGTATATTTTGGCATATAACGGTGCGTCTTACGCAAAGTATAAGAGAGGTTAATAAACTGTAAGCGAACATGATCACTTTTTTCTAACAAGTGTTCCGAACCCCAATACAGTTCATCTCTACCTTCCTGTACTTCCGGAAATATAAAAGCTGGCACATTAGTCCTTAACTCATCGCCTGGTTGCTGCCAACGATCTCCGAAATCTCGATGACCTCCACCACCACCAACCAAACCATTATAATAAATACTATTTCTTCTAAAATAATAGCCAGCTCTATATGTTATATTCAAAGAAACACTAAAATTTTTATAACTCACATCGTTATACCAAGAACCAAAGTATAGCGGAACTGTTGTTCCTACATAAAATGCTGAACTACTATTTTCCCCTTTAATTCGTACATCCTCTCGAATAGCCACATAATCTTTACTCAACTCTCCATTTAAGTAACCTAAAGGATTCCCCTCTGAGTCTAACCCACCCCATTTATAAGCCGCTAGCTCATATAGTGGTCTCCCCTCTGTCGGACGAATTATATCTCCATTTACACCTATAGAATTATACAAATGGCTTTGATAATCACTAGCCGATAAATGATACTTCTTTACTTTAGATGTGTTATAATTAAATATCATCGAGCTATTCCATATGATTGTTCTCTTCACTGGTGTCACTTTTAACAAAACATCTACTCCTTTACCAGATAAGTCTGCAGCATTCATTTCCATCGTAGAGGAAATCCCTCTAACAGTATAATCATAAGCACTAGGTCCATATAAATCAGTGGATTCTTTTAAATAATACTCTACTGATCCTGAAAAACGGTTATCCCATATTTTAAAATCTAATCCGAAATTGACCTGTTGCACCTGCTCCCAACGTAAAGAAGGGTTGTTTAAAGTAATAATAGAAGCAATAGGCAAAGACCCTAAAGCAGCCTCTCCTGTAGAAAAGCTAGCGACAGGTAATGCTGACCTACTGATATCCACATTACCCGAATAACCTAAACTAGCACGAATCTTTAAATAGTCGATGATATCAGAGTGAAAGAACGGTTCTTTTGACAGTTCATAGCCTGCTGCTATAGACCATAGTGGCTTCCACTTATCATTGGTCGTCAGACCATATATATTGGAGCCGTCTCTTCTAAAGCTTGCGCTCACACTATAACGATCTCTAAAACTGTATTGTCCATTTCCATAAATGCTAACAAATCGATTAATCCTTTCTGAGTCTGGAAAAGGGCTATCACCAATCCGTGTAGATCCTGCCGGACGCACCGTGAAAGAGGTGGTTCTATCCGGAGAAGCATAAGACAATGGATCTGAATTATAGGCGTAATAAGTAGCATTTGTACCCCAATTTTTAGCTTCTCTTGCCTCGAAGCCTAATATACTAGTGATACTGTGCTCATCCCATTTTTTTGCATAGTTTCCCTGTAACCTAAATTGTTGGGAGAAAATATTCTTGTTTTGTACAAGAAGCCTATCTCTATTAGCTACGGGGTAGCTTACAGTTCCTGTATTCTCATTAATCTGCGCAAAACGATTAATCATATCACGCATTGTATAACTCTTCCTATCTTCAAATCTATTTATATCAGATACCTGCCTCTGATATTGATAAGAAGCCATAACTTGCATGCCTTGAACAGGCTGCACCTGAACATCAAAAACACCTATAAGTTCTTGACTATTTTGATCGGTTATTTGCAAACCTCTATCACTTACAGGGTAGTAATTCCAGTCTTCAAGCCTTCCCTTTCCTACCGTATCCAGATACACACCATTGTACCTTTCAAAAGGCATCTCTCGTCCTTGCTCATTAAAAAGTAAAACATAAGGCACCGAGCTCCGTGAACCAAATCTCTGCAACTCATTAATAGAAGGCGTAACTGCTGTTTTATTATTCCGTTTATTCAACTGCGCATCAACACCTATATTGATCCAATCTGCTAATTTCATCCGGTTGGAAAGATGTAAATTCAAACGCTGCTGCTTATCACTTGTTATTGTTTTTACATCGTTCAGATTGGCTGAAAAAGCCCAACTCTGCCTATCCGAGCCTCCCCGAACACCCAGATGATACTGTTGTGTCTGTCCCCGTTTATAAAATGCTTCTTTATACTGTTTCAAAAAATCTGCATTTTCGTATTGTTTAATAAGACTTTCCGCTTCCTCTAAACTTACCAACCCTTTATCTACTTTATTCAATATATTTACTACAGGTGTCAATGCGGGTTTTGTTATTCTATTGATATCAGAATTAAAGTTACCTCTATCGTAGAGCATCCGCTCTATCTCTATGTAGTCTTTATTATCCATATCTCTGAACTTACTTAAATCTGGTATATCTGTAATTAAGTTGCTAACTCTAACGTCAACTTGCACGGGTTGATTAAATTTGCCTCGTTTACTTGTAATTACAATAACACCATTCCCTCCTCTAGCACCATAAATAGAGGTTGCGGAAGCATCTTTCAAAATAGTGACTGATTCTATATCGTCAGGGTTGATATTTTCAATATCCCCTTCATAAACGAAGTTATCCAAAACAATTAAAGGATCGAGCGGACCATTGATCGTGCTATGCCCTCGAACCGTAATACCACTCTTGCTTTGTGCATTAGTGCTTCGTTTACCAATCAGGAAACTAAACCCATTACTCACCCCGTCCAATCGCTCTAGTATGTTGGTTCCATTCTGTAGTTCTAACATCTCCCGACTAATTACCGTTACCGATCCGTTCACCTCATTGGGTTTTAACTGTTCATAACCTGTATTCACGACTACTTCCTCGATCTCCATATTCACTTTATGCAATATGAGTTTCAGCATGTTCTCATCGGTTTTGCTGACATATTCGAGCGGTGCATAACCAACAGCACTTATATGCAGTGTATCTCCTTCAATAAGCCATAATTCAAACTTTCCCTCGTTATCACTCATCGTTTTACTTTTAGTCAGCACGCCATAAACAGTGGCATTAGATACGGGATTTTCATTACCATCCATCAACTCACCTTTCACCAACTTTTTATCTTGCTGGCTCCAAAGGTATATTGGGCTTGTTATCAATAAACAAAGCCATAATATATATAATCTCATTTTTAGTATTCTAAATAAATAGGCTGTTTATTATCTCATTACCCACTTAGCATGTTCCGGAATATGATTTAGCTCACCGTGTAAAATTTTCACTTTCTCTTCTTCCGTCAATTTTATACCTGAAGAACCGAAAACCCGGCCATTCTTAATCCATATAGTTGAGCCTGAACTATAGTGATTACGAGCAAGCGCAGTTCTCAATATTTGCATAGATTCTCCTATAACTTGAGGACTCTGCCAACCAAATCTCCTAGATTCAAAGGCAGCACGATGCGGATAAAGACTGGTGAATACACCAATCAGGTTAAAATGTTCTGCTTCGGCTGTAGCTAAAGTCTCCCATCTCTTCATACCATGAACGCAGGGCGGACAACTTTCAAACCATGAGTGAATAATAATCCACTTCTTATCCATCTCCGAACGTAGTGTGATAGTATCTCTACCATACTGATCGTTAACAACCCATAAAGGCAAATCCAATACCTCCTCAGGCAGCAAGTCACCATCTTTTAACCAAGGAATTTTTTCCTCATCAATGTCGTATCTTGCCATAGGATACTTATACAAATCAGCCTTAGGATATCTCTTTATTGCTTCATTATAATATTTCTTAGACATTAAAGGGATGCTCCGAACATTTTTCAAAAGAGAATGATTGTAACTTGCTCCTTTGGATATTAAACACTCTTCTGTAGCAACAGTCGCCCCGCCTGGGCGGAGCTCCTGAGCCTTTGCTTCTACTATAGAAGCAAAATTAAACAACACACAAAATATCGTTAATAATACCTTTCCGTCACTGCGAGCAATGCGAAGCAGTCTCTCTTTTATTGCTAAAGCCCCCCTTACCCTATTATCTCTATCCACGGCATAGCCAGTTGTCCCGCGGGCGCGGGACTTCTGAACATTACAACTAAACTGATAATAAATTGCGCTGAGAGACAGCAATAAACATTGAAAGCTATTTATAGATAAGTAATATCTTTTCTTTCTAGGTTCTGAAAGGGCATAACATTCCCCTTTGCGTAAAAATCGCATCATAGTAACATAGATTTATAAAATTCATAAATGGTTTATAAAAAATAAAAATCCTATATCGGGGCGCCCTCTTCCATAGGAATACATCATCGTAGTTTAGCAAATAGACTACGACACTCCATTATTCTGGAGGGCAAAAAATGTTTTGAAGAAATTGTTTTAAGCTCATACTCGCTATTGGTTAACGAGTCTTGTTGGAGAGTAGCTCTTTGATACATATGGGGCTACAAACCGTAACTACTTTTCAGTTCTCACGCCTTACGTAACACGGACTTACAGTAGCCCCACATCTATCTTAATATGCAAATATAAGCAATTGCCATTATAAGAATAGATATGGGTATTTAAACTACTGCCTTGCGTTACGGCGTGAGAAAATGTAGTTGCAAGACTCTGAATTAAATACTCACTTTAATATCTATTCAAATATAGTAATTAATACTTGGTTGTCAAATTTTTCTCCAAACATTTTAACTCAATTAGGTTATGGATCGAGAAGCAAATGATAATTATAACAAAACTATATCCGAAAGATTGCTATTGATACTTGAATACTCACAATTAGAAATAAAGGGTATTGCTGTATTAACAGAAAAATCTATTGATATTTTTTATGCAGTATTATCTCTTAGAAAACCACTTTCAAAAGATTTAGCTAATTCAATTGGGAAAGCATTGGATTTTGACGGAAGCGTTATTTTCAATCTTAATATTAAAATCCCCTCCTCTATTCGTGAATCAACAACTCTATCTCAGTTTAAAAAAGAAAACATAAATAATAAACAGTATTTCTCAGATTTATGGTCGAAAAATAAAGATTCTGAATTTATAAAAACAAATTTGATCTATAAAGGGTATTTTAGTGAACCACGTTACACTTGGGAAATAAGCGAAGCCCTTATTGAATTGGATAGAGATATCGATCCAGACCTATTAAAATCTTATCTAAAGTATTTTGTAAAGAAAGATATTCTTAAAAGTAAAGTTGCACCTATAAAGAAGAAAAATGGAGAATACGGCACTAGAAAAGTTAATATTTACTATTTATAATAATTCAACTATGGTTATTAAAAACTTAATTTTAGTGGTTTTTTTAGCTTTTACTGCAAGTCACTGTCTAGCGCAACTTCCTCAGAGTCTGACAAAAAGCGACTCTACTCTCCTAGAAAACTTCAACTATACAGTTAATGTTCCTCGACCAAACGAGGCAAAGGGTGTGGCGGTCTTAATACCTGGTTTGTATGACCATCCCTTTTCTATTTTCTTTGAATCAAGCCTACCCCAACTCCTTAATGACTTAAACTATGCTGTGATTATCCCTGTGCTTTCTCAAAAAGGAGATCGCTTTGATCTCTCTTCGAAGTCCGTCCTTCAATTAAGCAGATTAATTAAACAGTACATTCAAACCTCAAATTTACGACAGGATATACCTGTAATATTAGGTGGCTTTTCAATAGGTGGCACAAGAGTCCTCAAAGCTTGTACAAGTAAAGATAGTCCAATGAAAGAGTTGAACATTAGCCATGTCTTCGCCATAGATCCACCATTGGATCTAAATAGGCTGCTAGCATCGGAAGCTAAATATGATGAAACTTTTATAAAAGAGGTGCTCGTAGAGGAAATTGGACACCTAGATAGTGAAAAACTATCCTCCCTATCGTTAGTTAATATCAATAACATTGCGTCTATTGCCCCTCCAATCATAAAAGGTGTCAAAATAAGAATCTATAGTGAACCTGCCCTTGAATGGCAGATGGAAAACCGTAAAAGAGACCTACTGGATTTGAACTTATTGGATCAGTCCGTTTATGTAAACTTTTTAAAACGAACCTATTCTGATGTCAACATTGAACTTGTGCTCAGTAAGATAGAGGGTATGAGAATACAAACGGACGAAAGGAATCCGCACTCTTGGAATATCGTGGATACCGATGAGTTTATTGAATGGATAAATAATAACGAATAGCCCCATGTCAAGGCTCTACTTCTTAGCAATCTCAGCACGAACATCTTCAACGATAGCTACAGTTGTCTCGGCGATACTGGCAATCTGCTGGTCTGAAAAATCAGTTTGACTGATCAGATTGCGAATAAAAGATCGTTCTTTAGCTATTCTCTCAGCCTTTCTCTCTGCTTCCGCACGTGCACGCTCTTCAATACGACCCTTTGCTAAGCCATACTCTCTTTCTTGTCTTTTTACAATTTCTAATACTCCCATGTCAATAGTGCCTCCTGTCACTTCATAAATGTATGTATCAAAGATACTGTTTATTTCATTATCACGGATAAAGATAAAGTTTTTCAAGAAGATTAAAAAACTGATAATCCGATCTTTATCGTATTTCTGCGTATCGATCAAAGCACGGGCTATCGTGCTGCGATCGGCCGCAAGTTCCTCCTCTGGCACTTTACCTTCAAGCAAAGCTTTACGGCAAGCCAGCACGATATAGGCAAAGATATTGTCCATAGCAAGAAGTTCGCCCTCCTCGTGATCTAAAATATGGTAAGAAAGATAGTTAAAATGGTGCGACGTTTTTATACCATCGTATACGTACTTGCCGGAGCGAACCTGCTTATCATCTCCCGTAAAAATAGCGATAGTTTCGACAGCTACTTGGTAACGATCCAGTATACGGTAGTTGTACTGGAAGATACGGAAAGAAAAGTTAGGGTCGCTCCCACCCTCGATTTCCGTATGCACGAGGAGCCATCGCTCGGCACCATCAAGTAGATAAACTTTGACCAACAGATCGGCAATACGGGTGTTACTCTTGCGATCCCGATCGGGGATAATCTTTAAAAGCTCTTTATCCAGAAAGGCGATACCTTTAGGAAAATCGAACAGCTGATCGGCTTCCGCATACATAAAACGCAGGAAATCGGGAAAGTTCTCTTTAAAGATGCCTTTCAACAACTCGTCGTTCTTGCGGTGCGGAATATTGGGCTTCCCAGCAGAGTCACAACCTGCAGATTGCTTGCTATCCTTAGACATAATTAACTGATTTATTTATAATTAGTAACACTAAGATAGTAAATAGAAAACCAGTTGCCAAATATTTTAGCAAACGCGCAATTAAAATAAGTTCCTTAAATGAACATTACTTCAAGTAAAGAAAAATAATAAACGAGACAACTACCGGAAAAGATATCATCGATAGACACTTGCAAGTAACAGGATAGAATGTCAATGACTTAACTCAAGTAGTGCTCGAATTTGAAAAAAAGAATTTTTTATTAGAAGAAGGAGCATTCTCGTGGTTTATTAAATTATCATTTTACTACATGACAAAATAAGCCTTTATTATTAATAATAAGCTTATTTTTGGTGTAATACATAAATAACTAGTTATATGTTTAAAATAATGATATATCCAATAATTGTAGTTGCAACTACAATATTTATTTCTTGTTCAAAAGAAAAAGATATTTCTTCAAAATTTATTGACATTAATATAGATATTGATTTTGTTGATAATAAAGGTGAAAGTATCACCAAACAATTACTTGATCAGAATGGACTAACACTATTTGAGTATAAAGAAAATAATAAGATTCCTATCTTTAAACCAAATCTTGACGCAAAAAATGGTTATACAACATACACCACCAATAATAATACTATTATTAGAATATTCCCCCCTTTATCAGAAGGTTTAAAAAATCAAAAAATATTATTACAATTCAATGAAAACACAATAGACACTTTAGATCTTTCTTATATAAATTCGGGTAATTCTATGTATTGTAAATCCGTTCTATATAATAGCTCTTTAGTATGGGATGTTTCTTCAGAAGAGTACAGAAATAAAGATAGAATAATAAAAATAGTAAAGTCCGAAATTTAAGCAAGCATTCAACGCACTGAGTTATTTGCATACTTTATCAAGCAGAAAGTTATTGGCGTCATTTAAGCCGTTTGAAAGTTCCTTTTATTTTTAATTAATATAGAATTATAGATAGCTACAAGCGAATCAATGGAAAAACAGCTTATTAAGTAAGCATATGAAGAAAATTTCCATTTGTTGTTAAAAAAATTCCCGGCGATCTATTTAATTCAATTTTTTTGAGTTTGAAACTCTTGGAAAATTAAATCTTTAAGAGCTATAATTCAAATCTTAGCTAGTTACCATCTTTTATATTATCACATAATTCTTGTAAACTATCTAATAATCTAGCAACATGAAGTCCATCACAAGTAGCATGGTGAACTTGTATAGAAAGAGGCATTAATACTTGCTCTGCATTTTTCATATATTTACCAAGAGTAAAAATAGGCGCAAAATATTCTCCAAGATCAGGTAGGTTTAGATTGAAACCATCAAAACTAATCCAAGGTAACATAGAGATATTAAAAATGTTATCTATACCTTTTTGAGGAGATAGCGCATAGTTTCCCTTATACTTTTCTTGAACTTTATCGTACTCTTTTAAAAAAGCCTTCAAATCATCAGTATAAAGCGTACACAATTCTGAGAAGGTCTCCGTTTCAGCATGCATTGTTGTATAAGCAGGATTTACGGTTTCCCACTGTATTAACTCACCATTTTTCATAGCAAATTTAAACTCTGGATGCTTATTAACTGCTTTGGCAATTAAGTAAATGATGACGGGATAAAACTTATATCCGCGCTCCTTTATAAATGCAATAACTTCGGTAATATCTATTTTCGTTGTTAAACTAAAGCTACATCTCAATTGATCTTTATAATGATAAAAATGCTCTTTCCTATTCCAGGATTCAATATCAAACTTTTTATAATTCATTGTTATTTATTTATTCCTAACAAAAATAAGGTTACTTGTCCATTGTAAAGATAAAAAAGATACTACGAGAGTATAAATCGATAAAGTCTACATCAAACATCTTATGCGATAATAATCAAAACTGTTGTAAAGTTTTGTTTTTAACTTTACATTATAAAAATAATACAATGCAAAAAATAGATATATTTAAACGGCTACGCAATGGCGAAACCATTTCACCAAACGACCCCGAAGCCTATAAAATGCGTGAAGCATCGAACAAGACAAAAGAATTATTGATACAGATGAACAACGCAACAGCCCCGAAAGAAATAAGGGAGTTGTTGAGCCAGATCACAGCGACTGAAATAGACGAAAGCGTTGCCGTTTTCACGCCTTTGTATATCAACTACGGAAAGCACACAAAAATCGGAAAAAACGTATTCATCAATTTCGATTGTGTTTTTTTGGATTTAGGTGGAATTACCATTGAGGACAACGTACTGATAGCACCGAAAGTAAGCCTGTTGTCGGAAGGACACCCCATAGAACCCGAAAACAGACATGCCCTCGTGCCGAAACCTATCCATATCAAAAAGAATGCTTGGATTGGTGCAGGAGCCACTATTCTGCAAGGAGTAACCATTGGTGAAAATTCCGTTGTAGCTTCGGGTGCAGTGGTTTCAAAAGATGTTCCCGACAATACAGTTGTGGGCGGCATTCCTGCGAAAATTATTAAAAAGATTGAATAATAAAAAAGATCCTTTACAAGACTCCATACCCACTTTAGACTGCAAACAATTATATGCCTATAGTACGGATAAAAGAACACACATACCCAGAGCGAAAAATAGCGTACCAAAATAAGATACAGTGAAACTCAAAACAATCATAAAAAAAACCGCCTGTTTAAATAACAAGCGGTTTTTGCAATAGTATTATAATAAAGCTCTAGTTAGAGCTTCTTTTCTTTCATTAATAAATAAACCGGCACCTCCTATATCGGGCTACTTCTTATTTACCTCAGCCCGAACACCCTCAACCACAGCTACAGTTGTCTCGGCGATACTGGCAATCTGCTGGTCTGAAAAATCAGTTTGATTGATCAGATTGCGAATAAAAGAGCGTTTTTCAGCTATTCTATCGGCTTCCGCACGTGCACGCTCTCTTTCTAACGCTAGTCGCCCTTTTTCAAGCCCTTTTTCAAGCCCCTTTGCTAGACCATACTCTCTTTCTTGTTTTTTTACGATTTCTAGTACTCCCATGTCAAGGCTCTACTTCTTAGCAATCTCAGCCCGAACACCCTCAACCACAGCTATAGTTGTCTCGGCGATACTGGCAATCTGCTGGTCTGAAAAATCAGTTTGATTGATCAGATTGCGAATAAAAGATCGCTCTTTAGCTATTCTCTCAGCTTCTACACGTGCACGCGCTTCAATACGACCTTTTTCAAGACCTTTTGCTAGACCATACTCTCTTTCTTGTCTTTTTACGATTTCTAGTACTCCCATGTCAATAGTTCCTCCTGTCACTTCATAAATATATGTATCAAAGATACTGTTTATTTCATTATCACGGATAAAGATAAAGTTTTTCAAGAAGATTAAAAAACTGATAATCCGATCTTTATCGTATTTCTGCGTATCGATCAAAGCACGGGCTATCGTGCTGCGATCGGCCGCAAGTTCCTCCTCTGGCACTTTACCTTCAAGCAAAGCTTTACGGCAAGCCAGCACGATATAGGCGAAGATATTGTCCATAGCAAGAAGCTCTCCCTCCTCGTGGTCTAAAATGTGGTAAGAAAGATAGTTAAAATGGTGCGACGTTTTTATACCATCGTATACGTACTTGCCGGACCGAACCTGCTTATCATCTCCCGTAAAAATGGCGATAGTTTCAACAGGTACTTGGTAACGATCCAGTATACGGTAGTTGTACTGGAAGATACGGAAAGAAAAGTTAGGGTCGCTCCCACCCTCGATTTCAGTATGCACGAGGAGCCAGCGCTCGGCACCATCGAGTAGGTAAACTTTAACCAACAGATCGGCAATACGGGTGCTACTCTTGCGATCCCGGTCGGGGATAATCTTTAAAAGCTCTTTATCCAGAAAGGTGATACCTTTAGGAAAATCAAACAGCTGATCGGCTTCCGCATACATAAAACGAAGAAAATCGGGAAAGTTCTCTTTAAAGATGCCTTTCAACAACTCGTCGTTCTTACGGTGCGGAATATCGGTTTTTTCAGCAGAGCCACGACCTGCAGATTGCTTGCTATCCTTAGACATAATTAACTGATTTATTTATAATTAGTAACACTAAGATAGTAAATAGAAAACTAATTACCAAATATTTTAGCAAACACGTAATTAAAATAAGTTCCTTAAATGAGCACTACATCCTCCACAAAAGCTATTTGCATATTATACTTCACATCCATCCGGATTTTATAGAAAAAAAAGGAACTATTGAGGGAGCTACCGTAGCTGTTAAAAAACTAGCTAAACTACTCCATGCCACAATCACTAATGAAAGAAAGCGAGAACCTGAATACAGTAAGCCCTTGCTTAACACTACCAGCACACAGCAACAACCCAAGGAGCACCCAAGGATGAGCCTAAAAGTCTGTACCGATCATCAATAACGACATACTTTTAAACCGCCATTCAACGATTATTACTCATAAAACAGACTTAAAAAGAAGCTATCTGTACTAAATGGTCCATTTTGAATACATACATGAAGAGTAAGGCCGTTACATGAGCGGCCAAGTACAATGACTTAGCCGCCTAAGTATACTATTTTGTCTGCTAAGTAAACATACTTAGCCCTCAATGAACAATTCTTTGCTCCATTTTGCAACGTTCGGCCGTTCTTGTAATTACACCAGCGCACAAACCCCAAGACAACAAGCGCTATGTAAAAGACAATAAGCGCTATGTAAATAACATTGACGGCTAAAACAACATACATAGTCTGATTTAGACATTACACCAAGTCCATGTAATTGCAAAATGCGCTATGTATGTTGCGCTAGTGGCTATGAATGTAGCGCGAATGGCCAGATTCTCAGCATTAGCGGCTATTTATACTACCAAAACATAGCTGTAGGTCTTATATATGAGCAGGTTTTTGAAGCTAGTAACAAAGTCTATCATAGTCGCCGTTTATTTACTAGACAAACCTTTCAAAGATGTAAGCTTACGTCTAAGGGGTTAAGCTTTAAGCGTTAAGTGTACAACGCTTGGACGGGAATAGTAGGTCATTGCTCTAAAAACATAAGACAACATCGCTATGTAAGAAGCATTAGCCATCGGATAAAATACTTTATGGAGAATATCAATGTGTTTACAAGGATCCAGTTGCTGTTTCTCCATCTATTAAACTGGCCAAATCAACCAGTAGCTACATCAGAATCAAAAAAAAACACCGAACTAAAAATAAAACTATAAAAAAAGCCATTCAATAAACTGAACGGCTATGTATATTTTTTTGCTGATGCTCTCGTTAGAGCTTCTCGATTTCTTCTATAGACAAGCCCGTACCTTTAGCAATATCAGCAATAGGCAAACCCATTTTCTTAAACTCTAAAGCGATAGCGATAGCTTCTTCTCTTTTTCCATCAGCTTTACCTTTTTGCAGGCCTTTTTCTCTTTCCTGTCTTTTGATTGTCTCTATTACACCCATTTGTATTGTGCCTCCGGTCACTTGATAAATGTATTGATCAAAATTACTATTTAAATCCTTATCTCGTATAAAAAGAAAACTTTTTAAAAATACTAAAAATGAGGTAAATTAAACCTTTATATTACGTTTTTTAAACAAAAGTATTGGTATATCTCCTAACAATATTTAGTAGCTTTGATAAGCGCAATAATAGCGACTAAAAATGTATCTCAGAGCTAGTGAGTCCGTGTTGACTCCAAGTCATCTCCGTATTGAGAGCGAGTGATACATAGCAGCAAAACAGTAGCATTTCCAGCACATTACCCATACAGCCCCTTGCTTAACACTACCACCACACAGCAACAACCCAAGGAACACCTACAGTCGTCTCGGCCATACTGGCAATCTGCTGATCAGAAAAATCAGTTTGATTGATCAGATTACGAATAAAAAATCGTCCTTTAGCTATTCTCTCAGCTGCGGCACGTGCACGCTCCTGTTCTAATTCTAGATGTCCTTTTTCAAGACCATATTCTCTTTTAGATAAAACATATATCAGGATCATAAACTGATATACACAATATTTATAAAAAATTACAAAAAACAATTAAAATAACTTATTTTAGTTAAAAAAAATAAATGAAAAAAGAAATAGTCACATTCCTGGCATTATGTTCCCTAAGCATAGCTGCTATAGGTCAGGTAAATTATGGTGTTAAAGGGGGAGTAAATCTAGGTAAATCCAGTTATTCTGAAGCTAATTTTAAAGACTATCAGACAAATAACGTATCTTTTTACATTACAGGATATAGTGAATTTAGTATAGCAAAAAATACAGCTATACAACCAGGTATATCCTTACAAGGTAAAGGTGATAAATACAAGTTTGATAAAAATAATCTGGATGGCAGTGTCACTTGGAGCACTATGTCCATAGAAATCCCTGTCAATGCAATTTATTATATTCCTACTGGTGTATCTGGATCTTTTTTTCTGGGAGCAGGTCCTTATATAGGCTTTAATGTCAGTGGAAAACAAAAAGCGAAAGGTAATATAGACAATTGGGTGAGCAATGGCAATAAAAACCTAAAATTCACTGGTAGTAAAAGAGATATGAACCTTATAGATGCAGGTTTGAATTTTCTTGGTGGCTATAAGTTGAACAATGGATTATTAGTCAATATAGGTTACGGTTTAGGTTTAAGCAATCTATCACCAAGTAATGACTCCGATAGAAAATTATCAAATAGAACATTTTCTTTTGGTATCGGGTATCAGCTTTAAGTCAAAACAACAAGCGTTATCAAGTAACATTGACGGCTAAAACAACATACATAGTCTGATTTACACATTGCAACAAGGTCATGTGATTGCAAAATGAGCTATGTATGTTGCGTTGCCGTTTATTTACTAGACAAACCTTTCAAAGATGTAAGCTTACGTATAAGGAATTAAACTTTAAGCGATAAGTGTACAACGGCTGGACGGGAATAGTAGGTCATTGCTCTAAAAACATAAGGCAACATCGCTATGTAAGAAGCATTAGCCATCGGATAAAATACTTTATAGAGAATATCAATGTGTTTACAAGAATCTAATTGCTGTTTCTCCATCTATTAAACTGGCCAAATCAACCAGATAAGTTCAGATATCCGTTTATCCAACATGACGGAAACTTATCCATGGTACTCAAGTGTTTAAGTAAATATAGCCAGTAATCCATTAAAGAGACTATTAAGATAATTTGATCAATAGGATTTTATTTCTCTTCCCTACCAAACTAAAACTTCCAGACAAAGTCTGTCCGGGGGGTCAACATACTTACCGAGATGCTTTCTTGATCTAGGCATAATTATCATATATTGGGTTAATAAACAAATATAAACACAAAAAAGCAGATTAGCTTTTGTCTATAAGCTTAAATACTACACTTGCATTATATTAAAACATTGAATACCTTAGAGAAACGATTACCAACGATTGGGTAATATAACAAAACCATATCAAAAACTTGAATTAGCTAGGTTATGAGGCATTCATTTACACTTCCCCATTTTCCCGAGTCTATATTAGAGATAGAAACGTCTTTATGGACTGGCGCGTTAACACTATGGAAAGATGGCGTAGAATTGGAACGCTCCTCAGAAAGCGGAAAGCCCTTTCTCGCACATACAGAATCCGGAGAGGTACTCAAGATGTATCCTAAATTGTCCTTTGCTCACTTGTCTCCACCACTTGAGATAGATGGTATCAAATATAATACAGCCGAAAAGCTTCCTTGGTACCAGTATGCGCTATCCGCTCTACCTTTGCTACTGGGGTTTATAGGAGGTGGTCTCGGGGGTTTTATTGGCGCTATAGGGACGGTATTAAATCTTAAGACTTTGAGTAGAGATGAGCCTGCCACCCTGAAGTATTTAAAGGTGATAGGCATATCTATCCTCTCATACGCACTGTATACGCTGATCATCTATCTACTTGTAAAGATGACAACATGATAGAGCTTATACGCATTACGGAAAACTGTACTGGAATTAAAAATTAATCATGAACACAGGAGTGCTAAACGAGCAAATGGACCGGATTTCCTCGCTATATTAAAAATAAAGATGTACAGAGAAGCGGACATAAAGCGAAAAAAAGGTAAGTAATCCATATATAAATTATCACTTAAAGCCTTAATAAAAGAAATAAACTTCTGTCAGGATAAATTATGATTGTATACTAGTTAATTTTTTGTAGAATCATAATATACCTCACGTAGTACTTCCCTAAAAAAACTGTCCGCTTTATCTGTTAGTTTTTGATAAAGACACCATCCCGATAAGTGTATAAGTTCTTAATTTTTCTATTATATTTTAAAATATAATAACACACCCCTACCAAAACAATTTCTCTGTATATATAATAGGTAGTAAGGATATGGAGATAAAAAAACTAATAGAAAAGTTCAAAACCGGAACGATTACGCCCGCTGAACTTGATAAGCTAAAAAGTCTGATCAAGGAATATCAAGGTTCTAAGGAGTTATTAACTTCCTTTCATGATACCTTTCAGAAATTTATAAACTCAGATTTAGAAACTAAATATTTATACCCTAGGAAAGATAAAGTAAAGAATAGGCTACTGGAAAGTATAACAGAAACGAAAAAACTGACCAATAAAAAACGAAATTGGGACAAAACAGTAATAGGATTGTCAATAGCCGCTATGCTTACAATTGTAGGTTTTATTTTTCTACATAAAACTAATGACATTGAAACATCAAATATTGAATGGGCAGAAATTAAGACAAGACAAGGCGAAAAAAAGAGTCTCGAACTTTATGACGGAAGTAAAATAATAATGAATGGAAATTCAACTATTCACTATGCAAAAACTAGCCTAGACAGCGTAAGGCTAGTTAAGCTAAAAGGTGAAGCATATTTTGAAATTAGCCCTAATAAAGTTAAACCTTTCTTTGTTATTACAGATCAGTTCATCACCACAGTTGTAGGAACCTCATTTAATATTGATTCAGAAATAGACAAGCTTATTGACGTTTCCTCCGGAAAAGTAAAAGTTACTGCACTTTATAACTCAGTCGATGAATCTACATGGAGCAAGCCTCTATCGATAAAAGCTAATTTGCAGTCATTTATACGAAGAAACAATGAGAATACAATAGAACTAACCAAAGGAGAAACAGCTAAACTCCAAAAAAACAAATGGACAATCTCTTCATTTGATAAAAACAACTGGCAAGATAATATTCTATTTTGCTTGAATGAACCATTACACAATATTGCGCAAAAAGTACAACAGCTTTATGGCGACTCTATATATGTAGCCCCCGAAATAGGAATGAAAAAGTTATCGATTACATTTAACAAAACACCTATAAACCAAATCGCAGAGACTTTAGCTGAACTGTCAAATGCAAAATTAAAATATGATGATAAAAACAAAACTTGGCAAATTATGAAATAACAACCTGCTTGTAACATTAAACCGAGGATGCTAGGCATCCCCGGAAAAATAATTAAAAGATGTCAAACAGCCTGAGAAACTTACTGACATCATTTTTCTCATTAACAAAGATTTAACCTTTATTAATTAATGCAAATATGCAAAAAAAAAGACTTATTTACCCCACCTCAAAACTCACTCAGATCATGCGTATCTCATGCCTACTCTGGTGTTTTCTTATGACCAGTGGTATTGTTTTGGCTTCATTTGAAAGTTATGGACAAAAAGAATTAGAAAGCACTATACGTGTCAAATTTGAAAACTCTAGCCTTAAAGAAGTGCTAGAACAACTTCAGGTGAAACACGCCGTTCCTTTGGCCTATGATAGCGAAGCAAACTACTTAAAAGCCAAAGTAAACTATACAGCGAATAAAAAGATTAAATTTATTCTTAAAGATTTATTAGAAGAAAAAAACCTAACGTATGAACTGCGGCATAACTTCATTAGGATAATACCTTCGCCTATTATAGCCAGCCTAAAACAGCAAAATATAGAAATAACAGGAACAGTTGTCAGCGCCAACGGAGAAAACTTGGCAGGTGTTTCTATCTTTGTTAAAGAACAACCTACTATTGGTACTACATCGGACTTAAACGGTAAATTTATTTTATCGGTTCCAACAACAGCTACCATAGTTGCTCAAATGGTAGGCTATAGAAATGTGGAAGTTTCTATCGGTAATGCAAGAAGCTACACAATCAAACTTATAGAAACTGAGGAAGGAATTGACGAAGTAGTTGTAGTAGGCTTTGGTACACAAAAGAAAATAAGCTTAGTAGGTGCACAATCTACAGTTGAAGCAAAAAGTTTACAAGTACCTGTTGCTAACTTATCAAATGCCCTTGCGGGCAGAATTGCGGGGGTAGTATCTGTTCAAAGAACGGGAGAACCAGGATTCGATGACTCCGGAATTTGGATCAGAGGAATATCAACATTTAGTCAAGGTCTGAGCGAACCCTTAGTATTAGTCGATGGTACGCCACGAAAAATGTCCAATGTCGACCCTGAGGATATCGAAAGTTTTACTGTTTTAAAAGATGCTGCAGCAACAGCTGTATACGGAGTCAGAGGGGCAAATGGTGTAGTGATTATAAAAACAAAAAGTGGTGTTGCAGGCAAACCAAAGTTTAACTTCAGATATTACGAAGGTCTAACACAATTTACCACATTACCAGAATTTGCAGACGGAATTACCTACATGCACATGTCCAATGAAGCACTAACAAATAGAGGTGCAGCTCCTATTTACAGCGAAGAAAGAATAGAAAAAACAGCTAGTGGAGAAGACCCCTACCTATATCCAAACGTAAATTGGATGGATGCTTTATTTAATAAATTTGGACATCAAAGAAGAGGTAACTTAAATATTAGTGGCGGATCAGATAGAGCAACATATTACGTAGGAACAAGTTACTTTGATGAGGTTGGTATGTACAAACAGGATAAATCTGTGAACTATAACCAACAAGTTGGCTATAAAAGATATAACTTAACTTCGAACCTGACAGTAAAACCTAGTAATATTACTAAAATTGAACTTGGTGTTCAGGGGTATCTGGCAAATGCAAACTACCCAGCAACAGGACAAGGTGATATATTCTCAAATGCCTGGATGGTAACACCTGTAATACATCCAATTATGTTTGAAAATGGAACTGTTCCAGATCAACGGGCAGGAAGCTTAATGAATCCATATGCGCACCTTACACAAACAGGTTACGCGAATCAATGGAGAAATCAGTTGTTTTCAAACTTAAGAGCGACACAGGAATTACCTTTTATATTAGATGGATTGTCAGCAACCGCAATGTTTTCTTTCGACGTTTATAATTACACAAGCATGAGAAGAACAAAGAGACCAAGTTCTTATCTTGCTATAGGAAGAGATGAAAACGGCGAAATGATGTATGAACAAACACACGAAGGAGATCGTTTTTTATCTTTTAGTAGAAGCAGCCAAGGAGAAAGAACCATTTATTTAGAAGGTGCTTTAAACTATAAAAAAGCTTTTGGCAAACACTATACTACAGGTATGCTTCTTTTTAATAAAAGCGACATGCTTAATTCTCAAGCTTCAAACTTAATAAACTCCTTACCTTACCGATATCTTGGGCTTTCCGGTAGAGCTACTTACAGTTTTGCTGATAAGTATTTTTTAGAGGCCAACTTTGGATACAATGGCTCAGAAAACTTTGCCCCTAATCATAGATTTGGTTTTTTCCCATCAGCAGGACTAGCTTGGGTATTTAGTGAGGAAGATTTCTTCAGCGGATTAAAAGATAAATTACCAGTAGCTAAATTACGTTTTTCACATGGTAAAGTCGGGAACAGTAAAATACTTAGCGGAAGCTCAGAAACACGATTTGCCTATATATCAACTATAGATAGCAGTACTGGTTATAGTTTTGGGAAAAGTAGAGGTAATAATTTTGGAGGCTATAATATAGGAGAATATGGGGTAAATGTAACTTGGGAGACCTCTATAAAAAGTAATATAGGTTTAGATTTACAAACAACAAATAATACTTTAAATCTTCAATTGGACTTTTTTAAAGAGAGAAGAGAAGGTATTTTTATTAGAAGAGGTAACGTTCCTAGCTATGTAGGTCTTCAATCAGCACCCTTTGGTAATCTAGGTATAATTGATAATAAGGGCTTTGACGCCTCGCTAACATGGAATAAACAGTTTAATGACATGTTTGTACAACTACGGGGAAATATTACTTATAATAGAAATAAAATTGTAGAAAATGATCAACCTGCCCCGCTCTACCCATGGTTAGATCAGAGAGGGAAAAAAATCGGTCAACGCTGGGGCTTAATTGCATTAGGTTTATTTGATTCGGAAGAAGAAATTCAAAATGGTCCATTACATCCTGGAACCGTAAAACCAGGTGATATACAATTTCAAGATGTTAACGGCGATGGAAAGATTGACGATTTTGACCGCATGCCTATTGGATATGGTACGATTCCGGAATTAGTATATGGTTTTGGATTTTCTTTCGGCTATAAAAACTGGTCTATATCTTCTTTATTCCAAGGAGTAGGAAATGTTGACGTTTTAATGAATGGAGAAGGAATGATGCCTTTTTCAGTTTCTATGAGTCGTGGTAATCTTTTAAGCAATATTGAAGATAGGTGGACGATAGATAACCCAAGACAAGACGCATTTTATCCACGCCTATCGGATGGTAGTCCAAATAGTAACTATGCGACCAGTACCTGGTGGGTGAAAAATGGGCGCTACCTGAGATTAAAAGATTTACAAATAACCTACCAAATCCCTCAGAATGTCGTCAAATCGATGAAACTTACCGGGGCAAATGTCTTCTTTGCTGGCTACAACTTATTTACATGGAGCCCATTTAAATTTTGGGATGTCGAATTAGGTGACGGAAGAGGTACAAGATACCCTAATATTACTACCTATTCTGTAGGCGTAAACGTTAACTTTTAAACCGCAAGAAAATGAATTATAATATGAAACATAAAATAACAGCGCTCTTTATTTCTTCTTTTTTATTGATATCAACTTCTTGCCAAAAAGATTTTCTAAATCAAGTGCCCGATGATAGATTATCATTAGAAGAAGTTTTTAACAGACGAAAACTATCAGAAGAATGGCTTGCAGGAACATACAATTTTATAAGAGATGAAGCGCATAGAACTAATGATACGCCCTGGGATGTATTGTCAGATGATAATGATGTTTCGCAAAGAAATGCACCTTATAGAGTAAATCTTGGTAACTGGAATGCTTCATCAAATTATTGGAATTTTTGGGACCACTATTACAAAGGGATACGTACTGCAACCACTTTTATTAATAACATAGATGGAAATGAAGAAATTCTGCAAGAAAGAGAGGGGGCAGCATTAATTAAGAAAAGAAAAGCAGAAGCCCGTTTTTTAAGAGCATTCTTCTATGCAGAAATATTAAAACAATATGGCCCATTTGTAATCATAGGTGATGTAGAAATAGATCCTGACCTTCCTCTTACGGATCCAGAAATGCAATTGCCAAGAAGTTCTTATGACGACTGCGTAAACTATATAGTGTCCGAATTGGATATGGCAGAAGCTGATTTAGATATAACCCATTATTATGATGGCGATGATGTATTAGAGAATGATATGGGCCGTGCTAGTAAAATTCTATGTCAGGCTATAAAAAGTAAGGTCTTGTTATATGCGGCAAGTCCGTTGGTTAATGGAAACAATGACTACAATGGCCTAACAAATAATGATGGTAGTCCCCTTTTCAATAATACTTATGACGAGAAAAAGTGGGAAAGAGCAGCAACGGCGGCAAAGTCTATTATTGATTACGCTGAATCAAGTGGACGACTTGGTTTATACAAGAAAATGGATAAAAATGGTAAAATAGATCCTTACTTATCTTATAGAGATGTTTTTCTTGATTCATGGAATATCGAGTGGATAATGGCTAGAAACAATGCTAATCTACATGGGTATCAGAGATCTTCTACACCACGGCTAGCTAATGGATATGCATCAATGGGTCCTACTCAACAGCTTGTAGATGCATACCGAATGCAAGATGGAAGCGTCCCCATTACAGGTTACAGCAGTAATGGAAGTCCGGTTATCAATACACAGAGTGGATATGCTGAAACCGGCTTTAGTAAGTTTACAGCACCAGGAGCTACACGGGAAAAAAACACATTTAATATGTATGTTAATAGAGAACCTAGGTTTTATGCCAGTATTACCTATAGTGGTAGTGATTGGATAAATACGACTTCAAGTTTAGGCGTTCGCGAAGTCCAGCTTTATTACACTGGGGAATCAGGTAAAGGTGGTTCACATGACTATTCAGAAACAGGTTACTTATTTAGGAAAAATATATCTCCTACTTATCACCCAACCCAAAATAATGTTGCAAGATCATTAGTAATGATGAGATATGCTGAGATTCTATTAAATTATGTAGAAGCACTTAATGAATACAGTCCGAATCATCCTGATATTTTAAAGTATTTAAATCAGATACGTGAAAGAGGAGGAATTCCCGCTCTTTCAACAGGTATTTCACAGTCAGAAATGAGGACACAAATAAGAACGGAAAGAAGAATAGAACTGACTATGGAACATTTACGATATTTCGATACACGTAGATGGAAAATCGCAGAACAAACTGATGGCGGTGCATTTTACGGAATGAATGTAGAAGCTGGTACATCGAATACAGATATAGCCTTTTTCCAAAGAACTCGATTTGAAACAAGGGTATTCAGAAAGAGCTTCTATTTCTTCCCTATCCCACAGACAGAAATCCAGCGGAATCCAAATTTAGTGCAAAATCAAGGATGGTAAAGCTACGCTATAAAAAAAATATTCATATGAACCCAAAAGTATATTCGAAAAAGAAAAAGATGAGTCTATACCAATCATCTTACTCATTAATACTACTCTTATTGTTTAGTGCCTGTAGTAAGCCTGAATATAAAATAGAGAATCCAGATGCATACGCTAAAGTTTTTATGCAACTGGCCACAAACGGAACGGTTAATCAATCTCTGCCTATAAAAGACGAATGGATAAGCACATCTTTTGGTGTTGGCTATGGCGGTGTGCAACTTTTAGATAATAATGTGGAAGTTGATTTTTTAATAAACCAAAAAATGGTAGACGAATACAATCAACAAAACAACAGTAATTATGAGCTCGCTCCATCAGAAAGTTACCGAGTAGTAGAAAAGTCTGTAGTAATTCCAGCAGGAAAAACGGGTAGTAATTTTAATTCTCTAGAAATTAACCCGATAAAACTTGGAGGTACGAAGAACTACATTATTCCTGTAAGTATTAATAATGTCACGCCTAGTATAGCCATATCAGAAGAGTTACATACCACATATTTCATTGTAAACGGCTTTTATGAAGAAAATCCATTTACACCGATAGCTATTAATGATTGGGAAATTGATGATTTTTCTTCAGATGATTATGATGGTATAGGTGGTCGTGCTCCATATTGTATAGATGGTGATGTAAATACAAGCTGGCTTTCTACATACCGAAGAGTAGACGGTTGGAGGCCTGGACCACCGCATCATGTTACCGTCAATATGAATAATAAACACCTATTACATGGTTTGACCCTCTATGGTAGACCGGGTACCAATCATGCTTACCTGTTTCCTAAAAATGTACAAATTGAGACTAGTGTTGATGGAGAAACATGGACAACCGCAGGTATTTATACTATTGCTCCAACTACTGAAGCTCCGTCGGCCACGATGTATTTTGAACAAAGTGTTGAATGTACTTACTTTAAAGTTACTGTATTAAGCAGTACAAATGGAGGTGAAACAACAGCAATTGCTGAACTTGTTGCATTCTAATACTACCCTAATTAAATTAGAGGCTGTTGATAATAATCAACAGCCTCATTAAAAAATATAAAATGAAAAATATCTTTAAATTATTTTGCTGCGTGTTTCTATTTAGTGCTTGTAGTAAAAGTACCGATGAAATAGACACAATTACGCCTAAACCAGACAAAGAAACCATAGTAAAAACTATGACTTACAATATATGGGGAGCAAGACCTAACGGTATTCCTGATTTAGAAGAAATAGCCAAAGTAATACGTAAATACGATCCTGACCTAGTGGCATTACAGGAGGTAGATAAGTTCACAACTAGAAATGCTAAACACGGTGACATAGCAAAACAACTAGCTGAATTAACAGGTATGGATTACTATTTTGCAAAAGCAATAAATGTTTATGGCGGTGAATACGGTGATGCTGTACTTTCCAAACTTCCTATTAAAGAGAAAAAAGCATATAATTTAGACGTTACAGCAGAGCTCGGCGGTGAGATTCGCTCTGTTGCTCGTATAATGGTAGAGAAAGATAATAAAGATTTTTATTTTATAAGCACCCACTTTGACCACCTTGGGAATGAAGCCAATAGGCTTAAGCAGGCAAAAGATTTTGTAGAACTAATAAAAAGCTTTAATAAACCTGTTATCGTAGGTGCTGACTTCAATGCGCGCCCCGATTCTGAAACGATTAAAATATTAAGAAAACACCTTATACTAGGTTGCTTAAATGCAAATTGCAGTCAATTTACATTTCCCACTCCAAACGCATACAACTCAAAACCTGATCGGACAATTGATTATTTAATGTATGCACCTTTAGATGCTATATCAGTAAAATCATACAATGTATATACTTGGGCAGATAGAGAGTCTGACCATTTTCCAGTAGTAGCAAGTTTCAATATTAAATAATAGAATTTAACAAACTAAAAGGTAATGAACATAATAAACTAACAGTAAATATTACATCATGTTCTTTGGTTATATAATCTTTTATAGTTCGCATTGCTAAAGACATATGTTCTTTAACAGTATTAGGTGAAATATTAAGGTGTTCAGCAATTTCTTTATGACTCAACCCCTCTTCTCGACACATGATAAAAATCCGTTTTCTTTGGGGAGGAAGCTTATTAATTGCCATATTATATATTTCACCCAATTCATCTTCAAGAACAGTTTGATAAGCACTTCCTTCAAACATTCCCTTTTTATTCTCTGCATATGTGCTTAATGTAGTTTTTCGCTGGATCTGCTTAGTCAATTCTTTATACACTTCATTTCTTGCAATACGATAAAGGTAGTTTTGAATAGGATGCCCTTCTTTAATATTACGTCTATATCGCCACAAATTATAAAATGAATCATGAATAAGATCTTCCACTACATTCTCGTCAGCTATAAACTTTCTAATAAAATTAAATAATCCATCTACATACTTTTCATATAACTTCATGAACGCCAAATGATCCCCGTCCCTTATAAGCAGTCCTAAATTATTTATATTATCAGAATTAGACATAACTTTAATGTATCAGCTACTAAAGTAGTTCTTTAGTATTAAGCAGTTGTTAAATCACTTTTAAATATGTAACTATTTTCTTGGTTTTAGCTTAGAATTTATAATTCAAGAGTATTAACCAAATATATCGAAACATAATGAAACCACAAAAGAAAGAATAAGAAATAGAACATGTACTTTCGAAAACACATAAGGCACTGGCTTTTAACAATAAAATATGGCATTATTAATTAACAAACTTTGAGGTAGCTACAATTATATATATTAGCAAAACAGTGCCTTAAATGTGTACATCTACATATAGTCCAGCTTATTGACTGGCTTTGTGAATTTTCAAAATGCTACATCCCCAAGGATATATATACCAACCTTGTAAACAAACATCAGCATCAAAAGAAAACTTTACTTATCAAAAACTTGTGTTAGAAGCGATCGCCATGGCAGAAATTGAGCAATTGATTTGGCCTTATGTCGGGCTCCCCCACCGCAGATAAGGTATATCGTGTGACGGTAGCGTACGAAACGAGGGTAGAAATAACCCCGAAATTCACATCAATGCACCAAAAAAAGGGTGTCCATTTTTAGACACCCTATCCTCATATTTTAGTTGGTTAGAAGTTGAAATTTATACCTTCATAGGGCAAGCTTATAACATCTCCAATACTTCCTCTATTTAAATTGACCTTAATAATACATGGTTCACATTTGGTATTGCCACAAATCGGTGTGAACTTGATGTTGTATGTTCCGAATTGTGAAAATTGATGGGTAAAAGTTTTACCCTGTCCATGGTAAACTACTCCACTAGGTGCGGTGATCTCCCATTCATAGGTAGCTGTACAGTCTTCTGATTGGCACACAAAATCGGGACTCGTAAAACTATAACTACCTTTGGCTAGATTGATTACGCCGCCACACTCTACTTTTTGAGTAACATTAATAACCGCAGCCTTTTTCAATAAAGAGGCACTATTTTCAAACTGATTATTGGGGGTTGCAGTAAGGATCTTTTTGATTGTCACGTCATTTGTTTTCCAAAAACCACAATCGCAGGCTACTGCACAACAAGTGATCTGAAACTTTCGGGTTTGTATAACACACTCTCCTTTGGGATCTGTCACTAATAGGTACCAAACACGCTCTTCTCCACACGGGAAGTCTGATGGAATAGTGAAACTTAAGGAATTAAGACCACTAACTCCATGTGCTAAAACCTGATAAATAGTATTGGTTAGCCCATCCATTAGGTATACATCTACGAAACCAGATGACGTGGCTCCTGACCACGCAATATCTATTACATCTCCTGGGCAGAATGTGCGACCTTCACTCATACTCGTGAGCTCAATGTCGCATGGTGGAACTTCAGGCTCGCCGTTGTAGCAGATTGTTTTTTCACATACATTACAGTTAACGTCTTTTATGCGTACCTTAAGACAGAATGTAAACAACATCTCACAACAGGAAATATCGAGCATTTCGGGTAGACTAACTTCAACTTCCAACTGACCATTAACAACGCTTGGCTGCCCTAAACCCCATGTAAGAACTCCAGCTGGACCAGTATTTTGCAAAACTAAACCTCCTACTTGTGTTGTATTGGAAGTTAGCTGCCCAAAGACTCCAAGGTTCAGAGGCTTGCAGTCTTCTTGATTGTAGCTTACATGAAAGTCAAGCATGCTAATATCGAGCTCTTGAATCGGCACTGCTCCTCCTGTTATTTGAATAATATACTTACCTTCTCGTTTTATCAATTCTGCACTAAAATCAGGAATATCACAACATTCTGTACTACTTACACAGGCTGCAGGTGAATCTTCTGTTCCGTCGCTAGCATCGAGTAAGATACCTGAGGTGGATATTATGGCAGTAGCTATCACATCAACATTACAACAGGTTCCATTTTGTGTTTTACGAACAGGTACGGTAACTGTAAACTCTTCACCAGGCATAATTTCTGCTGTACTTTCGATATGAATTTCTAGGTTTCCAGTACTCGTATGTGGAATTACTGCTCCTGCCATATTCCGAGCGACGATAGCACCGTCTAATACAACACAGGATGGCAGATCATCGATTATCTTAACGCTGTGTAAAGGTACTGTCCCTTTGTTTTTAACTTTAAGGATGTAGTTGAAAACTTGCCCATTTTCAACGGCTTCACGGTCCGCACGCTTTTCAACTCCCAATTGCCCGCCTTGATCTATCGTATAATTGACCGAAGCACTGAGGTTTTGGTCGTTAAAAGTCATGTTGGCTATATTGGTCTTAGTACCATACATCTGTGGAAGTATATTGGCCGAAAAGGTTATTTTCAGATAATTACCCCGCTGTATTTGACAAACGCCTGGCATATTACTAATGGCGAAAGTAGGATGTTGAAGATTGGCTGTATTAGCAGTAATCGAAAAAGGAATGGTCGACTCTAAGGTTCCAGTTGCTGGGTTACATTCATTGATAAAGCCAGTATGTGCATTGGTGTAGTATTCATAGTGAATTGAAGATGGGTCGATCTGTAGATTTTGTCCTAATGCGGCTAAATTATCAGATATTAATTCACTCAGACTTCCTGCACCAGTATTCCATACAATAATAGAAAATTTGATCTGATCGTCCATAGAATATAAAGGAGGTGTAATACCCGATGGTGGATCTACAAGACACTTTCTAATGGTTGGAATAGGTCTTGGCTCTTCCACTTTAAACTTAACTGAGGCCGTATCGTTTTGTATAGAAGTATCTATTTCTGGACAATCTACGCCTAGACAAGAAACAGTGCCAGAACCTCCGCCGGTATCTTCCTCTTCAACCCCGTCTGCCTGATAGCTAACAACTGCAACATTTTCTATCTCTGTACCTATGGGCACGTTTTGATCTATCGAAAAAGGAATAGTAATTGTTATTTGATCGCCTGGATTGAGGACAGTTGTACCTCCATCAAAAGTATAGATTCCTCCACTATTGGTTTCTGTCCATCCTGTTGGCAGAGAAAGAGGCGGAATAATGGATATACCTGGAATATTGAAGTCATCGGTGACTTTAATATTCGTCCATGGAATATTTCCACTATTGCTTAATGTAATAGCATAACGTCCTTGACAGCCAGGAGTAAGATTCGTCGTCGTGACATTAATAATATTTTTCGAAAATGATAGACGGGCATTGGGGCTTGCAATTGGAGGAGACGCTGCTGTCACTTCGCCTTCCATGGTTTCACAATCGTCTCCTAACTTCAGCTTATACTTCACTTTGTTTTCAATGGTGCTTCCGGCAGGCGCACAGTTTCTTAAATATACATTGTGAACATAACGGCTGTTATGAGGCATGGTATATGGGCCTACTTGAAGAAATGCACCTTCGATAACATCTACAGGGGCATCTTCTGTGAGTGTACCTTGAATGGAATAAGTGCCTAATCCTGCTCCATTTGGGTTATTGTGCACTAAGCTAACTAACCAACGTGACGTGCCGCATAGGAGATTGCCCGCAAAAAACTCTTTGGTGACTGTCCAATAATTGGCTGCCCTCCCGATGGTTCGCACTGTTACAGTGGCTGTGTATTCTACTCCACCACAATTGATCGTAAGGGTAACATCAAACGAACCTTCCGTTCCATTGCATGTGACGTATCCCGGAAACTTATAGTATATATTAAAACTCATCCCATCATTCCCTGTTAAAACACCCGAATTTTGATATGTATAGGGGCCGATTGGAGAGAAAGGTTCTGTACCATGTGCTTGATATGCTACCTTATCGGAATGGGTTACAGTAACTGTTTTAACACAGCTAGCAGACACAAGGCCGGGCAAGGTTATGTTTAATGTAATATTATCGCCTGTTAACACTTCTGAAGGTACACTAACTGTTAGGTTACCAAAGTTGCCTATTGGTGCACTAGAAGTTTGCGGCGTTGTGTTTAAGACAATCTGTCCTCGGCTTACTAAAGCAAAAACTATTAAAAAAAATAAGAGGCTCGTGCTTTTTATATATTGTAATGTACTCATTTTTCTATTTTTTTAATTGGTAAACTGAAAGCATTTGGTGAAAACGCATGATTTACAATTTGAAGGATCATAATACACTACTATTCTAAAACAAACTTCATATTTCATCTTACAACAGTCTGCATCAAATCCAGCCAATGGCCCCGGAAGACCCATGAGAAGATGAATGGGTATATTTCCTGAGATGGTATTATTGGCTGTATAAGTCACTACTTTTGATGCATGTGGATTATTATTCGGATCGCCTGCTGCGGTGTAAAAACTCAGGTTGCTCGAGTTATTAATTGTTGATCCACTGCGCAAGAACATGCCTGCTTCTTCTAGGGTTGTTATACCTCCTGAACAGGGCTCCGGATCGGCTGAATAGTTAAAAGAAAGCACTTGAAACTCTATCGCATAGATAGGGACATTAACTTGTATATCGCCTGTAAAAGAAAACATATTGGTATTGGACGGTACCTGGTTAATTTGAACTGGATCAAAATTTAATGTCATTTGATCGCAGTCTTTACAAAGACAATCAGGTAAACTATCTAATACAACGCTAACTCCTGGCTGACATAAAACTGGCCCTGGGTCTAGATCATCTCCTTGAAGCCCTATACCAATACTAGTAACTTGGGGGCCAACTTCTACCTCAAAACAGTATTGTACCGAGCTGCTGCTAGCACCTAGCTGACTTACTAACATGGGTTGTGCGCCTACTAATGTATGCGGAATAACTGTATTGTTTTGATCATAAATAGTCAACCCTGAACTTGACTGCTGGTAGGTAAGATCGCCAGAAGAACTCTGGTATACCGAATTAAAACAAATTTGATACTTACGATTTTCACCTTCGTAGCCCAAGCAACTAATGCTTTCTTCTTCTATTTCAAACTGTATATCACAGCTTCCAACAGAGAAAAATTGCATAGGGGTAGTTAAACCTGATCCTATTTCAGATACTTGCCAACGGTAGTTGCCTTCTTTTAATTCTCTTCCTTCTGTGATTTGTTCAATAGATACTTCCATTTTTGAAGTCATCGTATGAAAAGTTCGTAATGGCTTACGCTTTGCCCCGAGTTCTACTAGTGTAATACTATATTCTGCTTGTGGAAGACGGCGCCCTAGGAGTTCCCAGTGTAAACCTTTGAGCTCTCCTTTTGACTTGAAGCGGCTGTTATTCTTTGGTGTAAGGGGCAGAAGTTTTCTATTTTCTTTTGGCTGGACTTGATCGGCTACATTGCTCACGAAAAGACCTTCACGCTGTGGCTTCGTAGACTTTGCTATTCGAGCGCTTGATTTGTGCTTCCCAAGCCTTAAAGATATCCCTAGCTGTGCACCAAAGCTATTCCATCTGGCAGTGGTTTTCTCGCTAGTATACTTTGACTCGAGAAACTGCCCCCACTCTTTAAAAGCATTGCCTTCGCTATCTGTCATTTGAACTTGTTCTTCTTGAACTTGAAAACGGGACATCATATAATTTCCCTCTGCCCACACTTTCCATTTCTCCGCTATAGGGTATGATAAACGTAACTTTGGTGCCCATTGAAAAGAAGTGGCCTCTACTTTTTCACGGCTATATATTCGCTTTTTATACTCGTGATCTCCATACTTAAAAAACTGATCAAAGGCTATAGGATCGCTTTTTAACAGGGATAAGCCTCCTTCAATTCCTGCACTCAGTTGTAACTTCTCGATCAGATTAAAATCGACCCTTGGTCCAATTCCAAATCGGAACATACGACTGCTAGGGCTTAAATCAGGATCATCATGTACATAACTATCAAGAACTCCAGGAAGTTCGAATGGCTTAATACCAGACAACTTACCTTTATTGGAAAAAAAATAACCGGCACCTGCATCTACGCCAAATGAAAATGATTTTTTGGATACGAAGGGCATATAAAAGCCAAGGTTCCCTCCTTGCGTATTAGGAATATGAATGTCTTTTATCCCATTAACGAGACCTCCTCCAAGGTAAAGCTCTGGTCTCTGTTGCGCTATACCTCTATTTGCAAAAAGAGTGTATGCGATACAACATAAAGTGAGTAGAATGTTCTTCATCATAAATATTCTGTATTAGTTATAATTACATACAGAATGCTTATGATTTGTTACCCCTTTTAAAAAAATATATTTTGCTTATTGGAGTCTATCCTCTACTAAATGGTCCATTTTGACAACATACATAAACAGTAAGGCTTTTATACTACCACAACATAGCTATAGGCCATCTATATGGGCTGGTTTTTACAGCTTGTAACAAAGTGTACCACATTTACTGTTTATTTACTAGACATAGCTTTCTAAGATATGAGCTTAGGTCTAAGAAAGTAAGTTTTAAGCGTGAAATATACGTGAGCTTATCAATTATATTGTTCAAGCAAATTAACTATTTCTTCGTGTTTATTTTTAGTTGCAAAAGTAAGGGCATTATAACCGCCTTTTTCCTCGGCTCGAACATCTGCTCCAGCTGAAATTAATAACTTGACACTTTCAATATCTCCCTTAATGCTTGCTGACATTAAAGGTGTAATTCCTTTTTTACTTTTGATATTCACATCTGCCCTACCTTCGATGAGTGCACGTACACTTTCTGTTTTTCCGTTTTGTGCCGCCCATGTCAATGCTGTGAAACCGCCTTTATCTTTAATATTCGGATCAAGGCCTGCCTCTAACAGCACACTGATCAAATCTAGTCTCCCGTTATAGGAAGGCAAAAATAACGCTGTTTGCTTGTCCTTATCTTGTACATTTAAATCCACTCCTGCATCAATTACCATTTTTAGAATAGCAACATTAGGCTGTGTACAAGCATAGTGTAGAGCAGTCTTTCCGTAAATATCGCTGATATCAGTCTTCGCTTTTGCTTTTAACAAGCTATTAACGACATCGGTATATCCACCTCTCAGAGCTCCTTTTAAAGCGGTAAATCCCTGTATATTCGAAAGATCGATATCAGCTCCAGACGCTATCAGTAACGACACCAAGTCCAAATAACCAAAATTCGATGCAATCATCAAGGCTGTAGTTCCCGTATGGAATGGTTCATAGTTTTTCGCTTCCCCTTCTTGCAGTGTGGCATTCAGACTATCTGCTATAAGTTTCTTAATCTCAGGAATACCTTTTTCCGTGTCGGAATAGGCGTTTATTTGTTTTAACAGTTGACTTTTATAATTCACTATAATAAAAAATATGCTTGTCGAACTAAGATAAACAAAATACTAACTTAATTGGTTGTACAGAGTATTTATCATTCCCCTCCTTCACAATTTCATTGTCTTCTTTGTGAGAATTAAAAAGTTCAAACTTAAGCACACTAATATTATTGAACATTCTTTATAATTTTAATTGCTTTTTCCAACAATTCGTCCTCTCCGCTTACAATAGCATTAATACTTCTTTCTACCAAAACATCCGGGATAATCCCAATTTTTTGCGTTTGCTTACCATCTGGATACAATATACCAATTCCTGATATTGAAGTAGATAATCCACCAGGTAGTTTGAAGGGTGACATGTTACCGTCAGCGCCAGCTGTAGAGGTCCCCAATAAACTCGTATTTACCCCTGCTCTAAGTACCATTGCTGTATATTCTTGCGAACTCTGAGTGTTTTCATTGACCAGTACAACTACTTTTCCTCGATAAGTATCCTCTGAGGGTTCAATTTGGTTTGGCGAACGCAAAATAAACTCACCTGGTTTATTTATATTCATAACAGTAGGTCTGACGAATGGAACTGAACTTTCAATGAATAATGCCCCTAAAGATGCATAAATATCTGCTCCTGATGTTGAATGCCTTAAATCAATAATTACTCCTCTAGTATCTTTCAATTTTTCCCTTAATTCAGAGACATGCTTTGGTAAAAATGAACTTGTATTAATATATCCAACATTTGACTCTAAAACTTTGAAGTAACTTTCCCTTGACTCTTTGAGATAAACATCCCGTATGTTAAGCTGGTTACGAAGATACAACGTTATCTCTTTTCGAAAAGTCTGTCCGTTACTTATAAAAGTGACGAGCAATTTTGTATGTGGTGATCTCAGAATTTCGTGCGCTAAATCTCTTTTTATGGTTCGATCATTGGATCCTGAATAAAGTATTTTTAAACTATCTACAAGATCTTCAACTTTCTTATCATTAATATGTGTAATAATATCTCCCAATTTAAAAGGAGTATGTATATAGGGCCCTACTCCATAGTTATAGGGCCCTACTCCATAGTGATCGGTAACGACTAGTTGTTTTTCTACAAATTCAACTTTGGATGGTGAAAAATAATCTCCCTTTAATTGAGCTATTTTGTCAGCGCCTGACCATATGTTAGCATGAGAATCTCCAATTTCACAGATTAATCTTAAAGCAGCCAATTCATATTCTAATTCGTTTTTGGAATGTATAAATTGTGGCAAATATTCCTCTAAGACTTTTTCCCAGTTTTTGTCTATCAAATTTCTATAAGGAAAATAATACTGAATAATATTCCAATACCGCATTAACGAGAGTAATCGAAAACCAGCATCTGGATAGGGCATATTTTCGTAAGCAGCCTCATTCTTAAAAATAGGTTTTTCTGTATCGTGTCCAATTCCAATATAATAATGATTATTAGCTTCATTCCATCGATTTTCATAAACTTGTATAAGTTTGTTCTTTAAGTCAGAAGAAAATGGACCTGTTTTAATCCAATCAATATTGTTACTTAAAAATATCTTTAGGTTATCCTGTTTAGGTTGAGCTAAAGTATTTAATTGTCCTAGATTTTCTATCCAATTGACAAGTAACATATCTCTTTCTTTAGATGAATTGACAGGCAAATATTGAGGCAAAAACCTAAATAACTCGTAATCCCAATTTAATTCTCCCTTTGCAATTTTTGGATGATGATATTTTAGAAAACCCCAAATTTTAGTTAATAAGATGAGATTTTCTGCTTTAGCACTACTTATGTCGGATGTATTGATCTTACTTCCATGATTAAATTCTTTGTCCGTCGAAGCCGGATAATCTTTTTTTTCTAAAAGAGTAATATCTTTCCCATCAACAAAGACTTTAAAATCGTCAAACCAAGCTTTACCATCTCCTACTAAAAGCCCACCAATTGCTATACTTTTTGTCTTCTCAGGCTGCAGAGGTAAACTAATCCGATATTCTTTCCAATCAGTTGTACCATTTACCGCCTGTTTCTCCATTATATTATAAGCAACTGCCGGATCTATTCTAATCATTAATGCTGCGAATCCATTGAGAATATTTTCGGTTTTTATATATCCTGAAAGTGTTATCTCTTTCCCCTCCAAGTGGTCAGGTAACATAAATACCCATGTTTTTAATTGCTTGTATGAGTTCCCTCTTGACTCTAAAACCGCTGAATACTTACCATGTTTTACATGAACTGAATCTAGATAGTTTAGGTAGTTATTGTTTCCAAGTACATGCCAATAGATCGGTTGATTAAATTCAACTTGTTCAAAACTTAAGTTATATCCCTCTCTATATGACAACTTTGGTTCTTGGGCACAAGATATAATTATAGAAAAGTAAAAAAAAAGAAAAACAAATCGTTTAAAATATTTCTTGCTACCCATATCTTTGAAAAATCTATATTGGTTAATAATAAATATAATTATAGTCGTAAAAATTCACAAAAATTTAAATTTAACTTTTTTAAAAATATAATTTCCGAGACACTAAAGGAGTCGATAAGTCGCATGTCCTTTTATTCATCTGTAAAATTGGCTTAATAGTCTCTAATTCGCTTAGCTACGTGTAAACTTATCGTATTCAACTATGGGGTCATATCTTATAGTAATAGTTCAAAAAGGTAGTTGACAAATTGATTACTTTATCGTAAGAAATGATATGACTAATATAAATAATCTTTATGAGACTTTGAGTAATGTAAGTAGTAAAATAAGTGTTTCACCTTATACTATTATACTAAAGACTCTTTTAGTCATAAATTTATTGCCTTTCTAACCAATAAACATTCATGGGGAGCGGCCGCCTACATAAAACGAAGAAAATTGGGAAAGTTCTCTTTAAAAAGCCGAACGGATCGACTAACTGCCTGAAATACCTATCATGCAGATAATATCATCTATAACCAATTGAAGCCATTAAAAATAGAAATCAACAAGCTTGCTACTTAAAGTAGCGGGAAGAAGTTAGCCTAATCCTCCACCAATCAACACTAAATGTCCAGCTGTCAAACAGATTCGAGCATTTGATTTACCTAGATGATATTTGTTTTAAATATATTATTTAAACACAACAAAATGAATAAAGTCAAATCAGCAGCTATGGCTGTTTTAGCCCTATCTCTAGTGAACATGAAAATGACGCAAGCACAAGAAAAACCAGTCCAGTTCGGAATTAAAGCAGGTGCTAATCTATCTGCATTATCGGGTGATGTAAAAGGTATGAAAACTGCTATTCGTTATCAATTTGGAGTAACAGCAGATATTGCCCTTAGCACAAACATGTATTTACTGACAAGCATAAATCTTCAGCAAAAGGTATTAAAAAAAGATATATCTAAGGAAAGCAAGCTAAACATGACACTCACCTACGTGCAAATGCCCTTTCACTTAACTTACAAGCTTCCTCTTACAGAAGACATCAATTTATTGATGGGTGCAGGTCCATATATAGCATATGGCATTGGTGGAAAAACTAAAGACTACAATCTGAATGAAAAAACCTTTAAGAGTACAGGGCTGAAAAAATTAGACTACGGAGCAGGAGCTACTGCCGTATTAGCACTGGGAAAATTGGGGATTGGCGCAGGTTATGATATAGGCATTCATAATATCAGTGCCCCCGAAGGAACGAAGCTAAAAAACCGAACAGCTTATATAACGGTAGGCTATAAATTCTAAAACGTAAATAAAAGCAAAAGGAGCTCCATGCTCCTTTTTACTTGCTAATAAGATTTTTATACACAACAGAATTAAAAAAAGCCTCTCGACGATATTTAGAAAGAGGAAGCTCCTTCCCCTTGACTATAACACGGTTTGAAAAGATAGAGTCTATATGCCTTACATGGACAAGATAGGAGTTGTGAATACGAAAAAAACTATCTTTCGGTAGCACATCTTCAAGAGAACTCATTGTCTGATGAATAATATATTCCTTATCCTTAAAACAAAGTTTTAAATAATTTTGCATGCCTTCAACAAATAAGATCTCTTCCCACTCAATGCGCTGATAGGCACTCCCCTGCCGAATATACATCGTCACAGCTTTAGTGCTTTGATCCTTCTGCAGCAACAACTTAGACTGATATAACTCCCGTGCTTTACTTACGGCTGTAAAAAAGCGCTGCAAACTATAAGGTTTCAAGAGATAATCTACCACATTAAGCCTGAAACCATCTAACGCAAATTCCGCATAGGCAGTTGTCAATATAGTTAAGGGAGGGTTTTCGAGAAGCTCTAAAAACTCTAACCCTGTTAAACGAGGCATATTGATATCGAGAAACAAGAGATCAATATGCTCTGTTTTTAAAACTTCTATGGCTTCCATCGCAGAACTACATTTGGCAACAATATTAAACCCTCCGATTTCGTCCAGATAGTCCGCCACTCCTTCAATAGCATACATCTCATCATCCACAATGAGACAGCGCATCGAAGACTGTCCCTCCGTTTCTATATTAATTTTACTCATGCTTATACGGTTAACTCTAAATGTATATGGAATATTCCTTCCTGCTGTTTCGAAACTTTTAAAACATGTTTATTCGGATACAATATCTCCAATCTTTTTTTTATATTCTCTAAACCTAAACCCGAAGAAGACAAAGATTTCGCTTGTTCATATTGGTCAGTATAGGTTGAGTTTTCCACCTTTAATATCAATAAATGATCCTTTTGAATGAGCGCGATATGTATAAAACCTTGCTGTGATATAGAGCGCGATACATGCTTAAAAGCATTTTCTATAAAAGTGATAAGTAAAAGTGGAGATAATTTTTTATCATCTTCTTCCACATCCCAGGAAGAGCGGATATTAAGAGTGTTTTTCCATCTTACTTGCTCGATAGCTATAAAGTTTTTTAAAAAATTCACCTCTTGTTGTAAGCTGATCAATGGCTGTTGACCTGCATATAACTGGTAGCGCAAAATTTCTGTGTACTGCAACAATAAGTTTGATGCTAGATCAGGTTCTTTCTTAATTAAAGTATTTACATGATTGAGAACATTAAACATAAAATGAGGAGTAATCTGCGCCTGCAATACCTGAAGCTCAGTTTCAATAATAACTTTATGTAATCGTAAATTTTCCTCAAAGAAACGTAGACCACAAAAACCAAAATTAATAAGAGAGACAGCCGCCAATGCCCCTAAGATGTCACGGTGCATACCTCCACTATTCTCGAATAATCGTGATTTAGGAAAAACATTAATATCTTCCAAGTAGCTAAAGACAATATACAGTCCTAAAACAAAGCCTGCCATCAGCATAGAGACTAAACAAAACTGAATAATAAAAGGTAATACCCTATTTTCTTTAATTGCTTTTTTAAGCAGTACTGTACTGAGGTAAGTGCTGAAAGGATAAAAAACCAAAACGGAAGTAAAAGCAAAAGCTACCGCTTCTAGAGTCGAAGCCCGCTCTGAAAATTGAACGCTTAGTACTATGGCTATACCTGCCCATACGAAGAAAACAAACAAATCGAACCGCTCTAAATTGTTAATATTCATTATACAAAGATGCTGTTTTTACAGTAATTACACTATCCATCGGTCATAAGCAAACGTCTAGCCGTCAAAAAAGTTTTCCTGTTTTATATGGTCTGCCCACTTTTGCTGACATAAAATAATAACAGAACGAATTAAATATGGTACTTAGAAAAATAATCTACTTATTAATAACATTCTTAAGCATGCAGGCAAATGCACAGCTGACAGTAAAAACTGAATATTTTGGAGAATCAAGCTATTGGCAGGACAAAGGAGAAGCACCAAGAGAACGGATTGGCACAACAAAAGGATCGGCTATAGTTTATAGTGCGAGCTTAAATATTCCATTGTCGATGCGCCTGGATGAAAATGAGAAACCTGTAGTATGGGGTGTCGGTATTGCAGGCTCCTATGCATCCCTAAAAAACAAAAATTTCACGGAAGAACTAGTGATTCCCGAAATAGGAAATTTAAGTGCAGCGCTCTATCACATGAGACCTATAAACGATCGATGGTCAATGATTATGAGTGTTGGCGCAGGCGTATATGCTCCGACAGGCCTACTGAAAAATATACGGGCAAAGCATGTTTTAGGAAGTATGAGCGCTATATTTATATATGAAATGACACCTAACCTAGACTTAGGAGCAGGTCTGGCGATTAATAGTACATTTGGATACCCCATGGCTTTTCCAGCCCTTTACGTAAATTGGAGAATGCAAGGTAATATAGATTTTAAACTGGCACTAACCAATGGTTTAGAAGTAAAAGCAGGATTAAATATGCATAAAAACCTCTCTTTATCTGTGGTTGGAGAAATGAACGGACAAACCGCTCTACTGAAAAAAGATGAAAAGGACGTTATATTTACACATCAATATATTATAGCTGCACTACAACCCGAGATCAAAATAAATAAAAACATTCATATCCCAATACGCTTAGGAATAAATGGCATACGATCAGCATATTTTTCAGATAGGACGCTAAAAGCAATGTTTCAAAATAAAAACAATTATTATTTTCAGGTATCTCCGTATGCATCAGCAGGAATAACCGTCAATCTTTAACCCATAAACATTTATATATAAGACAATTAAGAATACATCTCAAAAAAAAACGAGAAGAATGACCCTTCTTTAATGTGCTCCAAGCAAAAGTAAAACAGTATCACAACAGGTGACTTTAATAAAAAATGACAATAAAAAAAGACTTAATAAAGTTGATTTTATCTTAGCTTAGTAAAAAAATAAGGACTATGGAAAAGCAATTAAAGCATAGAGCAGTGCGAAGATTAGCAATATTTGCTTTACTGTCCGCTATTATAGGGGCCGGCAATGATACCTTACAAGCCCAGGAAATCAGGCCCGGAACAATAAATCAACATCGTACACATATGATTGAGACAGATAAAATTTTAATAAGCGAAAATCCCCAAAGTGTATACACACTTGAGCTCAAAGATGGAAAACCATTTAATGGTTATGAAGTGACCCAAGAAAAACTATTGGGTGAATTTCCTTTTGTCAATTACTACGAAAATGGAGAGTTAAAAATCAAATATGCTGTAGACTTCATCGCAAAAGATCAATACGAACCACCAATAGAATATACCTTAAAAACGACTTACGTCAACAATGCCGTAGTAACAGGTAATGTATACCGCAACTCAGCGATTGGGTTTCTACTGACAGACCATTATATAGACGGGGAAAAAAACGGGCTGACAATAGATATGTTTGCTATGCATTATTTTAATCGTATTTCTTTTAAAATAAAAAACAACAAGCTAATTATCAAAACATTTGACAGCAAGGATGAAGTCAACCTTTCCATAAAAGAAGGATGGGCAGTAGCTGATTATTTTAGAAATGGAGAGCATGTACAGCAATCGCCGCCAATTCTGCACCGTGTCGCAGAAGGCACGCCCAACTCAAGCTCTGTATTCTACTATAATGCAGATAATAAGCTTTGTCAATACAATATGCTTCCAAACCAAGATCGCAGCCCGGTATCTGACCACGAATTGCTGTCTCAATTCTACGCACAGTTTTCTTTTGAATATGGAGGCAAAGCTGAAGATTTACTGGAAGAAATAGACCAATACTTCAGCACAGCTACCAAAGAAACTGAAAAGCCCATAGAAACTATATTCGAACATTTGGTTATACCCTACACCCAGGAAACACTATTAAGCTATGTAAGCTTTGACAACGCAGGAAGGCCAGACATGGCGGTGCTCTTCAAAAATACGGAACAAGAAAAATACCAGCAGTTTGAGGTTAACGAAGAAATAACAGATTCCGCAAGTATAAATCAACTATTGAAAACGCTCAAAGAAGACATTGGTAAATAAGAGAAAATTAAATGAGAATTACTTTAATAGCACTCTGCTTATTATTAGCCGCGGCGACTAAATTACAAGCACAAGATTACATTTTTGGTCCGTCCGTAAGCTACCAATATCAAAAGGGAAGTGTTCTAAAAACAGGGGTTTATTACGCTTCTAGTATAAACACTAAGCATATATTAAAATTAGACGCCACGGTTAACTTCACTTGGATACAAAAAAAACATACAATAATCCCTGAATTAGCAGCAACCTACTATACGGATATATATATTCTGGGTGCATTTGCTAGAACAGAATTCACACCCTATACAATAAGCCCAAAAGTTGGACTATCTATACTGACTTTAATTGAATTGGATTTTGGTTATGGATTTCCTATTTCTGATAAAAAAGATTTCCGTCCCATAAAAGGTTTTACAACGTCTTTACGTTTTAATATACCAATTAATAGCCTACTACTGTAAAGAGTAAAATAAAAATTATATCAAATCTACATACGGTGCCCTATTTATAAAATACCGCATGTAGATTTGATATCAATAATGTCGAATCATCTCCCCATTTATTTAATACCTGGAGCTGTAACATTAGAAGGTTTTCTGACGGGCTGACTTCCTTCTTCACATACATACTCGCCATATTCATCTAAGTAACAATATGGTTCATCATCATCGCAAGCAAAAAGAAAAGCTGTAGAGAATATAAATAGGGACAGATAAAATGTTTTACGCCCTAACCGTATCCCCTTTTTAGTTAATAGGGTTCCCATAGTAGTTGATACCAAAGGAGAAGAAGTGGTATTTTTTTTCATGTCTTATTTTTTTGGTTTATCAAAACTAGAGACTAAAAAAATATTCTGAAATACCTAGAGTTAGGTATTTTGCTGTTTCGATGAAGGTTTTGCTGCGGAGAGCGAGGGATTGGTTCAGACCCACCCACCCCCC
>NZ_JAPPVJ010000016.1:1300-4393 GCF_026711005.1 Sphingobacterium sp. UT-1RO-CII-1 | reverse complement strand
GATTCCATGACTCCTGGCGAAGCCACTTCAATATCTCCCGCCTATCCTACACATCCTGTACCCAATCACAATGTTAAGCTATAGTGAAGGTGCATGGGGTCTTTCCGTCCCGTTGCGGGTACCCGGCGTCTTCACCGAGACCACAATTTCACCGAGCTCATGGCTGAGACAGCGCCCAGATCGTTACACCATTCGTGCAGGTCGGAACTTACCCGACAAGGAATTTCGCTACCTTAGGACCGTTATAGTTACGGCCGCCGTTTACTGGGGCTTCGATTCAATGCTTCTCTTGCGATGACATCCCCTCTTAACCTTCCAGCACCGGGCAGGTGTCAGGCCTTATACTTCATCTTTCGATTTCGCAAAGCCATATGTTTTTGCTAAACAGTCGCCTGGGCCTTTTCACTGCGGCTGCTCTATCGCTAGAGACAGCGCCCCTTCTCCCGAAGTTACAGGGCCATTTTGCCGAGTTCCTTAGCCATGAATCACTCGAGCACCTTAGGATTCTCTCCTCGACTACCTGTGTCGGTTTACGGTACGGGTTTTATTAACCTGAAGCTTAGCGGGTTTTCTTGGAAGTCTGATTACCTGCACTATCAGCGCTGCCGAAGCTTTGCTGTACTATCAGAGTTCAGCTGTAAGGGCGGATTTGCCTACCCGAACAATACCTACATCTTTCAACGAACTATTCCGTCAGTTCGCGGCAGTGTCACTACTCCGTCACCACATCGCAGTTAATAAAAGTACGGGAATATTAACCCGTTGTCCATCGGCTTTCTCCGTTCGGATGCGCCTTAGGCCCCGACTAACCCTGATCCGATTAGCGTTGATCAGGAAACCTTAGTCTTTCGGTGGGCGGGTTTCTCACCCGCCTTATCGTTACTTATGCCTACATTTGCTTTTCTATTAAGTCCACCACACATCACCATGTGGATTCACCCCCAATAGAATGCTCCCCTACCAGACATACAAATTAATGTATGAATCCATAGCGTCGGTAATACACTTGATGCCCGTTTATTATCCACGCCCGGCCGCTCGACTAGTGAGCTGTTACGCACTCTTTAAATGAATGGCTGCTTCCAAGCCAACATCCTAGCTGTCTGGGCAACCGGACCTCGTTAGTTCAACTTAGCGTATATTTAGGGACCTTAGCTGATGGTCTGGGTTCTTTCCCTCTCGGCCTTGGACCTTAGCACCCAAAGCCTCACTGCAGATCATATCTATATAGCATTCGGAGTTCGTCTGGATTTGGTAGGATTTGACTCCCCCGCACCCAATCGGTAGCTCTACCTCTAATAGACTAAAATCCACGCTGTTCCTAAAAACATTTCGGGGAGTACGAGCTATTTCCCAGTTTGATTGGCCTTTCACCCCTACCCTCAGGTCATCCGAAAACTTTTCAACGTTTGACGGTTCGGTCCTCCATTACGTGTTACCGCAACTTCAACCTGCCCAAGGGTAGATCACAAGGTTTCGCGTCTACCTCATCCGACTGTGCGCCCTATTAAGACTCGCTTTCGCTGCGGCTACATGACTGAATCATTTAACCTTGCCGGACAAGAGTAACTCGTAGGCTCATTATGCAAAAGGCACGCCGTCACAGAACTTGTCCGCTCCGACCGCTTGTAAGCACACGGTTTCAGGTTCTTTTCACTCCCCTGTTCGGGGTTCTTTTCACCTTTCCCTCACGGTACTAGTTCACTATCGGTCTCTCAGGAGTATTTAGCCTTACCAGATGGTGCTGGCAGATTCAAGCAGGATTTCTCCGGTCCCGCCCTACTCAGGATACCACTATGCTGTCTCTCTTTACCTGTACGGGGCTATCACCCATATCGCGCAGTTTCCCACCTGCTTCCAGTTCATCCAGACAATACAATGTCGTGGTCCTACAACCCCAATCATGCCGTAACAGGATTGGTTTGGGCTCTTTCGTGTTCGCTCGCCACTACTTACGAAATCATTATTATTTTCTCCTCCTACGCCTACTTAGATGTTTCAGTTCAGCGCGTTCGCGTATTATACAATATACCTTCAGTATATTAGGTTGCCCCATTCGGAAATCTACGGATCAATTCGAATTTGCCGATCACCGTAGCTTATCGCAGCTTATCACGTCCTTCATCGCCTCTGAGAGCCTAGGCATCCCCCGTGTGCCCTTATTTACTTTCTTCACCGAATACCCCTTTTGCTAGGTATCGGTTGCTTGTGTAGTAGTCTTACATTTACTCTAAAAGTAAACAGACGTCCTACTATCTGTTGTCTTCTCTTGTGTTTTTTTTCTTCCAATATGTCAAAGAACGTTTTCTCTAAATCTTGCTATAACTTATAAGATAATATAAGCATACAATAGCAGACCTAAGATTAGTGGAGAATAACGGAGTCGAACCGTTGACCTCCTGCGTGCAAGGCAGGCGCTCTAGCCAGCTGAGCTAATTCCCCATTAATTTCTATCGAATCTTTTAAGTGTAGTCCCGAGCAGATTTGAACTGCTGACCCCTACATTATCAGTGTAGTGCTCTAACCAACTGAGCTACGGGACTAGCTTTAAATCTTTCGCGCTGTAACTACACCTAAGTAATACATTAAATTAGTATTAATAGGGCAGGCACTTTCTTCTAATGCTTTCTGTTTTGAATTTGATCATGAATGTGCGTAACGAGTACCAAATAGATACTCTAGAAAGGAGGTATTCCAGCCGCACCTTCCGGTACGGCTACCTTGTTACGACTTAGCCCCAATTATCGGTTTTGCCCTAACACGCTCCTTGCGGTTACATGCTTTAGGCACCCCCAACTTTCATGGCTTGACGGGCGGTGTGTACAAGGCCCGGGAACGTATTCACCGCGTCATTGCTGATACACGATTACTAGCGAATCCAACTTCACGGGGTCGAGTTGCAGACCCCGATCCGAACTGTGAACGGCTTTTAGAGATTAGCATCACTTTGCAGTGTAGCTGCCCGTTGTACCGTCCATTGTAGCACGTGTGTAGCCCCGGACGTAAGGGCCATGATGACTTGACGTCGTCCCCTCCTTCCTCACTGCTTGCGCAGGCAGTCTGTTTAGAGTCCCCACCATAACATGCTGGCAA
>NZ_JAPPVJ010000016.1:0-1222 GCF_026711005.1 Sphingobacterium sp. UT-1RO-CII-1 | reverse complement strand
CCCACCATAACATGCTGGCAACTAAACATAGGGGTTGCGCTCGTTGCGGGACTTAACCCAACACCTCACGGCACGAGCTGACGACAGCCATGCAGCACCTAGTTTCGTGTCCCGAAGGAATGATGCGTCTCTGCATCAAGCACTAACTTTCAAGCCCGGGTAAGGTTCCTCGCGTATCATCGAATTAAACCACATGCTCCTCCGCTTGTGCGGGCCCCCGTCAATTCCTTTGAGTTTCAATCTTGCGACCGTACTCCCCAGGTGGATAACTTAACGCTTTCGCTAAGACGCTAACAGTATATCGCTAACATCGAGTTATCATCGTTTAGGGCGTGGACTACCAGGGTATCTAATCCTGTTTGATCCCCACGCTTTCGTGCATCAGCGTCAATAATGACCTAGACAGCTGCCTTCGCAATCGGAGTTCTGAGACATATCTATGCATTTCACCGCTACTTGTCTCATTCCGCCATCTTCGTCCACATTCAAGCTAACCAGTATCAAAAGCACTGCGACAGTTGAGCTGCCGTATTTCACTCCTGACTTAATTAGCCGCCTACGCACCCTTTAAACCCAATAAATCCGGATAACGCTTGGATCCTCCGTATTACCGCGGCTGCTGGCACGGAGTTAGCCGATCCTTATTCTTACAGTACATTCAGCTAGGTACACGTACCTAGGTTTATTCCCGTATAAAAGCAGTTTACAACCCATAGGGCAGTCATCCTGCACGCGGCATGGCTGGTTCAGAGTTCCCTCCATTGACCAATATTCCTTACTGCTGCCTCCCGTAGGAGTCTGGTCCGTGTCTCAGTACCAGTGTGGGGGATTCTCCTCTCAGAGCCCCTAGACATCGAAGCCTTGGTAAGCCGTTACCTTACCAACTAGCTAATGTCACGCGAGCCCATCCATATCCTATAAATATTTGATTAATAAATGATGCCACTTACTAATGTTATGCGGTGTTAATCCGACTTTCGCCGGGCTATCCCCCTGATATGGGTAGGTTGCTCACGCGTTACGCACCCGTACGCCACTCTCATTAATCTAAAGCAAGCTTCAGATTAAATCCCGTTCGACTTGCATGTATTAGGCCTGCCGCTAGCGTTCATCCTGAGCCAGGATCAAACTCTCCATTGTAAAAATGAATTGTTGACACCTAACTATTTATAAAATAATTAGAATCGTCTGTTATTTCTGATCTATTGACTAGGTTGTTTTT
>NZ_JAPPVJ010000015.1 GCF_026711005.1 Sphingobacterium sp. UT-1RO-CII-1 | reverse complement strand
ATCGGTAAAGGTGAACAATGGCAATGCTGCTTTCGTAATCGTCAGCTTAGCAGTCTGCGAACCACCTTCATAATTGTTGCCACCATCAATAACAGCTGTAACTGTATATTCGCCTGCTTCCGTCTGCTTGTTATTCTCGTAGCTTATCTTTGCTCCTACTGGCAATGCACCTGCAATAACTAAAGATTTAACAGTACCGTCGTAAGTAAAACTAGCATCAGCAAAAGTAACCCCGGCTATAGAAGCTTTCGTAATCGTCAGCTTAGCGGTCTGCGAACCATCTTCATAGTTGTTACCGCCATCAATGGTAGCCGTAACCGTATATTCTCCCGCTTCGGTCTGATCGTTATTGGTATAACTGCTTACTGTAGCTCCTGCTGCCAAGCCAGTAGCTTTCAGAGATTTTGCCGTACCGTCGTAAACGAAGTTAGCATCGGCAAAAACGAACAATGGCAATACCGCTTTAGTAATCGTCAGCTTAGCAGTCTGCGAACCATCTTCATAGTTGTTACCGCCATCAATAACAGCTGTAACTGTATATTCTCCCGCTTCGGTCTGATCGTTATTGGTATAACTGCTTACTGTAGCTCCTGCTGCAAAGCCAGTAGCTTTCAGAGATTTTGCCATGCCATCATAAACAAAGCTTGCATCCGCAAAAGTAAAGGTCGGCAGTACCGCTTTCGTAATCGTCAGCTTAGCAGTCTGCGAACCATTTTCATAGTTCCTACCACCATCAATAATAGCTTTAACCACATATTCACCTACTTCCGTCTGTCCATTATTTGCATAACTACTAACTGTAGTACCAGCAGGTAGACCAGTAGCTATCAAAGATTTTACCGTACCGTCATAAGTAAAACTTGTGTCATCGAAGCTGATACCTGTAAGCATAGCTTTAGCAATAGCAAAATCAGCTCCCGTAAAGTCTATAGCGTAATTAGCACCCCCACTTAAATCGCCCTGCCCAATCGGATAATCACCTACATTCTCGCCTACTGTTCTGCTCAATGCACCACTTAAAATGCTGTTATCATCCGTACCTTGATAACCAGAAACCGTATAAATCAGCACCGGGTCACCTTCGCCGTATACTTTACCCTGTCCGCTCGCAGCAGTTACCGTCAGCGTAGCTTTAGCAATAGCAAAATCAGCTCCCGTAAAGTCTATATCGTAATTAGCACCCCCACTTAAATCGCCCTGCCCAATCGGATAATCACCTACATCCTCACCTACTGTTCTGCTCAATGCACCACTTAAAATGCTATTATCATCCGTACCTTGATAACCAGAAACCGTATAAGTAAACACCGGGTCACCTTCGCCGTATACTTTACCCTGTCCGCTCGCAGCAGTTACCGTCAGCGTAGCTTTAGCAATAGCAAAATCAGCACCTGCAAAATCTATAGCGTAATTAGCACCCGCGCTGAATGTGCCTTGTCCAATCGGATAAACACCTACATCCTCACCTACTGTTCTGCTCAATGCACCACTTAAAATGCTGTTATCATCCGTACCTTGATAACCAGAAACAGTATAAGTCAATACCGGATCGGTATCACCATATACTTTGCCCTGTCCGCTGTTAGCAGTTACCGTCAGCGTAGCTTGAGTTATAGCAAAATCAGCTCCCGTAAAGTCTATATCGTAATTAGTACCCCCACTTAAATCGCCCTGCCCAATCGGATAAACACCGACATCCTCGCCTACTGTTCTGCTCAATGCACCACTTAAAATACTGTTATCATCCGTACCTTGATAACCAGAAACAGTATAAGTCAATACCGGATCGGTATCACCATATACTTTGCCCTGTCCGCTCGCAGCAGTTACCGTCAGCGTAGCTGCCTCAATCTTCAGCGTGGCCGTCAATTCTTTGTCCGGTCCACAACCAGAAAGTGTAGCCGTAATGGTATAAGTTCCGACATTTACCGCTTCCGTAACCACAGCACCCAATGCGTCCTTGATTTTGTACGAAGGAGTAACACCCTGGGGAAGATTCGTTGCTATTATCATATGTGTGGAGCCATTATAAGCGACATCTAGATCTTCAAACACCACATTGTCGTAATTGATCTGCTCGCCCTGAAACTCATAAGCTCCAATATCAATGACACCTCCCGTAGCAAAATCATATACTCTTGGATTACCTGCCAGATCTTTCGTATCAGCACTCAATCCTGCATAATGGCTGTTGCTACCTGCATTCACTGCCGGAGAGCAGGCTTGCAAACTATAATCCCCAGCTGCTGCATCCATAAACAGGTTGGTGTACGCCACAGTGCCGTCCAAGTTATTGTTCCGTATATCGCCTGGATCTACACTAATCGTCGCATCGATATCCTGTACCAAACTATATTGGATATCTTTCGAGATGCTACCCGCATTTGTACTTAAAGTACTGTTACTATTATCTGTCGTGCTTTTTGCATTGCCATACACCAAGCTGTTATATACTGTAAACTTATTAGCCGCACTACCACCAAAAAACACATAAGAAGGCCCCTTATTTCCTGCCAAGCTACTGTTGTATAACTTGATTTCATTAGAAGAAGAGGCAGAAAAAATCCCACCGCCATCACCACTACTCCTATTATTGTACACCGAAGAATTACTTAACGTAACCGAAGCAGAAGAAGAAGAAAAAGAAAAAATCCCACCGCCAGTAACACCAGTTCTATTATTATAGACCGAAGAATTACTTAACGTAACCGAAAAAGAAGAAGAAGAAAAAGAAGAAATCCCTCCGCCAGAACCACTACTGTTATTATTATAGATCGAAGAATTACTTAACGTAACCGAAGAAGAAGAAGAAGAATAAATCCCACCGCCATCACGACTACTGCTATTATTGTAGACCGAAGAGTTACTTAACGTAACCGAAGAAGAAGAAGAAAAAGAAAAAATCCCACCGCCATGTGTTCTAAAAGTATTTCTTCCATTAACTAAAATAGGAGAAATAGAACCATTTGCATTTCCCCCTTTGACGCCAAATCCATCCAGCTTTACTGCTACACTCTCCGTATCACTGGCTGCCACGATCACATGGTAGACATTCTCCTCATTACCGGTTATCCCCGCAGCACCCTGACCAGGAGTGGTACCAACAGCATCATCCCCGTTCAAATCCCCACTCAGGATGGTACCATCGGCGTTAGTCCCATCTTTACCAGGCAGGATACGCTCAGTCAGTGCTGTTTTACCGTTTGCTGGGTCAAAGCCACCGTATAGCTCCACATCTTTCACCATCAAGAAGGTACGGTCACGGGCATATTGTACATCTGCACTGAAGTTCTTCCCATCTTCGGGAGTATACATAGGCTTGTACGTGCCTTTGGCAACGTAAATCTTTAAAGGAGTAGCCGCTGACCAAAGCCCACTTGTTTTATTCGCACTCGCCCATTTCAGCGCATTCGCCAGTTCGGGTATAGCGTTTGCCCAACTATCGCCCGAGCCGTTTCCTCCATTGACATGCTTGTTGACATAAAGGATTTTGTTAGCGTCGGGGATAAAGCACAACACACCTTGATTGCTCTGGTTCTCATAAGCTCCAATATCAATTTTGCAACCTGAAAGCCTTGGATTGCCCGCCAAATCCAGATCATTGTCCAAATCGCCGTCATATAATGCATTACTTCCTGCATCTATTGCCGGGCTGTTATTTGCTAGAGCATAGTCCCCAGCAGCTGCATCCATAAACAGGTTGGTGTACGCCACTGTACCGTCCAAGTTATTGTTCCGTATATCTTCAAAAGCGGTGCTTCTGCTAGCATCGATATCCTGTACTAAACTATATCGGATATCTTTCGGGATACCACCCTCATTTGTACTTAAAGTACTGTTGCTATTATCTGTTGTGCTTTTTGCATTGCCATATATCAAGCTGTTACGTACCGTAAACTTTTTAGTCCCACCATCAAAATATACATAAGAAGCCCCCTTATTTCCCACCAAGGTACTGTTGTGTAACTTGACTTCATTAGAAGAATCAGAATAAGAGTAAGAAGAAATCCCACCGCCATTAGTACCACTGCTATTATTATAGACCGAAGAACTACTTAAAGAAACCGAAGAAGAAGAAAAAGAAGAAGAACAAATCCCACCGCCAGCATCAATACTGCTATTATTATAGACCGCAGAACTACTTAGCGTAACCGAAGAAGAAGAATTGGAAGAAGAATAAATCCCACCTCCAGCTTCACTACTGCTATTATTGTAGACTGAAGAACTACTTAACGTAACCGAAGAAGAAGGAGAAGAAGAAGCAGAATAAATCCCACCGCCACTACCAATACTGCTATTATGATAGACCGAAGAACTACTTAACGTAACCGAAGAAGAAGGAGAAGAAGAATAAATCCCACCGCCATAACCAGTACCACTACGACTACTATTATTATAGACCGAAGAATTACTTAACGTAACAGAAGAAAAAGAAGATAAAGGAGATAAAGGAGAAGAACTAGAATAAATCCCACCTCCATAATTAAGACTGCTATTATTATAGACCGAAGAATTATTTAACGTAACCGAAGAAGAAGAAGTTCTATAAAAAGAAGAAGAAAAAACCCCACCGCCTGAATCCCTATAAACAGCCTGTCCCTTTATTCTAATGCGAGAAGTAGCATCTGCATTTCCCCCTGTGATGCCAAATCCATCCAGCTTTACTGCTACACTCTCCGTATTACTGGCTGCCAAGACAACATGGTAAGCATTCTCCGCATTACCGGTTATCGGCGCAGCTCCCTGACCAGGAGTAGTACCAACAGCATCATCCCCGTTCAAGTCACCACTCAGGATGGTACCATCGGCGTTAGTCCCATCTTTACCCGGCAGGATACGGTCAGTCAGTGCTGTTTTACCGTTAGCCGGGTCAAAGCCACCGTATAGCTCCACATCTTTCACCATCAAAAAGGTACGGTCACGGGCATATTGTGCATCTGCACTGAAATCCTTCCCATCTTGGGGGGTATACATAGGCTTGTATGTACCTTTGGCAACGTAAATCTTTAAAGGATCCGCTTCTGACCAAAGCCCATTTCCTTTATTCGCGTTCGCCCATTTCAGCGCATCCGCCAGTTCAGGGATAGCGTTTGCCCAACTATCGCCCGAGCCGTTTCCTCCATTGACATGCTTATTGACATAAAGGATTTTGTTAGCGTCGGGGATAAAGCACAACACACCTTGATTGTTCTGGTTCTCATAAGCTCCTATATCAATTTTGCAACCTGAAAGCCTTGGATTGCCCGCCAAATCCAGATCATTGCCCAAATCGCTGTCATATAATGCATTACTTCCTGCATCTATCGCCGGGCTGTTATTTGCTAGAGCATAGTCCCCAGCAGCTGCATCCATAAACAGGTTGCTGTACGCCACAGTGCCGTCCAAGTTATTGTTCCGTATATCGCCTGGATCTGCACTAATCGTCACATCGATATCCTGTACCAAACTATATTGGATATCTTTCGAGATGTTACCCGCATTTGCACTTAAATTACTGTTGCTATTATCTGTCGTACTTTTTGCATTGCCATACACCAAGCTGTTACGTACCGTAAACTTTTTAGTCCCACCACCGTGAAAATATACATAAGAAGTTCCCGTATTTCCCGCCAAGGTACTGTTGTTTAACTTGACTTCATTAGAAGAAGAATTAGAAGAAGAATAAGAATAAATCCCACTGCCAGCATCACTACTCCTATTATTGTAGACCGAAGAATTACTTAACGTAACCGAAGAAGAAGAAATCCCACCGCCATTACCGCTACTGCTATTATTGTAGACCGAAGAATTACTTAAACTAACAAAAGAAGAAGGAGAATAAGAATAAATCCCACCGCCATCACCCCTACTGCTATTATTGTAGACCGAAGAATTACTTAGCGTAACCGTAGAAAAAGAAGAATAAGAATAAATTCCACCGCCATTACCACTACTGCTATTATTGTAGACCGAAGAATTACTTAACGTAACCGAAGAAGAACGAGAATAAGAATAAATCCCACCGCCACTACTACTACTACTACTACTACTACTACTAATATTATTATAGACCGAAGAATTACTTAACGTAACCGAAGAAGAAGAAGAAGAAGAAGAAGAATAAGAATAAATCCCACCGCCATCACCACTACTGCTATTATTATAGACCGAAGAATTACTTAATGTAACCGAAGAAGAATAAGAACAAATCCCACCGCCAACCATTTTATTAGCACCTCTTCCGGTAACTAAAATGAAAAAATAATCATGATTTGCGTTTCCCCCTGTGATGCCAAATCCATCCAGCTTTACTGCTACACTCTCCGTACCACTGACTGCCAAGACCACATGGTAAGCATTATCTTGCCTTGTCGCATGATCTTTTAACTCGGTTAGTGGTATATTAACAGCATCATCGCCGTTCAAATCCCCACTTAAGATGGTGCCATCGGCGTTAGTCCCATCTTTGCCAGGCAGGATACGATCAGTCAGTGCTGTTTTACCGTTAGCCGGGTCAAAGCCACCGTACAGCTCCACATCTTTCACCATCAAGAAGGTACGGTCACGGGCATATTGTGCATCCGCACTGAAGTTCTTTCCATCTTGGGGCGTATACATAGGCTTGTAGGTACCTTTGGCAACGTATATCTTTAAAGGAACCGCCGCTGACCAAAGCCCACTTGTTTTATTCGCATTCGCCCATTTCAGCGCATGCGCCAGTTCAGGTATAGCATTAGCCCAACTATCGCCCGAGCCATTGCTACCTATTACATTTTTATTGACGTAAATAATCCTTTGGGCATCCGGCTGCACTGTCTGGGCAATTCCCTCCGCACAAAAGGTCAACAACAGCATGATAATAGAGAGGTAATGGCTAACACGATTCATAGTTAATATTTTTGATGTTTGGAATCCTCATGCATTCACAAAAGAATAATAAAGATCTAAACTATCGAAAAAGGCCATATCAACTATATTTTGGGGTGGGACAAATATGGGACAAATACAAAAAACACACCTAAACCTCTGATCACGAACCTCATTAAAAACACAACAGAATAGCTTTGCTGATAAATATATTTTATTTCGCTTTAGAATTTTGTTTGGTTATCTTTACCCTGATTTGGACAAACCAATAGCAGTTAACAAGAAAACATTGCTGATGACCGTCTATCTTAGACTATTTTTTTTACTGACGATTTTCTGTCTCAGCACCAACACATATGCTCTAGATAGCCTCGCTATACATGTACATACGGTACTTCAACAGATTTCCGAAACCGAAAAAACGCAACTAGCACAACGACTGGAGGCCGTCCAAAAAACACAATCTATTAAAAACCCTAAAGCATTATCCGCCGTTTATCACAGCCTACTGGCAGAATCCTATGCCCGGATAAAGGACTATAAAACCCCTGTAAGTGAATGGTTATTTGCCCATGCGCTATCCGATATCCAAAAAACCAACAACACCGGGCTCCTAATCTGGGTAAATACCCTCTATGGCTATTACTATTATACGTACAACGATTACATCCATGCTCTCCCCTATTTTTTAGAGAGCTCCCGCCGTATCGATTCCTATCCTATCGCACAGCTTCCTGAACCAAACCAAGTCTTGATAAAAAACGCTTATTTTTTTGGCACAATCGATGATAACCAAAAATCATTAGACCTCTTACAGGCCGCGCTAAAAGTTACCCCCTCAGCACCTACCGAAACCGGACAGATCCTATACGCTATAGGATTGCTTTACATGAAGCAAGAGAAATGGCAAGAAGCCGAGAGTTACTTCAACCGTACCCTGACTTCCTCACAGGCGAATGCAGATCAGCTACGCTATGCCAAGACACTTGGCGAACTGGCTATTCTTTATGACCGCCGCGGCGAGACCGCCAAAGCTATTTCAGCTCAGCTGGAAAACATAGCCATCTCCCACAACAACAACGACCCGCGCAATATCATGTATGCGCAGATACAGCTGGGACGGCTCTATCTGCAACATCGAGTGCTAGACAGTGCCCAACACTATCTCGCTGAATCTCTTGCTTATGCAGAAACCAAAGACTATCTAAAATCCTATGAAAAAAACATAATCGAACTGCAATTAAACATCGCCCAGGCGAAGGATGATGCCGTGCGGGAGCTGTCACTCCGAAGACGCCTCGAACAGATCAATCGGCACCTATCGGTCACCGACGGACAGTCTATTGTCGATCAAGTAAACTGGGAAACACAAAAAGAGCGCATCCGTTGGCAACTGGAAGCCGAACAAAATAAATTAAAACGGGCGTCACTACTCAAATGGGCCTGGGGCGCAGTCAGTCTGTTATTAGCACTGATCATCATACTCCTGCTTATTACCCACAAAAAACGACTGAAACTGCAACAGGTAGAATCTGAGAGAAAACTGTTATCTTTCCAGATGGAGAAAATCGAATCAGAAGCGATGCTGTCCAATACGCATAATACATTGGCATCCTATCAGGTATACCTCACCGACAAGAACCAACAGATAGCGCGCCTAGAAAATGAAATCACCAAATTAAAGAGCAGTAGCAGCCTACAGTCGCAAAAGCAGCGATTCTCTTTTGAGAACCTCTTAAAATCTCACCTACTGACAGACGATAATTGGTTTGAGTTTAAAAAAGCTTTTATCACAGAGAATGCGGATGCTTACCAGATCATTATCCATTCGCTTCCCGATATTACGGAATCTAATTTGCGTATCATCCTGCTGCTCAAGATGGGATTGGACAATCATCAGATAGCACATATGCTTGGGGTTACGACTGATGCCGTGCGTAAATCCAAACAGCGCATGCGAAAAAAATATGGCGAACAATTCGATCTGGTTTTTAATTTAGAAACTGTCGAAGACTAAGCATCATCATCGCATCTTGCTTTTATTATGCTAGTTTCTATCTTCCTCCTCATAACTATCTTCCTCCTCATAAAAAACTAAAATTCTGAACTCCGTAATTAAAACTTGCTGTTTTAGTCAATTATACACAACATCTATACAAAACATCTAAATTGAGCAAAGTTTCACTACCCTGAATATAGAAGCAAAACTAGAGTCTTCTCTTCTGCGTTTTGCCCCAGCTTATAGACAGCCCCAGTTCATGTGTGCTGTTGCTAATGAAACGGTTCAGGTTGCTGTTCTTCAAGTTCTGCTGATAGCTATATGCAAAGCGGATATTTTTTAAATTAAACTCCGCATGCCCCATCAGGTCGCCACGCTGCCGGTACCCGCCACCGATACCAAACTTAGAGGTAAAGAAAATCATAGCCGATGCATCAAACTGTAAACCCGTCACCTCACGGTAGCTACTCAATAAACTTGGGCGCAGATAAATATTCTCATCCAAGTCAAAGATAGCAGCACCCGAGACATAAAACGTATTGTCACGGCCAAACTGACGCACATAGTCCGAATCGTTCGAGCCGAAGATAGCCCGTGGCATAGCAAAACCAACATAATAACGATCAGGTCGCACCAACGAAGCCGAAAGGCCGT
>NZ_JAPPVJ010000030.1 GCF_026711005.1 Sphingobacterium sp. UT-1RO-CII-1 | reverse complement strand
ACCCCCTATTTACTAAAAGAGAAAGAAACTATGGATAACAAAGTAATCATAGAAATAACACCAACAGGATGGACAAAGAAGGTCGTCATAGGTGAAAAGGAATATACCGAAAATTGGAAGCTCACCTATTTAGGTGGTGAAAACAAAGGTGATTCCCTTGAAGAAGTAGAGGAACTGACTGAGGAATTATGGGAAGCTTTAAATAGTGATGATCCTTATGAAATTGCTAGGGCTTTAGGAAAGGAGAATAGTAATGGCTAGTGTATTTATAAAGGTTCCTGTAAGCGAACGGCTGCCAAAAAAAGGGGGGTCTTATGGTGTTATTGTAAACGATAGTTTATTTTCTCATGCTGATTTTTACTACTCTATTTTCACCGATGAAGACGAATGGAGTAAAAATAATGTAACTCATTGGTTAGAAGAAATAGAACTACCCGAAGAGGAGGCAGCAAGGCAGTTTGCAAATGAAATGGCAGGCGACGGACATTACAACATGTCGGAGATTGACGCATTCGTAGATGGGTTTAACTACTTGTATGAAGACTTGAAAGGAGGCTTAAAATGATAATGTA
>NZ_JAPPVJ010000014.1 GCF_026711005.1 Sphingobacterium sp. UT-1RO-CII-1 | reverse complement strand
AACTAGCATCTGCAAAAATAAAGGCAGGCAATACCGCTTTCATAATCGTCAGCTTAGCAGTCTGCGAACCATTTTCATAGTTGTTGCCCCCATCAATAACAGCTGTAACTGTATATTCCCCTGCTTCGGTCTGCTTGTTATTCTCGTAGCTCACCTTTGCTCCTACTGGCAAGGCACCTGCAATAACCAGCGATTTAACAGTACCGTCGTAAGTAAAACTAGCATCGGCAAAAGTAACCCCGGCTATAGAAGCTTTCGTAATCGTCAGCTTAGCAGTCTGCGAACCACCTTTATAATTGTTGCCACCATCAATAACAGCTGTAACTGTATATTCGCCTGCTTCGGTCTGCTTGTTATTCTCGTAGCTTATCTTTGCTCCTACTGGCAAGACACCTGCAATAACTAAAGACTTCACAGTACCGTCGTAAGTAAAACTAGCATCGGCAAAAGTAACCCCGGCTATAGAAGCTTTCGTAATCGTCAGCTTAGCAGTCTGCGAACCACCTTCGTAATTGTTGCCACCATCAATAACAGCTGTAACTGTATATTCGCCTGCTTCCGTCTGCCCGTTATTTTCGTAGCTCACTGTAGCACCCGCAGGTAGACCGCTAGCTTTCAGAGATCTTGACGTGCCGTCGTAAACGAAACTTGCATCGGTAAAGGTGAACAATGGCAATGCTGCTTTCGTAATCGTCAGCTTAGCAGTCTGCGAACCACCTTCATAATTGTTGCCACCATCAATAACAGCTGTAACTGTATATTCGCCTGCTTCCGTCTGCCCGTTATTTGCATAACTACTAACTGTAGTACCAGCAGGTAGACCAATAGCTTTCAAAGATTTTACCGTCCCGTCGTAAACGAAGCTTGCATCGGCAAAAGTAAACATCGGTAGAGCTGTTTTCTCAATCGTCAGCTTAGCGGTCTGCGAACCATTTTCATAGTTCCTACCACCATCGATACTAGCCTTAACCACATATTCTCCAGCTTCTGTCTGCTCGTTATTCGTATAGCCGCTTACTGTAGCACCAACAGGCAGACCGGTAGCTTTCAGCGATTTTGCCGTGCCATCATAAACAAAGCTTGCATCAGCAAAAGTAAAGGCTGGCAATACCGCTTTAGTAATAGCAAAATCAGCTCCCGTAAAGTCTATATCGTAATTAGCACCCCCACTTAAATCGCCCTGCCCAATCGGATAATCACCTACATTCTCGCCTACTGTTCTGCTCAATGCACCACTTAAAATGCTGTTATCATCCGTACCTTGATAACCAGAAACCGTATAAGTAAACACCGGGTCACCTTCGCCGTATACTTTACCCTGTCCGCTCGCAGCAGTTACCGTCAGCGTAGCTTTAGCAATAGCAAAATCAGCACCTGCAAAATCTATAGCGTAATTAGCACCCGCGCTGAATGTGCCTTGTCCAATCGGATAAACACCTACATCCTCACCTACTGTTCTGCTCAATGCACCACTTAAAATGCTATTATCATCCGTACCTTGATAACCAGAAACCGTATAAGTAAACACCGGATCAGCTTCACCGTACATTTTGCCCAGTCCGCTGACAGCAGTTACCGTCAGCCTAGCTTTGGCAATAGCAAAATCAGCACCTGCAAAATCTATATCGTAATTAGCACCCCCACTTAAATCGCCCTGCCCAATCGGATAAAAACCGACGTCCTCGCCTACTGTTCTGCTCAATGCACCACTTAAAATGCTATTATCATCCGTACCTTGATAACCAGAAACCGTATAAGTAAACACCGGATCAGTATCACCGTATACTTTGCCCTGTCCGCTGACAGCAGTTACCGTAAGCGTAGCTTTAGTGATTTCAAAATCTGCTGATACAAACACAATATCATAATTAGCACCTGCGCTTAAGTCGCCCTGCCCAATCGTATAAACACCTACATCCTCGCCTACTGTTCTGCTCAATGCACCACTTAAAATGCTGTCATCATCCGTACCTTGATATCCAGAAACGGTATAAGTCAATACCAGATCAGCTTCGCCGTATACTTTGCCCTGTCCGCTCGCAGCAGTTACCGTCAGCGTAGCTTTAGCAATAGCAAAATCAGCTCCCGTAAAGTCTATATCGTAATTAGCACCCCCACTTAAATCTCCCTGCTCAATCGCATAAGCACCGACGTCTTCGCCGCCAACTCTGCTCAATGCACCGCTTAGGATGCTGTCATCCGTACCTTGATAACCAGAAACCGTATAAGTAAACACCGGATCAGCTTCGCCGTATACTTTACCCTGTCCGCTCACAGCAGTTACCGTCAACGTAGCTTTGGCAATAGCAAAATCTGCTCCCGTAAAGTCTATATCGTAATTAGTACCCCCACTTAAATCGCCCTGCCCAATCGGATAATCACCTACATTCTCGCCTACTGTTCTGCTCAATGCACCGCTTAAAATGCTGTTATCATCCGTACCTTGATAACCAGAAACAGTATAAGTAAACACCGGGTCAGCTTCTCCGTACACCTTGCCCTGTCCGCTGTTAGCAGTTACCGTCAGCCTAGCTTTGGCAATAGCAAAATCAGCACCCGTAAAGTCTATAGCGTAATTAGTACCCGCACTTAAATCGCCCTGCCCAATCGGATAACCACCTACTTCCTCGCCTACTGTTCTGCTCAATGCACCACTTAAAATGCTGTTGTCATCCGTACCTTGATAACCAGAAACCGTATAAGTCAATACTGGATCAGCTTCGCCGTATACTTTGCCCTGTCCGCTCGCAGCAGTTACCGTCAGCGTAGCTTTGGCAATAGCAAAATCAGCACCTGCAAAATCTATATCGTAATTAGCACCCCCACTTAAATCGCCCTGCCCAATCGGATAAACACCTACATCCTCGCCTACTGTTCTGCTCAATGCACCGCTTAGGATGCTGCTGTCATCCGTACCTTGATAACCAGAAACAGTATAAGTCAATACTGGATCGGTATCACCATATACTTTGCCCTGTTCGCTCGCAGCAGTTACCGTCAGCATAGCTGCCTCAATCTTCAGCGTGGCCGTCAATTCTTTGTCCGGTCCACAACCAGAAAGTGTAGCCGTAATGGTATAAGTTCCGACATTTACCGCTTCCGTAACCACAGCACCCAATGCGTCCTTGATTTTGTACGAAGGAGTAACACCCTGGGGAAGATTCGTTGCTATTATCGTATGTGTGGAGCCATTATAAGCGATATCTAGATCTTCAAACACCACATTGTCGTAATTGATCTGCTCGCCCTGAAACTCATAAGCTCCAATATCAATTTTGCAACCTGAAAGCCTTGGATTGCCCGCCAAATCCAGATCATTGCCCAAATCGCCATCATATAATGCATTACTTCCTGCATCTATCGCCGGACTGTTGTTTACCAACTTATAATCCCCAGCAGTTGCATCCATAAACAGGTTGGTGTACGCCACTGTGCCGTCCAAGTTATTGTTCCGTATATCACCTGGATCTGCACTAATCGTCGCATCTATATCCTGTACCAAACTATATTGGATATCTTTCGGGATGCTACTCGCACCTATACTTAAAGAACTGTTGCTATTATCTGTCGTACTTTTTACATTGCCATACACCAAGCTGTTATATACTGTAAACTTCTTAGCCCCATCACCATCAAAAAACGCATACCAAGGCGCCTTATTTCCCGCCAAGGTACTGTTGTATAACTTGACTTCATTAGAAGAAGAAGAAGAAGAGTAAATCCCACCGCCAACACCACTAGTGCTAATATTACCACTAATGCTATTATTATAGACCGAAGAATTACTTAGCGTAACCGAAGAAGTAGAAGAAGAAGAGTAAATCCCACCACCAGCACCAAAATTGAAATTATTAACATTACTGCTATTATTATAGACCGAAGAATTACTTAGCGTAACCGAAGAAGAAGAAGAAGAAGAAGAAGAAATCCCACCGCCAGCACCAATACTGCTATTATTATAGATCGCAGAACTACTTAACGTAACCGAAGAAGAAGAATTGGAATAAGAATAAATCCCACCACCAGCACGACTACTACTCCTATTATTGTGGACCGAAGAATTACTTAACGTAACCGAAGAAGAAGAAGAAGACCTAGAATAAATCCCAGCGCCAGTACCAATACTGCTATTATTATAGACCGCAGAACTACTTAACGTAACCGAAGAAGAAGAAGAATTGGAATAAGAATGAATCCCACCACCAGGAGCAGTACTATTATTACTACTATTATTATAGACCGAAGAACTACTTAACGTAACCGAAGAAGAAGAATTGGAATAAGAATAAATCCCACCGCCCTCACGACTACTGCTATTATTATAGACCGAAGAACTACTTAACGTAACCGAAGAAGAAGAATTGGAATAAGAATAAATCCCACCCCCTAAATACCTATAAACAAACTGTCCCTCTATTTTAATGTGAGAAAGAGAAGGAGCATTTGCATTTCCCCCTATGATGCCAAATCCATCCAGCTTTACTGCTACACTCTCCGTATCACTAACTGCCACGATCACATGGTAGACATTCTCTCCATTACCGGCTATTCCCGCAGCTCCCTGACCAGGAGTATTACCATAAGTATCATTCCCGTTCAAGTCACCACTTAAGATGGTGCCATCGGCGTTAGTTCCATCTTTACTGGGCAGAATACGATCAGTCAGTTCTGTTTTACCGTTTGCCGGGTCAAAACCACCGTACAGCTCCACATCTTTCACCATCAAAAAGGTACGGTCACGGGCATATTGTGCACCTGCACTGAAATCCTTCCCATCTTGGGGCGTATACATAGGCTTGTAGGTACCTTTAGCAACGTAAATCTTTAAAGGATCCGATTCTGACCAAATCCCATTTCCTTTATTCGCATTCGCCCATTTCAGCGCATCCGCCAGTTCAGGTATAGCATTTTCCCAACTATCGCCCGAGCCGTTTCCTCCATTGACATGCTTGTTGACATAAAGGGTTTTGTTAGCGTCGGGGATAAAGCACAACTCTCCTTGATTGCTCTGGTTCTCATAAGCTCCAATATCAATTTTGCAACCTGAAAGCCTTGGATTGCCCGCCAAATCCAGATCATTGCCCAAATCGCCGCCATATAATGCATTACTTCCTGCATCTATCGCCGGGCTGTTATTTACTAGAGCATAGTCCCCAGCAGCTGCATCCATAAACAGGTTGGTGTACGCCACAGTGCCGTCCAAGTTATTGTTCCGTATATCGCCTGGATCTGCACTAATCGTCACATCTATATCCTGTACCAAACTAAATCGGATATCTTTCGCGATGTTACCCGTATTTGCACTTAAATTACTGTTGCTATTATCTGTCGTACTTTTTGCATTGCCATATATCAAGCTGTTACGTACCGTAAACTTTTTAGTCCCACCACCGTGAAAATATACATAAGAAGTTCCCGTATTTCCCGCCAAGGTACTGTTGTATAACTTGACTTCATTAGAAGAAGAAGAAGAAGAGTAAATCCCACCGCCAGCACCAATACTGCTATTATTGTAGACCGAAGAATTACTTAACGTAACAGAAGAAGAAGCAGAAGAAGCAGAATAAATCCCTCCGCCACTACTACTGCTATTATTGTAGACCGAAGAATTACTTAACCTAACCGAAGAAGAAGTATAAGAATAAGAATAAATCCCACCGCCACTACTACTGCTATTATTGTAGACCGAAGAATTACTTAACCTAACCGAAGAAGAAGAAGAATGAGAAGCAGAAAAAATCCCACCGCCATTACTACCACTGCTATTATTGTAGACCGAAGAATTACTTAACGTAACCGGAGAAGAAGAATAAGAATAAATTCCACCGCCATTACTACTACTGCTATTATTGTAGACCGAAGAATTACTTAACGTAACAGAAGAAGAAAAAGAATGAATCCCACCGCCATACAGTCTATAAGTATTTCTTCCGTTAACTAAAATGGAAGAAGAAACATCATTTGCATTTCCCCCTGTGATGCCAAATCCATCCAGGTTTACTGCTACACTCTCCGTATCACTGTCTGCCAGGACAACATGGTAAGCATTGTCTTGCCTTGTTGCATGATCTTTTAGCTCTGTTAGTGGTATATTAACAGCATCATCGCCGTTCAGGTCACCACTTAAGATCGTACCATCGGCGTTAGTCCCATCTTTACTGGGCAGGATACGGTCAGTCAGTGCTGTTTTACCGTTAGCCGGATCAAAACCACCGTACAGCTCCACATCTTTCACCATCAAGAAGGTACGGTCACGGGCATATTGTGCATCTGCACTGAAATCCTTCCCATCTTCAGGCGTATACATAGGCTTGTAGGTACCTTTGGCAACGTAAATCTTTAAAGGATTCGATTCTGACCAAATCCCACTTGTTTTATTCGCATTCGCCCATTTCAGCGCATCCGCCAATTCAGGTATAGCGTTTGCCCAACTATCGCCCGAGCCGTTTCCTCCATTGACATGCTTGTTGACATAAAGGGTTTTGTTAGCGTCGGGGATAAAGCACAACACGCCTTGATTGCTCTGGTTCTCATAAGCTCCTATATCAATTTTGCAACCTGAAAGTCTTGGATTGCCCGCCAAATCCAGATCATTGCCCAAATCGCCGCCATATAATGCATTACTTCCTGCATCTATCGCCGGGCTGTTGTTTACCAACCTATAGTCCCCAGCAGCTGCATCCATAAACAGGTTGGTGTACGCCACAGTGCCGTCCAAGTTATTGTTTCGTATATCGCCTGGATCTGCACTAATCGTCACATCTATATCCTGTACCAAACTATATTGGATATCTTTCGAGATGTTACCCGCATTTGTACTTAAAGTACTGTTGCTATTATCTGTCGTGCTTTTTGCATTGCCATACACCAAGCTGTTATATACTGTAAACTTATTAGCCCCACTACCTTCAAAAAACACATAAGAAGACCCCTTATTTCCCGCCAAGGCACTGTTGTATAACTTGACTTCATTAGAAGAAAGAGAAGAAGAAAAAGAAGAAGAAGAAATCCCACCGCCATTACTACTACTGCTATTATTATAGACCGAAGAATTACTTAACGTAACGTAAGAAGCAGTAGAAGTAGAAGTAGAAGAAGAAGTAGAAGAAATCCCACCACCAGCACCACTACTACTATTATTATAGACCAAAGAATTACTTAACGTAACAGAAGAAATAGTAGGAGAAGAAGAATAAATCCCACCGCCATCACTACTACTGCTATTATTATAGACCGAAGAGTTTATTAACCAAACAGATGAAAAAGAAGTAGAAGGAGAAGAATAAATCCCTCCGCCATCACCACTACTGCTATTATTATAGACCGAAGAGTTTGTTAAGCTAACAGAAGAAAGAGAAGAAGCAGAAAAAGAAAAAGAAATCCCACCGCCATCACCACTACTGCTATTATTATAGACCGAAGAGTTTGTTAACCTAACGTAAGAAGAAGAAGAAGAAGAAGAAATCCCTCCGCCAACCCTTTTATAAGCACTTCTTCCGTTAACTAAAATGGAAGAAGAACCATTTGCATTTCCCCCTGTGATGCCAAATCCATCCAGCTTTACTGCTACACTCTCCGTATAACTGGTTGCCAAGACCACATGGTAAGCATTATCTTGCCTTGTCGCATGATCTTTTAACTCGGTTAGTGGTATATTAACAGCATCATCGCCGTTCAGGTCACCACTTAAGATGGTGCCTTCGGCGTTAGCCCCATCTTTACCAGGCAGGATACGCTCAGTCAGTGCTGTTTTTCCGTTAGCCGGGTCAAAGCCACCGTACAGCTCCACACCTTTCACCATCAAGAAAGTACGGTCACGGGCATATTGTGCATCTGCACTGAAGTTCTTCCCATCTTCAGGCGTATACATAGGCTTGTATGTGCCTTTGGCAACGTAAATCTTTAAAGGAGTAACCACTGACCAAAGCCCACTTGTTTTATTCGCGTTCGCCCATTTCAGCGCATCCGCCAGTTCAGGTATAGCGTTTGCCCAACTATCGCCCGAGCCATTGCTACCTATTACATTTTTATTGACGTAAATAATCCTTTCGGCATCCGGCTGCACTGTCTGAGCAATTCCCTCTGCACAAAAGGTCAACAACAGCATGATAATAGAGAGGTAATGGCTAACACGATTCATAGTTAATATTTTTGATGTTTGGAATCCTTATGCAATCGCAAAAGAATAATAAAGGCCTAACCTAGCGAAAAAGGCCATATCAACTACATTTAGGGGTGGGACAAATATGGGACAAATTCAAAAAACACACCTAACCCCCTGATAACGAAACCCATTAAAAGAAACATCAGAGTAGCTTTACCTATAAATAAATTTTGTTTCGCTTTAGAATTTTGTTTGGTTATCTTTACCCTGATTTGCGCGAACCAATAGAAATCAACAAGAAAATATTGCGGATGACCGTCTACCTTAGGCTATTTTTTTTCCTAACGATACTCTGTCTCAGCACCAACACATATGCTGTAGATAGCCTCGCTATACATGTACATACGGTACTCCAACAGATTTCCGAAACCGAAAAACGCAACTAGCACAACGACTGGAAGCCATCAAAAAACCACAACCTATTCAAAACCCTAAAGCATTATCCGCCGTTTATCACAGCCTGTTGGCAGAATCCTATGCCCGGATAAAGGATCATAAAACCCCTGTAAGTGAATGGTTATTTGCCCATGCTCTATCCGATATCCAAAACACCAACAACACCGGGCTCCTTATCTGGGTAAATACCCTCTATGGCTATTACTATTATACGTACAACGATTACATCCATGCTCTCCCCTACTTTTTAGAGAGCGCATCCGTTGGCAACTGGAAGCCGAACAAAATAAATTAAAACGGGCGTCACTACTCAAATGGACCTGGGGCGCAATCAGTCTGTTATTAGCACTCATCATCATACACCTGCTTATTACTCACAAAAAACGATTGAAACTGCAACAGGTAGAGTCTGAGAGAAAACTGTTATCTTTCCAAAGATAGCACATATGCTTGGGGTTACGACTGATGCCGTGCGTAAATCCAAACAGCGCATGCGAAAAAAATATAGCGAACAATTCGAACTGTTTTTTAATTTAGAAACTGTCGAAGACTAAGCTTCATCATCGCATCTTGCTTTTATTATGCTAGTTTCTATCTTCCTCCTCATAAAAAACTAAAATTATGAACTCCGTAATTAAAACTTGCTGTTTTAGTCAATTATACACAACATCTATACAAAACATCTAAATTGAGCAAAGTTTCACTATCCTGAATATAGAAGCAAAACTAGAGTCTCCTCATCTGCGTTTTGCCCCAGCTTATAGAAAGCCCTAGCTCGTGTGTGCTGTTGCTAATGAAACGGTTCAGGTTGCTGTTCTTCAAGTTCTGCTGATAGCTATATGCAAAGCGGATATTCTTTAAATTAAACTCCGCATGCCCCATCAGGTCGCCACGCTGCCGGTACCCGCCACCGATACCAAATTTAGAGGTAAAGAAAATCATAGCCGATGCATCAAACTGTAAGCCCGTCACCTCACGGTAGCTACTCAATAAACTTGGACGCAGATAAATATTCTCATCCAAGTCAAAGATAGCAGCACCCGATACATAAAACGTATTGTCACGGCCAAACTGACGCACATAGTCCGAATCGTTCGAGCCGAAGATAGCCCGTGGCATAGCAAAACCAACATAATAACGATCAGGTCGCACCAACGAAGCCGAAAGGCCGTAAAGCAAAGTGCCATACTGCATATCACCAAAAGCAGGGTCCGAAGGGTCTAAACTGCTATAATCGCCCCGTTGCTGGGTGTAGCCCAGGTTTACACCCAGACCCAGATATTCCGACTCCGAAATGCGCAGCGTTTTTGTGAAGTTGGCAGAAGCCTCCGTGCTGCGCTCCACACCAATTTTAAACTGCTTGGCGTTAACACCCACAACTACACCCTGGTTACCCAAAGCCATATTCGCATTAAACCATATGCTTTTAGGCGCACCTTCCATACCTACCCATTGGTGGCGGTACAGTAACGAAGCATCCCCTTCGCCCTGCGAAAGAAGGGCATTAAAACTCGGGGTTAAAGTCTTTGAAAATGACCCTGACAATGCAGGGTCAATATATTGTTGTGCACGTACCGCGCCGCAAAGCATGTTCAAGCACCAAACAGCTATAAGTACGCTATATATTTTTTTATTCTTTTTAGTCATCACTTCTACGCTATAAAATTCTTTGTATTCTATTATTTACGTACCACAAAATATCCTTTATCGTACTC
>NZ_JAPPVJ010000029.1 GCF_026711005.1 Sphingobacterium sp. UT-1RO-CII-1 | reverse complement strand
ATTACACAGGCTGATATGGATAGAGGTGGTGTTTACAACCTGGCTACAGCTAAGGGTGAAGACCCACGAGGTAAAGAAGTTCCTGTAACGTCTAAAGACCCTAATCCACTAGATCCTAGTGATCCGGATTACCCGGCAGAGGATCCAGACTATCCAGGCTGTACAGATTGTACGGTTACACCATTAGTGAAAGATGCTAAGTTAGAGCTTGATAAATCAAGCAAGTATGTTGATGCTAACGGTGACGGTAAAGTGAATGCAGGGGATAAGATCGAGTATAGTTTTGAGGTTCGTAACGTTGGTAACGTCACTATCAGTAACATCGCTATTACCGATGATCAGGTTACAGTATCAGGCGGTCCGATAGACTTAGCTCCTGGCGAGAAAGATGCTACTACATTTACAGCGGTGTACACGATTACGCAGGCTGATATGGATAGAGGTGGTGTTTACAACCTAGCTACAGCTAAGGGTGAAGACCCACGAGGTAAAGAAGTTCCTGTAACGTCTAAAGACCCTAATCCACTAGATCCTAGTGATCCGGATTACCCGGCAGAGGATCCAGACTATCCAGGCTGTACAGATTGTACGGTTACACCATTAGTGAAAGATGCTA
>NZ_JAPPVJ010000028.1 GCF_026711005.1 Sphingobacterium sp. UT-1RO-CII-1 | reverse complement strand
ACTATTGAAAGAAAAAAAACAATAAAAGAAAGACAACAGATGCTATCAGCTATGGAAAGCTTCGGGCGATTAGTATTACTCGGCTTTGATATCTCTACCTTTAGACCTGTAACCTATCAACGTCGTAGTCTACAACGACCCTTATGAGGAAGTCTCATCTTGTGGCTAGTTTCGCACTTAGATGCTTTCAGCGCTTATCTATTCCAGACGTAGCTACCCTGCGATACACCTGGCGGCATAACAGGTACACCAGCGGTCTGTCCAACCCGGTCCTCTCGTACTAAGGTCAGATCCACGCAAACTTCCAACGCCCACAACAGATAGGGACCGAACTGTCTCGCGACGTTCTGAACCCAGCTCGCGTGCCACTTTAATGGGCGAACAGCCCAACCCTTGGGACCTTCTCCAGCCCCAGGATGTGACGAGCCGACATCGAGGTGCCAAACCTCCCCGTCGATATGAGCTCTTGGGGGAGATCAGCCTGTTATCCCCAGCGTACCTTTTATCCTTTGAGCGATGGCCCTTCCATACAGAACCACCGGATCACTATGTCCGTCTTTCGACCCTGGTCGACTTGTTGGTCTCACAGTCAAGCAAGCTTATGCCATTGCACTCC
>NZ_JAPPVJ010000013.1 GCF_026711005.1 Sphingobacterium sp. UT-1RO-CII-1 | reverse complement strand
GAAATATGAGCACAAAAAAAATGAAAAAAAACACCTTAAACTTCTTCATAAACTTTTCTCATTTAATATCAGCATGAACATAACACAGCTCAGAATTTATATCTTTCCATGACACTTTTTCTCATCCTTCTTAATCTGCTTCTTATCTTCCCCTTTATCGCCTATCTTTTCGACCTTTTTAGCTTCTTTCTTATCGACTGTTTTTTCTTCTTTCTTTACTGTCTTCTTATTATTTTCTTTCTTAGAGTCTTCCTTTTTGGCCGCTTTCTTTATACCCTTATCTTTAATTTCAAAGTTAGTTCCTTCCTTCGCTCTTTTTCTCAAGTCTTCTTTATAAGATGCCTCTTTCTCCACTTTATCTATTTCTTTATTGACATTTTTATTCGTCTTATCATTATCTTTTTTATTCTCTTTTGCAGGTTTAGCTTCTGAAGTCTTAGTAGTTGCAGAAGATGCTTTACTAGCTGTTGCTGGCTTAGCCGCCGAAGCCTTAGTAGTTGCAGAAGATGCTTTACTAGCTGCTGCTGGTTTAGCAGCCGAAGCCTTAGTAGCTGCAGAAGATGCTTTACTAGCTGCTGCAGGTTTAGCCGCCGAAGCCTTAGTAGCTGTAGACGATGCTTTACTAGCTGCTGCAGGTTTAGTCGCCGAAGACTTAGTAGCTGTAGAAGATGCTTTACTAGCTGTCGCTGGTTTAGCAGTCGAAGACTTAGTAGCTGTAGAAGATGCTTTACTAGCTACTGCTGGTTTAGCTGCCGAAGACTTAGTAGCTGCAGATGATGCTTTACTAGCTACTGCCGGTTTAGCAGCCGAAGACTTGGTAGCTTCTTTTACAGTTTCTTTTTTATCGGTCTCTTTTTTTTCAGATGTAGATTCTACACTAGCTTTAATTTCATTAGCCATACTTTCCCGTTTATGTGTTATCACTTAACAATAAATATACGGGTTTGTTTGAGCAATTTTATCACATAATCGTTTTTTTTATTAACTTTGTAGTCGAACATAACCTTGGGGTCGACCGGAATTGACAGGATAGCGATGGTTATGTAAGCATGCAGTGCGTTGTAAGAATTGCACTTTAATCTAAACTTTCAAACTTTTAATTGGCGAAGAAAACTACGCCTTAGCTGCTTAAGTTAGACTTAACATAGCTATTTGTCCCGCTAGGTCCTGTTCTTTGGCTTAGCATACGGGGCATCGAACAATAGAACTGGCTGATGTGATTTTGCTAAACATTAGTGAGAAACAGCAAATACGGAGAACGGTATAGGTAAGCGTCTCACCTTCCCTCTCTCGACAATTAAAGAGATGCTAAGCATGTAGAAAGCGTAAATCATACTATGTTTGGACGAGGGTTCGAATCCCTCCGACTCCACAAAAAAAGACATCTAAACAAGATGTCTTTTTTTATTAGCAATAGTTCAAAAGCGTTTAATCTAATTCTATAAAATTGCCGTGTTGATCAAACTCAACTTCAATAGTACTATCCAACTTTTTATTGTACAACTCTAAAGAATACCCACCATCATCTTCTCTTTCTACTTCAGTAAGGATATAATCTGTAAAATGCTGGCGAATATATCCTGATATCCTAGAAGGTAAAAAGCTCAAAGGTATGGCTGTGTAACGTTTACTTTCGATCTCTTCCCAATTTCCTTTAGCATCAAACTCAATTTTCACTCCTGTACTTAAATAAACTTTATAGGAAACATCACGATCGTCCCTATCCTTTTTGATCGTAACGGCTTCTGTATTCGAAAAGTGATTTGTCAAAAAAACACGTGTTATTTCTGGAAGTTCTTCGAAGGGGATACGGATCTCATCCTTATCATCATCTATATCTATTCCGATAAACTGTTCTTCTTTATCAAAAACTAAGTCAATACCGTTATTTAATTCTACCGTAAAGCCATACTTTTCTCGTTCAATCTCTACCACGTAAAAATCGACATAATTATCTTGAATATAGGTATATATACCAGGCACCTCTATTTCCAGAAACTTAGCAGGTATTGATCTATTATCTTCACTTTCAATTTCTGTCCAAATACCATTCCTATCAAAGTCAATTTCAAATTTTGAACTTAAGCTTACTGAAAAAATAGAATTATAGATATTAGGCACTGACACTTTTCTTGCCTCCTTTATCGTTGCGCCATCAAAGTAGGTGTTAATTGTCATTTTAGATGCGGCGGGTAATTCTGTATCTGCAATCACCTCTTTCTCTGGCCTCTCCACTTCATCATCACTACAACTTACTAAAACAGAAGCTAAAAATAAAACAACAACAAACTGAATCCAAAACTTGTACTTATACTTCATATTAAAAAATAAAAAAATAAAAAACTCACATCATGAATACAGAATAGATAATTAAACACCTATACCATCCCATATCTATTTAATATTCAAAAATCACACCAAAATCAACAAAAACCACAATAATCGAGTATTAACAGTAGTTTCTTTTAAAAAACGTACTCGCCAATAAGCAGCAACAAAGAATCCTAAACAACTATTATTCAAATATTAAAATACATCAAAACAAACAGTGTAATAGTTTTAAAAAGTAACAATAATTTAACACAAAAAACAATTAGTATATATAAACTTTGTTTAGTATTGCATAACATTAAATTCAGAATTCAGTTTAAACCATGAAAAACTTAGGAAGTTATTTTGTTTTCGACTCCCAAACACCGGGTCTTACAAAACAAAGCAAAACACTCCCGAACATAAATGATTCGGAAATTTTAATTCAAATTAATTATTGCAGCCTTTGCGGAAGTGACCTTCACACCTACTGTGGTTTACGTAAAGAAGAAAATCCTACAATCCTAGGACATGAAATTGTCGGTACCGTCCTCGCATTTGGCTCATCCGACTCTCCGAAAGATTTATCAGGAAAGCCCATCACTATTGGCGATACTATTACTTGGACAGTCTTCGCAAGCGATCCACATACAGCAGAATATCAAAGTGAAACACCTCAGAAAAACACGGATCTTTTCAAGTATGGGCATAGAAAAATCACAGAAACAGAAAGCTTTCATGGAGGACTTGCAACCCACATCGTCTTAAAAGCGCATACTGGTATCCGCATCCTTCCTAAAGAACTTCCTTTACCTATTGCAGCTACTATTAATTGTGCTATTGCTACCGCAGCAGGTTCATTGCGTCTAGCAATGCCGCTTCAAAATAAAGTCATATACATATCTGGCATGGGCATGCTCGGTTTAGTTGCAGTAGCCATGGCCAAAGAACTGGGCGTATCCAAAGTTATCGTTTCCGATACAACCCCACTCCGTCTGGAATTAGCCAAAGAGTTTGGCGCAGACCTAACGATCAATCCTCTGGATAACAATACCACTATCCTATCCCAACAAAAAATCGACAGGTTCATTGATATGAGCGGGGCTCCTTCTGCTATGGAAGATGGAATCGACCACCTTATTACCAATGGCATAGCCGTATTGATAGGCGCAGTTTTTAAACAAAGGCCTATTGAAATAAATGCCGAACAAGTAATTCGCAAGCTACTTCAAATTAAAGGGTTACACAACTACAACTATGAAGACTTCAATCATGCGACCGATTTTATCATCGACAATTGGACAAAATATCCCTTCGAGAAACTAATCGAAAAAGAATTCCAATTCGAAGAAACAAAAGAAGCTTTTGATTATGCTATCCAACATAAACCAGTACGCACAGGAATTATAATAAACACATAAAACTATCCATAAAACCCATTCCATGAATAAATCAAAAAAAGAAAACGTTTATTTTTCAAGAAAAGAGTTTCTCAAACTTGGTAGTCTCGGTCTTGGCGGTTTACTATTTACACAAACTGCAAAAGCAAAAAACACAACAAACCTTAAAAAGCAAGCTATACGCTTTGGTGTTATCAGCGACCTACATTACGACCTCATGCACGATGCCGATGAACGGGCAAGCCAATTTATAAATGAAATGAACCGGCAGCAGCCTGATTTCATTATACAGCTTGGCGATTTCTGTGTGCCAAAGCCCGAAAACTTGAAGCTTATGGAAATATGGAATCAATTTAAAGGGGATAAACATCATGTCCTTGGCAATCACGATACGGACGGCGGATTCACAACCACAGAAGCACTACAGTTTTGGAATAGCCCTGCAGCTTATTATTCATTTGATAAAAACAACATGCATTTTATCATACTCAATGGCAATGAAAAACCTACCGGTTCTACTCTACAAGGCTATCCGAGACATATCGACGAAAAACAGCTAACATGGTTGAAAGAAGATTTACAAAAAACCAAACTACGTACAGTCATCTTTTGTCATCAGGCATTTGACAATACTGACAATGGGCTAGAAAACGGCATGCAGCTACGCTACCTCTTTGAGCAAATCAATAAAGAGGCCGGCTATAGCAAGGTCATCCTTGTCCTCAGTGGTCATCACCATTCAAATTACCACAACCATATTAACAACATACATTATGTACAAATAAACAGTTCATCCTACTATTGGGTAGAGGGTGATTATAAAAGCAATGCTTTTTCAGACGATTTTTATAAGCAGTATCCAATCCTTCGCCATACTATTGTCTACAAAGACCCTATATGGGCAATGGTTGAAATAGACGGAAAAAATAAAATAAAAATAAAAGGCAAGACTTCTGTCTTTGCAGGCACAGAGCAGGAGGCACCGGTAGGCTTAACAGATGTCTACCCCGTAACTGCTAAAATTGATGATCGCGAACTATTCTATTAACTATTTACAAAACATCTAATATACAAACGGGGTGAGACTAAAGTTTCACCCCGTTTGTATATTAGATATGAAGGTATTTATTTGTCCAATTGTATAGCGTGTACTGTTCCTGAAAAGTCAGCCAAAAACAATAAATCACCAACAATAACTGGATCTGCCAACACCGGCGCTCCGATTTTCTTCTCCGTTTTCATCTTACCTGCTTCACTCAATCTATACAGATACCCATCTGATGCTCCAAAGATCAAATCATCTTTATAAGGTACAATAGCACTTTCAACTGTACGTACCTTATTTCCAACATTCGGATTCGAATATGAAGAAGTAAAAATCAATGCATTCCGTGTGTTAAACCTCCATTTTTCTTCTAAATTTTCTTTATCAAAGGCACATACACCATCTAGCGATGTTCCTGTAATAAAATCCCTATCTGTTATAAGTGGTGCACCCATCACCTTAAAATCAAGATCATGCTCCTTCTTATGCAACACATTGCCATTCTCCTTATCCAGCACAAATAAAGTATTCAAACCGGTAGCATACATTTTATTTCCTTCTACTGTTACGCCGCCACTTCTAAACCGTAAGCCATCTTCATTTTTTCGCCACACCAATTTGCCCGAGCCTCTATCATGTACGAATAAAGCATTCCAATTTGCTCCTGTTATTACCTGATCTTCTGTTGCTAACATCTCACCGGGCATAGCTTCTCCTCCGTTCCAATCTATATTTCTCCAAATCACCTCTCCATTATCTGCATTCAAGGCGGTCAGAAAGTTTCCTGCTCCTGCATAATATACTCCATCTTTCAGAGTCGAACCAGTTACATAATTCGGCAATCCAATCTCACGCAACTTCTTACTCCATTTCAACTTACCTGTCTTTGCCTCAAGTGCATAAACTGTCCCTTCAACATCGGTTGCCAACACTAAATTCTGGTGTGCAAACAAGCTATGCTTAATCGAGTTTTTCACAGAAAACGACCATAATTCCGAACCGTCTTTTAAATCCAACGCCACTACCCTAGCTTTCCCAGAACCTGTATCATCAAAAGTCGCCGTATACAAGCTATTATCCTTTACCAAAGGACTTACCTTCCATATTCCTCCTCCTACATTAGTTGACCATAAAGTCTTCAACGCAGAAGTACCTTTCAGGTCAAACCTACTTTTACGGAAAATTGAAGCCCCATCATTAAAAGTTACCTCCACCAACAATTCATCAATCATTTTCGCCTTCGCCAATGGCAGTTCATTTGTCCAGGTCCATGTTCCATTTCCCGAAAAATCTCTTCCTACTACTTTATTTCCCTTTTTATCATAAGCAGTTAAATACACTTTATTAATCAAACGTTCACTATCATAAATATTTGCATCGATCTGTACATTCGCTCCGCGTACTATCGGATCAGACACTTCCACATATCCGTTTAAATTACTATAAACAGGCCGTACACCCTGCACGCCGTTCTTATCCATATGTATATGCAAAAACTGCCCCACCGAATGATCAATCCCTCCTTTATCCGGTGCATTTGTAGAAATCACACGTACACCATTTACTTCATCCACAAAACTATAGTTATTGTGCCAGTGTCCATATAGCCAAGCCTTCAAATTATAGGCTTTTAAATCCACTTCTTCCTCTTTTCCTTTAAGCACAAAATCATGTCCAATAGAAAAATCATGATTTATCATTACCAAAGCCTTGTTAGGATCTTTAGCTGCTAGATCCTTTTTCAACCACCTAATCACCTGATCTTTCGTATAACTCGGCGCATAATCTCCTCCCCACATCGGCGTCACAACAAAATGTACAGGACCATTTTCAAAAGAATAATATGTCGGTCCAAACAACTGTTCAAACAATTCCTCACCATACTTTCCTTTCACTAGATCATGGTTTCCCACGGCATAATTAATTGTTGTACCTAATAACGCTGAGTTTAATTGTTTGGCATGAAATTTCATACCGTCTTCGTAACATATATCTCCTGTGTGCATAATCAGCGGAATACGCTGATTCTTAGCATATTTTTTAATATTATCTACCCAAGTACCATAAAGCCCAGTTTCGGTATCAGTAATCTGGATAAAATCCAGATTATCCTCCTGCTGCGCCACATCTTTATGTAGTGCAAAATCATAAGACTGCTGCGCTTCCTCAATCTTAATATAATGCTTTTTATCTGTTTTGAAGCCCGCTGGGACCTTAACAAAAACAAAGCGACTTTCTACCTCGCTATCCAACAAGAACTCTCCATCCACATTCGTGCGCACAACTTGATAACCATCTGACACCACAACATTGGCAAATGACTTCTCACCTACATCAAATTTTGAATTTTTATTCTCGTCTATATAAACCCTGCCTTTTACCTGCGCAAAAGAACTGGAAAAAACAAAAAACAGACCTAAGGCCATCACATATCTCATACTATCTTTAAGGTTTAGTCTCATTAAAAAAAATACACAACTATTAAACAGCAAAATGAACAAATTCCCTGATTTAACAAAAAAATCAGGGAATTAAAATTAAACATTTCAAAAAAATTACAACATTATTTCCATCCGAACGGTTGCTTTAAGCTCGGGTTCAATACAATCTGCTGTATCGGGATCGGTCGGTAATAATACATTGGTGCCTCCCACTTTCTAGGCTGCTTCTTATCTCTGGTAAACATCACATGCCCTTTTGTTCCTTCCGACAAATAAATCACATCATCGCTCAAGTAATGTGGTGTTATCTTATCACGCTCTGCTTTTGGCAACACCGCCCAAGGGTTGTCATCACTTTCCTTCTCTAAAATAGCAATATCGGGTTTACCATCTCCTGTTACATCTATAAGCCCCAATTCTTTTACATACATTCCTTTTGGCACCTCTGTAAACAATTCTCCTACCCCCCACCTGTTCAAATCATCAAACCTAAAGCCTTCAGCAGCCAATTCTACACGACGTTCTCTTCTTAGCTCCAAGATTACTCCTTTATTGCTGGTCACGTTTGGATAGCGTTTTTCCAAAACAGGGTCAACATATCCATTCGTGGCCGTTAAACTCATTGCTGGCATTCCCACTCTTTTTCTAAGCACAGACACTGTCAAGTCCAAATCAGCCTGTGTCAAAGTTCCAAGCTCTGCCTTTGCCTCCGCATAATTCAACAAAGTTTCTGCATAGCGCATAATTGGTAAATCCGTATAGTTCAAGTTCCACCCTTTTCTTAGCTCTGGGTCTCTTGCGTAAAACTTCACCTGCAGATACCCTCCATAACTCGGTTTCAATACATGAGGAATATCTAAATCCGGGTTTGTTTTAAAGCCAGGTTCCATTATTAGTTCTGCCAACCTTGGGTCACGATCTTTAAACAATTCTGTTATCGTCTTTGTCTCATAATCAATCTGCTGCGTAAAACGGCTACCATCCTTCATCAAATATTCTTCCATCAGGCTTTTGCTCATCGCCCACTCATAATCAAATACGGTGTGCGAATTATTTGCAACGCCTTCACCTAAACTACTCTTCTTAAAGAATATCATTTCCACGTTATTCGAAAGGTCCGGATTAGAAAATAGATCTCTATAATCTTCTCCGAGCTTACCTGTATTATGAATAGCAAATTGCCCATCGTCTATCACTTGCTTTGCTGCATTTGCAGCTTTTTCATAAAACGCATTAGCCGTACCTTGCAACCCTAAATATTCATGATACTTTCTATAACTCGCTTCTTGCAGAGCGATACGTGACATCAGATGCAAAGCACTCCACTTCGTTAGGCGTGTATTAGTTCCATCCGGCTTGATATGCTCTACGGCAAATTCTAAGTCGGCCATAATAGAATCTACCACCAATGTTCGTGGATCCTGTGCTTTCATTAGAAACTCTTCATCCGTATTCTTAATTTCCTTACCGTACCATGGCACATCACCATAAGTCTTCACCATACCATAATACCAGTTTGCTCTGTACAACCGGGCAATACCGACAAAGTGATTAATATCTGCTGCTGCCCCTTTTGTTTTGTGCACATTATCCAGCATAATATTAATGCGTCTTAGGTCTCCCCAATTACTCCAGCCACTTGCATTTGCTACTGTCAAATTTCCGCGCACCATATTATCTGTTGTTGATGCTCCGGCCATACCTGCCACATTATCTGTAAACCCGTCCGAATAACTCGGGCCTATCATACCATACATTGCATTGGTATATATTTCTAAATCCTTAGCCGATTGAAACGAGTTTTCCGCTGTAACCGATGTTTCTGGCAATCTGTTTAAAAAGTCTTTTTGACAAGAGTTTAAGGATAATGCAGCTAATGCACTCCATAAATATATATGTTTTTTCATCTTGTTATTTCTTAGAATGTTACATTCATACCAAATGAATATGTTCGCTGAAAAGGATAAATATTTCCATTCAATCCTTCAGGATCCAAAGGCACTTTTAAATTTGTTTTCTCAAATAAATTCTCGCCACTAAAGTAAAAATGCACTTTACCTAAACCTGATTTTTGGATCCATTGCTTTGGTAAGCTATACCCCAATGTGATATTCTTCACTCTTAAATAGCTAGCATCCTGCATATAATGATCATTCGTCGCTGCCAAAGAACGTCCGCTTACCTCTGCTGCATACGCCCTTACTGCCGGGAAGTAGCCGTTCGGATTCTCTGGTGTCCAATGGTCCAAGTTATGCTTTGTCACGTTTGTCCATGGCTGTGCATAAATACCCCAGAAGTAAATAGCTCCTCCTCCCGGATACCAATCTCTTTTGCCAACGCCCTGCAAAAACACGCGTGCACTAATACCTTTCCACTCACCACCAAAATCAAAACTAAAAGGATATTGCGAATGAGAATTACCCACTTTTTTTAAATCACCATGATCATCCAATGTATTTTTCCCAGCATTTATACGTCCATCTCCAGTTAAGTCTTTATACTTAACATCACCTATGTAAGAGTTATTTCCGACGTTTCCATTTCCAATATCCACCATGCTCAAAGCATCCAATTGTTCTTGACTTTCAAAGACCCCATCATATGTATATCCCCAAAGCGTCCCCAGGCGTTGTCCAACATAATAATCGCCTAAAGAATTTGTCGGATTATCATACTTCGTAATCGTTGCTTTATAATTTGATAGCACAAAAGCAGCATTGTAATTAAAAGGCGAACCAGCCAAGTCAAAATTATCTTTCCAGCCTATACGCAATTCCCATCCTTCAGTTTTCAAATCTCCCGCATTCATCTTAGGCGATGCTGTTCCGAACACACCAGGCAATGTTCTTCCCTTAACCAACATATCTTTGGTTTTCCGTGTATACATATCGGCTGTAATATCCAAACGATTATTCAGCATACTTATATCTAAACCGTAGTTTACTGTCGACACTTTCTCCCACGTAAAACTATTTGTAATTGCTCCCGGAGGATTAAGCCCTAATGGTCTTTCATTCCCAAGCACCCAGCCAACTTTTCCTGATCCCATCGTTGGTACAAATGAGTAATTACTCACGTTTTGATTACCTAACGAACCATAAGACGCTCTAAATTTAAAGTGGTTTACGGTCTGCTTTAGGGGTTCAAAGAAACTTTCTTCCGATAGCACCCACCCTGCTGACGCCGAAGGGAAAAAGCCCCAACGATCGCCATCAGGAAATTTCGACGAGCCATCGTAACGACCGTTAGACTCCAACAAATACTTACCTTTATAGTCATAACCAATACGGTAGAAAACACCTTGTACAGCCCAATCATCCAGTCCATGTGTTGCTGTAGTCGTACCAGAGGCCAACTGTAAAGTAGGCAATTCAGTCGATAACAGATCATTTCGAGTAGCTACTGTTTTCTCATATTTACTATACTCTTGGTTATACCCCAACAATGCATTGACATTATGTTCTCCATAACTTTTTCTGAAATTAGTATATAAGTTGAACACATCATATTTACTATTTTCATACTGTTTCGTTGCATATGACGTCGAAGGTCCAGCGTATTTTATTTCTGTTTCCGGTCCAGTTTTATACGGAATCGGCATATCAAACGAGCTGATATTCCAACCTGAACGGCGGAAAGTCACATCTGCATTCACGTCCCATACATTCTTTATAATCGATGCTTTTGCATTAAAAGAAGTTTGAAATTCATTTACTTTTCGTGTTGTTCTTCCACCATCCTGCATTCTCCCTAACAAACCTGCTCCTGCCGATGTCCAGCTTCCATCTGGGTTTTTAGGCACATCCAATGAACTTGTTCTATTTACGTTCCAGAAGAAATCGCCATCCATAAATACAGGCGAATCAAAATCGCGCACTGTCAGTAAAGTGTTGTTTCCAAAATTCAACCAGTCAGTCACTTTCATATCCACCTTACCTCGCGCGTTATAACGCTCCAATTGATCTTTACCATATTTCATCATTCCATCCTGTTTCAGGTATTCACCTGAAAATAAATAAGAAATATTTTCGGCTCTTCTTCCTAAGCTAAGATTAAATGTATGTGTCGGTGCCGACTTATTATAGGCTTCTTTCATCCAATCTGTCGAACCGTAATACATATAATTCAACTTATTAGTCGGGTCTATGATCACCCTTGGCAAGCTTGGGTCATTTTGTATTTCTCGTGCATATTCGCGTACAGCTTCTGGAAACAAATCATACAATGGTGTAGCTGCCAATCTTTTATACTCCATCACCGTTAGCGGGTCTGTTACTACTTCTGGCATTTTCCCAACTGTACGAAAAGAAGCATTATAGCCAAAATTGACCTGTACTTTATCCGTAGTCGGATTTTTTGTCGTAATCAATACTACACCGAAGGCAGCACGTGCTCCATATATTGCTGCAGACGAACCATCTTTCAATATTGTAACAGTTTCGAAATCATTCGGATTCAAACGAGCCACCTCCGCCTCTGTATGAGGTACGTTATCCACTAAAATCAACGGTCCGCCTCCATTTATAGAAGTTGTCCCCCGTATATTAAACTGTGCACTCGCAGAAGGGTTACCGCTCGGGTTAGTAATATTTAAGTTAGGCATCAACCCTTGCAACGCAGATCCTAAACTTGTTACGGGTCGGTTTTCTAATTGTTTGGCACTAATTTGGTCCACAGCGCCTGTCAAATTCACTTTCTTTTGCATACCATACCCCACCACTACCATTTCATCCAACACAGAAACCTTCTCCACCAATTGCACCTGCAACTGTTCTTTTGCAACCACTTCTACCGATTCATAATCAATCGAAGTAATGACGAGTATAGTCCCTTGCGCAACACGTATATCAAACTTCCCTGCTGCATCTGTTTTTGTCAGTGCATTTGCATTTCCTTTAATAGAAATGGAAGCCCCTTCCACCGGCCTAGCGTTAGATGTAACAGTACCTTTTACTTGAACTTCCGTTTGATTTTGTATAGTATAATTCAGGTTATTATGTGGTTCAGCAAACACAGCTCCCGAGCTAAGTAATAGCGCAAAAGACAGTACTGAACTTAATTTACTAACTCGAAAAATCGGGCAATATTTAGCCTTCCCCAATTTTGAAACGAGGTCTTTATTTCTCATATTTGAAACAATAAAAATTAATTAATTTAAAGCTTGATTGATTTTTTCAGGGAGATGTTACCGCATCTCCTTTTTTTGTTTACTTCACTTAACTCATAGGCGTTTCTTTATTTTAAGGTTTACATTGTGTTTATGTCAAATATCGCCACCAACAAATGTTTACTTATGCTAACCTTTTCCATTACTTTTATGCAAAATAAAGGATAAAAGTTTAGCATAAATTAAAGTGAGGATTAAGAAATTATTAACCTTTCTTAAAAACCAACTAAATTCAGTAAACAAAGAGGTACCATAATATTTTAAAATTGTCGATAACAGGAATTAGGTTTTAAATACTAGGTTGATTTATAAGTGTTTTTCAATTATTATACTTATCCATAATTTTAGACTTTAAATAAAACATTTTATTCCATTTTATTCTTTATTACCATTCGAGTAGCCCTATCTAACAAATGATAATCATCCTTTATTTTCGTCGCTATAGCACCTATACGCTCACCCCTAATGCATTTTAAAATATAATTCCTTTTAAATCCATACTTTTCAATTAGCTTATCAACTACGACTGCATTGTACTTCGCTTGTTTTTTCATATTTTTACTTTAATAATCAAACTGTACCCTTTGCAGTACAAGTATATAGATAATTATCTATATAAAAAATACTTTTATGATAAATATCATGAATGATAAAAAAAAGATCATCAAATACCTTAATCAAAAGGGTATCAGTAAAAATAAATTTTATTTAACTACGGGGTTATCTGTAGGATTTTTAGATAGTGGCAACAGCTTAGGTGTTGATAAATTACGAATGATCATAGATAAATATCATGACTTAAATCCAATGTGGTTTTTAAAAGAAAATGAACCAATGATTTTAGAAAACCTATCAGAGAACTTAAGTGGACCATTAAAAAGAGTTTGTGAAGAAAGCTATTCTGAAATAAATAAAGATTTTGATAGAGAAAAATTAATAGAAATATTACAAAAGACAATATTTTACCAAGAACAAGCAATCAGTTATTTACGGGATCAAATAACTATGATCAACAAATAACTTCGTCTAATTTTCCGTTTCATATCTTAAAAAACGTTAAAACAGTTGCATAGTGTACGAATTACACGTATATTTGTACTATCATAATTTAGGTTTATAATTGGTTAGTTTAAAAGGTTTTCATTCTCCCCGTTTGAAAACCTTTTTTTATTTCCTCCTCCTTCATTTAGTGATAAAATATCCACTTCACCTATCCTTTTTCACAAAACATCGCTTAGCTATTTTAAATTTCAAAGGGTTTGTTGATTTGTAATTTTAAAAAACGTTATTATTATTTGATAAAATCAAATCAACTTTTTATTATTGCATTGATTAAACGGCTGGATAACCCCACCGTTTATATATAACTACTTATTGTAGACATCTTTTAAAAGCTAAATCTTTTTTATTCACATAAATTCAACTTTAGTATTTAGATTATGTTAACGATACATAAACCAAAAAACACAAAAAGAAACAAATCATTATTTATTGGCTTATTATGTGCCAGTTTTTTATTGAATGTGCCTGCGTTCTCTCAAACCGAAAATGAGAGTACGTCCTCTGCATTTCAAGCACATCTCATGAACATTGAAGCGGCGTCTAACGAACCATTTCGCTACAACGCTACTTTGCGCAACACCACTGGTAAAACGACCACCTATGATTTTCAAGCAGAACTTCCACCAGGTTGGTTAATCAGCTATCGTGTTGATGGCAGTCAGGTAACTTCTGTTCAATTAGAAGCTGGCAGCAGCAAAGATGTTCATATCGAAATCAATGCCTCCTTAACAGCTGACCCCAAAAAATATAAAATTCCTATCGTAGCAAAATCTGGAGAGCTTCATTTTCCTCTTCATCTCGAGGCTGTTGTTAAAGGTTCATACGATCTTTCTTTAAGCACACCGACCGGTCGGTTAAGCGATGAGGTTTTGTCGGGCTCGAGCAAAGAAATTACCTTAGTTGTAAAAAACACCGGCACACTCCCTTTAAATAAGCTTGACTTTTCCTCTCAACTGCCCAGCCGATGGGAAGCAAATTTTGAGCCATCTACTATTGAACAATTAGAACCTGGTAAAACTATTGATATCAAAACCAAATTATCGGTTCCTGATAAAACAATCGCTGGCGATTACGTTGCCAAGTTTACTGTTAAGAATGACAACAAACAAAGTGAGGCTTCATTTCGTATCATCGTCAAAACCTCCATATTATCCGGATGGATCGGTATTGGTATTATTCTGCTTGCGGTAGGCTTAATCTATTTTTTAATTCGAAAATACGGCCGTCGATAGCTCATATCTATCCCTAAACGGGGGCTACTATTATCTACCATATTAATAGTAAAACGATTTATTTTTTTGATTTAGTAAAACAATTTTGATATGAACTACCCGATCATTGAGTTAAAAGAATTGTCAAAAAACTACGGTTCATTAAAAGCTGTAGACAATTTAAACCTGACGATCAATAAAGGAGAAATTTTTGGTTTACTTGGCCCAAATGGGGCTGGTAAAACCACCAGTATATTAATGATGCTAGGCCTTACTGAACCTAGCCACGGCACGGCTATTGTATGTTCTGAAAACTCTACTAGAAATCCTATTCGGGTAAAGCGAAAAGTTGGTTATCTACCAGACAACGTTGGTTTTTATAACCACATGACCGCGATCGAGAACCTGATCTTCATAGCTCGCTTAAACGATATTTCTTATAATGAAGCAGCAAACAGAGCTTTAGAAGTACTTAAACGCGTAGGGTTAACTCATGCTTCCCATAAGAAAACAGGAACCTTTTCTCGGGGCATGAAGCAGCGCCTAGGCTTAGCTGAAGTCCTGATAAAAAAACCAGAAATTCTCATCCTCGACGAGCCCACTTTAGGTATAGATCCCAGCGGCGTCAATGAGTTTCTTAATTTGCTCAAACAGTTAAGTAGAGAAGAAGGTCTTACAGTCCTTCTTTCTTCTCATCATTTACATCAAGTACAGCGCATTTGCGACCGTATAGGAATATTTGTAGGCGGAAGACTTCTCGTAGAGGGAAGTATTCAAGAACTTACGAGTGAACTACTTGGCAACAATGGCTACACTACTTCTATACAGTTGCAAGAAGCACACCCAACTCCTCAGCAACTTAAAAACACAATCGAGGCTCTTCCTTCTGTAGCTCGAGTGAACATACATGAGCTAGATATCGAAATCTCCACTACCGAAAACATAACACCTCAAATTGTGCGCAAACTAGTCGAAGAGGGAGCTGCAATAGGTTCGGTCAATCAAAAGACCTACAACCTTGATGATATTTATGAAAAATACTTTGAAAACACACCGTCTCATTCATTAAATGACTCAAAAAACAAAATCTCAAAAAAACGAATAAACGAAAGATCAAACTAAGTTTTTAAAACCAAAAAAAATGAACGCTATCCACGTCTTAATAAATAAAGAAGTATCCGATCATATCAGAAGTTGGCGATTTATTATCTTAATAGTTTTAATTGTCTTAACTTTTACCGCCTCTCTATATGTTTCTGCAAGCAATTTAAAAAGCGCAGTCGGAAATATGCAAGACCCCGATCAGACTTTTCTCTACCTAAAGTTATTGACAACTACCGACAATAGCATACCACCTTTTCACATCTTTTTAAACTTTCTTGCTCCTTTACTAGCAATAGCACTCGGATTTGACAGCATAAATTCTGAACAAAATGGAGGAACCCTCACCCGTCTTATTGCACAACCTATATACCGTGACAATTTATTATTTGCAAAATTCTCTGGCCCATTAATTATTGTTGCAACACTTTTCACATCCCTTGTTCTTCTTATGCTGGGCGGAGGTCTATTACTCACTGGCGTTCGGATCGAAATTCAGGAACTATTCCGCATCTTGGGCTTTGTTATTATCAGTATAATATATGTGGGGTTTTGGTTAGCTCTTGCTGTCCTGCTATCCATCTGTTTCAAACAACCCGCCACCTCTGCTCTTACAGCAATTGGTATATGGTTATTTTTCACTGTCTTTTTTCCAATAGTAGTTAATCTAGTTATTCGTTCTGTGCTCCCCCATCCTAATTTTTTGGCAGAAGAATCACTAGTAAGGTACAACGAACTTATTCTTAACATCCTACGTCTTTCTCCCGGCCAGCTCTACACAGATGCTACAACCGTATTGCTTAGCCCTTCTGTCCGCAGTTTAGGTCCTATCACCATGGAGCAAATGGTAGGAGCAATTCCGGCGCCACTTTCACTACGCAACAGCATACTTATTGTTTGGCCTCAAGTTAGTAGTCTACTTGCTGCAACTATGGTGTGTTTTGCAATTTCTTATTATGTTTTTATGCGACGTGAGATTAGGCAATAGCTTCTACACATATTTCCACTAACCCACCTAAATTTTAACTAGCTTGCTCTCATGAGGCAGGCTAGTATAGTTATTACACTTCTTAAAAAATGTTAAAACAGTTGCATAGTGTACGAATTACACGTATATTTGCACTATCATAATTTAGGTTTATAATTGGTTAGTTTAAAAGGTTTTCATTCTCCCCGTTTGAAAACCTTTTTTCGTTTCTATCAGTTTCTGTTCAATCATCATTTATAAATTAATCAAAACATTCTGCTGTTGTAAAGGGTTTCAAGAAATACAACAAATCCTGGCTTTAAAGAGCCTTTTATCTGAACGTTTTAACACTTTTAATTATGTCACATATTATACCAGCAGAGAAAGACCCTCAAATTTTAGCAGAAATCAGAAATTTTCTTCATCAACTCAATAGCAGTTCGAGCAAGCCATTGGAAACACTTCCCCCATCCGAAGCCCGACAAGTTCTTATTGACAGTCAAAAATCTGTAGAAGTTAATTATTCTGGCATTACCGAAGAAGAGAAAGTAATTACGCAGAATGGTCTTAAAGTACATATACATATTGTAAAACCAAAGAACAGTCAAAACTCTAATCTCCCTGCTTTCATTTATCTACATGGAGGAGGCTGGGTGTTAGGCGACTACCCTACTCACCGTAGGCTTGTTCGTGATTTGGTCGTTCACAGTGGCGCTGCCGCTGTCTTTGTCAACTATAGCCCATCTCCCGAAGCGCAATATCCTGTTGCTATTAACGAGATATATGCTGTCACTACTTGGGTTGCATCCCATGGTTCAGAAATTGGTATAGACGGTACAAACTTAGCCATTGCCGGTAATAGTGTAGGCGGAAATATGGCTACAGCTACCTGCTTAATGGCTAAAGATAAAGGAGGCCCTCGTATTAAGTTTCAGTTACTACTATGGCCCGTAACAGACGCTGATTTCAGTCGAGAATCCTGGCAGAAATATAGTGAAGGCCGTTTTTTAACTGCTTCCTTAATGAAGTGGATGTGGGACAATTATCTCCCCGATGTAGCTCGAAGGAAAGAGTACTATGCTACGCCTTTAAATGCTTCTTTAGAAAAACTTCGTGGCCTTCCGCCAGCGCTGGTGCAACTTGCAGAAAATGACATACTTTTCGATGAAGGATTATGCTACGCTCGAAAACTTGACGAAGCCAGTGTGCCAACAATTATTCAGACTTTTAACGGTTTAATTCATGATTATGGTTTATTAAACCCTTTAGCGCATATCAAATCTATTAACTTTGCTACAGCACTAGCGGGCCTTGCATTAAAGAATGCTTTATTTCCTACTACCCAAAACAAAATGGAAGAGTAGTTTCTTAAAAAACGTTAAAATAGTTGCATAGTGTACGAATTACACGTATATTTGTACTATCATAATTTAGGTTTATAATTGGTTAGTTTAAAAGGTTTTCATTCTCCCCGTTTGAAAACCTTTTTTAATGTAAATACGTTATAACCTCCTATTTATTCGTCATTTTTCAACCACACATCTGCATATTCCTCGGGTCTACGCTTAAATTGTCCATGGACGTAGGGACACAGGGGAATTATCTTTAGGCTATTTTCTCGTGCATAAGCCACCAATTTATCCAGCAAGATACGAGCAAAACCTCTACCGTTATACACCTCATCCACCTCTGTATGGTACACTTTCAACGTACTACCTTTTACGGAGATATCCATCTTACCTGCTTTTTTATCATCTGAAAACAAAAAGATCTCCCCTCTGTTTGTTTCATTCAATACTACTTCTGTTCTTTCCATAATATATTCTTTTGTACTACCTGCCTTGAAATTAAACTTGTTTTTAATATTAAACAAATTTAGCACCAAAATTCCTGCCACATTTTACAATACGTAACACTAGCTTCCATTTCTTCCTTACCAAAAATAAAACCAGAGAAAGCAAGATTTTTAACGCAAAAAAGGGGGCTCTATATGCCCCCCTATTCTCTCCTAATACTAATGGCGGAACTACAAGCGTCTCCCCCATAGTCTGCCCCAATATATAGACAGCCCTAGCTCGTGCGTGCTGTTGCTGATGAAACGGTTCAGGTTGCTGTTCTTCAAGTTCTGCTGATAGCTATACGCAAAACGGATATTCTTTAAATTAAACTCCGCATGCCCCATCAGGTCGCCACGTTGCCGGTACCCGCCACCGATACCAAATTTAGAGGTAAAGAAAATCATAGCCGATGCATCAAACTGTAAGCCCGTCACCTCACGGTAGCTACTCAATAAACTTGGGCGAAGATAAATATTCTCATCTAAGTCAAAGATAGCAGCACCCGAGACATAAAACGTATTGTCACGGCCAAACTGACGCACATAGTCCGAATCGTTCGAGCCGAAGATAGCCCGTGGCATAGCAAAACCAACATAATAACGATCAGGACGCACCAACGAAGCCGAAAGACCGTAAAGCAAAGTGCCATACTGCATATCACCAAAAGCAGGATCCGAAGGGTCTAAACTGCTATAATCGCCCCGCTGCTGGGTGTAGCCCAGGTTTACACCTAGACCCAGGTATTCCGACTCCGAAATGCGCAGCGTTTTTGTGAAGTTGGCAGAGGCCTCCGTGCTGCGCTCCACACCGATTTTAAACTGCTTGGCGTTAACACCCACAACTACACCCTGGTTACCCAAAGCCATATTCGCGTTAAACCATATGCTTTTAGGTGCGCCTTCCATACCTACCCATTGGTGGCGGTACAGTAACGAAGCATCCCCTTCGCCCTGCGAAAGAAGGGCATTAAAACTCGGGTTTAAAGTCTTTGAAAATGAACCTGACAATGCAGGGTCAATATATTGTTGTGCACGTACCGCGCTGCAAAGTATGTTCAAGCACCAAACAGCTATAAGTACGCTATATATTTTTTTATTCTTTTTAGTCATCACTTCTACGCTATAAAATTCTTTGTATTCTATTATTTACGTACCACAAAATATCCTTTATCGTACTCCCACTTACCAGCTATCTTCACCTCCAGCACATAGAAATAAGTACCGTTCGGCACTGGTCTGCCAGCTTTCGTACCATCGAAAATAGTAGAAGCGTTGTCATAACCTTCAAAGCGCTGGATAACAGCCCCATTCGCATCAAAAACAACAAACTTGTTTTCTGGATACTGCTCGATACCTTCTATAGGTAGAAACTCATTGATACCGTCGCCATTAGGCGATACAGCCGGGTGAACCCTTACCGGAAGCCTAGCTCCACGATCATTTACAACCTCTAAAAGCTGCTCTACAGCTTGCGCAGCAATATGATTAGGACCGCCGGCCTGCTCTACACGAATTACCGAACGCCCCACCCCTTTAATCAAGAGTTCACTTGCTCCCTGCACTTCTGCTACTAACAGATTGTCACTAAACACTTGAATAGGTAAATCGCTATTACTTGTAATATCAAGCTGCACCGTGCCCGCATCACGATATTGAACAGAAATTGGGGCAAAATTAAGCACCTGCTGCAATCGCGAAATCCTCAGCTTCGCTGTTTTAGTAACAGTACCTGTATAATTCTTACCACCATCGACCTTAGCCGTAACTATATATTCGCCAGCATCGATATGATCGTTGTTGCTATAGGTAGCTGTTAATCCAGCAGGAAGGTTTGTAATTATTAATGACTTCACTGTACCATCGTAAACGAAACTAGCATCTGCAAAAATAAAGGCAGGCAATACCGCTTTCATAATCGTCAGCTTAGCAGATTTCCTTTCTCCAACATAGTTATTACCTCCATCGATATTAGCCGTAACGACATATTCACCGGCTTCCGTCTGCTTGTTATTCGTATAGCCGCTTACTGTAGCACCAACAGGTAGACCGGTAGCTTTCAGCGATTTTGCCGTGCCATCATAACCAAAGCTTGCATCAGCAAAAGTAAAGGCTGGCAATACCGCTTTAGTAATCGTCAGCTTAGCAGTCTGCAAACCATTTTCATAGTTCCTACCACCAACGATATTAGCCGTAACGACATATTCTCCGGCTTCCGTCTGCTTGTTATTATCGTAGCTCACTGTAGCACCTGCAGGTAGACCGCTAGCTTTCAAAGATCTTGACGTGCCGTCGTAAACGAAACTTGCATCGGTAAAGGTGAACAATGGCAATGCTGCTTTCGTAATCGTCAGCTTAGCAGTCTGCGAACCACCTTCATAATTGTTGCCACCATCAATAACA
>NZ_JAPPVJ010000012.1 GCF_026711005.1 Sphingobacterium sp. UT-1RO-CII-1 | reverse complement strand
AATAATTAGGTTGCGCTAACCCGTTCCACAAAATAGAATTATCCGCTAGATCTGCTCTTAAAGCACGTTTCGCTAAGTCAGAAGTATTTGCGTGATTTGCTGTAAGGGAGTGAGTAGCTAAGTCTGCGGTATCCGCATGTCCAGATTTAATCTTAACACCTCTATCCTTTATATAACCTCCATCTTCGTGTATATATGCTAGATCAGCCTGCATGCTTTCCGCAGAGGGCAACGTCTTGGGAACACCAAGAATATTTGTATTGTGTGTGCCCTTTGTGATTATTTCGAGACTCGTTTCATTACCTATCTCGGTAACAGATTGGAGGTCTTGAAAATCCCCATAATCAGCTCCACCACCCTCGCTGCCATTGCCTGTAACAATACGATTAATTAGAGCAGGAAGATTAGCAATGTTATGTCCAATTTTTAATTGTGGCAGGATGTCATATTTCAACCCCATAGCGATAAGATTAACCTCGTTTCGCTCCGTATTATAAACGGGGTTTATATTCAAAAATCGCTCACCTATAAGTTGTATAATCTCATAGTTATCTAAGTAACTCCAATCTTTGCCCCGTGTCGAAATAGTGCCGTTAAATACTCTCGATGCCTTATTTCTAAAGCCCATTACCATGCGTGCATATAGTTCTGTTAGAGAACCTTTGTGTGTCCCGTCAGTAAATAGCCAATCTCTATCCGAATTATAGTAACCTCGCATAAAGTTGGATAGGAACACTCCACTAAAAGAACTGGATATATGTAAGTCTATATCCTGCGTATTAGCGTTGCTATCGTCTAGTACAGCTGTATATAGGTCGTTGTTATCGTTTACCTCAAACCAAATATCGTCAAGAACATACTTTTGGCCTGCTTGCGGATAGAAGTAAATACTTAATAGTCCTACGCCAACAGGAGTATCCTCGTTAATTGCACCAGGGTCGATTAATTTAACGTCTAAGTTGCCTGGACCTGTAAATGTAATAGCGGTTGCATCGTTAACACGTAGGTTTTCGACGTTAAAATATATGTATTTGTAATAGTCCTCAACCTTATAAACTCTTACCTCCTGTAGTTCCCCATATCTTGCATTATTAACAGTTATTGTTGCAGGTGCTGGTCTATTAGTATTAGGTATATCATAGTCAATATAATTAGTACCCGTAGCGGCATCCATAACTTCTGTAAAAACAGTGAGATACTCCTCATACTCCCCGTTTCTAAAAAACTTTATGTAAACAGCGTCGCCTATCATCCACGACTTATCGGGGTCAAAGTTTATTGAAAACCATTTATAAGCATCAATATACTCGCCTCTGCCCGATTGATTAGGCTGCAAGTTTTTATCTGACCAATAGCCAAACTCATTTAAGTAGTATTCTTTAGGCTGTCCGTCTTTATTAATAGTGTACTTTACGGATGTTTTTAGCTGGCTTTTCTTAAAGTTAATTGCACCAAACTCATTTTGCGGAAAACCATCCTTAGCCATAAAAGTAAAACCCCAACGTATCTTATTAAAAAGAACATTTCCATCTAATGGAATAGGAATGTTTAAGCCGAATGTTTTTTCTACGTCGCTCGTATTACTTAACAATGCAGAAGCTCCACCACGGTCGTTAATGTGTGGGTATTTATTTATTGTAAATCCAGGGGAAGCCAATCCCCAATATTCAGGTCCTAAGTATTCATCCCAATCATCCATATCGCCGTTAGGCAAAATATTTTGATTTTGTGTTTGCTTATATCGTACATTTACTTTGCTTAAAGCGGGCTTAGTCGTTACTACTGCATCTTCGTTTTTAAACGTGTAATCTGTACCGACAATGCGCTTATTGTTTCGTGTTCCTGTTGTAATAACAGGCGTACCCGTGGTGTTAGCACATTCTAAATAGGAGAGGGTATCGCCTAAAGATTTACGCAAGTCTAATATCCACCAAGCACCATCAATCTGTACAATTCGAGCCTGTAAAGCCTGTGTAATTCCCTCTATAATAAAGTTACAGTTATTGTATATGTAGATTTCTTTTTCTACATCGAAATAAGAAAAAGCGTCATCATCTATACCCCAGTTAAGTTTGGTTAACGGATCGCCGTTAATAGGAGACCGCGCCCCCTCTACCGTAGTAACCCAACGGATAGGTAGGTTTATACCTAAATTATCTGTACTCTGTAATATTTGTCTAAAGTAGTTTAAAGGTGTTCTGCCTCCTGCTAAATCCTTGTGCTTATAGGTAATATCTTCGAGTAAGTTTAATCCTGTAGTAGCTGATAAACGAACCGTATACGGCGGTGCTGCAAACTCCCTTTGTATATTGTCTGTTATTAGATAACCTTTAAACTTTATTTGCTCATTACGGGTAACCGCAACTACAATAGACCTATCTTTCGATAGTTGTAATTCCTCTACATTAATTTGTCCTTCGTTGTAGATATTTATATCTGCTATCGTATTAACAACTGGGTTATCGAACGGATCATCTGTACCGCCCTCATATCGTAAATTACACGCACTACCCTCAACGCCTCGAACATCTATAGGATTGCCGTTATAGGCTGGTAAATCAATCGTTACAAGCCACTCGCTATCATCAAAACTTTTATATGGTATTCTATACTTTATCATCTTTTACCTCTTGCACGTTCCATAATAAATAACAAATCCTGTCCGCTTACCTTAGCCACCAGCTCACCCGTTGCGGATCTATCAAAACCCGTCACAAAGCCATTTGATGTCATTTGCCCGATAATGTCGTTCTGATAGGCAAGCGCATTCTGATACTCGATTAAAGATGTTTGCCTGCGCTGTTCTGCAAGCTGTTGTTCCCTAATCTTCTCTTGTTTCTTTGCTGCACTCGATGAGAATATACCACCGATTGCACCGACTATTGCGCCGACACCTGCGCCGATTACCGTGCCCACTCCAGGGACAATTGAACCTATTGCCATGCCTGCACCTGCACCTGACAAAGCACCACCTGCTGCTTGACCAATTCCTGATGTAGGTTTGCTTATTCCTGATATTGCACTACCTGCAACACCTAAGCCTGCTGCCCACTTGGTGCCATTCTTTCCAAGGTTAATCATCGATTTGTTGACTAAATCGCCCAAACCTTTTAGCAATCCTTGTTGTAACACGTCGCCAATACCCAAAATCAATGAGCTTGACAGTGAGGCGAAGACACTTCTAAACGTAGCGTCCGCATCACGGTTGATGTTAGAAAGTGTCTTTGTGAAATTCCTGCCAAAACTTTGTACCGCTCGGTTAAGGTTTTTGCTCATTTCCTCGACAGACTTTTCCCAATCTTTAGATAAATTGGAAATAGCCGCTTTATTAATTCTTGTTTGAGCCTTATCAATACCAGGTAGGGTAGAGGTATTGTAAGGAGATCCTCCAGTAGTAGTCTTTATCTTAGCCTCCGTGAAAACTCCTTTAGTTAGGTATAGCATCCGCTCTGTCTCTAAGCGCAATAACTCAGCTTGTTTAGCCTGTGTGGCTAACCCGAAAGCGTCAGCTTGCTTAGAAGCATTTGTAATCTTCTTTATCGTGTCGAAAATAGATTTGTACTTGTTCTCAACTTCAAATACTTTGCGGTCAAGCTCACTCATTACGGTACCTTGCAATGTGTTAGTAAGTTTTGTAATGTCGTCTGTAGTTTCTTTAACCTTCTTTAGCTTCCCATTAACTTTTCCGCCTACATCTGCGCCATCGGCAAGTTGGCTATTGTAATTTCCTTGTAATAAGCTATTTTCTTTAGTTATACCACTATTCTGTTTTCCTAATTCATTTATTTCTTTTTGAAGCCTTATTTCTTCATAACGCAATTTTGTAGCTTCTGTTAAAACACTTCGCCTCCTAGCAGCTATTTGCGATGCAGTGCCCGATGTGTCATCTATCACACCTTGCATAGGCTTTAGTTTAGCTTGCACATCATTCAACCTGTTCTGCTTATCAAGTATCTGCAAGTAATTATTAAGCTGTTTTTGAGCATTCTCAGTCATCTTATTTGCATAAGCTGCTGCCGTTGCCGTTGCCGTTATACTCTTAGTAAGTTTATCATAAGCAGTAGACGCCTTGCCAGCAAGCACCGCCTCTGTAGTAAGTCCCTCAAACTGTTTTGGGTATTGTTTAATAAGTTCATCAGCTGCACGCCTACGAGCATCCATAGGAATAGTGAGATTCTGTGTAGCCTCATATAGCAGCTTTAAGTTTGTAAGGTCTTTTTGTGCGCTCTCTTGGCCTTTAGCAGTAGCCTGCTCCAATCCTTTAAGTGTATCGATATAAGTCTTTGTGCCGTCTTCTAATTCCTTTGTTTCTTTATTTGCCTTACGACTGTGCATCTGCCAAAGCGTTAAGCCTGTAACAGCTGCGCTGATACCTAACGAAAGCAGGTTAGCCCCCGTCAACATCGAAGCGAACGTAGCTTTTAAAGCTGCACCTGTCGATCCTGTTTGTGTTTTTAGCCTGCCGAAGTTGTCAGTTAACTGCGTGATGTTATTTCCTACACCCATTATCCCAAACGGCGCATCTTGGATAATACGGTTAAATTCCATTGCCACACCATTGGCGCTCCCAATATTCCCCTTTAACCCTGCTGTCGCTTTACTGGCCACGTTACTGGCCGACGCAACACCTGTTGTTGCCTGCACAGTCTTGCGTAGGCTTGCATCATACTGTTCTAAACTGTTACGCCTTGCAGCTTTATCGAATGCTTCAACCTGTTTGCGTGCAGCATCCATCGACTTGCCAACACCGATAGCAGACTTCTCACCCTTGTTCATTGCCGAGACTAAACCCCTCGAATCACCCTCTAAAACCGTTTTAATTCCAGCCATTTACTCACATATTATCTATCAATACTCTCGCCTGATCCACCGATGAAATCGGTTTAATAACGTCTTCTAAATCTTTGCTAAGCTGTATTACATCGCTTACTGCTATAGCTTCACTTGCCCCAAAACCTGCGTAGTTAATAATAGCCGTCATCACGTTACGAGTTCTGTCCCATTCGTTTTCTTCTTTCAGCCTATTTGCGTTGTCCAATAAGAGGTATTCTCGTAAGGTCATTATTTCGACCTCGCTAATCTTATATCCGTAACTTAGGGCTTTACTATACGCTTCGCCCGTGCTGTAGGCTTTTTTTTTGCTTCTTCTCTAGGCGATGGGATGCCGTAATAATCTCTCATTGGTTTACCCATGTAGGAGCTATCAAGGTACTGTTTAAGGAGATCGTTACTTTCCGACTGTTCGGCATTGTCCAATAGTACTGTAAAGCTCGCAACCGAAGTTTTTTCACTATTATTAACATCGCAATGAATGTCGTTAGCGCATTTAAGCATCACAGCCCATCGGTAGTTGGCTTCTACATCGTCAATACCACGGATGCGAACAGGGTTACCCTCGTCATCTTCGACTATATTACCATGTTTATCAACTTCAAAAACAGGCTTCAAAGCTTCCTCGAAATGCGCCAAGTCTTCGCCTGTAACCTCCTTGTATCTGCGGAATGCACCTAGGCCAAATATGTAACCTTTATCCTTTAATAATATTCCTTGCTTGCTCATCTGTTATATCTTCGCTTGTTCTGTGTAACATAATTTTACGTTTAAGGCTACAAGGCTTGCAGCTATCTATCCATACGTTATAGTAAATAGTAACGTACAGCGGAGACACACGCTTAACCCTTGTAACCTCAAATGCCATCTACGCTGTTGGTATTACGGTTTGTGTTGGCTTGCCATTGCCTAAAAACTCAATGTCGGTCGTTGCCTTTCCTGTTAATACAGCATTTAACGAAATAGAGCTTAAAAACATATTGCCTGAAATAAGTAAATCGTTTTCACCATTATGCTGACCAGGTGTTGTCAAAAACTCCACATCAAAGTTTAAATTTCCAGCGATATTAGCCGCAATCAAATCGGCCTGCGTAACCGATGCGCCATCAAGTGCATCCAAAAATACACGTGAGCTTACAGACAGTGACCAGTCCTGTGACTCTGCTTCATCACGATTAACCCAACTGCCGCCTGTAACAAGTGTTGAGCCATCAGGTTTACAATCTTCCTCCTCAACTGCTGTGTTTGTGAAAGTAGCTGTCGCATCTGCTTGACACTTAATGTACTTATCACCTAATTTTACCCTTAATAATTTACCTGCTATTCCTGCCATTCCTTAGCCCTCCTAATTATTTGTTTATAATTATTTGTTAACTCCGTTATTTCAATCGTACACCTAACATCTGTGCACTGTGTTACTTTTCCTATGTAGCTTATTTTCGTTCCGTCTTCTGCTTTGAACGCCACATCTACTATTTCGTTAGTCTGTATCCTACCAAACGGCTCTGCTATCTCGAAAACACTCGTTTTAATCGAACGTTTACCCTCGGAAGTGTCTATAATATCTGTGTGATAATCCAGTGTTGCCATGTTCGACACAAGTAAGCTACTACCTATCACCACAATATCTCCACTCATAATCCGCTATTTACGTTAGACCAAAATTCCTGAAACGATTGCGATAATGGTCCCGTACCGTGAAGTACATTATTCCAATTTGCCGACCCTTTAATCGGTGCAGATGCATTTCCAGACTGCACAATCGCATCTCCCTCATATATCAGGTGTCCTGCTAAACCTGCATTTGTTCTAAACTGCACACGTATTATGCCCCCATTTTTCCATGCTGTAAACAACGTTTTAAAGTCTGCGCCAACCGCACGGCTTAGCAAGTTTCCGCTAACATTAATTGACCAATTACCTTTACCAGCTATAAATTCCGAATCTTTACCCGATGTCACGCTGGAAGATGGAAGCAAGGTACGTTCATACTGCAAACTGCTTTCTATCTCACAGCTGATGAATGTTCCTCCAACTGTCACGCCTATTAGTTTACCTGATATATTAGCCCTCATCTACAATACAGTTAAACGATAATACTCTACGTAGAATCGTGTATGTCCCGCCGTAATCTATAAGTGATGTTGACCTCACAAACTCAAAATCAACCATCGTCACACCTTCTGTTTGCGGCATATCAATTTGATGTTTAACAGCCAAAATATCCATCACTTGCTCCACCATATCGTCAAGTGGATTAGAGTCTGTACCATCTTCAGAGCAGTAAACAACTTCTACATCAATAGCATGATCAGTACTGAAATAATCCTTTGCGCTACCGTCAGCGCTAGATTGCATGGGGGTATAGATGTAAGTTCCAGCATTACTAACAGGGGCAATTGTTCCGTACACCTTAACGATATTGCCATCAAGCGTCACCTTGTCTCGTAGTTTACTCACCACTGCTGTCCTTACTGCCCTTGTTACGTCTTTCACTTGTCTAAATAGCTTTGTATAATGTCATTAATGTCTCTTTCTAAATTCTTTGTTCCCTCTTGAAAAGATGGGTACATAAACGGTCTTGGCTCGATACCCACATTCATTATCTTTGCCATAATAGGGTATAGGGCTTCTTCGGGTATTCCTTTGTTTCGCATCCAAGATGCTATTGCTTTTTTGAAGGTGTCGTAGCTCTTTTTGCCATCGTTCACCGCTACTGCTGCGTCTCTCATTTCAGGAGGTATGTTGACCATCGTTTTACTCCCAAATTCTTGATATGTAGCGTAGTCCATGTTTGCTTGTATCACCCACAAAAGGTCTTTTCCCTCGACTCCGATACTGCCTCTTAGGTGCCCATTATTTATAGGCACTCTTGATCTAGATTTAAAAGCGATACTTTCGGCTGCATTCCTCATCGTCGTACTTATCTCGCTAACCACCTGCTTTTGCCCTTGCTTGCCAAGCTTCTTTTGAAGCTCTTTAAGTCCTGTAATCTTTATCGTAGACTTTGCCATTACATCTGTGTTGTTTCGTTGTGAGCCTTACCGACGATCACCGTACTGATGCGCTTTGTATCAACCTTTAACGAATGGATCTTGAAATCTCTGCTTCGCCAAGTTATACGGTCGCCAATCTGATAGAATACCTCAGGATTATAACGGAGCGTAAACATGACTACCTGACCGATGTTATCTTGCGATGCTATCAGGTCAATACTTGCATCTTTTTCTGTTACGTGGCAATAAGCCGTGTGTATCTCCGCCCATTCCTTTTTCGTGCTCCCCTCGGGCTTCTCGACCTCGACCGCTCGCCTTACGTGTATTCTTTCGTTTAACTTTCCTGCTGTAAGCATCTTTGTTTACTTTGTTTTCGTAGTTATCCCGTCTCATAAAAAAGTTGCATTTCCCCACTTCATTACCATCTTCTGGGCTTCATCCATGTAATTTTTAGGTTCATGGACAACACCGTTAACCGATAGTATCATATTTTCACGGACAGCGTACAGTCCCGCACCGTAACGGCAGATAGCAACAACAATATCCATTGGCAGACCTGTGCTCCACTTGGTAGTCCACTCGATACTGACGTTAGTGCCGCCACTGTTAGTGATAATGTCCTTGCCAAATTTTACGTGAGGGAGTTCTACCTTGTCGACAGGTCCATACATAACTTTCCAGTTGTCGACCATTGTTAACGCTGTCATACGTACTTTGCGCTCACCAAAAGACAGTTGTGCTACTTTTTCAAGATGCTGACGTGATGCTTTTAAGTATATTTCAAGCAGTCGGTCATCTACGTTGTAATCGATACGACAATGCGCTTTGAAGTCAGACAGTGTAACAGGCTCAGCCTCTAAATCGGTCAATAACTCGTATTCCAAACCGCTAACGGCTGGCTTACGTGTTATGTTAGCACCTATTCTGTCTGCGCACACCATGTCGATATTTTTGTAGTAGTCAGCCATATCTATCCTGATGCTGCGTCCTCTAGTGCTTTAATGCGAGTAGATAAGGCCTGTGCTAATGCTTGCACTGTTGTTGCTGCTGCTAATCCACTAGCCGCATGAGCCGCTACTGCATGGTTATGATCTCCTTTAGCCGCTGTTTCTGCTGTAGTACCAATCACTAAATCGGATGTGCCCGCACCAATAGAATTACGAGCATCTGCCGCATCTGCTCCAGCTGCTATTACAGCAGGTTTACCAGAAAGTGTTGACCATGTAACAGTATCGCCCTGTTCGCCCCCGCCAATAGCCCTAAGGTCTGCGTATTTGTCCACACCATTACCACGCTTCATAACCCCTGTATCTGTTTCACAAATAAGCTCATTAGGTGCGTATATGTTCGTATCGGCTGCTAACTCTGTCGCAGTGCCCTCGTAAAGTCTTGTGTTATATCTTAGAATCGCCATTGTGTAAATGTTAAATAGGGGAGTGGTTAAGCTCCCCTATGTGGTTGATATGATTAATTAAACCCAATTTTGACGAGAGCTTTTTCATCGTAAACCGCTAAACCGCCACGCTCCTCAATACGAAGCATTAACTGGTTCTTTTCTGCATCATCCTTGTTTTGGTCAAACCATTTAAGGACTGGAGCAGAGCGAATAATAAATTCGGTCTCTCTAAAGTCACCAACTAAAGCTTGACCTTTATTAAACTGACGTGTAGAATGCAACGCTAACCCCGATAAGTTCAATTGACCGTTTACATATCCAATTGCGCCCGCTGGCAAGTTATAATCTCCCGAACCCAAAGCCTTATTTAAGATGATACCTACCTTATCGGCATTACTCATAACGATATGGTTAGCGTCATTCTCATTGTCGGCAATCTGACGCTCAGCTGCATCAATAATCTGCTCTAAGAACAAATCATATTCAGTTCCGTCATACGCTACAGAGTTCATGAGCAAACCGCTAAGTTGTGGTGATGTACCGTTGCCACTAAGCAATTGCTTGTCCTCAGCACGCAAAAGTGCACGGTAAGCACGACGGTTTAAGAATGATGTTAACCAAGGCAAATCCTCAAGCATCGACAAAGGAATTTCCTTGATAATACCTGCAATCCATTCGATTTTGTTCGACGCCATTGTTATACCAGGCGTAAAATCTTCCTTAGATTTACGAGGCGATACATCTTCCCACGGTTCAGGCGCTCCAATATCCTCAACCTCTTTAGGGTATTCGATAATTTGTTTAGAGGTCGAGCCTAGCGGTATGATTTGACGCCAATGGAATGGGTCATCTTTCAAGCCATACATTTGCTGGCGTGTCTCTGTAACAAAGCCCTCATAACCGTTGAAGTTTGGATAATCAAAACCTTTAATCTCGATTTGCCCTTGTCCGTTTGTCTCCAAGCTCTTTAACAAGCCTGCGTGCCCATCTTTCAATGAGTCTGCTAAAGCTTGCGAAAAAGACTTGTGTTTTGGCTGATTAGAGCTGTTAGACTCTTTCATTTCTACGATAGCCGTGTTAAGGTCTTTTTGCAGCTTATCTACGTTGTCCTTGACTTTTGACAACTCTTTAACCTCGGTTAAAACGTTCTCTACTTTATCATCGAATGACTTTTGGTCTGCCTCACGTGCAGACGACCAGTCTTTTTTCAACACCTGAATCCCATCCTCGACAGCATCCCTTATCTCTTTAATATCAATTGTTGACATACTAATTTTTAAATGCGTTTTTAATTATTGATTTTATTTCCTCGGCTGACTGAGTGTCGTTTGACGGCTCAATTGAAGTGTCTGCGGACGGCTTCAACAAGTCAGAAATATGTTTTAATAGTTGATTGTGGTAAAACTCCAATGTGTGAAATGCTTCATCTGTAAGCGTCCCATCACGAAGCATCTTCATGATGTTTTGGCTCTTTGTTTCAAGCCTTGCCATCACATCAATATTCGCCATACCTTTAACAGCCGTTATCCTTGCTAACTCATTAGATGCAAGAGTAACAGAGGAGTACTCATAAAGCTTGTTTTCTGTTAAATGGCGAATACCACCCGTTCCTTTATTGGTCTTAACTGGCACGATACCTACAGACACCTCATCAACGATACCGCCCTCAATCATCTTAATACGGTCATCGATATGTGCCACACCTTTAATTGCTGATGCAACAAAGGCTAACCCGTAGTTATCCTCAAAAAGTTCATTTGTTTTGGCTATTGGGTCAGTTAGATCGTGCTGCCAGCACATCTTAATACGGTTCTTTCCTTGTGGACCCCATTCTTTAATGGTCTTGGAGTATGCACCTCTTTCGATAATGTCGTTATCGCTATCAACATTGCCGAAAACAGACGCATAACCTTTAATGGTATGAGAAGCCAAGTCTACGTCTGAAATACCACCTATAATATCTTTATATTCCAACAATCCCATACCGAATAAAAAAAGCCTTACCACATTTAAGTGATAAGGCTCTAATACAAAGAGTTATGACTACACTAGTATCCCTACCACATTAACCATTACAAATATATATGATAGAAATGACACTTACAAATGAAAGTGTGAAATAAATTAAATAATATTCGCTAACTCCGAAACATCTACAGGATTGTGTCGTCTAACTGGTCTACCTGCCGCATCCCTAACAACTTCGTACATCTCGCAACAACGGCACTGTATAACGTTCTCTGCGCTGTATAACGGGTCTCCTGGATAATAACCAGCTTCAAGCACGCCAAGTTTGTTGACTAACCAGTACGCATCGTCCATACCTCGCCACTCCTCCTGTGCAATAGCTCGATGGCTTAACCTTGTGCGCTTATCGGGTGTATCCAACCACTTCTTGGAGTACTCCAAACCGCTTGAATACATAGATAACCTTGTGCCCTTGTTCATCGCTGCTAACGTCTCCGTACGAGCTATAACAACAGCCCTATGCTTGTTCACCTCTCCGTTACTTGCCTGCTGTATATGGTGTCTAATCTCTGCGATACTCGTTCCCTCAGGTTGGTTTAGTTTATCCTCAATCACCTTAGCAATGGCTCTCTGTGTGGTGGTCGCTATGTTCTGTATCTTAGTTAGAATGTTTAAGCTCATCCACTCCCTGGCGGTATCACGCCAAATGCGTATCCACTCACCATCTCCACGTGGTATGCCAAGTATTGACATTAGGTCATCGAAAAAATCTTTCTGCTCTCCTGCAAGTGGCTTAACGAAAATATTGAATGCCTGCTCTGCTTCACAGGGCAATACAGTCAAGTATAATGCTGTTATCGCTTGCCTGTAGTCTTCGGGGTTTACAGTGTACGCTGCAGGATATTGCTCCGCTGCTTCCTTGTACTGCTTTCGAAGTATGTCAAGGAATAGACGGGCATATCTACGTTCATATATGCCATGCCGCCTTAGGAACTGTTTATGTACTTGCTTGGGGGTCATGAGTTAGTTATAATGTCATCAGGCCATTTCCTGATGGGTGGAGGTTGAATTGATACTGATCCTTGCTTGCCATGCTTCTTAATATATAGCTGAGTGTAAAGTATGTTTTGAATTGCATGAATATGATGCCTCAAATCATTCATGTCATCAGGATGAAGTCCATCATCTATAAGGATAGTCTGCATACTGTTCCATAAATCAGCTGTAATATCTAGGCATATTTCCTGTTTATGCCTTTTCCTTTGTGGTATATCAGGTGCTTTACTCATCACAAACCCTTTCTAATAATCAAGCAAGTTACCCAAGTCAACAAGCTAAGGTATAATCCAGCAATGGGGATACACCACTCAATAGACATCAACATGAGTGCTTTAATACCCAACACTATTAATAATATAATGATGCATAAAAACGCTGTTAACTGCGCTATCTTTTCTATTTTGTACATAACCAAATAATTAAAAACATCACACACCAACACGCTGACCACAATAGTAGTCCCTCTATAATCTCTTTAAAGCTCATGCGGTGCGTCCTTGCTCGATTGATTGAGCTGACCACAAAGAATGATATAAAGAATAGGTAGGATAGGGCTACCATTCTATTAAAAGACCTTTCTCACCTAAAAATTGGTCTGTGAAATAACTAACCTTGTAGCCTAATTTAAACAGCTCAACTGTCAGGTTTTCATCAACCAAGATGCTAGGGTGGACAAAAGTTTTGTTGCGCCCCGATTCTGCGTCATCCTCTATTTGCTTCATAGCCTCATCAAGGTTGAATAGCTTTGTTTTAGCCCTTGCTTCCTTTGCTGTATAGTGCTTTATCTCTTTCATTTCTTCTTTGCTCTTGGCTGTTTAACCTCTGTACCTATCTTTAATCTAACAAGGTATTCAAGCCTTGGCTGCGATACCTCTATCACGTCACCTGCTTTGTGTACGTGGTAGTCTTTAGTTAGCTTTAGTTTTCTCATATCTATAACGCGTTTTCTCTTTCCAACATATCTACATCAGGCTCAACAGTAGACGAAACAACATCTTCAAGCGGAGCTAACCCCATAGGCACAAGCATAACATCTCCACCATCCACTTCGTCGTAATCCATTACTCTGCGTTTCTCGTTCGTACTAATCCACCAACTGCGATCCAACCACTCAGATAACTCTTTCATATTCTCTTGTAGTTCAGGGAAGTACTGCGTGTCCGATATAACTACAAGACTTTCGTCGCCATACCACGTCCTTACACGTTCTGTCATCACGTCATCAAAATCATGTAATGCAGGCAACACACACGATGTAATCACCTGCTTATCTGCTAATCCTTGCGATGCTGTGTTCTGACTTCCCGTAATACGTTCTTTCGGGAAATTGTACAATGCGCACAGTTCTTGCAAATAGTCACCCTTTGCTTCGATAATATTTAAATCAACGGGGCTGATGCCAATAGCCGTGAATTTCACATCAGCAGGAGTAACCATAATTCTACCACCGTTTAAACTCCCTGTATGTCTCTGTTCAAACTTATCTTGTATAGCTACTGCAGTTTCCTCATCAGGGCCCTTATCTGAGTTTCCACTAATAATTCCCGCTGGCCCCATATTATGAAATAATGTGCCTTGCGCTTTCTGCGCTTCCTCAAAACCGCTTATTGTTCCCCTGCCTGCGCTTAATCTTGATAGACCGTACAGCCACTGACCACCAACAACCTCGCTAACGGGGTTGAAGTCTTTAAAGTGTGATATTTGGCGTGGGTCTATTATTTCCTCGCTAAAGTAGCTAACCTGATAACCTGAAACGGGGTGTAATCTATCACCCGAAACTATGTTCACACAAGGCGAAGGAATACACCATAGATGTACAGGCTTAAAACCGTTAGAGAAGTTTCCGCCAACAACAGAGGCGTACATATAGCTATTACCCGTTATGAGCTTATAACCGTGTAATTCACGCCTTAGCTGCTTGCCTGTTTGGTATGTATTAGGTTTACCGTTGAGTTTCTTAGCGAACTCATGTTCTTTTATTTCTTCGAATGCCTGGGTTTTGAGAATAACCGATTTCTTTATCGTAGCCGCATCTTGTTTTCCTTTTGTTAGCATCTTATAACCGTGCGCCTTAGCTTCGTCTTTAATGCGAAAAACACCGATAGGTGCATCGCTTGCCCTATCAGCTATCGTATGTACTATCGAATGCAGGTAACTATTAACCTTATAGGCCTTATCAATGTAATTTGCACCTGTATCGGCCATTTGCACCCACATACCGCCGACAAATTGCCAAGTAGGGTAGGGTAACCCTGTACTTTGTTTTGCGTCGCCCCTAACAAGCGATCTTATCCCTTTCACTATATCTACCATTATCATTTATTTGGTTTGACTGTACCCTATGGGGGCTTTATTTATCTTAAATCACAAACATTTTTTTCTTTCCTAAAACCCTTTGTATCGCTTGACATAGCGCATCTTGAAGGTCATCGTTATTGTTGTTCGGAAACTTCAATATCCCTTGCTTATCACACGTGTAAAGGAACTCCAATAGCGAAGCCCTCACATACACACTACCTCTCTCCACATAAGGTGTCGCCATATTCGCTTTAGCCTCCTTATCTCCACCAAGAGGGTTGACCTCTTTGGCTGATATACCCTGATTGACTAATGTCTGCTTTGCGCTTTTTCCGCTAGCCTTAGCTTCGATGTGGTGGGGTGCTTTACGCTTCTTCATATAATCTATCAACTGCGGAAATTCAAGCCAATCAAAGCCAATATCGGTGATGTACATATTTTTCTCATACTCACCTGACGTGACATAAGCACTCGCACTATTCGTGTCCTTGTCAGTATACGCCAAGTCCCAATCTGTGCCGTACTGTTTTAGTTTTGGAATAAGCTCGTCCAGCTCTTTATCAGGTATTGGAATAAACCAACGCTTCCAGATACCGCCATCAGCTGGAGCAGGGTTTTGGTCATACTGACCAGCATAGCCATAACTACCTAAGTCGATACGTGCATCGTTAAGAGCCTTATCGGATAACCTAACGGGGTCAAGATTACCATCAACGTAATGTTTTGCAAGCTCTGCTGGTATAGGCTCTACACCGCTGGATATTTTACCAGGCAGTTTAAAGTGTCGTAATGCCTTTCCTTGTTTGCTCAACCAGTTTCCTGTACAATCTTCCTCATGCAACCTCTGCATCACAAGTATCGTAGGGGTCATCTCCTTGTTAACCTTACGAGACGATAACGTTACGTCCATCCATTCGTTAGCTGTCAACCTTTCAGCTTCACTCGCTGCTTGCTTAGGGTTCAGCGGATCATCAATTAATATTATGTGTGCGTGAATACCCGTAATTGTACCACCTACAGATGTAGCGTATCTCTCACCGTTACTTGTGTTTTTGTAGTGTGTCTTATTGTCCTGGTCACGCTTTATTTCCACCTCAGGGAACAACCTCCTGTACTTTTCTGATTTTATTATATCCCGTGACTTAATAGCGTGATCCGTCGCAAGTGAAGCAGAATAACTGCCCGTTACGATACGAAGTGTTGGGTCAACTGCCCATGCCCATGCTGGAAGCATCACAGTTACAATTGTACTTTTCGTTGTACCTGGGGGAATGTTTATAATCTCGTCATACAGTTTTGGAAGTCTCTGTTTAACACGAAAAACCGTTTCTTGCAACTGATCACACAAAAACGGTATATGCCAGTTGTAAACAGGTGTCTCTGGGATGATAACATCCCAAAACTCTTTTACAAACTCAAAGAACGATTTGCGGCATAATTCCGCTGTTATTTCATCATCAGTGAGAGTCAGCAGATCCATCATCACTCCTCATCTTTCTGCTGATCTCCCTGAATGCTTTTAACTCCTCTACTGACAATTTGCTTAGATCAGGTTTAGCCTCTCTGACCTCTTGCTTTATTTCCTGTTTAGCTTCTACCTTGTCTGCAAGTCCTAATATTCTGACCGATACATTACTATTATACTGACCTACAAGTGCCCCGACAGCTACATCACTGTATCTGTGGTTTTTTATACGGGTAATGACACCCAAGTATTCTTTGTACCTTTCGTCTTGCTCGTTGAAGTAATGATGTATCGTTCTGTTGTGAGTAGCATCTACCCAAGTGTAGAACTCTTCTAGCACTAACGGCCTTTCAACGGGCACCTGAACAGCTTTACCAAGCTTCTGGCTTAACTGGAATATCAACTTAGGGTTATCTTTAGCCCAAATCACAAAATCAGTCCACAGTTGCCAAATATCGTCAGGGGTGAAGTTTTTACATCTCCCGTCTGTTTTCCTTAATTTCCAATATTCGTTACCTACAGGTGCACTCATACTCCAAAGTTAACAACCAATTTCGACACTTGCAAATGTAGGTGTTAAATTAAATAATCTGCAATATCCAATCCTAACTCTCTTTCATCAGCCGTTGCCCTATCTTCAAGCGCACGGCTAATATTCCAGCCATACTCACTCGCTTTAACTTTCCATTTGTCAAACGCCCCAAGGTCAGGGAATAGCGTCACGTGACGATGTTTAAGCACCTTGCACTTATGATACCCTAATCCTGTCAAAGAACCTGATGCAAGCCAAATGAACTCTGGCATAAAATGCGAAGCTATACACGCTGTTTTCTCACTCTCTACGATTGCAATTTTATTTTGATTACCTACTATCAGGTGTTCACCAAAAAAGCACTGTGTGACCTCAAAGCCTTTATATTTCGGATTAACCTTGTGATACCACGTTGATGACTGCGATTTGTCACGCCTACCGTCAGGTCCGTACTTCATCAATTTGCCCGACCTGCAATTGTCATCTACATCAAACTGCCACCAAATAATCCAATTCTGCGTTGTGGGGAACGTTTGGTCAATTCCGATACGGTAACGTTCGACTATTGCATCAACTGCATCATACCCGAGCTTATCGACTAGAAAGTTTATCAAATTGTTTTCCTCAAATCGTGTGGACGTTTTTACAGCGTCCTCGTAGTCGATAAACATAAGTTTCTTTCTGCGCTGAATTTTAGGAGCAACAATAACCTTTTCATTATCTGGAATATTGAGATAACCACAGTTAACCTCCCTGTCACATCTACCGAAAATATCAGCAGCATAATTACCCTTTTCATCACGGTACCTGACAAATGTTTTCTTACCACAATTCGGACATCTGAATTTCTTGCTGGAAGTATCAAGTTTGAATTTAAAATCTACAGCCATAATGTTTATGTCAAACCGATTTTCGTTTAATAGCATAACTCGCTATATCATCAAATTCGTACGCTCTCGCTAAAAGAAAGTCGTTTAACCCGGGGCAATGATCTGATAATGACTCCCGATAGTCTCGCATGAAGGCTGCGAACTCCATCAATGTCATTCTATTGATTTCATCCCTTAACGATTGCACTTCCTCTGACAGGTCTACATCGTCATTCATATTGCCTAGCATATCGTCCTTTTTTATTTCTCCATCTATTGAACCTCTGTCACCGTTCGATATTTTGATAGCTATTAATGCAAATGCTGGAAATAATATCCCAGAAAACATTATCAAAATGCTGATTACATATTTTATAATTTCCATGTATGTTTTGTTTATGTTTGTTTTATGAACAATTTTAATACAGACCTATTTAAAAACATTAAAGTCAGCGACTTTTCGTTAGCCTGCATCTCTTTGTTAGGAACTCTTTCAGCCCCTTCAATCTTCATTTACTTATTTGATAAGAGCTTTTTGAATGATTCTAGTATTGTTGTAACTCTGACTTTACTGTTAAGTCTCGGTATCATCTCGATCTCTATACACTTTTTTATTACGGTTCTTTTATTCCCTAACAAAATAATTTCAGATGGATTTACGGTCGACACATCTAGTTTTATTATGCCTTTTGCTGTTTTTTATCAAAGCACTACCATCACAGTGTTTTTAGTGATTCCTTACATATTTAATGATTTTGAAATAACAAAATTTCATAGAATTGCGAACCAAGATATGGGCACATTAATCTCTAGATTCATGGCTTATCTTGCTTTTGTTCTTTTTCTTTACAGCCCTGCTCTTCTATCTGCGAAATTCCTATACCACAAGGTGCGACAGATATCATGTAAGAAACGATAAGCGTAAAGTTCAAGACAAAGAATGTCGCACTAGCTTTTTCTTTTCGCTCTTCACTCCAATCCATGAAGTTTATATCTTCAAATAAATATGCACAAATCGCATAGGTTATTAAATAGATAATCGACCAACCTATCAACACTGATTTATTTAAGATCGCCCATTCCTTGCGGGCTAAATTCTGTTTTTCTTTTTCTGTCATTTCCATTTTATTTAATTTTTAATATTCGGTTTAATCCTACCGTTCTATCATGGGTTAAGGTTAGCCCCCTATATATATAGGGGGGCTTAACCCATTAACCCAATATAACGGGCTAACTATCATGGGTTAAGTAACCCGTTATAAAACACTCTATAATTCAACTGTTTATAATCATGGGTTAATTAGCAATCGTATCTTAACCCAATAGAGTTAACCCAATAAAAGAATTACTACCGTTAACCCAATATAACCAACTGCTTGTCAGCAACTTGTTTGTCATGGGTTAATTAAGCTTTTTTAGTTAACCCATGATAAACCATATTTTAAAGAACTAATTTGTATAATGTTTTATTCCAATCTTTCTCGCCCATTATCAAGTTTTGTTGCACTAAATGGGATATAAAAGATTTCGATTTACTTACCCCAAAAGATATTCCGTGCAATCCATATCCGGCAATAACAGCACTTTGTAACTCTCCGTATGATAGCTCAACTACATTGTTAAAGACAGTGCTTAGCATATCCCTATGCTCGTCTAATGTAAAGTCAGCTGGCTGCACCGATCGCCTGCCAACACCAACCTCTACATGGCCCATGTAGTCTTGTATGAGTTGAGGTATTCCGTATGTATCACGCTGGAATGCGAACTCTTGGAACGGCTCGGAACGTGTGAACTCAGGCGAACAAACAACGTTCTTATAGTCATCTGTGCAAACTGAAATAACGGTCTCCGACTTGTTTATCATTTCTGTACCTAAATGCCCCCGTGCGTTATCATTTCCTTTGTTGGTGTGTAATACACTTAACACATGGCACTCATACTGCTGAGCAACACGCATCATATTACCGCTCATTATAGTGGCTTCCTCAGGGTTGTTGATGTCGAACACAAGGTCACGAATACCGTCTATTACAACGAGATCAGGGTTAAAGTGTGCAATTGCTTGTTCGAGCATAGAAAATCGCTCTACAGGGTTAAAAACACGTACATCGAGGTAATGCAGGTTAGGGCATAAACTCATACCTGCAATGTTTAATATCCATGATTGTGTTCTACTCCCATAGTACTCTCCTTGCTCCGTATCAAGCCATAACACCACCATGCCTTGTTGTATGCACTGCGCTACTATCCAAGATGTAGCCGTTGTTTTACCCGACTTCGCCTTGCCTATAAGTGTAGAAATAGATTTCTTTGTAAAAACAGGAATGCCCGATAACTCGAATATGCTTTCGGGCATCGGAACTTCTACACCCTGCGGTATGATATGCTTTAACACAAGGTCAATAGGAGTGCTGCTAGTAGTCTCTTGTTCTACCGCTTCATTACGTATGCTATCAACCAAATCTAACGGCATTGCGCACCTCCTTTACGTGATCTATGAAACCTCGTAACCACTCGTATGCACTTTGAAAGTCTCTAGCAATATAGTACACACCTCCAGCCGCTTCAACATCCTGTTGGTACTTTTTTTGCTTGTCGGACTGTTTGTCCGTATCAATCTTTACTTCAATCTTTACGCTCATTCCCTCGATGGTAGCCGATATATCTGCGCTTCCTGCTGTTGATCCTCCACGTGTCCAAGTAGTCGAGCCTATCATCTTAGTTCGCCCTAATACATCGGTTACTTGTTGCCTATTATCACGCATCACACCCATGGTGTTTATCCGCTCTGCCTGATAACCTAATAGCTGTAGGAAATCTACAATCTGATTTGTAAGCCTGTTAGCTGGTTTAGAAACTGAATAAGATTTGGCCGTCGGATACGGGTTGTTTGGGTATCGTTTTCTTGTTTGAAGCACCCACATTTCGGTTAACACCTTTAGCCCGTTCCCTTTGCACTCGTTGTGAATTTTCTTTAGTTCTTCGCTTGTTATTGTTATCTTCGTCCCTGTCATAACTAATTTTCTCTGTGGTAATTGAAAATGGGTTTGACAACTTAGTCACGTGCTGAACTATTAGCACGTGACCTCTTTTGTCTATAATATTAACCTCATCGCCCTCACTACCTAATTTTACATTAGGGTCTACCGCTAAGTAAACATCCTCCCTGAGTATCATTTTAAAAAGGCAAATCATCGTCTGGTTCATCTATATTAATATCTACAGGTGGCTGAGTTGCTTGCGTAGTGTCTGATTGTAACTTGTTAACCCTCCAAGATACAAGACTGTTAAAGTAAGTTGTTACACCTTCTTTGTTTTGCCATGGGCGACCTCTCAAGTTGAATGAAACCTCGATTTCATCTCCTGGTATTAGATTGTCAAAGATGCTTACACGGTCTTGTGTAGCTTCAAATCGTATATACTCCACAAACTGTGGGTTTTCTGCGTACGCTACGATAAGGTCACGTTTCTTGAATGATTCCGTTACTTGTTGTGTAGCTCCTATTTCGTGTACTTTTCCTGTTAATTGCATGATGTGTTGTTGATTTTATGGTAAATATCTCTTGTTAATTTCACGTCATATAGCGCATCGTGAAGCTTTTCTTCATCAAATAAAATTCCTAAATGACTGGCTACGGTAGAAAGTTTGAAGTTTTCGAGCATAGGCCTTTGCTCCAATAGGTTGTTTGAAGCGAGTACCATTACGTCCACACTATCCGACCAAAAGTAAGATCCGAAAAACTTATCAAGGTTTTTGTGAAAGAACTGCCTAAAGAACTTATCGTCGAATCCCCTGTTGTTGTACCCAACAAGGTGGAATTTATCCAGACTATCATATTTGTTTATGTAAGAGCCTATAACACCGATAATTTGGCTATACACTTCTCTTATGTCAGGGTATTTCATAATGTCGTCTTTAGACACACCCGAAATATCCAAAGCTTTCGGGTCTATTTGATCATTGTAGTGAGGTTTAACCTTGTAATTAAACTCTCCACGAACCACACCGTCAATTTCAATAACTCCAGAAATTTGATGTATCCCGTTTCTTTCGTGGTCTAAACCTGTTGTTTCAAGGTCATAGAAAAATAATTTTGCCATTTACTTCTTTGCTTTACTATCTGTGTACATCATCGCACATATAAATGCGATAGCTATTATAAATTTTATCCAAATGGGCATTATGCTATCTCTTTTAAAAATGATTGGGAGTAGAATCCTGTTGATTCGATATACTTACGACATTCAAGTACCCTGTCGGCTATTGCAAGTATGCGCTTAGGGTCTCGCTCCACCTCGAATACCTTTAACCTTAATTCGGGGGGCAGGTTGGAATAGGTCATATCCTCCTTAACCTTTTGGTACACCTCGGGAGGTATTTCACCTCTGTAACCCTCTTTCCAAGAAAGTCGGGACATTTCCTTTTTCATAAGGTCAAGAGGTGCATCCATAAGGCAGTAGACTAGCTGAGCTTTTCCGTAGTTAGTAAGTTCCGTATAACCCTGTAGTTGGTCGTCATATCCTTTGGATGGTATAATAGTGTCATATAATGGAAACGTGAAGCAATCCCACGAATTTTTAATGTCGATGATGGTATCGGCTTTGGGCCTCATTACGTCAGGCGTTCCCTGCATGAAGTCGTTTTCAAACCACTCATCGTTTTTATGTACTTCGCCCCAACCAAGATTCTCAGCAGCGTACTGTATAGCTTCGTCCTCGCAGGCATTGCCCTTGTCGAAGTACTTAGATGCAAAGTCTTTTCTACGTTCGTATATTTGTTCTTTCATCCATTCATTTAGATAATCATACCCTGTTTTACCAAGTCCTTTGATGCCCATGATATTGCTTATAGCAGAGCATCTAATTTTGAATTTTGGAAATTTTTTCATTACGCTGGTGTTAGTTCGTCCTTACGCTTGTCTTTAACTGACACAAAGTCATCATCAGTTTGTAAAGACTTGTATTTACTCCAAATAGTCTTCAAATCGTCAAGCGTCTGCACTACTTCCATTTCACTGATGGCAACCTGCTTTTCAGACACTCCACTTTCACACCATTCTTTGATGCGCTCTCCTGTTTTCTCGGTGATTAGAAACGGACTATTACCCTCAAATAATCCCGTACGATCCTTGGATGGTACAGCTAAGTGTGTGTCTCTGTCAATTTCTAACGATACGGTAAGTTCATATTCCCAGCCATCACGCTGCTGGTCTTTCATACCTACTTTTTTGACCTCCTTGCGTCCTGCATTCTCAGTCAGAATAGTTTCAGTTTTTGACCTTGTGCAAGTGATGATATGTACAGGGGAATGCAAAATCTTATTGACAAAAGCGTCGTGACGTGGTGTGGTATGAGACCATGCACTCCATGTGTTACCTTTAAACTTAGCGTCTGCTAACTTTTGATTTTCCTCTAACAGCGTAGTCCATTCATGTGTGGTACTGTCAATTATGATAAGCTCCATACTGGCATCAATACAGGTGTCAATAGCCTGCATATATTTTTCAGGCGTAAACGGTGGCTGTAGCTCTATCGTGTTAAAGTCTCCTAAGTGGCTGTATAGCGATGCTGAACCGTTCTCTGTGTCGATAACTGCAATCTTTGTCCAGTTGCCTGTTATCCCTTTAGCCATCAATAACGATGACATGGTTTTACCTGCTCCACTCGGTGCAGATAGGTTTAGTTTAAGCTTTACGGCTTTTCGTGTAGCTTTTTTTAGTATCATTTCTCTGTGGTTTTAATATTTAAAATTCTAATGCTAATACAACACGCCCCTTGTGAACGATGTCAAATCGTCCTGTGCTGTACTCAAATGTTGTACGACCTATTTTAAGAATATATTCTGTTCCGAAGTCATGGGTTAATTTTAGTAGTCTCATTTTGTTTATGTATGTAGTTAAACCATTTATTTATTGCTTCCGTGCTTTTCGGGTTCCACTCCTTTGGTGGATCAACCGATTTCTTAACCAGTAGCTTTTTCATCTTTTGGAATCATTAAAAATCTAATTCTATTTTCTGCTGTTAATGCGTAGTTAAGCTCCTTTACATCGTAGTAATAGTTGCCTTTCTCATAGTGTTGTTTACGCTCCAGTAGTCCGTGTTTTTCAAATCGCTTTATTAGCTTTTCTCCGTGTCTTTTAATCGCTTCGACACGCCAGATGATAGGGGAAGTTTCCCCCACATCTATTAGCGCATTCTTTGCCCCAATTTCCGCCGCTTCCATAAGCATTTTGCGAAATTCGATTGGCGATAGTGTTACGTAATCCATTTCTCTGTGGTTTTGTTTTCTCTGTGGTTATTTTATTCTGCGTACCGCTATCTTACCAGCGACCGCCTTTGTTGATGTCTCAAATAGCAAAGTTGTATAACTGTGAATCTCTGATACTACCTGCCTAACACGTAGGGTATGAGCTACGTCAAACTGACACACTTCGTCTATTTCAGCTGATAGAACTTCTGTTCTGATCTCATTTTTAGTAAGTGGAAACTCCATGTCTTATTATTTGTTATATAATTATTATATATCTTTGTTCTGAATTGTTATACAAACATAGGTATCAAATGACACAATTGCAAGTATAATGTATCAATTGACACTAATAATATTGTAAATGACTGATAATCATAAAGAAAAAAATACTAGACTTAAACTTTTTAGAAAGGAATTAGGCCTAAGCCAGCAGCAAATGGCTAGTGTATTAGGATTGAACAGGTCTAATTTATCTAAAATTGAGAATAATGAGGATGGACGAAATGTTCCAAAGGACACTTTTTATGTTTTAAGTGATAAATTTAACCTTAATCCTGAGTGGTGGGAGACTGGGACAGGTGAAATGATTGTGTCAAATGATAATTCGGCAAAAAAAACTAACAACCCACCTACAAAAACTAACGGAGTGCCTTTTTTCGATTTAGATGTAACAGCGACAATAACGGGGTCGTACATGGATAGTGGACAGACCCCCGACTACTATATAGACTTTAAGCCTTTCAACGACTGCGATGCTTACGCGCGTGTGTACGGAGATAGTATGTACCCTAAGTATGGCAATGGTGAGATAATAGCTATTAAACGAATTTATAACCTTGAAGCCATATTGTGGGGTGAGGCCTATATGGTTGTTACAGATTCAGAATACGACAACCTACGAACTATAAAAACAGTACACCCTTATGATAAAGATGAGGAGTATATCGTATTAAGGGCTTCAAACCCAAATTTTAAAGGAGACACAAAAATTAAAAAACGAAATATTATAGGAATGTTTATTGTAAAAGGAAAAACAAGAATTGATCACGGATAAATAAAAAATATGCTACCAGACCTAAATAATCTATTCACGGAAGAAACAGATCAAGACCAAGTAAATCATGAGATTTTAAGACTTTGCATGGAAAATAACACTTTACTAAAGATGATATTAGTGAAGCTCACAAAAGATGATGATGCAAATGATATAATATCGGAATACGAAAGCCTTATGGCTGAATTATATATTAGAGTTATAAACACAATAGAAAAGAAAGACGAATAATTAAAACTATTACCAAAATGAAAAAACTATTACTACTATTAGCATTGCCATTAGTGATGGCTTGTTCAAAAGACAAAGACAACAATATTGATAATACAGGAAAGACGTTACAGGCTACCTATACGTTTCATCCGGGGCTTGTAACGTCAGACGTTGGTTATTATAGTCAAGTTGATAAAGCAAATAGAGGTCAATCCGACATAACAACACTAAAAAACTTTACAGACGTGGTCAAAAAAGGTGACAATATCAAACTTTGGATGAACACTACAAAAGAACCTAAAGGAAACTTTGACATAAGGCTTACAATTAACGGCAAGCTGGTTAGTGAAGTAAGTGGAAAAGACGGGGAAAGAAATATACAGCTACATTACACTGTAACAGACAAAGATTTTCAAAACTAAAATGAGACCAGACAAAAACATACGGACAAAAGAGGATATTGCAAGGCCATACGATGATATAGGTATGCGTATAAAGGAGTGGAGAATGTCTAAAGGCCTTAAACAAACAGATATTACAGGCGAACACGTAAGTTATTCAGCTCTACAGATGGTTGAATCGGGTAGACGCGCACCAACTGTAGAGCTATTAAGATACTTATATAAGGAGCAAGGTTTAGACCTCAATTTTATCATTTGCGGAGATCAGGGATAATACGTCAGCCTGTATCTTATCGATGATCGACCAGTCGGTGTCTATGTATCGGCTGGTTACAGATTGTTCGGAACTATGGTTTAAAGCAATACCAATATCGCGATCTGAGTGTCCAAATTCTTTGCTGGCAAGTGTTGCAAACGTATGTCGGGCATGATAGAATGTTATTTCGCCTAAACCTTTATTTACAGCCGCATTAAAATTTGTATAATTAGAATACCTGCGTTGTAAATATTCGGAGGTATATTGCTCGAGTAGGGGTAGGGCAGGGGCTGGTATTTTAATACTTATAAAGCCTTCATCGCTTCGTCTGTCTTTTACTTTAGACCTAGAATACTCTAAGCGTCCATCAACGATCGAGCGTTCAGATTCGTACATATCTACCATATTTAGGCCACACATATAGAAAGATAACATAAATATGTCCCTACCCAATTTTGCACGCCCTGTTAAGTCAGCGTCACGCATATTTATAATATCTTGTATAGATAAATCACTACCCTTCTTACGAGACTTAATAGGCACAGGCATATCATAGTATTCAAAAGGATTGGCAGTTACTAGAATATTGCCAGTACTGTTATATTCTTTACGACACATATTATGCATGGTCCTTATGTTAGTCATAACTTTAAATATCCCTGACCTTTCAAGACCTTTAGAATTAAGTTTAGTAATACCACCAAACTGATTTTCCCTTGCTATTATCCGTGGTTTTTTAAGGAAGTTCTCGAATCCCCTTAAAAACATAGTGGTAACCTTGTTCACATCTAAAGAACCTTTAGTATAATCAATCAGATGATTCACTGCTGATCTGCGTGCCCGATGTGTTCCTTGCTTTCCATCCGATTGTAGTTTATCCAGGTGTTTTTTACAATACTTTATAAAGTCTATGTCGACTGGTTCTTTAGATTCTGTAATACGCTGTAATACATCATCGGCAGTCATATGATCTAAATCGAATCCGATAGCGCCAATATTATCACGCATAACTTCCAGATCTCTATTTATTTTTTTCAGAACGACATAGTCCTTAATTGTCATGTTTGGCTTAAGTTGTGCATCGACAACATAATGTGATGATGCTTTGTAAACCTGCTTTCGCCTATGTGTAAGCCTATATTTAATATTATACGTGCCGTTACTTTTTCTGTGATGTTTAAATACAACATAATCTACTGTAGCCATTTTCGTAATACCTTTGTAATACACAAACGTATAAAAAGTAGTTTACAGGCACAATCTTATTGAGGCTTAAAAATAAAAAAAGCCCTTAGAGAGTATCTAAGGGCTTTTTATTTGTACGCCAATCAGGATTCGAACCTGAGACCGACGGTTTAGAAAACCGTTGCTCTATCCAGCTGAGCTATTGGCGCTCCTCTGCGTTGCAGTGCTACAAAAGTAGGTATTTATTAGATTGTTCCCAAATAAAAACTGCAATTTTGGAAAGATATTTAGTAACCTGTTGCAAAACAGCATGATATTTTATTTTTTGTAAATTATACTGCTCATAGACCATATGACTGGGCCATATTGTCTTTTTCTTATGCTTAATAAAACATGAAAATAGCCTTTAAAATAACAGCTTTAGATTATTTATTTTTTTTATGCGCCTATTTTGTTAGGTATCAGTTAGGTTAACTTCAATAGGTATTTTTTTATTGAATAAAAGGAGAAAATAATTTTGATAGATAGATAAAATTTGTACTTTTGTGGCGGAGAGCTGGCAGAGTGGTCGAATGCGGCGGTCTTGAAAACCGTTAACTGTAACAGGTTCGGGGGTTCGAATCCCTCGCTCTCCGCATCCTAACAAGGAAAATGTATCAAAACCCTACAAATTCAAAGATTTGTAGGGTTTTCTGTTTATAGGCCAATCCCGTTTTCTTCAATACTTCTCGTTTTCAGCGAGACCCTAGCGAGACCCTAATATCTGGTCATCTAGGGTCTCGCTAAAATGAACTCCAAGAATCAGTATAAATTGGTCTGCACAAGACCAAAGCCTGAACATCTTGACAGTTCCGTACATAAGGAATAAATTAAGTATTGAAATAAAACACCACAGCCATGAGTCATCAAGTCACCATTTACGTGTACGCCCGTGCGTCCAAAGCTAACGCAGCAGGTCAGCATCCCATCTATGTACGGATTACCATCCAAGGCAAGCGCACCGAATTTTCCACCAAGAAATTTATCAGCCCAAGCAAATGGGATCAGAAAAAGATGAAAATGAAGGGCAACACCGAAGAAGCCCGTTCAATAAACAGCTATCTAGACAGCGTAAGAAACAAGCTCACCCAAACCCAAGTTGTACTCGAGTACCAAGCAGCCAATATGACGCTCGATACCTTTATGAACGCCTACCAAGGAAAGAGTACCCAGAGAGAACGCATGCTCATTCCGATCTTCAAAGACCACAACAAAAAACTAAAAGCTCTCATTGGAATAGACTATGCTAAGGGAACCCATGGCCGTTACGAGATATCGCTCAAGCATACCCAAGATTACATCCGATTTCAATACGGTACTGACGATATTGCCATAAGTCAGATAGATCACGCATTCGTAACCGGCTACGATTTTTATCTACGAACAGAGAGACTATGTGGCAACAATACAACAGTCAAATACATCAAGAACTTCCAAAAGATCATAAAGATATGCCTAGCAAATGGATGGATGACTTCAGACCCATGTATCAACTATAAAGTCAAGCTTCAGGAAATAGAAAGAAATTTCCTTACAGAAGAAGAACTAGAAGCCCTTGTCGAGAAGCAAATCAACATGGAGCGTCTAGCTGTAGTTCGCGACATATTCTTATTTTCCTGTTTCACTGGCTTAGCCTATATTGATGTCAAGCAACTCACTTCCGACAACATCGTCAAAGGCATAGACGGTCAACTATGGATAGACACTAAGAGGCAAAAAACCAGTACGCCATCACGTATCCCTTTACTGAGAACCGCCTTAGACATCATCCAAAAGTATCAAGATCACCCAAAATGCAACAATGAAAATACACTACTGCCTGTATCCAGTAATCAAAAGATGAATGCATACCTAAAAGAGATAGCAGCCATCTGCGGAATTAGGAAAGAACTAACTTTTCACTGCGCACGGCACACCTTTGCCACTACAGTCACGCTATCCAATGGCGTACCTATTGAATCCGTATCAAAGATGCTAGGGCATAAAAACATCCGAACAACACAGCATTATGCCAAGATTACTGATAGCAAGGTCGCAAATGACATGGACAATCTTAAAGCAATTATGGAAGCACAGCAGATAAATCACATAAAAAGAATAAGTTAACCATATATATGTTACACGATTCAAAAGCGACCTAGCGATATAATCTTTAAAATTGAGGTTCACGAGCCAACATAAACAACAATGAATCAAATTTTTCAAAAAATCAATGAAGACATCACCACCTATGTCAAAAAACTAGAAGAACAGTATAGACACGACAGCTCCCAGATCACCGAGATGGCCATACACTTCATCTCCGGAAGACTTGAATTTGTAAAAGACAAATTTGAGAACCTAAACAGCCTAAGCCCTGAAGACGAGATTTTCTACTTCAAAAATATCAAATGCCATCTCCTGGCTTTGATACAATATTACCATATGGTCCAAAAGCTAGAAATCAAAAAGCCCGCTATTCCCCTCCGAAAGATTAAAAAATACTATCTCAAGGCACTCTACAAGATAAAGAAACAGATTGGCACCAATCATTTCTTTTACAATTACTACAAGACCAACTCCAACAAATTAGATAGACAGTTCTTCACCCGATTAGAGCACGATTTCTTTCTGCCCAATGACGGCATTATCATGGATATAGACAAAAGATACACCACACCATCCGTGTACATGTTTGCGAATGTCGAAGCCCTAGAGATGACCAGGCATTACCTCAAAAAGAAAATAAAATCTCTGACCTCACCCCAGATTACAATTCAGCCCAAACAATCCAGGCTAAAATGGACCTCCTCCAAATCCGATCTTATCGAATCCATTTATGCACTCCATTCCGCAGGTGTATTCAATAATGGCAAAGCAGACCTCAAAGAAATAGCCGAATACTTCGAAGAGATCTTTGATCTCGATCTAGGACAGTACAATCGCGTATTCTACGACATACGGGCACGCAAAAATAACAAGACCAAGTTCTTAGACTCGCTTCGGGATGCGCTGACCAAAAGAATGAAAGATACTGACAGCGAGTTGTTTCTATAAATATCTTTCCCAAGTTGGTAACAAGTTGGGAAAAAAGAATTTATATAATAGCCAACTTTATCATTCATTAAAATCATAAAAACATGTCACTACAGATTCTAACCAAAGAAGACCTTCTCAATTTCAAAATCGAGCTACTCGCAGAACTCAGAACATTAATGAAAGGCAACGAGTCAAACAAAAAGAAATGGCTTCGCTCCAAAGAAGTAGAGCAATTGTTAAAGATATCATCAGGAACATTGCAGAACTACCGGATCAATGGCACCATCAAATGGCGAAAAATCGGCAGCACCTATTTCTACTGTTTAGATGCCCTAAACGACTCATTCGACGACAACTCATTTAGCCCCGTATCATAAACAATCCAACATGAACTACATAAAGCAGTTAACATTATTTTTCAACAAGTCCACTTCAGATCCAAATCTGACTCCGACACACCTAAGCCTTTTTATGACCCTGTTCCAGACATGGAACCAGTCACGCTTTCCACAGCAGATACAGATCATCCGCGACGACATGATGCGCCTCAGTAAGATAAATTCCAAGGCTACTTACCACAAAGCCATGGCCTATCTCCATGCCCAGCGCTACATCAACTACAAACCATCTTACAATCCCCTAAAGGGAAGTCAGATTTCCTTTTTTCCGAAAGAAGAGTCCCAAAGCAGTACAGCAGACGAACCCGTTCAAAATTTAACCACAAGATCATTAAACGAGCCATATAGTAAACTATCTAGTACTAATATTATCACAGATAATATCAGTACAACCGCGCGAGAGAAAAAGGAAAATAGAAATCAAAATTTAGTCAGCTCAGGATTTGTAGGTACCGCAGAAAAAAAAGAAAAAAGTTCCGCTAAAAAAGAAAAGAAAATTCCACCTGCTGCGCACCAGGTCGAAGAGTTCTTCCTAGGTCAGAGCTCCACCATCCAGGAGGCCCGTCGCTTCATCAATCACTACACCGCCAATGGATGGTTGGTAGGAGGGAAGAGCCCCATGATAGACTGGGAAGCATCAGCAAAAAATTGGATCGCAAACTCAACGAAATTTAACAATCATGCAAAACACAATAACACAACTCGAGCACAGCAGCTTCATACCGTCGGAAGCAAAAACTATTTCGAACCGCTATGACTACAACCGTGTCCTCCGCTTTCTTGATCAGAAAGGTAAAGAGTTCTACGGCCCCAAGTTTCAGCTGCAGCACGAAGACATTCCGACCATCTTGAAGTTGGCCGGTTACTTTCTTCAGGACACAGCACTTTGCGAAGATCACGGCATCGACCTTCGAAAAGGAATCATGCTCACCGGTCCGATCGGTTGTGGCAAGACCACGCTCATGAACCTATTCCGATTGATTTGTAGCCAGGAAGACAGATTTGTCGTGAAGAGTGCGAGGGATATCACATTCGAATTCATACAAGATGGCTACGAAACCATACACCGTTACAGTCGTGGGAAGATTTACGCCAGCGAGTTTAGGAACTATTGTTTTGACGATCTCGGCACCGAGAAAAATATGAAGCATTTTGGCAACGAGTGCAATGTACTGGCCGAGATCCTGCTCTCCAGGTATGATCTGTTTGTTGCCGGAAAGTTGAAGACACATATTACCACCAATCTGTCCGCTACCGAGCTTGAAGAGGCCTACGGGAATAGACTCCGCTCACGACTCCGAGAAATGGTCAATCTAATTGGTTTTGATATGAGTGTACAGGACAAGAGGAAATAGAAATCAGTTCGGCAATACATCTGCCGAACTGATATTTTGAACATCAAGGTTTACTCTTTTGTAATAAGTAATCATCTGTGAGCAGCTTTCCGTGAGGAGTCTCTCTATTGCTGAACTTTTAGCAAATAGACATTCTAGATCGTCCATATCTACACTAAAGTTGTTTTCATACCTAACAGAAAGATAAGCTTCATTCAAAATCTCCAGTAAGAACATGTCATATTCATGATCGGTATCAAAAACTGTTTTCAATGAAGGTAAATAGGGCAACAACAGTTGATGATGATTACGCAGTTGATGGGAAATCTTTTCTCTACCCAAGAACACAATTTCGGTCATCCTATATAACAGTTCAAACGTCTGGTGAAGCATAAAGGCACACAGTGGAATGTGTCTCTTTTTAAAGAAGTATTCAGCCCCATCCTTAAAAGATTTGATTTTAGTGCATTCCATTTCAAAGCTTTCATGAGCCTTTCTCAGGTACCCTTGTATATCCGGAATCTTACTCATAACAGGAGCCGATTTAGGATTAATATAAATCAGGTTATCAAAATGACATCTCTCTATGAAAGCGCCACCTCCGCGAAATATACTACTACGCACCTCATCAACGTAGTATATTTGATAACGTAAATGGCTATACTGACACATCACCATACCAACCATTGGACGTGCTTCTGTAATATGCTGCCGGTTAATTTTGGGGATTAGCACCAGGACCTCCTTAAACGACTTACCTTGGAAACAATAGCTAGAAAAGTACACTTGATCTATTTCTACCAACGATACAAGGCGATTTGTAATTAGATTCAGGGAATCAAATTCTTTGCTTTCAAAATGCATCATTATCGATTAAATAAGTAAACTCTGTTTGGATATTTAGCTTTCTGGATAAGGTATCCTGCCTCAACTAGCATGATCAAATCTTTTTTAAACGTTTTGATGTCATCCTCAGAAAACGGGTGATTTTCAAGATGCCCCAAAGCGGTGTAAAGACACTCATATAAAATGTGCCGACAATCATTTAGATTTCGATTTTTAAAAAATTGCTGAAGATAAACCTCCGGTTTGTCCTTCAGTTCTTTGAGCTTAAATGGATGTTTCTCTCCGACATCTGAAGCCCTTTTAGTTGAGAAATAATTATTGTAATTGTTCCATTGTTTAGGATAGTTTGGTCCCAATTCTTTGATCACCCAACAACATTCAATCATAAGTCCCATACTTCTATAGAAATCGATAAGATCCGCTGGCACTCCTTCCCATATCTTATCTATGTTTAGTGTTGCTTCGATCCAATTGTTTATTTTTTTCTTCTGTATTATCAACGAATCATAATGAAATAGACCATATATTTCGTTGTATGGATTGTATGCATATTCTAGTGTTGAGAATACAGGATAGTTATCCTTATTGAACCATGGACAAAGATCTTGAAAATTCAGATTAGCATCCTGTTTAATGCTTATCCAGCAACATTCGACTAGCTTCTGCAGACGCACATAATCTTCATAAACCTCATAAGCTGATGATATCTGATCATCTACTATATTATTTTGATCATCAATAGCATATGAAATCCATCTTTCTATCGTACATTTCCAATCAGTGATAGACCGCTGATTAAATAAATCAGTAAACACAATTGATTCATCATAAATCTCCGCCTGCCTTAGATGGTTTATATTCCCAATATAACGTTCCCGTCGATTTTTAATCCATTCGGAATATTGTAAATTAGGGTAGTAGCTGTCTATTGTATAATCTATAAACATAGGTTTATCTATCGCAACACCAGGAGATAGTCCATGCTTTTTTATTCTTTCAAGTCGCTCGAAATACTCTAACCATGCCCAATCAAGCAATGTATAAACATCTTCAATCATCTCATTCAACACGTTAATCATTGGTTGAGATAAAGCATCATTACCTATAACAGATGCATAAAGCAATCGCAAGAACTCTCTATGCTTATCGGTGCGCTCTAGAAAACTGACATTAAATTTCACTCTGAAAGCTTTCTTATCCATCTTATGGATAACATTTGCTTGCTGAAAAGTATTTTCTTGTTCCATTCTTAATAAATTTCATGCGCTAAATAAATCAACCGTGTTAGTTCATCAATCTCCTTTTGTGGTGAGATATATTCTTTGTAGCCCCACTCAAAGGTTCTAGAAGTCAATAGCAATTTGCTAACAAACCTCGTGATTCGCCCGGGTGACCAGTTGTTAAATAGTCTCCTTATTTTTTGTATGTTTTCGCGCTTATTTTTACTCGAGGGTTTGTTCAATAGATGAATCACCGTGTGTGTCACTTCTAGTACATTCTCATAACTTTCAAAAACCCTATAGGTATTATATCCATTCCATTCGTGGTGAAATCGATGAACATAACAAATATTAGCAAAGTGTTGTAGATTGACATGTAAATCGTCACTTTTGAAGTGTTCAATTTTTTCAATAATGACCTCCGGCAGAACTCCAGTAAACCAATTTTTACCGACATTGTGTTCACTATGATCTAAATGGTAACCATATTGATCCAGTAGTAAAAAGAGTCCCTCTAACAATTTGGATAGCTTTGAAAAGCGAACAAATTCAGTTAGCGTGTTACAGGAGAAAAACAAATCGTACGAAGGATTCACGATTGCTTTTCTAATTTTTTCTAGAAAACATTTTTTCCAGTCACATAGTGAATCAAATTCAAAAAAATCCCGAATTGCAGCGTTTGGGTTAGATAATTCGGTTGTACTTAAAAAAGAGATGAAGTCATCATTCTGTATAGATTTTAAATAGTCCTTTGAAAACCGATTTGTTCCAATAGCTTTCTTAGAATGTGTCATGTATACAATCCACGCTGCGTCCACCAATCGCTCTATCTCGATTAAAAATCTATGATATTTCGGTCGCAACTCCTTGCTAGGAGTAGATATATCCGTTAAATTGTACTTGACAGCCTGCCACAAGTAGAGTTTAGCTTGAGGTAGCGACCAGGTCCTATAAAACTTATATATAATATCTAACGGGTTACTCATCTCTATTCCACTGAGCGTGCTTGGATAGTCCTCTTCATAAATCCAAACATTTTTTTGTTCTAGGCTATACATGAGAGTAATTTATATGAAGCTGTCCCCAGGTCTTTTTCACTTTCAGTTTGAGGTACATTAAATAACAAACTTTTACTATCAACTCTAATTCATTCATTTTGCACAATACAAGATTGACTTGTTGACTACTATTACATATTTTTCCTCTCACCATTTCATCAATTGCACATTTGTAGGCCAAGAATTTCCACTCTCTTCCGAACAAGTCCACAAAAAGATCTTGAAATTTAATCGGCTTATCTTTATTTGGGGATAATAAGAGCAATTGATCTTTGATATAATTATTTAGCTCTTCAGCGCTTTCATCTTTGTCGATAGAATTAGCCCACTCTTCAGGCAAAAACTGACATTGAATATTCATCTATGTGACCTGAATAAGTATCTTCAACTCAACTCCAAGGTCGAATAACTCACTGTTAGATAATTCTATAGATTGAATTTCTTCTACTGGTTCATAAAGAAGGCGTAGGTTCCTAATGTAATCGTCCACAGTTTTCTCTCTGAACATATCCGCTAACCAAGAATATGGATTGTATTTTTCCATACTATCATAGTCCATGTGCATCAATGATGTTGGTCCTGCAAATAGATGCATAGTGGGGTACTTAAATGCTTCAACAAGATAATCAGGGCGGCTAAATAAATATAGAACTTCTATTAGCTTAGAAATATATACCTGCGTTTTTATTGGGTTCTGATCAATTTCCGTGATGGCATATAAGCTACTTTCTTCTTCCATAACATACAGCCAATCGTCTAACAGGTTTAGCCAACTAACCACCGAAATCACATTATAAAAGCTTTTCAAAGTACCATAAATATCAGAGGCTTCTCTAAGCGATAAACTACTGATTTCTCCATGAAACCCACTCAATCCAGAATTTCGTTGCCGAAACTCAGCAGATTGAAACGCTTCTTTTAAAAAGAACGGATTTTTAACGTAATAGTGGTTTTCAATTACCAATCCTATTCCGAACCTGTGCTCTTGAAAAACTAATTCCCAACCAAAGCTGACGAGATATTTTATCTTTTCTATAAAGTCCGTATAATCTTTAGTAGATTGTCTGCTGCTGAGAATTTCGGTCGTCATCTGGCTAAGCTTGTTTTTAAGAACCCAAATTTTGTTCTCTCTGAAAAAAGATTCCATGTCCCGTTGATGCATCTCTAGGATGTGAGGCTTATCTTCGTATTCCTTTACGTGATATTTTGTTTCCATAACTGTTTATATTAGTTTCTTCAAATAACCTAATAATCAATCATGTATCGAACTAAAATAGATTGTAACGCACCAATCTGATTAGTAAAAAACAAGAGCTATTTTGTAAATTACTAAGGCTAAATATTCTCGATAAACAAATGATAGAATATTATTAACTTTGGAATATGAGTAAGGAAAACAAGATCGGACCAAAAATTAGCCGCTTACGTGAATTGCGCGGCATGAAGCAAGAAGCATTAGCTACTGCGTTAGGCGTAAGTCAGCAAACGGTATCAAATATAGAGCGAAGTGTGGAAATAGAAGAAGACTTGTTAGCCCAGGTATCACAGATACTTGGTGTTACTCCGGATGCAATACGTAATTTTGACGAAGAAGCTGTGTTAAGTATTATAAACAACACTTTCACAAGTAATGATACATCAACATCGATAGCAATCCATACAGCCCCAACTTTTAATCCTCTTGATAAACTCGTTGAGGTTTACGAAGAAAACAAAAAGCTCTATGAACGCCTTCTTGAAGCTGAGAAATCCAAAGTAGAATTACTAGAAAAACTCTTAAATAAATAGTAGTTATTCAAATGTTGAAAATACTATCGTACATACTAGCAATAATAGTTCTATTCTTATCAATAGAACCGTTATGTATGGATGATAACTGTTGTGAAAAAACAGTAACAACAGAAACCTCTTCAGCCGACGAAAAACAAGGAGACTGTTGTTCGCCATTTATAAAATGTAAAACTTGTTCAGGTCCTGTCATATCTAACTTTGTATTTTCCTTTGATGTAGCTCTAAAAATACCAAAGGAAGTATTAATACTGAAAAAGAAATTTCTGACTCAAAGCAACCCTTTATCCATTTGGAATCCCCCAAAAGTTGTGTAAAATAATATACTCGTTTTTCAAACCGAAGAACGCGAACACGTATTTATTAACATAACTAAGATATAAATGAAACAAATAATCATAATGTCATTGCTAATGGCATATAGTATTGTGGCTTTCTCTCAAAGCCCATTCAAGGTAATTATAAAGGATAAAGAAAATCTAAAACCGGTATCCGGAGCGTCCGTAACGATTAACAATATAAAAGCCTCTTCAGATCAATCTGGCTACGCGACATTCGATAAGATACCATCAGGAACTTATACCATAACCGTTTCACACATCAGTTTTACGGATTGGGAAGGAACTGTCACCATCCCCCTTACTGCTCCCCAACTAGAAATCCTCCTGGAAGAAAAAGCAGAAGAGCTCGAAGAAGCAGTAGTCACATCTACAAGAAGTACCAGAACAATCCAAAATATCCCGACACGGGTTGAGTTTATCGGTTCAGAAGAATTAGAAGAAAAATCCAACATGAAACCAGGAGATATCAGAATGCTGCTCAGTGAGAGCACGGGTATCCATGTTCAAACGACTTCGCCAACAAGTGCCAATGCAAGTATCAGGATTCAAGGCTTAGATGGTCGCTACACTCAGATTTTAAGAGATGGATTCCCCATATACTCTGGCGCTGCAAGTGGCTTAGGCCTTTTACAAATACCACCTTTAGATTTAAAACAAGTCGAGGTTATTAAGGGTTCTTCATCAACGTTGTACGGTGGTGGTGCTATAGCAGGTTTAGTAAATTTAATCTCCAAAACCCCAACTGAAGAAAGGGATTTGAAATTTCACCTCAACGGAACATCAGGAGGAGGATTAGACATCAATGGTTACTTCGGCCAGAAGTTTGACAAAGTCGGTACAACCGTGTTTATCTCCCATAATAGAAACAGACCATACGATCCGGCAAAAAATGGATTGACAGCAATACCGAAATTTGAAAGGATGACAATTAATCCAAAGCTATTTGTATACCTCAATGATAAGACCAAATTTAATATTGGTCTCAATACCACCTTTGAAGATCGGATCGGAGGTGACATTAATTACATAAAAGGAAACGGTGATGCCACCAACAAATACTTCGAAAAGAACAAAACCCAAAGATATAATACCCAGTTTACCCTAGACCACACAATTGATGATAACAGCACCTTTCAAATTAAAAACAGCCTAAGCTATTTTAATAGAGAGATATCCGTTCCAGATTATGTATTTGAAGGCACTCAAAAATCCACTTTCACAGAAGCAAACTTTGCACACAGCACAGAAAAATTTGAATGGGTTACAGGATTGAATATTACTACAGATAATTTCGATGAACGTAATCTATCCAATCTACCGTTAAGAGATTATAATCAGACAACCTTTGGCGCATTTGTACAAAACACATGGACCACTACAGATTGGCTCCAACTCGAGACAGGCTTCAGAACAGATTATGTGATAGACTACGGTTTTGTCTTTTTGCCACGGATTTCTTCACTCTTCAAGATTACAGATGGACTTACGTCCCGCATAGGTGGAGGTTTGGGATATAAGACGCCAACCATATTCACCGAGGACAGTGAAAGGCTCCAGTTCAAAAATGTCTTAGCCATAGACAAAGATGATAACAAATTAGAGCGCAGCTATGGAGCCAATGCGGACTTAAATTATAGAACAAATTTAAGCGAGAAATTATCCTTATCAGTTAATCACCTGTTTTTTTACACACTATTAGAGAACCCGCTATTATTACACAACATCTCCTCAAATGCTTACAAATTCATAAACTCTTCAGGGAATATGAATACCAAAGGAACAGAGACCAATGTAAAACTAGGGTATGAAGACTTCAAATTATTCTTAGGATATACCTATACCGACGCAAAACTAAACCAGAACGGGATTAGTGAAGAAAACCCGCTGACACCCAAACATAGAATAAATTCCGTACTAATGTACGAAGAGGAAGACAACTGGAAAATCGGGCTAGAAGCTTATTACTTTGGCAAGCAAAAGTTAAATAATGGCACAACTGGAAAGGACTATCTGATCTGCGGATTTATGGCAGAGAAGATATGGGAAAAATTCTCGCTTTATATTAATTTTGAAAACTTTCTAGACACACGTCAGTCAAAGTTCGATACCATATATACAGGTTCCATTTCGAATCCAGTATTCAACGATATTTATGCTCCATTAGATGGATTTTTGATAAATGGAGGAATAAAATTTAAATTATAGCTATGAATAAAACTAAGTTCCAAATAACAAAAATGGATTGCCCTAGTGAAGAGCAGCTGATTAGAATGAAACTTGAAAAAATAGATACAATAAAAAATCTAGATTTTGATATCCCTCAAAGAAAACTCGATGTTTATCATTTAGATGACCCTTCACCCATTTTGTCAGCATTAGAGGGGCTCAACTTGGACACCACACTTATATCCACTGAGACAAGCGACAAAGAGATCAGTACCGATGAAAAAGACAATAAACAACGTAAATTATTGTGGACAGTCTTGATTATCAACTTCCTTTTCTTTGGTTTAGAAATGTTGTTTGGTGTTTTTTCCAATTCGATGGGCTTAATTGCAGACAGCTTAGATATGCTAGCCGATAGCATCGTATACGCTTTGGCACTCTTTGCTGTTGGAGCAGCTGCCTCAAGAAAAATAACCATTGCGAGATTTGCAGGGTATTTTCAGATAGTTCTTGCCATAATCGGTTTTGCAGAAGTAGTCCGGAGATTCATTGGAGTAGAGGAAATGCCTGAATTTCAAACGATGATTTCAGTGTCTCTTCTAGCTCTTTTGGCAAACGTTCTATGCCTATATCTATTACAGAAAAACAAAAGCAAAGAAGCCCATATGCAAGCATCGATGATCTTTACATCCAATGATGTAATCATAAATTCTGGAGTAATAGCTGCGGGAGTCTTGGTAAAACTTACAAATTCAGGCTATCCTGATTTAATAATTGGAGCAATAGTATTTGTGATAGTTGCTAGGGGAGCGTATAGAATACTACGCTTAGATTAGAAAACAGAAGTGTCATATTGATAAAAGTAAAGTAGCCTATAAAATAGGCTACTTTATCTTAATTATTTTAGTTTAAATCTCGCGCCGAGATAAAATTCACGACCACGAATTGGCCCCCATACCGAAGAGATATCAAAGTATGGACCAAAAGGATTATCCGCTCCGATTATAGCATTCTTCTGCTTATAATTTGCAACGTTTTCACATCCGGCATAGATGTCAAATTTACCAAGTTTCACCGTTGTCTGTAGATTAACTACCGAATATGGTGTAGACATGGATGGCCTTCTGTAAGGCTCAGGGTTACTTTCTGTATTAGGCAAATACATACGATCAAACCAGTGAGCATTAGCATCAAACTGCCACATTTCATTAGGAGTCACATAGCTAGCTGCAAGCATTACACGATTCTTAGGGTTAAATGGTAGCCTATACTTCCCACCGTTCTCATCGCGATATACATCAAGATAATTATATGCAGCGCGCACCTCTAGACCTGAAACAAATTGAACAGATCCTTCAAGTTGAACGCCATTCGATTTAGAATCCTTTGTAAAGTTATTAATATAAGCTTTGGTAGGATCTGTATCATAGTCAGGGAAAAATTGATTACTGAACAGCGTCTGATAAAAATCGCCAGAAAAAGTAAAGTTTGAGCTACCCGCCCAAAAAGTCCAAGTATGACTTAATCCCCAAGTTGTCGCCTTTTCAGGCTCCAAATCTTCTTTGAAAATAATATCTCGCGAACTTGCCAATAAATTGACTTGCTCACTAAATAAATTTACTTGGCGCCATCCCGTACCAATAGATCCACGCGTTGTATGATTTTCATTAATACTATATTTCGCCATTGCTCGAGGCGTAAGGTACCAACCATATTTTTGGTGATGATCCATTCTTAAGCCAGTAATCAAAGACAGTTTACCGTCATTAGACTCAAACATATTTTCCGCGAAGAAGCCAGGAACTCGCAAACGGGTCGAATAATCTCCTGCATAAGTTCTAGTATCATTTGGATCCGTCAACAAGATATTCTCATCGATCTCTTGCAAGCGATAACTAACACCATACTTAAGTTCATTCCCTTTCATCCACTTCCATTCATGCTGTACATTTGCCTGTGCCGACCACTGTTTACCTCTATACCGAAGACTGCCGAACCACGATTCCTGATCATGATAAAGTCCAGAAAATGTAGCTTGGATAGCACTTTTGTCATTTAAACGATAGCCTACTTTTGCGAAGAACTCGGGTTGCGTAAACGTCACATCCTGCCCATAGATCGATAGACTCCCTTGATCACGAGAAGGCCTAAAGTCTTTCTGCCCGCCAATTCGGTTTTCATGTACAAAACGCCATCCAAGTTTTGCCGTCAATCCTGTAGAATTACCATTATTATATTCCCATTTGTTATAGGCCATATAGCGTGTCAGCAAAGGAATATCCAGAAAATTGTCATCATTATTATCTACTCTATTACCTGGTTGTACAGTATGAAGCGCTAAAATAGATTTCCAATGTTTATCTTTCCCTAATCCCCAAGCTACGTTCGCATTCAAGTGCTTCTCCAAAAAGCTATTGGTATAAACATTCAAGAACAACTTCTCAGCTGTAGCTGGTTTTCGTCCATCAACGTTAATCTGTCCACTTATACTCTCAAATCCCTGAAGAACAGAAGTCGTTCCTTTAGAAATATGAATGGCTTCCACTAAACTTCCAGGATAGGTGCTTATACCATAAGTATAGCTTAGTCCTTGAATCATAGGCATACCTTCAAATAAGACTTGATTGTATACCCCTGAAATACCTAGAAGTCTTAACTCTTGAGCATTAGTAACCGCGTTGGTAGGGTGCGCCTGTACAGAAGCCTGAGTGCCGAAACATCCAGCCAAATCGCAACAAGCAGCTTTACTAAGCTCCTTAATTCCGATTACCTCAGTCTTAGCTATTGCACTATTGACATAAGGACTTGTTCTACCTTTCACTTCAACCTCCTCTAGCGTATTGTCCAAATTCCTCAATTCCACACTGATATAACTCTTTCCATTCCACACCAACGTGTCTGCTTTGAATCCCGTATATGTGAAAATTATTTTATTGCTACCAGTGGAATTACGGCCAATACGAAATGCGCCATTCTCGTCAGAAGTAGAGCCAATATCAGTGTCCATCCACTTAATACTGGCCCCCTTCAATACAATTCTTTCTCCAGCACCGTCCTTACCAAAGACTTTTCCTTGGATATCCTGCGCATGAAGTTTGAAAAATAATGAACTGAATAGCGTTATAAAAAACGCTATCCTCATATCTTTTTATTCTCTTTATCTTTTCCTTTGACAACTTTGTAAGGTCTAGAAGACTTATCATCACAGCCAGGTGTATCCTCAATAAATTTCTCTATTGCATTTTTGTCGACAGCTCCTTCGTGATATTTGATCGTAAAAACAGACATTTCCGTTTTTCTCTCCGTAAAAGTCACATCCATTACACCATCTTGTTTAAGCAACTGTGCCTTGATTGTAGGCATATCATTATTACAGTGAAGATTACGAACTCTAATATTCGTCTTTTTAATTTCCGCAGCTTGCTCTTGTGCGAAAGAATTATTGAAAGAAATGACGCTGATAAATGCGATCAAAAGTGTAGTTAATATCGTTTTCATAAATTTTAAATTCCTAAAGTGGCTAATAGACCTTAACCTATCGCCAAGTAAATAAATGCATCATTCACAGATGACCAATGCGATAGTCTTATCTCAAATGAAGCTCAAAAAATATTTATAGCAAAAGAAATTTAAGAAAACTTAGGAGGGGGATGATTTAAAGATAAAAAACTATCAGGAAGTCGCTCGTGATAAACAATTTCTTCACGTTCTACGACAGAATCGAATACCTCAGGTAAACTTAAGAAAACAATCAGCGTAGCATTGGAACCTAATTTCGAACAGCCACAGTGTTGGAATGGACTACAGGCCGATTCACAATCATCTGGCGACGTGTGTTCTCCTGATCCACAATTACTGCTCTCTTCAGAACAGCAGCTATGCTTACTGCACACCGATGAAATAGACTCACCACTATCTCCATGTTCGTTGCATACTGGTGGCATCATAACTGATTCCAGTAGGCATATAACGCCGAGTAAAAGTGAGAAAAATTTCATAAGACTAAGAAAAGCTATTTTCAGAAGACATCCAAATTGTTTCAACAATAATACAAATAGTAAAAAAAGGAAATAAAAATTTCCTCATTGTCCTTGAACAAATAAATCCACAACTCAAAGAAGCAATAACAGCAAGATACAATAAAGTATCTGCAAGCATTTGAGAGTTATAACTCTGTCATTTTATTCTGATATTTTTTATAAAATTTTCATCTTTTAAAAATATATCGTAATATTGCGATGTATAAATAGAGGTAGTAATGGGAGTAACTAAGACAAATCATTTCACTGATCAACAAAATAAGATTGCCAGCATTGCAAAAGCGTTAGGACATCCTGCTCGTATAGCAATAATAGAGTATTTGCTAAAGGTCAATGCGTGCATCTGTAGCGATATTGTAGACGAATTACCGTTGGCTCAGTCAACCATTTCTCAACATCTTAAGGAATTAAAAAATGCGGGCCTTATTAAAGGTAGCATTGAAGGTACATCTATATGCTATTGTATCGAGGAAACAACGTTTGCGATGTTGAAGCAGTATTTTGCAGATATTATAGTTTCAGTCAATAATCAGAAATGCTGCTAGGATGGAATTTGCCTTTCTCATATCGACTATATTGCTTATTGCCTACGTAAGTTTGGCTCTTTATGACGGTGTTTATCTTCATCTTTACAAATTCAGATTGCATGATCGAGAAGAAAGTCGTTTTGAACATATTGTTCACACTATCAGAGCGTTTTTGTTCATAGGTATACTTGCGACAGCCTTTGTCAATATAGAAAATGATTATTTATTTCTAACAGGAGTCGTGTTAGTCGTTCTCGATATTGTTACACTTCTTGTAGATGCTTATATAGAGAAAGACAGTAGAGCTTTCATGGGAGGTTTACCAAGATGGGAATATATTATTCATTTAGTGGTTAATGGACTACACTTCGCAGGAATCGCGGTGCTTTTGGTCATCAAATTCAGGCTCACTAACGGAGGGTTGATTTTGGTACATGGTTTTAGTGATGTTCAAAACTATAAATATTTTCACCTAGTAGCTTACAATTTATTACCAGGTGCGATCATCATTGGGTTATCCCATATCCTTCTTCTAAATCTAAAAATCAAACAATACGTAAAACGTATAAGTTTAAATTGTTGTTAACATTTTTTTTACTCACTTACATCGTAATATAACGATGTATAAAATAATAAATATTATGAAACTATCAGAAATCAAAACAATTCTACCTACACTCGAGAATGTAGAGTTCCAATTGGAAGATGGCTCCTTTGTGCCAGAACATTTCCATGTCACCGAAGTCGGCCAAATCAATAAACACTTTATTGATTGTGGTGGTGTAACGCGAACAGAAAACACCGTCAATTTCCAATTATGGAATGCAGACGACTACGAGCACAGGTTGAAACCAGGAAAACTATTGCACATTATCGAACTGTCCGAAAAGACTTTAAATATTGGTGACTACGAGATTGAAGTCGAGTACCAGAGCGGCACTATAGGTAAATATGGATTGGACTTTAATGGTAAGCATTTTATTCTAACGAGTAAAACCACAGCTTGCTTAGCAGAAGACGCCTGTGGAATACCGAGTCGTTTGAACGTGGTCGAATCTAATTCCAATAGTTGTACACCAGGCTCCGGCTGTTGTTAAAAAAAATCTATTATGTATTCAAAGTTAACCGATACTATTTCGTTCATTCAGAAATCGGAGATCAACCAAGGGCGTAATCCCATCTTACGTCCTTTGGTTGAATACATTCAGCAAAGACTGGATTTAGGTAAAGATATAAACCTCAACTTTATATGCACGCACAATTCGAGACGCAGCCACCTATGCCAGGTCTGGGCGCAGATTGCAGCAGCATATTATCAGATCCCAAAAGTAAATTGTTATTCTGGGGGTACGGAAGAGACGGCATTATTTCCAAAAATCGCCGACACACTCCGAAATCAGGGCGTCGATGTTCAAATTATTTCAGAAGCCGCTAACCCTATCTATGCATTGAAGTACGATGTCAATGCACAGCCAATTATTGGGTTTTCCAAAAAATATGATGATCCATTCAACCCTCAGTCTGATTTTGCAGCAATTATGACCTGTTCGCAGGCGGATGGCGGATGTCCTTTTATCCCGGGTGCTGAGAAGCGGATACCCATCACTTTTGAAGATCCGAAAATATCAGACAACACTCCACAACAGGACGAGGTATATCACAACCGAAGTTTAGAAATAGCTGCAGAAATGTTTTACGTCTTTTCACAAATTAAATAATACAAACTATGCAGGTAAAAATGAAGTTTCTGGATCGATACCTCACCCTTTGGATCTTTCTAGCTATGGCACTGGGGGTGCTCCTTGGAAATATATTTCCTGGAATATCCGATATGATGGATAAACTATCTATTGGTACAACCAACATTCCATTGGCCATCGGCTTGATTGTAATGATGTACCCACCATTGGCCAAGGTTAATTACAATTTACTGCCATTAGCGTTCAAAGATAAAAAAGTACTCAGTTTATCTCTGATACTCAACTGGCTGGTAGGTCCAATTCTCATGTTTATTCTAGCTGTTATCTTTTTAAGAAACGAGCCAGATTACATGGTAGGTGTTATTCTCATTGGTCTGGCCCGATGCATAGCTATGGTGATCGTATGGAATGACCTAGCAAAAGGAAATCGAGAATATGCAGCATTACTCATAGCATTGAACAGTGTCTTTCAAATACTCTTTTATAGCATGTTTGTCTGGTTGTTTATAAATGTGTTGCCTGCTTATTTTGGTTTTGCAGAGTACGCCATTTCTATCGAGATGAGCGAAGTCATCAAAAGTGTGCTGATATACCTAGGTGTTCCGTTCTTAGCAGGCTTTCTAAGCCATAGATATCTTTCAAAGATAAAAGGTGAAAATTGGTATACCCGTAAATTTCTACCGTTCATTTCTCCTTTTACCTTATATGCGTTATTATTTACCATAGTATTGATGTTCAGCCTTAAGGGGGAGCAGATCGTACAGTTGCCTATGCTTGTCCTGAAAGTAGCGGTACCGCTCGTAGTCTATTTCGTTCTGATGTTCTTTATCAGTTTTTTCATGAACAAATCTATGGGCGTACCTTATGACAAGAATGCAGCGATATCCTTTACAGCCACCGGTAATAACTTTGAGCTCGCTATAGCAGTAGCCATAGCGGTCTTTGGTATACATTCACCACAAGCTTTTGTTGGAGTTATCGGCCCTCTTGTAGAAGTCCCGGTACTCATTGCACTTGTGAGAGCGAGCTTATGGCTCAAAAAGAAATATTATAGTTAACATCTCGCACCAAATCAGGAGACAATGAAAATATACGATGTAATCATTATCGGAGGAGGGCAAAGCGCGCTAGCATGCGGTTATTTTTTGAGACGTACCCAACTGAACTATATCATTTTGGATGACCAAGAAAAACCCGGTGGCGCCTGGAATCACGGATGGGATTCTCTGACTCTATTTTCACCAGCACAGTTTAGTTCATTACCCGGTTGGTTTATGCCTGAGTCTATTGGTAAATTCCCATCAAGAAAAGAGACTATTCGCTACTTATCAGACTATGAAACAAAATACAATATCCCAGTTCTTAGAGCGACAAAGGTCAATTCAGTAAAGCAAACAGACAGTGGCTTCCAAATTGAAACGACAAAAGGAACTTATTCCGCCAAGGCTGTAATCTCAGCAACCGGAAACTGGTCGGCTCCATTTATTCCACCTACTAAAGGACGAGAATCATTTAAAGGTTTACAAATGCATTCTGCACACTATAAAACACCCGACATCTTTGAAGGGCAAAAAGTATTAGTTGTAGGTGCAGGAAACTCGGGCGCACAATTATTAGCCGAAATTTCCACAGTTGCTCATACTGAATGGTCGACACTTGGGCCTCCTATATTTCTACCAGATCATGTCGATGGTCGTGTGCTATTTGACACAGCAACTGCCATGTACAATGCGCAAAAAGAAGGTCGTCCAATTGATAAACCACAATATGATTTATCCAATATCGTAATGGTACCTTCGGTTGTCGATGCTAGACAAAGAGACGTTCTTCAAAGCAAAGGCAAAGTTGCCGAAATAACACCGGACGGAGTAATATGGGAATCAGGTGAGCAAGAAAACTTTGATGCTATTGTATGGTGTACAGGATTTAAACCCGCAACACAGCACCTTGAAAGCTTAAACATTACTGATGCCGAAGGAAAAATCAACGTTTCCGGAACGAAATCTAATAATATACCAGGACTATGGTTGGTCGGGTACGGTCACTGGACAGGTTTCGCATCCGCAACTTTAATCGGCGTAGGTCGTTCTGCTCGAGCAACCATAATCGAGGTAGAGGAATACATCAAAAATTACTAATCATTAAAACATCTAATTTTAACAATTATCAATTCAATAATTTTTAAACTTTAAAAAGCAGTAAAAATGAGTAAGAGAATATATCTAGTAGTATTATCAATGTTTTTATTAAATGTTGTAAATGCACAAATTTTAGATCCAGTCAAATGGACATTTGCCAGTAAAAAGATAAACAAAAATGAAGCGGTAATATACCTGAAGGCTACTATTGACAAAGGATGGCATCTCTATTCACAGAATCTACCAGATGGAGGCCCTCTACCAACCAAATTCACTTTCACTGCATCGAATGCATACACACTTAATGGCAAAGCAATAGAACCAAAATCCATAAGCGCATTTGAGAAAGTATTCAATATGAATGTCAATTACTTTGACAAAGAAGTTGTTTTCCAGCAACGCATTAAACTTAAGAGCAACACCGCTACTATCAAAGGAACAGTAGAATTTATGGCATGTGACGACCAGCACTGTACACCTCCAACCGAAGTAGATTTCACCGTTCAGGTCAAATAAAGAAAAGGAAATAAGGCATTCCTCGTCGTCCTTCAGCAAAGAATGTCGCCAATCCAAAGAGGCACTATAGGCTACAATAAAGAAAACCAAGACATCCTATAGAGCCTCTTTGCCCTTCGGGTGCTAACGCAGATTGTCATCATCCTTGCAGTTCAGTCCTCCTCCTCATAGGCGACTACTCAGTCTGTCACAGCGCATCACATCTGGTTCATTCCATTCCGCAAGCTTCATTACATCACCATCTGTTCAGCCCAGTTCCATCCACCGTCGCCTCGAGTTTGGCTCGCCTGCAGATCGCTCGGGCTGCGGTGCCATCGGTGGCCGACGCTACCATCGTCCATTTCCCTAAGCAAAAAATAGCGCCAATCCTATAGGCACTATGAAGCCACATACAATCCCCAAGAACATAGAGCCTATCAGCCCTACGGGTGCTACGCAGATAGTCACCATTTTTGCCGATCGGTCATTACCTCATCGCAGCTATTCCGGTTCACATGGCGCATCACCGCGATACACCTGCATTTCGTTACACTCCATTTGGCTACACGCTTCCGCCCCCTGATCACCTCCATAGCCGCTGACCAATACATACCTAGGCACCTTGTGTTGGCGAGCTTTCCGCTGTCACTATTTTTGAGAATCCCACCTCACATAAAGCACAATCTATTTCACATGCCCCCACACAAAGCCAATTATACACTTATCACCCCAACGCCATCAAAAATACCGCCAGCCAATCTCACCAACATATGCCGGCCCCCGGTACTACGTACCTCTCGGTCCGTCACCCTCGCTCAACTCGCAGACGGCGAGCTAGCGCTTGCAGGCTTTTTGCAATCCGCTGCGCTCATTGCAAACGCCTGCAAACATTAGCTAGTACCTGATGTAGGACTTAGGTTTTCATAAAACAATTTTTCTTGTTTCACATTTCTTACTTTAAACGAGTCGTATTTCCAGTCAATTTCAAAAAGATCAATTCCTAATTTGTCCGAGTAATTCAACAAATCACTTTTTTGTTTATCATTTGCAAAACTTGAAACAAAAATACATTTAATACAATTTTCAATATTCAACATCATTGTCCTGTCAAAATGATACTCATTTTTTACTCGCTCAATAGTACATTTCTCAGTTTTAAAGTAGGTTCCAATTCTATACTCATTCTCGCCCGAGTAATCTGTATGTTTACTAAAAAAAGATCTTTCCTCTAATATTGATTTAATTAATTTCTTATACTCATCTATTCCAACTTTGATCAGATGATTTTCTTGAATATAGGAAACTTTCCTAGTGCAAAGCTCTCGTAATTTGAAATATTCAACATCCTTCTCAATTAACTCAAGTCCATTATTTAATTCTAAGATCTTTTCCTTTGATAATGCAATGCACACACCACTAAATCTATCTGCATATTGGTCCCACATTCTCATTTTGGTAAAGCCATAAAGTTCTTCGTTCCCTTCGAACCCATACATGCTACTTTCACACGTTGAATTCTTACAAAAACATACCATATTAAATGTCGTTTCTAATTCTTCTACATATTCATGCAACTCCCTCAAATCGTCATCAACATTTTTACTTCGTTCAGCTCCAATTAAATTTCCAAAGGCGACAGTTCCTCTATGCGCTTTCTCACTTTCTATTGGATCACTTGAAGTAACAGTACCGTTGAATCGTAATTGGTTCTTGTGAAGTATATAATCAATCGCAGTCGATGCTTTAGTGTAATGATAAATAGTATCATCATTAAAAATTTTATTTAGAGCTTCTTGGCTAATACTGAACATCAATTATCTTTTTTTCAAAAACATTCTAGAAATTAACTGTTTAATAGCTAACAGTAAATTTCTATTAATTCTACACAATTAAAATACAAAATATAGAAACAAAAATAGAAAAGACAAAAAAGACCGTAATAATAAATGCAACTGGCTAAACAGCAAGGTCAAGCCTAGGTTTTCAAAGAAATCTCCATCCGCCCACGGCAGGATAGTATTTCCCTGAAAAACCTTGCTTTATTAGCCACTGGCAATTGACGCAATGACTTTCTTTTTTTCCTTTTTCTTTTGAAAGCAATTCAAGCTAGCTTTTTCTTCTTAATACAATAAAATAGATTTTTAAAGCAGATAGGGGACTTCTTATCTTTTCGAGATTGGTTTATAGTGATATACGTCAGATGTCTCTGCGCCGGCGAAAGGCATTACTATTAAAAATGCTCCGTCCACAGACCGCTGTACTATAACTAAATCATCTTTATAACTAAGTGATAAAGCGCTAATTTGAGATTCAAAACCATTGACCAAAATGTAATTATTCCAAAGCCAGAATTTAGGCTTAATTTTATAATAGGGACCTATTCTGTCATATTTTAAGGTGCGTTCCTTAATAGTTTCTCCATAAGAGCTCAGTAATTTAGCTTTGAGTTTCTTGTCCGAAACTATTTCAATTTTGACTTGGTAGTCAATCCAATCAACTCCTTCGGTATCAAACTTAGGCTCAAAACACCTCCACAACATGTCATATTTATAAGGTGTATTTTCTGTTGAGTCTAAAACAACTCTATTGCGAACATAAAATGCTGAGTTCTCAAAAATATATTCCTTATTACTTTGTGGAGCCTGAAGAGATGTTCTTTTTTCAACTTCCTGAAGATATTTATCGGACAGTGACGCACATGATCCGCAACACAATAATATCATTACAGCCAGTGAAAAAGCAATGAAATAATTGATGATCAGTCTATACATAATGTGCTTACAATGGTTGGCATTAGGGTGTTAAAAACCAATTTTTATCAGTTTTAACAAAAGCCCAACATGACGCTGAGCTTTTGAGAATAAAGTCACCACAACCTTATTTTTTTCTTTCGGTCAAAGACCCTAGCAATAAAGATACGCAAAAACTAACAGTTGCACCAATCACTGCTAACAAAATAGTTTTCAGGATATCACCCATAATCAGGGCAGGGTAAACACCCAATAGAATACCTCCGAAAGTACCATGTCCAATAGCAGCTCTATTCATCGTTCACACCCTCCGCATCTTTCTTCAATTGCTTATCATCAACAGTCACCTGGCTAATCGCCGATATCACTCCACCAGCCACCGCCAAGTAACCACCGACGGTGACAATTGCAGCAGGCAAAGCAACTGGTGCCGTCAGAATAGCTCCACCAATCGTCGCCACCACAATACCAATATTACGCAGTATCTTAAAAAACTTCGGGGTAGGGGCCTGAGCCCGTTCAACTACATTCATGATTTTCCTTTCTCAATAATTTCCAAAGACACCGATTTCCCTGCGTCAATAGAAGCATAAACCATCTCCTTTAACTTATTAAAGGCTTTTATAGACTCAAAACCTTTCCCGACTCCAGAAAGCCGACTAACCGGAGCAATACAGCCTCGCAACTCACTCAATGCATTATTAGCCGGATGAAATAGAATCTCACTTCGCCCCACAACATCCTTCACCAAAATATGCCATTTAAACTTTTTACTGTATCGCTCAGCCAGTGAATACCTGCCTTCCGGAATGCAGGAATTATTGCGGACATTACCTAGCCAGGGCAGCTCAATAGCATAGCTAACAAACTCACCATCGACCCAAATCTCACCATTGGTACCTTGACCATGATAAGTCCGCAATAATCGAACTATCATTACACGCCCGTATCTACAGCAACCAGATTCAATGCGTTAAACGCACCGTTGTTCAACGAGTAGAAAGAACCATTCACTTGTTGAAGGAACTCAATGCCGAACACTAAAAATAACGGTTTCGTCGAATCCGCCACACCGATATCGTTGCTTAACGGAATTGCTGCAGACAACGTGTTGCCGTACGCAATTTCAGAAGAAGAACTCTGCGCCAATTTGAACGTCTCATTCTCAAAATCCACTTCCACACCCGCCGAGATCAATCGAAAATGCGTAGTCCCACCAGGAGCCACGATCTGGCTCTCCGGAGTAAATGCCGCAACATTTACGTCCAACACACCGGCAACACGATCGATAGAAGCCGTAAAAGGCGCATACACCGTAGCCGAAAGACCCGCATTACCGTTAAAGTCGAAGCTTTGCAACAAGATTAGCTCACCATCCAACACATTACGCTGCCCACGATCGCTCACCGCATCCGCTTTGATCACCGCCATCATCTTCTTCACCAGGCGCGAGATCATACGCGAATCCTGCGTCTTGTTCAGTACCGGTCGAATTGCCGTACACAAAGTCTTACTCGCTTTTCCAGCGCGCCCAAATTCCTGAGCATTCTCACGCGTCCGTTGAAACTTCGGGTCGTTCATAATGCGGTCTCGATCCACGCCACCTTTCTGACGGGCTAGATACCCATCCTTACTTTTGTAAAAGGTAATATCCCCGATAGTACCTTTCAATTTGATAATACTTGATTGTCTTGCCATTTCCTTAAAAATTTAATCCATCACCGCTGCAGCAATCGTGATATAGAACCAAATCTTGACAAAACAGCCCGTAGAACAAAGCCAATCTATACCATATGGCGTTAATAGACATAGATACACACAATCAAGCCATAAAGAATTCGTAAATTGCAACAATGAAAAGTCACCAATACAAAACACAAGTTGTTACCAACTTGGTAGCATCAAAAACTAGTCAGCTGCTGTAGGTAATCAGCGTATCAACAGTAGAGATAAAGAATACATAAAGTATTGGTATGAATAGAATTTGTATTTACCCAAAGGACATCGCCAGGATCACAGGCAAGAGCTATCGACAGAGCCTACGCATCTACAACAGCATCAAAAGAATCAATAACAAAGAGCCTCACCAGTTAGTTACTCTCGATGAGGTATGCACATATTTAGGCTTAGAAAGTAAAGTTGTAATGCGAATCTTATAATTAACTACGATAACAAGGCTTAATTCATATATTTGAAGAAATCAATTATCATTATATGAATATCAAAAAGATATGCTTTCTCACATTAGCTTTATTAACCTTTTCAAGCTTGAAAGCACAGAGGCTTCATCAATCTTACGATCAATTAATTAGTGATGTATCAAGAGTTTTTGATGAGAGTTTGAAACATTTTAAACTAACACCAGAAAGCAAGAAGAAAGTTAAAGAAACTGCAATACAAAATTTTAGAAGAAAATACGATCAACAGTCATTCAAAGATAATATTAAGCTAACCGATAATTACTTCATGGATCCAGTCAAGGAATCCATTTTATTATATAGCGATTCAACGAAATTTAAATGGCATCTTTTAAAAGAGTCTCAATTGTTACAAGAATTTAATAAGGAAGCAAGTAAGCTTGGATACACCGGTGAAATGGTTGACAATTGGTGTAACTGTGTTGTGCAAAAAATAATGATCCAATATCCAAATGCTGATTTTGATATGAATGATAATGCCGTCTCTACTTTTACTTATAATGTATCCAAAGAATGCGCCTTATTATATTTTGATGTAAATAAAATGGATAACAACAATATTCCTTGGAATGATAATTCAAAAAGTGCAATTACTAAGGCTATATTAAAGAATCATGAACATAATTTATCTGGAATCTATAATTATAATGAACTTATCAGCTTAACAAAATGGCAGGTCGATGCATTGGTGAGGGATTTCCCCAAAGGATTAAAAGTCCAAGAAATGCGTAGCGAAAAAGTAATTGATTCGCCTCAAAAAGAATACGACCTATGGAAGAAAAGTAGAAATTAGATGGATTTAAATAGCTAATACTTGACCAAATATCAGCCATCTGCATATGCAAATACTAGCTCAATCTTACCTAATTTCGCTGTTCATTTCGTATATTTGTAATAGAAAATCGAAGTAGGGAAGACGAGAAATTGATTTAGCGAGACCCTTTAGAGACCCGTAAAAATCAGAGTCTATAAAAGATACAATATCAATGCGTTAAGAGAAAGGTTCGAATCCCTCGCTCTCCGCAGCAAAACCTTCATCGAAAGATGGAGGTTTTTTGCGTTTAAGAGGGATGAGAAGCAGAAGGGCTGGCCGGGGTTCGATCCGTAGGAGGTTCAGGACATGTGGTTGGGGGGGTGGGT
>NZ_JAPPVJ010000027.1 GCF_026711005.1 Sphingobacterium sp. UT-1RO-CII-1 | reverse complement strand
CTGAAATCCAATAGGTCACGAACGGCCTTCCATTTCTTTAAATCAGCGCCAAAAAGATCAATTTTACCTGTGCCATTTTTTGCATGTGAAGGCTCAGGCCATACTATTGGTAGGCCATTTTTTGCAAAGCATCCAAAAAGTCGATTACGAGAAGTATATGCTCCAAAATCTGCGCTATTCATTTCCCGCCATTCATCTCGGTAGCCCAAAGAGTTAATATGTTCTTTCCATTTTAACCAATCTTGACCATTCTTTTTAGATAGAGGTGTGTAAGCAATTTCTTTTCTCTTTTCTTTTCTATTGTATATGTACTTAAGCTCGGAGTTAGCATACACTTTCCATTTCCCTTTTTTGTCGTTTTCACGATTTGTTGATTTGCAAACCGCTCGCATTGGCCCCCATGACATGAACTCAACAACGTTTTCTATTTGTACATAGTCAGGATCTAAAGCTTTAATATATCTATCTAAATGATCAGCTAGTGTTCTACTATCAGCATCACGAGGCTGACCACCTTTTGCTTTACTGAAATTTGTGCACTCTAAAGATGCCCAAAGAATAATTTTAGCATTTGGATAAACTTTACGGTATTCTGCAACAATCTCTATCAATGGAGAAAGTTCTAACGTTCTTATATCTTCTTCAAAATGGTAAACTTCGGGGTGATTTTCCCAGTGGCTGCGTATAGCTTTGTGATCATGATTTACACATGCAGCTATTATTGCCATACGTCT
>NZ_JAPPVJ010000026.1 GCF_026711005.1 Sphingobacterium sp. UT-1RO-CII-1 | reverse complement strand
ACGAAAAACCGACCGACGAACCTACAGAACCAGCGTTTTGATCGGGTGACATGTCAAACCAAGGATAGTATTTGTATTGGTCCCAGTCGTACCAATCGATTGTTTTTTCTTCCTGTTTCCATGATGCTTGGCTAATGATTGAAATTTTGTAAAACGATACTATAGCCTTTTGTGACTGTTCTGGCAACATTGATACATCAGGTAGTTTTGTTGGGTCTATTGCTAAGTAGTTAGCTGCACTTTCAAATGATCCTAAATTTTTCATTGTATGTTTTTGAGATTAGTTAATGTATTTGTTGTAGATATCTAAGAATTGCTTTCCTGCATAGGTTGCTATCTCACTACTTTTATACGTGAGGCGGGAACCGACACCCGAATGCGCAGCATCGAAGTGGTAGTCGACGTACGAAAAACCGACCGACGAACCCACAGAATTGAAGTATGGGTAATATTTGTACTCGTCAGTATCTGAATAATCCATATGGTTACCACCGTTAAGCGCTTCGCTGATAATCTTTAATTGCTCGTAAGCGTAAGAGTCGTCCGACTTCCCTTTGTGTTCAGATTCAAAAGATTTTAGAGTGCGTCCAGTAGCTAGGCAAGCATCTTCAAAAGTTTTTATATCGGTGTATGTGTTGAACGTTTTTGGACTAATAATAAAAGGGATTTCTTTTTCTTTCGATAAACTTTCACCATTGATATATCTATCGTAAATACCAATGAACTGTGTCCCTAAGTACTTGGCCTTTTCTGAACTTTCAACACAGAGGCGGGAACCGACA
>NZ_JAPPVJ010000011.1:72773-119496 GCF_026711005.1 Sphingobacterium sp. UT-1RO-CII-1 | reverse complement strand
GCCAGAGCCGATGGTATTGCCGTAACAGGTGGGAGAGTAGGTCGGTGCCTAATTTTATACAGAAAGCCTTTGCTAGATCAGCAAGGGCTTTTTTGTGTTATAGCATTTTTATTAAACCGTTGTCAGCCTAGCGTACTGAGCTGTAGATTCCCCAATCTTTTACTTTCTGTTAGCTTTTGAATAATAAGGTGCTTAAGGGCTTATAAACGAGATTGCTTGCTGTTTATAATGATATTTTTACAAGGAGGTCTTTTTATTATTGGTATCTTGTGTCAATTTAGAATCTATATAAACTACTAATCAATAATGAGTAAGAAAGTTTGGTTTTTTTTGATATTCTTAGTGTTGGGAATAGCTGCTTTAGTAGCTTATCGACTGCATTTGAATAAAGAAAAGGAGGTTGTTAATAGCTCCGCTATGCGCGGTATGGGAGCGAGAGTTTATGGAATAGTTGTGCAAGGGGAGTCTTTTTCAGATTTTCTATCATTAAGCGGCTCTATAGAACCGAACGAGGTCGTGAATTTACGTTCGGAAATTTCAGGTATAATTGAATCACTTAATTTTGAAGAGGGTAAAGCGGTTTCTGCAGGACAAACCTTGATTCGTATCAATGACACTGAATTGAGAGCTCAACTAACACAAGCTAAGACCCGTTATGAACTAGCTGGAGAAAATGAAAGGCGAGCAAAGTTGCTGTTGGAAAAAGAGGCTATCAGTCAGGAAGAGTATGATATCGCTAGTGCTGATTATCGTACAGCACAATCACAAATACAAATTATAGAGGCACAGCTTGATAAGACCTTTATCCGCGCTCCATTTTCGGGAACAATTGGTCTTCGTCATGTATCTAAAGGAAGTTATATTACACCAACGAGTGAGATTGCACAATTGGTGAATATGAGTAAAGTTAAATTACAATTTTCTATACCTGAAAAGTATTCAAGTAAAGTAAGATTAAACAGCAGTGTTAAGTTTGCAATACGGGAGTTAGCTACGGTCTTTTCAGCGCAAATATATGCTATAGAGCCTATGGTAGATGCTGCAACCCGTACTTTACGTGTGCGTGCAATCGCCGATAATTCAGGAAATCATCTTGTACCAGGTACTTTTGCCAATGTTACTTTTCCTTTGGAAACTGTAGATAATGGTTTACTTGTACCTGCAGAAGCGTTAATTCCTATACAAAATGGGAAAAAGATTTTCATTAAAAAAGGTGGTGTGGCGAAAGAAGTTCTAGTGGAGACCGGGGGGCGGACCGATGCGGCAGTTTTAATAACTCATGGTATAACTGCAGGAGACACCGTACTGACGTCAGGAGTGATGTCTTTAAGAGATGGTAGTCCTATTCAAGTGACCTTACGTTAATTGTTGAGTTATGAGTTTATCTACGCTAAGTATAAAGCGACCTGTTCTAGCTATTGTAATGAACCTGATGTTGATTCTTTTCGGCATCATTGGTTATACTTTTCTAGGAGTTAGGGAGTACCCTTCTATTGACCCTGCGCAGATTTCAGTGCGTACAAATTATGCAGGAGCTAATGCTGATATTATAGAATCGCAAATTACTGAACCTTTGGAGAAGTCAATTAATTCAATTGATGGTATTCGGAATATATCTTCTTCAAGTAACCAAGGTAGTAGTAATATAACTATAGAGTTTAATTTAGGTAAAAATCTAGAAGAGGCTGCGAATGATGTCCGGGATAAGGTGTCGCAAGCTATTCGAAATTTGCCTCAAGATATTGATGCTGCGCCCGTAGTGTCTAAAGCCGATGCAGATTCTGAACCAATTATTACGATGACTGTACAAAGTACAGAGCGGAATGTTTTGGAACTTTCAGATTTTGCAGAGAATGTTATAGCACAACGTCTACAAACAATTCCAGGAGTAAGTTCTGTCCAGATCTGGGGGCAGAAGAAATTTGCAATGAGGCTGTGGATTGATCCTGTGCGGCTAGCATCTTACGGGCTTACAGTTTTAGATGTGAGAGGCGCATTGAATAGTCAAAATGTTGAATTACCGTCTGGTAAGTTAACGGGTGAAAATACCGAACTGGCTGTTAAAACAATTGGAAATTTGGCTTCGGAAGAAGAGTTTAATAATATTATTGTTTGGGCCGAAGGCGACCGAACTATACGGCTGTCCGATATTGGGAATGCAGCATTAGAAGCAGAAAACTTTGAAACAAAGATGTCTGATTCGGGCTATCCTATGGTTAGTTTAGCAGTAATCCCACAGCCAGGAACGAACTATCTGGAAATTGCCAACCATTTCTATGAAGAGTATGAAAAATTAGAAAAGGAGTTGCCACAGGGCTTCGAATTAAATATAGCTATTGATAATACGCAATTTGTGAAAAAAGCAGTATTTGAGGTAGTAGAAACTCTAATTATAGCCATTGTTTTAGTCGTACTTGTTATTTTTATTTTCTTTAGAAGTTGGTCTATTGCTTTCCGGCCATTAGTTGATATTCCTGTATCCTTGATAGCTACATTTTTTATTATGTATCTGTGTGGTTTTTCGATAAATGTTCTTACACTCTTGGCTATTGTATTGGCAACTGGTTTGGTGGTTGATGATGGTATAGTGGTGACAGAGAATATTTTTAAGAAAGTTGAAGAGGGGATGTCTCCTATTGAGGCCGCAATAAAAGGGTCTAATGAAATATTTTTTGCTGTTATATCAATTTCTGTGACTTTAGCAGCAGTGTTTATCCCGGTTATTTTTCTGGAAGGCTTTGTAGGGCAATTGTTTCGAGAGTTCGGTATAGTCATTGGAGCCGCTGTTTTGATATCGGCCTTTGTTTCTTTATCCTTGACACCTATGCTTAATGCATATTTGATGAAAGGTGGAGAGCAGCATCGATCTAAGTTCTACAATAAAACCGAGCGGTATTTTGTTGCATTAAATAAAGAATATGCGGGCTCGCTGGTCAGTTTTTTGCGAGTAAAATGGTTGAGCTTCGTAGTCATTATCGGTTGTTTCGGCCTGATATATTTCTTTTATCAGTTATTGCCTAAAGAGACGGCACCTTATGATGACCGTAGTTATATAAGCTTGAGAGCAACGGCACCAGAGGGAGTGTCCTATGATTATATGGATCGCTTTATGACGGAGCTAACGATGTTAATTAATGATTCGGTGCCGGAGAAGAAGGTTAGTTTAGTTATTACTTCACCAGGTTTTGGATCAGCTTCGGCAAATAGTGGGTTTGTTCGTTTGGGGTTAGTACCACCGGATGAACGTGCACGAAGTCAGGGAGAGATCGCTGATCATTTGTCTGTATTAACAAGGCAGTACTCTGAAGCCCGCGTGGCGGTGTCGCAACAGCCTACAATTTCTGTAAATAGACGGGGTGGAATGCCAATACAATATATTATACAAGCCCCAAATTTTGAAAAGCTAGAACAGAAAATCCCTGAATTTATGGAGGAATTATCGCGAGATAGGACGTTTTCTATTGTTGATGTTAATTTAAAGTTCAATAAGCCGGAAATTTATGTGACAATTGATCGAGATAAAGCACAGTCTATGGGGGTGTCTGTTTTAGATGTAGCACAAACGTTGCAGATGTCTTTGTCTGGACAACGTTTTGGATACTTCATGATGAATGGAAAGCAATATCAGGTGATGGGGCAATTTGATAGAAAAGACCGGGCAACACCAACAGATTTAGCATCTATTTTTGTAAAAAGTAGGAATGGGCAACTAATCCAACTGGATAATATCGTGGAGATGGAAGAGCGTAGCAGCCCGCCTCAGTTGTACCATAATAATCGATATATGTCAGCCACAGTGTCGGCAGGTTTGGCACCAGGACGTAGTATGGGAGAAGGGATTGAAGCTATGGATGCTGTGAAGGAGAAGGTACTGGATGATACTTTTACGACGGACCTAGGTGGAGAAGCGCGGGATTTTGTGGAAAGCGGGTCGAATACAATGTTTGCTTTTGGTTTGGCGGTAATTTTGATATTTTTAATTTTATCCGCTCAATTTGAGAGCTTTACAGATCCTGTAATTATCTTGTTGACTGTTCCTTTGGCTGTAGGAGGTGCGTTGTTTTCGCTTTGGTTATTTGGGCAAACTTGGAATATATTTAGTCAGATTGGAACAATTATGTTAATTGGTTTAGTGACTAAGAACGGAATTTTAATAGTGGAGTTTGCAAATCAACTGCGTGATCAAGGTTATGAGAAATATGAAGCAGTAGTCGAAGCATCTGAGGCAAGACTTCGACCTATTTTGATGACTTCTTTAACAGTGGCATTGGGTGCATTGCCTATTGCCCTGTCATTTGGGGCAGCTTCTGTGAGCCGTATAGGTATGGGAGTTGTTATTGTAGGTGGAACAATGTTTTCTTTGATTCTGACCCTGTATGTTATCCCGGCTTTTTATTTAATGATGTCTAGATCGAGGAAAAGACGTCCTGAATTTGATCATATAGAAGAGTAGTGATATGAGAAGATATATACTGATAAGTGTCTTGTTCCTTTTTTGTAAAGTGCATGTCGTAGCACAAGAGTTAATGAGTGTGAAGGAAGCCGTGGAGGTTGCTCTTGAGAATAATTATGCTATACGTCTTTCTCAAAATGAGTTGAAAATAGCGAAGGAAAATGTGACCTATGGGAATGCTGGTATAATGCCGACTGTTACGGCAAACTTAACACAAAATAATAGTGTGCAAAACTCTACACAGACACAAAGTAACGGAGAGCAACGATCATTGGATAACGCGAAGAATAATAATCTGAATTATGGCGTTAGTTTAGGGTGGACTTTATTTGACGGTATGGGGATGTTTGCACGATATGAAAAGTTGCAAGAGTTGGAGAAACAGGGTACAGTTAATTTTCAACGGATGGTTCTAGCTACGGTTGGTGACGTTATTACCCTATATTATACGATTGTAGAGCAACAGAATCTTTTAGCAGCTTTGGATTCAAGTATCATTATTTCGGAAGAGCGTTTGCGCACAGCAGAAAATAGATTTTCGATTGGGAAAGCTTCTAAGTTAGAGGTTCTTAATGTGCAGGTTAACTTAAATGCTGATGTTTCTGCGCGCTTAAGACAGCAGGAGGTTGTTCGAAATATGAAAATCAATTTGAACAGTTTATTGGCTAGGGATTTGGATATCTTGTTTTCTGTTGATAAGGAAGTGCATATTGATAAAAGTTTGGTGTATGATGAGTTATTAAATAGGGCGGTTGTTGTAAATCCGGATTTACAACTAGTTGCCATTAATAAACGGATAGCTGAATTGGAATTGAAAAATATAAAAGGAGGACGTTATCCTACTGTACGCTTAAATAGTGGCTATAATTTCTCACGAACAGAATCAAGTTTGGGGTTTGTGTCAAAATCTAACGGACGTGGGCTTAATTACGGCATTACGGCAAGTATGAATATATTCGATGGTTTTAATCAAAAACGAAACGAGAAAGTAGCTAAGTTGCAGATCGATCAGGCAGGGATGCAGATAGAGCAGCAGGAGCTATTGGTGAAGACGAATATAAAAACAGCTTATGAAACTTATATTACAAATATAGAGTTAGCTAAGTTAGAGGAGAGGAATGAAGAAATAGCCCGAGAAAATCTCAATATTACCCTTGCTAAATATACTATAGGCTCGATAAGCGCGGTGGAGTTTAGGGATGCGCAGGAGAATTTCATCAATGCAATATCCCGTTACAACTCGGCTTTATTGCAAGCTAAATTATCAGAGGTTCAATTGAAAGAGCTTACCGGTCAAATTGATCTTTGAACGCTATAAAAATGGGCGCTCTTTGTATCGTTTTTGTTAACAACGGTTTGAGCAAACGTTTGCTTAAGTTTTCTGTTTTTATTTAACTGTTAATAATATTATACTTGTATAGCGTTAGTGAGAAAGCTATCGTTACTCAGTGGCCATTTGTATCCTATTGTTTAATCAGTGGCTTATTGAAATTTAACTGTTTAGTTTGTTTTAAAATAGGTGGTTTTAAGGAGGACATTTTTTGTTCTCCTTAAATAAAAGTAAAACCTTATCTACATTTATGAGTTCAAATAGAAGAGATTTTTTGAAAAAAGCTACACTTTTGTCTAGTGTGGCTGTAACGTTGCCTTCACTTAACAATTCAGCGATGGCAGCTGCACCAGGCTTTAATATGTGGGGCTATGCTGCTCCAAAGATTGATAAAGTACGTATTGGTGTTATCGGTGTTGGTATGCGCGGCCCAGGTGCTGTAGATCGTTTGTCATACATTGAAGGCACAGAGATCGTTGCACTTTGTGATTTGCATGCAGACCGTGTTACAAAAGCACAAGGTATTTTAACACGCAAAGGACTTAAAGAGGCAAAAGCTTACTCAGGAGAGAATGGTTGGATGACCATGCTTAAAGAGCAGGAGCTTGACTTAGTTTATATTTGTACGCCATGGGAATACCATGCGCCAATGAGTATTGCAGCTATGAAAGCAGGTGCTCACGTTGCGTGTGAAGTGCCAATCGGTTTGACAGTCAAAGAGTGCTGGGAAGTTGTTCGTGTATCAGAACAAACTAAGAAGCACTGTATGATGTTAGAGAACTGCTGCTATGACTTTTTTGAAATGTTGACATTGAACATGGCACGTCAAGGTATGTTCGGTGAACTAGTGCATGCAGAAGGGGCTTATATCCATGATCTTTTAGACCTTAACTTCAACAAGAACGGTTACCAAGATATGTGGCGCTTGAGAGAGAATATCAAAATGAACGGTAACTTATACCCGACACACGGTATTGGACCAATTGCACAGTGCATGAATATCAACAGTGGTGACCGCATGACACATCTAGTCGCTATGCAGTCTGCTGACTTTATGATGGGGGATAAGGCTAAGGAATTAGCAGCGAAGGATTCATTCTACCAAGAGTTTGTAGGAAAGCGTTTCCGTGGTAATATGGATACTACGTTGATTAAAACTGAAAAAGGAAAAACGCTGATGGTACAGCATGATGTGACATCTCCTAGACCTTATTCTAGATTACATTTATTGAGTGGAACAAAAGGTTTTGCACAGAAGTATCCTTCAGAGGGAATTGCTTTTGGACATAGTTTTGTTAAGCCTGACGAGTTAAAAGAGCTTTATACAAAGTATACACCTGAGTTGATTAAATTCATAGGAGAGCAAGCTAAACAAGTTGGTGGTCACGGTGGTATGGACTTTATGATGGATTGGAGATTAATCGATTGTTTACGTAATGGATTGCCAATTGATCAACCTGTATACGAAGGAGCTTCTTGGAGTGTTATTGTTCCATTAAGTGTTGAATCTGTAGCTAAAAATAGTAAAACAGTAAATATTCCTGACTTTACTAAAGGAGCTTGGAGAACAAATGCGCCGCACGACATGACGTTAAACGGTGGAGGTACTACAGGTATACGCCCTAAAGTAGAAAAAGCGAAGAGTAATCAATTAGATGTATAAGCAGAAATGTTTATATATTTAATATAAATATAGTCTGTTCGCAGGCATAATTTTAAAACCCGTGTGTTTTACTTACATAAACGTGAGTAAATCATACGGGTTTTTTAGTTAATGACTTATTGTTCTTATTTTTATATTTTAACTTAGCAATAAGAAAATAAGTCTTTTTAATAAACTATAAAGGATAATAAACTGAGATTTTTAGCTGATCAAATTATAACATATATATGAAATTTTTATTAGTGGGGCTAGGCTTACTTTTTTCAGGTTGTCAATTTATTGCTGGAAGCCAACAGGTGAGTAGCTTAAGAGTAGGTGATACTATTTCTACGTGCCATATGGAGAGCATACCTTCTCGTTTTGGTCAACAGGTAGATTCTATCAGTAGTATTAGAGGAGAGGACAATGCTCGTATGGTATTGATTAATGGAGGGGTTTTCCAGATGGGGTCTGTTAATTTTCCGGATGCACAGCCTATCCACGAAGTGGAAGTTCATTCTTTTTATATCGACGAGCATGAAGTTACTAATGCACAGTTTAAAGCTTTTGTGGATGCTACGGGATATGTGACATTAGCAGAACGACCGTTGAACCCTAGTGATTTTCCTGGTGTCGATCCTGCACTGCTTGTACCAGGGTCTGCTGTTTTTGGAAGCCCTGAGAAAATATTGGGTCTTAAAGATCATTTGCAATGGTGGAACTATGTGCCTGAAGCTAGTTGGAAGCAGCCGGAGGGTCCCGCTAGTTCGATTAAAGGAAGAGAGAATCATCCGGTAACTCAGGTGGCCTATCAAGATGCGGAAGCTTATGCGAGATGGGCAGGGAAACGTTTGCCTACGGAAGCTGAGTGGGAATATGCTGCTAAGGCAGGTAAGCATACAAATGAAATGTTTTATTGGGGTGATGAGATGAAACAGGACGGAAAATGGCTGGCAAATATATATCAAGGAGAGTTTCCTAATAGGAATGCTATGGAGGATGGTTTTGAAGGTACTGCTCCGGTTAAGTCTTTTCCTTCGAATGCTTGGGGATTATATGATATGGAGGGAAATGTATGGGAGTGGTGTTCTGATTTTTATACAGTGGATTATTATAAAGATAGTCCTAGATCAAACCCGAAAGGACCAAAATCTTCACATGACCCGCAAGAGCCAGGGGCAGTAAAACGGGTGCAGCGCGGAGGATCTTTTTTATGTACAGATCAATATTGTGAGCGTTATAAGGCGGGGAGTAGAGGAAAAGGAGAAGTAAATAGCCCAACGAATAATGTTGGTTTTCGATGTGTTAAAGATATATAAACATGAATAATAATCTATTTTCAGGTGAAAACAAATGGTATTGGATAGCTGCTGTCGTGATCATGGTGTTAGCAGCTTTATTCCTTATTTATAATTTGGGATACTCATTTGGATATCTTATTGGCAAACTGTTGAAATAATATGTTTTAGTCAAAAATGCGCTCCTGAATAGGCTGTAAAAGGTTATTCTGCTTTTGATTGGGTGATGTTTTGATATTTATTTTGCGCATCTTTGGGAGTGCACCCATAGTAATTTTTGAATACTTTTATAAAGTGGGATACACTTTGATAGCCTAAAAGGACTGCTAATTCATTTACATTATAGTTTTCCATTAATAGTTTCTTAGCTTTTTCCATCCTTAGTTTGACTACAAAAGCATATATGGTTTTTCCATATTTTTCTTTGAAACTTTGCTTCAATTTCTTTTCATTCATTAGAAAAACCTTCGCTAATTCCGCACTTGTCGGGGGATTGTCAATATGTAAGGTGAGATAAGATTTTATTTTATCTAGACTATCTGATGGTGAAGAAGCTAGTTCGGGGGTGTTTTTACCGTATTGTGTCTGTTGGTGAATAGTGAATAATAGCTCTTTCAGTTTTAATTTGAAAAAATGGTATCTATGCTCTATGATATCTTCACTATTTGTAATATCCTGAATAATCTGGAGTGTTTTAATGTCTATAGAAAGGGTCTCATTTGGCCTATTTTCAGGTTTTCCTGATAGTACATAATTATGAAAAACATCGTTATCTATCCAATGCTCTGACTTGAGTAGGTTAATATAAAAGTCTAGGGACATCTTTATAACAATATGGTGAAGTTCTACATTTGGTTTGATGATCATAGTTCCTCCTGCTCCCTCTGTATCCAAAAAATTGCGTTGCAACATACCTGCCCTATGCGTATAAGACTCGTTTCCTGCGCCGTTCTTAACGCAGGAACTGCCTGTCAAATAGAAGAAAAATCGTACATGTGGTTCTTTTGTTAACCATACATTCGTTAGTTCTCTGTTGGAGCATATCTGGGATTCAGTGATATGTAAACCGGATGAATGAAAAATATTACAGCATACGGAAATGTCTTTTTCATAGTGAGTAAATGTTTCCTGTATTAATGTATCTACGTCATTATACTTATTTTGAATAGTTGTATCATGTATTATTTTATTGATCTCTAAAATTTCCGATTTCAAATGCATACCCTTTTTTCGCTATTTTTTGTCCTGCTTTTCGCTATTTGATACTGTACATACTAATTACATTTGCGAAGTTATTTATAATTAATCTAAATATCAATAATCAAGGGTGTAAATGAATTGTCACAATAACACAAAATTAAAACGCTTATTTTATCTAGGGAGCAGTCTTGCATTACTCTTATTATTTTTTTGTCCTGCAAGTGCACAAGATAGGGATGTCTCTAAAATAGTTGGATATGTTAAAGCTGAAGATGGCAAGATTATTCCTGGAGCAACAGTTTATATCCCAAATACAGCTTATAGTACAGCTGTTGGTAAAGATGGTCATTATGTATTGGTCGTTGAATCTGGTGACTATGAGGTTATGAGTTCGGCTATTGGTTTTCTTGCGGAAAAAAGAAAAGTTTCTTTGAAGAAAGGAGATAGTAAGCATACTCAATTTATCTTAAAAGCTGATCCAAATATGTCAATTGAACAAGTTGTAGTTAGTGGTAAGTCTGCAATTCAAGAGGTTCGAGAGACACCATTTAACGTTGTAGCTCTAGATGCGAAATCACATTATAATACAACTCTGGACTTAGCTCACCTTTTAGATAAAGCTTCTGGTGTAAAAATCCGTGAGACGGGTGGATTGGGGTCAGATATGAACATTACGTTGAATGGTTTTACAGGACGTAATATTCGTGTTTTTATGGATGGTGTACCTATGGAAGGTATGGGAACTGCATTTCAATTAAACAATATTCCAGTAAACATGGCGGAACGTATAGAGGTGTATAAAGGAGTTGTTCCTATTGAATTCGGTGCTGATGCTATGGGAGGAGTTATTAATATCGTAACGAATAGGACACAGAATACAACATTGGATGCATCTTATTCTTATGGTTCATTTAATACCCATAAGTCGAATGTAAGTCTTAATCATACTTTTAAATCGGGTGTGTCTTTACAATTAAATGCCTTTCAAAACTACTCAGATAATAATTATAAGGTAAAAACGGATTATAGAATTTTTGCAAAAGAGGGTAAACCGGTGACGGGTGAAGATGATGATATTTGGCAGGAAGGTTCTGCATGGTCACCAGATTCTGCATGGTTTAGACGTTTCCATGATACCTATAGAAATGAGACAATTATGGCCAAAGTGGGTATTGTTGGTAAGAAATGGGCTGATAGGATGTTATTGGGGCTTACAGTAGGTCAAGTACACCAAGATGTGCAGCATGGTGCAGAGATGAGATATGTGTACGGTGAGCGGACAGCTCATAGCAAGTCGTTTCTTCCATCTTTTGTTTATGATAAAAGAAATTTAATTGTAGAGGGATTGAGCGTGCGGGTCACAGGTAACTATAATTATCAGAAAGCAGGTAGTGTTGACACTACTGCTTATAAATATAGTTGGACAGGTGAGCGTAGGTTGATGAAAGATCTTAGAGGACAAAGTAATGCTTTTGGAGAAGCAAGTTATGGGTTGTCTGAATATTCAAATAGTAATCAGTCCGGAACAGTAAATATTGGTTACCGTATTAATGCTGATCACTCAGTTGCCTTCAATAATGTCTTGTCAAACTACGAACGTAAGCCTGATATGCAAAGAGTAGCTGATGCATTATTCCCTAGTTTGCCTACCGCTGCTGATAGTATGAAGAGAACAAGTTTTAAAAATACTTTAGGCTTGGAATATAGATACACATTTCAACGAAAATGGAATACAAATGTGTTCGCCAAACATTATACTAACAAAGCATCAGGTCCAGGTACACATGCAGAAACTGAAGAAACGTATAAACAGAAGGAAGAAGTTTCTAAAACAGGGTATGGTATTGCTAGTACGTATTTCCTACGTAATTTACAATTAAAAGCTTCTGCAGAAAAAGCTTATCGCTTGCCAAATGATAGAGAATTATTTGGAGACGAACTTTTGGAAGAAGGGAATGTTGCCTTAAAGCCTGAGGAATCTAATAATTATAATATAGGTTTTACTTTTAATAAGGAGCTTACAAGTGATTATTCTATTTATGTGGACTGGTCTGGTTATTATCGTGATACTTATAATTTTATTCAAACTTTATTAGCCAGAATAGGCGATGAGGTAAATGGTAGTTCAATGTATCGTAGGGTTAATCACGGCCGAGTTACACGTCTTGGGACAGATATAGAAGCCCGAGTCTATTATAAGAATAAAGCGACTGTTGGTGCAACATTAACTTATATGGATATACGTGATAAAGTACGTTTTACAGATAAAGATGGAAAGAAGGAAAATGGAAACTATAATTACCGTATGGCTAATTTACCTTACTTTTTCTGGAATGCTGATGCTTCTTACTATGTCCACGATTTTCTTAAAAAAGGGAATACCCTTAATTTGAATTATACCTTAAACTTTGTGGATAAAATATATAAGAATTCAGAGGCATATGGGGAAAAATCGACTAAAGCTTTTATACCAAAACAGTTTTATAGCGACTTTTCCGCTACTTATCTTTTAGAAGACGGCAAATATAATATTTCTTTTGAAGCGCGTAATCTAGAAGATGCTATGTTATATGATAATTATAGTCTGCAGAAGCCAGGAAGAAGTTTTGCTGTTAAGTTGAGATATTTCTTTATTAAAAGGTAACAAATTTTAAAAGATAAAATTAATACAGGTATATATATAAATAAAAACAATGAAAAAGCAATTTATTATAAAATCATGTTTTTTAGCCTTTGCTACACTAATAGCTGTGGGCTGTAGTAAAAGTGATCCAGCACCAGATAATGGTGGCGAGGAAGCTCCAGAAGAAGTAGGGCAGTATTTAGTAGCAGTGCAGGCTAAAGGAACAGGAGAGAGTGCCAGCACATATTTCATTCCTGTTGAATCATTAGAAAACCCGGAACAATCGATTAGTCCAGTTGGAACAGGATTAGAGGTTAATAACACCTTTTCTAATTATATTTCTAATGGATATGATGGTTTTGTCACTCTTAAATATGGTCGTGGAGATGCTCATGTTGGAACGAGGGTGACTATAAACTCAAATGGTAAAGCAGTACAGATTGGTCAACAGTTTGAAATACAGGATGGTTTTGTTACAGCAGGTATAGTAGGAGATGCTGTTTATTCAGCCATGAGTGGTTTTAGAGCAGCAGATAAAACTAAAGCTACTTTTAATATTATTCCAATGTCTCCTTCAACACCTAAGTTTGCCTACATGCAGGTAGATCAATTTGCTGGTTATGAAGGTAAGAATGCTGCTTTAGTAGGTATAGCGGATGCTGGAAATGGTTCTTTCTATACAGGGTTAGATTATTCTGCGGATGAAATTGATGAGTTGGTAGTAGCTAAAATTAAAGCAAGTAATTTAAAACCAGAGGCAGTGTATAAAGATGTGCGTTTGAGTAAGTCAGCTGGACAGTATAAATCTGCAAGATATTCTCAGATTGGAGAGACTTCTAAAGGAGATGTTTATGTGTTTTCAGGAAACTATGCGGGTACAAAAACAGCTGGAGCAGTACTTCTTAAAAATGGTGCTACAGGATTTGATAAAGATTATTTTTGGGATATCGAAAAAGCTTCTCAAGGATATCGTTTCCGTAAAGTGTGGTATGTGCAAAATGACATATTCTTACTAGAGTTTTACAATGAAAAATCTGAAGCGGGTAAATCTGTTTCAGGTGTTGCATCACAGTTTGCATTATTAGATATGTCAAGTCAGAAATTGACTTGGGTCAGTGGTTTACCAGATAAAAGTGCGATTCCTGATCTTGGTACAGGTGAACCTTATGTACTAGAAGGAAAAATATATTTAGGTATTACTACAACTAATGAATCGCCAAGGTTTTATGTAATCGACCCAGTGAGTGGAGCGGCGAAAAAAGGACTGCTGGTTGAGAAAGCTGAGGCTATCGAAGGAGTTACATTTGTTAAGCAGAAGTAGTATAGTGTTTTCAAGTTTAGTATAGGGCAGGGGGGAATCCTCCTGCTTTTTTATGAAGTATTTATCATTTTTATTATGAAACGTAATTATTTTATAGCGTTATTTTTTGTTGCATGTTCCTTAAGTGTGTCTGCTCAAAAGGCAGTTACTTTTAAGCATTCGAAAGGCGAAACTAAAGTTCAGAAAAATCCGAAGAAAGTATTAATTATGGATTTGAGTGCTTTAGAAACTTACGATGAATTGGGTATTTCGATTGCCGCTACTGTTGATCAAGTTCCAGAATATCTGGGGAAATATAACGATTCGAAATATATTAAAGTAGGCAATGTAAAAACGCCTAATATGGAGGCTGTTGCGGCTTTAAAGCCTGACTTTATTATCACAGGTGGTAGAATGGGAAATTATTACGATTCGCTATCAATGGTGGCTCCTACGATTATTTTTGGTACAGATACGGAGGATTTTTGGGGCTCTTTTGAACAAAATGTACGCGATATAGCCGCTTTGCATGGTAAGGAAAAATTAGCAGAGAAAAAGTTAACCGCTTTACGTCAAAAAGCTGCTCAGGTGCAAGAGAAGGCCAAAGCAGATCCAAAGAAAACCGTATTGGCTATGCATATGAATGGACGTGTGATGCCTAGTGGTCCGAATTCTCGTTTTGGATTTCTTTATGATGCTTTAGATTTAAAGCCAGCATATATACCGAATGCGGAAGCAGCGAATGCTCCTAGAGGTGGAGAGCGACCACAAGCACCGAAGTTAGCTGATATTAACCCGGATTACTTATTTGTATTTGATCGTAATACAGGTATACAAGGTGTAATGCCAGACGCTAATGATATTATTAATGATGATATTAAATCTACTCAGGCTTATAAAGATGGTAAGGTGTTTATTCTTCCAGGGTGGATTTGGTACCTTTCAGGTAGTGGTTTAACCTCTGTAGATCAAAAAATAACAGATGTAGGAGAAAAACTATACGGTCTTAAGTTTTAAAAGATTTCTTTTGTTTCATGCTACTTAAGTTAAAGTTGTTTTAGGTAGCAAAAGTGAGTTAAGTGTATAAAAAAACAGTTAAGCGATAAAGCTTAACTGTTTTTTTAATATATATAATTTATAATTACTGCGCGTTTAAGAACATAGATTTGCGTTTGTACATCTCTCTGAAATAAGGATCTTGTAAATCTTTTATAAAACGAATCGCTTCACCTGTAGATTTCATTTCAGGGCCTAAAGTTTTGTCAACCTCTGGGAATTTTTCGAAAGAGAATACAGGTTCTTTTATTGCAAACCCTGTTAATTTACGTTCAATTTTGAAGTCTTTTAATTTATGCGTGCCTAACATTACTTTTGTAGCAATGTTAATGTATGGAACGTCATAGGCCTTGGCTATAAAGGGAACAGTTCGTGAAGCACGTGGATTGGCTTCGATAACGTATACTTTTTCACCTTTGACAGCGAATTGGATATTTAATAAACCACGTACATTTAGTGCTTTTGCTAATTTGATGGAGTACTCTTCCATTTTTTTCTGTACGTTTTCAGACAAGCTAAACGGAGGTAACACGGCTGATGAATCGCCTGAGTGAATACCAGCAGGTTCAATATGTTCCATCATGCCGATAATATGGACATCTTCGCCATCACTGATGGAATCCGATTCAGACTCTTCGGCGCGATCTAAGAAGTGGTCGATTAGAATTTGATTGCCCGGTAAATTCTTTAATAAAGTTACCACAGCACGCTCTAGGTCTTCGTCATTAATAACAATGCTCATACCTTGCCCTCCTAATACGTAAGAAGGACGCACCAATACAGGGTATCCAACCTCATTAGCGACTTTAAGTGCTTGTTCGGCTGAAGTAGCTACACCGTATTTAGGATATGGAATATCAAGTTCTTTTAGTAAGTCGGAGAAACGACCGCGATCTTCTGCCAAGTCCATGTTCTCGAAAGATGTACCTATAATTTTTACACCAATAGCTTCAAGTTGTTCGGCCATTTTTAGGGCTGTTTGCCCACCGAGTTGCACTATTACACCTTCTGGTTTTTCAAGCTCGATAATTTCACGGACATGTTCCCAGAAAACAGGCTCAAAATAAAGCTTATCAGCCATGTTAAAGTCTGTAGATACAGTTTCTGGGTTACAGTTTACCATGATGGCTTCATAGCCCGCTTCTTTAGCTGCAATTAAGCCATGTACACAAGAATAATCAAACTCGATACCTTGGCCGATACGGTTAGGGCCAGAACCCAAAACAATGATTTTCTTTTTATCCGATACTATTGATTCGTTCTCGTCTTCAAATGTTGAGTAGAAATAAGGTGTGTGTGCTGGGAATTCAGCAGCACAAGTGTCAACCATTTTGAATACTCTGGTAATACCTAGTTCTTTACGGCGATCGTAAACCTGATCTTCTGTTACGTTGCCTAAAAGCCAAGAAATTTGGGCGTCGGAATATCCTTTTTGTTTAAGTGTAACGAAGAAGTCGCGAGGTATATTGTTCAACTGATATCTGCGTAATTCCGTTTCTAGGTGTACAAGTTCTTGAATCTGTAATAAAAACCACTTGTCAATACGGGTTGCTTTCCTGATCGATTCTAAAGGTACACCTAAGTCAAATGCATCTTTGATATGAAATACACGGTCGGCACTTGGGTGCTCTAAACTTTCCATGATCTCTTCCAAATTACGGATTTGACGGCCATCTGAGCCTAATCCCCAACGATTTGTTTCTAACGACTGACAAGCTTTTTGTAAAGCTTCTATGAATGTTCTACCGATAGCCATAACCTCACCTACAGCTTTCATTTGTAGACCAAGTTCTTTGTTAGCACCTTTAAATTTGTCAAAATTAAAACGAGGGATTTTGACAATGGTATAATCTAGTGTAGGTTCGAAATAAGCAGAAGTAGTTTTTGTGATCTGGTTCTGTAATTCATCTAAGTTATAACCTATAGCTAGTTTCGCAGCTATTTTTGCGATAGGATAGCCTGTAGCTTTGGAAGCTAATGCAGAAGAACGAGATACACGTGGGTTGATTTCGATAGCGATGATTTCTTCGTTTTCTGGATTTACAGAAAACTGTACGTTACAACCACCAGCAAAATTACCTATGGAGCGCATCATGCGAATTGCCTGATTTCGCATATCTTGATAACACTTGTCACTTAAGGTCATACCAGGTGCTACAGTGATTGAGTCGCCGGTATGTATCCCCATTGGATCAAAGTTTTCTATAGTACAAATGATTATTACATTATCGTTTGTATCTCTTAAGAGCTCTAATTCAAATTCTTTCCATCCTAATACTGCTTGTTCTACTAATACTTCATGCGTAGGCGACGCATGTAGACCTCTATTTAATGCAGCGTCGAAATCTTCTTTTTTATGAACAAATCCACCTCCTGTACCTGCTAATGTGTATGAAGGACGTATGACAAGAGGGTAACCAATTTCTTGGGCTGCTTCTTTACCTTCTAAGAACGAATTTGCAATTTTAGAATGGGCAACACCCACACCAATGTCAACCATTAATTGACGGAATGCCTCGCGGTTTTCAGTTTTTTCAATTGCAGCAATGTCTACACCGATAATGTCTACGTTATATTTTTTCCAAATCCCTAAGTTATCTGCTTCAATACATAGGTTAAGGGCTGTTTGTCCACCCATTGTTGGGAGTACGGCGTCTATTTTCTGCTCCTGGAGTATTTTCTCTATACTCTCACAAGTAAGTGGCAGTAGATAAATATGGTCGGCAATGACATTGTCAGTCATTATCGTTGCAGGGTTTGAGTTTATAATGGACACTTCAATTCCCTCTTCTTTTAAAGAAAGTGCTGCTTGTGAACCAGAATAGTCAAACTCACAGGCTTGACCGATAACAATAGGGCCAGAACCGATGATTAATACAGATTTGATGGAGGTGTTTCTAGGCATTATTTTTTTCTTGAAAACAGTTAAAATCTATTTGTTGTGCTGAACAAAGCAACGAAAGGTGCCTTTGTGTGGAGAGTATTCCGACTGCTCTGTCGGAGTGCAAAGTTACATCTTTTATTTGAAATTTCATGAAAGCTTAAAAATTTTATTGTTTTAATATGCAATGGCTTGAAGGAATGATAATGATCAGGTTGTTTCCAAGGTTTCGCTTCATGTTTTTTCTACTTTATAACTGTGCTAATAAATTATAATCTCATCAGCCAGTAATTGTCCACTTTCAGGTTTGTTAGCTATTATTCTAATGTATTTTGCCATTTGCGGTTTCTCAAGTTTTATTTCAAAGTTTTTAAAAGCTATTTGATCGTCATTCGCTTCATGTTTTACGGTTCCTATTTTTCTGTAATTTTTACCGTTGTCAGAAAACATTATCTGAACTTCTTCAGGGTAATAGGCTTCAGGTGTTTTGCTTTGCATAAAACGAATGGCTACACTGTTGATTTCCTCTCTTCTTTCAAAGTCTACTGTTACATCCAAGCCATTTGTAAAACCTTGCCATTGTTGCAGAATGTCATTTATATCCCCTTGTATACCATTTGTTAGCGTAGAGTCCTTCTGCGCTTCATATTCATTCCATGGCGTATTATACGTTACTTTCTTGCCTATAGCTTTATGAATATGTAATTGTTTTTCGCTAACGGGGCTTACTCTTGCTTCTTGGAAAAATGAAGCTGCTTTTATAAGGGTGGAAGTTGGAAGCTCGATCGGGTTGGTAAATAGGGTGGCTTCTATGGAAGGGTCAGTACCATCTGTTGTGTAGTAAATGGTTGGGTTAAGTTGTTCGGAACTAAGACTGACCGTATTTCTTTTTTTGTTGAAATTAAATTCTGCTTCTATATTTACGTGATAAGACGGGCTGTAGTAATTTATTTCTTTATCTTGTAACAGAGTGTAGTGGGTCTGTAGACGCTGTTCAAAATCATGCCAGTTGCGGAGATCTTGTCTTGTCCAGTTTAGTTCGGCTAGAGCTAATGCTCTTGGAAAGACCATGTATTCAACCTGCTCGTAATTAGACATAAATGTTGTGGAAACAGTAGCCATTGTACCGATTATTTTAGTCGCTAATTCGGAGTCTATTTCATTGGGATTGTAGGCATACACTTTTGCTAATGATAGTTGCTTGTCCCGCGCTAAAGGATGTTGGCGTGGATCACTTTGGTAATTGTCAAAATGTAAACTATTTTTTGCTGATAGGATGAGATTATGTTTTTGAAGCTGGTTTTTAGATGTAGTAATTTCTGTATCTACAAGATTAATGACACTTTCTTTGGCTAAACTATCTGTTAGAAGAGGTAATCTGCCGATAAGTATCCGATTTTGTGACGTGAGATGGGCCTCTATTTCTTTTATAGCATAATGGTAAATGTCGTTTGCATCTTTTAATTCTTTGCTTGCGCTTAAAGTTTTACATTTAGAACAGTTTGCCCAATGGGAAGTGTCGGGCTGATTTCCACCAATATGTATGTAAGTGGAAGGAAAGACCTCGATAATTTCATTAAGTACATCTTTAAAAAAAATATAACTTTTTGTATTACCTAAGCAAAACTCTTGTTGCTTATCTGTTGTTTCTGTACATACAAATTCGGGATATACTTTTAAGATTGCTTGTGCTCCGGTAATAAGGTTAATTTCAGGAATAATTGTAATGCCTTTTTGTTTTGCATACATTACCAATTCTTGTAGCTGATTTTGGCTATAATAACCTCCATAGGCATTAGGATCGCCTTTTTTACTAAATTGCTGACCATTTTTACTCCATTCGTACCATGCTTTGTGTGTTCGCCATGAAGTTTGCTCTGTTAGTTCTGGAAATTTCTTAATTTCCATACGCCATGCATTATTATTAGCTAGCTCTAGATGAAAGTAGTTGAACTTATAAAGAGCCATTAAGTCAATGTATTTTTTCAAGAAAGCTAAAGGCATGTAATGGGAAGCAACGTCTAAATGTAAACCTCTATGTGCAAAACGCGGGTAGTCATCAATAGTAAGTTGAGGAAGTGATAATGGGTTTTCTAGTAGAGAAGAAAGTTGCAGAAGAGTAAGTATACCGTCAAGCATAGCCTTTTCGTTATTTGCTTTAAGAAGTATTCCTGACTGATCAATAGTGATGCGGTGTGCATTATTTGGAATTTTATCAATTGCTTCGGCTAAGAGTAAGCGAATACCTTGCGTATGTTTTTTATTAACTTTTTTCACCAACTCTACAGGGAGCGTTTTTAGCTGTGGATATTCTGCTAATAATTGAGCCAGTTCTATAAAAGGTTCAGCGGCATAGAGCTGAACATTGTATGGAATGTTGTAGACCCCTTCAGACTGTATAACTTTGTTGGGTTTAGGGATTAATTTTATTGTTGTGTTTTGAGCATAAACATAAAACACAGTAAATAATAAAAAACAGAAAATTGTTAAGGCACGCATATCTACTTTTATATTAATAATTTACTACAAATATCCGAAAATATTTGATAGGCTTTTTAAACTTCACAGTTTTCTGCGTTGATAATATGATATTGTGACAACAATTGATGCTACCTATATTTAAGAGAATAATCCTTAACTTTGCAATATGATTGAACTGCCTGTAATTCCTGTAGTAGAGACGCAGCGCAAGCCGGATTGGTTGCGTGTTAAGCTTCCTGTTGGTAAAGAATATCGCCATGTAAGAGGTTTAGTAGATGAGCATAAGTTACATACGATTTGTGAAAGTGGTAACTGTCCCAATATGGGTGAATGTTGGGGGGCCGGTACAGCAACATTTATGATATTAGGAAATATATGTACACGTTCCTGTTCTTTTTGTGCTGTAGCTACAGGTCGTCCTCTAGCTGTTGATACAGGAGAGCCTGACCGCGTAGCAAACTCTGTGAAACTTATGGGGGTAAAGCATTGTGTTATTACTTCTGTTGATCGTGATGACTTGAAAGACGGAGGGTCTATAATATGGGCTGAGACAATAAATGCTATTCGTCGTGAAAGTCCTGAAACAACGTTAGAAACATTGATACCTGACTTTAAAGGGCAGTGGGAAAATCTAGATCGAGTTTTAGCCGTACGTCCTGAAATTGTATCACATAACTTGGAAACTGTGCGTCGTTTAACAAGAGAGGTACGTATTCAAGCAAAGTATGATCGTTCATTGGAATGTTTAAGACGTATTTCTGAAGCAGGAATCCGTACAAAATCGGGAATTATGCTTGGTTTTGGGGAAACTGAAGAAGATGTGATTGAAGCAATGCAGGATTTGTATAATGTTGGAGTACATATTCTTACTTTAGGACAATATTTGCAGCCTACAAAAGCACATCATCCAGTTGTGGAGTGGGTAACACCAGCACAATTTGAAAAGTATCAAAAAATAGGCTTGGAAATGGGCTTTAAATACGTTGAGTCGGGGCCATTGGTAAGATCGTCCTATCGTGCCGAAAAACACCTTTTTGATATGTAATATTTCGAATAGTATTCTATGATAATATGAAAGCCCTGTGTTCTAATGAATACGGGCTTTTTTTTATTAGATAGCTTTAGTTTCGGTATTGTGGATAAACCTGAATTTCTTTAAGTTTGGTATATCCTAATAATATTGATTGCTATGATTTATAAAGTGCTATTGAATGTTTTTTCATTTTTCATTTTTTTAACATGTGCTGCACAAACGGACACTGTGCTGGTAAAAACAACCTATGGGAGCTTTAAAGTGGTGTTGTATGATTTTACACCAAATCACCGTGCTCTTTTAAAGAAAAATATTCAGGATGGAACCTATAAGAACGCAGAGTTTAATAGGGTAATAGCAGATTTTGTGGTGCAAGGTGGAGAGTTGGATGAAGCTATTTTAACAAAGGAAGCAGAAGACCCTGATAAATTACCCGAGCGTTTAGCTCCTGAATTTGATGACAGGGCTTTTCATAAAGTGGGGGCTTTGGGAGCTGGGCATGATGGTAATTTGACAAAATCTTCTTTTTTGAATCAGATTTACTTTGTTGTTGGGAAGAAAGTTTCAGTAAATGATTTAAAGGTTCTGGAGGAGAAAAAGGGAATTAAATACACTAACGAACAACGGCAACTTTATTTAGAACAAGGAGGGCAGCCTCGTCTTGATAAAGATTATACGGTGTTTGGAGAGGTTATTGAAGGTCTCGATGTTTTGATGAAAATTAGTAAATCAACCACCGATGGTGAAGATAAGCCTTTAAATAAGGTCTTATTTACGATGGAATTGCTGAACTGAATTTAAAGGGTATGACCAAGGTCTGGTTCAGTGTTAGTTTGTTTAATTTTGCAATCGCAACCTTAATGGGCTTTTTATTGCGTTACGCTTCTGTCTTCCCTGTTGAGAAGTTAAATTTACAGTTTTTACTTCATGGACATTCACACGGGGCAATGCTCGGATGGGCTTATATGGCATTATATGCTTTGATTTATGCCGGTTTTGTTGTGGAGACGAACCAATCTAAAAAATGCTTTAATGTGTTGTTTTGGATTAGTGAAGTTTCTGTAGTGGGTATGTTTATATTCTTTCCAATAGAAGGTTATGCTTTGTTTTCGATATTTTTTTCGGCTTTACATTTAGTTTGCAGTTATCTGTTTGTCTATTATGTCTGGCGTTTTAGAAAATCCGGATTGAAAGATCAGAACAGACTATTGTATACCGCTCTTGGCTTTATGGTTTTATCGACAGTAGGAATTCTTCTTATAGGGCCTGCTATTCATATACAGGGAAAGGGATCTGCCTTCTTTCAGGGAGTTATACAATTCTTTTTACATTTTCAGTTCAATGGTTGGTTTATAGTAAGTGTTTTAGCTCTTTTTCTGAAAGGTGTTAAGAATTATACAAGGAAGTCTATCTCTGTGATGTTACGCTTAGTTTTAATCGTATCTATTGTGCTGACGTTTGCTCTTCCTCTTAACTGGTATGTCCCTGCAGCAGTTCTGTATTATCTTAACGGTTTAGGTGTAATATTACAACTTTTTGTTTTTGGCCTTATTAGTATTTATCTGTGTAAAAAATATTGGTTTGTACATCTTAAACCAGTAGAGAAAATATTATTTTATTTTAGTATTGTTTCTGTTTTTCTCAAAGCTTTTGTGCCTTTATTATCTCTATTGCCTTCTGTGATGAGTGATGTTTACCATATTCGACCTTTAGTAGTGGGGTTTATTCATTTACTTATGTTAGGGGCGATAAGTGGTAGCATTTTGTTTTTTGCAATGAGAAAAAGGTGGTTGCCAAGTAAAGGTGTTATGGTTTATGTAGCTATCATTCTTTTTATCGGGGCGTTTGTGTGTACAGAAGGGTTGATGCTTTTACAAGGTTTTTTTATTATAGAGGGGTATAATTTAATTTCAAATTATTCTTTTTGGCTTATGCTTATTAGTTCGTTTTTGCCTTTGTCTGTCATCATGTTGTTTGTGCTGGGTTTCCATGATGGGCGTGATATAGAGAAACGAGTTCTAAAAAATAAGGCTTTTCTCTAGGAGAGAAAAGCCTTTCATTCAAAAATCAATGCTAAAATTTTAGCAGTATTCGTTGAAAGCTGATACTAGATTGTCCGCAATCATTTGTGCAGGTCTACCTTCAATCATATGTCTTTCAATCATATGTACTAGTTTTCCGTCTTTAAATAAAGCCATTGCTGGAGAAGATGGAGGATAAGGTAACATGTAGTTACGAGCTTTATCAACCGCTTCTTTTTCCATACCAGCGAAAACAGTGACTAGTTTAGTAGGTTTTTTGCCATTTTCTACAGCAAATTTAGCTGCAGGTCTAGCATTCGCTGCAGCACAGCCGCAAACGGAATTGACAACGACAAAAACAGTTCCCTCAGAGGGTATGACGTTATCAACTTCTTCGGCCGTTTTTAATTCCTGAAACCCTGCGTCTACTAATTCTTGACGCATTGGGGCAACTAAATATTCTGGATACATGTTCATGTGAATTAAGTGAAATACAATAACTAAACTAAGTTCTTATAAAATACAAATAGCAACACAAGCCTGTAGCTTGCACAGCATATATTCTAATTTACGACTTGTAGCAAATATAATACTAAATAATAGAGGAGACAAGCCTGCACTCTTAATTGAATGTCAGTTTTCCTTATTAGGCATTAGCAAGTGTATGGCTTGTGTTTTTTGAGTTTAATGTTCAGATTTTTTTAAAAACTGTTTGACACATTTTAACGCATTATTTAACCTTTCTGTACCTTGACCTGATATTACTTGGTAATTTCCATTAATAGCATTTAGCTCTTTTTTCCATACGCGCATAAAGTGATCGCGTTTTTGAGGAAAGTCCCGCAGTATATCATCTTCCCAAGGTAAGTCAATATCCATCAGAAGATAAAGATCATAATGTGTTGTGTTGATTTTGTCTACAACAATTTTAGGCGTTTCATTAAAAAGATGATCACACCATATTTTAACTGTTAAAAAGGTTGTATCACAAATTAGTATGTCTTTTTTTGTAACGGATGTTAAGGCTTCTTCCAGAGCGACTTGGCCATGGAACATATTTAATTCGTCTTGTAAAGTGTATTGCCTGTTTAAATCTTGACAATAATAACGGGAATATTCTGGGACATACAGTGTTTTGAATTCTTTAGCTAAGAACTTTGCAATAGTGGATTTTCCCGTAGATTCAGGACCTACAACAGCAATTTTTTTTAAAGAGGTCTTATTTTCCTGTTTCATTGTTAGTATTGCTTTTATTTAAACAAAAGCTGTTTTGCTGCAATAATAACAAAAGCTATTTAGAAAGAAGAGCTCTACCTCAATTATTGTACAATTTTATCTGCGCAGTTTGTGCTGGCAAATGATTCAGGCTTTGCCTTAAAAACGAACCCCATCCCCATGATGTAGCCCATGGCTTCCTTTAGGGCTATGTTTGATTGAAAGTGTGGGTTGGTATTAATATCTGCATGTACTTCAAGTTCAACTTGGTACATCTCAAGAAGTGGACAGAGCTTGTAGGCTATTTCAATGGATTTTTGTACCTCAGTAAGCATGCGCTCTTTGATACTTTGTTTTCTTGCCTGTTTATCACGGTGTATAAACATAAAACCTCCCTTGTGTTCGCGTAGAAATACAATAACTGTTGCGAACTCGGTGATACCGCGTTTTACCTGTGAATCGGTGCCGATATAGACCTTTAGTTTGTTTCCTTGGTAGGTCTCTTTTTTTATAATGTCTTCAACAGCGTCGTTGATAGGGGTGCGAATTTTTTCGCCATTGTAACGTTGCCAAACCATAGTGTGTTTTTTTATTTAAATATACTGAAGGATAGTTCATTGTGTGTTTCGTTTCTGTTATTCTTTTATTAATAATTATTCGGTTGATCCGCCAAATGCTAAATTCCCAGCATCTCCCATACCGGGTACAATGTAGGCTTTAGATGTAAGTTCATTGTCAACAGCTCCGACCCAAATGTGAGCTTCAGGAACGAAGGCATGTAGATGCTGTAAGCCTTCTTCGGAGGCGATAATTGCGGCAATATGCAGTTCTTTTATATTGTAGTTGGAAAGTAAATCACGACATACTAGGACCAAACTACGACCTGTAGCAATCATAGGGTCGGATATGATAACGACTTTGTCGTCCAGGTTTGGACAGTTCTCATATTTTTTGTGGATTTCCATTTCTCCACTTTTTTTAGTGTGCCGATAAGCTGCTATAAAAGCACTATCTGCCTGATCGAATATGTTAAGCAAACCTTGATGCATGGGGAGGCCGGCACGTATAACCGTGCCAAGGACAGGTTGTTCTATAAGCATATTATGCTCAGCTATGCCTAGAGGAGTTTCAATAGACTGTGGTTTGTAGTCTAGGTTTTGACTGATTTCATAGCCCATTATTTCACCTAAACGCTCAATATTTCTGCGGAAGCGTAATCTGTCTTTTTGTATAGATATATGTCGTAGCTCTGCTATATAATGGTTTGCTATGCTGTTTTTTTTGCTGAGTATGGTGATCATTTTGTTTGTATGCTAAATGTGTTTTTACTAAATTACTAATTCTCTTGACAGGGAAGCGATAAAAAAAACTTCTTTTTTAATTACTTTTAAAGATTATTTGGTAAAGATACATGAAGTTTGAATTAACATCAGAATATAAACCGACAGGTGATCAGCCTCAGGCTATTAAGGAACTTGTGGCAGGCGTTAATGAAGGAGAACATTATCAGAATTTGTTGGGTGTAACAGGTTCAGGAAAAACATTTACTATAGCGAATGTTATTCAAGAGACACAAAGACCAACATTGATTTTAAGTCATAATAAAACACTAGCAGCCCAGTTGTATGGTGAATTTAAACAGTTTTTTCCTCAAAATGCTGTTAATTATTTTGTTTCATATTATGATTATTATCAGCCAGAAGCTTTCATCGCCTCGTCGAATACTTACATAGAGAAAGATTTAGCTATTAATGAGGAGATTGAGAAGCTGCGTTTGGCAACAACTTCTGCATTGATGTCGGGCAGGCGTGATATTGTTGTGGTATCATCTGTGTCCTGTATTTATGGTATGGGAAATCCGGAGGATTTTTCCCGGTCTATTTTTAGGTTTGCAGTAGGGATGACGATTAGCCGCAATGCTTTTTTACATCGCTTGGTTGAAATTCTGTATTCGCGCACTACCGGCGATTTTAAGCGAGGTACTTTCCGTGTGAAAGGAGATACAGTTGATGTTTTTCCTGCTTATTTAGATTACGCTTTCCGTATTTCTTTCTTTGGGGATGAGATTGATGAAATATCAGAAATAGATCCGATGTCAGCAAAGACAATTACTAAGGTTGCGGATATTGCACTATTCCCAGCAAATTTATTTGTAACGCCAAAAGAAAAGTTTACGGAATCTATATGGGCAATACAGGCTGAATTGGTGCAGCGGGTTGCGCAGCTGGAAGAAGAAGGAAAGATGCTGGAAGCAAAGCGGCTGGAGGAGCGGGTAAATTATGATCTTGAGATGATGCGCGAATTGGGGTACTGCTCGGGTATAGAAAATTACTCCCGTTTTTTTGATGGTAGAGAGCCGGGTATGCGACCGTTCTGTTTGTTGGATTATTTCCCTGAAGATTATTTGTTAGTGATCGATGAGAGTCACGTGACGCTACCACAGTTGCGAGCAATGTACGGAGGTGATCGGTCGCGCAAGCTATCGCTGGTAGAGCATGGGTTCCGATTGCCGGCAGCAATGGATAATAGGCCACTTAATTTTCCAGAGTTTGAATCATTAACCAATCAGACTATTTATGTTTCTGCTACTCCAGGGGATTATGAATTGCAGCAGACAGAAGGAGTCGTTGTTGAGCAGGTTATTAGGCCAACTGGGTTGTTGGATCCAATTATAGAGGTGAGACCTGCAATGAACCAAGTGGATGACTTCCTAGAACAGGTGGAACAAACAATTAGTGAGGGAGGCCGGATTTTAGCTACTACCCTAACAAAACGTATGGCAGAAGAACTGACGAAGTATATGGCAAAATTAAATGTAAAAGTGCGCTATATACACTCTGAAATTAAAACTTTGGAGCGCGTGGAGATTTTACGTGGCTTGCGTTTGGGAGAGTTTGACGTACTGGTTGGAGTGAATTTACTAAGAGAGGGGTTAGACTTGCCCGAAGTAACTTTAGTTGCTATCCTAGATGCCGATAAAGAAGGGTTTTTACGTTCAGAACGATCACTTATTCAGACAATCGGGCGTGCAGCAAGAAATGATAAAGGGCGTGTGATCATGTACGCAGATCGTATGACGGATAGTATGCGTGTGACAATTGAGGAAACAAATCGTAGGCGGGAGAAACAAACTGCTTATAATGAGAAGCATGGCATTATACCAAGAACAGTAGGTAAAACCCGAGAGGAAATCATGGAGCAAACTTCGGTTGCTGACTTTATGCCGGGAGAGGTTAAGGCTTATGTTGAACCGGATGCTGCAACGCTGATTGCCGCAGATCCAGTTATGGAGCATTTAGGAGAGAAGGAGATGAAGAAAGCCATTGATAATGTAAAACGACAAATGGATAAAGCTGCAAAAGATATGGATTTCTTAGAAGCAGCAAAGTTGAGAGACGAGATGTTTGCTTTGGAAAAGCTATATGTTAGCAAATTTGGGGATACCAGATAATTATCGATAAATAGTTTATTTTTATAAAAAACCTTATTACATTTATAAAAATCTAAATAAATAAGCTATTGTTTGATAAATTTTAAATGAATGAGAAAGCCAGTCTTGGTTATTAAGTTTGGATCAGCTTCTATAACAACAAAAGAAGGGAAGATTGATGAACGTGTGATTTTAGAGATAGCCCGACAAACAGCTCAGTTGCAAGCACAGTATAATATTGTTCTTGTCTCGTCAGGAGCTGTGGCTGCGGGTAAGAAGTATATAAGTAATTATACTGGTACGTTATCCGAACGTAAAGCGGCAGCGGCGTTAGGTAACCCCTTGTTAATAGGTAAGTACAGTACTTATTTTAAACCTTTTGGTATTGCTTTAGCACAAAGTTTATGTGAAAGACAACATTTTGCAAATAGAGATCAATTCTTACAATTAAAGGCTACTTATCAAGAGTTATGGAAGAACGGTGTCATTCCTGTCGCTAACGAGAATGATGTGGTAAGTAACAAAGAGCTTAAGTTTTCTGATAATGATGAATTGGCGACTTTGATTGCAGTAGGCTTTGGTGCAGAGCAAGTATTATTTAGTACGTCTGTGCCCGGGGTGTTGGACGCCAGGGGAGAAGTGGTCCGAGAAATTGAAGTTGTAAATAAAGAAGCATTAGGCCTTGCGCGTAAAGATAAATCTTCTGTTGGGCTGGGAGGAATGGTTTCTAAACTTAATTTTGCACGCTTAGCAAATCAAATGGGAATTCAAGCTGTAATATTTAGCATGCAGACCGAGGATGGTATTTTGAAAGCGGTGAAGGGAGATACAGGAACCGTGTGTCGGGCACAGGCAATTAAAGTGTCGTCACGGCGCAAGTGGTTGGCAAGTGGAGGATTGATTAAAGCTTTGGTTACAGTGGACGAGGGGGCAGAACAGGCGCTAAAAGATAGGAAAAGCCTATTAGCCGTTGGTATTATTTCCGTAAACCAATCTTTTGAGACAGGAGAGATGTTTCAGGTTATTAATCAGCAAGGGGAGATCTTCGCTGTAGCACAAGCCAAAACAGATGTGAATGACTTGGCTTCTATACAATTTAGAAAAAATGTAGCAATAGCACATGCAGATGATATTGTGTTATTGTAGGGATGTAAAAAAATAAAAGAGGCGAAATAACATGAAGATCGATATTCAGGCGGAGCTGTATGCAGCGCATAAAGCCACGGTGCCATTAAAACGATTAACCGATAAAGAAAGATGTATTCTACTGGAAACTATTTCTGTTTTATTGCGCAAGCGAAAAGATGCGGTAATAATAGAAAATGAGAAAGATCTGTCACAGATGTCTCCTGAGGATTCCCGTTATGATCGCTTGTTATTGACTAATGAGCGGATAGAGGCTTTAGCGGAAAGTGTGCTTGCTGTTGCATCACTAGCTGACCCTACGAATGTGAGTGTATCAAAAACTGTCCGTGAAGATGGCCTGTTAATTGAAAAAAAGACCGTCCCTTTGGGGGTAGTAGGTGTTATTTACGAATCAAGACCTAATGTGACTATTGATGTAGCAGCTCTTTGCTTGCGTTCTGGAAATGTGTGTGTACTACGTGGGGGCACTGATGCTTGGTATAGTAACCAGATTTTGGTTAAGATCATACAAGATGCGCTAGAGCAAGAGGGCTTAGATAAGCATATGGTACAGCTTTTACCAACAGATAGGAAATTTGTTGCAGAACTTTTGACAGCAACAAAATATATAGACATTATTATTCCCAGAGGATCACAATCTTTGATTGAGTTTGTTCGTAGTAATGCGAAAGTTCCTGTTATTGAGACAGGGGCTGGTGTTTGTCATACTTATGTTCAGGAGTCTGCGGATTTAGATGCTGCGGTTCGTATTGTTGCTAATGCCAAAATATCACGACCCTCCGTATGTAATGCTTTAGATACCGTACTTGTTGATAAAAAAGTAGCTAAGGATTTTTTATCACGTGTGGCTCCTGCTCTGGCAGAATATAAAGTTGGAATTTATGCGGATGTTGTAGCTTATCAGTTTTTAGATGAAGCGGGCTACCCTGTACTTTATCATGCGCAAGAGGAGGATTTTGGACGTGAGTTTTTGTCTTTGAACTGTTCTGTGAAAGTGGTGGATTCAATGGACGATGCTTTAGCACATATTTTGCAACATTCGTCAAAACATTCCGAATGTATTGTATCGACAGATTCTGAAGTAATCGATACTTTTATGACCACCGTGGATGCGGCAGCGGTTTATGCTAATGCATCGACTAGGTTTACCGATGGTGGTGAGTTTGGGTTAGGTGCTGAAATAGGTATCTCTACTCAAAAACTGCATGCAAGAGGCCCATTTGCTCTTGAAAAATTAGTGACGGAAAAATGGTTTGTGACAGGACAGGGGCATATTAGATAAGGATTATGGGGATTCGTTACGAGAAAGATACGATATTAAATTGGGTGAATGAGATGGGTAAATTTTTACGTTTACTCGTAGATAAATATGAAGCTTTTGATGAACCTGCTGATCCTAGCTTATTAGAGGATGGTTATTTAAAGTTTTTTAATGTTGATCGATCGTGGTTCATTGAAACTAAAACAGAAGAATTACTTGATTATATCGACAGAAGCTTGGATAAGGAGCAAATAAGACCTTTGGCTTTATTGTTGCTGAGGGATGGTTTGCTTTGTCAAGAACGTGCACAGTCTTTAGAGCTTTTTAGAAGGGCAAAGCTATTGTTAAATCATGCTTCAGTTAGTCTGGGAGCTTTCTCCTTTGAAGATTATGCTCACTTTGCATTGATTGATGAGGAATTGGCTAAGGGGTAGTTTTGTCTGTAATAGGCTTTGGCTACTTAGAAAAAAGGTAGCCAAAGCTATTCATTTATTTTAATACTTCACGGGCTATAACTAAACGTTGTATTTCAGATGTGCCCTCATATATCTGTGTTATTTTAGCGTCTCGCATTAAGCGTTCTACGTGATATTCTTTGACATAACCATAACCTCCATGTATTTGTACTGCTTCAATGGTGGTTTTCATAGCGACTTCTGAGGCATATAGCTTTGCCATAGCCGCAGCTTTAGCATAAGGCTTTCCTTGATCTTTTAGCCAAGCTGCTTTATAGGTTAGTAAGCGGGCGGCTTCTATTTCTGTTTCCATATCAGCAAGTTTAAACTGTATTGCCTGATGCTGGGCAATGGGTTTTCCGAATGTTTCCCGCTCTTTTGCATAAGCTATAGATAGCTCATAAGCTCCCGCCGCTATACCTAATGCTTGCGCTGCTATACCTATACGGCCACCATCAAGTGTTAACATGGCAAATTTAAAACCAAATCCATCTTCTCCAATACGATTGGCTTTGGACACTTTGACGTCATCAAAAAGCAAAGAATGAGTATCTGAACTGCGAATGCCCAACTTATTTTCCTTTGGACCTATACTGAAGCCTGGCATCCCTTTTTCAACAATAAAGACATTGATACCACGGTGACCTTTTTCCTGATGAGTTTGTGCAATAATTAGGTAAATGTCTGCCGTGCCTCCATTAGTAATCCAATTTTTTGTGCCATTTAGTAGATAATGATCGCCTTTATCTACAGCTGTAGTGTGTTGTGATGTTGCATCTGAGCCTGCTTCAGGCTCGGATAGGGCGAAGGCGCCTAATTTATTACCATTAGCTAATGGTTTTAGGTATTTTTCTTTTTGCTCTTCAGTCCCAAACGCAGCTAGTCCGTATAAGACTAGAGAGTTGTGAGCAGACATGATAACTGCTGTCGAAGCGTCTATTTTGGCTATTTCTTCTAGTGCAATTGCATATGATAATGTGTCTAGACCAGCACCATTATAATTTTCATCAACCATCATTCCCATAAAACCTAGTTCGGCCATTTGTTTAACAAATTCGGTTGGAAATGCAGCATGTTCGTCACGCTCAATAACGCCCGGTTTTAATGTTTGTGCAAAAGAACGGGCCGTTTCTTGGATCATTTGCTGCTCTTCAGTAAGTGTAAAGTACATAATGTGTTCAAATTGAGTTAATTCAAATATAATGAATTTTACTATGCTTGCATAGTAAAATAAATAGATTCGTATTTTTATAAAAAAATAGCCTAATACTTTCCCTTTAATAAAATAATCTACTAAATTTGTAGAGTAGATAGTTTGTTTACATTTTAAAAGATAAAACAATGAGTTTAAGATTAGGAGATATTGCCCCAAATTTCAAAGCCGATACTTCTATCGGTAAAATAGACTTTCATGAATATATCGATGGAGGTTGGGCTGTTTTATATTCACATCCGGCCGATTATACTCCTGTATGTACAACAGAATTGGGGCGTACGGCTCAGTTAAAGGAAGAGTTTGATAAGCGCAATGTGAAAGTGTTAGCTTTAAGTGTAGATTCAGTGTCGGAACATTTAGGGTGGATCAAGGATATTAATGAAACTCAAAATACGAGTGTTGAGTTTCCGATTATCGCAGATGAAAGCCGTGAAGTTTCTGAATTGTATGATATGATTCATCCGAATGCATCGGCAACGGCGACTGTACGATCGGTGTTTGTAATCGGACCGGATAAGAAAGTGAAATTGACATTGACTTATCCAGCATCAACAGGACGTAATTTTTATGAAATATTGCGCGTAATCGATTCTTTACAACTGACAGACGAGTATTCGGTTGCAACTCCTGCTGACTGGAAAGATGGGGAGGATGTTATTGTTGTCCCTGCTATTAAAACGGAAGATATTCCTGCTAAGTTTCCAAAAGGATTTAAAGAGATAAAACCGTATTTGCGAACAACACCTCAGCCGAATAAATAAAAAAAATGATGAATTAGATAATTATAAAAAAAGAGGGAGCAATTTTGCTCCCTCTTCTGATTTATTAATACACTTTAACTATATAAATATAATCTTGAAGACGTTTTATCTGTTCCGTTCTGCTCAGATGATTTAACGTATTTTTGTTGCTAACTATAATTTCTGTTGGTAGTAAGTCGGCTGGTATATCTTCTAATGTTTCCATTAAGGCCTTCGTTTTAATAGCAAAGGCTGCGCCGTCTATTCCTTTTTGTTTCCCACTAATTATACCGATAACATTTCCTTCTTTGTCCAGCACGGGACCTCCGCTATTACCTGGGTTGACCGGAATTGATATCTGGTAAGCCAACGTGTCTCCGGCATAACCGGTCGAGGAGCTGAGATATCCTTGACCATAAACAGCTTCATCTCGAGGAAAACCAATGGTAAATATGTCTTCACCTAGATCAGAATCACGGTTTTTAAAAGTATAAGGTACCTGCTTAACGGAGCGGAATGAGGAGTCATTGATATGTAAGATAGCTAAGTCTTTTTCAGGGCTGGTGAAAATAACTTCAGCTTTGAATGTTTCACCTCCGTTGTTTTGAAGACGTATAGAATCTGCACCATTTATAACATGATAGTTTGTGACAACGTAGCCGCTCTTCGTAATCATAAAGCTTGTTGCTCCATAATGTGTTGTTTCATCACTGTTTTTATCTTTGTTGAAACTTCTAATAGCGGCATTATGTGCGTTGACGTTGCGTTTAACATTATTCATGTCTCGACGTAAAGCACTGTAATCAGAAGTGGTTTTCTTTAATGTGGAATAATATCCAGTCAGCCATAGCGTGGAAAAAACAGAAACAATAGCAATTGCAGCAGCAACTGCTACATTAAGTTTTAGTCGATTCCAAATGGCAGATAAAGAAATTACCTGTGTAGCTTGTTTTTTTGCCTTTTTTGGTTTTTGTTGATGTAAAGCTTTTTTGAACTCATTCCTATGCTGATTTTTCTTGTAGATGCTGAGAAATTCTTTGTGTTCACGAAATAGTTGTGCATCCTCTGGAAAAAAAATGCAGTATTGTTCAAATTGAAGAATTTCACTTTTGCTTAATTCTTCATTTAAATATTGATCAGCCCACTCTAAAAAATCCTGCTCATTTAACCTTTTCATGATTCTATTCTAACTTACTTTTGAAAAAATATTTTTTTTAATCGCTGAAGGCATTTATATTTTTGATTTTTAGCATTATCAGGATTGGTATAACCAAACTTCTCTGCTATCGCAGACATGGACTTATTTTTTATGTAAAAGTCATGTAATATACTTTTACAGGGCTCACCTAAAGCGAGCATGGCGCTTTCCATATGTGCCAATTTAGACTCCAATGCCTTATGCTCTTCAATAGCTTCTTCAGCAATTAGTAAATCTAAATGATCATCGACAGAGTCTTTATGATATCTAGTTTTACCTCGAGTAAGTTGTTTTAGCCATAAGCGTCGTGCAATAGCATATAAGAAAGTCTGTAACTTGCTTGTCAGGTGGAAATCTTCGCTTTTAGTAACTCGATCATAAAAGACCATGACGGTTTCCTGAAAAATATCTTCAGCTTCTTGTGTACTTCCTTGATTGTCGATAATCATTCGAGCTATCGGTGGATAGCACAATTTATAGATGTGTTCTATAGCTTGGTGGTTGCCAATTCTGATTGCTTGAATGATATTTTCATCAATGCTTATATCGCTGTTTTCCTTACTCACTTATTAATACCTTATTTGTCAAATGGTAACCTGTTGTTTTGATTTTTCTTTTTAAACTATATCAATTGATTACTTTTCTATTGGGTTAAAGATAAAAAAAAAGCTCTCAATTTGTTGAGAGCTTTTCTTGAAAAACTATTTGTTAGTGGGCTGAACCACCTTTTTTGCTTTTTTTCTGTGAAGGACCGAATACATTGCCTACCATAGTCATAGCACATCTAAAGCCAGTCATGGCATCGGATTCATCTTGTTGCATAAATCTGCGTGTGGCGGGGTTTAACCAATAAGGACGATCATTCCATGAACCACCCTTATATACTCGGCTGTTGTTATTAACTAGAGATGTTTTCCCGTAAAGCTCTTCTACTTCTTCATCTTCGAATCCGCGGGCATCATATTTATACGCAGATGTGGTGCCTTGTTCTCCATTTTTAGATGCTTGAAGCTCTTCCCAAGACTGTTTGCGCGGTGCGCGTGCAGGAACTTTAATAGGGCGGCCATATTTGTCTTTAGCTAATACACGGGCTTCAGCATCTTCGTATTGATTATCTTGAAATACATTCCCTCTAAAAGGGTTGAAGTCTTCGAAGTCTTCGAATGAAAGTTGACGATACACGTCATTTACCCATTCGTTGACGTTTCCTGCCATGTTATAAAGTCCAAAGTCATTAGGAGCGTAACTCGTAACCGGAACAGTAATGTCTCCACCGTCATTTAAATCGCCAGCTACACCCATATTATTTCCTCTTCCTATTTTGAAGTTAGCCATCATGCGGCCTTGATTTGATCTTTTAGCTGACCGCACGCCCAATCCACTCCATGGGTATATTCTACTGTCTTCGACGTTGCCTCTAACACTGTTGCCTATTAGACCTAAGGCTGCATACTCCCATTCCGCCTCTGTTGGTAAACGATAAGGTTGTTTTAAGATACCGTCTTCCATACGCACTGAACGCTTAGCGCCTGCTTCTGCTTCAGGTCGTGTGTCGTTGGGCATTTTCGGGCCATCGATTCCTTCTCCACGGAGTTGTCCATTTAGATATATTTCCGTATTAAAAGCATCCCCTTGTACATTTTGCTCTGCCTTTGTTTTATAATCTGTTAAGATGCCCGACCGCCTAAGAATATTTTCATTTACTCGATCTGTTCTCCATTGGCAATAAGCGGTGGCTTGCTCCCAAGAGACTCCAACTACTGGATAGTCTTGGAACGATGGGTGCCTTAAATAGAGGTTGACATAAGGCTCATTATACGATAAAGGATGGCGCCAGACTAAAGAGTCAGGTAATGCATCATAGTATAGCTTGCCGTCATCAGGGAAGTTCTGTGCTATCCAATGTAGATACTCTAGCCAATCTGCATTAGAAACCTCTGTCTCGTCAATGTAAAATGAAGCGACAGTAACTCGACGTTTTATATTGTCATGGCTGTAAGCTATATCTTCGTTTAAGCTTCCTCCCATGACAAAGGTCCCACCTTCAATCGCAACTAATCCCGGCCCTGGGGTTTCTTTGACTTTTCGATTGATTTGTAGGCCTCCATTATGAGGATCGTTATAAGCTACTCCTGTTTTTGCGGATACATCTCGTCGCCCGGATCTACTTTTACAAGAGATAAGGGTGAGTATAGTGAGAGCCACAATAATAAGAGGTAAAGTTTTTCTCATTGTAAAGTTGGTTTTCAATATCATAAAATATAATTATGAATTTTACGAAGCAAAAGTAACAAATTATTATTACTAAGTAGTTATTGGTGAGGTTTTATATCGTAGTAATATGACTACGTATATTGATTTAGATGGGCTGTTATTTAACAGTTTTTAGAATATTTAGTACTAGAAATAAGCTCCTTTAACTAATATTTGTATAATTTAGAGATTTTGATAGCGAATAGGGATCTTTTAGGGTAAGTGATGAGTTCTTTACTTGATAAGATAGCTATACAGAGGGGTTTTTTATTGAAGTATAATTGAAATTATAAATGAAGATTAAGGTAGGTTTTGGTTTTGACGTTCATCAGGTAGCGAAAGGATATCCATTCATAATTGGTGGGGTTGATTTAGAACATCATTCGGGAGCATTTGGTCATTCTGATGCTGACGTTTTAGCGCACGCAATATGTGATGCTATTTTAGGCGCTGCAAATTTGGAGGATATCGGTTATCATTTCCCAAATACAGACCCGCAATGGAAGGGGGTAAGTAGTTTGTTGCTTTTAGAAAAATGCGTCGAGTTGATTAAAGAAAAAGGTTTTGAATTAGGTAATATAGATGGTATGCTATGTTTAGAAGCTCCTAAAATTAAACCTTTTATTCCTGCTATGAAAGAAAATATTGCGCGCGCGGCCGGTATTTCTGTAGAGGATGTTTCTATTAAAGCTACAACCAATGAAACAATGGGTTTTATTGGTCGTGAAGAAGGGGTAGTGGCTTATGCTGTATGTCTTATTCAGAAAGTTTAGGCTTTCTGAAATAAAGAAATGCTATAATAGCGGCTACTAAAGAAAGAATAGAGCCCATAATGAAGGGAGCTCCCGGAAAATAAACGGTGGTTCCTTTTTTTGTGAAAGTATAGAAAAGATTAGTCATCATTAATGGACCTATAATGGCTGTTAGACTGATAATGGAGGCAATTCCGCCTTGTATACGCCCCTGTTCATTATTGGGAGTAAGATTAGATATCAATCCTTGTATTGCGGGGCCGGCAATACCGCCTAAAGCATAGATAGCTCCAGAGGCAAACATTGTTGTTGTATTTATGGATATGCCCATAGCGACCATGGAAATGCTGTAAAAAATCAAACCTATTAATACTGCTTTTGGTAAGCCTATTTTGGGAATGATAAGGCGTATTAAGCCTGCTTGAACAATAGCAGCTAGAGCACCTATGAAACCAAGGGATAGGCCAACAGTACGTTCATCCCAATCAAAAGCTTCCATAGTGTAATATGACCAGGTGCTTTGTATAGCATGTGCAGCTAGGTTTATGAGGAATATACATATAGCTAATGTGTGAATTTGAGGGAAATTTTTGATGTAATTAAATGTTCCGATGGGATTCGCATTTTTCCAAGAGAATTCTCTTCGATCTTCTACTTTTAATGATTCGGGTACTACAAAATAGCCGTATAGTAAGTTTAGTAAACTAAGTGCTCCTGCAGCAAAGAATGGAATGCGCGTTCCGTATTGCCCGAGTATACCCCCGATAACTGGACCTATAATAAAACCTAGTCCGAATGCCGCTCCCAGTAATCCGAAGTTTTGTGCTTTTCTATCGGGCGTACTAACGTCGGCTATATAAGCCGCTGCTACTGTGTGGCTAGCCCCTGTGATTCCTGCAACTAATCGACCAATAAAAAGCCAAAGTATGGAGGTCGCAAATCCCATTAATGTATAGTTAATACAAAAGCCTAAAAGGGAAATTAAAAGAACAGGGCGTCTTCCAAATCTATCACTTAAATTTCCTAGGACAGAAGCAAATATAAACTGTGTAAAGGCATAAGAAAACATAAGCCATCCCCCGTAACGAGACGCCTCGCTTAAATCACCATCTATAAGTTCTCGTATTAGTCCAGGGATTACGGGTATGATAATACCTAATCCTATGGTGTCAATGACGACAGTTAGGAAAATGAAAAATAAAGCAGAATTATTTGTTTTAAACATAGAGGTGCTGATTTCTCCTGAAATGCTAATTTAACTTTGTGATTTGTTCCGGACTAAGTACGTCAAAAATAAGGTTTTGATTATATAATAAATCTTTTTTTTGTAACTGTTTGACTACTTTGTGGATAATTCACGTTTTTTAAAGCATTGCGCCCCTGTAATTGTTGGAATTATGGTATTTTTGTGCTTTAATTGGATTGAAATATTATTAGCAATAAGTATTAAGTAATTATTTTACATGGTGATCAATTCTGATAAGAGAGTTTGGGTGCGGTTTTTGCTCTTTGTTCAAGCTGTATTGCTTCTGTTTTTTACAATGTCGGGATGCAAGAGTTCTAAAAGAAAATTAGCGTCCAAGCAAAGTAGTATAGATGATAGCTTGAAGACTGATTTTTTTCAAAATCTAACATCAAAGTATAACATTTTATATAATGCGAATAATATGTTAGAGCAGGAACGTAAATCTATTTATGATGGCACAGGTAAAAATTATCAGGTACGGTTAAGCGTTTTTGATGAGCCTACCGTGAATGGGGATCCTCATAAAGCAATGGATTCATTGGTTCAGAAGGCTTATAAGATTGTTAATACGAAGCAAGAAAGCAAGTATGTTGGTGAAGCGTATTTTATCATTGGTAAAGCTTATTATTTAAAAGGGTCTTATTATACGGCTGTTGAGTTTTTTGATAAGCTTATTAAGGATAAGGAATTCGCGGTTAAATATAGACCTTTAGCTTACGCTTGGAAATCGAGAGCCTTATTGCAGATTAATAAGACAGAACAGGCAGAAAAAGCTGTGGATTCTGCATTTATGTTCGTTGATGATAATAAGAAAGTACGGACTTTTGTGAATGCTGCAAAGGCAAATGTTCTTTTAAGGCTTGGTAGGCCGGAAGAGGCAGTCCCGTTTTTGGAGTATGCGTTGGAATCTAATAAGGACAGATATGATAAAGAACGTTGGCGCTTTTTGTTAGCGCAGTTATATCAGGAAAAAGAGGAAAATGAAAAGGCAAGACAAATGTTTGAAAAGATGTCACGTAGCAATGCTCCTTTTGATATGTCTTTTGAAGCTGCGCTTCAAGCTGCTTTTTTAGAGGGAAAACTATCGGGCGACGACTTGAATTCTCGTGTTAAACCATTTTTATCTATGTTAAGACAAGGAAAACATGAGGGGTATAAAGATCAAATTTTGTACGAGGTAGGGAAGGTTTACCTTGTGGAAGGGGATGAAGAAAATGCTTTTAAATATTTTAATCTCTCTCTTCAAAATGCGGATGCAAGTTTGTATCAAACTACAGAAACCTATTTGACATTAGCCGATTATCATTTTGAGAAAGGAAGATATCATGCAGCACAGTTATATTATGACAGTACTGCTAGTGTTTTGCCAAACGATTATACAGATGTTAACAAAGTGAGGAGGAAGCTTGCTTATATGGGAGAGCTTACCAAGCTGTATGAAGTCAATCTGTGGCAAGATACTTTAATTTCTTTGGGGAAGCTTGACGACGAAGGTCGTATGGAAGAAGTGTCTAAATATGCAGCTAAGCAGTTATTTGTTAAGCAGGCTGAAACGGAGAGACAGCGTTTGTTGACGAAAAATAGTGAAAAGAGAAAAAATAACGTGCAAGAGCGTCAGCAGGTTTTTAACAATACATTTGTCGCAACAGAACCTCAGTCAGCAGCAAGCACCTTTACTGATAATAGGTTCTATTTTAATAATACAGATGCTTTATTATTAGGAGCGTCAGAATTTAAACGCAGATGGGGTACCAGGCAACTAAAAGATGATTGGCGTTTTTCTGCGGATAATACAGCCAGTTTATCAATAGATACAGCTATTAGAAAAGAGTCGCAAGTGATAGCGAGTACTGATTCGTTAGATACAGGTGAGTTTCTTTACTTAGCCAAACGCAGGTATTTGGATTCTATTCCAGATAGTCAGTCGGAATATGATAGACGATTGGGAATAGTACATGACAATATGATTGTTATAGGAAATATTTATAGAGATTATACACGGGATAATAGAGATGCTATTATTGCTTATGAAGCATTTTTAGAACGTTTTCCGAATACAACGGCAAGTGCAGAGGTGTATTATTCTCTTTATAGAATGTATGATGAGGTGGATATTGCAAAAAGTACAGTATATAAAAACAAGTTGATTGAACTTTTTCCAAACACATTGCATGCTAAAGTTGCAAAAGATCCTTATTATATGGATAAGGTAAATAGAGATAAAAAAGTTTTAGATCGTGCGTTTGAACGCTTGTTCACACTATATGCAAAAGGAGATTACGTTGAAGTGATAAAACAAGCCAATGAAGAATTGCAGGGAGGTTTTGAAGCTTCGACCATGTTGGCTCAGATTGAGTATTTAAAAGCATTAGCTATAGGTCGTGTAGGACGTGTGGCGGATTTTACCAGTGCGTTAGAGACGTTGGTTGATAATTACCCTGCAGATAGCTTAGTAGTTCCTTTAGCGCTGGAAAACTTAACCTTCATAGAATCTAACCCTAATCTTTTTGTTAACCGGGTCAATGCCTTGCAGGACATTGATAAAAGCCGTGTAGCTTTTGTTGATGAGCCGGACATGACGCCTTGGCCAGCGTTAAATATTTATGGAGATTATAGAACAGGAGTTGCTTTAGTTCAGCCGAAGAAAGAAGAAGAGCTGAAAGTAGAAGACCCCCTTCAAGTAGAGAAAGAGAGTGAAAAAGTCGAGTTGCTCTTAGCAGGTGAACTTGACTCCAAGCTACAAGTAAAAGCAAACCTAGATTTGCGAAGTGGTCAGGCTGAATTAAAAAGGAGGGAAGGAGGGAATGTAATCGCAAATTTAACGATAGAGGAGGAGGAAGAAAGAAAGGTTGCAACACTGGATGGAATGGGGATCAAGGTAGCTGATAGTAAAAAAAGTGGTTTGGGGAATACGGTTGTTAAATTAGATACAAAGGCGATAGGAGGGGCAGATCTGTCTATTAATTACGGTCCTAATGAATATCGGGATAAGAAGTTGTTCCCAGATACGGCAACTTATTTTTTCACTATTAATATAAAAGATCCCAGAGTGAATTTAGCCCCTAGTCGCTACGGTATTGGGCAGTTTAACCGTTCAAGATACCAGCGTGCAAATATCAGTCACCAATTACAATTGATTAATGCTGAAAATCAATTGTTGTTTGTCGGGCCATTTGAAACTTTTGAAGAAGTGAAGACATATGAATCAAGAATATTACCTTTGTTGCCTGAGATAATGAAAGTCCCGGAATCTGATTATAATTCTTTTGTTATAACGAAAGAGTTATTAGGTACATTGAAAGATGGAATACAGATAAGCGATTACCATCAAATTTATATAGAGCAATAAATTGTATTTTAAGTACGATGAAGAGAGAATCAAAAAAAACATTATTAACACAAGAAGATATTAAGCGTTATACACGGAATTTTTGGCTTTTATTTTTTAGTGTTGTAGTTATAGCTTGTATTTTTATTTTGAGTGTCAGAGTTGGCATGTTTGGGAAATTACCTTCATTCCAAGAATTGGAAAACCCGAAGAGTAATTTGGCTTCCGAGATCCTGAGCGATGATTTAAAAGTACTCGGAACTTATTATAGACATAATAGATCGAATGTGAAATATAGTGAGCTGTCTCCTCATTTGGTGAATGCACTCATAGCCACCGAGGATAAACGTTTTTATTCACATTCGGGGATAGATTATTCTAGGACGTTAACAACGGTTTTTCATACTTTAACAGGTAATAAGCAGGGGGGAAGTACTATTACCCAACAATTGGCTTTAAACTTATTTTCTGAACGAAGAGAGCGTAATACAGCTAAACGTATTATGCAGAAATTTCAGGAATGGGTAACTGCTGTTAGATTGGAACGTAATTATACCAAAGAGGAAATTATTACAATGTATTTTAATACCGTAGACTTTGGAGCTTATAATACCTATGGAATAAAGTCTGCAGCTCGTACGTATTTTAATTCTACACCTGCTGAACTGAATGCCGAAGAGGCTGCTATGCTTGTGGGTATGTTAAAAGGAACTTCTCTTTATTCGCCTGTAAAAGCTCCGGAAAGAGCAATTGTAAGAAGGAATACCGTTTTGATGAATATGGAAAAACAAAATTTCCTGACACAAAGCGAATATGCGAAAGCTAAAGAAAGCCCGATCAATTTACGCCTGAGAATTTCCAATTATGGAGAAGGCTTAGCACCTTACTTTAGGGCAGTATTGAAAGAGGAAATAAAAAAGGAATTTAAAAGATTGTCTATTACAAAGGCAGATGGGTCGGCTTATGATTTGGATAGGGATGGTTTGAAGGTTTATACGCCGATTAATTACGCAATGCAGCAATATGCTGAAGAAGCGCAAAAAGAATGGATGGCTAAATTGCAACGAGACTTTGACCGACAATATAAAACTGCAGATCCTTTTAAAGGAGATAATGCAAAGTTGTTGATTACTGGTATGCGCAGGTCAGATCGATATCGGATGCTGAAAGAAGAGGATATGACCGAGGAGCAAATAAGAGCGGAGTTTGATAAGAAGGTGCCTATGACTTTGTTTACTTATAAAGGAAATATAGATACTATGATGACTCCTATGGATTCGATCAGGTATAATAAGCTCTTTTTGCAAAATGCAGTAATGTCTATGGAACCTAAAACCGGACATATTAAAGCCTGGGTGGGGGGAATTAGCTTTGAGCATTTTAAATTTGACCATGTGAAATTAGCTGAACGACAAGTAGGATCAACAGCTAAACCTTTTACATATGCTTATGCTATTGATAATGGCTACTCGCCTTGCGTGTCGGTCCCTAATCATTTACAGACCTATGGTAAGTGGACTCCGAGAGGAACGGCCAATGGCGGTGACCCAATTACTTTAAAAAATGCTTTAAAATTATCCCAAAACTTTGCTTCAGCTTATTTGATTAATGAAGTTGGGGCTGCGAATGTTGCAACGTTGACAAAGAAAATGGGTATTACTTCTGAAGTGCCGCCATATCCTTCGATTGCACTTGGAGCTTATGAGGCTTCTGTATATGATATGGTGGGAGCTTACTCTGCTTTTGTAAATCATGGAACGTGGATCGAGCCAATAATGATTTTGCGTATAGAGGATAAAAATGGAACCCCTATCTATGAAAAAGCTCCACATGTGGTAAAAGCATTGAATAGTGAAACTGCTTATGCAATGGTTGATATGCTGCGCGGTGTGGTTGATGGAGGGACGGGGTCACGCTTGCGTCGGGCAGAGTATGGAGGGCTTACGCAGCCTATAGGAGGAAAGACAGGAACAACGAATGATAACTCTGATGCTTGGTTTATAGGTGTAACACCTGAGCTGGTGACAGGAGTATGGACCGGAGCTGAAGATAGAGGAATACGTTTTTATAGTATGGCGTCGGGGCAAGGGGCTCAAGCAGCTTTGCCAATCTTTGGGCTGTATATGAAGAAGGTTTATGCAGATAAGAAGTTGCACTATGGAGATGCAAAATTTGAAATGCCTGAGGGGGGGATTACTAGGTTTGAATTAGATTGTAATCAATTTGTTCCTTTTATGGGGGCGCCAATAGAAAATGAAGAGTTAAATGATAACAGGTTGGGCTTTTAAAAGTCCCTAAATGTTGTTTCGAAAGGGAGCAAAAGACGTTTTATAAGATTCGTTTTTTGCTCTTTTGTATTTGATGTGATTGCAGATGGATGTTTTTGATTATAAAGAAGAGCTTAGGAAGGTTCCACATAAACCCGGAGTTTACCAGTATTTTGATAAAAATAATGAACTGATTTACATTGGTAAAGCAAAAGACCTGAGAAATAGGGTCGGGTCTTACTTTGTTAATGAAACTCAATTGAATGCAAAGACAAGAGTGCTTGTACGTAAAATTGCAAGACTTAGTTTTACAATTGTAGATACAGAAATAGACGCTTGGCTGCTTGAGAATAATTTGATTAAAAAGCATAAGCCCCGCTATAACGTATTACTTAAAGATGATAAAACATATCCATGGATTGTTATTAAAAATGAAAATTTTCCGCGTGTTTTCTGGACGAGAAACTATGTGAAAGATGGCTCAAAGTATTATGGCCCATACGCATCTGTGGGTATGATGCATATTATTTTAAGTATGATTAGAGAACTTTTCCCCTTGCGGACTTGTAATCTCAATCTATCAGAAGCTAATATTGCAAAGGGAAAATATAAGGTTTGCTTAGAATATCAAATCGGAAATTGTAAAGGACCCTGCGAAGGTTATCAGACCGAAGAGGATTATGAACAGAACCTTTCGGATATTAAAGATATTTTGAACGGAAAGATAGCAATTGTTACTAATCGTTTGAAAAGTCAAATGAAAGCCGCCGCCGAGGCAATGAATTATGAGCTTGCTCATCGCTTAAAAGTTAAATTAGATAAATTATCCAATTATCAAAGTAAATCCACTGTTGTTAGCTCCTCCATTACGAATATCGATGTATTTAGCATCGCATCAGATGATAATTATGCTTTCGTTAACTATTTAAAAGTAGCTCATGGTGTCGTGATTCAAACGCAAACTATTGAGTTAAGAAAACGTTTGGACGAGACGGAAGAGGAGCTCTTGAGTTTAGCAATTCCAGAAATACGAGGCCGGTTCAGGAGTACCTCCCGAGAGATTATTGTACCATTTGATATCCCGATCGAAACAGATAGTGCTTTGAAGTTTACAGTGCCAAAAGCCGGAGATAAAAAGAGTTTGTTGGATCTCTCTATGAAAAATGTTGCTTACTTTAAGAAAGAGCGTATGCTACATTATGAGCGCCTAAATCCGGATGTGAAGGTGGAGCGTATCTTGACTCAGATGAAAAAAGATTTGAGAATGAATGTTTTGCCACAACATATAGAATGTTTTGATAACTCAAATATTCAAGGAAGCTTCCCTGTCTCTGCAATTGTTGTGTTTAAAGATGCAAAACCTTCAAAGAAAGATTATAGACATTTTAATGTGAAGACAGTAGATGGGCCGAATGATTACGCGACTATGGAAGAGGCTGTTTATAGGCGCTATAAAAGACAATTGGAGGAAGGGGCAGAGTTACCTCAGCTCGTAGTGATTGATGGAGGAAAGGGGCAGTTGAGTGCTGCTTTGAAAAGCTTAAGATTATTAGGGATAGAAAAAAAGATGACGGTTATAGGGATTGCAGAGCGCCTAGAAGAACTATATTTTCCTGGTGATCAGTATCCTTTATATTTAGATAAGAGATCAGAAACTTTGCGAGTAATACAACATCTTCGTGATGAAGCCCATCGTTTTGGTATTACTTTTCACCGAAATCAACGAAGTAAGAAAACATTTGTGTCCGAGTTGGACAATATTCCTGGAATAGGAAAAGTCTCTGTAGAGAAATTGCTGAAAAAGTTTAAGTCAACAAAAAGAGTTAAAGGAGCTACGGATGATGAGTTGAGCGAAGTGCTGAACAAAAAACAAGTTCATGCACTCCGGGCCTATTTTAATGATCAATCGTCGTAGCCGAATTTTTTTAAATAATTTTTCTTACTGCGCCAATCTGGAATTACCTTAACGAAGAGTTCTAAAAACACTTTTCCGTCAATAAACTCTTCCATATCCTGGCGGGCGTATGTTCCCACTTTTTTGATCATTGCTCCTGCTTTGCCTATAATAATATTTTTCTGCGAATCTCTTTCGACGATTATTTCTGCAGCTATACGAGTGATTTTATCCTCTTCTTTATAGCTCGTTACCACGACTTCGGTACTGTAGGGTATTTCTTTGTCGTATAGCTTGAATATCTTCTCGCGTATCATTTCTGAAATGAAAAAGCGCATATTTCTATCGGTTAGCTCGTCTTTTTCATAATATGGTGCATGTATAGGTAATTTATCTTTGATATATTCCATAATACCGGATACACCATGGTTGAGGAGTGCTGATATAGCAAAAATAGCATCTGGATTTAACTTCTCTTGCCAAAACTCTATTTTAGCTTTCACCTCTTCTTCAGAAGATTTATCAATTTTATTAATTAAAACAGCGACAGGTGAAGCAGTTTTCCGTAGTTTTTCTAAAACGTCATTTTCGTCATACTTTTCATGAATGTCGGTCATAAATAGAATTATATCAGCGTCAATTAACGATCCTTGTACAAAATTCATCATTGACTCTTGTAAAGAATAATTCGGTTTTATGACGCCAGGTGTATCAGAAAATACAATTTGATGGTTCTCGTCGTTTACAATGCCAATTATCCTGTGACGCGTGGTTTGTGCCTTTGGTGTGATAATTGACATTTTTTCACCTACTAATGAGTTCATTAGGGTAGATTTTCCGGCGTTAGGCTTGCCGATGATGCTGACGAATCCTGCTTTATGTGACATTTTTCTTGTTTCTATTTGGATTACAAAGAAACAAATAATATCTTTGTGCTCCAATAAAAGAGGAAGTAATGTTGCGCTGGGTGATAAGCAAAGCGCGTTTAAATATAAAAACACATT
>NZ_JAPPVJ010000011.1:0-72680 GCF_026711005.1 Sphingobacterium sp. UT-1RO-CII-1 | reverse complement strand
AACCATTGCGGGGTGGAGCAGTTGGTAGCTCGTCGGGCTCATAACCCGAAGGTCATCAGTTCGAGTCTGGTCCCCGCTACTAAAAGAGCTAAGTGCGATACTTAGCTCAAAGAAATTTAAAATACATTGCGGGGTGGAGCAGTTGGTAGCTCGTCGGGCTCATAACCCGAAGGTCATCAGTTCGAGTCTGGTCCCCGCTACTAAAAGAGCTAAGTGCGATACTTAGCTCAAAGAAATTTAAAATACATTGCGGGATGGAGCAGTTGGTAGCTCGTCGGGCTCATAACCCGAAGGTCATCAGTTCGAGTCTGGTTCCCGCTACTAAAAGAGCTAAGTGTGATACTTAGCTCAAAGAAATTTAAAATACATTGCGGGGTGGAGCAGTTGGTAGCTCGTCGGGCTCATAACCCGAAGGTCATCAGTTCGAGTCTGGTCCCCGCTACTATTAAGAAGCCTCTCCTGCTGAGAGGCTTTCTTGTTTTATTTTCTATATACTATTGTTTTTTGTTAATATCCTTTGAAAGACTTTTCTATTGTAAGTCGTTTAATCAAAGGTTAAATTGACTCTGTATTCCCTCCTTTCTATTTTTTCATAAGTTACAATATTTGATTTCGTCTCATATGCTCTTTGTTAAAGGTGATTATCTCATAATTTGCTTCGCAACTATTTAATGATAGAAAGAGAGATAATGGCTTTATGAGTATCTTATTGGCGCGTGTTGCAAATGTTGTTCATGCAATCGATTGATATTTTTACGCAAACGTTTTCGTTTAATAATACTTTTAACATTCATTAACTTTCTCTTAACTTCCCCGACGATTTGAGACCGTATAGAGTGTTTTGAAGTTCAATTTTAAAAAGTATTTTATGATAAAGAGATTTATGCGTCCTTTTTTCATTAGTAAGACGTTTCGATTTGCCTCTGCTTTGTTTTTAGGTGTATCGACAACAATGGCATCTTCTTCCATGCCATTTAATGTTACTAATGTCTATTTTCAAGATGCAGTTACGGGAGTTGTAACTGGGGTAAATGGACCTATTGCCGGTGTTACCGTTTCCATTAAAGGTAGTAATGTTGGTGCGACATCAACAGATGACCAAGGACAGTTTTCTATTAAAGCTGCGAAGGGGCAAGTTTTGTCTTTTACTGCAGTTGGTTATGAAAGTTATGAACAGCTTGTTGATGGAAATGTGTTAAACATTTCTTTAACAGAATCAGGAGAGCAATTAGACGAAGTGGTAGTCGTAGCTTTTGGTACGCAGAAGAAAGTTAATATGACAGGTTCTGTTGCTACTATTACTCCTAAGCAACTAGCTGAGCGCCCTGTTACGTCTATGCAAAATGCATTGCAGGGTATTTCGCCAGGTATTACTGTTTTAAGTCGCCCGGGTGATGTTGGTAAAGGAAGTAATGCAACTATTTCTGTGCGTGGCCGTTCTAATTTTGGGAGCCCGTCGCCAATGTTCATTATTGATGGTATTCCAGCAACATCTACAGAGTTTTCTGCTATTAGTCCGCAGGATATCGCTAGTATGTCCGTGTTGAAAGATGCGGCTTCATCTTCACTTTATGGTTCAAGAGCAGCTAACGGTGTTATTTTAGTGACTACAAAAAAAGGTGGTGGCGATAGGGCTGTTATAGGGGTGGCAGCAAGTTATGGCTGGCAACGTTCGAATTATTTGCCTAAGATGGCTAATTCTTTGGAGTATATAGAATTGATGAATCGTGCAAAAAAGAACTATGGAGCACAGCCTTTATTCACTGATGATGTTATTCAGAAGTTCAAAGATGGTTCGGATCCGGACATGTATCCCAATACTGATTGGTATAAAGAGCTTTTAAAGCAAGGTGCACCACAAAGAGATCTTAGTTTTAATGTCACTTCACCGGGTAAGCTTGGAAACTATTATTTAGGAATGAATTATTTTGATCAAGAGTCATTAGTTCCAGGGCGTAAACAAGATCGTTTAAATATCAAACTAAATACACAGAGTGAGATAATAAAGGATCTATTGACCTTTAATACGAATATTTCTTTTTTAAAACAAGATTACGATAGAGATGGTGGAGCAATCAGTTGGGTAGAGATGGGCCGTGCTTTACCAACCACTGTTGCTAGACATACGGATGGCACGTGGGGTTCTATTTCTAATGGACAGGTTTCTGGTACTGTCGCAAAGGAAAATCAGTTAAGAAGATTGCATGAAGGTGGACGTTCAACAAATAGAGATAATTATTTGCAAATGGCCGGAAACGCTAGTTTAACACCATTTGAAGGATTCTCTTTAGATGGTATGGTATCCTTGAAATATACAAATACAAACTCATGGGCTTTTGATTACACAATGGATCCTGTGCTGAACTTTTTGACTAAAGAGCCTATTACAGGTACGGCTAATACTGTTAATGAGATGAAAGAAACCTGGGGGAAACGTGAAGAGTTATTGACCCAGATTACAGCTAACTATGAGCGCCGATTTGGTGATCATTGGGGAAAAATCACTGCCGGAGCTTCACAGGAGTCTAATGTGTATAGAGATGCATTTTTAGGGCGTAAAAACTTTTTAAATAACGATCAGACTACAATTGGTACAGGATCATCCGCAGCTGAAGATATGAGTAAAGATGGTGATCGTTTAGCAAATAGTACAAGGCAAGAAGAGTGGTCTATCCGTTCTTTCTTTGGTCGATTCAATTATTCATATAAAGATAAGTATCTATTCGAGGCGAATACACGTATTGATTATTCGTCACGCTTTGCGGAAGAAAATAGACGTGCAGTTTTCCCATCATTCTCAGCAGGATGGAATATTGATAAAGAATCGTTCATGGACAATGTAACCTGGTTAGATGCTCTGAAATTAAGAGGTTCATGGGGATCATTGGGTAACCAAGATGTGGTCGCAATAGGTAATTATTTTGATCTTATTGCTGTAAGACCATTATATAGTTTTGAAGGGATAGCTGTAGATGGAGCTGAACAAGCAGCAGCGGTAAATAGAGCAGCACTGTGGGAAAAGGTGTATATGTCCAACGTAGGAATAGATGCAACTGTATTAGGTGGTAAAGTAAATATTACAGCTGATTATTTCGTGAAAAATACACGAGGTATATTAATGCAACGTGACCATTTAGCTACAGGTGGTTGGGATAAGTATGCTTTTGAAAACCAGGGGGAAACAACGAATAAAGGTATTGAATTAATGGTCACCTATAATGGAAGAATAGGAGATGATTTTAGATATTCATTGTCAGGTAATATCTCTAAAATAAATAATACAATTAATACATTAGGCAGTCTTTATTCAGAAATGCCTACAGGAGAGTATTGGATTAATCGTGTAGGTGGTTCGGTTGGTGACTACTATCTGTATAAGTCAGACGGTTTGTTTACTTCGCAAGAGGAAATTGACAATCACCCAAGTCAAGTAGATATTGCAGGAAAACCTAAAGTAGGTGATATAAAATATGTAGATGTGAATGGTGATGGGGTTTTAAATGCTGAAGATAGAACAGTTGTCGGAAATGATGTGCCATGGTTTAACTATGGTTTCAATATAAGCGCTGCATATAAGGGGTTTGATATTGACGTGTTAACATATGGTGTTGGCGGTGTAAAAACCTACATGGGAGGAGAAAGTTCTCTGCCATTTTATAATAATGGAAACGTGAAGTCCGTCTGGTTAAATGGTTGGACTGAAGAAAACAACCGTGCAGATGCAGATTTCCCTCGTATTACACAACCTTCTGATGAACCTCAAAACTATATCAATTCTGATTTTTGGTTGTTCAGCGGTAATTTCTTTAGAATTCGTGCGATTACTGTAGGTTACACTTTTGAAAAAGCAAAAATTTCTAAGCTCGGTATGTCTAATTTTAGAATTTATGCCTCTTCAAATAATCCATTTACCATTCACGGTGATAAACGTATGAAAGATTACGATCCAGAGATGGGCTCCGGTCGTCCAGGATATCCAGGTGTTAAGACTTTTTCTTTAGGGTTGACAGCTAAGTTTTAGAGTAAAATAATTGAAAAAAGAAATGAGAAAATTTATATATATAGGACTTTTAGCTACTTTAGGTTTTAGTTCTTGTGAAAAAAACTTTTTAGAACGACCTCCTCAGAATGATGTGTCTGAAACCACATTCTGGACATCTCCACAAGAAGTTTATTTAGCAGTTAATGCGATATATGCTGATTTACCCGGAGATGGAGTTATGTACGAAGATGCAGCTACAGATATTGCCCATGGACAATATACTTGGGAGAGTAAAGCAACAGCTGTCGCAGCAGGCACAGTAAATACTTCTCTGGATGCAGGGTGGAGCTATGTGGATAAGCGTAAAGCGAACTATTTTCTTGAGAATGTAGATAAAGCCACGATGGATGAGAAGTTGAAGGAGCGTTATAAAGCAGAGGTACGTTTTTTAAGAGCTTTCTCTTACTACACAATGATGAGTAATTTTGGGGATATTCCATTGGTTACTACAGTGTTGGAAATAAAGGAAGAGGTGTTGAATATCAAACGTACGCCTAAAGCACAGGTTTTGGATTTTATTTTAAATGAACTGACGGAAGTAGCTAAAGTTTTGCCAGAAAGCTATGTAGGAGGAAAATTTAATGAAAAGGGACGAGTAACAAAAGGAGCAGCATTAGCATTTAAATCTCGCGTGTTGTTGAATGAAGGGCAGTATGAGTTGGCAGCAGCAGTTGCGAGAGAAGTTATGGGTATGGGGTATTCTTTATTTAATGCAGGAGAAGAATCGGAGAGAGACTTGAAAGATGATTATTCTAAATTTGTAGACTTTAAAGATGCGACTGATGAGCAGAAATTTAGAGCTGCTCTACGTAGTTATGAAGGAATATTTCACGAGGTTAATGAAGGAAATAGTGAAGTTATTTTAGATCGTCAATACATAGTGCAATCACAGGCTAATTATTACAATACATTTTTAATGGACGCAGCTACCGGTGGTTGGAGCTCAATAGCTCCAACGCAGGATTTAGTTGATGCTTATGAAGTGTATCAGACTGGGGAACGCGTAAAATCGCCGACGTTAGAGCAACGTGCAAATTACTTTAAGAATGATGCTGCTAAATTTGTAGAAGAATATAAAAATAGAGATCCTCGTTTTTATGCAACTATCTCTTTTAAAGGTGCACCATGGAATGCATTAACTGAAGTTGGTGGTTACAAATATGACTGGCGCGGTAGTGGCAACAACGTGTCTAAAACAGGTTACGGGTTTAGAAAGTTTGTTGACCCAGCGGCAAGTCGTGCGGAATTGGATAATTATTCTAACGCTGTTTTAATTCGTTATGCAGAGGTTTTATTGAATTTTGCAGAAGCTCAAAATGAGGCGTTCGGACCAAGTGCGGAGGTCTATGATGCTATAGATAAAATTCGTAAACGTGCTGCTATGCCTGTCTTGGATCGTTCAAAGCTAGGATCTAAAGATGCACTAAGAGAAGCAATACGCCATGAACGAATGGTAGAGCTTGCGCTTGAGGGTAGACGTTACTTAGATATCAGACGTTGGAAAATTGCTCCAGATGTAATGAAGGATATTTATGGTGTTAATGGGGACATCGCTCAGCGTCGAGTTTGGTCAGATAAGTTGTATCTGATGCCTGTACCTCAGAAGCAAATAGACCTTTCTTATGGTGTGTTAGAGCAAAATCAAGGTTATTAGAAAGTAATATATCTATATAATCATGAAGCGCTGTTTCTCTATAAAGGGAAACAGCGCTTTTTTTATAGAATAAAATAGAGAACGTTATATTACAATATGGCGACTGTATTTTTATGAATGCTCCTAAAAATCCTTTAATTTATCGTAACTTTGTGGGCTTGAATAAAGAAGAGTGTTGCTGTGAGGTAACAATATTAATACCGAAAAAATAGTTATGGCAAATATAGTTGCAATTGTTGGTCGTCCTAACGTAGGAAAGTCCACCTTATTTAATCGTCTGACAGAAAGTAGAAAAGCTATCGTAGACGACTTTAGTGGAGTTACGCGTGATCGACATTATGAGAAAGCGGAGTGGATTGGTAAAACCTTTACCGTAATTGATACAGGTGGTTTTGTACATGGATCAGATGATGTTTTTGAAGAGGCTATCCGTGATCAGGTACATATTGCTGTAGAAGAAGCAACAGTCATTATTTTTATGGTCGATGTTACGACGGGAGCGACAGATCTGGATGATGAGATAGCTGGTATGTTGCGTAAGAGCTCCAAACCTGTATATGTTGTAGCTAATAAAGTGGATCATGCAAAATTACATTATGATTCGGCCGAATTTTATGCCTTCGGTTTAGGTGAAGTTTTCAACGTTTCTTCCGCTTCGGGCTCAGGAACAGGTGACTTACTGGATGCTGTAGTTTCTAACTTTCCGGAAGACGAAGAGGTAGAGGAAAGCACGCTGCCTAAAGTGTCGATTGTTGGTAGACCGAATGTTGGAAAATCTTCTTTGACTAATGCACTACTAGGAGTTGACCGTAATATTGTTACCGATATCGCTGGTACAACACGGGATTCTATACGTATACATTATAATCAATTTGGGCATGAGTTTTTATTGATTGATACAGCGGGCTTGCGTAAAAAGAGTAAAGTAAATGAAGATATCGAGTTTTATTCTGTGATGCGGACAATAAAAGCATTGGAAGACTCTGATGTCGTCGTGCTGATGCTGGATGCGAATGATGGAATTGAAGGTCAGGATATTAATATTTTCCATTTAGCCGAAAAAAATAAGAAAGGAATCGTCATTGTTGTAAATAAGTGGGATACTGTTGAAAAAGATCATAAAACAGCAAAAGAGTTTGAAGAGCGTATTAAAGCAAAAATAGCTCCTTTTACTGATGTTCCTATCATTTTTACATCTGTTACAGAGAAGCAACGTATCTTTAAAGTTGTGGAAACTGTTATGGAAGTTTATGCTAATAAGACAAAGCGTATATCCACGTCGAAACTAAACGATGTTATGTTAGATATTATTGCTAACTATCCACCTCCGGCAATAAAAGGAAAATATATTAAGGTTAAGTATGTAACACAGTTGGTCGGAAGATCACCAATGTTCGTGTTTTTCTGTAACCTACCTCAGTATATTAAAGAGCCTTATAAGCGTTATGTAGAGAATAAAATGCGGGAACATTTTGATTTTACTGGCGTGCCTATTCAAATATATTTTAGACAGAAATAATTGGAGATCAGGAATAATATGGAGAATAATCTTTTTGTTTATAATACTCTAACCAGAACAAAGGAGAAGTTTATACCATTAGAAGACCCCTTTGTGGGGATGTATGTATGTGGACCTACTGTGTACAGCGATGTGCATTTAGGTAATTGCCGTACATTTGTATCTTTTGATTTAATTTTTCGTTATTTACGTCATCTAGGCTATAAAGTTAGATATGTTCGTAATATAACAGATGCGGGGCACTTGGAAGGAGACCGTGATGAAGGTGACGATAAGTTTTCTAAAAAGGCAAAATTAGAACAATTAGAGCCGATGGAAATTGTGCAGAAGTATACTTTAGGCTTCCATGATGTTTTGCGCATGTTTAATACTTTACCGCCAAGTATAGAGCCAACTGCAACAGGTCATATTTCTGAGCAAATCGAAATGATTCAGCAGATTATTGCTAATGGATTTGCCTATGAAGTAAATGGGACGGTCTATTTTGATGTAGAAAAATATGTCAAGAAACACGATTATACGATTTTGACAAATCGAAAGTTAGAAGACTTACTCAATAATACGAGAGAACTGGGAGGACAGGATGAGAAGCGGGGACGTTTAGATTTTGCACTTTGGATAAAAGCAAAACCAGAACATATTATGCGGTGGCCAGCTCCTTGGAGCGTAGGTTTTCCGGGGTGGCATATCGAATGTTCTGCAATGAGCAGCAAGTATTTAGGTGCGCAATTTGATATACATGGTGGAGGTATGGATTTAGCAGCTACGCATCATACGAATGAAATTGCACAGTCCGAAGCTTGCCATAGTGTACAACCTGCTAAATATTGGATGCATACTAATATGTTGACCGTAAATGGTACAAGAATGTCAAAGTCTGCTGGCAATGGTTTCTTACCGGAAGAGTTATTCACAGGTAACCATCCTCTCCTAGAACGTGGCTTCTCGCCAATGGCCGTGCGCTTTTTTATGATGCAGGCGCATTATAGAAGTACCTTGGATTTCTCAAATGATGCGCTCGATGCAGCAGATAAAGGCTATAGGCGTTTGATGAGCAGCATAAACTTACTGGATAAAATTAAACCTGGTAATTCATCTAAAGTGGGCATCGATCTGGAAGAGGTTGAAAAACGTTGTTATGCAGCAATGGATGATGATTTTAACAGTCCAGTTCTTATTGCCGAGTTGTTTGAGCTTGTTCGCTTTATTAATGCTGCTTATGATGGAAAGGCTGCAATAAATGAAGAAGCATTAAATAGAGTTAAATCATTAATGAATGTGTTCGTTTTTGATGTCTTGGGTTTGAAAGATGATGTTTTAGGTGCTGATAAAGATAGTATTGATGAGCTTGTTAAGATTATTATTGATATTAGAAATACAGCTAAAAATAATAAGGATTTTACTACGTCCGATAGTATCAGGGAGCAACTTAGTGCGATTGGTATACAATTGAAGGATAGCAAGGAGGGAACTCTTTGGAATAAGATTTGATTGTAAGAGAGCAAATTAAAATTCATGACAGTTAAAAAAAGTTTATTTATAGCCATATCAACTATCTTCTTACAAGCGCATCAGGTATGGGCACAACTGCCTGATAAGGTAGGCAGTTTAATTACTGCAGACAGGGCAGCGGCTAATGTCTCTAGAGTAGAAAGCCCACATGCGGCACTCATGTCTATTGTTGATAAGGAATCTGTCTTGTATGTACCCTCAATTGTTAATGCAGTTAATTATTTAAAAAATAGGCCTAATATTCCTGATGTGATGACCTGGCAGCCTAACTTCGCTTTAGTTTCGAGAAGTTTAGATTGGGGGGTTACGTCGGGACCTTTTGAATTTCAGAAAATAGGGGCTATTAAAAGATACGGACAGTACTTAAGTGTGTGGAGAAGAGATAAACGTGGAAGCTGGAAATTGGAGCTTAGAGCGGAAGTTGAAAATTATGGAAAAAATAATAGCTCTGATTTAACTTTTTATGAGCCTGATGACTCATGGTATCTAAAGCATAGGTCTAAAGTACGTTTGGAACAGCGTGAGGAAGTAGTTACACAGACTGATCAGTTGTTTTCGAATGTGTTAAGAGCGGATAATACAGCTGCTTTTAATGAGTTTCTGGCAGATGATGTTCGTTATTACTATCCTTGGAAAGAGGAGATAGAAGGTAAGAAAAATGTGTTGGCTTTTCTGAAGAAAGAACGTATAGAGATTACAACTGAACCTACAGGTGTTGGAAGAGCTTATAGCGGAGAGTATGCGTATACTTCTGGCACAGCAACAGTTACTACAAAAGAAAAGGAAATGAAGTTTAATTATATTCGAATTTGGCAACTTAAAAATGATTACCAATGGCAGGTGATGATTGAGATGATGTTTGAAAGGTAATTAATTAACAGTGTATAAAAAAAGCGTCTGATCATAATTATAATCAGACGCTTTTTTTATACACTTTATTTATTTTGTTGTAGCAATCTTTTCTTCATCGTCTAGCCATATTTTTAGCTCATTACATTTTAAGAAGTCATTATCAATATTAATGAATGTTGTTCTTTTTCGTAGCTCAAACCATTCACTTAATGTTCTATGAATTTTGTCCTGTCTTGCTGCTTCTTGAATTTTAGCAAAGTCCTGTTCTAGATTAGCTTGGTGCGGAGCAATTCTCGATTTAAGGTACATAAACTTGTACACTTGCTGCCCCATACGATCTGTGGATATAAAAGATTTCGAGTAATCACCGACTTTTAACGGGTCTATAGCTGTAAATGTTGCACGATCAAGCATGTCCATCGGTATCAGCCCAGTGTTATCTTCTTTGTTAATGATCATACCTCCGGTATATTTAGTCTCTTTATTATCTGAATAAAGAGAGGCTGCGGTGTGGAAACCAATTTTTCCACTAGTTACACGGTCGTAAATACTATCAATTTTTGCTTTGGCTCGCTCTAGACTGGCAGGAGTAGGTTTGGGGATAATAACAATATACCGAACATTAACTTCTTCTCCTCGGCGCTGTAAAACCTGAAGGATGTGGTATCCAAATTGTGTTTCGAACACTGGAGATATTTCGCCTTCTTTTAATTTAAAGGCCATAGCTGAGAATTCCTTTGCCCATATATCACGGGTTTGGAAACCCGATTCACCACCATACGGCGCCTTGGAATCCTCAGAATATAACCGTGCTACAGTTGCAAAGTCAGAACCATTTAATATTTGTTGCCTATAGCCTTCGACTTTTTGTCTATAAATTTCTTTTTCATCCTTCGTTAATACCGGGTTTATTACTATTTCTCCTATTTCAACTTCGGTGTTAAAATAGGGAAGACTATCTTGATTTAAGCTTTCAAAATAGCGTTTCACCTCTTGTGGAGTTACGTTTAAAGAAGATGTGATACTCATCTGCATTTTTTCAGCACGTAGTTGCTCATGAATATTTGGGCGCATCTCTTCTTTATATTGCAACAAAGACCTATTTAAAAACTCTTCCAATCGCTCTTTACCGCCAGCTTGACCAACCATCATTTGCATTCTTCTATTTAGGTTGTCATCGACTTCTGCTTCACCGACTTCAATAGAGTCTATGGCGGCTTGCTGTGATAGGAGTTTTTGGGTTATTAATTGTTGAAGTAAGTAACATTTGATACTCTCGTTTGGTTTTTCGCCCTGAGCTAGATATTGCGCATATTGCATCTCGATATCGGATTGCAAGATGATACTAGAACCTACTGTGGCTACGACACGATCTACTAACTGCCCTTGGGCTATTGTGCTATGAAAGCTTAAAAAAACTAAGGCAAATATTATACTTAAGTGTTTCTTCATTTTTTTGTAAATGTCTTTTTTATAGATGAAACCCGTTTTCATCAGTGCGAATCAACCTGCTCCACTAGGGGCAATTAATTTCAAAAACCTTGGTGAATGACACCTGATATTTTAAAACTGTAAAAACAATATATTTCTGTCCCAAAGTTACTAAAACTTTATAGGCTAAATAATTAAAAAAGTTAAAATTATCTTTGCTTTAACCATATTTAACAGCTGCCTAAGCAGACTAATTTATTATTTTTTTATTAAATTAGGTACGATATTGAATATTCCTACCTTATATAGGTCTTATCTATGTTTTCAAAAAACAATGCTGTATATAAATTGTCATATATACAGCAGGCTGATATAATGCGGATGTTTTATGGGGGCTATTTTTAAAAAATATACGAAATAAATATATATACATGAAAATAACATCTATGGCTTTGTTACTTTGTTTTTCAGCCTTTCATCTTAATGCCCAGGAGATTCCTATGTTTGTGGGAACCTACACGAACAAGGGTAGTCAAGGGATTTATTTATACAACTTCAATCCAAAGACAGGAGAAAGTGTATTGCAGTCCACTACAACAGCAAATAATCCTTCTTTCTTAGCACGCTCTGAAAATGGTAAGGTGCTATATGCTGTGGATGAAAGTGATGTTAATACAGCTGCTTTACTGGCATTTCAAGTGGATGACGGTGTACTTTCTCATATTAATACAATACCTACTGAAGGGAGTTCATCATGCCATGTGGCTATTAATAATAAATACCCAATAGCTGCAGTGTCTAACTATAGCAGTGGGTCTCTAACAGTTTTTTCTTTGCAGGAAAATGGTGCCTTAGACGAAGTTATTCAAAAAATCCAATCGCAAAGAACAGGACCTGATAAAGATAGGCAGAACGCTTCTCATATACATTCTGCATTTTTTAGTGAGGATGGTACACGCGTTTATGTTCAGGACTTAGGTGGAGATGTGGTCACCATATACACTGTGGAGAAAATTGCGGATAATTTTGTTTTGAAAGAGAAAGAAGTGATAGCTACACCAGGGGGAGGCGGACCGAGGCATCTGGTTTTTGATAAAGCTGAAGAAAACTTATATGTGTTATTAGAGATGAGTGCGGAAATAGCTCATTTTCGACGCATTGCTAATAAGTGGGAGCTTGTACAAAGTGTTTCCATTAATAACGATGATTTCGTAGGAGCAAATGGGGCTGCCGAAATTAAGATGACTAGTGACGGTCATTTTATTTATGCTACAAATAGGGGGGATGCCAATATAATCACATTATTTGCAATAGATAAAGAAGGGGCGATTCAAAAAAAGAAAGTTTACCCAACCAAAGGTAAAACGCCAAGAAACTTTAATATTTCTCCTGATGGTAAATACTTGTTGGTAGCAAACCAAGAAAGTGATAATATCATTGTTTTTGAAAGAGATTCACTGACAGGTGAACTGACTGACGTAGATAAAGAAATCCAGGTCCCGACTCCAGTCTGCATATTATTTTAACAGGAATTAATCTTCCTGTTTCTCATCATCGGAGGCTATATTAGGTATAGCCTCTTTTGGGTCTATACGATCAGGGTCACTTTCCAATTCGTGCGTTTCCTTATTGTACATACCTGCCAGTTCATCAACAATGGTACCTTTCCATAAAGGAGTTCCTATAAAATAAGCGGAACGGGCTATCATATGTCCGGCAATCGGGGCTGTAATCAGTAAAAAGAAGAAAATAGCTATAGCTTTAGTTGTGACTGATACGTCGGGAAATACGATGGCCGCACACACCAATAAAAGACCTACACCTAATGTAGACGCTTTGACAGTAACAGACAAACGTAGGTAAAAATCAGGCATACGTAAAATGCCTATAGAAGCAAACAGTATGGATAATGCACCTATCGTGCTTATTAAACCTATTATTATTTCAATCATCTTTTTGTTTTTCTATGTAATATGAAAAAGCCACTGTGCCTAAAAAGGCTATAAGGGCGAGAATAATAGCTACGTCTAAGAGTACTTTTTGGTCCATACGTATGCTATAAACAGTTATTATGCCAATCCCAATCGTGATAATCAGGTCTAAAGCAATTACCCGGTCGACAACAGCGGGGCCTTTAAGTAATCTGATAAACACAAGGAGAGCCGATATGGATAAGATAGGCAGAATAACGTAATCAAAATAAGTGTCTAAAGTAATCATCGCAATATCTCTAATAATCTTCTTTCTAAACCTGTTTTTGTTTCCTTCACAAAAGATTCAGGATCTGTTAAGTACATGACATGTATGTAAATTGCTTTTTTATCATCACTGACGTCAATAATAAGTGTTCCAGGAGTTAGCGAAATCATCATAGATAATAAGTTAATTTCGAAATCAGTCTCCGCAGTCATGGGATACCTTACTATACCTGGCTTAAAGAAGTAGCGTGGAGTAATTACATCAAAAGCTACCTGCATGTTCGCTTTTAGTAATTGATATAAAAAATAAAAAGCAAACATTATTATTTTTGGAACGCGGGTAAAATAACGCTTATCCGCTTCCTCACGGTTCATAATCCATAGGATAAAGAAACCTAAGAAAAAGCCGAATAAAAAGTTTGTATAATAGAGCGAACCTGTTAAAGCTACCCAAATACCGGAGAGCAGCAGGTTCATTAGAAAATTTTTAACCATTATATTTTAATTAACTTTCATTAAATTTTATCTATCTGTTTCCTAGCACTGCTTTTATATAAGGCTCCGTGTCTATAAGTTGTGCTGCTATTTTGCTTGCTATTTTGAGTACATATTCGGCATTTAACCCAATAAATAGGGTTACTGTAGCTAACATCAGAATAGGCAAAACTAACAGTACTTTTCGGTAGGGTTGTAAAGAGTCAAAACTGCTATTGACTGTACGCTCTTCTTCTTGATCTCTCCAAAAGACCCGTGCCCACATTTTGGCTATAACATATAAGGTTACAAAGCTGCCAATAATTAAGGTCAACGCAAAAATATATTGCTCTTGCGAAAATGCTTCTTGAAATAAGAATATTTTAGGCCAAAAACCTGAAAGAGGAGGTATGCCTACAAGCGAAAATAACACAACAGCAATCAGGAGTGATATTTTTGGATATTCTTTATAAAGCCCTCCTAATCTGTTCATTTCTAGTGTTCCTTTAAGCTGCCTAATTAACCCAGCAATGAGGAACATGTTTGTTTTAACCATAATGTCATGGATTAAATAAAAGATTACTCCTGTAAGAGCCACTGTGCTGAACATAGCTATACCTCCTACTAGAAAGCCTATGTGACAGACGATAAGATAAGAAAAGAGACGCCTTATATTATTTTTTATAAGAGCTCCTAGACTACCGGTTATAATTGTGAAAACAGCCATTACCATGAGGAGGCTCTGCATAAAATCATCTGGTATAAAAATGAGGCTAAAGATTCTTAACATGGCGTAAATGCCCACTTTTGTTAACAGCCCTCCAAATGTTGCAGCAACTGCTGAAGGAGGAGTGTGGTAGGAAGAGGGAAGCCAGTAATAAAGGGGAAAGACGGCTGATTTAATGCCAAAGCCAATGATGAAAAAACAGGACGTCAGACCAACCAACGTTTGGTTATCAACAGCTTGAATCTTAATAGCAAGATCAGCCATGTTTAAAGTTCCTGTTAAACCATATACTATACCGATACCTGTTAGAAAAAATGTGGAGGCCAAAATATTCATGGCCATGTATTTAACACCACCTTCGAGTTGTGCTTTTCGCCCACCAAGTGTCATGAGTACAAATGAGGAAATGATAATGACCTCAAAAAACACATAAAGGTTAAAGATATCGCCTGTTAAGAAGGCGCCGATTAAACCAAGTATTAAAAAATGAAAAATAGGGAAGTAGCCGTATAACATCCTTTTTTTACTGATGCCGACGGTTGAAAACATAGACACTGCAACGGCTACAATCGATGTTAAAAGCACGAGTGTAGTGCTTAATGTGTCTGCTACAAACACAATACCAAAGGGAGCATCCCAATTGGCTGCGTTCATTGTAAGAATTCCCGATTGGTCTACTCTGTTGAATAGACGTATAGCGACTAGAAGTCCGAGAACACTTCCTCCGATGCTTAGCACACGTTGTGTAACGGTTTTTCTCCAGCATATTAATTGAATGATTGCTGTGAAAAGGTGAATAAATACGGGTGCTAAAATATTGTTGTCTATCATAAATCTTCTTCCTCTTCTTCAGGTGTGTTTAAATCATCCAAATCATCTGAGTCTACCAATGCGTAAACTCTCTTTAATAATACAATAGCAAAGGAAGTTATACCAAAGCTAATTACAATGGCGGTTAGAATGAGTGCCTGCGGTATAGGATCAGCATATATATCTTTAAATACACTGACTGATTCGTCCATAACAGGTGGTTGACCTTTAACGAGTTTCCCCAATAAAAAGATCAATAAATTTGTCCCATTGCCCAATAGCATAATGCCTAATAAAAGTTTAACCATACTTCGTCGGAGTATGAGATAAACACCTGCTGCGTAAAGAAGACCTAAGACTAAAGTCAATAATAATTCCATGAACTAGTCTAATGCAATTGTAAATAATATAGTTAAAATGACACCTATTACGACTAGGTATACTCCTATGTCAAAGAAAAGTGCCGATCCAATCATCCCAATAACCGGAACAGGCTGTTCAAACCATAAAGCTGTCATTGGAGGTAGTCCACCCAACAAGGGAGCCACTGTGCTTAAGACGAGTAATGAAAGACCGATGGGAATGAAAGAAATGGGTTGGTAGCGTAATATCTTAAGGGTATCAGCTGTGCCATTTGCAAAGCTATGGAGAACAAAAGCTATGGATGCCACTAATCCACCGACAAAGCCACCTCCTGGGTAATAATGCCCACGTAGAAGCAAAAAGACGGAGAATAGTAATAAAATCGGTAATAAATATCTTGTTGCTGTTTGTAAAATAGGACTCTTCATAAACTATTCTTTTTCTGATGCTTTCATACGAAGCCTGATTAAACTATAAACACCTAAAGCAGCTACAGCTAGAACTACGGTTTCAAATAATGTATCTATACCTCTAAAGTCAACTAGAATAATATTTACAACGTTTTTTCCTTTAGCAAGTAGGTAAGCGTTATTTCCATAAAAATTACTGGTTTCAATCGTATTAGGTTCGTATAAAATTTTAAGCGTAATTAAGGATAAAATGGTGCCAAAACCTAATGCTACAATGGCGTCCCTAATTAATATGCGATTACTAGCGAGCTTAAGAAAGGCAGGTAGCTTATAGAGCACTAAAACAAATAAAACAGTTGTTAAGGTGTCTATCGTAAATTGTGTCAAAGCTAGGTCTGGTGCACTATAAACAACGAAAAGAAGAGAAATACAATATCCGATAACACTGGACGCAACTACCGAGGTTAACCGAGATTTAGTGCTTACTATAATATACAAAGCGCCAATTAGCATAATGATAATCCCGACCTCATACCAGGAAAGGGGAGTTAATGCGTTAAAATCTAAGTTGATAGGACCGCTTATCCATAGTTTATAACCTAGTAAAAGTTCGGCGAAGATTATAATTTTAAAGTGATATGATCGTAAATAACCATCATGAATCAAAGCGGTATACCAGCAAGAGAATTGTGTTATTGCCGAGCCTATTTTTTTTGTCAGAAATTCTGGCGATAAATAGTTAAATCTTTCTATTCGCGCTAATTTTAAGGCGCTAGGTTTGTTGAATATATATATAATAGAACCTAATACAAGTGTTAGAACACTGAGTAGTAACACGGTGTTAAACCCGTGCCATATTTTTAAATTTACTGTTGTATTATAACCTAATATACTGTTTGTTGTCTGCTGGCTTAAATATTCTCCAGCAATATGTGGAAAAAGACCAAAGAAAATACCTAGTATAGCTAGTGTTAAAGGGGGAAGCCATAGTGCTAAAGAAGGTAATTTTATTTTAGAAAAAGTATCAGGGAGTTGTCCCACGAAAGGCTTGATGCCTGCCATAAAACCTGCAGCAACAAGGCAAACATTGGTCAATACGGCTAGGGATGTCCATAATGTTGTCAAGTTATCTTTTTGGTTTAATCCTGCGTCATAAATTAAATCTTTTCCGATAAAGCCAAAAGTAAGCGGCAAGCCTGCGCTGGATAAAGCAGCTAATAGTCCCGCAATAAAGACAGGTAGCATAACCTGGCGTAAGCCTGCTAAAACACTTATATCTCGGGTATGCGCTTCATGATCGATTATACCTGTAGTCATAAAAAGAGTTGCTTTATATAAAGCATGAACGACGATAAAGACACTAGCGGCTATAATAGCTTCTGTACTACCTAAACCTAGTAAGAAAGTCAGTATACCTAAAGCTGAGATCGTAGAGTAAGCTAGAATTGCTTTAAGATCTGTTCGGAACAAAGAATGTATGGCTGCATAAAGCATTGTAAAACCACCAACTATGATTAACGTATAAGACCAAAGGTCTGTACCTCCAAGGATAGGAGTAAAACGTGCAAGAAGGTAAATGCCTGCTTTTACCATGGTAGCCGAGTGTAAATAAGCAGACACAGGCGTTGGGGCTTTCATAGCTCCGGGCAACCAGAAATGAAAAGGAAATTGAGCCGATTTTGTAAAAGCGCCTACAAATAATAATATAGTGGCGAGCGGTGCTAGGGGATGAGCCAGAATAAGTTCTCGTTTAGAAAATAGTTCACTTATTATAAAAGTTCCACTGATATTCCCTAATATAATGAGACCAGCGAGTAGAAAGAAACCACCTAACCCTGTTATACTTAAAGCCGTTAATGCACTTTTTCGTGAATCACTATTATCGTTATTAAAGCCGATTAGAAAGAATGAACTGATACTTGTTAGTTCCCAAAATACAAATAGTATCAGAATGTTGTTGGAAAGTACTAATCCTAACATTGCACTCATAAAGAGCAATAAGTAGGCGAAAAAACGATCAAAATAAGGATGGCCTTTTAAGTAGGAACGCGCATAAATAAAAATTGCACTACCTATTCCTGTTATCAATAAGGCAAACAGTAAGGATAAACCATCTAAACGAAAATCAAGATTAGCGCCTAAACTTGGAACCCAAGGGATATTTTGCGTAAAGTTTGTGCCTACAGCTACCGAAGGTATGTGAAGAACATAAAAAAGGAAAAGAAGTACAGGTATAAAAGGGAGTATAATACTACCCTTCGTTCTAATAAACTTGCCGAAAGGAACTAAAAGGCTCGATGTTATTAATCCTGTTAAAACAGTAAATAGCATGCAGTCTTAAATATATTTTTTGTAAACGTCATAAAAATAAGAAAAAAATAAGACGTTTTTGTTTGATTTTATTACAAAATTAAATTTAAACTACATAATTATGTCTTTTGTTTCTTGTGCTTATTTGTGCTAAAAAAGTGAAGGGTGTGTAATGAGTTAGTTTATAGAGGTTCTCTGTTGCTTCGTATGATAAGTTTACAAAAACACATTTATAACAACGGGGCTTCTACTGCGATGTAGAGGCCCCGTTATGGACAAATAATATAAAAATTCTATTTATTTAGGTGTTTTTTCGAACCTTCAATAATTGACTCAACGACGGTTGGATCCTGTAGTGTAGAAATATCTCCTAAGCTCTTGATTTCACCCTCCGCTATTTTTCGTAAGATCCTACGCATTATTTTACCTGATCTTGTCTTTGGTAAGTCTGTAACAAATTGAATGATATCCGGTTTTGCGATAGCACCGATTAATCGCGTAATAGTTTGTAGGATATCCTGGCGTGTACCGTTCTCGTCAATATGATGATTGGCAATAACGTACGCATAAATACCTTGACCTTTTACAGGGTGTGGGTATCCTACAATTGCAGATTCTACCACATCAGAGTGCATATTAATAGCATTTTCTACCTCTGCTGTTCCGATACGGTGCCCTGATACGTTTAATACGTCATCAACACGTCCTGTAATTCTGTAATATCCTTCTGGGCTACGGTAACAACCATCACCTGTAAAATACATGTTTTCATACGTAGCAAAGTACGTTTCCCGACAGCGTTTATGGTCTCCCCAAGTTGTGCGCAACATACCTGGCCATGGGAATTTAATACACAGATTACCTGAAATATCATTTCCTTGCAACTCAACCCCGTTTTCATCCATCAGGCAAGGCTGAACACCTGGAAGAGGCAACATAGCGTAACTAGGAATTGTGGGCGTGATACCTGCCAATGGGGAAATTAGTATTCCTCCATTTTCTGTTTGCCACCAAGTATCTACAATTGGAGCTTCTCCTTTTCCTATCTTTTCATTGTACCAATTCCACGCTTCTTCATTAATTGGCTCTCCCACTGAACCTAGTTTTTTGATGCTGCTTAAATCTTTTCCTTCTAAAAACTCATCGCCAAAGGCCATCAAAGAGCGAATTGCTGTGGGCGCAGTATAAAGAATATTAACTTTATGCTTTTCTACAATATCCCAAAGTCTGCCTGCATCAGGGTAGGTAGGTGTTCCTTCAAACATTAGTGAAGTTGCTCCTTGAGAAAGGGGACCATATACGATGTAGCTATGGCCAGTAATCCAGCCGATATCGGCTGTACAGAAATATACTTCGCCTGTTTGATATTGGAAAACATTAGAAAAGGTATAGCCTGTATAGACCATATACCCACCTGTAGTATGTACCACACCTTTCGGTTTTCCGGTGGATCCTGATGTGTAAAGTATAAATAAAGGATCTTCTGAGTCCATCTCCTCAGCTGGACATGCAGGGTTCCCCATTGTTTCTACTTTTTTAATCTCATCTTCCCACCATACATCACGACCTTTAATCATAGAAATAGGTGTGCGTGTACGTGTCAGCACGATAACGCGCTCTACAGAGCTGCATTGCATTAAAGCATCATCAACAATAGATTTCAGCTCTAATACTTTATTCGCTCTAAATCCACCATCTGCTGTGACAACTAGTTTACAATTAGCGTCGTTAATACGATCAGCAATAGATTGTGCTGAAAAACCACCAAATACAACCGAGTGAATCGCTCCTATGCGAGCACAGGCTAATACCGCGATTACTAATTCGGGAACCATCGGGAGGTAAATACAAACACGATCACCTTTTTTTACATTGTTGTTTTTAAGAACAGTGGCAAAACTTTCAACTTTTTCAAGTAGTTGCTTATAAGACAAAACACGATGTGCTTCGTTTGGGTCGTTTGGCTCCCATATGATGGCTGGTTTATCGCCTAATTGATAAATATGACGATCTAAACAGTTTTCAGTAATATTTAACTTACCTCCTTCAAACCACTTAATATCAGGCTCGCTGAAATTCCAATTTAATACATTGTTCCATTTTCTTTTCCAAAAGAAATTATCAGCAATTTCTCCCCAAAACGCCTCTGGTTTTTCAACGCTATATTTATACGCGTCTTGATACTCCTCAAAACTTTTAATCTGTAGGTTCATACTTACGGTAAAATTTATTTTAAATATTTATTCAAAACAGACAGGTATTTATCTAGGTTTGTCTTTTTTGAATATGATAAGGCTAATTTAGTTTTTTTTGCCATTATTATCAATTTTAAAAGTAGAAAAATAAACATAGCTCTATAAACAAATAAGCAATTTCTTACTTTTATTATGATGGATCTCATAAAAAAAACATACTATTTTCTAATCTATACAAATATTTTAATAGCATTTGCTGCAGCAGCACAGTGTGCATTAACTTATATTATTTTTTCAGCATCCACAAACTACTATATATTGGCGGCTGAGGGAGCATCAACCTTACTACTGTATAACTTGAGTTTTTACCTGGCAAAGCCTAAGGTTCCGCTATCATCACCTTTTCCCAGAACCCGATGGGTTTTTTCTCATATGTGGTTGTTCTGGTTTAATACAGCAGGTGCAACCTGTTTATTTTTGTATGCGATCTTTCAACTGCATATTTATAATTTGTTGTTTCTAATCGTATTAGGTATTCTATCGTTAGCTTATGTAATACCTATTGTTCCTTACAAGGGACGTAAGGTAGGGTTGAGGCAATTCCCTCTTGTTAAAATTTTTCATATTGCACTTATTTGGACATTAAGTGCGGTATTGCTCCCCGTTATAGATCTATATGTAAGAGATCAGCTTATAGAAGTAAAGTTTTTATATGGCTTTGCTCTATTAAAATTTCTGTTCATCATCATCTGTACCCTTCCGTTTGATATAAGAGATATTAAGCAAGATAATTATTATGGTTTACAGACTTTGCCCAATAAACTGGGTAGAATTCGAGCCCAGAAATTATGTTATTGTTTATTGTTGATACATAGTGTTGGTGTGCTTTTTATTGACTTTCCTTTGGCCGTTAAATGGGGAGTATTACTGACAAATCTTTTGATCGTATTATTGTTTTACTTTTATTTATTTAGACCCCGAAAACACTATCACGATGTTTATCTTTTAGATGTTGCAATAATAATACAGTTCATATTAGTTGTACTAAGTACTGTCTTATGTAAGTAGTTTTATTATTTTTCTAGCCAAGACCGCAGATAGTTTATAATAACTTTCAAAGGTCCAGCCAGCTACATGCGGACTTAATAGTACATTCTCTCGCTCAATTAAATCTTTATACCACTCCTGATCGTACAGTGCTGGGAATTTTTCAACGGGTAGGACATCAAAAGCAGCCCCAAGAATACGCTTATTATCGAGGTAGTGTAAAACTGCGGGGATATCAACAATGCCGCCTCGTGCACCCATTAGGATAAAAATAGGTTTCCGGAAATGAAATAAATACTCCTCATCTACCATTTTTGTTGTTTCTCGGGTTAAAGGAATATGAAAACTTAATACATCAGCATGTTTCACAACTTCTTCCATAGAAACCTCCTGTGCATAACTGTCAGAGAATCCTGTTTTATATTTGTCATAAGCAATAACTTTCACATCAAAACCAGACAGTTTTTTTGCCATTGCTTGACCGTTATGTCCATAACCAATTAAAGCGACGGTACGACCTTTCAGTTCATATCCCCGATTTGCTTCACGGAGCCATTTTCCATTGGCAATTTCGTGGTGACTACGGTTCATGTTGTTCATTAAATTTAACAGCATACCTATCATATGCTCAGCAACGGCATCACAATTTCCTTCATTGGCAGCGATTAGTGCAATATTATTTTTTAAGGCGTATTGTTCGTCTATATTATCCATTCCTGCCCCCGCACGTGCTATAAAAGAGAGGTTGGGAGCGAAATCTATAAAAGCTTGATCGACGTTGAATTTAGAGCGAATGATTAGACCTGTATATTGGGCAATGACTTTTTCTGCATCCTGTCTTGAAAAATCAGGATGGTAATCAAAAGCAATTTTTTTGTTTTTAAGCTCTTTGAGCAATACTTCATGGATATCGTCAACGATTAAAATTCTGGTATTCATTTATCATAGAGTTATAAGTTATTTATGGGTAGACATGAAGTCTTCATTTAATAACTTTCTTAATTGAATTTGCTTAATGCTATCGGGTAATAATCTCATGATTGTATTGCGGAAACCAATCATGAATATACTGTCCCATTGCGCTACTTTGCCTATTTGCCAGGATGTGTTCGTAATGTAGCGTGTGCGTTTTAATCGTCTTTGTTCAAATTGCTGAAAAGATTGAACTATGTTTTTGCTCTTTTTTAATTCATCCTGCAAAACTACCGCATCTTCAATAGCCTGGCAGGCACCCTGACCCATGTTTGGTGTAGTAGCATGCCCGGCATCGCCTATGAAGAGAATCTTATTATAGGCTAATTTCTTAAGAGGTGCAATATCTACAATGTCATTCCATAGCAACTGCTCGTCATCTGTCTCTCCGATGATTTTGGGGATCGGGGCATGGTAGTTTTTAAAAACACGCAGCAAATCTGCTGTTTTATATGTTTTGTATAAAGGAGACTTCTCCGGGGCATTGATACAAGCATACCAATAAATACGGCCATTTACTAACGGCGTCATTCCAAAGCGGCCTGCAGGCCCCCAAGTTTCACTAGAGCTCTTTAATTTAACAGTCGAATTACTTATCACGCCTCGCCAACACGTATAACCGGAATAACGAGTGCTAGCTGTCGGAATAATTTGCCGCCTTATTTTTGAATGGACACCGTCCGCCACTATGACTGCATCTACATTTGCAGAGGTACCGTCAGCAAAGTGTATTATCGTTTTTTCTTCTTTTTCACTGATTTTTATGGCCTCTTTACCTAATATTATACATTCCTTAGGAAGCTGATCTATTAAAAATCGATGCAAATCAGCCCGGTGTATAGCAAAATTATCTTCCTGATACCTATCACTAAGTAGGCTAGTATCTGGAGATAACAAAATCCGACCTTGATGATCTAAAATATTATAAGAATCCAGAAAATGGCCAATTTTTTCAACCCCTTCTCGTAGTCCCAAATACGCTAAGGCCTGCATAGCGTTTGCAGCTAAACCAAAGCCAGCGCCCAAACCTTTTAATTGATTGACGCGCTCGTAGACAGTAACTCGTATTCCGATGTCTTTCAAAGCTATTGCTGTACATAACCCAGCTACTCCGCCACCAATAATAGCGATTTCTATATTTGTATGCGTGCTTTTAAAATTCATCTTACAATATAATTGATACCTATAGGGCTGTTTTTATTTCCTGTGTTAATGCCTCAAAATCATGAACTGAAAGCCGCTCTGCCCGGAGTTCATAAAGTGCATTGTCGCTCATTTTGTCTTTAGGTACAACAGATGACAATGCATTGCGTAATGTTTTTCTACGTTGGTTGAAAGCTGCCTTTACTATGCGCCAAAAAAGTTTCTCGTCACAATCTAAAGACACCCGATCGTTGCGGGTCATCCGGATAACTCCTGATAAGACTTTAGGCGGCGGAGTAAAAGCACCAGCTTTCACTGTAAATAGATACTCCAAATTGTAATAAGCTTGTAAGAAAACGCTCAATATACCATACTCTTTACTTCCCGGCTTGGCCACACAGCGCTCCGCGACTTCTTTTTGAAACATACCCACCATTTGTACAACCCGCTGCCGTTCTTCAAGGATCTTAAATAAGATCTGTGACGAAATATTGTATGGAAAGTTTCCTATTACCGCCATTTTATCTTTAAAATGAGCTGAAAAGTCCAGTGCTAAGAAATCTCCATGAATAAGACGGTCGCCCAATTCGGGGTACTTGTCCGCCAGATATTCTACAGACTCTTCGTCTACATCAATCATCCAAGTTTCATAATCAGACTTCTCAATTAAAAAATCTGTAAGTACTCCCATACCAGGGCCTACTTCTAATACTTGCTTAAAACCCAGGGTAGGTTCTAATGCTTCGACTATTTTTTGTGCAGCATTTTTGTCATTTAAAAAATGTTGACCAAGGTGTTTTTTAGCGCGTACAGTACTCATAGAGATGCTTGAAGTGATGTTTAAAATAAACATTTTATAATAACTTGCTCGTAGGCCTGTTAATTAGAGATCGTTATAATACCCCGTTATAAAATGTTTATACAAAGATAGTCTTTTGTGAAATATTCGTGAATAGGTCTTTTTGGTAAATGATAGATCCTTATTAAAAAAACAATTTTATTGTGCGGGTCATCAGTAAGGTAAAACTGTTTCGTTTCTGTTGAATCTTTATTATTACCTTAAAATGTGTATTTTTGATCTAAAGCTTTTTTAATATGGATGAAAAATTAAAAATTGGTATTACTGTTGGAGATGTTAATGGTATAGGTTTAGAGATTATTATTAAATCTTTGATGGATAATCGTATACTGGAATTTTTTACACCCATTGTATATGGTAGTACCAAAATTGCTTCATTCCACCGAAAAGCTATAGGTATTCAAGATTTTAGCTTTCAGGTTATTAACTCGCCGGAACAAGCAAACTCAAAACGTCCTAATATTATAAACTGTTGGCAGGAAGATGTCAAATTGACCCTAGGTGAACAGACCGAGGAAGGTGGTAAATACGCTTTCTTATCATTAGAAAGAGCTATGGAAGATTTAAATGCAGGTAAGATAGATGCATTAGTGACGGCACCTATCAATAAATTAAATATCCAGCAAGATGGTTTCAACTTTCCGGGACATACCGAATATTTACAGGCTAAGACAGGAGCTACCGATGTATTGATGTTCATGATTAGCGATGAGTTGCGAGTAGGCGTAGTAACTGGCCATATACCAGTTAGTGAGGTGGCCAAATCGATATCTGAAGATGCTATTATCCAGAAGCTTAAATTGATGAATGCTAGTCTAAAGTCTGATTTTTGGATACAAAAACCGAAAATAGCCGTACTTGGATTAAACCCCCACGCAGGAGATAACGGACTAATCGGAACAGAAGATGAGGAGATCATTCGCCCTGCTATAGAGAAAGCAAATGAGCAGGGAGTGTTTTGTTTTGGACCATACCCTGCTGACGGCTTTTTTGCAACGGATACTTTCTTAAAGTTTGATGGGGTTCTAGCTATGTATCACGATCAGGGACTTATCCCTTTTAAGCATATAGCTGCCCATAAGGGAGTGAATTTTACTGCCGGTCTCCCTATTGTGCGAACCTCCCCCGATCATGGAACAGGTTTCGACATCGCTGGAAAAAATTTAGCCTCGGAAGCGTCATTTATGGAAGCATTGTTTACTGCTGTTCATATTGTTAAGAGACGTAGAGAACAAGCTGAGTTGTCTTCTAATCCGTTGTTGTTTAAAAGGTTATCTAGGGATCGAGATTAGTTATTTACGATTGAATAATTTAAATAATCAATTGTTTTCGTAAGGATAAATAGTTCTGCTTTATTAAATAGATGAGCAGGCTATAATGCCAATATCTATTAAAAAATCTTTATTTTTGCAAATTGATATAGGCTGTACGCCTAAAAATAATACCATGCAAGAGAATTTACAACATCCCATTTTTAAAAAAATCCAAGAATTAGCTGATAAAGAGCAAATAGACTGTTACGTAATTGGCGGCTATGTTCGTGACCATATTATGGGACGTCCTTTTAAAAATGATGTGGATGTTGTTGTTTTAGGCAGTGGTGTAGATTTCGCAACGAAATTAGGGGAGCAGTTAGGAACAAAAGTTACTGTTTATAAAAGTTTCGGAACAGCAATGTTGGTATATGACCAAATTAATGTGGAATTTGTTGGCGCCCGGAAAGAGTCTTACAGATCTAATTCGCGTAATCCTATTGTTGAGGACGGTACATTAGAAGATGATCAAAATCGTCGAGATTTTACGATCAATGCCATGGCTTACTCTTTGAATGAAAGCCGTTATGGCCAACTAGTAGATCCATTTTCAGGCTTAAAGGATATAGAAAATCGGGTAATACGAACGCCGCTTGATCCGAATATCACTTTTTCAGATGATCCGTTGCGAATGATGCGCGCTATACGTTTTGCTACGCAGCTGAACTTCAAGGTGGATATACAGGCTGTTAAAGCAATAGCAGAGAATGCAGAGAGGATAAAAATTATTTCCAAAGAACGCATTACTGATGAGCTTAATAAAATAATACTTTCACCTAAGCCATCGTTGGGGTTTAAGTATCTATTTGATACAGGATTATTAAAATATATTTTCCCTGCTATGGATGAATTAGCCGGTGTAGATATTATTGATGGCAAAGGACACAAAGATAATTTTTATCATACTTTAGAGGTTTTGGATAATGTATCTACTGTTTCAGATGATCTTTGGCTGCGATGGGCCGCCATTATGCATGATATTGCAAAACCTGCAACGAAACGTTTTGATAAAAGGGTAGGGTGGACATTTCATGGGCATGAAGATAAAGGTGCTAGAATGGTTCCTAAATTATTTGCCGACCTCAAGCTGCCATTGAATGAAAAAATGAAATTTGTGCAAAAACTTGTTCAACTTCATTTGCGTCCTATTGTTCTTGCGCAGGCAATTATTACTGATTCAGCAGTCAGAAGGTTACTGTTCGAAGCAGGGGATGACATTGATGCCCTGATGTTGCTTTGTCATGCTGATGTGACAACAAAAAATGATTTTAAGCGCAAAAAGTATAGAGATAATTTCGAGCTGGTAAAACAAAAACTTAAAGATGTTGAAGAGCGGGATCAAATCCGCAACTGGCAACCTCCTGTTAGTGGCGAAGATATTATGCAACTATTTGATCTTGGCCCAGGGCGTATAATAGGCACGATCAAGAACAGCATGCGTGAAGCAATTTTAGAAGGTGAAATTGCAAATACAAGAGAACAAGCATTAACGTACGTGAAAGAGAAAGGGCAACAACTTGGTCTTAAGTTGGTGAAAAATCTTGTACATTCGTAATTGAAAACTATAGTGTTTTTCGGACAATATAATAAAGGCACGGTTTTTAGTGCCTAATGTTAACTATTAGATTTTAGAAGTAATAATGGCAATTTACAGATTTCGTGTAACTTTTGAAGATTATGAAGACGTGTACAGAGAGATAGATATGCCTTCCAAGGGCACTTTTCTAGAACTCCATGAAGCAATTCATAAATCGACGGGTTATCAAGCGGCCGTGTCTTCGTCTTTCTACGTCAGCAATGACCAATGGAAGAAAGGAACTGAGATAGCGTATTTACCCACTGACCGTAAAATAGCTAATGCTGTGCTTAAAATGGAGGATATCCGATTAAGCAAGTTTATTGATGATCCACATCAAAAATTCTATTATATATATAACTTCGATCGTCCTTATGAATTTCATGTGGAGCTCATTAAAATATTGAAAGAGGAAGAAGGGAAAGAGTATCCTGCTATTTTTAGAGCAATAGGCGATGCTCCTAAGCAGGCTGCCGCGGCTAACTTTCCTCTTAATACAGAAGGCTTGGATGAAGACGATGATGAGGAGGAAGTAGTTGAAGATGATACGGAATATGGCGTTGATGAAGAAGATGAGTTCGATATGTTCGATGATGAAGAAACCCAAGAAGGCGATCAGCCTAGTCAAAGCTTTGATGAATATTAAGGAGATTTAAATAAGAAAAATAAATACATACCTTAGGCATAGCGCTTAAGGTATTTTTTTACTATGCTAAAAAAAGAAAAATTACTTCTTGTTGTGGTCGGACCTACCGCTGTGGGGAAAACGGCTATGGCTATTGCTTTAGCTAAACATTATAAAACAGAAATTATATCGGCAGACTCGCGTCAGTTTTATAAAGAAATGAACATTGGAACAGCAAAACCCAGTGAACAGGAATTAGCAGAAGCAAAACATCATTTTATAGATTCTCATAGTATTGCTGAAGTATATTCTGCAGGTGATTTTGAACGGGACGCATTAGTTTTGTTGGATAAACTATTTTCTAGCAATGAAATAGTCGTAATGGTGGGAGGTTCTGGGCTGTTTGTCAGAGCGTTGTGTGAAGGTTTGGACGATCTACCAAAAGCCCCTGCTGCAATACGGGAGCATTATAATAAACTATATGAACAGAAAGGTTTATTATTTCTGCAAGAGAAGTTGAAGGAGATTGATCCGGTCTATTATACACAGACAGATATTGGTAATCCGCAGCGTATAATTAGGGCGTTAGAAGTTTTTGAAGTTAGTGGTATGCCTATGTCTTCATTTCAAAAAAGTAATGTTGACAAACGTCCTTTTAAGGTCCTGACAATTGGGCTTAACATGGATAGGGCACAACTTTATGACCGAATTAATAAGCGGGTTGATCACATGATGGAGCAGGGGCTACTTGAAGAAGTGAAACGGCTTGTCCAGTATAGGAAGCAGCCTGCTTTATTGACAGTAGGCTATGCGGAATTTTTCGATTATTTAGATGGTGTTTTGAGTTTAGAAGAAGCTATTGACAAAGTGAAACAAAATTCACGAAAATATGCAAAAAGACAGATTACTTGGTTTAAAAAATATGGTAATACTATATGGTTTGAGCCGCAGAATATAAATGATATTATTGGCTTCGTAGATCGATCTGTCAAGTAGTTATAAAATATAAAAGCCGAAAAGATTTCTTTTCGGCTTTTATATTTTATACTATTGTATTCCACCCGAATGGATCTTCTATTTTACCATAACGTAAGTCATCTAAATAGTTTAAAACTTTGTTAGAGAAATCACGTCCTTCTACAGGAGGTAGCTGGTAATCTTTTCCATTATAGCCTATGCGTGAGATGTGGGTGATAGTTGCGGCGGTTCCTGCTGCAAACGCCTCAGTCACCGTTCCGTTATCAATACCTTCCAAAAGTTCAGCTACCGATACATTACGTTGCTCTGTTTGATACCCCCACTTATCTGCCAACGCGATGATAGTACGCCTAGTTACACCATGTAGTATAGTGTCACCGTGTGGAGTAATGATTTTATCACCTATTCTGAAAATTAAGTTTGCGGTTCCTGCCTCTTCAATATATTTATGTTCTGCTGCATCAGTCCACATAATCTGATCGTAACTCTCATCATTGGCCAGTTGTGTAGGATACAAGGACAATGCGTAGTTACCTGCATTTTTCGAAAAACCAACACCTCCAGCTGCAGCTCGAGTATAAAAAGTCTCTACTTTTAAACTGATTGGCTTGCTATAATAAGCCCCTACTGGACAAGTGATAATAATAAACTTATAAGAGATAGAAGGATGTACACCTAATGCTGCCTCGGTAGCAAACATGAAAGGACGTATATATAACGCTGTGCCTGTTAATGATGGAACCCAGTCTCTATCGACATCCAATAGCTTTTTCAGTCCTTCTATAAATATTCCTTCCGGTACTTCTGGCATTTGTAGTCGGGATGCCGACTTATTAAAACGATCCCAGTTTTGGTCAGGACGGAATATACTTACAGTGTTGTCTGCAAATTTATACGCTTTTATTCCTTCAAAAATAGCTTGTCCGTAATGTAAAGCAGAAAGTGAAGGACTGATAGATAAATCTCCGTAAGGAACTATACTGACGTCTGTCCAGGTGCCGTTTTCATAATTTGCAACAAGCATATGGTCAGACATAACCTGTCCAAACTTCAGATTTTGAAAATCTACCTGTGATAATCTTGATTGTTTTGTCTTCTCTATTTGAATGGGGAAGCTATTTATTGTGTTCATCAAATTTTGTGTTTAATACGTGCAAGTTAGAAAAAGAAAGATTATTTTCCTACTCAAACTTTTTAAGCTTGCATTACCTTTAGTAAAGCATCTACATATTCACGATTGTTCGCAAGGCGGGGAACCTTATTTTGTCCGCCAAGTTTACCCCGTGATTTCATCCAGAGGTAAAAAGTATCTTCTTTAGCATTGTGTATGATCGGGAAAGTAAGTGCCATATCTTTATAGCGTTTGGCGTCATAGTCAGAGTTTATTTCACGCAGCGTACTATCTAGTATTTCGGAAAATATTTTAAAGTCAGTAGGTTGATGCTCAAATTCAATAATCCATTCATGGGCGCCTGCTTTGTTGCCGTTAAAGTACACAGGGCCTGCTGTATAGTCTTTTATACTGGCATTGGTTAGCTGGCAAGCTTTTGCTAATGCTTTTTCGGCGTTGTCTACGATTAATTCCTCACCAAATGCATTAATATAATGTTTCGTGCGACCTGATATTTGGAACCGATAAGGAGATAGGTTTGTAAATTTAATGGTATCACCAATTTTATAGCGCCATAAACCTGCATTGGTGGAAATAATGAGCGCATAATTTTTGCCCAACTCTACCTCATGCAAAGCTAATGTTCTAGGGTTTTCGTCTTCTGCATTTTCCATAGGAAGAAACTCATAGTATATGCCATAATCCAGCATAAGAAGAAGATCCTCCGAATCTGATTGATCTTGTAGACCAAAATAACCTTCTGATGCATTATAGTTTTCTAAATAATACATGTTATCAGAAGGAATTAACTGCTTAAACTGTTCACGGTATGGCTTGAAGCTAACACCTCCATGCGTATAAAGCTCGAGGTTTGGCCATACTTCCAACAGGTTGTCTTTTCCTGTTATTTCGAGAATGCGTTTAGCCATAACAATATTCCACGTAGGTACTCCTGCTAGGCTTGTCACATCTTCTTTGATAGTAATTTGAGCTATCTGCTCGATTTTTTCTTCAAAGTTTGGGTTTAAGGTTACTTCTAAATTAGGTGTTCGTTTAAATTCAGCCCAAAAAGGTAAATTTCGTATCAAAATAGAAGATAGATCGCCATAATAAGAATCTGGGCTAAAATTGTTGATCTGTGATGACCCGCCTATAACAACAGATTTGCCCATAAAGACTTTATTATCTGGCTTATTATGGCAATAGATAGATAGCATGTCTTTGCCGCCTTGGTAATGACAGTCTTCTAAAGCCTCCATACTAACGGGGATGAATTTTGAACGGTCAGAGGTTGTGCCGGATGATTTTGCAAACCACTTTATATCCGAAGGCCATAAAATATTCTGCTCACCCTTTATCATCCGATCAATATAAACTTTCACGTCATCATAATCCTGAATAGGGACTCTCGCTTTGTATTCTTCAGGTGTTAAAATACTTGTATAGTCGTGTTTTTTCCCCCATTCAGTAGCTTCCGCTGTAGAAATTAAACTTTGAAACCATTCATCCTGCACATCATGGGGGTATTTCATGAAAAGCTCAATTTGATGAATTCGCTTTTTCATGATCCATGTGAACAAGGAGTTTAAAAGTGCCATAGTGTGTTGATGTTTGTTTTGTTACAATTTCTTTCTTCTCAACTCGAAATTTCTGCCTAAGTAGTAGGTTCGTGCCAACTCGTTTTCTGCAATTTCTTCTGGTGTGCCTGTAAGCATTATTTTTCCTTCGGTTAATAAATAAGCACGGTCAGTGATCGATAGCGTTTCTTGAACATTATGATCTGTTATAAGTATGCCGATATTTTTGCGTTTTAACTTGGAAACAATGCTCTGAATCTCTTCAACAGCTATAGGGTCGACGCCAGCAAAGGGCTCATCTAGAAGAATAAAGCTAGGGTTCGCAGCTAATGCTCTTGCTATCTCTGTTCGTCGTCGTTCTCCCCCTGAAAGCAAGTCGCCTCTGTTTTTGCGCACACGGTGTAAGCTAAATTCAGATAAAAGCTCTTCAAGCATGGCTAAGCGTTCTTCTTTATTAGGATAATGAATTTCGAGAACAGCTAGTATATTGTTTTCTACAGAGAGCTTTCGGAAAACAGAAGCTTCTTGTGCTAGATACCCGATTCCCTTTTGAGCACGTTGGTACATAGCATCCTGGGTAATTTCTTTGTTGTCTAGATATACATGACCGTCATTAGGTTTAATTAAACCGACTATCATGTAAAAAGATGTTGTCTTTCCCGCACCGTTTGGACCCAACAGTCCAACAATTTCCCCTTGTTCGACGTGAAACGATACATCATTAACAACTGTACGTTGCTTATACTTTTTTACTAGATTTTCAGCTCTTAATATCATTTGTATATTGAAAACGTTTGACCACAAATATATTTTTAATAATGTATTCCTTTAATATTTAACTGCAAATTCTTTTTGCCTCGCCAATTATTTTCTTCTATGCTGTAACAGACATCAAAAGGCCTACCGGAGTTGATATAATCAATATGTGCTGCAAGGCCAAAACCAATACAATCATAGGAGGGAGAATCCTCTTGTTTGATTGTTATTTTAATGTGGTTTGTACCCACAATATAGCCGTGACCTATGACTGCTTTTGACATGAGTACAGGAGCTTCATTCTGCGGGCCAAAAGGTTTGAATCTTTTTAAAATCTGATAAAACTTATTGTCAATATTGCGTAGGTCCATCTCTGCTTCTATACTGACTTCCTGTTGTAGCATTTCAGGCTTGATACTATCACTTACAACTTGCTCAAATTTTTTTTGAAACTCTTCGATATTTGCTTTTGGCATCGTCAATCCCGCAGCGTATTTATGTCCGCCATATTGATCTAGCAGCTCGCTGCATGCGCTCAATGCTTCATAAAGGTCAAAGCCGAGAACTGAACGGGCAGAGCCTGCTATATAACCGTTCGTTTCTGTTAAAATTACCGTAGGTTTATAATAGCGCTCAATTAATCGGGAGGCAACAATACCTATTACACCCTTGTGCCAATCCTCTTTAAAGAGTACGGTAGATTTTCGCTTTTTCAATACAGTTGAATTATCGATAAGTTCTAAAGCCTCTTCTGTTATTTTTAAATCAAAGTCTTTACGGACATTATTTTGATCATCTACCGTTTCCGAATATTCAACAGCCTCTTGTAAAGATTTTGCAATTAAAAGTTTTACAGCATCTTTAGCATGCTCTATCCTTCCTGCTGCATTAATTCGGGGGCCTATTTGAAAAATAATATCGTTGACAGAAAAACTTCCTGTTTTATTGGATGACAAGTTAATAAGTGCTTGCAGACCAAAATTAGGGTTAGTATTTAGTTTTTTTAAACCATAATAGGTAAGTATTCTATTCTCGCCAGTTATGGGGACAATATCCGAAGCAATACTCACAGCCACCAAATCTAAAAACTGATAAGCTAAATTCATGTCCATTTCATTCTTAAGAATGAAAGCCTGAATGATCTTAAAGCCAATTCCACAGCCGGATAACTCTTTATACGGATAAGTACAGTCTTCTCTTTTGGGATCCAGCACAGCTACGGCGTCTGGAATTGTATCTCCTGGTAAGTGGTGGTCGCCGATTATAAAATCTATATTTTTAGCTTTTGCATAAGCTACTTTTTGAACAGCTTTTATTCCACAGTCTAAAGCAATAATTAACGAAAAACCATTAGCAGCAGCATAGTCGATGCCTTGTGTAGAAATACCATATCCTTCGCTGTATCTATCAGGAATATAAAACTCAATGCCGGACGTGTATTCTCGAAAAAAACTGTAAACTATAGATACAGCTGTGGTTCCATCCACGTCGTAATCACCATATATTAATATTTTTTCTTTATTGCCTATAGCTTGCTCAATTCTATAAATAGCACTATGCATATCTTTCATTAGAAAAGGGTCGTGTAGACCACTTAGCAAAGGCTTGAAGAAATTTTTAGCCTGTTCAAAAGTATGAATATTGCGATTGAGTAATAAATCAGCTAGGATGGGGTTTATACCCAATTCGTCACGGAGTTTATTGATTTTCTGGATGTCATTTTTTGGCTTAACTACCCACCTTTTTTGCATACCTTTGTGGTTGTATTTACGTGTAAATATACGTTTTGTTAATTGGTTTACCTAATGAAGTAGTTAGGTGCCCAGCGCAAGCGGCTCTAATCTACTTGTTTATAAAATAAATAAAATGATTCAGGCTTACTCCCTTTACGAAGGCTCTTTCTCGGTTGATATTACTAAAGAATTTATTCCTTTCGATCCAAAAAAAGATGATCCTAAAGATAGAAAAGGATCTATTTTTGTGCATGTGCATCCTTTTTTAATTGTCTCAGAAAATGGTTTGATTTTATGTGATACAGGTCTAGGCTTTACTGATGCAGCCGGAGAATTACTTATTCACCAAAACATTAAAAAACTAGGTTTCGATCCGGAAGACGTAAATTATGTTTTAATGTCTCATTTACATAAAGATCACACGGGTGGGATGGTCGATTTTCAAGATGGTCAGGCACGTGTTGCATTCCCTAATGCAGAATATTTTGTACAAAGAGGAGAATGGGAAAATGCGTTTAGCGGAGAAAATCCTTCTTATAAAACCGAAATATTCGATGTTATCCAAAGGAGCGGAAATTTAGTACTGTTGGATGGAGACGGAGAGATTAATAACCAGATATCTTATGAGGTTAATGGCGCACATACGCCTTTTCACCAAGCGTTTCGCATAAATACTGGGGGGCATAATTACTTCTTTGCAGGTGATGTGTTGTCGGACCCAGTGGAAATATTTAAAAATTTTATTGCTAAATATGACTATGACGGGCGTAAAGCTCGTGACCTTCGTGAGAAATATTGGGAGGAAGGTAAAACAAATGAACAGGTTTATCTGTTCTATCACTCTAAGACTATAGCTATTGGGGTAGCGGAGCAAACGGTTGACGGAAGCTATAGAATCGTCGAAGCAAAATAGAAAGTAAGATAATGCTATCAATTGATTTATAATTGGATGTATTGGCGTTTTACTTATTATTTTTTTACCTTTATTGGTTGATCTATTAAGTAGTTAAGTATCATTAATTTTTTTACTATGTCTATAGTAGTTAGAGAAAGTGATTTAGTTGGTATCGGGAAAAAATACCAAGTAGAAACAGTAGCCGGAGATGACATGATCGTGGTGATACATGATGACGGTAAGCGTGAACTTTACCGTTCGGAAGAGGATGGAAGTGAAACCCATTGTGTAATGACACTTTCTGATGAAGAGTCGAGGCAGCTGGCAGGAATTATTGGAGGTTTGTCTTATAAGCCAAAAGCATTGGAAACAATCGAATTTGCTTTAGACGATTTACGGATAGAATGGTATAAAGTGGGGGAGACAAGCGATGGGGCTCATAAAAGTATAGGCGAGTTAGGCGTACGTCAGTACACGGGAGCGTCTATTATTGCAGCTATACAGGATAATGAAACTATTATTAATCCAGGACCAGAACATATAATTTTACCAGGTAGTACATTAGTAGTTGCTGGAAAAATTGCTAATATTAAGCTTTTAAAGGAAATACTATTGTAGATTTATGATGTCACCTACCCTTATTTTAGAAGTTGGTATAGCTGTTTTTTTGGTTGCGGTTGTAGGTTTACTGGCCAATCGTTTACGTTTTTCAGTTATTCCTTTTTTTATTTTAATTGGTATGGTGTTAGGCCAACATGCCCCGCAATTCGGACATGTTGATCTGACTTTTACAGAAAGTAAACCATTTATTGATTTTATGGGACGTTTAGGCGTTCTCTTTCTACTTTTTTATCTAGGTCTAGAATTTTCGGTAGGACGACTGATTAAGTCAGGGAAAACAATTGTAACAGGCGGAACAATTTACGTTATCCTTAATTTCATTTCTGGGCTTTTTGTGGGATGGTTAATGGATCTGCCTTTTAAAGAGGTAATGGTTCTGTGTGGTGTGATGACGAGCTCTTCTACAGTTATAGTGGCAAAGGTCCTAACGGATCTTAAAAGGACGGCTAATCCCGAAACCGAACTGATCATGGGAATGATTATGTTTGACGACCTTTTTATTGCTATTCATATATCTTTTCTTTCTGGGTTGATACTTGCAGGCGGAACATCTGTATGGGCAATACTCGGAACCTCCCTATTAGCATTGGGTTTCATTCTTGCATTTCTACTGTTAGGGCGAAAGTTAGTACCTGCTATCGACAAACTGCTGCATGAGAAATCATCTGAACTTTTTATACTTATTGTTTTCAGTTTATTATTTATTATAGCAGGTTTTTCAGAAACTATTCATGTAGCTGAGGCTATTGGTGCACTGATGGCAGGATTGGTATTTGCCGATTCAAAATATATTAAGAAAATTGAGGCGATGATATGGCCTTTTCGTGATTTCTTTGGCGCCATGTTTTTCTTCAGTTTTGGTCTATCTATAGACATGTATGCTCTTGGAGGGGCTGTGGGTTGGGCAACATTGGCTGCTGTCGTTACGATAATCTGTAATCTGGCGTCAGGATATTTTGCCACCCGTTTGGCTAAGGTTAAGGCTAAAGCCTCTTTTGATATTGGTTTTACCCTTTCTGCCCGTGGGGAGTTCTCCATAATAATGGCTAATATTGGTAAAGCGGGTGCTCTGCTACCCGTTATTCAATCTTTTGTTGTTGTATATGTCTTGATTCTGTCTATTGTTTCTCCGCTATTAACGAAAGAGTCTAGAAATATCTGGAAATTATTGTTCGGAAAAGAAGAGCTTCCTAAAAAACCAAGGAAAACTATCGAACAATTAGAGGCTTCTGTTAAACAAGTAGATGTTTCAGGTGAAACGCAGGCCTAAAAAAAGATAGAAGTTTGAAACGAATGATTTCGTTAAAACGAAATCATTCGCTGTACGTTTTTACATAAAGCCTAAGTCAAGTTTTGCTTCTTCACTCATCATGTCTCTAGTCCATGGCGGGTCAAATGTCAGTTCTACAATAGCTTCTTTAACGCCGTCAATAGCTGCTACTTTACGCTGTACCTCGTCCATAATCTCCCCCGCAACAGGACAGGCAGGGGCTGTTAATGTCATGACAATTTTAGCAACACCATCTTCCTTGGTGATAATTTCATAAACTAAACCTAAGTCTACAATATTTGCTGGTTTTAGTTCAGGGTCATAAACACTTTCTAATTGTTCTTGAATCTCTCTTGCAAGATTCAATTTATCCATAATGATAATACTCATCTTTTTCCTTTCTTTTCTTGCAGTACTTCTCTGTATATTTTTAAAAGATTGTTGAGGTTGTGCTGCAACGTGTAATTATCTTCATATTCTTTACGACAGTTATTACCGATTTTATTTTTTTCGGTTTCACTTATATCGCGCCATTGTAGAATACATTGTTTTATACTTTCTTTATGCTGAGGGTCGAAATGCAACCCCGTATACAAAGGTAAAACCATTTTGTTTAATATGCCAATAGCACTTGCTAAAACGGGAGTTCCATTGCCAAAAGCTTCAATTATGGACATAGGCATACCTTCGTAGCATATAGAAGGGACAATTAAGGCCGATGCAGTAGAAAGAGAGGCAGATAGTGTATCGGGCGCCTGAAAACCTAATAGCTCAATATTCGAACTGCTTGCGGCAATCTTTATCACTTCTTTTTCCTGCGGACCACTACCATATATTTTGAGTTTGACCGGAAGCTCACGAAAAGCTTCAATCAAAGGAATAATGCCCTTCTCTTCCGAGAGTCTTCCTATGTAAACAAAATAATCTTCTCTTTTTGCTTCTTTTTTGCCTACTTCCAATGCATTGGCATGAACAACAAACCTCTCCTGGGGTACAGGGAAAGTAGATTCGTTAAAAATCTCTTTGGCAAATGAAGAAAGAACTAAAAAACGAGAAACTTTATCCCAAGTACCTATGCGGCTATGTAACCAATAAGTGAACCCAGTGATAAACGTTTTTATTAGCGAATTATCCAGTACTTTCTTCTTGATAGCTGTACGTGGGAAGCGTTCTTGTAGACTGGATTTAAATACTTTTCTTTCAAAAAATAAACTGGCCGAAGGGCATAAAAGACGATAATTGTGCAGAGTCATAACTATAGGTATACCTATACTATCTAAGCTCCGTATAATTTGTGGTCCTATGCTATAATGTATGTTGTGAATATGTACAATATCCGGACGAAATCTTTTGACCGCTTTTGTGATTTTTTGTGAAATATAAAGATTGAAAGGATAGCTGATGAATTGTAGAAGTCCCTTCGTTCCTTTTAGATTATGCGTGTTAAATACCTCTACATCATGTTGTTTAGAAAGCTCTCGCACCTGTTGATGGAAAACCACATCTTCCCCTCCGGGGTGTTGATAAAAATTGTGTATGATGTAGATTCGCATAATGGGGAATGTTTATACAAACTTAAATAAATTCATCTTGATGTAGTGTAAAATTCCTAGACTAAGAGAAATATGACTTATTTGGTCTTTTTGAAGGACGTGTATTTCATAGGTGTATGCTTAATATAGCCCGATTATTATCCGTATATTCGCCTATCATTTTTATATATATGTTTAAGAATCTAATACCGGCAAAGCGCGTGCAAGATTATTTAGATAAGATGGTTTTCCCAGATGCACCAACAAATTTATACGACCCTTTACAATATGTGTTATCTCTCGCGGGGAAACGTATAAGGCCTATGTTAGCACTTATGGGAGCCGAGCTATTTGATGAAAATCTAACAGAAAGTGTGTTGCCTGCCAGTGCCGCAATCGAGTTTTTTCATAATTTCACACTGATTCATGACGATATCATGGATAAAGCACCTATACGAAGGGGAGAACCGAGTGTACATATTAAATGGAATGATAATGTAGCTATTCTATCAGGCGATGTACTGCTTATAAAAGCCTATCAAGAGCTAGCAAAATGCCCAGAAGATAAAATACCCTCTTTATTAAGGCTGTTTAATACAACTTCTGTAGAGGTTTGTGAGGGACAACAATATGATATGGATTTTGAAACCAGAGATAATGTATCGGAGGTAGAGTATGTGGATATGATTAGGCTTAAAACATCAGTGCTTTTGGGATGTGCGTTGAAAATGGGAGCGATTATTGCCAATGCCGATCAGGAAAGTCAAAACCTTTTGTATGATTTTGGTGTGAATTTAGGCGTAGCATTTCAATTGCAAGATGATATTTTGGACGTATATGGAAATCCTGAAACCTTCGGAAAGCAGATAGGCGGGGATATTTTGTCGAATAAAAAAACTATCTTATATAGTAAACTCAGAGCTTGTATTTCGAGTGAGGATCTGCCTGTCCTGAAGGAACTCTTGGCTCGTAATTTGCATACAGAACCGGATAAAGTAGAGAATATGAAAGCGCTTTATGCAAAGTATGATATTTACAATCTTGTGACAGAGCTAAAAGAGGAGTTTACGAATGTAGCGTACCAGCAATTAGAAGCCATTAATGTGGATAAATCGAAAAAGAAAGCACTTTTTGGATTAGCAGATGCTCTAATGTACAGAGAACAGTAACTGTAGGTATAATTGTCAGAGTCCGTATTCTTTAGTAAATTGGAAACAATTTTTTTATTTTTTTTAGCTAAATGATGATTTCCGGTATGGAACCAATAAAAATTACAATATTTCAGGCTTATTTGTTTTGGGAAAATGTAGAGAAGAACCTTAAGAACTTGGCGCTTCGTTTATCAGGGTTGAGGGAAAAAACAGACCTAATTCTGTTGCCTGAAATGTTCAATACAGGGTTCACCACGAATGTCGAAAAATGCGCAGAAACCATGAACGGACAAACTATGCATTGGATGTATGAGCACGCAAAAGCTTATGACTGCGTAGTTGCTGGAAGTCTGATTATAGTTGAAGACGGGAAGTATTACAACCGTTTCGTGTGGATGTCGCCGGATGGCACGTGTACGCATTACGATAAACGTCATCTTTTTGCCATGGCCGGGGAAGATAAAATTTTTACAGCAGGGAATAGCCGGGTGATCTTTGATTTAAAAGGATGGAAAGTATGTCCTTTAACATGCTATGACCTGAGATTTCCCGTATGGTCCCGTAATTTAGGAGAAGCCTACGATTTATTGGTTTATACTGCTAGTTGGCCAGACAAGAGATCAGCACATTGGCGAGCTTTGATCCCTGCGAGGGCTATCGAAAATCAAGCTTTTGTAATCGGTGTTAATAGAGTGGGGTATGATGGTAATGAAACTTATTTTTCGGGTGGTTCTATGTGTATTTCTCCTTTAGGAGATGTCGTTTATTATAAACCAGAAGATGAAGATCTTTATACTTTTACATTAAATCCGGATGATCTTACTGATGCACGGGAAAAATATCCCTTCTTAAACGATGCAGATCATTTCAGTTTTTAGAATATACTGAATACTAATTGCAGTATTAAAATGATCTGTAATATAATAACTAGTTAGAATATGGACGTTCTAATATTGCTGATTGTATAACAGCTTCCCTCAAATTAAAAGCAGGCTTTTCATCTAGTTCAATGACTTCCATCGGTTTTTTAAGTTGGGTGCGTTTTTCTTCCTTACGTTTTCTTGCCATAAGTACCTCTGTTGGCACAGATTGTTGCACAGGAGGAATGGAAGGAGGGTTAACCGGCAATTTTGGTGTGGTGGGGATAGTTTCCACACTTGTAGGAACCGGAATAGGTCTTTTCGGCATTGTTGATTGTCTTTTTCTTGCCGCCTCCTGCTCCTTTTGAAACTCATTATATATTTTATATATAATGCCTCCGATTATTATTATTGCTGGTATAAAATTATCCATAATAGTAAATGTAGGAAAAAGTATTAATCCAATCAAGTGTCGATTTTAATAATATGAGCATATAGATTCTTCCTTTGCAAAAGAATAAGAGGAGGAATGTATTTTAAAAAATCGTTTTGCTATTCCTCGAGTACTAACCTAAGTTCAAAAAAACTAATAATTTAATATAGTGGTAATTGCTACTATATTTTTATTTATAGTTTACATATTATGTGCGTTTTTAAGAATAAGGAATGAAATGCATTGAAAAGCAGTTAAATAACAGTTAATGGTGTTTTTTAGGGATTATATATGAGTTAATATACCGTTTGGTCCTACTAAAAATTGTTACAATGCTCAAACTGTTTTCCATTTTTTAATTTTAAAAAACTAAATAAATCTGATAGAGTATGCTGCTTACAGCTGTTTAGAAGGGATAAAGCAAATTTTAGTTTAAAAATGGATAATTTATAAGTGAAAGAAAATCAAAATATATATTGAATATCATAAAATAATTTGTATTATCGATTGTTTTTTACTTTGTTTGTATTAACAACTAACCTACTAAAATTATCAACTATGGACGCAAGATTTGAACATGCTGATGAGTTTTTTTCCTTTTTAACAGGAAAGGCGACTTCTGCTTTAGGAAGAAGACTGCAAAGAAATTTAAAGGAAGAGGGAGTCCCGATAACTGCTGAACAGTGGTCGGTACTTTATTATTTATGGATCGAAGAGGGACGTACACAACAGGAGTTAGCCTGTTTAACTTTTAGAGACAAGCCAAGCATATCAAGGCTGATTAATAACCTTGAAAAAATGGGGCTAGTTATGCGCGTGAATGATAAACAAGATAAGCGTAGCAACCTAATTTTCCTAACTAAACAGGGACGTCAGATGAAGACAGCGTCTATCAGACAAGCAAAACGAACCATTGGAGAGGCTTTACAAGGAGTGCAAATCGAAGAGATGTTAAGAGCAAAAGCAACTTTGGAGGTACTATATGATAACCTCAAATAAAGTTTTAATAGAAGGGGAATAACCTCCCACATTGTGCAGACCTAATAATTGTTAACATTTGAATTTAAAAACGTTTATGGCAGTAGTGTGCCATGACTTATATTGTATATAATATCCATGTAGCAGCAGACTGCACAAATAAGAATGATCGAGGTGCAACGTGCTTACTAATAAAAATATCACTTAAGATATAATATGGATATTCGATATAAAAAGTACCGGACAAAGAAGGTTCTTTCTGGCTTTGCTACGATTAAGAAGCTTGGTTTTAGTATTCTAGATACGAACCCATATATAGACTATCAGTGGGAAAGGATTTAGAAAAAGAAATGCCTCTGCTTTATAATAAACCTATTTGAACTGATAGTAGTAATCATATTAGGACAAATAAGCGTAATGTTACTTCGGTCGTTAGGCTAGTGTTTTTTAAAGTCTACGGATAAGCGTTTAAAAAAAGTAAGTACAACAATATTTTAAGAAAAAAGGTTGACTAGTCGGCTAATCAACCTTTTTTTTGTTAAAAATTTTATGTTATATCTCCTGACTCTCAAAAGTGCTGCGTTTATTAACGAGCTTACCTGTGTTTTTGAAATAGATGTCTTGAAAGCTTAATGTGTTTATATTATCCACTTTTCTAAAGAACTTCTCTGCATTTACATCATCTAATGTCTTAAAACCACAAGCTTCCATAATTTCTACAGTTGCACGTAATGTGTTTCTATGAAACTGTGCAACACGTACATATTTATCCTGAACGTCTAAAGCTTTGTACAAATGAGGTCTTTGTGTAGCCACTCCTACTGGACAAGAGTCTTCGTTACACTTTAGTGCTTGTATACATCCTAAAGCAAACATCATTCCGCGGGCGCTGTAACAGGCGTCTGCACCTAAAGCTATTACTTTGAGTAAATCGAAACCGGTGACAATGCGGCTGGATACAATAAGTTTAATATGCTTCTTTAAGCCAAACTTAATCAGTGTGGTTGTTACAAACGAAAGAGCATCATATAAAGGCATGCCCAAGTTATCCGTAAATTCCAAAGGCGCAGCACCAGTACCGCCCTCCGAGCCATCTATTGCTATAAAATCTGGAAAAATTTGTAATGTCATCATAGCATTACAGATATCTACAAACTCTTGTTTATCTCCAATACATATCTTAAACCCTACCGGTTTGTAGCCAGAAAGCTCCCGTAGCTTCTGAATAAAATGCATCATTTCTTCTGCGGTCTTAAAAGCGCTGTGTGCCGGTGGCGACATTACGTCTGTCCCAGGAACGACATGTCGTATCGCCGCTACCTCAGGGGTGTTTTTTGCTGCCGGAAGAATACCGCCATGACCAGGTTTTGCTCCTTGAGATAATTTCAACTCAATCATTTTAACATATGGTCTATTAGCTTTTTCCGTGAAAAGTTCGTCATCAAACATTCCCATTTCATTTCTACAGCCAAAATAACCTGTACCAATTTGCCATATTAAATCCCCACCACTGATATGGTAAGGACTGATACCACCCTCTCCGGTATTGTGAGCGAAGTTTTGTAAAGCTGCCCCCTTATTAAGAGCAGTTATCGCCGTTTTACTAAGAGCACCATAACTCATAGCAGATATATTGAAAACACTTAAATTATAAGGCTGTTTACAAGATTCATTCCCCACCATAGTACGTAAGTCGTGATCTTCAATATGACAAGGAAAAACGGAGTGAGCAACCCATTCGTTACCTATGGTCTGGGGGTCTGTTTGCATACCGAATGCGACCGTTTCACGTTCGTTTTTTGCGCGCTGGTATACAATGGAGCGTTGTCTGCGGTTAAACGGACGACCATCTGTATCTGACTCCCAAAAGTACTGGCGCATTTCAGGACGTATAGCTTCAAAGAAAAAACGGAAATAACCTAATATAGGGTAATTTCGTAAAATAGCATGTCTAGTTTGAGTGCTATTGTAAAAAGCTAAGAGCATTAAAGGAAAAGGAATTAGCAAAAGCCAAAACCATTTCGGCGTGAATATTATACCAAATGATATAATAACCAAGTTTGTAATAACTATTACGATGAGAATTAATTTTCTGACTGCCATAAATCTATATGAAAAATATTTTAGAACCCTTAATTGTAAATGCTCCTTGCCCAATCGGGTGTACAGAGCCAGCCTCTATTTAAGCCAATTTATAATGTATATACAGTAATTACCATAACTTGTTTTGTTTGATACAAAATTAGTAACTTATTGTCTGAAAGCGAAAGAAGTTCAGGTATGTAAGAAGATTTGTCTAAATTTTAAAATATCTATTAAGAATCCTTTTTACTGCTTATTTCTTGCGATAGATGTTGATATATTTTGACCCAATTTGGCTTTCCACTGATAAAATTCAAATGCTTTTCTATCGTTTCTAAATCGTTTCGGCTGGCAGGACCAGTTTGAACGTCTTTTGGGATATGGTTTTTTACTTTTTCTGCTGTCTCTAGAATGATAGGCTTGAGGAGGTCAAAGGGCAATTCAGCATCTTTCATTATGTTGTACGCTATAGTAAATAATGCATTACTGAAATTGTTGACAAACACAGCTGATACATGTAGGGCAAGGCGCTGGGAACTGTTGCAGGGGAAAACTTGCGCTGCAACGGGGCGCATTATAGCTAGCAGGTGCTCGGTATTGACTGTATTATTTCCTTCAATAGCAAAAGGGATATGATCCAGCGAGTCATATTGTACCTCCTTGCTTAGACTCTGCACAGGATAAATGACACCATAGTTGGTAAAACGTATTAAGATGCTCATTTCTGTAGCACCTGAGCAGTGCACCACATAACCAGGTAATTCTGAAGGTAAACTGGCAATCACAGATGAAATTGCATGGTCCGAAACTGCAACAAGATATAGATCGGCATTTTTATCGATCGACGATAGATCGTCGGTAAACTCTGTTTTTAAAGTAGAAGCCAATGCTATTGCATTGGCTTTATTTCTACTATATACTTGTTTTATATGGTATCCGGCCTTTTTTAGCCCATCACCAAGGTGATAGGCCACATTTCCGCTACCGATAATAACGATATTCATTATGCAATTGTTTCTTTTGACCTTTTACCATCCTTTAAACGGCGGTATATGGCCATACAGAACCCAATAGTCATAATGATAGTACCTGCCCAAAAGAAATTAATATATGGGAATTTAATAGCCTTAAATACAATCCATTTCTTTTCAGGTAGTGGCTTTTGATAAAGCATTATTTCTAATTTATCTTCTTTCGGAAGGATGTTAGTAAAACGGAAACGTAAGCCCTGCTCTGTTACATCTTTGTTGAAATCGTAAGTATGGCCGTCTTTAATAAGGAAAATAGGCTCTACGTGATGCTCCTGCTTATCTGCTGATACAACCTTTATTTTTAAACCGACAACGATATCTTCTGGAGCCTTTGGTATATTATTTAATTTGGCATCTCTATTTACGCCTTCAATAACATAAAAACCATTTCTATAGCGCAATGTGTCGCCTATACTCACTTGATAAGTTGCAGGTTCATCAAATTCTTCATAACCTGTTTTCTCTTCTTCTGAACCTGGTTTCGAAGTGATATTTATCTGTGATTCGGCTGCAGCAGCTGTGATTAATGTATAAATATCGTGTGTTAAGTAGTGTCGGGTGTCGGGTGTACCGATCAAGCCGCCCATATCCGGGTTGTTTTGTGCAAATGGACTTAAAATAAAGGACTCTTTCACTTTGCCACTTTCTTCATCCAGACGCTCATACTTGATGTTATAGTATACATTTGGCGGAGCGATACTATCGCCGATATAAGTGATGCGGTAGTCACCCATTTGTACAGGCTCATCCTGAGTCAGGAACAGGTTATCTCCCGGTTTTTCCACTTGATCAAAACCGGCTACCTGAATATAACCCGAACTATTCACTGAAATAACTTCGTTGGTAGCAGCTGCTATTAATGCACCTATAAGTAGTAAGCCAAAACCTATATGCGCTACTGCAGAACCTGAGAGACGCCATTTCCCTTTTAATGCATCGCCTAGGACACGAAGGTTAACTAAAATACAGAACACGCTGGTTAAAGTGAGTAGCATGTACATTACATTCGTGTGAATTTTTGTAAAATACACAATTGCACCTGCTATGACAAGTGCCAGTACGAAGCTAGCAATCATGGCTGCCCAGAATTTTTTAGGTTCTGTTTTTTTATATTTTAAAAACTGCGTAAAACCCGTCATCAACATCACTACTACAGCAAAAGCGCCTTGCCATTTGTTATAGTGTGGAATAGGATCAATCGGTGGCGCCACTTTGGTGCCAAATATAGCATTGAAAACAGGAATAGAGGTCGTAGCAATCATCTGTACACAAGCTACAGTAAGCACCAGCGCACCAATAAACAACCAAAACTCCCGTGAGTAAATATCTTCTTCTTTTTTTGTTGAAGGCATTTCCTTGCGTCTGGCTACTAGGAAGTAAACCATGATAGCAAGAAAAGTCAAATTAAAAATAATCAGCTGACCCGACATTCCCAAACTCGTGAAAGAGTGAACAGATGTTTCTCCTAAAACACCACTTCTTGTCAGGTATGAAGCGTAAATAACCAATACAAAGCTGATTAAAGCTAGGAAAGTAGCAGTAAAGAAACCGTGACCAGAATGTTTGTAAGCGAGCATGACGTGTACTGCTGCTATAAGGGTTAACCAAGGAATTATAGAAACGTTCTCTACAGGATCCCACGCCCAAAAACCACCAAAATTTAATGCTTCGTACGCCCAGAACGAACCCATAATGATACCTGCACCTAGAATCATGACAGCAAAAAGAGCCCACGGTAAACCTGGTGTCATCCATTCTTTAAAGCGTCGGGTCCATAAACCTGCAGCAGCGTAGGCAAAAGGAACAATCATGGATGCAAATCCTAAAAATAGTGTAGGTGGGTGGATAACCATCCAGTAGTTTTGAAGAAGTGCATTCAGACCACGTCCATCGGCAATCATCCCCAGATAATTAGGGTTTTCAAATAAAGGAAGTTGCATAGCATCCCGTAACAGGATAAAAGGAGAACTTCCTATACGTACACCAAATATTTCTACACCAATAAGCATGGACGCTAAAAAAACTTGGCAAAGCATAACAAACGTCATGACAGGGGCTTCCCAGCTTTTGGCATTAAATACCAAAATAATACCCATAACTACTTGCCAGAACATCCACAACCAAAAACTTCCTTCCTGACCTTCCCAGAATGCTGAAATTATATAATGCGTTGGTAAAGACTTGGACGAGTGTGCCCAAGCATAATGGTATTCGAATAAATGATTATAAATAATATAAAATAAGACAGCTCCAATGACAACAATGGATAAGCCATTAAGCCAAAAACCTATACGACCAAGTGTCTTCCATGATTTTACTTCGGGTTCCCGAGTGGCGAAGAAATAACTGATCAGTGATAATAAAGCGGCACCAAAGGAAAGAATAACAAAAAACTGACCTATTTTTCCCGGTAAAAGATTTTCCCCTACGTAATTAACGTCCATGTATAGATAAAGTAAATTTTCGTACTGATGATTTTAGTTCATAGCTGTTTGAGGTGCAGCACTCGCTTCGATAACCTCAACCTCATCCTGATCATATTTTGAAGGACATTTCATGAGTATTTTACTCGCATGAAACACACCGCCCTCCATTTTTCCTGTTAAAACAATTTGTTCAGAGCGCTCGATATCCATAGGTTTTGACCCCTTAAAAACAACTTGGCACTCTGTACTGTCATTGTCATACATATAAAATGAAAAATGATTTGCGTCTTTTACAGGGTCATACATCAAATCCTTCTCTTTGTTAAGTACACCTACAACATAAAGCTCGGTTTCTTTATCTTTAGCTTCCGTGAAGGTAGAGTAGGTGCTCGAATCAGTGTAAATAACCAAAATCATCGAAATCGCAATTGCAATAATGACAATTAAAATAATTGAACTTTTTTTCATGTTGATTTAAAACTAACGCATTCTTAATTTTAATGTATGCAGGAGTACACTTGCATATAACTTTTGTTTAGGTGTCCTTTGCTTCTGAAGAAGCTATGCACCTCGTACCCCTTCGAGCGTTTTAATTTAATATCCCTATAAAAAGGATATTTTAACTCGATTGTACTTACAAAAATACGAAATACCAATGTAAGAATGCAATAAACCAAATGCAGGAGGTTATTTGGAATTATTTTAAATAGAGGGGTTTATTTTGCCGAATAATAGCTTCTTTTAGCTGTTAATCGTTAAAAATTATATACCTTGCTATTCTAATATTAGATATAGGCGACTTGTTATAATGATGTTACAAATCCTATCGTCCTTGATAAAGACAACACTAAGCCTAGTGTTTCTTATGTTTATTGGGTTTCCTGCACTTTCTCAAAAACAAAAATCTCATTTTATAGGAATTCAAACAGATAATGATGCTTATTTGATGACAGGCCAAGACCGATATTATACGAATGGCTTGATGTTGACTTATAGCAAGCCTTTGCATGTAAAGGAAGAAAGCAATGATCTTTTAACCTTTCAGCTTGGGCATCAACTATTCAATGGGAAAAAATTATATAACCATCTTGATTTTAATTGGGATCGTCCCTCCACAGGACGCTTCTTTGTTAATGCGGGCTTTCAAAGGCTTTATCAAAATGAATGGCTATGGAATGTGAAGACCGAAATTGGAGTTGTGGGTGATGCAGGGAAGGGAAAAGAAATTCAACGCTTTATACATAATATATTTGGGATGTATGAAGTTGAAAGTTGGAATGCAGAATTAAAAAGTGCTATTGGTTTAGATGTAGAAGCCAAAATTCTCAAATCCTTTTGGAGAAGTGCATCCAATCGTTTTGAGTTATCTGCTGCAGGAGGAGCACGTGCAGGGATGAATTTCGCCAACTTGTCTGCTCAATTAGCTTTTCGCGCCGGTAAGCTTGCACATTATCGCCGTTCTAATTTTGTGGGTAATGGTGGTTTCTTTAGCGATGAGGCCGAATATTATTTTTTCTATATGCCAGGCTACCGCTATCAATTTTATAACGCTAGTATTCAAGGAAGTCTTTTTGCAAGAAAGGCAGATGAACGTTACCATATTTTACCGCACTTATTGACGCAAAAAGTAGGATTTGCTTATTCCAAAGGAAAATTTACTATAGAAGCGGCTGTCCTTTTTAATACAAGGGAAGGCAGAGAGGTGCAGAAGAATCATCAATATGGCAGTATAAAAGGAGGAGTAAGGTTTTAAGTTTTGTTTCGTTTGGTCGTGAATACTGTTAATTTGGTTTATTTTTGTGTAAAAATGGTTTATTATGGAATTTGTTGTCACAGCAGATGGATCAAGCACGATATATCACGAAGAGATCGGCGAGCATTATCACTCTAAACACGGAGCGCTGCAAGAAAGCAAGCATGTTTTTATTCAGTCGGGGTTGCACTATATACTTGAAAAGGATCAGCTTGACACAGTCGCTGTTTTGGAAGTAGGCTTTGGTACAGGACTTAACTTATTACAGTCCGCAGATTATGCGTATCATAATGGGGTGAAATTAAATTATTGTGGTATTGAAGCTTTTCCATTGCCGACAGCCACTATTGAAGCAACGGGCTACGGACAGTATGTTAATGCTGCTGTTTGGGATGGCTTTATGCAAGTCTATGAGCAAGCTTTAAAAGAAGATGTAACTATTGCTTCCTGCGTGGATCTGCGCGTTGCACATACTAAAGTGTTGGACTTTCAAATCGATAAACAATTTGATGTTGTTTATTTTGATGCGTTTGCTGCCATACACCAACCAGAAATGTGGACCGATGAAACTTTAGCGCATGTATGTCAATACCTAAGAGTAGGTGGAGTATTTGTTACCTATGCTATAACAGGCAACTTAAAACGAAGCATGAAAGCTTTAGGTTTTTCGGTAGAAAAAGCACCAGGGGCGCCCGGTAAAAGAGAGATGTTAAGAGCTGTGAAGGTAGAATGAGGTTAGCTTTTGGATACTAATTAATATGTCAATATAAAGCTATCAAATGACAATATAGCCTGTAAGTTATTTTATTTTATTCAAGAAATTTATAGCCAGTTATTTGGCATAAATATACATAGATCGTCATGACAGAAGTGTAATATTTACATTTGCTAGTTAGTGCGATATTAAATTATTGAAAAAACGAAATAAATCTAAAAAGATGAAAAAGAAATTGGGGCTATTTATTGCCAGTTCATTGGTAATATTTACAGGGATAGCGCAAGAAAAAAAATGGGAACCGACTCCCGGATTGTTACCTAATAAATACCAAAAAGAACAGATAAATAGAAAATACGGAATGTTTATCCATTTTGGAATAAATACGTTTCATGATCAGGAATGGACTGATGGTTCTAAGCCTGTGGAATCTTATAATCCTGAAACGGTTGATGCTAAGCAATGGGTGGCTACTGCCAAAGCAGCGGGGATGAAATATATTATTCTTGTAGCTAAGCATCATGAAGGCTTTTGTTTATGGGATAGTCGGTATACAGAGTATGATGTAGCTAATTCTCCTAACAAAACAAATGTTATTAAAGAAGTAGCGAAGGAATGTAAGCAGCAGGGATTAGAATTGGGACTTTATTATTCATTATGGGATAGGAAGGAAAATGCAGATGTTAAAGATGTAACGGCTGATGCTTCCTATAATCAGTATATGTTAAATCAAATAGAAGAATTATTATTGATTACACAAGAGTATTCTGATATTGTTGAGCTTTGGCTAGATGGCGGTTGGGTTAAGGAAAATTATAGATGGCCAGTTCAAGATATCTATTCACTTATTAAGAGTAAAGCTCCCAAGTGTCAGGTAGGTGTTAATTGGAGTATAGGTGAACCTGGAGACATTGATAAGCATCCTGTGCTGCCAGATGAACAACAGGCTTATTACCCTATACGTTACTTCCCTAGTGATTTCAGATTGGGAGATCCGTATTTGCCTAATAGTAAGGATCCCAAGCTCTTTGTAGCGCAAGGAAATACTTATTACATGCCTTTTGAAACAACTGTTGTGCTGGGAGAAAGATGGTTTTATAATACAACAGATAAAAAGTATAAAACTTTGGATGAGCTCGAAGAAATATATCGAAAATCAACTGCACAAGATAATATTTTGATTTTAAATGTAGGACCGAATAGAAAGGGAAAAGTGAAAGATACAGATGTGGAGGTTTTAATGAGTTTGAAAAAAAGACTTAAAATATAACTAAATAAAAAAGGGCAACATTTCATGAATGCTGCCCTTTTTATATCAACAGTAGGTCAAACTAGTGTCCTTCTGTACCGTCTATTCCATGTGCATGGCCATGTGCTAACTCTTCTTCTGTTGCAGGGCGAACAGTTAAGATTTCTACATCAAAATTTAATGTTTTACCAGCCATAGGATGGTTTAAATCTGCAACCACTGCTTCAGGAGTTACTTCTACTACTACAGCGCGAAACTGATTGCCTTCATTATCCTGTAAAGGAATAACTTCACCTACTGGTGGTAAGCCTGTTTCAGCAAACATTTCTGCAGGTAATTGTGCAATAGCACGATCATCTTTCTCACCATAAGCGTCAACAGCAGCCAAAGTAAAAGAAGCTTTTTCACCACTATTTAACCCTGCGATCTCTTCTTCAAATTTTGGTAACATCATACCAACGCCATATAAGAATGTCAACGGGTTTTCTGTTGTTGTCTGTTCTACAAATGTTTTTTCTCCGTTTTCCTCAATTGTATGAAGAGTGTAATTCAACGCAACCACGTTATTGTTTTCTATTGCCATGTTGTTTCATTTATGGGGTCATGTCCCCGTTACTATTTATTAATTCAATCAGTTCTCCTACCGTGTTTAATGGTAGACTGCATGTTTTATTGCGACAAAGGTAGGCTTTTGTATCCAAACCTCCTTTATCCTTTAACAAAGGAAGTTGACTTTTTGTTCCTCCTAATACAATCTTATTCGGAATATAATATTTATCTAGTTCTTTGCGCCATACTGTAATATCTTGGCCCGTTAAAGCAATTTCATTGTTGCCATATACATGCTCTAAAAGTTGTAATGCCCAATTCGAATACGCTGAGCCGTATTTTTTAATATGTGGAAAAACATTAGCGAAAACTTGATCAGCTATTGCCGTAAAATCTTCTTTATCTAAAATTTCGCCAAGCCTATATAGCACCCGGACTATAGCCGAGGAAGAAGAAGGAATCACATTATCCATTACTTCACTTTTTCGGGCTATCAACTCCTCCGCGTAATTTGCAGTATAATAAAAAGCTTGACTATCGCTATCGTAAAAACTTGCAATAGATTCGTCCGTTAAAGAATTTGCTTTTGTTAGCCATGACTCATCAAATGTGGCTTCATATAAAGCAATATAAGCCTCTATCGTAAAAGCATAATCATCTAAGAAACCATAGATATGACGATTTTTATCTGCTGGTTGATGTAATAATTTATTGCCAGATAAACAATAGCCCTCTATAAATGCAGCAACTTCCAAAGCGCGTTGAAGATACTTTTCTTCTTCAAAGACTCGGAAGGCATCCACCAGCCCTTTTAACATCAGGGCGTTCCAAGCAGTCAGTTGTTTATCGTCTAAACCAGGCCTTACACGTTTTGCCCGATAAGCTAAGAGCTTCGCTTTAATCCCCCTCAAATAATCATCCCATTCCTCAACCGAATATCCAGCCTTTATGGCCATACTATCGGCTTCTCTATTACAGAATAGAACATTACTATTTTCCTCCTCCCAGTTACCCCTTGCTGTTGTGTTAAAATAATCTTTTATTAATGGGGCATCTGCTCCAAGAACTTCGTCCAGTTCTTGCTCATTAAACATGTAAAACTTACCTTCTACTCCCTCACTATCGGCATCTAAAGCTGCATAGAAGCCACCATTATCTGCCAGTATCTCCCGTTCGGCCCAAGCTATAGTTTCCCTAACAATACGTTCATATTGTTTATTGGGACGTTGTTGGTAAGCTTCGCTATATAAAGAAATAAGTTGGCCATTGTCATACAGCATTTTTTCAAAGTGTGGGATATGCCATCTGCCATCAACAGAGTAACGGGCAAAACCACCGCCCACCTGATCGTAGATGCCACCATTGGCCATTTGCTCTAAAGTGAAATGTACATGGTCCATTATTTCTTGCGAACCACTTAAGGCGGCGTACCGTAAGAGAAACAACCAATTATTAGGTAAAGGAAACTTGGGAGAGCGGTCATACCCGCCATCTTCTTTATCAAATTGAGCTTTCCAAGGCTGGATAATAGCCTGTAAATCTGCTTTTGTATATTGTTTTGGAATCTCAGCAATAGGCAAGTTTTCTGCTTTTTTGATACCCTGTACCAATTTGTCGGCATAATCTATTGCAAGCTCCGGCGTTTCTTCCCACATTTTGGCAATCTGTAATAATATATTTTGCCAGTCGTGAGGCTTAAAGTAAGTGCCTCCATAAATGGGGCGCCCATCAGGCAAACAAATGCAGTTTAATGGCCAGCCCCCGGCATTGGTCATCAGCTGTACGGCAATCATATAAATCTGGTCAATATCAGGACGTTCTTCACGGTCAACCTTTACAGAAACATAAAACTGGTTCATCGTTTGCGCAATGGTCGGGTTCTCGAAACTTTCCCGCTCCATAACATGGCACCAGTGACAGGCCGAATAACCGATGCTTACAATGATAAGTTTGTTTTCATCTTTAGCCTTTTGTAGCGCTTTTTCGCCCCACGGCATCCAATGTACAGGATTATTGATATGTTGCTTTAAATAAGGGGAACTTTCGTGCTGAAGTTTGTTTGCCATAAGATACGAAGATAAGAACTTATCTTTATTTACGTTAGCCGTCTATAAGCTTTTTTAAATGAGCTGTATTGGCCGAAAGAATACTATAGTCTATATCTTCCTCTAATGTTAAACAGGCAACATTTGAAGTTTTTAAATTTACATATCGGTCGGACACGTAATTAACCAGATCTGATAAACTTGGGTTATGCCCAAATACTAAAAGGCTGTCATAGTTTGCAGAAATTTCATTGATGCATTTTAAAAGAACCAAGTAATGTGCTTCATAAATTTGCGGTTCCCATTTTATTTTATCTGTTGGATAACCCAATATCTGGCTGAATATCTCCGCTGTTTCGGCAGCTCTGCTGGCAGTCGAGGATAAAAAGAGTGTTCGCTCATCTATCGAAGATATGTCCTGTTTTAATTTTTCGGCTATAAGTGTGGCTCGTTGACGACCTTTGTCAATCAAATTGCGATCGAAATCCTTTTCCTTTAAAACGTGGTCTTCAGCTTTTGCATGGCGGATGATATATAAACGTTTGTGGGACATGGTTTTAAAATAATATTAACTATTTAAATATTTGCTCTTTATATTGACTCGGTGTAATGCCTTTAACGTATTTAAAAGTTTTATTGAAGTGTGATAAGCTGTTAAAACCGCATTGGTATGCAATATTATTTATTTGTTCCTTATTTCTCGCAATCAACTTACAGGCTTCACTAACTCTAACCTCATGTACAAATTCAATAAATGTTTTCTGGGTTCTTGACTTAAAGTAACGGCAAAATGCGTGTTTTGACATGGAGCACATTTCTGAAACTTCATCTAAAAGAATATCCTCCCTGAAATTATCAAAAACATATTTAAAAACACGGTCAATTCTTTCGGTATCTTCAGGCTGATAATTGTGTCGGTATCCTGCACTCGAAAGAAATTCAAACTCAGTGCTGTGAAGGAGAATATCAATAATCTCCAGTAAAAGAATGGTTTTTTTTATGTCTTCAGCTACAATTATTTCCTGTAGCTTTATTTTTAATTTCTCTTTCGTTTGGCCATAAAAAATTAACCCACGTTTAGATTGATTGAAAAAATGTTCTAACTTTTTGGTGTCAAATAGTTTTTCACAACTCGTCAGCAAAGAGTCTGGATCCATGTATAAAGCCAATGATTTAGCTTCTTCTGTTTCATTGTTTTTTTTATCGTTATGCCATACATGAGGAATATTAGAACCTAAAAAAGTAAGTTCGTCATAGGTAAAACGGTCGACATTGTCTCCTATAATGCGCTTCCCTTCGCTTTTGACAATATATGTCATTTGACAAGCCCAGTGAAAGTGAAACTCCGTTGAAAAAACAGGACGTGTAATCGCGCGGGTAGCATATGCTTTTGTGTCTAAACCTTCAATCAGGCGGGCAAAAATAGGCTTCATGATAATTAATATTTAGGTCACTTGCCAAAGTAAGTGGGTACAACAAATATAATAAAATTTCATTGTTTAGTTTTTTCTTTATTAGACCGCTTCTTTCTTGACTACGTATATTTTGGTTAAAATATACGTGTTGCTTCGTCATATTTTAATTAGATGTTTTTGTATGCTAATAAAAGGTGAAAACAGTGCTTTGTATGTTAATATAGCACTATTATTGGCAAATAGACCATCATTCTATGCGTAAACATAAGGCTAATTTTACAATATATTTTATAAGGCTAAATTACTTTAATCAAAATTATAATGAGAATTCTATTAATAATCATTGCTGTTTTTAGTTTGCAATTTACTAAAGCACAGCAGAAAAAATCTGAAACAAAAACAGGGTTAGATCAGTTTATGGATCTACGATTTGGTATGTTTATTCATTGGGGGCCTGTTAGTTTGCGAGGAACGGAAATCGGTTGGTCTAGAGGACACCAGGTAGAGGCTGCGGACTATGATAATTTATATAAAGAATTTAATCCTGTTTTGTTTGATGCTGATGCAATTGTTGCTACAGCAAAGGAAGCTGGCATGAAGTATCTAACTATTACAGCCAAGCACCATGATGGATACTGTTTGTGGCCTTCTGCTTTTACTGAATATGATATTTCCGTTTCACCCTATAAAAAAGATATTGTGGGTGAATTGGCACGCGCTTGTAAAGAGCAAGAAATAGAGTTTTGTATATATTATTCCGTGCTGGATTGGTGGCATCCAGATTATCCTATACATAGAGCTGGCGATGAAGAGCATGACCCTAAATCCAATATGCCCAACTATGTGCTCTATATGAAAAATCAGCTTAAAGAGCTCATCGATTTATATGATCCTACAATGTTGTGGTTTGATGGAGCCTGGGAGACCCCATGGACTGATGAGACTGGTTTAGAAATGTATAATTATCTAAAAGAGATAAAACCTAGTCTGGTTATCAATAACAGGCTGGGAAAAGAGATTGCTGCTGTGGATAATAAGGTGATTGATGTATCTAAAATGATAGGAGATTACGATACCCCTGAGCAGGTTGTAGGGCGTATGAATATGGAGGTGCCTTGGGAAAGTAGTTTCACCATATGCAACCAATGGGCGTGGAAACCAAATGACCCTATGAAATCCTTGGATCAATGCCTAGATATCTTGTCAAAAGTAGTAGGAGGGAACGGAAATCTTTTGTTAAATGTAGGCCCTATGCCCGACGGACGTATAGAACAGCGACAAGTAGATCGATTAAAAGAGATAGGCACTTGGTTGGCTCAGCATCAAGAAGCGGTATATGAAACTTTAGGAGGACCATATAAACCGACAGATGACTATACTGCGACTCGGAAAAATAATAAAATATTCCTACATATTATTAATGAGAAAGTTAAGGAGATTACGCTGCCTATAAATGACGCTTTTAAAATAAATAATATATATACACTCGATGGGGAAGAGCTAAAATACACTACAGCGGAAAAGCAGGTGTTTATTAAGTTACCAGACAACCGAACGGTAAATTATGTAGTAGCCATGGAAGTAAATAATAATATCGAACAATTAGCTGTTTTTGATTAGTCGGCAATAAAAGACATAAAATAAATTTATATAAAATTATACATGATTGCAGGAGTAGAAATCCAAGACAAAAGGTTCCCATTGAACACAGGAGCAGGTAGCGATGCGATACATAAAGATCCCGTTTATTCTTATGCTGTAGCTAAGCTGATAGATCACAAAGGAAGAGTAGGAACAGGTCTTGCTTTTACGATCGGAGAAGGGAACGATTTGGTGTGCAAGGCAGCGAGTTTTTATGCAGAAAAACTGAAGGGACGTGATATAGAAGAGCTGATGGCTAATTTTGGAACAGTGTTTAATACGTTGAGTAATGAACAGCAGTTTCGTTGGCTCGGCCCACATAAAGGTATTGTACATTTGGCCTTAGCTGCGGTCACAAATGCATGTTATGACCTTTGGGCAAAAACTCGAGGTGTGCCACTCTGGAAGCTTTTGATTGATTTATCACCGGAACAATTGGTAGATACTTTGGACTTGTCGTATTTGGAAGACGAATTGACGCGAGAAGAGGCCATCGCTTTAATGGTAACCAATAAAACCAGTCAAACAGAACGTATGGGGATTCTTGATGTCGGTTATAAAGGATACGACACATCCGTCGGCTGGTTTAACTACTCGGACGAACAAGTGCGTGAAAATTGTATAAAAGCGATAGACAATGGTTTTACAGCCATGAAACTTAAAGTGGGAAGTAAAGACCCATTACGGGATATAAAAAGGGCGCATATTGTACGTGAAGTTGCCGGCGACCGTGCGACGGTAATGCTGGATGCCAACCAGCAATGGACGCTACCGCAAGCTTTATCGATTTGTGACGAGTTGAAGGCCATGAACCCTTACTGGATTGAGGAACCAACACACCCCGATGATATCCTGGCACACAAAACATTGGCAGATACTATTGCGCCTATAAAAATAGCGATGGGTGAGCATGTGCCCAACCGTATACTTTTTAAAAACTATTTGCAACTAAAAGCTACAGGCTTTGTACAGGTAGATGCTGTGCGTGTAGGCGGGGTTAGCGAATTTTTGTCGGTTAGTCTATTGGCCCGAAAATTTAATATACCGGTGGTGCCTCATGTTGGCGATATGGGGCAATTGCATCAGCATTTGGTGCTTTTCAATCATATCAGTATGGGGCACGAAGCTTTATTCTTAGAACATATACCACATTTAAAATCACACTTTAAGAATCCGGTCAAGATTGAAGGAGGGGTTTACCGGACGCCCGTGGAGGAAGGAAGTAGTTGTGACTTAATTTAAAATTTGAATATTATGTTAGGAACACTGGACTTAGGCATTGCTGTTTTTTATATTTTACTCATTCTTGTGGTGGGTATTTGGGCAGGACGGAGTCAGTTGCATAAAAAAGGAAATGCCAGCGATTACTTTTTGGCAGGCAATAGTTTAAGATGGCCGGCTATAGGTTTGGCCTTATTTGCCACCAATATATCCACAGTACATTTGGTTAGTCTGGCGCAAAGTGGTTTTGATTCAGGCTTACTCAATGGCAACTTCGAATGGATGGCGGCTTTCACTTTAATCTTGTTAGCACTATTTTTTGTACCTTTTTATTTAAAGTCAGGCGTATCTACGTTACCCGATTTTTTAGAAAGACGATACGACCGGGCAAGCCGCGATTGGCTAACAATGATATCTATTGTATCCGCTATCGTTATACATATTGCCTTTTCTATGTTAGCTGGTGGTATTGTTTTGAAAACACTCTTCGGATTCAATATGTATCTCAGTATAACCGTTATATGCATTATTACAGGGGTATATACAGTTATGGGAGGATTAAAAGCAGTAGTCGTCACCGAGTCTATCCAAACGGTAGTTTTGCTGGCAGGTGCTTTTATCATCAGTTTTGCTGCTTTTGATAAAATGGGCGGTTGGAGCCCAATGAAGGATGTTTTGATAAGTGAAGGAGAGTTGGGCCGTCTGTCGATGTTGCGGCCACATGGCGATCCAAGCGGTATGCCTTGGTATGCTGTTATCATTGGTTATCCTATTTTGGGTATTTGGTATTGGTGTGCCGATCAGACTATTGTTCAACGCGTTTTAGGAGCTAAAGATGAAAATCACGGTAGAGTAGGTGCATTGTTTTGTGGCTTCATTAAAATATTACCGGTTTTTATTTTCGTACTTCCGGGTCTATTTGCTTACACGCTGTTTAAAACAGGACAGCTAGATCTGACAAGTTTAGGTGTAGATGCACAAGGGCAAGTTAACTCTAAAGGCATCTATACATTGATGATCACGCAGCTATTACCTTCAGGGTTGATCGGTGTATTGGTAGCTGCTTTGTTGTCAGGCTTGATGAGTCAGATATCCGGCGCGCTCAACTCGATTTCAACGATGGTAAGCTATGATATTTATAAGCAAAGAAAACCAAAAGCGACCGATAAACAGCTGATTTGGATAGGGAAAATATCCGCAGTAGTGGCAATGGCTTTTTCTCTTGCTTTATTGCCTTTGCTTGATCAGTATGAGAGCATATTTAACGGTATCAATGACGTTATATCACATATTGCACCACCCATTACCTGTGTTTTTCTATTAGGCATATTCTGGAAGAAAGCGTCAGCACAATCAGCTAAATTAACCTTATGGATCGGCTCAGGCCTTGGTGTACTTACTTTTGTGTTAAACAAGCTGTACCCTGACTCCATAGTCGGAGAAATCCCTTTTATGATGATGGCTTTCTATCTATTTGTAGCTTGTGTACTATTGCAAATGCTTTTTTCCTATATATACCCAGTGCACCACACAGATGTAAGCCGTGAGTTGTATTGGAAAAACCCTTTAGATCCCTTGAGGGGTTTAGCGTGGAAAGGAATAGGTAATTATCGTGTCTTGTCCGCTATATTATTAATCTGTGTAATATTTTTGTATGGAATTTTTAGGTAAAAGTGTAAAAGCAGGGCTTATGTTCTGTCTAGTTTTGATGTTATATGCTTGCCACACTAATCGAGAACAAAAAGTTGTTCAACGTTACGCTTCAATTACAGGCCTTAAAGCAGATAAAATAGAAGAATATAAAAAACTGCACGCAAACGCTTGGCCTGCAGTGTTAGGGCGTATCAAAGAATCGAATATTCAAAATTATTCTATTTACTTAAAACAGATAGGAGAAGAATATTTTCTGTTTAGCTATTTTGAATACGTAGGAAATGATTTTGAGAACGATATGTATAAAATGGCGGCAGACCCCGAAACGCAACGTTGGTGGAAAGAGACAGACCCCTGTCAAATAGCTTTACCTGATGCTCGTGCCAAAGGGGAAATATGGTCCGATATGGAAGAGGTGTTTCATACGGATTAGTTAAAAAAACAATGAAGATGTTGAAAATGAAAAGAATAAATATTTTTACAGTAGCTCTTTATGTTTTTTTAATAATTAACATAGGCAAGGCACAAGAGCGTGGTTTAAATCGTTTGTGGTATTTAGAGCCTGCTGATGCAACAGCGATCGATGCACCCAATAGTTGGAATAGTGACCCTGAGTGGTTAAAAGCCCTACCTGTTGGCAATGGTAGCATAGGTGCTATGGTCTACGGTGATGTGCATCAAGAACGTATCCAACTGAATGAAATATCGATGTGGAGTGGTAGCGTAGACGACGGAGATAACCCCGAAGCCGCAAAATATTTAGCCGAAATCCGCTCACTTTTATTTCAAGGGAAATATAAAGAAGCCACAGCATTGACCAACCGAACCCAAATAACTAAAGGCAAAGGCTCAGGGCATGGTAATGGTGCGCAAGTGCCTTTTGGTTGTTACCAGACATTAGGCGATTTACGCCTAGATTTTAGAACACAAGGCCCTTATCAAGATTATTATCGTGATCTTGACTTAAAAACTGGGATTGCTACTACACGTTTTGTCAAAAATAATGTGCAATACAAGCGAGAGGTTTTTGCGAGCTACCCCGATCAGGTTATCGTTGTGCGTCTGACGGCTGATAAAGCGGCAGCTTTGGATTTAGATATTTTTATGGATCGTCCCGAACGCTTCACAACAGAGGTTACTGCCGCAGGATTAATGATGAGCGGAGTTCTGGATGACGGTCGGGGTGGATATAATTTGAAATATAAAGCCCAAATAACTCCTGTTTTAAAAGGCGGAAACATCTCTGTACAAGATGGTAAGCTAGCCATTAGGCAAGCGCATGAAGTGACGCTCTTTATTGCAGCAAAAACTAATTATGCTTTAGATTATCCGAGATATTTAAATGATAAATATGAGCTTCAGTTAGAAGCTATACGTGAAAAAGTACTTGCAGATTCTTACAAGGAGATACTAAGTAGGCATATAAACGATTTTAGCCAAGTAATGGGGCGTGTAGAAATGCGTCTGGGGAAGCAGCAAAATAAACTGCCTACCAATGAACTTTTGCATAAGAATAAACAGACAGGGAATGAACAGTCTCTTTACCCACTGTATTTTCAGTATGGGCGCTATCTGTTATTCTCTTCTTCACGTATAGGTAGTTTGCCATCTAATTTACAAGGTATTTGGGCAAATAAAATACAAACACCTTGGAATGGCGATTACCATACTGATATAAATGTACAGATGAATTATTGGCCTGCGGAGGTAACGAACTTATCCGAAAGTCATTTGCCATTAATCGACCTAATTGAGTCTCTAATGGAACCAGGGAAGAAGACAGCTAAAGTACAGTATGGCATGCGAGGGTGGGTGTTACATCCGATAACCAATGTGTGGGGGTTTACATCTCCTGGCGAAAGTGCAAGTTGGGGTATGCATATCGGCGGAGGTGCTTGGATAGCACAACATTTATGGGAACACTATGCTTTTACTGGTGACCGTGCTTATCTTGAACGTGTTTACCCTATGATGAAAGAAGCTTCACTTTTTTATCTGGATTGGCTGGTGGTTGATCCCAAAAGTGGTAAGTTGGTGTCAGGCCCCTCGCCATCGCCAGAAAATACTTTTTTAGCACCTGACGGTACCAGAGCCCAGATTAGTATGGGGCCTGAGCATGATCAGCAGGTGATACGAAATTTATTTAAAAATACTATAAACGCAGCAGCTATTTTAGATAGGACGGATGACGGTTTTATTGACGCTGTTAAAAAAGCTAAAGAAAAACTATTGCCATCGCAGATCGGGAGTGATGGTCGATTGATGGAGTGGGCACAGGAGTTTGAAGAAGTAGAAATAGCACATCGGCATTTGTCGCACTTATTTGCACTGTATCCAGGCAATGAAATTTCAGTAGCCCGTACCCCCGAATTAGCTTCAGCCGTGAAGCGCTCATTAGAAGTGAGGGGAGATGATGGTGTTGGTTGGACATATGGGTGGAAAATAGCGCTATGGGCACGTTTACTTGATGGAGACCATGCTTTAATGTTGTTAAATAAGGCTTTAAAACCTACGTTTGATCTGGATACAAAGCATGATGGGGGTGGTGGAGCTTATTATAACCTCTTTAATGCAGGTCCGCCATTTCAAATTGATGGTAACTTTGGGGTGACTGCAGGGATGGCAGAGATGTTTTTGCAAAGCCATGAAGATTATATTGAACTTTTGCCTGCCTTGCCAACTGCATGGGAAGAAGGAGAAATCAAAGGTTTAGTCGCTCGTGGAGGAGTGGAAATTGATATGGTGTGGAAAAACGGTCGGATAGTCAATAGTTATGCAAAGGCCAGGCAAAACGGACTGTATAACATTAAGTATGGTCAGCAAGTTTTAACATTGAATCTGCAAGCAGGGAAGCGTGTGAAATTGAAGATTAAATCGTAGTATCATATCTGCTTTCGGTAGGTAATAAGTAAATAATAACAGATAATTATGTTGAAAGGAAAAGTAATACTTATAACAGGAGGCACAGCAGGTATAGGTTTGGCCTGTAGCCAAGCTTATGCAGCTGCAGGTGCCCAGGTGGCGTTTATCGGTATAGATCAATCTTCAGTGGATGAAACGTCTCGTATATTAGGAGCGGAGCACCTTGCGATTCGGGCAGATGTCTCGAAGAACCACGAAGTGAAAGAGGCGGTTGCAGCAGTTATCGAAACCTTTGGAAGATTGGACGCTATACATAATAATGCTGGAATAGCGAGCCCCTCAAAACCTCTGCACCTAACCTCCGATGAGGAGTGGGAAAATCTAGTTGCAGTAAATATGAAAAGTATACTGTTAACGACACGGCATGGATATCCGTATTTGAAAGAAGCTAAGGGGACAATTTTAAATACAGGAAGCTTGGTTGGCAATATAGGTCAAGACAATCATGCAGCTTATGCTGCAACAAAAGGAGCAGTTAATGCACTGACAAAATCAATGGCCATAGATTATGCAAAAGATAATATACGTGTGAATTCCGTATTACCCGCTGCAGTAATGACACCTATGCTAAAAACTTGGATCCATGAACAGGAACAACCTGAACAGGTAATCAATTTTTTAGAAGATATACATCTATTGGGGTATTGTCCCGAAGGAGATGTTATCGCAGATGCTTGCATGTTTTTGCTCTCTGATAAAGCTAGGTTTATTACAGGGGTAAACTTACCTGTGAGCGGAGGAGCTGAATTGGGGTATCGTCGGAATATTTAAAGCGTGTATAAGCTTAATTGACAAACTGTTATATTGTATGTATGTAATGTTTATATAGGTGGGTGCTTTAACAACGATAACAGGACAGTTTCGTATGAGCCGCCCTGTTGATTCTGTGTGAAACATATACGTAATATCAGCAATAAAATCGAATAATTACGAAATAATATGTGTGCGAATATAAACAGTGTCGTAAGTGGTTTGTTGTAAGTATTTTATGAGGTTTTGGTGGCTAAGCCGGGTTGTTGTCTTAATAATAGTTTTTTAATGTCTTTTAGTAGAGTACTGTACTGTAAAATCTTTAACTATTCGATTAAATTTACTTAAAAAAATCTGTTATTGCTTTACCGCGCCAAGCTTCGTGAGGGTCTAATCCTAAAGCCCAAGCTATTGTTGTAGCAACATCATATACGACCATGGTTGATTTAACTTCGTGGTTTGTTTTAACACCTTGCCCAGTCATAACGACAGGCACACGGACTTCCATCATTGTTTTACCACCATGTCCTTTTTCTATTCCACCATGATCTGCCAAAACGATAAGAAGTGTTTCGTCTTCGATATTTGCATCTTTAATAGCGCTGATAATTTTCCCTAATCGTGCGTCCACTCGCTCTAATTCTTGGTAATATCCTACACTGTCGTGCCCGAACTTATGACCTGCACCATCTGGCTGGTCAAAGTGAACAAATAAAAATTGTGGTTTTTGATTTTTAATAACAGTAGCTGTCTGTTCAGCAGTTTGATCCTCATCACCTTCGGTAGGTACATTGATATCTACAATTTGTTTCTCTAGCAAATAGCCAATTCCTCCCCAACTGTATACAGCACCGACTTTAGATTGTGGTTTTTCTTCTTTGATCAAAGTGAAAATAGAAGGGAAAATATCATTTTCGGTAGTAACTGCAGACGGTATTTCTGGCGTCTGACTTCCCCACTCTGTGTATCCATGAATAGTAGGGCTGGCTCCCATAAGCATAGAAGCCCAGTTAACTGCACTGGAAGACGGGAGTACACTGCGCATGTTTAAATTAAATGCTCCTTCCTTCATAAGTTTTTTAAAGTTAGGCATATTTGCTTTAGGAACGGCGTAGGCTCCAAAGCCATCTAAGCCAACAAGTATCACGTGCTTGGGTTTCCAAGTCGATTGGGCGAAACTGAAAAGTGTAGCCGCTGAAAAGGCTAGTACTAAGAATAGTTTTCTCATTTGTTTAAGATTAAAAACAGTTTAGATATACTTTTTTACTAATAGGGTTTTTAGAATTATGACGATAGTTTACATATACTGCGTCAACATGTTATTCATTACCTATGCAAAGTAATAAAAGCTATGTGAGGACTAAAGAGGTAATGAAAATTTTACCACCAAGGTATGTGTCGCGACCAGGTTAAGTGGAGTTGTTGTTTAAATAATTAGTGTTTTGCAGATTATGTCATTATCATTTGGACTGATGTCGTTTTATAGTTTTATAATAGTATGTTATATTAATAAAATATAAGATACTATATCTTCAAAAGATATCTATATGTTTAATATATATAGTACTTTTTATTGAAAATAATCAAATATTGAAAAAGTATTAAGTGATTATACTTAGAAAGTAAGCTCTATAGGAAAATAATACTATTCTATTTTTAACATAGTATAGACTAATATAAACATAGTACATATTATTTTTTGGAAATACATTACTATTTATTCATAAGCATTTTCTTTTGCTAAGATATAGATCTCTTTTCATAGAAAAGTATTGGTTATATTTTGGCATGTAATATTAAAGCTTTATGTTTAGGTGTTAATAGTCAGTTTTTTATAAATCTTATTATGATTAAGCCAACATTACAAAGTCACAATATCAAGGATATTGAGCTTGTTCTTTATGCGGGAAAGGTTGTAAAGAAGATGAAGGAGAATGTTTCTATTTTTGCTAATCCGTCGCCCAATTTAGATAAAATAAAAGAGCTTGTAGATGAATTTCAGCGGGCCATGGCTGCAGCTGCTTTTAGGGATAGGCGTGCTGTCGCATTCAGAAATGAAAAGAAAGCTGAATTATTAGGGCAGTTACGTTTGTTGACATATTATGTGGCTCAGGTTGCTCGTGGCGATCGTTCAGTTATTATGGCATCCGGTTTTGTTCCTTCAAAGGAAAAGGGAGCTCAAGCTAAAAACTTTCAGCCATCTATGTTGAAAGTCATCCCCACAATAGGTAGTGGTGGGGTAAAGCTTCATGCGAAAGCTTGGCGATTGGCTCATATGTATAGGTATGAATATCGGAAAGTTGGGCAAAATGAAAATTGGGAGATAGTACTGAGTAGTAGATCAAGATGCGAGATTTTGGGTTTGGAAGTTTTTCAAGAGTATGAATTCCGGTTCTCTTATGTATTGAAGGCCGATGAATTAATCTATAGCGACTCTGTCTGTAGTATGGTTTATTAATTAGTTTTGATGTTTTTTTCCTGTGAAAATATCTTTATTATCTCCTGACATTGATTTGATGTGGTCAGGCTTTTCGCTGTTAGAGCTATCAAAGTGCTGGATTTGCATTGGCCCCGCTATTTTTGGTTTCCCGATTAAAGCGTTATTATCAAATGTGTCGTAATATGATATATATGTTTGGGAATTATCAACACCATTGCATAAAAAATTAGATATTTAATATGATAGATTAAATCATATAAAGACGAAAAACTACAACTACCTGTTTTCTTTATTTTTCCTATATGCTAATCTCTGTCGGAATGATCGTAGTAATCGAAATCAAGAGCGCTTATTTTTTCTTCTATTTATGAAATTAAGTTATATTGCTTTGTTAGAATTTTAATCCAGATGACGAAAGTAAATCAAATGGAGTTCGTAAGCTCACAAAGTAAATATTTATGTACTTCCTTCTGTGAAAAAAACAGACGAATAATTATTTAGATATGAAGTTTTTAGAAACTGATGAGTGTTTCGGTTGCAAACCTCTTTTTTTGTTTGTAAGAAGTTTTTTAATAATCTTTTTAGTGTTGAAAGCTGCTGTCTCCTTTAGTCAGGTCGATTTGGATAAAGATACAGTATCGGGGCTAATTGAGAAAGCGCCAGCTTTTTCTATTTATAAGGATAATTATTTTATAGTGGGTTTGCCGTTAAGTGAGAAGTCGAATACATATAATTCGGATGCGAAATTTCAGTTTAGTTTTAAACAACGTTTGCGAAATAAGCCTATAGCTTTGGGTGCGTATCTTTATTTTACCTATACGCAGAAATCTTTTTGGGATATTTTTAGAAAGTCCAGTCCTTTTGCTGAGACAAATTATAATCCGGGCTTTTTGTTGATCCGACCTATGTTTTACGAGAATAAGCTTTTAGGAGCTTTGTCTATGACATTAGAGCATGAATCGAACGGTCGTGATAGTATATTTTCAAGAAGCTGGAACTTTTTATCAGTTGAATATACGCATGTTTTTTCCCATCGATTAAATGCGGCTTTAAAGCTTCGTTTGCCTTTTATGCTGAGTGATAATCCGAATATTGCAGATTATGTGGGGTATGCAGACGGACAACTATCCTGGATGGTTACGGACAAGAAGTTGTACGTTGATGTAGGAGGGCGGTTAGGGAAGAATTTTAATAAGGGTAGTTTGATGACCGGAATTAGCTGGAAACCATTTACAAGGGGTAATCAATACATTAGTTTTCAGTGGTGGCATGGGTATTCCGAGAGTTTGATTGATTATCAAAAAAGTATTAGTATGGTGCGTGTAGGTTTAACTTTTAAACCTACTTTTATGCGGTTTTATTAATCATTATATTATTGATTAGTAGAGGCTATTGTTGTACTTTTATCTTAAGTTATTAAAATGGGAGATATTAGATTGAAAAGTAAAGAGAGGCAGTTTTTGAGAGGGGCCCGCTCTCGGTTTGCTGAAATGAAATATGTTTTTGGAATCGCGGCGCAGTTTATTAAAGGGTTTCGTACGTTACACTTTTTAGGGCCGACGGTTACTGTTTTTGGATCTGCAAGATTTCAAGAAGGAAACGAATATTATGAGCTGGCTAGGCAAGTCTCATATGATCTGGCTAAAATGGGCTTTGCTATTATGACGGGCGGTGGACCAGGTATTATGGAAGCTGGTAATAGAGGAGCTCGTGAAGCAGGAGGAACATCAGTAGGTTGTAATATCGTATTGCCTCATGAGCAAAAAGAAAATCCATATATGGATCGTTTCATTATCATGGAATCGTTTTTTGTGCGGAAAGAATTGCTCCGTAAATATTCGTTTGCCTTTGTTATTTTGCCGGGAGGTTTTGGTACACTTGATGAGTTTTTTGAGACGGTGACATTGGTACAAAACTTTAAGATCGACCGAATGCCTATTGTCGTAATGGGGGGGGAATTTCACAGACATTTAAAAGCGCATATCGAATTAATGCGGGATGAGAAAACAATCAGTGAGGAGGATGTGGATCTTATTCTTTTTACAGATGATCCTGAGGAAGCTATAGCACATATATCTCACTATCAAAAGCAACATACAGGTATCAAACTGAAACCAGCCAAATCTACAAATTGGCTGTTGGGCGAACGGGCTATTGAGCGAAAGCGTGCTTAAAATATTTTTAATAAGTGATTTTACTGACAAATATCTGAGATATTTTAGACTGTATACTCTTGGGAAACTTAAGTTTTGATATTAAATAATGTAATTGAGCTAGTCTTTTGTTTTTGTTTACAGCTTGTTGGGAAATGGTTTCCCATGTTTCGAATGTTACGTAATGAAAATCTGTCTGTGTTAGTAAAAACAAATCTTTAGTACTGGGTTTTTTTCCAAATAATTGTGTTCCGTGGCGGTAATTTTTTAGAGTTTGATCACTTTGAGTTCGTTTATTTATTAAATGGGGGGCTTTGGCTAAACAATAGTTACCGTACGTTTCGTATTCTGAGAATCCTGATTTTGTAAGGTCTTTTTCGTCAATTGATTTCAAGATTGAGAAAGGCCAAAACGAATTGGGATTTTGCTTTTCAATATCGCTGATAAGGGATTGCATTATTTTTTTATCTATCAGCATATGCTCTGATATAAAGGAGTATTGAGTTTGCTTTTTTACATTTAATACTTTTTTTAGTGTTTCGAAATAGGGAGTATGATTCTCTGGTGTGTAATGTATCAAAGCTCGGTTTACTTCATCAAAAAAAAATATTGGTTTTAGGGGTATTGTATCAGCATCCCAAATAAGATAGTATTTCTCTTGTACAATACTATGAGCTTGCATTTTAAGAAATTGTTGGAAGTACCATGCAGCTCTGTCGGATGGTTTGTTTTTTTGATGAAAATAGTCTCTTATTTTAGGTAAGTTACAATTGTTTAAAAGAGTGTTCTCGTCGATCAGGAACAAATTAATGCCTTTCAGGTCTATGTTTTTGTACTGATTGAAGTGTTTTTTATTTGTGATAATAAAAATATTTTTAGGAGTTAAATTGCAGGTGATATATTTAAGATTGATCAAGGATATTATGATATGTTGCGCTCCAATGCACAGAACTAAATCGTAGTTAGGTTTGTTTTTGTACATCCTTTCTAATCTTATAAGTGTTTGTACGCTTTAAATAAACCTAGTTTGTGCCCAACTTTGGCCCATTTTGATTTTTTAACTCTACTGATATTATCTAGGTAATCTTTCCTTTGCATATAGTGTTCTATAAAAAGTGCTTCAATATTTATGTTTCGTCTTTCTGCCATTTTTATGAGAGCAACCCAATGCCAAAATAGAGCTTTTTCAGAATTGTCATTTGTTGATACTCCTCCACTATGTTTTCTATATAAATACAATTCTTTGTCAATATGTTTTACCGGAGCTACTTCACACATTTTCATATAAATGTCTTTGTCCTCAGCTCGTTTTATGAATGGATCGATACCTGTAGTCAAATGATATATGCTTTTTTTAAAAGTGGCAAAATGAGATATTTCGCCTTTGAAATTTAAATAGTCAATATTAAGTTCATTAATTTGTTTAGCTTTTTGTTTACTTTTTATTTCAAGATTATTATCACAAATAAAAAGATTAGAATAAACTAGACCTACTTCAGGGTTATTATTATGAGTTTTTAACGACAGTTCTATTGCATCAGAGGTAAGAGCATCATCAGGGTCTAATCTTGCAAATATTTCATGATTTGAAAGTTCGATTCCCTTTAAAATAGTTCTTTGATAACCTTTATTTGTCTTGTTTTGATAGAATTGAAATCTGTGATCATTGTTTATTAAAGTTTTAATAATTTCTACAGAGTTGTCTGTGGAGCAGTCATCAATAACTATGGCCTCCCAATTGGGGCTTGTTTGATTTATAAGGCTTTGATAACAATGATTGAAGTAGACTCCATTATTGTAATTCGCTATTAATATACTAATTGATTCCATGTTTTATATCTTTAACCAGCTTGAAGGTACTATGTCATTTATGTTAAAATCTGTATTAAGAGCATTAAACCATTTTTTAGGAGCTATTTTTATTCCATTTTCTGCTTGGGATAGCCATGCCGCCCACCAGCTAAAAGAGCTGTTAGCAATAATATGATGCTGACAATGAGACATTAGGCACATGTCTTTCCAAGCATCTTTTTCGTTTCCTGTTATAATATTTACATTCTCTTCATCCTTAAAGAGTATTGTTTTACAATAATTTGGATCATCAGAAAAAACAAAAACAGTGTAATTGGTGAGATTTTTATTGATGGTTTTTAATGCTTCTTGATAATATTGATTAGTTAAAACTCCATGGTACTTAAGTACTTCAGGCTTTAAATAATCTCCTCTTCGAACATGTATTGAAATACTGTTTTCCGCATTTATTATTTTCTCTTTTATTTTATTGTTTTTTGTGTCTAATTCAGGAAATTCAAATATTCGTAGTAACTCAGCTCTTTTATGATTAAAGTACTTCTCTGATTGAAAGTATCCGTTTAAATAAACGTTTCCTTTTGTAGGTAGATACATTAATTCATTTTCATTTTGTTGAATTGTAATTGTCTTTTTAAAACTTCTGTAAATCTTATACTTTAGTTTCTTTGAGAAGAAAATTTTTTTTATCCTGCTATTAGCTTTTTTATATTTAATATTAGGAAAAAGATCTAGTTCAAATTTTCTTGCTGTAAATGTATCTGTGGAATCATTGTGATTATTAAGGAAATCTAAGTCGATGTATAATAGTCTGCCGTCTGCAAATGCGGCTGCATATTGAAACATTTGATTACCCAGTCCTCCTTGTATATTGCATACTATCATATAATAAAATCGAAAATCGTTTATATTGTAAATATAGAATCTCGTGATTACAATTTCTAATTACTGGAGGATTAAAATATTTATTTGATGTGAGTGTATTGAATACTTATCGTTCTTTTAATGTGATACCTTAAGAATGTAGTTGACATTATTCAGTTGCATTTCAAAAATAAAAATTCAATAGCTATAATTTTTGTATGTGGTGTTATTTATTAATATTTTAGGAATTTATAATATTAATCATCTTAATTGCATCTGTAAATGGCGAATATAAGTAGCCCGTTAGTAAGTATTATTATTCCTTGTTATAATGGTGAATTGACCATTGTAGAAACGTTAGAATCTGTAATTGGGCAAACTTACAATAATATTGAAGTATTGGTTATTAATGATGGCTCTACTGATGCGACAATAGATATACTTGAAGGTTATAAAAATAATTATGAACATATATCTGTATTTAATCAATTAAATAAGGGGTTACCAGCTAGTAGAAATGCTGGGTTTAGACTTTCAAAAGGAAAATATGTTGTTTTTTTAGATGCTGACGATTTGCTAGATGAAAGTTTCGTTAAAGCTTGTATATCTGAGTTTTATAAAGATGAATCCTTGAGCGTGGTTTATACACAAACTCAATTTTTTGAGCGTGAGACTGGGATTTTTAAATTGCCAGAATTATCGATGAAAAAGCTATTGGTGGGAAATTGTTTGACAGCTACAGCCATGATTAAAAGCTCATTGTTTAAAGACGTGGGTATGTATGATGAAAGATTAAATTATGCTGAAGATTGGGAAATATGGATACGCTTATTTAGTAAATATCCAAATTTTTTCAAGATCGAAAGACCTTTGTTTCTTTATCGTCGTAGAAACTCGAGAGACTCTATGACTGACTTAAACAAAGTAAATAAAATGGAAGAAGAGGCGAAGATTTATATATATAATAAACATTATAACCTGTATAAGTTACAGGGGATGGGATTAGAACCGCTCATTAATGCGTATTTAGAGATTCCTTATTATGAGCGAATACGTATGAAATATTATAATGAATGGTATAGGAAAATTTTGTATAAATTCTTTCGTCCCAAGAAGTATAAAGATATATATAAGACTGATTACAAAGGCAATTAGTTAGTCTAGGATTGGAAGAGGAATAGGGGTGTGGTAAGAGGAATTTAATACGTAATTGATCCAATTCTCAAATGAATATTTAGCTTTTAGTTTTTCATCAACAGGTATATATGCGCTGTTGATAAAATCTACTATTTCATCTTTAGTAGTGTTTTTGGTCAGGATTAGTATATTTTTAGAGTTGTAAAATTCATAATATTTTATAGATACCTGGGTCGTAATTAATTTTTTGTTATTACCTAATGCTTCAAAAACTCTAAAAGATAAACCGTGATGTGCATAATTTGAGAAATCTACGATTACTTTAGATTTACTTACGTAATTTATATTTTCATCAAAACTCACTGGCAAAGATCTGACATCTAGTGTGTCGCATTTCTGTGTTATAGTATGTGAAATCTTTTTGCTATTTGTATAAATTGAAGCATTGATACGTAAGGATTGGTCGCTTATAAGATTGAAAAAGTCGTAAATGTCGTCCATTCGTTCTGGAATATAAGAACCGATAAAATAAATGTCATAAGTAGGTTCAGAGATGGTTATTCCACTGGTGAAAAAATTAGTGATAGGCATAGTGTTTTTATTTTTAAGATCTTGAGGATCAAAAACAAAAAAACGATCAAATAAGTTGATTCGTGGATAGATATTTGGATATCTTTTCAATCCATCCCATTGATAACCAACAGTAAGAGATGACTTTGTTTTTATTTTTTCTATTATCGAGATAGGAAACAAATCAGGGCGTATGAATAGTGCATAGTCCAGTATCTCACTTAGACTATCTAGCTGAAAAACTAAATCTTCATTTTCTCGATTGAAAATTAGAGATTTTTTAAAGTTCTTCTCTGCTAATATATTCTTATGTACAAAACTATTAAGC
>NZ_JAPPVJ010000010.1 GCF_026711005.1 Sphingobacterium sp. UT-1RO-CII-1 | reverse complement strand
CAAAACTATACTCGATCTTATCCCCTGCATTCACTTTACCGTCACCGTTAGCATCAACATACTTGCTTGATTTATCAAGCTCTAACTTAGCATCTTTCACTAATGGTGTAACCGTACAATCTGTACAACCAGGATATTTAGGGTCCTCTGCTGGGTAATCCGGATCACTAGGATCTAGTGGATTAGGGTCTTTAGACTCTTCTTCTATAGGTCCACCTACAGTAGGTTCGCCTTTAACAACAGCTAAATTGTAAACACCACCTCTATCAACATCTACTTGATCAATTATTAAACTAGCCGTAAATGTTGTAGCATCAGACTCTCCTACTTCTAAAGAAATCGGACCGCCTACAACATTAACCTTTTCATCTTCAACTTTAATATTATCTATACGTACGTTACCTGTATTAACAACTTCAAACGTATAGTCGATGCGATCACCTGCACTTGCTCTATTGTCGCCATCAACATCAACCCACTTAGCACTTTTCGCTAACGTGAAAGATGGCTCGGCAACGAATATAATAGCTTTCGCAGTTGCACAGTTTGCTGGATTAGCATCAACCTCACAGATAGTATATGGATACTCATACGTCCCTCCTGGAACAGTCGTACCTACAGTAATCTGACCTGTAAGCGGATCCATAGTAATATCACTGTGCGGAGAAGTACCAGGTGTTAATATAACTTCACCAGGATTCTCACCAATAACAGGTGTATCACCGTTAAAGTCATCGTTACCAACTACACTAGGAGTCGTCTCGCCTGCTTTAACTGTAGGCGTATCGTTGTCTGCCCTTATAGGGCTCTTAACTGTAACAATAGCTTTCGCACTTGCACAGTTTGCCGGATCAGCATCAACCTCACAGATAGTATATGGATACTCGTAAGTACCGCTAGGAACAGTCGTACCTACAGTAATCTCACCTGTAAGCGGATCCATAGTAATACCCGTGTGTGGCGATGTACCTGGAGTTAATGTAACTTCACCAGGGTTCTCGCCAATAACAGGTGTATTACCGTTAAAGTCATCGTTATCAACTACACTAGGAGTCGTCTCGCCTGCTTTAACTGTAGGCGCATCGTTGTCTGCCCTTATAGGGCTCTTAACTGTAACAATAGCTTTCGCACTTGCACAGTTTGCCGGATTAGCATCAACCTCACAGATAGTATATGGATACTCGTAAGTACCGCTAGGAACAGTCGTACCTACAGTAATCTCACCTGTAAGCGGATCCATAGTAATACCCGTGTGTGGCGATGTACCTGGAGTTAATGTAACTTCACCAGGGTTCTCACCAATAACAGGTGTATTACCGTTAAAGTCATCGTTATCAACTACACTAGGAGTCGTCTCGCCTGCTTTAACTGTAGGCGTATCGTTGTCTGCCCTTATAGGGCTCTTAACTGTAACAATAGCTTTCGCACTTGCACAGTTTGCCGGATTAGCATCAACCTCACAGATAGTATATGGATACTCGTAAGTACCGCTAGGAACAGTCGTACCTACAGTAATCTCACCTGTAAGCGGATCCATAGTAATACCACTGTGCGGAGAAGTGCCCGGAGTTAATATAACTTCACCAGGGTTCTCGCCAATAACAGGTGTATTACCGTTAAAGTCATCGTTACCAACTACACTAGGAGTCGTCTCGCCTGCTTTAACTGTAGGCGTATCGTTGTCTGCCCTTATAGGGCTCTTAACTGTAACAATAGCTTTCGCACTTGCACAGTTTGCCGGATTAGCATCAACCTCACAGATAGTATATGGATACTCGTAAGTACCGCTAGGAACAGTCGTACCTACAGTAATCTCACCTGTAAGCGGATCCATAGTAATACCCGTGTGTGGCGATGTACCTGGAGTTAATGTAACTTCACCAGGGTTCTCGCCAATAACAGGTGTATTACCGTTAAAGTCATCGTTATCAACTACACTAGGAGTCGTCTCGCCTGCTTTAACTGTAGGCGTATCGTTGTCTGCCCTTATAGGGCTCTTAACTGTAACAATAGCTTTCGCACTTGCACAGTTTGCCGGATCAGCATCAACCTCACAGATAGTATATGGATACTCGTAAGTACCGCTAGGAACAGTCGTACCTACAGTAATCTCACCTGTAAGCGGATCCATAGTAATACCCGTGTGTGGCGATGTACCTGGAGTTAATGTAACTTCACCAGGGTTCTCACCAATAACAGGTGTATTACCGTTAAAGTCATCGTTATCAACTACACTAGGAGTCGTCTCGCCTGCTTTAACTGTAGGCGCATCGTTGTCTGCCCTTATAGGGCTCTTAACTGTAACAATAGCTTTCGCACTTGCACAGTTTGCCGGATTAGCATCAACCTCACAGATAGTATATGGATACTCATACGTCCCTCCTGGAACAGTCGTACCTACAGTAATCTCACCTGTAAGCGGATCCATAGTAATATCACTGTGCGGAGAAGTACCAGGTGTTAATATAACTTCACCGGGGTTCTCACCAATAACAGGTGTATCACCGTTAAAGTCATCGTTACCAACTACACTAGGAGTCGTCTCGCCTGCTTTAACAGTAGGCTCATCATCTTCTGCTGTGATAAGATTCTCAACCTTAACAGTAACTGTAGCTGTAGAACAGTTTGTTAGAGCTCCAACCTCACAGATCGTATAATCAAATGTATATTCACCGCTAGGAACAGTCTCGCCAACAGTAACAGTACCATCAGGGTTCAACGTGATACCATTAGGCATATCATCCTGTGGTGTTAACGTAACATTCCCCGGATCGGTCCCAATAACTGGAGTCTCCCCATTGAATGTATCATTGCCGATAACTTTATCAGTAGTCGTACCACCTGCATTGATCGTAGGCTCATCATCTTCTGCTGTGATAAGATTCTCAACCTTAACAGTAACTGTAGCTGTAGAACAGTTTGTTAAAGCTCCAACCTCACATATTGTATATTCGAAAGGATATTCACCGCTAGGAACAGTTTCGCCAACAGTAACAGTACCATCAGGATTCAACGTGATACCATTAGGCATATCATCCTGTGGTGTTAACGTAACATTCCCCGGATCGGTCCCAATAACTGGAGTCTCCCCATTGAATGTATCATTGTCGATAACTTTATCAGTAGTCGTACCACCTGCATTGATCGTAGGCTCATCATCTTCTGCTGTGATAAGATTCTCAACCTTAACAGTAACTGTAGCTGTAGAACAGTTTGTTAGAGCTCCAACCTCACAGATCGTATAATCAAATGTATATTCACCACTAGGAACAGTCTCGCCAACAGTAACAGTACCATCAGGATTCAACGTGATACCATTAGGCATATCATCCTGTGGTGTTAACGTAACATTCCCCGGATCGGTCCCAATAACTGGAGTCTCCCCATTGAATGTATCATTGTCGATAACTTTATCAGTAGTCGTACCACCTGCATTGATCGTAGGCTCATCATCTTCTGCTGTGATAAGATTCTCAACCTTAACAATAACTGTAGCTGTAGAACAGTTTGTTAAAGCTCCAACCTCACATATTGTATATTCGAAAGGATATTCACCGCTAGGAACAGTTTCGCCAACAGTAACAGTACCATCAGGATTCAAAATAATCCCTTCAGGCATACTAGGTTGAGGTTTCAGAATAACATTCCCTGGATTGGTCCCGATAACTGGAGTCTCCCCATTGAATGTATCATTGTCAATAACTTTATCAGTAGTCGTACCACCTGCATTGATCGTAGGCTCATCATCTTCTGCCGTTATAGGATTCTCTACTGTAACTGTAACAGTAGCTGTGGCACAGTTTTCAACAGCATCTACTTCACAGATTGTATATTTAAATGTATACTCGCCACTTGGAACATTTTCTCCAACAGTAACAGTACCATCAGGGTTCAACGTAATACCATCAGGCATAGCAGGCTGTGGCGTTAACGTAACTGTACCCGGTGTAGTACCAATGACTGGCACTTCACCATTAAATAAATCATTCGTTAAAACATTTTCGTTAGTCGTACCACCTGCATTGATAGTAGCTGTATCGTTCTTTGCCTCGATAGGATTATCGACAGTAACGGTAACAGTAGCTGTAGCGCAGTTTGTTGGAGCACCAACTTCACAAATCGTGTAATCAAATGTATATTCACCGCTAGGGACATTTTCGCCAACAGTAACCGTACCATCAGGGTTCAACGTGACACCCTCAGGCATATCATCCTGTGGTGTTAACGTAACATTACCTGGATCGGTGCCGATAACTGGCGTCTTACCATTGAATTTATCATTGTCGATAACTTTATCAGTAGTCGTACCACCTGCATTTACCGTAGGTTCGTCCTCTTCTGCTAAGATAGGGTTAGCAACCTTAACAGTAACAACAGCTTCGTCACAATTGGTAGGGACAGCAACTTCACAGATTTTATACGTCAACGTATATGTGCCGCTAGGTACTGTTTCGCCTATTTTAACTGTTCCGTCAGAATTTAATGTAAGTCCGTCATCGCCACTTACTTTTGTTAGCGTAACGGTAGCTCCCTCTCCAACGATAGGAGTTTCTCCATTTAACTTATCATTGGTTAAGATATTCGGCGTTGTATCTCCCGCTTTAATCGGGTTTTCTACTGTGCCTTCAAAAGTATCATCGACAGCACCGATAACATTCGGTGTGACCTTACTTGTATTATTATCTTCATCTGGGTCGTCCTTATCACTTTCAACTGTTGCTATATTGGTATAAACACCGGTTGGCTCAACCTTCGCAACAATAGTCAATGTGTGCGTCGCACCATTAGCCATAGCGCCAATGCTCCAATTCCCCGTAATTGGATTATAACTTCCTACAGAAGGCGTGGGAGTCGTCTCTAAAGTATAGCCACTAGGCAGTTGGTCAGTAACTACAACATTTGCCGCTGTAGCTGTACCTAAATTTGTTACAGTTATCGTAAAAGTAACCTCTTCCCCTACTTTTACATTAGGTTTATCTATAGTTTTTTTGACAGATAAATCGGCTGTACAGCCTGTAGTTGCTAGAGATACAACAACTGGCTCAGAAGGTGATGGGTCATCACAGTTCCCTGTATTAGTGGGAATATAAAAAGCATAATAAGTACCTACACCTACTTTGGTAGGCTCTGTAACAAGAGTACCTGCTGCACGGTTATTAGAAGTATACCACTCGATAGTATATCCATCAATCCCACTGCCTACAATAGCTTCCAAATTAAGATTTGCAGTTGTATTAGGACAAATTTCAACATTTTGTACATCTACTGTTGTGGGCGCACCGCAAATAGTCAATTCGTAAGTATCACCAAAGTTGTATTTAGATTCATTTGTACTCCCCGTGCTCCCTCCTCCCATACTTCCTTTGGTACTATGCCCCACATAACCAAATTTTTTAGAGCATTGTTTAACGGTCACCGTAGTATGCCCACCAGTTTCCACAGCAATTAAAACATCATTACTATTTAAACCTCCTGGCATATAAATAGGATCAAAAGCGCCAGTTCCTGTTCCTGCTCCAATCATCAGCCCATTATTAGTCCCCCAGGCATAAAGCTTACCTTCTTTTGTTAGCACGTTAATTGCCGCTCCACCACTATTTCCAGGATTATCATGTTCTTGCGGGCTTATCCAGGCTATTGGGTCCATATAATCTGTAAGAGAACTACTTTTCCTAACGCGCACCCAAGTGTTCGAACTTGTCGTATTATTAAAATTCCCTAATTGCTTCTGAGAATTATTTCCCATACTATATAGCCTGCCTTCTGTACCATCCATCAACACATAATAGCTTACAGCCGATGAGGTCTGTGTCATACCAATCATTTTCGGTTTTGATCCCGCTTGAATATCTGAAGGAAGACTAATTTCCGTCGCATAGGCTTTATTAGTAGCATTACCATTGTTTATATAAGTACCTGTACCCCAAGTATAAACCTTACCACTTCGTGTTAGCGCCATCATAGCACGGGATGTGCCCCTAACGGCGATTACGTCATTTAAAGGATTATTTTCAGCTGTTTGAACACGGGTCCACTTCGTACCATCATTTCCCGTCTTTCCGTCACCGTTCTTAGCATTAGAGTTCGACAGCATATAAGCTGCCCCTCCATGTGTTACAATAGCTAAAGTTTTATGTGAGCCAAAGAGCATTTTCACATCGCAAGGTTCTACACCACTAGGCATACCGTTAGCTCTGCCATCTACACTAACTTTTCCAAATGAACTGCTACTCCTTAGTGAAGTAGCTATGATATTGCCAGGACTTCCCCAAGCATAAAGACCATCCTTAGTGAGCAATACAAATTGCTCAGAAGTTCCACTACTTCCTCCTGCAAACTTTAGCACTGGGGAAGTAAGCGAGCTATGAAAATTACTATTTAAAACTGTAGGCGTATAGAGGTTATCAGCCGAAGCACTGATACCTTCTCCCCATACTTTTACAGTACCATCTGTCTCTCGGACCATACTACTGTGGAACGTAGAAATCATGTTGTCATATTCGATTGTACTAGGATCGTTTGATAATAAAAACGCATTATCGTTACAACCCCCAACGCAATTTCCCTGCGCTTGCACATTAGCCATGAGGCTCTGCCCAAACACAAAAAAGAGAACTAAGTATAAAATTCGATTCATATTAATTAATGAATTAGTTTGCTAAATGAAAAACGGTTCAATAATTGCGTATATCTTTTTGGACATTTTCTATACAACTTAAAAGCTGTAAAGAGTTCCTATTTTTTATCATAGGATAAAATAAAATGTCCTGGCATTTGCCGGGTAAATAGATTAACATTTTTATTGATACAGTTTGTTAGTAAAAAGCCTACATCTACTCAAAAACCGAGTATATGTATGCCCTTTTTAAAATTCGCACAAAGATGTATAAAGAAAACTAGATAGAATGTCTCATTTTCGATAATCGATAATAATTTCAAAATTTGAGACATTTTATTTTTCATAAAAAACTAATAAACAACTTTTTATGAAACACAATAAAATCAAAAACTTGTCTATCCGATTACCGAAAATGAACATTTGAGTATCTAAAACACTGTAGACATTCGACTACATAGTGCCATTTTTTGTAGTATAAGCGCGCACTTACCACTTTTTTATCTCAAAATTCATCACTTACCATTACTAGGAAAAAAGGTGAAAAAGCAGTTCTCTACCCAACATATTTCAGACTAAAAAAGGCTAAAATAAGTGAACACTCACCACGCAACTCTGTGCTAAAAAAAGGAGACTTTCTTCATTTTTATCAGGAAAAGCATATGCTAAAAAATGTTAAATATTTTGCAGTGGATACAAAACATATTTATATTTGTACTATCATAATTTAGGTTTATAATTGGTTAGTTTAAAAGGTTTTCATTCTCCCCGTTTGAAAACCTTTTTTTGTTTAACGCCTATAATTTCTAAATCATCATAAGCATACGTACATACAATATTTTTTAAAACAGCATTAAAATAAAGGCAAAAAGCCCAGTATTATTGGGCTTTTTACTATTCCTAATGGGTAAATACTCGCGTATTTCTGATAAAATAATACTACAGGCTTTTTATCAAAAGGAAAACCTCTTGGTTTTCTTCCCATAAACCATACACCAGCGCCTTTAGCTGGGCAAGTGCTTTTCGGCTTTCTGTCCCCCTTCCCTCCCCCGTAAGCATCGTGACGGGTGCAATACAACCCAAAAGCTCTTTCATAGCATCATTGGCTGCATGGATCAGTATAGCCTCCCGTTTCACTACATTCGGAATACCGATCTGTTCGCCATGTTTAAAATACTTGTGTTTTATCAGTTTATACCGCCCTTCAGGTATACAGCTTAGGCGCTGTATATTATTGCGCCAGGGCAATTCTATGGTATGGCATATATGCTCGCCCTGATAACGTATTGTGCCGTTTGTTCCCTGTGCTCCATAAACCCGTTGGAGAACTAGAGTTTTTTGCTTCATCATCTTTTTTTATTCTTATTCAGCCAGCTGTGCAACAATTTGCTCACCGCAAAACTTACGGCAGCACCAATAGCTGCGAGCACCACCGTGCGTAGAATATCTGCTGCCGGCAAGTGAAATAAAATCGAGCAGAGGGTACCACCAAGGGTACCCATCTGCACATCGTTGAACAGTTTCACTGTTCATCCTCCGCTTTTTGCTTCTCCGCCTCCGCTCCTTTCTTAGGCGGCGGGTTGTTGCTTACGTAATCTGCCACACCAAGTAGCCAGCCTACATAACGAACACCGATCCGCAGGGCTGCGGGAAGCTTGACAGGCGCAAGCAGTACAACATCTACCGCGTTGCGCAAAACTTTCATCAGTTTCTTCATCTGCCCCTCCCCTACCTAATTAAGAATTTCACCACCTGGCTCCAGTCTCCGGCTCCCATTCTATTTACTGCACGCACACGTACCTCGTAGTAGGAACCCGATTTTAAGGGAGCGATAATATTCCCCTTTGAAGATGTGGTAATCAACCGATCGCTCCACTCTTCCTCCATTTCGCTTGCTCGCCTGTAGGTGTATTCATAAATAAGCGTATCCTGCTGTTTCTCAAAATCGAGCCTTACTTGCCCCATTTGCCTACCATCGGACAGCTTCACACTTTCCACCTGTTTAGGCACTAAAGCTGGAGCTGTGTTTCCAACTATTCCAAAGCCCGAACTCAATAACGTGGATAGCTGGCCTTTTGCTATTGAATTGACGTAATGCCCTAGCTGCTGCATAGCCTCTTCAAGGATGGGTCTGCTTTCGTTTTTTAAAGCCGTATCTTCCGGCGAGCCTCTTTTGCGGGCGGCTTTTAACTTTGTTGTAAAATCATCGATCAAACTTTCGATATCCTCCAGTTCGGGCACAGGGCTAGGAAAATTAATATTTTCTTTCATTGCTCCGATGATGGTATTCACCAGGACTAAAAATGCATCGTCTGTCATCCGTGAAAAACTGATGCCTACTCTTTGGATTCTTGCCATTTTCTATTTTTTTAAAACGCTTATAGCGTTGGTTTAACATTTGTTCTTTTTTCCTCGCGAGATCATCGAACAATACAAACGTACATCGCCTATACACGGCAAATAGAATAGTGGCACGACTTGGCAGATATTGGCAATATTTGGCTATAACACAACGATATTTCAGAAAAAAAAGCCCCTAAACCGCTATTTTGAATACATACATAGCCATCTCGCACACATACATAGCCGTTAAGTATATTACATAAACGATTTGCGCACCTATCATAGAGCACAAAGAACAGTACATGGAACCTACATGTAATTACATGACGGCCAATTTCTGCAAAATAACAGCTCGCACAAGAACTTGGCGCTTAAAGAACAATACATAAACAGCAAAGGCTAATTACATACACGTGATGTATACATACTTAGCCTTCTAAGAATAAAACTTTGCTGCGTTTTGATCATACATGAGCTTCATGTAGTTGCAAAATGCTTCATGTACAGTGCGCTAGCCGCTCAAAAAGACAGCGCTAGCTCTATTGTACGGCAACAAAACCGTTCCTTCAAACCCGTCCTTTACGCCGGCTTTCTTCCAAAGCTTTCACTATATCTTGCTCATAATACTGATCGGCGCCGCTAAGGCGCATAGGGTCGAGCAAACCCCGATCTAGGTTACGGCTATACGTACGTTCGCTCATGCCGAGTTTGTCAATAACTTCTCGTTTGCTAAGGATTGACCGTTCCAGAAAAGGAACTGTTTCATGGCTACGTTTTTCTTTGATTTCGTGCAGCAATCTGATAATTTCCTGCAAAGCCGACAAAATGTTCTGCATTAACTTCATCATTTTAGACATAAGATTACAGACCCAAACCGAAACGAGACAGTGCCTGCTTACACAAACAAAGCTCTAGGATCTAGGGTTAAACATTTTTTTAATTAAAAGGCTGCCGTCAGTAGTCGAACAACTCTTCACGGCAGATAGGCAATAATTGGTCTCTATTTTTAAAACAATCTGCTACCTTTTTTCTAAACCGAGGGCTCACTGTAGTTACTTTTTCCCAAGCCTCTACAATAGCCAGTTGGTTTGTTTTCATCAATTCTAAAATCTGTGGTTCAACATCCAGTACATATTTCTTCACAAAACCGGGCTGGAAATACCACATATTAATATATACTCCTCTCTTGATTGGAACAAACCATTTCTTGTTGACCCATTTTGTTATAACGGATGAGGTTTGCTTAAATAATATGAACTCGCCGGTGTTGGTAATCATTCCGGAGCCCTGCCCTCCAAAAAACAATATCACTATATCGCATGTAGCTATCGCCCGACGATTAGAATAAGGCGTTGAGTAATTCGTATACAAGTCGTTTGTTAACATTTCCACTCCTCCTGCACATTAAAAAGCATAGATTTAATCTTAGCCAATAAATTAATATCAACAAACAGACAACTTTCTAACAGGAAAATTTTTGATTTAACCGACAAAGCCATCGTAGGCTGTAGCGAAGCAGAATGCTTAAAGAATGGTTTTGAGTACATAATAATAGGTTTTAATTAAAAAAAACTGCTCTGGCACATCAAAAAGACGCACTCACCTGTAAAACACTTGTTTTTAGATGTTTATAATTGTTGTTTTAGTTTATCAAACATATATATAAATTAATATTAAAACAAAACAGCCAACAGCGGCATAACAACCATTTTATAGAAAACGCCTTTTTAAACATTCTGCGCCTAGCCCTTCATATACCGAAACGATGAGGGGCTTTGTAACAAAACATATATGCAAAAGTCTTTACATATAAAACTATCCGATTATTTTGAGGCTACTGGTGCCAGCGATGCAGGAAACGCTACGCCCAGTTTACTAATGAAAGGCGCAGAGCTTACGCATTGGAGAAAAGGTTGCAACACGATTATCGAACAAGAGTTTAACGGCAAGTATGGATACCTCTACAGCTACGAGATAAACACAGTTGAGGAAATACAGATTCCTGTCCATGTAGCAAAAAATGACTTGCATGTGCTTTACCTTATGGAAGGCAGCTCTCCGCTTACGGTTTATACTTCGGCTGGTGCCAGGCTCTGCACCATTACGCCCAAAAGAGCCCGCTACCTTTATTTGCCTAGCGGCAACTATAAAATTGGCCTGCCCGTAGGTTATGCTTTACTTTTCGGTTTTTATTTTGATGGGAGTATCTTCCGTATGGGCAGCGAGCGTCCTTTTCGCTTTCTGCATAAGGTCATTTCAGACTATATTAAAAAAAGCCTTTCGCCCACTTACAGCATAGACTTTCACGTTGGGGCCGAAACCATTGCGCATATCAAGTATTTATGCAGCCAGCTGCGAAAGGGTGATTTCAACAACGAGTCGTTTATTTTTAACGAATTAAGCCGCCTGGTCATTCTATCCAGACAAAAGGTTTTTACCGAATATGAGCGCACCTCAGACCCCGAATTGCTCTTAAAAATATGCCGGAAGCGGCTACAAAAAGGCATCACTTTAAGCGGTAACATGACCAAAATAAAAGATATAGCCGTTGAGCTCCGTGTAAGTGTAGAGCACCTGAGCAGGCTCCATAAAAAACTATATAACGAAAATCTGAGTGACTACCGCAACCACCTGCTTATAGCCCATATCAAAGATTTACTATCCAGCCCCTACTCGCTGCTAGAAATAAGCATACAAGCCCGCTTTCATGGCCCAAACGAACTGACACGCTTTTTTAAAAAACACACTGGTCTTACTCCTCTTGAATATAGGCTTAGAAAGCCTTAACACGGCCATATATCCTAAATATCAAGTTTGGCATGTGCCTCATATCAAGTTTAGCATACCAACAGTCTTGTTATCAACACTATATTTGGGTTAACATATTATCTAAAAAACGAGAAGCAAGCAAAAGGAGGTAAAATATGCAAAGACAAACATTTCCGACTATCTGCTAAAGCAGGACTTTGGGCAACGTACCGAGAAAGAAGCTCCTGCCGAGATAGCAAAACAGACCCCTCGACCCTTTCAGAGGAAAAAGAAAGGACCAAACAATTTAAATTCAATTATCATGATCACAATTAAAAAAAGTGGGCTACGTGCCTTAAAAATTACGCTGTTCACATTGCTTATTATAAGCAGCTTGGCCATCATCGTCAAAGCTATGAACAGCAACAGCGAAGTAAAAGTAGTGGGTAAAACAACGGTAACAACTACTACTTGGTATTTTACAGGTGGAGAACATGACGACCCTTTAGATCCAAACAACTACTCCTTAACACCTCCAGCATCAGCCTGCGATCATGTTAAGGAGCAGATATGTGAGATCAACGCTCCTAATGTGGGTGGTAAACCAGACATGGCAGCACCTGTATCGGACAAACCTACAGAAACAGTTTACCAACAAATAAACGATGCTCAACTTTCTCTAACAGAAGAAGGTCGAGAACCGACCTTGAACGAAACTGTTACTGCTTTCCGCTCAATTCTTCCTTAAAAAAGGAAGTATAATGTCGCAGACTGGTCTGCGACATTATATTTTATATTAAATTTTGTTCATAGATATCCCATAACATTATTGTCCGTGGAATCGGATATATATACTGGATGGCACGAGGAAGAAGCTCATACTTTTCCAATTCTCCTTGAAAGTCAAACTCCCTTACCAATTTCGTCTCCAAACCACTTTCTTGATTAAGCCTGCGCAGATCACTCCATCTAAGGCCTCTACGAGGAAACTGTTTCCGTCTCTCTAACAATACATCTTTTAACAACTTATCTCTATTGGTGGGCACGTATGCAACGAACTCACCTTGTGCCCATCTTTTTTCTATCAATGCATTTAGCAATTGAGTACCTACGGTAATATCCCCGACTCGGGCCTCACACTCTGCTCTAATCAAATACAACTCATCAGTAGCTATTCCTGCAAAGTATGATGCTGCCGTACCATTATAATAACCTTTAAAAATAATATCTCCTGCGGCTGACTTGTTAAAAAACAGCTTCTTTCGCAAATCATTATCCTCATAAAGGTCAAACAAGCTTTTAGGTATATGAGCTCTAGCTGCCGTTAAAAGAAGTCCATTTGCTGTAAAAGAATAGTAAATAATCTCCTCATGAAAAACAGTAAAAGGAAAGGACTTATCTCTTTCAATACTATTATAATCGATTAAATTACTTTTCATTTTTAGCGCCTCTTCCGCTGCTAGATTTGCTTCACTAAAGAGATTCATATATAAATATGTCCGTGCCAATGCGGCGTAAGCTGCAGCTTTCGATGGCCTCGTAGGCAATGACACACTCTCTGGCAGCAAAACAGTAGCATGCAATAAATCATCAATAATCAAACTATAAGTTTCGGTGAGTGATGATCGAGCTATTTTTAGATTAAAATCTGAAGACAATCTTAAAGGAAGTCCTAGCTCCTCTTCACTCGTCTCTCGGTCATAAGGTTTACAATATATTTGAGAGAGCGCTAAATAGGCATAAGCACGCACAAATAGCGCTTCGCCACGTATCGTCTCTTTCTCTACTTTGCTTCCATCTACTCCTCTATCAAGAGCTTCTAATACTACATTACACATCATAATAGTTTTATAGGGAGAAGTCCAACTCCCTATATCACTCCTTAACTCACTCCGCTGCCAAGTGTAAATTAGTTGTTCAGCCTCTGGTCGTGATTTCAAAACCTCTGGTCGTACGTAAATATCGTCATTACCCATTTCTAATAATGCAGGCGCATATCTAATAATCTGGTCTTCATTATCTAACAGGGCCCTTAGATCTTTTAATGTTTCCGGAATAGCTAATCGACTGTTCGGTTTTTTATCTAAAAAATCGGAACAAGACAAAAACAGCATTAAACTTATGATGCTATATATTCTTACTTTTATCATTGATCTTAATTTTAAAATTTACAATTAATACCTAATGTATACCTACGAGAAGGTGGCACGCCTATATAATCAGGATCTAGGCCTTGGCTATTTGCTGACCACAATATAGCTACGTTATTCACGGAAGCAAACATCGAAATCGTAGCTTTTAATTTTCTTACAAAAGGTTTAAAGGTGTAATTTAAATTGACATCTTGCAATCGAATAACATCTCCTTTTTCAATATTAGCTTCTGAGTTCAAATAAAACTGATCTCTTGCGGAAGCTGCCGGATATACCATAGAAGGAACATTAGTTGTTAACTCATCGCCTAGCTTTTGCCATCTTTTTGAAAAATCACCATGTCCTGCCCATGAGTTGAACAGGCTACTGTAACTTATCGTTTCTTTTTGAAAATAATGACCGAGTTTATAGCTGATCAAGAATGAGAAATCAATATTTTTCCATGAAACAGACTGCTTTAAAGATCCATAAATTGGCGGTAGTCCCGAACCATAATATATTGCTCTCTGTAAGGAGTCTGTATACATTTTTTGATACTGCTTTGATATTTCGCCATCAAGCCAACCTCTTGGATCGCCGTTATCAGGATCTAACCCGGCCGAGCGTAGTGCAAAAACTGGATAAAGCCTTTTATCAGGCAGTGGTTGCAGACTTCTCCCTGTATGTGTCACATAACTATTTGCTGAAGAAACACTACCTCGATACTCCTGGACAATATCCTTAACAAAAGAGACAAAAGCTGTAGTCACAAGTTTTAGATTTCCTACAGCTTGTCTAGAAGTCAGTTTAATATCCCAACCACTTCCTTGCAGAACGCCCACATTTCTTGTAACACTATTCAAACCGGCTGTAGGATCAATATTATCGACAGATAACAGATCAGTAGATTTTTTATTAAAAAACTCAACCGACCCTGAAAGCCTATGAGCAAACAAATCAAAAGTTAAAGCTACATTTAGCATTCGTACGTTTTCCCACTTCAATGATGGATTCGGAAGTGAACTTATCATAGCTCTAGGAAAAGGAGTTACACTACCGCTCGCTCCTGAAGAATAGCTTATAGTTGGTAAGCTTGTTGAAACCCCTCCGGAATTACCGCTATGTCCGTAAGTAGTCCGCAAACGTAAACCATTAACCCAACCTATACCTTTTATAAATTGCTCCTTATCTAACTGCCATGCTACACCAGCAGACCATAGAGGATTCCATTTATCATTTGTATTGACTCCAAATAAATTAGAAGCATCTCTCCTTGCCGAAAAAGATGTTATATAACGATCTTTCCAAGTATAGGATGCATTTGTGAAAAACGAAACAAATCGACGCGTATTTTCATTAACACCCTGCACATACGGTATACGCGAATTGCCTGAAAGTCCATCAAAAACAGGATAAAAATTTACCACATCAACTTGTTGCCCGGTCATTAATATAGGGTCATAACCATATATCGTGTGATTTGCTATATTTGTTATGACAGAAGAAAGCTCCCCACCAATTATAGCACCAATACTATGTTGAGATTCTGAAAAACTTTTATCAATATTCAAACTTCCCCTCCACTTATGGCTATTAAACTTCTCATTACCCAACTGATTAATTGCACCTAATGGTACAATATGATTTATCTCTCCATTATTTATTTGTGTAAATCTATTAATCAAGTTTCGGGTATAAAAAGCATCTTTTGGTTGTATAAATTCGCTATCACCACGTTGTCCTTGATAGTTATAAACAGTATTTAATCTCAACCATTTTGTAGGTCTATAGTTAATTTGAAGCTGCATATCCATTTGTTGACGTCTACTGTTACCCATACTTTCCCCGACTTCATCTAATGGAATGAACCGCCAATCAAGTAATTGAGAAGTTATTAATGATTCAATATACTTGCTATTATATTGATAAGGAACATCTAAATGTTCTCCCTGACTATTTTTCAATTGCATATAGGGATACATTCTGGTTTTCCCTCCTCCTGGACTAAAATTATATTCCATAGGATTAGCATCATATGCTGATTTAGATTGTACAAAGGTTAATCGAGTAGATAGATCAACCTTATCTATAAGTCGCATTTCGTTTTGCAAGTTAATAGAGATAGTATTGCTTGCATCTTTAACCTTACTACCTCTACTATCATTATAAGCTAAGGATAGTCTATAGCCACTATAATCATTACCATTTGCTATAGAGATCGCATACTGTTGAAGTACTGTATTCTTATAAAGGTATTTTTGTAGTTCATCCCTATAGTCAACTTTCTTCCAGTCTGAAATTTGTTTTTCCATGTCATCAGTTGATAGAGCTCCGTTAAAGTTAGCATACAACATTTCTACTACAGGAGAAAAAATAGTAGTCTTTGTATTCAAGTTATTATAACTAGCATCATAAAATCGATTATCGAACAACATCTTTTCGACTTCAATAAAATCAGCAGAACTGATCATTGACAGCTCTTTAATTCTAACCTTACCTACCGAAGTATAATTTGACAAAAAATTAATAGAAGGTTTAGTTGCGTCCGGCTTTTTCAAATTAATAACAATGACACCATTGCCAGCCCTAGCCCCCCAAATCGATGTTGCAGCGGCATCTTTAAGGATAGTTACAGAAGCTACATCATCAGGATTTATATCCTCTATATTTCCCTCGTAAGGAAAGTTATCTACGACAATTAGTGGTCCGAGCAAGACCTCTGACATCGTATTGATCCCACGGACATTAATTTTTGCTTTACCTGTCCTATTATCATATTGTAAACCGGGCACCTGTCCTTCTAATTTATCTAAAACATTAGTGGAAGTTCGTAAACTTAAGTCCTTGGCGTTAATCTGCTCAAAACTACCTGTCGCTCGTTCTTTTGCTATTGTCTGATACCCTGTACTAACAACTTCCACCTCTTCAATCGAACGATCCACGGGCACCATAACAACCACATTATCTTTCTCAAAAAGAGAAACCTTTACAACTTTATTTTCATACGCTAGATGGGTGATAACTATTTCTTGTTCTTGATTAGTAGCAGTTATTTTAAAAAAACCTTCATCATCGGACAGGACAAAACTACCTTCTAAATATTTTACAAAAATTTTAGCCCCACTGATTGGCCTACTATCTTCATCTATAATCTTGCCTATCAGATGTTTTTGTGCATGAGTCATTAACGAACTCCATAAAAAAAGCAACACTATTATTATTCTCATTTACCGTCAATAAAAGGTGCAACATAATTTCTATCCAAGAGATTTCGAAAGGTTCGCAATTGCAGAACTCCTAAACTGTTTATCCACGCATAATGTGGATATGAGGTTGATGGAAGAATGGAAGCGAGATAATCATCCTCGATAATTGTTTCAAAATGTTCGATACCGAATTTTTTAAAAAAACCTTTTTGATACAAAGTGTTTATTTTATCAAAATCTTCACGTGTCTTTTTGCTATTAACCATAACTACTACCAGATCATCAGCATATTCATCTATAAAAGTTCTTATATCTTTCTGATGTAATAAGCATCGGGAACAGCCAGAGAACCAAAAATCCATCACCAGCATTTTTCCTTTATGTTCTTCTAATGTCTTACGGACAGTGTCCCCATTGACATAAAAGAGATGTTCTTTTGTCCAAAAATTCACTGGGACACCTCTTCCTATTCTCACCTCCTCTTGGCTAGTTGCCCCGCTTTGACGGGGCTCCTGAGCCTGTGCTTCCATAATGGAAGCAAAACTAAACAGCACACAAAATATTGTTAACAGCACCGCAGCATTACTTCTTCCGTCACTGCGAGCAATGCGAAGCAGTCTCTCTTTTACAACTCCCTTTTCTCTATTATCCCTATCCAGGAAATAGCCAGTTGTCCCGCGGGCGCGGGACTCCTGAACATTACAACTAAACTGATAATAAAACTTGCCTAAAAAAGACAGTATTAGGCATCTAAAGCCACTTAGGGAAGGGTCAGAGTATTTTTCGAGGGGTTTATTTAGGGCATACCTATCCCCTTTGCGTAAAAATCGCATCATAATCATTTGGTTTTTAAATCTATTTTTTAATAAATAAGTTAATAACCGACTTCCCTGCCCATGCTAAAAGCATAGGCAATGGTATATATTTTGGAATAATAGAAAATCAAGCTATCTTTAAGTGCAAAATAAAAATAAGACCGATTATTATTAACCCAAAAACAAGGTACACCATGTTTTAGTTGGAAAGTCGGTAAACAGATCTATCAGGACAGTTCAAACCCCTTTTGGCTTTTGAGCTGACAACTGGGTATTATTTAATACCGCAAGCTGTGGAAATGGCTTACGCCTCCTCCCCTTTTATACCTGTTTTATTTTAGCACAGCTTAGTCCGGAGGACAACACACGTTCTTTAAGAGTACATTTTGGGAATACCAAGACGACCGACGAGATATCGGTAGCTGATGGCTTTTGTTGGTTTTAAAATTCGTTCTCATAATTTTTAAAGTTTATGATAACGATGAAACTCGAAAAGATTGAAGAATCAAAAATTGGTATTGTAAACCAATAAAACACTCCAAAGCTCTGGTCGTGGTACCGCTAGGACCTCCTTGATAAATCAAGGCTCCACAGAGACTGATATGGAGCGCCTTATTGGCTCAAATATATAAATATAATTTGAATCCAATAATAAGGCGACACCACGTTCAACTCATATGGAAAATTAGCGGTTTTCGACCATGAGTGACATCGTTATTGAAAGCACGTAGCCTTCATTAATTGTCGCGTTTATAATAACTAATACAAATATAAGAAATATTTTTCACTTAGTCGATAGCGCGACGAGTTTATTTTTTCACTTTTTTAAACGAATTATGAATAGAAATATTGGACTAGATACTTACAAAGTATATTTAGTAGATTTTTTGTCAATAAAATTTTTAGATACCTATAAAGTAAATGGCCAAGAAGTTGCCAGAGATATCTATGCTAATGAGGCAGGTGTTGCTGGATCAACGTTATCAAAAATAAAACAGAGAAAACTGTATGACATGCCAATTTCAACGCTTTATAAAATATGTAAATTTGAAAATTACTCCATAAAGGATTTCTTTATCGAATTTGAAGCCTATCTGCAAGAAAAAGAAACTGAAACAATGAAGTAGGATTTCACTTAAGGCAATAGCCTAAAACCAATTAAAACGTCGAAAAAAACATGAGTAAAAGTAGAACTTTGCAAGTCCAAGAAATAAATGTAAATTTTAAAGTAATTGATAACAAGGATTACATATCGCTAACTGATATTGCTAAATACAGGAATCAACTCGAGCCCTTTTCAGTTATCAACAACTGGCTACGTACACGGAGTACCATTGAATATCTAGGTTTATGGGAAAAGTTAAATAATCTCGTTTTTAAACCTATCGAATTCGAGAGGTTTAGAACTGAATCGGGAAGCAACTATTTTACACTGTCCCCTCAACGTTGGATTGACGAAACAAATGCAATAGGTATCATTTCAAAATCTGGCCGGTATGGTGGTACTTTTGCGCACAAGGATATAGCTTTTGAATTTGCCTCTTGGATTTCACCAGAATTCAAGCTCTATTTAATAACAGAATTTCAACGTCTTAAAGACGAAGAGAGCAGCCGCCTTAAATTGGACTGGAATCTGCAACGGACTTTGGCAAAAGTGAACTACCATATACATACCGATGCAATAAAAGAAAATCTCATTCCGGATAAAATCACTAAGCAACAGATGGGGCTTGTATATGCTACAGAAGCGGATCTGCTAAACATGGCTCTTTTTGGTGTGACGGCCAAAGAATGGCGTGAAGCTAACCCTGAACTGAAAGGTAATATGAGGGATGAAGCTACAATAGAACAACTGGTCGTACTGAGCAATCTCGAAAGCATTAATGCATTACTCATCCAACAGGGACTACCACAGAGCAATAGACTAATCGAACTAAACAAAGTAGCCATCACGCAGATGAAATCGTTGTTACAGAGCGAAGCTATTAAAAAACTGAAACAATGAAGTAGGACTTCACTTAGGGCAATGGTCTAAAACTAATCATTCCCGTCGCCTTCAAGGAAGCGGGGAAAAAGTAATAATAAATAGATTAAGCCTAGCACTATAAGCTTGTAATACAACAGACCTTGTTTTAGAAGAATGTTGGAGGAAATAAGAAAAGGGTTACCATAAAATGATAACCCTTCAAAATATCTAAGGAAGAGAGTTAAATCGCGGAATTGTATCCAGAACCAAGATAACCTAGTCTTCCTTTTTTATCTTTAGTATACTTAACGTATCTTTATGTCAATTGTAAAACCTAGTACAAAGATACATTTTTTTTTAAAATGCAAGTAATCAATCACAAAAATAGTATACTGACCATATCTCAACGTTTTTTTATTGAAAAAATTGTCGAAATGCTTTATATGGGGACAATAGATTCTTACCGAGTGAGGCTAAATAATCCCTTAACAGTAATGGAAGAACTAAGGTATTGTTTGCAAGAGTTTAAGAATGGAAGAATAAAGCATTTTCAAACGATCAAAGCTAAAGAAACGAAAAAATATGCCCTAATTGATGAGTGTATAACTTCTCTTGCATTAGAGCCAAACTATTTGAGCTTTGGAAGCATATCTCAAAATTATCTGAATAATATCCTAAAAAACATTGATGAACATAATTACCTTAAAGTAATATCTTGTCTCAATGTATTACAAAAAGAAAATACTGACTATTTATCCCATATCATCGCAGGACTAAAACAATTGATCGCAAGCAATGATAATTCAATCGAGGTACTGGAAAAAATTGATGTCTCATTAAATATCTTATTAAGTCAGTTAATAAATATTGGATACTCTAAAGGTTACCTTTATAAAATTGCTTACGGAATTTTTGTAAACTCCCTTACGATGGATAAAAATTTTGAAGATCATTTTGAAAATTTTGAACAAAAAATCAATCATCCACCAAAAGAGTATCTAGTTATATTCAGAATGGATACAACCGATCAGGTGTATTCTGCTATCACTGATATTGTAACAGAAAGCTTTCAACTAGAAGATACTATCAACGGAATCGAGTTAATGGGGAATAGGCAAAATGAGTTCAATAATTTCAACTCGCAGCACGCTAACAGAAAATTCCTCAAATGCAATGTAACTGCGACAGATTATCTAGCGGCATTAAAAAAAGCCAGAAGTGTTCTTTCGGAATATCTCGATGTTATCAATCTCGGTTTCGCGGACGAAAACCTGAATATTCACAATCGTGTATTGGTGATAGATAATGATAATCCTGGCGCTGGGGATTTTCAAAATAATATAAACATACTTGATGGAAAGTACAAAGTTGCTATGGACCATTATCAACAATTTACTAGTAAGATTCCAGCGATATTAAATAATGTAGATATCCCCAATGAAACAAAAGATAAAATTAAGTCTGCTGTAAGATATCTACGGTTGGGAAATCAGTCAACTGAGGTAGAACATAAATTTATAAACTACTGGATAGGTCTAGAGTATCTTTTTTCAAACTATGAAAGTCAAAACACGATTAATAGAATAAAAGACCACTTTATAAATGCTCATGCTAGGGCTTATGTCAAAAGAAATTGCTTTGCTCTCCTAAAAGCTATAAATCAACTGAGTAATGCCGATAAACAAAAGATTCCTTTATTTACCAATGAATTAGCGAACTTTCTTAATCCAGATCTATACATACAAATCGAATCTGAATTGTCGGCACAACATCCGTTATTAGCCTATAGAACTAAGAAACTGTCTAAATGGTTTACCTAAAGAGACGGACCATTATCAGCTACAAAATATCTCAACAAACATAAAATAAATCTTGAAATTCACTTTACTAGAATATACCGTCTCCGAAATGAAATAATTCATGATGCAGCGACCAACACAAACAATGAACATATAACTTCCAACCTAAGATATTACTTAACATTCATTCTAAATGAGATAATTGACTACCTACATACAAACACGGTCTCTATTGAAGACTATTTCATATCAAATGAGATCGAGATAGGGAATATTGAACTTCATGGAAATATGCTTTCTGACATATTCAACATCAACTGTTCACTTGATTTTATAAATTAGAGGTTAGTAGTGATAAATACGGGAAAAAAAGCGATATTTCGCAAGGAACTCTTTCTAGACTAAAAAAAGGGGAAGGCTACGATGTGCCGACTTCTACAATATAAAGTAGGATTTCACTTAGGGCAACAGCCTAAAACCAATTATAACCTTGGGGAATTATGAGTAAAATAAAATATTGCAGGTTCAGATTAAGTATCGCTACTTATAAGCAAGTTTTTAAAGAGAATGAGTAGAAAAATGTAAATAACCCCATGCTAGTGCTTCAATGTTTGAAGTACTGACATTAACAATTGTTTGCCATACGAGCACTTATGCTACCGAGCTTATATATCTAATTTATGGAAGAGTAGCTAAAAGCTCCTTAGCAGGGACCTCTTTGATCTCACCGTCGATTTTTACGACCAAACTCTCGCCTTTGGCTGCACTTTCTTCGGCTAACTTTCGAAGTGCCTTTTGAACACCGCCACGGATACGCTCTCCCAAAGCGATTGTACTATTTTTTACATCTTCATTTGCTTTAGTCATTGTATTCTGCTTTTAATCTAAACCAAAGTTCGTTATTTACAATTGATTCTCCAAATTCGTGTCCTTGGGCAATAATCTCAGGCAAGAGATCCATATTATCAAAAACAAACCAGCGATCACATATTGGAAGATAAAGATTAAATAGATTAGTCAATCCTCTATGGTATCGCCGCTCAACAACATCATCTGGAATGTGATGAAGTAGGATTTCACTTAGGGCAACAGCCTAAAACCAATTATAACCTTGAGGAATTATGAGTAAGAATAAAAAGATTAACGTATGAAGGTAAAAAAATCACCATTATATTAGATAATGAAAAAGAATGGGGCATGTATATACTACAGAAAAAGGAGATGTGAACAAGTATATATACAAACCACAGCAGCGTTAACAACTTCAACCCAAGGTATATTAATCAGAATCACTAAAGTACAGAAGCTTAGATGAAAATATCGTATCTTTGTTATATTGATGCAATGAATATGACAACTTGGTATTGCTTATTATCTGGCATAACCAAATGGTGTTAAATAAAATTGAAAGGAAAATTGATTATGGAAGCAATATTATTACATCCAGAAAATAAGGAACAATTGGAGGCAATAAAAGCAGTTGCTAAAGCACTCAAGATGAAGTTTGAGACTACAGCTTCTGATTACAGCCCCTATAATCCGGATTTTGTAGATAAAATAAAGAAGGGGGACAAAGATTTGAAAGAGGGCAAAGGACGGTCAGTAACTCTTGAAGAACTTGATCGCTTATGGAAATAATATATCTCCCCGAAGCTGAAGGAGACCTCAACTATTGGATAAAAACAGGAAACAAAGCAATCCTTAAGAAAATAGCCCAACTCACCAAATCTATCCTTGAGAATTCCTATTAAGGACTAGGCAAACCAGAAGCCTTAAAATATGATTTAGCGCCAAAATGGTCAAGAAGAATCACTCATGAACATCGATACATTTATCACATTCAAGACAATAAATTATACGTCTATTCCCTAAAAGGACATTACAAATAGCTTTTCAGCTTCATCGTAAAACTAGAAAGTTCCAGCAATTCCTAAAAAACAAATTTATAACGCCATAAAAAACTGATGGTGTAGTGGTTAGTAGAGATAAATACGCAGAAAAAAGTAATTTTTCGCAAGGAACTCTTTCAAGACTAAAAAAAGAGGAAGGCTACGATGTGCCGACTTCTACAATATGAAGTAGGATTTCACTGAGAGCAATAAACTAAAAACGTAGCCCTGAAAAATAATGTAACATCTTACGAGGTTATTTATTTGCAATATATTCTCCGGCTCTTTTACCAGTAAAAATGCAACCACCTAAGAACGTCCCCTCCAACGCCCTATACCCATGTACACCCCCGCCACCAAAACCAGCTGCCTCTCCCACTGCATACAAACCTTTTATAATATCCCCCTCAGTGTTAAACACTTCGCCATTTAAGTTTGTCTCAATGCCACCTAGAGTTTTCCTAGTTAATAAGTGCAAACGCACTGCAATTAAAGGTCCGTTTTTACTATCCAAGATCTTGTGGGGTTTTGCAGTTCTAGCCAACTTATCGCCAAGATATTTTCTCGTATTTTTAAGATAATTCATTTGAATATCCTTTCCATACTTATTGTCTAGCTCTCGATCTCTCTCCTCGATCTGTTCTTTGATATGCTCATATATTAATAAATTATTTCCAGCAAGAGTATTCATCTGGCTTATTAAGTCTTTTAGGTTGTCGGCTACAATAAAATCTTCACCGTGTTCTTTAAAGTTTTCGACGGGTTTGGTAGCGTTTTTACCAAAAAGCCGACTGATCACTAACAGCAAGTCTTTATTTGTCAAATCTGGGTTCTGTTCAGAACCAGAAAGGGCAAATTCTTTCTTTATAATTTTCTGTGTAAGAATAAACCAAGAATATTCATAACCTGTTTCTTGAATATGCTTCAAGGTTCCCAACGTATCAAACCCGGGATAAAAAGGAGAAGGAAAACGTTTTCCGGTTGCATCTAACCAAATTGAAGAAGGCCCTGGCAAGATACGAATACCATGATTACTCCAAATGGGGTTCCAGTTTTTTACCCCTTCCGTATAGTGCCACATCCTATCCTTATTGATCACCCGCGCTCCGGCTTCTTCAGCCACCTCTATCATTTTTCCATCGACGTAATCGGGCACACCACAAATCATCTGCTGGGGTGCTTTTTTCAATCGCTGTGGCCAATTTCGTTTTACCTGTTCAAAATTAGCCCCAATGCCCCCAGAAGCGATGATAACTTCACTAGCCCGAAAAGTAAATTTACCTACTACTTCACGATTTGTTTTTTCGCCACGAGGCTTAGAATCTGCTGCTAAAATATCCCCTTCAACCCCTTGAACTTGCCCATCCTTTATAAGCAAACGGGTAACTCGGCGTCGAAATCGAAATGTTAATAATCCTTTCGCCTTTGCTTCATAAGCTTTATCTACAAAAGGTTTGATAACGGCAGGTCCAGTACCCCAAGTTACATGAAATCGGGGTACAGAGTTTCCGTGACCACTAGCGTCGCCTGCACCTCGCTCGGCCCACCCAACGATTGGAAAAAATTTGAGACCAAGCTCTGTAACGTACTTGTATTTGTCATAGGCCGCAAACCGGACATACGCATCAGCCCACTGCCTAGGCCAAAAATCATCAGGCCTATCAAAACCGGCTGTACCTTTCCAATCTTGCACGCCCAACTCATAAGAATCCCTCACCCCCATTCTACGCTGTAACGGGCTATTGATAAAAAACAACCCTCCGAACGACCAATAGGCCTGCCCTCCTATATTGGCCTCGGTTTCTTGATCGAGTAACACAACTTTCTTGCCTGCTTTAGTAATTTCATATGCAGCAACCAAACCAGACAAACCACTACCAATAATAACAACACAATCTTCAATCATAATTTAATTATTTAGGTACTCTGAAGATAAGCACTTTATATCAAAAAAAGAACAGAACAAAACCTCACAAAAAACAACACCAAAATCGATTGGCGTATTTATTGTACGTATGTATTTTATGAAGAAGTATATTACCTATTTGGCGGCAGTTATCGTTGCATTATCCACAGTGTCCTGCTATACCAGTAAGCAACATCCACACGGTCATCTTCCACCAGGACAGGCAAAAAAGGTTTATGGCGATAAATCTGCGAAAAGACATGCACCGGGGCAACAGAAGAAAAAACATAAAAAACCAAAGCATCATAAACACGACGCTTACTACCCCTCGAATTATAAGCACTAAGAGGAACTCTCTTGTTTACAGACTTTCAACAAGCCGTCGGTTTTTAAAAACGGACATGAGACTATCAGCTGCGTAACATCAACAGCAGGTTGTTTGCAAAATAAGGCGTTCATTAATCACATATAAAGTAAAACATACTGCAGTTTGGATAATACCATTATTCATTAAAAAAGCTACACCACTACAATTTTTAAAAAAATGTAATGGTGTAGCTTTTTAAAATTATGGCTAGGCACTACCGCAAACTGTGCGGTTATTTAACCTGCATTTCTAGACGTTCTTTCATTAATACAGTATTCTTGCCTATGGTGTATTCATAGGATAATAAAAATACGTTAATCACCCTACCGTACGACTCTTCAATCTCAAAACTATTGGGATAGTTAGTGTCGCCATCGACCATCGTGACTTTTATATCTTTGTATGGTTTTACAGTGACACTATTATCTTCGTTAACTTCTAAAATAATAGACTTCTCGTTGATACTCTTTTCAGTAGAACTAAATGTCTCATTACCTGCCACCACTCGAACTTTATTTTTACTTAACGGAAACATTTTTTTATTGCCCGCAGTCACCATACCATTAGCCATACCAGACATGCTATAAAATGAATTTTGCGCCAAAGAAGCGTAATCATTTTTAATCAGCACTTGGTAGAGTATGGTGTTTTTATTTTCATTTATTTCGACTCCTTCTCTGCCCGTCATTTTCAGACCAATAAAATATGTAGAGTCAGGCGACAGGCCCTCTGGGTTTAATTTAACCATTGTGCGCCCGGTCCGTTCACCAGCTTTTACCTGAATTGAATAGTTTTCAATTTCATATTTATCTGCTGGCAATAACTTAGCATAGAGCCGCTCGTCGCCGTAAAATTGCGACCAATTGTATTTATCAAGCGGAGCCTGATCTTCGGTTAAATCTACATTCAGATCTTGCGTAGGTGCTTGCGTACCTCCAACTGAGACGCTAATGTATCCTAACACCTCCCCGTCCACCAAAGCCACTTCTTCTTCAAAAATATTATGCTGGCCACTGCTTATTAAAGCAACGACATTTTTATACATTTCCTTTTCAAATATTGCATTATCATTGCAGGCTGAAAAAAGAAAGGAAAGTCCTATCAGCATCCAACTAGTTCTTTTCATCATCTTATACTATTTTCTTACTTTACATTTTCGATTAGTAACCAGGGTTTTGATCAAGAGAAGGTAGCCTTCTCAATTCTGTTCTCGGTATAGGTACCCAAATAGCTCTTTTATTAACAACCCTAGATAAGAAAGAAGAAGTAGCTGGTATGACGCGCTGATAATATGTTTCTTTCGTTGCGCCATCGGGGTTCATGCCTCGCATAGGCTCACGCTCTGTTTCTTCATAGATGCCCCACCGACGGACGTCATAATAGCGTCTATTCTCCCATAAAAACTCAACCATTCTTTCTCTTTCTAGTTGCTGCTGCACATCATCTCTACTTGCTAACTGCGCATCGGACAACCCAGGTAATCCAGCTCTGTAACGCACCTGGTTAAAAGAACCTTTAATTGCTTCTACATCGCGGCTTACTGTATAGGTTTGATCATCCAACTGCACTGTATGGCTTCCAGTAAGATTATTCAATGCTTCGGCATAGCTCAGTAAGATTTCAGCATATCTGATAATAGGATATGATTTTTCCATTCGCCGAGCTCCCGTTCCTTGAAAAGCATCCATAGGGTGTGCAAATTTCTTGATCACGTAACCCGTAATCGGATAGTTGGGCGAAGATGCTGTTACCCCTCCACGTCCATCAACATCTTGATAGTAATATTTAGCCACATGATTATTACGTGTCGAACTTGATAGCGCCTGCCAAACAGCCTCGTTAAAACCTATAGAAGCATAAAAACGCATTTCTCGATTGGCATACATATTATATACCCCTGATCTAAGCGGATAATCGGAGAAGTTTCTCGGCTCGGTAGTAAAGCCAGTCTCGGAGTAATAACCATCTGCTAAGGCTTGTTCTTTTGTCCGCCCGTCATCCATTAAATAGGCATCAACCACTTTCTGTGTCACAGAAAAACGTCCCCAACCACCTAATGACGGAGGAAAAGCTCCTTGGTTGATTGTCGTATTTATATAATTTGTATTTCTACCCCAAATCAATTCAGGATTGATGGCAGACACAGCCTCACCTGTAAAGATATTAGAATATGATTTGAATGGGTCAATCCCTGCTGCACCATTAGGATAGTTTCCATAAAACTTAGGATCGACATTTACGCCTGCAGGCAATGTCGGGGTTTTATCGTCGCTAGGCGTAGTATACAGCTTGTACATGCCCATTTCCATAACACGCTTAGCTGCTGCTGCTGCTACAGCCCATCTTTTTTCGTCGTATTCTTGCGAAACGTAGTGTACACCATCGGTAGAGCGTGTCCATGCGCCAAAATATGAGTTGGCAACTGGACCACCATTAAATAATGGACTAGCATGAATCAAGCGGAGACGCGCAATTAAAGCTAAGGCAGCACCTTTTGTTGGGCGGCCAAAATCTAAAATGGCAGTTTCGCGAGGAAGTAATAAAGCTGCTTTCTCCAATTCAGAGCAAGTATACTCCATAGCTTCGTCGTAAGTAGCTCTCGGGCGGTCGTAATATTCAATAGATTCATTGGTATTGACAATTTCATCGCCTAGTATAATTGGAGGCCCATAATCGATTAAAAGATTATAGTAAGCATACGCCCTGATAAAACGTGTGTAGCCCTCAATTCTCACTCGATCATCATTGGTTAAATCACGTGGTTGATCTAAATTTTGGAGAATATTATTTGTTTTACGAATAATCTTATAATAATTACCCCATTGATTGAGGTTGGGGCTCGAATCGCCAAAAAAATCAGAAGTAATACGTCCCGTAGCAAAGTCCATCCCATAATAAATATTACTAGAACCACTACCTGTTAAACCGTTAAAACCTTCATCCGTAGCCATAGGACCAGGCGTAAAACCATTACGTATAGTCTGAGCTTCGTCAGGAAACAGAGCGGCAGCGCCCCACATATAGGCCTCCATATAACGGGCATTCGTAAACGCAGAGTCGATATTAAACTCATCGTCGAAATAATCGTCAATATTCAGATAGTCTTTACAGGATGTTGCAAAGAGAATTACATGAACGATCAAAATTGCCTTTACTATTTTATTTGTGATATTATGTCTCATTTCTGCTGCTTTCTCTTAAAAGTTGATATAAACTTGGAGTGAATATGTAGATGGTATTGGGTATTTTCTGCCGTTATGTTCGGCTTGTTCAGGGTCATAAATCTTCACCTGATCCCATACGTATAAATTGTTACCGACAAACTGCAAATCCATTGACGAAACCCCAACCCTTCTTAAAAAGTCTTGATTTAACCTGTAACTAAGCGTTACTTCCTGTAGACGTAAATACTTAGAGTTTCCCTGCCAAAAGGTCGATCTCTGCGTGTTATTGGTATTATTGCCATATTGCAGACGAGGAAAACGAGCGTTAGGATTTTCTGCCAAAGCAGGATCTATACCGTTGGCTAAAGCGTAGTCCATAGGAATCCATCTGTTCGCAGGATCTGCCACCATACTGAGCACATTGCCGCTCGTGCCACCATAAAAAGGAACATACCCCATACCCCCATAGAAAAACGGAGTGTTACCTGTTCCTTTGAATAAAACACCTAATGTTAGGTTTTTATAGTTAAACTCCCCTCCTATACCATACATTAATAGCGGATAATTGTTATGAGCCAATGGAACCATATCTAACTTATCGATAACACCATCACCGTTGACATCTTTGTATTTAATATCTCCGGGCATAACGTTGCCGAAAGTCTGTTTCGGACTGTATTTAATATCAGCATCATCTTTAAACAAGCCAATAGCTTGATAACCGCGAAGCGCATTAAGTGGATAACCTTTATATTCTAAATAAGAATGCTCTAAATAGGCCTGTTCCCAATTTTGTACTTCATTTTTAGAATAGGTAAAATTGCCTCGGATCGTAAAACCATAGTCTTTAGATATTTTTGCAGAATAGCTGATATTACCGTCAGCTCCAGAGCTTTTCATCTTACCGACATTTGCAAAAGGGCTGGTTACGACACCCACATAGTCTGGCACCTGGACTCTCTTTTGAAATATTCCGTTTCGCTGATCTTTAAAGAAATCGACCACAAAATCAATCTTATTATTAAATAACTTCCCCTCAATACCTATATTAGATTTAATTGCCCTTTCCCACGCTAGATTATCAGCTCCGATCCTATTTTCATGAATTGTTTCTATACCAGGTACTCCCCATATATTCGCTGTACCTTCGTTAGCCTTTGTCAGGTATGGAAAACGAACATCAGAGATACGGTCATTACCTACAGAACCGTAAGAACCTCTAATTTTAAAATAATTCAACCAAGGCATAGATTCTTGGACAAACTTATAGCTAGAAGGTACCCACCCCATTGCAATAGATGGGAAGAACCCATATTGTCTGCCTGGCTGGAAGTTTTCTGAACCGGTATAACCAAAGTTAACATCTAAGAGGTAAGTATCTCGAAAGCCATAAGTCAAACGACTTGACACCCCTTGATAGCGTAATGGAATGGCTGACAAGTTATTGGTAGCATCTTTTGTATCTTTTGCATCACTAATATAATAATATATTAAAGCTGATGTACGGTGATCTTTACCAAAAACCTGATCGTAGTTTACGACTGACTCAAAGTGATATTTTCGGAACTGTCTAGTCGATCTAGTGTAGGACGCTTTCTGTTCTTGAACAGTTTCTTGCATAATAAGCTCGCCATTATAATCGCGCCCAAGCGCTCTATAAAGCGGCGGCTGAACACGCCTGCGCTCTTCGAAGTAACTATTAATATCATAAGCTCCCTGCACCCTAAATTTAAGCCCTTTTAATAAACTCGAAAGGTCTTGATTTAATGCGAGTGTAGCTTTTCCTTTATACACTTGGTCTGACGCTTTTCCTGTGCGGTTGATCATCACATAAGGTGAAGACCCATCGCCCGTACCGATGGCTGGGAAAAGACCATTTGAATACTGCGTTGGAACTGCCAAAGGAGTTAATCGGGCCTGCGCACCCCATATATAATCGGTATTGGCCAGCCCCGGCTGATCTAACTTTGATAGAAAACCATCTGATCCTAAGTAAACCTTAGTGGTGGGCGTTAAATTGACGTCTAAGTTTATTCTATAGTTATAATTATTAAAACCAACATTGGAACTATACACACTATTTTTATCAACCTTGTAAGCTGCAGTTTGGCTATTACCACCCAGACTTAAAAAATAGCGTGCTACTTCTGTACCGCCACGACCACTAGCATAAAAACTCTTACGCCAGAATGTTTTGTTCATTATTTCATCTTGCCAGCTTACATCAGGATACATGTCCAAATCTAAACCATCGCGAATGATGCCCATTTCGGTCTCGTCATATAGAGGACCTTCCCCGCGCACTATAGCCGCTTCATTAGCTAATGTTGCATAATCATTAGCACGTAAATATTTTGGCAGACGATTTAGAGTTGACAAAGTTGTATTTACACGTCCTGTGATCTGAATTCTATCAACCAATCCCTTTTTGGTCGTCACGAGGACAACACCATTCGCTCCACGTACACCATATACTGCTGTAGCAGAAGCGTCTTTCAAAATAGAAAAGCTCTCAATATCGGCCGGGTCTATCGTGTTCAGGTCGCCTTCCAAACCATCGATCAGAACAAGCGCACTGCTATTTGCTCCAAAAGTACCTATACCACGCACCCAGAAGTCAGCTATGTTTTTACCTGGCTCGCCACTCCCCTGCAAAGAGATGACACCAGCAGCACGTCCTCCTAATAAATTAGTGATTGATGGTGCGGGAGTCTGTAAGTCTTTCGTGTCAACAGTAGTAATCGCGCCGACAGAACTGATTTTTCTTTCAACCGCTCCTAACCCCACAACAACAACCTCATCAATAGCCGAACTTTTCTCAGTAAGTTGAATTCTCAGTCCAGCTACGGACTCAATGGCCAGATGCTCAAAAGGCTCGTAACCAACAATACTAACTACAATTTTATCGCCGTAGGTTACTTCAATATTAAACTTCCCTTGATTATCAGTTGATCCCCCGGTACTTGGTTTGTCTTTTAGATAGACAGATACATTACGTAACGGACCGCCCACTTCATCAAGCACAGTCCCGCTAATGGTTAACTTTTTTCCTTGCTGCCCATACGTGATACTAACGCACACACACAACAAAAAACACAAAATTTTAATTACTCTCATTATTATAATCTTACGGATTAGCTTTATTATTCGATAACTAGTTTACGGATGCGTGCATTTCCCCAATCGGCCACATAAATATCACCGTCATCATTAACAGCAACACCCCATGGGTCTTTAAATAATGACTCAATAGGCCCGCCATCTTTATAGCCAGATTTTCCGGGCTGTCCTGCCACAGTAGTCACAATGTTATCTGCAGAAACCATACGAATACAGTGGTTTCCATAATCGGCAACGAACATATTGCCATCATTATCAAATTTGATATCTTTAGGATAATTGAATAAGGCGTCTTCCAACGGCCCATCGCGAAACCCACTACCCCCTGGAGCATTTAAACGCTTAAAACCACCCGTACCATCAGGGTCACGAAGATCTAACACAGAGATACCTTGCCTAAATTCGGTTGGATTAGCATTAGAATGCAGTGTTATGTACAAGAGCCACGGCTTTGCTGGATTAATTGCCTGACCGTACTGCGAGCCGTAAGGCCCTTGATGTACAATCTTTGCTTCTAAAGTATTCGGGTTGATTTGAGCAACTTTACCATCACGGAAACGAGTGTATAGGTTACCGTCCCAAGGACTAAACGTAATAAAATTTTTATAGCGATCTCCATCAACAATAGAGTTTACATCAGCGGGAGAGAATTTCACGTTCTTTTGTCGTGGGTACCAAGCTTCGCGCGGATCGAACGTGAACATAACTTCTTTTACCGACTCATGTGCTGCCGTGAGTATCCCGGTTTCACGATCTACTGTCAAACCGTTAGCAAATAAAACTCTTTCTGCAGCTACAGCCTCGATCAGGGGAGTTACTACGTTTTGGCGCTCGCTGATACGGGCTACACCAAAAGTTCCGCCATCTCGCCATGACATAAAGATATTCCCCTCAGCATCCAATTCTAGATATTTACCATAGACCTCTGCTGCCGATAATGGACCTGCTGTAAACCTTTTCTCTCCGTTGCCAGTGACTGTACTTACCTGTGCCTGAATATTATATAAAAAAGAATTATCGTAGGTCATAGAATCCTTTCCGACAACCACCGATATTCGTGGATCGTCGCCTGGCAGACGAGGAACAATAGCATAAATACGCTCGCCGCTAGAAGATACTACAGAGGCTTTAGTATTGTTGAAATATACCTTAATCTTACTAGGATCTGTTCCAAAGTTACTACCATCTAAAAGAATTTTGTCACGCGCACCACCTTCTACAGGGTGGAACGAAGTTAAGGAAATAGGCTTGTTAGGATCGTGCTGTATCTCCAGTGTTGTCTCGGCAGCATCCTCTTTACAGGAGTACAAAGAAAGTGAAATCAGACACGACCAGAACGTCGTTCGGAAAATTTTAAAATGAATACCCATTGGTTTCTTCATCGTATTAAAAATTATTGATATTAAACTATATTTATCTATCATGAGTACTATGCGCAGTCTGTAAACACGTGATCTACATACCTACGCTATAAGAAAATTTCATTTTATACGTTCCTATTCATAAACCTTAGCTTTAAAAAACGGGAACAGCTTTGTTAATAATTTCAATTCAAATACAGTATGTATCTAAAATTCTTGCTTTAGTTCCTGTTGAACTAAAAAAACAAACCCTTTCATACTTACAATTTCATAAACGATATACCTCTATTTCTCACATCTGCCGATTTAACAAAAAGTTAATACAGAAAATTCAGTAACTAACATTAAACATTAAAAAACTACATTATTGCTTGTGAGATGTAGAAAATAATTGCTTCACGGCTAATATAACCGTGTAAAACAGAAAACAAAAAGCCAAACAGAGACTTAATAGTTTAATAATATCGACTTAACTATTACGCAATACAAGAGAGAGAGTTTTCAAAAGATTGTGATGCGACTTCTATACATCGCTGAAAGTCTGCTGCAGCAACAGCTTAAACTGTTGTACTGTAGGCTTAAAGAAAGAGGAGATTTGTGAAAGAAGTCAAAATAAAAAAAGCCGTCAGACGAACCCAACGACTTTATAAATTCAATTGTTTTTCTGACCGATTATTACTGCTTAGCTGCCCAAACTTCGATCTCGATTTTAAGGGTTTCGAGTCCCAGCCCTTTTCTATAAACAAAGCAGTAATAAACCTACGCATTTTCAAAAAAAAGGAGAGACTTCAGCTGATTGAAACCTCTCCACTATTAGAAACAATAAATAAAAAATTCTAATCTTCTAAACGTCCAAATTTACCAGCCTGAAAATCTTCCATAGCTTGAACTATCTCCTCTTGAGTATTCATTACAAAAGGCCCGTAAGAAACTATAGGTTCGTCAATGGGTTCGCCACTCATAACCAGTACAACCGCATCAGCTGTGGCTGTTACAGTAAACTCTTCAGCATTATTCTCGAACAGTACAAGATGATCTGTTGGGACATCTTCCTCATTATTTACACGTATGCTTCCTTCAACAACTAAAAGTGCTGTATTAAAACCTGTGGAAAAACTTAATGGAACTTCTCCCCCTTTGTTTAACCGAAGATTTAACAAATAAAGAGGAGTAAACGTAGAAGCACTTCCTAATACATCTTTATAATTACCAGCTATTACCTCTACATAACCACCTTCATTTGGAAGGTCGTATTTAGCGATATCAGCATTACGGATGCCTTGATATTTTGGTGTAGACATTTTATCCTTGGCTGGCAAATTAACCCATAGCTGGACCATGTGAAAATCGCCTCCCTCTTTACTGAAAGTTTCTTCGTGATATTCTTTATGCAAAACACCGGAAGCAGCTGTCATCCATTGTACGTCTCCCTCGGCAATCACGCCGCCACCGCCACTACTATCACCATGTGCCACTCGACCTTTATAGGCGATTGTGACTGTCTCGAACCCACGATGTGGATGTACCCCAACCCCACGAGGGGTATCAGTAGGTGGAAAGTAAAACTTGGAATTATAATCCATCAAAATAAACGGATTCATCCGCTTTTGATCCAAACCTGCTGCGCCAGGAATAAAGTTGTGAACTCTAAATCCATCGCCTACAAAATGTGGAGCGCTTGGTTTTACTATTCTTTCAATTTTTCTTGTAGCCATAATCAATTGTATCTGATTTATTTAGTACAAAAATACAGCCAATAACAAGCAAAAGCATTACCATAGGTTAAGAAAGAAATACAGGAAATTTAGGATATAAAAAAAGCCTCTCGTTTCGGAGAGGCTTTATAAATCTGGGGTGGATAATCGGGTTCGAACCGACGACCCCTAGAACCACAATCTAGTGCTCTAACCAGCTGAGCTATATCCACCGTGATTTTGATGATACAAAAGTAGGATAATAATCGATATCATCCAAATATAATTAACACAAAAACACAGTTAAAAAGCGAATAAGTTCATTTCTAATGAGATAATTTAACACAAACTATTTTCAACCATTTATTCTAACCTAATATAGGGGGCAAACAATGCTAAAAGCTCCCTATGCATACAAAAATAACACGGAGAGAGCTCGCTCTAAAAACGCTTTAAAAGCAAATGGATTATATATTCCTTCCATATTAGCAACAAGCAGTAAACATAAACCGGATGCTATAGTATCGGGTAAATTGTTGTAATAAAAAAAAGGCTGCCCTTTAGAAAAAGTGACAGCCTCTTAAAGTTATATAGGGTTTTTCTTAAATCAACTCCACACTACGCTTTACAAAAGAAGTAAGGTCTGCGCCTGTCAATAAACCACGCGATAATAAAGCTAAATCAAAAGCCTGTTTAGCCAATTGTTCTCCTTCTTGTTCTGTGCTTTCCAAGATACGTTTCACCAATGGGTGATTACCATTAACTGTTACTTTATAGCTGTCTGGTATCGTGCCGTAGAAGCCCATGCCACCGCCACCGGTTTTTGCCATATCTTTCATACGACGCATAAACTCATCCATCGTAACAGAAACAGGAAGTTCATCTGTCGCAAGCGCTTCGATTTCAACTTTCATATCCGCTCTTGATATCGCTTTCTCAAAAATAGAAGAAGCTTGCTTGCTTTCCTCTTCAGATAGCACTAGCTCCACCTTTTCGTCTTTCTGAATAAGTTTATCAATCGTGTCGGCATCAACACGCTTGGCTTGGATTTTCTCGCCGCCTTTTTGCTCCAGATAACCTACAAAGTGTGTATCAAGCTGACCATCCAAGACAAGCACATCATAGCCTTTTGCTTTTGCTGATGCAATAAAGCTATCCTGCTGCGCTACGTCACTACTGTATAAGTAGATGATATTACCATCTTTATCGACCTGAATATCTTTTACTTTTTCGTAATATTCTTTCAGTGTATAGCTTTCCTTAGCCGTATTTTCAATTAAGCAGAAGTCATTTGCTTTCTCTGCAAACTTCTCATCGCTCAACATACCATATTTGATAAACAAGCTGATGTCATTCCATTTTTCTTCAAAGTTCTTACGATCCTGTTTAAAGATTTCGTTCAACTTATCAGCTACCTTACGGGTAATGTAGTTATTGATCTTTTTAACATTACTATCTGCCTGTAAGAACGAACGAGACACGTTCAGTGGAATGTCTGGCGAGTCAATCACACCTTGTAAAAGCATTAAAAACTCAGGAACAATGTCCTTAACTTCTTCTGTAATGAAAACCTGACGGGAGTACAACTGTATTTTGTTACGCTGTATATCCATCTCATTTTTCACTTTCGGGAAGTATAAAATCCCTGTTAAGTTGAACGGATAATCGACGTTTAAGTGAATCCAGAATAAAGGCTCATCCATAGAATACGGATACAGCTCACGATAGAAAGCTAAGTAATCTTCATCTGTCAGATCAGCAGGTGCTTTCGTCCAAGCTGGGTTCGTATTGTTGATAATATTATCAACCTCTACCGACGTGTATTTTGGTTTGCCTTCTTCGTCTTCGCCGTCGGGCTGAGACTCTGTTTTTGTCCCGAAACGAACAGGAACAGGCAAAAAGCGTGCATATTTATTTAATATTTCGCTAATTCTGTTTTGGCTTAAAAACTCGGCAGACTCCTCATTAATATGTAAAATAACATCCGTACCACGATCTGTACGTGTGCCTGCTGAAATTTCGTAAGATGTACTACCATCACAAGTCCAGTGCGCTGAAACTGCTCCATCTTGGTAAGACAAAGAATCAATCTCTACACGATCTGCTACCATAAATGCAGAGTAGAAGCCTAAACCAAAACGCCCGATAATCTCGTTTGCATCGTTAGCTTCTTTAAACTTCTCCATAAATTCAGTAGCTCCTGAAAAAGCAACCTGATTGATATATTTTTTAATTTCTTCGGCAGTCATACCTATACCACGATCAGAAATTGTAATCGTTTTAGCCGCTTCATCAAGCTTAACATCAACTGTCACGTCCCCAACTTCTCCCTGAAACTGCCCTAAAGAGGACAAGCGCTTAATCTTCTGGGAAGCATCCACAGCGTTAGAAACCAACTCACGCAAAAAGATCTCGTTATCCGAGTATAAGAACTTTTTTATCACCGGGAAGATATTCTCCGTGTGAATCGAAATAGTACCTTTTTCTTCCATATTATATTTTGTATTTATTATTTACGATTTGTAACCATTAATAGGCTTATCAATGTATATTCCAAAGCAACACTATAGGACAGGTTGACAGTCTTAAGCTTCTTTTTGTCAGTTTTTTGCTTTAAACACAAAAGAGACTGCTTATACAGGCAGTCTCTCAAATAACTTAACGATACGTTAGTCTTATTTCCCGATACAGAACTTAGAGAAAATATTTTCCAATAAATCATCCGTTGTTACCGTTCCGGTTATTTCACCTAAATGATATAGCGATTGACGAATATCCATCGCTAAAAAATCAGAAGTCACAGGATTATCAATGCCATAAAGCACCCGATCTAATGATTCTAAAGTAAGCTGCAGAGCTTCTACGTGCCTTATATTGGTTACCATCACGTCGTCGGTATTGATTTTAGAAAGGTTTACTTGGTTTAAAAGCTCTTCTTTTAATTCATCTATCCCTTCTTTTTCCTTAGCCGATATATAGAGCGGGCTTAAAATTTGATAAGTTTTCTTCTGCTCTACGGTCAAAAGATCAGCCTTATTGATAAGCGTTACATAAGGTATTCCGAGTTCATCAACTTCTTTTATCTGTTCTTGAACCTCTTCAATCTGATCCTGCAAAGGGTCAAATAAATAAATTATCAAACGCGCTTGTTTCATTTTCTCACGCGTGCGTTCTACCCCCTTCGCTTCGATGACATCGACTGTCTCACGGATGCCGGCCGTATCGATAAATCGAAAAGTAATGCCATTTATATTAATTTCATCCTCTATAGTATCCCGTGTGGTTCCAGCAATATCAGACACAATGGCCCGCTCTTCATTCAGCAGCGCATTTAAAAGCGTCGATTTACCCACATTAGGCTTACCAGCTATAACCACCGGAACACCATTCTTTAAAACATTTCCTTGCTCGAAAGAATCAATAAGCTTACGAATTACCTGGTGAATATTTTTCACTAAAGACTTCAACTGATCTCTATTTGCAAACTCTACATCCTCCTCGGCAAAATCAAGCTCCAATTCAATTAAGGATGCAAAATGCACTAGATCTTCACGCAATTGTTTCAGCTGGTTTGAAAAACCACCACGCATCTGCTGCATAGCAACCTGATGAGAAGCGGCAGAGTTAGATGCAATAAGATCGGCTACAGCCTCGGCTTGGGACAAATCTAAACCACCATTCAAAAATGCCCGAAGCGTAAATTCTCCTGCACGCGCAGCTCTTGCCCCTTGCTTCATTAACAAACCGATTACACGTTCTATGATATACTTAGAGTTGTGCGTAGAAATTTCCACGACATGTTCTTTTGTATACGAATTGGGCCCCACAAACAAAGAAACCAATACCTCATCGATAACCTCCTCTCCATCACGGATAGTTCCGAAATGAATCGTATGCGAGGGCTGAAGAAGCAAATCTTTACCTTTAAAAACCTTATTCACAATCTGTATAGCCTTCTCTCCCGAAAGACGTATCACAGCTATAGCACCATTGGCTCCGGGTGAGGTGGCCAATGCAACAATTGTATCCTGAGCGATTATTTCTGCCGACATAGCGCAAAGGTACTAAATTGTATGTACAGCCTTTGGCATTGCCTTAAAATTTAGACAAAACGAACGCTTAAAAAATAGTTAACATCTATTTAACATTTACCTTACATTTAAAACACATATTAAAGCTAAATTTACAACAAGGCAAGATCCTTGAATTCAACATATGATCAAAAAATATATTCCTCGAGATATCAGCTGGTTAAGCTTCAATGGCAGAGTATTACAAGAAGCAGAGGACATTACTGTACCATTAGCAGAACGTATCAAGTTTTTGGGGATTTTTTCCAACAACTTGGATGAGTTTTTTCGCGTGCGTGTCGCTGGTTTAAAACGTGCTATGCTGTATAGCGAAAAAGATGCTAAAGAAATATTCTATGACACCCCACAAGCTATATTAGAAGAACTAAATAAACGTGTTATAAAGCAACAACAAAGATTTGATAAAGCATGGCTGGACATACAAAAAGAGATGGCCAAAGAAAAGGTATTTATCAAAGCTGCGCACCAGCTGGATGAAAAACAACAGCAATTTGTAAAAGAATACTATGCAGAAGAAGTAGAGTCGAATGTTATCCCACTGATGCTGGACGAATCACGCCCAATGCCGTATCTGAGGGACAAAAGCCTATATCTGGGCATAGCAATGCGTAAAGCAGATTGGGAATATGAGACTAAACTAGCCGCCATTGAAGTACCGACTGGAAGTAACGGAAGATTCATTATACTGCCTTCTCCGAAAAGCGAAAAACATGTTATATTGCTAGAAGATGTCATTAAATTAAATCTGCCCTATATTTTTTCTTATTTCGGATTCGACAGCTTTAAAGCCAATTCTTTTAAAGTAACTAAAGATGCTGAATTTGATATCGACAATGATATCAATACGACTTTAGTAGAAAAAATAGAAAAAGGAGTAAAGAACCGCCGGAAAGGTAAACCTACCCGATTTGTATTTGACAAAGAGATGGATCCAAACCTACTGGAATTTATTGTACGTAAACTTAATCTTTCTAAAAAAGACAGTATTATCCCAGGGCAAAAAATACACAATTTTAAACATTTCATGGACTTCCCTAAGGTGTTTAAAACCAAAGCCCAATCAAAAGATAGAACTCCTTTCGACCATCCGGATTTTGACGGCAAACAACGTATCAGTGATGTATTAATGACTAAGGATGTTCTATTATCTTTCCCTTACCATAATTTCCACCCTGTTATTGACATGCTGCGCGAAGCAGCCATAGACCCACATGTGCGCTCTATACACATTACGGTATACCGAATGGCTAAAAACTCTAAAATTGCAAATGCATTGGTCAATGCAGCTAGAAACGGAAAAGAAGTGGTGGTTATGCTCGAACTTCGTGCCCGTTTTGATGAAGAGAACAATTTGGAATGGAAAGATATATTTGAAGTAGAAGGTATTAAAGTTTTACTGGGCATACCCCATAAAAAAGTACATGCAAAGCTCTGTATAATTAAAAAAAGAGTACAAAACACCACAGTACAATATGGTTTTGTGAGTACAGGCAATATCAATGAAAAAACAGCAAAAATATATGGCGATTATTGCTTAATGACCAGCAACCGTTCTACAATGGCCGATATTAATAAAATTTTTTCAGCACTAAAAAAAGTAAAACCAGATATTTACCAGGATTTACTGCCTTGCAGAACATTAATCGTCTGCCCCACAGATATGCGCACAGCAATCATCAATCATATTGACCATGAAATAAAAGAAGCGCTAGCCGGAAAGAAAGCACACATGGTGGTTAAAGTGAACTCTTTAAGCGACAAGATTCTTATAAAAAAACTATATGAAGCTGCCGAAGCAGGTGTTATAATCGAGCTCATAGTTAGAGGAATATACTGCGCGACCAATCAAAAGAAATTTAAAACACCTATTAATGCAATAAGCATTGTAGACGAATATTTGGAGCATGCTCGTGTAATGTATTTTTATGCCTCAGGCAAACAGTTTGTATACATATCTTCGGCAGATTGGATGACTAGAAACCTAGATCATCGGGTCGAAGCGGCTGTTCGAATCACGAACAAAAAGATTAAAAATGAACTGATAGACATGTTGGCTCTACAATTAAAAGACAACATAAAAGCACGACAACTGAACAACGAGCTGAGTAATAATTATGTCACGAATGATCATCCACCTCATCGCTCACAGATAGAAATATATAAATATCTGGCAGCAAAAAATCAGGATGTTAAAAACAAATAAAAGGGGGCATCATAGTTCTCACTATCTTTTTAAAGCAAAAAAAAATAAAATTCAGGGTATTCGGATAAAGATATTAACTACATCACAAAAGTTTAAAAACAGATAAATAAAATAGTTTTTCTGACCATCTTATTACAATAGTCAATATTTTGAATAGGAAATTGACCTACATTTGTTGTATGTTCAAAATCCTTCATTTAACAGTTATAGAGATTCTCGTACTCGTATTCACGGGTACACTTGTTGGCAGCGCTGTAGTGATCGCATTGATCGATGTTGACTGGTTCGAAAACGTATATGCGGTAGAAGATGGATTCGTAGAGAACTGGACATTAGTCCCACTACTGATTGCAGCTCTTTACGCCATCGTCCGCGCAATCAAACTGAAAAACACAAAGAATAGATCTTTTATAGCGACATTAGCACTCATCGCCATTTTCTCTGTTTTTATAGCAGGCGAAGAAATCAGTTGGGGTCAACGAATATTTAATGTAGAAAGCTCTGAGTTTTTTCAAAAACACAATGCACAGGGAGAAACCAATCTTCATAATATGGTGGTGGGTAGCACTAAAATAAATAAATTGATCTTCTCCCAACTAATGGTTGTCTCGATTGGTTTTTATCTCTTAATACTACCCTTTCTATACCGTAAAAAAGAAAAAGTAAAACAGTTTTGCGACCACATTGGTATACCTATAGCCCGTAATTACCAAATCATTGCTTGTTTACTATTATTTATATCCATTAGCCTGATACCGTCAGGTAAAAATGCAGAAATACTAGAAGCAGGTATAACAGGTTTATTTTTATTGATTTTTTTATTCCCGCTCAATAAACATATATATGAAGTATATCCAGCAATAAGATTATAGGGGATTAAAACAGTAGATAACCTCCTGCTTATATAATATAATAGCCTGCAATCTTTTTAGATGCAGGCTATACTTTTACACAAAATTATATAAATGATTTTCTAACTATAATTCTTGATGTCGCCCAAATGCTCTACATCTTTCAGATCATAAGGGGTTTCTTGGTATACAAAATAGTTAAGCCAATTATTAAACAACAGATTAGCATGTCCCGTCCAGCGCACTAAAGGTGGGTTGGAAGGATTGTCATCTACATAGTAATTATCGGGCACGGCTATTTCCTGTCCTTTTTCTAAATCCCTTTTGTATTCTTCATCCAAAGTAAGCGGAGCATATTCAGAATGACCTGTTAAGTAAAACTCTCTGCCACCACGGGAAGAAATTATCGCAACACCAGCGTCTGCAGATTCCGATAAAATATCGACTCCGTCAATCGCTTTTAAATTCTCTTTTTTAATGGTTGTATGTCTACTGTGAGGAATATAAAACTCATCATCAAACCCTCTAAACAAAGGATGCATCTTATCTGCTGCTGTATGTTTAAAAACACCGAAAAGCTTATTATCCAAGGCATCTTTCTCTACTCCATAAAAATGATACAAAGCTGCTTGCGAGGCCCAACAGATGTAAAGTGTTGATGTAACATGCTTTCTTGCCCAGTCCATGATGGTAGTTAATTCATCCCAGTAGGTAACTTCTTTGAAACGCAGCATTTCAACCGGAGCCCCCGTAATAATCATGCCGTCATAATAGTTTTCCTTTATATCACCAAACCCTTTATAAAAAAGTTCCAAATGTTCTTCCGGAGTATTTTTAGACACATGCGTTTCTAAACGAAGAAACTCAACCTCTACCTGCAATGGATTATTAGATAAAAGACGTACAAAGTCAGTTTCCGTGGATATTTTGATGGGCATTAAATTTAAAATCAACATACGCATCGGTCGAATATCCTGTGCATTTGCACGCAAATCACTCATCACAAAAATATTCTCTTTCTTAAGCAGCTCAATAGCTGGCAAATTATCTGGTATTTTGACTGGCATATTCTGTTCTCGGTTGTAGTGTATTAAATCGCAAAAATAGAAAGAATAAATGGTATCCTAAAAAGGATAACTGTTTTAGTAAGACAGACCAAGAAAGAGAAACTCATTTTAAGCCGTGGGCTCCAAAAATTAAATACACTGCATTATAATCATTTATAGGAAAAAACATACCTTTGCAGCAATGAAAAAAATCACAGATTATAGGAAGCTTTTAAACGTAGACAAAACGGCTGACCTCAAAACGTTAAAATCAAGCTACCGTAACATCATGAAAGAATGTCACCCTGACAAGTTTGTAAATGATGAAGAAGGTAGAATCGAGGCCGAAGAAAAAAGCACGAAAATCATTGAAGCTTACCACTTCTTAATCAGTATTTGCCCCGAAACAATAGAGCAACAATTGCCGATTTATCAAGAGTCGATTGCAAACTCTGCTATTACAGATTACGACTGGAAATCACATGTGCTTGAAATCACGTTTCAGGATGGCAGTAAATATGAGTATTTCGGAGTAACAAAAAATGAATATATTAAATTTATCAATGCCGATTCTATCGGTCGTTTTGCTAGACGACATATTTTCTATAGTTACCCTTACCGTAATGTTTTAAAGACAACAGAAGCACCACAATAAAAAAAATGACTTATCTAGTTGCCTATAAAAGAAAAAACTAGATAAGTCATTTGCGTAAAACAGGATTATTTTCCCCAAATATTCCCCAACTGCTTAGCTGTTTCTATTAAATTATCTTTTGTATTAAGTAAAGCTGTTGACAACGTGCAAGGCCCATCCCCTATCGTAAAAATACCATCAAAGAGGTCAGTAAATGAAGATTCTAACGACAAAGGTCGCTTTCCTGTTAGAGCAAGCACAGGCAGCTTATACTCTTTTGCCAATTTAGCGACAGCATAAGGCGCCTTCCCATGTAAAGTCTGCTCGTCAAAAGCCCCCTCTCCTGTAACTACAAACGTGGCAGTTTCTAATTTCTGCCTAAAGCCCGTAAGCTCCAGAAAATGGCTAGCTCCATCTAAAAGCGTGGCATTTCCTAACGCAAATAATGCTGCAGCCACCCCTCCCGCTGCACCTCCTCCTTGCAGCCTTTCAAGATGTACTATATCTTTGCCTGCTAAAAGGTTAAAATAGTTTTTATAAATAAACTCGAGTATATCAAGATCACTATCTGCTGCCCCTTTTTGGGGAGCAAACATACGCAGCCCTCCATGCCTGCCGAAAAGCACATTGTCCACATCACACAAAACCTGTACCTCACTCGCTAAAAAGCGAGAGTCAATAGACAACAGATCTATTTCAACTAACGTTTTCAATGCCTCTGGTGTTGCCTCTAATTCCTGCCCGGCACTATCTAAAAATCGAGCGCCCAAAGCTTTTAGCAGCCCTGCCCCACCGTCGACTGTGGCTGTCCCGCCAACACCAACAACGAACTTCCGCACTCCTCGGTTTAGTGCATCCATAAACATTTGTCCTGTTCCGTAGGTAGAAGCATTAAATAAATCCAAAGAACGTCCCGCTAGAAGATGTATACCTGATGCACTTGCCAAATCGATAACTGCGACTGTTTCGTTATGTATAAGACCATAGGTGGCCTCTACATCTTTCCCTAAGGGATCCATAACCTGCAAACTCAATGTTTTCCCTCCGAAATATGCAACAAGCAAACTACCGGTACCCGTGCCACCATCACCTACAGGAAAAAGCGTACAAGCACAGTCTAGCTTGCTCAAATGAAATCCTTCTGCTATGGCCTCTGCTGCTTCGGTAGCTGAAAGCGCATGCTTAAATGCATTCGGAGCGATAACAATGCGGGCTACCTTACTATCCATCTATACGCGGTTTACTGCGGCACCTTTACTAAAAGCCTTCACATTGCCGATCAAGATTTGCATACAACGTCCTCTAGCTTCCTTCGTTGCCCACGCAATATGTGGAGTAATTAAACAATTTTTCGCACCAAAAAGTGGATGATCAACCTCCGGCGGTTCTTGACGCAACACATCCACACCCGCTCCTGCTATCAAACCTTCGTTCAGCGCATCGGCTAACGCTTTTGCATCAATCAGCCCACCTCTGGAAGTATTGATAAGTAACGAAGTACTTTTCATTTTACGGATAGACTCCGCATTAATGAGGTTTTCTGTTTGTGGCGTCAATGGGCAATGCAAACTTATAACATCTGATTTTGTCAGCAGTTCTTCCAAGCCCACCCACTTAAAGTTTTTTCGATGAGATTGATCCGTTTCTGTACGACTATGAGCCATAACTTGCATACCTAAGGCTAATGCTACATCAGCAACACCTTGCCCAATAGCGCCAAAACCTACAATACCCAGTGTTTTTTCTGACAGCTCAACTAAGGGGTAATCCCAAAAACAAAAATCAGGAGAAGCAGCCCATTTTCCTTCCATAACCGCATCACTATGCCTTTGTACACGAAAACACAATTCCATTAAAAGCGAAAAAGTCAATTGTACAACAGATGCTGTGCTATAGCCGGGAACATTTGTAACAATAATATCCCGGGCGCGAGCAGCTTCTAAATCGATAATATTATAGCCGGTAGCCATCACTCCAATATATTTTAAACGATCAAGCTGAGCAATTACCGAACTGCTTAGCGGCACTTTATTGGTCAGGACAACATCTGCATCGAAGGCTCTTTCGACAATAAGGTCTACAGAAGTACGGTCATAAATGACAACATCTCCGAATTGTTCAAGAGCTGCCCAACTTAAATCGCCCGGGTTGAGCGCATATCCATCTAATACAACAATCTTCATAACGAAATTTTATATTATATATATAAACTTATTACAGATACAAGATAAAAATATAATTTCAATAGACGTAAATCGTCATGGTATTAATATGCTTTGTATTAATTAAAATATATTTAGGTATTTACAAAGAAGACTACTACTTTTGTAGTGTATTCAGAATTGCATTCAAGCAATACCAACCGAGTGTAGGCACTACGGTGGTAAAACAATACGGGTATCATACCAAAATAAACGTTATTTAACGCCTATTTTCACCCTTAATTATTCTCTGAATACAATTTTATGGTTTAACTCTTTAAATTAAAATTGTATGTCAACATCAACACATTTAGCTAATCATCTACAGGATAAATTTAGCAGCTACTCTGTACATGAGCTGATCACGCTCAATAATGACTTGGTAGAAAATGGAGTTTGGGGCTCTTCGCGATCTACCTTTCGGAATGCAGTGCTACAGGCTCTAGCAAAAAAAGGTGTAAACCTATCCCCCATTATTTGTAAAGCAGACGGCTTCAGTATTATACAGATAGTTAAAATAGAGCTGATCGAAAACAACGCTGTCCCGATCAATACCTAAAAGGCTTTAATGTTTTTTTTAGTACTTTGCATCGTTTCACATAACTACTGGTTGATAAGCTCAGCCTAATTAACCAGTACCACTAACAAAACAACGCATGAAAGCAGTAAAAACCCCTGAACAAATACCTGCACTTTTTGCTGAAGCATGGAACGATTACGATGCTCAGGGAATTGCCGATCTATTTGCTGAGGATGCAGATTTTGTAAACGTAACAGGTTTATGGTGGCAGCAGAAAAAGGATATTTTCAAAGCCCATGATTATGGGCTGACCGTCATTTTTAAAAATTCAATTTTAAAAATTATAAAAACGAAAGTACGCTACCTCAGTAACGATGTAGCGATCGTGCACGCTAAAATAAAATTAATAGATCAAAGTCCTTCATCAGACGGTGTGATACCGCAACCACGCACAACAGTTTTCACTTTTGTCGTTAAAAAAGAAAATAATAGCTGGTTATGCTACGCTGCACAAAACACAGATATACAACCTGGTAAAGAAACTTTCATCCGCAAAGAAAATGGCGAGTATGAAGCAGTAAACTACCGATCAGATAGCGCCAGTAAAGCAAAAGAGCCTAACCAATGACTGCCCATGTAATCATCATCAGCGATATTATTAAGCGAAAATGACAAGTGCTCATTGGCCAGTGGCACCAGTGTAGCATCCAACTCGGTCAGCACGCCTGAGATGCCATATAGACAAGTCGCTCTACTAAAATTTAGGCCGTCCAGATGCACTAGCTTGCCATCAGTTCGATCACTGACCGCTACCGGCTTTAAAGTTTTAATATCATTTTCAAAAAGCTCAGGTATAAAACGAAGCAACCATTTTCGATATTCGTCTTTTTCCATCACTTTACTCATTAAATAAGCTTCTTCTAAACAGGGAGAAAGAAAATCATAGCCACTTGGTTCATAGGCCAAATCACAGTTTCTATCTTCGCTATAATACCGCACGCTGTGTTTTCTGATGGCCTCCACTAAACGGGCATCACCAGTAGCCATACCATAATCATACATCAAGCTTAGGCTGAAAGCTGTATTGTCATGTTGACCAGTGCGTATAGGATAATACAACTTAGGTAAATACTCCTGTGTCCTCTCAGATAATAGTGTGACTAGGGGCTGTAAGACATTAGCCCAACGTTTAGCATCTTCATCTTCCCAACCTAACAGCTCCTGCTGCAGCTTAAACAGCCAAGCCCAACCATAAGTTCGCTCGAAAGATAAGTTGTTTTCATCTTTAAAGAATGCTAATTCAACCTCTAGATTTTCCTTTGTAATATGTGCATTCAACACTTCCCGTACGGAAGAATCAACATCAAGCTGAGGATAATCTTTTAATAAACGTACAATAGACCAATAACCATGTACAGAAGAATGCCAATCAAAGCAGCCGTAAAATATAGGCCTTAACGCCTTAGGCCCTTTCAGGTCTGCTACGCTGCCCAAGACCTGCCCCATTTTATTAGGATATTCAATGGTAAGACAATGGGTAGGAAGATCAAATATTTTCCGAGCTGTTGCTTCATCCAGCTTCAATCTAGATGCTTTTTCAGGAATACTTCCTTCCATTTGCACAGCATTACCACATGCAAGGAAAAATGTGCACATGCACAAATAGACCATTTTTTTTATACAATTGTTCATTGGGTCAATAATAATTTTAACGTATACGTATCTTAAAGATAAGGATTTAATAGGAGGAATACCGTTAATTTATAGAAAATCATTTTTTTATGAAAATGGTAAAGTTTTACTTTTCAGGCATTACTTTATAAGTTGGGTCGTCATCCATAATATCAATTACAACGACACCTTGGGCATTTTGTAGCAACAGACGGCAATCATTGCTGAGGCCCCGTAATCGCAATTTTTTATTTGCTTTGCCATATTTTTCGCTTAGTTTGTGCAAAGCATCTATCGCAGACATATCAGCAACTCTACTTTCTTTGAAATCCACTATGACTTGATCAGGATCATTGATAACATCAAACTTTTCTAAGAAGGTGGCCGTGGAGGCAAAAAATAAAGGCCCATAAATCTCATAATGCTTAACCCCTTCTTGATCAATATATTTTCTAGCACGTATGCGTTTTGCGTTATCCCAGGCAAATACCAAAGCAGAAACCACTACGCCTACCAATACCGCCAGAGCTAGGTTGTGTAATAAAACTGTAATCGCAGCTACAAGTATGCCTACAAAAATGTCAGCCCGAGGAAATTTATTAATAATTCGGAAACTCACCCATTGAAATGTTTTAATAGCAACAATCATCATAACTCCTACTAAAGCTGCCATCGGTATTTGTTCAATAAAAGGCGATGCCACAAGGATGACAAATAAAATAGCTATAGCACCCACAGCCGCAGATATACGAGTACGCGCACCTGCATTTAAGTTGACGAGCGTCTGTGCAACCATAGCACAGCCCCCCATACCACCAAAGAAACCATTCACAATATTTGCTGTCCCCTGTGCCATAGCTTCTTGATTGGATCTTCCCTTGGTATTAGTGATCTCATCAACCATATTCAGTGTCAACAGGCTTTCTATAAGCCCAACACCCGCCATTACTAAAGCATAGGGAAATATCAATTGTAGCGTTTGCCAGGTGAATGGCACATTGGGCAAACTAAAAGACGGTAATGAACCTCCTACCGAAGCAATATCCAAAACAATTTTAGTGTCGATCTTAAAAACCGCAACCAAACCAAAAACCAATAATATAGCTACTAAGGAGGCAGGAACAGCTTTTGTAATTTTGGGCCAAACCAAGACGATAGCCACAGTCAGTAAAGTCAAACCCAACATGGTATACAATGCTTCGCCACTCATCCAGACGCTAGGATCATCCACAACACGAAACTGCTGCAACTGCGCCATGAAAATAATAATAGCCAGACCATTTAAAAAGCCATACATAACGGGTTGCGGTATAAGCCGAACAAACTTTCCCAGTCGAAATATACCAACCAAAAGCTGCAATACACCGGCAAGAACAACTGCTGCAAATAGGTATTGAACCCCATGGGTTGCAGCCAGTGCTATAAGTACAACGACCGTAGCACCTGCCCCACCAGACACCATGCCTGGACGTCCACCTAAAAAGGCTGTAACAAGCCCCATTAAAAAAGCTGCATAAAGCCCCGTTAAAGGTGACAAACCTGCCAGAATTGCAAAAGATAACGACTCTGGGATCATGGTCATCGCTACCGTTAAACCCGCAAGAACTTCATTCTTTATGTTAATGTTATGTAATATTTTATATCTTAAGGTACTATCCATCTTAATTCGATCAATCGCTTCGTGTTAAGCCTGTATACTAGCAGTTATTTAATATAGGTGTAAATCATCGCTGATTTTCAAGATGCTAAAGGTACTAATTTTAAGCATCAGCTAAATCTATTTTTAACAATACAATGCATTAATGCTATAAATGCATAGCAACTTTACAAGGATGTTTAGAGATAAATTTTCAATATTTCAAAATAAATTACTACTTTCGTTCTAAATCATGTATAACAAGTGAAGTCATTATTTGTCACCATATTTTTATTAGTACCGTATCTTATGCTGAGCATACAAAGTGTGGCAAATATAAATATGCCACAACACGATAATGAGATGATGAGCTGCTGTACAGATGAAACCGAAGAAAACACAAGCATGGATTGCTGCAACACTCCCGAAAATAACGAACAGGATTGCGGCAGTAGTTCTTGTGACGAAATGGGCTGTAACATTCCTTTACAGCTAAAAAACCTATATCCAACACTTCTTTTCAGTTTTGACAAAGTAACGGTAACAGACGAGCTAAGTTTTAGTTTAAAAGATCGAAACATCGTTACAGTCAATTTAGAAAGCATTTGGAACCCTCCGAAATTTATTTCTTAATAAGCTTTTTTCCGCAGTAACACACAGTTAATTGCCCGAACGGCATAACATGTAAAATGTACTACGCAGTGTATTTCTGTGCATTTAACATTTAACTGTGTTATTGAATTTCACTTATTAAGATTTTTCAAACATGAAAAGATATACCTGTCCTATGCATTCGCAGATTATAAAGGACGAACCAGGTAATTGTCCGCTTTGCGGTATGAGTCTTGTTGCCATGGGCGGAACAACACAATCCCATGCACATCATCATACGAATAACGGACACAATAAACACGAAGGGCATCACACTAGCGAATTTTTACAACGCTTTTGGGTTTCCATGGTTTTAACAATTCCAATATTATTGTTGTCGGAAATGATACAGCAATGGTTTGGTTTCAAAATCAGTTTCGCAGGAGACAAGTACGTACTATTTGCCCTAGGAACATTTCTATATGTATATGGTGGTTCGCCTTTTCTTAAAGGAATGATAGGCGAAATAAAAGCTAAAGCTATTGGTATGATGACCTTAGTAGCCTTAGCAATATCCGTAGCCTACTTGTATAGTGCGGCAGTTATATTTGGCTTAGCAGGCATGGACTTTTTTTGGGAGCTCGCAACACTGATTGATATTATGTTGCTTGGGCACTGGTTGGAAATGCGCTCGCAGACAGCTGCCTCGAAAGCTTTGCAGTCGCTTGTTGCTCTACTTCCTTCCACCGTGCGAATAGAAAAAGGAGACGAGATTGTTGAAGTTTCTTTAGATCACTTACATTCAGACGATATTTTTATCATACGACCTGGAGAAAAAATACCAGCCGATGGTGCAGTAGTTGCGGGCCATTCCTATGTAAATGAAAGCTTCCTTACGGGAGAAAGCGTCCCCATTAAAAAAGAAGATGGAAATAAAGTAATCGCAGGTTCCATTAACGGTGATGGGATGCTTAAAGTGCGAGCCACCGGAGTTGGTAAAGACAGTTATTTGAATAAAGTTATCAACCTCGTCCAAGAAGCACAAGAAACAAAGTCTAAAACACAGAACCTGGCAGACACAGTTGCTAAGTGGCTAACCTACATTGCTATTCTAGCGGGTTCAATGACATTTTTATACTGGTATAGTAGCGGTGTAAGTTTAAGCTATGCACTTGAACGTATGGTTACAGTCATGGTAACCGCATGTCCACATGCTTTAGGAGTAGCTATACCTTTGGTTGTTTCCATATCGACTACATTATCTGCTACAAATGGTCTATTGATCAGAAACCGAACAGCCTTTGAAATAGCAAGAAATATAGATATTATAGTTTTTGATAAAACAGGAACACTTACAAAAGGTTCGCATGTAATACATCACATCATTCCACTTAATACTGCATACGATGAGCAACAAATTATTCAATATGCGGCGGCAGCACAACAGCACTCAGAACACCATATTGCAAAAGGTATTTTAAATTACCTAACTGAGAAAAAGTGGGAATTATGGTCCTCATCTGATTTTGAATATATGCAAGGTATGGGCGTAAAAAGTCAGGTTAATGATAAGTTAATTGTCGCTGCCGGACCAAATTATTTTAAAACTAATAATATCGATATACCTGATATCCCGATACAAATCAATCAGTCTGTTGAAACAGTAAATTTTCTTCTTATTGATGGCACTCCTGTAGGTATTATCACTTTTGCTGATACTATCCGAGAGGGAGCAAAAGAAACGATAGATTCCTTAAAGGACATGGGCATCCAAACACACCTATTAACAGGGGATAATGAACATATCGCAAAATATGTATGCGAAAGTTTAAACATGGATGGCTATATGTCAAGCATATTACCTCACCAAAAACAAGAAAAAATCAAAGACTTTCAAGCGCAAGGCTCTATCGTGGCTATGACAGGCGATGGTGTGAATGACGCTCCTGCACTAGCACAAGCAAATGTCGGCATTGCTGTAGGTTCTGGTACAGACGTAGCCGCCGAAACTGCTGATATTATACTTGTACACAGTGACCCCAGAGATGTGGTTAAAATTATAGACTTCGCTAAACGCAGTTATAAAAAGATGATACAAAACATTGCATGGGCAGTAGGTTATAATATCATCGCCATTCCACTCGCCGCTGGAGTATTGGCGCCTCATTTTATATTAAGCCCGGCTATAGGTGCAATCCTTATGAGTTTAAGTACCATAATTGTAGCTTTCAATGCCAGCCTTTTAAAAATTAACAAGAAATAATCATTCAGAATGATCAATCAAATTATAAAGTTTTTTTTAGAGAACAGACTTGTTACCTTTCTTTTGATGGTGGGCATCTTCCTTGGCGGCATTATTATGTCTCCTTTTCAATGGCAGATACCCTTCATCCCCTCCGATCCAGTCGCAGTTGATGCACTACCAGATATTGGAGAAAACCAACAAATAGTTTTCACAGAATGGGAAGGTCGATCACCTCAGGATATTGAGGATCAAATAACATATCCCTTAACAACTTCTCTACTTGGACTGCCCGGCGTTAAAGATGTGCGCAGCTCGTCAATGCAGGGGTTTTCCTCTATATCTGTAATATTTGAAGACGATATAGAGTTTTATTGGTCCCGGTCCCGCATTCTAGAGAAACTAAATTCATTACCATCTGGCTTAATACCGGACGGTACAAAACCAACCCTAGGCCCAGACGCTACCGCACTCGGACAAGTATACTGGTACACACTAGAGGGACGCGACAAAGACGGGAATCCAGCGGGTGGCTGGGACTTGCATGAAGTACGTAATGTTCAAGATTTTTTCGTTAAGTATGCACTGAATGCTGTTGAGGGTGTCTCTGAGGTAGCGTCAATAGGTGGTAATGTTCAAGAGTATCAAGTCGATGTAGACCCGGCAGCTTTACGTAAATATGGTATTTCTATCAGTGAAATTGGAGATGTTGTGAGCCGGTCAAACAGAGATGTTGGCGCACAAACAATGGAAATTAACCAAGCGGAATACCTTATTCGTGGACTAGGTTATATTAAAAGTATAGCCGATATAGAACAAGCGGTCGTCAAAGAAGTAAATGCTGTTCCGATACGAGTGGGGCAACTTGCAAAAATAAATTTAGGCCCGGCAGCTAAACGGGGCTCACTGGATAAAGACGGAGCCGAAGTGGTCGGCGGTGTGGTCGTCAGCCGATACGGATCAAATCCAATGGCAGTTATACAATCATTAAAAGATAAAATAGAAGAAATATCCCCAGGCCTTCCCAGTAAGACGTTATCAGACGGACGAGAGAGTAAACTAACGATCGTTCCATTCTATGATCGTTCGGAACTTATTTATGAAACACTGGACACTTTAAAAGATGCCTTAGCGCTGCAAGTACTGATTACCGTACTGGTTATCATCGTTATGGTATATAATCTACGTATGTCTATAGTGATTTCCTCACTACTACCTTTCGGTGTTTTACTAGTATTTATGGCAATGAAAGGTTTTGGTATTGATGCGAATATTGTAGCTTTATCAGGTATTGCTATTGCCATTGGTACGATGGTTGACTTAGGCATCATTCTATCTGAAAATGTTATTAAAAAAATGGATAGTAAGCCTGAGCAAAGCCTAGTTGATCAAATATATGAAGGTGCTAAAGAGGTGTCTTCGGCAATCATTACAGCCGTTGCTACTACAGCCATTAGTTTCCTTCCTGTTTTCACATTGCAAGCAGCAGAGGGTAAACTATTCGGCCCCTTAGCTTATACAAAAACTTTTGCCATAGTAGCAGCACTGATTGTTGCCTTATTTATATTACCTACGTTAATCTATTGGTTATTTGATCTTAAAATACGCACCAAAAAGTTCACAACAGCCTTTCATATCATTTTAATTGCGATTGCTGTTTTAGGACTCATCAATAGCATATATACAGGGTCTATTGTACTCATTGCTTTTGCTGTTATTGGACTCATAAAAACACATACGCACGTAGAGCCACAAAACAAATGGTTGGCATTAATATGGACACATATTGAAATTATTCTCGTTGCCTTACTCGTAGCTAGCGCACTTACATCTTATTGGATGCCGCTGGGTACTGTGAAAGGCTGGACACTAAACTTTATATTTGTTATCTGTTTAACCGCTTTGATTTTAGGCTTCTTTCAATGGATACAGTATAGTTTCACCAGTATATTACGCTGGTGTTTAGTCCATAAAAAGGCATTCTTAGCACTACCCATAACCTTAGTTGCTTTCGGGATAGTTATATGGTTTGGTTTTTCGTCTGTGTTTGGCTTTATAGAGAAAGGCTTCGATAAGATGAACTATAACATCCGAGCAAACAAAGCTTGGTCTGCTATCGCGCATACTTTTCCAGGTGTTGGTAACGAATTCATGCCTGCCCTCGACGAAGGGACTTTCTTGTTAATGCCAACTTCTATGCCCCATTCAGGCGTAGAATACAACCAAAAAGTTGTTGCCCAACTGGATCAGCTAATCAGCAGTATCCCTGAGGTGGAAATGACCGTCGGAAAATTGGGTAGAGCGGAATCACCTATGGATCCGGCTCCTGTTTCTATGTTTGAGAACGTGATTAACTATAAAAGTGAATTTGCAATAAAAGATGGCAAACAGTTGCGTTTTAAAACAAATAAAAAAGGACACTTTATTACTTCAACTGGAGATACTTTAAGCAATGATGCGATATTAGAAAGTGGGCAATCTACTGAAATCCTGATTGCAGACGCTAGAGGGCTACCCTTCCGAAATTGGCGCAGCAGCATCCGAAACCCCAATGATATTTGGAATGAGGTTACACGTGTTGCTAAAATACCAGGTGTGACTTCTGCGCCAAAACTACAACCTATAGAAACACGTATCGTCATGTTGGCAACAGGTATGAGTGCCCCTATGGGAATAAAAGTTCATGGTCCGAGTTTAGAAAGTATAGAATCTTTCGGGATGGATTTGGAAGGACTACTAAAAGGAATACCAAGCGTTAAGAAAGAAGCCGTCTTTGCCGAACGTGTAGTAGGAAAACCTTATATACATTTAGACATAGATAGACACAGCTTGGGCCGTTACGGATTGACAATAGAAGATGTTCAGTCGACTATTGAAACAGCCATTGGGGGAATGACCGTTACGACAACTGTAGAGGGGCGTCAGCGTTATAACGTACGTGTACGCTATCCACGCGCACTGCGGGATGACCCGAACGAGCTGGAGAATATTATGGTATCTAACAGTAAGGGCTTACAAATACCTTTAGGAAATGTTGTAAAAATAGAATACACACAAGGTCCGCAAGAAATAAAAAGTGAGAACACTTTCTTGACTAGCTATGTTCTCTTTGATAAACAGGATGGTTTTGCCGAAACTAATGTTGCGAATGATGTATACCGCACTATCGAAGAACAGATTGCTGAACGGAAAATTACCGTACCAGAGGGCGTCACCTACGAAATAGCAGGAAACTACGAAAACCAAGTGCGTGCACAAAAACGTTTTGCTTTTATTATTCCCTTGGTTTTAATTGTAGTTTTTCTAATTCTTTATTTCCAATTCCGCTCTGTTGCTACTTCTTTTATGGTTTTCACCTCTATAGCTCTAGCTTTTACAGGCGGTTTTATTTTAATCTGGCTATATGGTCAATCTTGGTTTTTAGATTTTCACATTTTCGGAGTACCGATGCAGCAACTTTTTCAGGTTCAGACAATCAATCTTAGTGTCGCTGTATGGGTAGGTTTTATTGCGCTATTTGGATTAGCAACAGATGATGGCGTACTGATGGCAACCTACCTTGATCAGTCCTTCGCTGATAGTAAACCCACAAGCATTGAAGAAATCCGTGAAAAGGTAATTGATGGAGCAGCGAAACGAATAAGACCTGCTGTCATGACATCAGCAACAACTATTATTGCCTTATTGCCCGTTTTAACTTCAGCTGGGCGAGGTTCGGATATTATGATCCCAATGGCCATTCCTGCTTTCGGAGGAATGTTAATGGCTTGCATTACCTTCTACATCGTTCCGACATTATATGCCATACAAAAAGAAAAACAATTTAAGAAAAGTAATAAATGAGCACGAAATTTTTAGCAGCCTTATTATTATTAGGCTTTACATATAAGGCTTCGGCACAAAGTTTAGAGCACTTCGTGGAATTGGCAATGGATAACCATCCGCAGCTAAAAAGTGAACTAACAAAACACGAAGCCCTGAAAACACAGGAGGAACAGGCTAGTAAATGGCAAGATCCTTCTTTAAGTGTAGGGTTCAACCCTTCATCAAGTAGCATGGAACGTTTGAACGTATCATTAATGCAAAATTTCGCTTGGTTTGGCACTACTAAATTACAAAAAGAAGCCAGCAGAGTCGCTGTACGAAGTAATTACCAAAATATTGCTGCTTTACAAAAACAAATCATGGTTGATGTAAGTACGCTTTATTATGATATTCAGGAGGCAGAACAACTCATAAGCCTGCAAAAGAAAAATGTACAGGTTTATAGCGAGTTTGAAAAATTAGCTACCCATAAATTATCAACTGCAAAAGGCAATATGGTCGATGTAGTGCGTGCAGAGTTGGCAAAAGAAAATGCAGCTATACAAATAACATTATTGGAACAAAAAAAAGAAGCATTAGTGTACGGTTTAAATCGTCTGGTACAGCGTAATGAAAACGAACCGATACAGATAGAGTCACAGCGCTACAAAGCTATTTTACGAGAAGCAGATATCAATACACACCCCGAAATACAGGCAATTACACTAAAGAAGGAGGAGATGGATGTACGTACAAAAGTAGCAGAAAAAGAAAGCCTACCTACAATTGGTCTAGGAGTAGAATATATGCGTATGAACCCTGCACGCAACGACTTCATGCCCATGGTAAGTATGTCTATCCCGATTTTTAGAAAAAAATATAAAGCTAAAATACAGGAAACTAAATTGCTAGGCGAAGCCTATGAACAAGAAAGGGATTGGGCGATCAACCAACTGTATAGAGAGCGTAACCAAATCGAAAACCAATTAATACAAGCAAATCAAGAATTGGATCTATACAGCAAACAAATTGAAAAAGTAAAAAAAGCCAAGGAATTACTCTTGACATATTATAGTACTGCAGGACAAGATTTTGAAGAGTTATTACGCTTACAGCAGGAAGAATTTTCCTATGAGAACATTCTTATCACTACACAGGCAACTGCTCTGAAATTAGAAAAACAATCCGAATACCTACACTTTAGCTCACTGAAATAACAGACTGGTTATGGAAAATATAATAGACAAAATAAAAAATATCGATAAAAGAAACTGGATCATTATACTCGTCGTCTTAATCGTGGGTATTTTTATAGGCCAAATGTTATCTGGTAAAAAAGAGGAATCCAGCGAAAACATTATAGCATCCGTTGATAGTGAAACAATATGGACCTGCTCTATGCATCCGCAAATTCGACAAGACCACCCAGGTACTTGTCCATTATGTGGTATGGACCTTACGCCACTAGAAGATGAAGAAGAGTCTGATCTACCGGTAGAAGCTCTTCGGATGTCACCCACGGCTATGCAACTGGCAAACATACATACCATGAGCGTACAAACAGGCGATATTGAAAAAGATATTCGTTTGGCAGGAAAGATAAATTTAGACCCTCGCTATACCTTTTCACAGAACGCGCACATACCTGGCCGTGTGGAAGAACTTTATGTAAACACTTTAGGTGAGTATGTAAAAGCCGGCCAACAGATCGCTGTCATTTACTCGCCCGAATTAATTAACGCACAAAAAGAACTTTTACAAGCTTACCAAAACAAAGATAATTATCCTGGAATGTATGAAGCTGTTCGTGAAAAGCTATTACTTTGGAAGATACAACCACAGCAAATAGACAATATGATTACTAAAGGCGTCGTCGTAGAAAACATGCCTATATTTGCTAATCATAATGGGTATATGGTAGAGAAACTAATCGACAAGGGAGATTATCTACAAGCTGGCTCGCCCATTTTCAAACTAGCACAGCTGAATAACCTATGGGGAGAATTTGACATTTACGAAAAAGATGCATCATTTGTAAAAAGAGGAATGAATATCCTTTATGACCTTCCCTCTATGCCAGGCAAAGAGTTTAAAGCTACTATAGACTTTATTGAGCCCATACTCAACCCCGAAACACGTACATTAAAAGCGCGAATACTTATTAAAAATCCCAACTTAGATTTTAAGCCCGAGATGTTGATAAACGGTTTAGTGCAATCAAAATTAGCGCTGGGAACAAACAAAATTGTGGTGCCAAAAACTGCGGTAATGTGGACAGGTAAGCATTCTGTGGTTTACATCAAACATGCCACCGAAAAAAATGTCGGTTTTGAAATGCGACCAGTTGTATTAGGAGCATCATTGGATGAAAGCTATGTCATAGAAGAGGGCTTGGAAGTAGGTGAAGAAATTGTTGTAGAAGGTACTTTTAGTGTAGATGCAGCTGCCCAGCTTGCTAACAAACCCAGCATGATGAACCATGTGCATCCTGCTACCCAACGTTTAAATATGCCAAAACTAAGTTTAACACTGGATCAGCAATCGATTTTCAGCCCAATTATGGAACGCTACTTTAAAATCAAAGACGCCCTGGTAAACGATGATTTCGCAAATGCCAAGAAAGAATACCTGAGCTTAACAGGATTATGGAACAAAGATAACTTAATGAAATTGCCACATGAAGCACATAATGCATTAAGTAAAGCATCAGAGAAAAATGCGCTTAAAACCAGTGAAATCACTAAATCAAACAACATAGATCAACTCAGGACAAACTTTCATGAGCTATCCAATGTTTTTATAGAATTAGTAGAAGCCATAGGTCCTCTCGGTCAAAATATGTACCTACAACATTGTCCAATGGCAAATAATGATCAAGGAGCAGATTGGCTTAGTAAGGAAGATCAAGTATTAAACCCTTACTATGGAGCATCTATGTTAAAATGTGGGGAAGTTAAGAAAACAATAAAATAAATAAACTTATAAAACTTTATCTAAATTAAATTATCATGAAAAAAACACTATTAATGGCTTTTATCGCCGCATTGATCTTTGCTTCATGCAATCCGTCAAGTAATTCGGAAACGAAAACAGAAGTAGCCCACCATGACGATCACGACCACAGTCATGCTGATCACGACCATGCTAAAGACAAGGGGGATTATGAGCTAACAGAAGTGACGAAATCTGACGCTGCTGCTCCCGTCTTAGATGCATACTTTGCAATCAAAAAAGCTTTACAAGAAGATAACCAAGCAGAAGCTGCAAAAGCTGGTGAAGCCCTAACGGCCAGTCTATCCAACCTATCAGGAAGTGGATCATCTGAAGTAAAAGAGATTATTGAGGTTATTAAAGAGCACGGTGAGCATATTGCTAAAAGTGACATAACTCATCAAAGAGAACATTTTGAACCACTCGGTCACGACATGAAAGATCTTATTAAAAATGTTGGTGCGGACCGTGAAATATACGAACAGTATTGCCCTATGTATAACGACAATAAAGGAGGTATGTGGTTGAGCAATCAAGAAGAGCTATTAAACCCATTATTTGGTAGTTCGATGTTAAAGTGTGGAACAACAAAACAAAAAATATCACCTCAAGGCTAATAGTCTAAAAGGTTGGTAGTAAGCATTTTTCTACCAACCTTTACATATTATTCCGATCAATTGATTTAGACAAAAGACAATGTCAAAGAAGAACACTTTAAAGAGAATTCTGGGACTCATTGCAATCTTTATCACAGCACTACAGTTCATCCCTACTAAAAAAAATGAACGAAAAATAGCGACAGCTAGCGATTTTATAAAGATATATAAAACACCAAAAACTATTGCATCTATTTTAATTGCAGCTTGTTACGACTGTCATAGCCATACTACCAAATACCCCTGGTACAGTTACATTCAACCTTTTACCTATTTTATGCAAAAGCATATTGTAGAAGGAAAAGCTGAACTTAATTTTTCTGAATTTGACAACTATTCACATCGAATGAAGAAGAATAAATTGAGAGCTATTGTCAACGAAATTGAAAAGGGAACAATGCCACTACCTTCGTACCAATGGCTCAATAAAAATGGTAACCTCTCGAAAGAAGACAAAACGCAACTTCTCCTATGGTTTGAAAACATCAAATAAAAATTAACCAAAACTCCTCTATAAATCATTTTTCTAGATACCAACCTTCGGTAAAATGCTGTTAGGGCAACTTACTTTGAAGATGCTTATTTAAATTAATTCTAAACAAATGCATTAGAACAGATTTCCCTGAAAGGAAGCCTGTTTATTAATAAGCTGGAGTTTGTGCTTTATAGCAAAGACAATCTCTATTTCAAATATAGTTATTAACGCAAAACATGAGATTTTATCTAATTTTACTTTTTATTAGTTTACTACCAACAAGCGTATTATTTGCTCAAATACGTATTGTTGGAAAAACAATGAACACTTCAGGAAACAACCTCCATCAAGTTACCGTGAATTTGTTAACTCTTCCTGATTCTACAAGGTACAGCCAGACACACAGTGATGAAAATGGACATTTTTCTTTTCACATAGATAAAGAAGGTTCCTACGTTATAAAATATAGTTACGTTGGCTTCAAACCGCTATTAAGCAGAACAATACATGCTAAAAAAAATGACTATATAGAACTCATTCCTGCACAATTGCTAGAAGAAATACATACGCTAGACAATTTTAATGTACGGGCTAAACGTCCTGCCCTAAAACAAGAGATCGACCGATTGGTCATTGATGTGGAAGGTAGTATTAGTGCGGAAGGTAATAATGTTTTAGAATTATTGGAAAAAACACCAGGTGTTATCTCGGATGGAAAAGGCAACTTTTCCATACAGGGCCGAACCGGCGCAAAAATAAAAATTGATGGACGTGACATATATATAAGTGGTAACCAGCTGAACAATATGTTAAAAGGCTTACAGGCACGTGATATAGCTCGCCTCGAGCTCATGAGTAGCCCGTCTGCAAAAGAAGATGCTGAAGGTAGTGCAGGTGCTATTAATATAATTACAAAAAAAAATAATCGATCAGGCTGGGGCGGCGATATATTTTTAAGAGGAGGCGCCTCGAGAGAACCACAAGGTAGTACCGGCGGGGGTATACACTATAAAACGCAAAAAATTAATGTATTTACCAATGCGAGCTGGGGCTTCGAAGAAGCTAGTGCTTCGAAAACTATAGAACGTCATTTTAATAATAAAAATGGCAGTATGATAAATAGGCAGTTGCAGACCGAATCTATGCACACAAAACCTGCAAAATACCACAGCATACACACCGGATTGCTTTTCCAACCCGATAGTAACCAAACAATAGAAGCCAGCCTCAATTGGATCAAAGGCAATTTTGTAACAACAAATGACATTCTGAACCAATTGCAGCAATCACCGTCTGCAATATTTCAAAATCAGGCAAATAGTAAAAGTCGTTTTGATGAAGGCTACAACAACCTGACTTTTAACATAAATTATCTGCACAAATATAATCGGGACAAACATTTTCTAAAAGCCAATATTGATTATGCACCCCACAGTAATAAGTATGATAACAGGGTGAATACAAACTTTTTAAATGAACAAAGCCCTACAAAATCAGGCCGACACAATATCCAGAATCTGACGAATACAACCTACGCAGCACGTGTAGATTACAGTCTACCAGTATCGAAAGAACAGCATATAGAATTAGGCTGGAAAGCTTCATACCTAGCTATTGATAATAATACGCGCAACGATACACTAACCGGGGCTACTTGGCAAATTGATAATAAAGCAAGTAATAATTTCAAATACAGCCAACATGTTCAAGCATCTTACTTTATTTATACGGGTAAAATCAATTCTTTTGAATATCAGGTCGGTTTACGTGGGGAATTTACAGCTTTCAAAGCCGATCAACGTACGCTAGATCAGGTTTTAAAGAAAAATAGGTTCGACTTATTTCCAAATGCATATACCATATATCATATTAATGAATTTCATTTTATACGTAGTTCTCTAAGTAGCCGGATTGAGCGCCCCGGCGATCATGAAGTAAATATATTCCGTATCTATGACGATTATTTCACGTATACCGAGGGGAATGCAAACTTAAAACCCGAAAAAAGCAATATAATAGAACTAGGGCATGGCTATAAAAATAAACTATTCACCACAGCGAGTATAAGCATAGGTTCTGATATTATCCGGTATGTGACAAGGCAAGGAGAATCAGCGAATCAACTATTTACGAGACCGGAAAATATTGGTTCGTTTCGAAATTATAGCTTGGGGTGGATGTACAATAATCAATTTACAAATTATTGGAGCGGTAGTCATTATGCAAATGTTTTCCATAATGATTACTCGGGAGAAATAGACGAACAATCGTTAAGTACGAAGGGCACAAACTGGAATATACACTCTAAACATAATATACAAATAAAATGGGGTATGCAATCCGAAGTCACGGCTTATTACAACTCAGGAATAACGACAGGAGCACGAAAAAATAAACAAACCTATGGTGTAGACATTGCTTTGGAAAAAAAGATGTTTAATGAAAAAGCTACTGTAAAGTTAGCAGCTCATGGCATAATTCGTAATGCAAAGACACAGTACACAAGTACTTTCGACAATATAATAATTTACAACACCTTGAGACCAGATAATAGGAAAGTGCTGCTTTCTCTAAATTATAGATTTGGTGATTAAGATGAAAAAATATTTTAACCCCTCGGTGTAAGGACAACACCGAGGATAATAACAATAATCAACTGTTTACTATATCAATAAGAAATAATTCAAAAACATTATTTATAAAGATTCTAAATAATGTATATTTGCAGAGATTTGGAAACTACACAGGACAAAAATAGTATGGCCATAACGACCGATAGCTTCGCTGATTTATTTCAGGACTATTGGCAACGCATGTACTTATTTGCATTGAAAACCACGGAAGATGAAGAGGATGCCAAAGAAATTGTTCAAGACGTATTCAAATCTTTATGGGAACGGAGAGAAGTACTCGCTATTAAAGATGTTGAACGCTATTTATTACGTTCTGTAAAATTACGGACATTTGAGCATATCCGTAACAAAGTGAGAAGACAAAAGCATCACGACTATATACGCACAGAGAGCATGTCAGTATATGAAGAAGACAGTTTGTCAATAAAAGAGTTGCAGCATAAACTACGACAGATTATAGATAGTTTACCACAACGTTGTAAACATGTTTTCCAAATGAGTCGAGATCAAGGTTTGACCAATAAAGAAATTGCACAACAGCTCCTGATTAGCGAACGTGCTGTTGAATACCATATCAGTAGAGCTTTGGTAACATTACGCGAACACTTCGGAAAAAACAAATGAATCTAGCTCAAAGAAAACCAAAGTTATTTGAAATAGTTGTATTTTTGTAGTTCATATCATTTAACGCACCATCCCGATCTGTAGAAAACAGCAATATGAAGGTAGATAAAGCTCTTCTGGAAAAATATGAATTAGGACGTTGCACTCCAGAGGAGATTGTTGCTATAGAAGAATGGTTAGTAAACGATGAGTGGGACGATATCCCGGACACTACTGTAGAAGCTAAAATCGGGGGAGAGATCTGGCAAGCTATTCATAATAAGCCTGAAAGTAAGCGTCCTTTAAAACGTCCTGCTTTCATATTACAAACTAAGGTACGAACGTTTGCTGGTGCGGCAGCCATTTTAATTCTTTTCTTTTACTTCTTTACATTATTAACCAAAGATTCTTTTAATGAAGATCATAATGTAAAAGCTACAAATACAGAAAAATCTCCTATTCTAGTAGAAAAAGACTTTTTTGATGTTTTATTAAGTAGTAACAGTGAGGCAATTATTAACCTTAAAAAAGGCTGTATTTCTCTTTCGGGAAATGTTTTATTTAAACCTAAACGTGACTTTTCATTACAGGATCGAGATAGCAGTCATGTTTTCAACTTTAAAAGTGGTTTAGTCTATATTTTATCTAAAGATATACGGACAAATAAATTACTGGTTTTCTCCGAAAGCGAGCTCAATTATTTACCTCCAATTATGCGGCGTCATTATCTTCAACAATTTCCGACAACATAAACAAGTAAAAGCTGTATTATGAAGATAATTAATTGTGCAATAAAAGGGATATGTTTTGGTCTTATAACGGTCTTATTCGTTTCGTGTTATAAACCCACAGAAAAAACAATATCTATTCAAGATAAAGAATATGCGCTATATTTACTTTACAAAGATCGTAGTGCCGGTTTTGCTTTATTTGATAAATTTAATGAAGAATCCGTATTTACATATGTAAAAAACCCCAGCCAAGGTTTTAACCGAGAATATATAAAAAAGGAAAGATCATTTTATCAACATAATTATCGAAATGGTTTTTTTGTCCATTATGAGTTCAATGAGGATGGGCAACTAGCTGGTAAAGACTCTATTTCGCTTAAAAACTTAAGTATAGATAATTTTCTATGGAAAAATAAGTCTGATACCCTTATACTGTTTACTGTCGACTTACACAACAACGGTGTAGGTCATATGCACATCCTAAAAACAAAACCATTACAACTAATTCGGAAAGAAATATTACCCCTTCCTAAACCTCAAAATGATTATAATATATTAAGTATAGGTGTATCCGATTTAGAAGGAGATAACCTCTGGATAGGTTATTCTTACAGTAAGTTTACAAGTAGCACAGACTATACCACAGCTAATAAAATGTATTATGCTAATTTTAATTTTACAGCAATAAAAGAACCGGTCGTACAGGAAGATTTACGATCTACCTACCCTGGAGGAGTAAATACAGTACAAACTTATCAGGCTAAAAACGAGAAAGGTGACTTATACTTCATGAGTTGTCCGGGGATCGCTTTAGGAAATACGACACAATTACCAACTGCTATTTTCAGAAAGTTAGCGAAATCTAATAAGGTGGACACAAACTATATGATTAACATATCAGATAAAATAGGAAATCATGCCTATGGATTCTGGTATATTGGGGAGCAAAAAGCAATTATACGCGCTGAACAAAAAGAAAAATACAAAGACTTCGCAGAGCATCATCTTGTTTTTCAATTTGAATACTATGTCGTAGATCTCCTAACAGGAGATTTGGAAAAGATAAATATCCCAGCTGATAAAGGAACACGCAAAGAAACAGTACTGATAGAAGATAATATTGTATACCTAGCAATCGATAGTCAAGATGAAAACCATAGCTTATGGAGCTTCGATCCGAATACAGGTGAAACGAAGCACATACACAGCCTAGACCCAGATATTGATTTCATTCTTCGCCTTGATAAAATAAATTAAATTTTCTTTTACAATACACCTTCGGTTAAAGAGCACATAGGCTACTGTCTTATGTATATTTAATCTAAATAAGATGTGTAATTTAAAATGGGCACTATGCCTATTCGTTTTTTTATTTATTTTCCGTTCCCATGCGCAGCAAACAACGCTTAACGGGCAAGTGGTATCATTAGAAAATAGAGCTATTGCGGGAGCTACTGTTAAACTTGTTCAAACACAACAAATAGCTCTTACCGATAGCACTGGAAGATATCATTTTGAAAAAATAACTCCCGGATCATATACTATCGAAGTCAATTCGCTAGGTTACTATAGCAAACAACAAACACTTCGTATCAATCAGAATGCTTCTCTAAACTTTGTATTAACTACAAATAATAAAGCATTGGAAAATGTGAACGTACAAGGTAAAAGTATCGCCAACAAGGTACGTGATCTCGGCTTTAATGTAAATGTCATCGAAACAAAATCTTATGCGAATAGCAATGTAGACATTAACCAGATACTGAACCGCAGCACAGGTGTTAAAATAAGAGAAGAAGGTGGGTTAGGTTCTAATTATACTTTTTCTATTAATGGCCTTTCTGGAAATCATGTTAAATTTTTTATTGATGGAATTCCGATCGAGGCCTATGGTAGCGGTATGTCTTTTAATAATATACCTGTTAATATAGTCAAGCGTATCGAAGTGTATAAAGGAGCGATTCCTCCCCACCTGGCTACAGATGCTCTAGGTGGTGCTGTAGATATTATTACGAACAAAGACTTGGGAAAAGCTATTGACCTGAGTTATAGCGTAGGTTCGTTCAACACACACCGAGGCGCAGCCAGTATAAATTATACACTACCAAAGTCTGGCATCCACATGAATTTCAACTCCTACTATAACTATTCAGATAATAATTATAGGATGCGTAATAACCCAGCTGCGAAAGTATTCTTGGAGGTTCCTACCGAAGATTTAACAGGTTTTGACACGCTGTCGTCCGCTCGACGTTTCCATGATGGGTACAAATCATATATGACACAATTGGAAGCCGGGGTATCAAACAAAAAATGGGCTGACATTTTTGTCGTAGGTTTAACATATAATGATAATTACAAAGAGATGCAGACGGGGGCCACCCAAGAAAAAGTAATAGGTCATGTTAATGAGACGAGCAATAGTCTTATACCGAGTATTCGGTATCGAAAGAACAGGTTGCTCATTGATGGATTATCTACATCCCTGTTTGCAAATTTTGCAAATGACAAATCAGTGGTAACTGACACAAGCTCTTGGAACACTTACCGCTGGAATGGGAAACCTGAAAACTATGCCCCAAATAAAGGAGAATTAGGAACAGAAAAATCAATCCGACACTACTCTGGATATAACAATCTGGCCCAAGCCACTTTAAATTACCAAGCTGCGGATCAACACCACATTAACTTTAATTATATGTACAACAGTAATTATAGAAAAAGTTATGATGAAATAGACCCTTATAATCACAGCAAAGAACAGAGCAATCGCGTGAATAAGCATATTATCGGGCTCAATTACGGTACAGAATTATTCAACAAAAGATGGAAAAGCAATGCTTTTGGGAAATATTACAGTTTTTCAGGTAACGTTGCTGCAGAAGGAGAAACAAAGAATAACCAATCAAAGAGTTATTTAGGCTATGGGTTGGCATCTAGTTTTTTCATAACGCCTGACTTAGGTATAAAAGCATCTTATGAACATGCCTACAGGTTGCCTACTTTGGTCGAACTGTTTGGCAACGGCACGCAAGTCCAGGGAAACCCAAAGCTTGAGCCAGAGAATAGTGATAATTATAACCTAGGGCTATTTTTAAATAAACAGATTGATCCAAAACATCACCTTTCTATTAATGTGAGTAGTTTTTACAGAAATGCCAAAAATTATATTCACAGTACCCCCGCCTTAGATAATAGTAGTGGTTCAGGAACTTTTCGTTCATTTTACAATTTTGGAGGTATTAAAGTCGAAGGTGCTGAATTTGAAACAACATATAGCTACAGTAGTCTACTGCGGTTCACCGCTAACCTAAGTTATGAAAGTGCTGTCGATAGAGAGCGTTATGTACAAGGAACCAACAGACCAAAAATAACTTACAAAAATAGAATACCAGACAAGCCGTGGCTCTATGGCAATACAAACCTTATAGTGGGGCAAGATGACCTTATAGGTAAAAACACCCGTTTAGAGTTCAACTGGTACATGCAGTTTATTAATGAATATTCCTACAACTGGTCAAAGTTAGGAGATAAATCAACAAACTTCTACATACCTCCTCAATGGATTCAGAATATAGGAGTTACATACTCTATCTTAAACGGACGTTATAACTTTTCATTGGAAGGCAAGAATATCACAGATCGTATTGCATACGATAATGCCAAACTGCAAAAGCCTGGACGATCAGTTTCTTTAAAGTTTCGATATAATTTAAATTTCATATAAAATCATGCAAACAAATTACTTAAAAAAAAGCGTACGTGCATTAGCATTGAGCTTCAGTGCTTTTGCTATATTATCAGCCTGTAGCAGTGATAAAGATGGTGGAGATACCCCTACCCCAGTTGCAGATCCTGAATTTGCTGTAGCTATAGGTACGGATAATGGTAGATATTTATTACCGATACAAGATTTAATGTCAGGCAAAATATCTCCAGTAGGACAAGGAACAAACGTATCAACTATATTTACATGGGAAGAGAATATTATTCAAAAAGGAAGAGATTTCTACCATGTTAATCCTGACGCTTCAAAATTTGGGAAATATCGCTTTGAAGATGGAGTTTTGAAAACTGTTAAGGAAATTCCTTTTTCACATCTTCCATCGCTGTATATCGGCTGGCACATATGGATCGATGATGCGAACCTTATGGTCGGCCCTAGAGGAAGCAATCACTATGCTATTATCAATGTAAAAGATATGGCAGTTACGAAAAGTGGAGAGTTTGACCGTAAAGATATTCCTGAAAAGTTTAACCGCCGTGTTTATTCGGTAATACCGAGAGGAAATAAGTTAATCATTGGTTTTGACCTGTACAACGAAGAAACACAAAAAACTAATAGAAAATCATATACTGCAGAACTAGATTACCCGAGCTTAACAAACCTTAAAGTAACAGGTGAAGATAGCAAATCGGCTCCATTGGGTGCTTTACGAAATGGCTATCTAGGTCATCTTGATTCGGAAGGAGATACCTATATCTTAACACACCCGATTCCGTTGGGCGCAGGCTATGAAGAGTTGCCAACTGCATTTTATCGCGTAAATAAAAATGATAATAAATTAGATCCAAATTACTTCTTTAACATCTCTAATTTATTAAATGGAGACCAGCAACTAGGAGTAGTAGATTTAGGTAACAGTAAAGTCCTGCTTATTAATGCGCACGACACAAAGACGCATGTTAAAGAATGGAACGATTGGTGGTATGCGGCTATGTGGCAATATGTGGTCGTAGATATTAAAGCCAAAAAAATTGTACGGAAATTAGACTTCCCATTATTAGGCAATTCACGTTCTGCAGTAGTTCATCAGGGGAAAGCCTATATTGCAGTAAACGATCCGACTGCCGACGCAGTATACGTCTGGGAATATGACTCAAATACCGATAAACTTACTAAAGGGGCTAAGATTGAAGGTGCGGATGGAGACACACCTATGCTTTATAAATTAAACTAACGCTATAAAAAAGATGAGCACCTTATAATTACCGATAATTATAAGGTGCTTTTTAGTAATACAAAATGAAAAAAATCATATTGCAAATCAATGCATGGCTTCATCTTTGGTTAGGACTTATTTCGGGAATAATTGTCATCATACTATCAATAACAGGTTGTGTTCTTGTCTTTGAACTTGATATTAAGCAAGCCCTATATCCCTATATGACCGTAGATAAACGTTCGACAGATGAACAAGCGCCACCCAGCATATTATACAAAAAGATAAAAGAAAAGTATCCAGAAAAAGAAGTGGCTAGCGTATGGTATTATGGGCTCGACAAATCAGTTAAAGCTTCAATTGAACACAGTGACACATTGATTTACCTAAACCCTTATACAGGTGAAATATTGGCAGAAGTTGATCATGAGGATATTTTTCACATCATGGATGAAGGGCATCGCAATTTATGGTTAGGCTATACCATTGGCCGCCCTATTGTAGGCTGGGCTACTTTTCTGTTCTTTCTCATTAGTTTATCAGGCGTTGTTCTATGGTGGCCCAAACGATGGAATAAGAGGCACTTAAAGCAGGCTTTTACAATAAATTGGAAAAATAAATGGAAACGTATAAATTACGATCTCCACAATGTACTTGGTTTTTATTCTCTAACCTTGGCACTGTTGATGTCCATTACCGGCCTAATAATGTCTTTTCCTTGGATGCGACAGACCATTATGTGGCTGAGCGGAGGCTTACCCACGCATCCAAAGACTGAGGAGGTAAATAGAGTAGAGCAAGAATCACAATTACTACCTTTAGATGCCCTTGTTGTAGCCGATAGTATATGGCATAAAGTACGTAAAGAAATAGCTACATTAAATAAAGAAGCCGTCATTATTCATTTTCCTGAAGAAGATGAAAAAACAGTATATGCTTGTACAGATATGCATAGCGGCAGATGGCGTGACCTTAGTTTTGACAGAAACACACTTGAGCTACTTCCCCGTACACAAAAAATAATTAAAGATGCCAACGCAGCAGAGTGGATATCACGTTCAAATTATGCTTTACATACCGGTTTTATAGGAGGGTTCGGAACAAAAGTTTTATATTTTACAGCGAGTTTAATATGTGCTTCATTGCCAATAACCGGTTTTTATGTATGGTGGGGTAAAAAACGGAAAAGTAAGAAAAAATGAAATGAGTATCTTTACTAGTATGGATTTGGTTATGTTTTATCATCATAAAATAAAGCAGTCCTCCAAACATATGAAGTTTTCGTGTTTTCATTAATACAATAACACATGAATATTCCATAAGATAGGTATAAGGACAATAAGGCTTACTAACTCCTGAATATTTTATATTTGTTTCAAGAGTTTAATTAAGAATGAATAAGAGATTAATAATTACATATGAAAAGACATATCATTCTATACACAGCCGCTTCGTTGATATTTGCGCTGGGTTGCGTACCAAATAAAAGTACCGACCGAGACAGCAATAAACAACCAAATAAAGGTTTACAACCTCCTACTATTGAAGATACACTAGACAGTACAGAGCTTTCGACGGATAAAGCTAAAATACCACGCCCTAAAAATATTAATAAAATAAGCGGTTCACAAATAAGAAACTATAGTAACGACATATTTAATATGCCGACATTAACACTAAAACCAATAACCAAAAACAATGGAAATGAACAAGTAAAAGCTATTGTCGTAAATACAGATATTATAAAAGAGACTATTCCCGACACTATACGACTGCGTTTATTTAACTATAGTGAAGAAAAAATACAGACAGGTCTTCATCATGAATTAATGTACTGGACAAGAGATAACTGGAAGAAAATAGTATATCCACAACCTATTGTCACACCAGATATAGGATATAGTTTGGCTTCAGGACAAAGCAGTGATTTTATTATTCCGTTATTTCCAGATCAATATAGTTTTCAAAAAGGAAAATATAGGGTGGTTAAATATTATTTCAAAGAAAAACAACAAGCACCTAAAAAAACATTGCATGCATATGCTGAGTTTGAAATTAAATAGACAAAAAAAAGCGGTGTAATATACACCGCCTTTTAAAGGTTACTATTTCAAATTGTCTCTATAGACTTGTGCTTTTTTTACTTCTGTCTGAATATCTTTACGGGATGCATCATAGCTTAATACCTTCTCGTAATCGATAACGGCTTTGTTATAAGCATCTGTTGCTTGATCTTTATTATAATTATCCATCTCTTTTGTTCCTTTCAAAATACCCAAATCACGGTAAGCGATTGCTCTGTTCTGATATAGTTTAGGGTCGTTTGCGTCAATTGCAATAGCTTTACTATAATCTTCGATAGCCGTTTTTAGATATTTTTCTTTTATTGTAGCGCTTAATTTACTATTAGGCTCAACCGCTAATTTTGTAGCTGCCATACCTTTATAATATAACGCTGAGGTATGTCTAGGCTCAATAGTCAATACGGTTTCAAAAGTACTGATAGCAGACTTAAAGTTACCGTTATGAAACTGCGAGTAGCCCAATAAATACTGTACATCAGGGTCTTTGCTTTCTTCTGGTAAAGCTTTAAGCAAATGTTTTTCAGCTTCTTTAAAATTACCGGCAGATAAAGCTTTATCCGCTAGACGAACATTTGCATTTTTATGTTCTGCTTTTTCCTGCCCTTGAGCAGCCAATGTCATTAAAGCTAAAGCCAATGACGTAACTCCTATCCTGATACTTCTCATTTCTTTACTCAAAAATATACGCTTCATATGTATTTATTTATTTCATGAGCTCGCAAAAGCTCTGTTTTTCCCTTACTGTGTAAATATTATTATTAATTAGCAGTTCTCATTGTTAATACTGCTGATTAACTTTACAATCCAATATATCACTACATGCCAAAATATGCAAAATTTACATATAAGTAAAATTCTACTATTTATTTCATCTGTACAATACGAAGTTATTAACATTTCCACATTTTACACAAAAAATGCATTCAAATGTTCATCTTTGCATTATCAAAATAATAACACACTCTCTTAATTTGTTTGCAGAAATAGCATTTTTTTTAATTTGGCATTGCTCTTGCAATTATAGAGTAACTATTTGAATATTATAAGTAATAGCAAAAAATCTGACATCTTGTCGGGTTAACACATATATATATGAACAAAAACGACACGTTTGATATCAACCATGTACTATCTGTCATAAATGAGGATACGGAATTTTTTCCACTATTAAGTTCTCAAGATGAAGAAGAAATGAGCAAAGCTGATATCCCTGAAGTTTTACCGATACTTCCCTTACGCAATACAGTTTTATTTCCTGGAGTTGTAATCCCTATAACAGTTGGTCGAGATAAATCGATAAAATTAATTAAGGAGGCTTACAAAGGAGACCGCACTATAGGTGTGGTTGCACAAAAAGACATGAATACGGAAGACCCTACTCTAGAACAACTTAACAAGGTAGGGACAGTTGCAAATATTATTAAAATATTGCAAATGCCTGATGGCAATACAACGGTAATTATACAAGGGAAACAACGTTTTAAAATAGAGGAAATTGTTTCTACAGAGCCTTATTTAAAAGGTAGAGTAGAACGTGTCCCAGAAGATAAGCCAAAAGTATCCAGCAAAGAGTTTAAGGCTTTAATTTCATCTATTAAAGAATTAGCGTTACAAATTATTCAGCTGTCTCCGAATTTACCAAGTGAAGCAGGTTTGGCAATCAAAAACATTGAGAGCCCAACATTTTTGGTAAACTTTATATCTTCCAATTTATCGTTAGAAACAGAACAAAAACAAACCCTACTCGAAACAAAAGACTTTGTTAAAAGAGCAAAAAATTTACTTGAACATCTGACTACTGAAATACAGATGCTAGAGCTGAAGAACCAAATTCAGAACAAAGTCCGTATAGATCTTGACAAACAACAGCGTGATTATTTCTTAAGCCAACAGTTAAAAACTATACAGGAAGAGTTGGGGGGAAACACACCTGATTTAGAAATAGAAGAACTACACAAACGCTCTAGAAGTAAAAAGTGGCCGGAAGACGTTCAAAAACATTTTGACAAAGAGTTAGAAAAACTTGGACGCATCAACCCTGCTGCTGCAGATTATTCTGTGCAAATAAACTATCTAGAACTCTTACTAGACTTGCCATGGGCTGAGTTTACCAAAGATAATTTTGATCTAAACCGAGCTGTTAAAGTATTGGATAAAGATCATTATGGTCTAGAAAAAGTGAAGCAACGCATCATTGAATATTTAGCTGTTTTAAAACTTAAAAATGATATGCGTGCGCCTATTTTATGCTTAGTAGGCCCCCCGGGAGTTGGTAAAACTTCACTTGGAAAATCCATAGCAAAAGCACTTGGCCGTAAATATACCCGTATGGCATTAGGAGGGGTACGAGATGAAGCGGAGATAAGAGGGCACCGAAAAACATATATAGGTGCTATGCCCGGACGAATCATACAATCCCTGAAAAAGGCGGGCGCATCTAATCCTGTCTTTGTTTTAGATGAAATCGATAAACTAGGAGCAGATTTTAAAGGAGACCCTTCTTCTGCCCTATTGGAAGTTTTAGATCCGGAACAAAATACTAGTTTTTATGACCATTATGTAGAAATGGAATATGACCTTTCAAAAATAATGTTCATTGCAACAGCAAACTCTTTAAACAGTATACAGCCCGCGCTGCTTGATCGAATGGAGATTATTGAAGTAAATGGCTATACTATCGAAGAAAAAATTGAAATAGCAAAAAAACACCTTCTTCCAAAACAACTTGAACTCCACGGTTTAACACGCAAACAAGCATCGTTAAACAACAAAGTGATCGAAAAAATAATCGAAGAATATACCCGTGAATCAGGTGTAAGAGGACTAGAAAAGAAAATAGGCTCTATCGTACGCGGTGTGGCAACGCGTATCGTTATGGAAAGGGAATATAATCCTAAAATAGATCCGGCTATGGTACTCGAAATTTTAGGAGCACCAATCTTTGACAAAGATCTTTACGAAGACAATGAAGTTGCGGGAGTGGTAACAGGATTAGCTTGGACCTCAGTTGGAGGTGATATCCTATTTATTGAATCAAGCCTAAGTCCAGGTAAAGGAAAATTAAGCTTAACAGGTAATTTAGGTGATGTGATGAAAGAGTCGGCAGCTCTAGCAATGGCTTACCTACGTTCGCATGCCGATCAATTCGGTATCGACTATAGAGTATTTGACAAATGGGATGTAAACATTCACGTACCTGCAGGGGCAACACCTAAAGACGGTCCATCTGCAGGCATAACCATGTTAACAGCTTTAACTTCACTTTTCACACAAAGAAAAGTAAAAGAAAAGTTAGCTATGACAGGCGAAATAACACTACGGGGACGTGTACTTCCTGTTGGTGGAATAAAGGAAAAAATACTCGCAGCAAAACGGGCAAACATCAAAGAAATCATTTTATGCAAGGCTAATGAAAAGGACATTTTGGAGATTAAAGAAGATTATATAAAAGATCTCACATTTCACTATGTTACTTACATGTCAGAAGTTATCGAACTCAGTTTATTAGATCAAAAAGTAAAAAAACCGATTGATTTAACAAGCAATTTAGATTAAGAATAAAGGCGGAGATAAATTTCCGCCTTTATTCTTTTAAATATTTAATTTTAATAACAACTATAAAAAAACACCCTTACCCCTATGCTTGACTCGTTCATCAAACGTAGTGTCGCCTCCCATGTACTTATTTATATCATTCGTTGTATGATCGGCTTTGTAATAGGCTATCTTTTGTATACACGGGTAACCGAATTTGAGTTATTTTGGTCGTTCCTTTCCATTATGCTCGTAATTTCTCCGGAAGAAAAAGACTCAAAAAGATTATCTATCGAACGATTCAAGTCTAACTTCGTTGGCTCTACTGTAGCTCTCCTTTGTATATTAACCTATGGCGATTCATTTTTTGTCATTATGGTAGGTATCGTTATCACAATTCTTGTCTGCCGCCTATTTAATATCATGAATATGGCAAGAGTCGCTATAGTTGCTCTTTTAGTAATTATGATCCCAAATCATGGAGCCGACTTATCATACACACCAATCCTCCGATCAGTTTCTGTTGGGATAGGGTGTCTAATAGGTTTGCTGATTGTTATTTCAACATCTTACCTTGTCCGCCCGCTCCGCAAGAAATACGACTTACCTATCGACTAGGTGTATAACAAAATATAGTGATAAAAAACACCTGTTTTTATAAAAGACGCTTTTTATCACTAAGCTCTAACATTACAAATTACTCTCTATTGCCTTAACTTCTTCTCGATACAAATCAATAGGCTTATCTAATAGTACAGCTATAACAGTGACATTTTCGTCAAGTCGAGATTCAGGAATATCTATATAAACAATTCCAGGAGTCGAACTCCAGTACAATTTATTATATATACTGTGTTCTATCATGGACCCTTCACCAACTATACGAATACGAGCAATGGTATTTTTAAGCCCTTTAACTGCTATGGGTCCGGTAGGTTTACCTTTTACGAATAAATAAAGAGTTTGCTTATCTTCTGACAGTGCTGAATAACCTGCATAATGACCATCTTCCATTCCTGGATTTGCATAACTTAATACCTCAGCATGTTTGCGCACCCAATCTTTCACATTGGATGATTCAAAGACAATACTTTCGTCCAAATACTCAGCATCGACACTTAATTTTTCTGCGAACAGATTTGAACCGTAATCAGTCCATTTAACCAAATAATCTATCTGTTCCTCATCTGTTCCTTTTTGAGCGAGCCTCAGCAAGGTTGGTTGCTCACTTTTCTTATCCAAAGTAAAGTTTGGTTTCTCTTTAAAGTCTACAGCTACAACGGTAACAGCCAGATCAAAATCAGCTTGATCTAAAAATGCTCTTAAATTACCCTCACTGTGCGTAAAATCTATTTTTTTATTATTAGCTACCAGACGGACTGATTCGGGCTTTGTATGTAGACCTGCAATATCTAAACTACTTTTCACCTCATCCAAGTAGATAAAAAGCGTTTTACCATCCTTAGAGAAAGCATTTTTATCGCGAAGGTATTTATCTTCAACTCCTGCTTTTGTACCATAGATAGCTTCGTGATATTTACCTGTCCAACGCTTTAGCTCTTTTAAGATTGCTACTTGTTCTGACGGAATACTACCATCGGCTTTCGGTCCTATATCTAATAAAAGATTCCCTCCCATAGCAATACAATCCACCAATGTACGTACAATCATATTTGGCGTTTTATAATGTTTGTCAAAAGGTTGATAGCCCCAAGAATCATTCATTGTATAGCACAATTCCCAATAACGGCTTGCGGGCTTTACAACAGGAATACCCTGCTCAGGTGTCTCATAATCACCTTGTCCATGGAGTCTCGAATTGACAATAATATTTGGATTATAATTCCGCAGAAGTTTCATCGTTCCGGTAGCCTCCCATTCTGTGGCACTATGCTCCCAATCTCCATCAAACCATAATAAATCAGGAGAATATTGCTGCGATAGTTCTTCTAGTTGCTGCTGATAATAATGCACATACTTATTCCACAATTTTGGCTCAGCCGCCAATTCATAACGTTTTCGAACTCTTGTTTTTATATCATAATAGGGATGACTCCAATCAGGTAGCGAATAATACAATCCAGTTTTTAAACCTGTTTTTTTCAATTCCTCTATAAAAGGTGTCAATACATCGCGCTTCGCTGCTGTGTGTCTTACTGTGGTCAATGCTTCTGCAGCCTGACTATCCCAAAGAGAAACACCATCATGATGCTTAGAAGTAATAACAGCATACTTAGCCCCTGCCTCCTTTATAAGCTTAACCCAGTCTTGCGGTTGATAATTTTCCGCTGTAAAACCATTTAATTGTTTAAGATAGTTTTCATGACTAGTATAGTTATTAAAGAACGACCAAGATTCGGATAAACCATCCACAGCATATATTCCCCAATGGATAAAAATACCTAATTTAGCATCATCAAACCATTCCATTTTTTCGGAAATCGGTAATTCGGTAGTCGTTTGAGCAGATACTCCATTTGTAAAAGATGCCAAAAGTAAAGACAACAACAAACTGTTTTTTATTTTCATATTAGCTTTTTCCCAATAGTTAGTGTATTAACCAACCACATAATGGTTGACTTTTAATAATAAAAGCTGAATATAAATAAATTTAGATATTTAATCGTTTTTTATGTACTTGAAAATAAAAAAATGCAGACTTGATCATCTCATTAAACGGGGTAAAAACTTATAGATAGAGCAATTGATTCTTTTAAATACTTTATTAAATTGATTATTTCAGTACTTTTGAGGGAATGATCGAACTGTATACAGATGGGGCGTCAAGTGGAAACCCTGGGCCTGGAGGATATGGCACTATTTTAAGGACAATATACCAGGGTGATAATGCCTTATACCGAGGAAAACTCATTGAAAAAGAATTTATGGGTGGTTTCCGTCGCACAACAAATAACAGAATGGAGCTCATGGCTGTTATTGTTGGACTGGAAGCCCTAAAGAGTATAAACCAACAAGTCACTATTTACTCAGATTCTAAATATGTAATTGATGCTATAGATAAGAAATGGGTATACGGATGGATGAAAAAAGGTTTTCAAGGCAAAAAAAACAAAGACCTATGGCTTCGTTTAATGAACCTGTATAAACACCATCAAGTGAAACTAGTTTGGGTAAAAGGACACGCAGGCCACCCTTTAAACGAACGCTGTGACCAACTTGCTGTAAAAGCTTCGAAAGATAAAGAGAATTGGGAGATAGATTCAGTTTTCGAAATAGAGGAGAAAAAAGAACAATAAGAATGTATAATAAACTACGGAACCCTTAATTGGTTCCGTAACTTGTTTTTACCGTAATATTAGCCGTTTTATTGCGCGAAGTGGTATTAAATACCCCTCCATATGAATACTCTTCATTATCATTTTGTCCGGTAATTTGAAAAATACCCAAATCAGCACGCACTAAACTTCCCAACGAAGAACCCGCTTGTTTAGCAATATTTTCAGCACGCTGTTTCGCATTATCCGAAGCCTGTGATATAAGTTCCAACTTCAAATCCTCTAAGCGCGAATAATAATAATTAGGCGTATTTGAACTGAGTTCCAAGCCCTGAGAGATTAGCGTTGAAATCTCGCGAGAAGCATTATCAACTTTATCCAATTCCTTAGACTCTACACTTACATTCTGTGATAAACTATATCCTGTAAACGTATTATAACTATTGCCATTTCCATCAGAATGATAAGAAAACTCTCTATTAATGTTAACTGCATTAAAGAGAATTTCTTTCGCATCAATTCCCTGCCCTACTAAGAACTGTTTAACCAACTCTCTGTCTTGTCTAAGCTGTTCAGATGCCTGACTTAAATCCATAGACTTACGACTATAATCTGCCGACCACTTTACGATATCTGACTCAAAGTCTTTTTTAGCATTTCCAGTTACATTTATTGTGTTATTAACACGATACTTATACTTATATGCATTACTAAGTATTAAAGAAAAAATAATCAATGCAATCCCTCCAATGCATGCAATAATAATATTACTTGATTTCATAGTTATCTTTTTTTATTTCCCATATTTAATATAATACGGTACGCCGCCTTTACAAATTGACAAAATCTTTAACAATAAACAAGATGCAGCATTTTAGCGTTATACGTCACAAAAACACTTCTAGCTATTGATTATATAAAATTATATATTTTACAGCTTATTATTATCTATTTTTTTTCATATTTTGAGCAATTACATAGAAATTAATAATATCAATGCATACCAAAATAACAGCTCTTGGTTTAAGCTTACTGCTAACCAATGCTTTAATAGCGCAAAAAAAGCCCATTGATCATACAGTTTATGATTCGTGGGAAAGTGTTCAAAATGCCACCATAAGTAGAAGTGGACAATTCATTTATTACCAAATAGAACCCCAAGAGGGTGATGGTAAATTGGAATTAAAAAACAGCAAAAACCAATTACTATTAACTGCAGATCGAGCAAAAAATGTAGTACTCACACAGGATGAAGATTACCTGTTAGCAACAATAAGCCCTACGTTTGCAGAAACAAGAGAGGCGAAAATAAAAAAGAAAAAGCCGGATAATATGCCTAAAGATTCTTTACTTATTTTCAATGTCAAGAAAAATGAACAAGAAAAAATAGCGTCAGTAAAATCTTATAAAACAGCGCAAAACAATAATAATTTCCTCGCCTACCTTCAAGAGCAAAAGCTTTCACAAGACAGTACAAATACAAAAAAAGAGACGACAGTTCCAGTACTTGTCTTAAAAAACCTATCAACGGGAGACACAAGCAGATTTACTCACACCGACCAATATGTATTTAGTCAAGATGAAAAATACTTAGCCTTTACCAAAAAGGGACAAGAAAAAGACTCACTTTTTAATGATGCTGGACTATATATGTACGATATCGCAGCTAAAAATTTAAAAAAAATAAGTACAGGTACGGGCAATTATAAAGAACTACGCTTTGATGATCAAAGCCAACAGTTTATCTTTCTCGCAGATAAAAGTCCTGAAAAATCATTAAATAAAAATTTCAAGCTCTATTATTACACGAATGCATTAGATAGTGCACATGTAATTACAGATCAAAATAGCCAAGGCGTGCCACAGAACTGGCAAGTTAGTGGAGACGGCTCCCTAGTATTTAGTGCAACCGGAAATAAAATATTTTTAGGACTTGCCCCTATTCCTAAAGTTAAAGACACAACACTGGTTGATTTTGAACATGCTAACGTTGACATATGGCATTGGCAAGATGACTATCTACAATCACAACAATTGGTAAATCTTAAAAGAGACCAGAGCAAAAATTTTGTTGCAGTTATCTATCCAAAAGAAAATAACAGATTGATCTCGCTTGTTGATGACAGTTTTAACCATACCACTTTTACAGACGAAAGGGATAACGAATGGATGCTTGCAACAACAGATATCAATAGAAGGATAAGTGCGCAATGGGAGGGCAATACGCAATCCGACGTATATCTTGTTTCAACTTCCACTGGTAACAAAAAACTTGTTGTAAAAGATCTTTTAGGCGCAAGTTATTTAGACCCCCGTGGTAATTTTGTTCTTTATTTTGATTCAAAAACATCTAATTTATTCAGTTACGATATCCAAAAGAACACAACCACGCAATTAAACGATGGGGTTCCTGTGAGCTTCTCGAATGAAGAAAACGATATGCCGATGAACCCGTCGCCATACGGTATCGCAGGGTGGTCTGCAGATGGTAAAGGTGTATTTATTTATGATCGATACGACATTTGGTATTTCGACTTTTCAGGCAAACAAAAACGTATCGCAACAAATGGAGATGGACGGGCACGTAAAATAGTGTACCGTTATTTACATCTCGAACCAAGAGACAATCCACGATACAGATCAATAATCATCCCGGACAAAAAACAGATATACTTAACAGCATTTGATGAAACCACAAAACAAAATGGTTTTTACCGCATAAACTCTAATAGACAGCAACGTCCATCAGAAATTTTAATGTCACAACATACATATAAAACAGTTCGGACATCAAAAGATCACAAATTATTCCTCTATACAAAAGAGAATTATCAGTCTGCACCAAATTTATTTATGAGTAGCAATTTTAAATCGGATGAACCGCTAACAGCTATTAATCAAAAACAAGCTGAATATAATTGGGGAACAGCCGAGCTCGTAAGATGGACCACTCCAGGTGGGCATCAAGCAGAAGGCATTTTATACAAACCGGAAAATTTTGACCCCAATAAACAGTACCCTATTATTGCTTATTTTTACGAAAGATTATCCGACGGATTATATACTTACCATCCGCCAGCCCCTACTCCCTCACGATTGAACATTCCTTATTACGTTAGTAACGAATATTTAGTTTTTGCTCCAGACATTCGCTACGAAATCGGCCACCCTGGTAAAGCAGCTGAAGAATATGTCAACTCAGGCATGAATGAACTCTCAAAACTCCCTTGGGTAGATGGAAGTAAAATGGCGATACAGGGGCAAAGCTGGGGCGGTTATCAAGTAGCCCACCTTATTACCCGAACAGATATGTATGCTGCCGCTTGGGCAGGCGCTCCAGTTGTGAACATGACCTCTGCTTACGGGGGCATACGTTGGGCGACAGGTATGAATAGACAATTTCAATATGAACGTACACAATCTAGAATAGGACAAAACTTATGGGAGGCTCACGATCTTTATATAGAAAATTCTCCTTTATTCTACTTAGATCGTGTCAGCACACCGGTTGCCATTATGCACAATGATAATGATGGTGCCGTACCTTGGTATCAAGGCATAGAAATGTTTACAGCATTAAGACGTTTGCAAAAACCTGTTTGGCTTTTAAATTACAATAATGACGAACACAATTTAATAAAAAGACAAAACAGAAAAGACATACAAATAAGGCAATCTCAGTTTTTTGACCACTTTTTAAAGGAAAAACCCGCACCAAAATGGATAAAAACCGGAATACCTGCTATAGAAAAAGGAATAGACTGGGGTTTTGAACAATAAACATTGATTTCAACTACAAAAAAGGCTTTCATTTTTTCATGAAGGCCTTTTTTGTAACCAAAAGACTAAGTGAAGTTATTTTTTAGAAAAAAAACAACACATTTTTAAAAATATAATGTAATTTTACACCATAAAACCAAAAAAGAAGCAAAATAAATCAACAAAATGGGAAACCTTAGATTTAAAGCTACAGAGTCCGCCACTTCACGGTCCCTGCAAGACATCAAAAAGATCGAATCTTCAAAGCCAACCACTATTTACGGTAAAAATGTATTTACAATTGCGAAAATGAAAGACTATCTTTCAAAAAACACGCAAAAAGAGTTAGTACAGCTTATAGAAGGAGGCCATCAAATTTCAAGAGAAGTAGCTGATCATGTGGCACAAGCTATGAAAACTTGGGCTATCTCCAATGGAGCATCACATTACACCCATTGGTTTCAACCTCTTACCGGAACAACGGCAGAGAAACATGATGCTTTTTTTGAACCCGATGAAAATGGAGAAGCTATTGAAAAGTTTTCAAGCGACTCTTTAGTACAACAAGAACCAGATGCTTCATCATTTCCGAGCGGTGGTATCCGTAATACTTTTGAGGCTCGTGGCTACACAGCTTGGGATCCTTCCTCGCCAGCCTTTATATTTGAAACATTTGCGGGTAAAACATTATGTATACCTACTGTTTTTGTTTCATACACAGGGGAGTCTCTTGACTATAAAGCACCTCTTCTAAAAGCCAATGCAGCAATAGATAAAGCTGCTACAGAAGTTGTCCAATACTTTGATCGGTCAGTCACTAAGGTCAACACCTCTCTAGGTATTGAACAGGAATATTTTTTAGTAGATATCTCATTATATAATGCTCGACCTGATTTACAATTAACCGGGCGAACACTATTTGGTCATATGTCTGCTAAAGGACAGCAATTAGAAGATCATTACTTTGGTTCCATACCAGAGCGTGTTCTCGCTTATATGGTAGATCTAGAAAACGAAGCTTTAAAATTAGGCATCCCCTTAAAAACCAGACATAATGAAGTTGCTCCTTCACAATTTGAATGTGCACCAATGTTTGAAGAGATAAATTTAGCTATCGATCACAACCAGCTTCTTATGAATCTGATGGAACAAGTCGCATCACGCCATAATTTTAAAGTCCTTTTACATGAGAAACCATATAGTGGTGTTAACGGTTCTGGCAAACATAATAACTGGTCGTTAGTTACAAACACAGGGGTTAATCTATTATCCCCGGGAAAAACACCAAAGAACAATTTAATGTTCTTAACATTTTTCATTAATACTATTAAAGCCGTTTATGAACATGCAGATCTCTTACGTGCCTCCATTGCTAGCCACAGCAACGATCATCGCTTAGGTGCTAACGAAGCCCCTCCGGCTATTATTTCCATTTTTCTAGGGACTCAACTGGATGAAATATTAGACGAAGTAGAGTCGGCCAGAGTTGCAAAAAAGGTTAAAAATGAAGCTAGTTTATGGCATGGCATTCCTAAAATACCAGAATTAAAACTTGATAATACCGACCGCAACCGTACATCACCTTTTGCATTTACAGGTAATAAGTTTGAATTTAGAGCAGTAGGATCTTCTGCAAATTCGGCACAGCCAATGACAATTTTAAATGCAATCGTAGCCGCACAGCTTAGAGAGTTTAAAATTGAAGTGGACAAACAGATAAAAAAAGATGTAAAAAAAGATCTAGCTATATTAAATATTCTCCGTAAATATATTAAAGACTCAAAAGCGATTCGTTTTGAAGGTAACGGTTACAGTGAAGAATGGGCTATCGAAGCAGCGGAACGCGGTCTATCTAATATACAATCTACACCCAAAGCTTTAGACGTATATATAAAAGAAGAGACTATCACCCTACTTGAAAACATGGGTATCTATAACCGCCGAGAGTCTGAAGCACGTCATGAAATTCTACTGGAAAATTTCTTTAAAAAGATACAAATTGAAGCACGCGTTATAGGAGAAGTAGTGACAAACCAAATTGCTCCGGCATGCTTCGTTTATCAAAATGACTTAATTACAAATGTACAGGGCTTAAAGGGCTTAGGCTTATCAAAAGAAGCGTATAGTTCACAATTAAACTTAATTGAACGTATATCCAATCACACCAATATTATATTGCAAAAAGCAGAAGAAATGCGTCAAGCAAGAAAAACAGCTAATAATATAGAGGACATGCGTTCGCGTGCTATTGCTTACGACGAAATAGTTAAACCGTACTTTGACCTCATCCGATACCACGTCAATAAGCTGGAAAAAGTAATTGATGATGCCAAATGGCCATTACCGAAACTACGTGAGCTATTATTTTTAAAATAACAGACATACAACATAGCACTCATCAGCGTTATCGTTTTAAACAAATATAAAGCTTGAAGAGTGCTATGTTTTTATAAATAGAGAGTTATAGCCTTTTAAAAAGGAAATTATTAAGTAGTGCTCGATAAGCATTAGCTATTTTCATCATACCAACGTCATTTGGATGAGAAAAATCAACAGTAGATTCGATATCTAATCCAATATCAGCATTGCTTAACCGATAAATATTTTTCATTCCCTGATCTTCTAGTCTTTTAAAGACTTTCCTAGCCACTGCAGTCGTCAATTCACGCTGTTTACTAAAATCGTTATTTAATATGTTCGGATTAAAACCAGCACTGGTTTCTGTCAATATGATAGGTGTTTCAGGTCTTTTATTTCTCAAAAATTGAACTGCATTCATAATTAAAGAATCAAGTTCTTTCTCATTCCTTTCTGCACCTAAGACTAAATTAGGCAAACAATCCAAGACAAAAACTGCTGCATCCTGTTGCGCCATTAACTCTAAAATTGGCTGTTCTAATTTCCCATTTCCCGAAAAAGCTAAATTCACAACTGGTCTTCTTAAATAGCGTTGCAATATATTTGTCCAGCCTAAACCTGGCCGTGTAGCACAAGCCCCTTGAGCAATAGATGTCCCATAAATTACAATCGGCCGTTGCTCATCCTTCATAAATGTTAATGTATTATTAACAGGAACACCAATTTCCATCCACTCTATCGTGTTGTATAATGGTAGATATAACTCATAAATACGCTCGTTGCTACTGCCTATTCCTACAAAAGAATAAGTTATCGTATCCGAAAAACTATAATTTCCAATAGCCCAGTTCCAGGTTTTTGTGTTTTTATTAAAAGCATACAGATCCAACCCACTCACACCTGTTGCAGGCATATGAGGCATGCTATGCGCTCCTTTCACTGTATACCGAACCTTTATATCTTCGCTATCGGTGGTAAAACGTATGGATAAACCTGCACTATTTGTTCCCAAAGACCAAACAGGTTTCCGCACCATTTTCTCTAGCTGACTAGGCAGACGATTATAGGCAACTAGCTCATCACTATTTACACGCCCTAAAAGTGCATTATTCTGTAAAGGATCATACCACGTATAATTTGCTTGAGCAAAAGAAAAAACAGCTAACAGCAGTCCAAAAAAACTTAATACTAATTTTTTATAGGTCATAATTTGATATTTGTTTAGCTAAGATATAGATTTTCCGTAAATTAGAGCATGAAAATACTAGCTTTCGCCGGCAGCAATAGCTCCACTTCGATAAATAAACGTTTGATAAGTAGCGTTGCAAAATATTATAAAGAACCCGATGACATCATTGAAGTTCTTGATCTTAACGACTATGAAGTACCTATATTTTCAGTTGACCGTGAAAGAGACAACGGCATTCCCGAACTAATTATAGCTTTTTCAAAAAAAATGGACAATGCAGATTTCCTATTGATTTCCTTAGCTGAAAACAATGGAAACTATACCGTTGCCTATAAAAACATAGTGGATTGGCTATCTCGTATAAAAGGCCGAAAGATCTTTAATAATAAGCCTATTTTTTTATTGGCAACAAGCGATGGAAGAAGAGGTGCACAAACTGTATTAGACATTGCTACAGCACGAATACCTTTTGACGGTGGCGAAATCTTAGAAACATTCAGTTTACCGAGCTTTCGCGAAAACTTTGAAGAGGGAAAAGGTGTTATTAGTATACAGCACAGGAGTCAATTAGAAGCAAAAGTTCGCAAAACGAAACGTCTTTTGCAAGCTAAACTTGGCAAATAAAAGATAATAACGAGTAAACATATTTAAAAATAAATATTATGGAAAAAAAAGTATTATTAATCGTAGGCGATTACGTTGAAGACTATGAAGCTATGGTACCTTTTCAAGCCATGGGATCTATTGGTATAAAAGTAGATGCAATTGCTCCGGACCGTAAAAAAGGAGACGTTGTACCAACAGCTGTTCATGATTTCACGGGCGATCAAACCTATATAGAATTACGTGGTCATAATTTCGCTATCAACAAAGATTTTGAGAGCGTAGATCCCAGTGAGTATGATGGCTTATATATAGCAGGTGGTAGATCAGCCGAATACATTCGACTAAATAAGAAAGTCATCGAATTTACACAACACTTCTTTGAAAAGAATAAGCCTGTTGCTGCCATATGTCACGGAATACAGGTATTAACTACAGCGCAGGTCTTAAAGGACAGAACACTTACAGCTTACGTAGCAGTTGGCCCTGATATCGAATTAGCTGGGGGTACTTGGAAAAACATACCAGCTGACCAAGCTATTGTTGATGGCAACCTAGTGACATCACCTGCTTGGCCCGGACATCAAGCGATTTTAAAAGAATTCTATAAATTACTAGGTATTACGATAACAACTTAATGAAAAAAAGTAAAAAACTGTGGTGGATCGCAGCTGGTCTAAGTGTCATTCTTTTATATGGCATATGGGAGGCTTTCAACCAACCTTCCATAAAAGACTTACCAGGAGACTTTAAGGAAACCGCTTTCGTTCGAAATGAACAAAATAAGGGAGGCATAATACGTATTTATGCCGTATCAGTGGGAGATATTCAAAATGCAAACTATGAAGCCTGTGCCGATCTTTTTCCAACAAACGATTATGGTAGCATCACCAAAATATATTTCTTTGATAAAAAGAAAGGTTTTCCCAAAGAACTATCCCTTGAGGCACCACACTATGATACAAATAGATACGAGGCCATAATGATTTTAAAAAGAACAGGAAACGAAAAATAATATAAAAGAGCGCTTTTGCAGGATTCAAACTGCCAAAAGTGCTTTTATTTTAAATCCGGGACTTCATATTGATTTTTCTTCTATCGATCGTTGCGCTACAAATTCTGTGGGAGAAACTTTCATGATATTTTTAAATACCCGGTTAAAATGTACCGCAGTATTAAAACCGCATTGGTAAGCAGCTTCCGAAATACTTTCTACTCTTTTATTAACGAGCAACTGACATGCTTTCTCCACCCGTACCTCGTTTAAAAAAGTGACAAAAGTCTTTTGTGTATGCTTTTTAAAAAACTTGCAGAAAGCTGTAGAAGTCATATGAATTAAAGAAGAAACCTCATCAACAGTTAAATTACGTTTATAATTGTCAAGTGCATATTTTATTACTGTATTAATACGAATTCCATCCGACTCATGAAAATCCAATTGTGTTAAACCCGAATAAAGCGATATCAGATCTTTCTCACGCTGTAAAATCAAAGAGAAAACCTCCAATACACGCATTAGTTTTTTAGACCCTTTTTCATGTTTCAAGTTTCTGAAAAGATCTCTTAAATTCAGTCCTAATGAGCCTGACAACATTTTGCTAGACTCTAAATGATAAAACAAATTTTTGATGGCTGACAACTCTGCCATATTAAAAAATGTTTCTAGCTTATCAAGTGAAAAGAAAAGATGGACAATATGTACATTTGTAGCAGCAATTACACTATTCTCTTTATAAAAAAGATGTGGATCGTTCGGCTTAATCAAAAAAACGTCTCCTTCATCTCCCGTACGTAACAAATTCCCAATCATAAGAGAACCGCTTCCCTTTACAATATAGCTTATCTGAAACTCACGGTGTCTATGATAGTATCCGTAAAACTCGCCAATATCTTCCATAACATAAAAAGCATCTTCACCATAAGTAGGTACAGTAAATTCAATAGGTTTGCGCGTTTCTTGGATTTTCATTTTTCAACTGAGAAAACTCTTTTAAAAGAATCCAGTCCCGCATAAAGCGAGACTGGAAGATACTTATTAATACTGAATAAATAATTCAATCATGCATAAATTAACCTAAAAAGGGATATCTATAATCTGTGTCTGGATTAAAAGTCTCTTTTATTGTACGTGGTGAAACCCAACGTAATAAGTTAATCATTGAACCGGCTTTATCATTAGTACCTGAACCTCTCGCTCCTCCAAAAGGCTGTTGACCAACTACTGCTCCAGTACACTTATCATTGATATAGAAATTACCAGCTGCATTACGTAAAGCATGTGTAGCTTCATCAATAGCATAACGACATTGCGAAATAATAGATCCTGTTAAGGCATAAATTGATGTTGTATCCACCATTTTCAATGTTTCTTCCCACTTCTCATCTTCGTACACATAAATAGTCAATACAGGTCCAAAAAGCTCTTCAGACATGGTCTCATAATCATGCTTTTTCGCAACAATAACGGTTGGATGTATGAAATATCCTTTAGTTTTATCATAATCTCCGCCAATTACGACTTCTGCATCTGCTGACTCTTTAGCTCTCTCTATATAACTTGTTATTTTATCAAATGATTTCTCATCAATAACCGCATTAATAAAATTACTAAAATCCTCTGTACCACCTATTTTAAAAGAACTGATATCCTTCTCCATCTTAGCTTTTAGTGCATTCCATAATGACTTAGGAACATAAGCACGTGAAGCTGCAGAACATTTCTGACCTTGGTATTCAAAAGCTCCTCTTACTAAAGCAGTATTCAACACATCTAGGTCTGCGGATGGGTGTGCCAAAATAAAATCTTTACCGCCAGTTTCACCTACAATACGCGGGTAAGTTTTATAGTTATGAATCTGTTCACCTATTGTTTTCCATATATCTTGGAACACACCTGTCGACCCAGTAAAGTGAATACCTGAGAATTCAGGGTGTTTAAAAATCACATCACCTGCATCCGGCCCGGACACATAAATTAAGTTAATTACACCATCAGGTAACCCTGCTTCCTGAAAAATTTCCATTAACACATGAGCTGAGTATATCTGTGCATTGGAAGGTTTCCATACCACAACATTACCCATCATAGCAACACAAGAAGGTAAATTACCAGCAATTGCCGTAAAGTTAAAAGGAGTCAAAGCAAATACAAAACCTTCTAACGGCCTTTGCTCAACACGGTTCCATACACCTTTACTATTTGCGGGAGGCTGCTGTCTATAAATTTCAGTCATGTACGCCACGTTAAAACGTAAGAAGTCTGTAAATTCACAGGCCGAATCAATTTCAGCTTGATATGGATTCTTAGACTGCGCTAACATAGTAGCCGCATTTAATTTATAACGATATTTTGTAGAAGCTAACTCAGCAGCTTTTAAAAATATAGCTGCGCGCTGTTCCCAAGCTAAAGCTTCCCACTTTGGTTTTGCCGCTAATGCCGCATCAATAGCCGCAGTTACGTGTGTTTTTTCACCTTTATGGTAATAACCTAAAGTATGCTGATGATCATGCGGTGGGGACATTTTCCCTTTATTATCTGTACGCACTTCTTGGCCACCTATATACATAGGAATATCAGCTTCTTTTCCTCTAGCTTCCTTTATAGCTGCTTGTAACAACTCTCTCTCTTTAGTTCCTGCTGCATACGAATACACTGGCTCGTTGCTCGGTACAGGCACATTAAAAAATCCCTTTAACATAATTGTGATATTTTAAATTTACTATAAAGTTAACCATACTATCTAATATATATTTTACAAAAAATAGCATCGATTAAACACATTTTGCCAGAACACATGTAATTAACCACCAATAAAGCCAAAATATGTTGACACAAAACTTCTTTAGTGAAAACATTATATATAATAAAAAGTTTTATTTTTATATTTTTAATAATCTAAATATCAATATAAATGCAGGCAAAAGAATATAAAGATTTTGTTCTAAACTATAAAGAAAGCCTAGTCCAGCAATTTTCTCACTATAAAATGCTGCCAGATCACGTATTTTCATAACTTGAAGACTCACATTTTTTTATAAAATCCAATCTATATAGCAACAATATCGCTCATATAATTCAACATTTAGCTGGAAATATTACTTCTCGTTGGACTGATTTCTTAACTACGGATGGGGAGAAAGAGAGTAGGAATCGAGATCAAGAATTTGAAGATAATATACAATCTAAAGAAGAACTCATACAAATTTGGGAGAAAGCTTGGGAAATTCTTTTGACAGGACTCAAACAATTAAAAACTACAGATTGGAGAAAGACAGTGTATATAAGAAAAGAAGCTCATACTGTATTGGAAGCTATTAACAGTCAGCTTGCACATTGCTCCTATCATATTGGACAAATTGTTTTCTATAGTAAATCACTACTAAAAGAAAACTGGAACCCCTTATCCATCCCTAGAGGAGAATCAGAAAAGTATAAAAAAAAGCCTTTTATATTTCCTGCTCTATAAGGTGAAAATAAGCTAGAGTGCTAACCTATTTTTTTAGACACATTATGTTAATACTTTATATTAAACACACGAAATACTTTGGACCAAAGCCATATTGGCCCTATAGTAATCAATTGCCAAACACTCTTTGAAGTAGGCTTCATTTGTTCTCTCCGCACTGACAAAAGCAAACCAACTAAACCGATAATAGTTAACACCCCAGTAATTATCCAAACAGCAACTCCTCCAGCACGTTCATAATACTCAAGTTGCACAATTAAATAACTCATAACACCTACTGTAAAAAGCATAGCATATGATAAAGTAGGAGCAAGCTTAAGGTATAAATAAATCATGATAGCAATATAGAAAGAACCCCAGTTAAGAAAGGTATGCATATTCATCCTTACAAGAAAATCAAATTGTGGAAAAGGAATCATCCATATCAATCCTTGTACTCCAAAAAAAAATAAAAAGAGAAAAACAGCATAAATAACACCATTATTAGTAGAAAACTGTTTATCAAGCATAACAAAATACTGATCTACTTTTCTTACTTCTTCGTGCTTTAATGCCGCTTTTCTCCCTTTTTCTTTCATCTCGCTAAGTTACGCAATTATCAAGTAATTTTTGAAAAATATAAACTTAGCCCAATTTTAAAGTTTTATCCTCTTCGCGTTTGTTAATCCAATAAAAAACAATAGGAATAATAGTAAAAGAAAGTAGCAAACAAGTAATCAAACCTCCTACTATCATAATAGCTAATGGTTTTTGGATTTCCGCCCCCATACCCGTTGAAATCGCAGCAGGTAGTAGCCCCATTGATCCCATCAATGCAATCATAACAACAGGCCGAATTCTACTCCTTACTCCCTTTTCAATAGCTTTTAATAAAGGTTTTCCTTTGCGAATATTATCACGCATAACACCAATCAGAACAATCCCATCAATTGTAGCTACACCGAATAAAATGATAAAACCTATCCCCGCTGATATTCCAAAAATAGTCCCCGTGAACCACAAGGATAAAAAGCCTCCAATAAATGCAAAAGGTAAGGTCAATGAAGCAGCCAATGTATCTCGAACATTGCCGAAATTAAAATATAAAAGCAGTAATATCAATACTAAACAAACAGGTACTACCAAAGCTAATTGTTTAGCTGCCCTTTCTTTGCTTTCAAATTCACCAGCCCATTCCATTTTATAACTATGTGGCAATTTCACATCTTGCGCTACCACGTGTTTAGCTTCATCAATAGTACTACCCAAATCACGTCCTTCAATACTAAAACCTACAGCTATGTAACGACTATTTCCTTCTCTGTAAATAAAGGCAGGGCCAGTTTCATAACTTACCGTAGCAATTTCCTGTAAAGGGACACTCTGCCCGTTTATAGTAGGAATAAGAATATTTTTGATCTTTTCTGGGGAGTCTCTATATGACTCTTGGAAACGTAATACTACATCAAATTGCCTATCATCTTCATAAAATTTCGTTGCAGCTTCACCACCGATCGTCATCGCAATTACTGCCTGAACATCTGCTGTAAATATGCCATACTTTGCCATCTTCGAATCATGTAATTGTATACGCAATTCGGGTAGTCCTATATTTTTATAAACATTTATATCTGTAATTCCCTCAACCTTAGTAATAGCTGCGGCCACATGGTCAGCATGTTCCTCCAAAGCATATAAATCATTCCCGAATATTTTAATCACCAAAGCACTTTTCACCCCCGCTACATACTCCTCCACATTATCCTGAATAGGCTGACTAAATCCAAAGCTAACGCCAGGATAATGATCAAGTTGTTCACGAATTTCCTGTATAATATCCTGCTTACTTAATTTTGGGCGCCAATCTTTTTCATCTTTCAGTTGTACATTAAACTCTATGTTAAAAAAGCCTGTTGGATCGGTTCCATCATTTGGTCTACCTGTTTGGGTAAGGATAAATTCGACCTCCTCAGTCTCATTCATTTTAGACTTCATCTCATGCGTCAAGCGTAAGGATTCTTTTAAACTCACACTATTAGGCAATGTTGCTCGTATATATATAGCTCCCTCGTTAAGCTTGGGTAAAAACTCAGATCCATAATGCATAAATTTAAAAACACACAAGGTTAATAGCCCAACAAAAAAAGCAAGAGTTAAGGTCTTGTATTTAAAAGCAAGAGCATGTAAACCATAAATAGTTTTATTAAAGAATCGGGTAATAAAGTTTTCTTTCTCATCTACTGCCTTAGTAAATAACAAACGACACATTGCCGGCACATAGGTAAGACTCAAAATCAATGATCCTAAAAGTGCATAACCTAACGTAAATGCTAAAGGTGTAAACATTTTACCTTCTACTTTTTGAAAAGAGAAAATAGGAAGTAAAGCAACAATCAAAATAACAAGTGCGAAAAAAATATAAGAAGCTACGCTACCTGCACTTTTCTTTATAAGCCCGAGTTTACTCATCTTTGCAAAACGTTCTGGTCCAACCCGATGAGATAAGCCCGCCAGACCAACAAATACAGTTTCAACGATAACCAATGTCCCCTCAAGCAACAAGCCAAAATCCAGAGATCCCATAGAGATAAGATTCGCAGGCAGCCCCTGTATCTTAAGCATAATAATGGCAAAAAGAAAAGATAATGGAATAACAGTAGCTACGATAAATGTTGATTTCCAGTTATATAAAAATATAAAAACGATTAATGAGACTAAGAGCACACCTTCTATCATATTTTTAGCCACTGTTTTAACTGTAGTATTAACTAAAGTCGTACGATCTATAATTGGTTTGATATGTATATTTGAAGGTAAAATATCTTCATTCAACTCATCAATTTTCTTTTTTAAGCTCTTAATAACCTGTGATGGATTTTCTCCTCTCAGCATTACAACAATACCCTGCACCAAATCGTCATTCTCATTATACCCAACTTGCCCCAACCGTGGCTTAGCAGACACAACGACATCTGCTACATTCTTTATTAATACCGGAGTCGTACCATTTAGGCTTACTGTGATATTTTCAATATCTTCCAATTTGTCTAATAACCCCACACCACGCACTACATAAGCCTGTTCTCCCTGCTCAATAACATCCCCACCTACGTTGACATTCGATTTAGAAACAGCTTCATAGACATCTAATGGTGATAAATCATAATTCTTCAATTCAGCTGGATGTATCCGAATCTCATATATTTTCTCTTCACCACCAAAACTAACGATATCAGCAACTCCTGCTACAGCCAATAATTCCCGCTCTATTACCCAGTCTTGAATAGCTGTTTGTTCTTTAATAGACATATCGCCCTCGAGTACATACCTAAATATTTCACCTGTTGCTCCCGACGGTGGCTCAATCTCTGCATCAGCACCACTAGGCAGGTCAACGCCAGCCAACTTATTAGAAGCATATTGCTGAGCGTAAAAATCATCAACTCCATCTTCAAATTGAACAGTAACCACAGATAAACCAAACAAAGAAATAGAGCGAACATCCGTTTTATGAGGTATACTATTCATCTCCTTAGAGATGGGAAGGGTAACTAGTTTTTCAATTTCTTCAGCACTACGCCCCGGCCATTGTGTAATAATACGGGCACGCGTATTCGTTACGTCAGGAAATGCTTCGATGGCTGTATGACTCAATGCATAAAGACCAGCAAAGAACAACACCATAACTGAAAACATTACAAACGCTGCATTACGTAAAGAAAACGTAACAATATTTTGTACAAATTTGTTCATAAATTATTTATCTTTTTCTTACTATTGCTCTCTATATCTTTAAATTTTAAAGACGATCCATTTTGATCTATTAATTCATAAGTTGCTCAAAAACAAGCAACACATTTGAAGACAATAAACGCTCATCTTTCACAAACTGCTCTTGCACAAAATAATGTTCCTCATTACTAGCCAAAATTGTAACCTCTCGAGCTTCTAATTCACAATCAGATTTATATACGACTACATATTCTTTATTGTTATAATATATACGAGACTGCTTAGGGATTGCTCGTGCAATACCTAGATCACTACGACGATTAATTAAAATATCCGCACTTAGACCTGGCATCAACATTAAATTCTGGTTATCCAAAACGACACGTGCTTTAATAACATGTTCGTCATCATCAAAAACATTATAAATTTTATCAATCTTGCCATTGTAAAGCTGATCAGGATAAGCAATAGTACGGACCTTCACTTCGTCGCCAACATGAACATAACGCAGGTTGCTAGCATAAATATTTACCATAACCCAAACTTGCTTCAGGTTAGAAATAGAAAATAAAGGATCACTATCTTCAGTCAAACTCTGTCCTTTACTAATAGACTTCTGTATGATATAACCATTTTTAGGTGCTGATATTTGAAACATACCAGACCCTACAGATTTATAAAGCTGTAGCCCTTGTTCAATCTTATCCAACTCTATAATAGCACTTTCTAAATTATGCTCTGCCTCTAGTAACTCAGGAATAGCCAATAAACCATCAGCTGCTAACTCTTTTTTTGAAGCTACCTGTTGCTTTAATAAATCGATTTGATTTTTTTGGAATTTCTGCTGTTGTTGCAGCTCCTGGATTTGTGTTGAACGTACTGTTGCCAACACCTGATTTTCTTGTACATAATCTCCCAATTCAAAATTCACCTTTTCTACCAAGCCACCCAACAAACTTCTAAAAGCGACTAAATCATTCTCATTATATTCTATCTTACCGGGAAGTGTAAGCTGCTCTTCAACCGGCAACTCTTTCACGACTTCTATTTTTGTAGTTTCTTTAAGCTTGTCATTCAAACAAAAAGAAACTTTTTCTTGGTGCCCTTCTGCAGATTCATTACCTACGGTTTGACAAGCCTGTAACAAGGAGATGCTCACGGCAATACCTAGATAAAATGTTTTTATGTTCATCTGTAAAAAATCTATTTTTAAACTACTATATGGAATACGCATACGTATTTATATTTAATTGTAAACGGAATTTTAAACTTTTTTAGTTAAAATCTCTTCCTACTAACTGCTGTAAATCTTCATAGGTACTAAAATAATTTCGCCACAACTCTTGCTGCGCTTGATAAGCTTCACGATAGGCCTCTATATAATCTATGAATTCAATTAGTGTAAGCTGCTTATTATACAAGTGCTTTTTATAGCTCTCCAGTAACTGCTTCTGATCTACGGTTTCAAGCTCTTGCCAATTGTGTAAAGATGTTTCATAGTTTTTCAATTGTTTGAGCAAACGAGATAACTCCATTTCTACTTGAGAAGTAGCACTCATATTGGCTAACTTATGTTGCTCTATTTGATATTGAGCTATTTTAATATTACCCTTATTACGATTGAAAATGGGAAGATCTATCTGTAAACCTAGCCCCACAAAATTTTGCATAGTACCACTTCCCCTATCATATAAAACCTGTGCCGTAACATCAGGTTTACGCTCTGCTTTTTCTAAATTCAATTGTTGATGAGCTATCACCCCTTCATTCTTCAAAAGAAGTAAGTTAATATTAGATTCTTTAGCTAAAGCATATACATCGGCAGGTAATTGAGCAAATAGATCCGCGTGCTTATCTGCAAAAACTAAATCAGCAACAGTTAGTGTGGGCATTTGTGTTAAAACGCGTAAAGTGGTAAGTGACTCTTCCAATTCAGTATCAATATCCAATTGTTCTTTGTAAAGAGATATCAATTCTACTTGAATTCTATAATAGTCTGCTTTAGATACATTGAGCTTATCACTTTGTCTTCCATATTGTAGTTTTAGTTGTTCAAAAAGAGTAATAGCATCTTTTAACTGTTCTAAACTTGTGTTATACAATTGTACAGCATAAAAATGCTGACGCAATTCCTTTTTCAACTCAAGAAGTAACTCTTCAAACTCTAAAGCAGCAGTTTCTTTTTCCAACTTACGAATCGCAACTCGTTTTTTACGCTTACCAGCAGTTTCAATAAGCTGCTCCAATTCGACTGCGAACTGCTGATTTTTACCATATTTACCAATTAAGGGAGACATAGTTTCTGCAGTCGAATTTGCCCATAAATTCACCTCGGATATGCTAAAGGAAGGATTACTCCACAGTTTCTCTTGTATAATTGCAGCTTCTAACTTTTGAATATCAAAGCGTTGTGCTAGAATACTAAAGTTTTCTCGTAAAAACTGTTCTTCGAGTTTTTGTAAATCATATGTTTGACTTTGTGTCTGATTTACACATACAGTTAATAATAATAATAGATATAAATACTTCACGGCTAAAACTTTTGTTACAAAGCTAACCGGTACAAATTAGAGAGAGTTTTGAGATAGATTAGAATACGGTTAGAGTTTTAAAATCTCAGGGTAATATTCGTTCCCTGATTGCCTGAATATATAGACATCTTAACCTGATGCATATTAAAAATAATATTAGCTATAGAAAGTCCCACTCCTTTTCCTTGGTAGTTAGAAGCATTTGTACCTCTGTAAAAATTCTGTGTAATCTGTGGAATATCTTCAGCTAAAATACCAATACCTTTATCTTGGATAGAAAGCTCTAATTTACTGTTTTCCACGGTTAACTCAATCTTCACCAACTGATTATCAGAGTACTTAACAGCGTTACTCAATAAGTTCCGCAAAGCAAGCTCCAAGAGTTTATCATTGCCTTCCAACTCAAGGTAAGTAGGATCATCCACCTGCAGATTAACTTCTATTTGCGCCTGATGATAAATCGTCATATCTTCGACAAGTTGCCAAATAATTTCATCAATGCGGATACGTTCAAAATCAAAACTCGTTTTAGCTCCTGACAAAAGCATCATCTGCTCTAATGCTTCTTGCAGATCGAACGCATACCCTTTGAGAAGTACAATAACTTCTTTATACTCCTTCTCCGATCGTTCTTTATTTTGTGTCACTTCCAAAGTGCCTAATAACGCAGCTATAGGTGTTCGAAGTTCGTGTGAAACATAATCAATAAAATTCTTTTGTACCTTAAACGTTTCTGCAATACGATCTACGAAATGATTATAAGTTTTTACAAGGTCTTGAATTTCAGCATAAGCATTACTAATGCTAAGTGGCTGATTAAAATTTCGACTATCTCTCTTTCCGATCTGTTGAATCACATCAACTATCGGGCGATAAGCAAAACGTCCCAGATAATTAGAAAATAAATAAATAACAACTACTCCAAATAAAAAAGCGCCAAGTAAAACTTGTAATAAGCTTTGCATTTGTTCATTAAACTCTTCCTTTGACTCCCGAGAAATCACCACAAAATCCCCTTGATTGTCTTCATAATATATCCCGTAATAAAAGTTATTATCAGAATTTAAGAATGCACTTCCTTCTTTACGAACACGTTCAACAAAGTTTTCTGACAAAGCAGTAACTGACCGCATATTGCCTCGTACCAATTCATTCAAACTATCAATCAGGACGACATCACTCATACTGATTTCACGCTCGACCTGCCTCTTTATCTGCGAATGCTCAGCTAACGACAGTTCATCCTGCTCTAAATAGTAAATAGCAATAAGCAAAGCTTTACTTGACAAAGATTTCTGTTCTTTTGAAATCATCTGTCTTTGATACGAAAAATAAATAACAACAGAAAAACCTACCGTTATCATCGTAAAAATAACTACTGAATATAGTGAAAGCCGTTGCTGTAATTTCATAATTGTAGTTTAAAAACATACCCCACACCTTTTACAGTATGTATATATTTTTCATCTCCCTTATCAAGCTTGTTACGTAAATAAGATATATATACATCAACAACATTCGAATGATTATCAAAGTTAATCCCCCATACCGCATTTAAGATTTGAAAACGACTAACTGGTTTATCTACATTCTTTATCAAATAGACAAGCAATTTATATTCTCTAGGCGAAAGATCTACCAAATTTCCATCTAAAGTAACTTCGTATTTATCCAAGTTAATACGCAAACTACCAAACACCTGCTCAACAATATTATCCTGTTGTTGCTGTTGATATTGCTGCCGTCTTGTTAAGGCTTTTATACGAGAAATAAGCTCCTCAAAATGAAATGGCTTAGTTAAATAATCGTCAGCACCATAATCTAATGCCGACACCTTATCCTGCACAGCATTTAACGCACTGAGCATGAGAATAGGAACGTACTTTTTCTTATAGCGTAAAGTCTGTACCAATTGAAGACCATCCATCCCTGGCAACATAACATCTAATATAATAAGATCCCATTCCAAGTTGCTGTAATTCTCCAAAAAATCTTCTGCACTAGCACACAGGGTAACTAAGTATCCCTGTTCCTCTAAACCTTTTACTAAAAAACTACTTATTCGCTTATCGTCTTCGACAACTAAAATCTGCATAATTCGTTCACCTATTTTCTATGCTAATATCGATTATACTTAAGTAAAATATACCTACTCATAATATGTTTACTTTCAAAACTACGAAATGAAAAATAAAATTATACATAACATCATAAAAAAGGCCCTACCGAAAACGATAGGACCTTCCTCTTACATTTATTTTTCTTCTTATTTAGCGTAAGAAACAGATCTTGTTTCACGGATAACCGTCACTTTAATCTGTCCTGGATATGTCATCTCCGTCTGAATACGATTTGAAATATCTGCAGCTAATATTTCCGACTGTGCATCAGTTACTTTTTCAGATTCAACCACAACACGAAGTTCACGCCCAGCTTGAATAGCAAAAGTCTTTTCCACACCAGGATAAGATAATGCCAATTCCTCCAGCTCTTTCAAACGCTTAATATAGCTTTCAACCACCTCACGGCGAGCTCCAGGTCTTGCTCCCGATATAGCATCACAAGCCTGTACTACAGGAGAAATCAAAGAAGTCATTTCAATTTCATCATGGTGGGCTCCTATTGCATTACATACATCAGGATGCTCTTTATACTTTTCGGCTAACTGCATACCTAAAATAGCGTGTGGCAATTCAGGATTATCATCAGGCACCTTACCAATATCATGCAACAGCCCAGCACGCTTAGCATGTTTCACATTTAAACCTAATTCTGCGGCCATAGTAGCAGCAAAATTAGCAACCTCACGAGAGTGCTGCAACAAATTCTGACCATAGGAAGAGCGGTAACGCATACGTCCTACCATACGGATCAATTCTGGGTGCAAACCATGAATGCCTAAATCAATAGCAGTTCTTTCTCCTATTTCTACTATTTCATCTTCAATCTGGTTCCTTGTTTTACCGACTACCTCTTCAATTCTTGCCGGATGTATACGTCCATCAGTGACCAAACGATGTAACGACAAACGTGCAATTTCACGGCGAACTGGGTCAAAACCAGACAAGATAATAGCTTCCGGAGTATCATCAACTATAATTTCTACACCTGTCGCAGCCTCCAAAGCACGTATATTACGTCCCTCACGACCGATAATGCGTCCTTTTACCTCGTCATTCTCAATATTAAAGATCGATACTGTATTTTCTATCGCAGACTCTGTAGCTGTACGCTGTATAGTCTGTATAACTACTTTTTTTGCTTCTTTAGATGCCGTCAGTTTTGCTTCATCAACAATATCTTTAATCTGTATTATCGCCTCTGAACGTGCTTCCTCACGCAATGTATTAACCAATTGTTCTTTCGCTTCCTCAGCAGAAAGCCCTGCAATACTTTCTAATTGTTTAATCTGTTGGTTTTTTAATTGGTCAATTTCGGCACTTCTGTTCTCGTTAAGTTCAATCAACTGATCTAACTTTTTACTACGATTATCCAGTTCCTGTTTCTCTCTATTTACATTCTCCAGCTTTTGATTAAAAGATTGCTCTTTCTGTCGGATAGTGTTCTCTTTTTGAGTTAAGCTATTATTACGTTGATTAACGTCCTTTTCATGCTCAGCTTTTAGTTGCAAAAATTTTTCTTTTGCCTCTAATGAACGTTGCTTCTTATAGTGATCAGCTTGCTGCTGCCCCTCTTTAATGATTTTATCCGCTTTTTCTTTTGCTGATTGCTCTTGTTTCTTAAATACTTGTTGCAATAAGAAACGACCAATAACAACACCTATTATGAGCGAAATTATAATCGAAATTGTTGTTGATAACTCCATTTTATATAAAAATTAATTCATGTTTTCATTTTTAAACAAAAAAAAACCGCAATTAAATATACAGGTCCCATGTATTATAAACTTCGATTACACATGATTTGAGCAATTGATCATGACCTAGATGGCTTTCGCAAAATGGCCTTCATCTTTGTTCGCTCGTGATATTGAAGCGTTAAGTTTAAAATAGTGACAACCCGAATTTAATTGCGGCAAATTCGTCGTTATAAAGCTCTAAAATTTTAAAGAACGATATTTATTTACTAAAGAATTGTGTTAATAATGTATCCAGTTCGTGTACTTTCTCCTCCAAACCCTCTTCATGACTTTTTGCATTCCGTTCTGCTTTTATCATACCTGTAGCGTATTGTAATATACACATAGAAAGCAGATCTTGCTTATCACGAACTGCATAATTCTCTTGCAATTCTTTAATTTTTTCATTAACCAATTTCGCTGCGTGTCGGATTATTTCCTCTTCTTCAACCGTTACTCTTAACGGATAAACACGATCAGCGATATTTATTTTTATGGAAATTTCTCCCATCTTTATGAGCTTAAAATAACGTAACAGACCTCTTCCACCAACTTCCTCACTTCAACAAGCCTATACATCTGTCTATTTCTCGCACAAAATCGTTAATTTTTTGTTTTGTGTCAAGTATTTTTTCATCTATCCCACTTCTATCAACCTTTGAGTCATCCAATGTCTTTGCAACTGCAACAACTTTGAGCTTTTCCTCTAATTCTTTGTTTTTTGAAGAACTTGTCTCAAAAGCTACTTGCAACGATTGTAACTCTAATTTCAAGAGGTCATTCTCCTCTTGTAAGGCATCGCACATCTCCATAAGATTTTTCGTTTTCTCAACGATAACACTCATTTGTGCAGATAGTGTGGCCATATTTATTTTCGCAATTAAACTATTTTACACGACACTTAGCGCACAACCGCTCCAGTATCTTTCTCAAAGTTAACAATTAATTTTTTAATTATCCCCTCTATTTGTTTATCATTTAATGTTTTTTCCTCATCTTGCAAAATAAAACTCAGCGCATATGATTTCTTCCCTTTCGGGAGCTTATCGCCTTTATAAACATCAAATATATTTACCTCTTTTAAAAGTTTACGTTCAGTCTTCAATGCAAGATTCCTTAATGTTTCAAACGTTACATCATCATCTAGCAACAATGCCAAATCACGGCGAACTTCTGGAAAACGTGAAACTTCTTTATACTTAATACTATTTTTACGTATAGAACGAACAACCAAATCCCAATCAAAACTTGCAAAGAAAGCTTTACCGTCTATATCAGCTTTATTCAAGTTTTTAGCAGATACTGCACCAAAACTCACTAAAGGCCTATCCCCTTTCAAGTAAGTCAAACCATAATCAAAATGTGAAGTATCACTTTCCACTACCTTTAACCCCTGAATATTCAAACGCTTAATAATGCTATCTACTGCAGCTTTCAAGTGATAAAAATTAGTCTTCTGATCCTCTACACTCCAATGCTTTTCTTGATATGAACCTGATATACAAAGTGACAATATTTGCTGTTCTTTATAGACATCACCATTCTTAAAATAAACTTTCCCATACTCAAAATACTTAGCATTAGCGTGCTTACGTTTTTGATTATAAGACAATGTCGTTAAAGCAGAAAAAAGTAAATTTTGACGCAACGTATCCAAATCAGAACTCAAAGGATTTACCAAACGCACTGCTGACTCTTCGTCATCCGCATAATCCAACTTAGTTAACGAATTATTCATTATTTCTCGATAACCATTCGCCACCAATAAATCAGCTACCTGGTTAAATAACAATTCTTTATCTGGCTTTTCTGTAGTATTCAAAGAAGATTTTATCTGCAACTTCAGATCTATATTATTGTATCCATAGATTCGCAACACCTCTTCGATAACATCAACCTCACGTGTGACATCAACTTTATAAACAGGCACACGCACTTCTAGGTCTTCAACACTTTCTTTTAAAATTTCAATACCTAAAGCCAAAATAATATCGCGTATTTCCTCTCTTGGAATAGCTTGACCAATCAATTGCTGAACGCGTTGATAATTAACTGTAAACTCATAAGGCTTTATAGCTTCAGGATAAATATCGGTGCACGCAGAGTCTATATGACCACCGGCAATCTCTTGAATCAATAACGCAGCCTTTTGTAAAGCATAAACAGTTATCTCAGGATCTGTCCCTCGTTCAAAACGAAATGACGAATCTGTTTTTAACCCATGTCTTTTCGAAGTTTTACGAACAGAACGTGCATTAAAATAGGCAGACTCTAAAAATATACGTGTTGTATCCGCCGAAACCCCGGAGTACTCTCCCCCGAAGACTCCTGCAATACACATTGGTTTTTCAGCATCAGCAATAATTAAATCCTCATCTGACAAATTTCGATCTACTCCATCCAATGTTCTAAAAGCCTCGCCTTCCGTAGCTAAACGTACAACGACCTCATTTCCGAAAATTTTATCAGCATCAAAAGCATGCAGTGGTTGCCCTAAATCATGTAATATAAAGTTCGTTACATCAACAATATTATTTAAAGGACGAATACCAATAACATTTAGCTTCTCTTTCAACCAATCAGGCGACTCCTTCACCTCCACCCCTGTGATTACTAATCCCGAATAACGGGGTGCTAGCTCTGGTGACTCTACACGAACCAAAATAGGCGTGTGCTCCTCCGCAGCAAACTCCGCTACGGAATAAGGTTTTACTTCGCTTCTTAAATAGGCTGCAATATCGCGAGCTACTCCTAAATGGGAAGCAGCATCAGCACGATTAGGTGTTAAGCCTATTTCATAACGATAATCATCTTGAATATTATAATAATCTTTTACTAGAGATCCTATAGCAACCTGTTCGTTTAATTCAACTATACCTGCATGTGAATTTCCTAACCCAATCTCGTCCTCCCCACACAACATACCTTCGGAAACTTCTCCTCTTATTTTTGACTTTGTAATTTTAAATGGCTCTCCAACCATAGGGTGACAAATAGCGCCTACAGGAGCAACAATCACTTTTAATCCTTTACGAACATTTGGAGCACCACACACTATATGAAGTAATTCCCTTCCCCCTATATCGACAGTCGTCACTTTAAGTTTATCAGCATTAGGGTGTTGCTCACAACTTTTCACTTCTCCAACAACCAAACCTTCCAAACCACCAGGGATAGCTTGAACCTTCTCCAACATTTCAACTTCCAGACCAATATCTGTTAGGATAAGAGATAACTCTTCTGGAGTTTTATTTATATCAATATGATTCTTAAGCCAATTATACGAAATATTCATTTTCCCTATTTTAAAGGTACAAAGATAGAACTTTTAGACAAAAAACTCGTTTATATGAGCCATAAAACACTACAATTTTGTTTTTAGTTATTTTTCAAATACTAGCTAGCTCATATCTCCGACCTATCAAATTATTAATAACTGCATTATTACAGTTGCTTAACTATACGTTATGACTCATATACGTTATTCGCTAATGAAGCCTCTAAAGTTCCATTATGTTACTTAACTATATAACAATTATACTCCCTTTAATAAAAATAAATATTGTTATTAAAGGTTCAAAAAAAGAGAAGATCAAAACAGACATCCTGTTTACAATATAATTCCCTATTTATTTCAACTACATCATCAAAATATTACGTAAATTTGTACTTTGATTTGAATAACGTTCAAAATTACATAGTTATAATGATTCATTTCTTTGTGAACCCTAGCGACACTGTTTATAGTGTGCAAACCCAAGCCGAACTATCTCAAGAAGATAGCTTGAAACTAAGCTGGCTCTTCGGAAACGCCAAAAAACTCGACACTAAAACACTTCATGATTACTACGTGGGCCCGCGCGCAGCGATGGTAACCCCTTGGAGCACAAATGCTGTAGAAATAACCCAAAACATGGGTATTAAAGGCATTATTAGAATCGAAGAGTTCAATAAAGTAACAGAGGATTTTACAGATTTTGATCCTATGATTTCCCAAAAGTTCACGGCATTAACGCAAGAATTGTTTGATATAGCGATTGATCCAGAACCAATACAAGAAATAAGCGATATTAGAGCTTATAATAAACAGGAAGGCCTAGCATTGAACGAAGAAGAGGTAGAATACCTAAACAACCTCAGTACAAAAATAAACAGAAAACTAACAGATTCTGAAGTGTTTGCTTTCTCTCAAGCAAATTCAGAACATTGTCGCCATAAAATTTTCAATGGCACTTTCATAATAGATGGTAAAGAGAAAACCTCCTCACTATTTAAACTGATAAAAAAAACCTCAGAAACTAATCCCAACAGCATTGTATCTGCATATAAGGATAATGTCGCCTTTATTAAGGGACCTCGTATCACTCAGTTTGCTCCTAAAACGGGAGATAAAGCTGATTTTTATACTGAAAAAGAATTTGACTCTGTCATTTCTCTCAAAGCTGAAACACACAATTTTCCTACCACAGTAGAACCGTTTTCAGGCGCTGCGACAGGTTCGGGAGGAGAAATACGCGATAGACTAGCAGGAGGTCAAGGATCACTACCTTTAGCCGGAACTGCAGTATACATGACTTCTTACTCACGCCTTAATGAAGACCGTCCTTGGGAAAAAGCGATGAAGGAACGCAACTGGCTTTATCAAACACCTATTGATATATTAATCAAAGCGTCTAATGGAGCTTCCGATTTTGGAAATAAATTTGGTCAGCCCCTTATCACAGGTTCAATATTAACATTTGAGCATGAAGAAGAGGGGAGAAAATTAGGTTATGACAAAGTAATAATGCAAGCCGGCGGAATCGGTTATGCCAAATTAGATCAAGCGAAAAAGAAAACTCCTAAAGAAGGCGATAAAATTGTTATACTGGGAGGTGAAAACTACCGAATAGGTATGGGGGGAGCTGCCGTCTCATCCGCAGATACGGGAGCTTTTGGTTCTGGCATAGAGTTGAACGCTATACAGCGCTCCAATCCTGAAATGCAAAAAAGAGCAGCTAACGCTATTCGTGCATTTGTAGAGTCTGATAATAACCCCATCGTGTCTATACATGATCATGGCGCTGGCGGTCATCTAAATTGCCTATCGGAACTAGTAGAAGAAACAGGAGGTTTAATAGATCTAGACAAACTACCTGTAGGTGATCCTACACTGTCTGCTAAAGAAATAATCGGAAACGAATCCCAAGAACGCATGGGGTTAGTTATTGCCGAAAAAGATATAGAGACATTAAACCGAGTTGCTGAACGTGAACGAGCTCCTATCTACAGTGTTGGAGATGTTACAAACGATCAAAGGTTTACCTTTAAATCTTCTACCACAGGCGAAAAACCAATGGATTACGATTTAGCAGATTTCTTTGGTTCATCTCCAAAAACGTTAATGACAGACACAATCGTAGATAGAAAATACGACGACATCACTTATCTCACAGCTAACATACCGGATTATTTAAATAAAGTATTACAATTAGAAGCAGTAGCTTCTAAAGATTGGTTAACTAACAAGGTTGATCGTTGCGTCGGTGGGCGTGTGGCTAAACAACAATGCGTAGGTCCACTACAATTACCATTAAATAACGTAGGGGTTATGGCTTTAGACTATAAATCCAAAGAAGGTATAGCCACAACAATCGGTCACTCTCCACTTACAGCATTAATAGACCCTGTGATTGGGTCGCGTAACGCTATTGGTGAAGCACTGTCCAATATTATATTCGCTCCGATAAAAGATGGCTTAAAAGGCGTTTCTCTATCGGCCAACTGGATGTGGCCTTGTAACAATCCGGGAGAAGACGCACGTTTATATCAAGCTGTTGAAGCTTGTTCGAATTTTGCAATAGAATTAGGTATCAATATCCCAACAGGTAAAGACTCCTTGTCTATGAAGCAAAAATACCCTAACGGAGAGGATGTTATTGCACCAGGTACACTTATTATATCTGCGGCAGGAAACTGTATAGATATTAACAAAGTAATAGAACCTGTTCTATCTAAAAATGCTGGATCAATCTACTACATTAACCTATCAAAAGACAGTTTTAAATTAGGTGGCTCTTCATTTGCTCAAATCAACAACAGAATAGGAGCAGAAGCACCTAGTATACAGGACGCTGCATACTTCAAGAAAGCCTTCAATACAATACAAGACCTTATTCTTAACAATCAGATAGTGGCAGGTCACGATGTCGGTTCAGGAGGTTTAGTAACCACTTTGCTTGAATTAACGTTTGCTGATGTTTCATTAGGAGCACAATACGACCTTTCTAATTTAGGAGAGACTGACACTGTAAAAGTTTTGTTCAACGAAAATATTGCATTAGTAATTCAAGCTAAAGATGATGAGATATTTGAACAAACTACTAAGAAGGCAGGGATAGAGGTTGTAAAAATTGGACGTGCTACGGAGAAGTCAAATGTCAGTTTTAAAAATGGAACCGATACTTTCAATTTTGATGTAACAGAGATAAGGGATACTTGGTTTAAGACATCATACCTGCTCGATCAAAAACAATCGAAAAACGGAACTGCAACAGAACGGTTTAACAACTATAAAAAACAACCTTTACAATTTGCCTTCCCTGTTCACTTTGATGGCAAAAAACCCGTTATTAGCACTACCAAACCACGCCCAAAAGCAGCCATCATCCGTGAAAAAGGCTCAAACTCAGAACGTGAAATGGCTAATGCTATGTTCCTTGCTGGTTTTGATGTAAAAGATATACATATGACCGATCTGATATCAGGACGTGAAAACTTAGAAGATGTACAGTTTATCGGCGCAGTAGGCGGCTTCTCTAACTCAGATGTATTGGGGTCAGCCAAAGGTTGGGCTGGAGCATTCCTCTATAATGAAAAGGCAAGAAAAGCGCTCAAAAATTTCTTTGCACGTCCAGACACTTTATCTGTCGGCATTTGTAACGGTTGCCAATTATTTATGGAACTGGAACTTATAAATCCAGAACATGAAGTTCATGCAAAAATGGCACATAACAACTCACAAAAACACGAATCAAACTTTATTTCTGTAGAAATACAAAAGAACAACTCAGTGATGTTATCTACACTTGCAGGCACCAAATTAGGTGTATGGATTTCTCATGGTGAAGGAAAATTTAAATTCCCTTATTCTGAGGATGAATATAATATTGCTGCGAAATATGCGTACGCTGAATACCCACACAATCCAAACGGCTCAGACTTTAACACGGCAATGCTATGTGACAAATCAGGACGCCACTTGGTAACAATGCCACATATTGAGCGTTCTATATTCCAATGGAATTGGGCCAACTATCCGTCAAATAGAAATGACGAAGTCACCCCATGGCTAGAGGCTTTTGTTAACGCCAGACAGTGGATCGAAAAAGAGAACAGCAAATAATAACATTTATTGTAAAAGGCAGATCTAAAAAATCTGCTTTTTATTTTTTCTTCTTATGGCCCTACTATTGATAATCTCGATCTAATTTATTTTTTTAAACCTCTGCATAAAATAAGCAGTAATCGGTAATAATAAAAAGGTAAATACCCCAAGACCATATCCTCCCACACGACCTATAATATAACTTATAAATAACACAAAAGGAGGATAAAAAATTAATAATGTTAAAAAAAACACTCCCTCAAAGTCTTTAGACTTACCGACACGATGTTTTATATAATTATATAAAAATTTATAAATATGTCTATGAAGTAAGTAGCCAATTTGGGCTAAAAAATTCATAACATTATAAAGAATAACTGGAGGATTATCCACGGTACCTACTGGTACAACGCTTTCTTGCATCATTTTCTCACGTACTTCAAAGATCACTTTAGCACTTTGGATCTCTTGTCGCTCAATATATTCAGTAGTATCTACAAGAGTCTTAAAGTCAATTTCTACTCCCCTACGACCTCCAGCAAAAGCTCCATACGTCAGTACACATGGTCTTAATTGAAGTGGCACACCTTCTTTATATGCACGCTCTAAAAGAGAAATAATACTCCCATTATAAAAAGGAGCCAAAGTCACCTCACTATGTTGAGTTGATTTAAATTCTGGAAACAATAAAATATGTTTTTTGCCTTTTAGTTGTCTAATAGACTCATCGTAGGTAAAATCATTACGTACACTAAAATCTGCACAATCTCTACGCCCATAAATCGGTAACATATATAACTTACGAAACAATACATCAAATATTGTTTTTTTAAAAAGCCTCCCACTTACTAAAAAAAAGTACCGATAAGGCGAATAGGCTGCGATAACTAAAGCATCCAATAATCCGTTAGGATTTGTCGACACGACAACTGTAGGCATCTTAATATCTTCTACGTCAAAGGCTGGTTTCCGAATAACAGGAAAATACCAATACAGTCCAACACGGACATACCATTTTAAAATATAATAAAACATAGATTATAACCATTGCTTAACTCAAACCTACCTATATAAAAACACAAAACCACTAAAGATTACAAAACATTCTAAACTGTACATTAAACAGCTTTTGCAAAAAACAGTTTTAATAATTCTATGATATTATTTTTTCTTCCACTTTTTTAGACTTAATTTGGTCTACAAATTAATATATACAGAGTTCGGATATATCTCCTAAAAACTCAGTGGCTGAACATAAAATAACAAAAGAAAAAACGTAATATGAAGATCATCGGAATTATACCAGCAAGGTATGACTCTACTCGTTTTCCCGGAAAGCCTTTAATTGATATAGATGGCATGACAATGATTGAACGGGTATACAAGCAAGTAAAAAAATGTGAAAGCCTTCATGAAATAATAGTGGCTACAGACGATCAACGTATTGCAGAACACGTTAACAAATTTGGAGGCAAAGTTATTATGACTTCCAAAGCACATCAATCGGGTACAGATCGTTGTGCAGAAGTGATCAGTAAAATAACAGGCTATGATGTCGCCATCAATATACAGGGAGATGAACCCTATATAAATCCAAATCAGATCGACCAACTTGCAGCATTATTTCAAGATTCAACTATCGACATCGGTACTTTAGTTAAACGTATAAATCAAGAATCGGAACTATTCAATGAAAACATTCCAAAAGTCGTGTTTAATGTAAACAGCATAGCGCTTTATTTTTCACGACACCCCATTCCCTTTCAACGCGGTATTGAACAAAATAAATGGCTAAAAAATCACACGTACTTTAAACATATCGGCATTTATGGCTACAGAATTAAGACATTAAATGAAATCACAAATCTTCCAGTATCTTCTTTCGAACAATCCGAAGGATTAGAACAACTGCGTTGGTTACAAAATGGCTACACAATAAAACTAGCCGAAACTAACCTAGAAACCATCGCTGTTGATCGCCCCGAAGACCTAGAAGCTATTAAGAAGGTGTACTTTAATAAATAAACCTTCTATTCTGTATTCCTTCCATAACTGCTATATATCCCGAAGCCTCTTCCTTATACTTCGGGATTAACCTAACTATAAAATTATTATCTTTGTGACATGAACAAATACGCGGTTATTTTTGATATGGATGGAGTAATGTGATGCAAGAGACTCTATACCAATAGATTGCAGAACCTTAAATTATCTTCACAAAACACTTACAAAACACACATCACTTCACCCTATTTAGGCGCTGATCTCCTCCGTTATATTCCCTATCTCCACTACCCTTCCATGTTTCCCATGTGTACAGGATCTCGTCTCTACCAATCACTTTCTGTTTTTTGCTTCTCTATACCTCTTTTAAAGAGAACAATTAGAGAATAAAAATGATCGTTATATGCCTCACTTTTTTTATTATATGCTTCTAATCTTCTTTTACTCTTACCTATATTCTGCCTTTCACTCTGCTCTAATAATTCAAATGGTATTTCTGTATTTCTTCTAGGATTAGATAGTTCGTCAATATATATAATATCGTATAGCCTAATTCGAACTCTTTCATCTTTAGAATCTATTCTAACTGAAAACTTAAATTTACGAGGCAACTTTAATAGATTTTTAAAATCTCTAACGAAACTAGTAACACCTTTTCCTACAATAATTCCAGACTCTGAATCATCAGACTGCACCACATAATTAGCATTAACAAATGCATCTGCTATAGAAATCTTTGAAAACGAATACAACTCATCTTTACTGCTGCCAGGAAAATCAAATATATGCTCGTAAACTATCCTATCATCTACATAAGGAATATCCTGAGCTTTTGATACGGCAGCAATAGCACTTATAAAAAATAATACTAGAATTAATTGTTTCATATCTATCTGTCTGATGTTTTTTAATATAGAATTAAGTCACCTTTTGACCTGATAAAATAAACGTCTATTATTTTAACTGCTAATTCATCTGATATCCCTAAGGACTTTTGCAAATACTCTATTACATTCTTTTCTGTGTCATCTAAAATACCATCAGACATTAAAACTTCCACTATAAAACAGAATAATGTATCTCGTCTATCTTCTGTAATAAATGCTACACAAGTATCTATAACCGAATTCCCTCCTGATAATTCTACACTATGATACGCCCGCCTATAGGGCTGCATAACCAAATCAGTATGAGTGGTATCAAACCAAGATTTAAAAACCATAAACCTGTTTAGCATATCCTGCTCCATTTCAGATATACTACCATCACTCATAGCGCAAGCAACAAAAATTCCTACCCAAGCCTCTTGTTCATTCCTAGGTACAAATACATTATTCGATCCACTTGAATCCCCCCCAAAGAACTTATTAAATAAACCCATAGTTTTTATTAGTTAGTTTTTAATTACCATTTCCCTCTGATAAACACGCTTTACCTCTTTTAGATATATTGGTTTAACAGGGTTATAATCTTCATTTAATGATCTAAGATAAATATAATCATCCTCAATGTTAACAAACTCCTTAAGTATTATGCCATCTATAGTTTGAAAAACATAAGACCTTCCTTTAACTAAGTGATTGAAATTCTCAATAGGCGTTCCTATAAAATACTCCCCTGGAACATATTCAGTAAGCATACTTAAGCCTTCTATTTCAAATGCAAAACACTCTGAACCAATAAAAGGAAAATAGACTTTTTCTATATTCTGTTCCATTACTATGTCGTCACCATACCCCTCTAAAAATCCACCCTGAGCCTTAATAGGAACAACCCACATATTCGCAGAGCCACTACCTTTAAACAATGCTGGCTTTGCATTAGACTTGCTCAAATCATCACCCCATATCTCTTCCTCCGACAAGCCTAAACCTTTAGTTATCTTCACAACTTGCCGATGGTCTAATCTATCTTTCTTAAACCATTTATGAATAGTATCTCTACTTATTTCTATACGACTTGCAGCTTCAGTGGCTGAAATATTAAGTTCCGCAATTTTTTTTTGAAATCTTTCTCCCTGATAATCAATCATGTATAAAAAAGTGTAAGTTTTAAGCTTACAAATACTTGCAAGTGCAATAAAAATGCCCTTACTTTGTGTAAGTGATTGTAAGTTTACGTTTTCAAATGCAATGCAAAGGTAGCACTTTCGGTCACACATAGTAATATTTAGTAACTTTTAATAATACAAATGTATGATAAATGACATTGTTATGACAGGGATACCCAACAGAGCCAAAGGTAAGACCGAACCTGTCAGAAATATTGTAAGAATGCTTAATCCTGATCAATACACTAAGGTCAATAATTATGGATACGCTAAAAACCTAAAGCTATCTCTATCAAAAGAGTTTCCTAATCGAGAATACGTTGTTTGGAAAGATAGTTCTAACATTTTTATAGGGAGGATTGCATAATGAATCAACTAACCAACATTCAACAGACAATGTCAAGCCGTGAGATTGCGGAATTGACAGGCAAAAATCATCAACATGTACTTAGAGATATTCAGGTACTAAACGATAATTACGAAAAACTATCACTGTCCAAAGTTGGACAGTCGACTTACAAAGCTGATAACGGACAACAGTACAGACAATACGAACTAACCAAGATGCAGACTATTGATCTAATGACTGGCTACAATATTGAGCTACGTATCAAAATAAATCGTCGCTGGGAAGAGCTAGAAAACAAAGATCAATTTCAGGTCCCGTCCTCTATGTCTGAGGCTCTACGATTGGCAGCTAACCAGGCGGAGCAGATCGAGCAGCAGCAAAAGCAATTAGACGAACAAAAACCAAAGGTTGTATTTGCTGATTCGGTAACGCAAGCTTTCAACTCTATTCTTATTCGCGAACTAGCTGTTATCCTTGCTCAAAATGGTATTGATATCGGGGAAAAGAGATTATTCGAGTATCTCCGAAACAATGGATTCCTTATTAAACGTGAAGGAAAGGATAAGAACACGCCTACACAGAAATCAATTGAATTAGGCCTATTCACTATTGCTGAAAGAACATTCAATAACTCTCAAGGCTCATTTATCGCTAAAACCACATACGTAACAGGGAGAGGTCAACAGTATTTTATAAACAAATTTCTTACTGGACGCTCAGTAAACTAAAACAAAATAACATCTGATTAACAGATAATTAAGCTATCAAAACGAGATAGTCAGGCGTGAGCTATGCCTTTTAAATCAGCTCAATCACAGGGGATAACTGGCGAAGCGGTTCGATTCACGCACTCCCCTACTACTTAAAAAAGTTCTTTGACATATTGATATCCTTAGCAGAAGCCGATGAATGGTAACAACACGGGTGGAGCTTAAAATAATACCGATTTCAGGAATTCGGGAGCTTGAAATACAGCGAGCTAATAAACCTGAATAGTCAGTTAGGTTAGTCAATTAAAATAAAGGAGGCGTGGCGGAATTGGTAGACGCTAACGACGGAGTGAGAAAGGCTATATTATACTGTAAGAACACCCCTTTCATACAGGTTCGAATCCTGTCGCCTCCACTCCCATTAGAGCCAAACTTAAGGTGTTTTGACGGCTAATAACTTAAACACCACTAAGCCCGATATCATGTCGGGCTTTCTTTTTTGAAAACTAAAAAACTACAAATATGGACAACATCACAATAAGTCTACAAGACTTAAAGGCTGTTATTACTTCAATCATATCCGATGAACGTATTGACAAGATACTGCAACGGCCTCAGCTAAGCTTTACAGAGTCTTGCAGGCTATACGGAGAGCATCGGATAAGGAAGTATATCAAATCAGGATTACTAAAGCCGGCGAGTAAAAATGGAAGCGGAAGCATTACCTATTACTCTCATAAAAAAATAATAGAGCTCACTCAAAAGAGCTTTCACCATCTAAACGAATTTAAGATATGAAAAGATTTATTAGAAAACACGTAAGACGTGTGAATGCCTGGTGGATATATCTTTCACCCGAAGCGCAGGATGGAGCAAGGTTTTTAGGGCAGATGTTTATTCTAGCTGTAGCCTTTTCTTTTTTGCTCAAAATACTAATACTAATCATGCTAAATAACTCTTAAAGATATGAGTATCTATAAAAAACTATTAGAAATACAGAAATCTGTTAGGGGATTTGGCAAGGATAAAAGAGGTCACAATTACGACTACGTATCAGGATCAAAAATATTAAGTCACATACGTGCAAAAATGGACGATCTAGGGTTGCTGTTAAAACAGGAAGTATTAGATATCGCAAACCAACGGCATGACTACAAAACAAAGTTTGGTGAAAAATCTGAAATACTATCTAAGGTAGATATGCGATTCACCTGGATAGATGTTGAAACGGGAGAAAAAGATGTTAATCTTTTCGGAGCCAACGGCATGAACGATTTTGATAAAGGAGTAGGAAGCGCATTGACCTATGCAGAACGCTATTTTCTTCTTAAATATTTTCACATCCCTACAGATGAAGATGATATCGATAACCCCGATAGCAAGGCTATCCCTACAGATGAAGATGATAAGGTCCCACCTCCGCCTGTTCATAAACCTCAAACAATAACAGAAAAGCAATTCAATTCTGCATTAGCTAGGATAAACAAAGGAGAAAAGGACGTTATTAAAACAACTCAGTCTCACAATATTTTTATACCCCCTACTCAACTGCAAGTCTTGAGAGAGGCAGAAAAAAACTATAAACCCGCAAAATAATGAATGTATTTGAATTAAACCCAGACTACATAGGAGCTAAAGAGTCCTATATAAACACCCTGCAAGATAAGTATGCGGATGGCAGCTTATACTTATCATACTCGTCATTATCTAATTTCAGAAAATCACCAAAGCATTTTCTTGACTACAAAATGAAAGTCGATGAAGATACCGATAGTATGATATTAGGCCAAGCACTACATTGCTTAGTGTTAGAGCCTCACAAGTTCAATGACTCGTTTGCTTCAGCACCAGAGTGTGACCGCAGGACAAAAGAAGGTAAAGCCATATACAGCCAATTCTTGGAAGAAAGTAAGGGAAAGACGGTTCTAACAAACAACATGTACCAAACTGCTGTAGAAATGGCAATATCTGTACTTTCCAATGAAGAAGCTAAAAAACTAATTGACGGAGCACACACCAAAGAAAAACGAATTGACTGGGAAGCATACGGATTCAAGTTTCTCTCATTTCTTGATGGTGATAGTGAAAATTATGTTTTTGACCTTAAAATGATGCCAGATGCAGACCCTAAAAAGGTACAAAGAGAAATATTGAGTCGTTGCTTATGGCTTCAAGGAGGTATGTATCTAAAAGCTCTTGAAGAGGATAAAGACTATTTCATCATAGCCGTAGACAAAAAAGGAAATGTATCAGTCCATTTTCTTATGCCATCCCTTATAGACTATGGTAAATCAGAATTACGCAGACTTTGCGAGGACTTCGAAGACTGCTTAAGCACTAACAGTTGGTTAAAATCTTATGAATACAGAAGTCACAACGGAATATACCCAATTGATAAGCCACAGTATAACATCTAACAAGATGCTGTTATACTACGCTGAAAAGCTATACAATGAAACAGATCCTACAATGAAGAAGGTCTACTTCAACACTTTAATAAGATTATTAAATGGCATCGTGGGAGCTTCATAAGTACTACAGAGGTGTATGCTTACCAATGATAAAGAGCAGGCTTAACCATCTTAAAGCTTGCTCTTTTCGTTTGAACAATATCCAAACACATCAATTAATAAAATGGCTGACAAACACAGAGTCTACAGCCAAATTCGATAACAAAAGGTATTTGGAATTTTTAGAAAATGTATGGTGCATTGGCGCTCATATCGGTATAGTAATTCCAGACCCTAACGAGCAAACCGAAATGCAAAAACTAAAAGAACTACATGAATTATTGTACACCATATATTTTAAATCCAGAGATTTTATAAAAGGGAAAAATATATACAATATCGGACCAGAAATCAAAATAACTATTGGTAATAATAGTGCATCTATTAATTGCTATCTATTTACCGAATATCATATCGAAATATCTGTTTTCACACATGAAGAAATAACAAAGAGCTTGATATCTGTCACTCCTGAGTTTAATGACAAATATGTCTACGAAATAATTCAGAAAATAAACGACTTGTACAATTCAGAAATCAATCCCAAAATAAATAAGGAAAACAGATTATCCGTTATAGATAGCCAAATTGAAAATCTAACCAAAGAAAAACAAATACTTGAAAATGAATAAATAACATACAAAATGAGTAAAAAATTAAAATACTTAGAAGAGGATGAGTTAGACAAAACGCATCCTTACCGAATTACAGCGCCAACATTCAACCTTGATGTTGCTCGACTATCTACAGAAATATAGGCTAGAAAATACTTTGAAGAAGTATCTAGTCTTGGACATCAGGTAATATTAAGTGTAATTACCTCCAGAAGAGCCAAAATAATTGCATACGCAGCACCATCATTAACCAATAATAGAAAGGAGTAACAAATGTTAGATAGCCAAGGTTGGGTAAAGATGCATCGCAGCCTCTTAGATTGGGAATGGTACAGAGACACCAATACAAAGTGTCTGTTTTTACACCTACTACTAAAGGCTAATCATAAAGAAAAAAGGTATCAAGGGTCAATCATAAAAAGAGGTCAATTAGTTACAGGAAGGGAAGTTTTAGCTGCTGAAATTTCAATGACAGTACAGCAAATTCGCACTTCACTAACTAAGCTAAAATCAACCAACGAAATAACCATCAAAACAACCAACAAAGGTACGGTTATAACTATCGTTAACTACGATTTTTATCAAAGTGGAGAAGACGAGCAACCAACAAAACAACCAACGAGTAACCAACGGATAACCAACAAACAACCAACGGATAACCAACAAGTAACCACTAACAAGAATGTAAAGAATATAAAGAATGATAAGAATGAAAGAATGAAAGAAGTTTTTAGGGGCGCTGAAGCGCAAAAAAAAATTGATAAAAACTATGGTTCTGAGGAATCAACTTTAGATGATTTAAATTCTGAAAAAGAAAAAAGTTCCGCTAAAAAAGAAAAAGTTTTTGGTAAGCCTGAATTTAAGAAAGCTCTACTAGATGAAGGGGTGCTCGAACAACATGCTGACGATTGGATAAAAGTTCGAACTGCTAAACGTGCATCTTTCACCCAAACGGTTATTGACAGCTTGATTAAAGAATGTAGGCAAAATGATTACCCAGTTGCAGACGCCGTTAGGGTTTCAGCAGAGCAGTCATGGCAAGGGTTCAAATTTAGTTGGATTAAAAACATAGAAAACTATGGAAAACAAGAAACAAGAAATACAGCCGCCCAATCAAGGCAACAAAGGGTTGACGATGTCAGGGAGTTCCGCCTCGCTAATCAGCAAGCTCTTGCCGAGCGGTTGCAGAAGCATATCTCAGGCGATAACTAGCGGACAACCATCGATAGCAAAAATAAACAAGCAAGATCCAGTTATCGCAAACAGCGTCCTTGTTGAGTTCATAACTGATATGGTGGAGTTCCTTAACGTTGGTAAGATTATGAACCCGCCACAAATCGAACAAACAGCGGTTTATGTTCTCCAATATTTCCCCCACTTGAATTTAGCAGATTTAAAGCTCTTTTTTGACAAAATGAAGCTAGGACATTACGGCAAGTTCTATGATAGCGTAGACGGCCAGTTAATACTGTCTAAGATGGAGGAATATAGTCAAGATAGAATGAATGAGTTCGAACAGATAAGAATGAGGCAACACAAGGATGATTTAAAGAATAACCCTATAGGTTCCGGGTATCACCCTAATGTTGTTGAGGCTATGCGAAAAGCTGTTGGTCAAAAGAAACCTTTTCAAATCGACGAAAAAGAAAAACCTCCTTTGTCAGAAGCTCAAATGTTTCATCAAAGATGCTTAAGACAGTTCGATAATTTGTATATAAAATATGGGGCTCAACTTTCCTCTATTAGATTTTTAGTTTTTGGAAAGAAAAGATATTCGATTGAAACATTTTTGGAAAGAAAAATAATAAATAGAGAAAACTTTTATAATCAAGAATATGAATAAAACACTAGAAAACGTATATGTAGTAATATACAGTAAAAAGCATCTTAAAGAAGCTATAAAATGGCTTCAACACTACGGACAAGATATTGAATGTGACATAAGGCACGATTGGGAAAACGAAAACAACTACCTGTCTATAAACGCAGGTTCTTTTGGATTGCGACAAATAAACAAAGATGGGTATTATGAGGTGTCTCTAAATCAACTCATTGAAATGGTAGTTGATAAGGAGAGTGAAAAATATTCACATGGTGATATTATACTCAAAGGATCATTCCTAGGTTCAGTTTTCAATTCTGGAATTAAACTACATGGTGTAGACAAATTCGCTGATTTAAAGAAAGCTCATGCAGAAGGGGCGGTGATTGAGTTCAAAGACCGTCATGGCGATTGGCAATATGCTCCATTTCCATCTTGGGAAGAACCCAACGAATACCGCATCAAACCTGAACCAAAAGCAACGATGGGCGACTACGTAGTGACAGAACTTAAGAGCGATTCGGTAAAAGGTTTCTACGCTCACCGAATTGAACTTCAAGAAAGTGCGGATAACCTTAATCGGGAAGATGCTTTACACAACTTCAAAGTAATCACAAAAGAGAAGTTTGAGGAGTTGAGAAAGGAAGCTTTTGATTAGGGTAGGCATAAAGCCTCTATCTGTTAACGAGGCTTGGCAGGGAAAACGATTTAAGACACCGAAGTATAGCAAGTATGAAAGAGACTTGCTTTTTTTATTGCCTAAAATATCTCTTCCTACCCCACCTTACCGCATCACATTTGAATTTGGTTTATCGTCAAAATTAGCTGATTGGGATAACCCTATAAAGCCTACTCAAGACGTTATGCAAAAGAAATACGGATTTGATGATAAGGATATCGTCGAAGCTCACGTAACTAAGAAGTTGACCAAGAAAGGTCAAGAGTATTTTAAATTTTTAATTGAAACAGTATGAATGCAGAGGCTATTGCAGATGCTATACTTGAAGAGCGTTTTTTAAGCAAAGAGAAGTTAACCACAATACTTGATATTAACTTTTCTCTTTGGAAACAGGCTTACAAAACATCTCCTGAATTAGATAGCGAAATAGGAAGTAGAAGGGCTTTATTATTGAGTGAACAACAAAAGATTATTGAAGAAAAATCAATTTTAGACAATAGGATTCTATCTCTAAAGCTAAAGAAACAAGGCGGAGATTGGGTAAGTAACGAGGCTTATTTGTCTTTAAAATTAAAAACATCATCACTTAGGTCTTCTTTACGAGCAATAGCTCAACAACTGTCAACATTGAAGTCAGTAGAAAAGAAAATAAATGCTGAAAGATCTAATGAAGATAATAGACTTATGCTGAAAAACATTCTATTTTTTATTTCAGAGGAATTCGGAGAAAAAAAACGCAATGAGTACATAGCTAGGTCTAGAGAAATTATTGATCACTATGATTAAACGCAAAACAGCCGAGTGTATCGAATGCGGTAACGCTCGGCTAATCTATTCAAAAAAGATGTGCGGTTACTGTTACCAAAAGCAAAGAAAGAAAACTCCCCTACCCCGACCTAAAAAGCAAATAGCAAAATTTTCTAAGAAGTCTCTGGACCATCTTAAGCGGTACCGAAAGCTAAGAGACAAGTTCTTGCTTGAAAATCCTGTCTGTATGTATCCAGGATGCAAAAGTAGAGAAGTTACGCTTCATCACGCTAAAGGCCGAATAGGAAACCTACTAACAGACAAAAGATTCTTTAAATCACTTTGTTGGCCACATCACCAGTATATAGAACACAACCCAGACCTAGCCCGAAAGTTAGGTCTTTCATTTTACAGAACAATATCTAATTAAAATATCATGAACAAAGTAAAAATTAACATCAACGGAAAAGAAGTAGAAATTGAATTGACAG
>NZ_JAPPVJ010000001.1 GCF_026711005.1 Sphingobacterium sp. UT-1RO-CII-1 | reverse complement strand
CTGCCGCTAGCGTTCATCCTGAGCCAGGATCAAACTCTCCATTGTAAAAATGAATTGTTGACACCTAACTATTTATAAAATAATTAGAATCGTCTGTTATTTCTGATCTATTGACTAGGTTGTTTTTATATATAACTTTCGTTAATTACAACTACTCGTTACGCTACATGATCATTTCCTTAAAGAACTTTAATCGCCGCCGTGTCGCACTTTGGCTATATTTTCGAGATCCGAAGATCTGTACTTAGCTATTTTATTTTCCTGATCCCCTTGCGGGATCAGCACCCTACGTTTCCGAAGGGACTGCAAAGGTAAGAACCTTTTTGATATCTGCAAAATAAATGTGAAATTTATTTTTAAAGCTTTCCGAAAGGTTAAAAGTAAACGCTAAGACCAAGTCTTAATCGCATCCTGAACACCGTTAAACGATGCTCCCTTCCTGCTTTTTATCATCTTTTCAAACCGTCCCTCCCTTGCGGAGTGGTGCAAAGATAGAGAAATTAATACATCACTTCCAAAACAAATATTGATTTAATAAAAACAATGCCCGCAAAACGCTGGTCCTGTGAACAATAATTTAATTAAATAATAACAACCGGACAGTAATAACGAACAAAGCGCCACAAAAAGGGATCACTTTGTCACGTTCAGCGACTTCTTTGTACGATCGAGTGATCACCTGTTAACAAAAAGCAATCACATTTACACAATAAGTGATCACAATGAGCCAACAAGGGATCGCTTTGTAGCAAGAAGGGATCACTTTACAGGAAAATGTGTTCACTTTGCACTAAATTGCGACCACTTCAGCACGCATAGTGATCACCTTTACACAACAAGTGAACACAATGAGCCAACAAGTGATCACTTTGTAGCAAAAAGGGATCACTTTGTAAGAAAAGGTGATCACTTTGTAAGAAAAGGTGATCACTTCTTAACATAAAGCAATCACTAGTTCGAAACTACCAATCACATGGAGCAGCAAAGGGTTCACTTCGAGCTAAATAGTGATCACTAAAACCAAAACACCGATCGCTACTTAACAAAAACCAATCACTAAAACACAAATAGGGATCACTAAAAGCGAAAAAGGGAACACTGAAAGCGAAAAAGGGAACACTGAAAGTGAAAAACAGATCACTAAAAGCAACGTTTTATCAGTAAACATCATATATGGAACAACTGGACATTTGTTTTTTTTATGTATAATTGCTCAAAAAATCCCTGATATGAATATGATTTACACCATTGACTTACTAGGCACCATGGTTTTTGCCATTTCCGGGGCAATGGCAGCTAATCGTAAGCATATTGACATTTTTGGGGCAACTTTTACAGGTTTTGTTACAGCTATAGGAGGGGGGTCCCTACGGGATATATTTTTAAATCTGAGGCCCATCTGGGTTGGTGATGGAAATTATCTTATTGCAATATTAATCGGAGTCACTATATCCATAATCGCAAATAAACAACTCGATAGACTTTCTAGAACCTTATTCTTTTTCGACGCTATAGGTATTGGTTTTTTCTGCATAGTAGGTGTGCAAAAGTCTTTAGCACATGAAAGCACAGCTATTGCCGCTATTATTTTAGGTATGTTCTCAGCAGTAATGGGAGGGGTCATCAGGGACACCTTAATGAATGAAACTCCGCTAATTTTTAGAAAAGAAATATACGCGACAGCATGTCTTTCTGGCGCAATATTATATGTTATACTCGGTTATCTAGGCGTTGCAGCACCAATAAACGCCTTTGTTTCTGCCTTATTAATATTTATTATCCGGCTTTTAGCAGTAAAGTATAAGCTATCTCTACCTGTTATAGGAAGATAGCTATACGTTAAGTTTTTCTACCTTTTTTTCTTAGGATTAGGAAATTTCATTTTATAACCAACTCTAATCATTCCTTTCGAAATGTTATCTAATCTGTTCTTTAGCATTGTTTTTTTCAAAGCACCAATTCTATCAATAAACAACTTCCCCTCAATATGATCATACTCATGCTGAACAACACGCGCAGCTAATCCAGTCAGTTCTACTTCATGCTCCTCAAAATCTTCATCTAAATAATTAATAAGGACACGTTCAGGACGCATAACATCCTCATTTATATCTGGTATACTAAGACATCCCTCTCCAAAAGCCCACTTTTCACCCGTTTCTTCAACAATTATGGGGTTAATAAAGACCTTTTTAAAATCTTTCAGAGTAGAGTCTACCTCTCCCTCGTCATCCTCAGCAAAAGGACTTGCATCCACAACAAACAACCTTATAGATAGTCCAATTTGCGGAGCAGCAAGCCCTACACCATGCGCAGCATACATAGTCTCAAACATATTAGCTATTATCTCTTTTAAATCGGGATAATCTTCATCTATTTCTTCTGCTTTCTTACGCAGAATTGGGTCTCCGTATGCAATTATAGGTAATTTCATTCTTGAAAAATTTGTTTGCAAAGTTATTAATAAAAACTCACACCATATTATGAATATATTAACTTTGCTAAAATGCAAACAATAAGATCTATTGATATTTTTATTGATGAATTAGTCAGTAAGCTAGATTTACCCTTTGCTCGAGAGGACAATAAATCGCATATAAAAATTAATTTTCATACTATAAACCTTATCGTACTGATTTATCTAGAAGCACAAGCAACACGTTTTTCTTTACCAAATTCCAAAACAATTCATATTGACATAGACCAACTATTAAGCAGCTCTACAAAAATCATAAAACGACTATATTCACTGCTTGGAAAGGGGGAAGTCATTTACGCACGTGAAACAATAGTAGCACGAATAGACAAAAAAGCTTCCCTAGATTTTCAAAAAGAACATCATCTACAGGTAGCCTTACCTGGAAAGTACAGGTATGGTTTATACCTCAACGGAGAGCTTATGTCTATCGCTATATTTAGTGGAGGCAGGCGTATGAATGAAATGCCTGTCGACTACCGCTCTTACGAGCTTTTACGTTTTTGTCATAAAGCAGGATATCGTGTTGTTGGCGGACTATCCAAGCTTATAAAATCATTCCAAAGAGACTTTAAACCAGGAGATATTATGACCTATGTTGATAGGGATTGGTCACAAGATTCAAACCTTCAGACTCTGGGTTTTATCGAAAGAGGAGAAATTGAACCACAATCTTTCTGGGTTAGCAATACGACAAGAATACATATATTAAGTACCGAACACCTCGCGAAACTCCAATCAGAATATCCACATGGATATATAACAAAAAACTCTGGTAGTAAAAAGTTAGTTATCACATTATGAAAAACAGGTACAGTTGCGTATATTTATCGTTTAAAAGAACTTAAACTGTAAAACTTATGAAACGTAAATTACGCATGGGTATGGTTGGCGGTGGTAAAGATGCTTTTATTGGCGCCGTTCACCGTATAGCTGCTTTCATGGATGGGAAGATAGAATTAGTATGTGGTGCATTTAGTGTAGACCCGCAGATTTCGAAAGAATCGGCAGAGGAACTTTTTGTCAGCCAAGATAGAGTTTATGCTAATTACGAAGAAATGATCGCTAAAGAGGCTCTTCTTCCTGAAGGGGAACGCATGGACTTCTTAACAATAGTAACACCTAACTTTTTACATTTTGCCCCTGCAAAAATGGCAATGGAAAATGGTTTCGATGTCGTTATAGAAAAACCTATGACTGTTACTTTAGATGAGGCAAAAGAACTAAAAAACATTGTAGAAAAAACAGGACGTACTTTGTGCTTAACACATACATACTCAGGCTACCCAATGGTTAAACAAGCCAAAGCTATGGTTAAAGAAGGACATTTTGGCAAAATCAGAAAAATTGTAGTAGAATACCCACAAGGTTGGTTAAGCCGTCTTTCTGAACGCGAAGGTAACGCAGGAGCTGCTTGGCGCGCTGACCCTAAAAAATCAGGGCTTTCTTTAGTAATGGGAGATATAGGTACTCATGCAGCCCACTTAGCAGAATATGTTACAGGTCTAAAGATAACAGAAGTATGTGCAGATTTGACAACTTTTGTAGAAGGACGCTTATTAGATGATGATGGTTCGGTTCTTCTACGCTTTGAAGAAGGAGCAAAAGGAGTTTTAATGGCCTCCCAAATATCAGCCGGTGAAGAAAATGCAGTCAGAATACGTGTGTATGGCGAAAAAGGAGGCTTAGAGTGGGCGAATGAGGACCCGAACAACCTTATTGTTAAAATGTTAGATCAGCCTCGCCAGCTTTATAGAACAGGGAATGCCTATACTGCTCCTTATACATTAAGCTCTATGGCGACCCACAATACCCGTATACCAGCCGGTCACCCAGAAGGACTTCTAGAGTCTTTTGCCAATATCTACCGCAACTTTGCTACTACCGTAAGTGCAAAAAGAGAAGGTAGAACACCTACACCTGAAGAGTTAGACTTCCCATCAGTAGATGATGGTGTTCGCGGAATGGCTTTTGTTCAAAATGTGGTAGAAAGCAATGCGAGCAACGAAAAATGGACAAAATTCACCCTGTAATAACAGATAAGTATACAAAAGAATTAAACCAGGTGAAAGAAAGTCTTTCACCTGGTTTTTTATGGATAATTCTAGGTCCAACAGCCTCTGGTAAAACTAAATTAGCGGTCGATCTAGCAAAAAAAATTAAAGGAGAAGTTATCAGTGTAGATTCTAGACAAATATATCGAGGAATGAATATAGGGACAGGTAAAGATCTTGTTGAATATGATACTATTCCATATCACTTAATTGATATACTTGAACCCGGTGAAAAATACAATCTATCGCTTTTTCAACAAGATTTTGAAAAAGCATATACCAGCATCAGAAATAACAATAGTGAAGCGATAGCAGTAGGAGGGACGGGGCTGTACCTACACTCTCTTCTTGTAAATCAACCCTACATTAACATTCCTAAAAACGATACAATACGAGACTATTTAAAAGATTTTAGTCTTCCGGAACTAATAAAACAAGCCCACACCTATAAAATACCGCCAGACTTTAACATTGACTTTAGCACACATAAACGCACGATTAGAGCCATTGAAATACTAGAATATTTAAGTACTACAAGCCGAACCTTAGCTAAAACAAAGACATACCCCTCTCTCGTTTTCGGCATAAATCCACTAGTAGAAGATCGAAGGAATAGGATTAGTGATAGATTAAAAAAGAGGGTAGAAGAGGGACTTATCGACGAAGTAATTACACTTATTGATAATGGTACAAGCCATCAAGATCTGCAATACTACGGGCTAGAGTATAAATATGCTTCGCTTTTTCTTCTCGGAGAGCTAGACAAACAAAGCTTCCTAACTAAATTAGAAACAGAAATCCATCGCTATGCAAAAAGACAAATGACTTTTTTCCGTAAAATGGAAAAAGATGGGGTCAAAATTAATTGGTTACGGTCTGAAACACTAAAAGAGCAAACTCAGGAAATAATTCATATATCAAAACAGGGATGAATAATTCATCCCTGTTTTCATTTCTTACAACTTTATTTCTTCTTCTTTACTATTAAAAAACCTAAACTGAGTTAGGTAATAAGAAGATACAGTTTTTACTTTTATCCATTGACCGTATTTAAAAAACCATTTTATCCTTCTAGAGAACAAACCAGACTTAATGTAGGCGCCTATATAGGGATGTACGCATAACGTAATTCCTTTTTCATTTTGTTCCTGTAGAATAAAACTTAAATTACTTTCAATATCATCAAGTAATACTATACTTGACCTTATTTCGCCGGTTCCTTCACAGGAAGGGCATTTTTCATTTGTTACAACGCTCATTTCAGGTCTAACGCGTTGTCTCGTTATTTGCACTAGCCCAAATTTACTTGGAGGCAAAATGGTGTGCTTGGCTCTATCATCAGCCATACACTCTTTCAAATAACCAAACAGTTCCTTTCTATTTTGAGGTTTATGCATATCGATAAAATCGATAACTACTATCCCCCCCATATCTCTTAAGCGCAACTGTCGGGCTATCTCTTTCGCAGCTTCTTTGTTTACTAAAAGCGCATTTTCTTCTTGATTTTCCTTACTGGCTATACGATTTCCGCTATTAACATCTACTACATGCAGTGCTTCAGTATGCTCTACAACTAAGTAAGCTCCTCCTTGCAGATTTACCGTTTTACCAAAGGAAGCCTTAATCTGTCTTTCAACCCCAAAATGTTCAAAAATAGGCTCTTTATGCTTATATAGCTTTACTATTTTTTCTAAATCAGGTGAAATTTCCTGCACATATGACTTGACTTCGTCAAATAAAGCGGCATCATTCACATGTATATGCGTGAACTCATCAGTCAAAATATCGCGTAAGATCGTTGACGCACGATCCATTTCCCCCAATACTTTATTTGACGGTTCAGCAGCTTTAAGGCGTTTAGTGAAAAGTTCCCATTTAGATATTAAGTCTATAAGGTCTTTTTGAAGTTCTTCAACTCCTTTACCTTCAGAAACAGTACGAATTATTACGCCAAAGTTTGATGGCTTTATGCTCTCAACTATTTTCTTTAAACGTGTTCGTTCAGCTCCTCCCTTAATTCTTTTTGATATGGAAACTGTACTTGAAAATGGCACCAAAACAACAAACCTACCTGCAATAGATAAATCTGAGCTTAACCTTGGTCCCTTGGTTGATATCGGTTCTTTAGCTATTTGCACAGGCAAAAGCACATTCCGACTTAAAACGTCCGAAATTTTTCCCGCTTTATCAATATCCTTTTCAAGCTTCAAACTATTGAGCAGTTTCTCTTGATAACTGCCGTTCTTTACTATACGAGTCAGCTTGAGCAACGATTGAACCTGAGGTCCTAAATCCAAATAATGTAAGAACGCATCTTTTTCGTAGCCTACATCTACGAAAGCAGCATTTAGTCCGGGCATAATTTTTTTTATACGCCCTAAATAAATGTCTCCAACGGCAAAATTATTATCTGCCTGTTCTCTGTTCAGCTCGACAAGCTGTTTATCCTGTAGTAAAGCAATAGTCACTCCTTTATCCGGAGTTGAATCAATTATTAGTTCCTTTACCAACAGCTACTTCTTTAAGGCTCTAGTACAGCTTCTGTACCTACCTGATAAAACATAAAACCCGTTAATGAAAAATACAATCTATAATCTAACCCAAGGTCAAACCATAGATTGTATAATGTCTTTGTCGACAAATGTCTAAAAGACGAACAAGCTTATTTCTTCTTGTGTCTATTTTTTCTTAAACGTTTTTTACGTTTGTGAGTAGCCATTTTGTGTCTTTTTCTTTTTTTTCCGCTTGGCATAGCTTAATGTTTTTAATGTTTTAATAAAATGTTAATTACTTGCTCAGCTCCTCGATACGTCTATCGATAAACTGTGATAGGGTTGGGTCAGCAGCCATTTGCTTACTTTTCTGAAAAGCAGCAATCGCTTCACTTTTAAGCCCGATATTTTCATAACCCGTAGCTAAATAAAAATAAGATTCAGCATCTGGGCTTAACTCGACAACCGTTTTAAAACGCTCAATTGCCTTGTCAAATTGACGAGATTGCAATGAAAACAATCCCAAAGTTCTGTTTGCTTGAATATTGTTAGGGTCCTTTTCAACAACCTCACGTAGTAAGGCTATTCCAGCCATAGGGTTTCCTGTTCCAGTAACCATAGCAGCTCCCAGCCCTGTTTTAGCCTCCAAGCTACCGCCATCCAACTCATTAGCTTTCTCGTAAGATTGTATCGCATAGCGGTTTAATGCTGTTGCCATCGCAGTATCTTGCAAGTTAGTATAAGCAGAACGGTAAGCGTCGCCAGACTTCAACCAATATTCAAATTTCGGAGCAATTTTAGCCATCTCCTCATAAATAAAGCCCTGTGGTGCATATTTAGCTAAATCGTCCCACTTTTGTGCTAATTTTTCCAATAAAGGGAGCTTTTGTTCTCCTTCAGCTTGGCTTAAACGTTCCTCTAACGCACTGATTTCTTGAGCCAAACTTGGACTAATGCTTTGCTTGGTAATTTCAGATACGCTTTTAAATGTAAAGGCCGAAGAAGCTTCCGTAGTTTCTGAACTCGCGCTTCCTTTATCTTCAGTTACCAAACCTTTTATAGGCCGAACTAATAATCCTCCCATAAGAAGAACTACAAGTCCTATTGCTATTAATTGCTTGGTATTTAACATCAGTCTCTATTTATTGATTTCCTTGCTTAACTTTTTCAACAAAAATCTTAGCTGGCTTAAAACTAGGCACATAATGTGCTGGAATAATAATAGCCGTGTTTTTTGAAATGTTACGTGCCGTTTTTTCAGCTCTTCTTTTCACAACGAAGCTACCGAACCCTCTAACATACACGTTTTCTCCGCTAATCATTGCATTTTTAACAACTTTGAAAAATGCCTCAACTGTCTCTTGAACATCTACCTTCTCTAACCCTGTTTTGTTAGAGATCTCTGCAATAATTTCTGCTTTAGTCATATCTGTTTTACTGTAATTATTTATTTTTCAACCCTTAACACAACAGCTGTTTGGGGATGCAAAAGTATCTTTTTTTTATGACGATTAAAAATTTATTTCTGTTTTTTTACCAAAGATGACTCTATTGAAGCTTTTCTGTATCAGTTGTTTATAAAAAAACACGCTTCACAATGCTCTTCACCTCTTCCCAAACAACACGCACAAACCTTACTACCAGAGAGTTGCAAAACAAATACCCAAATCAACCGCTATTTTAAAACAAGAGGATCAAGTAAAAGTTACAGCGAGCTAATTTAGCGAAAATAATTAACAGATAAGTCTTTCCGTGTTATCAAAAATAAGAAAAGTAAAAAATAAAATTATACTATACGTAAACTGTTTACCACTTTTCAAAAGTCTCTTTAAGATGATAATTGAATGGAATATTAATGTTTAAAGAAGTCGTTATCCCATTTAAAACTCCTATTGATGATTTTGATTTTACATCAAAACCATACCCGACGCCTATATCAAATAACGACAATACACTAATGCCAATTTTTGGAGTCAGCGTATATGGAGTTACCTCTGCCTTAAGATAAGGGAATATCAATTTATCTCCAAGGTAGTAGGTAATACCCAACTCAGGAATAACTGTTGTTTTCTTTTGCATCCATGATAAGTTAGTGCCTGCTTCAACTTTTATATAATGCTCATTATTAGGTGCGAATAGCCCCCAACCTGATACCTTCATAAAATTACCCTTTTGGTATTGCCAACCGGCCGATGCCCCAAAAATCCAATTGGGATATTCTGCCGTTTGAGCGGTCGTATCGAGACGTCCACAAACGATGAAAGTAAACAATAGAAACAAAACTTTCTTCATGAAGGTGCTGTCTAGTTAAAACATTGTTTTTTTATCAATAACAGATTTTATATATGCACTAACAAAGGCTTAGACTTTAATATAATCCTGAACACAAATATAATAATTAAATAAATTATCAGGAGAAGCACAAGTCTTCATAACCCCTTTAAAGAACAAAATCATCAATTTGGTTTTACAGTATAGTATAATTAGTTTTACAGAGAAGCTATGCAGCTCTAACCTCCTAATTATAAATTATGTCCATGCTAAATATGTCAGACGAGCAACTTGTAAATCTTCTTAAAAAAGGAGACGAATCAGCTTTACAGTCAATTATGCTAAAATACTGGGAAGGCATGTATAAGATGGCAGCCCACACTCTAGAAAACTCTCTTTCTTGCGAAGATATTGTCCAGGAAATTTTTATACAGATATGGAACAATAGATCAAATTTAAAATTAAGACACTCTTTAAAGGCATATTTATTCGCTAGTACACGCTATGCCATTTATCGCGAAGTAAGAAAAGATTTGCGTCAAAAAGAAGAGTATAAGTTACAAGATATTAGTTTCGTTGAATATTACAACCCACAAAAAAATCTTGAGTATAACGAGCTAATTATTCATATTGAAAAAACCGTTGAAAGCTTACCAGAACAATGTCAAAGAATATATCGACTAAGTAGAGAAGAACAACTGAGTCATAAAGAAATTGCATCCATTCTTAAAATATCTACAAAAACAGTTGAGAATCAAATAACTATAGCTTTAAAAAAAATAAAAAAAGCAATAAAAAGAAACACATTATCTATCTCTTTATTCATTATTTCACTTTTCGTTTAGGGGATACCGTATTTTTCTAACTCTCCTAGATAAAACCTCAATAACTAATCAGATTGGAAAAAAACAAACTATATAATATTATCAAAAAAATATTAATCGGAGCAGCTAACAAAGAAGAAGAAGAATCTATAAATCAGCATTTTTCAAAACACTTTAATAGTACTGAATGGGAGGAACAGTCCCTTGGTAATAAAGAAAAAATACAACAAAAAATCCTCACCCAGGTCGAGCAAAAAATAATATATGAAAAACCTACATACAAAAATATATACTATAAATATTATGCGATTGCCGCATCACTGGTATTTATAATAACAGCAAGCATATTGATTTATATAAACTCTAATAATAAAATGACTCTAAAGACAGATTTTCAAACTAGTTCTCTTAAGCCAGGGACCGACAAAGCTTCTTTAGAATTAGCAGATGGTCGAATAATTAACTTAGAAGACTTAAAAGTAGGTAAATTACACCAAGAAGCTTCCTTTTCAATAGAAAAATCTGAAGAAGGAACTATTAACTATAACTATCAATCTAGCACAAAAATAAAAGAAAATGCTCCAATTAAATGGAACACATTACGAACTCCTTTTGGTGGTAAATATCATATTGTTTTAGCAGATGGTACAAAAGTCTGGATGAATGCAGGAAGCTCACTAACCTTCCCTGAGCACTTTTCCCAAAAAGAACGAACTGTTCACGCTTTTGGTGAGGTTTTCTTTGATGTTTTTCACGACAAATCCGCACCTTTTATTGTTCATACAGAAGGTGTAGAAATTCAAGTTCTAGGAACATCTTTTAATTTATCAAACTATACAAAGTTTAACAATCAAACATCCACCTCTATAGCCCTTCTTGAGGGAGCAGTTCAATTAAAGTCAGAAAAAAAGACAACAAAATTAACGCCTGGTAATAAAGCTACAATTATTAACAATACGCTAAATATTACTCCTTTTGACCAAGAGTCTGAAATGGCATGGAAAAACAATCAATTTATTTTTAAAGATAAAAACATTAAAGAAATCATGGAACATTTATCACGTTGGTATAATGTTAAAGTGGAGTATTTAGGAGAAGACTGGCAAAATAAAAACTTTACAATAAGAATGTCTAGAAGAGATGATTTAGAAGAGATTTTATCCATTATTGAAAAAACACAATCAATAAAATTTCAAACAAAAGAAAGGAGGATTATCATTAGCCAATATTAAGACACTCGAGCTAATTGTAATAAAAGTCAGGGTGTTGCAGCACCCTGACAGAAAAAAGCTCTAATTATATGAATAACACATAATTAAAACCTTATAACCCAAACAAATTTATGAAAATTCCTTTAAAATTAAGGCATTATAACTTTTTATTAAAGATAGTTCTACTCATGAAAGCCTTACTACTATTCGGTTTCATATCTGTATTGCAAGCCACCACAATTGCCGTCGGACAGAAAATTAATCTTATTCGTACAAATATCCACATTGAAAATGCCCTATTGGAAATCAGCAGGCAATCAGAAAAAGACTTAGTCTATAACTCACAAATTTTGAAAAATTTCGAAAAAAAATCTTTCAGAATTAAAAACACGAATTTAACTGAGGCTCTTGATATCGTATTGAAAAACCAACCTTTATCCTATGAAATTGTAAAAAACGCCATAGTTATTAAACCTAAAAAGTATATTAAAGCAAACTCTTATCACTCCACAACAATAGCTCCTCAACAACAAATATCTGGACGTATTACAGACATTCACAATCAACCTTTAGTGGGTGTGACAATTACTGTGAAAGATAGCCCTATAGCTACGACATCAGACACAAATGGTCATTACAAATTACTCATACCAAACACTGATAACTATCTGATATTTTCCATGATAGGATTCGAAAGCACTGAATTATCTATTGATGGGAGTTCCCAATTAAATGTTCAATTGAAAAGCTTGATAGGAGATCTTGAAGAAGTTGTAGTTATTGGGTATGGCTCCCAAACAAAACGAGAAATATCTGGCTCTGTAACTAATGTTCAGGAAAAAGACTTCAATAAAGGTGTTAACCGAAATGCTACAGACCTACTAAGGGGAAAAGTTGCAGGCCTCACCATAACTTCGGGCAGTGGAGATGTAAGTTCGGGAGAAACTATTAGACTACGAGGTACATCTTCGTTGACAGGAAGTAGCTCTCCTTTTGTTGTCATAGATGGTGTACCCGGTTTAAGTATAAACTCTGTTGCTCCCCAAGATATCGAATCAATTAGTGTTCTAAAAGATGCATCAGCATCAGCCATATATGGTTCGAGATCAGCAGGAGGGGTGATATTAATAACGACAAAGAAAGGTGTGTCATCAAATCCATTAGTAAACTATGACGGCTATATTGGAATAGACAATGTAAGCAACAAGCCCAAAATGCTATCTGCTAATAAATGGAGAGAATATGTAAAGAGCAATAATATAGATGTAGAAGGCATAGACAAAGGCGCAAATACTGATTGGTTTGATGAGATATTACGCACAGGTATATCGCACAACCATAGCCTCTCCCTCTCAGGAGGCGGAGATAACAGCTCATATCGTGGAGCCGCTAACTATTTAAATAGACAAGGTGTAGCTCTAGGGAACGACCTCTCAAGTTTAAATGGGCGTTTATCCTTTTCTCAAAAAACACTTAACAACAAAGTGGAGATATCTATGGTAGGGTCAATGACAGAAAGAGACTACAGTCCTACCGATGACCGTAATTTTGTTCTTGCTTACAATATGCTACCTGTGTGGCCTGTCAAAAATGATGACGGCTCTTGGTTTGACAGCCGCGGATATGATGAAGGTAACCCTGTTAGAAACTTAAGATTTAACAAAAGAGATAGTAAGGAGAGTTCTTATTATTTAAATAGCCAAATAAAAATAGACTTACTTAAAAACCTTGTCGCACGCATTAACGTAATGAAGGAACGCTCTTCCAATGATAATGGTAATTATAATCATTCAGAAACAGAGAGGGGCCGTGATGACCAAGGCTTTGCTTCCCGATCAGCCTCAACTAGCGACCGCAAACTTTTAGAAACCACTTTGGAATATAGCTTACGCACAGAAAATAGTCATAATATAAGTCTATTAACTGGATACTCATATGAAGACTATCATTATCAAAATTCAGGAGCTCAATCGAGGCAATTTGTAACCAACTTTTTTGACTATAATAACCTTGGAGCAGGAGAGATTCTTCGATCAGGAGATGTTTGGTCAGGAGCTAACATGCATAAACTAATCTCTTTTTTCGGTAGAGCAAACTATTCGTTCAAAGATCGTTACATACTCAGTACATCTTTACGTAGAGATGGCTCTTCTAAATTTGGTAAAAACAACAAATGGGGTCTATTTCCTTCCGTTTCTATGGCATGGAATATCATGCAAGAAGAATTCATAAGCAAAAACGTTATAAATGATTTAAAATTAAGAGTTGGTTACGGTGCAGTCGGCAATCAAGATGGTTTAAATCCCTATCAGACAATACAATTGTACGCACCAAGTGGTAGATATTATGATAATGGCACTTGGTATGAGTCCTACCGTATAGGACAAAATGCAAATCCTGACTTAAAATGGGAAGAAACCGCCATGTTCAATATCGGTCTTGACTATAGCTTAATTAATGGACGAATAAATGGTACTGTAGAATTTTATAATAAAAAAACTCGAGACCTTTTATATACATACCAAGTTCCCGTTCCTCCCTATCTTTATCCATCTATGATAGCCAACGTCGGCACAATGTCAAATAAAGGAGTAGAAGTATTGATTAATGGCGCTCCTATTTCAAATGAAAAATTCTCTTGGAACGTCTCTTTTAATTTTGCACACAATAAGAACAGGATTACTAAACTTTCTAATGAAAACTTCTCCACTTCATCAATAAAATTAGGAAGTGCATCTGTTAGAGGTGCAGCCCATACTACAACTCATATTATCGAGGAAGGGAGAGAAGTGGGTACATTCTTCGGGTGGCGCAACCTCGGCTTAGATGAAAACGGCAAATACATCATGGACGATATGATTGATGGAAAACCAGGTCTTACTGATGATGACAGGACTTACATAGGTTCTGCCCAGCCTAAATTTACATATGGGCTCAATAATAATTTTAGTTATAAAAATTTTGATTTCTCTTTCTTTCTTAGAGGTGTCTACGGCAACGATGTACTCAATTTTTCTAGGATGGCATATGCAACAACCCAGTGGTTACCTGGTGGAAACGTATTAGAAGAGGCTCTTACAAACGGGTTAACAGATAATCCAAAATACAGCAGCTATAACTTAGAAAAAGGGTCATTCTTGCGACTAGACAACGCATCATTAGGTTATAATTTTAAAATACACTCTATAAAACACATAAAAGCTTTACGACTTTATGTTAATGCACAAAACCTTTTTATTATTACTAACTACAAAGGTTTAGATCCAGAGGTCAATATGGGCGGGTTATCTCCAGGAATGGAAAGCAGAAACTATTATCCTAAATCCAAAACATTTTCTTTCGGAGCCAATATCACATTTTAAATTATGAGTATTATGAAAAAAATAATTTCAATATTTCTATTTACACTATCCCTGGGCAGTTGTACAAACCTAGATGAGGAGCTATATGACAAACTCCCTGTTGAAGAATTTGGACAAAGTGAAAAAGAAATAAATTCATTAATTGCCCCTATCTACAGAACACTAAAACCCATATGGAGCCCTGCCTACTTTTGCATGGTAGAAGGCTCTTCGGATATGGCAATTACTCCAACACGCAAAGGTGGTGACGGTTGGGAGGGTGGACTTTTTAAAGAATTTCGATTTGGTTCATGGACATCAGGCAATCGCTATATAACCGATTCATATAATAGTATGATGACTGGAGTTTCGACATGTAATCAAATTATTAATATGATTGAAAACAATGAAGGTGTAAAAAATAAAGAACAAACGCTTGCTGAAATTCGTGCCGTCCGTGCTTTATGGTATTATTTCCTAATTGACAACTATGGAAATGTACCTATCGTAACAGACTTTACTACTTTAGAAAAGCCAAGTACTTCTCAAAGGAAAGATGTATATGAGTTTATAATTCGTGAATTACTAGCTGTCAAAGACTTACTTAGAGAAGACGTTTCAAGTGCCAGCTATGGTAAAATGACAAAGGGTGCTGCTTTGACTCTACTTGCTAAAATGTATTTAAATGCCTCCATATGGAATCCTACAGGAGGAACTAAATGGGAAGAAGTAATAAAAACATGCGACGAAGTTTTAAAACTGGATTATATTTTAGAGCCCGATTGGAAAAAAAACTTCTTAGTCCATAATGAAACTTCTAAAGAAATCATTTTTCCAATTGTATTCAGCACTGTAGATGGGGGTAACATAATGTTGCAACATACTTTACATTATTTAAGTAATGCGGCTCTAGGATTAAGCACAACAGGATTTAATGGTATCAATGCAATGCCTAACTATGTACATGAGTTTGATGATGATGACCGACGCAAGGCATGGTCATTCCTAACAGGACCTATGTATAACCCAAACAATGGCGAGCTACTAATTACTGCTCATGGGCGTCCGCTGATTCACCATGTCGATTTTACATTTAAATATAGTGTTGACGCCGAAGGTTGGGGGCAAGTAGAGCAGGAAGATGGTGCTAGGTGTTATAAATGGGAGTTCGAAAAGGGAGTTAATGGTCACATGGAAAACGATTATGCAATATTTAGGTTAGCAGATATTTACCTTATGAAAGCAGAAGCTCTTATACGGTCTGGTCGTGACGAGCAAGAAGCTACGGCTTTAGTAAACAACATCCGAAAAAGAGCTTTTATTAATGAAGACAAACTATTAACCTCAGTCACTCTACAGGACATATATAAAGAAAGACGGTTTGAATTTGCTTGGGAGCTATTTAGTCGTCAAGATATGATCCGATTTGGTACATTCTTAGAGCCTATTTCTGGCCCTATTGGTCGTAAAGCGATCCCTGCTAGCAGACTTATTTACCCTATACCACGAACAGCAATAGACGCGAATCCAAAACTAACTCAAAACCCAGATTATCAATAAATAAAAAATGAAAAAAAAATATTATATCAAAACTATAATAACTCTTATCAGTTGCATTCTTTTGACAAGCCATAGCACACGACATAAAGAAGAGTGGATAGATTTAATCCAAAATAATTCAACCGAAGGCTGGCACAAGTATCTTGGAGGGAAAGACACTGGATGGGAAGTAAAGAATAAAGTTCTATTTACAAAAGGAAAAAATGGAGACATCGTCACTGATCTTATTTTCGAAAACTTTGAACTCGTTTTAGAATGGAAGATAGAGAAAGGTGGCAATAGCGGTGTGTTTATAAATGTCGTTGAAAGCCCTGAACACAAAAGAATGTACGAAACAGGTCCTGAATTCCAAATTATTGACAATATAAATTATCCCCAAAAACTAACAGAAGAACAGAAAGTGGGCGCTTTATCCGATGTTAAAGCACCTGTTAATGCTATTCCTAAAAGCGTTGGTCAATGGAACTTAACAAAGATTATTGTAAATAATGGCCATATTGAACATTGGTTAAATGGAAAAAAAATACTGCAATATACTTTAGACTCAGAAGAGTTACGGGAAGAAATAAACAAAAGTAAATTTGCAGGACTTCCTTATGCAAAAGCTAAATCTGGACGAATTGGACTACAAGATCACGGAGATCCTGTTTATTACAGAAATATTAAAATAAGAATAATCAATAAATAATAACAACACTATTTTTAGATTAATTTTATTAAAAACAACAGTTCTATTGGCTGCAAACGATAGAAATATATAAGCACAAATAAAAAAGTAAATCTCATATACTGTTTAATTCATATAAAGTATAATAACACTAAGATGAAAAATTTTTCAAGACGTAAATTTATAAAAAACACAGGGGTATTAACAGGCTTTACGATTGTACAAAGTCACGTTCTGGGGAAAACTCTAGGACACATTGCCCCGAGTGACAAGCTAAATATTGCTGGCGTTGGTATTGGAGGGGTTGGGAGAAGAAATCTTGCCAATATGAAAACTGAAAACATTGTTGCCTTGTGTGATGTAGACTGGAAATATGCAAATAAAACCTTCAATGATTACCCCTCAGCTAGTAAGTTTAAAGATTGGCGAGATATGTTTGATAAAATGGGAAATTCCATTGATGCCATTATGGTCGCAACACCTGATCACACACATGCTGGCGTAACCGCACATGCTATTACATTAGGGAAACATTGCTTCACACAAAAGCCGATGACTCACTCGGTATACGAGTCACGCCTTTTAACTGAATTAGCAAGAGAGTATAAGGTAGCTACACAAATGGGCAACCAAGGAAATTCATTTGATTGGTGCCGCGAAATTGCAGAGTGGATACAAGCAGGTACTATTGGCGAAGTGTATGAGGTCCATTGTTGGACAGATAGACCCATCTGGCCACAAGGGCTGATGAAGCCTTCTTCTGGCATGACAATTCCACCAGAGCTCGACTGGAATCTTTTTCTCGGTCCAGCAAAGAATCGTCCTTACCATGAAGTGTTTACACCATGGAATTGGAGAGGGTGGTGGGACTTTGGGACAGGAGCATTAGGTGATATGGCATGTCACATAATGGATCCTATTTACTGGGCGCTAGATTTAAAATATCCAAGCAAAGTTTCCGGAAGTTCGACGCTAAGTAATTTATACTCACCTCCACATGCACAGATGGTCGAATATACATTCCCTGCTAGGCCTAAAAAGGGTTCTGTAAAAATGCCAGAAGTAAAGGTTGTTTGGTACGATGGCGGTCTTTTACCTCCGCGGCCGGCCGAACTTGAGGATGGAGACATGATGGGAGATACTAACGGAGGTATAATTTTCATAGGTACAAAGGGTAAGATCATGACAGGATGCTATGGCATGGAAGCCACTTTATTGCCAAAACATAAAATGAAAGACTTTAAAAAACCTACGCCTTGGATCCCCAGAGTTAAAGGAGGAAATGGCGATATTTGGAAAAGTAACGCTCACGAACAAGACTGGATTAGAGCCTGTAAAGAAAATCCTGAAAATCGAACAGAATCTACTTCTCATTTCGGCTTTTCCGGACCATTCAACGAAATGGTTGTTATGGGTGTTCTTGCGGTACGACTTCAGGCATTAAACAGAACCCTAAAATGGGATGGCGACCGAATGGAGTTTACTAACATATCACCAAATGACAACATCAAAATAGTGTCTATTGACGAGTTTAGTGTTACGGATGGCCACCCAAGATTTAATCGACAGTTTGAAGAAATGAATGCTTATGAAGCATCTAATGAGTGGATTAAACATACTTATCATAATGGGTTCACACTACCCCCTATGCCTAAAAGTCAATAAATATATTTTTGAAATATACCTCCATGAATATTTATATAAATATTCATGGAGGTAAAAAAATTACATTATGAAGAAGAGGTGTTTTTATTATACTAGCATTCTAAATATACTTAGTAGAACTAAGTAGCTAAAGATATTACTCCCCCTTTATCTGCGGTAATGACCATTGAAAATAAACAGACAACAACCTTATCCCGATAATAGTTAAAATTGTACAGATAAAAACCGCATCCTGGGAAAATGAGAAAAATTGAAATAAATAAAAACTTGCTCCGCCAACGATACAAGCGGTGGCATAAACTTCCTTTCTAAAAACTACAGGGACTTGGTTACACAATATGTCCCTTATAACACCACCAAAACAAGCTGTCACCGTACCCAATAATATACATACCAAAGGGTGTAAATCAATCATAATTCCTTTTTGTATCCCTATCAACGTAAAAATGCCAATCCCAATTGTATCAAAAAGCATTAATGAAACACGAAGCTCATTTAGCCACTTTCTAAATATAACCGTAATAATAACAGACCCAATAACGAAATAAAAATTCTGAAGATCTTTCAGCCAGGTAACAGGTGTATTACCTATTAAAACGTCTCGAAGTGTTCCGCCGCCCAATGCTGTAGCTATTGCAATAATAGTAATGCCAAAAATATCCATCCGTTTCTCAATTGCTGTCAATGTTCCTGAAACAGCAAAAGCTACCGTACCTATTATATCTAAAACTGAAAACAACATATATTATACCTTATAAACAAAACGAATCTTACTTAATAAACCACTCTTATCTATATAATTCTTGGTAAGTCCCAAAAAGCGCTCAATATACTATTAAAACTAACATTTATAGGCATATAAGCCACAACATATAAATTCATTTCGAAGATTTTACACCTTTAAAACAATCATCTTTTTTACAAACAAAATTCTTTAAACATAAAGCCCTAATAACCAAACTACAAAACAACAAAAACTGTAATTAACACCCCTAGCTCTATTAAAAAAAAGAAACTTACGGTTTCCCGTAATCAATAAAATAACATACTATATACCTTTGGTAATTGAAACAAGGCCTTTATGCTTAACGACGACCAACAAGAACATAAGCGATATTTTAGCACATAATGTTCCACGGGAAAAATATAAGGTCATTATTAAATTAGCACACAAAAACGAATACGGTTAACTAACCAATCTAATGAACGATAAAACCTCTTCGCACGAAGAGGTTTTTTTTATTAGAATAGTTTAATATCCTATAGTCATTAAAAGCTTCATCTACACATTTACATATTAAGATGTACATAATAGATGAAGCTTAAGTAATCACATATTATCTTATATCCTTTAATATCTCTTGTATAGCCCGCTCTAATTGAGGATCCTTATCCGCCAACCTATCCGCTATTGTGTTTTTAACGTTAATATCCGGCGCAACACCTGTCAACTCTAAATTATCCCCCTCTAAAGTATAGCAACCCCAAGCGGGTACACGATAGTTAGACCCATCAACCAATCCTTTGGCTGATGTAAAAATAATCCATCGATAAGTTTCTGTTCCAATAATTTTGCCCAACTTCAGCGCTTTAAAACCTGCTGCTGTCATCTCGGCGTCACTTAAAGACTGTTCATTAATAAGTAACACAATGGGTTTATTTGCTGGAGCAAAATTACTTTGAGGAGCCCGCTTACCTCCGCGATACTGCCATTGTAAATAAGACCTTTGCGATAAAAAACGTAAAACTTCGTCATGTACATTCCCCCCTGTATTATATCGTAAATCTAAAATAATACCATCACTATTGTTTTCCTGCTCAGCCATGTCAATTAAAAAGCGCTCTAACTCATCTCCTCCCATATTTTTCATATGTGAATAAGCAATACGTTTTCCACTTAAGTCAGCAACTTTTTCCTTATTATTTCGAATCCAACTATCGTATAATAAATCTTTAAAATCATTACTGCTTTGCGTATGTAGGTTCACAACTTTCTCACTACCTCCTCTAACAATTGTTAATTGCAATTCTGATATTAAGGTAGGACTCATAAAGTAATAATCACGATCTATATTTTCTTCAACTTTAACGCCATTAACCGCAACAAGTCTATCACCAATCAGCAAGTCAACTCCTTTTCTTGTAGCAGGGCTATTTCTCACCAGATCAGCAATCTTATAGGGATCATCATTATCAAATACTACCCCTATTTCATTAGTTACATAATTAAAAGTTGATCGCTCTTCATCACCTGTAGAGGAAAACCCTAAATGCGAGGAATTAAGTTCTCCCAACATATCATTTAATAAAACACGTAAGTCAGAACGGCTATTAACAAAAGGTAAGTACTTCTCATAGCTTTTTTTAGTAGCAACCCAATCTAATCCATGAAAATTATCATCATAAAAATTTTCTTCTATACCTGCCCATGTTTCATAGAACATCTGTTCAAACTCTTGCTCTAAATTGCGACTAAACTTATGTTTCATCTCAATTTTATCCAGTTTATTAGATTCAATGTTATATTGTTGTACAGCTCCGCCGCTTAAAACATAAAATTTGCCATTTACTTCCTGTATCCCACTTAGCCATCCGTCAGCAACTTTTTCTGTTTTGCTTGACTCAAAAGGCTCACTAATGGTGCGGTAAAATGCACCTTTACCTTCATGATTAGAAAAATAAAAAGCATATGTTTTATTTCCCTTTATAAATACTTCTGGAGAAGACTGAGTACCAGCAGAAGGACTTACTTTTTCAGCCCGATCAAGTAAACCTATATGATCAATATACACCATCTTTTTTTTACCCTCTGTTTTTAAATCAACTTTGCCAGCCTTATTATGTGCTGTGTCTTTCTTTTCTTCAGAAAAAAGATCATCAAACTTAGTTGTTTTATAAGGCGCATCAAACTGTTGTAATGCTAAACGAAAAACACTAGAGTTTTGCATACCAGTAGGGTAGGAGGGTTTTGTACGGTTACTAGCAAAATAAATATATTTACCATCAGGGGACCAGACAGGAGAAGCTTCCGTAACGCCAGTATTTGTCAGATTTGTTGTTTTAGCACTAGCCACTTCGTAAATAAAAACATCTTGTTCAAAGTTTCGTATAGCTGTAAAAAGCACATAGGCTCCATCGGGCGAAAAAGATGGTTTAGAGTTTTGAAAACCCCATATTTCATCATTAACAATTGTTTCACTTTTAAATGTAAGTAAATCAAGGATACGAACCTCGTCACGTCCACTCAAATAAACTGCTTTAGTTTTTTCTGAATTAAAAGCTATATCCCGATTATTTCTTGCATCAGTTGTCAATTTATTAGGCTTGCCCTTTCCATCCGCCTGTTGCGTAAACCAATTTAGATAACCTAAATAAGTCTGATTGTATAAAAGTGTTTTATTATCTTTAAGCCACTTAACTTCCATAATGCGCTCTCCAGCACTTGGAATTTGCCTAATAAACTTACCTGCTATATCGCTAACAAAAAGCTCCCCCCTTACGATAAAAGCCATCTTTTTACCATCGGGCGAAATATCAAAACCACTTATCTTACCCGCAATATCATACTCTTTTTCCTTATTCAAAACCTGATTACGTCCTAAAGTGATGGGTATTTTCTTACTCTCACCACTCGACACATCATAACTGTAAATTTCATAACCTTTCTCAAAAACAACATAATTACCATTTGCAGAAACTACTGGTCGCTTAATAGATTCATTAAATTGAGTCAAGGCAGTTTTTTTACCATCAACAAAACTATACAGGTTATATTCATCATTCCCTTCATCAGAAACAAAATAAACTTTACCCGATCGATCGATACTTTGCCAAAAATCCTTTCCCTCATAATCAGTATACGTTTTAAAAGTTTTAGTCCGAGCATTATATCCTATAATATCCGGATTAAACGCTCCTTTATAACGCTTTCTATTAGCTGAAGAGTAGCTCTCCCAAGAGTCATTAAATAAAAGCTCCCCTGATGGCGCTTCGACAACCCCATGAATAAAATTAAAATAATGTGGAAAAAGCCGTTTGGCAGTCCCCCCATCTTTAGAAACCATATAACTACTGAAACGATTGTAACGAGAGGAGGTAAAATATATTTCATTACTATCCCAACTCCAACTATCAACATGATCAGCACCTTCATGATGAGTCAATTGCGTTATATCTCCCCCTTCTAACGGCATCACATAAACATCCAAATTCCCGTTCTGAGACGACGAAAAAGCTAACCATTTTCCATCCGGTGATATACGAGGCGCAATTTCTCTACCAGTCATAGCTGTTAATCTAAACGCTTGACCACCTACAGTAGGTACTTTCCACAAATCTCCTTCATAACTAAACACAAGGGTTTTTCCATCAGGACTTAACGTGGGATAAGATAAAAATGATGGCTCTTGGGCTTTAGCAAATAAAACATAACAAAACACCATAGCCAATGATAATAAAGCGGTTCTAAACATAATGGTTATTTATATTAATAATAGAAGACCAAATTACACATTCACATTTAATCTTCACACATAACGTAGTGTAAATATGCTGTTGCCCTTAGCTTTTCCACGGCTACGAAACAAACCTCATAAGAAAGCTACCCTATAATAACTTTATAAATAAGCATATCTCTCAAGTAATCGATCTGTCTTTTTCAGTTTTATTTATTCTATCTTTGCACCAAGATCTTCCTAAAAAATAAGCTATGAAAAAAACTTCGATTAGCACAACTACTGACAATAAAAATAGAATCCGTCTGGCCGTTTCTCTCTTCTATTTTGGCCAAGGTCTTGCTTTTGCTTCATGGGCTAGTCGTATACCACATATTAAAACTGCTCTAAATTTATCGGAAGCACAATTAGGGACAGTTTTGCTCATGCTGCCTATAGGTCAATTATTAACTATGCCAATTTCTGGAAAATTAGTAAGCAAATATGGCAGTGAAAAAGTTATGCCCATAGTGGCTGTTCTTTACGGTATAGTACTCTGCTCCATAGCTTTTGCAACCAATGCTTGGGAACTGGGCATTGTACTTTTACTTTTCGGCATTACTGGCAATATGTGTAATATCGCCATCAATACACAGGGGGTTCTGGCCGAAAAACTCTTCGAACGATCCATTATGTCATCTTTTCATGGAGCCTGGAGTGTTGCTGGCTTTACAGGAGCCCTTGTTGGTTTACTAACAACAAACCTAAACCTTACAATAGTCACTCACTTCTTTATTATATTCTCTTTACTAATCCTTAACATTATAATCAACAAGAAGTATTTAATATCTTCTGGAACAAACGTATCTGATGAAAAATCATTCAAATTTCAACCTGATCGCCTATTAATAAGTTTAGGGATTATCGGTTTTTGCAGTATGGCTACAGAAGGTGCCATGTTTGACTGGAGCGGAGTATACTTTAACGACATAGTCAAAGCTCCTGCTAGCCTTATCGTCTTAGGATATGCCTCTTTTATGATTATGATGGCTACAGGGAGATTTATAGGAGATAAAGTAATAGCTAAATATGGTCGCCAACGTACCCTTCAAGGCAGCGGCATTTTAATGTTTATTGGTATGATGCTCTCCGTTATATTTCCTAATTTATGGACCTCAACCCTTGGTTTTATGCTAGTGGGATTAGGCGTGGCCTGTAATGTTCCTACTATTTATTCTGTTGCTGGAAAACATCCTTCCATTTCATCTGGTATTGCACTAGCTATGGTGTCTAGCATAAGCTATCTGGGCTTTTTAATGGGACCTCCGTTAATCGGTTATATCGCTGAATTATTAAGTTTACGCTACTCATTTGCAATTTTTGCATGCTTCGGTCTACTTATGTTCATAATGACAAGCAGGATGGCTGTTTTTAAAACACACAAAAACAATTAACATTGTTTCTCCTACACAATTAGCCAACTTCCCGCAAATGAGACAAATAAATAAATCACAATAATTGATATAATATTTAACCAAAATCCCGTACGCATCATATCTTTCAGGTTTAGATAGCCCGAGCTGAAAACTATCGCATTAGGTGGAGTAGCTACAGGAAGCATAAATGCACAAGAGCAAGCTAAGGTTGCCCCTACTAAGAGGGCTATGACATCCAGTTCAAGTACTGTACCTAAAGCAATCAAAACAGGCAGCATCATACTCGCAGTTGCAGTATTAGAAGTAATTTCTGTTAAAAAATTAATACTAGCAATAACTACTAAAACAAACAAAAATGAAGGTAAAATACGAGCTCCATTTAAGCTTTCTCCAATCCAAACTGTTAAATCAGTTGCAGAAAACCCGTTAGCTATAGCCAGACCTGCACCAAATATAAGTAAAACTCCCCACGGTAAACTTTTAGCAACCTCCCAATTCATCAAACGCTCTCTGGCGGAACGCCCCGAGGGAATTAAAAACAAAAGAAGAGCCCCTGTAATAGCAATAATAGTATCATCAAGTTTAGGTACAAATTTAACCCATATAAATGAACGTGTAACCCACATAAACGCAACAAACAAAAACACATAAAGCACCCTTTTTTCAGCTTCACTAATAGGGGGGAGAGGTTCAATCACTAAAAGTTTATTTAAAGCCAACTTATCTTCCTTATAATGGGTTAAATACAACCAGGTTATGAATAACAAAACACAACTTAAGGGAAAGGCGAATAACATCCATCCTACAAAAGTAATTTCTATACCTAAACTACTTTGCACAATACCTGCCAAAATAATATTAGGTGGAGAACCAATTAACGTAGACATACCACCTATAGATGCCCCATATGCGACTGAAAGCATAAGGTTCTTCGAAAAAGGTTGCCTGTTTTTAAAGTGCTCAATGACGGAGGTCCCTATAGGCAATAACATAATAGCGGTAGCTGTGTTTGATAACCACATGGAAAGAAACGCAGTCGCTAAAAGAAAACCGAGTATAACCATTTTCTCACTTGTACCAGTTAACCTTATGATACTAAAAGCAATTCTTTTATGTAGATTCCACTTTTGAATAGCCAGTCCCAATATAAAACCTCCCATAAAAAGGTAAATAAATGGATGACCATAAGAAGCCGTAACATCTTCAATTCGCAAAGCTCCCGACAACGGAAAAATAATAATAGGTAGTAATGAAGTAATCGCCAAATCCAACGCTTCTGCTATCCACCAATATGCGATCCATAAAGTGCTAGCTAATACCGCCTGCCCTTCTTCCGAAAGACCAGCAATGGGCACATTGTAAACGATAAAAAACAATAACGGTCCTATAAGAACGTGGATTCCTTTTTTACCCATAAATTACCTATTTTCTTTTATTATCGTATTTTTATCAGAAAAATAAAACTAGATTATTTGCTCCTCATCATCATTTCTAATGCTTCATGCATCCCCAAATCCCTTATATTTTTCAAGTTATATGTCACAGCCTCCAAAAAACCTTCATAAATAGATAGGTCTTCTCCCCACAAGTGATCATCAGTTAACACGTTTCTGGTTACTGTTAATGGATCCTTCCAATAATTAAATAATACTGACGCAAATTCATCCTGCAAAATAATTTTATGTTCTCCCACCATTCTGACATACTGTCCATCAATGTTTTCGGTATTCATAAAATTTAAATAAGCAGCAAAGCCACATGCTATATGATGTGGAACAACGGTTGATTTTTCATACCATTTTTTTAAGATAGGGATATTACGCATAGCCATCTTTGCGGTATAGTTCATCGAAATATTCTCCCAGCGATGCTCTAAATAGGGATTACTAAATCGATCAATGACATTTCTAGAAAACTCTTCAATATCACCTTTTGAAATAACCTCACCTTGAATAGCTAAACCAATTTCCTGGAACATAAGCTGCTCAACAAACATACGAAAGAGCCCTTCATCCATCGCCTCTTTAACCGTCTTAAAACCGGCACAAATAGCAACACCACAAGATAAAGTATGAGTACCATTCAATAAACGCAGCTTTATTTCCTTAAATTTGTCTATAGATGGGACTATTACGATATTTTCATCTGCCATAGCAAAAGACAATACTTCGCTTACCCGATCCGAATCGGCCTCAATAGCCCATAAACTAAAAGGCTCTGCCATAATCATCAACTTATCCTTATATCCTAGTTGACTTTCAATCTGCTTCTGATCTTCAGCAGGCAAGCGTCCTGGCACTATTCTATCAACCAATGTATTGCAAAAATCATTTGCATAATCCAACCAATGAATAAAACCATCTTCTAGCTTATTTTCTTTTGCTAAAGAATAAACAATACCTTTAAGCTTTGAACCATTATCTGTAATAAGTTCTGTCGGTAAAATAACTAAACCCTTATCTAGAGATCCGTTAAAATGCTTATACCGTTCGTACAATACAGACAATAGCTTCCCCGGAAACGTACTCGGCGGATTATCAGTTAAGACATCATTACCTCTTACTATACCCGCCTCCGTGGTATTAGATATTACAATCTGTAAATGAGGATTTTCAGCAACCTTGAGAATATCAGACCACTGCGTACTAGCTGCTAATACACGAGATATGGCATTGTTCACCATATATTTTGCAACTTTTTTGCCCTGGGAAATTCCTCTTATACAAAGTGTATATAAGCCATCTTGATCGGCAAAAGAGTCTGCTCCAGCTATGTCCGTAGACTTTACAACCACAATCCGTCCATTAAAAACACCTTGTTTATTTGCTTTATCTATATAGTAGTCAGGCAGTCCTCTGAGCAACACGCCTGTACCAAACTGTAGCACACGCTCAGGAAAGCCAAATGAACTTTGACTTGGTAATTGAATGCAATCGGCTTTAATATTAAAAACTTCAGCTTTAGAAAGAGTAAGCATAATTATAATTTAAATGTATGATTGTTAACAACAACAGCTGTTTTTTAGTAAAGGTTTTCGGCCATCATTCTATTTTTTTAAAATGATACCTCTAGTCAAAAATAGCCAATTTTTACTACAAGTAGTCCAAACTAAAGATCTAAATTATTTAAACCTTATTACATACCCTACTTATTCTTTTGGGCCGATCTTTCTTAACCTAAATACATCAAAAACACTAAGGCCTACTTTGTTGGCAGCCTTAGTGTTTTAGTAAGTTACTTAGCCCACCAATGATAGTAATTATGGAGCCCATCATATTCAAAATCACAACGAGGGTATAGACTGTTGCCTATAGCATTTGTTTTTTCTGTTTCAAGCATCAGACCACAGGCACCTGTTTCCCTAGCCCAATCTTTACTCCTTTCTATCAAGGCAAGAGACAATCCTTTCCCTCTATAGTCTGGATGCACAAACAAATCGCTCAACAACCATTGTTTTTCTAATTTTGTATAGTGAAAAAGCTTATAAAGCTGTACGAAGCCCACAGCCTTACCATCTCCTATAACTAAAAAAATATCAGATTCATTATTTACGAACCTTTCCCTCAAAAAACTCTTCCCTCTCTCCATATCGGATTCTTGCCGGTAAAATACCCGATACAAATCGAATAATGCCGCTGTCTCATCTAAATCCTCTAAACTCGCTTTTTTAATGCTATATACCATATGTTTTTTTATTAATGCTGCAAAAGTATTTCAAAATAGGGCTACATTTGGAGTCCAGTTTATCATTGTAGAGTAGTCCACTATGTTTCCTTTCGAAAACGTCATCCTAATTAACCGGGCAAGTAAAACGCCCATCTATAAACAAATAGCTTACGCTATAAGTAGTGCTATACAAAAAGGAGTACTACTGACCGGGACACAATTGCCCGGAAGTAGGGAATTAGCAAAAAAACTGGCTGTTCATCGAAAAACAGTAATAGCAGCTTATGATGAGCTTAATGCACAAAATTGGATCGATATCGTACCACGAAAACATGCTTACGTATCCGACAAAATTCCATTAATCACCATAAAACACCTAAACAAAGAAAAAGTCACATCCTCTTACGAGACTGATTTTTCACTACCATTCAAACAATTAAATGATGTATGCAAACCACAAACAAAGACTTTGCAACACCTTATTATTGACGATGGACACCCTGACGTACGACTATCTCCAATCGATGATTTATTAAAAAACTACCGATCACTTACTTCCAAAAAACACACAATAAAAAATGCACAAATAGGGGCAGATCAAGGTACAATAGAACTAAGAGAGCAAATAGTAACCTACCTTTCCGAAACACGAGGATTAAATATTTCAACAGATAATCTGCTGATAACCCATGGCGCACAAATGTGTATATACATTGTAACGCAATTAATCCTCAACAACAATTCAAACATCATTGTAGGTTATCCGAATTACCCTTTAGCCAACCAAACATTTAAAGAGTCAGGAGCTAATTTAATAGAAGTTCCAGTTGACGAATATGGCATTGATGTTACAGCGATAGAAAACATATGTAAAACTCAAAAAATAACAGCCGTTTATATTATACCACATCATCACTATCCGACTACTGTAACACTAAGTGCCGAAAGAAGAATAAAACTACTGGAATTATCGAAAGCGTATATGTTCACTATCATTGAAGATGATTATGACTATGAATACCATTATGACTCTTCCCCCTATCTGCCATTAGCAGGCTCTCCCCATATGGGAAATGTTATATATATAGGCTCTTTTTCAAAAATATTAGACCCCTCTCTGCGAATTGGTTTCTTGGTCGCACCTAACAATTTTGTAAGGAATTGCACAGCTATTCGCAAAACAATTGATGTAGGGGGGGATGGATATATGCAAAATGCATTAGCCACCCTAATCAAAGAGTCTGAGTTAAATCGACATATTAAAAAAGCTAAAAAAACATATCATCATAGAAGGGATTACTTACACAAAAAATTAAAAGAGAATTTAACTAAGTACATAGTATACACCCTACCTTCGGGAGGAATGGCTATCTGGATAACATTTTATCCCGAATACCCAATCAGCTTACTAACAGAAAACAAAAACCTAACAATTATAAGAGCTTATAAAGAATTTAATTCCTTTCGATTTGGTTTTGCATCAATGAATGAAAAAGAAATAGATGAACTTATCGAATTAATAAAAAATATACTAAAAACAAAAAACTAATGTATGTGTTTTATTAGTTAATTACATATTATGCCAATAAATTTTACGTAAGCCTTTGTCCTTGATTAAAGGATTATACTTATATTCAAGCTTAAATATACTTAAAAACTATATAAACCTATGATCAACTCAAACCTTAATCGTAGAAGATTTATAAGAAATACAAGCATAGCTTTAACCCTATCTGCTATTCATAATAGAGGTTTTAGTTTTTCAAAACGCATAGACAATCTCCGCGTAGGGTTAATCGGAGCTGGGTGGTATGGAAAAAATGACTTGCTTAGACTTTTACAAGTAAGCGATGCGAATGTTATTGCTATTTGTGATGTTGACCGTAATCATCTCGAAGAAGCAGGAAGATTAATCAGTCAAAAACAAGTTTCTGGTAAAGTCCCATTCTTATACGATGATTATAGAAAAATGCTAGCTAAACACCAATATGATTTAATCATTATTGGAACCCCCGATCATTGGCATGCCCGACAAGCAATTGACGCCATGAAAGCAGGAGCTCATCTCTATCTCCAAAAACCCGTAAGTATCGACGTATTAGAAGGAGAAGCTATAGTAGAGACTGCAAGAAAACTAAATAAGAAAGTGCAAGTGGGAACACAGAGAAGAAGCACCCCACACTTGATTAACGCTAAACATAAAATAATAGATAAGGGGTTGCTGGGTAAAATATCCCATGTCGAAATGTGCTGCTACTACCATATGCGCCAAAATGGGGATAGAACGGCACAACCAATTCCCCACTTTCTGGATTATGATATGTGGACAGGGCCTGCTCCATTTAGAGCTTATGATGGCCTTCCACATGGAGGTTGGTGGAGAACATTTATGGAGTATGGCAATGGTATTACCGGTGATATGTGTGTACATATGTTAGATACCGTCCGTTGGCTGTTGGGTTTAAGATGGCCAAAGCGCATTCATGCTACCGGGGGCATATATGTACAAAAAGGTGGCGTCTCCAATATTGCAGATACACAAACGGCTATATTTGAATTTGAAGAACTAAACTGCGTTTGGCAACACAGAACGTGGGGGAGCCCCACAGATCCGGAGTACCCTTGGGCATTTATAATTTATGGAGAAAAGGGTACACTTAAAGGCTCCGTCATGAAGTATGAGTTTCTACCCTTAAACAAAGACGAACCTATTAAAGAAAATGTATTGTATGAAACAGATAAATTCCCAGATGACGTAAATGAACCAAGAATAGAACTGCATACAGCCCCCGCCACACGTAGACATATGCTTGATTTACTATCCGCTATTAAAAACAATCATCTACCTACTGCAGATATAGAAGAAGGACACATTTCAACAGCAAGCTGTATACTCGCCAACCTTTCCATGCAACTAAATAGAGCACTAATGTATGATCCGCAAAAAAAGGTATGTATAGATGATCCAGAAGCAACAAAACTATTAAGAAGATCTTATCGCGCCAACTGGGAACACCCCTATAAAGGATAACTCAAGCAAAAGAGCAACTTTTTAAAAAGTTGCTCTTTGTAGCCCCGAGCAGAATCGAACTGCTATCAAATGTTTAGGAAACATCTATTCTATCCGTTGAACTACGGGGCCGTTGGCAAATGTATAAATTTTCAGCTAAGTTTTATCGATAAAAAACCAAATATTCAGCCCTATATCTTAGTATATAAGATGAATAAAAAATAATTTAATTTATATAGCAGCCATCAAAGTATAGATATAACCTATAACCAATAGTAAAATTTGATTATTTACTGACACTTAAAATTTGTACTTTTGTACTAGACAAAAAAGATAAATTATTATGAGTTTTACAGGTAAAAATTTCCCGAACATTACGGTTGATGCAATTGATTATTTAGGAGACAATTTTTCTATCAATATTTTTGAAAAAGCAAAAGCAGAAGGAAAAAAAGTTTTATTATTCTGGTACCCAAAAGATTTCACTTTTGTGTGCCCAACAGAATTACATGCGTTTCAAGAAGCAAAAGCAGAATTAGAAAAAAGAAACACGATTATTATCGGTGCGTCTTGTGACTCAGCAGAAGTTCACTTCGCATGGTTAAATACTGCAAAAGATAATGGTGGAATCGAAGGTGTGGAATACCCACTTATTGCTGACACAAACCGCAACTTATCCAGTGTTTTAGGAATCTTAGATGTTAAAGAAGTTGAACACGAAGAGTATGGTACATTAGTAGAAGGTTCTGCAGTAACCTACAGAGCTACGTACCTAATTGATGAAACTGGAAAAGTATTCCACGAATCAGTAAACGATATGCCCTTAGGACGTAATGTTAAAGAATATATTCGTTTGATTGACGCCTACACACACGTTCAAAAACACGGAGAAGTATGTCCAGCAAACTGGGAAGAAGGTAAAGAAGCAATGAATGCTACACGCGAAGGTGTTGCAAATTACTTATCTGCCAACTAATCCACATTTAAGGACGAGAACAAGCTTTTTACTAAATAAAAGCTTTATATAAACTTGAAAGGAGAGAGACTCTTTCTCTCCTTTCTTCAAATTTCAAAACATGTTACAAGAATTAGAACAAGATACATTACAAGATATTATCAGTAATGACGAAACTGTCATGGTACAATTTTCAGCATCATGGTGTGGAAACTGCCGGATCATGAAGCCTAGATTCAAAAAACTAGCTTCAGAAAATGAAAATGTATCATTTATCATCGTAGACGCAGAAAAATTTCCGGAGTCAAGAAAATTGGCAAATGTTAACAACCTACCAACCTTTGCTGCTTTTAAAAACGGAAAGCTAGTAAATCAAATACAAACAAACAAAATTGATGGAGTAATAGAACTATTAAATGAAGTTACCAGTAATTAAACATTTAGTCGAGTTCATCGAAAAAAACGATGTCGATTATATTTTAGAAACAATTGAAACTTTAGAAGCAATAACTGAAGCTCCTTCCTTAAAAGACGAAGAAATGGATGTTATAGGCGAACTTATTTCAAACTTATACGGCGCTGTTGAAGTTGATAAGTTGATAAAAGAAGGCGCCTCACAGAAAGATGCCCTAAATGGCTTCATGAAACGTGTATTAGGCTCAATAGATAAGTAAGAGTTGTATGACAACAATTTTTTTATTTTATACCGCACAAAGCCCAATGTTTATAACTTTTTAAATGTTGAAAATTAAATTTGAATATGTGGTGTTTTACTATTTAAAAATCATACTTTTACTTGTACTAAAGGTTACTATTTTTAAAACTATCTGCTGTTCAAATTGCACAACTTACGCAGTTAAAAGGATGAATTTGAAGTTTTAGACAAAGATTTTTAATTGTTGGTAAAAGGAATCAAATAATCATTTGATTCCTTTTATTGTTTTTAATAAAAAATATTCGCACAACATAGAACGTTCGAAGATCAAAATCGGATGCGTTATTATCAAAAACGTCTCGTAAAATTATCTTAATACCTATTCATCATGAAAAAAAACTTGATACTGATTTTTTTTCTGCCTTGGTTTTTTCAGCATTCTCTTGCACAATCCATAAATTCTGCAGAAATCTTACTACGTATGCAACGTCTAAATGTGTTAGGAAGTGTTTTATACTTTGCCGCACATCCCGATGACGAAAACACCAAACTGATAGCTTATTTAGCTTCAGAAAAAAAAGTCCAAACATCTTACCTATCACTTACCCGAGGCGATGGGGGTCAAAATTTAATTGGCAATGAGCTAGGTGTAGACTTGGGTCTCATTCGTACGCATGAATTATTACAAGCTAGAAAAATAGATCGTGGGGAACAATATTTCACCTCTGCTATAGATTTTGGTTTTTCTAAAACACATGAAGAAACCTTTCAATTCTGGAACAAAAATAAAGTTTTACGCGAGTCTGTATACCTCATTAGAAAATTACGTCCTGACATAATTATCACTCGCTTTCCCCCTGATCAACGTGGTGGACATGGACATCACCAAGCCTCTGCAATATTAGCGCAAGAAGCTTATTTAGCCGCAGCAGACCCTCATATGTTTCCCGAACAATTAAATGAGCTAAAGCCCTGGAAAGCAAAACGATTGATCTGGAATACGTCTACTTTTTTTAATATGGAGGGGGAAGATAAAGATCAGCTAAAAATAAATATTGGTCAGTACAATCCCCTATTAGGAAAATCATATGGAGAGATATCAGCTTTAAGCCGATCGCAGCATAAAAGTCAAGGCTTTGGCGCTGCAGCTAGCAATGGTGATTTTATAGAAAATTTTCAGCATGTTTTAGGAGATAAAGCTAATACAACACTATTTGATGATATAGATATTTCTTGGTCACGGATAGATAAAAGTGAAAGTGTACAAGACGCAATCACCAAACTATTGAACGATTATAATGCAAACCAGCCTGAACAATCCATAAAACAGCTTTCAAAAATATGGCATGAAATACAAAATATAGAAGATAATTATTGGCGAGAAAGAAAATTAAAAGAGGTAGAAGAACTTATAATTGCATGTTCAGGTATCAAAATAGAATCCATTAGCCCGCAATTGAAATATGTGCAAGGCGACAGTATCCACCTAGAAACAGAAATAATTGTTCGCAACACATCTATTACAGCTGATTTAATTAAAATAAACAACGATCCTATCAATCAAATTCTTCCAAAAAACAACCTTTACAAACACAAACACACGCTCTTTCACAAATCAACGACACAACCATATTGGCTAAAACTTCCAAACGACACAGGAAACTACCAAGTTTCTCCAGAGTTTTTTGGACAAGCTTTAAACCCTGATTTACCGACGACCACAATTAATTTTCAAATAGAAAACGTTCCGCTACAGGTCATACAAAACATATATTACAGACACGTAGATCCTGTTCAAGGAGAAATCCACACACCCATTGAAATTGTTCCAGCACTTACTGCTACAGTTGATAAAAACAATCTTCTCTTAGAATCTAATCAAACAAATAATTTCGAGCTAAATTTTCAAAACCATAGAAATGAAACCCAAGAAATACATATTGATATAGCCTCTACAACTGAAGATTGGACAATTTCTCCAAAAAAAATCACTTTAAATTTTCAAAAAGGTCAACCTTATCAGAGCAAAATAATATCAATAACTAACAATGCCGCAAAAGAACCCACTCAATTAACTTTTTCATATAAGAACAAGCTTATTACTTCATTTCGTGAAATTGCATACGAACACATTAACAAACAAACCTGGTTTCCTCCTTTACAGATAAAAGCAGAGCCGATCGTTTTAAATAACCCTGTAAAACGTGTCGGATATATAATGGGAGCAGGCGATCTCGTCCCTGAGGCATTACGCCTACTTGGCATACAAGTTGACATCCTAGATGTAGGTAAAATAACATTAGAAACCTTAAATCAATATGATGCTATTGTATTTGGAATAAGAGTGATGAATACCAATAAACAAATACCACAAAAACTCCCCCTTATATACGATTATGTAAAAAAAGGTGGTGTTGTAGTCATGCAATACAACGTAAACTCAGGCTTAGTCGTGGAGCAATTTGCACCGATTCCTTTCGAAATAACTCGCAACCGAGTAACAGAAGAAGATGCTAAAGTTCAATTCTTAAATGCTGATGACCCTGTATTAAATTATCCCAATAAAATAACAGAAAAAGACTTTGAAAACTGGATTCAGGAACGGGGTCTATACTTTATTGAAACCCAAAATAAAAATTATCGAACCCCTATAGCAATGAATGATAAAAATGAAGCTCCACATAAAGGTGCTTTACTGGTCTGTAGAATGGGAGAGGGCAAGTTTGTTTATACCTCACTATCATTTTTCAGACAATTGCCGGCAGGAATTGCAGGAGCTAATAGATTATTTGTAAATTTGTTAACAAAGGAAAATTAAGTATTATAATATAAAATGGAAAATCAAGTAGAAAACACGGAAGAAACATTGAATGTTAAAGGTATTATCTTGTTACTAGGTGTCATATTTGGGGGGGTAATATCCATAGTTACTCATGGCGGTATTTTACCATTCATAATTGGAGGTTGTATTGGGCTAATAGTTGCTATTGTTTTCATTAGCGCTTGCCTTCCTCATAAAAGTCATGACAGATAACAGTCTTCCACCATTTGTTAAAAACTGGCGACATTTCTATATATTAGTTTGTATATGGCTTGTCGCCTGTATTTTGCTTATGTATGGATTCACTGAATACTACTCATGAGCATTATTGACTGGGTAGTACTATTTTTTACAATTTTGCTTATTATTGCTTTCGGGCTCTATAAAAGCAAAGGTATTAAAAACATTGACGATTATATTGTTGGTAATCGAGAGATGCCATGGTATAATGTTGGTTTTTCTGTCATGGCCACCCAAGCAAGTGCTATAACATTCCTTTCAGCCCCCGGACTGGCCTATTCCTCAGGTTTGAGTTTTGTTCAATTTTATTTTGGACTTCCTCTCGCCATGATTGTCCTCTGTATAACTTTTGTACCAATATTTCATCGACTTAAAGTATATACTGCTTATGAGTTTTTAGAAAAAAGATTCGACACCAATACAAGAGTATTAACAGCCATTCTTTTTCTTATTCAACGCGGCGTATCAACAGGTATAACTATTTTCGCACCCTCCATTATTTTATCCAGTATACTCCATCTTGACGTTACTTATACCACACTAATAATCGGGAGCCTGGTTATTTTATATACAACTTGGGGAGGCACAAAAGCTGTTTCTTATACTCAGCTTTTACAAATGAGTATTATAATTGGAGCACTCCTAATTGCAGGCATAATGGTAATAAAACTACTGCCTAATCAAATTGGTCTAAATGAAGCATTACATATTGCAGGCAAATCGGGAAAAACAAACGCTATAGACTGGAGTTTCGACCTCAACAACCAATACACTGTCTGGACAGGTTTAATCGGTGGTTTTTTCTTACAATTATCTTATTTTGGAACAGACCAAAGCCAAGTAGGTCGTTATTTGACAGGCTCATCAATAAGAGACTCGCGGATGGGATTATTAATGAACGGTCTCCTAAAGATCCCCATGCAATTTTCAATATTACTGATAGGTATTCTCGTTTTTGCCTATTATCAGTTTCACACTCCTCCTTTATTCTTCAATAATGTAGAGATCGATAAAATAGAGAATAGCATCTACAAAGAAGAATATAGCCAAATCATGGTTAAACATGAACTTATTAGCCAACAAAAAGCAGTATTAGCTCAGCAACTTACAAATGCATTAAAAGCAAATAATGAAAAACTAATTGAAAGCTCAACAATTGAATTACAACACAAAAATAAAGAAGATTCCCACCTAAGAAAAGAGCTAGAACTACTTTTAAAAAAGAACAATCCCAATGCTGAATTAAACGACAACAATTATGTTTTTCTATCATTCGTCACCAGCACTTTTCCCAAAGGGCTTATTGGTCTTTTGATAGCCGTTATATTTTTGGCTTCTATGGGGGCAACCGCAAGTGCCATAAACTCGTTATCATCTACCACAGTTATAGACATCTACAAACGTTTCGTAAACAAAGATGGATCCGATAAGGGCTATCTTAATGCTTCACGATTATTCACGTTTTTTTGGGGTATTATTAGTCTATTAGTGGCTATCTATGCAAGTCAATTAGGCAATTTACTGGAGGCTGTTAATATATTAGGTTCACTATTCTATGGAACAATTTTAGGAATATTCTTAGTTGCTTTTTACTTTAAAAGCATAGGGGGGAAGGCCGCGTTTTGGGCAGCTGTTATTTCAGAGATAATCGTATTCTCTATATGGAAGGCTGATATAATGGCATACTTGTGGTTAAACTTATTGGGCTGTATTTCCGTAATAACTATAGGCTTCTTATTACAACTATTTTCAAAATCAAAAATATCGGCGGTATAAGTTATAAAGAACACGCTTATCAAAATCACTCATAGTCTCACCAACATCCGTTACAATAAACTTTCGTTTGAAAGCAATTATTGCAGCTCGTAAATTACTAACATCATACCCTACAATCCGCAATGCATCGACATAATTAAAGCCCTCAGGAACTGGAACTAAATTATGCTCATCATACCATACTCCGAAACCATTTTCTGCCAATCTCTTCCAAGGGAAGTAAACACTGGGATCATTTTTTCGTGTGGGTGCAACATCAGCATGGCCGATAAAGTTAGTAAATGGAATCCTATACTTAGTTTTCAAGTCTCCTAATAACTTTAATAAAGACTCAATCTGCTCATTAGAAAATGGCTCCTGTCCGTTATTATCAAGCTCTATACCTAATGATACCGAGTTCATATCTGTAATGTTACCCCATTTTGATTTTCCCGCATGCCAGGATCGCAAATAATCATTCAGCATTTGTACTACGCGCCCGTCGCGACCTATAATATAATGCGCTGAAACCTTTGTGTGATCAAGCTGAAAAGTTCGAATAGTTTGCGCTATTCCATTTTGTGCCGTATGATGAATTATTACATAATGGGGTCTCCGTACGTCATAATGAACTGTTTCTGTCCAATCAGCTTCTTTATTAAATCCTTCGCGCATCATGGCTTCAACCCGTACCTTAGTATTCATTACAGTGGGAAGCTCTTTCGACTCCATAACGGGAATCGACTCCGACACTTTAGGAATCTTTACTACATCATTATTTATCTTTGTATGAGAATCACCTATAACAGGAGTGTTTGGAGCTTTTAAAACCGTTTTTTTAGACGATCCGCACCCAACAAACAATAAAACGAAAAATATTAGAATATATTTCTTCAACTTCAAATTATCTCGGCAAAGCAAAAGTCAAGCCCATAGCTAATGCTTGATTATACTGTACTTTTTTAGACTGATCAGACTTATATACAATAGTTCCTGAAAGAGACACATTTACCAAATTCGTAACCTTCGCTGTCAATGTTGCATCCAATCTTTGATCAGGATCTGTAACATCCTTATAGTCAGCAAAAAGAACATAATCTGCTTTCAAGTGCAAGCGTTCGGATAGATTTCTATTTAATTGAGCTTGAATCTGAAAAGCTAGGTCATTACGGAATTTTTCACCAGGTTTTAAACCGAACTTCTCAAGGTCGTCTTTTCTTTGCTGATTATCCGGATAACGCTCATTATATTCCTCCGCAGTTAAGGGTTTAACCCGATTATCTAAAACAAACGTTTGCTTTGCGGCCCCAGTACCGAAGCGTAGCGAAAAAGTATTATCTGGTTTATATTCCAAACCAAAAGATTCTGTCAAATAACCAGGTCCCATAAAGCTAGAAAAGTATTCATAAATCCGCTCTTTACCGTCCTCAGTTCTATAGGTATAACCTATGTCAAACTGTGATTCGAAACTTACAGCAAAGAACAGTCCCCAATGCTTTGTTATTTTATAGGCTATTTTATTATCCCAATAGATACGGTCATTATTCTTCTTCGCTAGCTGATCTTTATTCTTAACCTTTCCATATTTAAGATCTAATTCGGAAATAAACTGGAAATCGCCTCTATTTAATTCTGATTTATGCCAAATTAAGCCACCTAAAGCCAAAGAGTTTACCCCTCCAGTACTCCAGTTGTCACTAAAGGAAGCTTGATTTGCATTAATCCCAAATTTCGTCCAATGTTTCCAATAGTTAACCGACAGGTCTAGTTTAGGAATAGGAACATTAATTTCATTAAGGTTTGCTATCGGAGATTTCGTTGATTCAACCACATTCGTATCGGGCAATGCTCTCAATTCCTTCAGATTCACCTGTGCAAAACTATATGAAGAACCAATAAGTTGAGCAATAAAAAAGAATAAGCCTATTTTTTTAAACATTTTGTTTCTAATTATTAACTTCTAATTCGATTTGAGGCAATTTCGGTAAAAAGCGCAAGTTAGGATTTAATTTAAATATTTCATACTTGGTCTTTATATAAGAAGAAAGCTCATAGGGCGATGCTAATGACACAAAGTAATATGTCGGTCTATAATTGACCATAAAAACTCGTAACTCCTCTCCAGATAACCCAGTAAGCCCACTAACCAAGTCTGGCGTAAACCTATAGTCGATCATATTTTCTTCATACTCTCTCTGTATAGTTTTAGTCAACCTTTTAGCATTTTTAACTTCTTTACTAAACAATCCATATATCGAATTTATACTAAGACCAGCCCCCGTAGGTCCTACACTAAAAACGCTACCAGGATCAGCAAGCTTATATGCTTTATTAAAATCTTCCTGCCTTCGCTTCAAAATCTCTTCTGGCGAACGCCTTGCAACCACGTTTACTTCAGGAATATAAATAGCCTCACGTTCCAAATAAAAAAGCATTATTTTTTGTTCCGTATAATTTAAAGTATCAACAAAAAAGCCTTCTTTTTCTGCAATTACTAAATCGCCAGGCTCCACATTAAGAACAAATTCACCTCTAGAGTTATTATAAGTATTCTCCATCGTACGTTCATTCTTTAAAAAAACCTTTCCTACACGTTGACCAGTATGCTTATCAAAAACAATCCCTTGAATAGGTTTTATTTGAGCATTGCACAAAAAGCAATATAGCAAACCTATGAAAGTAAGAAAGTATCCCTTTGTCGTTTTCACTAATGTAAAACTAAGTTAAAGAAAATTATCTTGCTAATTTTTAACAACTTTAATACAATACGTTACTTCGTTATCAATAACAGTTGCCCTATAGAGATAATATCAGATGTTATCCCATTCATTTGCTTAAGTTCATCTACTGTTATATTAAACTCCCTACTTATACTATAAAGCGTATCAGATGACCTAACTTCATAAATAACCATAGCAACAGGACTTTTAACGTCTTCAATCTTGACTTCCTCCTTTTGGATGACTGTCTCTTTCAGAACTATAGCTTCTTCAACCTTATCTGTTCGTATTTCTTTTGCTAAATAAGAAGTCTCTGGCTTATCATAACGGTAAAGCTCATAACGTTCTATCAAGTCTATTAATAACTGGGGGTATCTTGGGTTTGTAGCATATCCTGCATCTTTAAGCCCGCGCGCCCAACCTCTGTAATCATTCTTGGAAAGCCGAAACAGTTTTTCATATCGTTTCCTTAATAAAAACTCACTATGATCTCTAAAAGATTGTTCAGGACTACTATACACACGAAAACAATCATTCGGATTATCGTCCGAACGCACCACAGATCTGCCCTTCCAGACACCACCACATTTAATGCCAAAATGATTGTTTGCCTCTCTTGCTAAATAGCTGTTCCCATTTCCAGACTCCAACAAAGCTTGAGCAAGCTTTATACTTGCAGGAATACCATAAGTATTCATTTCTGCAATTGCGATGTCACGGTATCGCTCAATATAATCATGACCAGAAAGGGTAGTACCTTGACTTCCAACAGAGGACGTTCTATTTCCAGTTTTACTGTTACTTGTTATATTTCCTGGGGGTTTTAAAACCGTACGCCTTGAAGCACAAGACCCTAAAATTAGTGTAACAAGAAAAAAAAACAAGAAATACTTTTTCATTTATAATAACAAACGTTGACCAATTGAAAGCTTAGACGAAGATAATTTATTTTTTCTTTTCAATTCCTCAACACTCATTTTATTACGTTGAGCTATTGCCGAAAGCGTATCGCCACGCTTCACAGTATGTGATTTTGATACATCTACCACAACATTAGACACACTAGAACGATTTTCCAAACTACTCAATAAAACATCTTCGCCTTTGTGCTCTAAACGGGCCAGCTCCATTCCTTCTTCTTGAGAATTATGATCATACAGATCTAGATTATATCGGTTTATAGTAGCTAAAACTTTCCTTGACCAGTCTCCTGTAGTAGAATAACCAGATTTAGCAACACCTAATACCCAACTTTTATAATCATTATTCGATAGCTTATCAAATAAAACGTTCGTCGCTTTTCTACGTTGTAATAAACCTACAAAATCCATGTACGAATCTTTAACAGAACCATACCCTTTATAAGCCGAACGTATTTTAGTACTATTATTCTTACCTTTAATACCAAAGTGGTTATTTAAATGAGTCGCTACCCGACTATTACCATACGCACTTTCATGTATCGCTATTCCTAATATAACAGAAGCTGGCACTCCTGTTTCTTTACTTAATTGCTGTGCTATAATCTTATGCTCAGCGATATAACTGCTAGGTGAGAATTTTTGTGCACTACCTTTATGAGTAATGAACAAAAAAAGTGTTAATACATAAATGTATTTTCCGATGCTTATCTTTTGCATTCGTTTTTTTCTAGTTCAACCATCACTTTTTGCGTAATACAAAAAGCCCATCTCTAATTGGCAGAATGAGTTTTTCAACCCTTTTATCTTCTGCCAGCGTTTTATTAAGATCTATAACCTGCTGCGTCTGCTTATCAACACTGCCAGATACAACTTTTCCCTTCCACAAAACATTGTCTATCAATATCAACCCTCCGCTAGGAACACGATTAATCAATGTTTCAAAATAATATAAGTTTCTCTTCTTATCCGCATCAATAAATACCATATCAAAATCGCCTTCGATCATTTCAATTACATCTATGGCATCACCAATTAGGTATTTTATTTTATTTGAAAAAACAGAATCATTAAAATATCCTCTTACTCTTTCTTCCTGCTCTTCATTAATGTCTATGGTATAAATAATTCCATCACTAACTAAACCTTCTGCCAAACACAACGTTGCATAGCCAGTAAACGTACCTATTTCTAAAATACGTTTTGGTGATATTAGCTTGGACAACATAGCTAATACCCGTCCTTGAAAATGACCAGACAACATATGGGGCATAGTCTCCCTCAAGTATGTTTCTCTATTAATGCGCTTAAGCAACTCATTTTCAGGGCCACAAACTTGCTCTAAATAAGCTTCCATTGCTTTTTCATTTTCAAGCATAACAACAAATGTAATAAGTTGAACGGTACTAAGAAAAAGTTTAACATAAATTAAACGATCTAATTTTCCTTGTTATAAATAAAAAATGCTCTGTTTGCTGTAAACAGAGCATTTAAACGATAAAAATAAGCTTAAGCTAACGAAGCTGTAATCAGCCTCAAAAACTCTGATCGTGTAACATCATTTTCAAAAGCACCGGTAAATGCAGATGTTGTTGTAACCGAGTTTTGTTTCTGAACCCCTCTCATTGCCATACACATATGCTTACATTCCATCACAATAGCTACGCCAGCGGGGTTCAATGTCTCTTGAATACAATCTCTAATTTGATTAGTTAACCGTTCTTGTACCTGTAATCGTCTTGCAAACGCATCCACTACACGCGGAATCTTACTAAGCCCGACAATACGCCCATCAGGGATATAAGCAATATGAGCTTTTCCAAAAAAAGGTAACATATGGTGTTCACATAAAGAATATACTTCTATATCCTTTACTACAACCATCTGACTATATTCTTCTTCAAACATAGCACTTCGTAATACATTTGCAGCATCAATATCGTAGCCATGTGTTAAAAAATGCAAAGCTTTTGCAACACGTTCTGGTGTTTTTATTAATCCTTCACGCTCTGGATCTTCACCCAAAGACTTAAGTATTGCAGGGTAATAACTAGCGACCTGCTTTACACTTTGTTCGTTATATTGATCAATTTTAATATAACCATCCTGTTCTTCGTTATCGAAAGATGTAAGATTACTCATATTTAAAAGGGGAAATTAATAGTATAAAAAAATGTATGTAATTCTCTGTATTTAAGCTAATGTCAAGACCGCTATTCTCCAAAATATTCCACAAAATTATTTTCTGTTTCATAGAGTTTAACGGAATGCAATAAAACATTTTCTTTTATAAATAAAGGTCTTAGCACATTAAAAATCTCAACAGCAATAACTTCTGTAGAAGCTTTCTTATTTTGCATAAAGTCCACATCAAGGTTTACATTCTTATGGTCAAGTTTATCTATTACTGCTGCTCGAATAATTTGCTTCATTTTTTTTAGATCAATCACAAATCCTGTCTCAGGGTTAATATCTCCTTTAACAGTAACAAACAACTCATAATTATGGCCGTGCCAATTCGGATTGGAGCAATTTCCAAAAACAGCTTCATTCTGCTCTTGTGACCAATCTTCTCGATATAGTCGATGAGCTGCGCTGAATCTCTCTCTTCTAGTAATATAAAGCATACAACAAATATAATGCATAATAATTACAATATGCTCGAAACTTATTTCAAACAACTGCACATACCCCCGCTATCTGTACACTCTGTTTCATCTTACATGTTAATCAAATAGACTAAAAACAACGAATCTACGAGACCAAAATAAATTCATTGCAAGCTCTTTACTTAATAGATTCCAATGAATTTATTTAAGTTTGTCACAACCAATACAAGAAATTATTATATCTAAGTAAACTATGATAGTTTAGTACTATATAAAAGAAGAACAGTAATACACAAATTGGAAAAATAAATTAAATACATATGAAGCTATTGGTTGTCGCTGCTACAATAGAAGAAATAGAACAATCCATTGATTTTTTAAATAATAAAAAAATTGATTTTTTAGTTACAGGTGTAGGCATGTTAGCAACAGCGCATAAACTGACAAAGTATTTAACAAATAAAAAGATTGATTTAATTATTAATGTCGGGGTTGGTGGAATATTAAATACCACGGATAATCTAGGTGAGGTTTATCAGGTAGCAGAGGATTATATTTATGATTTTGGGGCAGAAGACAATGATTCTTTTATTCCGATTGAGAGTTTAGGGTTTGGAAATTCTTTGTTTAAGGAAAAAATACCGAATACGTTTTTAAATAATCAAACAGTTAAAAAAGTAACAGGGATAACAAGCAATAAGGTACACGGTAATAAAAAAACAATTATTGAACTACAAAAAAGACATACAGGTACAATTATAGAATCTATGGAAGGAGCAGCTGTTTTTTATATTGCAGAACAAGAACAAACAAACTGCTTACAGTTTCGCTCTTCCTCCAATTATATTGAACCCAGGAACAGAAATACCTGGAAAATAAAAGAGGCTATAACTAACTTAAACCTATTTTTACAAGCAGAAATAGATCGCATTATTTAAGGTTTTACATTTTAACAATTTTCTTACAAAGCCTCCTCTTTTTAGCGGTTTTTGAGAAGAATTCCATTACGTAATATCAATTAATAATAGTATTTTTGGCATATTCTTTTAAGACACAATTTTACTACTGATGAGAGAAATACAATTCAGAGAAGCGCTTCGCGAAGCAATGAGCGAAGAAATGCGTAAAGATGAAAACATATTTTTAATGGGCGAGGAAGTCGCTGAGTATAACGGCGCTTACAAAGTAAGCCAAGGCATGTTAGATGAATTTGGAGAAAAACGTGTTATTGACACGCCTATTTCCGAATTAGGCTTTTCAGGTATTGCTATCGGTGCAGCAATGAATGGCTTGAAACCCGTAGTTGAATTTATGACATTCAACTTTTCATTAGTTGCAATAGATCAAATTATTAACTCTGCCGCTAAGATTAGACAAATGAGTGGTGGTCAATTTGCTTGTCCTATAGTTTTTCGTGGAGCAACCGGTAATGCTGGTCAACTAGGAGCACAACACTCACAAAACTTCGAAAGCTGGTATGCGAATACTCCAGGACTAAAAGTTGTTGTTCCTTCTAATCCTTATGATGCAAAAGGTCTATTAAAATCAGCAATAATTGATCCTGACCCTGTTATTTTTATGGAATCTGAGGTGATGTATGGTGATAAAGGTCATGTTCCTGAAGAAGAATATTATCTACCGATTGGTAAAGCAAATGTTATAGAAAAAGGAACAGACGTTACAATTGTCTCTTTTGGAAAAATGATCCCGCGAGTTGTAATTCCTGCTGTAGAAGAGTTGAAAAAAGAAGGAATTAGTGTTGAACTAATTGATCTTCGTTCAGTTCGCCCAATTGACTATGCTACAGTAATTGAATCTGTTAAGAAAACTAACAGGTTAGTGCTTGTAGAAGAAGCATGGCCATTGGCATCTATTGCATCCGAAATCACTTTCAAAGTACAAAAAGATGCTTTTGACTACCTAGATGCTCCTATTATTCGTGTTACTTCTGCTGATGTACCTTTAGGATATGCTCCGACTTTAGTTGAGGCTTCATTGCCTAGTATAGCAAAAGTTGTAAAAGCTGTAAAAGAAGTTTCCTATTTAAGAAAGTAAAATTAAGGGCGATAAAAAAAAGTCTCCACCTAAAATGGAGACTTTTTTATTTATTTTATACCTTCATTGCCAAATTAAACCACATGAAAAATTTTCTTTTGATTCTTATTTCACTTACATCATATTTTGTAAGTAATGCTCAAGATGCTATCAGTTTAAAACTAAACCCCGTAATAGGAGTGCCACTAAACTATAATCTTGCTATAAAAACCGATATAGACGGACCAGCTCCGGCAATCATCAATCTTAATATGAAATTAGAAATCACTCCCACAAAAAAAGAAGATCATATTTTCACTATTAATAATTTAACAAAATCGATTCAAGCAGATGTTGACGCAGGTCTAATAACAATGTTCTACGATTCAGAGGAAGGCACAGAAGATGAATTGTCCAGAACATTAGGTGATCAATTTTCAAAAATAATCAATAAAAATGTTACCCTACAAGTAAACGAACTTGGCCAGTTTATTAATATAACTATGCCTGATGAGTTCAACGAAGAGGAGTTTGATCAATCTTCTTTTTCAAATATAACGACTGTTCTTCCAGATCATCCTATCAATATAGGAAGTTCTTGGAACAGTAGCTACGAAATGGATGATAACCCTATTATAGGAAAAGTAACATCTACATCAACTCTACAAGAAGCTAATGACAACAGTTATACAATTGACCTTATAGGTACTGTTGCAAACAAAGAACTGGATGAAATAGGAGACGTTAACGGTTTCTATGTGATAGATAAAGAAACTGGTCTAAACAAAAATAGTAAAATTACAACCACGATTAAAACAAAGGGCATAGTATTAACAAGTGAAATAACGATGGCTTTAGAAGAATAAATCAACTTCTATCATTAAAAAAACAAAAGCGGATGTATGAAAATCATACATCCGCTTTCTACTTTATAAGACAATATTTCTATTAAATATTCACTTCTGACTTATAACCATCTGCAGACAGTAAAGCATCAACATCAGCTGGGTTATTCAACTTTACACGTATAATCCAACCTTCTCCATATGGATCCGTATTAACCAATTCTGGAGCAGAATCTATAGCTTCGTTAACCGATAAAACGGTACATGTAACTGGCATAAACAAATCAGAAACTGTTTTTACAGCTTCTACTGTTCCAAACACCTCATTTGCTGCAACTTCTTCGCCTACAGTATTTACATCGACGAAAACAATATCTCCCAATTCGCGCTGTGCGAAGTCTGTGATACCAATAACGGCTTCATCACCCTCTACACGAACCCACTCGTGATCTTTTGTGTACTTTAATTCTGCTGGAAAATTCATATTTTTTAAATTTACTCAAAAATAGAATTATCCTTTGATATAACCAACATTAAGCAATATTTATACTATTTTTAATCAAAACACATACAAAGATATCTCGAAACACTAAACTAATTACAAATAAATGAATCCACAAATTCAAAAGTTGCACGCCATCGCTAACAAAGAAACTCGTTACATTATAGGCCTGATGTCCGGAACCTCATTGGATGGTCTTGACATTGCTTTATGTAAAATTAAAAATAGTGGTTCACAAACAAATTTAAGTTTAGAAGAGTTTACAACAAAACCCTATGACAAATCTTTTCAAGAAGAAATAAAAAAAGTTTTTTCAAAAGATATTATACATCAGAAATCACTTGTTTCCCTCAACAGTAAAATAGGTTTACTTCATGCCGATCTTATAAATAAAACACTACATGATTGGGGAATACCTAATTCTTCGATTGACCTAATCGCAAGCCATGGTCAGACAATTTATCACTACCCAAAAGCTTATAGCTATAACAACTCCATACACCACAGCACTTTTCAAATTGGAGATGGCGATCATATCGCAGTCAATACGAGTATAATAACTATCTCTGATTTTAGACAAAAACACACAGCAAAGGGTGGAGAAGGAGCTCCACTAGCCGCATATGGAGACTTTCTTTTATTTACAAACAAAACTGAAGAAAGAATATTATTGAACATAGGCGGTATTGCTAACTATACTTACCTACCTCATTTACAATCTATAAAAAAAGCATATGCTACGGATGTCGGTCCAGGAAATACTATAATGAACCAATATATGCACAAACACTACCAAATAGAAATGGATTTAAATGCGGAGGTTGCTAAACAGGGGAGACTACATCAAGGTCTGTTAGATGAATTATTAAAAACTCCTTTCCTATTTCAAAACATACCGAAAACAACTGGTCCTGAAATTTTCAATCTAGATTTACTATTTCGTGCACAAAAACAATCAAAAACACAGAATTTATCACATCAAGACATCATGGCTACTTTAAATATGTTTTCAGCATCTTGCATAAGTAATACAATAAAATCCGAATTTTCTAATTACAAAAATATAGCTATTTACATGAGTGGGGGAGGGCTACATAACCCCTTATTAGTAGAAAATATCAAGAATATTCTTCAACATAATAAAATCTACTCATTTGAAAAAATAGGTATAAATCCTGATGCTAAAGAAGCATGTTTATTTGCCCTCTTAGCAAATGAAACTATCGCTGGAAACCCTAATAATGTAAATAAAATACACAATTCGCCAAGTGTATGTATGGGTAAAATAAGTCTACCCCATTAAACTAGAGCTTGATGAATAAATTGTTTAAACGGATTCATACGAGTTGCTATATCAGTTAGTTTTGAAATTAGATCTACTCCTGTAACTTCTTCATCAGATAATTTGCCATAAATAATAAAGCTCTTTAATTTTAATAATTCTATATCAGAGTGATCTAGATTGTATCCAACTGGGGGTCTTTTCAGTTTATCTTCTGTTGATAAATCTGCCGGTGACCAGCCCCCTTTTTCTAAGGCTAAATGAAGCTCATGACTACTATAATCTATCTCTTGTCTTATCGCTTCTAAATGGTCTTTACCCGGTCGCCAATAACCTGCTGCTAAAAAACTTTTATTTGGTTCTAAATGTATATAATACTCTGGTCCATCTAATTTACGACCATCTATTGAAATTCCTGCTGAAAACCATGTTTTATAAGGGGTTTTATCTTTTGAAAACCTAATATCTCGATAAATTCTAAATAAACACTTGGACGCTTGTATATCTCGATTGATATGGGGATCAAAATCAGAAACTTTGTCAATAAATTCTTCAACAATATTCTTAAAGTTACCGATAGCTAATTCATATCGTTCTTTATTATCTTGAAACCACTCTCTGGAATTGTTTTCTTGTAACTCTCGTAAAAAAAATAATGTACTTTTATCTATATGCATATTTTTCTGTTTTACAATTCTCCTTGAGGTATACTAAAGACAACTTAAAAAGATATAAACAAGAGGAGCGGAAATTAATAAACCATCAAATCGATCTAAAACGCCACCATGTCCAGGCAAAATATTACCGGAATCTTTAATATTATAGTTTCTTTTCAACATAGACTCCACTAGATCTCCTAAAGTGCCGAAAAGGCTAATAATAATGCCAACAACTACCCACTCCCAGGTATTCAAAGATTCAAAATAACGAGCTAAATTTAAAGAAACTATAACGGCAAGTACTACTCCTCCAATAAAACCTTCCCATGTTTTATTGGGAGAAATACGTTCAAATAATTTTCTTTTACCAAAACTTTTACCTGACAAATAAGCCCCTGTATCATTTGTCCAGAGTAAAATTAAAAAACCTAAAGGTATTTCGAAATTATAGTTTCCTTGAATAAAACCTAAATAAATAAAACAGGTAAAAGGAAAAATAGTATATATGAATCCCGTAAGCGTAAAAGCTATGTTTTGTATCGGGTTTTTAGATTTTTCATATAGAGAAATTATATAAACACAAAAAACACCTAGTAAAGGAATCAATAAAAACTTCTCTGATAGAAAGCCTAACAAATAAAGCCCAGTAAAAGCAAACTGTAAAATACCTGTTCCTAAACCAATAATGGTTAAAGGATAAACATCCCGCTTTCTAACAATCTTATAAAACTCAGATAAAGCTAATAACCCTATTAAGGAAAAGAAAGGAATAAAGGCATATCTACCCAATAGCACTGTTCCCACAAGGACTATTATAAAGAAGAACCCTGTAATCGCTCTAGTTTTCATCAACTATATCAAAATTATTTGCTAACAACAATACTGCTTCATTAAAGTTAACATCACTTACGTAAAGCTCTATTTTTCCAAATTTAAATGCTGAGTCTTGTTTATTCAATACCACGGCAGGTATACCATTTTCTTCTAAAAACTGCTTATACAATTCCGTACGAATAGCATCCGTAAGTGTATAAACTTTAACCCAATTTGTTTCCATCTGTTTCTTTAAATTTGGAATAATTATGAAATAGTATCACAATAAGACCACTAAAAATTAAGCTACCAATATACACAATTATTGGATAAGAACTCACAGCCATAAAGTCTTCATATGTTTTACCCTGTCTTGCATAGTAAAAAGCATACATAGTTACAGTCGCATTATTTATAAAATGAGCCAAAATAGGAACCCAAATATTTCTGGTCCAAAAAAACAAATAGCCAAAAGCAACACCTAAAAATAGACGCGGTAAAAAACCATAAAATTGAAAATGTATAGCACTAAATATTACACCTACAATCCATATTGCTATAATTTCATTTTTAACAATGCGTGAAAAAATATGCTGCAATGCCCCTCTAAAAAAAAGTTCTTCTCCAATTGCCGGAAGAATCGCAGTAACAAGAATATTTAAGAATAACAAATCGAAACGATTTACCATAATTGTTTTAGCTGTTATTTCAGCCATTAAATCTTCCTGTACACGCATCCATTCTTCCAATCCACCTAAAAAATCTGGCAATACGAGCTGTTGATTATAACTACTTAACAAATTCATTATAGGCCCTAAGACAAATAATAAAATTGTCCCTAAAAGATAATACTTCCATTCCCGCACATTTTTCACTAAAAAGACATCATTATATTTACGGAAGTAATTATATAACAACGCCGGAATAATGAAGGTTCCAATAGTTCCTGTTATAAACAGAATGTAAGTATTATAATTAGATGTAGTAGTTATCATTGTAGACATTAATCCAACGCCTTGTACAACAATCATACTAACAAACGTTAATAATAAAAGAAATATAAGGTCTGACCATGGATTCCTAATTACCATTCCATTTTCATGCATATCGATGTAGTAAACTAATTTATTGACAGCAGTTTTATGCTACTTAAAAGTAAGATAAAATTTTAATAGTCTTTATTATTATAAATAATATCATCCATTTAACATAGAACAACTCTATTACTAAAAAAGCAGAGAACTGTTATAGAGCTCTCTGCTTTTTTTAAAATATTTCATAAAAACTATCGTACACGAATAGGATCTTTAGGATCTTTCAATTCCTTATATGGATAAGTTTTCATTTCTTCTAATAATAGATTAATTGTCCTTTCTAATTGTGGATCTCTACCTTCCAATAGATCTTTCGGAAGTTGTTCTATAAATATATCCGGAGCAACTCCCTCATTTTCTATAATATAATTACTGTTTAAATCAAAAATACCGAAATTAGGCGAAGTGATGCGGCCACCATCTAATAAGGGTGGATAACCAGAGATACCAACCAATATTCCCATCGTTGTCCTCCCTACAAGTTTCCCAAGACCTTTAAACCTAAACATATAAGGCATCATATCTCCTCCTGAACCTGCATTTTCATTAATAATCATAGCTTTAGGCCCATAAATACCATTCCCCGGAGTTGTGAAACTTTTCCCATCTCTTATTTTCCACCCGGCAATTAACTCTCTTGACAATAAATCAATAACATAATCAGCAACTGAGCCTCCGCCATTATTACGCTCGTCAAGTAATAAGGCTTTCTTATCCATCTGGGAAAAATAGTATCTATTAAAAGAAATGTACCCCTCCTGTCCTGTATTTGGCATATATACATACGCAATCTTACCACCACTCAGCTCATCAGTTCTTTTTCGATTGCTTTCTACCCAATCCATTTGGCGTAGTTCTATTTCTTTACCAAAGCTTACTGGACGAACAATAATTTCTCTCGAACCATCCTTACTTTCCGTACTATTAACAGTTAATCTTACCTGCTTATCCACCTTATTTTCCAACAGTGCATAAATATTATCAGCTCCTGTAAGCTTTACACCATCTACGGCTAATATATAATCTCCTTCATTTATATTTAAACCTGGTTCAGCTAATGGAGCTTTAAAAGAAGGGTTCCAATCCAATCGACTATATATTTTTACTATTCGGTATGATCCGTTCTCTATCTTAAAATCAGCACCTAATGTTCCGGTACTTACCGAAGGACTTGTTGGTTGATCGCCTGGATAAATATAATTATGACCAACAACCATTTCTCCCATCATTTCGTTTAAAAGATAACCTAAATCTGAGCGGTGATTAACATAAGGTAAAAATTTCTCATATTTTGTTTTCATAGACTCCCAATTCACACCATGCATATTTTCTACATAAAAAAATTCTTTTTGCATTGCCCACACTTCATTAAAAACCTGTTTCCATTCAGCTGCTGGATCTACTAGTAACTTCACATCTTTTGGTTCTAATTTTCCATTTCCTTGAGCAGGTTTTTGTCCTGCATTCACGATAAAGAAATCACGACCTACTGAATAGATCATCTTCTTACCATCGGCACTAATTTCAAACCCATTAGCATTATCAACCAGAATCTTATCTTCCAATTTCACTAAATCATATACACCAATAGACCGTCCTCTCTGGTAGGTTAACATATTCTCTGTAGCACCATTTAAGCGATAATAACCTGAAGGCAGTGGTAAGGCTATAATCCTGTTATTAATATAATCTAGATTTGCCACTAGTTTATCATCTTTCTTAGTTTCATTCTTCTTAATATCTTCTTCCTTCTTCGAATCTGTTTTTTCTTCGACTATCTTTTCTTCGTCGCTTTCATTTTTAAACAAAGTTGGTGTTTCTTTAGAAAGAATAAACGCATAGACATTATAGCTTACATTTTTTTCATAAGCAGTCATATGTAAACCAGAGTTTGTCAAACCAGTATTTGTACTTGCAGTAAAAAACAAATATTTATTATCTCTACTAAACGTTGGTTGGCTAACTGCACTCATCCCATCAGTAATTTGTGTACTTTTATGGGTTTCCAAATTATACATAAAAAGCGTACGAACACCATTATTTAGACTTTTAACATAGGCTATCCAATTCGAATCATAAGACCAAGAGGGTTGAAAGTGATTAGATGTCCTACCTGTAGTAGAACTAAGCTTATCATCATCTACTAGAGTTATCTTCTTTGAATCTATATCTACATAATATAAATTCAAATGTGCATCATTATAAAAAAGCTTCTTACTATCTGGAGACCACGTTGGTTGATAATAAAACGCAGTTTTTCCCAATGAAATATAGATTGGTTCTGTCTTTGCTTCTTGATCCCGCAATACCAATTCATATTTACCATTTTTATCAGAAATAAAAGATATCCATTTCCCATCAGGTGACCATCCCGGATAACGCTCATGTGAACTAGGGGAATTGGAAATATTACGAGCATCACCTTTTTCTTTCGGAACAGTAAATATTTCACCTCGGCTTTCAAAAAGTGCTCTTTGACCGGTAGGTGAAATTCCAAAACCTCTTATCTGACTTAACATATCCACATAATGAGGTCTTTTATACATGGCATCAGCTTTCAGAGCAATTGATAAAGTATTCGTTTTTTTATTAACTGTATTTAGAATATGTATTCTACCATTTTGCTCAAAAGTTAACTCCATACCTTGGCCAGTCAAAGTACGAACATCATAATCTTTAAAATTTGTCAGTTTTTCAATTTTTTTAGTTTTTATATCGTAACTAAAGACATTCACTATTTGTTCTCTATCTGATAGAAAATAAACCTTATCTCCAAGCCAAACAGGTTTTACATCATTACTTTTCTCTCCTGGAATTATCTCAATATCTTTTGTTTGTGTATCAAAAATCCAAATAGAGGGCATTCCTCCACCTCTATATCTCTTAAAAGCCACACGATCTCTTTCCGTAGGATCATTGTTTTTAATATAAGCCCAATAACGACCATCAGAAGACGGGCTACCTTGATAAGCTTCGGGCATTAGCAAAGCCTCTGGTAACCCTGATTCGAGTGTAGACCTATATAGTCGAGAACCTAAAGAATAAGTAAACTCGCGAGTTGATGTAAAATATACTTCATTATTATTTAGCCAGCCTCTTAAAACATCAGCCGTAGGGTGATAAGTAACTCTCTTAGGGGCTCCACCATAAATAGAAACAACATATACGTCCGTATTTCCATCATAGTTCCCTGTAAAAGCTATCTGTTGTCCATCTGGCGAAAAAATAGGATTTTGTTCAACTCCTGGATTCACAGTTAATCTTCGAGGGTTACTACCATCTTTATCCGCAATCCAAATATCTCCTCCATAGACAAATGAAAGGTGAGTATTACTTAAACTAGGGCTTCGAAGTAACTGCGTTTCTTCTTGCGCATAAACAGCACCTAGGAATGTAGTAGAAAGAAACAATCCACTAAAAAATTTTAAAAGTGATCTATTCATAAAATACGAAACAATTGTTTACCGCTATAAACTTAGATCAAATATTCTTCTAATTATCTATTATAGCGAATATGTTGCAAAAAAAAAGCGTCTTTTCAGACGCCTTTCAATAAAAACAAATACTCTATTAACCGTGTTCTTCTTCAAACACAATACCTTCATCGACAATTACTCGTCCGCAATGTTCACAGATTATAATCTTTTTACGCTGACGAATTTCTGATTGAAGCTGTGGTGGTATTTTATTAAAACACCCAGAACAACTATCTCTTTCAATCGAGACAACAGCTAAACCATTTCTAAAAGAATTACGTAATTTATTATAGACTTTTAATAACCGGTCTTCAATCTTTTTCTCTGATTTTTCGGTTACAGCTAACAAAGCGTCTTCTTCCTTCTGTGTTTCTCCTGTTATAGTTTCTAGCTCTTGCTTCTTAAGTTCTAATTCACTTTTGCTGAATTCTAAGTTTTTTAAAGTTTTGTCATAAACTTCCGTTTTATTTTTGATTTCAAATTCAGCTTCACGAATACGTTTTTCACATACCTGAATTTCAAGACCTTGAATTTCTATCTCTTTTGAAATCGCATCATATTCACGGTTATTCTTCACTTCACCAAGCTGACCTTCGTACTTTTTGATAGCTGTTTGCGCATCTTTAATCATATTTTTGCGCTTAACGATAGAATCTTCTAAATCATCAAGCTCAGTTCTGATTTTTTCAATACGTGTATCCAGACCAGCAATGTCATCTTCAAGATCAGCAACTTCAATAGGAAGTTCGCCTCTAACTTGGCGAATCTTATCTATTTTTGTGTGGACTGTTTGTAAAGCCCACAATGCTTTTAACTTTTGTTCTACCGTTTGTTCCATTAACTGTAGTAATTTATAGGATTTGTGTCTATTTCTGTCAATAGGACAGCAAAGTTAACAAATTTTTTCTTAATTATTTCCATTAATAATTCTTGTGTAAATTGTTCACTTTCAAAATGTCCAATATCTATAATAACAATTTCATTTTCTGCATCGAAAAATTCATGATACTTAAAATCTGAAGTAATAAAAACATCTGCTCCAGATCGTTTTGCATCACTTAGCAAAAAGCCACCTGCACCCCCACAAACAGCAACCCTTCTAATTTCCCTATCATGAAAATGCGTATGTCGAATAACTTTCAAATGCAGTTTTTCCTTTAAATAAGCTAAAAATTCCATTCCTGAAATAGGTTCAGATAAATTTCCAATAGTACCTGAACCAACTTTATGAAAAGAATTTTCTATGGTGTAAATATCGTGTGCTACTTCTTCATATGGGTGTGTAGCATACATTGCTAACAAGATATCACGCTCTCTATTAACGGGGTATACGACTTCTATTTTAGTTTCTTCAACTCGTTCTTGTATTCCTACTTTACCAACAGTAGGATTAGCTCCATCCTGCCCTCTAAAAGTACCATAACCAATAGTATTATAACTACATTCATCATAGTTTCCTATTGCACCTGCACCTGCCACAAATAAAGCTTTTCGTACCTCCTCAACATGGGTACGAGGCACATAAACACTTAATTTACGTAGCAACCCCCTTTTAGGTTGTAAAATTGCTTGAGCTACTAAACCTATCTTATCTGCTATTTTACTGCTAACACCTCCAACGATATTATCAAGATTTGTATGTATAGCATATAGCGCAATATTATTCTTAATAGCTTTTATGACTGCACGTTCGATATAGTTATTACCATTAAATCGTTTTAATCCTTTAAAAACGATAGGGTGATGAGAAATAATTATATTACATCCTTTACGAATAGCATCATCGATAACCTCTTCAGTACAATCCAAAGAAATCATTGCCTTACTAATTTCATTATCTGGATGTCCAACAATCAAGCCCGAATTATCATAAGACTCTTGATAGGTTAGAGGAGCTACCTCTTCCAAATATTTTATAAGTTCACTAATCTTCATCTCCTATATAATTTTCACCATAATGATCAATATGTAATTTCAGTAATGATTGATGCTGATAGATTTTTATCCAATACGTACCAAAATAAATCAAATTCAACAAACCTAAAGAAACAAGTATAGTAACTGGAAAAGGAATGTTACTTAACAAGAAGGTCCATGCATATAATAATCCCCATTTTCTAGTAGGATTATCTTCTACTTCAACCTTACGATCGTAAAATTCATTATTTAAAGAATCTGACAATCGTTTTGCTATTTCGAAATTCCAAAAAATATTAAATAAAGGAACAGCAACAAACCATACCTGATTAGGAAGTATACATTGATTTTCTTTTTTAACTAATTTCAGTGTTCTCCTAATTGTAAATGCGAATAGTAACCAAAAAAAAACACGGATTGCAGCACCTATTACTGCATATTTATACAATTCCTCTATTTTGCCATCTTGCAGTAATTCAAACATGCGTTATCTAATTTTATTTAACATATAATAAAAAAATAGTTGGTTTTTTATGAAGGTCAACCTTTTCTTTCTTCCACTCTAGTACAGTTTTAGAAGAAATATATTCATCTTTTCCAGTAAGATTACAAGCAACACATATTTTTGTTTGCGGTTTACAGCTTTGTAACAATTGATCTAGCAATTGATTATTTCGAAATGGTGTTTCTATAAAAATCTGAGTTTGATCCTCCTTTAAAGATTGTATTTCTAACTCTTTGATTTTTTTCACTCGTGTAGATTTGTCAATAGGAAGATAACCATGGAAAGTAAATTTCTGTCCACTAAATCCTGAGGCCATCAATGCAAGCAGTATAGAGCTCGGTCCTACTAAAGGCACCACTTTAATATTTCTTTTATGTGCTTCTTCAACAAGATCCATCCCGGGATCCGCAACACCAGGGCAACCTGCATCAGACATTAACCCTATATCTTGACCATTAAAGATTGATTTAAACAAACTATTGTAATCAATACTTTCTCGTTTATGTTTTCCGTAATCATGAAAAATTAAATCATTTTGCACAATGCCAATATTTGCATCTTTCAGAAACTTTCGAGAGATTTTCTCATTTTCAACCACGTACTCTTTTATTTCACCTAATAATTCTAAATGAAATGCCGTATATGATTTTTTTTCTACATCAGTAGATAAGGGGACTGGTATTAAATATAAAGTTCCGAAAGACATAAAACAAAAATACTAAAATAAATGCAGCTCATACATCGTTAAAAATTCATAAAGTAAACGAAATAACAATTACCTATTTATTTAACATATCTTAGCAAAACACTGTCGATTATATAAAGATAATTTGATATTTTGCAAAATGATCACTTAAGTTTATTTTCAAATGACTACAAAAATTACTTTAGGCATAAAAATATCAGTATTTGTTTATTACCAATCAGAATATTCAAATCCAGAGCGCGAGCATTTTATGTTTTCGTATAAAGTTAGAATTGAAAATTTAAGTGACCAACCTGTTCAATTGCTAGAGCGCCATTGGGATATTTTTGACTCTATAGGGGAAACAACTACTGTTGATGGGGCAGGAGTAGTAGGTGAACAACCTCTTTTGAATCCTGGAGATATACACGAATATGTATCTGGCTGCAATCTCAAAAGCGACTTAGGTTATATGCAGGGGTATTATAAAATGCAACGTACTTTAGATAATAGTCAATTTAATGTCATTATCCCTCGATTTAACTTAATTTCAACTTACAAGCTGAACTAAGTAGCCCTTCAACTAATTTATAATACAGCTTTAAGTGCTATTATAAATATAACCACAAATATTTATTTATTTTTGCACTGAATATCTATTCATAATAGATATGATTTTTTATATTACTTCTTCTATAATTAGTTTATAGAATGACGAAGTATTACATTATTCAATACAAATTACAAGTATTTAATTATCAATAACTTATATTTATAAAATTGAGTATTTTAGCAACGGAACAAGTTGGTCATTCTTATAATGACCGTTGGTTATTCAATAACTTACATTTTGCCTTACAAAAAGGGGAACGGGTTGCCTTAGTTGGTATAAATGGAACTGGAAAATCTACATTATTAAAAATATTATCAGAAATCGTTATTCCTACCGAAGGGAAAGTAGTAAAAGAACGTGGTATCAGAGTTGGTTTTTTATCACAAGAACCAAATTTTTCAGGATTAAAAACTGTAAATGATTTTATATATAGCGCAGATAATGAACAGCAACAACTCATAAAAGAATACGAAGAATTAGTTAGTAGCGAGTATATAGATCAAGAAAAACTAGCGCATCTCACAGATAAAATGTCTGTATTAGAAGCTTGGGAATATGAACACGATATCAAAACAATTTTAAACAGGCTACAAATATCTGATTTCAATCAAGAAATAGATCAATTATCTGGAGGGCAAAAAAAACGTTTATCTCTAGCTAAGCTATTAATTGACGACCCCGATGTATATATATTAGATGAACCAACCAACCATTTAGATATAGAAACAATAGAATGGTTGGAAAAACTTCTTACAACCGGAAATAAAACAGTTTTATTAGTAACACACGATCGCTATTTTCTAGACAATGTATGTACCGAAATACGCGAATTAGATAAAGGAGAACTTTATATCTATAAAGGGAATTACACATATTTCTTAGAGAAAAAAGCTGAGCGAGAAAACATAGATATTGCCATAGCCGATAAAGCTAGAAATCTTCTTCGAAAAGAATTAGAATGGATGAGAAGACAACCAAAGGCAAGAGGTACAAAATCAAAATCACGTATTGAGGCTTTTTATGATTTAGAAGATAAAGCTAAAGCTCCTCAAAAAAATGAGTCGGTAAAACTTTCAGTTAAAGTCAGTAGACAAGGAGGGAAGATTTTAGAAATAAACAACATTTATAAATCTTTTCAAAACAAAACTATACTAAACAATTTCTCTTACACCTTTAAAAAGGGTGATCGTATAGGTTTATCGGGAAAAAACGGAACTGGGAAATCCACCTTTTTAAATTTAATAACAGATAATATCAAACCAGATACAGGCACTATTACCATTGGAGAAACTACAAAGTTCGGCTATTATAAACAAGGAGGTTTAGAATTCAACAATGAAGATCGGGTTCTAGATGTTGTTAAAAACATAGCTGAATATATTGAAATGGCAAATGGAGATATCATAACGGCCTCTCAATTATTAACTCTTTTTCTTTTTCCTCCAGAAAAACAATACAATCAAGTTCTAAAATTAAGCGGAGGAGAAAAGAAACGACTTCAATTAATGAGAGTTTTAATGAGTAACCCTAACTTTTTAATTCTCGACGAACCTTCTAACGATTTAGATATAGACACCCTTAATGTTTTAGAAGAATTTTTAGAAAATTACCCTGGTATTTTAATTTTAGTATCACACGACCGCTATCTTGTAGATAAACTAACTGATCAATTATTTATTTTTGAAGGAAACGGAACCCTTCGCATATACAACGGAAACTATGCGGACTACAAAACAGAATTAGAAGAAAAACTAAAAGAAGAAAAAAACAAACCTACCCCTACAGAAACCAGAAACAAAGAACAGAAAGATTTAAAAAAGAAATTATCTTACAAAGAGGTTTTAGAATATGAAAACCTAGAAAAAGAAATAGAGAAAATAGAATTGGAAATAAAAGAAAAAACAGAAGAGATTAACAAACTAACTAATCATATTCAATTAATAAAAAAAGGAGAAGAGTTAGAACTCCTTAAAAAAGACTTAAGTAACAAATCCGATCGTTGGTTAACTTTATCAGAATACATTTAATAAAGTTCCACGTGAAACAATTAGTAGTTTGATAAAGTTCCACGTGAAACAAAAGTAAATAAATATATGTTTAAAAAATATAATGTAATAGTAGTAGGTGCAGGTCACGCAGGATGTGAAGCTGCAACCGCTGCAAGTAAAATGGGTTCCTCTGTTTTGCTTATTACTATGAATATGGGTGTAATCGCCCAAATGAGCTGTAATCCTGCAATAGGAGGGGTTGCAAAAGGACAAATTGTACGAGAAATAGATGCATTAGGTGGTTATACAGGTATCATTGCAGATAAGTCAACTGTTCAATTTAGAATGCTAAATAAGTCTAAAGGCCCAGCTATGTGGAGCCCACGTACGCAAAATGATAGAATGCGCTTTGCTGAGGAATGGAGATTAACTTTAGAATCATTGCCAAATGTAGATATGTGGCAAGATATGGTGAAAGAAATAATAATAGATAAAGGTCAAGCTAAAGGTGTAGTCACTTCAATGGGCTTACGCATAGAATCTGATGCAGTTATCTTAACCAATGGTACATTTCTAAATGGTGTTATCCATATAGGAGATAAAAAATTTGGTGGAGGTAGAAGTGGAGAAAAATCAGCAACAGGTATAACAGAACAATTGGTTAGTTTGGGTTTCGAATCAGGACGTATGAAAACAGGTACACCTCCTAGAGTAGATGGCCGTTCTTTAAACTATTCTTTAATGGAAGAACAATGGGGTGATGAAAAGAAAGGGAAATTTTCATATTCAGATATTGACTTACCAACAGAACAACGTTGCTGCTGGATAACTTATACTAATGATAAAGTTCATGATATCCTAAGAACAGGCTTTGATAAATCTCCAATGTTCACTGGTCGAATAAAAGGATTAGGCCCACGATATTGCCCTTCCATAGAAGATAAAATAAACAGATTTGCAGAAAGAGACCGCCACCAAATTTTTGTTGAACCAGAAGGTTTTAAAACCGTGGAAATATATGTCAATGGTTTTTCTACTTCTTTACCAGAAGACATTCAACACAAAGCCATGCAATTAATTCCAGGTTTCGAAAATGCTAAAATGTATCGTCCTGGATATGCAATAGAATATGATTACTTTCCACCAATGCAATTAGATTTAACGCTAGAAACCTTACGTATAAAAAATATGTTCTTTGCTGGACAAATTAATGGTACTACAGGCTATGAAGAAGCAGGTGCCCAAGGTTACATAGCTGGTATTAATGCTCATCAAAGAATAAACGATCAACATGAACTAATATTAAAAAGATCTGAATCATATATAGGTGTATTAATCGATGATCTGGTAACTAAAGGAACTGAAGAGCCTTATCGTATGTTTACTTCAAGAGCTGAGCATAGATTGTTATTACGCCAAGATAATGCGGACATCAGGTTAACGCCTATAGCATATAAACTTGGTTTAGTTAGTGATGAACGTCTAGAAAAAGTAAATAAAAAAATAAATCAATCTGAAGAACTTATCAATTATATGAAAAACACCAGTATTTCTCCAGAAATAATTAACCCTCTACTTACTAAAGTAGGATCTAGCTCAGTAAACCAAAAAATTAGATTATTCAATATCCTTAGTCGCCCACAAATAAATATTCATGATATAGCTACAGTAGAACATATTTTTTCACAGAAACTTAAACAACTAGATGAAGAAACAATTGAACAAACAGAAATAAAAATTAAATACGAGAGCTATTTTGAAAAGGAAATGGATATAGTTAATAAAATGAAAAAAATGGAAGATAAAGATATTAATCCTGATTTTGATTATGCATCTTTACCGTCATTATCTATAGAAGCTCGCGAAAAACTTCTAAAAATTAAACCACGAACGTTAGGCCAAGCTTCACGTATATCAGGAGTGACGCCGTCAGATATTAGTGTTTTAATGGTACATATGAACTAAACACCTGTTTATCAAAGCTTTAAACAAATATCGTTTAAAGCTATTTAAGACGTTATTTTTAATTTTATAATGATACAATTCAAAATAGACATAAGTGGCTTAAAAAGCTTAAAAACAGCATATAAACAGATTACCATTTATATTAGTATATTAATTTTAATAATATCGATATTTTTTAGTTGTGCAAATATTCAGAGACCAGGAGGAGGACCTAAAGATACCATACCTCCCGTTATCTTAAATGAATCGCCATTAAATTATTCTAAAAATTTTAAATCAAAAGAAATTATACTCACTTTTGATGAATTTATAAAACTTACAAATCAATTTAAAGAATTCAATATAAGTCCAGATACAGAAACTCCCGTTCAATATAAAGTAAAAAAGAAAAATTTAGTCATCACATTACCAGATTCATTAGATATTAATACTACTTATACAATTAATTTTGGTAAAGGTCTAACGGACTACAATGAAGGAAATCCTATTATAAATTATAATTACGTTTTTGCTACTGGAGCGGAACTCGATTCACTTTCAATTAGCGGTTCTGTTCTTAATGCTTTTACAAAAGAGTTTGATCAAAAAAAAGATGAAAACATTAAAGTATTATTAATCCCTATCGCACAAGATTCTATATTTGGTAAAAGAAAAGCAAATATATATACAAATGTAGATACTGCAGGTAGGTTCCAATTTAATAATCTAAAAGAGGATACCTACCGAATTTATGCATTAAAGGAACAAAACAATGATAGAATTTATAATGGTACCGACGAATGGATTGGTTTTTTAAAAGATAGTTTAGTTCTTGCAAAAAATATAGAAAACATACATTTAGAAATATCAAAAGGCTATCCTAAAGATTATCGGACTTTAGAAAAAAAATTAGATGCCGATGGATCAATATTACTTACGTTCAATAAATCGCTTCATAATCCATCTACGAAAATAATTTTTCCGGAAGAACTAAATGACGATAAAATAGAAAAGTATAATTATGCAAACGACAGTTTACGTATATATATTCAAAATACCCCACTAGACTCTATAAAAATAGAAATTGCAGATAATCTCAAAATAATTGATACAACAATAATTCGTATTAATAAGAATGCAAAATTTGACCGCAATATCAAACCGATACTTAATATTACAAATAAAGTTGATCGCATTAAACATATTACATTAACTGCTTTAATTCCAATAGATAATGTCGATAAAGCTAAAATACTTCTAAATGAAGATAGTGTTTCACGTCGCAATTTTCAATTACAGAGAGATACTATAAATGATCAAATATATCATATTCGTTTTAATTGGCGCCCAAATAAAAATTATGAATTAATAATTCAAGAAAATGCAATTACTTCTCATTTCCAGGATTTTAATAAAGAATTTAAAAGTAATTTCACCCTAGATCAATCTGATAATTACGGAAATATACAGTTTACGGTTAACGGATTAGATAGTGCTCAACAGTACATTGCTGAATTAATAAATGAACAAAAAGATAAAGTATTTGACCGCCAGATCTTAAACATTGATAATAATAAAATAATATATAAAAATTTCCAAGGAGGTAAATATACTTTGAGGATAATATACGATACAAATAAAAATAAAAGATGGGACCCAGCTGATGTATACAAAGGTACACAAGCCGAACATATATGGTATCTAAATAAAATATTCACCATCAGAGCTAATTGGGAACAAGAAGATATAATTAATCTAGAATAAAAGGTAATAATTACCTTTTATTCTAGATTTCTTTAAACCAAGAACTATAAAAAACATAGTTTTCAGGTAATTGCCTAAGCATCAATAATTGTTCATCCGATAGCGGTTTTATTTTTCTTGCAGGAACTCCCGCATAAAGAAAACCCTCCTCACAAATAGTATCCTCTAACACAACAGCTCCCGCAGCAATAATAACATTCGATTCTACTACAGCTCTATCCATAATGATAGCTCCCATACCAATTAATACATAGTCAGCTACTCTACAACCATGTACTATTGCATTATGCCCAATATTTACATAATTACCTATATCTGTACCATTTTTATTAAAAGTACAATGGATTACTACACCATCTTGTATGTTTGTATAATCTCCTATCCTAATATAATTAACATCAGCTCTAACAACTGCATTAAACCATACCGAACAATTACTTCCAAACTTTACATTACCAACAATAGTAGCATTCGTAGCTATAAAAACTTCTTCCCCAAAAACAGGATACATATCCTTAACAGGTAATATTACTGCCATACTATAAAACTGTATCTTCTAAATAAATGGACTTTTCTGGATAATCTGTTGTATAATGAAGGCCTCTGCTTTCTTTACGATGCATAGCCGATTTTACAATCAAATAAGCTACCTGTATTACATTACGCAATTCACACATTTTTATGGAAAGCTTAGTATTCCGATAAAAATCTTCTGTTTCTTCATATAAAAAACCTAACCGTCGCATAGCTCGATCTAATCGGAAATCAGATCGCACTATTCCTACATAATCACTCATCAGATTCTGTGTTTCCTTCAAATTATGTGCAACCAAAATTTCTTCATTCAGAAGACTAACTTTTGACTCATCCCATTTTGGAATATTTTTTGCAAATGTAACGTTCTCAAAAGAAGATCTAACCTCTTCAAAAATTCGATGAGCATATACAACAGCCTCAAGTAAAGAATTAGAAGCTAACCTATTAGCACCATGTAAACCTGTTGAAGAACATTCACCACAAGCATATAAATTATTTAAACTTGTACGACCGTGCGCATTTACAACGATTCCCCCACATAAATAATGAGCTGCAGGAGTTACGGGAATGTAGTCTTTAGTCATATCTAAACCAATAGATAAACATTTCTCATAAATATTTGGGAAATGAGATATAATCTCAGCTCGTTTTCGATGCGTAATATCTAAATATACAAAATCTAAACCCGACTTCTTCATTTCACTATCAATAGCACGTGCAACAATATCTCTAGGTGCTAAGGAGCCTCTTTCGTCATATTCCTCCATAAAAGAATCACCATTCACACGTCTTAGTATACCACCAAAACCTCGTACAGCTTCAGAGATAAGATATGCAGGGGATTCTTTTGGATTATATAGAGCTGTAGGATGAAATTGAAAAAATTCCATATTTCTTACTTTTCCTTTAGCCCTATATACCATTGCAATCCCATCACCTGTAGCTATCGTAGGGTTTGTTGTACTAGCATAAACATGTCCTGCTCCTCCAGATGCCATTAAAGTAACTTTACTAAGAATAGTCTCAATTTCTTGATTTCTAGTATTTAAAGCATAAATTCCAAAACATTCAATATTCTTAGTCCCTTTATCAACATGTTTTCCTTGATGATGTTGTGTTATTAAATCTACTGCAAAGTAGTGCGTTAAAACTTCAATATTAGGATTTGATTTAACCTGTTCTAATAAGGCCCGTTCTATTTCATAACCTGTAATATCTTTGTAATGTAAAATTCTATTGTTAGAATGCCCCCCCTCCTTAGCTAGATCATAATGATCCTCATCAATCTTATCGAAATTCGTTCCATAATCTATAAGCTCTTTAATCCTTTGCGGAGCTTCACTCACAACGTTTTCCACAATATCGATATGGCATAATCCATCGCCAGCTATCTGAGTATCAATAATGTGCTTATCAAAGCTATCGGACTTATCCACAACAGCTGCTACACCACCTTGTGCATACTTCGTATTTGACTCATCTTCATTAGATTTAGTGACTATCAACACCTTACCTAAACTAGCTGCCTTCAAAGCAAAACTAAGACCTGCAATACCAGACCCTATAATCAAAAAATCTACCTTCCTATTAGCCATAACAACTTATAAAAGCCCAAATACTTCATCAATTAATAAACAAATTAACAAATAATGTGGATAACATGTATATAAACGGTGGAGTAAATTGTAAAACTTTAATTCTTTACACAATTTAACGTATTAAGACTAAAAAGTGTGCAAAGAATTACCATAACATCACTAGTATATTAACAAATTGTAAACACTAAACATTCAACAAAAAAATATGGAAACAAAAAATGTAAAAATAATTTATATCTGTAAATCAGTACTTAAATAGAAACCATCTGTTAATAACATGTTGATAACTCTATAATAACCAAATTTCAAAAAATAATTTCATACAATTATCCCCATTATCCACACACTAATAAACAATAGTTCCTTTTTTATATAAAAAGATTATTATTTATTGAAAAAAAGGAATGTGGAAATCGTTTCATTTTCTTTGATTACTTTTGTAATGTTGTTCAATCAAATATTGATGGAAACTAAATTGAGAAGAAGATAAATGAATACGACGTTTGAAAGAGATTTAGAATCAAAAGGTTTTATTGATACACCTATTGATCCGACTATTGATATCGTCACTGAAATACAGCGACTTAAGAAAGAAAAAAATGCAGTTATACTAGCACATTACTATCAAGAACCTGAAATACAAGATATTGCAGACTATATAGGTGATAGTTTAGGATTATCTCAACAAGCGGCATTAACTGATGCTGATGTGATCGTTTTTGCCGGTGTACATTTTATGGCTGAAACTGCTAAAATACTTTCTCCATCAAAAAAAGTTTTATTACCAGATTTAAAAGCGGGATGCTCATTATCAGATAGTTGCCCTCCTCATTTGTTTGCTAAATTCAAAAAACAATATCCTGATCATTTGGTGATTACCTATGTAAATTGTACTGCTGAATTAAAAGCTCTTTCTGATATTGTATGTACTTCCAGTAATGCTGTACAAATAGTACAAAGTTTACCATCTAATCAAAAAATAATTTTTGGACCTGATAAAAATTTAGGTGAATATGTCAAGAAAAAAACAGGCAGAGATATGGTTCTATGGAATGGAGCTTGCATGGTTCATGAAATATTCTCTCAAGATAAAATTATCGATTTACGTAAGCAATTTCCTGATGCTAAGTTTATTGCACATCCGGAATGTGAAGATCATATTTTAAATCAAGCTGATTATATTGGTTCTACTTCCGGAATGTTGAAATATACTATTGAAAATAGTGCACAACAATTTATTGTAGCTACTGAATCTGGAATATTACATCAGATGCAGAAAGCCAGCCCCATGAAAACTTTTATACCTGCACCGCCTAATAATACCTGTGCATGTAATGATTGTCCGCATATGAAACTTAATACCTTAGAAAAATTATACAATTGTCTGTATTTTGAATTGCCTGAAGTAACTTTAACGGAAGGTATTGTAGAACGTGCAAGGCAACCTATTGAGCGTATGTTAGAAATATCAGCTCGATTTGGTTTATAAACATTATAGACAATAATATAGCCTTTTAATCATTACAATTAATATAAGACGATGTTCGATAATAAAGAAACTACCGATATCAATCAACTGGGGGAATTTGGTTTAATAGATTATTTGACTAAAGCAGTAGAGATCACTGAACCATCGACAGTAATGGGAATAGGGGATGATGCTGCAGTACTTGATTTTAAAAATAAAAAAACATTAATATCTACCGATCTTCTTTTAGAAGGAATACATTTTGATTTACGTTATGTTCCTTTAAAACATTTAGGTTATAAAGCTGTACAAGTAAACCTCAGTGATATTTATGCGATGAATGGTCGTGCTTCACAAATTACTTTTTCTATTGGTCTTTCTTCAAAATTTCCTTTGGAAGCGGTGGAGGAAATATATGAGGGAGCTTTAATTGCCTGTAAAAAATATAACGTTGATCTTGTAGGTGGCGATACTTCTGCTTCTGCTCAAGGATTAATAATATCTGTTACAAGTATAGGTTTTGCAGAAAATGAAAAAATAGCGTATCGTTCAACTGCAAAAGAAGGCGATTTATTGTGTGTGACAGGTGATCTGGGAGGTGCTTATGTTGGTTTACAGCTTTTAGAGCGTGAAAAACAGATTTTTTTAGAAAATCCAAGTATACAGCCTGATTTGGAAGGTAAAGATTATATTATTGAACGTCAACTAAAACCTGAATCAAGAAAAGATATTGTTGAACTTTTTGAAGCTTATAATATTATCCCTAATGCTATGATCGATGTTTCTGATGGTTTAGCATCAGAAATATTACATATTTGTAAGGCATCTAAAGTAGGATGTAAGCTATATGAAGAAAAACTTCCTATAGATCCAATGACTTATGAAACAGCTAGAGAATTTGGGCTTGATCCAACTGTATGTGCTTTAAGTGGGGGGGAAGATTATGAATTATTATTCACTGTTCCACAAGATCAATATGACAAGATTAAGAACCAATTAGATATAACAATTATCGGTTATATAACTGAAGAAAATGCAGGTTGTGAAATGATATCCAAATCAGGACATGTACATCCTATTACAGCTCAGGGATGGAATGCCTTTAAAAACAATCAATAAGAACGAATAAAAAAAAAAATTCTAAAAAAAGCCATCTATTAAAAATAAAATGGCTTTTTTTAGAATATTAATTTTGAATTATCTTTACACTAAATTATCTTATAATAGAGATAAGACATTATAAACACTCTAGAAATCCAAATTAAACTCAGTATGTAAATATAGTAATAGACAAAGGGTTTTGTTAAGCTAAATTTAGAAGAAGCTTTGATTTTTGTTATCTTGCTTTTTAGATAACCTTTTGTTTATATTATGGTAAAACCTATTTGGACTCCTTCAGATGATTATATTAAAGAATCACCACTTTATGATTATCAACAGTTTGTAGAATATAATTATAGACGTACTTTTTTAGATTATAATGCTTTATATGAGTGGTCTATTCATAATTTGAGTAGTTTTTGGAAAAGTATTTTTGAATATTTTAAAATCGATTATTCCGGTAAATTAGAAGAAGTATTAAAATATGATATAAATGCTTCTGATTTTATAGATACGAAGTGGTTTGAAGGAGTTTATTTAAGTTATAGCGAACATATTTTTAGAAATAAATTGAATGAAAATATAGCTCTTAAATTTGCTGATGAAAAAAATACATATGCAGAAATTACTTGGTCACAGCTTAAAGAAAAAGTATCTAAATTACAGCAATATCTAAAAGATAAGGGAGTTACTAAAGGGGATAGGGTAGTTGGAGTTTTAAATAATACAGCTGATACTATCGCTATTTTTTTAGCTGTTAATTCGATCGGAGCTATATGGTCTTGTTGCTCTCCAGATTTTGGAGATGTTAGTATTACGGAACGTTTTGAACAGATAAAACCTAAATTGCTATTTATTGAAACTACTTATCAATACAATGGTAAAAAATTTTCTAAAGTTTCTACTTTGAATCATTTAAAGGAATATATTACATCTTTTGAAGCTTATGTAGAAGTATATAGTTCGGAATGGAACAATATTTTAGAAAAATATAAAGAAAAATCTATACTTTTTGAGCGTGTGGCTTTTGATCATCCCATATGGATATTGTATTCTTCTGGTACAACAGGAAAACCTAAAGCTATTACACATAGTACCGGCGGAAATTTATTAGAACATTACAAAGCACTAGTTTTGCATCAAAATGTAATTTCTGGTGATAATTATCTCTGGTATAGTACAACCGGTTGGATGATGTGGAATTATGCTTTGTCGAGTTTGTTATGTGGAGCGACTTTATGTCTTTTTAATGGAGCTATACACCATAATAATCACCATAGTTTTTGGAATTTTGTGAAGAGATCTCATGTGGATCACCTTGGCGCTGGTGCATCTTATTTTTCTGCAATACATGATTTAAGTATAGAAAATTATTCACCTCGGGTAATTGGTTCAACAGGTTCTCCTTTACCAAGTGTTACTTTTAAGAATTTACAAGAAAAGTTTCCTGAGGTTCATATTATTTCTTTAAGCGGGGGTACAGATGTATGTAGTGCTTTTTTATCGGGTTGCTCTTTTTTACCCGTATATGCTGGAAAAATTCAGTGTCGGACATTAGGAGCTGATATCGTCGCGCTAGATGATAAGAATAGGGAAGTATATAATCAGGTTGGTGAACTAATTATAAAGCAACCTATGCCTTCTATGCCTATACACTTTTGGAATGATGAAGATAATAAAGCTTACAAAGAGAGTTATTTTAGTAATGTTCGACCAGGTGTATGGAGTCACGGTGATTGGATTAGTATATCTAATAAAGGTATTGAAATGTTTGGTAGATCTGATGCTACTTTGAATAGAGGAGGAGTAAGGATTGGTACAGCGGAAATTTATAATGCTGTAGAAAGTTTATCAATTGTTCAAGATAGTTTGGTTATTTCTATAGAAGATAAAAAAGGAGTTTCTTATATGTTCTTATTCATTCAGTTTAAAAATGAATTTTCTATAAATAGGGAAATGGAAGATCGAATAAAAAAAGTTCTTCGTAATTACTATAGTCCGAGACATGTACCTGATTATATTTTTCAAGTAGCAGAAATTCCGTATACATTAAGTGGAAAAAAATTAGAAATACCTATTAAAAAGATATTTATGGGTCATTCTAGTGAAGAGTCTATATCAAAAGATATTATGCGAAATCCAGAATGTTTACAAGAATATTTAAATATAAAAAATCAATATATTATATAAAATAATAAGTTTTTGTAGCAATTATCATTATACTATCGTATAAAATAAACTATTTTTAAATTTTAAAAACCATGAAAAAACCTATATCACCCTTTTATTTTTGTTTATTTTGCTCATTTATAATTTATTGTTTTAATAAAGCTCAGGCACAGGATAATAGTTTACAACATAAAAATTATGTTAAGGTAGAATTTATACCTATAGGCATTAGTGCTGATTTATCGAATAAAGGATCTCGTACAGATCGTTATCTTTTAGGTGGTAGACAGGATTTAGCTTATTCGGGAGCTTTACGAATCACACATTTATTTTCAAAAAAAATAGGTTGGTATGCAGGTTTGAAAATGGATTTTATAAAAGAAGAAAAATCACCTTATTATAATGCTTCTTTTGAAAATGAGGTTGGCGAATTCATTTCTAAGTTATTTTTTGGCGGTTATTTACCGGCTACAATAATAGATCTTGGGGCAGTTTATAGGATAGAAAAAAATAAATGGGATATACATCCTAGAATAGGATTTGGATATGGATTTTTTATACAAGATTTGGAATCAGATAAACAAAATAAATTAGAAGATGGTTCTACTATAAGAAATGTATATGAACAGAAGTCAGGGTCTGCTGTAGTGAATGTTGGATTAACAGCTAATTATTTTTTCACAAAGAAGAGTTTTGTATCATTAAATACAGGATTTAGACAGCCATTGAATAAATCGTACGGCCAGTATTCTACATTTGTTGATGATGTTTTAATAGACGATCGAATGTATAAAAGTTCTAGTTTAGGACGTGACTTTAGCTTATCGGTTGGTTATGGGTTCATAATAGGAAAACGTATATAATCTATTTAATAGATTATATACGTTATTATTAATAAGTTAGTTAAACCTGTATTACACCTACATTGTATTTAGGAATGCTTTCATTATGATTTGCTGCTTCTATCCCCATACTTATTATTTTCCTGGTTTCAGCAGGATCAATTACCCCATCTACCCATAAGCGACCGGCTGCATAATAAGGGCTTAATTGTTCATTATATTGTTGTTCTATTTTATCTAGTAGATTTTGCTTTTCTTCGTCTGATAAGTTAATATTTTTTGTTTTTAGAGCTCCTTCCTGGATTTGTAATAAAGTTTTACCTGCAGATGCACCACTCATCACAGCTATTTGTGCTGTAGGCCACGCATATATTAATCTGGGGTCGTAGGCTTTTCCACACATTGCATAATTTCCTGCTCCGTAGCTATTTCCTATTATAAATGTAAATTTAGGTACTACAGAATTAGCCATAGCGTTAACCATTTTAGCACCGTCTTTTATTATTCCACCATGCTCTGATCTGGAGCCTACCATGAAACCTGTAACATCTTGTAAAAAAACTAAAGGTATTTTTTGTTGATTGCAATTCATAATAAATCGAGCAGCTTTATCGGCTGAATCTGAATATATGACACCTCCCATTTGCATTTCTGTAATATTTCCTGGTTTTTTAGCTTTTACAATTTCTCGTTGATTGGCCACTATACCTACAGCCCAGCCGTCTACTCGTGCCAGCGCACAAATAATTGTTTTTCCGTAATCTTTTTTATATTCTTCAATGGATCCCTTATCGACTATAGCCTTAATGATTTCAAGCATATTATAAGGCTTGAGGCGATCTTGAGGAAGGTAGTTATATATAAAGGTAGGATCGTATTCGGGTAGGGTAGGAATTTTTCTGGAGAAAAGATTTTGTTTTGTTTTACCAAATTTATCTATAATATTACGTATAGCGTCTAAACAACTTTCATCATCCGGGTATTTATTATCCGTAACCCCTGATATTTCACTGTGCGTAACAGCACCGCCTAACGTTTCATTATCTACAATTTCACCTACAGAAGATTTAACAAGGTAAGAACCAGCTAAAAATACAGAACCAGTTTTTTCGACAATTAAAGCATAATCAGACATAATAGGTAAATATGCTCCTCCAGCTACACATGATCCCATAATAGCTGATATTTGAGGAATACCCATAGCTGATATTTTAGCATTATTTCTAAATACTCGTCCAAAATGTTCTTTGTCGGGAAAAATCTCATCTTGCATTGGAAGATAAACACCGGCCGAATCTACTAAATAAATTATCGGAATATTGTTTTCCATGGCTATCTCCTGAGCTCTTATATTTTTTTTAGCAGAGATAGGAAACCATGCGCCAGCTTTTACTGTAGCGTCATTAGAAACTATTATACATAATCTAGTTTGTATATAACCTAATACTATAACTACGCCAGCATTTGGACATCCACCGTGCTCTTCATATAGACCATCTCCAGCAAATTTACCAATTTCAAAATATGTTGTGTTTGGATCTAAAAGATACTGTATGCGTTCCCATGCAGTTAGTTTACCTTTATCTTTTTGTTTATCTAGTTTTTCAATTCCACCTCCTAGATAGAGTTTTTCTGTTTTTGACTTAAGTTGAGTCAGCAATTCTTGCATTTTCACTTTATTTAAAAACTTTGTAATTTATAAATGGTTATCGAAATGTAAATTGATAATATTTTAATATATGAATTGTTTTTTATATTTTTCACAAATCCATTGTAAACTTACAAAATAATATGTTACAAACACATCAAAATGAACAATTAGCTTTGGTACGTGAAAGTGCTAAACAATTTGCCCAAGAATTTATAAAACCTTATTTAATGGACTGGGACGAAAGGCAATATTTTCCTGTAGAATTATTTAAAAAAATGGGAGAATATGGTTTTATGGGGATTATTGTACCAGAACAATATAATGGTGCAGGACTTAGTTATCAAGAGTATATTACAATTTTAGATGAAATTTCTCAAGTATGTGGTTCTATTGGTTTATCAGTAGCTGCACATAATTCATTGTGTACAAATCATATTTTATCATTTGCTAATGAGGAACAGAAAAAAAAGTACTTGCCAAAATTAGCTACGGCGGAATGGATAGGTGCTTGGGGACTTACAGAGACAGGATCAGGATCAGATGCTGGAGGGCTTGCTACTACAGCTGTAAGAGATGGAGACTACTATATTATTAATGGTTCTAAAACTTTTATTACACATGCAATAAGCGGTGATGTTGCAGTTGTTATGGTTAGAACAGGAAAGAAAGGAGATAAAAGGGCTGTAACTGCATTTATAATAGAAAAGGATACACCAGGATTTACTGCAGGGGAAAAAATTAATAAATTGGGTATGCGAGCATCCGAAACTGCAAGTTTATTTTTTGATAATTGTAGAGTACATAAAGATCAGGTAATAGGTGTTGAAGGAGAAGGATTTATACAAGCGTTAAAGCTATTAGACGGAGGACGTATATCTATTGCAGCTTTATCCTTAGGTATAGCAAGAGGGGCTTATAATTGTGCATTACGCTATGCTAACGAAAGAGAACAGTTTGAAGAAAAAATATTTAATTTTCAGGATGTGGGTTTTAAACTAGCAGATTTAGCTACTAAAATTGATGCTTCTGAATTATTAATTAGACGCGCAGGAGAATTAAAAGATCATAATAAAAAAGTAACCAAAGAAGGGGCAATGGCAAAATTATATGCTTCTGAGGTAGCAGTTGAAGTTGCTAATGAAAGTGTACAAATACATGGAGGTTATGGTTTTACAAAAGATTTTCCAGCAGAAAAATTCTTTAGAGATGCTAAACTATGCACTATAGGTGAGGGGACTAGTGCTATACAGAAAATGGTTATAGCTAGAGAAATACAGAAAGATGCATAACAAAGAAAAAATAAGATTAGTTGATTGTCCAAGGGATGCGATTCAAGGAATACATACCTTTATTCCTACTTATAAAAAGATAGAACATATTAATAATTTAATAAATAGTGATTTATTTGATTATGTTGATTTTGGAAGTTTTGTGTCGCCTAAGGTCGTTCCCCAATTGAGGGATACAGAAGAAGTATTAGAAAGTATAATTGATAAGAGAAATACTGAATTAATTGCCATTATTGCAAACGAAAAAGGAGTTGAAATAGGAAGTAAGTACGCTAAAATAGATTATTTGGGTTATCCTTTTTCTATATCAGATACTTTTCAGAAACGTAATACAAATAGAAGTATTGATGGTGCATTTGAAACAGTTCGTAATTGTCAAGATATTTTATCAGGAAAAACACATACTAAGTTAATGATTTATATTTCTATGGCATTTGGTAATCCTTACGGCGATGATTGGCATCCCGATATGGTAACATCATGGATTGAAAAATTAATTGGTGAAGGTGTATCTAAATTTTCTCTTGCAGATACGACTTCAGAGGCAACTGTAAAACAAATAGAGCTTGTCTTTAATAGTGTTAAAAAAAGCTTTCCAACTATCGAATTAAGTATACATTTACACAGTAGAATAGATAATGCAGCTAATAAAATAGAGGCGGCTTATATGTCAGGTTGTCGAATATTTGAGGGAGCCCTTATGGGATACGGAGGATGTCCTTTTGCTAAGGATGATCTAGTGGGTAATATTCCTACTGAATTATTGTTGGAGAGGTATAAACAGCCAGAAGAATTGTCTATAGTACCTGATTTATTGAAATCCTTTCAGAAATTGATTAGTAATGATGTATAATTTTATAAAAACAAGTGTTGAAAATGCTATTTTCACGATCATCTTGAATAGACCGGAAAAAAGAAATGCTTTTACACCTACCATGGTCAATGAAATAGCTCATGCTGTATCAATTGCTAATGCTAACGAGTCGGTAAAGCTGATTGTTTTTAAAGCTGAAGGACCTGTTTTTTGTGCGGGAATGGATTTAAATGTTTTTAAAAACCATAGTTTAGATACTTTTAATCCGGCTATTAAACAAGAAAATATTTCGTTAGGTAAAGTGATGGAAAAACTTCAAAAACCATCTATTGCTTTGTTAGAAGGAGATGTTATAGCAGGAGGTTTTTTATTGATTGCAAATTGCACATATGTTTTTAGTAGCAAAAATGTTCGCTTTAGGCTTCCTGAACTAGAAATAGGTATTTTTCCTTTTCAAGTAATGGCGAGTTTACTAAATATTATGCCTAAAAAACAAATGATTCAGCTTTGCTTAGAAACAGATTATTTTTCAGTGGATAAAGCTATTGAAGTTGGTTTAGTTGATGGTTATTTGGAAGATATAGATCTTAATACTATATATAAACGTTTTATGAATTTTGATAGTAAAGCTCTAATGGCTGGACTTTTTGCGGCAAAAGAACTTGCTCATATAAAGAAGGAAGATCATTATGACTTTTTGTTAAAAAGTCTTCATAAATTAAAGAAACAAACAAATTTTAAGTAGGAATTTAGTCTATTGTAAAAAATAGAACGAAATTAGGTACCTTTATGCTAATAATTATGTTGACCAGCTATTAATTTGTGAAATTCTCATGTTTCTTAAAAGTAAAATATGGATGAGAATTCTATATGATAAAAAAAGATCGACTACAAAATCATATGAAAAATCTAAGTACATTAACTTTATTTTTTTTATTTTTCACATTTAAAAGTGCTTTTTCTCAAGTTTTCTGGAAAGGAGAAGTTGGTTTTAATTATTCAAATATTAGGGTGAAGGATGAACTAGGTAAAGCTATTGATTCTGAGTTTGTAGCGGGAATACATTTAGGCGTTGGTATTCGTTTGCCTTTATGGAAGCAAATAAGCTTAGAATCTGGTATTATTTATAGTGAACGCGGATTTAAAGAAAACGGTAAATCAAAAATAGGTTGGGGCGAGAACTTTAGAGCACAAGTGTCTTATTTGTTTCTTCCTGTAGATTTAGTTTATTCCATACCTGTTCATTCGAGTTCGATACAAATCGGTGTCGGTCCATATCTAGGTATGGGGCTTAGTGGGCGATGGAAAACTTCAGATACAGTATTGCTCGGGAATGGAATAGTAGTTGATAGGGGAAATGTATCTTTCAAGAAAAATAAAGGTACATCAGAGGATGGGGAAAATATATATGCAAAACCTTTTGATTATGGTTTGACTTTTAAACTAGGTTATGCTTTACATAACAAATATGCTTTTTCTCTTGCTACACAGCGAGGTTTAGCAAATTTAGAACCGGAAAGAGGGGGAAATAAGCGTGAAAATAATATTAAAAATCAGTCTTTTACTTTGATTTTTGGGTATATATTTTAATTTAAATCTGTTTTCTTTTCAACCCAAAAACTATTATAACCCGTTCCAATTTGAATTTCGAGCAATCGTTGTTGAAGCATTTCCAAAATAGCTAAAAAGTTAAAAACAAATTGAACTTTGTTTTCGGAGTTTTTTACAATCTGTTGGAAATCCAATTTATTATTTATAGCAATTAATTCAGATATAATCTTTTTTTGTTGTTCTATTGTATATGGAAATTTAACAACAGTATGTGTTACTTCTTTTATACGGTGTGTAAAACTAAACATCAATTTTTCATACACAAGCAGCAATTTATATAGATCAAAAGACGCAAGATGTTCTTCTGTTCTATCTTTATTGCGTGCTAATTGATTATCATAATTTAAATTTCCCCGGGTATGCAAATAACTTCTATTTTTTTCTAAAATACGTAGATCTTCACAGATATCCCTATATTGCTTGTATAAAATAAGTTTTTGTGTTAGTTCTTTTTTAAGATCTATTTCGTTTTCTTCTTCATCTAAATTATGTCTAGGTAAGAGCATCTTGGCCTTAATCCGCATTAAGGTCGAAGCAACAAATATAAATTCACTGGCTAATTCAATGTTTAAGGATTGCATTTTTTGGATATAATCCAAAAAATCGTCTGTTATTTTTGAAATAGGAATATCGTGAATGTTTAGTTCATCTCTTTCTATAAAGAACAATAACAAGTCAAAAGGACCTTCAAATTGTTCGAGTTTTATTTCGTAAGCTTCAGTCTGCATAGATTATTACAAAAATAAGAAAATAACTAAGTCTTACATTAAACTTTTATTTAGATATATTGTTCTGTACTTTAGTGAATAAGTCGTTAATTTGTATCTCATTTATATACTATATAAAATATGGAGTACTCATGTGTGCTTAAATTTTAAACACACATGAGTATTCCATATGATCATAGAAAAACAAATAATACATATATGAAAATAGAGGCTGGTCCGCTGTTACAAAACATAAATTTTCCTGCTGATCTTAGAAAATTAAAAACTAATGAGTTGGAAGAGGTGTGTAATGAACTTCGGCAATATATAATTGATATTGTTTCTGTTAATGGGGGACATTTTGCAGCAAGTTTGGGAGTTGTTGAATTGACAGTTGCATTACATTATGTTTTGAATACACCTTATGATCAATTAATTTTTGATGTCGGACATCAGGCTTATGGACATAAAATTTTGACAGGTCGTCGTGATAAATTTCATACTAATAGAATTTTAGGTGGTATTTCTGGTTTTCCAAAAAGAGAAGAAAGTGAATATGATGCTTTTGGTGTGGGGCATTCATCTACTTCTATATCTGCAGCATTAGGAATGGCTGTAGCATCCGAATATAAAGGAGAAAAAGATAAACAACATGTAGCTATTATAGGGGATGGTGCATTAACTGGGGGAATGGCATTCGAAGCATTAAATCACGCAGGTATTGAAAAATCTAATTTATTAGTGATTTTGAATGATAACTGTATGTCTATAGATCCTAATGTCGGAGCCATGAAGGAATATTTAACAAGCATCACTACTTCGAAAAGTTATAATAAATTTAGAGATGAATTAATTTCTGTTTTAGCAAAAATATCTAAAAATGGACCTGATGCTTATGGTTGGGCTAAAAAATTAGAACAAAGTATAAAGGGAACTCTATTAAAAAATGCTAATTTATTTGAATCTCTTAATTTTAGATATTTTGGACCTGTAGATGGACATGATGTTGTAAAACTAGCTAAAACATTAGAAGATTTAAAACATATACCAGGACCAAAATTATTACACGTAGTAACTGTTAAAGGGAAAGGTTATGCTTTAGCCGAAAAAGATCAAACCACTTGGCATGCTCCGGGTCTTTTTGATAAAATAACAGGAGAAATTAAAAAGTCTAGTTCCGATAAGCCTAAACCTCCAAAGTATCAAGACGTTTTTGGACATACTTTAGTTGAATTAGCAGAGGCTAATGATAAGATTATGGGAATAACGCCAGCTATGCCTTCGGGATCATCATTAAATATTATGATGAAGGCTATGCCTGATCGTGCTTTTGATGTGGGAATAGCAGAGCAACATGCTGTTACTTTTAGTGCCGGATTAGCCACCCAGGGTTTGGTTCCATTTTGTACTATTTATTCAACTTTTATGCAAAGGGCTTATGATCAGGTTATACATGATGTAGCTTTGCAAAACCTCAATGTTGTTTTTTGTTTAGATCGTGCAGGTGTAGTTGGGGCTGATGGTCCGACGCACCATGGAGCATATGATATTTCGTATATGCGTTGTATTCCTAATCTGGTTGTTTCGGCTCCTATGAATGAGGAAGAGTTAAGAAATCTAATGTTTACTGCTCAGAAACCTAATAAAGGGCCCTTTGTTATACGCTATCCGAGAGGAAATGGTGTTATGGTAGATTGGCGTAGACCTTTTAAGGAAATTGAAATTGGTAAAGGTAGAAAATTAGTTGAAGGAGAAGAATTGGCTATTTTAAGTTTTGGAGCAATAGGTAATGAAGCTACTAAGGCTATACAAAAGCTAAACCAAGAGGGTATTCACCCAGCACATTATGATTTACGTTTTGCAAAACCACTAGATCAAGAATTGTTACATGAGGTATTTAAAAAATATAAAAAGATAATTACTTTGGAAGATGGCAGTATTATTGGAGGTATAGGTTCAGCTGTTTTAGAATTTATGTCCGATCATAATTATACTGCAGAGATTATAAGATTGGGTATTCCTGATAAAGTAATTGATCATGGTGAACAATCTGAATTATGGAATATAGCTGGTTATGATGAAAAATCTATAATTTCGACTGTCGAAAAATTAGTGAAGGGAATCAAAACTAATTCAATGGTCTCTTAGTACTCTTTTTTACTTAAAGATACTAAAGGGGAATTTTTTCATATTTTCCCCTTTTTTATGCTTCTTGAATTCCGTATATTTAAAGACAGAAAAATAGAAATAATTTTCCACATCAATTCTAAAAAAGAATAAATTAAGCCGAAAAACGAAGTTAAATATTAGAGAAAAGTATAAGTGTTGATAAATATAAAACAATCGATATTTTTAACTTTTTATTTAAAATAAATAACGTAAATGGTTGATATTGAGTTGTTTTTATGTTATTTCATATTTTAGTTTTTTAGCTCAATTATTTTTATCATCTTCGTCTTGAGAGAAAGTTATAAACAATTTTTTGTCAAATATTGGTTTTCAAGTTATTAACAATTTAAGAATGGAAAAAACGTGTGTAAGTGTTTGGAATAGCTGTCTGCAGATAATAAAAGACAATATACCTGCGCAAAGTTTTAAGACCTGGTTTGAGCCAGTGAAAGCGATAGGTCTAAATGGGAACGTTTTAACTATTCAGGTACCGTCTGTCTTTTTTTACGAGTGGTTGGAAGAGCACTACGTTGGAATTTTACGTAAAACAATTAAGAAATTTTTAGGCGAACAGGGTCGTTTAGAATATAATATTATTGTTGATAAATCATCAACTAATATTCCATATACGACAAATATTCCATCAAACGGAAATGGAGCTGAAGGAAAAAAACAATCTATACCCGTACCGGTTGCATTAAATAAAAATATTAAGAATCCTTTTGTAATTCCAGGATTAAAAAAGCTAGAAGTAGATCCTCAGCTTAATCATAGTTATACATTTGATAACTTTATAGAAGGAGAGTGTAATCGTTTAGCACGTTCAGCTGGTTTTGCTGTAGCTAATAAGCCGGGAGGTACTTCTTTTAACCCATTGATGATATATGGGGATGTAGGCTTGGGTAAAACGCATTTGGCGCAAGCTATTGGTAATGAGGTAAAGAAAAATTTACCTGATAAATTGGTGATTTATGTTTCTTGTGAGAAATTTTGTCAACAGTTTGTTGATTCTTTGAAGAATAATACAATTAATGATTTTGTTAATTTTTACCAAGCAATGGATGTAATCATTATGGATGACGTTCATAACTTTGCTGGAAAAGAAAAAACGCAAGATATATTTTTCCATATATTTAATCATTTACATCAATCTAGTAAACAAGTTATTTTGACTTCTGATAAAGCCCCTAAAGATTTATCAGGATTAGAAGAAAGATTACTTAGCCGATTTAAATGGGGGTTGTCAGCCGATATCCAAGCCCCTGATTTGGAAACGCGGATGGCTATTCTTAAGAAAAAGATGTATTCAGATGGTATAGAATTACCTGAGAATGTAGTGGAATATGTAGCCACTCAAATAGATAATAGTGTGCGTGAATTGGAAGGAGCTATGGTATCTTTATTGGCGCAGTCTACTCTTAACAAGAAAGAAATAGATCTTAATCTGGCTAAATCTATGTTGAAGAATTTTGTTAAGAATACGCATAAAGAGATATCAATGGAATATATACAGAAATTAGTCTGTGAATATTTTGAGGTTCCTATTGAAATGGTAAAATCTAAAGTACGTAAACGTGAGATTGTACAGGCACGTCAGATATCTATGTATCTAGCAAAAAACTATACTAAATCATCACTCAAGACTATAGGTAACTTTTTTGGAGGTAGAGACCACTCTACTGTAATTTATGCATGCCAGACTGTAGAGGATTTGATTGAAACAGATAAAAAATTTAAAACCTATGTACAGGATATACAAAAGAAATTAAAAACTACATAGATTTAAAACGTTTGATTTTGAATGTTAGAAGAGCGAAACTTACTTAGATTTCGCTCTTTTTATTTAGAAAAACACATTGAATAAGAGAATTATCTATTGGTCTAAGAAAGCTTTTTTTATCAGGCTGTTAAATTCTTCTGATTGATTAAAAAGTATATTTTGTTGTATAGGAATATAGTATGTAGGAAGTTTTAATACAAAATCTTGTGGTAGGCGTTGGATATCTTTTTCGGTTGTTATGATAATTTTTTTGGATGGTAAGTTATCAAATAAGTGTTCGATTTTTAAAAGGTCTTTTTCTGAAAAAACATGATGATCAGGGAACTTTATAGTTGTGATACTTTTTACTTTTTCTACTAAATACTCATAAAGTGGTGCAGGATTAGCAATTCCTGTTAGTAATATAGCATGATACTCCAAAAAAAAGCGAATATCTGTTTCTTGTTTTGAAGAAGTTAAAAGAGTTTGATAAGTTATCTCTGAAAAAAAAATAGGGGCATCGCTATGTTTTTTTAAACGATTGACTATGTTTTTTTTTGTAACTTCATTTATTTCTGAAGGACTCTTTGTAACAACAATAATATCGGCTCTTTTACTTTCGAGAAGTGTATCTCTAAAATTCCCTGTTGGTAAGGTAATAATAGGTTTGTTTAAAGAATAATAATCGAAAAGAAGAATTGAAAAAGTGGGTTTTAATTTTCTATGCTGATAGGCATCATCTAATAATACAGCATCGGTTTTATTCTTTATTTTCTCTATTGCATGTACTCTATTTTCACATACGACAACCGTATTTTCTTTAAATTTTCGTTTTATTTGTAAGGGTTCGTCCCCAACATTAATAGCTTCGTCCGTTTCATGTACATAGCGAAATCCTTTTGTTTTTCTACCATAACCTCTGCTTAAGACAGTGACTTTGATCAAGGGATTAACTATATGTAGTATATGTTCAACCATTGGACTCTTTCCGGTTCCACCAAGAGCTAGATTTCCTATAACAACAATTGGTAAATCAAATGATTTACTTTTTAATAGGTTTAAATCATATAATTTATTTCTAGACCACGTTATTATTGAATAGATAATAGAAAATGGGATTAATAGATAACGGATAAGTCTTAACATTATTTTTTTATAATCTTTAAGCCAACATCGCTAATGTTTTTTAAAGGATTATCACGCATGTTCTGTTCTATAGTAAAAGTATATGTACCTGTATCAGGGAAAATAAAATTCTCTATAGCTTTGAATTCAGTATTTAAAAGGCTTCCAGCACTAGTACCTAACCAACGACCGTCTAATTCGGCGAGTTTGATCTCATGTCTATGGGTTGTATCTTTTACTTTATTACCTGATTGGTGTAGTAAAATAAATAAATTAGAGTAATTATATTCAGGTGTGTGGCGTATACTTACATAAACATCATATTTAGTTTTTGAATCACGAATATCAACATTGAATTTAACCGGAGTAGAATAACTCCATGTTCTATTATTGATAGGCTTATTTACATCGTAAAAACTAGTCTGATCACATGATGTGAAAAGAATAAAAGTAAAAAGTAAATTATGTATATGTTTTTTTTTCACTTTAAGACCCTACGGATTTATTAATTAAGATTCACCTTTATTACCTTCTGATGTTCTATTTTTATTCCGATTCCTATTATTATACCTTCTTTTTGGTTTGTTTTCATTAACTGTCTTTAGTTCTTCTTTATTGACAGTTTTTGTAATATTATGATCTTTATTATTATTTGTTGTTTTTGTGTTTTTTCTATTTACTTGTTTCGGAGTTGCTTCGTTTTTTATTGATTTAACTTCTAAAATACCTTCTGCTTTTGGTTTTGATTTTCTTCTTTTTTTTCTTTTATTTTTATCGTCTAATCTTGTTAAAGAATCCTGACCAACTACATTTTCATAATCATAAGAAATTGGTTTTATAACCTCAGGAGGTGTATAAGCGCTTGCTAAATCTTGTATTTTTCTTCCTTCTTTATTGGTTTCAGCATATTCTTTTACTTTATCTATTTCTACAGGAATCCAATTTTCTACACCTTGGTATGAATACCACATTACCTTTTTGAAAATATCGGTTTTCTGTAAAAATGCTGTTCCAGCTTCTGTATCTAGACGCTCAACATTGGTAGGTATGTATTTTAGTGCATCCATATAACTATCTAATTCATAGTTTAGACAACACTTTAGTTTACCACACTGACCTGCAAGTTTTAATGTATTTAAAGAAAGATTTTGATAACGAGCAGCTGAAGTTGATACCGTTTTAAAATCTGTTAACCAAGTAGAACAACAAAGTTCTCGGCCACAGGAACCAATTCCGCCAAGGCGACTTGCTTCTTGACGCATACCAATTTGACGCATTTCTATTCGAATACGAAAACTTTCAGCCATACGCTTAATAAGTTCTCTAAAATCGACACGACCTTCAGCTGTATAATAAAATGTTGCTTTAGTTTTATCTCCTTGGTAATCTACATCTGAAATTTTCATAGATAAACCTAAGTCCAAAGCAAGTTTTCTTGCTTTGTGCATCGTTTCCCACTCTAGTTCTTTGGCAGCATCAAATTTTTGTACATCCGTTTCGGTTGCTTTGCGATATATTTTTTTTTCTACCGATTCTAGTTTTATGTTATTTTTCTTTAACTGAAGGCGTACTAATTCACCTGTTAAAGATACATGTCCGATATCATATCCGCCTGTAGAAGGCTCGACTGCAACCATCTCTCCCATTTCGAGATAAAGGTTGTCTGTATTAATATAAAAATCCTTTCGTGATCCTTTGAATCTTACTTCTACAATATTGAAAGGTTTATAATTAGAAGGCAAATCCATGTCAGATAGCCAATCGTATACGTCTAATTTATTACATCCGCTGGTCATGCATGAGCCATTATTTTGGCAACCTGCAGGGGTACTTCCAGTAGTATTACTACCGCACCCACCTCCGGATGAGCAACTGCCACATCCCATATTTTTTCTTTTATATATATTGTGTCCCTTGAGGGATCGTTTGATACTTAAAAATTAAAACTAATTGTAAAGATAAATCTAAAAATAAAATTTTTGGATTCGCATTGCGTTCTATTTTGTAATGAGTTTTTTCTAATAGTTCTATTGCAGATTCTATTTGTTCTAAACTAAAGATTTCACTAAACCTGTTTACAAAATTTAATTCTTCACCTTGTAAAAGTACTAAATTTTGTAATTGTTGTTGCACCAGAATAATTTGACGCAACATATTTACGCTGTAAATTATAAAATTTTTTTGGTTTTCTCGGCCTAATTTAGGAAAGTCTTCTTCCGTGTATTTTATAATGTTTAATCCGGAGTCAGTTACAATGATGCGTAACCAATTTATTAATAAATCAAAATATGGATTTGCGTTTTCATGTGTTAGTTTTATTGCTTTCTGCATATTGCCATCTGCTATAAAAGCTATTTCTTCAGAACGCTCAGGAGACATGTTTTTATGTTGTTCTAAATATTCTTTTATTTCATCTGGGGACAACTTGTCTATTTTGACTAGTTGTGTTCTAGAAATAATAGTATTTAGTATTTTGTCTGCATTCTCAGCAACTAGTATAAAAAGTGTTTTTGCTGGTGGTTCTTCGATAAGTTTTAATAAAGCATTGCCTTGAATGTCTAGATATTCAGGTAGCCACATAATTAAAACTTTATATTCTGCTTCAAAAGCTTTATAGCTTAATTTCTTGATAATATTGTGTGCTTCGGCAATATTTATATTTGCTTGTTTATTTTCTGCGTCTAAATTTTGTCGCCAAAAATCCAGGTCCATATATGGATTAGACAGAAAAGCTTTTCGCCAATCTTCTAAATAGTTTGTTGCTAAATCATCTTTTCCATTTGCAAAAAAAGGGTAGGAGAAGTGAAGATCTGGATGTATTAATTTTTGATATTTATTACAGGAGTTGCAAACACCACAACTATCGTCATTTTTTTTGTTTTCGCAGTTAATATATTGTGCATACGCAACAGCCAGAGCTAAACTACCTGAGCTTTCTGGTCCAAGGAACAATTGGGCATGGCTAACACGATTGCTTTTGACTGTTTGAAGCAAGTGTTTTTTTATATTTTGATTGCCTATAATATCTTTGAACTGCATATTTAATTTATACAAATGTACAAATTAAATAAGTTGTGGTAGGAATTAAAGAAGGTTAGAGTTTATTAAATGTAGAATCTTTTCTGTAATATTGCATATAAAAATCTATAAAATTCAGGAAATGAGATTTATTGTATCCACGTCAATTTTATTAAAGCAATTACAGGCTATAAGCGGAGCATCTAGTAGTAGTACAGTACTACCTATCCTTGAGAACTTTTTATTTGAGATCAAAGATAACTTGTTAACTATATCAGCTACTGACTTGCAAACTAGCATGGTTACTTCTTTACAGATAGAAGCTAAAGAAGAGGGAAAAGTAGCTATGCCTTCAAAAATTTTGATTGAAACATTGAAAACACTTCCTGACCAACCGGTAGCGTTTTCCGTAGATACAACTACGTTAGCTATTGAAATCAGTGCAGGTGATGGAAAGTATAAATTGAGTGGCGAGAACGCTGATGATTTTCCCAAGATACCAACTGTTGAAAATGTTTCTACTGTAAATTTGGATGCGTCTATTTTATCAGAAGCTATTAATAAGACAATTTTTGCAGTTAGCAATGATGAGTTAAGGCCGGCGATGTCTGGTGTGTTAGTTCAATTGGCCGAACAAAGTGTGACTTTTGTATCAACAGATGCTCATAAATTGGTGCGTTACCGCCGTACAGATATAAGTTGTGACAAACCTACATCACTTATCTTACCCAAGAAAGCATTAACTTTATTAAAATCGTCTCTTCCTTCTGATGATAGCGTTGTATCTATTGAGTATAATAATACAAATGCTTTCTTTCAGTTTGGAACAATTCATTTGATATGCCGGTTGATTGATGAACGTTATCCAGATTATGAGGCTGTTATTCCGCCTGTTAATCCGAATAAATTGACAGTTGATCGTTTATTGTTCTTAAATACCTTGCGTCGTGTTGTTATTTTTGCTAATAAAACTACACATCAAGTAAGATTAAAAATATCAGGAAGTGAATTAAATATTTCTGCAGAGGATTTAGATTTTTCTAATGAAGCGCATGAACGGCTTAGCTGTCAGTTTGAGGGGCAAGATATGGAAATTGGGTTTAACGCTAAGTTTTTGGTAGAGATGCTGAATAATTTAAACTGTTCAGAAGTTGTTATTGAAATGAGTACCCCGAATAGGGCAGGGCTGTTGATTCCAGCTGTTAAAGAAGATAATGAAGACATCCTTATGTTGGTTATGCCTGTGATGTTGAACAATAGCTAGTATCTTTGTTTTGGAATTAATATATTCTTTGGTGGACTTTGTCTTACATATAGACAAACACCTTGTAGAAATAGTAAATGATTATCAAACGTGGACATATTTGATTCTATTTTTGATTGTTTTTGCTGAAACGGGTTTAGTTGTTACTCCTTTTTTACCAGGAGATTCTTTGCTTTTTGCGACAGGCGCTATTATAGCAAAACCGGAAACTGATTTAAACATTTTCGTAATGTGGGGTTTATTGCTGATAGCGGGAATAATCGGTGATATGGTTAATTATCACATCGGTCAATATATAGGGCCTAAAGCATTTAGCGGAAAGTATAAGTTTTTGAAGAAGGAATATCTTGATAAAACGGAGCGTTTTTATGATAAGTACGGAGGTAAAACTATTATATATGCACGTTTCGTACCAATAATAAGGACTTTTGCTCCTTTTGTAGCAGGTGTGGGTACTATGTCCTACAAAAGTTTTGCTTTTTATAATGTAATCGGTGCAATTTTGTGGGTGACATCATTTTTATTTATTGGTTATTATTTTGGAGGATTACCAATTATAAAAGAAAATTTCACACTCGTTATATTTGCTATTATAGTGCTTTCCATGTTGCCACCTATTATTGAAATCATTAAAGAAAAATACAGTAAAAAAAAGGAAGCTTAAGGCTTCCTTTTTCTTTTTTATACCTATCCTTAATTTTATAGGGTTATTTTTAAAATAATAGATTTCATTATATGCGTTTCGTTTATTTGTTTTTATTAGTCTTGCTTAGTCAAGTGGTTTTTGCTCAGAAAAAACAGGTGTCTATTGATAAAAAAGAAGCAAAGGAGGCTTATTCTTACATTAATTCTTTTCGAAAAAAACCAGAATACTTTAGTAAAGAGTTAAATGTGAATTTCGATGTATCCAAAGTTAGTGTCACACAATTAAAATGGAATGATAACTTAGCTAAAGTTGCTGAATTCAGGGCTAAAGATATGGCTAATAGGGATTATTTTGAACATATTACGCCAGAAGGGATAGGACCAAACTATTATATTAATAAGGCAGGATATTCCTTAAACGTTGATTGGCTGAAAGATATAAAGGCTAATAATTTCGAATCTATAGCTGCAAATCATGCCACTGCAGTTGATGCTATAAAAGCATTTATAATAGGGAATAACTCACCAGGTTTTATGCATAGAAAGCATATTTTAGGAATGGACAGTTGGTATGGGTCGTTATATGATATAGGAATCGGGTTTGCTAAAATACAGGAAGGGTCTGCCTATAAAACTTATTTGTGTGTGCTAATAGCAAAGCATGATTGGGAGAGTAAATAAAGGTTTAACTATTGTAGTTAGATTTTATACATTTGCATATGATAAAATCAATGACAGGCTATGGTATTGCTTCCCAAGAGAATGGGAAGGTTAAATATACCGTGGAGTTGAAATCTCTAAATTCAAAATTTCTAGAACTTAATCTTCGTTTACCAAAAACTGTTTCTGATAAAGAGTTTGCCATTAGATCCGAGTCAAGTAAATTATTAGAAAGGGGTAAAGTCATTATTACCGTTAGTGTTGAACATGTAGACTTAACAGCTAATGCTTCTGATATTAATGGTGAATTGTTAAAAAAGTATTACCAACAACTTAAGAGTATAGCTACGCAATTAGGAGAAGATAAAGCACCTCTATTCGAATTGTCGTTGAATATGCCAGAAGTGGTTACTTCGAATGATGATGCTATTGATGATGAAGAAGGTAAAATAGTTATGGAGGCTTTTTATAAAGCTGTGGAGCTTTTTAATAATTTTAGAGTAGATGAAGGTCAGGTTCTAAAAGCAGATCTAGAAAGGAGAGTCGAGCTTATTTTATCTTATTTATCAGAAGTGGAAGAAAAAGAAGGAAGTCGTATTCCTTTGATTCGCGAAAGGTTAAATACTTATTTAGATAATGCGATCGGCAAAGAAAATGTCGATATGAATAGATTTGAACAAGAAATAGTGTTTTATATAGATAAGTTAGACATTACTGAAGAAAAAGTTAGGCTAAGCAGTCATTGTAATTATTTTATTCAGGCATTAAATGCCACAGATTCTAACGGTAAAAAATTAGGGTTTATTTCTCAAGAGATGGGAAGAGAAATAAATACATTGGGATCCAAAGCTAATGATGCAACTATACAGCAAATAGTTGTACGCATGAAAGAAGAATTGGAAAAAATAAAAGAACAATTATTAAATGTATTGTAAAGTATGAAAGGTAAGCTTATTATATTTTCCGCACCTTCAGGAGCAGGTAAGACAACTATAGTAAACCGATTATTAGCTTCACATAATGATAAATTGGCATTTTCCATATCTGCTAGTACTCGTGAACCAAGATTGGGTGAAGTGGATGGAAGAGATTATTATTTTATTGGTAAAGAGGACTTCTTACATAAAATAGCCAATCAGGAATTTATTGAGTTTGAAGAGGTTTATTCCGGTACTTTTTATGGTACTTTAAAAAGCGAGGTAGACCGTATATGGGCATCGGGTAAATCAGTTATATTTGATATTGATGTGGTAGGAGGACAGCGACTAAAATCAAAATTTCCGGAGGAAGCACTTTCTATATTTGTGAACCCGCCATCTTTGGAAGTACTGAAAGAGCGTTTGATAGGACGTGGGACTGACTCGGAAGAAAAATTGAAAGAGCGTTTTGCAAAAGCTGAAATAGAACTTAAAGAGGCTGATAAGTTTGATGTCATTATTAATAATATTGATTTAGAAGAAGCTTGTCAAGAAGCTGAACAAATTGTTTTAGATTTTCTAAATAAATGCAAAAAATAATAGGTTTATTTTTTGGTTCTTTTAACCCGGTTCATGTGGGGCATTTGATTATTGCAAACTACATGGTGAACTATACCGATTTAGATGAGGTATGGTTTGTTGTATCCCCTCAGAACCCTTTTAAAGAAAAGAAAAGTTTAGGTAATATGTACGATCGCTTAGAAATGGTGAATCTAGCAATAGAAGGAGAAGATAAATTGCGCGTATCCGATATTGAATTTGGTTTGCCTAAGCCGTCTTATACCATTGATACATTAATACATTTAAAAGAACGTTTCCCAAAATATAGCTTTGTACTTATAATGGGTGAAGATAATTTGATGAATTTTCATAAATGGAAAAATTCAGAAGTTATTTTAAGAGATTATCGTATTATTGTTTATCCGCGGCCAGGTTATAAAGGGGGGAAACTTGTAAAACACCCATCAGTCACTTTAACAGATACGCCGAATATGGAATTATCTTCTACATTTTTACGAAAAGCAATAAGAGAGAAAAAAAACATTCGATATTTTACACCTGACAAGGTAATTGATTTTATTGATAAAAAGGGTTTATATCTGTAGATATAAACCCTTTTTACTTGAAAGATCTCATTTGAAAGATTTTTGAGCGTATTTTTTGATTAGGATTTATTCAAAGTGTGCTTGTTTATTAAATCTTTATTTTAAGAAACTTTTTAGATAAATATGTTTGATACAAGTAGGTTTTTATTATTTTTTTCAAGTGATGTGAATCAAAACAATTTTCTTTTTGTTGTGTTTTATAGGTAAAAGTAAATATAAGGAGAGAGTTGTGGATAAGTTGGCAATGAAGGGTAAATGGATCGAGTGGAAGATTAGAATAAAGCAAGAGAAGAAGTAGTAGATTGGTTAAAAAGTTTAGGGTAGTTAATATTCTAAACGAATACGGAGGCGTTAGATTTTTCTAACGCCTTCTTTTTTTATAAATTCGCATATGACAAAAGATAAGCCAACGATTCTAGTTGTTAACGATGATGGCATTACAGCTCCAGGTATTAAGGTTTTACTAGAAGAAATGCAGAAAATCGGACGTGTAGTCGTTGTTGCACCAGATAGTCCGCAGTCAGGCATGGGGCACGCTATAACTATAGGAAGACCTTTGCGTTTAGATAAGATTGATATATATGAAGATGTAGAAATGTATAAGTGTTCTGGAACGCCTGTGGATTGCGTTAAGTTGGCTGTTCATAAAATATTTAAAGGAAAGAAACCAGATCTTTGTGTTTCAGGGGTTAACCATGGTTTAAACTATTCGATTAATATTTTATACTCAGGAACTATGTCTGCTGCAGTAGAGGGGGCTATTGAAGATATCCCTTCTATTGGTTTTTCATTGGATGATTTTTCTCATCAAGCAGATTTTTCACACTGTCGACCTTATATACGAGCTATTGCAAGTCAGGTTCTAGAGAATGGGTTACAGAAAGGAACATTGTTAAATGTTAATTTTCCTCATATTAACAAAGAAATAAAAGGTATTAAAATTTGTCGGCAAGCAACTGCTAAATGGTTTGAAGAATTTGATGAAAGAGAGGATCCATATAAACGTGAATATTTTTGGATGACTGGTAAGTTTAAATTATTGGATCGCGGGGAAGATACCGATGTGTATGCTTTAACACATGGTTATGTTTCGGTTGTGCCCACTCAATTTGATATGACAGCTCATTATGCGATAACAGAATTAAACTCCTGGTCTTTTGATATATAGTATGAAGAATGATCTTTTTATAGGTGCTATATTAGGCTTTTTTTTCCCACTGATCTCTTACTTATTGCAAGAAAAGTTGGGACTTATTTTTTTGGATGAAAAACCTTTTGCACTTTATTGGATAGCTATTGCAATAAATTTGGTCTTTCTTCGTGTTACGTATAAAAAAAGTGTTAACAGACCAATTTTAGGAAATGGAGTTTTGTTAGCTACTTTTCTGTCTATGTTAATGTTGTTATATAAAATTATTTAGCGTTGTCAGTGTTTTTAAATGAACAGTTGTTCAGGTTAGCTAGTAGAATTATATAATGGATTTATTAAACGATTAAAACAATCATTTGATGAAAATATCACTAGGTTTTTCACCTTGTCCAAACGATACCTTTATTTTTGATGCTCTGATTCATAATAAAATAGATACGCAAGGTTTAGAGTTTGTAGTAGCGTATCACGATGTAGAAACATTAAACTCTAAGGCTTTTCAGGCTGACTTAGATGTCACAAAATTAAGCTACCATGCTTTTGCATACGCTGTAAATAATTATGAGTTATTAGATGCTGGATCAGCATTAGGTTTTGGGGTTGGGCCGATTCTTATTAGTAAGAATAAAGAATTAGCTGAACGCATCCAAGGTTTTTTGAGGGGTGAAACTGTTTTGAGCAATGAGGATAGAAATTTAAAAATAGCTATTCCGGGAAAATTTACAACAGCAAATTTCTTATTAAGTCTAGCTTTACCACAGTTAACGCACCGTGAACCTGTTGTATTTTCAGAAATAGAGCAAGTGTTGCTTGATGATGAGGTTGATTTAGGGCTAATTATACACGAAAATCGGTTTACTTACGAGTCTAAAGGTTTATATAAGGTTGTTGACTTAGGGAATTATTGGGAGAGAAAAACAGGTTATCCAATTCCCTTAGGGGGAATTGTCGTAAAGCGATCCATGTCAGATGAATTGAAAAATAAAATTAATAGACTTGTCGGCGACAGTGTTCGTTATGCTTTTTCAAATCCAAAGTCAGGATTAGATTATATTCGTTCTCATGCACAGGAAATGAGTGAAGAAGTAATGTATAAACATATTGAGCTATATGTAAATAAGTATAGTGAGTGTTTGGGGGATGAAGGGAAAGAGGCTGTTCAATTTATGTTTGATGAAGCAAAACGTTTGAAAATTATTCCTGATCGGAGGGTATGTCTATTTTTAACGACAACAAATTAATATTCACTTTTGATATTAAAAGGTCTCGTGGAGTAAAAAAATAACCTGCAATCCTGTAAGTTATCATATGTAATAAGTAAATTTGCCCGATTAGTGTCAAAATGTCAATAAAGTTATTTTTGGAGATATTCTTGCACTGCGGTAAACTGATATAAAAAATATTATGTTAAAATTTTTAAGTAAATTATTTGGTAGTAAGTCTGAACGAGATATTAAATCTGTCCAATCTATCGTAGAAAAAATAAAGCAAGAATACGAAAAATTATCAACTCTTAGTCATGATGAATTAAGGGGAAAAACACTGGCTTTTAAAGATAGAATCAAAGAATATTTATTAGAAATTGATACAGAAATTGCCACATTAAAGGCCGAAGCTGATATGGATGAGGTTGATATGGGCAAAAAGACAGAAATCTATGAAAAGATAGATAAGCTGACTAAAGACCGAGACAAAAAGTTAGAAGAAGTGCTGATGGAAATTCTTCCAGAGGGTTTTGCGGTTGTAAAAGAGACAGCTCGTCGTTTTACGGAGAATAAAGAGATAAGAGTTACCGCTACAGATTTTGATAAAGAGTTAGCTGCTTTCAAGCCTAACGTAAGAATTGAGGGAGAGGATGCTATTTGGCAGAATTCTTGGCTTGCTGCTGGAACTGAGGTCATATGGAATATGGTGCATTACGACGTACAATTGATTGGAGGTATTGTTTTGCATCAGGGTAAGATTGCGGAGATGTCAACTGGAGAGGGAAAAACCTTAGTGGGAACATTGCCGACATATTTAAATGCACTTACAGGGCAGGGTGTTCATATTGTAACTGTAAACGATTATTTAGCACGTCGTGACTCGGAGTGGAATGGGCCTATTTTTGAATTTCATGGGATGAGCGTAGATTGTATTGATAAGCATCAGCCTAATTCACCACAACGTAGAAAAGCTTATTTGTCAGATATTGTATATGGTACGAATAACGAATTTGGCTTTGATTATTTGCGTGACAATATGACGCAAACACCAGATGCTATGGTTCAGCGTAAACTTCATTATGCGATGATTGATGAGGTTGATTCAGTTTTAATCGACGATGCTCGTACACCATTAATTATATCAGGTCCAATACCACGTGGTGATGAACATGAATTTTATCAGCTGAAGCCTAGAATTGAACGTTTAGTTAATGCGCAGAAAGCATACATTAATACTGTTTTTAATGAAGCTAAAAAAGCTATTGCTAGTGGAGATACAGAGGTAGAAGGTGGTGGAAAAGCATTGTTAAGAGCATATAGAGGTTTGCCAAAAAATAAAGCATTAATAAAGTTTCTTTCTGAAAGTAATCATCGTCAAGTTCTTCAAAAGGCAGAAAACTACTATATGGCAGAGCAGAACCGAAATATGCCTAAAGTAGATGAAGAACTGTTTTTTGTTATTGACGAGAAAAATAACCAGGTTGAACTAACAGATAAAGGTATAGAGCTTATAACAGCATCTGGGGAAGACCCGACTTTCTTTATATTACCTGATGTGGGTTCTGAAATAGCTGAGATTGAAAACTCTGCTATTCCTTTAGAAGAAAAGGCGGAACGTAAGGAGGTGTTATTGCGTGATTATTCTGTTAAGTCTGAGCGTATTCACTCTATTAACCAGTTGTTGAAGGCATATACTTTATTTGAAATTGACGATCAATATATTGTTGATGAGGGGAAAGTTAAGATTGTCGATGAGCAGACTGGACGTATTATGGACGGACGTCGTTATTCGGATGGGTTACATCAAGCAATAGAAGCAAAAGAAAATGTTAAAGTAGAAGATGCGACTCAAACGTATGCTACAATAACTTTGCAAAACTATTTTCGAATGTACCATAAGCTAGCGGGGATGACGGGTACGGCTTCGACAGAAGCTGGTGAGCTTTGGGAAATTTACAAGCTAGATGTTGTCGAGATTCCGACTAACAGACCTATTCAAAGGGATGATCGTCAGGATTTTATATATCGTACAGCTCGTGAAAAGTATAATGCTGTAGCGCAAGAGATACAAACCTTAACAGAGTCAGGACGACCGGTGTTAGTGGGTACTACTTCGGTAGAAATATCAGAATTATTGAGCCGGATGCTTAAGTTAAGAGGTATTAAACATAATGTTTTGAATGCTAAGCTTCACCAAAAAGAGGCGGATATTGTAGCGGAAGCAGGAAGACCTGGACAAGTGACAATTGCTACAAATATGGCAGGACGAGGTACGGATATTAAATTGTCTACAGAAGTTATTAATGCAGGCGGTTTAGCTATTATTGGTACCGAACGACATGAGTCGAGGCGTGTAGACCGTCAATTACGTGGCCGTGCGGGACGGCAAGGAGACCCAGGCTCATCACAGTTTTTTGTTTCTTTAGAGGATAATCTTATGCGGCTATTCGCGTCAGAGCGTATCTCTAACATTATGGTTAAGATGGGTGTTGAAGAGGGAGAAGTGATGCAACACAGTATGTTAACAAAGTCTATCGAACGTGCGCAACGCAAAGTAGAGGAAAATAACTTTGGTATCCGTAAACGTTTGTTAGAGTATGATGATGTGATGAATTCGCAACGTACAGTTATTTATAGCAAACGTAAAAATGCACTTTTTGGTGAGCGTTTAGATGTAGATTTGAACAATACTATTTTTGATGTTGTAGAAGATGTTGTCGTAAATGCTAAAGAAGGGGCAGCATATGAGGAGTTCCAAATAGAAGTTATTCGCTTGTTTGCTGTTAATCCAGCAATAACAGAGGAAGAGTTTGGGCAAAGTAGTATTGAGACTTTAACGGATAGTCTGTTTCAGCAGATTATTACACATTATCAGGCCAAAGAGAAAGCTATCGCTGAGCAGACATTACCAGTTTTGACAAATGTTTTGGCTGAGCGTGGAGCGATGATTGAAAATGTTGTTGTTCCATTTACAGATGGAATAAGAGGAATTCAGGTTGCAACAAATTTGCAAAAGGCCGTTGAGACAGAAGGTAGAGAAGTATTTCGTTCTTTTGAAAAGGGAATTGTTTTAGCATTAATAGATGATGCTTGGAAAGAACATTTACGTGAGATGGATGATTTGAAACAGTCTGTTCAGAATGCTGTTTATGAACAAAAAGACCCGATCATTATTTATAAAATGGAAGCCTATAATTTGTTTAAAGAAATGTTGGCTTCTATGAATAAAGATATCGTTAGTTTTTTGTTTAAAGGAAATATTCCAGGGCAGGAACAACAGCCTGAGAATGTAAAAGAGGCTGTTCAGAAACCTGTTCAACAAACACAACTTAAAGCTACAAAAGCAGAACTTTCATCACCTACTGGCGTTTCGGAAGAAGATAGAGATACGCGGGATCAACAAATTACTCAACCGATTCGTAAAGAAACGACAGTGGGAAGAAATGATGAGTGTCCTTGTGGATCTGGATTAAAGTATAAAAACTGCCACGGAAAATAAAAAAGTGACACTTAAAGTTTTTTTTAAAACTTTAAGTGTCGTTTAATTGTATTACCAATAGTGCTCTGATTATTTTCGTTTTTTGAGAAAAGTTTAGGGAGTTTCGGTTTGAATAAGATTACAATATGTTGTACAAAGTATTTATTTTAGGCTTTATTTTCACAGGAGCTATATCATTCTGTCATGCTCAATCAGGTGAGGTTGAGGTAGAAAAGGACGCTTTGATAACATTGTTGCAAGAATATAGGGCCGCCTATAATATTCATCCTGCAGCTCCTAAAATAGTCAGCTTGGGGACAAGAACTATTGAAAAGAAGACAGGTGCACGGGTCAAAACCCGGGGTTTTAGGGTGCAAATCTATTCTGGTGCTAGCCGAAGTGAAGCCAATAGCGTACAAGCTCGTTTTCAGAATTCCTATAGTGATATTTCCGCATATTTAACATATGATGAACCTAATTATAGGGTAAAGGTCGGAGACTTTAGAAGTCGAGGAGAAGCTACGAATTTAATGCGTGAATTACGTTCGGCATACAACAATGTTTTTGTGTTTACAGAGGATATTTGGGTTTACGAATAAATATTAGAGAAGATGTCTATTCTTAAAGATCAGGTTGGAAATTTAGCTTCATCTTTTTTTTCAGAGATAGTTGAGCATAGAAGAGTTTTACATAGTAATCCTGAATTGTCTTTTGAAGAATATGAAACTTCGAAATATGTAAAAAAAACACTTGACACACTCGGTATAAGCTATGAAGAAATGGCTAACACGGGTGTTGTTGCTTTGATTAAAGGTGAAAAAAAATCAAATAAAGTATTAGCCTTAAGAGCAGATATGGATGCTCTTCCTATTCAAGAAGTTCCGGGTCGTAGTTATGGGTCTAAAATACAAGGGGTTATGCATGCCTGTGGGCATGATGTGCACACAGCTTCATTGTTAGGAGTAGCCAAAATACTTCAAGTATTAAAGTCTGACTTTGGAGGGACAGTGAAATTAATTTTTCAACCCGCAGAAGAAAAGATACCCGGCGGGGCTTCTATTATGATTAAAGAGGGAGTTTTAGAAAGTCCTAAACCAGAGGTAATTATAGCTCAACATGTCATGCCTTTTATAGAAGTAGGAAAGGTCGGGTTTAGATTGGGGAAATATATGGCTTCTTCAGATGAGTTATATATGTCTATCAAGGGGAAAGGTGGGCATGGGGCACATCCACATCAAAATATTGATCCTATTTCCATTAGTGCACAGATTATTACAGCATTGCAACAAATTGTGAGCCGGACCGCTGATCCGAGAATACCAACTGTTCTTTCTTGGGGTAAAATTATTGGGCTTGGAGCTACCAATGTGGTGCCCGATGTCGTTAGTTTAGAAGGAACCTTTAGAACATTTGATGAAGAATGGAGAAATAAAGCTCATCAAAAAATGAAGAAAATGGCAGAAGGTATTGCGGAGAGTATGGGGGCTGTTTGTGATTTTGAGATTAGAAAAGGTTATCCGTTTCTAATTAATGAACCGGTTTTGACAGATCGAGTTAGGCGGTTTGCTATAGAATATCTCGGTAATGAAAATGTGGTGGATTTAGATTTATGGCCAGCGGCAGAAGATTTTGCATATTATTCACAAGAGATAGATGCTTGTTTTTACCGTTTAGGAACAGGTAATAAAGACAAAGGGATATGTTCAGCCGTGCATACATCAACGTTTGATATTGATGAAGATGCGTTGGAATTAAGTATTGGTTTAATGGCTTATATTACACTGCGCCAATTAGATTAATTGGTTCTTATTCTACAAAGCGGTATTGTAAAGTGTTGATCAGCTTTCATTAGGGCTGTATTATTATATTCGTTTTTTCATTATGTCTTCACATCATATTATAAGAGAAAACCAAGAGCCGGCATTATTATTTAATTCCATAGACTCACTTGGTTCAGAATATTTAGGACAGCTATTAGAGTGGAGTCCTTCGGTATTGACTAATGACTATTTCGTTGATTTTTTATTGGTAGAACGTATAAAGGTAGATGTAGTTTTTGGTGGTGAGCGCACTTTGTATGAACAGGACAGTATTAAGAAGGTAGGCGTAAGCCAGTCTTTCTTACAAGACGCATTATTGTATTTAGTATCTAATAATTATAAAGCAGTTAATATTATTAGCGATAAGGTTGAGGAAGTTTTTTTTGAATTTTCTAGACTTATTAATATTGTTGTTTTTGTAGAAGGGATAAGATATGTTTTTGTAAAAGGGCACTATAAAAAATGGAAGCCGAAGGGCGAGGTGATTATGGTGAAAGAAAAGTATTTAAAGTCATTAGTTGGTTTACATCGTATTAAAGCAGATGAATTTGTGTCGGTTTCTGATGGTTTTGTTCACCTGGAGTTTAATAGCGAAGGATTTGTAAGTATAGGAGAAGTATTGTAATGTTTTTTTTGAAGGCAACAACTGATGATTGGAAAGAAATTTCGGAGATTGCTTACGAGAGTTGGGCTGTTGCATATGCAAATATATTATCGCAGAATCAGATTGATTTTATGTTAAAAAGCTCTTATTCTGAGAAAGGTATTTTTGATGCTATATATTCTGGTCAAGAGTTTTACTTTATTCGTTTTAAGGAAAATTCGGTGTCGTTAGGGTTTATTGCGCTTATGCCAGGGGAAAATATTATGCGTATTGAAAAATTATATTTAAGACCTGATTCGCAAGGTTTGGGCTTAGGCAAGAAATTTATTGATTTTGCAGAAAGTATCGCCTGCACCAATAGATTAAATATTTTAGAACTTAATGTGAATAGAAATAATAAAGCTTATTTTTTTTATTTGCGGCAAGGTTTTGAGGTTTTTAAATCCATAGACATTCCTTACCATGAGTTTGTTTTAAATGATTTTATAATGAGAAAAAAAATCAGTTTATAATAAAGCAGATGGAAACCTGGTTCATTTTTCTTGGCATTTTTGAATTTTGAAAGAGGTAAAGCTTTAAAATTGGTTTATTTTATAATAGTTTTCAGGTATTATTATTACTTGTGCAATATCCATGTAGTAGAGGTTATAGAAACAAGAATGAGAACGAAGAGCAGACATATTTATTCACCATAAAGTTTCTTGATAACAATAATCAGATTATTCCATGTGACCATTTAAAGTTAAAGTCCAGACGTAGAAAATTATTGTTTTTATGTATATAGCATTTATTTGTAAGTTTTGTTGAAAAAAAAATAGTATATTTGATAAATTAATAGAAAATTATGAAAGAAGTGACTGTTCAAGAATTGAAAAACATGATTGAGAATAAAGATGATTTTCAATTAATTGATGTTCGTGAATCTTTTGAATATGAGGTATCTCATCTTAATGGTCTAAATATTCCTTTAGGCGGTCTTCTTATCGAAGTTGATAAAGTAGCAAAGGATAAGCCAGTAATTGTGCAGTGCCGTAGTGGAAAAAGAAGTGCCCAAGCTATTTTATTGTTAGAACAGCAAGGGTTTAGCAACTTAGCTAATCTTAAAGGTGGTATTGTAGCATGGAAAGAAGAGATAGACCCAAGTATAGACGTCTATTAGTAGTAAAGGTTAATCAACCTATTTTCTTTTTGTAGACAACAATTAAACTGGAGCCTAACGAATAGGGTCTCCTGTAGCCGTGTGCCGTAAAAAATAATTTAAATATTTGTATATAGTATAATCAACCTAAAAAAAGCAAGTACCTGTATATGGAAGACCCAAGTAAAAAGAATTTAAGCTTTTTTGAAAGCGTCCAAAGTAATTTTGATAAGGCAGCAAAGTTGACACGTTTTGACGATGGAATTTTGGAACAGATCAAAACCTGTGATTCTATTTTGAAGATCAAGTTTCCCGTGAAAATAGCAGGAAAGCTTGAAGTGATAGAGGCATATAGAGTTCAGCATTCGCATCATCAATCACCTTGTAAAGGTGGTATTAGGTTTAGTATGGAGGTTGATCAAGAGGAGGTAATGGCTTTGGCGGCTTTAATGACCTATAAATGTGCAATTGTTAACGTACCATTTGGAGGCGGTAAGGGGGGGGTAAAAATAGACTCTAAAAAATACGCAGTTGAAGATCTTGAAAAAATAACTAGAAGATATACCGCTGAGCTGTGTAAGAAGAACTTTATTGGACCAGGCATTGATGTTCCTGCTCCGGACTATGGAACAAGTTCAAGAGAAATGAGTTGGATCATGGATACTTATGCATCCTTAAATCCTAATGATATTGATGCTCAAGCTTGTGTTACAGGGAAGCCAATATCGCAAGGAGGTGTTAATGGTAGAACGGAGGCAACGGGGTTAGGTGTTTTTTTTGGTGTACGTGAAGCTTGCTCTTTCAAAGAGGATATGGATAAGCTTGGTTTAACTACGGGGATAGAAGGAAAGAGGGTTATTGTTCAGGGCCTTGGGAATGTTGGATACCATACGGCTAAATATTTTGAGGAAGCAGGAGCTATATTAGTCGGTTTGATAGAGTATGATGGGGCTATTTATAATGAACAAGGTCTTGATTTAAATGCAGTTCAAGCCCATAGGCAAATAACAGGAGGTATTTTGAATTTTCCTGAGGCTGTTAATTACGTAAACCCAGCTGAAGGATTAGAACTACCTTGTGATATTTTAATTCCTGCGGCATTGGAAAGTGTCGTGCATAAAGAAAATGCGGATAAAATTCAGGCAAAAATCATTGGTGAGGCAGCTAATGGTCCTTTAACTGCAGAGGCGGATGTAATTTTAAATAGGAAAGGTGTGCTGGTTATTCCAGATATATATTTGAATGCTGGAGGTGTAACTGTTTCTTATTTTGAATGGCTTAAAAACCTGAGTCATGTTAAGTATGGTCGTCTTGAAAAAAGATTTAGTGAAAACATGTACCAAGAATTAATTGGTATTATTGAAACGACGACTGGAAGAAAAGTATCTGAGCTTGAGCGTAAAACGGTGTTGAGAGGGCCTGAAGAAGTTGACTTGGTGCATTCAGGCTTGGAAGATACAATGATTGATTCGTATAATGAATTGCGAGAAATTTATAATACAGTTGAAGGTGTTGAAGATTTGCGCACTGCTGCATTTTATTGTGCAATTAATAAAGTGGGCATAACCTATGAACAAAGAGGTATATTTCCATAGCGGTTAATATTAATATGACTATTTAATAGCCGTGTTTTTCTGTAAGAATTCACGGCTATTTTCTTAAAGGCATAAGAGCAGGTGTAAATCAAAAATATTCGTATTTTTATAGCATGAAAGATCTTACACATCAAACTAGACAAGCTTTTTTCTTTAGTTTGGGGTTCTATATATTTGCAATTTTCTTTAAGATCTTGAAAGTAGGCTTTGCTGATATGTTAATCAGTATAGCGTTGTTAATCTCTTTGATTTGGGTTGTTTTGGTATTTAGGGAAGTTATGCTATCTACGAAACTGACAAATTTAGAACGGATTTTATTGATTGTTTTCATCATATTTGGTAATATAATAGCAGGTGTAATTTACTTTTTTTTAATAAGAGATAAGGTAATAGTACTTGTAGATAAAAGTAAAAAATGACAAAATATTTTATTTTAAATGTTGTATTAAATTTTGCTATTGCATTTATTGTATATAGTGCAATTATGTCTTTTCAGGCAGGTAACCAAGTTTATTTATTTATCTCTATAGCCTTATTGGTTGTAATGGTATACTTTAAGGTGGTTTTGCTTAAGGTTGTCAAGAGCAACTCTAATAAGTCTAAAATATCGAGTAATAAAAAAGGAGTTAAGTAGAAAACTTAACTCCTTTTTTTCATCTGTTTATTCTTTTATGAAGCAATTTGATTTATTCATGGCGGATATGTTTCAATAGTATTGCGTGAAACGTTTTAAAGAAGCCATGAAATACTTTCTTATTTAACAAAAGGTGGCTTTTTTACTACCGCTTTTACAGCATTATTTCTAATGGAAATAAATATCTCAGTGCCATCTTTGGAGTAATCAAGATCAACATAGCCTAATCCGATTGATTTCTTTAAGGTTGGCGATTGTGTACCAGATGTGACACGGCCAATTTTTACTCCTCCAGCATTAACAATATCGTAGCCATGACGAGGAATACCTCTATCGATCATTTCAAAACCAACTAATTTTTTAGATAAACCTTTTTCTTTTTCGGCTTTTAGATTCTCACTATTTATGAAATCTTTGTTGAATTTTGTAACCCAACCTAGGCCAGCTTCGAAAGGGGATGTGTTATCATCAATATCATTTCCATATAAGCAGAACCCCATTTCTAATCGTAGGGTATCTCGTGCTCCTAAACCAATTGGTTTAATACCATAAGAGGCTCCGGCCTCAAAAATAGCATCCCATACCTTTTTAGCGTCTTCATTAGCGACGTAAACTTCAAAGCCTCCAGCACCAGTATAACCTGTAGCTGAGATTAATACATTTTCTACACCTGCAAAAGTACCTTTTTCGAAAGTATAGTATCCCATTGATGCTAATTCGATGTCGGTTAAGGATTGCAATGCTTCCGCGGCTTTTGGTCCTTGAACAGCAAATAATGAAGTTTTATTAGAAATGTCAATCATTTCGACATTGTCAGTGTTGTGTTTACTGATCCAATTCCAATCTTTTTCAATATTTGATGCGTTAACGACCAAAAAATAGGTTGTAGCATCGATACGATAAATTAAGAAATCATCTACAATACCGCCATTTTCGTTTGGTATATAGGCATATTGTACTTTTCCATCAAGAAGTTTGGAAGCATCATTCGAGGAGATACGTTGGATCAGGTCCAAGGCATTTTCTCCTTTTAAGATAAACTCACCCATGTGGCTGACATCGAATACACCTACGGCATTGCGGACCGTTTCATGTTCATCATTTATGCCAGAATACTGAACAGGCATATTAAAGCCAGCAAAAGGAACCATTTTGGCGCCTAATGCAATATGTTGTTCGGATAGTACAGTGTTTTTAATCATAACAGTTGATAAATCAAATTTTTCCAAAAATAACAAAAATAAGACCATTTACAGCCTGTATTTTATGATACTTATAATCTTATAAAGTAAGCTTTAATTTATAAAGGTTGGCGTTTTTATTGTCATCGTCATTATCTTCACAAAGTATAAAGGTGGTTTCGGAATGTGCTTTTTTAAAGACAGCTATTCCTTCGAACTTATGTTTCTTGGAGAGAAGCTTTGTAAAATCTAAACTCAATGTGTATGTGTTTAAACAGCCTATTATTGATCCCTTAACTTCTCCGTCTAGATATGTAGATGCTATATCCTCTGCGGCCGCAATGAAATATATTTTATCATCGGTATATACAGCGTCTGTGAACCCTGTTGGAACGCCGTCTATACAAGGTAACTCAACGGGAGTAAAAGAATAGGGGTGTAAGGTCTTACTGTCTAGCTTGAAAATTCCATTTTTTTGTGCAGGTCCATTTCCTCTATTGAATAGTAAAATATCGTTAGCAATCGAAACTGCACCTTCTATATTAAAGTCAGGTTGGGCGATGTCAAATTTATCTTTCATCTCTTTATAAATAGATGAAAGATCAACCTCTTCAAGCATTTCCTTGTTAGGATTATATTTAATTAGCTGATTTCGATCTGTAGAAGAACCCGAACCAAATATGTATAGCGTATCATTTATTTCGACAATAGATTCGAAATCAGGTTTATCATTTTTAGGAATATATTCATTTATACCACTGTTTCTTAATAAAGTTTTTTGGATATCTTTTTTATCTAAGTGATAGCTATATAAGAAATTACTATCATCAGCTATGATTTTTAGCTCATTATTATAATTTATAATACCGGAAGCAGCTCCTATTCCATGTATAGTGAGGAATAGCTCTAAAAAGACTTCTTTCATAGTTTTATCTTTAATATATCTATAACTTTTTGAAACTCATTTTGAATGGGCGCCTGTATATCTATTATTTCTCCTGATGTGGGATGATTGAATTTTAATGATTTAGCATGCAACATCATGGTGTCCATGTCGAATCTATCTTTCCAGAGTTTGTTTTGTTTATTACAACCGTGCGGTCTGTCCGCAAGAATGGGGTGAAAAATATGAGCGAAATGTTTTCGTATCTGATGCATTCTTCCTGTTGTAGGTTTTACTTCTACAAGCGAGTAGCGTGATGTTTCATATTTGCCTAAAGGAATGTTTATTTCGAAACGTTGTAATGTTCTGTAGTAAGTGATAGCCTCTTGTAAAGTTCCGTTGTCCTTACGTAACGGATAATCTATCTTACCAGCGTCTTCGGTGTAACCACGTACTATTGCCCAGTACGTTTTTTCAACTTTTTGTTCGGCAAATAGCTGCTGTATTCTAGGGTCTATTTCTTTGTTTAAGGAAAAGAGTAAGATGCCGGCTGTTTTCCGGTCTAGTCGATGTGCAGGATATACTGGTTGTTGAAGCTGATCTCTTAATAATTGAAGTGCAAATATAGAAGCATCTGATGCAATTGGTGAGCGGTGTACCAATAACCCATGAGGTTTATTAATAGCTACAAGCTCTTTGTCTTTATAAAGAATACTTAAGTTCATCTCCCTCTTACAATTGTTAAAAGCTCCTGTGCCTTTTCATCTATTTTGGGACTTAGCCATACTTTTCCAAAGATGCCTAAGCCTATAATAACATTTTGATCTTCCCACCTGATTTTGGTTAAAGAAAACACGTAGTAATTTTTAATGTGCAGATGTTCTTCAACGAACTGGTCGACTAATGTATTGCCTATAAGCTGTATCCCAAAATCAATTAATTCTTTATTTTTAGATCCTGGTTCGGTTTTTAGTAGCGAAATTATTTTATCTTTTACAACTTTTTCGTGAAGTTCTTTTGGGGGATTAGATAAAAAACTAAGTAATAAAATAGTTATTCCTAAAATGGAAAAAAGTCTTGTTTTACTCATAGTTTGTAAAAATAAACAATTTTACGAATGAAGCTAGAATAGTTCAATTACCCAGTTGCCTATTAACCAAAGAAAATAGAAGATAGCGGAGCATAGTAAAATTAGTATAAAAAAGATAATAGAAAGTATGCCTTGCGCACTTCCCTGGTGTTTATCCTCGTAATAATATTCTTTTAATAGTTTTATATTTCTATGGTTTGCCTTAAATATAAAATCAATTACATTACCTAAGAGGGGAATGGAACCCAGAATGGCATCCGTTATGACATTTAGCATCATTTTTACTGCAGCTTTCGAGCTGATGCCATTTCTAAACATCATGATTACTAGTAGGATGGATATAGAAAATGTTAAAAGTTGGCCTAAAATGGGAATGAAATTTAAAAGAGGGTCTAATCCGAAACGAAACCCAAAGGCATGATATTTATTATCTAAAAGGGTGGAAATTCGTTCCACCCAATCAAAGTCTTTTTTTATTTTATTTAAATGTTTTTCAGATCTGATAGTCATACCGATAGTTTACTGTAACTCGTAAACAGCGTCTATATTGCACGTCAATTTGATGGGACGAACATTTAGGTTTAGTTTTTCTTGTTCGCTAAAGTTTTCTCCGGACGCTAAATCAGCTTTTGCCATAGTTGCGTACAGACGTGGTGTTGGCATAACATCATTCCAGTTGAATGAACTGTTGTCATTAATGATAAGTACTCGACCTATTTTGTCACCTGCTGCGATAGCTACTATTTCTGCGTTTGTGCGTGCATCTTGTACTGCAGCGATTTTTAGCTCTTTTTCAATTTGACGCTTTTGTGAATGGTCATAACCGTTTATTGAAGTGCTTTGTATGCCTTTTGCATCAACTAGGTCTAACATAGTATTTAAGCCATTTAAGTTTTCAATTTTTAAACGGTATTGTTTCGCTTGTAGTAATTCATTGTTACTTTTCTTTTTATCGTTATCGTAGTTGTAGCTGTAAACGTTTTGGATAGTAAAGTTTTCTTTTTTAACTCCTATATCCATTGCAGCATTGTAAAGTTGCTTTTCTAAAGTTTCTATTGTTACTTTCTTTTTGGTATTTCCATCTATAAAGTATTCTTTTAATGATACGGACAAGTACACGATATCGGGGGTTACTTCAAGCTCGGCATACCCTCGAGTGGATACTTTTCTTCCAAATTCTACGTTAGTTTGTTGAGCATGACCTGCTTTTGTCATTGCTATAATAATTAAGATTAAGCCTGTGATTTTTTTCATTTTCGTTTTTTTTGTTTTAGAACATAAGCAAAAATGCTTCCATAGTATTTGACAGCAAAAGTCTAATTCGGTTTAAAAAAAAATAAAAGAAATAAAAGACATTAGAAAATAATTTATACCTTTAGGAATAATACTTATTAATACACAATTCAAAATGCAAGAAGGCGTAGTAAAATTCTTTAATGAGACCAAAGGTTTCGGTTTCATCATCCCTAACTCTGGAGAGAGCGAAATTTTCGTTCATGTTTCAGGATTAGTTGACAAAGTTCGTGAGAACGATCATGTTTCTTACGAAATTGAACAAGGCCGTAAAGGTCTTAATGCGGTAAATGTAAAACTTATCTAATACCTAGATTTAAAATATATTTATTGTGAAAAAGCCAACTTAATTATTAAGTTGGCTTTTTTATTTATGTAGTTAACGGAATAACTCTTCCAATATATATAGGGAATTAACTTGTTTAAAATTTTCTGTATGGAGCTTATAAAATTCTAATAGTTTTTCTAATAGATGTTTTCTATCTTCTTTAGCCATTTTTATTAGAGCTGCATTTTCAAAGTCAGACTCTAATAGCTGGTTAAGTAAAGATGTGTGCGGTTCTTGTAGTGTATGTTTGTGGGCCGGTAAATTGTTTGTAAATATACCATTGAGCAAGTCAAAATAAGCTTTCGATCCTTCTGATTGGCGTAGTGGCAAAAAGCCTAGATAACGGCTTAATTTTGTTAAAAAGACAAGATGAAAATTTGCCAACGCACAGGTTGACTCATCTAACCACAGTATGGATTGTTCTATAAAGGAAAATAAAAAAGGGTCTGGAGACTGTTCCTTTAATGTTTTGTAAAGGATTTCGTTGATAAATAGTGATAATGAGCTTTTTGTTATATTAATGGGTATATGTTTTAGTACGGGAGTTTGTCTTGCTTCTTTAATGCGTTGTAAAGTGTTGTTCTCTTTATAATAAACAATCAGATCGAGCGTGTGTAAGGGCTGAAATAGATTAGCTGATATTTTTGCTTTTTGCTTTTTTGCCCCATTGATTAAGTAAGATTGCATGCCAAATGCTTCCGTAAAAATATGAACAACTAGACTGCTCTCTGAATAGTTTGTTGTTTTTAAAGCAATACCCTTTGTTTTATGTAACATCTTTACTTCTTAGGAACAAAGATAAAGAATGCTTCTTGAAAAAATAGCTATTAATTTATATCGAAAGTTTTAATTTCCTATTGTTGTCTTTTTGTTAGAAAAACAATGAGAATGTGGATTGTTGAAAACTATTTTGAAGACCTTAAAGGCTTTATTTATACTAAAATCTGTAAGTTTGCGTGCTTAAAACATCTCTTTGTCCAAAAAAGTGTAAAATTATTCACTTCATTGCTTGGAATTAACAAATCTAATATAGATATTTGCAAACTCTTTGTGAAAAGAGTTAAGAAGAACAGACAATATTAAAAATCAAATATCATGTCAAGAATTTGTGATTTAACAGGCAAGGCAGCATTAGTAGGGAATAAGGTTTCGCACTCAAACGTTAAGACTAAACGTAGATTTTACCCTAATTTACAGACAAAACGTTTTTATCTTCCAGAAGAAGATCGTTGGATTACTTTGAAGGTTTCAACATCGGCAATCAAGACTATTAATAAAAACGGTATTACAGCAGTTATTAATAAATTTATCCAAAAAGGATCAATTTAGTCGAACTGCCTGTTATTCGGAAAATATTCATGAAATCTAATCTTTTGAGATTATAATTAAAGTAAAACAATGGCTAAAAAGGGAAATAGAGTACAAGTAATCTTAGAGTGTACTGAGCACAAAGAAAGTGGTCTTCCGGGTATGTCTCGTTATATCACAACCAAGAACAAAAAGAATACTACAGAACGTTTAGAAATGAAGAAATTCAATCCCGTTCTGAGAAAAGTAACTGTTCATAAAGAAATTAAGTAATTAACCTTTAGAGTTTTTCTCTAATAAAGATATAGAATAATGGCAAAAAAATCAGTTGCATCCTTACAAAAAGGTACTGGTAAAGAGTTTACGAAAGTAATCATTACTACTAAGTCGCCTAAGACAGGTGCTTATACTTTTAAAGAATCAATGGTTCACAACGATAAAGTGAAAGAAGCTATAGCCTCTGCTAGTAAATAAGAAGTTCAAGGATTTTTCCTTTTTTAAAGTTTTCTTTAAAATAAAAGAAGCCGTTTTGGTAATGCCGAAAGGGCTTTTTTTAGTCTAGCTTATTTTTAACTATATTTGGTGCTAAATAGTAACTAGGGGTCTCGACATATATTTAGAATATGGGATTATTCGATTTTTTTAAAAAGAAACAAGATACACCACAAGCGCAAGAAGCTTTGGATAAGGGTTTGGAAAAAACCAAAGAAGGCTTTTTTGCGAAGATGACAAAAGCAGTCGTTGGTAAATCAACGATTGATGATGAGGTCCTCGATAATCTAGAAGAAGTTCTGGTTATGTCGGATGTGGGTGTTACTACGACTTTGAAAATTGTAGACCGTATACAGCAACGTGTTGCTCGTGATAAATATTTAGGGACAGATGATTTAAATCGGCTCTTAAGCGAAGAAATCCAATATTTGTTGGCGGAGAATAATAGCGACGATTTCGAAAGTTTTGAATATGGGAATCATAGGCCCTATGTCATTATGGTTGTGGGGGTAAATGGTGTAGGGAAAACCACAACTATTGGTAAACTGGCTCATCAACTTAAAGAAGCTGGTAATAAAGTAGTGTTGGGTGCTGCTGACACCTTTAGAGCTGCCGCAGTTGATCAGATTAAGCTTTGGGGTGAGCGCGTAGGGGTGAGAGTTGTGGCGCAGCCTATGGGGTCGGATCCGGCTTCTGTTGCTTACGATACATTGAAGTCGGCAATAGCTAATGAGGATGATGTTGCCATCATTGACACGGCGGGAAGGTTGCATAATAAAGTTGGTTTGATGAACGAATTGACTAAGATAAAAAATGTGATGAAAAAACTGATGCCAGAAGCTCCTCATGAAATTCTGCTTGTATTAGATGCTTCTACCGGTCAAAATGCTATAGAGCAAGCTACGCAGTTTACGCAAGCCACAGATGTAAATGCTTTAGCTCTTACGAAGCTCGATGGAACAGCTAAAGGGGGGGTAGTTATTGGTATTTCTGACCAGTTTAAGATACCGGTTAAATATATTGGTGTGGGAGAAAAAATGGAGGACTTACAACTGTTCAATAAAAGAGATTTTGTAGATTCTTTGTTTAAATAGTAGCTAAAGGTTTTTATTTTAACTAGTACCATTTGCTAGTTTGTAACACATTTGTAAGTAATGTGTTTTAGACTTAAAATAAAGGTGCAAGTGATAACTTGTTTGAAGGCGGAAATATTTTCACATTTGAAGTATGCTTAATAAGTTGATGCATATTTTTATTTTAATAACCTGTTTGAGTACCGCAGGGTGGATAAGACGCTTGTCATACTTCCATAGTTCAAAAAATACATAATGAAAACAAAATATATAAAGGCCGCTCCTATAGGGAGTAAGCCGCGGGTAAACGTTGTTACTTTGGGCTGTTCAAAAAACATTCACGATAGCGAAGTTTTAATGGGGCAGTTGAAGGGAAACAATATGGAAGTTGTGCATGAGGCTTCTAACTTGAAGGATAATGATATTATAGTTATAAATACCTGTGGGTTTATTGATAATGCTAAACAGGAATCTATTGATACTATATTGCAGTTTGCAGAATTAAAGGATCAAGGAAAGGTAAATAAAGTCATTGTTACCGGATGTTTATCAGAGCGGTATAAACCAGAACTAGAGCGCGAGATTGAAAATGTAGATGCTTTTTTTGGAACAAACGATTTACCTGAATTATTATCTACTATTGGTGCTGATTATAGGCATGAACTTTTAGGTGAGCGTTTGTTAACCACACCATCGCATTTTTCTTATTTTAAAATAGCGGAGGGTTGTAATCGTCCCTGTTCTTTTTGTGCAATTCCTTTGATGCGCGGAAAACATGTATCAAAATCTATTGATGATTTGGTAGAAGAGGCTAAGTTTTTAGCGTCGAATGGAACAAAAGAGTTGATTTTAATAGCGCAAGATTTAACTTATTATGGTCTTGATATTTATGGAAAGCGTAATCTTTCAGATTTATTACGACATCTTTCTGATGTAGATGGTATCGAGTGGATACGCTTACAATATGCCTATCCGTCGGGTTTTCCTATGGATATTTTAGATGCTATGAATGAGCGTTCAAACATATGTAACTATTTAGATATGCCTTTGCAGCATATTAGTGATAATATGTTGACTTCAATGAGGCGAGGAACAACGAAGCAAAAGCAGATTGATTTAGTTAATAAGATAAGGGATAAAGTGCCTAATATAGCATTGCGAACAACTTTAATATGTGGATACCCAAATGAAACTGAAAGAGATTTTCAAGAAATGCTGGCTTGGGTTGAAGAAACAAGATTTGATCGTTTAGGGTGCTTTACCTATTCACATGAAGAAAAAACACATGCACATACGTTGGAAGATACCGTTCCTGAAGAAATAAAGCATGAACGTGTTGATCAGATAATGGAAGTACAGCAGGGGATATCTTATGATATTAATCAATCCAAAGTTGGGATGAAGTTTAGGGTTTTGGTTGATCGTGTAGACGGAGATTACTTTATAGGTCGGACAGAGTTCGATTCACCAGAGGTGGATAATGAAGTTGTTATCGATGCGCGAACTAATTATGCGCGTATTGGTGACTTTGTGGAAGTGAGTATAGACCGTGCAGAAGATTTTGATTTATACGGTACGATTGTTAGGTAAAAGTAAATTTAGTGGATTCAGCCTATTGTTCTATTGGAAAGGCTGTATCTTGAATTTATATTTATTGTGATGCAACACGGTATTTATTTGGCTTTTAATAGCATCAATTAATAAAGGAAGTAGATGAAAGCAACGTATATTGATTACAAGGACACGGGAAGTTTTTCAAAAACGTTATTAGCATATTTAGATGATGTTGAATCGCTTTCTTCTTTCTATGGTAATAGACCTACTGTAGAAGGGATCAAAGCTCAAATAGAACAGAAGAAGATTTTTGAAAACCGTAAGTTGCTTGTTGCTCAATTAAAAGAACAGTATGGTGCTTTATTAAGCAGTTCTCCCGAAGTTGTTGCCAAAATTGATGAATTACAAAGAGAAAATACTTTTACTGTTACAACGGGACATCAGCTCAATATTTTTACAGGTCCTCTTTATTTCATTTTTAAAATAGTCACTGTTATTCGCTTGGCTAAGGATCTTAAAGAGGCTTATCCGGCGTATAATTTTGTTCCTGTATACTGGATGGCTACTGAGGATCACGATTTTGAAGAGATTAATCATACACGGGTTTTTGGAAAAAAAATTGTGTGGGATACACCGAAGATTTCAGCGACAGGGCGCATGTCTACTATTGATATTGTAGATGCCGTTAAGCAATATTGTAATACATTTGGGCTATCTGCTAACGCAACTAAACTTAAGGAAATTGTAGAAGAGGCTTATCTGCGTGGTCGGACATTGGCTGATGCGACACGAATGATGGTTAATGAATTGTTCAAAACCTATGGTCTGGTTATTATTGATGCTGACAGAAGAGGCTTTAAGCAAATATTTTCGTCTTATATGCTTGAAGATATAGAACAAGAAAAAAGTTTTCAAGCAATAAAAGAAACATCTGCTAAGCTTGAGGTACTTGGTTATCAAGCTCAGGTTAATGCGAGGGAAATAAATTTTTTTTATTTGAAGGATGGATTCCGTGAACGTATTATTCGAAATGATGAAGGTCTTTTTGAGGTAATAAATCAGGGGATTACTTTTACAAAGCAAGAGCTAAGGAAGGAAATTACAGAATATCCAGAAAGATTTAGCCCGAATGTTGTTATGCGACCTATGTATCAGGAGGTTATTTTGCCTAATTTAGCCTATATAGGTGGGGGAGCAGAAATTGTTTATTGGTTACAATTAAAAGCAAACTTTGATCAATACAAAGTGCCTTTTCCTGTTTTGGTTCCTCGTAATTCAGCTTTGATAACAGATGACGCTACGGCTAGTAAATTGTTTCGTATGGATTTGACCTTTAGAAGTATCTTTCGGTCTGCAGAGAGTTTGAAAAATGAATATGTCAGAAGGCAAACTAAACATCGTTTAAATCTTAAAGATGAATGGATGGAACTGAATGCGATTTTTGGAAAAATTAAGCTTCGAGCTCATAAAATAGATCCAACATTGGGGCCAAGTACAGATGCAGTTAAGGCAAGGTTGAAAAAAGCAATAAATAGCCTAGAGAAAAAGCTTTTAAGAGCAGATAAAAAAAATCATAAGGAAGCACTAATTCAGATTGATCGATTAAAAGAATTACTTTTTCCGTTGGGAGGTTTGCAGGAAAGATCTGAAAACTTTGCTCCTTTATTTATTCGTCATGGAGAAGATTTAATAAAGGAATTGGAAAGGCACTTTAATCCTTTAGATTTTAAGTTCACAATACTTTATTAATAAACAGCGGTTATGGTGAATTTTAAAGAAAGCAATTTTTATAAGTACTATAGTGAAAATGGTGGATTAACCGATGAGCAGTTTGAGCAGCTCGGAGATTATTTTAGTTTTAAAGAAGTGGAACATAATAGGTTTTTACTTCGTGCGGGAGAATTGAGTAAGTATGCTTTTTTTGTTGAATCAGGATTATTACAGTCATTTGCGTTGGATGAAAAGGGTGGGGAGCACATTATTCTATTTGCGCCTGAAAACTGGATTGTGTCTGATAGATCTAGCCAATATTTTAATGAACCCTCCGATTATTATATAAAAGCAATCGAACCCTCTATTATTGTGTTTTTACAACCTGAGTTTATTTTGAAAGCATCGTCATTGAGTAGTACATTTAGTTGTTTTGTGGAAAGCTCACTGCAGCGAAATGTGCATATTCAACAAAAAAGAATTACATCACTTTTAGCAATGACGGCTAAAGAGCGTTACTTGTCGTTTGTAGAAATGTATCCCAGTTTGTTGTTACGTGTGCCCCAGTGGATGATAGCCTCTTATTTAGGCATCACACCAGAAAGCTTAAGTAGGGTGAGAAGAGAGCTCATTACGGCGAAGTAACTGCGTTTATTTTTTTATCTGACACTACCTTCTTTTTTTACCACTAGGAGATTTTCCTGAGTTTTAAAGCATTGAATTTTAGAATTTGAACGATTATCCAGGTGAGTGTTTGTTAGAAGTGTAAAATACTCGAATAATTGTCAATATAAGTTGGTTATCAAGCATTTTTATACATAATTAATTCTCTTTAAAATCGTATCTTTGCAGTCTCAATAGTATATGATGAGGCGTGCTTTTAAAGACGTATTGTAACGGGTTTAGAAGGATGCTGATCTAAAATGTTAAGTGCAAATATGAGCAACGTATTTTATCAAGAAAAATTTCAAGATCGCCACAACGGACCAAGGGCTGAGGAAGCACAGGGCATGTTGGATTATTTAGGTTTTTCTTCAATAGAGCAACTTATTGAAGAAACAGTTCCTGAGCAAATCAGATTAAAAAAGCCTTTAGCTCTGCCAAAAGCATGGAGTGAAAAAGGGTACCTACAAAAAGTTACACAAATAGCAGAGAAGAATAAGGTTTTTAAATCTTACATCGGACAGGGTTATTATGATGTAACTGTGCCTGCAGTTATTCAACGTAATGTGTTGGAAAATCCGGGATGGTATACACAGTATACACCTTATCAAGCTGAAATTGCACAAGGAAGACTACAGGCATTATTAAACTTCCAGACAGTTGTATCTGATTTAACAGGTTTAGAGATTGCTAATGCTTCTTTGCTGGATGAGGCTACTGCGGCAGCTGAAGGAATGTTTATGCTATTTAATGGGCGTAAGAATAAAGCGGCAAATGTTTTTCTTGTTTCTTCAAACATCTATCCGCAAACGTTAGATGTATTACAAACCAGAGCTCAACCATTTGGTATAGAAATCCGTTTAGCGGATCTTCATGTAGATAACCTTTCGGATGAGGTATTTGCTACTTTTATACAGTATCCTGCCGCTGATGGTACGGTAGATGATTATAGCACATTTACTGCGGAAGCACAATCAAGAGGAATAACTACTTGTGTTGCGGCAGACTTAATGTCGCTGACAGTTTTAACGCCTCCAGGCGAGTGGGGTGCAGATGTTGTCGTTGGTAATACACAGCGTTTTGGAGTGCCTATGGGTTTTGGTGGGCCTCATGCAGCATTTTTCGCAACAAAAGACGCTTATAAAAGAAATATCCCTGGACGTATTATCGGTGTAACTTCGGATTCAAGTGGGCAATATGCATTGCGTATGGCTTTGCAAACGAGAGAGCAACATATACGTCGTGATAAGGCTTCTTCTAATATTTGTACGGCCCAAGCTTTGCTAGCAATAATGGCTTCCTTTTATGCTGTTTATCATGGGCCTCAAGGAGTTAAGAATATTGCGGATCGTATTAACGATTTGACTAAGCTATTGGATCAAGCTCTTCAAACTTTAGGTTATGAGCAGCTTAATACGTCTTATTTTGACACTCTGCGTGTTAAAGCGGGAGCAGAAATAGCAGGGCTTAAGTCTGAAGCATTGAATAATGAGTTGAATTTTTACTATAACGAGGATGTTGTTGGTATTTCTATTGATGAAACGACCTCCTTTGAAGATATAGAAGTTATTGTAAAAGTTTTTGCAAAAGTTAAAGGTAAATCATTGAGTGATGTAGATTTATTAACTTTGAGTAAGAAGTTGAGCCCATCTATTCCAGAGGAATTAAAACGTCAATCAAGTTATTTAACTCATCCTATTTTCAATAGCTACCATTCTGAAAGTGAGATGTTGCGTTACATTAAATCTTTGGAGGCAAAAGATTTGTCTTTATGTCATTCCATGATTCCTTTGGGTTCATGTACGATGAAGTTAAACGCAACAACAGAAATGCTCCCATTAACTTGGGCACAATTTGGTGGCCTACATCCATTTGCCCCTATTGATCAAACTGCAGGCTATATGCAACTGGTGAATGAACTGAATGATTGGTTATCTGAAATCACAGGTTTTGCTAAAATGTCTTTTCAACCAAACTCGGGAGCACAAGGTGAATATGCAGGGTTAATGGTGATCAGAGCTTATCATGCAAGTCGTGGCGAGGAGCACCGTAATGTTTGTCTAATACCTGCGTCTGCACATGGTACTAACCCTGCTTCTGCTTCAATGGCAGGCTTAAAAGTTGTGGTGGTAAAGTGCGATGATCATGGAAATATAGATGTTGCTGACCTTAGAGCGAAAGCTGAAGAACATGCTGCCAACTTAAATTCTTTCATGGTAACATACCCGTCTACTCACGGTGTGTTCGAAGAGTCTATTATAGAAGTTTGTTCTATTATTCATGAGAACGGTGGTCAGGTGTATATGGATGGGGCTAATATGAATGCTCAAGTAGGTTTGACTAGCCCGGGTTTCATAGGTGCGGATGTATGTCATTTAAACTTGCATAAAACTTTCTGTATTCCTCACGGTGGTGGTGGGCCAGGTATGGGTCCTATTGGTGTGGCAGAGCATCTTGTTCCTTTTTTACCAAACCACAGTGTTGTAGCTGTGTCGGGGAATGAAGGTATATCTGCAGTTTCTGCGGCGCCATTTGGATCGGCTTCGATTCTTACAATATCTTATGCATATATTGCTATGATGGGTGCTGAAGGGTTGACTGCTGCGACTCAAACGGCTATCTTGAATGCAAACTATATAAAAGCACGTCTGGAGAATCATTATCCAGTTCTTTATACAGGTGCAAAAGATCGTTGTGGACACGAGATGATTTTAGATTGTCGTGGTTTTAAGAATGTTGGTATTGAAGTTGCTGATATAGCTAAGCGTTTAATGGATTATGGTTTTCATGCACCGACTGTTTCTTTTCCTGTTGCAGGCACTTTGATGGTTGAACCTACGGAGTCAGAGTCTAAGGCAGAGATCGATCGTTTTTGTGACGCATTAATTTCGATACGTGGCGAGATAGCTGAAATTGAAGAGGGACACGCTGATCAGAAAGAAAACGTATTGAAGGGTGCTCCGCATACAGCAGAGGCCGTTACTGCAGATGAGTGGGATAGAGCATATAGTCGTCAGACGGCTGCTTATCCGCTGTCATATGTTAAGGAGCGTAAATTTTGGCCTTCTGTTGGGCGTGTGAATGAATCTCAAGGTGATAGAACGTTAATTTGTTCTTGTCCGTCTATTGAAGAATATGTTGATGCATAATCTCTTTGTATAGAGATTAATTAATACTGTCGCTTTTTATAGCGAACGAATTATAAATTAAATAGAGCTCCTGACATGGATATGTGCAGGAGCTTTTCTATTTTAGTAAATGCGAACTATTTAATTATAAACGATGTTAAAAAATTTAGGATTTTTATTATTGACGTTATTATGTATTCATCAAACTTGTGCACAGGAAGTTCTCTTTGAATTCGGTGAGCGGAAGGATTTTGATGATTTGATAGCTAATACGGACAGGCCTGAAGCATTAAGATGGATAGATGTGAATACTTCGGATTCTACTTGGCGTCTGGACGATAATGTATTGGTTAGTACTGGGCTACCTATTGGTGTTGTTCGATCGGAAAAAATGTATCAAAACTTTATTCTTCATGTGGAGTGGCGACATATGGAAAAAGGAGGGAACTCCGGTATATTTGCGTGGTGTGATGCTGTTCCTGAAAGTCATAATAGGTTGCCAAGTGGGGTGGAGATTCAGATGTTAGAGTTGGATTGGGTTAATCAAAATATCCGAAATGGAGAGACTCCGCCAATAGCTTATGTGCACGGCGAACTGTTTGGAGCAGGGCAAACAAAGACTACACCTGATAATCCTAGAGGAGAAAGAAGCAAGTCTATAGAAAACCGGTGTTTAGGGGTTGGTGAGTGGAATAAATATACTGTAGTGTGTGTGGATGGCACAATTAAGTTATCTGTTAATGGAAAGTTTGTTAATGGGGTAAGTAAGTCAACAAAAAGAAAGGGATATTTATGTTTGGAAGCTGAGGGAGCTGAGATACAGTTTCGGAATTTGCAAATTATTGAATTAGATGACGGATATATTCTTCCTGAACATATAGTAGGAGAGTTACGCTAGTGTGATATTGATGACTTATTTTCTTCTATAATGAATAGCACGGTATTTGCTGTTTTTATTATAAAAAAGTATAAGTTTTATATAACACAGATTAAAAATCTTAGTATGTTATAGAGCTCATGAAATAAATATAAAGCATTTATGAGTTTGATCAGTAGAATAGATGTTAATAATTATGAACATATGAAAAGAACGATTTTTTTTTTATTAAGCGGATGTGCTTTGTTCCTGGGCTCTTGCGGAGGTTCTAAATATGCTGGAACAGAAAAGGTTTATAAAAATAAGGCAAGAGACTTTTCTATTTTATATAAAGATATTCCTATCGAAAATCAGCTGAGTAAAATCGCAGTTATTAACAAAGAGTGGATTGGGACTGTTAATTTTGGTGTTCGAAAACCTAATTATGTAATGATACATCATACTGCTCAGGACTCTTTGGGGCAAACTATAAAAACCTTTCATAATGCTAAAGCTGGTGTAAGTTCGCACTATATAATAGGCCGAGATGGTAAGGTTGTGCAAATGCTTAATGACCTTTATCGGGGGCATCATGCGGGCGCAGGTAGATGGGGCAACGACACTGATTTGAACTCTTCGTCTATTGGTATAGAGTTGGACAATAATGGAACAACAGATCCTTGGCCAGATAAGCAGATAGAAGCTTTAATTGTTCTGTTAGCTTATTTGAAGGATACCTATAAAATTCCTCAAGCAAATTTTATAGGACATATGGATTATGCGCCGACGCGTAAGGTTGATCCTTCTCGGTTTCCATGGAAGCGCTTAGCTGATAAGGGGTTTGGGTTTTGGTATGACGATACATTAGAAGAAGCGCCTGTTGATTTTGATCCTAGACTAGCACTTCGTGTAATCGGTTATGATGTAACTCGGCTCGACGCTGCCATTAAAGCTTTTAAGGTGCATTATATACAAGATGGAACATCTACTGCAGATCTAAGCCCAAAAGATCTGCGAATATTATATGCAATTTTTAAAAAGTTTATTTAACGCTTATTAGAGAAACTCTTTATACTGTTTTAACAAACTTTTCATCGTAGTGTTCAATATCTACTATGTAATTATTTTGTACTAAGAAATCGAACAAATGCTTAGCTTCATCAGCAACAGGCATATTTTTCGTTGTTACAATTTTATTATTCTTTTTATCTAAATAAGGATAAGCATAGAGTTTGACATCTTTACTAAACATACCTGATATGTAAGATAGAAGTTCATTTGTATATTGTTCTTTGTTGTAATTATGGGTATTGAAGATGTTTTTTAGATTGGACACGTTGGTCGCTATACCCACATGTTTTGGTTTAAAGCTTTGTATAAATTCAGCTAAATGGTTATTTCTCCTAAAGTTAGATACTATAACATTATTGCCTGTTGAGCATAGATATTCGGCCCGTTCTGCAAAGTATGCTAAATCTTCATCGGTAATATAGCTATCTTCGTCGAGCACATTTCCCATTAAAACTTCGATCAGTACAACTGTATCTTCTGCTGTCGCACCTGTGTTTTTTCTAAATTGTTCTACAGAGAGGTTGAAAAGGTCAAAGTTGGGGTTTGATTTTTGTCGATATTTGGTGCGAAGAATAATGATGTTCTTTTTATAGAGATAATCTTTGATTTGTGCAGCTTTAGCGTCAGGTTTAAATACTGCGGCTTTCGCAAAGCCTTTAGCAATTAGGTATAGGTTGAGCAAACGTTCATTAGCATTTTCAAATACTGGTCCTGATACTTTTACTAGATCTATTTCTACTGATCCGATGGATAGGTTATCCACCAGGGATTCAATCATTGTCTGTGGGTGACCTGCGTAATAATAAGCAGCAAAGATCAAGTTTACGCCTAATATGCCGAGCACTTTAGATTGTAAACGGGAGTCACTATCTAGCAAACGGACATGTATGATGATGTCGTTTGTAGGACCACCTACTTCATGTTGAAAGCGTATACCTATCCAGCCGTGAGGATCGTTTGTTTTGGTGAAATTTAATGTCGTTACTGTATCTGCAAAAGCGAAAAATTTTTTATTCTCATACTTTTCACTTTGTAATCGCTTGGTTAATAGCTCAAATTCGTGGTCCAGCATTTTCAGTAGTCTGGTGCGGCTCACATAGCGTCCAGACTCTTCGACACCATAAATAGCATCACTAAAAGTCATATCATAAGCAGATATTGTTTTAGCAATGGTGCCTGATGCGGCTCCGGCTTCAAAGAAATTACGAGCTACTTCTTGCCCGGCACCAATCTCGGCAAAAGTGCCATAGATATCTGCGTTTAAATTAATGCGTAACGCTTTACGTTTGGTTTCAAAAATTTCTCTAGCCATACTGCAAAGGTACGAAATTAACAGGTATTATTCGGTGTGGACGTGCTTTCCGTGAACTAATTAGATTATATCCATTTTTGCAAAACAATAAAATAAAGCCGCACTGTGCAATGCTTGACCTATATTATTTCCCAATAGATATTCTTTTGCCTCAGGTATACTCATTTTAATAACTTCAATGTCCTCCGAGTCGTCTAAATTTTGTTCTTGTACTTTCCGCCCCCCTTTTAATAAGTAGGTATAAGTTATGTTTCCGCTAGTCGCTGGGTTGCCATAGAGTTCGCAAACCTGCTCAATAGAGTCAAAGGCATAGCCGGTTTCTTCTAGGAGTTCGCGACGTGCTGCATCTTCAGGTTTTTCTCCGTCATCTACAACGCCAGCTGGAAGCTCTATGAGTATGCGTTCTGCACCATGTCTATATTGTTTTACAAATAAGATTTCTTGATTCTCTGTAATTCCAACCATATTTACCCACGTGGGGTATTCCATAACATAGTATTCATCTTTCACTATACCGTTGGGGAGTTGAAGCTTATCAACGCGCAGTGTTGCCCAGGGTCGTTGTATGATATACTTTGAATCAAGTAAAGTCCATTTTTTCATTTGTAAATTATTTTATAAATACTTATTTATGTTAACAAACATATTTTATCAATTTTATTCATTGATAATGTCTGCCATCATATTTTTAACTTTTAGATCGAGTTTCTTTTTTATGTTTTCAAAATCTGCTTTACTGCGCAATGTTTCTTTTACAGAACAGTAGAATTTTATTTTAGGTTCTGTACCCGATGGTCTGGCTGATATGACATCACCTTCGACTGTAATAAACTGTAAGACATCTGATTTAGGTAAATCTATAATTGTTTTTGTTTTGTTTGACAGGTCATAAATTTCGCCCTTTTTATAGTCTCGGATTTCCTTTACGGCCACACCGCCCAAAGTATATGGGGCACTTTGACGTAAACGAATCATCATGTTTTCGATTTCTGTAGCTCCCGCCTTTCCCTTTTTAGTTAAAGAAATCAGTTTTTCGAGGTAAAACCCATGTTTCACGTAAATGTCTAAAAGAACGTCAAATAAAGATTTGTTTTGACTTTTAAAATAGGCTGTCATCTCTGCAATAAAAGCACATGAGTTAATAGCATCTTTGTCCCTGACTAGATCCCCGACTAAATAGCCATAACTTTCTTCTCCACCTACCAAATAGTTTTCTTTCCCGTCTAGTTTTGTAATCAGCTCTCCAATAAATTTAAAACCTGTTAGGGTGTCATAATGTTTTACAGCAAACGATTTGCTGATGTCAGAAAGTAAGTTGGATGTAACAATAGTTTTGACAATAAAGTCATTGGGTTTTAATGCATTTTTATCTTTTTTAGAAGACAGTAAATAATAAACCAGTAGGCTTGCTATCTGATTGCCGTTTAAAAGTTGTATTTCTCCGTTATTATTTTTTACAGCTAAACCGACACGATCTGAATCAGGGTCTGTCGCCATTACAATGTCGGCATCTATTTCTTTGCCTTTTTTTATAGCCATACTCATGGCTTCTTCTTCTTCTGGATTAGGGTATATTACGGTTGGAAAATTTCCGTTCGGAGTGTCTTGTTGTTCGACGGTTTGTATGTTTTTAAAGCCCCAAGCTTTTAAAATTTTAGGAACAAGTGTTATTCCTGTTCCGTGAATAGACGAAAAAACTATTTTTAGATCCTCCTGTTGTTTAACAAGCTCAGGATGTATGCTTAGGTTTTTATTTGCACAGATATAGATTTCGTCAAAACTTTCATCAATGATCTTGATAAGCTTTTCGTTACGATTAAATTTTACTTTGTTTATCGACTCGATAGCGTTCACTTCTGTTATAACATTGTGATCATGAGGAGCAACAAGTTGACCTCCATCATTCCAATAGGCTTTATAACCATTATATTCTTTAGGATTATGTGATGCAGTTAGCATAACGCCTGCCTGGCAGTTAAAGTGTCGAACAGCAAAGGACAATAAGGGGGTAGGTCGTAGTTTTTCAAATAGGTAAACAATTATTCCGTTTGCTGAAAATACATCCGCAACAAGTTTTCCGAAGGAGTCCGAATTATTCCGGCTGTCGTAGGCTATAGCGACCTTTATTTCTTGATCAGGAAGCTGCTTGATAAGATAGTTTGCAAGGCCCTGTGTAGCTTTCCCTACTGTATATTTATTGATGCGGTTTGATCCCACTCCCATAATACCTCTGAGACCACCTGTCCCAAACTCCAGTTCTTTATAAAAAGCGTCTATGAGTTCTGTTTGATCTTCATTATTTATGAGTTCTTTTACGCTGTTAATTGTTTGTTGATCGTAGCCATCTCCTAGCCATTGCTTTATACGAGCTTGTGTTGCTCCATCAATATTGTTCATATATGTATTTATACTATTTCAGCCCAAGAGCTCTTTTTATTATAGTGTTTTAGTAGCTTACTTATTAAGCTTAAATCATAAAAGTGATTGGGAATAACTTTTGATTATTTTTTTAGTTACTCCTTTTATCATCACAAAAATAATGAAAAAGGATAATTAAATTTGATTGCAGGAGTAGTTGTTGAGATTAAGCATCGCACCAACCATATGCTCGATCAAGTACCACAACATACCAGTTCCCTTTGTATTTTTTGATATGAAAGATGAGGTTTTCGTTTTTTGTTAAAATTACCCTATATGTTTCTTCCTCAAACTGTTCTATTTTCTCTAATTCAGTTAGGTTGATTTCTTCGAATTCATATTGAAAGTTTGCAATCTGACTTAGTTGATCTGCCTGCCGAGTTGTATCACAGAAAAATCCTAATTTGTCCCAACGATCATACCCACAGTCATATTCTGGGAGTTTCTCAAAGGCTAGTTGATACGTATTTTCAAATGTTGTATAGGGGAAGTGGGGTGGAAACGGAGTAGAAAAGTTTAAGCTATCTACTTTTTCATAGGTATCCGCTGCGCCGGGCCTATATATCACATAGAGACCTAGTTCAGGGTGTATCAATTCGTTTACCCGCTTATTGTCTTTTTCTATATAGGCTTGTACAAAGCTTTCAATAACGTTGTTAGGGGCTATATCTATTAGTGTTGTTTCTACAGGTATGCTTACAGAATCTTTCTTTTCTGTATTAGTCTTATTTCCCGAGGTGCAAGATGCTAGAGTAGCCAATAATATGAATAGGCTGAACTGTATATGTTTTATCATTTATTACTTTTTCTAATCGTGTTTTCTATACTGTCCCACATCTCTGCGGGTAATACATCTAAGTTGTTAAATTCACCTGCTCCCTGTAGCCATTCGCCGCCATCAATTGTAACGACTTCTCCATTAATGAAACCGGCAAAATCTGATATTAAAAATGCAGCTAGATTAGCTAATTCGTGGTGCTCGCCGACTCTTTTTAAGGGAACTCGTTTTTTAAAATCAAATTCTTCAGCAAGTTCCCCTGGTAAAAGCCGTTCCCAGGCTCCTTTTGTTGGGAAAGGGCCTGGCGCAATTGCATTTTGACGTATACTATATTTGCCCCATTCTACTGCTAAAGATCTTGTCATCGCTAATACACCTGCTTTTGATACTGCTGAGGGAACAACATAGCCAGAGCCGGTGGTTGCGTAAGTAGTCACAATGTTGAGTATAACTGCGGGCTGTTTACGGGCAATCCAATTTTTGCCGAAAGCTAGGGTACAGTTGACTGTTCCTTTTAATACAATGTCAATTATTGTAGAGAATGCATTTGCAGATAGACGTTCTGTGGGGGATATAAAGTTACCTGCTGCATTATTTACTAAAACATCTATTTGCCCGAATCTTGCCTCACCTTCTTTGATCAATTGTTCAATAGCTACGGGGTCTCTAACGTCACATGCAATAGGTAGAACGGGGTTACCCGTTAACTGTGATAGTTCTTTTGCTGTAGCTTGCAATACTTCTATTTTCCTGCTGGAAATAATTAAGTTAGCCCCCAGTGTGGAGAAGTAATGTGACATCGCTTTTCCCAGCCCGGTCCCTCCACCAGTAACTACTATTGTTTTGCCACGAAAGGCATCTGGTCTTAAAGCTCCTTTTTCCATGTTATGCTTTCTTTTGGGTGAGGTTTTCGATAATTGTTTTTAATATACTTCTTGTCGAGGGCTTCCACCATTGTTCTAACAATTGGTTGACAGATTCTGTTTTATTTAATTTAATAGTTTCAAGCAAGTTTTTACGAATATTTGCTTTTGTGCTACTCCAAGAGTTTTTGTCATATTGCATTACTGATTTGGCTTTACGTGCAGCTACTGTATTGATGCGGTCGAATGGAGCTGTTTCGTCAATTAATCCGATATTTAGTGCTTCGGTTGGCTTGTGCAAAGTGCCCGCTAGCAGGAAGCGGTAGGCTTGAGCCTTACCTATCCAGAAGCTGTACAGTTCAAATATACTTGATGGGACTATAAGTCCTACCGGGACTTCGTTCAGACCGATTATATAATCACCCTCTACCATAACTCTATAGTCGCAGCATATGGCTAAGACACAGCCTCCTGCGGGACTATGTCCTGTTATAGATGCTACAGAGGGTTTAGTAAACGATGCTAGTGTATAGGTAAGGTCAAAAAATTGCTCCCAAAAAGTCCGAATAGTGTTTTCATCATAGTCGTAGAGCGTGATCAAATCTAAACCTGATGAAAAAAAACCTTCCTTGCCGTGGAGTATAATTGCTTCTATTGCAGGGTCTGCTTCTGCTGTCTTAATCTCTTTTGATAGTTCTTGTATCATTTCTAGGTGCATAGCATTTGACCGACCTCTATCTAAACCTATATAAGCAATATGGTCTGTTATCTTCGTCTTAATAAATTCTGCCATAATCAATGTTTTAAGTCGCTATCGAAAATTACAGAAAATAATCATCGTATACAATCTTTATTATTTGACTTCAAACTCTACAACTTTCCTACCGATCCTACCTTCTAGATCTATGCCTTCAATAACGACACTATATTGGCCGGGCTCATCAGCTGTGTAGAAGCTAAAACTAGCACGCCCTTCATTGTCTGTTACAATATTAGGTTCCCAATGTATAGTTGTTCGTAAATCTTTTTCGAAATTGTGTTTTTGTTGGGTTTCATACTCCGGCTTGTAAAACTCTCTATTAATATGGATACCTCTTGGTTGTATGGTCAGGATGCCTTTGGGCGTATAATTGAGGTTGCGTGTTGTTCCTCTTTTTGTCGTAATAACAATAACCCCATTTCCACCATAACTACCATATATAGCGGTATAATTTACGTTTCTCAAAACCTCTATACTCTCTACATCCATGGGGGAGATCATTGATAGTTGATCGCCTTCAATATACATCCCGTCGAGAATAACTTGCATTTCACCTCCTCCTCTTGTACTGTGTGGTTTGCCGTTTTGGAACATTACTCCCATTAGTCGTCCATTTAAACAAGCGTCTAAGGAAGTACATGTTGCCAAATCCTCGGCATTGATTATCTGGTCTGCATTGCCCGAACCGTTTAGATTGGAAGAGTGTTCTGAAGCCTTTTTTATAACTCTTCGACTTACAGTTATTTCTTCTATCATCACCGCTTTTTCCATAAGACCTTGACTTTCTAAGTGTGAAAAATAGTCTTTTCCAGCATCTATTTCTTTTTTTAACTGTGTGTTTATGTTGTTCAATTCAGCACTACTGTTTCTGTTTTTCTTTATGAGCGGCTTCTCGTAGTCTGTGAATAAGATGTCAATATTGTTTTTTCCTTTATGGTCTTTTGCAGTGATGAGAAACTTCACTGTATCGGGATAAATAAGTGGACCGAAATCAAATTGACCTTCTTGATTGGCAATCGTATCTATATAATTCATGAAATCATTTGTCGATATTAAGGTCATCTTTGCGTTAGGAAACGCAGCTTTTCTTCCTAGTTTTCGAGCTTGGCCTTTAATTGAAAGTCCTTTTTCTGCTGTAAATGTAGGTTCATGTATTTTAGGAATAGAATCGAAAGTTATTTTTCTCCACCCCTGGCTTAACATGAGATCATCCAGTTCTAACTGTTTTATTTCTTTATCAAAATAGAATGTTGGTTCTTCTATAAAACCATGCAAGTCATTGCTCAATAATAGTTGCGTCAAGATGTTGTATTCATTTTTTTGTGGTTCTTGTGTTTTGGAGCGGTTAACAATGCTTGCGGATAAAGTTGCGTTTTGTAAGCTATCTTGTGGGTTTCCTGATCGTATATTTATTTCTTGCTGCGTGCGTGTCCCCATGCTGTTGTGTAACATTGAAACTTTTAAAGGCATGTTATTTTTTTCATTAAACATGAAGAAAGGACGCTCTATAATAGGGGTTAGATTTCCATCAAGGATTGTGACAGTTAATACACCATTTGGTAGTTGTTCTTTTGCTGCGGAGAATATTAGTTCGTTTTTTGTAGCATTTTGTTTTGTAGCATGAAATACACGCCCCATGTTGTGTAGTATAAAATATAGTGGCTGTCCATCTTGTTTATCTTCGCTTATATTTACTTGCGCATATAACCTATTGGGATTTGTTCCGTTTACTTGGATACTATACCCACTATCTATTGTTTTAGGTAATTGTGATTCCACTATACTGCCGTCTTCGAATTTGGTAAATGCGGTGTATGTGAAATTTTTTTCTACGGAAAATAAAGAAGACCCCATACCCAATCTATTTGTCTGTATTTGGGCAATTGTATCAGTTCCTTTTAATATATATACGGTTGCAGATATGCCAAGTCCATTCGGTTTTAATGTTTTAACGGCTATTTTATTAAAGGTGTTGGTTAATAAATTGCCGCCCTCAGGAAAGAATTGTATACTATTCTGTGCTTCTCCAGGTAGTTTAAAAACCTTAGATATTGTTTTTTTATCTTTTTCTTTAATAGTAACGTATAGTTTTGCGTCATGGTATTTTTCGGCAAAGGGAATATTTATGTTACCGTTTTCATCAGTGCTTAACTTTCCTTTTTTTATTTCCTTACCCTCTTTTTCTATGTGGTAGCTTGTGGATGCTTTTTGTAAAGGTTTTCCAGAAAGATCTTGTAAGGAGATTGTATAGTTGTCATCTTGTAATTTGCTTTCTGTAAGGATGTAGTCTCCTCTTCCATTGCTAATAGGGACGTTTTGTTCGAAAAAATAGGCTGTACTGTCGTTGCGCATCCAATTGGTGTATGCTCTTAATCGGTATGTTCCTTCTGTTAATGTGTCTGTGAGTGTGATGTCAGAAAAACCTAAACCGTTTATTACGGGGACTATATTATAGTTTACAACTTCATTTTTAGGATCTATCAGCTCTACATGTGCGATATTACTTACGTTGGAAAGTAAGTTTTCCAAGCCAATGACCTCATAAATTTTAAACCATATCGTTTCACCTGCTGTATAGCTTTTTCTATCAGTATGTAAGTGAAGCTTTTCAATAGGGTTGTTTTCGCTATATTCATTCGCTTTTGTGATTAGGGACTGAATATCTTGCGAATAGCTTGTGAGGCTATAGCTGATGAGTAAGATTATTAATTTAATTCTCATATCTAAGTAAGGTGTCGTTAGTTGTCTAAATTAAAGTAAACTTATGTAAAAATAAGCTCTTTTTATGTGTTTAATCTTAAAATACATAGGTATATTTGTCGCTATGAACATCTTAATTATCGGCTCTGGAGGAAGAGAATCTGCATTTGCGTATAAATTAGCTCAAAGCTCAAAATTAAATCAATTGTTTATTGCTCCTGGCAACGCCGGAACTGAACAATATGGTAAAAATGTTGACTTGAAGGTTACGGACTTTCAGGGAATAGCAGACTTTGCTAAAGCAAATAACGTCAATATGGTTGTTGTAGGTCCTGAAGAGCCTTTAGTCAAAGGAATCCATGATTACTTTTTGGCTGATGATAAGGTGAAACATATTCCTGTAATTGGTCCACAGCAGGAGGGAGCTCAATTGGAAGGGTCTAAAGATTTTTCTAAGGAGTTTATGGTGCGTCATAATATTCCGACTGCAGCATATAAATCTTTTGATAAATCAAATTTAGAGGAAGGAATTGCCTATCTCGAAACTCAGAAATTACCCATTGTTTTGAAAGCAGATGGTTTAGCTGCTGGTAAAGGTGTTTTGATATGTGAAACACTGGATGATGCAAAGACAGAGCTTAAAGCGATGATCGCAGATGCTAAGTTTGGTGATGCCAGTTCTGTTGTTGTTATTGAAGAGTTTTTAAAAGGGATAGAGCTTTCTGTTTTTGTACTTACTGATGGTACTTCCTATAAAGTACTACCATCTGCAAAAGACTATAAACGTATCGGTGAGGGGGATACAGGGCTTAATACAGGAGGTATGGGAGCTATTTCACCAGTACCATTTGCTGATGACACTTTTTTAGCGAAAGTAGAAGAGCGTATTATTAAACCTACTGTAGAGGGGCTTAAAAAAGATGGTATACCTTATAAAGGGTTTATATTTATTGGTCTAATGAATGTGGATGGCGACCCTTTTGTTATCGAGTATAATGTTCGTATGGGTGATCCGGAAACCGAATCTGTTTTAACCCGCATAGATTCTGATTTAATTGATTTATTGGAAGGTGTTGCCGAGGGGAATTTAGATACGCGTTCATATTCTGTTAATCCTAAAACAGCTGTAACAGTTGTATTAGTTTCAGGTGGTTATCCTGGAGATTATGAGACTGGAAAAGAGATACAGAATACAGAAAATTTGGAGGACTCTATTGTATTTCATGCAGGAACAAAATTGGTAGATGGAAAAGTTGTGACTGCTGGAGGGCGGGTGCTAGCTATAACGAGCTTGCAAGATAACTTATTTGATGCTTTGCAGCAGGCTACTGCCGATGCAGGACGTGTTTTTTATGAACGGAAATATTTTAGGAAAGATATTGGTTTCGATTTAATCTAGGCGTTAGCTTTATAGTAGATAAGATATATAGTTTCAAATATTATAAAGATAAAAAAAGGTCTGTGTTTTTTAACACAGACCTTTTTTTATTCCTTAAGCTGAACCAGCAATGGTTGCACCGCTTTCTTGAATTAAATAGAGGCTCTAAGGACCTTGAGTAAGGAAAAAGATTGTATTATTTTCTGTTTAAAAATTATGTTTAATAATAATTCTTTCAGCTACAGGTGGTTACTGAATACTTCTTAAAAATGTTTTGCGGATATGAAAAATGATCTTATATTTGCATCACCAACAACAAAATGGCCCGTTCGTCTAGGGGTTAGGACGCAAGATTTTCATTCTTGAAACAGGGGTTCGATTCCCCTACGGGCTACGAAAAAGCAACTCAAACGAGTTGCTTTTTTTATTTGATCTTCTTTTGAATTGAATTTTGAGCTCAACCATATTTATATTTAATTATTAGAGCGGGTATATTTTTTTAATACGTACTATTATAAACTATTTAACAGTATGTAAAAGCTACTATTTGCCTATTTAAAAAAAACGAAAGGGGCAATTTTGCAATGGCCCCTTATTATTTTATATTTAAAGATATTCCTTGAAAGGGAGATATTGTAGCTTAGTGTATCTTTACTTCTTGTTTTTCACTTACACATGTTGTTTCTTTATTTACTTTTTGTAAATATACTTTGGTGATTTCCATATCCGCACCTATTATCAGTTCTCCATTCGTATTATCTGTTCTTAAGTAATTAGACTGTTCTACACCCTTATTGAATATTTGTTTATCATTCGCATCAAACCATAAATAGTTATATCGTTCATCTAAAGGATCGGTGATTTTTAGTATAACCTCATTTTTAGTTTTGGTAACTTTAATTTTATAATCCATTTTTATTTCAGGCAATACTTTTACTAGGATTGCCGTGCGTTTTGAGTGTTTATTTCCAAAAGCGGCTTCGACAAAATACTTTTTATCTGCTTTTAATTTTGGCGTTACCCAATTGTTCGTTGTGGCGATGGTATTTTCAGAGTTGGCCGAATCATACCATGTATATTGAACACCTGCTTGTGGGTTTTTAATTGACAAAGCTTGATAGCCATTGTAACATGTCTCTAGTGTGTCGCCCCAAGTAGATATAGGGGCAGTTAGTTCCTGTTCATTGGGTGAATTAATCGTCCAGTTATTTTCATACAAGCGCTTTAAATATTCCGGATTTCTTATTAGGTCGGTTGTGTCCCGTACAACTGCTTTTAATGAATTGATCCCCTCCATATAGCTCCCTTTATTTATATAAACAGAGTCTAGATTTTGGGCTATAAGTTCATCGTTTAAAAACCATTCTATTTTGTAACTGTTTGGTGTTGGTTTCGCAAGCTTTAAAACAAATTTATCATTTAATTTATTTAGGGTTAGGGTGTCCGTGTTAGGCAGGCTGTTTAATATGGGGTTTGTTTTGCTATGAATAGTTTCTACAATTGCTTCTTGGCATACACTACAGAAAGGTGCTACTAGATATTGCATTTTACAAAACTCATGTGGTCTGAACCAATTTGCTTTCGACCCCTTGCCACCGTAGGCATATACGCCTATACCGTTTGTGCCAACCCAATGCTTCCATGAAACTTTTTCGGGATCAGCTTCTTGCGTTCTGTTGGGACCTTCTACCGCATACATGTTTCCAGCCCAATATTCATCGGCAAGGTTAGTGAAGGAGTGCCCAATTTCGTGTATAGCAATATCATTACTGGCAATATTGACGGTTGCTGTTGCAAATTCACCTCCTGATCCTCCATAGTAAGGCGAGTTGACTAGGACAACTACTTGAGAGTAATTGGGGGTGTGACTTTTTAATACTTCTCTAATTTTTTCTTGGTGTTGAGGTACAACAAGTCTGTGTATACCATAATGGTCAAAACTACTACCAAAAATAGTGTTTGGATTTGTTTTTGGTACAATAATAGGTTTCGGAAATTCATTAAAACGAGGAGAAAGAGCTGTCTGCTCATACTCTGTTTCCGGACAATCATCCCCTGTAGAGTTATGTATAGCACCAGATTCTTCAGATATTGTTTTTATAGCGAATACATTAAAAAGATTAGCATACTGCGCAAAAGGTTCTGTTTTAAAAAAATAATGAGTAAATCTTTTAGTGTCCTCTGTGAAGTATTCGAGCTCATCTTTAGTATAGCCATCACCTAAAATCACTAAGTTAATAACATTTTTATCTGTTCCCTGATATTGTAAGGTGTCGACTTGAAATTGTTTCTCTTGTGCAAATCCATTACTAAAGAGCAAGATGATTAGTCCTATTATATTTATTATTGACTTCATATATGTGTGATTATTCTTATGTGTTTTATATAAATTAAGCTCATGAAAACATTGTACTTATTTCATAAGTGCATAATTTCGGTTCGGTTCGTTTTTTTAAGTGTTTATATAGTATCTAAATTTAACTATATACTTCTTTCACTGAATTTTTCCATTTTTCTATGTTTTTATTCCTGTTGGGGTATTTTATCCTGCTAGATGGTATACCAAACAGTCATATTTAAGACAGAAGACTTATTTATTTTACGGCAATTCAAATATATTAGAGTACTTAAGTAAAAAACAAACATATTATGCCGCAAATTAAACTTTTTTTGTTCTTTTGTATAGCGCGCATAACGAGATAAGGTTGTTTGTTAAACTGATTTTGTTTAATGTTTAGCAAATATTGCTCTTTGTGTGGTAGCATTATTATAAACTATATTTTAGTTCGATAATAACTGCGTTTTTTCGTTAACGTTTTTGTGAATTGCCAAAAGTATTTAGACTTTTTGTTGAAATTATTAGGGGTAAGATAAACCTACCTAAATTATTTATCAACGGTGGACGCTTATGACGTCTAAAACTTACGTGAAATATATTTTAAAAAGTAAAATTTAAATTAACTAACATAAGTCATTATGAATAAAAGACTACTAACATGCGTAGTTTTATCCTTGTGGGCTGGAAGTCAAGTTTTCGGACAGTCGAAAACTCTTACCGGACAGATTACAGATAAGACAAATGATGCGCCTATCAGTGGTGTAACAATTAAAAATAGTTCGCAAAACTTGTCTACTCAAACAGATAGTAACGGATATTTTAGTATTGCTGCAAATTTAGGCGATCAGATTGAGACTTCATTTGTAGGGTATACCTACCAATTTGTAAAATGGGACGGAATATCGAAGCTTACTTTGGCTTTGGAAAAGGCCGACGAGCAGCTTGATGAGGTTATTGTTACGGGGTATGGAAATACCAATAAAAAAGCTTTTATAGGTTCGGCGGCGGTAATCGACCGGGATAAGATAAAAGATCTGCAGGCCACAAGCGTTTCCGATGTGCTGCAAGGGAATGCCAGTGGTGTTTTAGCAATCGGAAACACAGGACAGCCTGGCGAGAATTCGACGATCAGAATACGTGGAATAGGGTCTTATAATGCGAGCAGCGACCCGTTAATACTTTTGGACGGAGCTCCCTATGATGGGAGTTTGAACAGCATCAATCCAGCAGATATTGAATCTATGACGGTTTTAAAAGATGCTTCTTCTACTTCTATTTATGGATCTAGAGCTGCAAACGGTATTATTAATATTGTGAGCCGAAAGGGAAAAGGAAAGCCACGCGTAGATTTTAATATGCTTACGGGCGTTTCGTCACGGGCGGTAAAGGAATACAAAACTGTAGATGAACGTCAATATTATGAGTTGACCTGGCTGGCTTTTCGTAACGATGCGATAGCTAATAATATGTTGTTACAATCTCATCAGGTTAATAGTGTAGAAGAGTATGCGACTCAAAAAACTATGTCAAGTTTAGTATACAATCCTTTCGATATTGCACAACCCTTTGATGATAACGGGAATATTCTTCCTGAAGCAAAGTTGCGATGGAAAGAAAGTTGGATGGATGAGATGGTGCGAAATGGTATCAGGCAGGACATTAATGTAAGTATTTCGGGCTCTGATAGTGAAGGTAAAACAAATTATTTTATTGGCGGCGGCTATTTGAAGGACGAAGGCATTATTAAGGAATCTAATTTTGTCCGTTATACGGGTAGGGTTAACCTTAATTCGCATATCACAGACTGGTTTGAAGTTGGTGTGAATTCGAATTTTACCCGATCTGATCAAAACTTTCCATCACAAGGGACTGCGTATGCCTCTGACGCAATGTATTTTGCGCGTGGTATAGCTCCTATTTATCCAGTTCATTTGGTTGATTTTTCGACAGGTGAATTTATAAAAGACGTTAACGGCAATTTGATATATGATTTTGGAAATAATACTGCCGTAACTGGTGAACTGCGGGATACAAGGTTTAGAAGAACTTTTGGTGAAGGACAGAACGTTGCAGCAACAAGTACCCTAAACCCGATTACAAATGCAAAAACCACAGCAGGCGGACTTGTATTTGCAAATCTTAAGTTACATAGAACTTTACAGTTTAGAACGTTATATAATATGACGTATAATTCCGCACATGCAGACCAGTTTTGGAACCCCTTTTATGGGGACGGAACAACAAGCAACGGGTACTCATATCGTGGTATAACCAATTTATTGACACAGACTTTTACAAATACCTTCACTTATGACAATACATTTGCTGATATTCATCATTTGAATGTTGTTGCAGGGATGGAGTCTTATAAAACAAAGTCTCAATTCTTGTCTGGTGAACGGACTGGCTACACATTTAGTTTTCCAACTGAACTTGACTACGGTACCACGCAGTCTTCTAGAGGTAATACAAATGAAAACCGCTTAGAAAGCTATTTTGCACGCTTGAGCTATGATTTTGGTGAGAAATATCACTTTACAGGATCTCTACGTAGAGACGGTTCGTCTCGTTTCCATAAAGATCACCGCTGGGGGACATTCTATGCAGTAGGTGCGTCGTGGAATTTAGATAAAGAAGACTTTTTAGGAGACGTGACTTATTTGTCCATGTTGAAGCCAAAAATTAGTTATGGTACTTCCGGAAATCAGGCATTATCAGGTAGCTTCCCATATTTAGGCACCTATTCTGCAGGTTCTAATATAGGAGGAGAAAGCGGTGTTATTATTAATACACTTGCGAATGACCTACTATCATGGGAAAAAACAAGTCAAATAGATGTTGGGATTGACTATGGCTTTTTAAACGATCGCATAACCGGTTCATTAACGTATTTTGACAGGCGGTCTAATAATCTTTTATTTGATCGTCCTATGCCTCCATCTTCAGGAATAGGTTTTATAGCAGATAATATCGGTGGTGTGAAAAATTACGGTATTGAGTTTGATGTCACTACGGTTAATATTCGTCGACCAAACTTGACTTGGACGACAAGTTTTAATATTACGAAGCTGAATAATAAAATTACTGAAGTTGCTTTAGGTACGAATCAAGTTCTTGGTAAAAGTTGGTACAGCTATTATATAAAAGACTATGCGGGGATGGACGTAACGGATGGAAGTCCGATGTGGTATAAGGATGACGAGGATGGTAATAGAGTAACTACAAAAGATTATAGTGATGCTAAACTTTATTTTCTTGGTAATAGGTTGCAGGATTATACAGGTGGTGTAAGTTCATCTTTAAAGTATAAAAACTTTGATTTTTCCATTTTGGCATCTTTTGGTATAGGAGGGGATTTCTACGACGGTAATTACCAGTCTTTAATGGGCGGTATAAGTGGAAAGGGAAATAATGCTTCAGTAGACCTTTTAAAGAGTTGGATGGATACTGACAACAGAGGAGATGGGGAGAAACCGCTTTTAAAGACAGAAGAAAGTTATGCAAATAGTTCATCAACACGTTTTTTATACGATCATACTTTTGTTCGTGTAAGAAATATTACCGTTGGTTACAATTTTAGTCCGGACTTATTGTCCAGAATTAAAATGAGAGCCGCTCGGGTTTATTTCAGCGCTCAAAATCCGTTTACTTTTTTCCCCAATGCACCTCGGGGGGCAGATCCTGATTCTGGACTAAATGCCCAGGCATTAAACCATAACACTACAGCTAATAAGTTTATTTCTTTTGGTATTAACCTTGGAATTTAAATCAATAAACATGAATAGACTACATTTATTAAAGTATATAGCATTTAGTATTGTCTTGTTTTCGAGCTCTTGTAGCAAGGACTTTTTAGACTCACCAACTCCGAAAAATGGTGATTTAACAGATAATATTATTTTTTCTACAAAATCAGGAGCACGGAGTGCGTTAACGGGGATTTATTGGATTCTTCGTAGTGAGAACATGAATGGCTACGGAAGTAAAGGTGCAGGGGCACTGACAAATAGAGGTTTACAAACCACAATGTTTCATTTTGAAATGAAAGGGAACGATCTTCTGGACGTTCATGGAGGTACGTATTGGTTTGGAAATGAGTCCACTTGGATTGAAGGATATTATAATCGGGATGCCGATGGTTCGCGTACTCCGCAGATTTGGGATATGTTTTATGCTGTAATTAATAATGCAAACGCAATTATTAAATATACACCAGCAATAAGTGATGCGAGTGAAGAAGAGAAAAATCAATTTATTGCGGAGGCTAAGGCTTTGCGGGCCTATAGTTATTTTTGGTTAGCACGGGTTTATCAGAAATCTTATAGTGTTAATCCAGAACTTCCCGCTGTACCTATTTATCTGGAGCCAACAAATAAGGAAACAGTTGGTAACCCACGCGCTTCATTAAAAGATGTATATGCGCAGATTCGGGAGGATATTGATTTTGCTGTAGCTAATTTAACAGCTAGTAGGTCTGAAAAGTATGAGATTAATAAGAATGTAGCTCAAGCTATGGCCGCTATGATTTATCAAGAGCTGGCTATGCAAGATAAGACATTATGGGATAAAGTTATTGAACATGCTCAAGCTGCTGTAAATGGCTACCCATTGATGAATAATGCGCAATATAAACAGGGGTTCAATACCATTAGCAACACGGAATGGATATGGGGATTGCCGGTTCCTAACGATCAGTCGTTGACTTTTTATTCAATATATTCATATATAGATCAGGCGAACGGATATTATAAGAATATATATGCTACATCTGAGCTATACAATTTGTATTCAGCAACAGATGAACGGAGGACCCTATTAGTTGACCCTGGCTATGGGCCATCTCTGCCTTTATATCAGAATTATACGAATAAGTTTAAGTCAAGAACGGCTGGGTTAATGGAAGGCGATATAATTCTTATACGTTCGGCGCAACTACTGCTTATAGAAGCTGAGGCTTATGTGCATAAAAATGAGATCCAGAAAGCTGTTGATAAGCTTTATGAACTTCAAAAACTGAGAGATCCTGGAGCTGTTAAATTGTCAAATACGCTATCAAAAGATGAGCTACTTAATGTGATCATCAAAGAAAGAAGAAAGGAGCTTTACGGTGAGAATGGCGGTGTTTATTTTGATTATAAGCGTTTGCAGAAAACATTTAAAAGAACAGGTAATCATTCGCATTTAGTAACCATTGAACCAGATGATAGACGTTGGTTAATGCGTGTACCTCAAAAAGAGTTGGATGCTAATCCGATGATCAATGATGCGGATCAAAACCCGTAGTATCAGGTTGTAACTGATAAAACCCCCTTGTAATTTTTATGTAAGGGGGTTTTAGTATTTTAATAAATCACCATCCTGGATTTTGTACTAATGCTTTAGATTTTTGCATTTCGGAAAAAGGAATGGGATAGAGATATTGTTTTGTTTCAAAGACTCTTGTTTCGAATTTTTCTCTGCTGAAAAAATTACTATAATCTCCCGCCATATTCATTCCGTGAAAATCTCCACCTTGTCGACCAGTATTCTCTTCGGCTATCATCCATCTTCGTACGTCAAAATAACGTTGTCCTTCTGTTGCTAGTTCAATTCGACTTTCACGACGTATAGCATTTCTTTGTAGTTCTTGATTTCCCACAATACTAGGATTAAGGCTTTCTAAGGTTGGTAAACCAGCCCTCTCTCTAATCAGATTAAGGTACTTTAATACATGATGGTGCGTTGGATCTGTTTCATTTAAGGCTTCTGCATAAAGTAAATAAAACTCTCCTAGTCTAAAGATAATAGACGGTCTAAAAACGTTTGATACTCCTGGATTTGTTTTGTGAACTCTTCTATTAAATCGTTTATATAGTAAATATCCATTTGGCGTATGCTGTCCAGATCTATCATTTGAAGAACCCATATGGAATTGAATTTCTCTATTTGATATATGCCATTTGCGGCCTGCGAAAAACACAGTATTATAGAATCTGGGTTCTCTATTTATCCACATATTAAATATTGATGAGCCTTCATATTCTGTAAAGCCAGCCTCTTTATATAGTGGCGAGCTGGGAAGGAAATCTTCTTTTTTAATAGGTAGGCCGTCATTCATGTAAAAATCGTCCACAAGTTCTTGTACTACAGCTGTACTACCTAGCCCGTTTGGTTCGCTTCTAGGTGTTGCTCTTCGTTCAAACCTGTCCCCATCCATTCCCGACCAGCCTTGTTGAGCTGTTGTCCATATGAGCTCTTCATTATATTTTTGAAAAAGCTCATAAATCGATGTCTCAGCATCAATTTGCCCATTTTTGTACACCTTATATAAATTATATCTTCCTTCGGCGTAATCGATCAGCTCTTTAAGTGATTGCACTGCTTTTTCCCATTTGTTAAGGTCTTCCTGTGGGAATAGTTTTTTACCATCATGATTTACGAGGGCGAGAGCATCTTTAAATTTGCCATTAAATAGCGGCGATGCGGCATACATCCATAATTTTGAACGTACCGCTAAGGCGACGCCTTTATAGGGTAAAGCTTTATAATTATCATCGGCATAGGGTTCCGGCTCTAGATTATTAATTGATTTTTCTAGCTCTGTGTCAATGTATTCTACAACTTCATCGATACTACTTCTGGGGATGTCTATATCTTCTGTATCATTATATGAACGATTCATGATAATGATGGGACCATATTGTTCAAATAGTAAATAATGGTAGTAAGCCCTCATAAATGTTACGTTGGCAACCATTTTATCCAGTTCTTCTTGGTTTAGTTGTTCTGCATCGGTTCCGGATGGGGGGATGACTTTTGCATTTTCTAAAAATAGGTTTGACTGACGGATTAATGTATATAAAGTTGTCCATCTATGGAAGCCCATATTACTTGAGTTTTTGGGAGAAATTGTATATCTCGCATTATCGCCATATTGTGTGCTTATTTCATCTGTCATGCCTGTCCAAGGGTTGTGCAGTCCTGTTTGTCCTCCGCCATCCCAATCTGCACGTACCATGTTAGAATAATCAGGTATTCCGGTGAAGATATTGCCATAAAATCTTTTGGTGTAACTTGGGCTCTCAAATATTTGAGATATTGAAGTTAAGCCTCCTGCTAGTTCATCGGATACATCTAAATAATTTTTCTGGCAGGAAGTTATTCCCGTTATCACTAGTGATAGCACAATGTATTTATAAATTTTGTATTTCATTTTTGTAAGTTCAGTATTAAAAGCTAAGTTCTAGGCCAAATGTAAATGATCGAGAAAGAGGATAATTTGCTCCAGAGTTTCCATTACCTGTTTCAGGGTCCCAAAACTTAATGGAATCCCAAACAGCTAAGTTATGCCCCATTAGGTATATTCTACTTGTGCCGATACCGTGTTTTTCTAAAAATGTTTTTGGTATATTATATCCTATTTCAAAATTTTTAAATCTTAAGAAGTTTCCACTTCTTGTCCACCATGTGCTTTGTACATTGTTGTTGGCCGCATTGACATTTGATGAGTGGATTCTGGGCATGAATACATTTTGAGAAGGGTTTTCCTCTGTCCACCTGTCTAATGCAAAAGATCTAAAGTTTGATTGGTCAACACCCCATGCAAAAGGGAACCATCCTGCTGGTAGATCACCTCCTAGTACTACTGTCGAGTTAGCTACTCCTTGGAAGAAAGCACTGATGTATACTCCTTTGTATTCTAAATTTACTCCAAATCCGTATACTATTTCTGGGTTGTAAGGATGTCCTACTCCTCTTTTTCGGTCGAAAGCATCGATAACTCCATCGCCGTTTAAATCTTTGTATTTAATGTCTCCTGGACCAATTATGCCGCCAAGTGTGGGTGTAGGTATTCCTTCTTTTAAGGTATAAGATTTAGCCCCGTTAGTATTGGTTATTTGGTAAAAGTCTTCTTCTGTATATAATCTTTCTGCAATATAGAGTGTGTTTTCATTTACTCTTGTACCTGTTACAGACATCCAAGGATGTGGCTGCGGCAATTCATCATATTCTAATATTTTATTTTTCGCCAGTGTAAAAGTTCCTCTAGTTCCTATTGCGATTTGACCAATTTTATGGTGAGAACTAATACTTCCATCAACGCCCCAGTTTTTTACTCTACCATAATTTTGCCATGGGGATTGTCTAAAACCGCCACTTGCTAGAACGGTACGTCTTTGTAAAAGTATACCTGATCTTTCTGTATTAAAATAATCCACATTGATATCGATGGTATTATTGAATAGAGAAAGGTCGACGCCATAGTTAAATTTATCTTCTATTTCCCAGCCGATATGAGGAGCTTCAAATCTTGCCTCTGTAATTCCATTTCCTAATCCATTACTTGATCCACCACTAGTTATGCCTTGGCTGAAGCCTGGAGCATCCATCTTGAAAGTAGGGCGGTAAAGAAATCTGTCACCTCCTGTATTATCATTTCCGGTTCTCCCAGCAGAAAATCTGAGTTTTAATGTACTTACATATTTTTTCAAGGATTCGGGATAAAAGTTTTCATTTGAAACCTGATAACCTATGCCAACAGCGGGAAATAAACCAAAGCGATGGCCTTTAGCGAAAGTTTCACTACCTGTATAACCAAAATTTCCTTCCATAAAATATTTGTTGTCGAACCCGTAGGTTACTCTACCGACAACTCCTTGTTTTCTTGAAGGTAATGTTTGATTAAAAGCATGTCCCTCTTTCTGCATATATAGTGCCATCGCTCCGAAAGTGTGGTTACCAATGATTCTGCTATAGTTTAAAGAGCTTTCTATATATATTTTTTTATCGGACGATGAGCTTTGTGTGGGATCACTTAAATCTGGACTTCCTGAAAAAGTTCTATCAAATATTAGATTTCCATTTTCATCTCTTCCAGTTGCATAATATCTACTAGGGTTATAATTTCTACGTTGATTATAGTTTCCGTAATAATCGTAGCTTAAATTCCCTCTAAAGAATAACCCTTCTGTTATAAAATCTAATCTTTGATTTAGTTTCACATTTGATTGTATGGATGATCTCCATTCTTTTGCATAACCCGAATGCATAAGCATATTGTACGGGTTCTTCATGTTAGAATCTCTTTCTTTAGGGAAGGTCGAGATTGTTCCGTCACTATATGTTGGTGGAAAAACATAAGGAGGGGTTAAAAGCATTTGTCTGAAGATGGTGCCTGTACCTGTGCCAGGATAATTAGTCATTAGATACTGACCGCTCAGATCTACGCCGACGATTGTAGTTGGTGATACTTCAAGATCAACATTTGAGCGTAAGTTAAAACGTTTTACGCCAATATTAGTGTCATATCTTTTGTCTGGATCATCTTTGAAAATCCCACTTTCGGAGAAGTAAGCCCCAGATACAAAATACTTTGCTTTTTCTGTTCCCCCTCGAACATTTAATGTATATCTGTGATTATCTGTTGTAGAACGCAGTAGTGCATCCATCCAATTGGTATTAGGATATAGGTCATTATCAGCACCGAGGCTATAGTTGTTTATGAGTTCGTCTGAATAAATCGGAGCTTCGCCGTCATTTATTAATGCTTCGTTAAAAAGTGTCAAGTAATCAGCAGATCCAACAAACTTAGGTAGTCTTGTTGGTTTTAAAATACTATGTTCTGTTCGGAATGCTATAACCGGTTTTTGAATTTGTCCTCTTTTAGAAGTAATAATTACTACACCATTGGCTCCTTCAGCCCCATATACTGCTGTGGCTGCTGCATCTTTTAGAACTGTGAAAGATTCAATTTCATCGGGTTCAATGTCATTGATAGTCCTGGGGACACCATCTACTAAGACTAGCGGAGAGTTTCCTCCTGCAAAACTACTAATTCCTCTAATCCAAAACTCCGAATTATCATAACCAGGTTCTCCTGATCGTTGTACGGCAATTAGTCCTGCTACTTGGCCGGCTATGTTATTACTTAGGTTCCTTGTTGGGAATCGTAATGATTCCCCTTTGACGGAGCTAACAGAGCTTACAATACTTTGTTTTTTTTGCTCTCCATAGCCCACGACCACCACTTCGTCGATTTCGGTATCATCAATTGATAGTACAATGCGCATTTCGCGACTGACAGGTCTGTTTAATAGGTCTATGTAACCGATAAATGAAAAGTCTAGTTGTGCTTTATCATTGGCTACTTTTAAACCAAATTCTCCTCTGTCATTTGAGGTTGTGGCATTTGTTGTTCCAGATTCTTTAATAGAAACACCAGGTAAAACATTGCCTATGCTATCAAGGATCACTCCGGCTGCAATAAATTGCTGTTGTTGACTCTTAAGAATAACTGGATAAGGATTATGTTTTTCTTTTATTATAATTATATCGTTTTCTATTGAGTAATCTAATCCATTTTCAGCTAGTAATTTAGTTAATACTTTCTCTATAGAAGTGCTGTTGACATCAATATTTACAGCTTTTACTTTTTTTACTAGGTCTGCGTTGTAAATAATTTGCATTTTAGCTTGTCTTCTTATTTCTTTAATGACACTTTCTAAGGATGCGTTTTTTACGTTAATTGTGATCTGTTGCGCAAAGCTTGCTGAGTAGCCTTGAAAGGCTATGAGACTTAGGATAAGACTCGTTTTTAACTTTTTAGTTGACCATTTTCTTAGCTTATCCCGTAAGTTTAGCCAACTTTTCTTTTTAAAGTAGTGTTCTTTCATGTTGAAAATTTAGGTTGTTGTAAAATGTGTGCATAATTTTTGAAATAGATGTTAGTAATTCAATTTCATTATACATGAGTTAAAAAAGCAGGCTTACCCTAAATAATATTTTAATTTTTTATAAATATGTGTTTGGTTATTTTTTATTTATGATGTATAGTTATAAGAATATCAAAAAAAAGGACCTTTCTAGTATGTGAAAGGCCCTTTTCTTGATAATGTATTTTGTGTTTATCTTATATTTTGAAGTATATTGGCTGCATCTTCATCTTGTAAGTTTTGAACTTCCTTTCTCAATATTTTTTCCATTCTATTTTGGATGTTGCGGTATTTTGCTTTTCCATATACGTTGTTTAATTCGTTAGGGTCAGCTTCTAAGTCGAAAAGTTCCCAACCTTCTACCCGTTTATAAAAACGTATGAGTTTATATCTTCCATCACTAACTCCAAAATGTGGAGAAACAGCATGTTCACCATTTTCATAGTAGTGATAAAACATGCCCTTACGTGTTTTTTTATTATTGTTTTTTAATGTAGGTAAGAATGAAACACCTTGCATATCTTTTGGCTTTTCCACGTTGGCCAATTCTAGTAATGTTGGTGCTATATCTACATTCATTACCATAGCGTTTGTTATTGTATTAGGCTTTATAACTCCAGGAAGCCTAGCTAACATGGGGGTTCTAAAAGATTCTTCATACATAAAGCGTTTATCAAACCAGCCATGTTCGCCCATGTAAAATCCTTGATCTGATAGATAAATCACTATAGTATTGTCTGTGAGGTCATTTTCGTCTAAATAGTTCAACACAGTACCAATATTTCGATCCATGGATTCAGCAGTGTTTAGATAGTCGATCATATATCTTCTATATTTCCATTCAGCTAAAGCTTTGTCGGAAAGATTTGCCATTTCGAGCTTTTCATGGATAGGTTTATAGTAAGCTAAGTATTTATTAAATTGTTGTTCCGTCATTCGTGCGAAATTTCCATCTTTTCTTAGTTCGATAGGATTTTTATACATTTTCAAGTCATAGCCCATTTGCATATCTTTTGCTATGCTCATTTCTTGTTCTTTTGCAGCCTGTCGGCCTTCGTAGGTGTCATAGAATGTCTCAGGCAAACTGATAATAGCATCATCATACTTGCCAAAATCTTTAGGGTCAGGCATCCAGGTTCTATGCGTAGCTTTATGGCCAATTATTAAACAGAAAGGAGCAGTTTTATCTAATGTGTCTAGCCAGCTCGTTGCTTTCTGTGTTACAATGTCGGAAACATAACCTTCTACTCGTTCCCTTGTTCCGTCGGTGTTAATAAAGTCTGGATTAAAGTAATGCCCCTGACCTATTAAAATACTAGAATAGTCAAAACCTTGAGGATTGTTACCTAGATGCTGCTTGCCAATCCATGCTGTTTTATAGCCTGCATTGCGTAGTCTTTTAACAAATAGGTCTTGACTGTGGTCGAAGTTAGAAGTTTCATTATCTTTAAAACCATTTTTATGACTATATTTTCCCGTCAATAAAGTAGCTCTACTCGGCCCGCATATTGAATTTGTGACGTAAGCTTTATTAAAAACCGTTCCTTCCTTTGCTAGCCTATCTATATTTGGAGTTTTTGCAATATGCGAACCATAAGCTCCTATGGTTTGGTATGCATGGTCATCTGAGATTATGATTACGATGTTTTTTTTTGATGTTTGGCCGTACGTAGAGTGCGTGATACTTAGTAATAAGATAAGTGTTAGATTTTTTAAATAATTCATTTGTTTCTCGTAGTGAATTTTAATGATTTGTCTTCAAAATTTATTACGATATTACTTGATTTTTCAATCCAAGCTATTATTTCAGAAAAGGGAACTTTTCTTTGTAAATATAGAGTATATCGTATGTCTGGAACGTTATGTTTTATAAAGTTTATATTGTAATAACGATTTAAATCTTCTAATATATCTTTTAATGGTGCACTGTCATAATAAAAGTAACCTTCTTTCCAGGCAGTGTAGAGTTCGGTGTCTACTTTAGATAATTGTGTATCACCGTTTTTACTGACGGTTGCCTTCATTTCAGGAACTAAGTTTATTGTTCTTGACGTTCCTTTAGGATGAAGTTTTATTTTTCCCTCTATAAGCGTGGTTTCTTCTTTTAAATCGTCATAGGTACGGACATTGAAAGCTGTACCGAGTACTTCTATTTTTTGACTTTTTGTGTGGACTGTGAATGCTTGAGGTTTCCCATGCTTTTCAAGTTTAGCGATTTCAAAATACGCTTCTCCTTCAATATGTACGGTTCTGTTATTCAAAAAATCACCAGTATACGCTATTTTTGTATTAGAATTTAAATAGACAGATGAGCTGTCTTCTAATATTATTTTGTAAAAACCACCTTTATGAACGTTTATGCGTATGCTATCTGTTATTGTAAATTGGTTATCTATTGCTCGGATGATCATCATCCCATCTGACTCTGTAACCTGTATAGGGTAAGCGGACGAGTTGTTGCTAATTTCTGATATTTTTATTGATTTTCCTCCATCTAAATGGAGGTGACCTGCTCTAAAGTCTGCCGTAAGGTGCTTGCCTTTGTCAATTTCTGAGTTATTATTTGCACTTTTGAAATAAAGGTAGTATGGCACTGCTGAAAAAACACATAGTAAGATAGCAGCTTTAATAATCCTGTGAAAAAGTTTAGTTTTTTGTTGACGTTGTATACTTTTTCTCAGTCTTGTATGAATCCGTAAGCCTATTTTTTCTTTTTGAAGTTCATTCATATATTATAGTGTACTTTGTGCACTACTATCCTTTTCTTTACAATTAAAGAGATAAAAAGTGTCTATTACCCTAAAAAAAATGTTAATAATATATATATAGCACTTTTTAATGCTTTTAATACTTTAGAAATGTGATATTCCACAGCTTTTACTGTTAGTCCTAGCTTTTGGGCTATTTCGCTATAGGTCAGATCTTTTTCTCGACTTAAAAAAAATATTTTTTGAGATTTTGAAGGCATCCGGTTAAGTACATGATCTATTTTCGCTGACAACTCTACTGAGTCTAAATGGTCGGTAATGAAATTTGCGCCTATTTCTTTTGGCTCTTCGTCTATGTATGTATATTTTTTTTTGTTTTTTATAATCTTATAACATTCATAACGTATACTTTGTGTTAAGTAAGCTTTTAATGATGTGTGGACTTCAATTTTATTTCTTGAGTTCCAAAAAGTAAGAAAAACGTCATGTACAGTATCTTCTGCTTGATAGTTGTCTTTTAATATAAATAAAGCAGTATCATATAAGCTTTCCCAATATAAAAAGTAAATCTCAGATAATGCTTCCTTGTTTCCTGACTTTAGTTTATTCAGTAATCTTTCTTCTTTTGATTTGTCATATTGAGTGTTCATATAAACTTTGTCTGTAAAACAATAACATAATTTTATCAATGTTATTGAAGGTTTTTTTAAGTCAGTTATAATTACGGTGCTCAAATATACAGTAACGAAGCTATATGTACAATAATTATATCCTATAGCTATTTTATAAATGCATTTTTCGTGTAAAATATTAGTTCTATTTTCTTATAAATTTGAATTGAGTGGGAGATAAGAATACCTAGTATTAGGTATTGTTAACATCGCTTTACGAAATTATTTTTGTATTGGATGTAACATTAAAAAAAATACCTAATATTAAAAACACCTAAATATGAACAAACAATTAATAATCCTCTTTCCGTTGACGTGCTTATTGTTTTTTGCACTAAACAGTGCAGCACAAAGTATTAGTTCTTTACAGGACAACGAGCGTAATATGGTGAAGTTTAATGCGCTTACTTTGCTAGGGGGGAAATTTTCTTTTGAATACGAACGTATGCTTACAGATCGTATTAGCGTGGGAACAGCAATAAGTATACGGCCAAAGAAAGGTTTGCCTTTTAGATCTACTGTTAAAAGTTTGGTTAATGATGAAGAGCTTGAAAGTCTAATAGACGGATTTAAATCGTCTAATTTTTCGATCACTCCGGAGGTTCGTTTTTATACGAGGAATAAAGGGTTTTTTAGGGGCTTTTATGTAGCACCATATATTAAGTATGCCAGCTATACAGCCAATTTACCTTTAGATTTTGATGTTGAATTTGAATATGACGAAGAGAGATATGACTATAAGACAGAGACTATTCCGCTTGAAGGAAATATAACTTCTTTTACGGCAGGAGTTTCTTTTGGTGTTAATTATAAACTGTCTAAAAAAGTGCATTTAGACTGGCGAATTATTGGTCCGGGCTATGGTTTTGCAAAAGGTGATATAACAGGTGAAATGGCTTTGGATAATGACGAGGTGTTGGCTCTGAACGAAGAGCTAGATAGTTTAAAAGAAGATTTGGGAGATTTGCCCTTGGGTATAAAAATTGATTATAAAGTGTCTTCTGAAGGAGCGGAGGTGAAAATAAACCGCAGTCCTTGGGCATCAATTCGCACAGGCTTATCCATAGCTTATAGATTTTAAAATCTATAAGCTAATTGTTTAGCAGCATATTCATTTGGTTTTCTTGTATATATAACGGGGCAAGGAAGTCTTCGGTAGTACCAGCGCTATAGTATAGATAGGGTATAGATAGGGTGATGGAAGTAACTGTGTGGGTAGTGTCTTGGAGGTTCCCGTGATTTGAATCTAAGAAAGGGACGAAGTCAACTCGGTGAGAACACGGACTCAACACGGACTCACTAGCTTTCAGGCGCACTTTGACCGGATAAGGACTCTGTATTATCCCTAGTGCTATAGGTTAGAACTCTCAGACTAAAGATAAGGTTTTTTCTTTAATATTTAAATAACGAAAGAAAAGCTAGTTTCATGTACGCTTATGAACGGGAACTGTCCGTATATGAACACTTTATGCATTGTTGTTTTGTGTAATAATCTCTTTTTTAGGTTCTTGTGGTTTTGGTAGGTTTTTTGAAAAAAGTTATTTAATCTGTTTTTGGATAAATGTTAGAAAACGGGAAAAGAATCAGTGGAGTGAGGTGTTATTAACAAGATTAATGAAATTATCATGGTAAAGCAGTATTTTAAAATTGCTAAACGCAACCTTCTTAAAAATAAACAATATATCATTTTGAACATCGGAGGGTTGGCAATTGGTATGGCAGCGGCGATGCTTATTTTTTTGTGGGTACAAAATGAGAGAAGTTACGATATGTTTCACGTTAAACGTGATCGATTATATATGGCGGGGCTTAATCTGAATTCGAATGGAGAAATTAACACCATGTTAATAACACCAAAACCCATGGCAGCCGCATTGGAAGCAGAGTTTCCTGAAATTGCTAATTCGAGTCGATACTCTGATATGGGGGATGTATTGATGGAGGTGGGAGATAAGTCGATGAAGGGGCAAGGTGCATTTGTTGACTCTGCTTTTTTACAGATGTTTGATCTTTCACTTAAATATGGCGACAAAAATCAAGCGCTACATAAGCCATTAGATATTGTTGTGACGAGATCGTTTGCCAAAAGGTTGTTCGATACGGATGAAGTACTGGGTAAAACTATTCGACTCGACACAAGCCAATTGGCTAATATAACCGGGGTAATGGAAGATATTCCAAATAACTCTAGATTCAAGGAGATGGACTTTTTTATGCCCTGGACTTATATGGAGAAACTTGGGCAGTCGGATGAACACTGGGGAAACAATACAATAACGACTTATATAGAGTTGGCGGAAGGAGCTTCTGCTGATGCTGTAAATGCCAAGATAAAAGACTTTGTTACAAAGCGGAAAAATGGTGATGGAGACACCGAAGTGTTTTTGCATGCATTGCCAGACTGGTGGCTTTATTCAAAATTTGAAAATGGGGTAGCTGTTGGCGGACGAGTTGAAATAGTACAGGCATTTACTTTTATAGCTTGTTTCATTCTGATTATTTCTTGTATTAATTTCATTAATCTAAGTACTGCACGTAGTGAAAAAAGAGCTAAGGAAGTTGGGGTGCGAAAAGTGGCAGGCGCAGCTCGTAGCTCTCTTATAGGGCAGTTTTTATATGAGGCAATTCTGATAGCTTTTCTGAGCGCGGTGTTAGCGCTTATTATTGTTTGGTTTTGTCTGCCACTATTTGGTGAGCTGTTGGATCGTAATATAGTGATTGATTTTGCCTCACCTGTTTTTTGGTTTTCGTTTATTGTTTTTGTATTGATAATAGGCGTGTTGGCTGGAAGTTATCCAGCGTTTTTCTTGTCATCGTTTCAACCGGCGAAAGTGTTAAAAGGAACGTTTAGAAAAGTGAACTCTCTGTATGGTTCAAGGAGAGTATTGGTTATGATTCAATTTACAGTAGCTATTATTTTGATCATATGTACACTTATTGTTCAAAAACAGTTGGAGTATGGCAGGGAGCGTGAGAATGGTTATAACCAGAATAATCTGATTTACGTATTTGAAGAGGGGACTATTGTTAAAAATAAAACATTGATTAAAAATGAGCTGCTAAGTAGTGGGGCTGTCGAGTCAATTACCCGGACGAGTTCCCCCTTGACAGAGAGTTGGAGTAGTAGCTGGGGCTTTGGTTGGGAAGGAAAATCTGTAGATGACAAGACTATATTTGATATGATTTCGGCAGATGACCAATTTGTGCACACTGCGGGATTGAAGCTGGTAGATGGGCGAGATTTTGATTTGGGTAAATATCCTACCGATTCGTTGGGTATACTTCTTAACGAATCTGCGGTTAAAGCGATGGGTTTTACAGATCCGATAGGGAAACGTATCCAGCAACATGGACAGGATTGGCATGTGATAGGGGTATTTGAAGATTTTATATTGAATTCTCCTTTCGAGAAAATTCCTCCCATGGTAGTTTTGGGCGCAAAGGGTTGGTTTAATATTATGCACATTAAGTTTAACCCTTCTGTGAATACGAAAGAGGGATTAAAAGAAACAGAAGCTATCTTCAAACGATACAATCCGCAGTATCCTTTTGAATATACTTTTGTAGATGAAGCTTACGCACAAAAATTTAAAGATACGCAGCGACATGGTGTATTGGCTGGTTTATTTACAGGAGTTTCTATTATTGTGTCTTGCTTGGGACTTTTTGCTTTATCTGCGTATATGGCGGAAAATCGTAAAAAAGAAATCGGTGTGCGCAAAGTATTGGGTGCGTCGGCTTTTTCAGTTGTTAAGTTATTTTCTCGTGAATTTGTTGTGCTAGTGCTTGTCGCATGTATTTTAGCTTTCCCTATCTCTTATTGGCTATCTGATCGTTTCTTCTTACAAATGTACGTCTATCGTATATCTGTAGGGTGGGGTGTTTTCATGCTATCAGGCGTAGGCATATTGTTATTAGCAATTGTAACCGTGAGTAGCCAAGCTATAAAAGCAGCTTTGTCTAATCCAGTTAATTCGCTAAGAGATGAATAGTTGCTTATTGCCAACAAAAGGTTCTTTAAAAAAACTTTTTGTTGGCAATAAGCTTCTTAAGCTTTGTTCCGTACACAGCGGATTTGCATGGCAGAGTTAGGGTTGATCGACGCTGCAATTTCGGCGGTATTGATATTATTTCCAAATTGCATCATTTTATAAGTGTTAGGCGAATTACTCTGGGTTGCTAAATAGTAACCGTTTGTACCGCGCTGTGAAACACTTGTGGCGTGCGCGTTATATGAACCTGCAAACGAAAAAAACATGTATAAGTTATAGGCGACTCCAGGATGTTCATATGTGTCAATATACATTCCTGTATTTGTGCCAGGGCCATCGTATGGACCTATATACCTTTTTCGAGGATTGAAATAACTACTCGATTGTACAAGAGACCTGTATTCTGCATCTTTGGGCAGTCTCCAAGCCCCCAATGGGAATACTTTTGCACAAGGATCTCCTGATTCGCCATTGGCGTTTACTGGATTGTTAGCGTTAGCGTTAGTGCCATCAAGTAGCTTAGGACGGTCATAACCGGGAAACCAATAGTCGCCATAGTCGCCACTTGTTTGAGCGAAGCTGTATATTCCGGTTGATGCGTCGTATTTTAAATTTCCGAGGGCCCAAGTGACGTCTCCGTAGTCAATATCTATATCACCGTCGGGTGTGAATTCTTTTACATTTAATGTTAAGGTATAGCGACCGCCCGGTATAATTTTAAGATCAGTTATGGGGGGGATGTGTGTACTGGTTTCGCCATCGATCGTAATGCTTGTAATGAGCAGGCTTCCGCCTCCATCGGAAGTTTGATCAGGAGCCGTGATGATAGTTGTGGCTTCAGTAGTGCGATCGTTGTTTGTATTGACAAAATTTACAGTTGCACCCGAAGCTGATATAATTCCATTATCATAGTCTGGAATTGAGCCGTCAACTTCAATGTCTACATTATTTAAATGGGGCCTCATGATAGCGCTGATGTCACTTATAGTTCCAGGTACAGCACTGCTTAAATTTATAATAGTTTTTATTTGACTAAATTGGTGTTTAAGGACAATATTTAAGGTCGTTAAACCTTCTGGATAGCTACTAGCAGGTTTTATATAGTACATGAAGTGCTGGTTGCCATTAACATTCTCAAACTTTGCACTGTTGAAATTTCCACTTGGCATGATATCATCTAAATCTGCGGTTGATGATGTACCTACAGAATAAGCGACGAATGTGTAGTTCTCGCCTGTAGGCACTCTAAAAGAATCATCGCTTGTTAATGTGCCACCTACCGAATAATCTTTATATTCAATAAAATTGCCCGAAGAATTATAGGCGAGTAGTCTATATTTTGTGCCTGTTGGGAGGTCTGACTGTGTATCACCTACTGCCTGAATTTTATTTTTAGGTGCAGTAGATGAAAATTTTTCAAACTCTAACGTATGTGCATTTGATTTCTCGCGGGTTAAAGTGGCAACTATTCTGTATTTGCTATTCAGTGGGACTTCTACGTGTTGGATATTGGGTAGAGCTGTTAGCGAATGATATTTGCTGGAAGTGGATAGTTTATTTTGGACTTTATTATCGATGTTTACTGCTTGTGTACCGGCAAACTTTATTTTAATTGTAGCCATACCGTCTCCGTAGTTTTCACTGTTTTTTGAGCAGGAGAACAAGAGTATAGAGATCATAATAAGGAATAAGTGATTTATTTTTGACATATATATGCTATATAAATGGTTGTGAAAAACTTAATCTACCAATCGACGTCTTCCATGACGTCACCTAATTCTTCCCATTGTTGTTTAACCTCTGATTGGTCGTTAACGGGTTGGACGGATGATACAGCAAAATTCTCTTCTGCTTCGATGTGCTCAACATGTAGAGTTGGTTTGATATATGGTTTTTTAGCGTTTAAGTTTAAACTAGGATTCATCTTTTTGTTGTGTATTCTTCTAATTAGTTACAAATTGTTATTTTATTTTGAGTATTAAATAAGACCTACTCAAAAGTGTACATGATATTATACAAATAGCTTGTTAGTTGCGGAGGAGTATGAGCAAAATCTATGCCGAGGAGTGAGTAATTTGATGTGCCTCAGTGCTTTATTTTTTTTAGTGCTGAGTTTAAGTATTTAGTGCTAAAAGCGACTGTAAAGCCGCTTTTAGCATTTTTAAAACCAACAGATGTATAATTATTCTGAGTTAACTTACAGGTTTTGACTTTATTTAAGTGTAGAATTAGAGCTGTTTAAAAGTAAAGGGTCGTGTAATATTTGCTGTTGCTTGGCTAGCCTTTTTTTCATATCGCTAACGATAGTATTGTATTCGGGTTTATCTGCTAAATTATTTTTTTCAAATGGATCTTTTTGTACGTCAAAAAGTAAGGTTGTATTAATTTTAGGATAGAATATTAGCTTGTAGCTGTCTGTAAGAACCATACGTTGTAAATCCATGTAACAGCCATATATTTCGTGGTAATGACTGTTTTGTGATTGATTTTTTAGAATATCAAGAAAGCTGTTGTAAAAAACATGTTTCGGCTTGTTTATATTTAACAGTTCAAGAGTTGTGGGCATAATGTCCTGTATATAGATCTGTTGGTTTTTAATGATTCCGGGAGGAATACCAGGACCATGAAGAACCATAGGTACCCGCAGACTATGATCGTACATGTTCTGCTTACCCATTAATCCGTGACTTCCAACAGCAAGGCCATGATCAGATGTAAGGATGATTAACGTGTTTTCAAAAAGTTCTGAGTTTTTTAAGGCTTGTGTTATTTTTCCGATCTGTGCGTCGAGATGAGTAATTAGAGCATAATATTCTTGAATATGTTTTTTTACTGCATACTGGGTTCTTGGCCAGGGAGCAAGCCGTTCATCTCGGAGATTTGTTCCACAGCCGATGTCTTCTTTATAAGGATAGTCGGTTAAGAAATTTTCGGGGATACTTATTGACTCGATTGGGTATAGATTAATATATTCTTCTGGAGCTTGCCGTGGGTCATGAGGTGCATTAAAAGCTAAATACATGAAAAAAGGAGAACGTTCTTTAGCGGCTTTGTCAATAAACCAGATGGCATCATCAGCTAAAACTTCACTCCAATGTTTTCCTCCGTTCCAATAACCACCATTGCTAGTGTCCCAAGGTAGCCAGGCAACATCGTTTTCAGATTGTGGCCGATTGTATCCGGCAGGACTGTCGGAAGCCATTCCCGGACGTAGATTGCCTACATAATCAAAAGATTGCGCTATATCAGCATTAATGTGCCATTTGCCAGTCATATAAGTTTTATAGCCTGCTTCTCGAAGTTGTTGACTCCAAAGATCCTTTGTTTTTACCAAGGAGTCTAGCTTAGGTTCTTTGCTTTTTGCATCCCAAACAGATAAACCGGTCAATAACATCGTCCGGCTAGCTACACAAACTGCGCCATGCCAAGCACCCATATTATAAGCATGTGAAAATGTCGTGCCTCCCTGGACCAATTCGTCCATATGGGGCGTGATAATATGCGTATTGCCAAGTGCTCTTATGGTATTATAGCTTTGATCATCAGTAAGAATAAATAGAATATTTGGCTTTTCTTTTTTCTCGAGAGCTTCTGCATTGGAAATAAAAAGAAATATAGAAATAATTGTTGCTGAAATAATTTTTTGCATCTTCTTATAAGCTTACTATTTTATAGGTTTTACCTTTTTCTGTAGAAAATTGATATTGATCGGTTATTATGTTTTTGACTGTTTTTGCTCCAATAATTTTAACAGTATTAGGTAAAACGACCGTACATTCTTTACCTCCATGAGATATGAGTTCAGCTTCTTTAAATTGCCCATTTTCCCAGTAAATATTGAGTTCAAAGTTTCCTCTTGCTTTGATACCCTTTATAGGACCTGTTTGCCAAGCTGTAGGGAGAGCAGGTAATATTCGAATAAAGCCTTCGTGACTTTGCATAAGCATTTCTACTATTCCAGCTGATATGCCAAAGTTTGCGTCAATTTGGAAGGGGGGATGCCCACTGAATAGGTTTGTATAGATGCCCCCGCCTGCGCGTCTTTGGACATTTTTCTTAGCTTCAGGCTCGATAAAAGCGAAAGATTTATTTAATATACTGTAGGCGCGGTTGCCATCATTCATTCTGGCCCACCAATTCATTTTCCAGGCCATGCTCCAGCCTGTACTAATGTCGCCACGATGTTCTAAAGTTTGCTTGGCAGCCTTAAAGAGTTCGTTGTTTTCGCCCGTAGTAATTTGTGTTCCCGGGAATAAGCCAAATAAATGCGATATGTGACGGTGAGAATCTTTAGGGTCGTCAAGATCTTGGGCCCATTCTTGAAGCTGGCCGTATTGTCCAACTTTAAAAGGGTATAAGCGGGACATGGAGTTTCTGACTTGATCTTGGAAAGTGCTGTCATAGTCAAGCTGTTGAGCAGCTGATAGAACAGCTTTGAAAAGCTCTCTTACGATGGATATGTCCATTGTTGTAGCTTTGCCTATACTGTACTTTTGTCCGTTAAAGTTATAAACATTTTCAGGAGACGTGGATGGGGCTGTGACTAAAAATCCTGATTGGGGATCTTCGACAAGCCAATTTAACATAAATTGGGCTGCTCCTTTCATAAGCGGATATGCTTTTTCACGTAAGAAAACGCGATCCTGTGTATATTGAAAATGCTCCCATAAATGTAAGCTTAACCAAGCTCCTCCCATTTGCCAGCAGAAAGCGCCAGGATAGTAGGTTTTGTCAGCTTCGAAATGTCCCACAGGTGATGTTTTGGCCCATAGGTCGGAATTATGATGTGCGACCCACCCTTCGTGTATGCCGTAATTTACTTTAGCTGTTTCAGCTCCATTAGTCGCTAATTCCTCTATAAATGAAAGTAAAGGCTGGTGACATTCAGAGAGGTTGGTGTTCTCTGCTAACCAATAGTTCATTTCAGTATTAATGTTAATGGTGTAATTACTTCCCCAAGGCGGCTGGACTTGGTCGTTCCATAAGCCCTGCAGGTTGGCGGGCCTGCTACCAGGTCGAGAACTGGATATTAGTAAGTAACGGCCATACTGAAAGTAAAGAGCTTGTAGGTGTAAATCTGTAGGGTCTTCTGCAAAGCCTTTCATACGCTGATCGGTCATAAGCTTTGATTTTGCAAGATCGCCTTCTAGCTGGAAGCTTACACGATCAAATAGGTGACGAAAATCTTTTGTGTGATCGGCAGTTAGTTTTTTGATGTCAGCTTTATAGGCATAAGTCATTTTCTGTTTTGCTTCTTTTGAAGCGTCTTTGCCAGCCGTTTTTGGCGATTGGTTGAAGCGGTTGAAGCTGGTGCTTTCCGTTAAATATAACGTTACTTCGTCCGCATTGATAACTTGTAGGTAATCTTCGCCCATATTAACTTTCCCACCTTTGTTTTTTATAGCTAAACGTGCTTCAAAATCTAGTCCTTTATTATCGTCATAAACAATTTGTTCAGTAAAATATGTGCGGTGCGCTACGTAGGAAGGTGCTTGTCCTTTAAGAATAAGCTCTTTCCCGTCGGTAAAGCTGTTAGCTTTTAATTTACTACTTAGCCTAGATTTAAAACTGATTTTTCCTTTTTGGTCTGCCTTAAGGTGTATAATTAAAGCTTTAGCTGGGTGGCTTACGAATGCTGTTCTTGTATATTGTACATTATTGATGCTATAGGTTGTTGTTTGTATAGCCTGTTGAATATCCAATGATCGTATATAGTTTTTGACCTGTTGTTCTGTATGATCAAAATCTAACCATAGGTCGCCTAAAGGGAGGTAGCGTGCAGAATATGGCCCCTGCATTTTTCTCCAAGTTTTTTCTGCCTCGGCATATTGATCCTCAAATATTTGCTTTCGCAATATAGGTAATAGAGTAGCGGCTTCTGGATTATTTCCGGGATTAGGGTAGCCCGACCATAGGGTATGATCATTTAACTGAAACCTTTCTTGATGTACGCCTCCAAAAGCCATGGCACCTGTTTGACCGTTTCCAAGAGGTAGGGCTTCTTCCCAATATTCGGCTGGCTGTGCATATTTGAGCTTTAGATCAATGCTGGTCTGCGCTTTAAGATTTAAAACTTGAAGAATAAAAAAACAGATAAAAATAACAGGAACTGATCGCATAGTACCTAATAAATTAAGATTTAAAAATGGAGTCCGATCATGTTATTGATCGGACTTTTAATATTAATGATAACCCGGGTTTTGATCAAGCACTTTCTCAGAGTTTGTCTCAATTTCACGTGTCGGAATAGGCCAAAGATTCTGATAGTCACCAATATTATTTCCGGTAATGGGGTTATGAGCTTTTACTCTTTCTACTAGCTTGTCTAATCTTAAGAGTGTAAACACTCTGGACTCTTCCCAATATAATTCTCTTGCCCGTTCGTCGAGAATAAAGTCAATAGAAATATCTGCGGCTTGAGCCATATAATCGGCTTTTGCCCGTATTCTTAGTTTATTTATATCATCTGCGGCTTTTTGCTGTTCGTTATTTCCTAGATATGCTTCTGCGCGTAACAAGTAGGTTTCGGCAAGACGAAAAATGTAAGAATCAGAAAAAGATGCTGCAGCCCCTGAATTTACGATTCCATTTTCAGTATCTATAATAAATTCTGAGGGGACAGTATTTATGGGTACATATTTTGTGAAATATACACTCCACCATCTGTTTAATGTATTGTTGAAGTTTTTAATAGCGCCGGACTCAACGATACCCTGTCCGTAATATGACGACTGCGGATTACTTGCTTTAATATCACGCATAATATTATTGGGCGAGTTGCGCATATCCTCCCAGTATTTGTCTTTCCATATCGTTTCGCGCATGTAATCTGTTGTGGAGAACCAGCCGATTGGACGTCCGCCCAGCTCCACGGTAGGGCCTAAGAACAGAGGTTTGTTATCTGCGCCTTGCAATTGTGAATAAAAGGGATTTATAGCCCAAGGAACGAGATTATGGCTGTTGCCTCCACCTGGTTTTTGGTATTCAAATTGATCAACCCAAAGACCTTCGTAATTGCCCATTTTTCTGTTTTGGTTGTTGCGTTGGAATAGGTCAAAATAGACATCCCCATCTTCCTGCGCTTTGTTGCCAAAACGTTCGGTCATTAAATGAAAATTCGGGTTGTTTATTACATTCGTGGCAGCTTCAATTGCTTTAGGCCATTCTTTTAAGCTAATGTAAACCTCAGAGAGTAGGTGGCTGGCGACTGCCTTAGAAATACGCCCTTCTTTTTTTATTTCTGTAATTTCAGGGAGGTTGGTTTGAGCAAAATTTAAGTCTTCGACACATTGGCGTAGCACTTCTTCTTTAGTTACACGTTCAAAATCGCGCTTTGAGGTGCTGATTTCTTGTAATACCAAAGGAACGCCTCCGTAGAAGCCAACTAAATAGCGGTAAGCAAATGCGCGGAAAAATTGCGCTTCTGCTCGAGCAATTTGTTTGTACTTATCTGAGACTTGAATTCCAGGAGTTTCTAAGCGGGAAATAATTACATTGGCATTAAAGATCATTTTGTAAAGCTTTTGCCACATAGCTAAAGCTTCTCCTGTCTCTGGAGTTAATTTATCTCTGTATTGATTGAGATCTTGGTTTGCTGCGATAGCTGAGTACGCAAGATCCGATGGATAGTGTAGTGCTCGACCTTCTGTAGAGGTGACGTTATAGAAACCACTGGTTTGTGCGTATAAATAGGTGATTGCCGATTCAAAGTCGTTTTCGTTATTGAAAGAGTTTGATGGTGAATAGAAACTATAAGGTGTTTCTTTCAGCCATTTATCTTCATTGCAACCCGCTAAGCTCAAAAATAGGGCTGATATTATTATAATTTTTTTCATAATTTTTACAGTTCAAAGTTTAATCCTACAGTATAGCTTTTCATAAGAGGTCGGTCAACAGCTATACCGATACCGAGTTCAGGGTCAAGACCATCCCATTTTGTGATCGTGAGTAAGTTTTTGCCACTCACAAATACCCGTGCTTTAGAAACACCGAGTCTATTAGATAGGCGGTCATTGAGTTTATAAGAGAGTGAAAGATCTTGAAGGCGAACAAAATTGCGTTGCATAATGGGTTGCCCGCCATAACTTGAACCTACGTCAAGTCTGCGATATTTGGCGTCTGGATTATGTGGTGTCCAGTAGTCCCAGCCCATAGCATTAGCATAAGACAATTGATCTCGTTTTGAAAAATTATGCTGATTTTCCGGTGCTGATTTTCCGTAATAATATTTACTTCCGCCTTGAATGCTGTTTACAAATAAGTATAAAGAGAAGTCTTTGTATTTAAAGGTAGAACCAAAGCCTAATCGGTAAGCTGGATCCCCATAACCTAATATTTTTCGGTCGTCAGCTGCTGAAATGATGTTATCACCATTTAAGTCGTTTAACTTGTAGGTTCCAGGGAAGAAACCGGTTGGAATTCGGCCAGCATCTTGATCTTCTAACTGCCACATTCCGATAACTTCATAGCCGTAAATAACGTTTTGTGGGTGTCCGATAAATAAATTGTTAGCTGTTAGATCATCCTCTCGACCGTCGCCGTTCATATCTCTCCCAAGAATAGAAACAATACTATTTCTATAGGCAGAGAAGTTGACCGAGGCGTCCCAAGTGAAGTCTTTATTTTCAATTACTTTTCCATTTAAGGTAAATTCAAAACCATGGTTTTTAACTTTACCAATATTTGTCATAATGTTGCCAAATCCAGTAAGGTAAGGTAGTTGTATAGAATAAAGGATATCTTTTGTGTTATTCTTGTAATATTCGAAATTTCCTGAAATTCTAGAGTTCAGCAAGGAGAAATCTAAACCTAAGTTAATACCGGTGGTTGATTCCCAGCTTAATTGATCATTGGCTAGCGAATTTATAAATTGACCAAGGGCAGGTGTACCGCCATCTCCCCAAACGCGGGAAGGCTCAGACTTGATTCGGGCTAATGTTTGGTATCTTGAAACTGCGCGTCTGGCCGTAGTGCCGTAAGAGCCCCTTAGTTTAAAGTAGTTGATAATGTCTTTGGCCGGAAAAAAATCTTCATCACTTACTACCCAACCTAACGCTAATGAAGGGAAAACACCTATTTTTTTGCTAGAACCAAAGCCGGAGAATCCATCTCTCCGGACTGTCCCTGTAAGCATATATTTGTCTTTAAAGCTGTAGAACAATCTGCCCATCATATAAAGACTGTTTTCGATTTCTCTAGAAGAGGTAACTATACGCTGGTCGGCACTACCTCCTTCTAGGTAGTGGTAGCCTAAGATGTCATTCTCAAAGTTCTCTGCTCCTGCATAAGTATTGTCGAGCATTCTTTTCTCGACGCCGTATACACCAGTAAAATCTATTCGGTGACTTGTGCCAAATTTGTTTGAATAGGAGAAGATATTATCTAAACTCCAATCATAGCCTATATTGTTCTCTTTACTGCCAGCACCTGTAAAGTTAGCTCCCCACGGGTTGAACTGGTTGGTATGTACCGTCCGGTAGTTGTGGGAGTAATTGACACGGTAGTTAAAACCTTTTAATTGTTTTATTTTAATATCGGCATGAAAGTTTCCGAATAGGTTAATTTGACGGTAATCGTAGTCAATCTGAGACTCTAAATATGGGTTTAAGCTTAAAGCATCTGGTTGCAATACATATTCATTGTTGCTATCATATACAGGTGCAAAAGGCTGCATATGATATATGTTTCCGTAGGAGGGCACTTTTGACGGGCGGTTTGTAGAGGCCATGAAGGATTCGGTACCTATATTTAACCAATCTGTTATGGTGAAGTCGAGGTTCGCACGAACATCATAGCGTTTGTACCGATCGTTTTTAATAAATCCGTCTTGATCTGTTAATCCGCTGGAAATGAAGTAGCCAGCATTGTCGTTTCTACCAGAAATACTCAAATTATGATTGTTAAGAGAACCGTTTCCTGTAAAAGCTTCATACCAATTGTTGTCTGTACCATTAAGATAACCTTCGCGCATTGCTGCGGTTTTTAAGCTGTTTTCGATATCAAATTTTGGATTCTCATTGATATAATCTGGGGCCAAATAGTATTGATCCCAAAAGACATCTTTTAGGAATGACCTATACGCCTCGCCTTGTAATGGTTTCATTTCTTTTGCCGGTGTTTCGATAGCGTATTGGCCATGGTAAGAAATAACAGGTTTTCCTGTGTTTACGCCCTTTTTTGTTGTAATTAAAAACACACCATTAGACGCCTGAGAGCCATAAATGGATGCGGCACTGGCATCCTTTAAAATTTCAACAGATTCAATGTTGGATGGGTTTATATCTGCAATACTCCCTCTATAAATGATACCATCTACTACGATTAGTGGAGCGTTTTCTCCAGCGTCGGTGGATAAGGTATTTTGACCTCTGATACTTACTGATGGCGTTCCGCCGGCAGAGTTTGTTGCTCCTATATTAAGTCCTGGTACAGCGCCTTTTAATGATTGTAAAACGTTTGTATTCGCTAAATCTCCTTGCTTTTCTAAGTCTACTTTTGTGACGGCGCCTGTAAGGTCTCGTTTTCTGGCGGTACCATAGCCGACGACTACAACTTCATCTAAACTGTTATCTTCTGCAATCATTTTGATCATAATGGAGTTGTTTTCCCCATCTTTGAGTATAAAATCCCTTATGGTTTGCGCATTATAACCTATATGTGAAAAGTTGAATACATAGGGCTGGTTTGTTTTTAGCTGACTAAAGATAAAGAGACCATTACTGTCGGTAGAAACCGTAGTTTTTTGTGTAGAGTCTAGTTTATTGACCGCAGTGACAGTAACGCCTGTTAGGGGTGCCATAAATTGGTCTAAAACTGTTCCTGTTACTTTGCTTGCTTGTTGAGCATAGGCTTTGTCAAGCAGAAAAAATAGCAATAGGAATCCAACTCCATAAATTCGGAGCGTTTTCATTTTCGTGTTCATAATTGTTATTTTAAGCTTTTACTGTGAATTTGTGTTAGTGGTGACTCTAAACGCATTGGACGTCTCCGAAAGTTTAAGTCCGTTCATTTGGGTTATTAATAATAAAAATTTAGATAAATCATTGTCAGGAGATACTTCTCCTGTAAAGAATTTGTTTTCAATGTCTTTTGGATCGAAAAGTATTTTTGTTTGATATCTGTGTTCTAGTATTGTAAATAGCTGCTTTAATGAAACTTGATTAAAGAAGATCTGTTCATTATAGGGGAGAATATCTTCAGGGTCTGTATCTATTGTTTCGCTTGTAGGTTTAGTTAATTCTTGATTTTTAAAGATGTTAATATCTGTGGGGTTAATTTTAATATCCAAACCGTTTATTCTAGTTATAGTCTGTAAAATACTTTCAAGAGACTCTTCTTCAGTGAACGTGCCGGTAAAGTATTTATCGTGAATATCTGTGTCTAAATATTTGATACGTATATTATACTCACTTTCTATCTGAGAGAATATTTCGGTCAAAGAGCTCTTAAAGAAAGTAAACGAGATTATATGTTTTGCTTTATTTATTTGAGGAGTAGGAACGATTGGGGCTTCTTTTTTCGTGTTTATTTTACCTACAAGGATGTGCGCAGTACGAACATCTACAAAGCATTGTTCTCCTGGTGTAAGGGTGATTTCTTTCATGTTTGTGCGCGGAAGGGTTGACTGAACAAGAACTTTACCTTCAAATAACTTTATGTTAATTTTTGGGTGTGAATAATCCACTAAAAACTCTGTTCCTAACGCTGTCGTTGAAATCATTCCAGAATGAACAACAAAGGGATGCAAGCTGTCTTTTGCAACTTTAAATATAGCCTTGCCTGTCAGGTGTATGTTTCTGTTATTTTTGAAATTCTCGACGTATGTGATTTGAGATTTGGGGTGAAGTATAACTTCTGAGCCATCAATTAAACAGTAATATTGAGTATGGTCTGAGGTGTTTGCTAATGTGCTATGCTTTATGCTCGTATGTGTAGTTTTAACTATTTTGTCTGAAGGAGAAAACTCGTTTAGTTTGATAAATAAACTGATGCCTAGTAGCATGATAATACTGGCAGCCCAGTAAATTATTGAGATTTTTTTAAAAGTATAAACAGGTTTAGTTTCTTTAGCTACAGTATTCCATATGTTGGCTTTTATAGCTTTATTAGTAGAGTTTTTTGGGTCAATAGCATCCCATTCGCTCTCACTTAGGACGAGATCAAGTAATTTTGCATCATCCTGAAGTATTTTGAACGCTTCAGATGCTTCGGCAACATTACACTGGTTACGGAAAAACTTATTTATTAACGCTATTTTATCCATTTTTTATGGTTCTCTGATAGCATGTACGTGACGAAAGTAAATTTCCCCTATTCACTCAAAAAATTATTTTATTAAATGTTCACCTAAAACGATGCATATAGATGCGCTCAGGATCTTGCGGAGCTGAATGTTTGCTTTTAGTAGTTGATTATCAACTGTTTTTACGGATATTCCTAAGTATTCTGCGATTTCTTTATAAGAGTAACCATAGATATGCTTGAGTTCAAATATTTGTTTTCTTTTTTTAGGAAGACTTTCTATGGCTTTTTCGAGGTCGTATTTTAGTGAGTATATACTTTCCGCATCGCTTGGATGTGGAACGTCATATGTTTCATCAATGCCGATTAGGTATTCTCTTTTTCTGGCTTCTTGACGTAGCCAATCGATATAAATCTGTCTACTTTTTCTAAACAGCTGTTTATCTAAAGGGATATCTTCAGATAAAGAGTCTTTATATCTCCAAAGTTTAATAAAAACTTGTTGGGTTAGTTCTATGGCATGATCAATATCTTTTGTGCGTGTAAGTAAGTAATAATAAACTTTATCCCAATGGGTATCAAATATCGCACTAAAGGTATCGTGACAACCATTTTGCAGAGATTTAATGTTGCTGACTTCCATTTTAGAAATGAATTAAAACTTATACGGTCATAATTTAGTTGCTTTATATTTTTTTAAATAAAACAATCTGCTATTCAAGCTAGGCAAGGTATAAAAAAAACAATTGAGTGAGAAAACAATTTACGAAAACGATTGAAAAAGTAGCGGGGGTACTTTTAATTACTAGCACAGCTTTAAGTTGTCTGGCTAATTAATGGGCGCTTTGACGAAGAAATATTTAATAGTAAGTTTTTTGTAGGGTGTTCATACAAAAGAGGGTTATCACCTATATGACAACCCTCTGCTTATTTTTAATTACTATCATTTCTTTACATACTTCCAAATAACCATAGGGCAATAAAGAGCGTTATTATTACATTGAATAATTGTGCTACTGTGAAAGCTAAAAAGGGCTTTAAACTATTGTTACTTATAAGATCTTTAAAGTTGGTTTCCATGCCAATACTTGTAAAAGCCAATGCAAACCAAACAACCTGGATTTCTTTGATTCCACTTTTAGCAGTACTGACGACCTCAGGAGCTAGGAAAAAAGAGAAAATAACAGATGCTGCTATAAAACCCAAAACAAATTTTGGGAAACGTTCCCAAATAATTCTGAGACTTGGTTTTTCGATATGGCTTCCTTTAGGTGCACCCCGATAGGTCCAGTAAATCGAGATTGCCAAGGCAGCAACACCTAGAAGCACATTTTGAGAAAATTTGACAATTGTGCTTATTTCAAGTGCTTTATCACCCACTAAGCTGCCGGATGCTACCACAGCACCAGAGGTGTCTATGCTACCTCCAAGCCATGCTCCTGTAACCTCTTGCGAAAGCCCCATTGCTTTAGCTAGATAGGGCATCCCTAGCATCATTGGAATTGCAGTTATCAGTACCATAGAGACCACATATGACAGTTTTTTTGAGTCTCCTTTAATAGCTCCAGAAGTTGCTATGGCAGCAGATACACCACATATAGAAACAGCACTTGAAATCATCATTGTAAGTTCTTCGTCTATTTTCCATTTTTTACATAGCCAAAATGCAAAATACCAAACCGAAAGAACCACGATCAGCGATTGGACAAGACCAAGTGTGCCTGCTTGAACTATATCCGAAAATATGACGCTGGTGCCTAATAGAACTAGTCCGATTTTTACGAAAACTTCTGCTTGAAGAGAATTACGGAGCCAAGCAGGTAATTTAAAGAAATTGCCTAAGATTAGACCTAGTAATAAGCTGAATATAACCGCTTCTAAACCTATGTCCTTAAGAAATGTATTGCCCGAAATGAATAAGGCGCAGACAGTTAGGATAAAGACTATAGGAAAACTTTTGGCGGCATGTATGATGGGCTTGCCCATGAGTATATTCCCGAAAATAACGATCGTATAAACTAGTAAAAACTGTTGAATAATATTAGAAAGGTTGTTGATGGATAAGATTCGTGAAAAATCATTTAACCCTTCCCATGTATATGTAGGAATAGTGATTGGGAAGCCTGAAACGGCTAACCCGATTAAGATAAAACCAAGGATGACTACAGTCCAATCTTCGGTGATTTGTAACTTAAAATTTGATGTTTTTGGTGTATTCATTTAGGTGCTTATTGTTAACAATTGAAAAAATAAAGAGTGTTATTTACATAATTTTTAAAATGGTTTCTTCAGCAATGATGCAAAAAGCAGTTAAGCCAATAAACCAGCCCAAAGCTACTTTTAATTTTTCAGCATTTACTCTTTTTGATAATAAAGAGCCAAGTATAACGCCTATTGATGCGACAGCTGTAATAGGAATAATTAATGACCAATCAACGTGATGAGAGAAATAATCGCTTATGAAGCCAACGATAGACTGGATGGCTATAATAGCCAACGAAGTGCCTACAGCTTGTTTTATATCTAGTTTGCAGAAAACTATGAGTGCAGGAATGATGAGAAAGCCGCCTCCTACACCAATCATTGCGCTAAGAAACCCTACAACTATGCCGTTAATTGTTAGTAATATATTTTGATTAGAATTGTTGTTGATGTTTGAGTTTTGATGATGTTTTGCTCGATGACTTACAATACGATAAGAAGATGTGAGCATAATAAGTGCCAAAAGACACATGAGAAAAGTGTCTTTTGTAAATAGCATATTGCCTATACGAAAAAGAATATCTGGGATAATCGGTGCAATAAATATTTTAGTTATTACCACTGAAATTAGCGAGGGAATCCCGAAGTCGATAGCGGCTTTTTTATTAAAAAAACCTTGATTTATGTAAGATAATGAGCCAATTAGGCTGATGGATCCAACAATGAATAATGAGTATGTTGTTGCTGTGGAAACATCGATACGAAATAAATACACGAGGATGGGTAGGGTAAGGATACTTCCTCCTGCTCCCATTAAACCAAAAAGAATACCGATTATTACCCATAGAAATAGGCCTATTAATTCCATAATGATAAGTGCGTATAGCGTGATAGATCAGCCGTCCGAATGGAAAAGTCCATTTTTGGAAAAATGCTGATATGCAAATTTTCTAAAAGCTTCTGGTAGGTGCCCGATGACACCATGTGGACGAACAAAATAGAAGTTTCTCTCCATGTTAAAGTTCTCTACTTCGACAATTTCAAGTTCGCCACTTTTTAATTCTTTAGCAATAGCATGAATAGAGAGAAACGAGAAACAGTCTGTTTTTAATAAAAAGTTTTTTATACTTTCTGTACTGGCTAAATATACCTTCGCGTAAAGTCCTCTCCAATCGATACCGGCTTCAGTAAAAGCTTTGTAAATAACTTCATTTGTTCCCGATCCCTGTTCCCTAAAGATATATTCAAATTCTAGGAGGTCTTCTGGTAAAACACTATCCTTCCCAATTATTTTGGGGTTGCCGGCTCGTGTAACCAATACTACTTCGTCTTTAACAAAGGTTTCGTATTTCATGGATAAATTATCCGATAAGCCCTCTACAACTCCTAGATCAATAGTTTGATCTAGGAGTAAATCTTCTATTTGTCTAGAGTTCCCGTGGAGCACTTTTATACCTATGTTTGGAAAGCTTAGGTGAAACGATGCTAATATTTCAGGTAATATAAAGTGCGATAATGTCGTACTGGCCCCTAATCTCAGTTCGCCGGAAAGTACGCCATCTAGCATGGCTAGCTCGCAATTTAAATCCTCATAAACTGACGTCAGTCTAGTAGCATGGTTGAGAAGCAAACGCCCTGCTTTAGTAAGAATTAAAGTATGGCCCCTTCGCTCAAATAGGTTGCGCCCTGCTTGTATTTCTAACTCTTGAATGTTTTTACTAACAGCAGGTTGGGAGACATTCATCTCCTTTGCCGCCCTTGTAAAATTAAGATGTCGTGCAGCCGATATAAAAACTAATATTTTGAAATCAACATTTATCATCATCAATTTTACTAAAAATTATGAATAGGTTGCTAATCAATTTCAAACCCATATTTTTTATAAATTGCTTTGGCTTCGTCAGAAATGAGGTATTCTATAAATAAGTCAGCAGCCTCTGGTCTTGGTGCATTTTTTAGTCTACCTGCCCGATATGTCGATTTGATATTATGCTCCTGAGGAACTTCTACTTCTTCAACTGGGTTGCCGATCATTTTTTGATAGACGACTTCCGAAGTCCATACGGGGGCAACGTCACTATTTCCAAGGAGTATTCTTAAGGGGCTCTCCCTGTGGTGTATACGTGTTAAGAACGTAGATCCGTCCGTTACTTTTTTTTGCATTACGGTCTGATGTAAGGCTTCTCCGCCTGCTTTTTTGTAAGCTACTTCTATCTGCCGGCCAATGCCTTCCCATACAGGATTAGGCATGCTAACTCTTACTTTCTTACTTTGTAGATCAGCTAAGCTTTTTATTTTTTTTGGATTTCCTTTTGGAACCATTAAGCTGAGTTTGTTATAAGCATAAGTTTCTATACGACTAAAGCGATTCGCCATAGAGTCTATTCGGGATTTACCTGCTGTATATACATCAGGTTTGTGTGTGATTCTTAAATTCCCTATAGTCAATGACTCGCCTTCAATTTGTTTGGCTAGTATACCTGGAGGCAATGTTTCTGCAAAAATGCGTTCTATGTGTGGATGCCTTTTTTTAAATCCTTCTAATAGGTCATCGATACACATGAATTGGTTGCCCGCAAAGAACACAACTAACTGGGGATCGACTATATCTCCGTATAAATCAGGTACGTTGTTAATACCCTTAATGGTAAACTCAACTGACGATTTGGGTGGAGTGTTCCAGGGAGGATCATATCTATGTAGGTCCTGTTGTGCCTTTATATTTGTTGTTGTACTCACAGTAATGAAAAGTAATACTATGGTATATCTTAAGCCGCTGACTATTTTCATATGTATATAATTATTTGTGTATTATTTATGTACATGCTATTTCACGGTTATGTCTACTTGTGTATACATTGAAATATGCATGTTTTATGGTATTAAGTTATGGTTTTACAATAGACCAGCCTTCACCAGCTCTGATGACTAACTCCCCATTTCCGGTTGGCACGTAAGCTAAAAAGTCATAGAGTTCGCTTTTTTCGATTTTACGCTCTTTAAGAGTGTTTAAACATTGGGCAACAAGTACTCCTTGTTCAACTAGCCCTCTGATACCCTCTTCATATCCACTGTCTTTTTTAAATGCAGCCGTTCCTCCTGAAAAAGCAACAAGTTCGACTTGGACTTTGCCTTTAAGTCTAGGGTCATTTAATAGATTGTTAATGTTACGGATTGTTTTTTTGATGATTTCATCAGAACCTTGGTCCATCTGGTAGATAACCTTGTAAAGAGGCGCAGTCGCTGTTGCTCCTGTGAATGTTTTATTCCTTTGCAATGCGTCTTGGGCATTCGCTTTTATTGTGGAAAGAGATAATGTAATTAGTGTTAAAAAGATTAATGAGTATTTCATATGTATATAATTTAAAGTGTTACTTGTTAAAAGTTAAATGGACCTATTTTGTGTTGTTCTTGTGATATTTCGTCAGCATAAGGTGGATAAGGGCTGTCTTTTGGTTTTTTAGATAAATCGGGGTAGTCCAATTCTTTATTTGCTTTAACTGGTCTGCTGTGACTGTTTATATAAGCTGCAACATCATAGGCTTCTTCATCGGTAAGTAAAGGAGCGTCATGGGTTACACCTAAAGGCATATTTCCTTTTATAAATTTTGCAGCTGTTAATAGGCGAGCCATGCCTGCGCCATCATTGTAAGTGTCTTCCCCCCACAATGGTGGGTACATATAGCCTCCTTCTTTGTTGCCTACAGTGCCTGCCAGACCTTGACCGTCAGTTGCATGGCAAGAAGCACAGGAATTCTTATAAATCAACCCTCCATTTTTTAAATCAGCAGCACGGTCAGGTATGTTAAAGTCAACAAAGCCTTGGCCTTTAATGCGTTTTCCGACAACAACGTCTTTGCTTAAGTGCTTGATGTATGCCATCATCGCTCGCATTTCGGTGCTGTTAACATCAATGGATTTTCCGTTCATACTGCGTTCTAAGCAACCGTTGATACGTTCTTCTAATGACTCTACTTTGTTTTCGCGCCCGATATATATAGGAAACAAACCACTTAATCCTATATATGGTGCGGCGAAAGCTTTTGTGCCACCGTTAAGATGGCAGCTTGAACAAGCTAGTTTATTACCTGTTATTGCTTTTTCTGTATTGGGGCCTATCAATGCGTACGTTTCGGTAATAAGACGATGTCCTAAAGCGGCCATTTCGCCTTCCGGACTATCATCAAAAGGAGCAATTTCAAAATTATCTGGAATAGATGTAAGAATTGGTGAGCTGTCTTCTGTTGCAATCTCACTGTTCGGTTGTTCACCTGCAGTTAGATGAAGGTATAACGGTAGAAAAGCTAATGATAGAAGGCAGACTACAGTTAATAATTTAATATAGCTTAACGTCTTTTTAAGCTCGGATAACGGATTGTTGTTTATTTGTGGTTGTTTCATAGAACAAACTTCTAAAAAAAAGTGATGACATCAGAATGACAATTTTTTATTAACTATAACTTTTAGTTATAGCAAGAAGGTTGTTTAACAACTTTATGTTAGGGTGATTTTGGTCTAATTATGTTGATTGTCTGGATGAGTGATGTTTTATTATTGACCATATGTTTGTAACAGCTTTATCTTATAATCTATAAATAGCCTATGATTTTGAAATAGTTGAGATAGTTAATGGAATATGGAAGGATATTTATTATTAAATCTGTAGCCGAAGCCTAGCATTAAAAAGTTGGGCTCTTTGAAGTCCTTTAAGCTGTATCCTATATTAATAAATGCATTTCGGCTGATAGCAGTTTTTAGATTAACAATCTGGTAAGAACTGTTTAGGTCTCCTTTTCCATATAGGATATTGTATCCATGGCCCAGCCCTAAATTAAAATAGGGCATTGCGTATTCAAGCCTAACCGACAGCCCAGCAGCTAACTGTTGAGAGATCGGAGGTTTTATAAACTCTTGTTCTGTGCCGATAATGTAGTCTTTAGCATAAACGTTGGCGCTTCCGTCATGTACTAGGTCGAGCGCTGCGCCTAGACGAATTTTGTAACCTACATTGTACATAGGGTTGAAACTTCCTCCTAAAACCATGTAGTGGTCGGGAGAGGCTATTGCTTGGTCGAGATAGTTTACTCCTTTACGGCGCCATGAGCCAAATAAAGTTATATCATAACTCACATGACGATTGAAAAGAGGAGTAGTATTGTTGCTTGTTGTTTGTATCGTGGTGGCATACCTATTAAGATTATATGTTAAACCAAGCTTGGCATCCAACATATTCATCCCAGCATTTGGATACTCGGTATTACCGTTTGAAAAATGGGTGACACCAAGGCCTGTAAGTAGATCTATTTTTTTTGAGAGAGTCCAGTTGAAGTACAATTTCGCATTTAGATAGGCATTAATTTTTGACCCTATCAGATGATTGAGATGATTTGTACTATAATGATACGGACGCCAGCCAGTAGATATACCGAAGTTCCACTCATAGTTTAAAGATATGCTGTGATTGAAACGTACTATCTGTGCACCTTGAAATAAATAGATAGCAGTTGGATTGCCTAATTCTGCTTTATTGCCAAAGTTGTAGTGCCCTAGTCCTACTCCTTGATAGGAGCCTTTATATATTTTATTGATATTACTTTCAGGGTTAAACTGAAGAGCGTACTTCAAATGTCCTGAAAAGGCATTATTTATCTTTTTGTTTGCGAAATTTTCCCCACGCATGAAAGGGACATTTTTTAATGTAAACCCTGTTTGAAATTCTGCTTCTATGCGGTGTATAAATTTTTTATCAGAACTGATAGTGTCGGTGAGTGTTAGATCGAGATCGTCTATATGATTAATTGTCGCGCTGAGATGTTTTGTAAATAGTATCAGGCAAAAAGTTATAGCTATACACTTTATGAAGGTACATTGTAAATAATGCATGGGAAAAGACCTGATTTATTGTGTTTTCGAAAACCGCTGTAGGTGTTTAAATAGAATGAGTTTATTCATGGTGTTTTAAAAAAAATAATTCATAAAATAGTCGTTAATTTTTGTATAGTATTCTCAAAAATAGTAAACTTTTTGAGAATGAGGAGAGTGTTGCTATTAAGCAGTTGAATTTTGTATTTTTGAGACATGCTTAAAGTGCTTTTTATAGGTTTAGTGTGGCCAGAACCTACTTCTTCTGCTGCGGGGACAAGAATTCTTCAATTGGTGCGTATGTTTCAGGAGGCAAACTTCAATGTGCATTTTGTTTCCGCTGCAGGTCGCTCTCCCCATAGTTATCCATTGCATAGAGATGGAGTGCAGGAGAAGGCTATTTTACTTAATGACAGGAGTTTTGATGATTATTTAAAAAAGCTGCAGCCCGAGATTGTTGTTTATGATCGTTTTATTGTAGAAGAACAATTTGGTTGGAGGATTCGGGAGTATTGCCCAGAAGCATTAACTATCTTGGACACGGAAGATTTGCATTTTTTAAGAAAGGCAAGGGAGGAAGCTATAAAAAAGGATCAAGCATTAGACTGTTTTAATGACTTGGCTAAAAGAGAATTAGCTTCTTTATATAGAACTGATCTTTCTTTGTTGATCAGTAAAGCAGAGATTGATATTTTAGTCGAGCGTTTTGCTATACCTGAAGGTCAGTTGTATTATTTACCTTTTCTAGAGCGTAGGGTAGAAGATGTAGATGTAGATGCTTGGAATACCTTTGACCAACGTGAACATATTATGTTTATTGGTAATTTCCTCCATGAACCGAATTGGAATACGGTACAATTCCTTAAAACAAAAATATGGCCTTTGCTTAGAAAAGAACTTCCAAATGTTGAATTACATATTTATGGAGCATATGCTACGCAGAAGGTTTATCAGTTGCATCAGCCTAAAGAGCGTTTTTTTATTAAAGACAGAGCAGAAGATGTGTTGTCGACTATGTCTTTATATCGTTTGTTAGTGGCACCTATTCGATTTGGGGCAGGTATAAAAGGAAAGTTTATAGATGCGATGCGATCTGGAACTCCTTCTGTTACAACAAGTATGGGGGCAGAATCTATGACCTTGGAGGGACGTTGGGGGGGCGTTATAGAAGATGATATTGCCAAGTTTGTGCAGCAGACAGTTCTATTATATCAAAATGAAAAAATGTGGAAAGAGTCGCAACGCGAAGGACAAAGATTATTAAACGATAGGTTTGACAAAGAATTATATGAAAGCGATTTTATAGAGCATTTGTCGTATATGAAAGCACACTTAGATTCTTTTCGGTCTAAAAACTATATAGGTCAGATATTATCCAGTCAGCAGTTTAATAGCACGAAGTATATGGCTTTGTGGATTGAAGAAAAAAATAGAAATCGGTAAACCTATAGCGATACATTCTGTGTAAAGTATCAAAAAAGATACAATACCGTTTTGTTAGAGAGATAATAATAAGTTTTATATTTAGTTGCCTAATTAAGACCTAGGTTGAAAATATTGTAAACAAATAAGAGCCGATAATCTAATTATCAGGAGAGAGATTATGTCAGAATATCAAATTAAAGAGAGTCCAGAAGTGTATGATGCGATTATTGTGGGGTCAGGTGCAGGAGGAGGAATGGCGGGATACATTATGGCAGAAGCCGGATTGAAAGTATTAATGTTGGAGGCGGGTCCCTTTTATGACCCAGCAGTAGACTCGCTGCAGTTAAGATGGCCATGGGAATCTCCTCGGCGAGGCGCTTCTACTACAAGACCTTTTGGTGATTTTGATGCGGCTTACGGTGGTTGGCAATTGGAAGGAGAGCCTTATACAAAAGTGGCTGGTACTGAGTTTGATTGGTTCCGCGCAAGGATGTTAGGAGGACGTACAAATCATTGGGGGCGAATATCGCTGAGAATGGGGCCGGACGACTTTAAGCCAACCGATGGGATGACGGAGGAATGGCCAATAGGCTATGAGGATGTTAAACCTTTTTACGACCGTGTTGATCGTATGATTGGTATATATGGAACTGTTGAGGGGATTAGAAACGAACCTGATGGTATTTTTATGAAACCACCTAAACCAAGGCTGAATGAATTGTACATTGCAAAAGGAGCAAAAAAAGCTGGGGTTCCTGTAATAGCAGGACGAGGAGCGGTCTTAACAGAGGCTTCTTCTGAAATTAAAGGGAGGGGTGTGTGTTTTTATTGTGGACAATGTGGAAGAGCTTGTAAGGTCTATGGTGACTTTTCGTCATCATCTTGTTTAGTCATACCGGCAATGAAAACAGGCAATCTAAAACTTATTGATAATGCGATGGTTAGAGAAGTGCTAACTAACGATGAAGGAATGGCAACAGGTGTTTCTTATGTGGATACTAAAACTTTACAGGAGTATAGTGTGCGGGGCAAAACAGTTATCTTAGGAGCAAGTGCTTGCGAAAGTGCACGAATAATGCTGAATTCTAAATCAGCCGCGCATCCCGGAGGCGTTGGCAACTCTTCTGGTTTGGTTGGACGTTATTTGCATGACTCTACAGGAGCTGGAGTGGGGGCCGTTATTCCACAACTGCTCGATCGTAAGAGGTATAATGAAGATGGTACCGGATCTGTACATATTTATTCACCATGGTGGGAAGATAATAAAAAACTGAATTTTCCGAGAGGTTATCATATAGAATATTCGGGAGGTTTGGGAATGCCTTCTTATGGTTCGCTGAATTGGGTGCCAAGTGTAAATGGTCATATTGGAGGACAGAAGGAGAGAGGTGGTTATGGTAAGGAATTAAAAGAAGATTACCGTAAATTTTATGGTGCTAATATATACTTATCAGGTAGAGGAACAGCGCTAGCGAGAAAAGATAATTACTGTGAGATTGACCCCTCCCGAGTGGATAAATATGGGATTCCTGTTTTAAGGTTTCATTATAAATGGCATAACGAGGAAATATTGCAAGCCAAACATATGCAAGAAACATTCCAGTCAATTATACATGAAATGGGGGCTGTTGTGACCTCTACTATACATGGTCCTGATACTATGTACGGGTTGGAAGCGCCAGGGAAAATTATACATGAAGGAGGAACAACCCGAATGGGAAATGATCCTAAAAGTTCCGTATTAAATAAATGGGGGCAGGCACATGATTGTAAAAACTTATATGTCGTTGATGCCGGTCCATTTGTACAGCAAGGAGATAAAAATTTGACATGGACTATATTGGCTCTGTCAATGCGTACGACAGAGTATATATTGGAAGAAAAGAAAAAATTAAATAGCTAAAACAAGTGTAAAATAGAGCTTGGGACTCTTAAATTAGTGAAGAGGAATAGGCTCACGGAGTAAATATACACACATATGAATAGAAGAGAATCGCTTAGAGCCCTTGGGTTGATAGCTGCAGGGACAGGTGTGTTGGCAACAGCATGTAAGACTGGTAATGATAAAGTAGAAACAGTAGAGCTTGGAGATAAACTTGCAGGGGTAGAAGATTGGGAGCATGAGCGCAATGCGAAGTTGTATGCAGAGAAGTTTTTTACTGATCATGAAATGGCGACTATAACTGTATTGGCTGATATAATTATTCCTAAAGATGATATCTCGGCTAGTGCTTCCGAAGCTGGAGTGCCAGATTTCATTGAATTTATAGTAAAGGATCTGCCTGATAATAAGGTGCCGATGCGCGGAGGGTTAAAGTGGATGGATTTGCAAGCACATAAAAGATATGACAATGTCTTTATTAAGTGTAATGTAGAGCAACAATTGGCTATTGTAGATGATATTGCTTATCCTGATAAAGTGAAGCCAGGTATGGAGCAAGGAGTTGCATTTTTTTCTTTGATGAGGAATTTAACTTCTTCAGGATTCTACACAAGTGAGATAGGGGTTAAAGATATTGGATATGTAGGAAATAAACCCGGTGTATGGACTGGTGTTCCAGAAGACGTATTGAAGGAGCATGGTTTTGATACAGAAGCATTTTTTGGATAATATATCCTCAACAGATTTATAAGATAGAGTAGTAAACTAATTTATTCAAAATGTTTTTAAGAGAACAGGTCACTTACTAATAATGTAAGTGACCTGTTCTCTTAAAAAACTTAGTTCCTAGGATATTTTAAGCAAGGTTTAGTCTATATATGTTCTTGTATTCTGGTCAAAAAATGTAATTTAGCTGGATGAAAAAAATTACCAATAACCTATTATTTCGCGTTATTGTGGCAATTGTTTTAGGCGTGGGATTGGGCACAATCATGCCTGATTGGCTAGGGCGCTTTTTTGCAACATTTAACGGCATTTTTGATCAGCTTCTAAAGTTTTTAATTCCTTTGATTATAGTGGGACTTATTGTTCCGGCTATTGCGAAGTTAGGTGATGCAGCAGGGAAGCTTTTGTTAGCTACTGTAGGTATTGCTTATGGCTCAACACTATTTGCCGGATTGTCTACTTACGGCATTAGTATGTCTGTTTTTCCTAAGCTATTGGAAAGTCAGATTAATGAGCCAATTAAAGAGAGTTCTAGTGCTGCTTTTGAGCCTTATTTTTCAATAGAGTTTCTTCCATTTTTTGATGTAATGCCTGCTTTGGTTTTTGCTTTTTTAGTAGGGATTGGGCTTGCAAGATTAGGAACTTCAACACTAGGTCAGGTTGCTGAAGATTTTGGTAATATTATATCGTTTTTGATTGAAAAACTAATAATCCCTTTATTACCACTTTTTATTTTTGGTATTTTCTTAGATATGACTCACGCAGGTAAGGTGACAGCTATATTGCATGTTTTTCTTAAAATAATTGGAGTTATTTTTCTTATGCATATCCTACTTCTAGTATTTCAGTTTATTATTGCAGGCGCCTTTGCTAAGAAAAACCCATTTAAATTATTAGGAACCATGATGCCTGCGTATTTTACGGCTTTAGGTACGCAGTCATCAGCTGCAACCATTCCCGTAACGTTGGCACAGGCAAAGAAAGCAGGTGTCCATGACGAGATCGCTGATTTTAGTGTTCCGCTTTGTGCGACTATACATTTAGCAGGTAGCACGCTTAAAATTGTTGCCTGTGTTATAGCGCTTATGTTGATGCAAGGAATGAGTGTTGAGTTCGTGCCTATGTTAGGATTTATAGCTATGCTCGGGGTTACAATGATTGCTGCTCCCGGAGTGCCAGGGGGGGCAATTATGGCGGCTATCGGTATTATTTCTTCTATGTTAGGTTTTGATGCAGAGAATCAGGCTTTGATGATTTCTTTATATATCGCAATGGATAGTTTTGGAACTGCTTGTAACGTGACTGGTGATGGTGCTATCGCTATTGTATTGAGCTCAATCTTTAAAAAGGTAGAAGAATAGGTGTTTGAAAAACAACTTTATTTTAAAAGACAAATGGAGGCCTACAGCTAATAAGTGGCCTCCATTTGTCTTTTAAAAGATTAATCTGCTAATGCTTTTTTTATTTGTGGGGCTATTTTTGTTCCATAAATTTCAATAGCCTTCATCATATCTTTATGATCCGGGCTACCCATGTCCATATGCGCAGAAAAGCGAGTTAAGCCAAACATCTCTATAATGTGTAATATCTTATCCGCAGATTCATTAGCATCACCTACCACGAGGTGTCCATGAATAGATCTGCCGAAATCATACTGTGCACGCTGATATGGCGGCCATCCACGTGAAACACCTATGCGGTTCATTTGAGCTTCATATATAGGGTAGTGTTTATCAGTAAGCTCTTTCGTGTTTTCACCGAAGAAAGAATGTATATGAACACCAACCTGTAGGTCTTTTATGTCATGTCCATGGTCTACCCAAGCTTGTTCATAGACTTCAAAAAGAGGTCTGAAATTTTCTGTCGTACCACCAATGATTGCGAACATAACTGGCAACCCTAGTTTTGCTGCACGAATAACAGAGGAGGTTGTGCCGCCAACAGCTACCCATATCGGCATAGACTTATTTACCGGACGCGGGAATATCTCTTGATTGATTAACGGTCTACGGAATTTGCCTGACCATGTAATAGTATCCATCTTATTTAAACGGGTAAGTAAATCCAGCTTTTCATCGAAAAGTTCTGCATAATCTTTTAGGTCATATCCAAATAATGGAAAAGATTCAATAAAAGACCCTCTTCCTGCCATAATTTCGGCGCGACCATTAGAAAGTATATCCACTGTAGTGAAGTCTTGAAATAACTTTACAGGGTCAGCAGAGCTTAATACAGAAACTGCACTACCTAATTTAATGTTTTTCGTAACAGTAGAGGCTGCTGCTAGTATGATTTCAGGCGAAGCCACAGCATAATCTGCTCGATGGTGTTCACCCATGCCAAAGAAATCTAAACCAACTTCGTCCATTAATTTAATTTCTTCGATAATTTCCCGCATACGTACAGCTGCAGGTTGTATTTGCCCTGTAGTCGGATCTACCTGTAGATCACCGAACATACCAATACCTAATTCTATCATATTTTTTTCCTTTCTATCACAAAGATATATTGTGTGAGATGATCGTACATTGATCTACATCAAGAAGTAATAAAAAAGTATATTGTTTTAATTAGCCGTGGATATATTCTTTTTTTCCATAATTTTGGATTAATTGCCCTTCAAAATCTAGCCATTCTTTCCATCTTTTGTCTACATCTACATCAATCGTATATTTTTTCGCGAAATTTAAAAAAGTAGTGTAATGGTTGGCTTCGGATACCATTAAGTCATAATAAAACTTGGATAGTTTTTCATCTTTTATATTTTGAGATAAGACGCGAAAACGCTCACAACTCCTAGCCTCTATCATTGCTGCAAATAATAGTCTGTCAATAAAAGCTTGATTACGCGAACCGTCTTTTTTAGAAAATTTCATGAGCTGGCCGACATAATCGTCCTTTTGTTCACGACCTAGAGTGTAACCTCTTTCTTTTATTAATTCAATAACCATTTTAAAGTGCTCCATTTCTTCGAGAGCAATTGCAGTTAACTCATGCACTAGATCTTCGTGCTCTGGATTTTGTGTGATTAGAGAAATAGCATTAGACGCTGCTTTTTGCTCGCACCATGCATGGTCTGTTAGAATTTCATCTAAGTTAGCCTCCGCTATATTTGCCCAACGTGGGTCTGTCAATAATTTTAAACCTAACATATACTTTGTTTTTACATCAATTTCAAACTTACGCAAATTCATTTTATATGCGTAATTCTGTTTGTTTGTGTATGATATTTGATCTAATGTAAAGTTATTATAGACTAGTGAAGCGTAAAATTATTTATAGGATAACAAGAAAGTGTTTTATTTTTTTGCTGTATCTTTGTGTCGTGGTGAATAAGAGTAAAACGATTGATATCAGAAGCTTAACTTTAGAACAGTTGAAGGGAAAGCTTGTAGAAATGGGGGAACAGGGTTTCCGAGCTAAACAAATATATGAATGGCTATGGGTTAAGTCTTGTACGAATTTTGATGAAATGAGCAATTTAAGTCTTGCACTTCGTGATAAGCTTAAAGAGAATTTTGCTATTAACGCTGTTCAGGTTCGTCAGTCTCAGGTAAGTAATGATAAAACAATTAAAAGTAGTTTTACCTTATTCGATGGAAATATTATTGAAGGAGTTTTAATACCTGCTCCTGAACGGATGACCGCTTGTGTGAGTTCGCAAGTTGGTTGTAGTTTAACTTGTAAATTTTGTGCAACAGGTTATATGGATCGCAAGCGTAATCTTAATGCGGATGAGATATATGATCAGGTTGTGCTTATTGCAGAACAAGCGCAGAAAAATTATGAGCAGCCGCTAACAAATATTGTTTATATGGGAATGGGAGAGCCATTATTAAATTATAGCAATATGATGCGGTCTATAGATCGGATAACCTCTGCAGACGGATTGAATATGGCAGCTAAGCGTATTACTGTTTCGACAGCAGGTATTGCAAAAATGATTAAGAAGCTAGGCGATGATGATGTGCGTTTTAATCTTGCATTGTCTTTACATGCAGCAAATGATGAAAAGAGAAATGAGATTATGCCGATCAATGAACAAAACTCATTGAAATCTTTAAGTGAAGCATTAAAGTATTATTATGCAAAAACAAAGAATCCAGTTACCTTTGAATACATTGTGTTTCATAATTTTAATGACGAACTGGAAGATGCTAAGGAGTTGGCCCGCTTCTGTAAGCATGTCCCTTGTAAAGTAAATATCATAGAATATAACCCAATTGCTTTAGCAGATTTTGTGAATGCCGAAGCAGATAAAATAGATCAATTTGCTGCATATTTGCGAACACAGGGAATAATTACCAATGTGCGGCGTAGTAGAGGAAAAGATATTGATGCTGCCTGTGGACAGTTAGCTATCAAGGAAAAAGGAGTAGAGTCGATTTCATAAGAGCAAGTTATGTACAAATCAGGCCCATATTGATAGCAAAAGATGGGTTATATTGTTCATAGATAATAATTTATGTAACTTTATAAACACCATCAGTAAACTTAAGATGCTAATAAAGCGAGCTTGGGACAGTTTTCTTTCTCTTTTATTCCCTGATATTTGTATAGCTTGTGAAAATGTCTTGATTAATCAAGAGTTTTTTATCTGCACAGCATGTAATTATCATTTGCCAATTAATGATCATCATGTGGTGCAACGTAATGCGGCTTATCAAAGGCTTTTAGGGAAATCTGAGATTGATATGGCGTGGTCATATCTTTCTTTTACGAAGAATTCCAGAACACAGAAGTTAATTCATAGCTTAAAGTATCATAGAGCGTTTAAAGTAGGGGAAATATTTGGAATAAAACTCGGAAAGCAAATACTAGCATCTCATTATTATACTGAAATTGATCTTATTGTGCCTATTCCTATCCATAAAAGTAAGCTGCGAAATCGAAGTTATAATCAAAGTGATTTTATAGCTCAGGGTTTAGCAATTGCGATTGGTAAACCTATAAATAATACAGATCTTGTCAGGCTTATAAATACTCAAAGTCAAACAGAAAAAGGGCGGTTAGATCGATATGACAATGTTTTAGATGTGTTTGGCTGTATAAATACAGAAAGTTTTAAGGGTAAACATATACTTTTGGTAGATGATGTTCTTACGACTGGCGCAACAATGGCAGCTGCAGCAAATACTCTTTTAGAAGCTTGTGATTGTAAGGTGTCAGTGGCTACTTTGGCTATCGCGTAGCTTAACTTTTTTTACCACCTAGAGCTGAAGGACAATCGCAACCTCGTTTAAAGGCTGAGCAAGATTGTAGGCATATATTGCTCATCGCAAGAGCTAATAATAAGAATAAAAAGATCTTTTTTGTCACGACTTTTATTTATTTCGAAAAAATATTAGGTAGCTAAATAATGCCATTCCGATACCAACGAAGTCTGCGAATATATCCCACCAGTCCGCTTGCCTACCTGTGTCTAAATAATATTGTAATAGCTCTGTGGCGAAGGCGAAAAAAGAAGTAATCAGAAGTGTATAAAAGAAGTTTTTTACTTTTGATATCGCCGTATTTGATTGTGTTGTGAAACCTTGTAATAAGAAAACAGTCAGCAAAAAAAACGAACCACAATGAGCCAGTTTATCAAAACCTTCAAAAAGACCTACGCTAGGGACATTATTTGAAGGCATGCCCATTAATATAAGCATAATAGTGGCCCAAACGATAGCCCAAATATAGTTGAATACGTACTTCATACTTTGTCCTGCAAATGTCGGATTAATCGTTGAATATACAAAAACCTATAGTTTAAAAATTACAATTGTTTTTTATTTTAAAAATATACAGCTGATAATGAGTGGCTTGATGTTCTATTCGTGTTTATTATAGTACTATGTATTGCATAGTACTATAATAAACATATATCTTTGTATAGTTATGATAGCAGAAAATACGCAAACCCAGATGAGGAAGGGAATACTAGATTATTGTATTCTTTCTATAATTTCCCGAGGAGAGATCTATGCATCAGATATAATAAGTGAATTAAAAGAAGCGCAACTTTTGGTTGTAGAAGGAACGCTGTATCCCTTGTTAAACCGATTAAAGAACAATGGTCTTTTAAGTTATAACTGGCAAGAATCTACAGGAGGTCCGCCTCGTAAATATTACCAGATTACAGATATGGGCAGAGAAGTTTTAGCCCGCTTGGATGTGACCTGGCGAGAGTTGGTGTTTGCTGTAGAAACATCATTAAAAGGAAAAAAATAATTATAAGTACTCAACTAATATATTAAATAAAGAAATGAACAGGACAATAATTATAAATATAAACAGTATCGTTTTTCATATCGAAGAAGATGCTTATGAGGCATTGCGGTCCTATATGATTGATATTAAAAGACATTTTGGGAACAGAGAAGGGAGTAAAGAGATTTTAGAAGATATCGAGAATCGAATTGCTGAAATGTTTAATGAGCGTATTGAGAGCGGACGAAAAGAAGTTATTAATATGCTAGATGTGCAAGAGGTTATTGGGCGTATGGGGCGAGTTAGTGATTTTGAAGGTGAAGAAGATATAGAGGAAAAAGAGCATGAATATTACTCTGCAGAGAAGCCTTTGGGATCAACTTTCGAGACCGGAAAAAAGCTAATGCGTGATTCTGAGGATAAAATACTAGGGGGGGTATGTAGTGGGCTGGGGCATTATTTTGGGATGGAAGCCCGTTGGATTCGTCTCTTAGTTATTTTATTTGTTTTGATTGGGGGATCTGGTGTATTAGTCTATATTGTTTTATGGATGGTTATGCCGGAGGCGGCAACCAGAGCTGATAGAATGTCGATGAGGGGCGAAGTTCCAAATTTACAAAACTTCAAAAAATCATTTGATGAGGAAGGTGGTTCTTTCGCAGATAAGTTATCAGGAGCGGGAGAGCATTTGAGTCGTGGAGCGAAAAGCGCAGGCGGTATGTTGGGGGGATGTCTTAGTTTGATTGGGAAATTAATTGCCTGGTGTATCTTGCTAGTTACAGGTCTGAGTATTGTGGGATTTGTTATTTTTTATGTGTTTAACATGATGAATCTTTTCGGGCTGGAGAATCCGATAGTATTCCCACCCTTGGAGGTTTTAGGAAGGGAAGATGCGGTTGTCGCTTTGACATTCGGATTTTTAGCTTTATTAATTCCTTTTGTAGCATTCTTTTTATTATTAGTTCGGATTCTTTTTAAAACAGAAAAATTAAACAATTATGCATCACTAACTATGTTTGCGGTTTGGATTGTTTCTGTGGTTGGCGTAATATACTATTGCATCTATGCAAATCAGGATTTTAGAGAGAAAAGTACAATTAATGTGCAGAAAGATATTGCCACAGAAGATATATATGTGTTTACGGAAAATGATATTCGCACATTGGATGCTAATGATAAAGATGCGCCAAAATCTAAGTTTTATAATAGATTTGAGGGGCAGGATTTAAGAAATTATATGCGTAGTGATATCGCTATTAATTTTGCCAGTTTAGATTCTTTGACTCAGCCATATATCCAGTATAGCTATTCGGCCAAAGGTAAAACTTATCAATTAGCAGCAGAGCGCGCAGGTAATATTAAATATTCAGCAATACAAGAAGGTAAGAAAATCTTATTTCCAAGTCATTTTATATTGGAAGGAAGCCCATTGTCTCGGGATCAGCAGGTGCGTGTAACTGTGTTTCTTCCGAAAGGAGCAAAAGTCGTTTTGAATAATGAAATTAGAAGCAAAACATGGTCTGTTAATTATGGAAACTGCTTGAATAATTATGGAGAAGGTGTAGAACCCAATTATACGGAATGGATTATGACTGATAAGGGGCTAATTTGTGCTGTAGAAGCTCCTTCTGTTAAGGAAAAGGAAGAAGCTGAAGAGAAAAAAGGCGAAGGAAACATTGAGTCAGAGGTGCGTGTAGGGGAAGGTATTGTTGTTGAAACGACAATTAATTAATTTTTTAAGTACTCTGTTCTATGTTATCATTACTCTAACAATATTATATATAACTAACTATACGAATGCGTAAAACCTACACACAAATATTAGTTGCCATTTTATTTCTTTTGGTAACAACAAATGCTTGGGCTCAAGATCGACTACAAGTGCAAGGTTTGGTTTACAATGAAGAGGGAAGACCTATTGAAAATGTTTCTATCTATTTATTATCGGCTAAAACCAAAGCTATTATTAAAACAACACTAACTGACAGGACAGGTGTTTATACTTTGCAAACTGTGCCTAAAGGTGAGTTTGTAATACAGGCAAGTTCCATTGGATATGCAGCGTATGTTTCGAATAGCTTTATAGTGAGCGAAAAAAGCTTAGTTATGGATACTTTTAAGCTGGCCATGGAAGCTAATATTATTAATGAGGTCACGGTTGAGGGTAAAGTTCCTTTAGTTCAACAGCGTGATGGGAAGTTGGTGTTAAATGTAGAGAACTCTACTTTATCAGCGGGTAATAATGCTTTAGATATTCTCCAACGCGCACCTGGGGTTAGTGTGGATAAGGATGAAAATGTTCTGTTAATGGGGCAACAAGGAGCAAATGTAACCATAGACGGTCGGCAGACTTATATGTCAGGGGATCAATTAGCATCTTTTCTTAAAGCGATGGATGGGAGTCAGATTAAGAGTGTAGAAGTAGGAACAGGGCGAATGGCGAAGGATGATGCAGAAGGATCCATAGGAACTATTAATATTGTTTTAAAGAAGAATAGATTAGAGGGGATTAATGGTACTTTTATTGCAAGTGCAGCACAGGGTAATCATGCGCGTGGAAACACTTCATTGAGTGTTAATTATAAGAAGAATAACACATCTTTTTTTGGGATGTACGGTTTTACTTCCGATAAAAGACAGTATGATTTGAATATTAATCGTGTTGTTAAATCGGACATTGTTAATCGTGTTTTTGATCAAAACACGGACATGATTGATGATGATAAGACGCACAATTATCGATTAGGTTTAGAGCATAAGACATCTGAACGGAACACTGTTTTTATGCAGTTTTCAGGTATGCGTTATGATGAGAAGTCTAGCAGTAATAGTTTGACTAAGATGGGGGCAGACGGAATAAAAGTAGATTCTATTTTGCATACTAGTACACAAACTGACGAACCTTTTAATCGTTATTCCTTGAACTTTAATAATGAATTTAAAATTGATTCAAGCGGAAGGAAATTGACATTTGATGTCGACTGGACTGCTTTCAGAAATGAAAACACTATGAATTTTGACTACCGTACGACTGATCCTACTGGGGTCCTTTTATATGAGCCTGAGCTTGAGCGTTCCAGTATGCCTTTGAAAATTGATATTTATGCGGCCAAAGCCGATTACGTGCAGTCAATAGGTAAAGGGAAAATGGAAGTGGGCTTGAAGTATAGCTATGTGAAGTCGGATAACAATCTGGGGTTTGAACATTTTGTAAATGGAGTCTGGCAGGAGTATGAAGGGAGACCTAATTATTTTATTTATAAGGAAAAAGTTTCTGCGGCTTATGTAGATTATAGTCGTGAATTTGGATCTTGGTCTTTAAAATTAGGTTTTAGAGGAGAGCACACAGATTCTGACGGCCACTCGATAACCTTAGGTCGCCGCGAAAAAACTGATTATTTTAAGCTTTTTCCGTCAGCCAATGTAGGTTACGTTGCTACTGAAAATCATGTGTTTTCGTTAAGTTATGCAAAGAAGGTTTCACGACCTAATTATCGTTTTTTAAACCCTTTTGAATATTTCATTGATAAGTTTACTTCACAGCGTGGTAACCCCTATTTAAAGCCTCAGTACACCGATGGGTTTGCTATGAATTATACACTTTATAAGATGTTTAATTTAAGCGTAGGAGCTGATTTTACAAAAGATGCTATGGTTGAGAGTTTAGGACAGGATTCTGAGAGTGGTAAAACCTGGATTACAAGAGATAATTTAGGTAAGAGTTCGACTTCTTATTTCAATGTGAATGCACCGGCACAAATCGGGAAAGTGTGGACGATGAATAACAATTTGACATTGGTGTATATGCATTTTAAAGGACCTATAGCTGGATCGTACCTAAATGATGGACAGGCATTTTTTCAAGGGCGAAGCACCAATAACTTTCGCTTGTCAAAAAGTTTATCAGCAGAGTTGTCTGCTAACTACAACAGTGCTTTTATATATAACGTCTATAAGATCCATGCGCGCTGGGGACTTGACTTAGGCTTTAATTATAATTTTAAAGATCAGAAAAGTTCCTTAAAATTAGCGGGTACTGATTTATTTAAAACACAAAAGAATAATATATCAACAAATTTTGGAGAGTTTGACTCTTTAATTAAGCAATATAATGATAATCGTACCGTACGATTGACATTTACCTATAAATTTGGAAGTTTAAAGCAACAATTGCGAAGAGTCAATACAGATTCTGAGGAGAAGTCAAGAGCGCAATAGGGAAGTGTTTTCTATCGAAGTGAAAATAAAGATAAGACATACGCTATCTTATCTTTATTTGACTGCTTTATTTTTAAGTCTATTTTTTGAAAGGAAAGTAGGCTTTTGCATTATGATAACAAATGTCTGCGAGCATTTGTCCAATAAAAGGAATATCGTTAGGTATAATACCTTGCTTGATATCCTCAGCAAAGATGTTGCATAATAGACGTCTAAAGTATTCATGGCGAGGGAAGGACAACAAGCTGCGCGAATCTGTAAGCATCCCAATGAATCGGCTTATAAGTCCTATGTTGGATAAAGAGTTGATTTGTTTTGTCATTCCATCTAATTGATCATGGAACCACCAGGCTGAACCATATTGTACTTTGCCAATAACAGTGCCATCATTAAAGTTACCTGTCATGGCAGCAAATAAGTCGTTATCTGCTGAGTTTAAATTGTAAATAATTGTTTTCGTAAGTTTTTCTTTCTTATCCAACCGGTCTAAAAATTTACATAATGCAGCTCCTTGTTTAAAATCACCTATACTGTCCCAGCCGCTATCAGCACCCATTTTTGAAAACATACGACTGTTTGTGTTTCTGAAAGCTCCTACATGATATTGTTGAACCCAGTTTTTTTCAAAATCCCATTCAGCGAAGTAAACTAACATAGCTGATTTGAATTTTAGCACTTCTAATTCTGAAAGACTTTTTTGATGTATTGCTCTTTCAAAAATGGCGACGATTTCGCTTTCTGTATATTCTTCAGCGTATACATGGGATAGTCCATGATCAGACACGCAACATCCTTGGCTAGCAAAAAAATCATGTCTTGCGTGTAATGCATCTAAGTAGCTCTGGAATGAGTTAATGGAGATGCCGCTAACCTTCTCTAGCTGCTCTAGATAGTTGTTAAAGTTGGTTAGGTTCTCAATAGCCATTGCTTTATCAGGTCGGAACGCTGGAAACATCTGAAAAGAAGCATTTTGCTTAGCGAATGCTTGATGATGTTCTAAAGAGTCTATAGGATCATCTGTAGTACATATTACTTCAACCTTCATCTGTTTCAGAAGGTTTTGACTACTGTGTGTATCTGCCTTTAATTGGGCGCTCGCATTTTCATAAATGCGTGCTGCAGAAGAAGGGGTGAGCAATTCGTCGATGCCGAAATAACGCTGTAGCTCTAGATGTGTCCAGTGATAAAGTGGGTTTCTCATCGTGTAAGGGATGGTCTCTGCCCATTTCATGAATTTTTCTTCATCTGAAGCATTGCCGGTAATGTAGTGCTCGTCAATACCGTTTGTACGCATTGCTCTCCATTTATAATGATCGCCATACAACCAAGCCTCTGTTAGGTTTTTGAAATTGATGTTGCCGGCAACATCAACTGGAGGTAAATGATTATGATAATCTATAATGGGCAAATCCTTTACATATGCATGGTATAATTCTTCGGCAATATCACTCTGTAATAAAAAGTTGTCTCCTAAAAATTTCATGTTTGCTAATCTTAATTGCGAATTTCTATCAAAACTTAAAATTATTTAACAATAATACTATAATTATGTAAAAATAATTTACGAAAACGATTGATGTTTAATACTTATATTGTATTTTTATTCTACTAATTTTATAGACAAACTGTTAAAAACCCTTCTTTGGTGTAAAAGAGATAGCTATGGAAGGTAATACTCTTTAATGGATGGTATGATTTTAAAGAACGATTTATTAGCGTTAAATGACTTATCCGGATAATATCGGTATCTCATAGGGTAGTTGAAAATTAAACCGCACTTATAAGCTCATGAAATAATTATATATATGAAATATCCATGTTTTTAAAACACAATAACAATAAATAAAAGAAACAGATATTCCATATAGTAGATGAAAATCAAATTTTATATATATGAAAAATTTATTTGTAGTGTGTCTGACACTCTCGATGGGTTTTACTTCTTGTATGCAAGGAGAGACTAAAAAAAAAGAAACCCCTGTACAGGCAAATGAACAAGGTACAAAATACCAATTAGAAGAAGTGTGGGAAACGAAAGATCTGCCGACTCCGGAGTCCGTTCTTTATTCGGCTAAAGATCAAGTTTTATATGTCTCGCTTATTGATGGCGATGCTATGGAGAGGGATGGCAAAGGCGGGATTGCTGTTTTAAATATAGATGGGAGTATAAAAAATAAAGAGTGGTTTACGGGAATGGATGCACCTAAAGGATTAGGGTTACATGAAAACCTGTTGTATGTGGCTGATTTGACCTCCGTTTCTGCGATTGACGTAAGTTCAGGAAAGGAGGTGAGCAAGGTGGAGGTGCCGGGAGCTGTTATGCTGAATGATATAACTGTGGATAATCAGGGGCGTGTTTTCGTTTCGGATACACGTACGAATAAAATACACCTTATTGAAAATGATAATGTTAGTTTATATATAGATAGTGCAGTAGCTGTAAATGGTCTGAAATTTTTAGATGGTAGCCTGTATGCTTTAGTAGGGCCCGAACTGTGGAAAATTGAAGCTGATAAAACGGTAAGTATTGTTGCTAAGGGATTAGAAGAGGGCGGTGATGGTCTTGAGCCTGTAGGTGAGGGAGACTTTTTAGTTACTTGTTGGGCAGGATTGATCTATTATGTTAAAGCCAATGGCGAGATAGAGAAGTTACAGGATACACGTGGAGTCATGAACACAGCTGATTTAGGTTTTAATGCTGAAGCAAACACACTGTACATACCTACATTTAATAGTAATAGTGTAAAAGCTTATAAATTGAAGTAATAGATTTTTTGGAGCTGTTAGAGAAAATAGAAGCTCGCATGTGACCGCATTCTTTTTTAGAGTGAAGTCTATGCGAGTTTTTTTATTACTTTTGAGCATACGGAATTGAGGTTAATCATGAACAATAACGAACTTTACAAGCTTTATAAAAAACACCCCGTTATTTCAACAGACACAAGAAATATAGCGCCTAATTCTATGTTTTTTGCTTTGAAAGGTGATCGGTTTAATGCTAATCAATTTGCTGATTTAGCTTTGGAAAAAGGAGCAAAAGTAGTTGTTATAGATGAAGAAGAATATGCGAAAGATGAGCGATATATCGTAGTAAGCAATGTGCTGCAATCTTTACAAGAGTTGGCCAAGGTGCATAGAAGTCAATTGCGTATCCCGATTATTGGAATTACCGGAACAAATGGGAAGACAACAACGAAAGAATTATTAAATTCTGTACTTTCTGTTCGGTTTAATACGTTTTCTACCGCTGGTAACTTAAATAATCATATAGGTGTTCCTTTAACATTATTAAGCATTGACGAGGAGGTAGAGATTGCGGTAATAGAAATGGGGGCAAATCATCCGGGAGAAATAGATTTTTTGTGCCGCATTGCCCAACCCAGTCATGGTTTGATTACAAATGTAGGTAAAGCGCATTTGGAAGGGTTTGGCTCTTTTGAAGGAGTAAAGAGTACAAAGGCTGAGTTGTATCACTATCTATCAAATCAGGGAGGAACTTTGTTTTTACAAGCGGATAATGAGCACTTACACCATATGCTGGGTGGTTTGTCGATGAAGGAAGTGGTAACTTACGGCTTAGGTTCCGGAAAAGATATAACGGGAACATTGATTTCTGCTGATCCAATGTTGTCTGTTTGTTGGCAAAAGAAAGGTGCTATTAATCAATATACAGCTGACACCCACCTTACCGGTACTTATAATCTGGAAAACATTTTAGCTTCAGTTGCTGTTGGAAATCATTTTGGACTGACAGCTGAACAAATAAATAAAGGCTTAAACATTTATAAACCAACAAATAATCGATCTCAAGTGATTCAAACTGCTACAAATCGAATTATTGCAGATTATTATAATGCGAATTCGAGTAGTATGTTAGCCGCGTTAGATAATTTATCTCATTTAAAGTCTACTTATAAAGTAGCTGTTTTAGGAGATATGTTTGAAATGGGAGAAGAATCAAAAGGTGAACACCAACGTGTTTTAGATAAAGCACTAAGTCTAGGATTGAGTAGAGTGATATTTGTTGGAGAGATGTTTTTTTCGCTACAGAATGAGAGAGCCGAATTCTATAGAGATATTAATGATGCTAAAAAGGGCTTGTCCAATTCTCCAATTAAGGATAGTACCGTGTTGTTAAAAGCATCGAGAGGAATGGCTTTTGAAAACCTTATTGACCTTTTATAAAGTTTTTTGTGTTTTAGTCAGGAAACTAAACTACCGTTTGTTTTTGAAAACAAACGGTAGTTTATACTAAATTAATACCTTTTATTCTTCTACTTCTAAGTTAAAAGACAATCTTTTTTCCTTATCAATAAGCTGAGCGATATTTGTGTCATTTAAAATTTGCAGCATAGCGTTTCTTACATCAATGAAAGTGTCACGAATACCACAGGCGTGTTCTTCAACGCATTCATCACACGGGCGATAAAAGTTTAAGCTCACGCAAGGAAGTAAGGCAATCGGGCCATCAATGAGTCGCATAACCTGTGATAGGTAAATGTCTTCGGGTGCTTTATTCAGACTATATCCCCCTCCAGCACCTTTCTTGGAATACAGAATACCAGCATTCCGCATTTCTAAAAGTATCTGCTCTAAGAACTTTTTGGGAATGCGCTCTTCCTCTGCTATCTTAACAATCTGCATAGGATCATTGCCATAATTACGACCTAACACCATTAAGGCCTTAATTGCATATTTTGTTTTCTTAGAAAGCATAAATTAGTTCTTAAAAATTCTGTACTTCCGCAAAGATACGCAAATAAGTTCTTTTAATAAACTATTGCCCAAGTACTTCAACAATAGGTTTTCCTATACTTCCATTGGGTTCGGTAATGTGTAGAAGTGCTGATATAGTCGGTGCGATATCGATAATTTGAACAGCTTTATTACTTACACCTTGTTTTATTCCCCAGCCCATAAAAACTAGAGGTATGTGGGAGTCGTATGGTGACCAAACACCGTGTGTGGTGCCAGTTGAACGAGGGCTACTGTCATACCATTGAGGGTCCGCTACGATCTGTATAGCGCCGCTGTTTCGGCGATTGTAACCGTTAATAATTTTCTCTTGAATTGGTGCTGGAATAAACATATTTTGGTTTCCTTCCATGTCCACCACATAGTTAACACCTTCTACTGTATAAAGATGTTTGATAATAGTTTCCTTCACCTTAGTCCGGTCTAACTTTAAAGAATCAATCACCGGGTAATTTAAATGAACTTGATAATTCATCAAACTACGAACAAGTTTGTCTGTGCCAAAATTTTCTTCCAATAAAGTGTTCAGGTCACGTTGTACTTGACGTGAAAAGAAATATCCTCCGTTTCCACGTTCATCTGTATAATACATAGGGTTGTAAGATACAGCATGGTCTGCGGTTAGGAATAGAGTATATTCACCTTTGCCTACATGTTCATCTAAATAGTTGAGGAACTCTTCGATTTCTTGATCAAGGCGTAGATAAGTATCTTCAATTTCTACAGATGATAGCGAATAACGGTGACCGATATAATCCGTGGAAGATAAGCTTACACATAAGAAATCTGTGTGTCCTGTAGGGTTGCTCCCTAATTGCTCTTGTTCAATAGCAGTTTTCGCGAAATCCAGTGTGAATTTATTTCCCTGTGGTGTTGTTTTTAAAAGTTCATAACCTATGTCTTTCATCAGCTCTGATGTTTTTCTAGGGAGTGTAGGGCTAGTTTCCCCGGGCCATTTTCCTTCGTAGGGGTTGTCGTCGTCAATACTTTGTGTGTATGTGTCTATAGGATACAAAGTAGCCCAATCTTCTTTTAGATAGCGCTCAGGAAGCTTCTTTTTGTTGAATCTATTTACCCACTCTGGTAGCTGCTCCATATAAAAACTACTACTTATCCAATTGCCAGATTTAGCTTCAAACCAGTAAGCTGCATTTGCAAAATGTCCTGCAGGTAAAATTCCGCCACGATCTTTGATGGAAATACCTATTACTTTTGACTGGAAGTTGGTTGCTAACTTTAGTTCATCTGTTACTGTAGATGTTAATAAATTTCGAGGCGATTGTTTGCCATCACGCTCATTAGTCCCCACGCCTTCTACGTAGTCATCTTGGGTGCAATACATGGGTTGTCCTGTTGCTTGTATGATCCAATCGTTACCCGCTATCCCGTGTATAGAGGGAACCGAGCCTGTGTAAACAGAACTGTGACCTATAGCTGTAAAAGTAGGAATATAATTTATTACGGTATTTTCACAGGAAAATCCATCATTTAATAAGCGTTTAAAACCACCCTCTCCATAACGATTAGCAAAACGATAAAGGTAATCCCACCGCATCTGGTCTACCATTAATCCAACCATTAGTTTAGGGCGTTTTGGTTGTGCATATGTTTGAAAAGAAAAAATTATCGCGAGTGCGCTAGTACAAAGAAATCTCCAATTCATAATGATTTGCGTTTTAGGAATGAGAGGTTAAAGATAAGTGATTTTTAAGGAATCTCCCTGTATAAGATTCGTTACAATTTATCAATTCTTCGGGTGTACCCGTAAAAACAACCTTTCCTCCTTTGTTTCCTCCCTCGGGACCAATGTCGATAACCCAATCTGCAGTTTTAATCATTTCCATATTGTGTTCTATGACTAAGATGCTGTTCCCCAGGTTAATCAAGGCATTAAAAGCGCTTAGTAATTTTTGAATGTCATGAAAATGCAAGCCTGTGGTCGGCTCGTCAAAAATAAAGAGGGTGCGTTTACTATTGTTCCCTTTTATTAAGAAAGAGGCAAGTTTGATACGTTGAGCTTCTCCGCCCGAAAGCGTGCTGGAACGTTGTCCTAACATAACATAGCCTAGACCAACATCCTGTAAAGGTTGTATTTTGGCAATTATTTTTGGCTGGTCGGCAAAGAAAACAATAGCTTCGTCCACGCTTAGTTCTAAAATGTCTGCTACAGATTTTTCGTTGTACGTTACGTCGAGTACATGTTGTTTGAAGCGTTTTCCATTACATGCTTCGCAAGGTAGAGAGATATCTGCCATAAATTGCATCTCTATTTTTACCTCACCATCTCCCTGGCAAATATCACAACGGCCTCCGTCAACATTAAACGAGAAAGCTGATGGTTTTAAGCCTGCTGCTTTTGCTGCTGGTAAAGCAGCAAAAACTGCTCGTATCTCATCCCAACCTTTTACATAGGTTACCGGGTTTGATCTCGATGATCGGCCGATTGGGTTTTGATCAATCATTTCAACTTGCTCGATGATATCTATGTCCCCCTCAAGACTATCAAATATCCCTGTTTGCTCTCCCGAATAACTGCCAATAGCTTTTTGTAGTGCAGGGTAAAGAATACGCTTTACTAAAGAGGTTTTTCCTGAACCTGAGACACCTGTTACCACAGTAAAAGTGTGAAGAGGAAATGTAACGTCAATGCCCTGTAGATTGTTTTCCCAAGCACCTTTGACCACAAGTTTTTCTGTCCATTTACGACGTTGGGTAGGTATTGGTATAAAGAGGTCACCATTTAGGTATTTGCCCGTTAAGCTTTTATTATCTTTCAAGATTTCATCATAAGTACCAGCAAATACAAGTTTTCCACCATTAACGCCAGCTTCCGGACCAATATCGATTAAATAATCAGCAGCTTCCATCATTTCTTGTTCATGCTCTACCACGATAACCGTATTGCCGATATCACGTAAAGACTTTAAAACGGTGATTAGCCGTTGCGTGTCTCGGGGATGTAAGCCAATACTAGGCTCGTCGAGTACATATATAGATCCTACTAAGGAACTTCCTAATGAAGTTGCTAAATTGATTCGTTGAGATTCCCCTCCAGATAGTGTGTTGCTTAGACGGTTTAGGGTCAGGTAGCTTAAGCCTACATCACATAAAAATTGAAGCCTATTTATAATTTCAGCTAGAAGACGTTTAGCAATTATTTGCTCATTGTCAGTAAGTGAAAGTGCTTTAAATATCGCCAAGGCCTCATCTAGGGGGAGAAGTACAATATCGATGATTGATTTCCCCTGTATTTTTACATACGTAGCATCTTTTCGTAGACGCGTGCCTAAGCAGTCCGGGCAAGTGGTTTTTCCTCGGTACCTCGACAGCATTACGCGGTATTGAATTTTGTAAGTCTGTTTTTCGAGATCGATAAAAAAGTCGTTCAGACCTTCAAAATATTTATTGCCGGTCCATAACAGCTCTTGTTGCTCTTTGGTTAAATCCGAATAGGAACGGTGTATAGGAAAATCAAACTTTAAAGCTGTTTTTATTAATTTGTCCAACCATTCGCCCATTTTTTCACCTCGCCAAGGGGCAATTGCACCATCATATACCGATTTGCTTTTATCAGGAATAACTAGGTCTGGGTCTATGCCCACCACTTTCCCATAGCCTTCACAGCGTTTACACGCTCCATAAGGATTATTAAAGCTGAAAAAGTTAGGAGTGGGCTCTTCAAAAGTGATCCCGTCCAACTCAAACTTATCTGAATAATGCTTTTTTTCTTCATTTACTTGAACAAAACACTCTCCTTTTCCTTCAAAAAATGCCGTTTGTAATGAATCCGCTATTCTACTATAAGTTTCTTCTTCTTTATCTAAGCGTATACGGTCAATAACAATTTGTATCTCCTCATCTTTGAAGCTACGATTTTTTATCGTTTTATCTTCTATAATATCCTCTATCTTCTGTATACTGTCTTCAAATAAAACACGAACAAAGCCTTTCTGTAGCAGTAAAGAAAGTTCTTCTTTCAGTTTTCTACCGCTTGAAGCGCTCAACCCAGCAAATAAGGTCACTGTACTGTCCTCTGGCTCTAGCATCAATTCATCAATGATACTGGAAACAGAGTCTTTTTTTACAATATCCCCTGATATAGGGGAGTATGTCTTACCTATACGTGCAAATAATAATTTTAAATAGTCGTATATTTCTGTTGATGTCCCCACCGTAGAACGGGGGTTTGATGTAATTACCTTTTGTTCAATAGCAATAGCAGGGGCAATGCCTTTTATATAATCCACTTCAGGTTTATGCATGCGCCCCATAAATTGACGAGCATAGGCCGATAAGCTTTCTACGTAGCGACGCTGTCCCTCCGCATAAAGTGTGTCGAAGGCGAGCGATGATTTGCCCGAACCGGACATACCCGTTATGACAATAAGTTTGTTTTTAGGGATATTAACATCAATATTTTTAAGGTTGTTCACACGCGCACCTTTAATTTGTATATAGGATTTGGCGTTTTCTTCCGATTTGTTTGACATACGCTACAAAGTTAAGTAAACTTTGAGTTATAAACTCAAAAACGTATGGGCTTATTATGTAATCGTAAGCTATGGTATGGTAAGTTATCTTCCTTGTAACTTTCTCAGTATACGTGTGTAACGGAACAAAATATTATCATACCATAATGTGAATGCCAATAATAAAGCCGGGAGAAAAAGTGTTTTTACTTTAAGGGAAGGATACGCAAAAGCGGCTAGTACTCCTCCTCCGAAGAAAAATAAAATAATAATAATTTTCAGTTTAGCGTCTTTACGGGTTGTGTGTAAAGCTACCTGTTCTTTCCGGAAAACTAAGCGAGATAAATCAAGGCCTAAATCTGTGAATAAACCTGTCAGATGTGTTGTCCTGACCACAGAGCGAGAAATCTTTGTAACTAGAGCATTTTGCAAGCCCATAGAAAACAGTAAAATGCATGATAAGAACAAAGGTGAAATATTGTAGTTAATATACTTGGTAAGGGGAGATAGAGCTACAAGAATTAGGAGGCATAACTCCATAGTGATAGGTGTAATGTAGGTATAACGTGGACCTCTTTGAGAAAAATGTTCCATTAATAAGCCAGATGTAAAAGCTCCGAGAAGGAAGCATAGTACATACATGAAGAAAATAAATGCTAAAGAATAATCTTCTAAATAAATTTCCTCAGATAACAGTGTGATGTGTCCGGTGACGTTTGTTGTTAATGTATTAAAAGATAATAGGCCGCATATATTTACCATCCCTGCAACGGCAGATAATAAAGATGCCAATCGGAGGTTGTGAGAGAAAGTACGTCGTGCGCCAACATGTTTAAACATAGATAGTGCTCGCTGATTAATGAGTCTTAAAGTTATCCAATAAAAATATGAAAAGCGAATGTTGTATTATTTGAAGCTATTCCTCTTCACTGAGAGCGTCCGTGTTACTTTTTTCGTTGTTAACCAATTGAGCAAGCAGCTTGTCCACCTCTTCTTCTGAGGCTGTGAGTTTAGTTTTACAGATGAGAATCAGCTCGGAGGCTCGGCGGATTTTTTCTGTTAATTCATCGACACTCGTTTCTCCTGTTTCAATAGCGTTAACTATGGCCTGAAGCTCTTCAAATGCATCGTTGTATGTGTATTCTTTTGTCATTGCTCGTCGTGTTTAGTAGTAATACGTGCTGTTATTTTTCCGGAGAACAGCTCTATTTCTATGGTGTCCTCAGGTTTTAATCTCTTTGTCTCTGTGATTGCTTTATTATTTATTCGACTGATACTGAAGCCACGTTTTAATAGTTCTTTCGGGTCAGCAAGTTTTAGCAATCGTTGGCTGTTCTCTAGGTGCATAAATTGTTCTTTCAAAAGTTGTTTGCCCCCGTTTTTTAGTGCCACTTCTGTCTGGGTAAGTATGTTATTGGCACGGGCTAAAAGAGACTTGCTGTTCCAGGATATAGTTTCTGAAAATTGTTTTAAAAGGAAATATTCCTTTTCAAATTTATTTTGCACAGCTTGTAATATGCGGCGCTGTGCCTCATCAATAGGTATGGCAAAGTTGTGAAATTTTTGAATTAAAAAATCGGCTAATTCACTGGGGGTAATGGCATTTTTATAAGCTACCATTTCACTAACGGTCTCATTGGTTGAGTGTCCAATTCCCGTAATAACGGGAATTGGAAAGATAGCTATTGCTTTTGCTAAAAGGTAGTTATTGTATGACGATAACCCCACCTCTCCTCCTCCTCCTCGAATAATAGCCACAGTGTCGTATTTATCTGTATGCTCTGCAATAACAGCTAACTGATTGATAATAGAAGGGATAGATTTGTCCCCTTGTAATAAGGCTGGGTATAGGGTATACTCAAAGTGATAGCCCCAAGGGTTATGTTTAATTATTTTAAAAAAATCAGATAAACCTTTGCTCGTTTCGACGGAAATGATGGCAAGCCTTTTTGCTAGGGTCGGAAATGGCAATTGACGGTTGGCGTCAAATAAACCTTCTTGTTTTAGTTTAGCAATACTCTCTTTTTTTTCTTTTTCAAGCTCCCCCAGAACAAACGTAGGATCAATATCTACTATTTTTAAACTTAGCCCGTACATAGGGTCATAAGATACACCAGCTTGAAATAGTATAGTAATACCTTCGCGTAAGGGCTCGCCAAGAAGGTCTAAGAATAATTTGTTAATACGCTGATAGTCCGATTTCCAGAGAACAGATCGTATTTCGGCGACAATTCTTCCATCTTTCTTTTCAACCAGTTCTGGGTAGCAATGCCCGGAGTGAGAATAATGATTGAGTTTGTTCATCTCGGCTTTAATCCAATAAAGACTCCTGTAGCGTTCGGCTATTGTTTTTTGAATGCTTCGAGAAACCTCTAAAAGAGAGAAAATAGTTTTATTATCTATAAGCTCTGGCATACATCAAAGATAGAATTAATCTGTTGTTTATCGATGACTTGTTCACTTTGAGATTTATTTTATAGATTTATGATATACATTGTAAACAGTATAGTTATGAGTTTATGTGCTACTTTTCGAAGCTTTATTTTTTTATGCATAGTGCTTTTTGGTCAAGCTGTTTTTGGTCAATACAAGCAAACGCTTGTTAATACTACTGTGTTGTTAGAAAATAAACAGAAAGGAATACCATTCGTCGGGCTTGATCAGTTGAAAATTGCAGTACTGGGATCGGATATGGAGAAGTACGAGCGTTTTGTGCAAGTGGCTAAGCTTTATACAGAGGTTGATAGTTATAGTTTCTTAGAGTATTTAAATAGTGAAAAGAAATATAATATGCTCATTGTGGTGGGAAGCATGGCAGAATTGAGCGATGCTTCTGACGGCCTGCTTAAAAGAGCAGTGGAGAAAAAGATTAATATAGTCTTTGTTGCTTTTGATGAAGTGGCTATTGTGAATCAAAGAAGGAAAGATCTGTCTTCACGTTTTGCTCTGCTTGCGCAACCAGACGCCCGAGAAGAAGGACAGTGTCATGCAGCAATGTCTCTGTTCGGCGGAGCTGCCATAACCCAGGGAAGCAACAAAACAGAACAGACCCGCATACAACAATACTCCTCGTTGTTGAATGACAATGCTAAGGCAATGCAAATGCTCTTAAAGATTGACGCTGTTGCAGAAGAAGCCATACATGCTCAGGCAACACCGGGAATGGTGGTACTTGCGCTTAAAGATGGGCAGGTTCTATTTAATAAAGCTTACGGTAAACATACTTATTCGGACAATGAACCTACTAAGGCCACTGATATTTTTGACTTGGCCTCCATTAGTAAAATTGTAGCGACAACCCCCATTATCATGCGTCTTTATGATGACAAACTCATCCAATTAGACACTCCTGTTTCACATTATATTCCCGCACTTAAAAACACCGATAAAGCATCCATTAGCTTACGTAGTGTATTGTTGCATGAAGCGGGTTTTACACCTTTTATTCCATTCTATCGTGCTCTTAAAGTGGGGGATTTGCAGCAAGAGGAAGATGAACACCATCTTGTTAAGGTCGCTGATAGTGCATATTTGCGTAATAACTACTATGAAGATATTATGTGGCCGGAAATGCTAAGGTCTAAACTAGGCAAGCAAGGTAGCTATCTGTATAGTGATATTAGTATGTATATGATGAAGGAACTTGCAGAGGCCTTGACCCATAGACCTATAGACAGTTATGCCGATGAACTTTTGTATAGACCTCTAGGTATGCAAACTACTGGTTTTAAGCCAAGGGAACGATTTGATAAAGAGCGTATCGTACCAACACAGCATGATACTTCTTTTCGTAAAGTATTATTGCAGGGATATGTGCACGATGAAGGGGCTGCTATGGCGGGCGGTGTAGCAGGCCATGCAGGTCTTTTTGCGTCAGCCAATGATTTAGCCATCTATGCGCAAATGCTATTAAATAGAGGGGCATATGGTGGCACTCGATACTTTCAACCGGAAACGGTTGATCTTTTCACCTCGAAGCAGTCGCAAACAAGCCGACGGGGTTTAGGGTTTGATCGAGCCGATACGACATCGAAAAGCGGGTATCCTTCCAAAAAAGCAGGGGCGTCCGTCTTTGGCCATACAGGCTATACAGGGACTGCCTTGTGGATTGATCCCGAAAATCAACTTATATACATTTTTTTATCCAATAGAGTACACCCTCAGGTTACAAACAAACTATTTGATCTTAATATAAGAAGTCGCATACAAGATGTGATTTACGATTTTGTAGCTGATTTTTAGCCGAACAAGGCTCGGAAAAGATCTTCTAAAGTTGCCATTGGTCGAATAGCAATGTTATATTTTTTTGCATCCAGACCTTTCGTATTATATTTAGAAATGAATATTCCTTCAAAGCCTAATTTTTCGGCTTCAGCTATACGTTGTTCAATACGGTTTACTGCTCTAATTTCTCCTGAAAGGCCTACTTCTCCTGCAAAAGCGAGTTGACTGGCTAGCGGAATATCTTGTTGTGAGGAAATAAGTGCGGCAATTACAGATAGGTCAATCGCTGGGTCTTCAACTCGGATGCCTCCTGCAATATTTAAGAACACATCTTGTGCACTGAGACGAAAGCCGAACCGTTTTTCTAATACAGCTAGTAACATGCTTAATCTTTTTGTGTCAAAGCCTGTTGATGTCCGTTGGGGTGTGCCGAAGGCAGAGTTGCTGACTAGCGCTTGCACTTCGATCATAATAGGGCGTACACCTTCTAACATCGCCGCAATAGCAACGCCGCTTACGGGTGCTTCTCGCTGGGAAAGCATAATTTCTGAGGGGTTTGAAACCTCCCGCAGGCCAGAGCCTTGCATCTCGTAAATTCCCAGCTCGGAAGAGGAGCCGAAACGATTTTTTACTGATCGTAGAATACGGTATACATGGTGTCTATCTCCTTCAAACTGCAACACAGTATCGACCATGTGTTCTAGGACCTTTGGTCCCGCTATGGATCCGTCTTTGGTGATGTGTCCGACAATTAACACCGGTGTTGATGTTTCTTTAGCGAATCTTAAAAGTTCGGCCGTACATTCTCGTACCTGTGACACAGAGCCCGGGGCAGATTCGATCTGCGAAGAGTGTAAGGTCTGTATAGAATCTATAACTACTAAATCAGGTTTGACAACTTCTATTTGTTTGAATATATTTTGTGTAGCAGTTTCTGTTAGAATATAACAGTTTGCCGTTGAGTTTTGTGATAGGCGTTCGGCACGCATTTTTATTTGTTGTTCACTTTCTTCTCCTGATATATAAAGCGTTTTAACAGCAGGAATAGACAGTGCAAGCTGAAGCATGAGTGTGGATTTGCCAATCCCCGGTTCTCCACCGATCAGGACCATAGATCCAGGTACTATACCGCCGCCAAGGACTCGGTTAAACTCTCGGTCTGGAGTTTGGATACGCTGTTCATCCTGATATACAATTTCATTAATAACGGCGGCTTTATTTGCTCGCTTCGTGCTGTTGGCAGATGTAGAGCTGCGCCACTCTGGTATTTTTGAGCCCGTTTTTTCCACCACCTCCTCTACCATCGTGTTCCATTGTTTACACGAGGGACATTGCCCGAGCCATTTTGCAGATTCGTAACCACACTCTTGGCAGAAATATGCCGATTTTGATTTTGCCATTTCACGAAATTAACAAAAAGAGAAGACTATTTTGTGAAATGTAAGTGTAACTAATTTACTTTCTTTACGACATATGGATTTAGTATGAACAAAAAGATCGAAGTAGCGTTTGTTAATCTGCTTGAAGAGAATCAGAATATTCTCCATAAAATATGCAGGCTCTATACTTTTGATGAGGAAACTCATAAAGATATGTTTCAAGAAATGGTTATACAGCTTTGGAAATCATATCCTACGTTTAAAGGGAATTCTAAGTTTTCGACATGGGCTTATCGGGTGGCGTTAAATACAGCGATATCTCTTTTTCGTACAAAAAAGCGAAATGTAGAAACTGTAGATTGGGATGTGGCAGTAAATTATATCAGCTACCCTGAGTATGATAACCGAGAAGATGAGCAGTTAAATCGCATATATGCTACAGTTCGACAGCTCAATGATATTGAAAAAGCACTTGTATACTTGTACTTAGAAGATAAAAGTTATGTAGAGATAGCCGAGACTTTAGGTATTAGCGAAGGGAATGCAAGAGTAAGAATGAATCGTGTGAAGACTAAAATTAAGAACAGATTAAATGGAGGTAGATAATGGATGAGCTAGATAAATTAAAAACCACATGGAGTGGAATAAGTGAACCAAAACAGTTTAGTAAACAGGAGATTAATAAAATGCTGCATGGTAAATCTCGGTCAATTATTAAATGGGTATTTATAATTAGTGTTATTGAGCTGCTGGTTGGTGTTTGTTTTTCTATCGCTATTCCACTGAAAGTAGAGGACGAGTATAGTGTAATGTATAGCGTAGCTTTATGGGGAATGGAAATTATAAGTTATTGTGGAATTGTCTACTTTGTTTATGGTTTTTTTGTCAATTATAGGCATGTTAAAAACACAAGTAATGTTAATGATCATATTGAATCCATAGTAAAAACAAGGAGACTGGTCGAACTTTATATTAAGTTTAATATTTACCTTTTCGGAATAAGTACTTTATTTTTTGGATTTGAGAAAGTTTTGAAAGTTTTTCAAGAAAAACCTTTTAGCTATGGTATTTTTTATGCTATATTTTTTTCCATCGTATTGTTTTTTGTTTTTAAGCTTATTTTGCGTGTTATGAAGTTTTATTATCGCATTATTTATCAGCGGTTAGTGTCTAAATTACAGCGGAATAAAGAGGAGCTAATCGAGATAGAATGATAGGCTATCATAAAGAGCCTTGTTCAGTTCACAGAATATCTTAGGGTGATATTAACAGTAATAGAAAATTAAAATGTAAAATCCTTAATTTAAGATGGTGTTACTTATGATTTTCTTAAGCTAAGTGTCTAAAAATTGATATTAAAAACTGTGTATATTTGAGTTTTAACAATAGCTTTGTGAAGCTTAAATTTTGGTGAATGGCACAGGAGCAAATCTCTATTTTTGATATGTTTAAAATCGGTATCGGGCCGTCCAGCTCGCATACTTTAGGACCTTGGCGTGCGGCACAACGTTTCGTTGAATTGCTAAACAATAAAGGAACATTAGAGCGTGTAAGGGAAGTTAAAATATTACTATATGGATCTTTAGCTAAAACTGGTGTAGGGCACGGAACAGACATTGCTGTCCTGCTCGGATTGAGTGGTGATGACCCAGTTACTTTTGATGTGCAGCAGGTAATGCCAAAGGTGGCGCATATCAAAGCTGCCAAAGAGATTGTTCTGGGTGGTCATAAGAAGGTGGCATTCAGTTATGAAGAAGATCTTTTGTTTTTGTTTGCCGAGAGTTTACCGTTTCACCCCAATGCGCTTACTTTTCAGGCTTTTTTTGAGGATGGTACGGCTCATAGTGAAACCTATTATTCTATAGGTGGAGGTTTTGTACAGCAGGAAAACGATAATAAAAGCGTGTTAAGTGAGGTTGATATGAGGTTTCCCGTGGAAAATGCACAAGAACTGATGGTGTGGTGTATGAAAACAGGTTTAAAAATATCGGAGTTAGTGCTGGAAAATGAATGTGCGTGGCGTGGAGAGGAAGAAACTAAAGCTGGTGTTTTAGATATTTTTACAGCGATAAAAGATTGTGTTTATAGAGGCTGTCACACAGCAGGCGTATTGCCTGGAGGGCTAAATGTAGAGCGGCGAGCCGCCAAAATGAACAATCGTCTTTTGAAGGAACGCTCTTATACTGATTATGATACATGGATTACTGCTATTCGTGAAGGAGGTCGCGACTTTGGTTATATTTTAGATTGGGTCAGTTGTTTTGCATTAGCTGTTAATGAAGAAAATGCATCTTTTGGTCGTGTGGTTACAGCACCGACAAATGGCGCAGCAGGTGTTATACCTGCCGTTCTTCAGTATTTTATAACTTTTCATGACGCTTATAACGATAAGCAGATTATTCAGTTTATCGCAACAGCTTCCGAAATTGGTTCTATCTTTAAAAAGGGAGCTACTATATCAGCAGCAATGGGTGGTTGTCAGGCCGAAATCGGCGTCTCGTCAGCGATGGCTGCAGGAGCGTTGACCGAGTGTTTGGGCGGTTCGCAGCGCCAGGTTTTGATGGCAGCTGAAATAGCAATGGAGCATCATTTAGGGCTTACTTGTGACCCCATAGGCGGATTAGTACAGATACCTTGTATTGAAAGAAATACTATGGGAGCGATCAAAGCCATTACTGCAGCACAGTTAGCGTTAAAATCAAACCCAGATAAAGCCAAAGTTAGTTTAGATGCTGTCGTTAGTACGATGTGGGAAACGGCACAGGATATGAATGTCAAATATAAAGAAACTGCAGATGGCGGTTTAGCTATTAAGGTGCCTTTAAGTTTACCAGAGTGTTAGTTTTTGATCATATTCCAGGTCAATTAGAGAAGTTCATGTATATTTGTCTACTATATGAATTATTGTGCACTGGCTTCGGGAAGTAATGGGAACTGCTATTATATCGCAAAAGGAAATGATGCAATATTAATAGATATCGGTATTAATACCAAGCATGTACTACTTCGTATGGCTAGTGTCGGCATTGATCCGGCTTCGATTAAAGCCATATTTATTACGCATGAGCATGGTGATCATATCCGCGGACTTTCTGTGTTTGCCAAGCGTTATCAGGTGCCGGTATACATTACAGCGGGCTCTTACAAAGGGTCACGACTGCATATGCCGGAACATCTTATCCATATTATCGAACCCAATGCTAAAACATCTATCGGCGGGCTTACAATTTATGGAGTTCCCAAATATCATGACGCCAAAGAGCCTTGTAGTTTTATCGTGAGCGATGGTTCTATAAATATAGGCATCGTTACAGATATTGGTAAAGTTTGTGATAATGTAAAACGTGTTATACAACATTCTGATGTGCTATTGCTCGAGTCCAATTATGATGAAGATATGTTGGAAAATGGTCGATATTCTTATTATTTAAAAAATAGGATAAGGGGCGGTTTAGGGCATATTTCGAATAAGCAGGCTTTAGCAGCATTTTTAGAAAACAAGACGAACCGGCTTAAGCATTTGATTTTAGGTCACTTATCTGGTCAAAATAATAGAGTAGAGCTTGTGCAAGAGCTTTTTGAGCCTCACTGTGCAGATATTCTCTTGTCCGTAGCTACACGTTATCAAGAAACAGATTTGTTTCAGGTCGATATACCGACTAAGAAAATAGACGTATTATTCCGTAAAACTAGTGTTGTCTATCAGCAAACATCTGTAATTATTCACGAGTCATAATCTTATTATACTTTAATTCAGCAGAACGCCTGCTGGCGTTCCCTCTTAACTTCTTGCTTAAACAGTAAAAATGTTTTGCTTTCTATTTCTTTTTCGTATTTTCATTTTAAACTATGCTAGTCTAAGCTTTTTTAGATAACTGTATGACTAGTTTATTATGATATAATTTTACGTACATGAGTTCGGTTATAGAAAGAGTCAAATTGATTGCTGATGCTGAAAGGATAAGTTTAACAGCTTTTGAAGCTAGCATAGGCGCAAGTAAAGGCGTTTTTTCGCGCGCTTTGAATAACGGCACTGACGTTCAAAGCAAATGGTTGGTAAAAGTCATTGAGGAATATCCTGATTATTCGGCCCATTGGTTAATGACAGGGGAAGGTGCTATGTTGCGTAACGTATATTCTCAGGGGGGCGCAAACACTTCTCGGCTTTTTCACGATGCAGAAATTAACTACGAGACCTTGTTTGAAGATCTATCGGTCTCTGACCAACTCAAAGTAGTGAAAGATCTTTTGCAAACTAGTTTGCAAAACCATAGCTTGGATATCAGTGTGCTTAAGCAGGAGATATTTGACCTCAAAAAAGAAATTATATCCCTCAGGGGGCGAACAATGCGATAAGTCTATTCTGTACATATAGTCTGCTCAATTTCACAACCTTCCTGTCGGTTTTTATTACCTTTGTAGTATGGCAGCAGCAATTCCTTTAGCAGAGCGTATGCGTCCCAAACGTATCGCAGATTACATCGGTCAAGAACATGTTATGGGAGAGGGGGCTGTGTTGCGTAATGCTATAGAGCAAGGCAATATCCCTTCAATGATATTTTGGGGGCCTCCCGGAGTGGGCAAGACTAGCTTAGCTTTACTTATATCAGCAGAATTAGATCGTCCTTTTTTCTCGCTTAGCGCTATTCAGTCAGGTGTAAAAGATATTCGTGAAGTAATCGATAAGGCAGAGAAATTACGCAATTTTAATCAGCAACAATCTATTCTTTTTATCGACGAGATTCATCGTTTCTCTAAGTCCCAACAAGACTCATTATTAGGTGCTGTAGAGCGCGGATTAGTCACATTAATCGGAGCAACAACCGAAAACCCTTCGTTTGAGGTTATCTCTGCTTTGCTATCTCGTTGTCAGGTCTATGTGTTGCAGCATTTAGAAGAGCAGCATCTGCATGCTATACTAAAGCAGGCATTAGAAGAAGATAGTTACCTGCAACAAAACCCAGTTCAGATTGAAGAGTATGAAGCTTTATTTAGAATATCGGGGGGGGATGCGCGCAAACTTTTAAATGTGTTCGAATTGGTTGTGCAGGCTGCTATTGTGCAGAAGAAAACCATTACCAACGAATTTGTTTTGCGGCAGGTTCAACAAAATATGGCGTTGTATGATAAAACAGGAGAGCAGCACTATGATATTATTTCTGCGTTTATTAAATCTATTCGGGGGAGCGACCCTAATGCAGCGGTTTACTGGCTTGCACGCATGATCGAGGGAGGGGAAGACCCTTCTTTTATCGCAAGAAGATTACTGATACTTGCATCAGAAGATATTGGAAATGCCAATCCCAATGCTTTATTATTGGCAAATAATTGCTTTCAGGCGGTGAATGTTATCGGGTGGCCCGAGTCGCGTATTATCTTATCACAAACAGTGACCTACATGGCTTCTTCACCGAAAAGTAACGCAGCTTATGAGGCTATAAATAAAGCACAGGCGCTTGTTAAACAAACAGGCGACCTTCCGGTCCCTTTACACCTGCGCAATGCACCCACTAAGCTGATGAAGCAGCTGGATTACGGAGCAGAATATAAGTACTCGCACGCTTATCCCGGCAATTTTATAGCACAGGAGTTTATGCCTGATAAGTTAAAAGGAGCATTACTGTATGAGCCTGGCAGTAATCCTGCCGAGAATAAACTCCGTGAAAGCCTGAAATCAAAATGGAAAGATAAGTACGGCTACTGATAGTTTTTTAACTAAACATGTGTTTTTCATGAAATTTGCACATTCCTTCGGGTAATATAGTTGTGCTATCGGGTAATTTAGTTGGTTTTTTGCTGCCTTCCTTTGGCTACTTTTGTCTTAGTAGCTTTTAGTTGCCTATTGTTTATTTCTTCTAGTTAGATTTAATTTTTTTTATAGATCGGATATGTATAAAAGAATATAATACATCTATTTGATGTTTTTGTACATATTACTGTAGTTTTTTTGATGTTATATTTGAATTAGAATAATTCCGTCATTGATAATTAGAGGGTTTTTAGCCAGTTATAGTAAAATGAATAAAAGATTAGCCGTTATAGGAGCCATATTAGTAGTTGTTGTCGCTGTTGGTTTTTTTGCTTTTAAGAAAGAAGACAGTGCTATAGACTTTAGCGCTGATGTTAAGCCTATTTTAAATAAACATTGTATTTCTTGTCATGGAGGGGTGAAGAAAAGCGGAGGGTTCAGTTTGCTTTTCGAAGAAGAGGCTTTTGCCGTTGCAGAATCGGGTAAGCAAGCGATCATCCCGGGAGACGCTCTTAATAGTGAGTTTATCAGTCGCTTAACTATAGAGGATGACGAGTTGCGTATGCCCTACAATGCACCTAAACTTAGTGAAGAGGAAATTGACATTCTCACCCGTTGGATAGACGAGGGTGCCAAGTGGGGAGAACATTGGGCTTATGTTTTGCCAGAAAAAGTAGAAGTGCCAAAACCTTTTTCTTTTTCAAGTCTATTTGGTAAAAAACCCGGAGATATATCAAATGATATCGATTACTTCGTGCTTGATAAATTCAAAGAAAATGGGTTGTCCTTTTCGAAAGAAGCAGATAAGGAAACCCTATTGCGAAGAGTTTTTTTGGATATTGTTGGTGTGCCACCGAGTTTAGAACAAGTTCAAGAATTTATTAACGATAAGCGAGATGATGCATATGAGATCCGGGTAGATAGTTTGCTAACATCGGTACAATACGGTGAAAAATGGGCCTCTTGGTGGTTAGATATGGCGAGATATGCAGATACTAAAGGCTATGAGAAAGATGGTTCACGACAGATTTGGACTTACCGTGATTGGGTAATCAAAGCTTTAAATGATGATATGCCTTTCGATCAGTTTACTATCGAACAATTAGCTGGGGATCTTCTTCCGGAGCCTACCAAAGAACAATTGATTGCAACAGCATTTCATCGTAACACGATGAATAATGATGAAGGGGGAACAGATAGTGAAGAGTTTCGTGTAGCCGCTGTAATGGATAGGGTGAATACTACATATCAAGTATGGTTAAGCACGACTTTTGAATGTGTTCAGTGTCATAGTCATACCTACGATCCTTTTAAATTTGAGGAATACTATAACTCTTTGGCATTCTTTAATAATACCAGAGACGAAGATACAGAGGGGGACCATCCTAGGTTGAGATTTTATGAAAAAGCAGATGCACTTAAAGTCGATAGTATTAAACATTGGCTTGCTAATAATGGCGCTGCTGATTTAGTAAAATCAGCGGATTTATTTCTACATACATTAGAACCAAAAATTCATGCGCATTATAGCGATGAATTAAACAACGGAGCATTGTATGATACGAAGTGGTTAGGAATAAGGCACGGAGGGCATGCAAGGTTGAAAAATATAACCTTGGATGGTAAACGACAACTCTACATGAATTTTTGGACCTCCCTACAAGGTGGGCAGATGGAGATTAGGAAAGGAAGTGTCAGTGGTCCGCTATTGGCGAATGTTTCTTTGCCAGCAACAGGGGGAAGGCGTGTTATTGTTTCCGAAATAAAAGAAGAATCTGGCGTACATGATCTGTATTTAGTATTTAAGAACAGTGCGGCAGCTAAAGATCAGCCCATCTGTATGATTGAGTGGTTTGCTTTTAGGGAAGCTTTCCCAGAAGCTGGTCCTGGTGGAGGCTTCAACGTGCAGGACAAGTTTTTACAGTTAGTTAATACACATCCGCAGAGTGTGCCTGTCATGATTGAAAACCCTAAAGACATGCGTCGTAAAACACATGTCTTTGAAGGAGGAAATTGGTTAGCACATGGTGACGAGGTGCAGCCAATGGTTCCCGAGGTTCTGAATCCTTTCCCGACAAATGCACCGAAAAATAGATTAGGCTTTAGCCAATGGATCGTTAGTAAAGAAAACCCATTGACTGCTCGAACCCTTGTAAATCGTGTTTGGGCGCAATTTTTTGGAAGAGGTTTAGTTGAGCCTTTAGGCGATATGGGTACACAGAGTACACCTCCTATACACAAAGAGCTATTAGACTACTTGGCTTTAGATTTGATGCATCAGAAAGATTGGAGTATTAAGAAGCTAATGAAGTATATAGTGATGTCTTCAACCTACAAACAGTCGTCATCTTTGAATAATAAACAAGTTGAAAAGGATCCTGAAAACTATTATCTATCAAGGGGACCTCGTTTTAGGCTATCTGCAGAGCAGATCAGAGATCAGACCTTAAAAGTAAGCGGGCTGTTGAGCAATAAGATGTATGGACCTAGTGTCATGCCTTATCAACCTGATGGTGTATGGATGACTGTTTATAGCGGCGAGTCTTGGCGGAAAAGTGAAGGCGAAGACCAATTTAGAAGAGGTGTGTATACTTTCTTGAAGCGGACGAGCCCATATCCATCATTTATTTCTTTTGATGCTTCCAGTCGCGAGGTGTGTTTGGTAGATAGAATACGGACAAACACACCACTGCAGGCATTGACTACACTCAATGACCCTGTTTATATAGAAGCAGCTAAGCATTTGGCAGAAATTATGGAAAGCGATGGAAAAGGAGATCGCCAAAAAATTATAGCTGCTGGCTATAAACGTATCATGTATAAAGATCCGACGAAAGACAAAATAATTGCACTCGAGAAACTCTACGAGCAAGCGGTAGATAATTTTAAGGCTAAACCTAGGGAGGCAGCAAAGTTTATGGGCTTAAATTCGGAAGATCAGCAAAAAGCAGATGTGGTTTCAAAAGCAGCTTATATGGTTGTGGCTAATGCGCTACTGAATTTAGATGAGTTTTTAACCAAATCTTAAATTAAAAGAGAATGAAAGACTTTAATAGGTTAATGAAAGAAGTGGAGCAGCAGCAGTTACAAGCTGTTACGCGTAGACACTTTTTAAAGGATTGCGTTGCAGGAATCGGGGGCATCGCATTAGGGAGTTTATTAGCGAGCTGTGGAAGTAGTGGCGCTACTGAAGCGGGCGGGTTTGATTTAAATGCCTTAAACCCGCTGATCCCGAAAGCCCCCCATTTTCCAGGAAAAGCAAAAAGTGTTATATACTTACATATGGCCGGAGCGCCCTCACAGTTAGAGTTATTCGATTATAAGCCGGCTTTACATAAGTTGCATAACCAAGCTTGCCCGCCTTCATTTATTGAAGGCAAGAAGTTCGCTTTTATACGTGGTACCCCTAAAATGCTTGGCCCACAAGCAACATTTGCACAATATGGTGAAAGTGGAGCGTGGGTGTCTGACCATTTGCCACATTTTACAAAAGTTGTCGATGAGGTTAGTTTTTTAAAGGCGGTCCATACAGATCAGTTTAATCATGGTCCTGCTCAATTATTTATGCATACAGGAAGTGCGCGTTTAGGAAGGCCTAGTATTGGTTCTTGGGTAACATATGGGCTGGGTTCTGAAAATAGTAATTTACCAGGTTTTGTTGTCTTAACCTCAGGGGGAAAAACTCCTGATGCTGGTAAAAGTGTTTGGGGTTCCGGCTTTTTGCCTTCTGTTTATCAGGGGGTACAATGCCGCTCAAAAGGAGATCCTGTATTGTTTATTGCCGACCCTGACGGCATGGACAGAGGTTTAAAAAGACATGCTATCGATGCGATAAATGAAGTAAATAAAGAAGAGTATAACACCTTCAAAGACCCTGAAACTCTTTCGCGGATTGCGCAGTATGAAATGGCCTATAAGATGCAGGCAGAAGTACCAGAAGTGATGGATATCAGCTCTGAACCCGAGTATATTCATGAATTGTATGGAACAGAGCCTGGGAAAGAGTCTTTTGCAAACAACTGTCTATTAGCACGTAAGTTGGTAGAACAAGGTGTGCGTTTTGTACAGCTTTTTGATTGGGGGTGGGATAGTCATGGTACAAATGCTGCAGATTCTATAGATTTGGGTTTCCGTAATAAATGCCGTGAGATTGATAGGCCAATGACGGCTTTAATTATGGATCTTAAACAACGTGGATTGTTAGATGATACATTGGTCGTTTGGGGCGGAGAGTTCGGGCGTACACCAATGCAGGAGAATAGAGACAATAGCGAAATGGCGTTTTTAGGACGTGACCACCACACCGACGCTTACACAATATGGATGGCAGGCGGAGGTGTTAGAAATGGTATTTCTTACGGAGAGACGGACGAAATAGGGTTTGAAGGCGTTAGCGGAAGAGCTTCAGTGCATGATGTGCATGCGACTATGCTACATTTGCTTGGCTTCGATCATGAAAAATTCACATACGAATTTCAAGGTCGACCATTCAGACTGACAGACGTACATGGCGAACTGATCTCTGCCATCGTGTAATAAGAGAATATTTTTTTGAAGGGAAAATTAACAATATAAAAAAGACACTCCAACAGTTTAGGGGTATGAGATATACAAACACAATTATTAAATAATGAATCGATTATATACGATAATAATTTTACTTTTTGCAACAATGGTGCTAAGTGCGCAGGAGAATAAGGATTTTAAACTGAAGTTTTATGCTACAAACTGGGGAATGTCAGGCTCTTGGGATAGTTTTTGTGCAAAAGTAAAAGCCGCAGGCTATGATGGTGTAGAGACATGGTTGCCGGGGTCAAAAGAAGAGCAGGAAGCTTTGACAGAGGCATTACATAAATATGATCTGTCTTTGGGTTTACTAAGTGGGGGAGGCGGAGGAACTTTTGAGCAGTATTACGAAAGTTTTGTCAGCAATGTTCAAAACGCAACTCGATTTAAACCTGATTATATCAACTGCCATACGGGTAAAGATTATTATACCTTTGAGCAAAACAGCAAGTTGGTTGAGGCTGGCCAACAAATAAGTACAAATAGTGGAATACCTGTATATCATGAGACTCATCGAGGCCGTTTTACTTTTGCTGCGCATTTGACCGCAGATTTCTTAAAGGCAATACCTCATTTGACCTTAGCGCTCGATATCTCCCACTGGTGTAATGTACATGAGTCGATGTTAGGCGATCAAAAAGAAGCTGTAGCATTGGCAATATCACGTACAGGGCATATTCATGCGCGTGTAGGGCAGCCTCAGGCCCCACAGGTTAATGATCCTGCGGCGCCTGAGTGGAAAAGTGTCGTAGATCAACACTTAATCTGGTGGGATGAGGTTATACGTCTTCACAAGGAAAAAGGAGCTAAACACATGACTATTACTCCAGAGTTTGGACCAGCCGATTATATGCCCACACTTCCTTATACGAGGCAGCCAGTTGCCAGTCAGTGGGATATCAATGTGTATATGATGAACCTCATTAAAGCTAGACACTAAACCAATGGAATTTCTTAATGAGTTATTGGGGTTCATAGGAAGGTGGCATCCGCTGTTTGTGCATTTACCAATTGGCATGTTGGTTGTCGGTTTTATGATGGCCTGTGTAGCAAGGTTTGAAAAAAATAAACAGTTGGTGCCAGCTATTCCTTTTGTCCTACTGACTGGAAGTATAGCTGCGGTTTTTGCAGGTGTTACGGGCTATCTATTGTCGTTAAATGGCGGCTACGAGCAAGAGACGCTTGATTACCATCAGTGGTTAGGAATAGCAGTGGCAGTTATTAGTTTACTGACTTTTACATTATATAATGAAAAGATACAAAATCGCTTTGTCCTGAAAATCAGAAACTATAAGTTTATCGTCTTTGTGGTTGTCATGTTGTTATTGGGCTTTACAGGCCATTATGGTGGAACACTGACTCATGGTAAAGGCTATCTGAAAGAGGCGCTGCCCACGGTAATAAAAAATGCCGTAGGCATGCAATCAGAAATTGAAACATTGCCCCTGCTAGCCGATGCGCAGGAAGCTGAGGTTTATGAAGGTATTATTCAGCCTATTTTGGCACAACGCTGCCAAAGTTGCCATGGTGATAAAAAACAGGAAGGAGATTTTGCTTTGCACGATATGCCCAGCCTATTAAAGGGGGGTAAAGAGGGGCTTGCATTAAAAGCTGGTGATTTAGATAATAGTCCGCTGTATGCCCGTCTTATATTACCTGAAGGGCACGAAGGGCGTATGCCGCCCAAAGGGCGCACACCTATTACAAACGATCAAATAAAATTAATAGGTTGGTGGATTAGTACGGGGGCCAATTTTGAAAGTAAAGCTAGAGAGTTGGAGCAGTCTGACGAAATAGCTGCAATATTGAAGCGGTTGGAAGAAGGGGGAAGTGAAGAGGCTCAGTCCGAATATGCAAATTTACCTGAGGCTGCTAAGTTACCAGAAGATTTGATCGATGCGCTTCAGGCAAAAGGCATTAAAGTGTTGCCCATTGCTGACGGCAATAGTTACGTTGCTATTAATACTGTTAATTATCCTGATTTTTCTGATGCAGACATGAAGGACTTGCTCAAGTTCAAAGACAATATTGTTCAATTAAAAATTGGAAATAGTGCGTTATCTGATGAAGGACTCAAAGATATCGCTACTTTTTCTAATCTGCTCAAGCTGCATATTGAACACACGAAAATTACTGATGCTGGGCTAGCACATTTAAAAGGGCATCAGAAGTTAAATTATATCAATCTGTTTGGGGTCGGAGTTTCTGATCAAGGTATACGATCTTTAGCCGACATTCCCTCATTAAAACATATTTATACTTACCAAACTAACGTAACTGCTGAGGGTGTGCAGTATGTACGAGAGAAATTGGCAGAGTCAAATGTAGATACAGGTAAATATTTATTACCTTTTTTAGAGACAGATACAATTAAGTTTTAAAAAGCTTGCTTAGTGTAGAAATTACACGTATATTTGTGGTATCATAATTTAGGTTTATAATTGGTTAGCAAAGGTTTTCATTCTCCCCGTTTGAAAACCTTTCTTTTTTATCAAACCTTTGTTTTAAACGTACAATCTGTCTTTTATTTTACGTTAATTTCTTTTTGCCTTTCTAAATCACTGTAAGTTTTCATTACTGCCTCAGAATACGTTTTACCTTATCGTGATTATGTTTTTAGGTATTAATAAGTCGGAATATAGGGTAGTTTAAAAGTAGCCTATTGGCAAAGAAAAAGCTTTAGGTTGTGGTAGAAATGTCCGTATAAAAAAGGTCGAATAAATTATAAGATTTATTCGACCTTTTATGATTTGAAAATATTTATCTATGTTTTGCTTATTGTTTTGTGCGTTGAATATAATCTGCCATTACCTGTAGGCTTTCATCTAAAATAAAGTCAAAGTCCGTTTTAGGTTGTGGCTCTCCTTCTTTCCAAAGCGGTAAGCCCCGTAGCTCTAAGCCTTTATTCACGCGTGCTCTGTTTTTCTTTTTATTCTCTTCACGCTCTTTTTGTAATTCTGATTGTTTAAGAGATATTTTTTGTACGGTATCAAACTTTTTAAACTCTTCGATATCTTCCAATAAATAAGCAAACTCTGGCGATTTGTCCATCCGTGCAGCATGTATCTTTTGTAGGTCAGCCGTGATGTTGCTCATATCTGCTACCTTAGTAAAGGTCGTGGGTTTTATTTGATCCCAAGGTAAAGCTGAAGGTTCAGAACTTTCTCCAAACTTTTCTGCGCTATATTGCGTAGGGAAAACAATATCAGGTTCTACACCTTTATGTTGGGTGCTGCTACCTGTCACGCGATAAAATTTACCCATCGTAATATTTATCTGTCCAAATTCAGGCGCTCCGTTAGGTGTGTCTGGGTCTTTATTTTCTCCTTTAGCTTTCAATAAAAGTTTGTTTGTCGCACTTATAAAGCGAGACATATCAATAGCTGATTGAACAGTTCCTTTACCGAATGATTGTGATCCTAGGACTAATCCACGTCCATAGTCTTGTATAGCTCCGGCAAAAATTTCCGATGCGGAAGCCGAGAATCGGTTGATTAATACACCGAATGGGCCATCCCAAGATACGCCGGCCTCTTGGTCGCTATCCACCTCTACGCGGTTTCGTACGTCACGAACTTGTACCACAGGGCCTTTATCTATAAACAAACCTGTAAGTTCAATAGCCTCCTGTAGGGAGCCTCCTCCGTTATTGCGTAAATCTAAAACCACTGCATCTACATTCTCTTGGCGTAAGCTATCCAGTATTAGGCGCACGTCTCTGGTTGTGCTTTTGTAGTTAGGGTCCCGCTTACGGTAGGCTTCAAAGTCAATATAAAATTTAGGAAGTTTTATTAATCCTACTTTATACATTTTACCATCCTCGCCTTTTATCTGCTTAACTTCTTTTTTGGCAGATTCCTCGGAGATGACAATTTTCTCGCGTTTTAACTCTATAATTTTAGGCTGAGCGGTCAGTTCCTGGCCAGCGGGAATCACTTTCAAACGCACAACAGTGCCTTGCGGACCTTTTATCTTCGCTACAGCAACATCGATTCGCCAGCCCACTATATCTTCAAACTCACCGTCTGTACCTTGCGCCACCCCTATAATCTTGTCTTCTACATTTATACTTTTATCTTTAAAAGCAGGTCCTCCTGCGATAACCTCTTTAACGGTCAGCATTTCATTGTCCATTTGCAGTCGCGCACCTATGCCTTCTAACGTGTTGGACATGCCTTCGTTAAATGCTTGAGCAAAGGACGGGTTGTAATATGTAGTATGTGGATCTACAGCGTCTGTTAGTGCTGTTATAATGAGCTGAAAAGCATCGTTTGAATTCGTCTTTTTAGCCTGTGATATCAAATTTTTATACCTTTTACGTAGATTTTCTTTATTTTTTTCAGTGTTTGTTTCTACAGAATCTTTGTCTGTTGAAGCTAGACGTAAATTTAATAAATCATATTTAACGCGTTTGCGCCATTGATCTTTCAGTTCGTCGTCATTTTTAAAATAAGGAAGCTTCTCGCGGTATGCCGCATACTTTTCATCTACATCAAAATTATGTTCTACATCTACTTGACTGAGGGCATATTCTAAACATTCTAAATACCGCTTAGAATATATATTAAACATGTAAAACGGGGCAGATAGATCGCCTTTCTTAAAATCTTGACTGATGGTTTTACGAAATTGCTGGAAATCCTCCAGGTCAGACGCTAGCAAATAATTGCGTCCTTGATCCATTGATTTCACTAGATTGTCAAAAACAATAGCCGACACAGAGTCATTCATCGGAACCTTCTTATAGCTGTAATTTTCAAGGAGATTCGTAACCTCTGTGGCAATTACTTCATGTTGCGCAGAAGGTTTAAGCTCCAAGGTCCCCTCTTCTAAATTTACTCGGGGTTTTGATCCACAGGCAACTATAGAAATTAATGCCAGACCAATTACAAAATTCTTAAACATATAAGATAGATTTTTTAAATACATTTATCATTCTCTTTTTCTCAAGCTAAATTTATTATTAAAATTTAAGATGCGCTAAAAATACTGAAAACGAAGCACAAAAGGATACTTACAGAGAAAAATTAGAATTAATTTACTTTTTTCGGTAATAAACCTTGTATATATAACAGATAAAGCCGTTAAATGTTGTGTAAAGAATCTGTGTCTAAAGCAATTTTAGCTTTCACATTAGATAGTAACATCAAGGGGGTAAAGTAATTATTATTGTACATAAAACTGAATTTATGTAAGTTTGACTGTCTTATCTGTCCAAAAAGAATAATGAACTGCTGTGTTTCTATAGTTTCAGAACAGCAGTGAAAAATGTAGATTGGATATGTAAAACACCACAAAGACAAAATATATGCAGTATAGTAAATTGACAAAATATATAGCCCTACTTCTTGTAGGCTTCTTTTCTCTGACAAAGTTTGCATGGGCACAAGAAAGTATAGATACTATTCGTGCAATTGAAAAATACGATAAAACATTTGATGGCATTGGACCAAAAGTCTATATATTACCTCCTCCGCGAACTCTTGCAGAAATATTGGTAGATCGCTATAGTGAAAAGGCCCATTTTCGAGACAGTATAACTAGAGCTTTAGAATTACAACATCTTACAGAGCGGTTCAACTTTACAGCAAATACAGCTCATATCCAATATTTTTTATTGCCTAAGCCCGAAAATGATGAGCAATGGGAGCAGCGTATACAGCAACAGGTCGATGAGGAAAATCATTACGCAGTTTATGGTCTGTTGCAAAGTTTTGCAGAGGAGGCCTTAAGAAAGGGGGCTGTAGACAGGGCGCTTACATTGTTACATTCGGCATTGCAAGCAGCTTTACAAACTCATGAACTGTCTGATATCGCTGCAATACAGAACAACTTGGCAAGTATCTATTTGTATAAAAGAGATGTAGAGCAGGCTATGTTATTTCAGCAAGCCTATTATCAAGAAACTCTGCGGCAGAAAAATGTTGTCGATCAGGCTGTTGCTTTGACTAAAATAGCACATATACAAGCCGAAAGTAAAGACTTTAATACAGCTGAGAATACCATCATACGTAAGGTTATTCCTATGTTAAATAGAGCCAAAGCTTACGGACGAAAGGTTGCTGCCTGGGAGGTTTTAGCTAAAATATACCACCTGCAGGATAAACACACAGAAGCGCAATGGTTTCTTATTCAAGCACGAGACTTAGCGCTTAAAAATAATTTGACGGCAGATTTGGCAGAAATTGAATACATGCTTGCTTTTTCAAAGTTTGCGCAGCAAAATTTTAAAGTAGCGCAGCAAGAGTTCTTAAATGCTGATAAGCTTGCAAAATCTGAAGATAATAAGTTATTGCAGCTAGCTATCGTCGATCGTTTAGGGCAAATTTATATGGACGAAAACCAATTTGTCGAGGCGCAGATTGCATTGGATCATTATCTTTTATTGCGGTTAGAACTGTTCAATCTCTAGCGGTAAGCTTTTCCCATATCCGTTAAAATAAATTATCTTTGTATGTTATACCATAGTCTGGTTTAGATGGCATGCCTGTTGTGCTTTTAAAGGCAGATACATAAAAAATAAAACAATAGATGGCGATACCAAAAATATACGATACAGCATTAAAGCAGGAAACCGCTCTTTTAGTTGGGGTCATTACACAGCACACTACAGAAGAGAAGGAACGTGAATATCTGGAAGAATTACAGTTTTTGGTAGAAACTGCAGGGGCAGAAACCAAAGCTATTTATACACAGAAGTTGGCTACCCCGGATCGTGCGACATTTGTCGGGAGTGGTAAGCTGGAGGAAATCAAAGCACATGTTATTGCAGAAGAGATTGATATGGTTGTTTTTGATGACGAGCTGACTCCTTCTCAGTTAAGAAATATTGAGAAAGAGCTTGAGGTTAAAATTTTAGATCGATCTAACTTAATCTTGGACATTTTTGCGCAACATGCTAAGACAGCACAGGCAAAAACGCAGGTCGAACTTGCGCAATTACAGTATGTATTGCCTCGTTTGACACGAATGTGGACTCACTTAGAGCGTCAACGCGGAGGTATCGGTATGCGTGGCCCGGGAGAGACACAAATAGAGTCGGATAGAAGGATGATTTTGGATAAGATATCCTTGTTAAAAGCACGATTGAAAGCCATTGATAGGCAAAACGAAACACAACGTAGAAATAGGGGCGAGTTTATACGAGTATCTCTAGTGGGGTACACCAACGTAGGAAAATCAACAATCATGAATTTGATTTCTAAATCAGAGGTTTTTGTTGAAAACAAATTGTTTGCTACACTCGACACCACCGTTAGAAAAGTGGTTATCGATAATCTTCCTTTTTTGATGTCTGACACGGTTGGTTTTATTCGCAAGTTACCACATCATCTGGTCGAGTGTTTTAAGTCTACGCTCGACGAAGTGCGTGAAGCAGATGTTCTTATACATGTGGTTGATATATCACATCCTAACTTTGAGGATCATATCAATGCCGTTAATGAAACTCTAAAGGAACTTGACTCTCTGGATAAGCCTATTATTACGGTGTTTAATAAGATTGATGCTTATAAACCTCCTGTTGAAGAAAATGAAGAGGGAGAAGAGGTGAAAGTAACTCTGGATGATTTCAAAAATTCGTGGATGGCGAAAAACTCTGATCCGGCCATTTTCATTTCAGCTACAGATAAAATTAATGTTGAAGAGCTCAAAGATAAACTATACGAGATCGTTGTCAAGCTGCATAATGAGCGATATCCTTATAATAATCTGCTCTACTAAATAGGATAAGGTGTAGAGCCGTATATATGCGTGTGGGAGGAGATATTTAAATGCAAAATAAGAAAGTACAATTCATTGATTGGGGCCTAGTCGATTATCAGGAAGCCTGGGATAAGCAGGAGGCGATATTTAGCGAAACATTGGCAGTTAAGCAGCGCAATCGCTCGCAGGAGCAGCAAGAGCCCACACCGAATCATCTCATTTTTACAGAACATCCTCATGTCTATACTTTGGGTAAGAGCGGGCATGAAGAATATCTTCTTCTTGACGAGATCGGGCTTCGGGAAAAAGAAGCTACTTTCTATAAAATAAATAGAGGAGGGGATATTACTTATCATGGCCCAGGTCAGGTTGTAGGGTATCCTATATTGGATCTAGATAATTTTTTTACTGATATCCACCTCTATCTGCGTAAATTAGAAGACGCTGTTATTATGACCTGCGCAGACTATGGCATCATAGCAGGTCGTTATCCTGGTTTTACAGGTGTTTGGTTAGAAGCAGATACTCCAAAAGCGCGAAAGATATGTGCAATGGGGGTGCGGGCATCTCGGTGGGTAACTATGCACGGTTTTGCATTTAATGTAAACACCGATTTAAACTATTTTGGCAATATTGTACCTTGTGGTATAGAAGATAAAGACGTCACTTCACTAGAGGTAGAAGTTGGACGCAAATTAAATATAGAAGATGTCAAACAGCGATTAAAAGAACATATTGCTACTTTATTTGAAATGGAGTTATTCTCAGCTCCGCAAAAAATAAAGAATTAAAGTATTTGTTCCTTAAGCCCTCTTGTTTTGTGATCTTTTTTGAGTAATCTAAAACAGTAAAATGTAAAAATGAAAGCATCTGAAGTAAATAAACGATGGGCAGTATTGCAAAGCACCATATCGAAAGAGTTTGATATGGATCTGCCCGATATAAAAGTTATGCTGTTTTTAATCGGTGTACAAGAATTGGGGCGTGGACCTCAAAAGTTCTCCAAGCGCGAGAAAGAAGAATTAATGCATATTGCCAATTGCAGATTATTTAGTGCAATGGGTTTTTACGAACTTGACGGCCTGGATGAAGAGGGGTGGCCACACTGGAATTTAGTGAAGCCTATACCTAACTATACGCTATTAGAGCAAGAGCTAATTATGAAATCCCTAATAGTAGATTATTTTGAGTCAACCTATACATTGTCTGAATAAATATGATGTCATTTTTAAGAAAAGTAACCCTTATTGCTATTTGTCTATTAGTTACAGGCGAATTAATGGCCGCAAAGAAGCCACTTTATTATTATGTGCAACTTAAAACGGATAAAGGCGAAGGCCTTTTACGCCTATATAATGAGACACCTTTGCACCGGGATAACTTTGTAAAACTTGTTAAAGAAAGCTACTACGATAGCTTACTTTTTCACCGCGTGATTCAGCACTTTATGGTGCAAGGTGGAGACCCTAACTCGAAAGATGCCGTAGCCGGACAAATGCTCGGCACAGGTGGGCCTGATTATAAAGTTGACGCCGAAATTCGGGAGGGACTTTTTCATAAACGAGGAACACTAGCCGCTGCGCGGGATAATAACCCCGAGAAAAAATCATCAGCATCACAGTTTTATTTGGTTCAGGGAAAAGTATTTACAGATGCTTCGCTTGATTCTTTAGAGCAGATGAGAATGGGGGGTAAGAAATTCTCCGATCAGCAGCGTGAAGCCTATAAAACTGTTGGAGGTGTGCCACATTTAGATGGTAATTACACTGTGTTTGGCGAGTTAATGGTCGGAGACCAACTTATTGATGCTATCGCTGCTGTAGAGACAGACGATCGTGATCGGCCAATAGAAGACGTGAGAATGTCTATGACATTATTAACAAGGCGTGAAGCATTGAACTTGGAGCGTGAAGCTGCTGGCCTAAAGGCTAAAAAGGGGGTGTTCACTAAATTTATTGACCTGTTTTCAAGTAAGTACTATTAAATGAAAATCGTTACGTATAATGTCAATGGGCTACGTGCCGCTTTAAAAAAAGATTGGTTGCTATGGCTTTCAGCATTAGCGCCCGATGTTGTTTGTTTGCAGGAGATTAAAGCCACGCCAGATCAATTGCCTGAACTGCATTTATTGGAAGAGCTCGGATACGAGCACTATTGGTATCCGGCACAAAAAAAAGGATATAGTGGGACTGCTATTTTTACAAAAATTACGCCTAAGCATGTAGAGTATGGTTGCGGCCATGAAGATTATGATTTTGAAGGAAGGATGATCCGTGCAGATTTTGATAACATATCGGTTATTAGTGCTTATTTTCCATCTGGTACTACCGGAGATGTAAGGCAAGACTTTAAATACCGGTTTTTAGCAGATTTTCAGGAGTATAGTGATAAGCTTTTACAAGAAAAGCCCAATTTGGTCGTTAGTGGCGATTTTAATATCTGCCACCGTGCAATTGATATACACAACCCCAAGACAAATGCAAAAAGCTCTGGTTTTTTACCAGAAGAACGGGAGTGGATGGAGAATTTTATACAGTCGGGCTATATAGATTCTTTTAGAGCACTTAACCCTGATCCGCATCACTACAGCTGGTGGAGCTATAGAGCGGGTGCAAGAGCCAAAAACTTAGGCTGGCGTATCGACTATAATATGGTGTCGAAGTCTTTAGAAGGCAAAATAAAAGGAGCCTCTATGTTACCCTCTGCTCTGCATTCCGATCACTGTCCAGTTTTGTTAGAACTCGATTTGTAAAGAAAATCTAAAAAAGATTGTATCATTAAAAACCCCTATCTAATCAAACAGAGAGGGGTTTTTAATTAAGCTTTAGTTCCGGCTAATATATGCGAAACAAGCTCGTTTTCGTCTAGGGGTTTGGTTAGTACAGCATCAAACTTATATTGCTGTTCGCCTTTATTGTCCAGTAACATAGTTTCTGCTGTAAAAACAAACACCTGTATTTCCTTGTGCTTTTTGTCTTCTCTTATTTGTTGGAGAATCTCCCATCCATTAATATCCGGCATCAATAAATCCGTAATGACCACATCTACGGGGTTGGTCTTAATGTATGCCAACGCTTCTGTTCCATTGTTAAATGTGCGCACTCCGGGGTGATCTTTAAAATAATGTTTCAAATAGAGGATATTAATCTGATTATCATCTATAAGCACCATATTCAATTCTTTTGGTAGGTCTGCAGTCGTATAGTTGATAACAAGATCTTCTTTTACCGCCTTCTCTATTATTGGTGTTTTCAAGGTAAAAGTGGAACCCTTGTTCACGCTGCTTTTTAAACTTATTGTGCCATTAAGTTGTTCAGCTAAAAGTTTAGAGATATATAAACCAAGTCCAAAACTACCCACCTTTGGTTTATTGTCTGTCATATAATATTGGCGAAAAATATATTTTTGGTCTTCGTTCGAAATACCTTTCCCGGTATCGCTTACCGAAATCAGCAAATTGTCTTGTCCATTTATGCTTGTTATTTCCGCAGTCAGTAAAACTTCTCCATTGTCAGTATATTTAATAGCATTACTGATCAAATTTGATACAATCTGTTTTATGCGAAAGGGGCTACTATGAATATACAGTTTAGGGTCAATTTTTATGTTATGTTTGAATTGTAACTTCTTCTTTTGTGCCTGATATACATGGAGGCTGAACACTTCTAGCAATATCCGTTGTATCGCAAAATCTTCATATTTGATGTCCAGTGCGCCGGCTTCCAGTTTGCTTAAGTTTAAGATATCAGTAACAGAGTTATTGATCAATGTTATTTCATGCGCAACAGAGTCTAGGTACTCTTTGTTTATAGCGTTTTGACTGTCATTCTTTTTTAAGATATCAATTACTCCCATCAACGATTGTATTGGCGAACGAACCTCGTGACTTATATTTGCCAATATGCTGGTTTTCTCTTCCGCCACACGGGCTGCATATTCTTTTTCTTCTTTTAAGCGACTTTCGTATGATTCTGCGTTACGCTGGTAATAAAGTAAAAAAAGGAGCATCAACAGCATAATACATAGTGCTATAATTAACTGGTCTCCAAATTTTTTAGCGTTTTCTTTATGCAGGTTTAAGTCAGCGGCTTCTGCTTCACCAATACGTGCCCGTTCGAGCTCCATCAGGTTGTCTATACCTGCGCGTAAGTCGTGCAATAAGCGGTAGTTTGATTGCAGCAAAGCCCGTTCTTTTTGTTGCAAGCCTTTGAAGTGGTTCCTTAGGTTGTTGACAGTGCGTATATAGGTACGTTCGTTTTGTATGATAATAGACTCTATACTTTTTTGTATTACGTCAAGCTGGTTACTATTTAGTACCTCTGTAGTATTACTTGATACAAGTGTATCATTTTTAGCATTAAAAATACGTTTGAACAAACCTTGTTTCTTTTGCACCACTGTGTCGGTATTAACCTTTACAAAAGAGGTGTCACTTAAAATCTTACTGATGACGGAGTCTGAAACTGGCGATTGAGGTTTTGTTATTCGGCTTATCGACTCTGGCTTGAAAACAGCAAGAGAGTCTTCTGCCAGCATAATCAAATTGTCAATACTTTTCTTCAGTTCGACATATTGCCCTGCCAAGTTGTCTCGTTCCTCTAGCGCAGAAATACCGCTTCCCATGGGGTTGTTTTCTATAGGTAGGGCTGAAATTGAATCGATAAAATACTTTATGGTATCAATTTTAGATTTATAGTCGATGTAATTTTTTTTGTCAAAATCAATAGTATACAATCGAAATTGATTTTCAGCCTCTCCGTATATAGAAAAAAGTTTATACAGAGCGGATGATTTGGTCTTGCCAGAAGCATAGGCCGTGTTTAGCTGTTCTTTGACTTTCTGATATTCTAAGAACTGATAAACGAAAATGATACTTATGTAAGCAAAGGAGATGACTACGGCTGCAATTAAAAACCTACGTAGTAAAAGTGTATTTTTTTCTTTTTTCACTATTTTATATTTAGTGTTACTATTGGCATGTATACCAATTATGTTTTATTTAAATCCAATGATGCCTGTTTATTTTGAATATTCATATGACGCATGTCACATAATATAAACTATGTACTTCCTTTATGCGGTCCTCATGCTCTTATTGGATAATAGTGCATACTTGTCGAATATTTAAAGAGTAGATATAAATGTTGTTATCCGATATAAAAACAGTTTAGTTCTTGAAAATAGGCTAAAAACGTGCCCAAAGATACACAAAAGCTTATGCTTAATCAGGTGTGTTTTGTAAATTTTTTACTATAAGTAATTGACAGTCTTATTATATGGTATATTTTCTTTACTTTTAAAGTAGTGTTATTGTTCGAATAGAATTAAGGGTGCTGTTAAACCTAATGTTGCGAGACGTACATTATTATCGCGAAGTGTTTTTGTTGATTAATAATAAAATATGATAATCGTTTTTTACCATGTAAATTAGCTTGATTAAGTGTTGTATTAATGAAAATTTATGGTAGATAATATTTCTGTGTTTTGGTTCCGACGGGATCTGCGCATTCGTGATAATAGGGGGTTGGCAGCTGCACTTCGTTCTGGTTATTGCACGTTGCCAATTTTTATATTCGACACTAATATTCTTTCTGAGTTAGCTGATACGGCTGATCGGCGGGTCGATTATATACTGCAAGCTTTAAAAGCTGTACAAAAAGAACTTCAGGCTTATGGGTCCGATCTGCGGGTCTATATCGGCGATCCGTTAATTGTGTGGAAGCAGCTACTTACTGATTATCATGTGAAGTCGGTATACTGTAATACCGATTATGAACCTGCGGCTATCAGGCGGGATGCGGCGGTTGTTGCTTTATTACAAAAGCATAGTATTCCTTTTTATTCGTTTAAAGATCACGTGATTTTTGATAAGGCTGAAGTCGTAAAGCAAGACGGTAGCCCTTATACTGTTTTTACACCTTACAGTCGTAAATGGAAGTCATTGCTTTCTGCACAAGATTATGCAGCTGTACAGCCGCATTATAATAGCTTGAAGCGTCTAGAACCTATAGCGCTTCCCACTTTGTCTGCCATTGGTTTTACACCTACTCGTATAAAATACTCCAAGCCCGTTCTCGACTCCCATTTGGTCAAGGAATATGCTTTAAAGCGCGACTATCCCAGTCTTGATGCTGGGAGTGGTTTAGGTATAGCGCTCCGTTTCGGTACGCTCTCGGTTAGAGAGGCTGTTGCCTTTGCTACGTTGCATAGCGAAACCTGGTTGAACCAATTGATCTGGCGAGAGTTTTTTATGCAAATATTGTATCATTATCCTTTGGTTCAGCAACATTGCTTCAAAGCGAAATACGAAAATATTCCTTGGCAGAATAATGAAGATGAATTTCAACTTTGGTGCTCTGGCAATACGGGCTATCCTCTGGTCGACGCTGGAATGAACCAACTAAACCAAACCGGTTTTATGCATAATCGGGTACGCATGGTTGTAGCGAGTTTCTTAACCAAGCATTTACTGATTGACTGGCGCTGGGGCGAAGCTTATTTTGCTCAAAAGCTTAATGATTACGATTTGGCTTTAAACAATGGCAATTGGCAGTGGGCGGCAGGATGTGGTTGCGATGCTGTGCCTTATTTTCGAGTCTTTAATCCGAGCGAGCAGAGTCGAAAATTTGACCCTCATCAGGAGTATATCAAGCGTTGGAACCCGACTGCTTATACAAACCCTATCGCTCCAATTGTAGATCACTCATGGGCTCGGGAGCGGGCTTTACGCGTTTATAAACTTGCGCTTCACGAAGGGTAAGCCTATGATAAGTTGAATACTTAACATACTCGAATGCACTCAAAACTTGTCTCTGCTAATACTTGTTTCTCTTTTTTATATACCTTGATGTAGCCTTTTGTGACCGAAGTCATATTATTTTGTGATGTTGTCGTTTTGTTTTGACAGAATTTTATTCTGATTTATTCATTTTATTTTCAATAATATTCTGAAAACACCAGCATAAGTAAGGATGAGTATATTTTTTATCGCTCCTGTTATACCCTCTATTTAACTTTGCGTATGGGATATATTATGGTCTTGTACCCGAAATTGTAAAGGCATCATAATACTTAAACAGCCTAATTGAATTTTGAGATAGCAGTGTTTTTACTGCAGTTTCTGAGCAAATGTTTTCGTTTATCTTTTGTGTGTATAACTGAGCAAAATATCCTAAGTAAAGAAAAATAGAGTTTGTAAGCAGGCTTATCAAAATAGTTAATTATGAATGAGAAGAAAATATATGTTGCCCCTTCAGTTGAGGTGCAATACGTAAAGCTTGAAGAGAGCATTGCTGCCAGTTCGGCGCAGGTCACAGGAGGTGAAAATAACAATAGTCTGCATACACCAGGAGTTGAGTTATGGGGTGATGAGATTGACGGTGGGACACAGCGTGGAGATTATTAATAAAATATTTCATAACAGATTAATTTTGAGAAGATATGTATTTCACATCTATTTATAAAAGTTGCTTATTGTTAGGGGTTGTTGTTTTATTTTTTCATAGCTGCTCGAAGGATACTGATAGTGGTGTGGGCGATATTGCTGGAAATGCTATTCTTGCCGTTTCTGTAGCGGGTATAGAAGATGGTATGTTACGAGCTAAAATAGGTAAAATTGCCGGACTATCAGGAATGAAAACAAGTAATGCCAGTCATGCTGACAACTTTTCAGAGGTCGAACTAGTGACCCATACAGATTTTGATGCCGTATTATCGGTAGAGGCAAGCGGAAGTGGAGAGGATAATCCATTTCAACTTTCAAAACAGGCTTCCGCTGGGGCTGTTAAGCCTTCCAATTTGTTGAACGCAGCTACAAAGCCCATGGTACAGGGTGTAAAGTACCATCTGATATTAAGACAGAAAGATAACGGTCAGGTTGTTTATAATGGAGGGATGACCGCTGGTACAGATTTTAAGATAGACGTTGTAAAAGGGCAGACTTACGAGTGGGTGGCTTATTCTTACAATAATGATGAAGTTGTGCCGGCACCATCATCTTCTAACTTGTCCAATGCAACTATCCCTACTGGTGAAGGTGTAGATTTGCTACATGCTGCTGGCGAGGTTACAGTCAGTAATCCTGCTAACCCTTCTGCAGCAATTGTAATGCCTCTTGGTATTGTATTTAAACATAAATTACGCCGCATTATGGTTGAGCTGAATACGATGGGAATGTTTGCTGATTTAATGACTGCCGAAATAGAGCTCGCAGACGATTATTTTAGGAAAGGCACCATGACGGTTTGGTCCGGGGCTGTTACAGATAGTCAAATAATCACTGGTCAGCGAACACATACGGCACATAAAGCAATTGAAGGCCATAGCTATGGCGACCGCCGGGCATTCTATTTCTATACCACAAGAACGGCTGATATAAATAATTTTAAGGTGAATTTAAAACGGTTCAAAATTCAGTTAGACGAGCCTGGTCTGACACGCGAGTTTACAGCGCCTGTCACTTATACATTTGCTAAACTTCCTGCTGGGGCATTGGGGCAATCTGTTGCTGCTAAGATTGATTTAGTCGAGTCCGCTTTGACAGTTCAGGGTATAAGATGGGCTAGGTCAAATCTGTATTATCAAGCGGGGCATAATCCTTACAGGTATGGGCATATGAACAGGTTAACGGACAATCAAAATAGTTTTTTCGGTTTTAAAGATGTGCTTCCTGCCAGTGAAAACACGAATCGTCAAGGTGGAGACCCTTGCATGTTAGTTTATCCTGAAAAATTATGGCGTTACCCTACACCTCAGGAGATACAAAGTATGGTAAATGCAACTTACTCGAATAGTAATGCCGCTAATGATCAGAAGATGATGTATGATTTAGATGTGCCTTCCACAAGTACACTTTACCCAGACGCAAAGCTAACATTTAAATTTAATGGTCAGTGGGAGCAGCTTTTAGATTTAGGCCCTCTTGGAGGTTTAGGCTGGCCTGTATATAGAAATAAAGGTACACGCTTCGAAATATGGTCTACAGATAAATTTTTAGACCTAGGCTGGTTGCTTGATTTGGGCTCACATCATTTAAGAGGAAGTTATGAGTGGCAGCTCATTGGTGGTACGGTCCCCAGAGTTAACTATAATACTAAAATACTTAATGAGGTCACAATATTAGGTATAAGTTTATTAAATGGTGGCTTCAAGAACGTTCGATGCGTCAGGAATGACTAATTATTTATATGTGCCTATTTATCGTGTTCGCAAGTAGGTTTAAGAGATTTTTTGATAAGTAAAGTAAAGCCTGGGTTTCTTAAGCCCAGGCTTTTTTAATGGTTTATGTTTTAAGGTGTATTTACTCCGTCCACTTGCGACTGCATGAGCAACCAGGAAATGATATTGCCAAATAGTATGGAGTTTTGCGCATGCCAAGTGAGTCCATCTCTGTTTGGCTCTACAGCCCCTGTTAGTGGCGAACGCCCGTAATGTTTTCTTTCTATGGGGTAATAATTGTCGTCAATGGTAAAGGGTGCCGCTGTGTTGCTAGGACCAGCGGCAGTGACCGTTGTCATATGGTTGGCTAAAAAGCCTTCGTCGCCTACATAAAAGAAATTTAGCTTCTTATGTCGGAACATGGATATACTGTTCAATCGGTGCTCTTGATAGTTGTTGGTCCCAACGGTATATACTTCGATATCTGCGAGGTCGGTCGCCGAAAGATCATCTAAGTATAAGTTGCCCGCATTATGCCCCCCTCGATATTTACCGCGGACGTCGCCAAAGGGCCATGTTAGAATATTAGGGTCTACGTCTTTGAGCATAAACATTCCTCCAGGTTCACTATATTTATTTAAAGATAGATTGGGGCTGTTGGGAAATATAAGCGGAAAAAAGGATTCTTCTAAGGTACGGCCACCATCGGTGCTCACCATAAACAATACAGCCCCTTTACGGTTGATATACCTTGCTAAAGCGCCGTAATCCTTAGCGTTGAAACTGCCTGTAGGGCTTAGTATGATAATATCAGGATCTACTCCTGTCGCATTGCGGCCTTCTAGTCGATCGTATAAAGTTTCCGAAGATATTCTGTCAATCACTTCGTGCACAATGGGTTCGGTGCGCATATGACTGTTTACGTCGGGGCCGAAATTGGTGGTGTTTCTAAAAAAGAATGCTCCAGATGCGCGGTTGGCATTTGATGCTGTAGTGCCATTAAGGGCGTCTGATTCGAAATGTAATACCCGTTTTTGAGTTATATGCCGCCATACGTCAATCTGTGCCGAGTGTATCTTTCCTTTGCTGTCAGAAGCAAAATCAAAAGTTTCCTCTCGGCCTTCAGGAAAAGCTTGCAGAATATCCATCGGGCTACCGCTAGGAAGGGTTACGGTTAGCGTGGTAAACTTGACGGTGTAGCTGTTCTGGTTTAGATCGGCACTGTAAAAAGACGTGCTTTTTGCTCGACTCGAGCCCTCCACCACATCCTCGAGAGTTAAAGTCGTCGTAGGCACTTTGGCGAGCCCTGTGATGGCACGGCTAGTAATGTTAAAGGATCCCGTTTTTACATAGCTATCCTCTGCAAATTCTGCAGCATGGTTAGTGATATCTCCAAATATACCTCGTGTGTCGATTTGCACTTGAATCTGCTTCAGCTGATGTTCAAAACTGATCTTCACAGCGTTGTTGCCACTAGAGGTCGCTTTGACTACCCCTGTTGCATAGAGTAGCGGCTTGTCTATGTAAGTCTGTATTTGTGGATTGTTTGTATGCAGCGCAGGAATATCTTCCTCATTGTCGTACGAATAGGCATACCAATCGTAGTTCTGGTCTTTTACAATATCCAGTTGTAGCTCTGTTCCTGATATTGCTTGCACATCTTGTTCGAAAGCCTGGGTCGATTGGTTGCGGAGCACAAAGCGATATTTTACCCCCGTTTTCATCGGAATCGGATCGGCTGCAGCAAAACGGGGGAGAGACGTGTTGCTTGCCATTTTATATACACTGGCTTGTTTTACTCTACTTAAAGATATTGATGAGCTGCTTTTACCAAGAGACAGGTCATATTCTTCTATTGCAGAAAAACTCATTTCTACATCGCCTTTCTTTAGTAATTTGCGGTGGGGCGTGTTGTTGTTTTTAGCAGTATGCAGCGCAGTAGACATGTTTTTTACTTTGTCAAGCCTCCCTGTGGGTTCTATGGCTTGCATGCCTGCTACACTGATTGTTAATGTTACAGAGTCTTTGTAGCTTTCTGCATCATTTTTTTCTTTAGAGCAGGCAGAAAATACGATAATAGTTGTTGCTACTATCGTCAAAAAACGGAGCATCCTAGATGCTTTTCTTTTCATATTTACATATGTTTTACTCATGTCCAATTTTTGTTTTTTTTAGGTGTCTTATCTTTTGTATGGGTCTATATTTATTTTGTCAAGTTATTTTATGGTTTTTTAGGTGTCTTTTATTGCTATATGGTTAGTAAAATAATAATAAGAAAAGTTCACTTATTATCCTAATAACTTTCTTGTTTAAGGCTTTGCGTTTCGCTTCAAAGCAGTATTTATATTATTATCATTTTTCTGTACATACTAATAAAACATGAAAACAGCGAAGCTGATATCAGTTTCGCTGTTTTCATGTTTTATATAGTTGTAATCTTACTATTGAATGGGTGACCTATCGAGCTCCATATAATGTGCCTGTGCAATTAAATAGGCAAACACATTGCCGAATATGGCCGAGTTGTGCACGTGCCATCCTCGATCAGGAGTGCCTGCTTCTGGCGAGTTTGATTGGGCTGCGCGTCCATATGCCGTATGCGGAACTGGAAAGTTCTGTTCATTGGTTGCATAAGGCTCAATTGTATAGCTAGTATACTGCCCCCATTGTTTTTCATTTGATAAAAACCCCGTGTCGCCAACATAAAACAAATTAAACGTTTTATGGCGGAACATCGACACGCTTCCTGGCTGTTGGTTGTTCCTATTTACGGAAGATTCGCTATAAATAAAAATATTCTCTTTTTCACCTGCAGGTATATTCTCAATATAAAAGGTTGACGAACCATCCTGTCCCCAATATTTTCCGCGTGTATCGTCAAATGGCCATCCTAAAACATCCGAGTCCACGTTGTTTAACTTGTAAATAGAACCACTTATATCATAAAGCTTCATGGTCACTGCTTGTGAGTTAAATATTCTTTGGAAGAATACTTCTGGGCGGCCCAGGTTTGCGTTTTCTATCATTAAAAACACAACGCCTCCTCTTCTTACATATAACTCTAAGATGTCATAGTCAGCTTGCGTAAAGCCAGAAAACATTCCTGCTATAATGATGTCCGGCCAAGTTGCCGGATTGGCTAGGGCATTTCTTAATTTATTTGCTCCTGATGTTTGTACATCATGTTCAAATCCTCTTACGCGTACATAGGGGCTTACAGAACTGAAATTTCTAACATCCCTTAAAAATGCGCCCGAGGCTTTCGCTGGGTTAGAGGCCGCATAGCTATAAACAGAGTTCCCCTCAATGTGCAATATTTTTTTTGTAGGTATTACTTTATAGACTTCGACTTTGACATAATGTACTTTCCCTTTACCACCCGTAGTAAATGAAAATGTTCTCTCCTGAACGCTCAGGTCCTGTACTGGTAAGCTTTCGGAGGCGCCGTTTGGTAATATCACCGCTAGTTGGTCAACATCAATGGTATAAGTCCGGTTAGAAAGCTCAGCTGTATAGTAGCGGGCTTCCAGCTGACGGTCAGAGTCTGATTCTACATTTGTAAATATTAAATTACTTATTGGCGCCGTATTAAGGGAGCCCGTCATATTACCGGTTTTAATATTGAAGGCAGTGGTCTTTATGTTGGTGTTTTGGGCAAATTTTGCTAATAACGACGTAATATTACCAAACACACCGCGTGTGTCTATGCGTATTTTTACCTGTTGCAGTTGGTGTTTGAAAACAATCACTAGCGGTGTACTTCCCGTTTCAGTAGCCGTTATTGTACCTCTGGCGTATAAAAACGGTTTGTCAATTTTCGTTTCAATTTCTGGGTTATTGGCATTTAAAGGGGGAATATTGTCTTCACTATCATAGGAGTACGCATACCATTCGTACTCCTGGTTTTTTACCACGTCCAATTCAACTTTAGTCCCCGATGTAGCTTGTAAAGAGTGTTCAAACTGTTGGCTTGCTTTGTTATAGAGCACCAGCCAATATTTCACGCCCACCTCCATTGGTATGTCCGCAGCTAAAGGCGCAATACCCGATCTGCTCATTTGTTTTGCAATAGCAGGTCTATTTGCCCTATTTATTGCCCTATAAGGTGTGTTTTCGCCAAATGAAAGATCTTTTCCTATTGCTGTTGTGATATCTATTTCTATATCCTCTCCTCGTTTAACCACTTCTTTTTTTAAGATCGTTTCTCCAGTCTTCATGAAAGTACTAGCTGACATGCTTTTGCCCTTAGGTGTCGTCACATCTTCACTAGTTATGCTACCAATGCTTACGCTTATTTTGGTCGATCCGTCCGGTAGTATTACTTTCTTATCCTCTTTGGAGCAGGATAAGAAAGTAATAGCCCCTAGTATGCTTATAATAAAAGAAATTCGCAATCTAAATCCCGTTTTTTTAACAATTGTATTTATCTTGTTCATACTCGATGAATTAGTCTTCAAAAATCCAGTCTTTCTCAATGGTTTCCACCTCTTCTTCTGTTATCCAAGGCTGATGGTTGTTACTTCCCCCTCCTCCTGGACTAACAGTTGTTGATGAAGCTGCTATGCTATACTCCAATTCTATTTCCGTTTTTTTTAAAGAGGGAGGCTGATATTTTATTCTTGTTTTTTTTGTATTCATTTTCAATTATTTTTTACTGAATTTTTAGGAGTCGAGGATGTATTCTTCCATACGAATAGCATTATCTCTCTTTCAATGCTCGTTGTGTATCTGTGAAATTTGTTAATATTCTCATTAATAATTGTTTTCATTATATTCAATTCCAGACAGGGAAATTTAAACAAGTACTATTCCTGACTGTGTGTGTGCAGGTGTTTTTTTCTACTCAAAAACACTCAACTCTCTTTTTGTAATGTGTGAGTTTGATTTTTTCTCTGTTTTTACTTGTAGCTCTCGTTCCTTTATGTAGTTCTGGCTTGCTTTTGAGTATGTATTAGTTGTTTACTGAAGAGGTATTGTGTGATAAATCAAAGAATTACGTCTGTTTTTTTATTAAAAGCTAATATTTATCTTTTATTTAAATATTATAATATCTTTTTGTAAAGCTTTAAACAGTCTCCCTTCAAATCTAGATAAACAAAAAAAGCCCGACATATGCATGCCGGGCTCCTGGTTTAATCTGTTTTTATAATAGGTTACTTACTCACAGGGATTAGTGTTATTGAGCTGATTTCTGGGAGTGCTTCACCCTGAATGTTGTCAGCATGCAATTGTATCTGTAGCGCAGCGTCACCTATATCCTGTTGCGTGACTTCAAAATACCCCACTTTTTTGTCTGTAAAACTATTTCCTGTTTCGGTTGAAAAAACTTGATTTAGTGTCTGCGATCCCATTTTAATAGTTATCGTTCCTGTATGTTTTTCATTAGGGAGGTAATTTAGTATTACTTCATATTGCCCTGGTCTTTGAATCTTGATATCCCATATTACATGATCGTTCTTGTTTGTCCATGAGCCTACTGCGTTGGGCCTGTTAGGGTTATGTGTGGTTGCGCCAATCAGTTTTATCCCGTTGTTGCCTACTAGCTGCGCATTGTTTGCTGTTAGCACAATGCGTCCGTCTTTCTGGCTCTGCACTTGGCTTTGTATAACTTGTGGCTCACCTTCAATATCCGCAACGATTACCAAAGGCATTTGTCCGCCAAATCCCTCTGGTAGCTGAATTATCTTTCCCGCCAAATCACTGTCTATTTGTAGCTTCTGTTTAGGGGCTCCTAGGATATGAGCCTGTTTAATAGCGCTTGATAAAGGTACTGTTATGTTGCCGTCAGCGGGTATGTCAAATACATGAAAATACAGTTTTCCTTTCTTTTGTGTCGAATAGCCCCAGTCTACTGTTTGAAACGGACTGGCTGTTGTGCCGTATATCGCTTCCGAATTAACGCTCATCCATGTACCAATATCTTTCAGTAGTTTTTTTGCTTCGTCTGGTATTGCGCCTTCTGCGTCGGGCCCTACGTTCAGTAAAAAGTTACCACCTTTACTTACTGTTTCTATAAAAAGTCGCATTGTTTTATCAAAAGACTTCCAATTCTTATCATGGGCACTGTAACCGTAACTTTCGTTCATCGTGTGGCTCACTTCCCAGTCCATTCCTGGCAGACCAGTTGGTGGAATATACTTTTCTGGTGTTCCTATATCTCCGTTTTTATTTTCCAGTCCGTCCCAAAATCTATTATTAACGAGTATATTGGGCTGCCATTTGATGAGATCCTTCAGAATCCGCTTTGTTCCCCAGCTCTCTCCTTGATGTTTTTTGCTGCTAAAGTCTAGCCACAAAACATCTAAAGCATCATAATTGGTTGCCAGTTCTTTAACCTGCTCGTACAAAAAGTTCTTATAGCTTTCATGATTTGGCTGGTACCCCGTCGGGTTTGAGTTGAGGTAGCTTACTCCTTCGTACGAATCAGGGTGCTGCCAGTCTAACAGCGAGTAGTAAGCGCCTGCTTTAAGCCCTTTTTTATGAAAGGCAGTTATTATTTCTCCGTATAGGTCTCTGCCGTCCGGAGAGATGTTCGTCCCGCCTGTGATGTCATTGTTTAGTGCAAAAGGCTGCTTGCTATTAAAAATTGAAAATCCTTCATGGTGGCGGGATGTAATAATCATATATTTCATACCAGCATCATCAGCCAACTTAGCCCATTCGTCGGCATTAAATTTTGAAGCGGTAAACTTTGGCTTTAAAACCTCTGCATATGGCTTGCTGGGTACTTTGGCCCATGCTTGTATCCATTCCGCATAATGTTGGGGGTATTGTTTGCCGTCCCAACTGCCTGCTGCTGCACTATACAAGCCCCAGTGTATAAACATGCCAAATCGAGCTTCTCTGAACCACTCCATGCGTTTGTCTTTTGTTTCTTCCCACCCGGCCACCCCTTCATAAGGGAGAGAGGCTTCTTGAGCTTTTGTTGAAAGGCTGGTTGCGGCAAGAATACCGATTAGGCTGATTTTCTTTATAATGTTCATTTATGTTTATGTTGAATTTTATATATCGAGGTGAATTTAGTAAAATCTTTCACAAAACAGCTTTGGTTAATGAAAGATTTGGGTTTTTAGTTGTTCTTGCATATATCAGTTGTTGATATCAGAGTCCGAGCAAAACCCTGTTTGGCTGTATGTGGGATGCGTGTCTCTATGTAAAGTTAAAGAGATAAGTGGAAAAATAGTTGCAAAATCAGGTCAGTGGTAGTATGGTTGCGCACCCCTTAGTATTTTATTAACTTTTTATTTTTTACACAATGAGTTATTGCTTTAAGTAGATTCTGTAGTGCATTTTTACGATTGGTTTACGAAGAACAAGACGTTAAATAAATAAAATAAGTAGGTTTGTATGTTTTGTGCTACCAACTTAATATATTTTTAATCTTTGAATAATTTAAGGGCTATATTAATTCAGTTTTCTAAAGGAAATCAACTGGCTTTCCGTAGACTTTACGACATTTACAGTGCCGATGTCTATCGGGTTGCTTTTTATATCTTGAAAATTGAAAAGTATGCAGAAGAGGTGGTTCAGGACAGTTTTTTAAAACTCTGGGACAATCGTGAGGTTATCGATGTCAATACGAGCCTGAATACTTATCTGTATGTCATCTGCAGGAATTTGAGCTTTAATAAACTAAAGCAGGTTAAACGGGAGCAAAAACTATTCAGAACTATACAGCAGGAAGACGAATATGTACACCATGATTCGGATCATTTTCTAACGATAAAAGAGTTTCATGAATCTTTTGAAGCTATCTTAGACTTACTTCCTGAGCGGCAGCGCTTGATTTTGCGGCTTAGCCGTCTGGACGGTTTTTCGCACAAAGAAATAGCCGAGCAATTGTCTATTTCTACAAATACCGTTAAAAATCACGTGGTACAGGCTCTTAAAACCATTAAAAACCATCTAGAAAATCAAAAACCAAACGCTTCATTATCTCTTATTTTATTTTTATTTACTTTTTTTTTCAACGACTAGTCCTTCTTGCCTTCGAATCTTGTTCTTACAGTAAGGAACAATTATAAATAATGCAAAAAGAAGAGATAGAAAGCTTAATTGCGCTATATTTTGAAGATAAGCTTGATGCTGCCGGCGAAGAGCAGCTGATCAATTTACTGAATGACGAACCCTCAGAAGATGTGTTAAAGATTTTCGATCGTTATGTCGGGCGTAGTGGCAGGCCTGTCGAGTTTTCCGACATGCAAAGTCGTAAGGTGTGGCAGGCTGTGGTTGCGCAGCAAAAGTTGCCAACGCAGCGTAAGCGTCAAAGCTATCTGCGTTTTGCAGGTTTTTTATTGGCTTTTTTCTCTGCTGCACTATTAATATATCAATTTGCTTTGCGTAAGGATGATTTGTCTCCTTCTTTATCGAATAAGACTGACGACGTATCTTTGCATCAAGATGGCGCACTTAGTCTTCAGGTTCAAATGTCGAGCGGAGCCCTTCGCCCTCTAAGCCATACCGAGTATACGGCCTATGTAGAGCAGAGCGATAGTCAAACAACGAAACTGAAATTATCATCATTTGGCCCTTTGCAACAAGAGGCTGTCGCTTTGGTGTTGCGCACAGATAAAGGGCAAATACACACTTTATTATTGCCAGATGGCACAAAAGCATGCTTAAATAGCCGAACGGAAGTCACTATCCCTTTAGATTTTAATAAACAAAATAGGGATCTTGCTTTAAATGGAGAAGCTTATTTTGAAGTGTTTCCACAACCAGATAAACATTTTCGCGTACAAGGTAAATACAACCGTACGGAGGTATTAGGTACACACTTTAATGTCTATGCCTACGCGGATGAGGTCGAAAGAACCACATTGGTTGAAGGTAAAGTAAAAGTGTCCAATCAGGCAGGAGAAGCCTTGCTAAAAGTAGGCGAACAATCTTACGGTAACATGGACAAGCCGATGGTGCTAGAAGTAGATACTAGCTTAGCACGCATGTGGCAGCAGGGATACTTTGTTTTTAATAATCTTGACATTAAAGAGTTAATGGCGCGTATCGACGATTGGTACGACATACATTCTGTAGATATCGCTTATAAAGGTACAGCTCGTTTTTCAGGAACTTTCAAGAAAAGTGATAGTTTAAAGGAGCTCTTGAACCATTTGGAGGAAGTTTCGGATATTAAGTTTAACATCAAACAGGGAGGAGTGTATGTTATGAATCGATAACTACTAATATAAAAGAAGAAGCGGGAATGCGGCAACATCCCCGCTAGCGATATGACCAATAAACAATCAAATTTTATCAATCAATTTATCTATCTAAATGTATAAAAAAAATAACGCATTGCGGCGCTTTTTTAATAAAGAGACCGTAAAAATTGTGGTATATATGAAACTGGTTATGATATTCCTAACCATTGCTTCTGTGCAGGTTGCTGCCAATAGTTATGGACAAAATGTTTCAATCGATGTGCACCGTACATCTTTTAAAATGGTACTAGGAGAAATTCGAAAACAAACAGGTAAAGATTTTATTTATAACTCTTCTGTTATCAATGAGTACAAGAAGGTCAACCTTACTGTCGATAATATGCATTGGTCCGAAGCTCTAGAAGCACTTCTTCACGATCAAGGCTTAACGTATACGACAAAAGGGAATACTGTGCTTTTAAAGAAGGGCTCCATGAGTAGATCGTCGCTTAATAATTCAGATCGAAATGTACAAACAGGTTTAAAAGGCGCTGTCATTGGCGTTGACGGGCAGCCTGTAGTTGGCGCTACGGTTTCTTTGGTAGGTTCTTCGAGAAGCACAGCCACCAACGAGCTAGGTGTTTTTTCTTTTGATAATGTTCCAGCATCTGGGCAACTATCTGTGCAGAGCTTGGGCTATCAGTCGGTCACGGTTGCTTATCAAGACTATTTGGTTCCTGATATTGTGTTGGTGTCTATGGTCGAAGCTATGGACGAAGTGGTTGTTGTAGGCTATGGTGTACAAAAAAAATCAGAAATGATCGGTTCGGTCTCCGAAGTCAAAGGCGATGCTATCGCCAAGCGTAGTGTTCCCCAGCTTTCTCAAGCACTAGCCGGTCAGATGCCGGGTGTCACGGTTATCCAGCGTTCGGGCCAGCCTGGTGCCTCTGGGGGCAACATACAGATTAGGGGTGTGGGCTCTTTTGGTGCCGGTACAGGAGCGTTGATCTTGGTGGACGGCATCCCGACAAACTCTTTTAATGATATTGACCCCAATGATGTGGCTTCTATTTCTGTATTAAAAGACGCTTCTTCAGCAGCTATTTATGGAGCGCGTGCAGCCAATGGTGTTATTTTAGTCACTACTAAAACCGGAGCCACGAAAGATAAGCTTAGCATCGGCTACTCGGGCTATACCGGTATACAAAAGCCAACAGCCTATCCCGAGTTTGTCAACTCTTGGGAGTATGCTACAGCAATGAACGAAACCACGGGCGGTGGAGGCGGTTATTCGGATGAGGAGATCCAGAAGTTTAAGGACGGCTCCGACCCCGACAACTATCCCAACAGTGATTTCTTGGGCGGATTCTTCAAAGGCAGCGCCATGCAAACTGGCCATAACTTTAACCTTTCAAATAATACCGAGCGTATGCAGTATAGTTTTTCGTTGGGTTATTTAAATCAGCAAGGAATTGTAAAGAAAAACAGCTACGACCGCTATAATACACGTCTAAACCTCGTCACAAATATTCGAGAGAACCTAAAATTAACTACTAGATTGTCCGCTATTCAAACGCTTGATAAGCAGCCGGCGCCACCGGCAACTTTAGACTTTAACGATATGATCGGTATGATTTCTAATGTTGTTCGTTTTCCGGCAATTTATCCTATTCAATTAGCCAATGGCGATTGGGGCACCGGAAATAACCAAAAGGGAACGCCGATATCATTTTTAGAAAGCGATTCATTTTTTAAAGACCGCTACTCTAATATGGGGGGTAATATCCGGTTAGACTGGACTGTCTTATCAGGTTTAACTTTGTCTGCCATAGGAGGCTATACGCAAGAGTCTAATCGCTCAAAGCGGTTCTTAGCAACGCAAAGACTGAACGATAGAATTAATTTAGGCCCGGCTACGTTAAATCAAAACAACCCTTATAACGATTATAAAACATTCCAGGCATTAGCCGAGTACAACAAGAGCTTTGGCAAACACGACATTAAAGTTTTAGGAGGATACTCTTATGAAGAAGGCTATAACGAATACTTAACGGCTTTCCGTCAAAACTTTCCAACAAACTCCTTAACAGAACTGAATGTCGGCTCGCCCGAGGGCCAGCAAAATTCAGGGTATGCTTCGGAATGGGGCTTAGAATCTCTTTTTGCCCGCTTACAGTATAATTTTAATCGTCGCTACCTGCTGGAAGGGGTTGTCCGCTACGACGGTTCCTCCCGCTTCCCGACTAGTAAAAAATATGCCGTTTTCCCTTCTGTTGCGGCAGGCTGGTTGCTCACCGAAGAAGAGTTCCTTAAGGGCAGATTCCAATGGCTTAACGAACTAAAGCTTAAAGGGTCTTTTGGTGTCTTGGGTAATCAAAATATTGGCAACTATCCTTACCAAAGTATTTTAAATAGTGGTTATAATTACCCATTTGGAGGGGCTATCAGCCCGGGGGTTGCGCAGAAAGCAATTGTTGACCCCAATTTGAAATGGGAGTCCACCCGCACAGCAGATGTCGGCCTAGAAGGAAGCTTCTTAAACCGTGCATTAACCTTTAGCGCCACCTATTACGACCGCTATACTTATGATATTTTAGTTAGCCCGGGAGGTAGTGTGTCTGACGTATTGGGCTTTGACGTTGGCCTGCAAAACTCCGGAAAATTAAAAAACAAAGGATGGGAGTTTATGCTAGGGTACAACAAGAGGGTGAACGACTGGTCTTATGGTGCAACAGTCAATTACTCCACAGTTAGTAACGAAGTGATTGATTTGGGCGTTGGTAATGTCACGCAGCCCAACGGTTTAGTAGGCAATGGCTCTACTTTATTTATTGGCTATCCTATACAAATGTATTATGGGTATAAAACAGATGGTTTATTTGTTGATGAGGCAGATGTTAGCTCTTGGGCTAATATGAATGCGATAAACCCGAATGCTAAACCCGGCGATATTCGCTACTTAGATATCAGCGGCCCTGACGGTGTGCCGGACGGCAAGGTCGACCCCGTGTATGACCGCACTGTTTTGGGCTCTCAAATTCCGAAACATACCTATGGTCTGAACTTAAATGTAAGCTATAAAAACATCGATTTTAGCGCTTTGCTACAGGGTGTCTCCGGTGTGACAGGGCAGCTCAATGGTTTTGCCGGCACAGCGCTGCATAATTTAGGTAATATCCAGAGATGGCAGTACGAAGGACGCTGGACAACAGCTAACCCCGATCGAAATGCCTTACACCCACGGATGGAGCAAATCCCTAGTTCAGGTACGCCTAATACGTTAAGCTCTGATTTTTGGTTGCTAAATGCTTCTTACCTACGCTTAAAAAATATTCAGGTGGGTTATACCTTACCTAAAACATTAACAAATAACTGGAAAATAGATGGCTTAAGAATACACGCCAGTGCGGAGAATTTATTTACCAAACATTCTTATCGTCAAGGATGGGATCCAGAGATCAACTCCGGAGGTGGTTATTATCCAATCATGCGCACGTTTACTTTTGGTGTTAACCTTAATTTCTAACTACTTAATTCATCGCAGAATATGTTGAACTTAAATTTTAAATATAAAAATATATACGCTGGTTTGTTGGGGATTAGCCTACTCTTTGTTAGCTGCCAAGACCAGTTAGAAACAAACCCTTTAGATCAGTTTGCAAACGAATCATTTTGGAAAAGTGAAAACGATGCTTTGCTAGCGATTACCGGCCTGTACCGCGGGGAAATACAAATGAATAATGGCGCCGAGTACACGCTTTCTGACTGGTGGTCTTATTACGGGCTTTTGTATCTGGAGTTTGCCTCCGATAATGCTTATGATCGAAGAGGCGATAACGCCGATCTGACAAAACTTTCCGACGGCACATTGACCTCCAGTGTTGGTGTTTTGAGAAACTTTTGGCGCAACTCCTATAAGCGTATTGCGAGAGCCAATTTCTTTTTAGAAAACATCAGTAAAGCTCCTCTTGATGAAGCAACGCGTAATCGTTATGTAGCTGAGGCCCGTTTTATTCGAGCTGCTCAATACTACTACTTATCGCAGCACTTTGGTTCTGTGCCGTTAGTAACAAAAGTTTTAACGCTACATGAAGCCAATAATGTTGATAAGGCGAGTAAGGAAGAAATTGTTGCTTTCGTTCATAAAGAATTTACTGAAGCAATTGAAGCATTGCCGAGCCACGCAAATCTTACTACGCAAGAGCGTGGGCGCATTACAAAGCAGGGGGTGTGGGCTTTTTTAGGACGTCTGCAATTGTCAGAAAAAGACTATCGCGGTGCAATTAACAGCTATCAGTCTATTATAAGCGCCAACGAGAACAGCATTGATGCTAATTATAGCAGCTTATTCGATGGAACAAACGAGACTAGCAACGAAATATTATTTGCAACACAATATTTAACCGATTTAGCGAGTAACGCTATGTTACAGCATCAATATCCGGCAACAGCCGGTGGGTGGCACCTGCACAATCCGTTGGGTAGTCTGGTCGAGGCTTATGGGTTTAACGACGGAACGATGTTTAGCTATGAGGATATGCGTTATGACGCAACCGACTTAACAAAAGGCCGCGATCCTCGTTTAAGTTATACCATTATTACCAATGGCGATAAGTTTAAAGACTTCGAGTATCAGAGCCACCCGGACTTAACTTCTTCTAAAGATCAGCTAACAACAACCAAGCAAGCGACCCGTACAGGATATGGGCTGCGTAAATTTAACAATGAAAAATTCACCGGCGATCTACAAAACTCAGGCATAGATCTGCCTGTTATACGTTATGCGGAAGTTTTGCTTAGCTATTTAGAGGCCAAGTTGGAAAATGGCGATGCTATCGATCAGGCACTATTAGATGCTACCATCAATAAAGTAAGGGCTAGAGCGTCCGTCAACATGCCTGCCATACAGGTGACCGATGCAGCAACCCTTCGGCCAATCCTGCGCAATGAGCGTCGCGTTGAGTTGGCGCTCGAGGGTATCCGCTATTGGGATTTGTTGCGTTGGGACATTGCTCACGATGTGCTGCAAGGCGAGTTTTATGGAGCGCCATTTCCCGATGCCAATAATTTACGGGTGAACCCTAGCGGTGTCAAAGATCAGTACAGCAGGTGGTATGTCACGAGCAAAAAGTTCAGGAAAGGACAGGATCGCTATTGGCCTGTGCCACAGAGCGAGGTTAACGTTAATCCGAAGCTTAAATAGTTATGTATAATCTTATGTTGCAGGCTACTCACTATGTGATAATGCCTGCAGCATAAATTTGGTCAAAGACGAAATAGATATGAGATGTAAAAGACCTATGCTTTTTGAGGTGTTATGTGTTTGTGTGCTGCTTACTTTAACTCTAAAAACAGTCAAAGCACAAGGCCAACAAAATAAGCCCAATGTCATCTTGATTTATGCAGATGACTTGGGTTACGGCGACGTCAGCAGCTATGGCGCTACGAAGTTGAGCACCCCGCATATTGATGCGCTTGCCGCGCAGGGTGTTCGTTTCACCAATGCGCATAGTTCGTCCGCTACGTGTACGCCCTCACGTTTTTCTTTACTTACTGGGGTATATCCCTGGCGACAAGAGGGGACGGGCATATTACCCGGGGATGCAAAGCTTATTATCCCTACAGATAAAACCACCCTACCTAAAGTATTTCAGCAGTCAGGTTATAAGACGGCAGTCGTCGGCAAGTGGCATTTAGGATTGGGCGGCGACGGCGAAAAAAACTGGAACGAACGTATAAAGCTGGGGCCTAATGATGTTGGGTTCGATTTTTCGTTTATCTTTCCGGCTACAAATGATAGGACACCGACCGTATTTCTAGAAAATCAACGAGTTATAGGTCTGGATCCTGCCGATCCGTTGGAGGTAAACTACAAAGAGAAAATTGGCAATGACCCTACGGCCGCAGAGAACCCTGAATTGTTGAAAATACACGCCAATTTTGGTCATAAGAATACGATAGTTAATGGTTTAGGCCGTATCGGGTTTATGAAAGGGGGGCATCAAGCACGTTGGGTAGATGAGGAAATTACACCAACTTTTCTGCATGTAAGTAAAAAATTTATACGTGAAAATGCGGAGAGTCCTTTCTTTTTGTTTTTTTCGCTTAACGATCCGCATGCGCCTCGTGTTCCTGCCACTTTTTTTAAAGGGAAAAGCGGTTTAGGCCCTCGTGGTGATGCTATCTTACAGCTGGATTGGACTGTTGGCGAAATCATGCGTGAGCTGCGGTATTTAGGTATTGACGAGCATACGATTGTTATCTTCTCTAGTGATAATGGAGCTGTCTTGATCGACGATTATGAAGACGGGTCAGTTGCCATGTTAAACGGGCATACGCCTTCGGGGAGTTTGCGTGGGGGCAAATATAGTGTTTTTGAAGGCGGAACAAGGGTTCCTTTTATAGTGCGTGGGCCAGGGGCTGAGCAGGGCAAAGTGTCGCATGCACTTATCGGACAAATGGATCTGTTGGCCTCTATGGCTCAGATGCTAGGGCTATCTGTCCCTCAAGAAGCAGTTGATAGCGAGCCGCTAATGAGCGCTTTATTGGGGCAAAGTGTGACAGGTAGAGATCATTTGATCGAGCATGCAGGAACCTTATCGGTGCTAAAAGGCAAGTGGAAATATATCGCGCCAAGTAAAGGACCTGCTAAAAGCTCGTTTACAGATACTGAATTAGGTAATTTAGCCACAGCTCAACTTTATGATTTGAGTGTAGATTTGGGTGAACAACACAATATTGCTGAAAAGCATCCAGAGGTAGTGCAAGAATTAGAAACGATTTTACGTCAAGAAAGAGAGAAAACTTACAACAAATAATGCAATGAAAACACAGTACAACTGATGTACTCAATTGAATAACAAAACAATAAATTTATAGATGAAGAAAAAAGTAATCAATCTCTTGGTCATGGGCTGCCTGTTGTCAGGTTTATCCACAGGTAAACTTTGGGCACAGAACGCACCAGCCAAGCCCAATGTAATTTTGATTTATGCTGATGATTTAGGCTATGGTGATTTAGGCAGCTATGGTGCCGATAAAATACACACCCCAAATTTGGATAGGCTAGCGGCAAGTGGTGTGCGTTTTACCAATGCGCATAGTTCTTCCGCTACGTGTACGCCTTCTCGTTTTGCTTTGATGACGGGTGTTTACCCTTGGCGACAATCCGGCACAGGCGTGTTGCCTGGCGACGCTAAACTTATTGTGCCTACTGATAAGCCTACATTGGCTACAGTATTTAAAGATGCAGGCTATCGCACGGCAGTTGTTGGCAAATGGCATTTGGGTCTGGGGACTCAGGTCGAGAAAAACTGGAACGATGTTGTTGCGCCTGGGCCCAATCAGGTAGGGTTCGATTATTCTTTTATTTTCCCGGCCACAGCTGATCGTGTGCCTACCGTTTTCATGGAAAATCAGCGAGTCGTAGGTTTAGACCCGAACGATCCTATCGAAGTGAATTATAAAACAAAGATAGGAAATGATCCTACCGGTAAAGAAAACCCAGAATTATTGAAAATGCCGGCTTCACCTAACCATGGGCACGACAATACCATTGTCAACGGGATAGGTCGCATCGGTTATATGACTGGTGGGCATCAGGCCCGTTGGGTCGATGAGGAAGTCTCTACCACCTTTTTAGATGTCGCTCAGGGGTTTATCCGTGACAATAAAAGCAACCCTTTTTTTCTGTTTTTCGCCTTAACCGAGCCGCATGTTCCACGTATGCCGGCAACTTATTTTAAGGGAAAGAGCGATTTAGGCTACCGCGGTGATGCTATTTTACAATTAGATTGGACAGTAGGCGAAGTGATGCGCGAATTGGATTATCTAGGGCTAACAGAGAATACGATTATCGTTTTTTCAAGCGATAATGGTCCCGTTCTGGATGATGGCTATGTTGACGGGGCGGTAACACAGCGTAACGGGCACAACCCCGCAGGGCCTTTAAGAGGAGGTAAGTACAGCATTTTCGAGGGTGGCACACGTGTACCTTTTATTGTAAGTGGAAAGGGTATACAGCAGAATGCTGTTTCTGATGCGTTATTGGGGCAGATAGATCTGTTGGCTTCTTTCTCTACTATGCTAGGACAGAAAGTTCCTGCGTCGGCTATTGATAGCGAGCCACTTTATGAAGCACTTCAAGGCAATACTTCTCAGGGAAGAGCGATTATGGTCGAGCATGCCGGAACGCTGGCTATTGTGAAAGGCAACTGGAAATATATAGCACCGAGCAATGGAGCTGCTTACAGTAAACTGACCGATACGGAGTATGGAAATAATCCGGAAGATCAGCTTTACGATCTGAGCGCCGATATTGGCGAGAAAGTAAATCTTGCCGGTAAACATCCACAGCTTGTCAAAGAGTTAAAGGCGCTTCTGCAGGCGGAGCGTGACAAGCAGTAAATTTCTTAAAAATATAAAATATCAACCGTGTAGTCTATAACTGGGCTACACGGTTTTTTACAAGTATATATTGTCAGTTATTCCGTTATTAACTGTGTTTTTTAACATTAGTAAATGTTAATCTCTTTCCTTTTTTTAGTTTGCCACAGGTTTTTTATTTTAAAATAAAGATTTAGCCCAAACACTTGCCGCTGGTTTATTGTTCTATAGGCAAATTATTTATGAAGTATGCATGTGGTAAATTCTATAAATACGGATGTATTTAAATGCTCATTATATGATTACTAGTTATTTATGCATCTTTTTTGGTATATAAAAAAATAAAACACGAATAATTATACATAGATGAAAAACAATCTCTTCAAGCCTTGTCTCTTTGCATTTTATGTTATGTTAATATCCTGTAGCAAAGACGACTCCTCAGGTGCAGGCAACACCCCGACATTTGATAATCTGGGCACCAATAAGTCAATCCTCACGAGTAGTAACGGGAAAGTCTATCGTGTAAATGCTACTGATGGTAAGGCGGATATGCTATTTGATTTCGGTAAGCAAAACGATGTGTCGGGGCTGGATTCGGACGGCACGGCTGTTTATACCGGAGATGAGAGCAACACCATTAATTCAATTAACTTGTCGAGCAAACAGCTTTTATGGCGTAAGACTTTTTTTAAGGAAGAATCTATAACTGCGAGTGAGGTGCAAACAGCTGTGAAAGATGGCATTTGCTATACCATAGGGCATTCTGGAATAGCTGTAGCTCTTAAAGCAGACGGCACTCCATTATGGTCGCGTACCTTAGATCCTGATTTTGACGGCACGCGCAACAGCTTTTACCCTACCTATCTGAGCGTGCAGGATCAATATGTGATCGTAGGCTCCAGCAGTACGGTTTTTTGGGGCGACGAAAGAAATAAGGTGCATCTATTGGATAAAGCGACTGGCAAGTCTATACAGACATTTAGCCTTCCTGCAGAAACAGCAGTAACGGGTAGGGTTAAAATTTCAGGAGGCAAACTGCTTGTGCCCATGAATGACCTGGTCGCGCTGGAGCTTTCCAGTGGTAAGGAGCTGTGGCGTTTAGCTATGCCTGATGCGAGCCTGGGCGCCGGAACTCCTACTGTTGCGGGAGGTAAAGTGCTTTTGCACGGTAGCCGTACTGTAGGTATGGGTGGGAAGCTTTTTTGCCTAGATATTAATAACGGGCAGGTGCTTTGGGAGGTAGATAGCGGAGGGGATATGGTATGGTACTATACGCCAACTGTTATCGACAATAGGTATGTCTTAGGCGTTTACGAAGAGGGAAGCACCGTCAACGCTGATGGTAGGCCTTATTTGGTTCGGTTAGAAGATGGCGCTAAGGTATGGCAAAACGATAATATTGGCCTAGATGCTTCAGCTACTTATGCTAATGGCCATTTGTATGCATATGGGAATAATTTGTTAGGGCAAGGCGAATCAGTGGGATTAATGGCTTTGAACGCAGCTAATGGTACCCTTGAGTGGCTTAATGCCGATTTAAATGGCATCAGTAATGCAGATCCTGTAATACTGGCCGATAATGGAATTTTCAAGAGCCCGTCTGCTCCTGATAAGTAGTGTGGCAGGTGTGAATAAAACATTCGTCTTTTAAGAAATAAGTTAAATGTTTAAAAAAAAATGTTTATATTTATCTGTTATTTGAATGAAAACAATTTTAGGAGAAAGCCCTTACTATTTATGTAAGAGCTTTCTTTTTTTTTTATTGCTACCTAGAGTTGTCTGAACAAATGCAACATGCTTTCTAGCGGCTATTGCCAGTGTAGTGCAGCCCTTATGCCAATTATTAATTTAAAACTCGTTGAGGACGGGGAAGACGAAAATCAGGGTGGCTATCATACTACAGGTACCTATGAACTTACTAAAGATGAATTGGTGCTTAAACAGACCATCATTGATATGTATGAAGAGAAAAAAGCAACATTTGGCTATACCGAGAAACTAAGACGTAAAAAATAAGCACTTTACGTCAAGAAATAAGTTTGCGCATACGTTATATATAAAAGCCACTTGTAAAAGTGGTTTTTTTATGCCCACTGCTCTTTATCGAGGGTAGCACCAAGCCTATGATAGGGCCTTCGCCGTTGCCACCGCTCATATTCCTTTTTACTTTTTAGCTTCTTTTGGTTTCTTTATGTTGTTTCGCTGTCTTCCTCTTGTTTCAGTCGGAGCACAGCCTTGCCAGCTTCGGTCTTATAGCAGCTTTGTGGACTTGCGTGCTAATTATTTTAGTTTTAATTGGTTTTTTTGTATATTTGTTTAATAATCAATTATAAACGATATGGCTACATCAAAAAAACACCTTGGTAAATACGTCGATCCACGAACCGACTTTGGTATAAAGTTTTATTTTGGGCGAGAAGAGAATAAAATCTTATTGATCGAATTTCTTAACAGTCTGTTTGAAGGTGAAAAAGTAATTGTCGATCTAAAGTATAAGACCGTAGAGCATGATGGAGATCAGGAGGATATGCGTCGCGTTGTTTTCGACTTACACTGCATAGGTAGTGATGGTGAAATTTTTATAGTCGAATTTCAACAATTATTTCAGGAGTTTTTTAAAGACCGTGCTGTGTTCTATACCTCGCGGTTGATTAATAAGCAGCTTGCCAAAGGGAAGAAAGGGAATGATTATCATTTGCCAGAAGTTTACTTCGTTGGTATTTTGGAGTTCGATATGAATGGGGGCTCGAATGTTGCACTCTCCCGGGAGACCGATCGTCCCTATTTCTATGACGTAGCCTTATGTGATAAACATACCCATGAGGTTTTTTATGACAAGCTGGGTTATAAGATGGTATCCCTTCCTGTTTTTAATAAGCAGCCAAAGGAATTGGAGACGATAATGGATCAATGGCTCTATCTTCTTAAGCATCTGAGTACCATGGATAAGCTGCCTTCATTTTTGGACAAACGGATATTTGGTCGTATCTTTGCTATAGGAGAGATAGGAAAATTAAAAGAGGAGGATCTAATGTCATATGAGGCAAGTTTAAAACAAAGACGGGACGCTGAAAGCGTTTTTAATTCTGCGTTACGCTCTGGTCATGCCAAGGGTAAGGCTGAAGGTCGAGCTGAAGGTCGAGCTGAAGGTTTGGCTGAAGGTTTGGCTGAAGGCGAGCATAAAAAAGCTATTGAATCTGCTACTAAGATGTTGAAAAATGGATTCGAGGTCAAGATGATCTCTGAAATACTTGGATTGACGATTGAAGAGGTAGAAAAATTGAAATAGTTTATAAAAGATAATTATAGAGAAGCCATTTGGAAATACCAGATGGCTTTTTTATGCCTTCTGCTCATTATCGAGGGCAGCACCAAGCCTATGAGAGGGAGTTGGTCATTGCCGCCGCTCATATTCCCCTTTTACTTTTTAGCTTCTTTTGCTTTTTACCTTCTTTTGGTTTCTTTATGTTGTTTCGCTGTCTTCCTCTTGTTTTAGTTGGAGTGCAGCCTTGCCACTAGAATAAGTAGTGGTTAAAAAAAAGCTAAAATAATTAGTTTTTTAGCTATTTGTTTACTATCTTTGCCTAGTAACCATTTGATAAACAGTTATGAGTAGAAGAGTAAGGCGGGTCGACGATCTTCTTTGGAAATCTATATTGGAGCAGACCTTTTCCCATTTTTTGCAGTTTATGTTTCCGAATGCGGATACTGAGTTTGATCTGAGCAAACCTTTCGATTATCTAGATAAGGAATTTGAAACGTTATTCCCTCCACAGGCCAATGGGGCTGGGGTGCGCTTTGTTGACAAGCTTGTTAAAGTTCACCTTAAACATGGTGGTGAGCAGTATATCCTATGTCATATTGAGGTGCAGAGTAGCAAGGGAAAGGGCGATCTTGCCGAGCGTATGTTTCAATACTACTATAAGATATACGATCGATATAAGGTGCCAGTTACAGCAATCGCTATTCTTGCAGATAGTAATAAGAGCTATCGTCCCAAGGTGTATATACGTGAGTTCATGTCTACCAAGATTCGGTACGATTTCAACAGCTATAAAATCTTGGATCAGGATGAGGCCGATCTTCGCTGCAATAGCAATCCATTTTCGGTAGTTGTATTAACGGCGTTACTGGCTATATTGCATAAAAACATAACAGACGATCAGCTTAAAGACATCAAGCACGATCTTTATGATGAAATGATGAAGCGTAAGATGGAAAAGAAGACACGTCAAGGGCTCTATGATTTTTTAACATATTATGTTAATTTTGATAACCAGCAGGTTTTGAGTATGTTTCCTCTAAATAATAGTTTTATAGGAGGAGGAGAGCTAAAAAACCATTTTATGAGATGTGTTTTTTAGGTTTGAATCAGAAATAGAAGACAAAATAGGAAGGAGTATTAGTATGGGCACTCGAGAATATTAGACAAGGCAAAAATGGAAGGAATCCAGACTGGAATAGAAAAAGGAATTAAGACTGGAATGGAAAAGGGAAAAGCCGATGGTGAGCGTAAAAAAGCCATTGCCATAGCTTTAGAGTTTAAGAAAATGGGCCTACCTATTGCAGATATTGCTAAGGGCACAGGCCTTTCTATAGAAGAGGTAGAAAACCTCTAGATAATAGATATTATATTTATAAGTTTTTAAGCCGTCCTGATGTAAATTGGGGACGGCTTTTTGTCAACCTAAAGTTATGTTATCATAAATTTTGCTTGTAACAGTAAACTATGTTATTTTACTATTTCCAAACAGAAATTTTTGTGTGTGATGTTTTAAAAGCTTTGAATGTTAAGTAGCCACATACCGCCACTATCACTATAGCCAAAACAATAGATCCTACAACGCCCAACTGCTCCGCAACAGTTGCTAAAATTTTCTTCACACCGGATCTTCTACCACTCAAATCCAGTACTTTTCCGGCTTCAATTTCTTTGGACATCATGACTAAGGAGTAGCCGAAGAACCCCGCAACAAAAGTGTATAGCAGATTGCGCACCCACGATTTATCCTTCGTTATCTCTATATGCTCTTTCAATCCACTTTGCCGTGTTATTTGCAAAACAGCTTCGTCCATTTGTTCATTCGATATGAAATCCGCTACTACAGCCTGGTACTTTTCAGGCTCTTTTACGTCAATATCAAGTAAAAATTGTTGATTCTCACTAATAGGTGTTAAGCTCTCTATTTGTGCATACGGAATGAAAATAATATCTTTTTCAAACTCTTTAGGGTTGCCTTCAAAACGCATCAATACTGATTCCTCAAGTTCTTTTTCCGAAAAGTACAATCCATTATCCGTTATCCAGCGAGTTTTGAATACTAAACTAGAATTTTGGTAATATTTAATCATAAAAATTATTTTGTCGGGCAAAGGTAGTAGATTATATGAATCTAGATATATCGAGTTCATAAAATTTGTTTTTTTGTCCGTTTGTCGATCTTTAACTTTTTTACATTCTCCTTCCTTTTTTATGTTGTTTCGCTGTCTTCCTCTTGTTTCAGTCGGAGCACAGTCTTTCTATTAATATTTATTTTTCTCTGATGCGTAGGGTACTAAAGATAGTACTGCTTGGAGAGCAATTGTTAAAAATTAGTCAAAGGTTAGTTTTACTTGAATTAGGAGAGGATTTATCTTGGCAATTTCACTCTTAACAGACACTATATAAAAAATTATTCATCATGCATGGCATTAAACTCTTCATCGGTTACAGGCTCTAGCCATACTGCACTGCCAATTTGCGTATTGGTACCTATAGCGATGTGTGTCATTGGTTCAGTCTGTGTAGCGCCATGCCAATGCGCTATATTAGGAGGGCATTTGACAACTTCTCCTGCTCGAATCACTTCTATAGGTTTTCCTCTTTCTTGGTATAGCCCTTTGCCATCAGTTACCAGTAGTATCTGTCCGCCCTCATGGTAATGCCAATTTGTTCTTGCTCCTGGCTCAAAAGTTACAGAGCCGATATTGACATGGTGGGTAGTATCGGTTTCTACAAGATGATTTAACCATACCGTTCCTACAAAATTAGCACTTACTATCTTTTCTCCCTTCACGAAAGGCGTTTTGCTTTTCTTAGGCTCTTTAGTAAACATACAGGCTGTTATAGTTAGTCCAATGGCTGTTAGCCCTGCAAATAAAAGCAGTCTTTTTATTTTTATAAATACCATTTTTTAATTTTTATAAATTTATGTTGTAAAAATCGACTAGTTTTTTTACTGCTTTTTTCACAACCTCTGGTTTCCAATATGTTTCTATATGTGTCGCTCCTTCTAGGATAAACAGCTCTTTTTTTTGCGTATTATTAGCTTTAACAATAGCTTCATCAGTCATGTATTTTGTATCTGCTTCGCTTCCTGCAATCATTAGGAGAGGTTGCTCAATAAGCTCCATATTACTGGTCGCATCAAAAGTCATCAGATCTAATAAACTACTTAACGTATATCGAAAGGTCGAGTTTGGGTGTTTATGTGTCCTGTAGTAATATATATAGCCTTCGCGGTACAAGTCTGTTGGTATCGTAGCTATTTCTTCATCAGTAGGGTTCATTGTCCCAGTATAAATTACTTCACCTCCTGCAGCTTCTTGCGCGCGGGCTTCGCTAGCTTGTATCAAGCGGTCTTGTATCGTGTTTATCTGCGATTTTTGAAAACCATTGCGTCTTACCTCTCCCGAGTTGAACATGCTTAAAGTTGCGACACTCGCAAAACGTTTGTCGGCCTGTGCTGCTTTTAAAGCATAGCCACCTCCGCCACAGATACCCAATAAGCCTATTTTCCCTAAATCAACACCATCAAATTGTGAGATAAAATCAGCCATTGCATGTATATCCTCAACTCTATTGGCCGGCTTATCTGTATTTCTAGGTAGTCCGCCGCTAGCTCCTTGATACGCAGCATCTGCCACAATCGTTATATAGCCTGCTTCGGCCAAACGTTGTGCATATAAACCTGACACCTGTTCTTTGACCCCACCATTGGGGTGTGCTACCACAATTGCGGGATACTTTTTAGACCGGTCAAAACCAGCTGGTGTATACACATTAGCGGCGATGTCAACGTCTTTAATTTTGTAAGCTACTGGCGTAATATTTACTTTGCCCGTCTCATTTTTATCAATAGCTCCATCATATACAAGCGTATATAGGTTTTTTGGCTTCGGTTCTTGCCCTGATTGTGCTTTGACTATTTTATTACTTGTCACAAGCATTGCAAAAATAAATAGTGGTGTAAATCTCTTCATATCCTATTTTTTTGACAGTAGTACTTCATTCAAAACTTCGTGGGCTTGCTCTGCTTCTTTTTCTCCCACGCTTGTTGCAATTATATCTACACATTGTTGTAGTTGTTCGGACGTAAGGCCTAGATGCAGGCAAATATTTAAATGCGATCGAAGCATAGGTTCTACTCCGCCTATGCTACTCAGTACGGCTACAGTCACTAGTTCCCGTTCGCTATAGTTTAGTACATCTCTTTCGAATATATCGGCAAAAAGATGTTCTTTTAGAAAAACTTCTATTATAGGAGCAAATGCTGCGTAGCCTGTTTTTGTTTCATTTTCTCTTACACCTGTAAGCTTCTTCAATACCTCTTTTCCACGTTCATACTTTTCTTCTGTTGTATCAATCGTTGATGCCACTATGCCGTCTGCATCAACAATGCCTCTTGCCTTTCGCTCATCTATCACCGTCATGAAAGTCTGTAGAGCCCGTATACTTCGTGGAAAACCTGCGTAAGCATAAACGTGTATCAAACTTTCTTTAATCTGGTTCACTGTCAAACCTGCATTAAGTCCCTTTTCCAGTTGGCTTTTTAAACGCTGTAAATCACCTTTTGCAGCCAGCCCGCCAATACTAACCAAATTTTGTTCTTTCGCATTTAACCTCATAACGGGAGCCGTTTGGCTGTAACTATTTTGCATACTTAGTAGCATATTAAATATTAATGCTAAGCCTACAATAATTTTTGTTTTCTTCATCAGCTCTTAAAGTCTTTAAATTTAGTTGTTTGGTGTAAGCAGTCGGGTAAACGACATCGCTGACAACTTCCAGTCGCCTTGCTGTTTAACATATACTTCTGTTACCATAAAAAGGTTGGTTACTTCGTTACCACCCACCACTGCCAATAAATCGATCCTATTCAGTAGAATTGCAGTGTCGTTTATTCTATTTACCGAGACTTCGTGGATGTCTGCTTTTTTGTACCATATATTACCATTTTTTATCACACTTATTTCTTGCTCTTTCCCCCATGTACCTCCCATGTGCACAAACATTGATTTCTCATGAAAAAGTTTAGTTAGAGGCTCTGTATCTTTTTCAGACATCCAAGTCCATTTTTCTTTAGAAAGCTCTATGATTTTCTGGGTTTCGGCATCCTGTTGTGCAAATGATACTTTTAAGCCAAGTAAGGCTATAATAAACCCTGTGGTAATTGTTTTCATAATATTTTCTCTATGCTTTTTTAAAGATGATTTATTTGTCTAGCCCTTTTTTCTTAAGCCATGCTGACATATGATCTGCCACCTCTATGTTGTTTAGGTCTGACATCGGAAAGTGTGTATTACCCTTGATGCCAACTTCGGGCAACCTTACAAGTGTTGCGTCTCCGCCATGTTTATTAATTGTGTCTGCCCATTTTTTAGCCATCTGATAAGCTGCACGCCATTGTTCTTGTCCTGGTATATCTACTGGTTCATCCGGAATAAAGTCTCCATAGTACATTACTATTGGTATGCTTGTCAGTTTCTTAAAATCCGTTATAGAAACTGTTATTGCTCCCAATTGTCCACCCAAATAAGCTATAGGGTCAGGTGTTTCTCCTTCTGGAAAGACAAAATTGCTCATGGGTTCATACGAAACAATAGCTTGTATCTTGCTGTTTTTCAAAGCTGTCAGCCAGCCCATTCCACCACTTTGTGAGTGGGTTACCAAAATACCCTGTCCAATTTTATTAAACAGCTCAGATACAGCTTCTGTATTTAGGTCTATATCCAATGGTCCGGTATCCGGTGTAATCTGCCTGAAGAACTGTTGTAGTGCTTCCGGGCTTTTAGAAAACTGGACATCGGGGTAAAACTCTGTTCCTACACCCAGACGAAAAATTCCAAACCACAATTGGTCATCTGGCGTTGCTGTTAGAGTTATTGGCTTTGTGCTACGTCCAGCTTTGCCTCTTCGCGGCTGATCGAGGTTATATACACTGAATTGACGTCTTAAAAAAATATCCTGAAAACCTTCACGTCCATCCGGTGTGGTTTGCCATGTTTTCATCGATTGTCCGTAGCCGTGCCAGAAAATTAAGGGAAGCTTACGTGCGTTCACAGGGCGCTGGTAAAATACAAATGCATGGTCGCCGTGTAAAGTTTGGCCTTCACTACTCTGATTGCTAGGATTGAATGCTCCATGTGCTATTGGGTCAAAGTTGCCAGGGGCGGTTATTACTGTCCCGCCTATGGCAAAGCTACCTTGTTCCTCAATTGTTATATACCCGTTCTCTCTATTCTCTTTGCCGCATTGGCATGCGACTACGAAAGCTATGGTTATGCCCAACAACAGCGCTTGTACTATTTTGTTTATATTTAATTTCATGTGTGTGTTATAACTTTGTACTATCAGAAAGTAAAATCATCACTATTTTATTTTTTGATATTCTTCTTCATGCACAGGGGCAAGCCATGTGGTTTTGCTTTTTGGCGATATGGCAATGTATGTAACCCCTGTTGTCGGTGTAGAGCCGTGCCAGTGCTCAACATCCGGGAGGCATTTAACAACATCGCCTTTGCGTACTATCTGTACAGGTTTGCCTTTTTCTTGGTAGTAGCCTACGCCTTCCGTTATCAGTAAAATCTGCCCTGCAGAGTGTCTATGCCAGTTTAATTTAGCATTTGGTGCAAATACAGCGAGTGAAACCTGACTATTCACGCTACTATCTGCTTGGTTCAGTTCGCTTAACCATACATCGCCTGTATGGTTCACATTCTTAGCTTTTTCTCCCAACGGGAAAATAGATTGCTCTTGACCCAACGCACTTGTAGCAATACTTAATAAGGCGAAAATTGTACAATAAATTATCTTTTTCATGTTACTTCTTTTGTAGGTTTAATTCCTTTGCGGAAACATTCTTAAAATTTATTCTATAAGCCATTGCTGTGCAGTTAAGGTGTTTTTTAAATAGCCGCATAAAGTGTTGCGGATAGGTAAACCCCAGCTCATAAGCGATCTCGTTTATGGATTGATCTGTCGATATGATTTTGCATTTGGCTAAATCAATAATCGTGTTCTGTATATATTGCCGGGGAGTTTTTCCTGTCTTTTTCCGCATGAGATCACCGAAATAATTAGCAGATAAGTTTAATTTTTTTGCAAAATATGCAACGTCTGGCAAGCCTCTTTTCTGTGCCTCCCCATTTAGGAAGTAACTATCCAATAAATCTTGGAAATTGTTCGTGATATCGTTTTGGTTTTTTGCAGCGGTAATCGTTCGACGATCGTAAAATCTAAAAATGTTGTGCTGTTCTAATGTTTGCATAAAATCATTTTATTGTTGATTCTTACACAAAGATCAAGCATTTAATCTGTCAGACAGCTTGTTAAGCCTGCAAAGCGAAAAATTGGGGTGTAAAGACGAAAATAAACTATTCTCTCAGGAGGAGGGTCGGTTGATAAACCAATCTTTAAACTCAGCAGCTTTATTCTTGCTGATATAAATACGTTCGGGAGTATCATGATCAAGCGCGATCAATAAGCGACTGTCAAACCAAACCGTAATGTTGTCTACGGCTCTTCGAGCAATGATAAACTGTTTATTTGCTCGGTAAAAGTCAGCAGGGTTTAGAGAAGAAAAAATCACATCTAAACTTTTAGAGTAGGGGAGGCGCTCTCCATTATTTAGTCCTATGCTGGTTGTTTTATCTGTTGTATAGAAAAAAGACACATCTTTCAAATCAATGGGCAGGAGTTTGTCCTTCGCTGGAATCAAAAGTTTGTCTTGATAAGTCGAAGCGCTCGATAGTTGTGTTATTCTTTCTAAGTATGCTGTAATAGCATTGTTCGATAATTTTTTGAACTTAGCAAGTGCTTGCTCAAGCTCAGTTTTCTTTATAGGTTTAAGCAAATAATCTATACTATTTACTTTAAAGGCATCGATAGCATAAGCATCATAAGCTGTCGTGAAAATTATAGGCACTTCAACTTCAATATGGTCAAATGTTAAAAACGCCGACCCGTCCGACAAATGGATATCCATCAGAATCAGATCTAGCAACGGCTTTTTATTTATCCACTGAATAGTCTGTGCTACACTTTCTGTATTTCCCACAATGTTTATTGTGGGGTCTATTTCATGTAGCAGGTGTACTAAGCTATCATATGCTGCGGTTTCATCTTCAACGATCAATACTTTCATACCAATTGTTTTAACGGTAAATAGACATTAAATGTATCTTCTTTATTTTCTACTCGCACTTCTTTGCCCATCAGTAAAAGAAAACGATTCTCCAAGTTTTTAAGTCCTGTTCCGTTTGTCACAGGGGCAAATAGTTTAGGGTATACAGGGTTCGAGATAACCAATTCTTTCTCTCTATTCAAATATATACTTACGTTCATTTTATGTTCGCTATCTATCATATTATGAACAACGATGTTGTCCAATATCGGAAGAATAGATAGTACCGGAAGTTGGTAAGCTGTGCTTTCTTCCGGAATATTGATCTCAAAGCTCAGTTTGTTTGCAAAGCGTACCTCCATCATGAAACGAAAGGCATCAACAAAAGCAAGTTCTTCACCCAATGTCACTATTCCTTTTTTATCACTTTGCAGGATATACCGAAATACGTCAGATAGTTTATTAATGTAGGTTAACGTTTTTTCGTTATCCTGCTTGTGTATAAGCGCAGTTAGCCCATTCAATGAGTTAAAGAAAAAATGCGGATTTATCTGGTTTGTCAGGGCGTCATACTGGCTTTGCAGATTCTGTATTTTCAGCTCTTCAATCTCTGTCTCTCGTTTTCTTTTTTCGGTATAGAGCAAAAGTATATGCCCCATCAATGTACTTAGTGTCGCAATTATGGCAAACTGAAATAACACTAAACTTCCAAAATGCTTGATTTTTGCATATAGTATAAAAGAAATAATACCATAAAGGATATAAGCCAGAATTGTAATTCCGATATTATACAGTAAGCGCTTCTTAAATACTGGGGTCACTATGTTTGCGAGGTTGAGCTTAACCAACGAAAATATTAAACCAACAAAATACAGGTATCTAAATAAGAAAAAAACGATATAATTTCCTTTAGCCACATCTGTTAGTTTCTCCAGGTCATAAGGTAGCCACGTGATGTCCGGGTAAATCACAAATAGCGCTGCTATAAAGCTTATGACATGAAGTTGATATGCCTTGTAGTTGTTTGCCAATGTTTTCTGCATTTATATACTGTTCCATTGTTCGACCTATATACTTAATGTATAAGTAGTTTCGGTATGCTACAAAAATAACTATTCTAGTTTAGTATATCTCTGTATCCGTAAAAAGGGTAGTAAAATCTATGCTAGCCTTTTTTATTGGGCTTTAAGTCAATTTTGTGTTTCGTCTTTACGCTGTTTTTTTTCGTTTTGCCCCCCAAGCCGTTACGGCAGCGGCTTATTTGTAAGATATTCGAATCGTTTAGCGATTTAAAAAAGTATACATGTATTTCAAAACCATCATTAATGGACAAACGAAACCATATAAAATGCATCATCATTCTTACATTTTTATTTTTCACCAACCTTATTCTGGCTACACCTGTGCAAGGAGTAGCTATGCCTAAGCCCGATGAGACAGAGAATATTCCTGTTGTTATAAGCAATAAAACAATAGAAGAGCAGATTGTCCAATTATCTAAGAATAAATGGCAGTGGATAGAAAAAAGACAAACGGACTCTTTAAATATCTTATTTCATATTGACCTTATTTCTTTAGCACCTGGGGTTCGCATGGATAAAGCGGGATATATTGATGTTATCAAAAACGACATTAGTAAGTACAGCGAGGCAAATATTCTTGAAACAGAAATTCAGTTGATGGATGATGTATCGGTATTGCATACGAAAGTCGTATTTACCCAAGTTGAACGCAAAATATTCATGAGCGTCACAGAGATTTATAAAAAACATAAAAACAGTTGGCAGCTCATTCGCCTGCAGGTTCAGCCTGCTGACTAAGTTTTCTCAAATTGAATTATATATATAGCATATAAATACCATAATGGAACAAAACACAACACTTTCAACCCCGCTTAACCGCATAACCTTATTAGATGCTTTAAGAGGCTTTTCTTTATTGGGCGTTATTTTGATGCACATGTTACAGCAATTCAGTATTTTTTCATTCTCCCCAGATATGCGTCGGCCTCTATTCCCCGAGTTTGATGCGACTATTCAATGGATAGGGGAAAACATTATTATGGGGCGTTTTATCAATATTTTTGCTTTTCTCTTTGGTTTAAGTTTTTTTATTCAACTCGATCGTGCAGCAAAAAAAGGCATTGATTTTAGACAGCGCTTCATCTGGCGAATGGTCGTTATGTTAGCAATAGGGTTAGTGGGTAATATGTTTTATGGTGGCGAAATAATTTCGCTTTACGCTGTTTTCGGTGGCATTTTGGTGTTGCTTTATCGGGTTAAATCTGGTGTTTTAATCATTGTCGTAACGCTACTGCTTATAGGCACTCCTCGCATTATACAAGTGAGTTATACCAACTATATTAAAACAGAGCAAGTTGATAATTCTTCTCAAAAAGTAACCACGCAGACACAAGCTGCCCAACGAGCTACAGAAGTTACTAAACCTTCATTCATAAATGCTGTAAAGCATAATTTTACACAAGGTTTGGCTGGTAAGCTTAACTATCAATTTGGGTTATTCGGGCGTGGATATCTTACTTTTGCGCTATTTTTAGTGGGTTTAATTGTTGGGCGTTCCGGTTTTTTCGAAAGACAACAATCTACCGGCAAGTTATTAGCTTTTTTTATCAGCTTTGTGGCCATTGTTTTACTAATCAACTATATAGCTAGTTTGTTTCCCAATTTTAGTTACCGGTCATTAGCAAGAGGCGAAACGATAAACATATGGACAGGCTTAAGTCTTATGACTTTAAATGATATAAAAATTGTTGCATTCTCGGGGGCAATAGTTATGGGGTTTACACTTTTGTATCAGCATCATGCTTTCTCTAAATATTTAGACATTTTTTCACCCTATGGCCGTATGGGGCTGACAAACTATGAAATGCAGAGTGTAATTGGCTGTTTAATATTTTCAATGTGGGCTTTTGGGCCATTTTTTCAAACATGGGGCACTACCGAGCTGTTTTTCTTAGGAATTTTTATTTATATAGCCCAGTTGCTTTTTAGCGCCTTTTGGCTAAATAAATATTTATATGGGCCGCTAGAATGGTTCCTCCGGACGGCTACTTACTTAAAGATGCAGCCTTTTAAGAGAAAAAAGTTAGATTAAGGTATGGCTTACGCTCTTCCTCATTTTTTATTGTTTTGTCTCGTTGTCGTCCCAAAGTATATGTACGTGAGTTTATGTCTATTTAACATATTATGTTAATTTTGATAACCAGCAGGTTTTGAGTATATCTGAATCAGAAATAGAAGACAACCCCGAAGGGCTCTTGATGGCGATATAAAACCAACATTATCATCAAAAAATAGGAAGGAGTATTAGTATGGGCACTCGAGAATATTTATTAGATAAGGCAAAAAAGGAAGGAATCCAAGCCGGAATCCAGACTGGAATAGAAAAAGGAATTAAGACTGGAATGGAAAAGGGAAAAGCCGATGGTGAGCGTAAAAAAGCCATTGCCATAGCTTTAGAGTTTAAGAAAATGGGTCTACCTATTGCAGATATTGCTAAGGGCACAGGCCTTTCTATAGAAGAGGTAGAAAACCTCTAGATAATAGATATTATATTTATAGGTATTTAAGCCGTCCTGATGTAAATTGGGGCGGCTTTTTTTATGTTGTTTCGCTGTCTTCCTCTTGTTTCAGTCGGAGCACAGCCTTGCCACTAGAATAAGTAGTGCTTTAAAAAAGAAAGCTAAAATAATTAGCTTTTCAGTTATTTGTTTAATATCTTTGCTTAGTAACCATTTGATAAACAGTTATGAGTAAAAGAGTAAGGCGGGTCGACGATCTTCTTTGGAAATCTATATTGGAGCAGACCTTTTCCCATTTTTTGCAGTTTATGTTTCCTAATGCGGATACTGAGTTTGATCTGAGCAAACCTTTCGATTATCTAGATAAGGAATTTGAAACGTTATTCCCTCCGCAGGCCAATGGGGCTGGGGTGCGCTTTGTTGACAAGCTTGTTAAGGTTCACCTTAAACATGGTGGTGAGCAATATATCCTGTGTCATATTGAGGTGCAGAGTAGCAAGGGAAAGGGCGATCTAGCTGAGCGTATGTTTCAGTACTACTATAAGATATACGATCGATATAAGGTGCCAGTTACAGCAATCGCTATTCTTGCAGATGGTAATAAGAGCTATCGTCCCAAAGTATATATACGTGAGTTTATGTCTACCAAGATTCGGTACGATTTCAACAGCTATAAAATCTTGGATCAGGATGAGGCGGATCTTCGGGCCAATAGCAATCCATTTTCGGTAGTCGTATTAACGGCTTTACTGGCTATATTACATAAAAACATAACGGACGAGCAGCTTAAAGACATCAAGCACGATCTTTATGATGAGATGATGAAGCGTAAGATGGAAAAGAAGACGCGACAGGGTTTGTATGACTTTTTAACATATTATGTTAATTTTGATAACCAACAGGTTTTGAGTATATTTGAATCAGAAATAGAAGACAAAATAGGAAGGAGTATTAGTATGGGCACTCGAGAATATTTATTAGATAAGGCAAAAAAGGAAGGAATCCAGACTGGAATAGAAAAAGGAATTAAGACTGGAATAGAAAAAGGAATTAAGACTGGAATGGAAAAAGGAAAAGCCGATGGTGAGCGTAAAAAAGCCATTGCCATAGCTTTAGAGTTTAAGAAAATGGGTCTACCTATTGCAGATATTGCTAAGGGCACAGGCCTTTCTATAGAAGAGGTAGAAAACCTCTAGATAATAGATATTATGTTTATAAGTTTTTAAGCCGTCCTGATGTAAATTGGGGGCGGCTTTTTATGCCCACTGCTCTTTATCGAGGGCAGCACCAAGCCTATGATAGGGTCTTCGCCGTTGCCATCGCTTATATTCCCTTTTACTTTTTAGCTTCTTTTGGTTTTTTTATGTTGTTTCGCTGTCTTTTTTCAAAAGCCCAACAATATGACTACGAAATCCGGATCCCCTACGACATTTAAGATATATTTTTGAAAACTTACTCATTTTGATAATAGATATTGTTTTCCGTTTTTATGCTCTAAAAATATGTTTGTTGCAGCTGAGTATATCAATATTAGTGTCTTTGAAATCTTTGTCGTTAGTCAGAAGTACAAAATTGTTTTCCCGGCATATGTCCACAATTGATTTGTCAACAAAATCTAGATCATCTACAATCAATAACTTTTTAAGAGTATCCACGGTATATGTTTTTCCTTTTACTTTAAAGCGATTTAGGATCTGCTGTTCTACAATAAGGTAAATATCCTTTAGTGCTTCTTGGCCATCTGCGCTTTTACGATAGTCTTTGTATTTGAATTTGTTTTTATTTAAGGAATGAGTCAGAAGATATTTGCTGTACTCAGTCTGTATTGCTCTGTTAATGATCTCAGAAATTACTGAAAAATCTACGAAAAAAGTGTTCTGTTGTCTTAATAGGCGCGCAAATGCATTTGCGTAATTAGTTTCAAATGTTTGACGGCCAGTTGGCCAAAATAAATATATTAGCACATTCGCATCAAAAAAAACAGACCGATCTTTCAAGTCACTAACTTCTGCTAACTTAAACTTCTTTGCCATATTATTCACCTAATATATCGTCTATGCTGTTGCGGAGGGCTTCCGGATTCTTGTAAAAAAGTTTTGCTGTGTCGACAACACGTTTTAAGGCTACTTTGCCTGACTCTGAAATGTCTGTTATCTGTAAGCTAGCTTTTATTTCTTGTTCTGAATAATCTTTGTAAAGCTGGCCAATAGCAGTATTTAAAAAAGCCGTAGTTAACATCTCGATATTCAGAAAAGACAAAGTTACTTTATACCCGGCATCAATAGCCTTTTTTATTAATTCAAAAACCTTTTGACCGTCCTCTGCTTCTACGCCATATGCATCTCCAATAGTGTTTTTAATGCTTATTGTTGTACGTTCTTCCATAACTTTTAAAAAATATTGTTAATATCTATCTCGCTAGCCAAGCAATAATTACTATTATCATTGGTTGAAAATTGCAAATTTACTATTGTTCCTGGAAACTTTCCTGTAAATGAAGCCGTTTTTTCACCATTTTTGTTAAATTCATAGAATCCATCACCACTAACAATCTGCATGTACCCATTGTTCTTATGGACGAATTCTTTTAAAACTGCTAAACCAATTCCCCCTGTAATATCTTTGGTTGTGTTCCGATCCTGTACCGCCCATTTTATCGCTTGACAAGCATGTAAATTTACATTAAATTTTTTATCGACGTTTGCCTTGAATCCAATACCAGTATCTACTATAGTAAACTCAATCTTATTTTTCGCAGGAAAGAACTGCCCGCACGTATATATAACGTTTGATTTACTATGTATTTGGGCATTTACAAATATTTCGTAGATGGCCTCTACCATTTTTTCTTTAAGAGGATCAGACATAGATGGAAGCTCGGATCGGCCTATCAGCTCATCTATCACATATGCTTTAAAGTATTTTCCATCTGTTGGTTTTAATTTTTGGTATTTTATGGTAGTGTGATTGATATCCGCCTTGCCTTCTTTACCATAAAAAGTTAAGAATCCATTTTTTAAGAGTATATCTTCTGTTTTTGGAGGTATATGATCAAAATGTATGCTGTTGATATTGTCTATAAAAAGGTCCAAAACTGCGCCTAAGGAAGCACTCATATTTGCAGAGAACCAGCTTTTTATTGAGATATGAATGTCGTCAAAAAGTAGGTCCTTGTTTTGTTGATAGAAGGAAATGATTTTTTGATAGCTCTCATAAGAGTTGTTAATATGAAATAATTCGCTCATCTTTCACTAAGATAATGAAACCCATCTTCAAATAATAATATAAAAACATATCTTTTAATGTTGTTGTTCTAATTTGGTAATATTCTTCTGATAACAGATTTCATTGTTCTCTAAAATTCTTTTACCAATCAGCAAGTATGCTTCAAGCATAGAGATGTTGATTAGCTGAAAGGCTAATTAACCTCTTTTTTCCAGAAGATCGTTGTATTTCTCTAAAAGGTCGTAATATTTGGTGCGCCATTTATCTCGGTCTAATTGTATTTCAGTAATTGATTGTGTATTGTTTTGTTTTTCAAAAAGATAGTTTTTCAATTCTGGAAATTCCAATGTGAAATCATAAGGAATGGCATTTGTGTATTGTGCCAAGATAGAATAATCTAGATCCGCTTGCTTAATATGGGTATAATATGTGGTTCGGTGATATCCCATTCGCTCCATTAATTTTCCCACATTCGAACCCATTCGAGTGACAATCTTGCTTAAAAATTCACCTCTATGTTTTTCTTCAGACATGCGCGATTACTTTGTCCCTGAATATATTCAATATAGATTGTCGAAAAAAGGTTGTAATTATACAAAATTCAGTTGTTTATTATACATTTTTGTATATATTTGTATAATAAAGAGTTTTTCCACAGACCATTTTTTAGAAATATTGGTCTTTGTGTGGAGGAATTATTAAAATTTTACCAAGTTTCTTGTTCCTCCCAGGCAAAATGAGTGATGCAAGAGATGGCAGTGAAGCCCGTTTTTGGATTTGTATTATTTTAAATATAAATTTGAGCGGGCGCTCACTCGCTATATCCAAACATGCCTGGGAGGAGTAGTGAGCAGAGGCCCGCTTTTTTATCCCTCAGCTCACAATTTAAACAGTGAGTTATGATAAAACAGTTATTACAAAACATTTTTTGCCCGCCAGAGTAGCTTTGGTATAGTTTGGTAGACTATTGTCTTAAAAAGGGTGTTCCAATTATAAACCGGTGTCATTCTAATAATTCCCATACGCAGGAACTTCCTTTACTTAAGAATCAATTATTTTTTTAACCGTGTGGCTAAGTCTAAGGGTTTAATTTGGCGGGATATTGATCGATCATATTTCCCAACCTCACTTCCATTAGTTCACACGTAATCAATTTAAAATCTTGAAAAATGAAACATTTTTACGAGGGTGGCAGTGCTTTGCCTGATGTGGAGCAACGGCGAACCTTTAGAATACAAAGAAAATTAAAGACTTTTCTAAATAGCTTTCAATGTTTGTTGCTGTCTCTCAGCACAATTTATTATCAGTTTAGTTGTAATGTTCAGAAGTCCCGCGCCCGCGGGACAACTGGCTATGCTGTGGACAGAGATAATGGGGGGATTTCAGTTCTAAAAGAGAGACTGCTTCGCATTGCTCGCAGTGACGAAAGAAGTAGTGTTGCGCTGCTATTAACGATATTTTGTGTGTTGTTTAGTTCGCTTGCGCATACGCAGGCGACCGCTCAGACGCAGACCGAGCTTATGCTTCGTGGCGAGGTGCGCTCGGCTGCCGACGGGCAGGCGATAGAGGGGGCTTCGATCATCGTGGACAAGAAGTATACACGCACCGATAAGGAGGGGAAGTTTACCATCAACGTAAACAAACCCACAGGCGTACTCACCGTAAAACATATAGGCTATCGCGAGCAGAACGTTGATTATGAAAATACTGCTACATTATTGAAAATTAACCTAAAGATCAGCGAGAAGCAGATCGAAGAAGTCGAGGTCTTGTCTACAGGATACCAAAAGATACCCAAGGAACGGGCAACGGGGAGCTTTGAGTTTATCGACTCGGCATTATTTAACAGAAAGGTGTCTACCGACTTTGTCTCTCGGTTAGAGGATGTAGTGCCGGGGATATCTTCAACAAGGGTATTTCCAGAAAACAAAGGGAGGCTGTTAGGAATAAATGTTAGGGGCATAAGCACATTAGGCTCTAATGCCTGGCCATTGGTTGTTGTCGATGGTGTGCCTTATACTAATAATTATGACTTGCTTAACGGGTACTTTATGAATATCAACCCTAATGATGTGGAAAGCGTCACTGTATTAAAAGATGCCGCTGCATCATCAATTTGGGGTGCGCAATCAGGCAATGGTGTGATAGTAGTCACTACAAAGCGAGCAAAGTACAATCAGCCTTTTCAGTTGTCTTTTAATAGTAGCCTAACAGTTGGTGCAAAACCAGACTTGTATTATTACCCACAAATGGCAAGTGCAGATTATATAGAAGCCGAACGCTTTTTGTTTGATAAGGGTTACTGGAATAGCCGGATTAATAGGTACAACTCGGGTCTAACACCCGTGATACAGCTATTAAAGAAGCACAAGAATAATGAAATTGACGATGCTGAGTTGAAGCGGGAGCTCGATTATTTGGGTACCATAGATCTGCGTGACGATTTTCTAAAGTATATCTATCGTAATTCTACCAAGCAGCAGTACAGTGTGCAGCTTAGGGGTGGTTCGGAAAAGATAAATACCTCTTTCTCGTTAGGCTATGATAAGAACCTTAATGAAGTGGTGACCTCTTCTTATAATCGATTAACGGTGAAAAATAATACACAGCTGCGACCTATTAAAAATTTAACGGTAGATGTAGGCATTACGTATACCGAGTCAAAACGAAAAGAGAGTGAGAGGCCAATGGGTTTTAACTTAATGGCTCGAGGTCCTGGTAATTATCCCTATATGCGACTGGCTGATGATAATGGAAATCCGCTTATTGTGCATGCTGTACCCTATAACCCGACATTTAGGGATACGGTAGCAGGAGGGAGGCTTTTGGACTGGCAATACAGGCCTTTAGAGGAACTCTACGAAACACACGAGATGGCAGATATCAAAGAGACATTCCTCAATATGCAGGCAGCATATCAGATATTACCTTCTATCAAGGTCTCTGGCTTATATGCTTATCAGTTTGCTAGTCAGTCTACTGAGGTGTGGAAGGGCATGGGGTCGTTTTATCATAGGCAATATATTAATTATAGAGCTGGATGGAATGAGGATGAGGTAATATGGAATGTACCTGTGGGGGATATGATGAATACACTCTATCGAACGAATAAGATGCACCAAGGGCGTCTTCAGCTAGATTACAATAAAGATTGGTCTGATAAACATAGTTTAAACGGTATAGCAGGTGGGGAAATACGGCAGGTTGGTAGCAATATGCAGAGTGCGGTATTCTTTGGCTATGACCCCGAGACACTGACGCATACACCGGTAGAGTATGGAAAGGAGATTCGTACCCTTAATGGTATTGGGGGCTCAACAAGGTTGGAAGATTTCTCACAAATGGAATCCTATACCAATCGCTATGTGTCCTATTTTGCTAATGCCTCTTACACCTATAATGGTCGTTATACATTGAGCGGTAGTGCTAGGCAAGATGCTTCCAATTTATTTGGCGTAAAAACAAATGATAAATTTCAACCATTTTGGTCAATGGGGCTAGCTTGGTCACTATCAAAAGAAGATTTTATAGATGATTCGGTTTTTCCATCACTGAAATTACGAGCAACCTACGGTTATAATGGCAATGTCAACAACAATACGGCTGCTTACCCGATCATTAGAGTGGAATCCACACCACACTATATCACAGGCGAACCTTATGCGCAGATGCAGTCGCCCCCAAACCCGTCACTACGTTGGGAACGAGTAGGCATGCTCAATATGGGGTTAGATTTTAACTTTAAAAACCGTATTACGGGAGCGGTCGAATACTATATCAAGCGACCAAAAGACCTGATTGCAGGAGCAAAACTGGACCCTTCTACAGGATATTCTACTCTAGCTATCAATTCGGCTGATTTAGACGGTAGAGGGGTGGATGTGGCGCTTAATACAATAAATATCCAAAAGCAGAACTTCACATGGAACTCCAATCTCGTCTTTGCTTACAATAGGACTAAAGTTACCAAATCGTATAATTATGACCGTAGGTCAGATAGTTTTCGATCAGGATCTTTTGATGCCCCGATGACTCCGATCGAGGGATATGACTTATTTAGCTTGTTAACCTACAAATGGGCTGGGCTTGATCCAGAGAAGGGGATGCCTTTAGGATATTTAGATGGAGAGGTTTCCAATGATCATTTTGCACTTGTTTATAGTTCGAAGGTAGATGATCTGGACAATCATGGATCTTCTAGGCCAACTTACTTCGGTTCATTGCGCAATAGCTTTACATACAGAAATCTAGAGCTATCCTTTAATATCTCGTATCAGCTAGGCTATAAGTTTGTGCGCACCTCATTTTACAATAGTTTTTTTATCAATAATGACGTAGGTCATGCCGATTATGCTAAGAGGTGGCAAAAGCCAGGCGATGAACAATGGACTAATGTGCCTGCCTTTGTGTATCCCAATAGCAGTGCTGCATCCGATATGTACTTGTACTCATCGGCTTTGGTAGAGCGTGGAGATCAGATCAAACTGCGCGATATACAGCTGAGCTATAGCTTAACAAAGCTCAAACAGATCGGCTTAAAGAATGCCCGAGTATATGCCTATATACAGAATGTAGGGACAATATGGCGTGCCAATAAACGAGGGATTGATCCTGAATATGGGAGTAATATTCCAGACCCGAGGTACACTTCTTTTGGTGTAAACTTTAATTTATAAAACCATGAAAAAAATAATACACTATATCTTTCTGTTGGCATTGGTTTTTGGTGGCTGTACAGATTATTTAGACCTTAAGCCAGATGCTAAACTGGCGGTTCCTAAAACATTGGAGCATGCCGATCTCTTGTTAAATGATTATAGCACGATGAATACAGGTTATACCAATTTAGGCGAAATAGCAAGCGATGACTATTATTTAACGGATGCGGACTGGGGGGCTCTTTATGAAGAAGATGAACGCAGTACCTATACGTGGTCGTCTCAGATTATTACAGCGACTACCCAATGGCAAAACCCTTACAAAGTAGTATATATGGCGAATCAGGTTTTGGATATTTTAAACGGAGTGGACAAAAGCCAAGATAAAGTCAAGTATGATAAAGTATGGGGTGGAGCACATTTTTATAGAGCCTTCGCCTTTCATCAAGTAGCTCGTAATTTTACTTTACCTTATAAGGCGGAGACGGCAAGACAAGAAATGGGTATTCCTTTGCGGTTAAGTCCGGGCCTAGACTATAAGTCGGTAAGAAGTTCGCTAGAAGAAACATATCAGCAGATTATAGCCGATTATAAAGAAGCATTACAATATTTGCCCACTAGAGAGGTAATGGCAGCTAGACCGCATAAAGCAGCTGCTTACGCAGGGCTTGCACGAGTCTACTTGGATATGCAAGATTATGAAAAGGCCTACGGGTGTGCCGAAGAATGTTTGAAACTGTATAACAAGCTTATTTTGTATGAGAGTTTGGATTCGGAGCAAGCTTTTCCGTTTGTACGATTTAATGACGAAGTATTATTTCCTGCCACAGTAATGCTTAGTAATGCAATAAGTCAATATTATGCAAAAGTATCGGATGAATTACTTGATATGTATGCTGATGGAGATTTACGCCGAGATCTCTATTTCCAATCTAATGGGGATAATGAGGCAACTTATGGTTTTAAAGGCTCATATGACAATACAGGAGGGCAACCTTTTGTAGGACTAACCACAAGCGAGGTCTATCTGATAAAAGCAGAAGTAGGCGTTAGATTAGGGAAAGTAGAAGAAGCATTGTCTGCTATCAACACGTTGCTTAAAAATAGGATAGATGCGGATTACTTCACTCCAGTTACGGAGTTTGATGGTGAGCGCTTGCTTAAGTTAATACTGGATGAGCGGAGAAAAGAATTGCTCTTCCGCGGGAGCCGTTGGGCAGATTTGAAAAGGCTGAATCAAGATGAACGTTTTAAAAAGACACTAACCCGTACATTGGATGGTAGAACATATAGTCTCGAGCCAAATAGTTTGAAATATGCACATTTGATACCCGATCTTGTGATGTCAGAATCGGATATGCCACAAAATAAACGCTAAGAACATGCACAAGATTATAATAGTCATCGTAGCCTATCTCTTTTTGGTAGGTACAGGCAAAGGACAAACTACGATAGACCGTAGTATGGAGTTAAAGGTGGGGCAAATGATACCTACGCTCGCATTAATGCCTATTTTGAACTACGATAAGCAAGAGTTAGATTTGGAGGAGTATCGAGAGAAAGTAGTGATATTGGATTTCTTTGATACCTATTGTGTTAATTGTATTGCGGCTATGCCTAAGCTTCAACAGTTGCAGGATGAACTGAGCGACAAGTTGCAAATACTACTTGTGACGTGGCAGGATAAAGAAACAATAGAAAAGTTTTATGCTAATAATGCATATTTAAAAAAGAACAAGGTGCATTTGCCTACAATTTATGGAGATACCTTATTAAAATCGTACTTCCCGCATAAAGGAGTACCTCACACGGCTTGGCTTTTTCAGAATAAAGTACGGGCGATTACTTTTTCTGATTTTGTGCAACGCCAAAACATAGCGGAACTTTATACCAAAGGCGCTATAAAACTCCCTTTAAAAGCTGATTTTGCGACGGAAGAGAATATCTCAGAAGTTGATACTTCTGATTCTAACCTGATCACATCGTTACAGATTACTGGTTATAAGGATGGGTCAACATGGGGAGGAATCAAGATGGAGTGGGATAGCCTCCACAATATGGGGAAATCTTACTTTCATAATGCGGATATATTTGGAGCTTATGTAGCCGCATGGGGGAAAATCAAAAAACCTTCTTTTTTACTAAAAGAGCAACGTGTCGTTTGGAAAGTAAAAGATCCCGGTAAATACCGTTATCTAGGGAAAGGTGGGAAAAACGAGTGGCTTTTGGATAATGGGATTAGTTATCAGCGGGTTTACTCTCGCCAAAAAGATCCATCCAAATTGGCTGAAATCGTGATCAGCGATTTGAATGCAGCACTTGGCCTTCGTGTCTACTGGTCTGAAAAAGAAATACCTTGCCTTGTATTGAAGCGATTGTCTAAAAAGAAGAATGGGATAGCTACAGATGAAGGTGAGTTGGGTGGCACGTCGGTATTGGCTTTTATGATAGATTATCAGGGTGGTTTTCCGCCTGTAGTGGACGAGGTTAATTCGGATGTGAGAATGAATATAGTTGACTTCTCTACACTTGAAAACCTGAATGAGCAACTGAAAAAGTACGGTATGGTATTAGAAGAAGGGGTAAGGAAGGTAGAGGTACTTGTGTTTGAAGACCTGGAATAATAAATAATAAACAATAAGGGGTGGATGAAGAGTCCACCCCTTTCACTAAAAACTTATATCGGTCTCTAGACTATCTGTCCCGTAACTTTACATTCGTAGACTCTACGCCATCGTGTAAGGCTGTGATCATTTCATCTTTCAATGCTTCAGTTAATTGCGGTTTACTGCTTGTATCCGCATTAGCCTGTATAGCACAGATTTGATCTTGCCCCCCACATGAGGGTGGTGAGGTACGTAATGTATAGTTGCTAGGAGCGATAGGGCTAGAGCCGGTTAATTCAAACCACGCCATTGTACCTTCGATCTTATCACTATAATCAATTCAGTTTACTATTGGCAGCAAGTGCGCACCGCTCTCTAGAATAGCTGTACGTCTTGGCCTGTTGTGCTCCACAATTTGTGGTATGGCTTTCTTTACAGCACACACAGCAGGACTTTAAATCTTGTCCCCTTGTCTGCGGGGGAATACCGCAAACTTACGCCTATACCGCGCTACGGTGAGGCCGGCGGCATGACATAGCACAGCGAGCACTTTTCTAGTAGGCTCTAGTCTGCATCGCATGGCGATGGTGTGGGCAGCAACGAGTATATGATAGTTGCTAGCCCGGCTGCGTATGTCTAGAGATAAGCTAGGAGTCGCTCGATATGTTAGGTATGCCTTCGTTTTCATGTTGTTATTATTTACCTAAAAAAGATGCTGTAGCGATGGGAGAGGGTACACCGCTGCTTGATCTTTTAGTCAGCGTCTATATCGGGGTAGCTGATACGAAAGTGAAGCCTGGCTTTTTGCGTAAAAGCCTGGCTGTTTTGTGACCTAACGCTTTCGGATTTCTCTTTTGTCTCATTCTGTTTTTCCTTCCATACGACCTTCGGGTTCTGTGCTTTGGCATTTTGGATATTGCCGGAATGTGCCGGCGCCTCTTCTTTGTCGAGGCTAATGGGGCCACGCAATTGCAAGGTGTTCTGTATGTCTGTGCTGTACGACTCATGTACAAGCTCGCCTAACGCGATCAAAAAATCTATCTGATCAGGCGAAAGACTGAAACGGTAGCTGACCCACCCGACAAAGTCGTGTGCGATATAAGTACATTCTTCAGCTATGCGCTGCTCGCCGCCTTCGTAGACATATGCTAACCATTCCTGGACACCGATACCCGTCAATTTGAATTGTCTGTTCATCAGCTGTTATTTTAAGTTTATAAAAAGATGCTCATACGGCACCGTGCTTTGTTCTTAACAAAATTAGAAGCTTTTTTAGACGAAATGAACAAAACTAGCGGCAAAGGGAGGGAAGGGGTTCCCGATGTCGGGAGGTGTAGGAAAACGGGCGTAAGGAATGAATAATCGGACAGGAGAAGTCGTGATTAGACTACATTTAAGTTTTTATGTATTGAAGTAATGGTTATAATTCATTAGAATTGAGTTAACTAAAACTGAAATTATGAACAAAAAGCATTCTTCCAGTCCTCAAAATTGGGGGCTGAGTTTTAGCGTTAAGCGAATATTTTCACGAGCATTGGACTTTCTTCGATCGCCTTATTATAATTGGCGTATAGGGTTGATATGGCCCATGTTTTTGGGCTATGCGTATGCAATGTTTCCTTTTGAAGATATGTCACTCGGGTACGCAATACGGCCGGCAGTGTTTGCGACAGCCATAGAGTCAATGTTGATTATTGCGGCTATTATCTGCTGGATAATGTTTGTATCCTATACGTTAGATCGTCGGCATGATTGGCACAATCAGTTGAGCCGAAGATTGGTCATGCAGATATGTTTGGGAGGCCTGATTCCTTTTAGTCTGCTCCTGATTTATCTCTGGCGGATTTACGGTTTGGACATGATGTTGGGCGACTACATGCACTTTGTGTATGCGCTGTTCTTGGTGTTTTTGGTCATCTTGAATCGGCAGGGTTATATTGTGTACCTCTTGAATAAAGTGGCGACATTGAAGAGTAAGCTACAAAGTAAAGAACAAGAATTGCTAGCGGCAGAGGAGTCTGTTCAAGAGTTGATGACTGAACAGCGTTTGGCGAAACAAATGGATATCGGATTGCGAGAACAAATGGAGTTTATGCAATTGGAAAATACAGGCTTAAGGATGCAACTGGAAGCATTCAGAGAGCGAGAGTTGGTATTAGTCGCTGATTTAGCCGATAGAACCGCACAGCTTGAAAATAAACTCGCTGCAGAACCTAAAGAAATATATGAACTATCTTACCCCGAAAAAGAAAGTCTGTTTTTTAAACAGGAAGAGATCGCAAGATTCTATATACAGGACAGTATCAACAAGAAGCCGATCATCTATCTGGTAACGAATACGGGAGAAGAATTTTTAATAACGGAAAACAGCTTGACTGGCTTGGCTTTGCGGTTTACAGAGATGATACATGTGAGCCGTACGCTACTGATCGGTGCGCATACATTGCTTGGCTTGACCAAACTAAAGGAAGGTGCTGTCGAGCTGATGGTAGATTATCAGGATGATCCGATTACCGTTGCGGTAGAGCGATGGAAAAAGATAGAGCAACAGGTGGCCCAGGCGCTCGCTGCACGAAGTAAAGGCATCTAACTCCTCCCTCCAGATGCCTTGTAGTTATTGTTATCGACATTGTTTTCTTATCTCCTCAGGCGCTAGGCCCGTGTACTCGGCAAATTCTTCTATGCTGACATATTGTTTGTCGCTTTTGCCGTAGGCATCACGGATGCAGGCCAGTATGCGTCTCGACTGTGAGAGGCTTTTGCCTAGGATGTTACTGACATCCTGGGCGTAGATACATATTCTTTGTGGCTTCATAATGCTGTTTTTTTGTCGAGCTCGCTCCGCATGATGTGCTATAAGGGTGCTAAAGATAGCCTCGTAATAAGTAATGAAAAAGTAAGCGTAGTGTATGGCGTTTTAATACACTCCTTATACACTGTTAATACTTCACGTATACTTAGGCAATACTTATGCTATACACCCCGCATACAATACGCTCCCTCTCCCGAACGTGCTCCTGTTTATTGAACATGACTAATGTAGCCAATAATGAAAGGGGCGGCAAATGCCATTTGTGCTCATTTCACGCATCTTTTACAAGTTGTAATCATTTCGTTCGTTTAGCTCCGTATTGAACAGGGGTCTGGATAGGCTGTGCCATCTTTGTGCTGTCTACAAGATGTATTTGTTATGGCAAGATTAGAAGGATTAATTAAGATGAAAGGGCAGATCGGGGATCTGACTTTCTTCAAAACCAGGGATGGTAGTTATCAGGTGCGCATGAAAGGCGGTGTGTCTGCCGAGCGTATCGCAACGGATCCCAGATTTCAGCGTACACGGGAGAATGGTGCCGAGTTTGGCCGAGCGGCATCGGCTTCGAAGAAACTTCGAGACCAGCTGCGTGACCTGTTTGAGCAGAATGTGGATAACCGTATTTCGCAGCGGTTATCTTCGCGTTTTTCTGCTGTGGTAAAGGCAGATTCTCTCAATGAGCGTGGCGAGCGCAGGGTGTTGGCAGAGAACTTACCGATGTTGAACGGATTGGAGTGCAATAAGACGGCTTCGCTGACTTCGATTTTCTACGGTAAGTTGCAGTATGCTTATGACCGGGCATCGGGAGAGGGCACACTAGCTACGGGCCAATTCTCGCCCCGTAATAAGATTGCTATGCTGCAAGGAGCAACCCACGTGCGTTTTACGCTGGCACTGCAGGAGTTTGATGCCGATTCGGAAGATCAGCCAATCGTGATGGAGAGTTCGCCGTATATCGATGTGAGCTTGATGGCAGAGCAACAAGTAGCATTATTGGCCGAGCTAATCGCAGATCCAAGCAAAGCGGTGATTGTATTGGTGGGTATCGGATATTTCCAGGAAGTCAATAACGCATACTATCCACTGGCTAATGGCTTGTACAATGCGCTGACTTTTGCGGAGGTGGATGTGCCGTAGGTAAGGGGTAATGGTTAAGGAGGTTGATAGAGATGATAAGGTTAATAGATCTGTATGAACTTTATCTAACCTTCTTAATCTTATTTAACTAAAAAAAATGAAAAATCAAGCAACTCTTCTTCTCCGGCGGATTTACGGAGAAGAGGGAACCAACGGAACTATTAGCTATCAAGGGCAAAAGATTTGCCACACCATCGAGCTGCCCTGGCGCAATAATATGCGCAGGTTAAGCTGTATCCCTACAGGGAGATACAAGCTGATGGAGCGTACCTACCCCAGGCATGGCGTGCAGATTGGGATACCCCATGTATTGCAACGGGAGGCTATTCTTATACACGCAGCAAACGATGCACAGAAAGAGCTCTTGGGCTGTATTGCCCCTGTGACAACACTGACAGGGGAGGGCAAAGGCACAGAAAGCCGAAAAGCCCTGGCCGAGCTTAAAGCCTTGGTGTATAGCCTGTGGGATAGCGGACAGGAAGTGTTTTTACACATTCAGTAGCCTTTTGGGTTGGTTTACCAGCGCAAGCTGATGAGCGGCCGGCGAGGTTTGTGAAAAGCCAGCCGCTCATTATTAAGCAAAACGTTCAGTTTATAAACAGCAGATTAAAAATTAAAAAAATGAACAAAATTATCAGAAAAATGCGCGAAGCGGTACAGGTCGTACTGCTGGCGCCTATAAAATTGCCTGTCAAAATAATACAGGCAGCACGCTATGTGGCTTTGGCGCTTGGGGTGCTCGAAGCCGTCACCGATAATACTACTAAAGGAAAGGAGCAGGGCGATGAACACGAATAATCAGGTGATGTCGGGCACGCTGGGCGGCAGCCTATGTTCGATATGGGCAAACTTTGCTTTGGGCGATGTGCTGCACACTTTGCTTATGGCAGTGATGGGCACAGTAGTGTCTTACCTCCTCAGCGAGCAGCTCCATAAACGTAAAAAGCAGGATGAATAAAGCCTTGAACAGGATAGTTGAATAGGGTTTTAAGCTAAAAAAGAAAGGTTTTCAAACGGGGAGAATGAAAACCTTTGCTAACCAATTATAAACCTAAATTATGATAGTACAAATATAAGTGTAATTTGTACACTAAGCAAATGTTTTTTCAACTTTTTTATACCTATATAACTGTCTAGTAGTATTATGTCCAGGGAAGGGTGTTTTTGAAGTATAGAGCTTATGTTGTATAGTTTATAGTAAACCCCAAACGGTGGTTTATAAAAATGTAACACAGCAAAATATTTTAAGCTTTATGGGTGCGTTGACAGAGTTGGGAGGGTTAATTTAATAATTGAGTTTTGTTTATCATGGTTGTTTTACTCGACTAAGAAGTTTATAGACCCAATTATAGGGCGCTTACCGTTGCCATAAAAATACTCGAAAAGCAGGTGTGGTTCGATACCAAATGAAATTGCAATTGCATATACTTCGTAAGCATATATGCGATGAAATTTATTGTCAAAAAGTTCATTTAGGGTTGTTTCTTTTAATCCGGAAGCTATTACAAGTTCTCGTTTGGAGTTGAAATAGGGGCCTAATAAATCTTCAAGCCTATTTTCTGACCTCTTTATTTTTTTTAATCTTGTTGACGGAATGTTTGCGAAAAAGAGGTCGCAAAGTTCTTTTAGATTTAATTGTAATGCTTTGATAACATGAAAGAAGGTTTTTGCGGTTAGGCGCGATTTTTCACTTGTTAAAAGTGAATCCATCTTTTCTAATTGTGTTTCTAATGTTATCAAGTTTTGGTGGGTATTACGAAGTTGTCCTTTTAAGAATTCACGGAATGAAGCTGTATTGTAAAGCTTATAATCTACTTTATTCATATTTGTTTTTAAAAACGAGTATTTGCTTGTTTTTATAATTTGTATTCTTATATTTGTTTTACAATCAGTTAGCTGATTTGAGTCTTGACATCTAAACAGCAAATTTTTAAAAGATGCGAGGCGACAGAGTTTGCGAGGCTCTTTTATTTTATACTTTATTTAGTGAAAGGATCTCTCTTTATTTGAAACTGTGTTTTAAGCTCATGTCGTGTAGCTGTTCATGTAAAATTGAGAAGCTAGCCTTTTCAACTTCTTTATGTTTTAAGTCAAGATTCTTAAAAACGAGTAACCAATACTTAATAAAATATGATAAGAAAAGAGTCATTCATTGTATTTAACAATCTTCTGTTTCTGCAACAGAGATTTGTTTACACATTATCCTTATTAATAAAGAACGTTCTTAGTCCACCTTGATTTAATGTGGACAAAAAATAAACAGATACAAAAAGAGCTGTTTATCGAATATTTTATTCGAAATGAGAAAAGCCTTAGGTTTTATTCTCATAGTACAGTTAATGCAGAGGCTTTAAAAAAAACCTCTGCACATCTTTTACATCTGTTACCGACTTTCCTATTCAAAAACTATATAGCTTTTATAAACAGGATTATAAAAATCGGTGAATTCTATTTTTGCACAATAAATATAGCCTGATTTTTTATTATTCCCAATTTATATGTGTTTGCCCCATGCGCATGCTCGGGGAGGAAGGTCGGTTTTGTTTTATTTTTAGGAGAAATAACAATTAAAAAAACCGATGTTTTATGTTGCTATTTTGATGCAAAAGGGAATGTTATGTCCCTAATAAACCTAGATTAAAAATTTATTATCAGCCAAAAACGATATATAAAAAGACATATATTTTTTACTGAGATACACTCGTGTCAGCTTCATGTTTACGTGTTTAAAAGAGCAAACATGTTGATATGTAGGTTTTTATCGGGTAGTTGTTCTGTTCTTAACACTTTTAATAAATAAATTATGATAAGATTTACTTTTAGCATAATGATCTTGTTGCTATTGTCTTGTAAAAAAGAGAGTGATAGTGATCAAAAAGATGCTGCTTTTGACCCAAGCTCACCTGTTAGGGTTACTGATTTTGCTCCTTTACAAGGAGGACTGGGAAGTCCAATTGTAATAAATGGAGAAAACTTTGGAAATGATACTTCTAAAGTAGAGGTATATTTCAATAATAAAAAGGCTCTGATTTTAAATCTAAAACAAAATAATATCTATGCTTTAGTTCCGAAACAGCCAGGAGATTCTTCAATTATTAAGGTCGTTGTGAAGCACGGACAGAATGAAGAAGCTTTTAAAGAAGGGGCTTTAGAAACAAAAAAGTTTGCATATAATATTCGTGCAACTGTGACCACGGTTGCTGGCGTTTTTAACGAACAGGGGACAAATGACGGCTCAGCCTTGGAAGCTAAATTTACCAGACCGTCAATGCTTACTGTTACCGATGACGGAAATGTTTTTATCTCTGATGATAATGCCGGACGTGTTGCTTTACTATCCCTTGTGGATAATAAAGTTGTAACGTTAACAAACACATTTAATTACCCCTGGCAATCGGCCACTTCAATTGATCAAAATACGATTTATGTGACAGATAGGAACTCAGGGTCACGGCCTAATATTTTTAAAGCTTTTTACAGAGAAGACAATTGGTTAAGCCCAGATGTTTTTTATGATCAGAAAGATGCGTCTTCGAATTTTATAATGGGAAGTACTACTATCACCGGGCTGGCCGCCAGTGATAAATATGTTTATCAGATATCTCAGAACGGTAGTAAACTAATAAGGACAGACCTCGAGTCAAGAGAGGTGAAATTGATTGGGCAGAATTTAAATTTATCATCATGGAATTATCTAGCCTATAATAAGAAAGATGGTTGTGTTTATATCGCGGCGGAAGAATGGGCTAGAGTGTATAAATTCAATACTAAAAATGCTGCGGGAGAATATAAATCTTCTATCTCTAACGAGGACCTCGAGTTGGTTGCAGGTTTGGGAAGGGGAAGTGTTAAAGAGGGGGTCGGTAGCCAAGCCCAATTTGGATATCTATCGGGAATAGCCTGCGATGGTGACGGTAATATTTATACATGTGACTACCAGAATCATGTTATCTGGAAGATTACAAATGATGAACACAGAGCAACTGTTTTTGCCGGGAAACCAGGGGTTAGCGGCTATAAAGATGGGGCGCCTAAAGAGTCTGAGTTCAATTCTCCTTACAGTGTTACGTCCACAAGCGATGGCATATTGTATGTTGCAGATATGCAGAATAGGGTTATTCGTAGTATAGCAGTTCAATAGAAAATGATTATTAGCATTATGAAAAAAATAATTTTTAACCTTATAGTCGTCTGTTTTTTTCCTTGTGTACTTTTAGCTCAAAAAAACATTACGGGTATTGTTGTAGATACAGAGACGAAAGAACCTTTAGCAGGTGTGACCGTGTTTTTAAAGGATGAACCAGCAAAAGCATTAAGTACTGATATTGAGGGGAAATATGAAGTTACGACCACGGCTAAAGGGCCATTGATATTTCAGATTTTGGGATATTCCACGCAGGAGGTAGAGATATCAAGCTCTGCGAAACAAATAATCAATGTAGAATTGACACAGACGGACGGAGATATTGAAGAAGTCCAAGTAGTGGGGTTTGGTACCCAACGGAAAATAAGTGTTACAGGTGCGATATCAACGGTTAAAGCAGAAGATCTTGCGCGCGGATCAGTAACTTCGATATCAAATGCCTTGGCAGGTAGAGTTGCGGGGTTAGTGGGGGTGCAGTCCAGCGGCGAGCCCGGCAGTGATGTGTCTGAATTCTGGATACGAGGTATAAGTACTTTCGGAGCCAATAGTAGTGCATTGGTGTTAATTGATGGGGTAGATAGGGGGCCTAATAGTTTAAATGATATTTCACCTGAAGATATTGAGAGCTTTTCCATTTTGAAGGATGCTTCTGCTACTGCTGTTTACGGAGCCAGAGGTGCTAATGGTGTGGTGTTGATTAATACAAAACGAGGTGTAGAAGGTCGAATGGCGATCAATGCAAATGTTAAGACGATGTTGGAGAAGCTTCCGCGACTCCCCAAATATGTTAATGCTCATGAATATGCTTTGTTGGCAAATGAGGCAAGGGCAGCCCGTGGACAAGAAGAAGTTTATTCTAAAGAAATTTTTAATATTCTGAAATATAACATGGATCCGGATCTGTATCCGGATGTTAACTGGCAGAACGAGATTTTAAAAGATTATACTTACGGGACGTATGCTAACTTAAGTGTAACTGGAGGGAGCAAGTTAGCAAACTATTATATGAGTGGCTCTTATAGAACCAACGATGCGATTTATAAACAAAGTGGAATGGAAAAGTATAATTCCAATGTTAATAGAAATCAGTATGGTTTTCGGTCAAATATAGATGTTAATGTTACCAAAACAACAAGTATAGCACTCACACTGTCGGCTAAGTTAATTGATATGAACAGGCCTGGTATCGGAACTACCTCTCAGATATGGGCAGCTCAGTCTAACTTAACCCCTTTAAGTGTGCCTGTGGTTTTTTCAAATGGTATGTTGCCAGCATATGGGAAAGATGAAAATCAGACATCTCCGTCTGTATTGCTGAATGAAACAGGTTTTGTTACAGAAAGGAGTAATGCATTAGAGTCTATCGTTAATTTAAAGCAAAAACTAGACTTTATTACAGAAGGACTCTCATTTAGTGGTTTAGTATCATTCGATAACGCTAATTACTATACAACATCACGTCGAAAAATGCCCGATTTATATAAGGCAGTAGGAAGAGATTGGAATACAGGTAATTTATTGACCCAAAAAACGGTCGTGTCAACCCCGCCTTCTTTTAGTAGTGAGCAGTATGGGATACGAACGATTTATATTGAGGGAAAGATGGATTATAGTAAAAATTTTTTAGAGGATAGATTGAGATTTGGCACGATGGCCCTGTATACACAGCGCGATTATCAAAGAACCGATGCAGGAACATCCCTGTCGGCGATACCAAAAAGAAATCAAGGGGTGGCAGCTAGAGGGACTTTATCTTTTGATGATGTATACTTTTTAGAAGGAAATTTTGGTTATAACGGTTCGGAGAATTTCCCAAAAGGCGAGCGCTTTGGTTTTTTCCCGTCTTTATCGCTTGGTTATGTCCTTTCTAATAATAAATTTTTCTCTGAAAGAGTGCCTTTTATAGATTTTTTAAAGTTTAGGTATTCCTATGGTTTAGTGGGTAATGACCAGATTAGTAATGATGTTAGATTTCCGTATTTATCCACTATTGATGTGGATGCTGCAGGGTATTCGTTTGGAGATCAGGGGCAAAACTATATGAGCGGTGTGATTGAATCGAAATTGGGATCTTCTGGTTTGGTATGGGAAAAAGCTATTAAACAAAATTTCGGATTGGATTTAACAGCATTTTCTACTCTTGAAATAAATATTGATGCTTTTTTAGATCATCGTAATAATATTTTTATGCAAAGGGTGACTTTGCCTGGAACAATGGGAACAAGCACTGTACCGTGGGGAAATGTAGGGAAAATGAAAAGCTGGGGGACAGACGGTACTATCTCTTATAAACATGATATCGGAGAGTTTTCACTGGAGGGAAGGGGCAATTTTACTTTGACGCGAGATAAAATATTAGATTATGACGAGGTTTCTCCATTGTATCCTTATTTGGGAAAAAAAGGCACAAGTAATAATGTAACAAGGGGGCTCGTGGCTTTAGGATTATTTCGAGATGAGCTTGATGTAGAAAGTAGTCCGAAACAATTTGGGAGTGTTATGCCGGGAGATATTAAGTATTTGGATATTAATGGAGATGGTGTGATTGATGATTATGATATCGTTCCGATCGGGAACTCTAATATTCCGAAATTTCAATATGGATTTGCTTTAGCAGCTTCATGGCGGAGTTTTGATGTGAATATATTTTTTAGAGGAGCTAGTCAGGTTGATTATTTTATGGGAGGTTCAGGATACTATCCTTTTGCTGGAGGAGAGACGGGAAATGTTTTAACAATTGTTAATAATCCGGATAATAGGTGGATTCCTGCTGAGGTATCAGGTGATAAATCTACAGAAAACCCAAATGCTAGATTTCCAAGATTATCTTATGAAAATAATACAAATAATAATAGAGCTTCTTCGTTTTGGTTGGCAGATGCTAGCTACCTCCGTCTTAAAACCTTAGAAGTAGGCTATACCCTTCCTAAGCGATTGACAGAAAGAATGCGAATTAAAAGTTTGAGACTTTCTATGATCGGAGATAATTTACACCTATGGGATAAAGTGAAATTGTGGGATCCTGAGCAAGCTTCTTCAAATGGAGCTGTTTACCCCCTAACGAGGTCGTATACAATGGTTTTACAACTATCTTTTTAAATCATTATTATGAAAGCATATATATATAGAATATTAACTTGGTTGATAGCCGTGCCGACTGTGTTTTTGTCATCGTGCAATTTTTTGGATATCGACCCCTATTTAAGCGATGAATTTACTGTAGATTCTGTTTTTATTAAAAAAGAGTATACGGAGAAATATTTGCGAAATATTTATTCTGAACTTCCAACTTACTCATTGTCTAATTATTATGTTGGAAAGTCTATGCCCTATTCGGTGATCTCGGATGAAGGCTTATCTACTTTGAGTAAATCTGGAACACACCAATATAATTTGTATTCTAATGATTTACTTACTCCTGCCGATTTTGGTAGAGATAGGTTTGGAGAGAAGTGGAATACGTTTTATAGAGGAATAAGAAAAGCTAATGTCTTTATTAATAATGTGAAAAAAACTCAGGGAATTTCAGAGTTGATGAAATCAGAATGGACAGGGGAAGCTTTATTTCTTAAAGCTAATTTTTATTTTGAATTAATGCTTGCTTTTGGTCCAGTACCCATAGTCCCAGATGATCCTGTCACTTTTGATACACCTATTGATCAATTGATGCTTGAAAGAAATACTTGGGATGAGTGTAGTGAGTATGTTACGAAGTTATTAGAAGAGGCACATACCAAATTACCTGATCAGTTACGAGATCGCTCTGAATTTGGAAAGCCGACAAAGAATGCAGCTTTAGCGGTTCTTTCCCGTTTATCATTGTATACGGCAAGCCCTCTCTATAATGGCGATAATGCTGAGTTTGCAGATTTAAAAAAGAAAGATGGTACACCTTTATTGAACGTAGTAAAAGATATGAATAAGTGGGCAGTTGCAGCTGTACAAGCTAAAAGGTTAGTAGACAAAAAACCAAATGATTTACATATTGTTCCCAAAATGAGTAATACACCTTATTTTCCTGTTCCAGATAATGAGCAGATGGATTATCCAAATGGTGTAGGTGGTATTGATCCATACCATTCTTATAAAGACATGTTTGATGGGGAGTCGGCTTTACCTTCAGAAAATCCGGAGATTTTATTTTGTCAGGTTAGTGCAGATTTTCAAGAACGCTACCTTTTGCCCCGGATGCTAGATGGGTGGGGGGATCAGATTATCCCTCAAAATTTAGTAGATGCGTATTATATGGCTGATGGTAGGACTATCCAAGACGCCAGTGCAGCGTATCCTTATACTTCAGGGTTCACGACAAATGAAGTGGTTTTTTCGGGTAGTCGAGAATCTAATGGTTTTACAATTCTTTCGAGCACACATAATTGGTATGCCAATAGGGAAATGCGTTTTTATGCTACAATAGGATATAATAATTCCTATTATCCATCAACCTCAACCCCCCCGCATTTAGTGGATCCACAGGACAATAAGGTAGCTAAATTCTATCGAGATTCAAAAAGCGGGAAAGACTTCGCGTTGACTAACTCTAATGCTGATCCTGAAGATTATCCCATGAGTGGATATTTGAATAAAAAATTCATTCATTATGAAGATTCATTTATTTCTGGAGGAAGAAGAAGAAAGAAAATAGCAATCTCGTATCGGATGGCTGAAGTTTATTTAAATTATGTGGAAGCATTAAATGAGTTGGATAATACGTATACTATTAATGATATATCAGTATCTCGAAATGCACAGGAAATAAAATATTACTTTAATCTTATTAGGTATAGGGCTGGGTTGCCAGGCATTACAGATGCGGATGTCGGCAACGTGGCGAGGATGAGAGATCTTATAGAGAAAGAAAGAAGAATTGAGTTTGCATGGGAGCAGAGACGGTATCATGATCTGCGGAGAACGAAAAAGGCAAGCTATTATGAAAATCAGCCATTAACAGGTGTTAATGTGGATGCTCTAGAATCAAAAAGAGAAGATTTTTACTCTATTGTTAGGTTGACTATGCATAGACCTTACCTGTTTGTGAAGTTTACGGATAGAAGGACATTTCTACCAATCCCAAAAGCAGAGATTGATAAGAACAGAAATTTACAACAGAATCTTGGATATTAAAATCAAATTGAAAATGAATAATTTCTTGAGAGCTCTTATTTTATCGGTATTTATACTGATGGTGGGCTGTAAAAAAACTGCGTTTGTAGATTATGGTGAACAATATAAAAAGACATTATATATCGTTAATTCGAAAGATTTTTTTTATACCAAAGATCATAATTATTCTGTGAATGAAGACACCTTAATAGTTTCAGTTTATTGTGCTTCCTCGCAGGCTATAAAAGAAGATGTAGAAGTTAAACTTGCATTTAATTTTAATAAATTCGACTCGGTAAATAATACAAGGGCAGAGCATGATAAACAATATGAGCTGCGTTCTTTATTGCCAGAGTCAAATTATATGAAGCCTGATATGTCCGTTGTTATTAAGGCGGGACAGCAATATGGTTTATTGAAAGTTCCGTTAAAATTACTAGAATTGTCGCCTGAAGAGAGATATGTGCTGCCTTTTTCTATAATTTCCAATAATGCAGGATATGAGGTGAATGAAAAGTTGAATAGCTTGTTTTATGAGCTAAATATGGTTAACTCTTATTCCGGATTATATTATGGAACATCAAAAAAAGATCAAAATGCATCGAATACGATTTCGGTTGATTTGAAGGCCTTATCAAACAATGAAATTAGAATGCCTATACATAATCTGCCTTCTGCAAAAGAAGACTTAGCGACGAATTATATGAGGTTAGTCATTGTTGATAGTGACGATCCGGAAGTGAAATCGGTGAAGATTTATCCTTGGGCGGATGCGACAGTCATAGACTCAGGAAATAGTACTTTTAATGTTAAAGAGCAGCGGTTTAATTTATATTATTCTTATGAGGTTGATGGTGAAAGATATGATGTCGTAGCTGAAATTACTAATTCTCTTGTTGCTAGAGAGAAGAAAGACTAAAAAATACAAACACCGCTGAGTTTACTTTTGCGGTGTTTGTATTCTATTTATAATAAGAATTTTTTATAGACTCAAATATCTGTTAACGTATAATATTGGGGGCGCCATTAAATATCAATTCTGTAGGCTCTTGTTCATTAGTCTTTATCGTTGACTTCATTAAGTGCCCCTAGGGGCATTTTTTATGGGTTAAATTTTTTTTAATATCTCAATTTATGATCAGATACTAGCTCTGTTTTAGATCAATTGAGGTTATGTTCCTGTAACTTTGCCCATGGCAGTGATGGGCACAGTAGTGTCTTACCTCCTCAGCGAGCAGCTCCATAAACGTAAAAAGCAGGATGAATAAAGCCTTGAACAGGATAGTTGAATAGGGTTTTAAGCTAAAAAAGAAAGGTTTTCAAACGGGGAGAATGAAAACCTTTGCTAACCAATTATAAACCTAAATTATGATAGTACAAATATAAGTGTAATTTGTACACTAAGCAAATGTTCTTTCAACTTTTTTATGCTTAAACTAATCTTCAATTATACATCGCGAAGCAAATATATTTATATATGTTTTTTTATTTAATTAAACATTTATTCTCAAGTAATTTAAGTAATTGTCAAGTAGTTGCTTGTCAAAAATGGGTTCTGTGATGCCAGAGCCTTTCAGAAATTCCGTAACATTTGAACAATCCCATATATACGTGTGTTGGTAAAGCTCAACAGTAGATAGGCCTTCGTGCATATTATCTTTGAACAAGCTGGTTAAAGGATATAAGCGGTTTCGAGTGTCGTTTTCCCACTGCATACGCCAGCTTTTATATGTTAAGGGCTTTAGGTCTGCTTTGTAATATGTGTTTAATTTCTCGAAAAAATCGATCAGTGTTAAGTTTGTCTCGGGTTTGGCAATAAGATTAAACTTTTTACCAATAGCTTCGGGGTTCGTGGAAATATGGCAGATTGTTTTTGTCATATAATCTACTGTTATTAGTCCCTCTCTTAGGTCATTCAAAGCAGGGTAACTTTTAAAATCAAAACAATTCTTAACTAAACCTGACCACCACTGATACGGTGCGCTAGCGCCTGTTACGCTATGGCACATTGCGTAACCAAGTCTATAGGTAATTAACGGTAAACCTTTTTTCTCTGCAAGGTCAGCTATAGCTTCCATCACCCATTTGCTTCTCACATATCCGATGTCCTTACTCACCGACAATAAGTTTTGACTAATATCATCATCTTCCCTCATTATTTGTTTTCCCGTAAAAACATGTCCCCAGCTATAAACTGAAATGGTAGAAAGTAAAGCGAGGCACTTTGTCTTGTTTATACTGGCAAAATGAATAATTTCTCTCAAGCCTTCTACATTGGGCTGTTTCATGTAAGAATAAGGTTCTATAAAGTTAACGGAGCTTGCTGAGTGATATATAATATCTATTTCAGAAGTTAAGTTATCATATATTTCGCTAGCAATCCCTAGCCTATCTTTGTTAAGGTCGCCCAAGACAGGAATGATTCGTTTAATATCGTCTTCATCATAGGATATCAAATATTTTTTAAAACAATCTCTAATTTTTTCTAATGCCTTGAAAGAATCTTCCGCACGTATAAGGCAGTAAATTAAAGCTTTGCTGTTGCTTTTGATTAGGTCTTTTACTAAATGAATACCTACAAATCCCGTGATGCCTGTTAAAAAAATGTTTTCCGGATTAATAATTTGCTTGCTATCAAAAGGTTGGTCAAAAACAGTCTCCTTCTTTAGATAGACATCATTTTGTAATTCTACAAAAGGTTCTACATCTTCTACGGGTATTTCAGATTTTTTAGACCTTGCGATAAGAATATCTGACAGATCTTTAAGTATGGGATACTGGTATATATCTCTAATATACACTTTTGTATTTAGCTTTTCTTCAATTGCTACTGTCACGACGGCAACTAAAAAAGAGTCTCCACCGATATCAAAAAAGTTATCTGTAATATTAATTATGGGTCTTTCTAGTTCTTCGCTCCAGATATGGGCAATTACTTCCTCAGTAAAGTTTTGAGGTGGTTCTAAGAGTAGTGAATTTTCAGCATCTTTATCTGCTAAGTCGTATAGTTTATTAATATCAGTCTTGCCATTGACAGTAAGAGGTATTTTTGAAATCTGGATCAGCTGAGCGGGAATCATATAGCTAGGAAGGTGTTTTTTGAGCCTTTGACGTATGCTGTTAAGATCCATTGACATAAGATTTGTACTTACGATAAAACCAATAAGATATTGGTTGCCGGCTTTATTCTCTCGCGATATAACGGTGGCCTGTTCGATGCCTGGGTATTGTGTTAAAGTGTTTTCAATTTCTGAAAGTTCAATCCGATATCCTCTGATTTTAACTTGATTATCTTTTCTTCCGAAAAATACAAGTGTGCCATCTGTATTCCATGTTGCAAGATCACCGGTACAGTAAATCTTTTCATTCGGAATAAATGGGTTATTAATGAATTTCTCATCTGTTAATGTCTTATTGTTAAGATATCCATCTGCCAAAGCTATACCTCCAATATGTAATTCGCCAATTACACCAATAGGAACAGGTTTTTTGTCTTTGTCCAGGACATATGCTTTCGTGTTAGCAATAGGGCGGCCAATACTAGCAACATACTTATTATTTATATCTACAACAGTCCTAAAAGTAGAAAATACGGTGCACTCGGTAGGGCCATAATAATCTATTAATTCGTAGGGTAAATCGCTAGTTAAAGTAGGTTTTAGTTTTTCTCCAGCGGTAAATAAATACTTTAATTTTAAAGTAGAATGATCGCGAGATAATCGCACTACATCAGGAACTAATACTGTTGGAGCAAAACCATGAGAGATATGGTTTTTTGCAAAATATTCTGTAAGAGCTGTTGCATTTGTTCTTTCTTCGTCCGTAGCAATAAAGAGTTCTGCTCCCGAGCATAGGCCAGACCATAGTTCCCAAACACAAATGTCAAATGCCAAGCCTGCTGTTAAACTTAATTTTGAAGTGGGGCCGACTTTAAAATAGGTGTTATGCCATGTGATTAGATGTTGGATGCTTTTGTGCTTTATCTGTACGCCCTTTGGTTTACCTGTTGATCCTGAAGTGAAAATCGTATATGCGAGATCTTCTGATGTAATTAAACGATCAGGGTATTTGGAAATATAGTTGTCAATGTGAGGCACACTGATTGGATCAATATGTTTTATTTTTGGATTCACTTGGGGTGAAAATAAGTCTGAATTGGTAATCAGAATATGGCAATCGGTATCCTTTAAGATATCATTAACTCTTTGTTCTGGAAAACTTGGATCAATAGGGACATAAGCTGCTCCAGTCTTAATCACAGCGACAACACTCACTAGCCATTCGATTGATCTATTGAGCAGAATAGGAATATAAGGGCTATCATCGGTATTGTTTGTTAAAAGAACGTCTCTCAATATATTGCTTTGTATATCAAGTTCTTGGTAGGTTATTTTCTGATTTCCACAGCTCGCAGCGGTATGTCTAGGGAAAGTTTTACAAACATTTTGGAAGAGAGATAGCAATGTCGCTTTTTCATCGAACTGCCAGCTTGTTTGGTTAAATAAGTTGAGATGTGTGTTCTCATCTACATCTAAGTTAGTTTTTGAATTCGTCATAATTTTTTTGAAGAAATTGTTTATTAAGGCTTGTTGTGATGTTTTTCAATAATCTAAATTGTTAATTAATAGTTATAACAATCAAGTTCGCTTTTCTGTTTTTTTTATATTGAAATCGTCACGCTTTAATTGGGGAGGACGAATATTTAAGTCGCTTTTGTTTAAAATAAAGGTGCTTAAAAACTGGTCTGTTTAGTTTGTAGCCTTCAAACATATAAGTGATACACAAACCGAGAAAGTGTGTCCATAAAATGTTAAGTGATGTACTAATGATTTTGCCGGAATAAATAGTAAGGTATGCAGTTTTGAGTATTAAACTTTCATTAAGAGAGACAACGTGTTTTCTTTTATTAAATAAAATATAGTGTATAAATATAAGGTAGTTTAAAATGAAAAATATCATTTAATTCTATTTGTAGCTTTCTCAGTATGACGAGTAGTTATGGCGAAATCTTTAAAGCTAAGTATTTTTGAGTGTCTTTATTATTAGGGTTTTAGTTTTTAATATGTCATATTTGCTCTACATCGAAGGAATAACTTCAAGTTTTCTATTCGATGAGCATACCTATGAAAGATGATGGGAATTGAAATTTCTTATCCTGCTCGTGATTAAACTAGTAGAAAAATAAAATAAGTGTTTGGCTGATTTGAATAGCTGATATTATTATATAAATATAAACCATAATTAAGATTTTGACATGAAATACGAAGCAAAATTAAGAGAAAAGGTAGTGTTGGAAATTGTAGACCAAGGAATATTTATAGAAGAAATCATGCAAAAGTATGATATTAAAACACGGTCAACTATCGTTCGTTGGTTGAAAGATCATCTGGCAGTCTGTAAAGATAAAGCCACAGATAAGAGTAGTAAAAAGGATTAAATTGCCTGTACATCTGCAATTGTCTGCCTACTCAAATCAATAAAAAACAACCTTTTGCTGTGTTTTGTATACTCAAAACTATAAACACAGCATGTTTTACTGATTTTTTATCGAAAATATTATTTCAGTTTAATCCCTTTGTGATACGGCTATTGATTTAGCCGTAGTTTATTTTCATAACATAGTATAAAGTGCGTTTTAGCTTCTTAAATGAGTTTTTTTTACTTTGTCCCCCTGCCGAAGACAAAGTGAAAGAATGCAGAGGAAAATAACTTCGAAGGGTGAATTTCAGTCTGTTTTCTGGGTTGAGTGTATGTGAGTATTGGTTTTTCATCATTTTTTGCGCTTTAATTGTAAACTTTGTTAGAGATGAATTACTGTTTTGAGATAAAAACTTGCTTTATCGAGGTCGATTAAAGCTAAACTGAAGCAGTAGACTCAGATTACTTATGAATTGTAAAAGGCGTGTTGATAATATGACAGCACACCATAGAAAACGACCATTATGCAAAAATTCTTATCTAGGAAAATTATTTTCCTATTTTTCACATTGAGTGTTCTAAGCTTTTCGGCTTACTCTCAAGCGACCTCTTCTGAACAGGTTAAGCGGGATACTGTCGTTATTGTTGATGAAAACAAGTTTCGGGTAAGCACAAATCCATTCTGGGATAATTGGTTTATTGGCGCTTCGGGCGGAGGAGAAATTTATTTCGGAGACCACAATAAACAAATGAAATTTGGAGAACGTATTGGCCCTGTTGCTTCGCTATATACAGGTAAGTGGTTTACGCCCGGTATTGGCGCCCGTTTATTGGGGTATTATGGGCAGGTAAAAGGAGCAACGCAAAACCATAGCTATAGTACAGGTGAAATTTATGATGCCAGCCAGTGGCTAGAAAAACAAAAGTTCTCCTATTATCAGGTGCGTGCAGACGTTATGTTTGATTTTATGAATCTGTTTGGCGGCTATAATGAAGATAGAGTATACGCTTTAGTGCCTTACGTAGGATTGGGCTTCTCGGGAATTACAGATAAACCCAAAAGAACAGAAGTAACAGCAACAGGAGGCTTCTTGAATAGGTTCAGGGTGAGTAGAGCGGTAGACTTTACTTTAGAGGTGCAAGGAACTCTTTTTGATGACGCGTTTGATGGAGAGTTAGGTGGTCGTAAAAAAGAAGGAGCAGTAGCTGCTATGCTGGGTATAGCTTATAAGTTTAATAGAAATAATTGGGATAAACCCCAAACAACAGTCATCAGAGAAAGCTATGATGATGCGGTCTTAAATAGGCTGAGAGAGCAGGTCGCAGCTTTGTCTAAAGATAATGATGCGCTGAGAAATCAGCTGGCTAATGCGAAGTCCGAAACAGTAACAGAATTGGTTGTTGAAAATAAAATATTGGCGGCGCCGCTTTTGGTTACTTTCCCTATCAACAGCAGTAAGCTGAGTAATGAGGCTAGAGTAAACTTAGGTTTCTTTGCCAAAATTATAAATTCAGGAGCTAGTGAAGTCGTTTACAATATAACTGGCTATGCTGATCAGGGAACAGGAAATGATAAGATTAATACACGTCTATCTAAAGAACGGGCAGAGGCAGTATATAAAACTTTGGCTAAAGAGTTTGGTGTTTCTGAAAAACAGCTGCGCATTGATTACAAAGGTGGGGTAGGGAATATGTACTACGACGATCCGAAATTAAGTAGAGCGGTGCTGACAATTGCTGATTAAATTAATTAATAGTAAAACTGTTTTAATTATTTGTTTTTAGTATACAACAATCTTCCTTGGGAACTGGGGACCAAGGAAGATAATTAAAGACCCAAAACATACATTAGGTAACATTTTGCCTATTGTATTGATAAACAATTATTACGGCTTCTCGCAGATTCAACGGGAGAGGAAATGGAATCTTGATAAGGTGCAGTGTTATCTTATCGAGCTAGCAATTATGTTTAACCATTAAGATTAGTAGCGGATGAGAACTAGCTTATGTAATAGACGGATGTATTGGCCTAAATTTTTTCTAGCAATAGGATTTATTGGGGGCTTAAGCCTATTGTCGTGCGATAACCACAGCTTTAATGGTCGTAAAGCTATGTCGCAACATACCAATACGGACGTAAGTAGGGAGGAAGGAGAGTCGGTTGCTGCTAGGTTTTGGAATGGTTTTGATTTTGAACATGTTGATCTGAAAAATAATGAAGAAGAGGTAACGGAGCTCATCGTAGATTTTATCATTTTATTAGATGATATCCCTTTAGAAGAAGTAACTCCTGCTATATACGGAATGTTGGATCAGGCAAAAAATAACCCTCTCGCTTTTAAATTTTTTGTTGAAAAATTGTATGACAGGCTTTATGATCCTAACTCTATTCTAAGAAATGATTTTTATTACAGTAAGGTGCTTAATTATCTGATTTCTTCCGATAAAGTAGATGAAACAGATAAAGTAAAATATAGAACACATTTAACACTTGTGCGGCAAAATCTGCCGGGAGCAGTGGCCAATAATTTTAATTTTCAACAGTCAACAGGCGAGCAAGGCGACTTACATAATGTAAAAGGAGCATATAAGCTTGTGGTGTTTTATGATCCATCATGTAATGTTTGTAAGGCACAGATGATCGATCTGAAGGCAATAGACAACCTCGTGCAAAGAACAAAAGAAAGTAAGGTGACAATGTTAACGGTATGTGCGGTAGGAGAGAAAGAAGATTGGCTTGAATATGAAGCAGAGCTACCTCCCGACTGGATAAACGGTTACAATAGTGAAGAAGAAATTATACGTAAAGGCTTATACGATTTGAAAGCATTCCCAACTTTTTATTTGATCGGTGAAAATAATAGAGTGCTTTTAAAAGATGTCAATGTAGAGCGTATAGTAGGGTATATAAGTAGTTTGACTTAACAAAAGTCAGTTTTTATATTGTTGAATAGGAGAGTATTATGGATGCTACAGGTGTTTTGTTGTTGATGGTTCCGGCGTTGTTGGCGGTGGTGCTGGGGGCTTTGTTTATCCCCAGGATTTTACTGGTCGCCTATAGGAAGCGGCTGTTTGACCCTGTTAGCGACAGAAAGTTGCACACAAGGGTTATTCCCCGTTTAGGAGGAATATCTTTTGTGCCTATACAGTGTTGCCTATTTGCTTTAACCGTTGTTTTGGTCTTTAAATTCGGGATTGGAAGCTGGGGTGTGCAGTCATGGGCGCTTATTCCTCATTTTGCCCTGCTGTTTTGTGGGCTGCTCGTTTTGTATATGCTTGGCCTTGGAGATGACCTGATTGGGATAAGCTTTAAGTGGAAATTTTTCTTTCAGGTAGTCGTGGCTTCTTTTTTTCCGCTTTCAGGGCTTTGGATAAACGACTTCTATGGCCTGTTTTCTATTGAAAGCGTGCCGGCATGGTTCGGTATGCCGCTCACAGTTTTTATAGTAGTGCTCATCATTAACGCCATAAACTTAATGGATGGTCTGGACGGCTTGTGTGCAGGTTTAGTGGGGATCGGATGTTTGGTTTTTGGCCTGTTATTCTATTTCGCAGGGGCATATGTCCATGCACTTTTTGCGTTTATAACAACAGGTGCTGTAATTCCCTTTTTCTACTATAATGTGTTTGGAGTCGGGCATAAAAAAAGAAAGATATTTATGGGCGATATTGGCAGCACGACGTTGGGCTACTCGATCGCATTTTTAGCCATAAGTTTCATTATGAATAATTCATTTATAAAGCCCTATTATAACAATTCTATTGTAGTGGCTTATTCTGTTTTATTATTACCGGTATTGGATGTGGCCCGAGTGATGTTTATACGATGGAGAAGCGGAAAGCCGCTTTATTGTGCCGACCAAAACCACTTGCACCACCTTCTGCTGCGCTCGGGTATGCCGAGGAAGGGCGTCATGCTTTTTATGTTTGCTATCAACTTATTCTATATCATATTTAACGTGTTGGCAGTTCAGGTTATGAACAATAATTTGATATTGATTTTGAATCTACTGATGTGGGGAGGCTTTTATTTTGTCTTCTCAAAGATTGATAAACACCAAATGGTAGAGCAAGAGGAGGTAGGCGTATTGGATCCAGGTATTAAAGAAACAAGATGAAAGTAGCAATAATAGGCGGTTCAGGATTTATTGGCACGAATGTAATTCGATTGCTTCAAAAGGATGAAGGGTATGACCTGCAGAATCTGGATAAACGGCAAAGTGCTGCGTGCCCTGAGATAACAAGGCTGGTTGATGTGACAGATAGAGATCAATTGCTAGAAGGCTTAGTTGGCGTGGACGTAGTGGTGTTGTTAGCTGCTGAACATCAGGATAATGTGCAGCCCATCTCTCTTTATTATGAGGTGAATGTAGAAGGTATGAAAAATGTGCTGTATGCCATGAATCAAAATGGAATTAAAAGACTGGTGTTTACAAGCTCTGTAGCTATCTATGGTTTGGATAAAGACAACCCCGACGAATCTTTCCCCGCCGATCCTTTCAATCATTACGGAAAAAGCAAGTGGGAAGCAGAATTGGTATTGCAGGAATGGTATGCCAAGCATGCGGATTGGAATATCAATATCATCAGGCCGACAGTTGTGTTTGGAGAGGGAAATAGAGGAAATGTTTTCAACCTATTGAACCAAATAGCTTCCAGTCGTTTTATGATGATAGGAAAAGGCAGGAATGAAAAGTCTATGTCCTATGTAGGAAATATTGCGGCTTTTGTTGCTTTTTTGTTAAAAATAAAGGTTAGTGAGAGTGAATATGAGGTGTATAATTATGTAGATAAACCCGATCTTACAACAAATGATATTGTTTATAATACTGGGAAAGTATTGAAGAAGCCTATTTCAGGCCTGCGCATTCCTTACTGGATCGGGATGTTGGGTGGTTATGCTTTCGATGTATTAGCTTTTATGACACGAAAGAAGTTTGCAATCAGTTCGGTGCGTGTGCGTAAGTTTTGTGCAGTAACAAAATATGATGCTAAAAAAGTAGCTGCATCGGGTTTTGTTCCACCTTTTGCATTAGAGGAAGGTTTAAAAAGGACCTTGTTGGCAGAGTTTGGCGGTGATGATTTATAGTTTTTTGTGAAGATGAGTACTATTAGAGTAGCTTATAAAAAGATAATGAATTTTGGCGATGCGCTTAGTCCGGTTTTAGTTTCGGAGCTGAGTGGCTGCGAGGTGGTTAACTTTAAAGGAAGTGAGTCTGTGACAAAAAAAATACCCCTTTTGGATAGAATATTTTCTAATACCGACCAAGAGCAGCAGAGTAAAGAAACTATTCTCCCAGCTAAAACACTAGTTGGCTTAGGCTCGGTGATGGCGCTGACAGACAAATATTCTTGTATATGGGGGACAGGTTTTTTAAACTACAATGAAAAGTTTAAAGGGGGAAAGACTTTTGCGGTGAGGGGGAGGCTGACACATGAAAAGTTGGAAAGAGACGGCTTTGAAGGATGTAAAGTATGGGGAGACCCTACACTTTTACTTCCTTTCTGGATAAGTAATGACGAGCCTGTTATCTATAAATTGGGTATCGTTCCACATTGGTCGGAAGTAGAGTATTTTCAGTCAAAGTATGGCGAAAAATATAAAGTGATAGATGTAAGGACATTGGATGTGGAAGGGGTGGTAAAAGAAATAAGACAATGTTCGTTTATATTGTCGAGTTCTTTAAAAGGTCTGATTGTGGCACACGCTTATGAGATACCTGCCTTATGGATAAAAAAAGGATATACAGGAACGGATGACTTTAAGTTTCATGATTACTTCAGTACTGTTGATATTCCTTCATATAGAGGTTTTTCCAATTGGAAAGAAATATTAGAGAGTGAGGAAGAATTAAATATGTTTTTTATAGAAAATAGAGATAAATATAAAATCAATAATTCACTCCGTGAAATACAGTGCCAATTATTGAAAGCAGCACCCTTTGAACTGAAGGAAAAGTATAAATTGATAAGCAATGAACGAGTGAAAAATACGTGATTAAGTAATATGCATTCAAATAAAAGTCAAACAATAGCGAAGAATACTGGTTTCCTTTATTTTAGGATGTTATTTAATCTCGCTGTGACATTGTATACTTCAAGGGTAGTATTGGAGGTTTTAGGAGTTGAGGATTTTGGTATATATAATGTGACAGGAGGGGTGATTGCGATGTTTTTCTTTTTGACGACTTCACTGTCCAGTTCTACACAGCGCTTTCTCACCTTTGAAATGGGCCGAGAAGGAGAAGGAAAACTGGAGCGGGTTTTTAACGTCAGTTTCTCCATTCATATGATAATAGCTGGTTTAATTATTATATTAGGAGAAACAATTGGGTTGTGGTTTGTACAGAATAAACTTGTGATACCTGAAGGTAGGATGCATGCGGCTTTGGCAGTCTACCACCTCTCGATTGTTATGGCGGTTCTAGGGATAATCAATGTTCCATTTACAGCTCTTATCATAGCAAGAGAGCGAATGAATGTATTTGCTATTGTCTCTATTGTAGAGACATGTTTGCGGTTGCTGATTGTATTTGTCCTTCTTGTGATCGCCTATGATAAGCTGATATTATATGCGGTTTTGTCTGGCCTGGTCAGTTTCCTAATATTCCTAATTTATCAAGTGGTATGCCGTAAGAATTTCTCTGAATCCCGATTGAAGAAATTGATTTGGGACAAGGACCTATTTAAGCAAATCGGGGGATTTGCGGTTTGGGTAATGAATGGAAACTTGGCGGTAATGGGGTATACGCAAGGATTAAATATATTGTTGAACCTTTTTTTTGGACCAAGTGTAAATGCCGCAAGAGGAATCGGGGTACAGGTCCAAAATGCGGTTACAGGGTTCTCTTCCAATTTTCAGACTTCGATCAACCCACAGATTACAAAAAGCTATGCCTCGGGCGACCTGGCATACATGCATAAATTGATCATCACAGGGTCGAAGCTTTCTTTTTTGCTCTTGTTCATGATTTCTTTGCCGATTGTAATAGAAGCCAACTTTGTCTTGAATCAGTGGTTGGTCAGTGTACCAGAGTATAGTGTGAGCTTTGTTCGTCTGACATTGGTGATTGCATTGATAACCACATTGAGCCATTCTCTAATTGTTTCTGTGCATGCTACCGGCAAATTGAGAAAATTTCAATTGATAGAAGGAACAATATTGTTGCTTATCGTACCGATAGCCTATTGGTGTCTGAAGCTGGGCTATCCGCCCGAGTGCGTTTATGTCATACACCTATTGGTTGCGGTTGTGGCACAGATTGCAAGGATTGTGATCGTATTACCGATGATAAATATGTCCATCATGGATTATATTAACAAAATCGTATTACGGATTATTCCTAGCTTCTTTTTAGCAGTGCTTATTACCGTAATTCCATTTTATTATATGGATGAAAACTGGCTTAGGCTATTTATGGTATGTCTGGCAGCTGGGTTTTCTGTGGTAGCATTATCATATACTACGGCGCTGGATACAAGAGAAAGGGACGTTTTAACGGGCTTGGTGAAGTCATTTATTAAATAATCATTAGAAATATTGTCTGATGAAGTTAAAAAAGAGTAGCGGTTTATGAAGGATTTTTCTGTTAGTGTAATTGTTCCATTCTATAATGCGGAATCGTATATCGAGAAATGTGCACATAGTCTGTTTAGTCAGACGCTAGAAGGTATACAGTTTGTCTTTGTAAATGATAAAAGTACGGATGGAAGTGTAGAACGATTGAATAATGTGATAAAGCAATACCCATCTAGGGCGATGGATGTTGTAATAATTAATCATGAGAAGAATAAGGGAGCTGCAACATCTAGAAATACGGGAATTGAGCACGTACAAGGAGAGTACATTGGTTGGGTTGATGCGGATGATTGGGTGGAGCAAGATATGTTTGAAATGATGTATAACCAAGCTGTAACAAAAGATTTGGATATCGTTTGGATAGATTTTTATAATAGTTATGGAGAGAAAGAGAGGTTGATTAGTCAGGAGTGTGATGGTAATAATCTGGAATATATTAAAAAAATGCTTAATGGACGACTTAGTGGAGTAATGTGGAATAAGCTAACAAAAAGAAGTATTTATATAGAAAATGATATCCGTTTTCAAGATGGATTGGATATGGGAGAGGATTTGAGAGTGAATGTACAATTATTTTATTATTCACGTAAGATAGAGTATTTAAAAGGTGTGTTTTATCATCATTTTAAAATGAAAATAGATTCCATTACAAGAATATCTTTTTTTAAGCCAAAGATAAACCTGGATTGGTTAGAGAATACAAAGGCGATTATTGCTTTTGCGCAAGATTGTGGGATCGAATTAAGTGAGACAGAAGTTGGCTTAATGAAATTGGGCCCTAAGGTGAACTTATTAGTTAGAGGTGTTGATATAAATACTTTTAAAACCTGGCGTATTATTTTTCCTGAAGCGAATAGGTTTATTTGGAAAACAAGTCTCCCTTTTCATTATAAAATAATAGGTTGTTGTGCAGATAAGGAATATTGGTTTTTATTGAATTTGTGGATAAAGTTAAAAAGGTTGTTCAAAAGAAATGAAATAGGAAGTTAGATCGCATATAATTACTAAAAAGAGCTTATCATGAGGAAAATAATAGGATATACTACAGGTGTTTTTGATTTGTTTCATATGGGGCACTTAAATATATTGAGAAAGGCAAAAGAACATTGTGATTATTTGATAGTTGGAGTTACTACTGATGAAATTGCTTTTGAGATGAAACGAAAAGCACCCGTTATACCTTTTGAAGAAAGGTTGTCAATTGTTGCAAATATCAAATGTGTTGACCAAGTTGTGGCTAAAGAAGAAATAGATAATGTAATTGCGTGGAAGAACCTGAGATTTAATGTATTTTTTAAGGGTGATGATTGGAAGGGCACAGAGAAAGGAAATGCATTAGAAAAAAGCTTTAATAGTCTGGGCGTTAAAGTTGTTTATTTTCCATATACAGAGGGCACCTCTTCCACCCATTTGCAGGAAGTATTAAAAAAAATGTTAGGTTAATTATGGAAGGATTTAAAAATAAATTTCAGACAGATAGGTATACTGTATTTCAAGTCGGTAATTGGATTATTAGTTTACGTCCGCAGCAAGTGACAATCGGATCATTAATTGTGTTTTTAAATAGACCCTGTACGGATTTAAGTAATCTTACAGAGGAGGAGTCTCTGCATTTAGGTGAAGTGTTTAAGTTTGTCAATAAGCTATTAAAAAGCTCGTTTTTGCCTGATAAAATCAATTATTTAGCTTTAATGATGGTGGATGACCAAGTTCATTTTCATGTTATCCCGCGCTATAAAACCAGTGTTGTTTTTGAAGGAAAACAATATGAAGATATAGCTTGGCCTAAACCTCCTAATCTTATGGAAGCTTTATCTTTGTCAGATGATGTGGTCGAGAGTATCTGTGAGTATTTGAAGATAAGTCCTAAAAGTGAATAAAAAAATCTTCTGAAGTTATTGTAAAAGGTAAAAAAAATGGTCCAAATGAATAAAGAGGAAGTGTTAGTAGGTCAAATCTATAAAATAAAAATACTTGATATATTTAAAGCCTTTATAGAAATCTGCGAAAAACATGACTTACAATATTTTTGTCATGGAGGTACAGCCATAGGTGTTGTGCGGCATCAAGGATTCATACCTTGGGATGATGACATCGATGTTTTGATGCCTCGACCAGATTATGAGAAGTTTTTAAGATTGTTTCCCGCTCTTGACCAATCCAGATATGAACTTATGGTTCCAGGCGAAGAATTTTCATATTATCTGCCTTTTACCAAAATGTGTAATTGTAATACAACTCTTATGGAGTTTGAGCATATACCTTGTGTTTTTGGTGCCTTTATTGATATTTTCCCATTAGATGGAGCCTCCTTTAATGAGGGAGTTAGAGAAAAAGATTGGTTGAACTTTAGAAGGACAGCTAATAAACTTATGATTTTACCTAAAACCAGATATTCAAATATTAAATGGTTTTTTGATCGCTTATTTAAGTTACAATTTAGAACGGCATTGAACGAAATTCGTTGTTCCTTTAATAAAAAGTCTACTTATAAGGATGTGCATCATATATTAAGAAAAATAATGACTCGAAATACATATGAAAAATCGAAATATGTGGGAAGTTATGGTAGTCAATTTGGTGTAAAAGCTTTTTGGCCTAAGGAATGGTTTGAAAGCTATGAAATTATGTCTTTTGAGGGATTAGAAGTTAGAATTCCTGCTGCATATAATTTGATTTTAGCTCAAGTGTATGGAAATTATATGGAATTGCCTCCTATAGAAAAGAGAGTTTCTCAGCATCATGTAGCCTACTTAAATTTAGAAAAAAGGATAAATATTGATGAAGTTTTGATATTAATTAAAAAGTAAAAAATGATGATTACTATACCACTAGTTTTTTGCTTTGATGATAATTGGTTGCTGGCAGCAGGCGTATGCTTGACTTCATTATTGGAGAATGCTAAAAAAGACACCTTTTATGATGTATTCATCTTGCATGCAACTGACGCAACTTTCCAAAAAAGTGGTACACTGGAAAAGTTAACCTCTATTTATGATAATTTCAAGTTAAGCTATCGTTCTGTAGGTTCACAGTTTAAAGAGGGGTTTGAGATCCGGGGAATCACAAACTCTACGTATTTCCGATTGTTAATCCCTGAAGTGGTGCCCGAATATGATAAGATCATGTATCATGATGTAGACGTTATTTTTCAGGATGATTTATCTGAAATATTCTTAAAGACTGATATGAGTAATTCTTATGTAGCAGGTGTTGTTTCTCCAGGGGGATTAGTTAAGCATACGAGAGAAAAGAGAGAAAAGTTGGGGTTGAATTGGAAGGAATATATTTTGGCAGGTAATATTATCATGAATGCTAAAATGATGCGGAATGATGGAATAGTGGATTTATTTAAAAAGGAAGTCGCAACCTCTCAGTATGAATATCAGGATATGGATATTTTAAATATTGTTTGTAAAGGAAAAATAAAAACATTGTCGCCTGTTTTTTGTGGAACAATAGAGGTGTTTAAGTTAGCCGCCAAAAAAGAAAATCAACCTTTATATGCTCTGTCTGAGTTGGGAAAAATACACAATAAGGGCGTAATACATTATAACGGGCCGAAACCATGGGATGGTTGGTGCCCTAATTTTGACATTTGGTGGGAGTATTACAGGAGATCCGTGTTTTTTGACCCAACATATTATTTTGATTTTTACACTTCGAAGTATGATGAGCTGGATAGATTGGGAGAGGCAAAGCTGATGAAGTTATTGCTACGTAGGATAGCCAAACGTCTTAATGTTTTAAAAATAAAAAAATGATATCGATTTGAATGCATCTAAAATGAAACACGCTTATCTGATACTGACACATGATGAACCAGAGGTTTTGCAATTATTACTACAGGCTCTGGATGACTATCGCAACGATGTGTTTATTCATTTTGATCGTAAGTGTGAGGTTGTGCCTGAGATTATAACGGATAAATCTAAGGTTTTTATTTTGGAGGATCGTCTAGATGTGCGTTGGGGAGATCAATCGCTAGTTGAAGTAGAGATGCTTTTGTTTGAGCGAGCTTACCAACGACAAGAATATAGTTACTACCATTTGCTTTCGGGAGTGGATATGCCTATAAAATCGCAGGATTATATCCATAGTTTTTTTGAAGAACATAAGGGAAAAGAATTCATCGGTTTTACACAAGGGGATACGGATGCGGAGATAACACGTAAAGTGAGACGTTATCACGCTTTTCCTAAAGAATTTCGTTTAAAAAATGGAGTAAGAGCTTTTTTTATGAAAGCGATACGTAAGATTTTTTTAGAACTACAGGTTGTTTTTCGAATTAAGAGACACAGTAGTATAGTGTTTAAAAAGGGGACAAACTGGGTAAGCGTAAGTAATGATTTAGTTGAATTGCTGTTATCGAAGAAAAGGGAAATTCAGAAAATGTACACCTATTCTTTTTGTGCAGATGAGATTTTTATACAGACTATATGTTGGAATTCTAAGTTCAAAGATCGGGTATATGATTTAGAAAATTCAAGAAACAGTAGTAAACGAATGATTCGATGGAAAAATAATGAGATAAAAGACTGGAATAAAGAAGATGTGGTTTTTTTATTAAAGTCGACCGGTCTTTTTGCACGAAAATTCTCAAAAAGAACGATAGAGGTTGTGCATGCAATACAGCAAGGTATTCAATTAGAAGAGGAGGATTATGACTGTTAGCATAATTATACCTATCTATAATGTGGAACGTTACATAGAAAAATGTGTGTGTAGCCTGATGGAGCAGACGTATGAAGATATACAGTATATTTTTGTGGATGATGCTTCACCCGACGGAAGTATTGCGTTATTGAAGAAGGTACTAAAAGATTATCCTTTACGTAGTACAGAGGTGAAACTACTGGTGCATGAAAAAAATAAAGGATTACCAGCTGCAAGAAATACAGGCGTAGCACACGCAGAGGGAGACTATATATATCATTGCGATAGTGATGATTGGATGGATGAAGATTGTATTCAAGAAATGTTGTCAACAGCGGTGGAGCAGAATGCTGATATTGTATACACGGATTGGTACCTGACATTTTATAAAAATGAACGTTATATGCGGCAACCATATTGTACAGATCCCAAGCAAGCATTAAGTGCAATGTTGGATGGTTCTATGAAGTACAATGTGTGGAACAAGTTGATCAAGCGGGATCTGTATGTTAAGAATTCAATCTGTTTTCCGGAAGGAAAAGGAATGGGCGAAGATATGACAATGATCAAACTCTTTGCACACGCGCAAAAAGTAGCCCATATACCGAAAGCTTACTATCATTACATGCAGACGAACTCTACAGCATTTACCAAAAAATTTAAAGAGAGTCATTTAAACGATATTTTAGAGAATACGCAGAATACTATAGCCTATTTAGATGAAGTGTTCGGCAAAGATATCTTTTTAAAAGAGTGCTTTTTTTTCCAATTAAATGCAAAGCTCCCACTTTTATTTAGCGAAGATAAGAATATGTTTTCAGTATGGCGTTCTTTGTTTACCGAGGCACATCCCTATATTAAGATGAACCCATCATTTTCGAATCGAACTAAATTTATTCAATATGCGGCTACAAAGAAACAAGATTGGGTGATCCGTATCTATAATCTGATTTTGTTTCGATTTGTATATGGTTTCCTCTATAAGTAGTTATTTATGAGGTTGATCAAGTATTTCTTATTAGGCACTATTGTAAGCATGTATTTCTTCTCTTTTGGCTTTACTTTTTTGCCAGAACAGATAAATACTAAACTTATTTTTGCTGTTTTAGGGGTTTGTTTAGCCGTCTTTAGGTCAATACAAGCGGGTGTTGTAGAAATAAATAGTAAGTTAATAGCTGCAATTTGTTTTGCTGTTGTGTTCTCTGCTATAGGCTATTTCTCGATGGATTATAATTATTCATCAGACTCCTCTTACGCAACTTATATTATCAGCTTTTCGGTATGGATGTTTGCTGGATATTTTGTAATTATTTGTCTAGGGACAGTACATGATAAAGTTGATTTTGTTCTCCTAACCTATTATTTAGTCGCTGCTTGTGTTGCACAATGTTTTTTGGCATTAGTAATTGACAATAGTCCAATTGTAAAAACAGTTGTAGATCGATATATAGAACAAGGACAGACTTTCTTAAATGATATAGGGAGATTGTACGGAGTAGGCGCTTCATTGGATAATGCGGGTGTACGTTTCTCTATTGTATTGCTGATGCTTTCCGCGGTTTTAATAAATAGCTGGAAAGTGCAGAAGGACACCCTGATGTTACTTTTATTTTTGAGTGCTTTTATTGTGATTATTACTGTGGGGAATATAATTGCAAGAACTACCAGTGCAGGAGCAGCACTTGCTTTAATTTATCTATTTTTTGGTACAGGAGTATGGCGGTTTCTAATGAAGAAACAACTTGTGAAATTGTATCTTTTTTTTGTTCTTATTCTTGTAATCGTCGCTTTTTTAGCAAATTATCTTTACAAGACTAATGATGTTTTTCACGATTATATGCGTTTCGCATTCGAAGGCTTTTTTAATTGGATGGAGAAAGGTGAATGGAAAACGAGTTCTACAGATCGTCTAAACTCAGTGATGTGGATATGGCCCGATGCTAATGATTATAAAACCTGGTTGATTGGGAAAGCAACTTTTGATGATTGGCACGCGGTAGGAACGGATATTGGATATTGTCGTTTTGTGTTTTATAACGGCCTATTGGGGCTGTTCACATTCTCTTTGTTTTTTGTTTACAATGCTTGGGCGTGTAGTCAGTTGTTACCAGGCTATGCATTATTTTTCCTCTTTTTGTTGGCATTGGGTTTCGTCATCTGGCTTAAAGTAGCTACGGATTTGTTTTTAATATATGCACTGTTTTATAACATAGGTAATAGAGAAAGGAGTACGAGATGAAAATTATCTATAACATAGCAGGCTTATTTAATGCTGGAGGAATGGAGAGGGTACTGACCAATAAAGCGAATTATTTAGCAGATCTGGGGCATGAAGTGATGATTGTGACAACCGATCAGAAAAATAGAGAGCCATATTTTGAATTAAATAAAGCAATAAAGCATATTGATCTGGGAGTTGATTATCAGGAAATACAAGGATTAGGCTTGGTTTCAAAAATTATGGCCTACAGGCGAAAGCAGCATATACATAAAAACAAGCTGAAGGTTGTACTGGAGGAACTAAAAGCAGATATCGTGATAAGCATGTTCGATCATGACGTGTCTTTTTTATATAAGGTGGGAGATGGCAGTAAAAAAATAGTAGAGATACACTTTTCTCGTTTTAAAAGATTGCAATATGGGAGAAAGGGATGGTGGCGCATTATTGATAAGTTGAGAAGTGACCGAGATATGCAGGTGGCAAAAAAATATGATCGGTTTGTCGTACTAACAGAAGAAGATAAAGGTTATTGGGGCGACTTAGATAATATGGAGGTGATACCAAATGCAAATAGTTTCGTGCCTACTACCTTAGCAGAATTGAATAATAAAGTAGCTATTGCGGTAGGGCGATACGATTACCAGAAGGGTTTTGACGACCTGATAAAAATATGGGCGATGGTGCAGCCAGGATTCCAGGACTGGGAATTGAAGGTGTATGGAACAGGCGATATGGAGGCGGAGTTAAAAAGCATGATAAAAGACTTAGACTTAGACCGAAATGTACAGTTGTGTGAGCCTATCAAAAATATTGAAGAAGCTTACCTAAACAGTTCTATTTATTTAATGACCTCGCGCTACGAGGGCTTGCCCATGGCGCTGTTGGAAGCACAGGCCTGTGGGCTTCCACTGCTTTCTTACGCATGCAAATGCGGACCCCGTGATATTATAGAAGATGGGCGCAATGGCTATTTAGTACCGCAAGGTAATAAGGTGGACTTTGTAGGCAGGTTGCGCGAAATGTTGAGTAATGATGCGCTGAGAAGAGAGATGGGAAAGGAAGGGAGGCTTCGTTCGCAGCGTTTTTCGGAAGAAGTAGTTATGCAGCAGTGGACTAAATTATTTGACGATGTTTTAAACCAGAGCTAATGAAGACAATAGTTATATCAGCAGTTAATATTGTGGAAGCGGGGCCATTGGCTATTTTGCGTGATTGTTTGCATTACCTGTCGCAGTTGGCTGCTAGTGGAGGTTATCGTGTGGTTGCTGTAGTGTATAAAAAAGAATTGGCAGACTTTCCTAACATTGAGTATATAGAAACACAGTGGCCTAAAAAAAGGTGGATTAACCGCTTGTGGTATGAATATGTATCCATGAAGAAATTAAGTGAAGAGATTGGGCAGGTATACCTTTGGTTCTCTTTACATGATACCAGTCCGCGGGTGAAGGCTGTACGTCAGGTGGTTTATTGTCATAATTCTTTTTCGTTTTATAAATGGAGCTGGAGGGATATTCGTTTTGCTCCAAAAATTGTGTTGTTCTCAATCTTTACAAAATATATTTATGCATTGAATATTTCTGCCAATAAATATTTAGTTGTGCAGCAAGATTGGTTTAGGGAAGCAATGATCAGAAATTTTAATTTTTGCGCTGAAGATGTGATAGTGGCTAAGCCTGAGCAAAGGGCTTTTGTAAAACCAGAATTGGGGGAAGATGAAGTAGATAGTTATTCGTTTCTGTTTCCAGCATCACCAAATAGTCATAAGAATTTTGAGTGTTTATGCGAAGCAGTAGCATTATTGGAAAGCAGGGAAGATGTTCCTGAGTTTAAGGTCTATATCACGATTAGTGGATACGAAAATGCATATACCCAATGGCTTTATAAAAAATGGAGCAATAAAGGTTCATCATTGCAATGGATAGGCTTTCAAAAGCGAGATGAATTATTCCAGCTTTATAAGAAGGTAAACTGCTTGGTTTTTCCATCAAAATCGGAAAGTTGGGGTTTGCCGATATCAGAGTTTGCGAACTATGACAAACCAATGCTATTGGCAGACATGCCTTACGCGCGGGAAACAGCGACAGGCAGTAAGTTGACCGCATTTTTTAACCCAGATAGACCCGATTGGCTAGCCGAGCACATGAGACGGCTGATTAAAGGTGAAAAAACATGTTTAGCAGAAATAGAATCTGTAGAAATAAAGCAGCCCGTCGTGACGGAATGGTCAGCTTTGTTTGATATACTATTAAAAGAGCGAGATGAAAATATTGCAGGTAGGTAAATTTTATCCAATACGGGGAGGAGTAGAGAAAGTGATGTACGATTTGATGTTGGGGCTTTCGGAGGAAAGGGTACACTGCGATATGTTGTGTGCTTCGACAGAGAACTTTCCTGCTGGCGTGGTAAAATTAAATGAATTTGCGAATTTGATAATAGTGGATACTAAAATAAAATTAGCAGCCACTATGTTAGCACCGGCCATGATAAGCCGATTGCGCAAGATTGCGACAGCTTACGATGTAGTGCATGTGCACCACCCGGACCCTATGGCGGCTTTAGCTCTATTTTTGTCGGGCTACAAGGGAAAGGTAGTGCTGCATTGGCACAGTGATATTTTAAAGCAAAAGAGATTAATGAAGCTTTATGCCCCACTACAATCTTGGTTAATACGTAGAGCGGATTTAATATTAGGCACTACACCGGTGTATGTGAGAGAATCGCCGTTTTTGGAAAAAGTACAGTCGAAATGTGACTACGTTCCCATAGGGGTAGATGATTTTTATAGGCAGGATGAAAAAGCCAGCACAATACGGGAACGGTATCATGGTAAGAAAATTGTTTTTGCTCTAGGCAGATTGGTAGAGTACAAAGGATATGAATATTTAGTTAAAGCAGCAGCCCTATTGGATAATGAAATCCAAATCGTGATTGGGGGAACAGGCCCATTAATGGAGAGTTTAAAGGTGTTGAGTGAGCATTTGGGAGTGACAGATAGAATAGATTTTCTAGGGTTTGTGGCCGATGAAGATGTAGCCGCATATTACCAAGCTTGTGATTGTTTTTGCTTAAGTTCTATTTTGAAGACGGAAGCTTTTGCTATTGTACAGCTAGAAGCGATGGCTTTTGGGAAGCCGATTATATCGACGGCAATTCCAGGGTCGGGCGTGAGTTGGGTAAATCAGCATTTACAGTCAGGGCTTATTGTGCCTGTAGAAGATGAAGTAAGTCTGGCTCGAGCGGTAACAAAGTTAATGACAGATGAAGTATTGTACGAGCAATTGGCGAAGGGTAGCAGAATGCGCTACGAGCAATTCTTTCGGCGAGAGAAGATGGTAGAAAACGCTAAAGAAATATATAGCAAACTTTTATCGTAAAGCAATGTTTAATGAGTAGTGATAAGCTGAAGAAACACGCAGGAGAAAAAATTGTTTGGAAAAATAACAGTTTTTTTAAGGAAGTAGAGGAAGTGCTACACCAGGGAAAGAAAGTGAAGATTGCAGTGAGGGGAAGCAGTATGAACCCGGTGTTGAGGGAAGGAGATGTTGTGGTTTTAGAAACAGAAAAACTACCAATAAAAAAAGACATAGTATTAGCTAAGTATGAGGGAAGTTATATTTTACATCGTATAGTAGGGATCACGGCAAACTACTTTTTTTTGGCAGGTGATGGTAATAAATTGCAGGTAGAAAGAGTGAAAAAGAGCCAGGTTTTGGCAGTTGTTGCTGAAGCTTTTCGTGGAGAGGAAAGTCTGGCTTTGAGGGTGATGGGGACTAACATACAACAATTTAAACAATGTTTGCTTAGGTTCTTTTGGTATATAATCTACAGTATTAAAAAAAGGTTTCTATGAAGTTAAGAAAAGATTTGATTTTAAGAACGATAGGAGATTACCACGTAGTGGTAGACCCCGGGCAAGAAATGGTAGATATGTCTACAGTTTTTACGCTAAATAGTACGTCGGCTTTTTTATGGCAAGAGTTGGAAAATAGCAGTTTTACTGTAGAAGCGATAGCAGAGTTGCTTTGCCAGCATTATGAAGTTACTGAAGAGACGGCCAGAAAGGATGCAGAAACTATATTTATTGCTTTTCGAGAGCATGGCTTACTAGTGGATTAAAAGGGAATGAAAGAAGAACGCATTTATATCGTATTTTTTAGTTTGTTGCGATCAGGTTTATGGTCAAAACCGATAGATGCGCCAGAAAGCTTCCCGCTATCGGCTAGCGAATGGGAGGAAGTGTATAGCATTGCTGTGGAACAAACGGTGGAAGGAATAGTGTTTGAAGCAATTGAAAGATTGAGCCCGAATTTTCTGCCTCCGCAAAAATTGTGGATGAAGTGGTTAGTGCGCGTAACGAAAATTGAACAGCATAACCTATACATGAATAAATGTATTAGCAAGCAAGTTGAAAGTTTTGAAAAGTTAAATATTTATCCTGTTTTGCTGAAGGGACAGGCGCTAGCTGCGCATTATGACGCGCCGTTGAGAAGAGTAAGTGGAGATATTGACTGGTATTTCTATACAGAAGAAGAATATAATAAAGCAAATAGTTGGGCGGAAAAGTACAGTAAGGAAGTATGGTATGTGCCCGGACAAAGTATGTGTTATAGCTATAAGGGGGTAGACGTTGACCATCATCGGAAGATGATTGATATATATAACCCCTTTGCGAAGCCATTTTTAAAAAAAATGATAAGCAAAGAGTTTGGTACTGGGAGAAGTTTAAATATAGAAGGAGTAGATTGTAGAGTGTTATCGCCACTTTTGAATGTGGTGCAGGTGGTAACACATGTTTTGAAGCATCTTCTTTCATTTGGGCTCGGCTTGAGACAGCTGTGTGATGTGGTAAAATTATACAGCGGCTATGGTAAAGAAATTGACGGAATATATTTAAAACATATATATGCAAAATTGGGCATAGCCAAGTGGGTAGCAGTATTGCATGAAGCATTGGTGACTTATTTGGGGATGGAAAGAGATTGCCTGCCATATAGGGAGGAGAAGAAGGTGGTAGCCGATTGGATGATGGAAGATGTGTTGAGAGCAGGTAATTTTGGTTTTTTTGATAAACAATATGCAGGAAATGCGGAACAGCAGATTGGGGGAAGAAAAAACACGGTTCTGCGCGTTAGTAAAAGTCTCTGGAGATATGGGCCTTATGCTCCGATGGAGTCTGTTTTTTTTCCGTTAACACAGTTGTATACACGCATTTTTAAGACGTAATATGCAGAGAGGACTGGTAGAACATATGAGATGGATGTGGTGTTTAACCGAAGGATTTCGGTTGAGGCTGTTTCTGTATGTGGCTCTCGAAGTGACAAGTATATGCCTAGGGGTGGTTTTTGTGTTGTGGACAAAGAAAGTAGTGGATATGGCGGTGATGGGCTCGGGGGCTTTTTTTTCAAATGATCTGCAGATTATGTTGTTGTCGTTGTTGCTTTCGGTCGTTTTGAGAGTGTTTGCAGGGTGGCTAAATGACAGGACAAAGGTTGAGATGTTGTTGAAAACACAACGAAATTTGTTGAGTAGACAATTGCGAGCTACATGGCGGTTTATGAATAAATGGACTTCAGGTGATGTGCAGGTGCGTATACAGAATGATGTGCAAGAAGTGGTGTTGATGGCCGGATATAGCATATGGTCGGCGATTGTGACAGCCATTAGTTTAATTACATTTTTTTTAGTGTTGGCCTGGTTTGACATTCGACTTGCAGTTTTAATGCTCATGGTTTCGTTAATGTTTGGTTTGGCAAAGGTGTATTTTAAAAAGTCAAAAGCGCTGAATGAAAGGTTGAAAAAAGCGCAAAGCGAATTTGGGCATGTCGTGCAGGAAAGCATACAGTATAAGTTGTTGATAAGGGCATTGTCTATATATGCAGCACGATGGGCGAGAGTAGAAGACAGTATTAAAAAGGTAGGGAGCTTGCAAAAGGAGTTGATCAATTTTACGACGTTCTCGCATGGTTTGATTCGTCTGTTAGGAGCAATAGGCTTTTTACTCGCTTTCTGTTGGGGGCTGTATCGTTTGCATTTGGGCCTGATTACTTTTGGGTCGTTAACAGCTTTCTTACAATTGGTGAGCAGGATACAAACGCCTGTTTTGTCGCTTATGGCTTTTGTGCCTTTTATGATACGGTCAAGAGTAGCGGCAGATCGTGTGATGGATTTAATGGATGTGGAGGTAGAGCTTGAGAAGGAAGATATAAAAATAAAAAAATTGAAGGCTTTGCATGTTAAGGATGTCAGCTTTAAGTATGAAGACCAACTGATTATAGAGGGATTGAGTTTGTCCGTCGCGAAAGGAGAGTCTGTGGCCATTATGGGAGCAAGCGGAAAGGGAAAGACAACGTTTGTGCGATTGTTGTTAGGCTTGTTGGTGCCAACAGAGGGAGACATTTTTATAGAATGTGAAAACGGAAAAAAGATATTGAAAGATCAATATCGTATAAACATGGCATATGTACCGCAGGGCGGTAAGCTATTTCGAGGGACAGTTCGTCAAAATCTGGAAGTGATGGGCGATAAGATAACCTTAGAAGAAATGGATAAGGCTATATATTTAGGATGTGCAGAGTTTATTTACGAATTGCCGAAAGGCTTGGATACAGAAATAGGAGAAGAAGGCTATGGACTATCAGAAGGACAGGCGCAGCGAATAGCTATTGCTAGAGCGATGCTGAGAGATTCGCCGATTTGGCTTCTAGACGAATTAACTTCAGCATTGGATGCCAAAACCGCGCAGATGTTGATGACACGTCTGTTAGCGGCAGCTGAAGATAAAATAATATTGGTTATTACGCATGATATGGAAATTGCAAAGCGTTGTGGCAAAATTATAAATGTATAGGGCTATGGATAAAATAGGCACGAAAGCAACGAACATAGACCAGGTGGGAAATGATATAACTTCTAGTCAGACTATATACTTTGCTGTGGCTGATATGGGGATAAAAATGACTGTTCCGCACCATATCGACACAGACACATGTTTGTCGAATTTTAAAACATTTATTGTAGAAGGGATGGGCAGGGCCGAGCTTGTGATGAGCGTGAGCCTGACAGAAGAGCAAGCTCCTGAGATGGAAGAGGGCGCAAAATTGCTGACGGATGAATCGCTAACATGGGACGGACGGTTCGCTTTATGGGAAATAAACGGCGGATATGTAGCTGTATTGGCAACAAAAGAAAAAACGGGAAGGTGGCATATGTATGCAAGTCGTTGCTTTTCGGAGGTAGCTATATACGTGGCTCCTTCCGAACTGTATAATACTTCGGTACTGAGTTGGTTATTGATGATGGCCTACGGGCAGGCGATATTAAGAAGAAATAGTTTAATGCTGCATGCATCCGTAATAGAGAGAAATGGAGAAGCGTATGCTTTTTTAGGTAAAAGCGGTACAGGGAAAAGTACGCATAGTCAACTGTGGTTAACACATATTGAAGGAACCTCGTTATTGAATGATGATAACCCGATTTTATCTGTAGAAGATAATGGAGAAGTGGGTATATACGGGACGCCATGGAGTGGGAAAACACATTGCTATGTCAATAAAAGAGCGAAGCTGAGTGCCATTGTTCGGTTGAAACAGGCTCCGCATAATAATATGACATGGAAAGAAGGAGTTGCCTCCTTAATTGCGGTGATGCCAAGTTGCACAGCAATGCGTTGGAATAGAGAGTTGTTTGATAGTATGGTTGGTACCGTTGAAAAAGTAATAGGAAAAGTAAAAATAGGCGAATTGGAGTGCCTGCCGAACAAGGCTGCTGCATTATGCTGTTATAATGAAATTATGCAAACTGAATATATATGAACAGAGTTATTTTTGGATTAATGATCCTATGTCTAGCAGTAATGAATGCTTGTGTGGTAGGTAAAAAAGTTGTCTATGTGAAAGATATGGATGCAAACGAGCAATATAGAGTTTTAGAGAGGGAGCCGATGAAAATACAAAAAGGCGACCGCCTGAGGATAACAGTGCATGCTAAAAGCCCCGAACTGGCCGCTCCTTTTAACGGAAGTTCAGGAGCCTATAGAATAGATGCTAGCGGTAATGTAGATGCGGTAGCGGAACATACAAAAGATGCAAATAGTTACGTAATAAGCAGTGAAGGAGAGATTGAGTTTCCGGTTTTGGGACGTATAGGTTTGGAAGGTTTGTCGTTAGAGCAGGCGAAGGACAGAATAACGGGAAGGTTAAAAGAAGGCGGATTAATTGTTGACCCCTTAGTAAAAGTAGATATGCTGAGCTTTAAAGTGAGTGTATTGGGGGCTGTTTTGCGTCAGGATGTTCTGCAGGCTGAAAATGCACAGATGACTTTGCTGGAGGCAATAGCGCTATCAGGAGGATTGAAGCCTAATGCAGCGCCGGATCAGATAAGTGTGATTAGAGAAGAAGCAGGTGTACGAAGAGTGATTGTAAATGATATACAGTCAAAAAGGATTTTTGAGTCGCCTGCTTACCAATTGAGACAAAATGATATTGTGTACGTAGCTCCTCGATCAGCAGAGGATACCCCAAGAGAGAATAGAAGTTGGCGTTTTTGGACAACAGCGATGGGGGTAGTATCGATAGTTTTAGCAGCGTTAACACTAGCAAAATAAAAACTGGATATGGGGAATCAGGAACAAACAAGGACGGGCTTGCAGGAACAGCGGGAGCAATCGTTAAATGTGCTGGATATATTAAAGTACTTAGGGTCGTATTGGCCTTGGTTTTTTGTTTCAGTTTTACTGTTCGGAGGCTATTACTATTATGACTATAGTAAAACACCATTTATGTATGGGAGGTCGCAGACAGTATTGATAAAAACTCCAGCAAACACCCCAGCAACAGCAAGGTTTACAAGGGCCAATGCCGGATATAATACGGTGAGTGTGGCAAGTGAGATCTTGCAATTGAGGTCTAAAGAGTTAATGCGACAGGCAGTCGAACAACTGGGGGCAGATATTAGTTATTCAGTAAAAGTGGGGTTGCGGGTGTATGAACTGTATGATAATTCGCCGGTAAAAGTGAAAATATTGACCGGAAAGCCAGAGAGCGCATGGAATTTTGAGATAACCCCCATAAGTAAGGATAGTGTGCGCTTAGGGGGCTGGAAGGGAGGTCATGGACACCGAGCTGTGAATGTAGCCCTGGGGCAAGCAGTAAGAACACCCTTAGGTGATATACAGCTAGATTCGACGGCATACTATTCGGAAAAAAGTTTCGGAAAAACAATACGGGTGCAAAAGTATGCGAGAGAGCATATGGCAAATTTCTTCTTGAGTAATCTGAAAATTAAGCAGATGGAAGATGATGCTTTTTTGCTGCAGATGTATCTAGAGGATCGTTCGGGGCAACGTGCTAGTGATATATTGACCGAGCTGATTACTGTGTATAACAGGACAGCTCTAGAAGATTTGAATCAAACTGCGGTGAATACAGCCGACTTTATAAAAAATAGACTGGAGATAATAGAGGAGGAGTTAGGAAAGGTAGAAACAGATATTGAGCAGCTGAAGGTAAAGAATCAAGGCGTCGACGTGAATATAGCTGGACAAATGTATTTGGCAGAAAGTAGACAGTTTCAAATGGATCGGGCTAAAGTGGAGACGGATAAGAGACTGGTGGAAATGATGCGTGAATATTTGACAAGTGAGGGTAGAGGAAATCAATTGATACCAAATAATACAGGGCTGGTGGATGCAAATGTGGAAGGGCAGATAGTAGAGTATAATAAAAGCTTGTTAAGACGGAATCGTCTGGAGGAGGGAAGTAGCGAAGCTAATCCTGTGGTGCAGGACTTAGACCAAGGGCTAGTGGCAATGCGTGCTAATATAGAGCGTGCAATTGATAACACCTTGTCAGGGCTGCAGGTGAAAATTGATAATATACGCAAAGAAGAAAACCAAGCGAGAGGACAAGTATTGCAGATACCAACACAGCAGCGGGTGATGCTTGCGGTAGAACGCCAACATAAAGTGAAAGAAGATCTGTACCTGTTTTTATTAAATAAACGAGAAGAAAATGCATTGAACCAGGCCATGAGAGAGGACAATATAAGGATTGTTGATCCGGCTTATGGAGCGGCAGGCGCGATGTATCCTAAAAAATTGAAAAAGGTAGGCTTAGGGATTGCGATAGGTTTGGTACTGCCCACAGTGATTTTGCTATTGATGTTGATTCTGGATACAGGAGTAAGGAGCAGAAAAGATATTGAAAAAGTAGTGACAGCACCATTTTTGGGTGAAATTCCTTTAGAGAAGAAAAATAACGAACAGGGATTGGCAGTATCTAAAGCTGGAAGGGACCCACTGACCGAGGCCTTTCGAATTTTACGGACCAATATTAATTTTATGGCCGTAGATGGAATGCAACCTCAAGTAATAACTTTTAGTTCCTTTACGATTGGAGCGGGAAAGACATTTAATGTGATGAATTTAGCAGCAACAGTTTCTTATTTGAGTAAAAAGGTGGTAATACTTGATTTAGATTTAAGGAAAGGAACATTGACCAAGCGGCTGGGGATACGACAGAAAAAAGGGGTAACACATTATTTATCGAATACGACAGTAGGTATTGATGATATTATACACAGTAGTGGCTTGGCGGAAAGTATTGATTGTATTCCTATTGGTGTGCTAGCACCGAACCCAGTAGAGTTGCTGTTGAGCCAACGATTGGACCTTTTGCTCCAAGAGTTGAAAGAACGATATGATTATATTATTGTAGATGGAGTGCCTGTGGGTATTGTTGCTGATGCAAGTATTATTAGCCGAATATCCGATTTGACTCTATTCGTGATAAGAGCAGGAAAGATGGATAGAAGGCAATTGCCAGAATTGGAAAAGATTTATAAGTCTGAAGAGCTGTCTAGGTTAGGAATTGTTTTAAATGGTGTGAAGTTAGGCAGAGGCGGATATGGATATGGTGCTTATGGGTATGGAGCGTATGGTTATGGATATGGGAACGAAAAAAAATCAATATGGAAAAGAATTTTTACATAGTTTTTTTCTTCTTAGAGGAAGATGGTAAGGTTAAGCGTTTGTCTTCTTGATAGTTAGTTGTTGTTGATAATAATTTGTTGTTAAAATAAAAAAAGGAGGTTTTATGAAGTTAATAAATGAGTTACTTTTGTGAAAATAAAAAGCCTGTGGAAGTAATGTTTTTTATCGCATTTCGATATGTTTAATGGTTTTATTTATTATTTTTATTGTGATCAATCATTGATGTAAGCCTACAGATATCATGTAGGTAATTTTAAACTTTTTTGTCAGATGTTAACGTACACTTTTGTATTTATTACGAGGGTGATATGCAGAGTGTTTGGCAAGTTTTGCTCTACCTTGAAATGAATTTATTATTTACCGGATATCTTTTACAGTTACTGGTCTATGTTTCATTTTGTTCTATAAATGAAGTGAAGGCATATGAAAACTATATATATAACCTGGACTCTATTGGACAAGAAGAGGCGAATTTTAATATAACAGATACTTTGTTACCATCGTCAGGACAAATGGAGGAGGAAACGTTTGACTTATTGTTTGATGTCGGGAGGAATAGAGGTTTATTAAAATCTCAAAAATTTCGAACAGCACTGGCCAAGACGCTGGTTTATGATGGAAAAATAAAAGAGTTTGTGGCTATTGATAGTTATATTTTTCACCAAACAGGATTAGAAAATGATCTGATCCAGGTTTTAGAAGAGGCGTCAAGGCTTGCCTCCAGGTTGCCAGATAATAACAATAAGTTTTTTTATCTGTGTTTAATAGACGCTTCTATTGCAGGGTTAAAAACTTCGATAACCGACCAAATGCTGTGGTATGCTAGCGCATATAGACACCATACATTGATAGAGGAAGATGTTGAAGAATTTAAAAGAACAAAGCTCGTAGGCGTCGTTAGTCACGCAATGACGTTCTCTTTATCTAACAAAATTGAGCAGGCCAATGAAAGGTTTTTATATGGAGTCTCGCACATAGACCATGACGAAGTACGGGAAGATGATTACTATTTGTTATTTAAGTATATTAACTTTCTGATAGAGCTAAAGTCTTACGACGATGTGGAAAAATGGTTGCGCTATACATTGTCGTTGGCGCATAAACATGATGATGAATATTATAAAGCATTATCGTATTATCATTTGATGTTGCTAAAAACAAAGCAAGGGGCCCCCGATGCCGCAGCTAAATATCAAGCGTATTATCAGGATTCTAAAAAGAAACTTAATGTAAAAGATCTCATCAAAATAACCTTTACAGAAAATAGCTATTATGAGGTGACAAATAGCATGTTTAAATATGGAGGGAATGGAGTGATTATCTTTGCGATTTTGACGGTATTATTAGTAGGAGGTTTGTTGGGAGCATCTGTATATGTACATTATAATACGAAGCGCTCAAAAATAGCTTTAGCAAACGAGGAGGGCACAGTCGAATTAGTGCAAGCTGAAGCGGAGCAACAAAAAGAAAGAGATGAAGGAGAGGGGCCAATTGATAAGAAAGAAAAAATAGTAGAGGCTCATGTGGTGACGATAGAAGACATTAATTATTTGAAAAAGTTGGCAGAAAGTAATGATCCACTATTTATAAAAAAGTTTAAGGAGTGTTTTGTAGATTTTGCGGGATGCTTGGATGAGAAAAGTGAAACACCATTAAACCTGGCAGAACTTGAAGTTTGTGCTTACACAAAATTGGGATATACGACAAAAGAAGTAGCATACTATCGGGGAGACTCTATACGATCGGTAGAAAATAGAAAATATAGAATCCGGCGGAAATTAAACTTACCGAGTGATATAGACTTTACCGATTGGTTTTTAAGTATGTGAATCAGTCGTTATAGGCGATAGCTAGCCGAACACTTCGCTGTTTCCTCCACTTTACAGGAAATGAGCTCAACAGGGTAGTCTTTGAGTTGTGCAGGACCAATTACCTCTACTAAATATTTTGCTATATTTTCCGCAGTCGGATTAAAAGGTACAACAACTAGACTTTCGGGAGTAAGTGTACGTAACTGATCAAGCAGTTCGTCTTTCTCCCATATTAAAAATTTATGATCGAAGTTTTCTTCTAGCCACTCACAAAGCTGTGATTTAATAACAGAAAAATCTACTACACGACCAACATCATCTAGTGATGCTGAAGAAACAGTAAAGTGGATGCGGTAGTTATGCCCATGTAAAAAACGACATTTACCCTCATGGCCAACAACACGGTGTCCGCACGAAATATCATGGTATCTTTCAGCAATTATCATATATAACAAAAATAAGTATACCCTGTGGCATAATAAAATTTATTAAATGAAATATCTATGCCTGGAAAAATATGAAGACCAACGACCGAAAAGCAATATAGATGCGAATAGGGATAATATATATTAAGATATTTTATCCCAAGAAATTCCTGGAGTCTGTTGGTTGATTTGGGTGAGCAGAAGCTGGTTTTTTTCAAGGGTAAGGTGTGGATCTTCTTTGAAAATTTTGATGACCAATTCTCGAGCCTGAGCTAACAGAGCTTGATCAGTTGCGAGGTTGGCTATTTTCATATCCAATACGCCCGATTGCTGAGTGCCAGAGATATCGCCTGGGCCGCGTAATTGTAGGTCTACTTCGGCTATCTCAAAACCATCTGATGTGCGAACCATGGTCTGTAGGCGAGTTTTGCCTTCTTTGCTGAGTTTGTTGCCCGACATAAGTATACAGTAAGACTGCTCAGCGCCCCGACCAACTCGACCTCGAAGCTGATGGAGCTGAGATAGACCAAAACGCTCGGAGTTTTCAATAATCATAACAGAGGCATTAGGGACATTAACGCCAACTTCAATAACAGTAGTAGCGACCATAATTTGAGTTTCGCCTTTTACAAATCGTTGCATTTCAAAGTCTTTGTCTTTGACAGACATTTTTCCATGAACGATGCTGATATGATATTGAGGTAGCGGAAATTCTTTTTGTAGGTTTTCAAGGCCTGCTTCTAGATAAAGAAGATCCATTTTTTCACTTTCTTTTATCAGTGGATAAACAACATATACTTGTCGGCCTTTTGAAATTTCATCACGCATAAAGCCAAATACCCGAAGCCGCTGGTTTTCAAAAAAATGAACCGTTTTTATAGGCTTCCTACCAGCAGGAAGCTCGTCAATAACAGATATGTCAAGGTCGCCGTAAAGTGTCATGGCTAATGTACGGGGGATGGGGGTGGCCGTCATGACGAGCATATGAGGGGGGATGACATTTTTGCGCCAAAGCTTAGCTCTTTGCTCTACACCAAAGCGATGTTGTTCGTCGATAACAACGAAGCCTATATTTTTGAATTGTACTTTGTCTTCTATTAATGCATGGGTGCCGATTAAAATATCAAGAGAACCTTCCTCAAGCTCCTTGTGTATGATGCGACGATCTTTAGTAGATGTTGAGCCTGTAAGGAGCTTCACATTACATAATCCGGTGCCGAGAAGGTCTGAAATACCAGCAAAGTGTTGTTGGGCAAGTATTTCTGTAGGTGCCATCATACATGCTTGATAACCATTGTCTATGGCTAGAAGCATTGACATTAAGGCGACTACCGTTTTTCCGGAACCAACATCTCCCTGAACGAGACGGTTCATTTGAGCACCTGTGTTAGTGTCAGAGCGTATCTCACGGATGACACGCTTTTGTGCATTAGTGAGCGGAAATGGAAGCTGTTCGTTAAAAAATGTATTAAAACGATCGCCTACTTGACCAAAACGGTGTCCTTTGTATTTTAAAGTGTTTAATTGTTTGTTGCGTAGTAGCCGCATTTGGATGAAGAAAAGCTCTTCAAATTTAAGCCGTTTTATAGCGGCGTTTAAGTCGTTGATATGCTCTGGGAAATGTATGGACAGCATGGCTTTTTGATAGCTCATGAGCTGCTGTTGTTCAAGGATATAAGGGGGGAGGGTTTCTTGTAATGTGCGGTAAATGGTTTCTAAAGCCGTTTCCTGCAAACGTTGTATTCCTTTACTGTCTAAATTGAATTTTTTTAGCTTCTCGGTAGAAGAGTAAACCGGCTGCATAGTTAAGTTTCCGATACGTTTTTCCTGCGCATTGTACAAATCCATTTCAGGATGGGTGATGGAAAGCTGCCCTTTAAACTCATTGGGTTTTCCGTAAGCAATATAGACAGAACCGACTTTTAGACTCTTTTTTAACCACGCAATACTTTGGAACCAGACGAGTTCTAGTATGCCTGTTTCGTCTTTGAATTGCCCGACTAGTCGCTTTGCACGCTTTTCGCCTACTTCTTGCAGGCCGGTAAGACGCCCCAAAACCTGGGCACCTATCAGGTCAGGATGGAGGTCTTTGATCTTATTGAATTGTGTGCGGTCGATGTAGCGAAAAGGATAATATTCAAGCAGATCACCGATGGTAAAGACCTGTAGCTCTTTTTTGAGTACATCTGCCTTTTGTGGGCCTACACCTTTAAGGTATTCAATAGGAGTGATTGCTGATAAAGTAGCCATAAAATATCGAATGGCTAATTTAATAAATATTTTAGAGGACTAATAATAGCATTGCGCATGCAATATGTTCAAAAGGAAGTAAGAGGTGGTGTTGCGACAGTGTCAAAAAATTATTATTATTATTGACTTTTAAGGAGATAAGGCTTTTGGTAAAAAACATCGCTAATAGTATAAAGTATGTCATTGTGGACTAAACTTTTCGGAGAAAAAAAGGAGTTAAGCTCAGCAGGTAAGTTAGAGTGGTTAACTTGGGATATGCATAGCCATCTCCTCCCGGGAATAGATGATGGCGCTAAAACGATACAAGATTCTCTCTTGTTAATCAAGGGCTTGAAAGATTTAGGTATACATAAATGTATAACGACACCACACGTTATTTTTGGAGTGTATGATAACTCGAAGGAAGAGATAATGGAGACTACAGAAAAGTTGAGAAAGGAACTGCTTGCTTCGAATATTGAATTTGACTTGAAGTGCTCGGCCGAATATATGATAGATGATGGACTTTTACAGGTTTTGGATAAGAAAGCTTTGTGCCTCATGCCCAATAATTATGTGTTGATAGAAATGTCTTATTTGGCGGAATCTAATATGCTTATGGAAGTTATTTATAGCTTGCAAAGCGAGGGTTACTATCCTGTTTTAGCACACCCGGAACGTTATAACTATTACCATGGAAACTTCGAAATGTATAAAGCAATAAAGGAAGCAGGCTGCTTATTACAATTGAATATTTTAGCTATATCCGGGTATTATGGAGAGCGCGTAAAGGATACAGCGCACAAACTTATAAAAGAAAGAATGTATGATTTTGTAGGGACGGATATGCACCATGAAAGACATTTAAATGCGATAAAGAAGCTGCTGGAACGCTATGATGTAAAAGATTTATTAAAGAATAATCCGATAAGAAATGCTACTGCGTTTTAATTAAGCAATAGCGGCTTAATCATAAAAAAAGGTTTTCAAACGGGGAGAATGAAAACCTTTTACTAACCAATTATAAACCTAAATTATGATACCACAAATATAAGTGTATTGCGAACATTGTGCAAATGATTTTAAAGAAACAGACTTCATTCTGACGATAAGATGATAGAGCTGTAGCCGTAGAGCTACAGTTTGATTATTGTGGGATGTATATGCGCTTTAAAAAGCTTTTTTCAAGCTTTTTAAAGCAGGACTGTTGAAAAGGATGATAGCAACTAAAAGGAGACCATAGGCAAAATATTGATAACCGCTTACGCTTTCTTTGAAAATGAAGACACCAAGTAGAAAAGCAATAATAGGGTTTGCATATAATAAAACTCCAGCGGTGCTGGAGGAAATTCTTGTTAAAGAATACATGCTTAAAAACAGAGGGGCAATCGTAAATATAGTGCCCACTAATGTTATGATGACCCAGAAAAAAACATCGGTAGGGATGCTGCGTTCTTGGTACAGCATAATAGGAAGAATCGTTAAACTACAAAACAGAAGTTGGAAAGCTAGGAGATTTAGTTTGCTGAAGCCCTGAGTCACCCTTTGGGTGATAATGTAAAAAGCATATAAGGTCGCGATTAATACGGACCAGAGAACATGATAGATGGAGCCTTGCGAAAGTAGAATGACACTGCCCAGAGCTAAAAATAAAGCGACCCATTGTGTTCGAGATAACTGTTCTCTTAGAAGGAAAAATGCTCCTAAAGTGGTTATTAATGGGCAAATCATGTAAGCAAAAGCTGCCGACTGTATGCTAATGCTATTTACGGCGTAGATGTAGGTATACCAATTGCTGACCAAAAGAAACGAGGCACTGATTGTTAGCCAAATGATATGCTTTCGATTTTTAGAAGGTAGACTTTTAAATTTTTTAACGTCATGATGGAGATCACCCCGACGAAAGAATAGAATGATAAGCCAAGATATGACCGTGGCTGATAAAACGCGGTAGTTGAGAATATCAGCTGCATCCCAGGCTTGTAGCCAGCGGAATGGTAAAATCATAAAGCCCCAAATGACGGGAGCTAAAAAAGCCGCAAAAAAATGGTTCCGGCGGCTTGTTGTAAGCTGTGTTGTGTCAGGCATTGATTAAGCTTTCCAAGCAATGACGGACATCTCTACATTGACGTTACGAGGTAAAGTTTTTACGGCAACACATTCGCGGGCAGGCTGGTTTTCGGTGAAATACTGTGCGTAAATATCGTTGATGACTCCGAAGTCTTGCATATCACTAATGAAAATAGAAACTTTTACAACATCGGTAAAAGTATAACCAGCATTTTCTAAGATGGCAGAAATGTTTTTTAAAACTTGGTGAGTTTCATCGGCCACCCCTGTAGTAACCAGCTCCATGCTGGATGGAATTAAAGGGATTTGACCCGAAACATATAATGTATTGCCAGCTAAAATAGCTTGATTGTAAGGACCGATAGCCGCTGGTGCATGAGGAGTGTTCAAAATTTGTTTTTGGGACATATGTGAAAAATTAATTCTTTTTATGATGAAAATACTACTTCGAAAACCAGATTTTATAAATAATCGCTAATATAAATATAGTTATAGCGGTTATATTCATTAAAATCATTGCTTTTTTATTAAAACGTGATGATTTTGAAATATTTGATGCTGTGTCTTTTTCTTTCATTAGACGAATTTACAATGCATATTTTATAAAGTCAAACAAAGGATGAAAAACAATAATCAATGACGCATGCAGGTCTGTTATTCTGTCAGAGGTTTGATACACGTATTAAAGTGGATAGGCAGTCTCGCTTTTGGCTTCTGATAGTACAAAATATGTTTGAACAGTATTAACTTGAGGTAAAACAGCTAGTTTGTGGCGTAAAAACATATGGTATGCTTCCATATCTTTTGTTGCAATGCGTAACATAAAATCATACGACCCAGCCATCTGGTAGCATTCCATAACTTCAGGAAATTTAATGACTTCACGTTCAAAATCTCCTAAAACTTCTGCTGTATGTGCTTTTAGAAAGACCTGAGAGAAAGAAATTAGGTCAATACCTACTTTCTTACGATCGAGAATAGCAACAGTTTTTTTAATGAATCCATTAGCTTTTAATTTTTTTATGCGTTCATGTATAGCTGCTATAGATTTGCCAAGCTGATAAGACATTTCTTTGTTGCTTAAGGAAGCATCTGTCTGTAATATTTTGAGAAGTTTATGATCTGTGCTATCTAGTTTCATCGCAATTGAATTGTTTAGTGCCGCTATCTTAAATTATTGGATATGAATATATATTGTTTGGAGTACTGGTTTTGCGGGTGTGATCTTTTTCCGTTTTTATCAAATTATTATATCTGTTTTTGTAAAAATAACTGAATTTTTTATTTAAACGGCTATTATTTTTGTTTTATAGTGTTTGTGTTGAATATTTTATTGTAAATAGTGATTATTGCAGTAATATTAAGAGTTATGGAGCAAGTTTTAAGTGCATGTCTATCTCCGGAGTTGGAGAGCAAGTTTAAACACTTATGGTGTTTGGTTGGAAATACACCAATGTTGGAGCTTCAGTATACCTATAAAGGGAGACCAGGAGTTATTTATGTGAAGTGTGAGAATTACAATCTTACAGGGAGTATTAAGGATCGTATGGCTTTGTATATTTTGTACAAAGCTTATATGAATTGTGCAATACGCCCCGCAGACATGATTGTGGAAGCGACAAGCGGAAATACAGGTATAGCATTCTCCGCGATAGGAAAAGCTTTGGGGCACCAAGTGAAGATTATTATGCCTAATTGGCTAAGTAAAGAGCGTATAGATATTATTAAGAGTATGGGGGCTGATATACAATTAGTCAGTAAAGAGGAAGGTGGCTTTTTAGGAAGTATACGTTTAAGCGAAGACCTAGCGAAAAAAGGAGGGGTGTTTTTGCCATGCCAATTTGAGAATGAATATAACGCAGAAGCTCATGAATTGACAACAGGAAGGGAAATTGTACTTCAAATGGACTCAATAGGGAAAAATGTAGACGCTTTTGTAGCCGGAGTGGGGACAGGAGGAACGGTGATGGGTGTGGGGAAATATTTGAGAACTATTAACCCGGCCACCAAAGTGCACCCTTTAGAGCCGGCAGAAAGCCCAACGTTAACGACAGGATATAAAGTAGGAGCTCATCGGATTCAAGGTATTTCAGACGAGTTCATTCCGGCTATTGTAAAATTGGATCAACTGGATGAGGTGGTACAAGCATCGGATGGAGATTCGATATTGATGGCGCAAAAACTGGCTAAGCAGTTAGGGTTAGCGGTAGGTATTTCTTCAGGGGCCAACGTGATCGGGGCAATAAAACTGAAAGAACAAATGGGAGATGATGCGGTGGTCGTCACGCTATTGTGTGATGATAATAAAAAATATTTGAGTACAGATCTTGTTTGTGAAGAGCCAATAAGAGATTTGTACCTATCAACCGATGTTGACTTCAGTGGGTTTCATCCGATAAGCCGTTTGAAGCAGCCATTGATTTAATAAAAAACAAATATTAAACTATAATTTCGGCGGATCAAAATTCGCCGAAATTATTTATAACCTTTTTATTTTGATGTTGCGAAAGGAAACAGAGTCGGTGTGGTTTTGTAAGGCAATGCGACCAAGCTGGAGTTTACCAAAGTCGGGGTAAGCTTTCATGGGGCTTTTAGCGATCATCATTTTAAATTCCTCCGTGTCGGTTTGTTTTTCAAAAGTGGGTTTGCCATTTAACCAGAAGCTGACCTTTCCATTCTGTTGAATGATTCGGCTGTGATTCCAATTATTGTAGGTTCTAGGGGCAGAGTTTTGAGAAAGACAATCTACAGCATATAAACAGCCGGCCCAGTGGGTGGAGTCTATTTTATGCCTATGCTCTGCATTGTCATTGTCAAGAAGTTGCATTTCTAAACCTGTAGCAAATGCTGCCGCATAATTGTCGTGTTCGTTTACGTTGATAAAAACACCACTATTTCCACCTTTGAAAACTTTCCACTCGAGCTCTAATTCGAAGTTTTGATAGACGCTGTCGGTGGTTAAATCGCCAAATATCCCCGATTTTTTATGAGGGTCACAGGTTAACTCGCCGTCGTTGACAGTCCATTTGGAGTCGATATTACCCTTGTTGTATATATGCCAACCTTGAAGTGTTTCTCCGTCAAATAAGAGTTGCCAGCCTTCAGCCTTTTCTTGTGCTGTGAGGGTGTTTGGTTGTTTCGTGGGACGCTGGCAAGCGGTGGCAATTAAGAAAAAAGTAATATATAGTATGTGTTTCATGCGAAGTCAGTTGATCTGCTAAAGTAGAAAAAATTTATAATTTATTGACCTCTGGGTAATAAATACGTAATAGTGTATCAGTTTCTTTGAGTAATGAAAGAAAGGCGTAAGGTAGAGGTTGTTGTGATCTCAGATGTTCATTTGGGTACATATGGATGTCGTTCAATTGAATTATTGAAGTATCTTTCTTCGATAGAACCTAAAAAACTTATTCTGAATGGCGATATTATAGATATATGGCAGTTCCGAAAAAGTTATTTTCCAGAGTCGCATTTGCGTGTTTTAAAGTGTATTCTTGACATGGCTTATCAAGGTTGTGAGGTGGTGTATATCACGGGGAACCATGATGAGATGTTGCGTAAGTTTGGAAAGATGAGTTTTGGGCAAATTAGCCTTACAAATCGATTGTTATTAAACTTGAATGGGAAAAAGGTCTGGATATTTCATGGAGATGTGTTTGACGCGTCAATCCAACATACTAAATGGCTAGCTAAACTAGGAGGCTGGGGGTATGATAGACTTATTCAGTTTAATAATATAATTAATTGGGTGTTGAATAAAATGGGAAGAGAAAAGTATTCTCTTTCTAAACGTATAAAAAATTCTGTTAAAAAGGCAATACGCTTTATAACTGATTTTGAGGAAACAGCTTCGCATCTTGCGATAGAAAATAACTATGATTATGTGGTCTGTGGACACATACATCAGCCACAAATCAGAACGGTGGAAAGTAAGAAGGGGAAGTGTATCTATATGAATTCTGGAGACTGGGTGGAAAACCTAACAGCATTGGAATACAATGAAGGGAAATGGGAACTGTTCTATTATGAAGAAAATAGAAATGTCTTAAATCAATATCCACAAGATGAGATCCAGTTTCGAAAAAACATGGACGAATTGTTGAATAATATTATAAAAGGAGTTTTCTAAAACGCTACGATTTCAGAAAGCTGCTCGTCAATAAATTTAATTGTTAAACTGTCTTTAAACTCGCCTTCCCCGTTCATTTCATCTTGTATTTTTGCAATATGTATTTTTAAAGGCAATACATGCATACGCATATAGTTGCATACACCGGTAAAATGATCGACACCTCTAATATTTCCGTATTTACCAGATGATAGACCGACTAGCGCTACTTTCTTATGGAAGAAGGAAGAGGGAAAAGAACAAGCATCTATAAATGTTTTTAATACTCCTGGAAAGCTGCCATTATACTCTGGTATAATAAAAATAAACTTTTCGGCACTTGATATTAAGTTTTGTATAGGTTTGAATTCTTCGCTTCTTTTTCCGTAAAGATCTGATTGAGTGATGTCGGAGGGTAGTGTGGCTAAAGATAGTATAGTCCAGTCCTCGCCTTGTTGTAGTAGTTTTTTTTGATAATAATGAGCTACTTTTAATGAATTGCTATGTTCTCTATTCGTTCCAGATATAATTAAATTCATGCTGAAAATTCTGATGTTAAAAAGCGACTTTCTATGTAAAGTGATAAAGCTATTTTTTGTATCTTAGCGACTTTAGTTGATAGGTTGAGCTTTTTTCAAAAATACTAATTTTAACATCATTTAAGCATTATGTTTATCTTGCATGTGTAAATTTGATTTATTTTGAGAAAATATTTAAGCTGTTAGCTTTTAGATTAATGAAAGGATTTCAATCTCATGGGAAAAATTATAGCAATTGCTAATCAAAAAGGCGGTGTAGGGAAAACAACAACCTCGATTAACTTAGCGGCAAGTTTAGCTGTTTTAGAACATAAGACGTTGTTGGTAGACGCCGATCCACAAGCAAACTCAACCTCGGGAATAGGTTTCGATCCTCGGACTATTAGGTCTAGTGTTTACGAGTGTTTAGTGAATGACTTGAATCCAAGAGAGGCTATTGTGCAAACAGATACTCCTAATTTGGACTTATTGCCAGCTCATATTGACCTGGTAGGTGCCGAAATAGAGATGATTAATATGCATGAGCGAGAGTTCAAAATGTTGAGGATGATTGAGCAAGTGAAAGATGATTATGACTTTATTATTGTCGATTGCTCGCCATCATTGGGGCTGATTACAATTAATGCCCTTACGGCTTCAGACTCTGTAATTATTCCTGTGCAATGTGAATACTTTGCTCTAGAAGGGCTAGGGAAATTGTTGAATACAATAAAAATTGTGCAGACACGATTGAACACAGCTTTAGAAATTGAAGGAATTTTATTGACAATGTATGATGTACGACTGCGCCTGTCAAACCAGGTTGTGGAAGAAGTACGTACACATTTTAGTGAATTAGTGTTTGATACGATTATTCAACGTAATACACGATTGAGTGAGGCACCAAGTTTTGGTATCTCGGTTATCATGCATGATGCATCTTGTAAAGGGGCAATTAATTATCTGAATTTAGCAAGAGAAATCTTGCAAAAGAATGGTTTAACGACAGAAAGTCCGCAAATAGCAACAGTATAGTATGGCATTACAAAGAAAGACAGGTTTAGGGAAGGGATTAGGAGCATTATTGCAGAATGAGGATATACAGGTTTCTCGGAATACGCCGGAACAGACGCCCGGAGGGACAGAAAACGTAAATTCGGCAGGAAGCATTAACTTTGTAAAAGTTAGTCAAATAGCCGTTAATCCCTTTCAGCCACGTACAGATTTTGACGAGCAGGCATTACAAGAATTGGCCGAATCGATCATCTTACAGGGATTGATACAGCCGATAACAGTCCGTCAGGTTAGTAAAAACGAATATCAGCTGATTAGTGGTGAACGGAGGTTAAGAGCCTCTAAAATTGCGGGAATAGAAGAAGTACCGGCTTATGTACGGACTGCCAATGACCAGCAAATGCTGGAAATGGCATTGATTGAAAATATTCAGCGTGAAAATTTAAATGCAATAGAAGTAGCTTTAAGTTTTCAGCGTATGATAGAAGAATGTAACCTAAAACAAGAAGAATTAGGAGAAAGAGTTAGTAAAAACAGGTCAACTGTAACAAATTATCTCCGTTTACTAAAATTACCGCCAGCAATTCAAGCAGGAATTCGAGATGGACAAGTATCGATGGGGCATGCAAGAGCATTGATAAATGTGGGTGAGGTCGATAAGCAGTTGTTTGTTTTTCAGGAGATTATAGATAAAGGCTTGTCTGTCCGTATGACAGAAATTCTTGTTCGTAATATTCAGGAGCAAAATAAACCTAAAAAACACCCAGTAGGTAAGCAGATGGATTTTCAATATCAAAAGATAGAAGATGATTTAGCATCTCGATTTTCTACGCGTGTACGATTGAATTTAAAGAATAGTAAAGGTAAAGGTGCTATAGAAATACCTTTTGAAAGTGAGGACGATTTAAGTAGAATATTAGAATTATTAGATTGGTAATGCGGCATAGCCTCCCATTTTTGTTTTTATTTTTGTTCTTTTTTGTGGGGCGTGCACAACAGACCGATACGACAAAAGTTATTGATAGTGCGGTGACAGATACGCTGGCAAGGAAAGTATTGAAGTCTGATTCTACCAAAATAATAGCAGTAACTGATACACTCGTAGAAGCACAGGATACTGTTAAAAAAGAAACGAGAAAAGAGCGAAGAGAAAGGGAAAGAGCAGAGGCGGAAAGAGAAAAATATTATTATAAAGGAATCAAAAAGGATTCAACACGATTAGAAATAGAGTGGCTGTCCAAAGTAGCGTGGAAGAGATCATTGATGGTGCCAGGGTGGGGACAGTATACGAATAAAGGGTTGTGGTGGGTAAAGGTTCCGGTTATTTATGGCGGCTTTGTAGGAGCCTATTTGGTATTTGATTATTGGCAATGGTATTATAAAAAGTTTTTAACAGAACTGGACATTAGAATTGCTAATGATGATGAACGAGATAGGGACCCTGATCTAGTGAATTGGACTACTGAGGGCTTGGTAAGGCAGAAAGATTATGCCAGAAGAAATAGAGACCTGACTATATTGGTGACAGTAGGGTGGTGGGGCTTGAACGTAGTCGAGGCATATGTGGATTCTATGTTGAAGTATAGGTGGGATATTGGTTCGCAAATGAGTATGAAGGTAAGTCCTACATTTGTTCCTGCACAAGGCTATGCAAATAACGGTTTTTTGCGAGGTTACGGCGTAACCCCAGGGGTAAAACTAACAATGAACCTGTATTAAATATTGAAAGTATTGTTGCTAAGAATGAATAGAAACAGCGTATTGTGCTGACGTTAAATAAGCGTAATATAAGTTGTTGAAAGTTTGAGATAAAAATATTTAAGATAATTACATAGAAAATTCTCATGTCTGAGAAACACAGAAATCCATGGGAACTCTATATGGTAGTTGAAAATAAAATCATATACATATGAATATAGTTCTTCTAGGATACGGTAAAATGGGGCAACTCATTGAGAAGTTCGCTATAAAACGGGGACATCAGGTCGTATTGGTTGTAGATAAAGATAATCGTGATAAAATTACGGCAGAGGATATAAAAGTAGGCGATGTCGCAATAGACTTTAGTGAGCCGGCAGCGGCTATCGATAATATTACACTTTGTTTTGAAGCAGGATTACCTATCGTTGTTGGGACTACCGGATGGTATGAGCATCTTGAAGAAATTAAGGCAGTGTGTTTAGAAACAGAACAATCTTTATTGTATGGCTCAAATTTCAGTATAGGGGTGAATGTGTTTTTTTATATTAATAGGATGTTGGCAAAAGCAATGGCACCTTATAAACAGTATGAAGCACAAGTGGAAGAAATTCATCATATTCATAAATTGGATTCGCCAAGTGGTACTGCGATAACAATTGCTGAAGGAATTATAGATGGTATTGCAGAAAAGACTAAGTGGGTGAATGAATTGATAGGCGAAGGAGAAGGAGTTGTTCCAAAAGCTGATGAGTTATTGATAGAAAGTCATCGGATAGAGGAGGTGCCTGGTACGCATACTGTTTTATACAGCTCTGAGGTTGATCAGATCGAGTTTAAACATACGGCACACAATAGAGCAGGTTTTGCATTGGGAGCTGTCGCTGCAGCTGAGTGGCTGGTTGGAAAGAAAGGGTTTTATCAAGTGACAGAAATGTTTGATTTTAATAAATAAATAAAATAGCTTAGAGAAGGATGTTCTAAGCTTTTTACTTTTAAAATAACTTTATGTGGTATATAATATTTACACTCCTGACTTTAGTATCCTTTTATGGCTTAGGATTACTGTTTAAGAAAGCAGGAAGAAGAGAATGGGAGGCGTTTGTACCTTTCTATAATAGTTATGTAATGACAAGACTAACAGAGCGCCCTACATGGTGGGTGGCTTTGTTGTTTATCCCCATTGTTAATCTTTTTATTTTTTACGGCCTTTATTTTGACTTGCTGAAAAGCTTCGGTAAGAGGAGGTTTTGGGAAACCGTAGTGGCAGTATTGTTGCCATTTATTTTTTTGATTTTATGGGGAAGAGATGCAACTGTTAAGTATTTGGGGCCTTCCAATACGGAGGAGTTTCATAAGAAATATCCGTATAAAAAATCGGTAGCCAGAGAATGGGCAGATGCGATTATATTTGCCACAATAGCGGCCTCTTTGATAAGAGGATTTCTAATCGAGGCATATATGATACCGACAGGCTCTATGGAGCGCACGCTATTGGTAGGAGATTTTCTTTTTGTAAGTAAATTAAATTATGGGCCACGTATTCCCATAACGCCTATTGCCTTTCCTTTTGCACATCATACAATGCCGATAACGGGGGGGAAAGCTTATTCGGAAGCTATTCAGTTGCCGTATAAAAGGTTGCCTGGATTTCAAAAAATTGAAAGAAATGACGTTGTAGTATTTAACTTTCCTGCAGGGGATACTGTGATTTTAGAAAATCAGAGTGAAACGTATGCTGATGTTGTTAGACATATAGGGAAGGATGTGGTACACAATCAATTTACAGTAGTAACTAGGCCTATAGATAAACGAGAGAATTATATTAAGCGTTGTGTAGGTTTGCCTGGAGATAAGATAGCAATGAATGAAGGCGAGCTTATCATAAATGGTGAGCCGGGCTTCGTACCTCCTGAAATGCAAATGGACTATTATGTGTATACTGATGGGACAGGATTGAATATGGAACGTATGAAAGATTTACGTATTGAGACATTTCAGGGACCGCAGCCGGATATCTATAGATTATTTATGACAGCAGATGAAGCAGAGTTGGTAAAGTCGTGGGGAAATGTGAAAGCTGTAGAAATGTTAATCGCCGAACCGGGATATGGGGCAGATACCTACCCTAATAATGAGAAGTTCACGTGGAACTTTGATAATTTTGGGCCGTTCACTATACCGGCAAAAGGATGGACAGTAGAGCTTGATTCGCTGACAGTCCCGTTATACACGAGAGCAATTCGGGATTACGAGGGAAATAGTTTTGAGAAAAAAGCAGATGGATATTACATTAATGGAGAAAAAACAACTTCATATACCTTTAAGCAAGATTATTTTTGGATGGTAGGTGATAATAGACACAATTCCTTGGATTCGAGAGCTTGGGGGTTTGTCCCAGAGGATCATATTGTAGGAAAAGCCTTGTTTACTTGGTTGAGCTGGGACGAACAAGGGTCGTTTTTAAGTAAGATACGCTGGAGTAGAATATTTAAGGGAATTAATTAACATACAAGAGAAACGGATAGCAATTTGCTATCCGTTTCTCTTGTATGTTAGATTTTGTAATTAAACTTTTAGTGCAGCTAAATAGCGTTTTATAGTTTCTTCCAAACCTAAATATAAAGCATCGGAGATAAGCGCATGACCTATGCTAACTTCTAGTAAATTAGGGATGTGCTCGTTGAAGTATTTTAAGTTGTTTAAATCTAAGTCATGTCCTGCATTTAAACCTAAGCCGACTTCTTGGGCTTTTTTAGCAGCTTTGTAGTAGGGAGCTATTGCCTTTTGTGGGTCAAAGCCATGTTGTATAGCATAATCTTCGGTGTAAAGTTCGACCCGATCGGTGCCGGTCTCTGCTGCTGCTTCTACCATTTCCTCATTAGGCTCAACAAAAATAGAGACACGAATGCCTTGATCTTGAAAAAGTTTGACCATGTCTTTGAGGTACTCTCTGTTTTTGATGGTATCCCAGCCGTGGTTAGAAGTTATTTGATTAAGACTGTCAGGAACTAAGGTGACTTGTGTAGGCTTGTTGGCAATGACTAAATCGATGAATTTTTGCTCTTGGCAATTGCCTTCAATATTAAACTCTGTGCTGATTTCAGCTTTTAGGTCATAAACATCTTGGTAACGAATGTGTCGTTCGTCGGGGCGTGGGTGAACTGTAATTCCTTGTGCTCCGAACCGCTCACAAGCTAGTGCTGCTGCAAGTACGTTAGGTGTGTTGCCCCCACGAGAGTTGCGGATTGTTGCTATTTTATTAATGTTAACGGATAACTTTGTCATAATCTTATGTCGTAAACTACAAATGTATTCAAAATAGTAGAGAGAACCGAACTGATTTTTTAGTGCTTTTGAACAATTCATAATATTATTTTTATAAATTGCATAACATACATGAAGGGGCTAGATCAAGATATATTAAGTGGCTTTCGGCTATTAGATGTAATAGATATTTTATTGGTAGCAATAATTATTTATTATATCTATAGTTTGATTAAGGGAACTATAGCTGTTAACATCTTAATAGGTGTGGCTTTATTTTATGGGGTTTACCTTGTCGTAAAACAAATGCAAATGCGCCTGTTAACAGAGATATTTGGAGGGTTTATATCGGTAGGTTCAATTGTGTTGATTGTTGTGTTTCAACAAGAGATAAGACGCTTTCTAACACATATAGGTAAGAATATTTCATTACGTCGTAAAAAGTTTTTATGGTCTTTTTTGAATAGTAAAAAGACGTCTCAAGTAGATAATAATGAACAATTAAGACCAATTATAGATGCTTGTCGTAGCATGTCTAAGTCTAAGACTGGAGCACTTTTGGTTTTTTCAAGACATTTTGATGAGGAATATTACCAATCTAGTGGTGTGTATATTGATGCTCCTGCATCAAAAAGGCTCTTGGAAAGTATTTTTTTTAAAAATAGTCCGCTACATGATGGCGCCGTGATTATAGTTGATTTTAGAATTATGACGGCTAGTAGTGTTCTTCCGCTTTCTGATAGTGAGGACTTGCCTCCGCAATTGGGGCTAAGACATCGTGCTGCTATCGGTGTAACAGAGGTCTCGGAAGCCATTGCTGTCATTGTTTCTGAAGAAACAGGTGAAATATCGTTGGCGAAAGATGGACATATCAATATGAATTTAAGTGCTGAAGAGCTAGAGAAAATATTGAGAGAGGAACTGTGATATTTTCTGATTAATATTCATGTATTTTGCTTGAATGTAGAATATTATTCTCTTGTCTGTTTGATTATTGAGAGTTATTGATTAATTTCATGCTCATGTAAACCTTAAAAAGTAGATTATGTACTTTGATCAAACATCTCCACTGGATATTGTTTTAAACAATTTATTTGAGCATTATAAAACACATGTAGCCGATGTGTCAAAAATTACAACGAAACTTTTAGAAAAAGGTGTAATTGAATCGCAAGATGATATAGTAAATGATCATATTGCTTTCCGTACTTTAGGCGTCTCTAATTTAGGAATAAAGTCGTTCGAAAAGATATTCCTTGCATATGGATATGAAAGGCGTGATTATTATTATTTTGAAGGGAAAAAGTTAAATGCTTATTGGTATGCCCCGCCTAATGAAAACTATCCAAGAATATTTGTGTCCGAACTGATAGTATCGGAGCTGAGTAAAGAAAGCCAACAAATAATAGAGAAATATACGAAAGCTATTGTAATAGACCCTGTTGACGGTTTAGATCTACAAGATGGGATGCAGGTAGCTGATTTTTTACATAAACCTCTTTGGGGTTTGCCAACGTCTATGGAATATAAAAAATTGCTGGAGGAAAGTGAGTACGCAGCGTGGGTAATTTATAATAGATATTACTTAAATCATTATACGATCAGTATTCATGAGCTACGAGAGGGATATAACACTTTAGAGGCTTTTAATGAGTTTTTAGAGATGATCGGAGTGAAATTGAATTCGGCCGGGGGGAAAATTAAAATCAGCAATGATGGATTATTGAGACAGAGTAGTACGGTGTCAGCAGTTTATGAAGCAGAATTTGCTGATGGAGAAGTTTTGCCGATTGCAGGAAGTTATGTGGAGTTTGCACAAAGGGAGGTTCTACCAGAGTATGCCGATTTAGATTTGAAAAAGGTAGAGTCAAAACATAGGAGAGATGGTTTTGAAGCAAATAATGCAGACAAAATTTTTGAAAGTACATATACTTCTCAAATAGAAGGTTTGAAAGAATAAAAACAGTAATGAAGACCCTTTTGTTGAAGTTAAAGGATAGTCTCGCAGGAGAGTTGTTTACCGATAAGCTTGAGCGGATCATGTATGCGACAGATGCATCGGTTTATAGAGAGCTGCCCTTGGCTGTAGCTATTCCAAAAGATAAAAAAGACCTAATTCAATTAATAGATTTTGCAAAAGCGAATAATATACCTTTGGTGCCGAGGGCTGCAGGTACATCACTAGCTGGGCAAGTGATAGGTGGAGGAATTATTGTCGATATTTCTAAATATTTTACCCAGATTATCGAAATTAATAAAGAGGAAAAATGGGTTAAGCTTCAGCCAGGGGTTGTACGAGATGAGTTGAATATGGCTTTGAAAGAATATGGCCTTTATTTTGGACCGGAAACTTCTACAGCTAATAGGGCGATGATAGGGGGAATGGTCGGTAATAACTCTTGTGGTGCAAACTCTTTGATTTATGGAAGTGTACGAGAGCATACGCTAGAAATTGAAGCCCTGCTTAGCGATGGCACTGAAGTAATCTTTAAAGCGCTTACGTTTGAAGAGTTTTGTGAAAAATGTGAACAGGAAGATTTAGAAGGTGTCATTTATAGACATATACGAACAGTATTAAGTGATTATGATAATCAAGTAGAAATTAGAAAAGAGTTCCCTAAACAGGCTATTACACGGCGCAATACAGGTTATGCGATAGATATGTTATTGGAAACTGATCCCTTCGTAGCAGGAGCAGAGTTGTTTAATTTTTGTAAAATTATTTGTGGCTCTGAGGGAACTCTTGCGTTGATTACAGCGGTGAAATTGAACGTGTCGGATCTATTCTCAAAGCCTACAGCATTGATGTGTATACACTTTGATAGTTTGGAAGATGCATTGCAAGCGAATATTATAGCGTTAAATTATGAACTCCGATCATCAGAACTGATAGACCATTATATTTTAGAGCGTACTAAAAATAATGTGGAGCAAAATAAGAATCGATTCTTTGTCAAAGGAGACCCTAAAGCAATTCTAGTCGTTGAACTTGATGGTGATAATGAAAAGGAGCTGGAGAGCCGCTGTGCAAAGGTAGAAGAGGCTCTAAGAGAGAGAAAGTTAGGCTATTATTTTTCTGTCGTTTTGGGGGAAGACAAGAAAAGAGTTTGGAGCCTACGTAAGGCGGGTTTGGGCTTATTAAGTAATGTTGTAGGCGATGCAAAACCGGTAGCTGTGGTAGAGGATACTGCAGTAGATGTTGAGGACCTACCTGCATATATTCGTGACTTTAATGCATTATTGTCAAAACATGGCTTATACTCTGTTCATTATGCGCATGCAGCTACTGGAGAACTGCATTTGAGACCAATCTTAAATCTAAAAAATGTAGATGGACAAGAAAAATTTCGTGAAGTCGCTTTGGACGTCGCAAAGCTAGTAAAAAGGTATCGAGGCTCGCTGAGTGGCGAACATGGAGATGGGCGGTTAAGAGGAGAATTTATACCTTTTATGATAGGTGGGAAAAACTATAAAATTTTAGAGGATATAAAAAATACATGGGATCCTGTTGGGATATTTAACCCAGGGAAGATAGTTAATACTCCATCTATGAACACGCATCTACGTTATACAATGGAAACGACGAGAAAGAAGTTCCCGTCTGTTTTTAGGTATAACGGACAAAATATATTGCAACATGCCGAACAATGTAATGGCTCTGGGGATTGTAGAAAAACACACCTTTCGGGAGGAACAATGTGCCCGTCTTATATGGCAACTAGGAATGAGCGAGATACTACCCGAGCGCGAGCGAATGTGCTAAGAGAGATGTTGACAACGTCAGATAAAGAAAATCCATTTGATCATCAGGAGATTAAAGACGTGATGGATTTGTGTTTAAGTTGTAAAGCTTGTAAGATAGAGTGTCCGTCGGGGGTTGATATGTCAAAACTGAAGGCTGATTTCCTTCAAGCTTATCACGATGCAAATGGGGTGCCTTGGAGAAGTTGGCTAATTGGACATAATTATAAATTAATGCTTCTAGCCTCTAATTTTTCCGGATTGTACAATTGGACTGTACGCAATAAATGGACAGGTGCACTATTGAAAAAATCTTTAGGTTTTGCTCAAGAAAGGAATTTACCACTGATTGCTACAAAGTCGTTGAAAAAATGGTTTTTAAGCAGAAATAAATTAGTTGATAAGCGTAAAGGGAGAATAGCTTATTTTTTCTTTGATGAGTTTACGAATTTTCAGGATGTCGAAATTGGTAAAAAGGCAATACTACTTTTAGAGGGCTTGGGTTATAGGGTGCGTGTAGCCCCAATTGAAGAGAGCGGCAGAGCATTGGTTTCAAAGGGCTTTCTCCGAAAAGCTAAGAGATTGGCAAATAAAAATGTAAGACAATTATCGGGAGTCTTTAGGGGAGAAGTATGTATGGTGGGGATAGAACCATCTGCTATATTGATGTTTAGAGATGAATATGTCGATTTGGTAGATGAACAGCTTCTAGAGGAAGCTAAATGTATAGCAAAGCGAGCACGTTGTATAGAGGAGTTTTTGGCTGAAGAGATGCGGGCTGGACATATTAAGAAAGAGAGCTTTAAAGATGAACGGAAAGATATTGTAGTACATACGCATTGCCAGCAAAAGGCTTGGGGAATAGGAACTGTTGTAGTAGATATGTTGTCTTGTCTTGAGAACTTTCAAGTAAAGCTAATAGATGCAGGTTGTTGTGGAATGGCTGGAGCTTTTGGTATGGAACAAGAGCATTATAAATTATCGCAAGATATTGCTGAGCTATCGTTGCTCCCGGCTATAAGGAGAGTAAAGGAAACTTCTTTAGTTGTCGCTCCGGGAACTTCATGTAGACAGCAGATTAAAGAAGGAGCCGTTGTCAATGTATTGCACCCTGTTGAGGTGCTGTATGATGTTTTAAGATAAAGGAAGCGCTGTTAAAAAAGCGCTTCCTTTATTTGCTATTTAATAGATTTGAGGACCTGTGTGTTTAAACGAACATATTCTTCGTTATTTAGTGATTTGGCCATTTCTATTCCTTCATTTGCAGTTTTTGTAGCACCCGGTTTATCACCAGCTTTTAGTTGCATGACTGCTTTCCAGTATTTGATATAAGGTGCATCGACATTGTTTTTGTCCGCTTCAGAGATCCATTCAACAGCTTGATTAATATCTAAACCATTATTGTAGTAATATTGAGCAGCCTGAAAATAAGGCTTTTTTTCGCCTTTCATTGCTTCATTAATGGAAGCTAAAATTTCATTATGTTGGTCGACTGCAATATGGAACTTTACCTTTGTGTTTTCCCAAGCCAAACTTAGATCAGTCCCTGTCGGAGTAACATTTTCAAAAGCCATCGTAAAGGATTCTATTTTTTCTTTTGTTTTTTGAGACTTCACTTGAAAGCGTAGAAGATCTTCGTCTTGCTTATAGTCATAAGCTCCCCATTGATTAGGGTTTTTAGAGAAAATAATGGTCCAGTTTGTTTTAGTAGGGATGGTGAAAATACCATAAGTACCAGCAGGGACTTTATTGCCTTCTATTGTTACTTCCTCTTCAAATGTTATACTAGGTATAAGGTTAGCTCCTGTGCGCCAAACTTCATTGTAAGGTTCTCGGTCGCCAAAAATAGTACGATTATTTACATTGGGTCTTTGGTAGGTTAACGTTACTTTGTTAATACCTAGCCCTTGCTCGATTTTCGTACTGCTACTTGCAGGAGGAAATTTAGCTTGCCCCAGAACCTGTTGGGAGCCGAACAACAAGAGTGTTGCTGTAAATATTGATAATAGTTTTGTTTGCATATAGATATAAATTACTTTGTAATACCTGTTTTCATTTATGATATGAGCCTTTGTACAGCACTAAAGATACTAAGTTTTTGGTGAGTTCAGATGTCGTTTCCTTTTCACTGACGAATAGAGGATCTCCTAAGAAAGAGTTAGGGATAAAACAACATGGGCGCTACCTAGTGGAGCGCCCATGTTGTTTTTAAGATTAAAATATTATTTTTTACCCGCTTTATGTCCTGAGATACTGTAATAAAGTATAAAAAGATAACAAGGTAAGGCTATCCAATATGCCGACTGTGGACCAATAGAGTGAGAAATTTGGCCGTAAAGCAAAGGAATAACTGCTCCACCGGCAATACCCATAACAAGAAGACCAGACGCTGCACTGGTGAATTTACCAACACCTTTCAGAGCTAGTGGCCAGATGGCAGGAAAGATTAACGAGTTAGCAAAGCCTAAGGCAGCAACGAAGTAAAGGGATGTCATTCCAGAGGTATACACGATACCGAATGTGAACAAAATACCTAAAATAGCACATAGCTTCATAGCGGTATCTTGTTTCATGATTTTTGGAATACTAACAATACCTACAATGTAACCAATAACCATAGCAATCATGACTAGGCCTGTGAAAAATTTAGCATCTTCTAGACTAATACCTAAAGAAACACCATAAGCAATAATAGTATCACCCGCTAGTACTTCAACCCCTACATAAACAAACAGCGTAACAAATCCTAATATAACGTGAGGGAACTGCCAAATGCTTGTTTTATCTTCGGAAACAGTATGATGATCTGCTGTTTCTTCTTCGTCACCTTGTACTTCAGGTAAATTAGCTCTCGAGATCCAGAACGCTAAAATTAACAGGACAATAACAATAGCGATATAAGGGTTAACAACTTGTAAGGCTATTTTATCAAGTGCTGCAGTGTATTCGTCTGCCGACATGGACTCAACTTGTTTTGCAATACTATCTGCTTCACCTAAGTTTAGGAATAGTCCTAAAATAATAGGGGCTACCGCTCCTGCTACCTTATTACAGATACCCATGATACTGATACGCTTTGCAGCACTCTCGACAGGGCCTAATATGGTAATGTAAGGATTGGATGCCGTCTGTAAAATAGCAAGACCCCCACCCATTATAAATAGGCCTGTTAAAAAGGTAAGATATGTACGGGTATATGCTGCAGGGATAAATAGGAGAGCTCCTAAAGCCATTATACCTAGTGAAATAGACATTCCGCGCTTGAAACCGTACTTGTTTAATACCCACGTTGATACAGGGGCCATAACAAGATAAGCGATATAAAAAGCAAATGTTACAAGGTAAGACTGTACTTCTGTTAGGTCACACGCAATTCTTAGGTAAGGTATAAGAAGAGAGTTTAACCATGTCACGAAACCGAAAATGAAAAATAAGGCGGCAATAATGATCATAGGACCTACGGGAGACTGGCCATTTTGCTGCAAAGAGTTTTTAGAATCCATGTTTAAGCTATGTTTAGATTTTATAGTGATTGATTACAATAATAAACGTAGATGCAAGACTAAGAAAATAATTTGGTATAAAAAAAATAAGATAAAAAAACAAACGATTGCGTCTGTGTAAAAATATGGAGAGACTACGTTGGGCATAGTCTCTCCAAACCTAAACCGTATCATATAACCACCTTGAATGGCTTATAGTAATAATACAATGATTAGGGTAGTTTTGTTTTTTTTATTCTTTATTTTTTCTTACGATGGCTACTGTTAATCTAGAGATACAGATCAAGATACCTTCCTCATTTTTTATTTTAATATCCCAAACGTGAGTTTTTTGTCCGATATGTAAAGGAGTGCATGTGGCATAGACGGTCCCCGAGTGAACGGAACGAAGATGATTAGCATTAATCTCCATACCTACACCTACAAACAGTTCAGGATCTATAATAAGGTTGGAAGCAATACTCCCTACTGATTCTGCTAGGACTACAGAAGCACCGCCATGAAGAAGCTCGATAGGTTGTTTTACTTTACTTGTTACGGGCATGGCAGCTACTAGAAAATCTTTATTTATTTCCGTGGCATGAATATCTAGATACCCTGTCATGTTTTTTGCGAAAATCTTGTTAATCTCTTCAAGAGAGTAATCTTTAAACCACATATTAATTAGATTTATTGTTTAAATAGCGTTCTTGTAAAATGAGCTGATGATGTATTAAGTGCCCCGCTATAACATATAGGAAGGCTTTTACAGAAATTAAACGTCCTGAAGCCATGCCTTTTCTTTCTAACTCTATATCATCAAAAGATTCGAACATCGCTAAGTTGGATTGACGTAGATGTATGAATTCCTTTATAATACTTTCAAAACTACGCTCGTTATGTCGTGCATTTTGTACGAAAATTTCCTGCTCAAAAGCTGCAAGTTCAGTCATATCATTTCGTGCAAAGCGCAAAGCCCGGTAAGCCATAATGCGCTCAGTATCTAAGATATGGCATAGGACTTCTTTGATAGACCACTTCTCTTCATCATAGGTATATTCGCCCTGGTCTGCCGGGATTGTGCGGATAAAGTCTGGAAAGCTTTCTAATTGATTGTGAAGCTTATCGAAGACAGGACCCACTATATGCTCTATATAATCGGTGTAAATAGCTGGATATTCTTCAGATTTCAGTGGGTTCATAGCGTAGTGTGCTTTTAAGTATTATCCTAAATGTTGTTCCTTTTTCTAGTTCGGACTCTTTTACGAAAATTTGCCCGTTATGGTAATCGACCATGCGTTTTGTTAAACTTAAACCTAACCCCCAACCACGCTTACGAGTAGTGAAGCCCGGTTGGAAGATACTCTCGAAATTTGCTTTTTGAATACCGTTGCCCGTATCACTAATGTCTATAAAAATTTCTTCTTTTGCAATATTATCGGTTATATTAACGGTTATTCTACCTTCAGAGTCAATAGCATTTACAGCATTTTTTAATAAATTTTCAATGATCCAATCGAATAAAGGGATATTGATTTTAGCAGAAGCAGATTGATCTCCAGTTAGCTCGAAAGTGATGCGTTCGCTGGTTCGAACTTTAAAGTAAGTTATAAATTCATTAATTGTCTGGTATATATTGTGGGGAGTGAGTGTAGGGACAGATCCGATTTTTGAGAAACGATCTGCTACAATTTCAAGTCGGCTGATATCGCGTCCCATCTCGTTGAGAATAGAATCATCTTCGGCATTATATTTAGAACGAACTAATTCTAACCATCCCATTAATGAGGAAATAGGAGTCCCCAGTTGATGAGCAGCTTCTTTAGCCATACCCACCCAAACTAGGTTTTCTTCAGATTTTTTTATAGAATTAAAAACAGTATAGGCTATGATAAGAAAGAAGGCAATGAGAGACAATTGTAAATAGGGAAATATACGCAGTTGACGTAATGCTTCCGAGTCTTTGTAATGAACGGCCCAGGTGTTACCGTCGTCAAGGTCAAGTATTATTGGAGGATGACTGCCCTTCATAATATTCAGTTGTTTGCGAAAGTAGTTCGGATCATAATCTATCTTCCCAAAAGAACTGTCGGCCTGTGATTTGGTGTTGGTTTTGGTGGGGTCAAGATCACGCCAAAAGATAATGTTGTCGCGACCATCCGTAATAATAGCGGGAGTAGTAAGGCTGTCTCGAACAGCATAAATAAAACTTATAAAATCATCATCTAAATCGGGCATTGTAACAATGCTTTTAGTACTCATTGCCCAAACTTCAGCTTTAGTGCGCTCGGAAATTGATAAATTCTGAACTAAATAGTTCGTATAGATAAGAGAGCCCGCAGCAATTAATGCTGCAAATAGGAATAAAATAGCTTTCCAACGGCGCTTCGTGTTATATTGGAATAAACGATCTTTTTTTCTCATAATAAGGTTGCAAAATACTGTTTTTATGTCAATGTAATTTCGGAGTACTTTAATTTATTGAAGTTACTAAGGATAATTGTGTCTTTTTTAGTGCGGTTATTGTAATATTCAGTGGTGTAGATTATTCTAAATAAAAAACACACGCATAGATGATCTGTTATAACTTTTACACGATAAAAACGTAGTTTTGTAGTTATGAGTTTGCAGAAAAAAGTTAGGGTGCGTTTTGCACCAAGTCCGACTGGCGGCTTACACCTTGGAGGTGTGCGTACAGCATTATTTAATTATCTTTTTGCACGTCATCATGAAGGTGATTTTATATTACGGATTGAAGATACGGATCAAACACGTTTTGTGGAGGTAGCCGAAGAATATATAACAGAGTGTTTGGAGTGGTGTGGAATAAAGGTAGATGAGAGTCCTCTGAAACCAGGGAAGTATGGACCATATAGGCAGAGCGAGAGAAAACCATCGTATAGGAAGTATGCTGAACAGCTGATAAAAGATGGATATGCTTATTATGCCTTTGATACAGCAGAAGAGTTAGCAGAAAGGCGGGTAAATGAGCCTAATTTTAGGTATTCGCATGAAAATCGCATGAGCTTAAGAAATTCATTAAGTTTGAGTGAAGAAGAAACTGCAAAATTGTTGGCAGAAGGTCATGCACATACGATAAGGATTAAAGTTCCAGAAGGGGAGCTAGTTGTTTTTGATGACATGATCAGAGAGAGAGTTTCATTTGAGACGAATTTGGTGGACGATAAAGTGTTATTAAAAGCAGATGGGATGCCAACCTATCATTTGGCTGTTGTGGTTGATGATCATGCAATGGAAATCTCTCATGTTTTTAGAGGAGAAGAGTGGTTGCCTTCAGCGCCAGTGCATATTTTATTGTGGAAATATTTGGGATGGGAACAAGAAATGCCAGAATGGGCGCATCTGCCCTTAATTTTAAAACCGGATGGAAATGGAAAATTAAGTAAACGAGATGGCGATCGTCTAGGTTTCCCTGTATATGCGATGAATTGGAAAGACGCTAAAACACAGGAATTGACCAAGGGCTTTCGCGAAATGGGTTTTTTGCCCGAGGCTTTTGTCAATATGCTGGCTGTGTTGGGATGGAACGATGGGACCGATCAAGAGATTTTTTCAATGAAAGAATTGATCGCTAAATTTTCTGTGGATCGGATTAATAAAGCAGGGGCAAAGTTTGATTTTGAAAAAGCCAAGTGGTTTAATCATGAATGGATAAAGAAAACCAACAACACAAATCTGTTGCCGGAGATAAAAATGGTGTTAGCGGATCATGATATTCGTAATAATGATGAAGACTACCTTGATAAGGTTCTCTCGTTGGTTAAGGAAAGAATGGTTTTTGTCGAAGACTTTTGGGGGCAGGCGTCTTTTTTCTTTCATACGCCGGAAAGTTATGATATAGATGCAGTTAAGCCTAAGTGGAACGAGAATAAAACTCGCTTTTTTCAAAACTTGATAACAGATTTGCATGAAGTAGGAGTATGGGATGCTGTAACAATAGAGGAGTTGTTTAAAAAGAAAGTAACAGAATCAGGCATGAAAGTAGGTGAGTTGATGATGCCTTATAGGATTATGCTAGTGGGAGGGAAGTTCGGTCCTGATGTTTTCAAGATAACTGAGCTACTGGGGAGAGAAGAGGTTGTTTTAAGGATTAATAGAGCTTTGGTTCACTTCTAATAAAAGAGAGCAATATTGATTTTTTGAGTAGGCGAAACCTGGAGAAGGTTTCGCCTTTTTTATGATGAAATTTTACTACAATGGTAGATGTAGTCGCTTTAAGGTGATGTTTTAGCCATTTTGTATTGGGTTAATTCAAACGTTTTCGTAAATAAAAGCTATGGATATTTAGTAGTTTAGTTTGATTATTAATATTATTGTAAGAGGTAGTTTGGCAGTTAACCAGTAATAAATCAATCCGCTAATTTATGGGATTGGAAGTGATATAGGGCTATTTATTAAAGAAGAAAGCTGTATGTTTTAAATAAAGTAATTATTGCCAAGTTTTTAGTTAACCAGATAAATAGAATTGATAGTAAATAAACGTATGATAAGGAAAAAGATTATAAACTATATTGTAATAGGCTGTATAGCTGGATTGACAGGCACATGTGGTTTGGCAAATGCGCAAACTAATGAAAAGGGGTGGGTTGATTTATTTGATGGAAAAACGCTGAATGGCTGGAAGAGCTTAGGAGGGAATGCGCCATATGAAGTGGAAGACGGAACTATTATCGGTACAATGACAAAGGGAACACCTAATTCTTTTCTGGTAACAGAAAAAGAGTATGGCGACTTTATTTTAGAATTGGAAGTTAAGTTAGAAGGAAATCAAACGAATTCTGGAATTCAGACACGTAGTCATTTTGACCCTAATGCAAACAATGGGAAAGGGAGAGTATATGGCAGACAAATAGAAATAGATCCTTCAGAGCGTGCGTGGACAGGAGGTGTGTATGATGAGGCGAGAAGGGGGTGGATATATCCGTTAGACTTGAATGAAGCCGCGAAAGGAGCCTATAAGCAAGAAGAGTTTAATCATATCAGAATAGAAGCTATTGGAGATGAGTTGCGCACATGGGTCAATAATATACCAGTTTCTCATGTGATAGATACTTTAGATAAAGAGGGGTTTATAGGTTTGCAAGTACATAGCATTAAAGACGCACTACACGGCAAAAAGGTGTATTTTAAGAATATAAGAATACAAACTGATAATTTGAAGCCCAAAAAGACACCAAAGGATTTATATGTCGTGAATTTGAAACCTAACGATATTTCTTCTGCAGAGAAAAGTTCAGGCTGGAAGTTGCTTTTTAATGGAAAGGATGCTACAGGCTGGACAAGTGTACATGGTGGAGGTTTTCCAACTAAGGGGTGGGAAATACAGAATGGTATGATAACCGTCCATAAATCAGATGGAGGCGAGTCTACGAATGGGGGAGATATTGTGACAAAAGAGCAATATGCTGTTTTCGATCTTTCATTCGAGTTTAAACTAACAGAAGGAGCTAATAGTGGTGTCAAGTATTTTGTAACATTGAAAGAGAAGGCAAAAGGATCGTCTATAGGACCAGAGTTTCAGATTTTGGACGATGCAAAGCATCCAGATGCTAAAATGGGAAGAGATGGTAACCGTACTTTGGCGTCTCTATACGATTTAATAACTTCTAATCGTGATGGGAGAGCAAGAAGACCTATTGGAGAGTGGAATCGTGGACGTATTGTAGTGACTGCTGATAATCAAGTGACGCATTATTTGAATGGTATTAAGATGGTTACTTATAAGCGCGGGTCTAAAGAGTATAGGGATTTGGTAGCCATAAGCAAGTATAAAGATTGGGATAGGTTTGGAGAAGCAAAGAAAGGACATATTCTTTTGCAGGATCATGGAGATAAAGTGTCCTTTAGAAGCATAAAAATTAAGAAATAAAATAAGTTAATCATATAAATCAGAGATATGAACCATTATTTGTCACGCCGTAGTTTTATTAAAAAGTCGGCAATGGCTGGCGGGGCTGTTGCCTTTTCAAATAGTCTATTAGGTAATGTTAATTTAGCAAAGCCGAATGAAAGAGTGAACCTAGCTTGTATAGGTATTGGAAATAGAGGGGGAGAGATTATCAGGGATCTCTATAAAACAGGATTGTGTAATGTGGTGGCCTTATGTGATGTAGACATGGGGGGAAAGCATACCCAAGATATTATGAAGACTTTCCCCGATGTTCCACGTTTTCAGGATTTCAGGAAAATGTTTGACCAAATGGGAGGACAAATTGATGCGGTGTCTATCGGTACGCCAGATTTTGCGCACTTTGCTATAGCAATGCTCGCAATGGATCTTGGGATACATGTGTATGTAGAAAAACCAATGGCACAAACGTTTTGGGAAATTGAGTTAATGACAGACAAAGCAAGAAGATCTCCAAAAGTTGTAACCCAGATGGGGAACCAAGGACACTCCGAAGCTAATTACTTTCAATTTAAGACATGGAAAGACGCTGGAATTATCAAAGACGTAAACCGAATAGATGCACATATGAATATGCCTAGAAGATGGCATGGATGGGATACAAACATTAAAGGTTTTCCGTATCCGGAAAGAACACCGGAAACGCTGGACTGGGATTTATGGCAGATGCAAACATTGGGGCATGATTATAATAAGGATTTTGTAAATGGACAATGGCGTTGCTGGTATGACTTTGGAATGGGAGCTTTGGGCGATTGGGGAGCACATTTACTAGATACTGCCCATGAATTTTTGGAACTAGGTCTGCCAACGGAGATAGAGGCAGTTCGACTAGATGGACACAATTCATTTTTCTTCCCAATGTCTTCTACTTTACGTTTCCACTTCCCTAAACGGAAAAACATGCCTGCTGTTGATGTTAATTGGTATGATGGTATAGATAATTTGCCACCTATACCGGAGGGATATGGAGTTTCTGGTTTAGACCCTAATATACCACCACCGAGCACAGGAAAAATCGAGCCAGTGAAGTTAAATCCAGGGAAAATAATTTATTCGAAAGATCTTATTTTTAAAGGAGGATCACATGCGAGCACCTTGCAAATTATTCCTGAAAATAAAGCGAAAGATATGGCAAATAAATTGCCAGAAGTGCCGAAGACCCCTTCTAATCACTTTGCTAACTTTTTAAAGGCTTGTAAAGGTGAAGAAAAAACAAGGTCTTCTTTTGAAGTTGCAGGACAATTAAGTCAAGTGTTCTCTTTAGGGGTTATAGCACAACGCTTAAATAGTAAGTTTACGTTTGATCCTCAGAAAAAAGAAATCGTAGATGATAAGTTTGCGAATGCTTTGTTAGCGGGACCTGCACCAGCAAAAGGGTGGGAGCAGTTTTATAAAATGTAGCACGCGAAAAGTATTTCAGGGCTGGTCGGAAAATACTAGCCTTGAAATATGATGTGGTATTTTGTTAAGTTCGGGTTTAATTTATACTTTTAATAATATTATATTTCTAGACCTTATAATTATATGATGAATAAAAAGAACTTTTCAATATGGATGGTATGTTTTCTGGTTATAACAGGAGGACTAATATCACAGGTTAACGCTCAGCAGTTTCCGGAAGAAAAATTAGGCTGGCAGTTAGGCTCGCAAGCTTATACTTTTCGTCTTTTTACTTTTGCAGAAGCATTAAATAAAATAAATAGTGCAGGGTTAAAGTATGTTGAGGCGTTTCCTGGACAGAAAATAGGGGCGGGTAGTGATGAAAAAATGGGACCTGGATTATCAAATGAAGGAAGAGCTTTAGTAAAGAGGTTGTTGAAGGAAAATAATATTACCTTACAAGCTTTTGGCGTAACAAATGGTAAAGATAAACAGGAATGGGAACAGATTTTTGCTTTCGCTAAAGATATGGGAATTAAAGTAATTACCTGCGAGCCAAAAATAGAGCATTTAGATATTGTTTCTGAACTGTGTGAAAAATATAATGTTAAAGCAGCCTTGCATAACCACCCCGAACCTTCTTATTATTGGAACCCTGAAGTTGTGTTGAAAGCATTAGAAGGACGGAGTTCTAAGATGGGCGCAGCGGCAGACGTGGGACACTGGATGCGATCGGGGCTGGATCCTGTAGACTGTCTGAAAAAACTTGATGGAAAGGTATTCCACTCTCATTTTAAAGATTTAAACGAGTTTGGTGACAAAAAGGCTCATGATGTGCACTGGGGAACAGGTAAGTTGCCAATTAAAGAGGTGATTCAAGAGCTCAAAAGACAAAACTTTAAAGGGATGCTTTCTGCCGAGTATGAGTATAATTGGGAGAATAACACAGACGATGTGAAACAAAGTGTATATAACCTGAGAAGCTTGCTGTAGTGAACAGGTTGCAACTAAAGTAAGCATCGGTTTATGATTGAATTTATAGAAAGCACAAAGATTTTAATCTTTGTGCTTTTTTTGTTACGAATCATCAATATTATATTTGATAGCTAAAATATAAGCTACACAGATGAACAACTATCTATATATGAAGTGTCTGTGTAGCAATAATGAGGCAGAATACGTATGTGTTTGAAGTACTGTGAGTTCTAGTGAAAAGTTTAATAATATGGTTTTGATTTTTTATAAAAAAAGAGCACCAAATTCGATGGCTTGGGAAAAGTAAAAAAATAATTACTAGATTGCCATACAGCAGGGTAGGGATTTTGTTGAGTGTCAGAAACTATTATTGTGGATTGTTTGTTAAGTCTATGGCTTTAATTGAGGCGTAACTGTCTTTAAACGCACTTAAGCTTGTTGCAGGATATTTTAATGAGGAGCTATATTTGATTATGACAATACCTTTAGCGTTAAGAACCTTTTTGTGGTTAGTGTCTTTTTCTATACTTGCTTTCGAAGCAGTGGGGCAGGTTAAAATTGAGGGGAAAGTGATAGATGGAATGACAGGAAATGGGGTGCCTCATGCGAGTGTATTAGTGGAAGGAGGGCTTGAAGGAACTTCATGTGATGCAGAAGGATATTTTTCTATCCTTTTGGGAAAGAGTAGCACGCCGTTGTATATACGTGTTAGTGCGGTAGGATATGAAGGTTTTAGAGAATTATATGCAGAGTTTGATGAGTCATTAGTCATAGAGCTAAAGCCTAAAAGTGGAGTATTAGATGTAATAGAAGTCGGCGCGAAGCAGAAATATAATAACAAAAACCCGGCGGTCGAATTAATTAGAGAAGTAATTCGGCACAAAAAATATAATAGACTAACTAACCAACCTAAACTATCTTTTAAGCAATATGATAAATTGCAATTAGGTATGGTAAACCCATCAGAAAAATATGGTAAAGGTCTTGGGGGGATGGGTTTTTTCTTTAAAAATATAGATACATTGTCTTCTCCTGGAAATAGATTGTTGACTGTATTTATGCAGGAACAAATAAGCGATGTTTACACACAAAATCAGCCAAAGTCATATAAGAAAATTGTAAATACAAGTAAGCAAACCGAGTTCGATGAACGTTATGTAAATAACCATAATATACAAACCTATATGGATTTCCTATTTCAGGAGATTGAACTTTATGATGATAATGTTTTTCTAATAAATAAGTTGTTCTTAAGCCCTATTGCAAATAATGCTCCGCTGTTTTATAAGTATTATCTTGTTGATACTATAGAAATGAAAGAGGGTAAGTTTGTAGAGCTTAAGTATGAACCTAGAAATAAAGCAGATCTTTTACTAAGTGGAAAACTATTGATTTCTATGGATGGACGCTATGCGGTGCGTACAGCAGAATTGAAAGCTAATAAAGAAGCAAATTTAAATTGGGTAAATAACATTGCTATTCAGTTGCATTATAAACCAAATGACGAGGGCTTTTTGTTTCTACAAAGAAGCGATGTGAATATTTCTTTTGGAGTAGGGAAAAAAGAAGCGCTATTTGGTTCTAAAACCAGTTTAAATTATGAATATAATTTTAAAGGCGACTTTTCGGATTCTGTTTTTTCAGGAGCTCCTATAGAGGTTCTAGAGCAGGCAAAAGAGAATGCAATTTTACTTGAACATACGAGACCAATTGATTTAAATACGGTTGAAAGCAAAGTGTATTCAAATTTTGATTCCTTAAATCGGAATAAAACATTTAAAACGATACTCGCAGTAGGCTATTTAGCTGCGCAAGGATATCATAATGTAGGAGCATTTGAATTTGGGCCATTAGAATATCTTTATTCTAAAAATACAATTCAGGGAGATAGGTTGAGAATAGGTGGGAGGACAACGAATGCTTTTTCTGAAAAGGTCTTTATTGAAAGTTATTTAGCTTATGGATTTGGAAATAATAGTCTTAGTTATTATTTGAGACCCGCTTTCTCTTTAAATGGGAAGTCAGTAGCAACATACCCTGCTCACTATTTAGAGCTTGCAGTTCAGCATGATGTTTTTGAACCAGGTAGAAGGGTAGGCTTTCGTAAAGGAGATAGCTTTTTTCAATCGCTAAGGAGTAATAAGCCAACTAAATTTATGGATACTTATGTGTACCAGATTAAACATGTGATAGAGTTTGGAAACCATATGAGCGTAGCAACTTCTTTTCTCCATCAAGCACGAAAACCTATTGGTGATTTAAACTTTACATCTTCGGGTGATATGAATAATAAGTTATATGCCCTGAATAATAATGAGGTGGAAATTGCTCTACGGTGGGCTCCGATGGAAAAGTTTTTTTATAGAAACCTAACACGTACAACTGTAAAAGAAAATTACCCCGTCATGAACTTACATTACCGTAAAGGCATAAAAGGTTTTTGGGGAGCCGATTATGGTTATGATGCCGTACGAGCATCAATTTCTAAACGATTTTTTTTGAGACAGATCGGAATAGCTGATGCAACGTTGATTGGCGGGAAAATATGGGGTACATTGCCATACCCACTGCTGGAAATGCCAGGAGTATATATGGAAGATGATAGGCATAGTTTTGATTATTACCTGATGCGAAATATGGAGTTTGTTGCAGATAAGTTTATTCATTTTGCATTTGAACATCAGCTTAACGGCTTTGTTCTAAATAAAATACCTGTTCTGAATAAATTGAAGCTTAGAGAGATTTGGGGAGTAAAAATGTTTTATGGGAAGCTGTCTGAGCATAATAACCCGTATATCAGCAATGCTGTTATTAATTTTGATGAAGATAAGACAGGAAATGTTATGACCCATGTTTTAGGGAGCAAACCATATTATGAAGCTAAAGTAGGGCTGGATAATGTACTTAGAATTTTGCGAGTAGAGTATGCACGAAGATTATCTTATGAAGGCTTGCCGAATGTTGGTAAAGATACTTATAGAGTGTTTTTAAATATTAATTTTTAATAAAAGGTATGGAAAATTTTACTTTAAAAATAGAAGAAAAAACGGCTTATATAACAATAAATAGACCGGATAAAATGAATGCTTTAAATCGTGCCACGTTGTCTGAGCTTTCTCTTCTTCTTAAAAAAATGAAAAAGGACAAAGAAGTCAGAGGGGTAATTATAACGGGAGCAGGAGATAAAGCTTTTGTTGCTGGCGCCGATATTTCAGAGTTTAAAGGTTTGTCTGAGCGAGAAGCTTTTGAATTATCTTCTTGGGGGCATAAGGAGGTGATGGATGAAATTTATAATTTTCCAAAACCCGTTATTGCAGCTATAAATGGTTATGCTTTAGGAGGCGGGTTAGAACTGGCTATGGCCTGCCATATAAGAGTGGCTGTGGAAGAGGCTAAGTTGGGATTGCCAGAGGTTTCTTTAGGCTTAATACCTGGATATGGAGGGACACAACGATTACCAGCTTTGATTGGCAGAGGTCGTGCTTTGGAAATGATCTTGACCGGAGATATGGTTTCGGCAACAAATGCGTATGAATGGGGCTTGGTTAATCATATTGTAGAAAAAGAAAATTTATTGGACAAGTGCCTTTCTATATTGAAAAAGATGTATACAAGATCTCCTTTGGCATTGACTTCTGCCATTCATGTCGTTAATTATGGCCTGATGAATCCTGCTAAAGGAGCGGATGAGGAAATGAAAGTATTTTCAAAAGCTTACCTAACGGAAGATTTTAAAGAAGGTGTGGCTGCATTTTTGGAAAAGAGAAAGCCTGATTTTTAAGAGCATAGTTTTTACAAATGATAGATAGAGCAGTCTTTTCACAAAAAGAACGGAATATAATTATTCTGCTTATTATTATTGCTTTAGGAGGTGTTATTTTATATGCTACTAAGGGGATTTTCGGTGCAATGTTGGGGACATTGGTTATGTATACCTTGTTCAGAAAATTAAATATGTTTTTGATCGAAAGATGGCGTTGGCCGAAACCATTTTCTTCGGTGGTAGTTATTATCTTATCGATTTTTATTATTGTTTTACCTTTCGTCGGTATAGGTAGTATGCTGGTGAAAAAAGCGATCGAGCTGCAGAAAGATCCAGAATGGATAAGAGAGCTTATTCAGGCTGTGAATAAATTTTCAGGAGACAAGTTGGGAAAACCAGACTGGCTTAAAGAACAATTGGAGTCAAGTGCGTCTTATTTAGGAGGGCTTTTGACTAGTGTGTTAGGAGGGGCGGCAAATCTTTTTTTAGAAATAACAGTAATGTATTTTGTTCTCTACTTTATGTTTGTTCATTACAAAACTTTTGAGAAAGGGGTGATTCATTACCTGCCTTTTGATGAAAATCAAGCTGTTGTATTTGGGCAGGAACTTAAAAATATTACTTATTCTAATATTATTGGTCAAACATTTATCGCTATTGTACAAGGTTTTTTTTTAGCATTGGGCTTTGTGATTTTTGGTGTCGAAGATGCACTTTTCTGGGGCGTAATATGTGCTATATTATCATTTATTCCACTTTTAGGACCTCCTCTTATTTTTGTGCCGGCAGCACTGATTTTGTTTTCGCAGGGCAACTCCTGGCAAGCAATAGGCCTTTTAGTATGGGGCTTTGGGCTTGTAATAAATATTGATAATGTGCTTCGCTTAGTTATTGCTAAAAAAGTAGGAGATATACACCCGATTATAACAGTCGTGGGGGTCATCATAGGTATCCCTTTGTTTGGTATTATGGGCTTGGTGTATGGGCCTTTATTGTTAGCTTATTTCTTGATAGCCGTGAAAATTTATAAAGCCAATAAAAGATTATCACTTTTAAAAGATCGGTTGGAGACTAAAGATAATAGTGCTGTTTAGACTACGTATCCAAGCATATAATTTTCGAACTTTTCATAATAAACAGTATACGGGGTAGAAGTATCATTTTTATGAAGGACTAATGTTAATGAACCATTTTGAGCGCTATAGCTGAAAGGCAGTATAGACATATTGTTTAAAAAGGAAACTCCTTTTTTGCCCTGTAGTTTGTATACAGCCTCTTTTGCACACCAACAAGCGTAAAGTTGTTCAATATTTTTTTCATCAATGCCTTGAAGTTCTGAAGGCTTCATGAATTTTTCTTTTATACGGAGGATTTTGTTATGAATAAGTTCTAAGTCTATTCCACATTCCTTTTGTTTACTCATCATAATACCAGCATAATCAAACGAATGTGTAAATGAAATTTTATAAGGGTAATCTGGTAGATAAGGTTTCCCATTTTCATCTGATGGACAATAGATAGGAGCTTTTGTTTGTAGTAAATGTCGTAATAAGGCCCTGCTTGCTAACCAATGTAAGGTTCTTTTCCCTTTCTTTAATTTTGGTAAAAGAGAAAGTTCGCTTTCATTCAATTGTAATTGAGCCACAAGTTCATCTGAACTTTCTTCAATTTTCCAAATTGCAATTTTGGTCATTTCATCTATTTGACGAAGAAGTATAAGTGCCATGATCAAATGTAGAAAGTATCTTGGTTAATAGCAAAATCAGACAAGCTAAAGTCTATATATAGTGTGTGACGTTAAGTGATAAAAGGAAACATTGAATATTTAAAATGTATTTGAGGGAATTACGATATTAAGTTTTTATTTTTGAGGATGACCAAAGAACAAATACAGGATTTAAGGGATAGAATAATTTCCCTAAGGAGGCATCTTTGACATTGACGTCAAAAAGAACAGTATAGAAGAAAAAACAGCGACTTCAATGCAGCCCGATTTTTGGGATGATTCAAAAAAGGCAGAAAGCTTATTGTTGGAAATAAAGAACCTGAAAATTTGGACAGAGCATTTTGACGACGTTAACGAAGCGGTAGACGACCTGTCTGTTATATATGAGTTTTTTCAATTAGGCGAGGCGACTGAGCAAGAGGTAGAAGAGCAATATCAACACGCTCTAGTTGAATTGGAAGAGCTAGAGTTTAAAAATATGCTGAGTGCAGAGGAAGATCAATTAGATGCCATTTTGCAAATTACAGCCGGAGCGGGAGGTACAGAGTCGTGTGATTGGGCCTCTATGTTGATGCGTATGTATATTATGTGGGGTGAAAAGCATGGCTATAAAGTTACTGAACAAGATTTTCAGGAGGGTGAGGTAGCGGGCATTAAAACTGTAACTTTACGTATCTCGGGGAATTTTACTTATGGGTACCTTAAGGGAGAGAACGGCGTGCATAGACTCGTGCGCATATCACCTTTTGATTCTAATGCGAAGAGGCACACCTCTTTTGCTTCTGTATATGTGTATCCACTGGTTGATGATAGTATAGAAATAGAAGTAAAAGATGCTGAAATTGATTGGGATACATTTCGTGCAGGAGGCTCTGGAGGTCAGAATGTCAATAAAGTAGAAACGGCAGTTCGACTACACCACAAACCAACTGGTATTATCATTAAGAACCAGGAATCGAGGTCCCAATTGCAGAATAAAGAGAATGCTATACGGCTTTTAAAGTCTCAGCTTTATGAGATAGAAATGCGAAAACGGCAGGAAGCAATGTCGGCTATCGAAGGATCAAAGAAAAAGATTGAATGGGGATCGCAAATAAGAAACTATGTGTTGCATCCATATAAGTTAATTAAAGATTTAAGAACAAATGTTGAAACGTCAAATACGCAAGGGGTATTGGACGGGGATTTAGACGAGTTCTTAAAGGCTTATTTGATGGAATTTGGCGATTAATGTGTGTGATTTTTCGACTTTCGTAAGAAAAGTCGAAAAATAACACTATTTAAAAAGCGTTTTTCCACATCATACTTTCTACTGGGCGAATAGTCTTGTTGTTGTACTTAGCGTTGCCTTTGCTGTTATACAGTGTCTCAATATCTCCTTCCACCACAAAGTATATCAGTTGTCCGATTGGCATGCCCGCATATACACGAACAGGATGGGCAACAGATATCTCTAAGGTCCAAGTATTACAAAAACCGACATCACCTTTTCCGGCAGTAGCGTGAATATCTATACCTAAACGGCCGGTGCTTGACTTTCCTTCTAAGAAAGGAACATGATTATGTGATTCTGTATATTCCAATGTAACACCCAAATATAAAGTGCCCGGTTGTAATACATAACCTTCCTCGGGAATTTCGAAGTGTATTATTTCGTTGTGTTTTTTTGCATCTAAAACACTGTCTTTATACGTCGCTAAATATTTGCCTAAATGGACATCATAGGAGTTTGTTCCAAGACACTTTCTATCAAATGGCTCAATGACAATAGACCCATTATCAATTTCTTCTAAAATTCTTTTATCTGATAATATCATTTTTTTTAAAAAATGGTCATTACGATAAGTTTCGTGTTAAGACCGTCTCAAAAATACAGTATTGTCTGTATTCAAACAACTTTTACTGCGTAACTAATATAGATAAAAGTAGGTAGAAGTATTTTATCGGTCAAGAATCTGCTGTGGACAGGTGAAATTACTAATAAAGTATTATGAGGTAGTTATTTTTTGAGGTGGTGTGCTTGTATATGAGCTTGCTAGGTATGGTCTGTTGTTTTTTAACAAACATTTAAAGAGGAAAGCTTCGCTTATTTCGTGCTTTGCGTATATTTGAAAAAATAAATAATACAATGTATGTTCCCAAATACTGATTTTACTACAACCCCGGCCTATGCTTATCTGGTTGACCATTACATCAAAGTTAACGAGAAGTCGATTAAAGAACTGTTTGCAGAAGATGAAGAGAGATTCGCGAAATTTTCTATTCGTTTTAATGATATTTTACTAGATTTCTCTAAAAATATAATTACAGAAGAAACTGTTGCACTGTTAGTTCAGTTGGCTAAAGAGTGCAATTTAGATGATGCTGTAAAGGCTATGTTTGATGGAGAGAAAATAAACGTAACAGAGGGGCGGCAAGTATTGCATACAGCACTTAGAGATAGAGGTGACAAAGCAATAATTGTTGAAGGAGAAGATATAAAATTGAAAATTCAATCTGTTCTGGCACACATGAAAGAATTCTCTTCTCGAGTAATAAATGGTGATTGGAAAGGGTATACTGGTAAGGAAATAACTGATATTGTCAATATTGGGATAGGTGGTTCAGATTTAGGCCCCGTAATGGTTACTGAAGCACTAAAACCTTATAAAACTAGGTTAAATGTTCACTTTGTTTCGAATGTTGACGGTACACATATCGTAGAAACTCTAAAGAACTTAAATGCCGAAACCACACTCTTTTTAGTTGCATCTAAGACTTTTACGACGCAAGAAACTATGGCTAATGCGCATTCAGCTAAAGCATGGTTATTGTCGAAAGGAGCTACTCAGGCAGATGTGTCAAAGCATTTTGTTGCATTGAGCACAAATGAAGAGGCTGTTTCTTCATTTGGGATTGATACTCAAAATATGTTTCAATTTTGGGATTGGGTAGGAGGTCGTTATTCCTTATGGTCAGCGATTGGGTTGTCAATAGCATTAAGTATCGGTTTTGATAACTTTGAAGAGCTTTTAGAAGGTGCTTTTGAAGCTGACGAACACTTCAGAACTACAGAGTTGGAACAGAATATTCCTGTTATGTTAGCGCTATTAGGAGTTTGGTATAATAACTTTTTTGATGCCCAAAGTCATGCTATTTTACCTTATGATCAATATTTACATAGATTTGCTGCATATTTTCAACAAGGAGATATGGAAAGTAATGGTAAATCTATTTCCCGGACAGGAGAACGGATAGATTATCAAACAGGGCCTATTATTTGGGGAGAACCTGGTACCAATGGTCAACATGCCTTTTATCAGCTTATACACCAAGGGACAAAAATGATTCCCTGTGATTTTATAGCTCCAGCAATATCACACAATATTATAGGAAATCACCATCAGTTACTTTTGTCTAACTATTTTGCACAAACGGAAGCGTTAATGAATGGGAAAACAGAAACAGAAGTAGAACGTGAGCTTAGAGCAGAAGGGAAGTCTGAAGAAGATATCTTAAAAATAAAAAAATTCAAAGTTTTTGAAGGCAATAGACCGACAAATTCATTTTTAATAAAAAAGATAACACCAAAGACTCTAGGAACCTTAATTGCTTTTTATGAGCATAAAATATTCGTTCAGGGAGTTGTATGGAACATTTATAGTTTTGATCAGTGGGGAGTAGAGTTAGGGAAGCAATTGGCTGGCCGGATATTGCCTGAGTTGGCGGGAGAGGAAATGGTAGTTACGCACGACTCGTCGACAAATGGATTAATTAATCAATATAAAGAATGGCGGTAAATATCGGTGGTTATTAAAACTATAAAGCCTCTTACAATATTGTAAGAGGCTTTATAGTTTTAATAACCTGCGCCACTCCGTCTCGGTTGATTCATGCGAGGCCAACTTCCTTGTTCACCGTTAGGCATTGCTGGAAGTATACGTTTTTCTCTATTGACTAATTCAGCTTCTTCGGAAGCCATATACGCCATAGTCGCCGTTAAAATAACATTGTATTTTATGTCATCGAAAACAATTTTATCATAGGTGTCAAGGTTTGTATGCCACGTGTTCGTGAAATAACCCCATGATAATGAACTTAACATAAAAGCGGGTATACCTGCAGCTACGAATGATGCATGGTCAGAAGCCCCTCCACCAGGACTCCCTGGAAATGTCGTCTTTATATCTTTTGTAATATTATTGGGTACAGCAGATAGCCACCGGCCTACGTAATCATATGAATGTAAAAAACCAGAACCATTAATGTTCTCTACCCGGCCTGTTCCATTGTCTAAGTTGAATACTGCTTGAGTTTTTTCGATGATCTCTGGATTGTCAAGTACAAATGATCTAGAACCATTTAAACCTTGTTCTTCACTGCCCCACAAGCCTATTAAAATAGTGCGGCGTGGATTGGGGAGGAGCTTTTTTAAAATTCGAGCGGCTTCCATCATGGCTATAGTACCTGTCCCATTGTCTGTTGCACCTGAACCGCCTTCCCAAGAGTCTAAGTGGGCAGAAAGTATAACATATTCATCAGGAAATTCGGTTCCTTTTATTTCAGCGATTGTGTTGAAAGATGGAACATTTCCTAAAGATTTAGAACTTGTTTGTATTTGTACTTTTGGTGCAAGTTCGTTTTGAGCTAAACGGTAAAGCATGCCATAGTCCTCTAAGGAGACATCGACTGAAGGGATAGTCTGTGTGCGTGCACCAAATATTTTGTTAGCGCCAAACTCTTTTGACCAAAAGCTTGATATTACACCTGCTGCTCCGGCCTCTTCAAGCTGCATAGGAATCGAATTTGCAGACAGTCCTGTATTTTTAATGTTGTCAGCAAAGGCTTTGGTTAGTGAGTCCCGTTGTCTCTTCATAGATTCAAATGATTCTTCCCGAGCATATTGTTTCCATTCATGATCTGGACGACCAGTGGGCTGATACATGGAAATTAGGACATGTTTACCCTTTACTTTTGGAAGCCAAGCCTTAAAGTCTGAAGAGTTTTTAAATTCTGGTAATACAATTACTTCGGCCTCGATTGCCTTGCCATCAGTACTCGGGCTCCAAGCTAATTGTGTGCCTGCAAGAGTCTTTAAACGTGGATAGGTCATGTCAATATATGAAATGCCTCTTTCCCAGCCGTGCCATTCGCCAAATTGTTGGTTTTTTGCGTCTATTCCCCACGATTCAAATGTCTTAAGGGCCCATTCATTCGCTTTGGTCATTTGTGGTGTTCCTACTAATCTTGGTCCTACTACATCAAGAAGTTCGAAGGCTAATTTTTCAAGCTGAGAGTTATTGTTTGCTTCTTGTACAATCTGTTCAACTATAGGGTCGAGCTTTTGTTCTCTATTTGGTGAGAATTGTGAAAAAGCATGAAGACTAGACGTGCTTAAAATTGTAAAGAAAAATGCTTTACGATACAGACGCCACAAGGTTTTTGAATTGTTAGTTATCATAAGGGAATTTATTGTTTATGTTAAAAATCGGTAATTTTAATTTAATAAGCGAATAAGCTTTGCTCTTAGTAGTTGTTTACCCTATAAAACTTCTGTTATTTGTGCTTTTTTTGTGCAAACAACAGAAGTTTTGATCTGCTGATTTTGTTGTGTTTTTAGCTATTTTACAGTGCTTTCTAGCCGTAAATCTATTTCTAAATTTGTAGTTTTGTAGGCTATGAACGTAAAATTCGTATTACAGTTAGCACTTGGCATATTTATTTGTTTGGGGCTTATGATGTCATGTGGCTCTAGAAAGAATAGAATCGCAACAAGAGAGTTGAAATCACCTGAGTTGGTATCTGCGAAACCCGTAGAACAGGTTGAGACAGTAGTGATTGATGTTGTGGATAAACCCGTTGAAAAAGAGCAGCCTGTGATTAAAGAAAAGGTTGAAAAGCCTTTACGTGTTGAACTCCCTGAAGTGTCGCGTGAATTTAGAGGTGCGTGGATAGCAACGGTGGCTAATATCAATTGGCCAACAAAAAATAACTTTGATTCTGAATCTCAGAAAAAAGAAGCGATTGTCTTATTGGACATGTTAAAAGCAAATAATTTTAATGCAGTTGTTTTTCAGGTCAGGCCTTCGGCAGATGCATTGTATAATAGTCCACATGAACCTTGGTCTTATTTTTTAACAGGACAGATTGGTAAGCGGCCTAATCCGTATTATGACCCCTTAGAGTTTTGGGTTGAGGAAGCGCATAAAAGAGGACTGGAATTGCATGTTTGGTTGAACCCTTATCGTGCGCACCACTCGGCAGGAGGTGCAGTAACGGAAGGATCGATGGTTCATAAAACCTCAGATTTGGTGGTGCGCTTGAAAAATGGAATGTATTGGTTTGACCCTGCAAATCCTAAAACACAAGATCATGCTTCAAAAGTTGTTTTAGATATAGTGAAACGATATGATATTGATGGTGTTCACTTTGATGATTATTTTTATCCGTATGCAAGCTATAATGGAGGTGCTGATTTTCCGGATAATACTACATGGAATGCCTATAAGAAAAGTGGAGGCAACATGTCAAGAGCAGATTGGAGAAGAGATAATGTTAATCGCTTTATTGAACGGGTTTACAAAGAAATAAAAGCTGAAAAACATACCGTTAAATTTGGACTAAGTCCTTTTGGTATTTGGAAGCCTGGTTACCCGGCCGGAGTTACAGGATCTTCGCAATACGACGAGCTGTATGCAGATGCTAAGCTATGGTTGAATAAAGGGTGGATTGATTATTTCACGCCTCAGCTATATTGGCCCATAGAGCCAGCAAAACAAAGTTTTACTGCTTTGTTGAAATGGTGGGAGGGTGAAAATACGCATGGTAGACACTTATGGCCTGGACTTAATACTGTAGAGGTACGTTCGGCAAATAGACCACAGGAAATTGTAAATCAAATAAAGGAAACACGTAAGCTGATTCCGAAAAGCGTTGGTGCGGTACATTGGAGTATTGCTGGCTTGACGAAAAGTCCTGCTATGGTTGAAGCGATTAAGAATAGTGTTTACCAAAATAAAGTTTTGGTGCCGAGAACACCGTGGCTTCAAGCGAACCCACTTTTAGCACCTACTTTATTATTAACGCCAGAAACAAGTAGCGTGTTTGCAAAATGGTTGCATAAGCAGCCAGAGCAAGTGTTTCATTGGATTGTTTACGCTAAATATGGCGACTCTTGGGACTATGAAATCGTTGAGGCAGCACAAATGGAGAAAAGCTTCCCTAAGGTGAAAAATGGTAAGCAATTGAAAGTTATTGCTATTAGTGCTGTGGATCGCCTGAGCAATGAGAGTGATTATATTGCCAAGGAAGTAAAATGAGATGGCCATAAAAGAGAGTTTTGATTTTAACGCAGCTATATAAAATAGCTGCGTTTTTATTAAGTATATTTGGATATTAGGTGATTACCGTTAAAGATCAATTGTAAATGAAAAAACTGTGTGCCATTTTGACGTTAGGTTTACTGATGTTTAAGACTTTTGGAAACAACTTTAATAATGAGGTGAAAGCGGTGCAGGGAATTGAAGGTGAAGACAAAGTAATCGTTGGGGCAGATCGCCTGACAGAATATATTCCTTTATTGAAAGGAAAAGCTGTAGGGATAATGGGAAATCAAACGTCTGTTGTAGGAAAAGATAGAACACACCTAGTTGATGTATTAATTCGAGAAGGCGTCGATTTGAAGTTTGTGTTGACACCAGAACATGGCTTTAGAGGGCAAATTGAGCGAGGAGAGAAGGTTGTGAATGATATAGATAAGAATACTGGGTTACCTTTATTTAGTTTATATGGAAAGAATGATAAACAAGATTCCATTGTGAAATCTGTTGATGTAATGCTATTTGATCTGCAAGATGTCGGAGCACGTTTTTATACATATATCACATCTTTGCACCGTGTTATGGAACTTTCTGTAAAACATGATAAAGAATTGATTGTTTTAGATCGGCCTAACCCTTGTGGAGATCAAGTAGATGGTCCAGTAAGAAAGAGTGATAGGTTCAAGTCTGATGTCTCTTTCCATAAAATTGCTATGATACATGGATTGACAGTAGGGGAGTTGGCAGAAATGATCAATGGAGAAGGGTGGTTACAGGATGGAAAAAAATGTAACCTAACAGTTGTTCGTGTTCTTAATTGGGATCATGCGACGAAATATCGACTTCCTGTTATTCCTTCTCCGAGTTTGCCTAATTATTTGTCAGTAAGACTGTATTCGTCATTATGCTTGTTTGAGGCTACTGATATATCTGTAGGAAGAGGTACGGACTGGCCTTTTCAAATTATTGGTTATGAAAAAGAGTTTTATGGAGATTTTACTTTTATACCGCAAGAAAAAAAAGGGATGCAAAAGCATGTGGAAGGAAAGGGTAAAATGATGTATGGGGTAGATCTGAGAAGTCTTGATCCAAGTAAGCAGACGTTTACACTGTCTTATTTTTTAGATTTTTATAATAAAACACCAGATAAATCAAAATTCTTTGCGCGACCTGAGTTTTTTGATAAATTGGCTGGTACGGATTTGCTGCGAAAGCAAATACTAGCTGGGCTGTCTGAGGAGGAAATTCGTGAAAGTTGGCAGGATGATCTGAATGAATATAAGAAAATGAGAGCAAAATACTTATTATATAATGACTTTTAAACACTTGTAATAAGGGTGTTTTGATTTGTTTAAGTTTATATGTTGTGAAAATATGATTAGAGTAACAGAAGCAGAGTCTCATTATGAAAAATTAGAAGATATGTCTGTGAGAGAACTATTGGTTAATATCAATAGAGAAGATCAGAAAATCGCTGATGCAGTAGAGAAAGTCATTCCACAATTAGAACCTTTAGTCACTGCTGTTGTTGATAGAATGAAGAGAGGGGGGCGTTTGTTTTATATCGGGGCCGGGACCAGTGGTCGTTTGGGAATTCTTGACGCATCGGAATGTCCTCCAACTTTTGGAGTCCCGTTTGATTGGGTGATAGGGATAATTGCAGGAGGAGATTCTGCAATACGGAAGGCGGTTGAATTTGCTGAAGATGATGAGAAGCAAGCGTGGCTTGACTTGAAAGAGTTTGATGTGAACCCAAATGATGTAGTAGTAGGAATAGCTGCTTCGGGCACTACACCATATGTTATAGGAGGTCTGAAAAAAGCAAATGAAATGGGATTAGCGACTGCTTGCATCGTATGTAACTCGAATTCGCCGATAGCTCAGGAAGCGGACTTTCCCGTTGAGGTAATAGTCGGGCCTGAATTTGTTACGGGGTCGACTCGAATGAAAGCGGGAACAGCACAAAAGTTAGTGTTGAATATGCTGAGTACTTCAGTTATGATTCAGCTCGGAAGAGTCAAGGGAAATAAAATGATAGATATGCAGCTGTCAAATGTGAAGTTGGTTGATCGGGCAGTTCGAATGGTGATGGAGGAGCTTTCTGTAAGTGAGGGTGTCGCTACCAGCTTGATTAAAGAGTTTGGTACGATACGAGAAGCTATAGAAAATTATAAATCTTAAACGTCATAATTACAATAGTCTATGTCGCCGATTTTGTTGCTTTTGTTTTTAGTCGTCTATTTTGGAATCCTTTTAGGCGTATCGTATTTTACAACGAAAAAAACAGCTGATAACGCTACCTTCTTCGTTGCGAATAGAGACTCGAAGTGGTATATGGTAGCATTCGGGATGATTGGGACAGCCTTGTCGGGGGTTACTTTTATTTCTGTGCCAGGAGCGGTGGGTGTTTCAAACTTTAGTTATTTTCAGTTTGTGATTGGTAATGCGTTGGGGTTCTTAGTAATCGCTTATGTCCTTTTGCCCTTATACTATCGACTGAATCTGACCTCAATCTATACCTACTTAGAACAAAGACTTGGCTATAGAAGTTACAAGACAGGGGCTATGATTTTTTTGGTTTCACGTACAATAGGTTCTGCCTTTAGGTTGTATCTTGTAGCTATTATTCTGCAGAGATTTATTTTCGACGCTTGGAATATTCCTTTTAGTGTAACAGTAGCAGGGTGTTTAGTGTTGATATGGATGTATACCAATAAAGGAGGATTAAAAACTATTATAATAACTGATGCTTTACAGACATTCTGCTTGTTGCTGGCTGTAGTTTTGTCGATTTATTTTATGGCTGATGGTTTGGGCTTGTCTGTATTCGAGGCCTTTGAGCGGGTTAAAGAAAGCTCCTATTCAAGTGTATTGGTTTGGGATGATTTTTTAGGCAGTAAAAATCATTTTTGGAAACACGTGCTAGGTGGAGCATTTGTTACGATTGCTATGACCGGACTGGACCAAGACTTAATGCAAAAAAATCTCAGCATGAAAACTATCTCGGAAGCGCAAAAGAATATGTTAACTTTTACGGGTATTTTCGTAATCATTAATCTGTTCTTTTTAGCTGTTGGAGCATTACTTTATATCTATGTTGAGGAAAAAGGTATCGATATAAGCGGGTTGCTAACACCTGATTATTTGTATCCTGAAGTAGCGTTAAAACACTTGTCTTTAGCTGCTGGTTTGATTTTTATGATGGGGTTGACTGCGGCCACTTTCGCAACGACAGATTCGGCATTGACAGCGTTGACTACATCATATTGTATAGACTTTCTAAACTTTAATAAAAGAAAAGATCCAAATGACCAGTCATTAGTAAGAAAAAGAAATGTGGTGCACTTTGCTTTTTCTGTTGTAATGCTTCTAGTTATTTTAATATTTAAGCTTTTGAATGACGACTCTGTAGTGACAGCTATATTTACTGCAGCTAGTTATACGTATGGTCCATTATTAGGGCTTTTTGCTTTTGGGATTTTGACAAAGTATGAGGTAAATGATAGTTTAGTACCATATTTCTGCTTGATATCTCCTGTAATATGGTATTTGATAAATACATACTTAATTATTCCTTATACAGAATACCGCATTGGTTTTGAATTGATTGTTTATAATGGAGGGACAATTTTCTTAATGTTATTGTTTACTGCAACTGGCAGAGTGAAAGATGAGAAAGTATTGTTCTGAAATCTTTGTTATAATCTTATTGGAACGATAAAGCAAAAAACGTATATTTGTGCTCTTCAATCCGACCATAATTTAGGGAAATTAGCTCAGTTGGTTTAGAGCACTACCTCGACAAGGTAGGGGTCACTGGTTCGAGCCCAGTATTTCCCACTTTTAAGTCCTTAGAAAAGCCATTCATTTATATAAGTGAATGGCTTTTTCTGTTTTTAGTAATAAACTGTTCTCTCTATATTTTGTAATGAAGATTAACCGACTATTATTTTATCAGTTGAAGAGGTAATCCGTTATATATCTGCTCTTATACTGTTGTAAGAAAGAGAAAAATAAAGTAAGTTTGATGCTAAAGAATGTGGTGTATGTATGATCTAATTACAGAGACAGTTGTGGCTATTCAGCGTAAAATTGGAGATTTTGTTCCTGATTTTGGTATTGTGTTAGGCACAGGTTTAGGTGGCTTAACTGATGATATAGATATAGAACATCAGCTTATGTATGCCAATATCCCGAATTTTCCGATCTCTACGGTAGAGTTCCATACGGGTAAGCTTATTTTTGGTGTTTTAAACGGGCGTAAGGTTGTTGCAATGCAAGGACGTCTTCATTATTATGAAGGCTATGATATGAAGGAAATAACTTTTCCTATTCGAGTATTGAAAGCACTAGGTATTAAAAAATTGTTTGTTTCTAACGCGTCGGGTTCATTGAATCCGGCTATTTTAAAGGGTACTATTGGTATTATTGAAGATCATATTAATTTATTGCCAGATAACCCTTTGAGAGGCGTGAATAATGAGCACATGGGGCCTCGGTTTCCAGATATGAGTCAACCATATTGTAGAAAAATGATTGGTCAAGCTGTGTTAATTGCTGAAAAAAACAATATCCCTGTGCATCGAAGTGTCTATGTAGCAGTACCAGGGCCAAACCTAGAAACAAAAGCTGAATACCGTTATATGCGGTTAATTGGCGGAGATATTGTTGGAATGAGCACCGTGCCCGAAGTAATTGTGGCAAATCATATGAGTTTACCCGTTTTTGCTATTTCGGTTATTACAGATGAGGGTTTTCATGTGGATTTAGCGCCTGTTGCTCTACAGGACATCGTGAATGTAGCTATGGAGGCTGAACCGAAAATGACCCATATATTAAAAGAGTTAATAGGATTGCAATAAATGTGAATTTAGCCGTACTTTTGATAAAAATAAAAAGAAGTATACGTTAATGAGGAGTCCCCTAAAGCAGATATTTTTATTTCTGATACTATTTTTTTGTCTGGGATCTAACCTTTCGGCACAGACAGAAGATGAATTTAGCAGCGCCTTGGATTCAGCAAGAGCGTTAGAGGATAATAAAAAGGACTCTGTTATTTTTAATGCTAAATATATTCGTTATACCACGCTAGACATCTTGAAGCAGTCTACACGAACAGTTCAACTGGATACTACGCATGTTAACTTTCAGTATTATAATAAGCAAAATCTACCATGGAATCCGACAATTAACTTAGGGTCTTACGGGTTAGCTTCACGAGATCTGCTGTTTAACCCAAATAAGTCTATTGGATTTCAAGCTGGCTTTCATGCTTTAGAACGATATTTATTAAATGCAGATTCTGTTCAGTATTTTAGAGCTCGAGCTCGATTTTCAGAGCTATATGCAGTAGGTTTCTTTTTCGATGATCAGGTCTTTCGCGTGCGACTAGCGCAAAATATTCACCCCAGACTAAATATAGGTGCAGAATACCATGCCACTAATACAGAAGGGTACTATATGAATCAGGATTATGATGACAGAAAAGCAACTGTTTTCACATGGTATGAATCGAAAAATAACCGTTATAATCTTTTGCTTAATGCCACTATTAATTCGTTGAACTCTTCTGAGAATGGATCTATAGTAGATGATCATTTGTATGGCAAGGATGTATTCAAAGATACTTCGAGTACGTCTAATATGGGATATATGCCACGTCTACGTGGAAGTCAGAAAAATAGACCCTTGAACAAATGGAAAGATAATAGTTTTTTCATTCGTCAATCGTATTATATCGGTAGGTTGGACACCATTAAAGTGGGAACGCCTGGAATGGAGGTGCATCCTACGAATAGTATTGCACACAACACATCTATTAGGCAGCGTAAATTCGTTTTTTATAAAAATGAAGAGGATAGAGAAGGAGCTTTTCCTTTCGGAGATGCGGTGTTAGTAGACGATACAACCAAAATTACGACAATCACTAATGAGTTTAATTATGGGTTTTATCTTAGAGGGAAAGGCGTGTTTAAAAATGAGGCCAAGCTTGATCTAGGCTTTCAAAATGATTTAATTTGGTATTCCGATAGTTTGACATCCGATTTTTATCAAAATAGTATGTTAAAGGGCCAGCTAGGGTATAAATTTAGTGATCGTATCGATGTGCAAGCAAAGGTTAATCAGATTGTGGTAGGGAAAAATTCTGGAGACTTTTTGTATGAGACTTATGCAAATGTCTTATTGAGCGAGAAATTGGGGGTGTTAACTATAGGAGCTTATTCACAGAATAAGTCTCCAGAGATGGTTTACGAGCGGATGAATTACACCTATCATCAGTGGAATTATGAATGGAATAAATCAAAAACACAAAATTTATCTTTTTCATACAGAAATGCTAAACTAGGGTTTAAAGCAAAGGTTGATTATTTTTTGATGGATAATTATCTTTATTTTAAAGAAGTGGATAATCCATCAAATGATGAGTTGTTATTACGCCAAATTAAACCCGAACAACATGGGAGTATGAATTTATTAAAGGCTACGGTGGGGCAAAACTTTAGATTAGGACGCTTTCATTTAGATAATTTAATTGTATATCAGAAAACCGACGCCGCAGCTATTTTAGCTATTCCCGAATTGTATACATGGCATAGCTTCTATTATGCGGATATATTGTATAAAGTGATGGACTTTAGGTTAGGATTTGATGTTAGGTTTAATACACCTTTTCGTTCTCCATCTTATGCTATTAATGCAGGACAGTTCTATAATGATAACGTAGGAATTGAATACTCTACTTATCCGATTATGGATTTGTGGGCTACGGGAAATATAAAAAGAGTTAATTTATTTATTTCGTATAATTTCGCAAATCAAATGGTAAGTCCAAAAGGTTATTATACGGTGAGAAGATATCCTATGCAGGACGCAAACCTTCGTTTTGGTGTGTCTTGGAAGTTTTATGATTAATTTTTTTTATTGCGCTGGTAATTAGGTTGTTGTTTGTAGAGTAGAAAAAAAGGAGGAAAATAATTTTTAAAATCGAAATTAACCTCTATATTTGCACACGCAATAAGCAATAAGGCGCGTTTATAAAGCTGGCTTATTTGCAGTTCTTAAAGAATAAAAAAGGAGAATTAGCTCAGCTGGTTCAGAGCATCTGCCTTACAAGCAGAGGGTCACTGGTTCGAATCCAGTATTCTCCACCATTTATTCGGAGGCTTAGCTCAGCTGGTTCAGAGCATCTGCCTTACAAGCAGAGGGTCACTGGTTCGAATCCAGTAGCCTCCACTTTAAAAAGCCTCTTTCAAATGAAGAGGCTTTTTTGTTTCCTATATTTTGCAGAAACACTATCTATATAGTGTAGTGGGGTGATTTCGAAAAAGGGAAGAGCGTATGTTTTCATACGCTCTTCCTTTTTTTAGATTATTTGATAGTAAGAAGGCGTTCGGGAAACCTGTCAATTTTGTCAATTGATAATTGTTGCATTACTTGATAAAGTTGTGCTTTAAATAAGTTCATCGTATGCTCACCACCTTCGTTACCTAGTGCTCCAACACCATACATGAATGGTCGACCCATGAAGTTGAAGGTAGAGCCTACAGCGTGAGCACGAGCTAAATCTACACCTGAGCGAATCCCCCCATCTAACATTATCTTCATTTTTTCATTGTAGTTAGGGTTTGCAGCTAGTCTGATAAGTGAATCTATAGAAGACTCTCCTGCATCTATCTGTCGACCACCATGGTTGGATATGATGACACCGTCTGCACCTAAAGCGATTGCGTCATTCATATCCGCATCAGTAGCTATGCCTTTAAGCACTAGTGGGCCTTTCCATATATCTCTAATTGCTTTTACTTTTTCAAAAGTCACTTTTCCCGTAAAAGTTTTGTTCATAAACTGTCCAAGTTGACTTAAGTCTAGACCTTTTTCCATGTAAGGTTTCAGCGTCGCAAAAGACGGAATGCCGTGGCTAAGTGTTTTTATTCCCCAGGTAGGACGAATCATCGCCTGTATAACATTGGAAATATTCATTTTTGGAGGCATGGAAAGGCCACTCTTTATTTCTCTATAACGTAGTCCGAAAGAAGGTACGTCAACCAAAACAACTAGTACAGGGCATTCTACATCTTTTAAACGCTGGAGTATGTCATTACGTAAGCGATCCTCCGTAGGGTGATAAAGCTGAAACCATGCGGTGCCTTCTGAAACTTGAGCAATCCGCTCAATACTACTTGTTGATACTGTACTCAATATATAGGGCAGCTTTTCTTTAGCGGCAGCTTTGGCAAGTATTTCTGGCGCATTTGGCCACATGAGGCCTTGTAGTCCAATAGGTGATACGCCAAAAGGGGCGCTGTATTCTATGCCAAATAGTTTTGTTGACATATCTATTTCTCCGATTTTTTCTAAATATCGAGGTTGTAGATATATTTTATCGAAATCAGACTCATTGCGCGCTAGATTTAACTCCTCATTTACACCTCCCTCGAGATAATCGAAAGCAAATTTTGGTATCCGTGACTTAGCTTTGTTTTTTAAATCAGCAATTGACGGATATTTTTGATTATAGGGGAATCGTATTATTTTACTGCCCATAATATTTGTAGAATTAGATTTTAGTTGTGCGAATATACTGACAACTACTGAAACTACTGTCCTGATGTATATTTTTTATATATTATAATAATAGAGAAATACCTTTTTAAGGTAACTCATATAAATATTAGTGATTTTAATATTTATTACATATCTTAGCAGCGCTTATAGAGAAAGGCCGAGGGAATAGACCCAATGAAGCCTTAGCAACCTGTCACTTGACAAGGTGCTGCATTCTACTCCGAAAAAAGGAGAAAGATAAGCTGTGATCACTACTTCTGGTGTCCTTTTTCTTCAAGCGATTTTTTTATTGTAAAACAGTTTAATAAAAGAACTATGTTATTAACAAACAATTTAGGCTACCCTCGTGTGGGGGCTTTTCGCGAATTGAAAAAGGCGAATGAAGCGTATTGGGCTAAGAAGATTAGTGCTGATGAGCTATTGGAAGTTGGGGTTAACCTAAGGAAAGAAAATTGGGAAACTCAGAGGTCTGCAGGAATAGACTTGATCCCTTCAAATGATTTTTCTTTTTATGATCAAATCTTAGATTTGACATTAACAGTTGGAGCTATACCAGCGCGTTACCAGTCTTTGTTGGATAAAGCTGACCGTAAGTATAATTTAGACTTATATTTTGCCATGGCCCGTGGCTTTCAGGAAGATGGGGTAGATGTAACAGCAATGGAAATGACAAAGTGGTTTGATACAAATTACCACTATTTAGTTCCTGAGTTCGTTAAAGATCAAGAGTTCAGCTTAACGTCGGAGAAATTTTTGCATGAGTATGAAGAGGCTAAAACATTAGGATTTGAAACAAAACCTGTCTTAGTAGGGCCAATTACCTATTTATTATTAGGGAAAGAAAAAGAAACGGGTTTTGATAGAATTGATCTGATTGATAGATTGCTACCTGTTTATGAGGGGATTTTATCCAAGTTAGCAAGCGCAGGAGCTCAGTATGTACAGATTGACGAACCATTTTTGACATTAGATATTGATCAAAAAACACAAGATCTCTATAAACGAGTATATGCTAGGCTGGCCAAAGTTTCTGATCAATTAAAGTTGATTGTTACAACATATTTTGAGGCACTAAGCAATAATGAAGAAACAGCATTGAACCTACCTGTTCATGCTTTGCACCTAGATCTTGTGCGTGGGGAAAATCAGTTAGATACGGTATTGCCAAAGGTGCCACAGTCTTTAATATTGTCATTAGGCGTAGTGGAGGGTAGGAATATATGGAAGAATGACTATGAGAAATCTTTAACCCAAATAGCGCAAGCGGTAGAAGTGTTGGGTAAGGATCGTGTTTGGGTAGGACCATCCTCATCATTGTTGCATGTTCCTTTTGATTTGGATAATGAGGATAATGAAGAATCTCTTCCTAAGGAAGTGAAAAATTGGTTGGCATTTGCTAAACAAAAGCTACAAGAGATAAAGGATTTGGCAACATTGGCAAATGGAGATGTGGATGAAAAAACGAAACAACGTTTTGAGGCTAATAAACTTGCTGCCGAAAATCGTCGTACATCGACATTGATTCATAAGCCCGCAGTTAAGCAAAGAGTTAGCAATATTACAGATAACGATGCAAAACGTACGTCTGTTTTCGCTCTTCGGAAAGCTGCGCAACAAGCTAAGTTTAATTTGCCAGCATTTGCAACAACTACGATTGGTTCTTTTCCACAAACTAAGGATGTCCGTAAATGGAGAGCAGATCTGAAAAAAGGTAAGATTACGCAAGAAGAATATGATAAAGAAATAGCTGAGGAAACTGAACGTACTATTCGCTTGCAGGAAGACCTCGATATAGATGTATTGGTGCATGGTGAGTTTGAGCGTAATGATATGGTGGAGTATTTTGGAGAACAATTGGCAGGTTATGCATTTACTAAGAATGGATGGGTGCAGTCGTATGGTTCTCGTTGTGTGAAGCCGCCGATTATATATGGAGACGTGTATCGTCCTGCTGATATGACTGTTCGTTGGTCTGCTTATGCGCAATCCTTGACTGAAAGACCGGTAAAAGGAATGTTAACGGGACCCGTTACTATTTTACAATGGTCGTTTGTTCGTAATGATCAACCTCGTGAAACGACAACTTATCAGATTGCCCTAGCTATTTTAGATGAAGTGCAATCATTGGAGAAGGCAGGAATAAAAATTATTCAAATAGATGAACCAGCTATTCGTGAAGGCTTACCGTTGCGGAAAGCAGATCAGAAAAAATACCTTAATTGGGCAGTAAGAGCATTCCGCGTTTCTTCATCAAATGTAGAAGATGATACACAGATTCATACGCATATGTGTTATTCGGAATTTAATGATGTTATAGAGGATATTGCAGCAATGGATGCTGATGTTATTACAATTGAAACATCTCGTTCACAGATGGAGTTGTTAGAGGCTTTTGCTGGAGATTTTAAATATCCAAATGATATAGGTCCTGGTGTCTATGATATACACTCGCCTCGCGTCCCAAGCACAGAAGAAATGGTTAATCTGTTGCGTAAAGCAAAGGAGGTGGTTCCTGCAGAGCAATTGTGGGTTAATCCGGATTGTGGGCTAAAAACCAGAGCATGGCCAGAAACAAAGGCTGCGCTAGAATCTATGGTTGAAGCTGCTAAAATCTTAAGGGCAGATTAAAAATAAAAGAAGCCGGAGAATTTATTCCCCGGCTTCTTTTTGAAAGTGTATGTCACTTAAAGCCGTCAAGAGTTTAGTGTCTGTTTGGTGGAGAGTGTTTTTAATTGTGCTTCTGGGCTTGTTTTAGGGGAGTTACGATAGTTTTATCTGTAGTATTATTATTCCATGAACAAAAAAGAGAAAACGTTGTTTTATTATAAATACGTAGGCAATAAACTGAAAATGTCCAGTAGTCTAAACCTACTATAATAATAGTTGTTAATTAGTTTTGTGTTTATGAAAAAAGCATTCTTTATAACTCTATCTACGTTATTACTTTTAATGTTGACTGGATGCCAAGTTATTGGTGGTATTTTTAAAGCAGGTATGTGGACCGGTTTTATCTTGGTGGCTGCCGTTATAGCAGTGCTTCTTTGGATTCTTCTAAAGATTAGAAAGCGACCACAAGATTAGCAAATAGTGATTATTTTGAAATATTGTGTCGTTTAAAAAATTAATTAACATTTTTTTTACAAAAATGCATTGTTTAGGCAAGTAATGCTTAGTAGCTTTACTGCGGAATGATGCTTAAACTGATTCACTTTTTTGTGTTGCTTTGCTACATGAACATTCTTGCCTATGAAGCAGGAGGGAATACGTATGTAGTGGATCAGGATTCTATTTTGAATGGTGAGTCTATTTTAGAGTTTGTTTTAGACGATGTTTTAGATTTACCGATAAATAAAGAAACCCAAGATGTTGAGATTTTATACGAGGAGTACCGTAGTCATTCCTATCAACATCCTCACTTAGTTCCTGTATTTATTATAGTCTTTGGATTATTACTTGTTTTTAAGTATTTGTCTAATGATCGTAAACACCCATTTTACGATAATAATAAAAAGCAGGTGCTGCTGGGCTATGATACTTTTCTGCATAGGTTCAAACTTTTTTAGAATTTTTCCTAAGAGTTTCCTAATTCATAGGATACTTTCGTTATGTGTAATCAGCTTTTATTAGGTCTATCTTAAGCTGGTTATTTTACTTTTAATCATTTTATTTTAAATAATATAGTGCATGAAATCTATTTCATTGATGTTCGGAGTAGTAGCAATTGGGCTATTTGTGAGCAATTGTACTGTCAAAAGTACGGAGACTAAGGTAGAGACAGCTAGGCAAGTTCCTATTGTAGGTTTAACAGTTATGGATACAACCATATATAAAGAGTATATAGCTGATATACAGGCTTCAAAAAATGTCGAGTTAAGATCTCGCTTAAGTGGTTTTTTAGAGAGAATATATGTAGATGAAGGAGCGACAGTTAGAGCGGGGCAGACGCTATTTAAGCTAAATGATGAAGAATATAAAGCTGATTTTGCTAAAGCAGAAGCGGCATTAAATATTGCTATTGCAGAAGCAAAAAAAGTTGAATTAGAAAAAGAAAGAACAAAGAAGTTAGTAGAGAAGAATATTGTATCAACTACAGAACGCGATTTGATTCAAGTGCAGTATACTGCAGCTTTGTCCAAAGTGGAAGAGGCAAAGGCAGTGCTCAATCAAGCGCGAACAAAACTTGGGCAAACTTCTATTAAGGCACCTTTTGATGGCCGTATTGACCGTATTTTACTAAAAGAAGGATCGTTATTAGAAGAAGGAGCTTTGATTACAAGTATATCTGATTTAAATGCATTGAATGTATATTTTGATATTTCTGAGGCCGAGTATTTGGCTTTAGCAACAGATTCGAATTTCAATGGAAATAGTTTTACAAGAGAGGTCAAGTTAATTTTGGCGAACGGACAGGAGTATGCCCATAAAGCAATTGCTCAAGTCGTAGAAAGTGAATTTCAGCCTACTACTGGTTCTATTTCTTTGCGAGCAAAATTCCCTAATGAATCAAGTTTATTAAAACATGGCGGATCGGGTAAAATCGGCGTTCCTGTTTCTACGGGCAACACGAAGTTTGTTCATCAGAAATCTGTAGTTGAAGTACAGGATAAGGCTTATGTGTATGTTTTAAATGCAGATCAGACAGTCAAGATGCAACCGTTTCGTGCAGGACAACGTGTAGGGCATTATTATATTGTTGAGGATGGTCTTAATGAAAACGATAAGATAGTTTTTGAAGGAGTTCAAGGACTCCGTGATGGAATGAAAGTAACACCAAAGACTCAGAATTAAAAAATTAGGAATTTAGATAATGTTCGAAACATATATTAAAAGACCAGTTTTATCCTTGGTGATTTCTTTATTTATCACCTTGCTAGGACTACTGGCGCTATTTACACTGCCTATTACGCAGTTTCCAGATATTGTGCCGCCTTCAGTTGTCGTTACAGCAAATTATACAGGAGCAAACGCAGAGGTTAGTACGAATGCGGTAGCTATACCTTTAGAACGGGCAATAAATGGTGTTGCTGGCATGACTTCAATGAATACGGTTACAACGAATAACGGTAATACCTTGATTCAGGTTTCATTTAATGTGGGGGTTGACCCCGATATTGCTGCGGTGAACGTACAAAATAGGGTCACTACCGTATTAGATGAGTTGCCAGAAGAAGTGATAAGAGCGGGGGTAACAACCGAAAAAGAGGTGAATAGTATGTTGATGTACTTAAACGTATATACGACAGACGAAACAGCCGATGAACGATTCATCTATAACTTCACGGATATCAACATTCTTAAAGAGTTAAAAAGGATTGAGGGTGTAGGTTTTGCACAAATAATGGGTATGCGTGATTATGCTATGCGTGTTTGGCTGAAGCCCGATAGATTAGCAGCTTATCAAATATCTACTGATGAAGTTATAGAATCTCTACGTCGTCAAAATATAGAGGCTGCACCTGGACAAACAGGTATTAGCTCAGATAAAACAGTTAATATGCAGCAATATGTGTTGCGTTATCCCGGTAAGTTTTCGGAGCCTGACGAATATGCTAACGTACCTATTCGTGCAAATGCGGACGGGTCAATCATTCGGATACGTGATATAGCTGATGTTGAATTTGGTTCGTTGGATTATGAAATGGTGTCTAAAACAGATGGGAGACCTTCTGCATCTATCATGTTGAAACAGTTACCTGGTTCAAACGCACAGGAAGTTATTCAACGGGTGAAAGATCGAATGAACGAGCTAAGTGTTGAAACATTCCCTCCGGGGATGACGTATACTATGGGATACGATGTTTCTCGCTTTTTAGATGCATCTATTTCAAGTGTTGTTATTACGCTTATAGAAGCTTTTATTTTAGTTTTTCTTGTTGTTTTTATTTTCTTACAGGATTTTCGAGCCACTATTATTCCAATTTTAGCAGTGCCTGTAAGTTTGATAGGAGCCTTATTCTTTATGCAGATGATGGGCTTTTCAATTAATCTATTAACGTTATTTGCACTAGTCCTTGCAATTGGTATCGTCGTAGATAATGGTATTGTGGTGGTGGAAGCAGTGTATGCTAAGATGGAAGAAGAACATCTCCCTCCTATGGAAGCAACCCTAGCGGCTATTAAAGAAGTCGGTGCAGCTGTTATTGCCATCACTTTAGTGATGTCTGCCGTATTTGTGCCAGTCGCTTTTTTATCGGGGCCAGTAGGTATTTTTTATCGTCAGTTTTCACTTACACTAGCGTCCGCTATTGTAATATCGGGTATTAATGCATTGACATTAACTCCTGCATTATGTGCGTTAATATTACGATCTCCGCATGATAAGAAAGAATCCAACAGTTGGCTGAGTAAATTTTTTAAGAAATTTAATAGCTCCTACGACAGGACAGCAAATAAATACCGTACTTTCCTAGCGAAAATTGTAGGACGTAGAGTTGTTACTTTGGGATTACTGGCTGTGTTTTTTATAGCCACATGGGGGACAAGCTCCGTTCTGCCTTCAGGATTTATTCCCACTGAGGACCAAGGTATGATTTATGTCAGCGTGACTGCGCCTCCAGGCGCTACAGTAGATCGTACAGAGCGCGTTTTAGATGAGGTGGATGAAATTTCAAGAGGTTTAGAGCCTGTCGAGACTGTCTCTACTTTAGCAGGCTATAGTATTATGACGGAAGTTTCAGGGGCATCCTATGGAATGGGGATGATCAACTTGAAAGCTTGGAATGAGCGTTCACAGAGTGCTGACGATATAATGAACGATCTACGTGAGAAAACGGCACATATTGCTGATGCTGAGATAGAGTTTTTTCTTCCACCTACAGTGCCAGGATTTGGAAACGCTTCAGGTTTTGAACTGAGGTTGTTAGACAGGACAGGAAGTGAAGATTTAAATCAAACTGCAGCTGTTCTGCAGCAGTTCATGGACGATTTAAATAATTCGGAAGCAATTGAGAGTGTTTCTTCAAGTTTCGACGTCAGTTTTCCTCAGTATATGCTGGAAATAGACTACGATATGGCCGCAAAGAAAGGAGTATCGGTTGAAAATGCAATGAATACTTTGCAAACATTGATGGGGAGTTTTTATGCGACGAATTTTATACGTTATGGGCAAATGTATAAAGTGATGGTGCAGGCAGATCCACATTATCGACAGAAACCTGAAGATGTCTTGAATCTTTTTGTGAAAACTAAAGAGGGAGAGATGATTCCGTATTCATCATTTATACAAATGAAACGTATATACGGCCCTGAACAAATCACACGTTATAATATGTTTACATCTGCGATGCTTAATGGACAACCGGCTCTTGGTTACAGTACAGGACAGGCTATCGAGACTGTTCAAAAATTAGCTGAAAATTTACCGCAAGGTTATGCAATTGAATGGGCAGGGATGACAAGAGAACAGGTGATCTCTGGAAATCAAGCAATTTATATTTTTGCATTGTGTTTGGTCTTTGTATATCTTTTGTTAGCAGCGCAGTATGAAAGTTTCTTGTTGCCGTTGCCAGTAATCTTATGTTTACCGGCAGGAGTTTTTGGTTCTTTTTTATTCTTAAAGCTATTTGGTTTAGAGAATAATATCTACGCACAGGTAGCGTTGGTTATGCTTATCGGCTTACTAGGTAAAAATGCTATTTTGATTGTTGAGTATGCTGTCTTAAAGCAAAAGCAAGGTATGAACATTGTTCAGGCATCTATAGAAGGAGCATATGCGCGACTACGTCCTATTTTAATGACCTCTTTTGCCTTTATCGCAGGTTTAATACCTTTAATGTTAGCATCTGGTGCAGGCGCTATTGGGAATAGAACAATTGGTACAGCATCTGTAGGAGGAATGTTGATAGGTACTATATTAGGTGTAATTATTATTCCAGGACTTTATGTGCTGTTCTCAAAACAAAATAATAAAAAAGGGAGTAAAGGTGTAAAAGTTGTTGCTTCTCTACTGTTATTGTCTACAGTCGTATCGTGTAGCGTACCGAAGAAATTAGAAAAACAGCAACACAAGGCCTTACCAGATAATTTTGTTAATAATCAAACAGCTCATGAGCAAGAAAGTGTTTCACTGGCAAATCAAAAGTGGCAAGATTTGTTTACCGACCCAGGATTAAGGTTGTTGGTAGATTCTGCATTAATTTATAATTATGACTTGCAACAGGCTGTTAAACGGATTGAAATAGCCCAGGCTAGCTTTAAACAGCGAAAAGCAGCCTTGTTACCTAACTTGGATTTAGCTGCGGAGGCTGGCTTGCAAAAATATGGTTTTTATACAGAATCAGGAATCGGGAATTATGACGCCAAATTTTCGGAGAATTTAAAAGAAGATGAACGTATTCCTGACCCTGCTATCCCTGACTATTTTGTCGGAGTTAGAGCGTCATGGGAATTAGACTTATGGGGGAAAATTAAAAGTCAACGTAATGCAGCTTTCAATACTTTGCTAGCAGAGAATGAGGCAAGGCGGTTAATCGAGACGGAATTGGTTAGTAATATTGCGTCTGCTTATTATGAGTTAATTAGCTTGGATGCAAAGATTAAAGTGTTTGATAATAATATAACTCTAAACGAGAGGGCTCTTGAAATTACAGAATTACAGAAAGAAGCAGGTCGATCTTCTCAATTGGGAGTCCAACAATTTAAGGGATTGTTAGCAAATGCAAAAGCGGAACGGGAAAAAGTAAAACAAGAGATCAGTATACTAGAACAGCATATTAATTTTTTGACTGGAAAATTTGACGGAGATATTGAACGAACCAGTGTTGATAACTTTGAGCATACTGTTTTGTTTAATAAATTAGAGTTGGGGACGCCTTTTGAAATGTTAGGACTTCGTCCCGATGTGCGGCAAGCTTCTTTTAACCTTATCGCAGCAGAACAAGATGTAAAGGCATCACGCGCCTCTTTTTTACCATCGATTGTTCTTTCACCATATTTAGGTCTGCAAAGCTTTAGTTTCGATAAGTTAGTTAATTTAGATAAATCTGTAACTTATGGTGTATTGGGAGGCGTAACTGCGCCGATACTAAATCAGCGTCAACTGAAGTCACAACATGAAACGTATAAAGCAATGTATGGACTGAATTTTCTTGCTTATGAAAAGGCAGTTCTTAATGCGTACAGTGAGGTGACAAGTGCAGTTAAAACGCAAGAACATATTAGCAATAGGGCACAGTTTATTGCTGAACAAGTAGATGCATTGAGCGGTGCTGTTGATGCGGCAAGTGAATTGTTTATAGCGGGAAGGGTGTCGTACTTGGAGATAATTACCGCGCAAAAGGATGCGGTAGCAGCTCAAATTGATGAAGTCGAAATACAAAAAGAACGCTTGATTAATCAAATCGTAATTTATAAAGCTCTGGGGGGAGGCTGGAATTAGGTTTTTAACTATTTAGCAATAGATTTGTTGTCAAATTGATAGGGTAAAAGGATCGAAGTCTTAATGATTTTGGTCCTTTTATTTTAAAAGGATAGATTCGAAAAACTACTTGATTTTTTAGGATACTACGACGCTAGTTTCTGGAAAAACTCTATGTTTAAGTGCATGTTGAATATAAAAAGCTCAAACGTTTTCGCTTATTGTGCAAACGTTTGTTTGCTTTTTACTTTATATTTACAGATTAAATATTTGCATTTTTAAATAATTAACCCAACAGCTGGGTTCCCTAGATAAGTTGGTACCCTTGTGATTTATTTTAAGCTTTAAGAAGATCTATTAATGTTTTAAGTAGTTAAAAAATAATAGAATCTTGAAACTTGTATAGATTTAATATTTTAATCAAATTGTAATGATAGCAAAATGTCGTTTTGTTTTTTTGAGTTTTTTGTTTTTCTTACTGATACAGAGCTGTCAAGAAGAAATAAATATAATAAGCTCGGTTGATTATGACAGTTTAGAGTTTAACGACTTTGTGGAACCGGAATTTCCTTTTATTAATACATCACTTGACCTGCGTAATCTTGGAGAACAGTTTCCTAAGATAAACTATTCTTCTAGAGCAACTGCGATACAGTTAGGTAATCAATCTTATATGGCTTTTGATCCAGATTTACTTCGCTGGTCGGCTGTATGGACAGGAGGCTTTGTAAGTATGACAGGTGTAGCCCAAGTATCGTATAAAGATTTTTTCAACAAAAATGATAGCTTTCCCCGTATATTAGGTGAGCCGATGGTTGTTTCGGGGTTGTATCCAGGTTGGACTTCTTATTTTCCAAATTTTAAAGATGTAAGAACAGAAATCACAGAAGCTGACTCCTTGATTTGGGGACCTTTAAATAAAGAGTATGGTCGTTATCAGGGAATGTATACAGTTGATGATAGAGTAGTGGTTAGTTATTTAGTGAATGAAACACAAGTTTATGATTCGCCCACAAGTAAAGTGTTGGATGGTGACACAGTGCTCACAAGAACAATTCGGATAGAAAACCATAAAGACACTTTGTACACTGTTTTAGCAGAGATGTCTGATAAACATTTTTTAAAGGAGGAGGATGGAGTTGTTTATATTCATAATCCAAATAAGAAAAATGAAGTAACTGCTATCAGTTCAAATTCTTTGAAAATGAACACACATAAAGTTCATATTGTAAAGGAGAGATTTGTTGTTCTATCTGCTTACCCTACAGATGAGACTTCAGATATGCAAGTTTCTTTTTGGAAAGGTGATTCAGAGAAAAGTGAAAAAATTATTGCTAAAACAAGAATCCAAAAGATAGAGTTCCCAAATTTTAAAAAAGGAGGGAATAAATATTGGAAGGATGTGGTTTATACAAAAGGAATGAAAGCTCCTGATTCAGCAGCTTATGTGGTAGACCAATTAACACTGCCGATGCCAAACCCTTGGAAAAGGAATGTGAGAGCCGCTGATATTGCGTTTTTCAAAGATGGACGAGCAGCTTTGTTGACTTTTTCTGGAGACGTGTGGATTATTGATAATATCAATGATGATCTTAGTAAATTAAAGTGGACACGATATGCATCAGGATTTTATGAAGCTATGAGTGTGAAAGTTCATGAAGAGCAGGTATACGTTTTTGGAAGAGAAGGAATTGTTCGTTTGCTTGATTTGAATAATGATGGAAATGCTGATTATTATGAGAATGTTTCTGCTGGTATTATTCAGTCAATGGACTCAAGAGAATGGGCCGCCGACATGGTTATAGCTAAGGATGGTTCTATGTATTTGGCGAAAGGTGGGGGAACTTTAGCTCCAGCTTTTAAATCAATAGCTGAAAAGTCGCCGAAAGGATATAGAGCTAGTACAGTACAGGCAGGAACTATTTTGAAAATTAGTCCTGATGGCGAAACAACGGAAGTGTATGCGACAGGACTAAGGGCTCCTTATATAGGCTTTGATGTAGAAAGTGAATTTTTAACAGCTTCAGACCAACAGGGTAATTATGTTCCTGCTACCCCGATCTATCATATCGAAAAAGACGATTATTTTGGGGTGCCACCTGCTGCTCACGGCCACCCGGTCGATTATATTAAACGACCTTTAGTTTGGATACCGCATCGTATAGATCGCTCGAGCATAAGTCAACTGTGGTTACGTACAGAAAAAATGGGACCTCTTAATAATTCCATGATTCATTTTTCTTTTGGTAGACCTGGGCTTTTCTCTGTATTATTAGATAAACATTCTAAAGTAGGGCAGGCAGGGGTGTCATTAATTGAAGCTGATTACCCTTCGCCAGTATTAAAAGGAGCTGTTCATCCCAAAGATGGTCAGGTTTATATTGCAGGTTTTAATTTATGGGGCTCTAATTCTCAGGGTATCAGTTCAGTTACAAGGATGAGATACACCGGTAAACCATATCTGAAGCCTATAAGCTTTCAAGTAGGGGAACAAGGGCTTGTGCTTTCTTTTACAGAAAAGCTAGATAGAAAAGCAGTTGTTGATTTGGCCAGTTTTAAGGTGAAAAGATGGAACTATGAACGTACGGATAAATATGGTTCAGGGCATTTTAAGCTTGATGGTACGGCAGGAGAGGAAAGCTTACCTGTGCTTAAAAGCTACTTAAGTAAAGATGAGAAGTCTGTACTATTAATTTTGCCTAATATGACCGAGGTTATGCAAATGGAATTAGTTTATAATTTTCTTACTGCTTCCGGTCAACCTGTGAAAGGAGAGTTCCATTTCACAGTAAATGATTTGTCTGCGTTATCCTTTGATCAGTTAGGTTTTCAAGATGTGAAAATAGCAAAGAATGACTTGCAGCTTACTTCCGAGGAGCTTCTCTCACTACAAACTAATAAAGATAGTGCTTCGATTGAACTGGGAGCATTGCTCTTTGATAAATTTGCTTGTAAGGGATGCCATTCTATCGGAACATCTACAGAAGGAATGTATGGACCTCCTCTCAAAGGAATCTTTGGTTCTTCTCGTCAATTCATAGGTGGTGCAAAATTGACTGTTGATGATAATTATTTAAAGGAGTCTATCCTTGACCCCAAGGCAAAAATCGTTGAAGGCTACGGTGAAGAAATGCCTTCCTACTCAGGAGTTTTACTCGATAATGAGGTGCAATCACTTGTTTTATATTTAAAGAGTCTTTAATTATGTGTTTTTTTAAAATAAATAGTGTGATCAGAATTGTTTTTTTATTTGTGTTTGTGTGTAGTGCTAAGCTACTTGTTGCAGATAGCCCGCACTCTCCCTTAATGGGAAAAAAAGTTTTAGTATACACAAAAAACGGGGAAGGTTTTGTTCATGATAATTTGAAGGAATCTGCGGATGCTATCGTTAAGATGGGGAAAGAAGTTGGTTTTGAGGTAGATGTCTATATGGAAAACTCGACAGAGTTATTTACAGATGAACACCTGTCTAATTATAATCTTGTAGTTTTTGCAAATACAAATAATGAAGTTTTCAACTCTAACGAGCAGCGGTTGGCATTTCGTAAATTTATTCAGGCCGGAGGAGGTATTGTAGGGATACATTCTATTCTAGGGACAGAAAGAAAATGGCCATGGTTTAATAAACTTATAGGGGGAAGTTTTGTCTGGCATCCTAAAAAGCAAGATCTTTATCTAATTAAAATTAAAGAGCATGAGAGCACCTCTCAAATACCAACAATATGGCAGTGGGAAGATGAATGCTATTTTTCAAGAGAATATTATGCAGGTATTGATGTTGCTATTGTCGCTGATCTTGATAAAATTGATCAAGCAGATCAACAAAGTGTTGAAAAACACAAAACAAGTTATGGTACTTTACACCCTGTAGTGTGGTCACAAAAGTTTGATGGGGGCACTTCATGGGTTACTACTTTAGGGCATAATAAAGAAGCATATTCAGACCCATTATTCTTAAAACATTTATTAGGGGGTATGGAGTTTGTAGCGAAGAACATTACTGATCTTGACTATACAAAAGCATATGTAGAGGAGTTTAATGAAGAAGTCCGTTATGATTTCTTTTAAAAGTAGGAGGGGGTAGAGCTTCTGCCCCTCCTGTTGTCTTTTGTTAACTCACCAGAAGTTTGTAGCCTTTTCCATGAACATTTACTATCTCTACGTTGGGATCTTCTTTTAAGTACTTTCTTAATTTACTTAGGAAGACATCCATGCTACGCCCTGTAAAGTAATTGTCATCATGCCATATTTTTATTAAGGCCTCTTCTCTAGTGAGTACATCATTTTTGTTGAGGCATAACAATCTAAGAAGTTCAGCTTCTTTTGTTGAAAGCTTTTGCTGCTGACCTTTGAATGATATAATTTGACTGGTATAATCGAAAAAATAACCTCCTATCTCAAACTTATCAGCTAACTCTTCCTGCTTGTCGTTAGCAACGCGTTTTAATAGGGCATTGATACGTAACAGAAGTTCTTCTACACGGAAGGGCTTTGTAATATAATCATCGCCGCCCAGTTCAAATGCCTGTGTCTTATCCTCCATCATTCCTTTTGCTGTTGCATATATGATAGGAATGGTTTTGTTCATTTTTCTAATATCTTTTCCTAGCGAAAAGCCATCTTTCTTTGGCATCATGACATCAAAGATGCAAAGGTCATAGCTATCTTTCCGAAATGCACTTAAGGCTTCTTCACCGTCTTGGCATAAGGTTACATCGAATTTCCCTTTAAGTTCCAGGTAATCTTTTAAAAGTTCACCTAAATTGGGATCGTCCTCTGCTAATAATATTTTTTGCATATGAATAATCAGTTTTTTAGTAATAATTAATATTATGAGGTTTTTAGAGGGAAAACTAGTTCAAATATTGTGCCCTTGTCTTTTTCACTCTTAACATATATCTTCCCGTTTAAACGTTTAACAATATCGTTTACATAGCTTAACCCAAGCCCAAATCCTTTTACATTATGTATATTACCTGTTGGTATACGGTAGAATTGGTCGAATATTTTTTCTTTTTGATCTTTTGTCATACCCATGCCCTTATCGGCTATTGTGACCACAACATGACCTTTTGAGTTATATGTTTTTACTGTAATATCTGGAGCACTCGGGCTGTATTTTATTGCATTATCAACGAGATTAAAAAAAACATTTGCTAAATGCAGTTCATCACCAATGACAATATCTCTTTTTGCAGAAATATCAGTTGTCAGTGTACCTTCCGCTTTTTGCAATTGTAACTGCATACTTTCTAGTACACCTGATATTAGCGTGTTAATGTGAACGTTTACCTTTTCAATTTTTAAGTTTTCTCTTTCTAGACGAGCTATGTTAAGTACACGTTCGATGTGATTGCCCAGCCGAACATTTTCATCATAAATGATATTTGCCAATCGATTCACTCGTTTTTCATCTGAGGATATCTCGGGATCACGTAATGATTCACTTGCAATCATGATAGTAGCTACGGGTGTTTTAAACTCATGAGTCATATTATTCATGAAGTCAGTTTTCATTTCTGAAATCTTTTTTTGTCGAAAAATAATAGTCAATGTATAACCAAATGCACTGATCAGTAAAGCTAAAAGCGCTATCATAGGTAGTAGCAAATAGCTCATATTATCACGCATGACTGCTGATTTTGGAAAGTAAACCGACAATTGACCAGGTGTGCGTCCAAGATCGTTTTCAAATAGTTTTGTACTATAACGTGCGAACTTGTTTTTACTGTCCGGCCCTTCGTTTTTTAAAGTTTCATAGATAATATAGCTTTGATCATCACGCACCTCGATATTAAATGCAGTGTTGATCTCTCTCTTTGACAATTCGTTTTGAAGTTCATTTTTTACATACGTGAAATTTACACGTTCCCGGAAAGGACGTTTTACCAACTGCATGCTGAATTCTACGTTTTTTAAAATATCTGCATTTTTACCCCCGATAATAGCCAGTGTATCAAATAAAGTTGAAGCTGAGGCTAGCTTTCTACTGTTTAGGTCTACCAGCTGTTTTTCGAGATTATGTAACTGAAAAGCAATTTCCGCATTGATTTTTGGTGCCAATGTCGCTGTTTGTATTGCGGTAACTTGTCCATGTAAAAAATGAGGTATTATAAATCGTGTACTATCATCCTTACTGGGAACAATAGGTATTTGTCGAGTAGCAGATAACTCGATGTCAGTTTCGAAATATCCTCCCCCAATGTAGTTGTTGATGACGTTGAAATCAATAAGCTCCTGATATCTTTTCCTTCTTACATAGGTTTCGTAGAATGAGTTATTGACCGGAATTGCATTTGGAAAATGTGCCTTTAAATTCTCTTGCTGATCCTTATATTGTTGCTGGTGCTCAAATTGCTTTATTTGAAGCGTTTTTATTTTTTCCTGTATATGCAATTGTTCTGCTAGAAGCTGTTCCTTATGTTTTTGTATCGCTTGGTCAGCTTCATGTTTTTTTTGATTTATTCGATCCTGCTCCCTCGCAAAATCAATAATTTCCCGTTTCTCTATGTTAGAGGCAACACTAGTTAAAGAAGCTTTAACTGCTTCATCGAATAACTGCGACTTTTGTTTATATGATTCTCGTACAAAGTAGTATTGCATCGCCATAACACCAATAAGGGCTATGGACATTAACCAAATAATTAAAGGTATACTACGCTTTTCCATTTATACAAAAATAGTGATGCTAAAGGTTTAAAATGCTCATTTAACACAATTTAACAGGAGTTGTAGTCGTAAATACTAAAAAAACAACTACTTTTATAATAGCAAAAAACGGTTTAAATTATTAATTTGTCATGAAGTCAAGCTTGTTTCTCTTCTTATGTTTGTTTTTGTTTGTAGCTCAAGCGCAAGATAGTAAAAGCTTAGTAAAGAGCAAGGACCTCATACTAACTTACTCTAAACTTTTTGATAAAGCCCAAAGTAAAGGCAGCATTGATACTGTAATTACTGTAAAGCCGCAAGATGGAACTCGCTTGTTAAGGTCTCCCAGTAATCTTTTCGTTTATGGTGGTGCAATAGAGATACCAAATCATAATCCACATTTACCTTATCAACCGCTTCCGGTACTGAAATTAAGTGGGAAAAGAAATGCTCCTATGGCCGGTACGGCTCCTCTCGATTCTCTTGAGAAAAAAAAGACGATAAAAGATGAACAGATAGCGCCTGAGGTTTTACGGATCCAAGTGTTCCCTGCTAAGTAATATTACATTTTTAAGCCGATTTCACGAAGACGTTCGTCTAAATATTGACCTGCGGTATAGTCTGTGTATTTTTTCGGATTTTCGGAAGATATGCAGCAGGCTAGGCTAGCGAGACTCATAGATGCTTTCGGGTGAAGAAAAAAAGGTACAGAATACCGTGATGTGTTCAATAATGTGCTTGGCGGATTCACTACACGATGAGTGGTCGATTTTAATTTGTTGTTGGTAAGCCGCTGTAGCATGTCGCCCACATTTACAACAATATCTTCTCCCTTTGCTTTTATCGCTAACCATTCTCCGTTCTTTGTTAAAACTTCTAAACCATCGGCACTAGCTCCTATAAGTAATGTAATGAGGTTTATATCTTCATGCGCACCCGCTCGGACAGCGTCGGAAGGTAAGGAGTCTGTTTTTTGAATAGGAAAATAGTGTATAGCTCGTAATATCGAGTTGCCGTTGATAACATGTTGCTCAAAAAAATTGCGATCCAATTTTAAATACTCAGCAATTGCCTTTAATAACTCTCTTCCTATATCTTCTAATTTTTTGTAGATATCACCTGTTACACGGTCGAAACCTTCTATTTCTTTTACATTTATATTATCTGGAAACTCTTTTTTTGAATATTCTTCTCCCATAATTGTTTGCCCTCTTTGCCAAAATTCTTTTAAGTCGGGGGCGTGTGCTCCCTTGGCCTTTTCTCTCCCTTTAGATGTATAGCCCCGCTGACCGGAAAGCTCTGGGATTTGATATTTGGTCTTAACTGTGTCTGGTAGATCAAAAAAAGATTTTACAAGTTGATATAAATCTTTAATTAAACCGTTATCCAATCCGTGATTCGTGATTGTAATAAAGCCAATTTCATTAAAAGCTTTGCCTATAGATTCTACAAACTCCTGACGTTCAAGAGGCCCTCCTTTAGTGTACTTTGTGAGGTCTAATCTGGGAATACTTATTTTCTCCTGCATGTGCTATAGCTTTAATCAAGTTGAAATTATGATAGAATTCGTGTTTTAATGTAAAGATATCGAAATCAAGGATATTTTGAAACACCTTTGCTTTAGTAAATGTCTAAATACAGTATATGAAGGAGCTGCTTTTGAAGAGCAAGAAAGTATTAGGTTAAATAGTAGTAATAGCTAATATGTAATTTCTTTTTGGTTTTAACGTTGTATGATAAAAAATACAAAAGAGTTTGTATTGGTGTAAGATAACTACTATATTTGTTATGCTTGCATAGTAAATTGCAGGATATGATTATGAGCCAAGAAAATACTATTGATTACTTTTTAAAGACAAGTTGGCAAGCTGTTGCTAATAAGTATAATGTTATAGCGTCGCAGTTTGGGTTTACACAAGCTGCGGGGTATATTTTAATTAATATACATAAAGAAGGGACATCTGTTTCGCAGATTGCTAATTCAACAGGTGTAAAGGCTACTTCTTTATCGCGTGTGTTGAATAACCTCGAATCTTTAGGGTTTATATATAGAGAGGTTAATACGGCAGATAAAAGATCCGTGAAAGTTTACCTAACAGAGTTAGGTAGGGAAAAACGGAAAGTTGCAAAAGATGTAGTTCGCGAGTTCAATGAGCACTTGGAAGCTCAATTGACAGAAAGGGAAAGAAAGCAATTTATTAAACTCTTACAAAAAGTAAATGAAGTAGCGGCAAACTATGTGCCTACTATAAACGTTGAAGTAGAAGAAAGTTTATAGTTATATAAACTACAGCTCTAGTGGCTATAGACTTGACAGTTTGAGGTAGATGAGCGGATACATTAGGAATTAAATTTTACACATATGAAATGCTCTTGTAGTACAGGTGATACAACCACATATGAGTATTCCATATGACGGATAATAGATAAATTATTTACATATGAATAGAAGTATTAAAAGAGTAGCTGTTTTAGGATCAGGTGTCATGGGATCTAGAATTGCTTGTCACTTTGCTAATATCGGTGTTGAGGTTTTATTATTGGATATTGTGCCGAAAGAACTTCTGCCTGTAGAGAAGGCAAAAGGACTAACTTTAGAAAGCACTGTTGTGCGAAACAGAATTGTAAATGGCTCGTTAGAGACGGCTTTGAAGACTAACCCTTCTCCTATATTTAGCAAATCATATGTTTCTCGCATTAAAACAGGAAACTTTGATGATAATTTGAAGGATATTGGTGGTTGTGATTGGGTAATAGAAGTTGTAGTTGAACGTTTAGACATTAAAAAGGACGTGTTTTCACAAGTAGAAAAATATCGAAAGCCCGGCACATTAATTACTTCTAACACATCGGGTATCCCTATACATTTAATGACCGAAGGACGCTCTGAAGATTTTAAAGCGCATTTTTGCGGTACACATTTTTTTAACCCTCCTCGTTATTTAGAACTCCTTGAAATCATTCCAACAACTGATACAAAGCCTGAGGTTATTGATTTTATAACCGGATTTGGAGATAAGATGTTGGGCAAATCTGTCGTACTTTGTAAAGACACTCCTGCCTTTATTGGGAACAGAATCGGAGTATACTCTATGCTATCTATTACACATCTTGTTGAGCAAATGGGCATGTCAGTCGAAGAAGTCGATAAGTATACAGGGCCAGCCATGGGACACCCTAAATCGGCCACTTTTCGTACAGCTGATGTGGTAGGTCTGGATACTTTGGTCAATGTCGCGAACGGGTTGCTTCAGAATGCACCTAAAGATGAAGCTAGAGAGGTTTTTAAATTGCCAGCATACTTGATGGCTATGGTAAACAATAAATGGCTGGGTGAGAAAAGTAAACAGGGATTTTATAAAAAGACTAAAGATGATCAGGGTAAAACAGCTATCCTATCTTTGGATTTAAAAACTTTAGAATATAAAGAGCAGTCGAGAGTTAAGTCTGCGACTTTAGAAGCAACAAAGCTAGTGGAGGACATTCATAAACGAATGAAAGTTTATGAGGAAGGTAAAGATATGGCGGGACAGTTTTTTAGAGCGATGCACTACCCGCTATTCGAATATGTTTCTCGTCGCGTACCCGAAATAACAGATGATTTTTATCGTATTGATGACGCTATGCGTGCCGGCTTTGGATGGGAACTGGGTCCATTTGAAGTATGGGATGCATTAAATGTTAGAGAAACGCTAGCGAAAATAAAAAAGGAAGAAAAAAGATTGCCAGGGCAGACTGGAGAAGTCGCCCAATGGGTCTTGGATATGCTTGACGCTGGCTGTGAGTCATTTTATAAAATAGAAAATGGTATAAAGCATTTCTATGATATTAAGACTAAAACATATATACCGATACCAGGTGCTGAAGACCTCATTGTATTAGATAACATTAGGAATACTAAAACTATATGGAAAAACTCGGGAGTCACAATCTTAGATTTAGGGGATGGAATCATAAACTGTGAGTTTCATACAAAGATGAATACTATTGGAGGTGATGTTATTCAGGGGATTAATAAAGCCATTGATTTGGCAGAAAAAGAATATCGAGGATTGGTTATAACAAACGATGGTAAAAACTTTTCTGCCGGAGCAAACATAGGAATGATTTTCATGATGGCGGTTGAGCAAGATTATGACGAGCTTAATATGGCTGTTCGTATGTTTCAGAATACTTCAATGCGCATACGCTATTCTTCAATTCCGGTAGTAGTGGCTCCATTTCAGCTCACACTAGGTGGGGGATGTGAATTCTCTATGCATGCTGACTTTGTACAACTCCATGCAGAAACTTATATGGGGCTTGTTGAATTCGGTGTCGGTGTTATTCCGGGTGGAGGGGGCTCAAAAGAATTTGCATTGAGAGCCTCCGATGAATATAAGGACGGACAGATTACACAAAATATACTGCGCGATAAATTCTTGACTATTGGACAGGCGAAAGTGTCCACATCTGCCGTAGAAGCTGCGGAATTGGGATACTTAAAAGAGGGCAAGTATGAGATAACAATGAATCGTAAACGTCTGCTGATGGATGCTAAAGCCAAAGCTTTAGAGTTGGCTAATGCAGGTTATGTACAACCTGTGCCAAGAAATGATATTCAAGTTTTAGGAAATGATGGTTTGGGGATAGTTTACGTAGGAGCTTCGTCCATGCATGCTGGTAATTATATTTCAGCTCACGATAGGAAAATTTCAGAAAAATTAGGATGGGTAATGTGTGGGGGAGATCTATCTGCGCCGACTCTTGTCTCAGAACAATATTTGTTGGATATGGAAAGGAAAGCTTTTCTAGAACTGTGTGCAGAACGAAAAACATTGGAACGTATTCAACATATGTTAACCAAAGGGAAACCTCTTAGAAACTAATCCGCTGAATCAGAATAATTATTCAATTAGCTGGTAAAGAACAGTTGAAAATTCACAATTAATTAGACGTAAAATGGAAGCATATATTATAGCAGGATATAGAACAGCAGTAGGGAAAGCGCCAAGAGGTAGTTTTCGCTTTATGCGTGCTGATGATTTAGCTGCAGATGTTATAAAACAACTTGTGGGCAGTGTGCCAAATTTAGATGTAGAGCAAATAGACGATGTTATCGTCGGTAACGCAATGCCTGAAGCGGAGCAAGGTTTAAATGTTGGTAGACTAATTTCCTTAATGGGGCTCGGAACAGATAAAGTTCCTGGAGTTACAGTAAATAGGTATTGTGCCTCGGGTTTAGAAACAATCGCAACAGCAGTAGCAAAAATCAAATCAGGAATGGCAGACTGTATTATTGCTGGTGGCGTGGAGGTTATGTCCGGAATGCCATTTGGAGGGTGGAAGATCGTTCCAAACCCAGTGGTAGCAAGAGAAAACCCTGATTGGTATTGGGGAATGGGGCTTACAGCAGAAGCTGTAGCAAAAGAATTTAATGTCTCTCGTGAAGATCAAGACGCCTTTGCTTTAAAATCTCATCAAAAAGCAATAGCTGCTCAAGAAAACGGACATTTAAGTGCCGGAGTAGTGCCAATAACAGTGACAGAAAAATACATTAAAGATGATAAAATATCCTCTCGCAATTATGTTGTCGATAAGGATGAAGGACCGCGAGCAGACTCATCTTTAGAGGCATTAGGGCGTTTACGCCCTGTATTTGCTGCTGACGGTTGTGTAACTGCAGGGAACTCATCACAGACTTCAGACGGAGCTGCATTTGTATTAGTTGTCTCAGAGAAAAAAATGAAAGAATTACAGGCCAAACCTATTGCTCGCTTAGTAAGCTATGCTGTAGCAGGGGTGCCGCCCAGAATTATGGGAATAGGACCAGTAGTAGCTATACCTAAGGCGCTTGAAATGGCAGGCTTGAAAAAGGAAGACATTGACCTATTTGAATTAAATGAGGCTTTTGCATCTCAATCCATAGCTGTTATTCGTGAACTCGGGTTGGATGAAACTAAGGTTAATATTAATGGTGGCGCAATTGCCTTGGGGCACCCTTTGGGCTGCACAGGCGCTAAATTGACTGTCCAGGTATTACATGATTTACAGCGACGTAAAGAGAGGTACGGCATGGTAACGATGTGTGTAGGAACTGGTCAGGGAGCTGCAGGAATATTTGAAATATTATAATGTTAAAAAGGTAATTGTAAACTAATTTTTGGACAGTGTTTTAACAAAAAACAGAACACGATAAAACTAAAAGCTATGAGTAATACGATAAAAGGTGGTGAATTTGTAATTCGTGAAACATCCTATAAAGATATTTTTATACCCGAAGAGTTTGATGAAGAGGCAAGAATGATTAAGCAAACTTGTTTAGACTTTTTAGATACAGAAGTATTAAACAAGTTGGATCGTATTGATGGGCAAGAAGAGGGGTTAATGGTAAGCTTGATGGATAAAGCCGGCGAATTAGGAATGTTAGGTGTATCGATACCAGAGCAATATGGAGGTTTTGGTAAGAATTTTAACACGTCTATGCTAGTCGCTGATGCAGTAGGTGGAGGCTTTTCTTTTGCGGTAGCTCTTTCGGCTCATACAGGTATAGGAACGCTTCCTATTTTATATTATGGATCTGATGCCCAAAAAGAAAAGTATATTCCTAAGTTAACCACTGGCGAATGGAAGGCTGCTTATTGTCTAACAGAACCTAATGCTGGGTCGGATGCAAACTCTGGTAGGACAGCTGCTACTTTGAATGCGGATGGAACTCATTATCTAATTAATGGGCAGAAAATGTGGATCACAAATGCTGGCTTCGCAGATATATTTATCGTCTTTGCAAAAGTTGATGACGATGATAAGTTAACTGCATTTATTGTGGAGCGTGAATTCGGTGGTATCACGATGAACCCTGAAGAGGAGAAATTGGGTATTAAGGGATCGTCTACACGTCAGGTATTTTTTAATGACTGCCCTGTGCCAATTGAAAATATGCTTTCGGAACGTCAAAATGGATTTAAAATAGCCGTAAATATTTTGAATATCGGACGGATAAAGTTAGGGGCAGCTACAATTGGTTCTGGACGTTCTGTAATTACACAGGCGGTTAAATACGCAAACGAGCGTGTGCAATTTAATTTGCCTATAGCTAAGTTTGGAGCAATTCGATACAAATTGGCCGAAATGGCAGTACGTCTGTACGCTAACGAATCAGCAACCTACCGTGCCGGGCAGAATATCGATGATACGTACGATGCCTTAGTTGCAGGAGGAATGGGCGAAGCACAAGCCAAGCTTAAATCCGTTGAACAATTTGCGATTGAATGTGCGATTATCAAAGTATGGTGTTCTGAAATGCTGGATTATGTAGTGGATGAGGGAGTGCAAATTTATGGAGGAATGGGGTATTCTGCAGACGCTCCAATGGAAAGAGCTTACCGTGACGCACGAATTAATCGTATTTTTGAAGGTACTAACGAGGTGAACAGGCTCTTGGTTGTTGATATGTTATTGAAGAGAGCTATGAAGGGCGAGCTAGATCTGATGGGACCAGCAACAGCTGTTGCAAATGAATTGATGGCAATACCTGATTTTGGGGAAGAAGATAATAATTTGTTTGCTGCAGAGAAAAAAACTGTTGCTAATCTGAAAAAAGCGGGATTACTGGTAGCAGGGGCAGCTGTGCAGAAATTAATGATGTCTCTTGCGAAGGAAGAAGAAATATTGATGAATATAGCTGATGTAATGGGGTATATATATGTTGCTGAATCTGCCTTATTACGAGCAGAAAAAGTATATCATACAACAGGGGAAGATGCTGCATCATTACCTATCGATATGGCTAGGGTTTATTTGCATACTACGGTAGATAAGGTATATGCTGCCGCTAAAGAAGCTTTATATTCTTTTGGTGAGGGGGACGAACTGAAAATGATGTTAGTAGGTTTGAGACGTTTTACAAAGGTTGAACCTTATAATGTAAAAGAGGCAAGGCAGCGTATTGCTAAAAAAATGATTGATGAAAATAGATACTGTTTCTAAGAGTTGATTTTTGATATCATATAAAAAAGGGCTTGTATTGAAAAACACAGCCCTTTTTTCATCTGTTTAAATTATTAAATTAGAGAAGTAAGCACGCATTTATAGTACAAAAAAATGAAAAAAATTATACTGGCAGGAGGAACTGGTAATTTGGGACGTTTATTAACTGATTCTTTTTTATCTGCAGGCTATCATGTTATCGTGTTAACACGACAACATATTGTTTCTAAAAAAACTCAATTAACCTATGTGCAATGGGATGGAGAAACTTTAGGAGACTGGTGCGATTACTTAGAAGGGGGGGATGTATTAATTAATATGTGTGGCGAAAGTATAAATACCCGCTTTACAGAAAATAATCGGGTAAAATTGAAAAATTCACGTTATTTACCAACCCTAATTTTAGGGGCTGCACTCGAGAAATTAACCATAGCTCCTAGTGCTTGGATAAACTTCTCAGGCATATCTATTTTTGAAGGTGCACAAGAACTTCAAGATGAAGGGAGTCTGTATCAGGGTGAAAGTTTCCTATCACAGCTTGTTGTCGAATGGGAACGACTGTTCTGGGAGCGAAACTTAAAGAATGTTAGGCGTGTTGTTTTAAGGTTGAGTCCTGTTTTAGACGAAACGTCAGGAATGTTTGCAGAGTTGTATTCTTTAGCGAAAAAAGGCTTAGGAGGACAGGTCGGAGATGGAAAACAATACATTAGTTGGATTCATAAACATGACCTGCTTCGCTTGGTTTCTTTTATTATAGATAACCCTACTACTAATTCTGTTTTTCATGCTTGTAGTCCACACCCTGTGAGAAACAAAGAATTTATGAAAGTATTGCGTAAACAGGTAGGTTGTAAATTGGGTTTGCCTCTTCCCTCATTTTTAGCAAAAATAGGGGCATATATAAAAGGGGTAGATGCGAGTTTGCTCCTGGAAACTAATTCAGTTACAACTAAAACAACAGTGGATGCAGGATTTAGTTTTAAATACCCTCATTTGGACTTAGCATTGAAACAATTAATCTTGGCTGTTAATAAAGCTTAGCCTGAATTTTGTGGATTTTCTAAGGGAAAAGCATCATATATTAAAGGGAGATAAAATACATTCATGACAGACCAAGAGCTTTTAGTAAGGTACCGTACAACCGGCGATTTAGAAGTGTTAGGGGAATTATATACTCCTTATATGTCACTATTATATGGAGTCTGCAACAAGTACTTAAAAGATCAACAAGCCAGTGAGGATGCTGTAATGCAGATATTTGAACAGTTAATAGTTAAACTTAGAACGCATGAAGTAGATAATTTTAAGAGTTGGTTATATGTAGTAGGAAGGAACTTTTGCTTGATGGAATTACGGAAACAGAAGGGAAAGCAATTTGTTGAATTCGATACTCATATTTTAGAAAATGAATGGGGCGCTGAAGATGAAAGCTTGAAGAAATGGGATGAGCATGATTTTAAAAATATGGAAAAATGTTTGTCTGAATTGAATGTCAACCAGGCCTCCTGTGTTGAACTCTTTTACTTAAAGGAAATGTGCTATAAAGATATTGCAGATACAATAGGCCTTGATTTAAAACAGGTGAAAAGCTATATACAAAATGGAAAACGGAATTTGAAAAATTGTATGGAAAGGAGGCAAAATGGATAATCATTATCAATTATTAAGAATACATAATTACATTAATGGTTTGATGAGTAGCGAAGATATGCACCTCTTTGAGCGAGAGGCTTTGAACGATCCTTTTTTACAAGATGCTATTGACGGGTATACGTTGCAGCATGGCGTTAATAAAAAACATTTAAGTTTACTACAACAGCGTTTACAAAAACGAGTTGTTGCACATGAAAGCCTTAAAAATAAGCAATACTTCAGTTGGCAAAGATTAACAATAGGAGCTTTGTCCGCAGTTCTCTTTATTAGTGTTTGTATATTGTTTCTTATCCGTTACCTGCCTAAAAATCAGGGAAATCACGTTACACAGGTGGAGTTAATGAAAGGGTTTGATGCTTCTTTTAGAATAAAACCGCTAAAAGGCTCAAATGCAGAACCTATTATTGGTTGGGAAAAATTTGAAGAGTACCTATCGCTACAAATTTTTACTACAGAAGAAGATCGTACTTTTGTTATTTATTTTGATATTGATCAAGCTGGTCAAGTGCAAAATTTAAGGATGGAAGATCCTGTGGTAGATACAATGTTAGAGGAATTAACAGCTATATTTAAAGGTGGAACGAAATGGAAAGGAGAAAAAGGTATTTTACAACTGTCTGTTTTCCCTTAAGAAAATATGGGATAGTATGTTAGCTTTTAACTTTACTATCCCAAAAACTATAGAAGGTATTTTACCCTTCCCAACGAACTTTTTCTTCAATAGGGCTACGTACGGGGTCACGAACTTCACTATTATGGTGGCCCATATAAAAGATACCTATACATTTTTGATTATCTTCCAGTGAAAGAAATGGACCCAAATGGTTTATGAGGCCGGGAGAAGCCCAGTATCCCCCCAAACCGATAGCGTGTGCAGCAAGCCAAATGTTTTGTACAGAACATGCAGTAGCAGCTAATTCTTCCCACTCAGGAACATCACCACTATAATTTACAATAATAGCTATAGCAACTGTAGACATTGTTGCTTTTTTACCCATGTTTTCTTCAGTAATAGCGTTGTACTTTTCAGAAGGGGTAATTGCTTTATAGATTCGGCTTAGCTCATTGCCTAAGCGGTTCAGGCCATCATTTTGGAAAACCACAAATCGCCACGGTTGTGTTCTTTTATGTGTAGGTGCAGCATTTGCAGCTTCTAGAACACTTAATAAGTCTTCTTTTGAAATAGGCTCATTCGTAAACGAATTTTGATTAACCGATCTTCTTGTGCGAATTGTTTTTAATATTTCGTTTGGCATGTTTTTTAATTGTTGTTGTACTAAATTTTTTTTTGCTAGCATTTGTAAAATAAGTAAAAAACAAATGGTTTCTTACCTTTTAATACCATGTGACTAAGTTTTGACAACGTTGGTGCTTATATTATGAACGCTCTTCCCATAGATTGACAATATGTAATATTGTTTTAACAGCGCTTTCCATATCTTGACGGCTTACCCATTCCATTTTGCCATGAAAGGCATGTCCTCCAGCAAATACATTTGGACATGGGAGACCCATGAAAGATAAACGAGAGCCGTCGGTTCCACCACGTATACTACGACGCTCTGGAATTAAACCCACTCTATGTATCGCTTCAAGGCCCACTTCCATAATTTCAGGGTGTTTGTCAAGAACTTCTTTCATATTACGATATTGCTCCGTGACTTGAAAGTCGTATTTCGCACCAGGGTATTTTGCAATAACTGACTCAATAATAGATTTTAAAGTAGCTTGATGCTCAGTAAGTTTAGTAGTGTCATGATCTCTAATGATAAAATTAACTTTAGCTTTTTCTACTTGGCCCTGAATGTCATTAGCATGTATAAACCCTTCTTTTTTTTCCGTAGTTTCCGGCGATAGCTTATCTTTTGGCAGCTTTGTTATAATATCAGAAACTATTTTTAAAGCATTGATCATTTTACCTTTCGCAAATCCTGGATGTACAGAAACTCCATGCACAGTGAGTTGCGCTGCATTAGCAGAAAATGTTTCATCCTCAATTGTTCCCGCTTTTTCTCCATCCATCGTATAGCCAAAATCTGCACCAAGCTTTTTGATGTCAACATAATCAACCCCGCGGCCAATTTCTTCATCAGGAGTGAATAAAATTTTTATATCTCCGTGTTTTATATCAGGAGTCTGCATAAGTATCCGGGCAGCTTCCATTATTTCGGCAACACCTGCTTTATCGTCTGCCCCTAATAGGGTAGTTCCGCTAGCGGTAATGATATCATTACCTATTTGATCTTTTAAATCGAGATGATCGTTAAATCTGATAACTACTGAGGGATCATCTGGAAGCACGATATCTTGACCTTGATAATTTTTATGGACTATGGGTTTAACATTACTACCTGAACAGTCTGGAGAGGTGTCCACATGTGAACAAAAACATACAACAGGTACTTTTTTATCTGTGTTCGAAGGAATAGTTGCATAAACATAGCCATGTTCGTCAAGGTGGGCGTCTTTAATGCCCATTTCCAAAAGTTCAGCAACGAGTATTCGGCTTAAGTCTTTTTGTTTTTCTGTAGATGGGAAAGAGGTAGATTGAGGGTCCGATTCGGTATCTATTTGAACATATCGTAGAAAGCGATCAGCTACTTCAAATTCTGTTATATTGTTTATAATCTGCATACTTTTCTTGTGAAAATATTGTATTGTTAACTTTTCTGATTCAAAAATAGTGATTTATTTTTTTCTTTGTTGAATCTGAAAGATCCATGTTTGAAAAACATAAACATCAACAGTGGAGAAACAGTATGCCCACGGACAAAAATAAAATCACGTATAATAAAAAGAGATTCTATACAATGAATAAAATGTTATAACTGTAAACAAATAAAGCCTGCTAATTAATTTAAAGTTAGCAGGCTTTAAAAGCTCGTTTTACCAATAAATATGTCCTTAGGCGAATGCTGAAACTTACTGTAGTAATATTCTGGATGCTTATGGTATTGATAATCAGAAGTGTGTTAAAATAGTGGTTTTATTGATAGTTGCTTTCCTATTTTAATAGCGAGTTAAGAAGCTCTGGTTCATCTGTAGTGATATAATCTATTTTATGATCTATAAAATAACGCATATCCTCTTCGCTATTTACAGTCCATACATTAGTTTTTAACTTTAAGCTTTTTGCGTCATTAATCCATGTTGGATTTTTTTTGTATACATTATAATGGTAATCTAAACCATTTAAGTTAGCTTGCTTTAAGTCGCTTGGTGATTTATCGCCATTTAGGTAATGTATTTTTGCTTTTTTGTCGAGCTCGCGTATTTTTAGACAAGCGTCATAATGGAAAGCTATATATTCAACTTGTTTTTTTGCTTTTAGTTTATCAACTAATTGTACACTTAACTTCGCAGCTTCTAATGTCCTTTCCGTACTTAATCGATTTGTTTTTAATTCATAAATAAGCTTAGTCTTCTTTTGCTTTAACCCTTCCAAAATATACTCTTCAGCTGTAGGGATAGATTCCCCATTGGGGTGTTTGATCGCTAATAACTCGTTATAAGTTGATGTGGCAATATCTAGTCCGTAAAAGTCATTGTCATGATTTACGACCAAAATATTGTCTTTTGTTAAGTGCACATCAAATTCTGACCCCCATGCTTTTTGCTTGATAGCATGCTGTAGCGAGGCTAATGAGTTTTGCGGCACTTGTGTGTTTTTCCATGAACCTCTATGAGCAATCATTTTTGGTTGTGCAAAAGATGCTATACTTGTAAGGCAAATAATAGCAAGTAAAAAAGCGTTTTTTTTCATAGTTATACTTTTTTAATATTTATTTCTTTCATAAAATGGCAGTCTTACACCTACATGATGTTAGCGAAAAGTAGATAAAAGATAAAATAAGGTTTTTCGTTTGCATCAGTGGTTGATCTGTACAACGAAGGTAGGTATTTAGGATTAAGAGAATGTTAAATTACAGCTTTCCTTCCCATTCATCATGAAATTGTTGCAGAAAGGTAAGCATATGTTGGTGTCGGCCCGATGCTATTTTTTTTCCTGTTTGTGTATTCATTTTATCTTTTAGTAATAAAAGCTTTTCGTAAAAATGATTTATGGTAGGAGCTGTTGTGTTTTTATATTCTTCCTTGGACATATTATAGGCAACTGGAATAGTGGGGTTGTGGATTTCTCGGTTTTTAAAACCTCCGTAATTAAAAGCCCGAGCTATTCCAATAGCTCCAATAGCGTCCAAGCGGTCTGCATCTTGTACAATTTCAAGTTCTTTCGAATGAAAAGTGACGTCCCCCAATGAAGCTTTAAAAGACATGTTAAGAATAATCTGTTGAACATGATTAATGCGCTCTTCATCAAGACCGATAGTTCTCAAAAACTCTCCTGCTATGCGGGGACCTAATGATTCATCTCCATTATTAAATTTACTATCCGCTATGTCATGTAGTAAAGCAGTAAGTTCACAAACTAGGTGATCAGCCTCTTCGCTTTGTAAAATTAATTTGGTGTTGTGCCAAACGCGCTGAATATGCCACCAATCGTGACCAGATTCAGCTCCGTTTAATTTCTCTTGTACAAAAGATACTGTCTTTTCAATGAACATAAGTTTTATTTACTTTCTTTACTTCCTTCATACAATTCATATTGTAAAAGTCTACAGTCTAGTTTGCCATTAAAGAATTCAATTCTCCGGGATGCACGTAAACCTATTTTTTTTGCAAGATCTGGATTCCCTGTAAATATATATCCTCTGTAACCTCTGCATTTCTGTTTCATAAAGTCTCCAATGCGTTTGTAAGTGGCTTCTAAGGTGTTGTGTACACCGAGACGCTCGCCATATTCAGGGTTAAACATGATAACGCCATTCTCTTCAGGCACTGTTGTCTTTTCAAAGTCACAGACTTCAAATTGGATAATATGTTCTACTCCTGCAGTTCTGGCATTTAACCGGGCAATTTCGACAGCTTCAGCCGAAATGTCTGACGCAATAATAACAGGTAGGTTCTTTTTGTCCGTAACTTCTTTCAAAATCCGTCTTTCTTCAAAAAAAACTTCTTCGTTGTAACCTATAAAATGCATAAAAGAATAGTTCATGCGTTGTAGCCCTGGTTTTCTATTTTGTGCAATTAGTGCTGCTTCAATTGCCAGCGTGCCGGAACCACACATCGGGTTTATGAAAGGTGTTTTCTTATCCCAGCCAGTAGCGAAAATTGTCGAGGAAGCTAGTGCCTCCAACATGGGTGCTTTTCCGGGATGTTTCCTATAGCTGTGCTTTGCCAGTGTTTCGCCAGAGGTGTCTAAAAATATTTCAGCACGTTCCTCTATCCAATGTAAGTGTACAACACATTTATGGCTGTCTGGACCGCTGTCCGGACGTAAGCCCTTCTTTGCTTTTATACGGTCAACAATAGCATCCTTTACTTTCACATTTGCAAATAATGGTGTTGTAATTGTTTCATTATGAACATTGGATGTTACAGTGAAGTAGCTGTCAAAAGGAATGATTTCTTCCCATGCAATATCAACTAGGTTATTGTAGAGTTCTTCCGGATCTCTTGCTCTAAACGACTTGAGTTCATACAATACTTGACTGGCTGTTCGTAGATGTAAATTAAGTTTAATACAGTCATTTACTGATGCATGGAGCTCCAGCCCTGTGTTAAACGAACGGACGACATTGAATCCTAAATCAACTACTTCTTGCTCCAAGTATGGCGAAAGACGTCTGTTACAAGTTAGGATCACTTTACTAGCGGTGTTGAAAACTTCTATCATATTTTTGCAAAGTTACTTATTCCTATTAGTAAAAAATGCTTAATTTTACAGTTTAATATTTTTGATATGGAAATAAGAGGAAAAGTTCATGAGATAGGTGCGACTCAACAAGTGACGGAGTCTTTTAAAAAAAGAGATCTTATTGTAGCGTATGCTGAAAATCCACAATTTGTCGAGTATATTCGTTTCGAAGCTACTCAAGATCGGGTAAGCATATTTGACAATTTGGCGGTGGGCGAGGAGGTTGAGGTATCATTCAATCTTCGTGGACGTCCTTGGACCAATAAAGAAGGAATTACAACGTACTTTAATTCGTTAGTCGCTTGGAGAGTTACGAAGTTAGCTTCTACAGCTCAAGGAGCTGCAACACCTGGTTATGCAGATATGCCACCGGTTGACATCTCGTCATCAGGTGCGGATGATGATGACTTGCCGTTCTAGTAATTTAAAAAATAAAGAAGCCTCGTTTTAATATTAAAACGAGGCTTCTTTATTTTTAGTCATAGCTTATTCCCACCGTTTTTTAGGTTCGCAAGCTATATCTTGAGTTTTGCGTAATACAATAGGTCTTTGATCATACCTACTTTCTAATACAAGCGAATCTTTATTATGAAAGGCAATGCGGTATCTTGGCAGGTAAGTGCCTGATCGGTAACAGCCCGATGCTTTGTACTTGCCGTTAGGTTTTGCAAATATTCCCTCTCCAATCATACTATCGCCCCGCACCACGTATACAGCTTGTGCGTATTCTTTCCAATTGCCATTTTGGTAACAGCTATCTGCAATTCGTTTTGTTTTTGAATATACATCCATAGTCGTATACACCGAGTCGCAAACGAATTTAAACTCATGTAACGTATAGTCTATCATAGATCCTTGCTGAGGAATACTATCTTGTTTCCACACTCCCTGCAAATAACTAGCACCTTCTGATTGCATTTCTGAGTGTCTCACACAACTCACTAGTTGGACTAAAAATAGTATACCTAAAGCTAACTTTAGGTATCTATTTAGTGTTATATATCTTTTATTTATCACTTAATTACTTTAAGGATCCAACCATATCTTCTGGCTTAACCCACTCGTCAAATTGCTCTGCCGTTACATAACCTAATGCAATAGCAGTCTCCTTAAGTGTTGAATTGTTTTTATGTGCAGTTTGTGCTATCTCTGCAGCTTTGTAATAGCCTATTTTAGTGTTAAGTGCAGTAACTAACATTAAAGAATTGTCAACAAGTTCTTTGATGCGGCTATAATTAGGTTCAATACCTGAAGCACAATGCTCATCAAATGAGATACAAGCATCGCCAAGGAGTCTTGCTGATTCTAAAAAGTTAGCAGCCATCATCGGTTTGAAAACATTTAACTCATAGTGTCCTTGTGTCCCACCTATAGTGATAGCAACATCATTTCCCATAACCTGTGCAGCAACCATGGTTAGGGCTTCACATTGTGTAGGGTTAACTTTGCCAGGCATAATTGAAGAACCTGGTTCATTTTCTGGGATTATGATCTCCCCAATTCCAGAACGTGGACCAGAAGCGAGCATGCGAATGTCATTTGCAATCTTATTTAAGGATACAGCAAGTTGCTTTAAAGCTCCATGTGTTTCAACTATGGCGTCATGAGCTGCCAATGCTTCAAACTTATTTTCAGCTGTAATAAATGGATGGCCTGTAAACTGAGCGATATATTTTGCGACAGTTATGTCATAACCGTTTGGTGTATTTAACCCTGTCCCAACGGCGGTGCCACCTAGCGCTAATTCGGATAAATGACTCAACGTGTTTTTTACTGCTTTGATACCATGGTTTAGTTGAGCGACATAGCCCGATAGTTCTTGACCTAAAGTTAATGGTGTAGCATCCATTAAATGTGTACGCCCAATCTTAACTACGTTCATGAATTCGTCTGATTTTCTCTTCAACGTATCCCTTAGTTGTTCAACACCAGGTATTGTTACTTCCACAACGGCTTTATAAGCTGCAATATGCATGCCTGTCGGATATGTGTCGTTTGAAGATTGCGATTTGTTCACATCGTCATTTGCCTTTAACACAGGTTCGCCTTCGCCTATTTTGCCGCCATTTAAGACTTGTGCCCGATTAGCAATTACTTCGTTAACATTCATGTTAGACTGAGTACCTGAGCCTGTTTGCCAGATAACTAAAGGAAATTGGTCGTCTAATTTTCCTGATAAAATTTCATCACAAACGCTAGCAATAGCATCACGCTTTTCAATAGGAAGCGCACCTAATTCATGATTGGCATATGCAGCAGCTTTCTTTAAATAAGCAAAACCTTCTATAATTTCTTTTGGCATAGAAGCAGCAGGTCCAATTTTAAAATTATTACGCGAACGTTCAGTTTGTGCGCCCCAGTATTTGTCGGAGGGTACCTGAACTTCACCCATTGTATCTTTTTCTATTCTGAATGACATATGTTTAACGTATTAGTTTTAAATAAACAAAGTTAATGAAAATTCTGTATAAGAGCTGATAAAAACCTGTGCAGAAACAACTTTAGCGATAGTTCAAAGAAATACGAAGTGGTTATATTCCTAATCTATTGTTTATTCTTTTTTCCATATGATGAAAAAGCTGTTGAGGTTTAATCGTTCTCCAAGGGAAGTTATCCAGATCGCCACCAAAATTAATGTAGTAATCTAAACCAAAATCTTTAAATTCCGAAACTACATGATCTCGAAAGTTAAGAGCGATTATCCAACCGTCTCCTATATCATCATACCATTCTTCATAATAAGAGTCATCGGACCCATGATAATTTAAAACATTCTCACCAATTAATAAGAATTTTGATATACCTTCTTGTATAAGCATATCGATTACTTCGCGTTTTAATAGCATAATATCGTTGTAAATGGCATCGTTCCATTCCCCGATAAGCTCTATGATAGTAAACCCCTTATTATAGCATGTATATATTATTTTAAGATAAAGAGTCTGTGAGCCAAATTCATCCCATTGGGGATGTAAAAGGAAGTTATAAACTTTCTTATCATATTCAAATTCACTGTATATTTCTCCATAAAATGGAGAACGTTCATCATCAGCAGCAACATAATAATCCCGCCAATTATAGTAAGGTTCTAATTCGTGCAAAACAAATAAGTATTTAAAAGGAAAAATTACGAAAATATTATGATTTTTAAAGTATTTGGATTATATTTTGATTTAAAACAATCTTAAATTTAGCATCACTTGATTTACGAAACTATTGTAACTTTGCAAGTGATAACTATCCATGCAGAAAGGCACAAAAAAAAATATTTTTATAGCAGCAACGTATGCTGTAGTTCTATTATTAGGTATTCTTCTCGGTCAAAATTATGTTGATGAGCAAGGGGGGAAACCTGGCAATAGTTTGATGCCTATTGGTTTGAGCAATACTAGCTGGAAGTTGCAGCAATTGATAGATTTGATATCAAGTAGTTATGTAGATAGTTTGAATATGGACTCCGTACAGAACGGTGCTATTAATCATATCATTTCTCATCTCGACCCTTATTCAAGTTATTTGGTGCCTAATGAATCGCAAAGACAGACCGAGTTGTTGGAGGGGACTTTTGAAGGGATAGGCATGGAATACTTTAATTTAAATGATACATTAATAATCGTCTCTTTGATTAATGGAGGACCTGCAGATAGGGCTGGGTTTAGAGTGGGGGATAAGTTAATTAAGATTGGTGATAAGCAAGTTGCAGGTGTGCAGATATCTAGAGAAGAAGTTGAAACGCTGATAAGAGGAAGAAGTGGGACAGAGCTCGATGTGCGTATTAAGCGTCATGATGTTAATGATATTATGGCGATAAAAGTAGTACGTGACCAAGTGACCGTTAGTTCCTTAGACGTTGTATATATGATAAAGCCAACGGTAGGTTATGTCAAAGTGAGACGCTTTGGCATGAGTACAGGTGACGATTTTAAGCACGCTATAGTTGAGCTTAAAAAGCAAGGCGCTTCGCGTCTAATCCTAGATTTAAGAGATAATGGCGGTGGTTACTTTCATATGGCAATAAAGTTGGCCAGTGAGTTTTTTAATGATCGCCGTCTTGTTGTCTATACAGAGGGCGCTCACGAACAGCGACAAGATTATTTTTCAGAAGAACAAGGGAGTTTTAGTGATGGAGAGCTTGCTATTTTAATTAATGAAAATACTGCTTCTGCGAGCGAAATATTAGCAGGCGCTATACAGGACTGGGATAGGGGAGTAATTATTGGAAGAAGGTCATATGGAAAAGGTATTGTCCAAGAGCAGTTTGGCTTTTCCGATGGATCGACTGTAAACCTAAGCATAGCAAGATACTTTACACCCTTAGGTAGAAGTATTCAAAAAAAATACTCTCCTAATTGGTCGAACATGGTTGATTATAATACTATGTATAAAGGTTTGTGGATGTTGGATACGCTGTACGCTCATGGTAAAGAATTTAAAACCATGGCTGGACGTCAAGTTTATAGTGGAGGAGGAATTCTTCCCGATATTCATATCCAACAAGATGCAAACTCTCTTAGTCTGTTTTATCAAGATTTAATTCGATATAGTTTTATTGAGCAATTTGTATACTCGCGTTTTACGCAGAAGCTGCCCGCATACTCTATAGAAAACTTTTTGCAAGGTTATCATTTACCTGATAATGAGTATGATGCTTTTATTGAATTTGTACGATCGGAAGACTTTATAATTTCAGAAAGGAATAAAAATGATTTAAAAACATTAATTGAGGCAGATATAGAAGCATTAGTAGGGCGGTACTATTTTGGCCGTGAAGCTTACTTTAAAGTAAAAAATAGAAACGATTCTTTTGTTAATACAGCAATAGAATTTTTGGAAAGAGAGACTAACAGATAACTTATGTTTGATTAAAGAGTATTCGTTACCTTGATAGGATTAAATCTGACCATACAGGGTAATGATCAGATAATTCTACCTTCTCAATTTTGAAATTTTCCACATTAAATCGTGGGCTACAAAAGATATAGTCTATTTGAAATAAGGGAAGCATTTCATAGTGTGTAACACCCCAACCCCAACCTTTTTCGCGGAAGGTATTTTTTAAGCCTTTCCCAATAAGGTTAACACTATATGACATTGGCGTATCGTTGAAATCTCCCATCACTAAAATAGGATATTTTGTTGAATCTATATGTGCTCTTAAGGCTTCTGCCTGGTCGCTACGTGCTGCAAAAGCATGTTTTAATTTTCGGCCAATTTTACGGGTTGCTACTTCATCTGCTTTTGTTGCAGAAGGGCTTTGAATGACGATTTTATCTTCTTTTTGTAACCCGAAAGATCGTAAATGTATATTATAAACACGGATAGTATCAGCTCCTTTTACGACGTCAGCAAATATAGTCCTATTGATACCGTATTCATTTTCTGTGATTGTTCCAGACCTAATGATAGGATACTTAGAGAAAATAACTTGACCATACCCTTCATGTTGACTTTTTACGGCAGCTTCAAAAAAATAATCAGTATAACCAATTTCCCTTTTTATTCTTTCGGTCATTTTTTTAGTGCCTTTAATTTTGGTGAAAAACTCCTGAATACAGAGAATGTCAGGATCTGTATCTTGTAAAAGATCAATTACGTGCTCCTTTACTTGTTCGTCAGATGTCTGGTTGATTTTTTTGAACAAATGTGCATTGAATGTCATTACGCGTATAGTCTCTTTATCTTTTTTGATTAAAGAAGGAGTGGTAAAACCAACGTGTTGGTTTAAAAGACTCCAACCCAGAATTATAGAGAGAAATGACAGTAAGGCATATTTGGGCTTGCGTAAAAGCCAGTAGACAACAAAACCTATATTAAGTATTAATAATGGAAGGAATCCTAATCCTAGAAAGGCGATTGGCCATACTGTTTTAGGGTTAATAAAAGAAGCTGAATAGCTAAGTAAAAGTAAGCTTGCAACTACCGTATTAAACAGAAATATTGTTTTGCTGAATAAGCCTAGTTTTTTTTTGAACAATCTTTTTTTGACCATCTTTTACCCTTTTGTTCTACTAGCTTTGAAAAGAGTTTCTTTTTCCTGTCTAGATAAATTGTCATAACCATTTACTGATATTTTATCTAAAATAGCATCAACCTCTTCTTGATTAGGTAAATCCGCTTTGTGTTTAGCACTATGTGTACTAGTGTTTTTAACGGAAGTATGGATGACTTTTAATTTTTGCTTGTTTTCTTTTGTAAAAATCAGACTCCAATCTTTACCGTTTTTTAAGGAATGAATATAAAGTAAAGTTAATCCAATTATCGTAACTATAGTGAGGGCTGCAGATTTATCTAAAACAGTCACTGTTAAAATTTTTATAGCTAAATAAATAATAGCAATAAATTTTAAAGAAACGTTTCCTAATAAAAATAAACGCACCTGAGAATGAGGGACAACAGCTGAGATGGCAGTGATTATAGCTACTAGAGAGAACGTTGATCCATGAAATATGAAGGCTGGGTTAGTATGTAAGACAGCAATCTGATTAAAAGATAAAAAAAGAATGCCGCCAAGCAAAGACGCTTTTATACAAACGAAAAGAAATTGCCTTCTATTCAGGAAATTAAGAAATATGTTGCCGAACCAATATAAGAAAAGACAATCAAACAGTAATTTGAAAAGATCAGTATAAAGAAATGGAAACGTTATTATACTCCAAGGTTTATAAATAGTTTCAAAAAATGAATTTGATAAACCAATGAATTTTACAGCAAGATCATACAGCGAAATATAAATTATATTCAGTTCCGTTAGCAGATCAAATATATGAATGACTACAAATAGGAATACCTGTATAGATATGATAAAAGGTATTGGTGATCGACTTTGATACGTATCACGCCAAAATGTTTTTATCATATTTTCTCTCATGATTTAATAACCTTTCCTAATTCCCCAAATCTTCATTAAAATATAACCGAATAAAGCACCTCCAACATGCGCTAAATGGGCAATAGACCCCCCTGAGTTTGAAAAACCTAGGTATATTTCGATTAAAATTAAAATAGGAATGAAAACTTTTGCTTTGACCGGTACCGGAATAAACATGAGGTACAGAGACATGTTTGGATATAAATAAGCAAAAGCTAGTAAAAGACCATATATGGCTCCAGACGCTCCAACCAAGGGAGTGGCATAAATGGAAGCTAGGGTTGAGAACTCTTCTTGGCTAACCTGTAGATCGGCTGTAACTCTATTATGTAGCATGTCGAAATTTAGAAAGTTGGAAGCCTTGATTGTTCCGACTATATTATAAATTTCGGCAGCTTGTACACCATATTGTAAGATTAAAGCTCCGATTCCACAAATGAGATAAAAATTTAGGAAGCGTTTCGATCCCAATATTTGCTCAATGATCGGACCAAACATAAGGAGTGAAAACATGTTGAAGAAAATATGGCCAAAGCCTCCGTGCATAAACATATAGGTGATAATTTGCCATATGTGAAAGAAAGGAGAGTCCGGATAATATACACCAAAGAAACGAGGTGCTTGGGTAAAAATGGCAGAACCAATAAAACAGATAATGTTTATTATCAGTAAATTTTTTACTACAGGTGTTAAGTTTGAAAAAATATTATTCATATAGAGTTGAAGATCTGTAATTATTAGTTTTTGTTAAAACGTTCTAGTAGCTCTTGTAATGTTATTGTTATTATACTTGGGCGTCCATGTATGGAAATACTAGGAGACTCTGTTGCAAACAATTTGTCAATGAGTTCAGCCATCTCTTGGTTGTCTAAAGTCGTCCCTGAAGTAATCGCCGCACTTTTTGCTAAACTACGGGCTAAACTTTCTCTTTTGCTTAGCTTTAGCTCATTGTTATTGCTCTTAAAGTCTTCCAAGAGTTGCTCTAAAATTTTAGTTTCGTCAAGGCCATTGCCCAGATCAGCAGGAATTCCGTCTACAATATAGGTAGTTTTACCGAAAGGACGAAGTTGAAAACCAAGAGCGTGTATTTCGGGTAAAAGGTCTTCCATTATTGCGAAATCAGAAACACTTAACTCAACGGTCTGTGGAAATAAACTTTGTTGACTCAGTCCTTGATTTGTTGTTAGCTGATCCATATAGTGCTCAAAAAGGATACGTTCATGTGCCGCCTGTTGATCAATTAACATAAATCCTGAATGTATTTGTGAAACAATAAATCGGTTATGTAATTGAAAAAATTGTTTTGCGGTGCCTGAAGAGACCTGATGTTGACTTGTATTGTTGGACTGTGGTATAAGTTCTAATTGTTCAGCTTCCTGTTGCTCTGTTATCTTGTACAGAGAATCCCAGTTTTTCGGTGTTTCCGTTTTTTTTTCCAATCCAGCTATATAAGCAGATGACCTAGAGATAGATGAATTTGATTTTACATCCTCAAAAGGATTGAAATTGGGATTGAAAGATATAGTAGGGACTTGTATCTCGTCAAGTGGCTTGTCTGAAATTAAATTACTAAAGCTAGTTTCCTGGTTAAAATCTAAAGTGGGTGTTATATTATAACGGCCCAAAGATCTTTTTACTGCAGATCTTATAATGGCATATATTGCTTTATCATCTTCATATTTTATCTCAGTTTTTGTAGGGTGTACATTAATATCAATTTTTGAGGGATCAATATCAATAAATAATACATAAAGAGGGTAGGTCTCAGCCGGTAGAATTTCTTCGTAGGCATTCATAACTGCATGATTCAGATAAGGATCTTTAACAAACCGTTTGTTCACAAAGAAAAATTGCTCGCCTCTCGTTTTTTTTGCATACTCTGGTTTTCCTATAAAACCATCGATATTGATAATTGTCGTATCTTCCTCAACAGGAACTAATCGTTGATTATAATTATTCCCAAACAGGTGTACTATCCGTTGCTTTAAAGTTTCTGCTGGTAAATGAAAAAGTTCATTGCCATCACTATGTAAACTGAAAAATAAATTAGGATTTGCCAGCGCTATACGTTGAAATTCATCGATAATATGACGCATTTCAACAGCATTACTTTTTAAAAAATTACGACGGGCTGGAATATTATAAAATAAATTTTTTATTGCAATACTCGTACCTATTGGCAAAGCATCTGGGGCTTGACTTACGATTTTCGAACCCTCTATATTGATTACTGTACCCAGTTCTTCTTCAGTCTTTCTGGTTTTTAATTCTACTTGTGCGATAGCAGCTATAGAGGCCAAAGCCTCTCCACGAAACCCCATCGATCGGATAGAGAATAAGTCATCAGCTTTACGGATTTTTGATGTTGCATGTCGTTCAAAACAAAGTCGAGCATCCGTGGCACTCATCCCACAACCATTATCGATTACCTGTATGAGTGATTTACCCGCATCTTTAATAATAAGCATGATTTTATCCGCACCTGCGTCAATTGAGTTCTCTATAAGCTCCTTGACAGCAGATGCTGGGCGCTGTACAACTTCACCCGCTGCAATCTGATTAGCTACCGCGTCGGGTAATAACTGAATAATATCTGACATACAAAACAAAGTTACAAAATTGATAGGGAATCTTTACTGCCTTAGAATGAAGATAATTTAATAGAAAAGCTGTTCTTTCTTCAAATACTATGAACATCAATATAAATAATGGATGAAAAAACGGACTGGTTTTCTACGTTTGTTTTAAAATAATTAACCAACTTAGCATTTTAGATTTTAATAGTTGGTCATGTCTATTGTTCGTTGTTTGCTCGTCTTTGTTTGTATTTGTGTCAAGTGTGTGTTTGCCCAGAACGAAAGACAGTTCCCAGAAAATCCAAAAGATCAAGGTCAAGAATTGTTTGTTAGTAACCCTGATGGTATACTTTCATCGGGGGTGGTCGCAGAACTTAATAGTATTTCACAAGAAATTGAACAGGGGATAGAAGCAGAATATGCCATTGTTGTCATTAATAATTTCCCTGGATCAGATCTTTTTGAATATGCTTTTGATTTATTTAATACCTGGGGGATAGGTAAGAAAGACAAAAACAATGGATTACTGCTTGTTGTAGCAAAAGACAGAAGAGAATATCGCTTTGTGTCAGGCTATGGCTTGGAGGCTATATTCCCTGACATCTATTTGAAGCGTATTGGCGAACGCTATCTAGTGCCTGATTTTAAAAATGAAGATTATAGTTCTGGTGTGTTAAATGCTTCTCAAATAATTAAGCAAGTACTTTTGGCACCTGATACTAAGGCTGAGTTAGAGCGGAGTCTTCCTTCTGCACTTCCTTTTTTTCATTGGAAAAACCCGATGTTTTCTACCATTCTTTATATTTTAATTTCTTTTTTTGTGGCCTATTTATGGATAAAAAGAATTGGGAAACGTTACCAAGGACCAATGAAGAAAAAAGTTTCCAAGAGTATACATCCCTTTTGGGGAGGTGTGTTTCTAATGTTTTTACTGATGTTTTTCTCTCTTTTTGTTTTTCTCTTTTTATTTAATAGTCTAGAAAAGGTCTATCAGTTGAAGAATTTGCCATACTTTATAGCAGTGTTTTGTAGTTTGGTTCTTTTTGTTCATTATACGGATCAGTCTAAGGCGCTAATGGCGACTTATAAGGATGAAGCGCTAAGACAACAAGCATTACGTAGTTTTGTCAAAGCTAATTTTTTACCAATGCTTTTAACTCCTTTTTCCTGGTTTATATTTTACAACTACGTGCGCCGGTTTGCTGGTTTAAATATGCGATTAATAGCTCCTGATAATATCGGAGACTGGGTACGTTTAAGTAGAGATGAACCCTCGTTGAAAATTAAAAACTATTTGTCCTCAGGACAAATCAAAGAGGAGAGTATTGGGAGCAAGACATATGAAATTTGGATTGATAAGAAGACAGGAAAACGGAAGCTAGTTTCTTGGGAAGGGATGGTTAAGGGATTTGTAAATTGTGAAAAATGTCATTTTAAAACGAAACAAGTTAACTTGAGCCGCACACATGTTTCGGCAACTTACACAAGAGAAGGAAGGGGCGATTATTACAATAGGTGTCAGAATTGTGGCCTTGAAGAAGTATTAGGCGATTTTATTATACCTAAATTAACAAGAAGCTCATCGAGCAGTTCTGGAGGCGGCTCGTCAAATTCGGGAGGCGGCTCTAGGGGTGGCGGGAGTTTCGGAGGAGGGTCGTCAGGAGGTGGAGGAGCTGGCGGTCGTTGGTAAGTACGCCACCAGCTTCTAAATATTACATTTCAAGTTTTAAAAAGCGAGCAGTTTCATTATTCTTTTCTTTAATAAGGTCTTCTGGAATACCGGAAAACATAAGTTTTCCTCCTTGGTTACCACCCTCCGGACCCATATCAATTATCCAGTCTGCTGTTTTGATAACATCAAGATTATGTTCAATAATAAGCACTGTATTCCCTCTGTCCACAAGCCGGTTGATAACACCTAAAAGAACGTTGACATCTTCAAAGTGTAAGCCCGTTGTAGGTTCATCTAAGATGTAAAAAGTGTTTCCTGTGTCTTTTTTAGAAAGTTCTGTTGCGAGTTTGACGCGCTGAGCTTCTCCTCCTGATAATGTTGTGGAAGATTGGCCTAACGTAATATAACCTAAACCTACATCTTGTAAAGTCTTAATTTTTCGATAGATAGACGGCATGTTTTCAAAAAACTCAACAGCTTCATCAATACTCATATCGAGAACATCGGAGATCGACTTTCCCCGATAACGGACTTCCAATGTCTCCCGATTATATCGCTTGCCTTGACAGGTCTCACAGGGAACCTGCACATCCGGTAGAAAATTCATTTCTATGACCTTCATCCCAGCCCCTTGGCAGGTCTCACAGCGTCCTCCCTTGACGTTGAAAGAGAACCTGCCTGGTTTATAGCCCCTGATTTTGGCTTCAGGCAATTGTACATATAGTGTACGTATATCCGAGAAAACACCTGTATAAGTCGAAGGGTTCGACCGTGGCGTCCTGCCAATAGGACTTTGATCGATCTCAATAACCTTGTCAATGTTCTCTAAACCATCTATGCTCTTATAGGGCATAGGGGTGGCTTTTGCACGAAAGAAATGTTTATTTAATATTGGATATAAGGTTCCTGTAATTAATGATGATTTTCCTGAACCAGAAACACCTGTAACCAGTATTAATTTCCCCAAAGGAAAATCGACACTAACATTTTTAAGATTATTACCTTTCGCCCCTTTTAAGGAAAGGAGTTTTCCATTTCCCTTACGTCTTGTTTCGGGTGTTTTTATCTCTTTTTGTCCATTTAGATAAGCAGCTGTTAAAGTATTACTCTTAATAATTTCTATAGGCGTGCCTTGTGCAACTATTTCTCCTCCATTTATACCTGCATCCGGCCCCATGTCAATAACATAGTCCGCCTCTAATATCATATCTTTATCGTGCTCAACCACGAGAACAGAGTTGCCTATATCTCGGAGATTTTTAAGCGAGTTAATTAAACGTTCATTGTCCCGTTGGTGTAGGCCAATGCTTGGTTCATCCAAAATGTATAAAACGTTGACCAATTGTGAACCTATCTGGGTAGCTAAACGGATGCGTTGGGCTTCTCCTCCTGACAGTGTTTTGGAGGACCGGTCTAAAGTCAAGTAAGTTAAGCCAACGTCGGATAAAAAGCCTAATCGTGCGCGGATCTCTTTTAGTATTTCCGTAGCAATCGTATTTTGTCTATCAGAAAGCCGTTCCTCTATACCTTCCATCCAATTTCTTAACGTTAAGATATCCATGGATGCGAGCTCTGAAATATTCTTATTATCAACTTTAAAATAAAGAGACTCTTTTTTTAATCGAGCGCCTTTACAGCTGGGACAGGTAGTCTGCGTGCGAAAATCATCTAAGGCCGGCGAGTCATCAGAGCCTCGGCCATGCATTTCTTCAAGCATTTTAAATAACCCTGAAAATTTAACACTATATTCACGAGAGCCGTAGCTGCCGTAGGATACGGTTAATGATATAGGTTCTTCACCGCCAAAAAGTAGTATGTCTATTTGTTCATTGGATACTTTAGAAAGTGGACTGCTTGTTGAAAAGTCAAGTTTTTTAGCGACAGCTTTAATAACCTGAAAAGTCCATGACTCACGTGCTGAACCTAAAGGTAAAATCCCCCCCTTATCAATACTTATTTTTTTATCCGGAATAACGATATCTTTATCAATCTCGAAGATATAGCCTAAACCGTCACATCGTTCACAGGCGCCATAGGGAGAGTTGAAAGAAAAGGTGTTCGGCTGCGGTTCATCGTATGAGATCCCAGACTCTGCATCCATAAGATAACGGCTGAAAAATTGTTCTTTATCATCTTTGTTCGCAATCTTTATAATTCCCTTAGCGGTTTTCATCGCTTGCATAACAGAAGTGTAGAGTCGTTTTTTATCTTCCTCTGTTGCATACAAACGGTCAACAACAGTTTCAATATCGTGCGTTTTATAACGATCTACCTGCATTTTCGGAACAACATCCAATATTTCCCCATCGACACGTACTTTGGTATACCCCTGTTTGCGTATTTGTTCAAATAGCTCTCGGTAGTGACCTTTACGGCCTTTCACTACTGGTGCTAATATGTAAATAGGCTCGCCGTTAAAGTCTGCTAAAATTCTATCCACGATTTGTTCTTCTGACATACGCTCCATCGGTTTACCCGAAACATATGAATAGGCTTCACTTGCTCGAGCATATAGTAAACGAAGAAAGTCATAAATCTCTGTAATAGTACCTACGGTTGACCGTGGGTTCTTATTTGTTGTTTTCTGTTCAATAGATATAACGGGGCTAAGACCTGATATTTTATCAACATCAGGTCTTTCCATACCACCTAAGAATTGGCGGCTATAAGCAGAAAAAGTTTCCATATAACGGCGTTGTCCTTCGGCATAGATAGTGTCGAAAGCTAAGGATGATTTTCCACTACCACTAAGGCCTGTAACGACTACAAGCTGGTTACGAGGGAACGCGACATCTATATTCTTTAGATTGTGAACGCGGGCTCCAAAGACTTCGATTTCACGTTGTTCGACCAAATCTATAGGGGTGTGCTGCTGTAAGGAATTCATATCGTTATATTCTGAATTTTGCAAGCCACAAAGGTACAGAAATTTAAATGGAGTGCGAACTCATCGATTAGCAACATGTTTTTAATTTGATCATACAAAATAAGCTTTATATCATTATACTCGATGACATTTGCTATCGATATTAAATATAGAGTTCTCTACTATAATATGTAATTTAGCTTACTTAACATTATATCCTTTGAAAAAGCTAGATTTAAGTAAGAACGACAAAGAAGTTGTTGAAGAGGCTCTGGCTCATTGGCAAAATGAGGGACTATTGACTGATGAAAAGAGGGATCAGTTAAGGGAGAATATTGTAGAGAAAGGTTTCGAATGGAAAGTATTGGCTAAATATGCTTTTTGGATAGCATTAGTTTCTTTAGTCTTTTCTGTGTTTTCGATCTTTTCAGATGATACGTTACTTCGCTTTGTTGAGCAGTTTTATGAAACACCAAATATCGTGTTTTGTCTTGCATTTGCTCTTTTATCATTATTATTTTATGCATTAGGTTTTAGAAATAAAAAAAGATATCCTGAGAAAACTTTCTCCAATGAAACTCTTATGTTGGCAGGAGCATTTGCTACAGCAACATCTATAGGTTTTTTGGGGCAAATATTAGATCGGAATACCGGACAGTATACGGTACTTTTTTTATTATCCATAGGCATATATGCTTTTTTAGCCGTTCGACTCCGATCTGATCTGTTGTGGGTTTTTACGCTAATTGCTTTAGGTATCTGGTTTGCTACCGAAACAGCTTATTATAGCAATTGGGGCTTTAAATTTTGGGGTATGAATTATCCTTTACGGTTTACCATATTTGGTTTTCTATTAACTGGTTTTGCCTTATTGGGGCAGCGTAAAATCAAACCATTGGTGCCTTTTGTATCAATCAGTTATGTTGTCGGTCTCCTGTATCTTATGATTGCTTTATGGTGCCTTTCAATATTTGGAAACTATGGTAGTTTTGAGGCTTGGTCACAGGTTAGGCAATACCATATTTTCTATTGGGGTTTATTGGCAACCCTGGTTTCAGGTGGTTTAGCGATTTATGGAATGCGCATAAAAGATGTGGTGTCACGTGATATCGGTTTTGTTTTTTTTATACTGAATCTCTATACACGTTTTGTTGAATATCTTTGGGATAATATCAATCGGACCATCTTTTTCTTATTGTTAGCCGTTTCCTTTTGGCTAGTAGGAAGATGGGCCGAAAGATTGTGGAAGAAAAACTCCCTTAAATAAATTTTAAACTATATGTTATTTCTACTCCCCCTGCTACAAGCATGTCGTGTACCGAGCAGTATTTTTTAACAGCGAGTTCTGCTGCTTTTTGGGCTTTTTCTTCATCTATATTACCTTTTAAACTAAAGGTAATGTGAATTTTTGTGAAAATATTAGGAACTTCTTCTCGACGATCCCCAGATACTTCGACCTGGATATCTTGTACATCCTGACGTTGTTTTTTTAAGATTGTAGATAAGTCAAAGACACTACACGACCCAAGTGCCATGAGCACTAATTCCATTGGGCGGACTCCTTTATTTTCTCCCCCTATACTTTCTGCTCCATCTATATTTACTTTTATGGGAGATTGTTCACTTGATGCTTCGAAGTGAACAGCGTCGTTCATGCGTTTTAATTGTACTTTCATAAAATAAATGCTTGTTATAATAGCCTTTTGGGCTTCCTCAAATTTACAGATTAAAAGTTAGATCTGGGTAACGGCCGAAAATACCTTTGAGAAAACTTTCTTTTAAGAGTCTTTTATAGAAAGTTTCTATACCTTAAGATACTAGGATATGTGTGTAAAAGTGATTTTGCAGGGGATTGTCACACTAAGGCGGCCTCCTGATAAATGAGTAAAAGTTTTATTCACTATTTAAGAGGTTTGAGAGAAAAGAGAGCCTCGTTAGTTTAACTAGCGAGGCTCTCTTCTCTCTTTATATGAAGTGTCATTATGGGAACTTCACACCTCTATAATTAGAAGCGTTTATTTTTGAAATATTGCTACCATATGTTTTATTGATGGCGTCAATAAATAAATTTGCCATCAGTGCATTTCCCAGAGGAGTTAAATGAATGCCATCCAAAGAGAAAGCATTTCCTGTGATGAATGAGGCATTTATTCCTAGACCATTATACATAATGCCGGGAGATTTTACTTGATTCAAAAAAGTATAAGCATCCGCTACGGCTAAGTCATACTGTTTGGCATTTTCTTTAATGATATTATTAAAGTCTTCCACTCGTTGCTTGATAATTGTAACTTCTGCAGGGTCTAAAACATATTTACTCTCTATTGGGTTTTTAGGGTGTAAACCATAAGGAATAGGCAATTCAGGTGTTACTTGTCCCAATAATCCAGCCGACGAAAAAGGTAATACAAAAAGGTCTTCATCTGTTGCCGGACGCACCGAACCATCACCTGTTTCAATAAATAACTGCTCTACTTCTGGGGCACTTGCTTGTACAGTAGCGAGTAGTGCAGCCCTTGTAACGGTGGTAAAATAGGGTATAGCTGTTACATCTGGAATTGTGGCAAGTATACCCTTTTGTTTGTTAGTAGTTAAATCTTTTAAAAATGAGCTGTATAAATGCTTGAATGTTGCGACATCAGTGAGTTTAGAGGTCGCGTCCTCTTCTACTGCACCATTGGTAGCGTAGCCCAAGACATCGTTGTTCCCTAGCCAAAACGTGAAAAACGTATGATCTTTCGATGTTACATGCTCTTTGTATGTGTACATTGGATCTGTGTTGTCAGGCAATAAACGTTCAAAATAGGGGTTACCCATCGCTGTTCCTATATAGGGGGCAAACGCCATATCCAAACGCATCCCAGGAACACCATAGTTATGTATTTCTTCTGTATATTTTGTATATAGGGGCTTTCCCTCAGTGTTTACGCCACGAACAGCCAATTCAGTAGTCACGCTTTCCATTTGTGGCTGTCCATTAATCAACGCTTTAAGGCGTAAGTATCCTGAACCATTACGTTGGTCTTCTGTAAAAAATGGGCTATTGAAACTTTTATTGCCAACTTGCTGTAATTGTGTAGCGATAAGATTAGGAAATGCTACTTGTTGTCCTTCTAAATATAAGCCTCCGTCTGCAAAACCAGCTGTTAGGGAGTTGCCAATTGCTATATATTTTGAAAAATTAGCTTGTTCGCCCGCTGAAGGCTTGAAGGACTCTATTTCAGGTTTACAAGAAGCTAAAAGAGCTACTGATGCAAAGCCAATATATAGATGGATGTTCTTTAAAATATTTTTCATCGTAATTACCATTTATAAGTTAATGATATGCCCGGAGCGTGAATGTTTGTTTCGTAGATGCCAGAAAGACCTGTTGCTACGCTGGTGACATGACGGCTTTTTAAATGTTGTAGTACATAGGCGCCCGAGAGTTCCCATTTGTCAGAAATGCCGTAAGTGAATCCGATAGAACCCATAATACGATCATTGTCCGGTGTTTCTGGAGATACATATTCTGCTCTTACAGGTGATGCTACGTATCCCATACCTGCTCGTAAAGCTAATTTCGGGGTTGTCTGGTAGTTAACACCTATTTTTCCAGAAAAACCATTTTTATAATTTTTTTCTTGCTCCGTATCGGTTAATACTGGGGTATTGTCTTTGTAGTCAAAAACAAGTTTTTTGTACACCGAATAGTTTAAAAATGTAGCATCTGCCGCAATATCAACCTTCGAACTTACAGGGAAACTTAACCCTATGTTCAAGGATGCTGGTAATGGAAGTTCTGCATTAAAAGTTGTGTTTGGAAAAGAAGAAGCCAATGCATCAGGTACTGTGAATTCAGCGTCGCCATTCTTTAACTTTGTATTTACTTTAGAACGGTAGCTAACAGAAAGAGCAAATACATCCTCTACATGATAATGTGCCCCTACGTTAAAGCCTGTCCCCGTTCCTGTGCCGGATAACTCTGCTCTACCCGATTTACCATCAGGACCGCTTACTGGCAATGATCTTGAAAGATCTACTAAACCAAGGTTGTAAACAAAACCGGCACCTATACCTAAGTTTTCTGTGATTTTGTAACTTATGGTAGGTTGTATGTAGATGGCTCGCATCTGTAAATGATTTAATTCATATTTGCCTGGCCATTCTTCTCCCCAATTTACTGAACCACCAAAAGGAGTATAAATGCCTAGTCCCGCTTTCCAGCGTGCTCCTTCAGGGCTAAATGTTGCAAAGACAGAGAACGGTGGTGTGATTTTGAATTTAGTATCATAGACCTCATTTGCACCAGCCTCTTGAAAAGCTGATCGGTACATAATTGCACTGACATTAGCTGAAACCGCATTTCCATTCATTTTGGCCAAGGCACCAGGGCTATAAAAAATAGAGGATTCATCAACGAATAACGCTGATCCTGCTCCAGCCATACCTACTGCTTTTTGGCTTTGAGTGTTGACCTGTGATCCCTGAGCCCAAAGTAAGGAGGGAGAGGCAAGTAATAAGCCGAGTAATAATTTTCTCATATAACAAAAATTTGGTTAGCACATACTACATTAGTTTATATTATGCTAACATAGCTTTTTTTTGTGTCTAAAGCAAAATGAATCAATTATTTAACATTTTTATTTTTCATTTCGTTAAAATTTAGATGCTTATGTAACTTTAATAACACTCATGCTATTTCGTGTTCATGCGTGTTTGTGCTTATGTTAAAACAGAGTAAGTTTTAATCCTAATTCGCAGATAAGCTATTAATTTTTTGTATCTTAACTGACATAAAATTTTAGAAGATATGGCGAAAATTACATTTAAAGGGGCTGAGATTAATACAGTTGGAAGCTTACCTCAAATAGGTTCTCAGGCTCCAGATTTTAAGTTAACTGCAGGTGACCTTTCGGATAAAAAACTACAAAATTATAAAGGAAAGAGAATAATATTGAGCGTTTTTCCTAGCATTGATACAGGCACATGTGCTGCCTCTGTTAGAGCGTTTAACGAAAAAGCTGCTGCCTTGGAAAATACGGTAGTGTTATGCATTTCAAAAGATTTACCTTTTGCACAAGAACGTTTTTGTGCAGCAGAAGGTATACAGAATGTGGAGACACTTTCTGAATATAAAGACTCTAGTTTCTCAGATGCTTACCAGCTTAAAATTGTTGATGGACCGTTAGCTGGCTTATTAAGTCGTGCTGTTGTAGTCATAGATGAAGGTGGAAAAGTCTTATACACGGAGCAAGTGGCTGAAATTGCAGATGAACCAAACTATGACAAAGCACTTGCCGTCCTTTGATAGTTTAAGATGTTAATAAAATATAAGTAATTGTCTTAAGGATAGTTATGCTTATATATGGAGGGCGATCATCTCAAAATGATCGCCCTCTGTTTATATTATAATATTATTGTTTGATAGGAACTACTCCGCTCATGCTTTGTAGTTTATTAAAAAAATCTTTTTTCATTTCTGAACTCATGTTTTTTATGCGAGCTTCATAGTGTCCTTTTCCAGGGAGTATAAAGCTTTGAGAATTTGTATTGACCGAAGGGGTTACCCTAGTAGCACTCCATGTGTCTGTTTCTCCATATATGTACAGAAGATTGTTGGCATCTGTTTCTAACCAGTTTTTAACCTTCAATATTAATGTGTCTGAAAATTCTTCATTTTTGGCACTGCTAGGCATATGTACAGCGGAAGGATTAGAGCTAAAGCTTACGTATTTTTTAAAAGGTTCTATATTATAGCCATAATATCCCATTTGTGTACCTGCTTGATAGTAATGTGATTCAAACTTCTTCATTGTTTTATCATCCAAGAATGAAATATCACTTACTTTGTTAAAGTGCTCTACAACGGCGTCTAAGTTCTGAAGAGATGGAATATCATCACAAGAAATTTGTGATTGCCAAAAAGAAAAATCATATTCTAAAACAGCGTACTCAAAAGCTTTTTCTAGACCTCCTATATAATCGAATGTTAAGTTTTTACCTTGTGCATACCATTTTAGTTTTTCCAGAATAGGCTTCTTGTTTTTTAAAACATGAAGTTGAAATGTTCTTATTTTGTTTCGGCAAGTGGCCGTACCGACGCTGTCCAGGAAGTCATAAATACGGGTGTCTTCTTTCGCATAATCAAAAGGCGCAACATACGGGATGGCGACATCAACATCTTCGGGATAGAAATATTTGTAAAATAATGTCGTTTGTCCTCCCTTACTAACGCCTGTACTGATCCATTTACCCTGATAAATCTCTTTAAATAACTGATTTATTTTATGCAGATCAGCGGTTACCTGTTCTAATGTTAAGTAGGGCCATGGTTTTCCATCTGGTATAGAATTGCCAAAGAAGCGGTGTTCAATATTTAAATAATTGGCGCCTAGTATATAAGATAACTCGCTAGGGTAGGGATAAAGGTCGTAGCCATTTGTTTCCATAATTACTGGTCTGTCGAATCCTTTATGTGTAAACACAACTCTTTGATAAAAATGTCCTTTTGATTTGTCTTGGTGGTCAAGAGGTTGCTTTACTTTAAGTTCATAAGTCACCTCGTTATCTGATTGACTAGGGATATGTTTAAAAGAAACATCCGGTAGATTAAATAGCGCCTCTTCAAGCTTTTGTCTGTCAACCTGTCCAAAAGCAACAAAGCTTAAAAAGAGAAATAAAAAAGTAATCGTTTGTTTTGTCATAAGATAAATGTTTGTTCACCTTCATTATTAGAAGTGAGTTTATGTATTGAATAGGAAAACTAGTTTGGTTAAATATAGCTTCCTAATAAACACGGAGGCGAACATAGAAAAAGTCAATGTTTTCTACAAGTATTAAGTGTACAAATGCGCTATATTTTTAGTGATATTACAAGAGTATTTACCGAGTAGCTTATTTTGTTTGTTCTAAAGCTTGAAGTATATCATTTATAATGTCCGACTTATCTTCAATGCCTACAGAAAGTCGAACTGTGCCTGGTTTTATGCCCAAATGTACACGTTCTTCTTCTGTCAGTTTAGAATGTGTTGTCGAGCTTGGGTGTGTTGCTATTGATCTGGCATCTCCTAAATTTGAAGTGTATAATATCATTTTTAGTGCATCTAAAAAATTAAAAGCACGTTCTTGTCCTCCTTGCACCTCGAAGGTGACAATTCCTCCCCCTGCTTTCATTTGTTTTTTTGCTAGATCGTATTGTGGGTGTGAAGGTAAAAACGGATAATTTACTTTGATTACTTCCGTGTGGTGCTCTAATATTTCCGCCACCGCTAAGGCATTAGAGCAATGTCTTTCCATACGTAAACTCAATGTGTCTAAACTTTTTGAAAGTACCCAAGCATTAAAGGGGGACATGGCAGGACCAGTATGCCTGATAAAGAACATTAATTTATCAATCAAATCCTGTCTGCCAACAATAACCCCACCTAAAACTCGTCCTTGCCCATCCATATATTTTGTGGCCGAATGCACTGAAAGGTCAAACCCATAGTTGATAGGCTTTTGGAGGTAAGGGGTAGCAAAGCAATTGTCTATAATAAAAATAATATGAGGATGTTGTTTTTTTAATTTACCTAAAAAATCGAGATCAGCCAGTTCTAATCCGGGATTAGAAGGCGACTCTAGGTAAACTATTTTTGTGTTCTCTTGTATTGCACTTGCCCAAGCTGTGTTGTCTATAGCATCAACATACGTTGATGTGATGCCCCATCGAGGGAATAGTTGTGTTAAAAGTTGATGTGTAGAGCCAAAAATAGCCCGAGAGGATACAATATGGTCGCCATTCTGTACAAAGCCAGCTAGGGAGGCGAAAACAGCAGCCATGCCAGATGCGAAAGCCAACCCATTTTCAGCTCCTTCAAGAATACAGACTTTATTTATAAATTCTGTCGTATTTGGATTAGCGTAGCGAGAATAGACCATGCCGGCTTCTTCGTCTGCAAATATTGATCGGCCCTGTTCTGCAGAATCAAATATGAAGCTTGAGGTTAAATATAAAGGAACAGAATGTTCTCTAAGCGCTGATCTTTCAGCCTGTTCCCTGATAACTTTTGATTGATCTTTCTCCATGATGGACAAATTTATAACATAGTCTACTAATTTTATATAGTTTATTTGATTATTTTTTTTAGAAGAATGTTATTTGTCTTTATAATAGCTTGTTAGCAGTTTTTTGATAAAAAGAAGAGATCCTCACACTGCATCATAAATTGAGAGTATGAGGATCTAAGATAGGTATACCGCAATCCTATTTTTTTGGCATATGTTCTGCCAAGCTGTCCATAGAAAAATTTAAACCTTTTGCTACACCCATTCCTAAGTTCATATCTGCTCTAAACCAGTGACATAGTTGACGGTTGATAATTTCTTCACGTTTTGGTCCCTCAATACCCGACATTGCATCCACTATATTATCGATAAGATCTTGTTTTTCTTTTGGCTCTAATAATCTATAAAGATCACCCGGCTGTGTATAATGGTCGTCATCGTTTTCATTACGGTCGTAGAAGTCAGCTTTATCACTGTATAGCTGTAATGCTGGTTCTGCATAAGCAGGATCTTCTATGCTATTATCGAAACTATTTGGAAAATAATTTGGAGAGCTTCCCCCATTTCCATCCACGCGCATTTGTCCATCTCGATGATAATTATTTACCATATAAGGACAACGATTTACTGGGATCTGTTCGAAATTTGAACCTAAACGGTAGCGATGTGCATCAGGGTAAGATAAGATACGACCCTGTAACATTTTATCAGGAGAAAAACCGATACCATCTACAACATGAGCAGGGGCAAAAGCTGCTTGCTCCACGTGCGCATGATAATTATCAGGGTTTTCGTTAAGTTCTAATATACCAACCTCGATAAGAGGATATTCTTTTTGAGACCATACTTTTGTTAAATCAAACGGATTCCAGCGGAATGCTTTTGTTTGTTCTTCGGTCATTACCTGAATAAATAATTTCCATTTGGGAAACTCACCTTTATCTATAGAAGTATATAAATCCCGTTGTGCATAGTCGGGATCTGTTCCTCTCAATTCTGTAGCTTCTTTTGCGCTCAGGTTTTTAATACCCTGCTCGGTACGAAAATGAAACTTTACATATACACGTTCATTTGCCGCATTAATCATGGAGAAGGTATGACTTCCGTAGCCATGCATATGGCGAAAACCAAAGGGTGTACCTCTATTTGACATCAGGGTTGTTACCTGATGTAAAGACTCCGGGTTTAATGACCAGAAATCCCACATCATAGTTGCAGACTTACAGTTGGTATAAGGGTCTCGTTTTTGCGTGTGTATGAAATCTGGAAACTTACGTGGATCCTTGATGAAAAAGACAGGGGTATTATTACCTACCAGATCATAATTACCATCTTCCGTATAAAATTTAATAGCAAACCCACGTGGGTCACGCTCTGAGTCTGCTGAACCTCGTTCTCCTCCTACAGTTGACATACGCATAAACAGACGCGTCTGTTTGCCAATTTGGTTTAAAAATTTGGCACGTGTATATTTTGTTATATCATGCGTTACAGTGAAAGTACCATAAGCTCCTGAACCTTTAGCGTGTACTATACGTTCGGGGATTCTCTCGCGATTAAATTGAGCAAGCTTTTCGTGTAAAAAATAATCTTGCAGTAACAGTGGCCCCCGAGGACCTGCGGACATAGAATCTTGGTAGTAAGCAACTGGAGCCCCAGAAGCTGTTGTGATTTTTTTATTATTGTCTTTCATAATCTCTTTATTTGTGAACTTGTTATTTCAAATATAAGCATTGTAGATCAGTGTTTTATATTGTTATATCTTATGGGATATAGTTAAATTCTATAGTGTGGTTTTGTCGAATCATGTAAAACTATGTATAGACTATTCAAATAATACCTATTTTCACGGTTGTATTTTTTGGGATGGCAATAGTCATGCCTTTAATAAGATTTTTATTTTTTTAATTATATTAATAATGATGCCTAAACTGTATCTCTTTTTATTTTTTTTATTTTTTAGCCTCGGGTCAAATGCTCAAGATTTGAAATTATGGTATGATAAACCAGCTCAACGTTGGGAGGGAACCCTTCCTTTGGGTAATGGATTGATAGGCATGATGCCTGATGGGAAAGTACTTGATGAATCTATTGTTCTCAATGAGATTTCGATGTGGTCAGGGAGCTCGGAAGACCCCAATAATTACGAAGCTTATAAAAGTGTAAAGGACATTCAGCAGCATCTTTTTGCAGGAGAAAATGACTTAGCGGAGGCTTTGGTAAATAAAAACTTTGTAACGAGCGGGCAAGGATCTGCTTTCGGAACAGGAGCTAATGCACCATATGGTAGTTTTCAAAACTTTGCTTTTTTAAACTTTATTCATCAGATCCCAGGTGAGGTGTCTAATTTTCGAAGAGAACTTGATCTTGAAAAAGCGAAAGCATCTACCTCCTTTGTGGTAGATGGCGTGCATTATACAAGAGAGTATTTTACATCATTTGATAAAAATATTGGTGTTATTCGATTAACGGCAAGTAAAAAGGGAGCCATATCTTTTGCTACTCATGTTTATAGAGAAGAAAATATACAAAACATCCAAGTGAGTGATTCGGAGATTACTTGGTCAGGTGCGTTGCCAGATGGTAAAGGTGGTCTGGGGACCCATTTTGCGGGTAAAATTAAAGTGGTAGCAAAAGGTGGGACTACAAAAAATTACGATCATCAGGTTATTGTGAAAAATGCCGATGAAGTTTTGGTTTATTTTTCTGCAGCTACTGATTATTATGGGTATGAACCAAAACAGAAAGTAGCGAAGGAATTGTTCGGGGCAGAAAGCTGGAAATATGGCAAGTTGTTGTCAAAACATCAAAAGAATTATTCATCTACTTTTAGCCGGGTAAGTTTAACCTTGGCAGACGATTTTAAAAGGGATAGTGTGCCAACGGATATACGTATTAAAAACTTTTACGAAAACCCAGAAAAGGACAATAGCATGGCAGCTCTGTATTATCAGTTTGGACGTTACCTGAGTATTGCAAGTACAGCACCTACACATGAGCGAGCTTTGCCGCCTAATTTACAGGGATTGTGGGCGCATCAAATTCAAACTCCCTGGAATGGAGATTATCATTTGAATATTAATGCGCAAATGAATCATTGGGGAGTAGAAGTAAGTAACTTATCAGAGTATCACCGTCCTTTTATAGATTTAATTAAACGTATTGCGAAAGAAGGAGAGAAAACGGCTAAAGCTTATTATAACGCTCCTGGTTGGGTAGTTTATATGATGACAAATGTTTGGGGGTATTCGGCTCCTGGCGAGCAGGCTTCGTGGGGTGCTAGTACTGCGTCGGGTTGGTTGTGTAACCATTTATGGGAGCATTATTTATTCACACAGGACAAACATTATTTAGCTGAAATTTATCCTGTATTGAAAGGAGCAGCAGAGTTTTATAAAGCGACTTTAGTACAAGACCCTAAAACAGGTTGGCTAGTCACGTCGCCGTCAGTTTCGCCCGAAAATGGATTTAAATTGCCAAATGGTAAACGGACGGCAGTTGTAATGGGGCCAACAATCGATAGTCAGATTATTCGAGAGCTCTATCAGGCGATAATTGAATCTAATAACATCTTAGGCCTTAATGATGATTTTGCGGCAGCTTTGACAGATGACCTAAAGAAAATAGCCCCCGCTGTGGTTGTTAGCTCTTCAGGTAGAGTAATGGAGTGGTTAGAAGATTACGAGGAGATTGAACCCAAGCATAGGCACGTGTCTCATTTGTATGGCTTGTATCCAGCGAATTTTGTTTCTCCAATCACTACTCCTGAATGGGCAGATGCTGCAAAAAGAAGCTTAGAAGTGCGTGGCGATGAAGGAACAGGATGGTCTAGAGCGTGGAAAATATTGTTCTGGGCAAGGTTACATGATGGAGATCACGCTTTAGAAATATTAAGGCAGTTGTTAAAACCGGCCATTGCTGATGGCACAACTTATCAAGGAGATGGTGCAGGAACATATCCAAATTTATTTTGTGCTCACCCGCCGTTTCAAATTGATGGTAATTTTGGCGGGTCTGCCGGTATTGCAGAGATGCTAATACAGTCTCATGATGGCTATATACACCTGCTACCTGCTTTGCCAGGAGCTTGGAAAACAGGCGCTGTTAAAGGACTTAAAGCGCGTGGAAATTATACGGTTGATATTACTTGGAAAGATGGCGAAGTTGTGGATTATAAAGTAAGGGGAAAGAAAGGTGAAAGTGTAGATATTATGGTGAACGGCAAAAAGAAAAGTATTAAGATTTAATATTAAACAAGCCGTTTACTGATTTTTGGAAGAGCAAGACTGGAGAGGTCTTGCTCTTTTTTATATTCAAGGTATTTGTTTATTCAAATTTTAATAGTTACTTTGTCTTAACTGATTGTAAATTTGGTAAATATGAAAAAGCTCACCAATTGTTTTTGGAATAAGCTTTCGATTTTAATCATCTTTTTTTGTTCCGTTTCCTGTTCTAAAGATGCCTTTGAAGTAGATGATAAAGAAAGTTACACGATAGGATTTCGTTTCCAACCGTTGTCAAACTCCATTAGACCACTTTCTAAAAGTATGACTGCCGATGCTGCACAAAGGTCTTTAAATAAAATAGCAACTATAGATCAGCAGCCGAATGGATCTGTTCGTATTCAGCAGGGGTATTTATATTATTGGTCTTTTAATGCCGAAAGTTTGAGGGCGGATCAATATAATAGTCCGGATCATAGTATGACTTATAATGGAGGTTCGGTACCTGCATCTTTTGTTGCAGGATGGAAGTATGATACTTATGCCGCAGGCAAAGCTTTGTCTTTGAAGGGGCTTGAGGAGCTAATTATTAAGATGCCCTTACTTAATGTGGTTGAAGTGCAAAGTTTTAGTCTTGATGTGGGATCATCAGATACAGGACCTAAATCTTTTGATATTTTCTACTCACAAGATGGGGAAGAATATCACCTATTAGCAGAAGATAATCAATTTTTCAATACTAAAACCGCTTATTCCAAAAGTTCCTTTGATTTTTATTTTGATGATGTGGAGCTAGATTTGCTAAAAGATCTTTATGTCAAGATAGAGCCCAAAGAAGGTGAAAGGGGAGATGGAGCTGCTTATAATGAAAAAACAGGAACCTTTCGTGTTGATAACATCAGGCTTTTAGGGGTTGGAAATATAGTGAGTGATCGTAGTGTTCAAAAATTTCACTATCATGTTTTTGATGCGGTCACAAGAAGTCTGATTATTGAGGGGGCTGAAGTATATGAAGAAGATAATATGGATGATTTTGTTTTGCAATTACCTGCGGGTAGCTATATGGCTTCTTTTATTGTGAATCAGTCCAATGAAGAATTGCTATCATCTGAACGTGCGGACGCCGATGATTTTTTTGTGAGTAACAAGTTTTCCAACTCGGAAGCTAGTATATTTGGTGTAGTGTATAATTTTGAGGTGCTCGATGAACAACAGTATACTATAACGCTGGATAGGTACTATAGTCAAGTTAAATTTGAATTTACTAATACAGAAGACCTTTCCGATGTTGAAAAAATTGTTATTACTGAAGTACATGAACCAAACTTTTTTGCTGCGTTTAATACAAAAATGAAAAATCCGATTTTGGATCAGTCAGAGATTGTTATTTACCCTGATTTCAGTAAAGAAAGCAAGGAAATAGTCTTTAATCAATTTATAGGTAATGCAATAGGATCTGTTCCTTTAGCTTATAACTTGGTCCTGTATGATAAAGAGGACAAGTTTTTAAATACTTTCAACGTAAGTGCGGCAGTTGGTAATAATATGCAACTTGTTTTTCGTGGAGCTTTACCTTTAGATAAACGAAATAATTCAGGCTTTGCTGTCATGCTTAATAAAAAATGGCATGAAGAGGTTGTGGTTGATTTCTAGAGATAAAAAAAGAGACTGTCTCAAAAAGGCAGTCTCTTGTTCTTTTTCTTCCCAAATGAGCAGTTCTGCGAAATAATCAACAAAAAACTCACAAATTTATCTCATAGTCATATTTAACAAAAAAAGCTGCCTCAATAAATTTGAGACAGCTTCCACTTATAATTATTTGAACTTTTAGACTAATTGTTGTAATAGATTATTCCAACTTGTTAGGTCGCCTATAATACGTCCTAAGTCGTCAGCAGCTATGCGCTCTTGTTTCATGCTGTCGCGGTGGCGTATCGTTACAGTGTTGTCTTCTAAAGTCTGATGGTCTACAGTGATACAGAAAGGTGTACCGATAGCGTCTTGACGGCGGTAGCGTTTACCGATCGAATCTTTTTCATCATACTGTAAGTTATAGTTGAACTTCAATTTATCCATGATTTCACGTGCTTTTTCAGGTAAGCCATCTTTCCTAGTTAACGGCATAATCGCTGCTTTTACTGGAGCGATAGCTGGATGAAATTTCAATACTACACGTGAATCTTTTTTATCTTCAGTGGAAAGGTCTTCATGAACCAATGCATTAGCAAATACGGACAAGAATAAACGATCTACACCTACGGAAGTTTCAACAACATAAGGAATATAGTTCTGATTTAATTCATGGTCAAAATACTGTAGTTTTTTACCCGAATATTCTTGGTGTTGCTTTAAGTCATAATCTGTACGTGAGTGAATACCTTCGATTTCCTTGAATCCAAAAGGGAAATTGTACTCGATATCAACAGCTGCATTTGCGTAATGTGCTAATTTTACGTGGTCGTGAAAACGATAGTTGTCCGCCCCTGCACCTAAAGTTAAGTGCCATTTTAAACGAGCTTCTTTCCATTTCTCATACCATTCTAACTCTGTTCCTGGGCGAACAAAAAATTGCAGTTCCATCTGTTCAAACTCACGCATACGCATGATAAACTGACGGGCAATTACCTCATTACGGAATGCTTTACCAATCTGTGCAATACCAAAAGGAATTTTCATCCTCCCTGATTTTTGGACGTTTAAGAAATTTACAAAGATACCTTGTGCCGATTCAGGGCGTAGGTAAACCTGTTCCGCTCCATCTGCCATGGCACCCATCTGGGTAGAGAACATTAAATTAAATTGACGTACGTCTGTCCAATTTTTTGTTCCGGACATGGGGCATACGATGTTGTGCTCCTCTATGATAGCTTTTAAACGCGCTAAATCGTCATCGTTTAAAGCATCGTCCATATCTTTTTGTAGCTGTGCTGCTTTATCTGTTTTGCCGTCTTTTTCGTAGCGCTCGATCTTGTCTTCGATTAATTGATCCGCACGGTATCTTTTTTTCGAATCCTTGTTGTCAATCATCGGATCGCTAAATCCATCCACGTGCCCAGATGCTTTCCAAGTTGTTGGGTGCATGAAAATAGAGGCGTCAATTCCTACAATGTTTTCATTCAACTGCACCATGGCTTTCCACCAATAAGTCTTTAGGTTGTTTTTTAATTCAGAACCCAACTGACCATAATCATAAACGGCGCTTAAACCGTCGTAAATTTCGCTCGATTGGAATACAAAACCATATTCCTTTGCGTGCGATACTATATTCTTAAAAAGATCGTCTGTTTGCTTGCTCATAAGAGGCAAATATAAGTTATTAGGTTGATTTATTTTGTTAATAAGTCGCGAATTTGTTGCGTTGCATTTTTGTTATCTACTTTTTTGATAATGTGCAGGATAATACCATTTTCGTCAATCACAAAAGTAGTACGCGCTGTGCCCATATACTTTCTTCCGTACATGTTTTTTTCTACCCAAACACCATAATCATTGACTATTTTTTGATCCTCATCTACTAATAAATTAAAAGGTAGTTCATGTTTGGCTATAAATTTTTGGTGGGACTGTTCGCTATCTATACTAACGCCGAGTACCTCAAAACCCTCTTGTAATAAGGATTGATAATTATCTCGAAAATTGCACGCTTCTGTAGTGCAACCTGGTGTGTTATCTTTTGGGTAGAAATATAATATCACCTTTTTCCCTTGGAAGTCTGAAAGCTTTATGTTCTCTCCATTTTGATTTTTGGTGATAATTTCAGGGGCCTTACTGCCAATTTCTAATGCGCTCATATATTCTTAATTATATTTATGTATTGCTGCGTGTTTTTTAAACATCACTTGTCTTTCTTTTATTAACGTATAAACTTTGCTTCGTATACTTTTTCATTGTCTTTCCAGTCTTTGACAATTAGTTTAAATGTATGTGTGCCCTTGGATAAGCTAGGGTCAAAAGAATGCCATAAATGACGATTTTTTGAGTCATATTCCATAAGTACCCAATTGCCGTCAATATAACCATTAAAAGACTGAATTCCAGAAAAGTTATCTGCTATTGTAAAGTCTATTTTATGTTGCCCTGAAACATTCTTGCCATTAGTAAGATTTCTTGCGGTAATAGTAGGTGGAATGGTGTCTACTGTAACGTAAAAACTGCCAAGGTTTCTTGTGTTTACGGTCACCCAGCCATCTTCGAACTGACCTCCCTCTGATCCGTTCTCTATGGAGGCTATTAGAGCTTTTGATTCTAAGTGAGATGGTAAGCTCAAAGGTTTTATGCGCAAGTTATAGCTACTAAATAACGGTGTCAGGTTATTATGTACTTTATGCAATACTGAGTAACCGTTTGTAGGTTTTAGGTCCGTACTATAGGTAAAGTCTAAGTCGTCGTATAGGACATTTTCAGGCATAATAATAAGCAAGTCTTCTTTTTCAAATCTATTTATTTCGTTGTATTTGAATCGTTGCTCTCTATTTGTTTTTTGGGTTGGGGAGCTAGAAGTAATGTTGTTTTGGATTTTGAAATCTATTTCACTGCAGTTGCCTGCTACATCTTTAACAACATATTTTGCATCATATATTTTATCTTCATTTAATTCAACGATACCTCTGTCTTTAAGTGTTTTGAATATATCAATTGGATTGCCGGGATCTTTAAATGACTTTTGAACTTTAACTTTTGTTTTTTTCCAGTGTGGATAATCTATATACGAATGAATTCCTCTTGACGTATTATAGTCAAGTTCTTCAAAAATTGCTGAAGAAATAACTTGCCCATCTATGAATAATTCAATCGAATAAACACCATTTTGAAAGCCTCCGGCCCTATGTCTGTCAATAGCGCTGATTCCTAAGCCAAATTTGCCATTGACAGCTACGGGACTGCTTTGGGATAAGTTGTATGTGCCAGCGCGGGTTTGTTTTACCTGTAAAGTTCGGCGGGGTGTATGCTCATTAAAGATTTCATCGTTCAGGTCATATATCATTAGACTGTTTATTGTCGGATGAAAATTATCGGTAAATTTCAACCCAAAAAGTTGTGGGTTTAGTGGGTGCTCGCTTTTCGTATCTCGGATTTCAAAATGTAAGTGAGGGCCTCCTGAACCACCAGTATTACCTGCATTACCTATATATTGTCCTTTTGTTAGTTGTACTTGGTCTTCTTTTAAGCTTATGTCTACATCAAAACGTTCTAGTTTATATTGTTCTGCACGCACAATATTCTGAAGAGCATCATTAAACTTATCCATATGGAGGTAAGCTGTCGTAAAACCGTTAGGGTGCGTTATATATACAGAGTTTCCGCCGCCGCCTATTTGAACTCGAACTCGGGAAACGTACCCTTCTGCTGCTGCGTGTAAGGGCAGACCGATACGTTGCTGCGTTCTGTAATCATCACCGGCATGAAAGTGAGTAGAACGTAGCTCTCCAAAAGTTCCTGACGCATCCATTGCAATATTCAAGGGATTGCGGAAGTAATTTTGCGGATAATCTCTGGAAGTGATGACACTTGTTTTTTGAGCTTTAAGCAGAGCCGAGGAAAATAGTAAGGTGAAAAGTATAAATGTTAGTCTCTTCATATATAGTATAAGCCTAGTATTATAGCGGATCGTTGTGTATTTATTTGATTTCTGTTTTAAACATCGGGTTATCCTCAATAAAACCTTCTAATAGATCTCCTATTTTTACAGCGCCTACTCCTGCAGGAGTTCCTGTATAAATTAAATCTCCTTTACGTAATGTGATAAATTGTGAAATATATACAATAAGTGCCTCTATATCAAAGATCATGTCTTTTGTGTTGCCCTGTTGAACTGTTTTTCCATTTTTTGTTAAGCTGAAATTGATGTTTTGAGGGTTTTCAAAGTTTTCTTTAGGTACTAAATGGCTGATAACCGCTGAGTGATCAAACGATTTAGCCAATTCCCATGGAAGGTTTTTAGATTTAAGTAAGGTTTGTAAATCGCGGGCAGTAAAATCAATGCCTAAGCCTATAGCGTCGAAATATTTATGAGCAAATTTTTTAGAAACATGCTTTCCTTCGTTACAGATCCGGATTACTAACTCTACTTCATAATGTACATCGCTAGTAAATTCAGGATAATAAAAGTCTTTATTATCTTTAAGTAAGGCTGTATCGGGCTTCATGAAGATCACAGGACTTTCCGGAATAGGGTTGTTTAATTCTTTCGCATGATCGATGTAGTTTCTTCCGACGGCAATAATCTTCATAATCTATTTAATTCTGTTGTAATACCTATGTTCTTATTAATCTAACAAAGCTAGCGATTGTATGTTTTTTATCCAAAGTGAATAAAGATAAGCTATGGCTTGCAGACAGATTGACACTAACTTGGCAACTAATTATTATATAAGAGAGTAATAAATCAGGGATAATAGAGGGTTTGTATAGGGTTCGTATAGGTAAAGCTGTATGAAGCCTAGGAAATGGAGGTATTATTATTGCTTTACTACTTTTTAATGACTAGATTTGTTTTCAACTTGGTCTTAATCAGGTGTTAATCATATTATAAACGCGTTATTATGGCAATCTTAAAAGCAGGGGCCAATGGCCCTTTTTCGGGTAAAGTAGGTAGCATTGTAGGCTATGAGCTGTATGGTCAAGGTATTATCAGGAGTTTACCTCGTAAATCTAATCGACCGCCGACTAAACTCCAAATCATCAATAGGGCACGTATAAAGGTGTGCTCGGCTTTTCTGAGCGAGATGAAAAAGGTAATAGCTTTTGGCTATCAATATGCTGTACCGGAGGGTAGTCGCTTTGGCACGTTTCAACAAGCACAATCTTATATCTTGAAAAACTCGTTGGACTACGATGAAGATGGGATGCCTTATGTCAACCCGGAAAAAGTATTGTTTTTTCGAGGTGATTTGCCTGTCCCTAGTCGCTTAGAGTTTGAAGTGCACGAGAAGGGTTTGTTGTTTCGTTGGGCTCACGACGCTGCTCTGTACGACAGCGATCAGCTAGTCGCTATGTTTTATAATCCAGAGCAAAATCAAGGAGATATTTTAATGAATGGTGCTATTTACAAAAAGGGTGAATACCTCTGGGAAATGGACATAGAGAGACTGATAACGGAAGGAAGCTGCCACGTTTATGCAGGTTTTCATAGTCCTTTACATAAGCAGATGTCTAACTCGGTTTATTGTGGAAGCTTTTAGTTTGCATAGAGCTTTAGAACATTGAGGGCTGTTTTCATCGGAAATTACTTGTTCCTATTGTCTTTACCTTTGATTAGTTTTTAGCTTGTCTTTTGTTACAAACCTTTAGTCTTATTGATATCTATCGTCAAGACTTTTAGCTTGATATCAATTGCTCGACTTTTAAGGAATGGATAATCTAGCATCACTCTGTTTTTTTGTGATGGAGAGTGAAATCTAGCTAAAAGTATTCTGTTTAATCAGTGTTTAAGAAAATCGAAATTCTTTATGTTATAGGCTTGATGTGCGGATATTCTTATCTTTAGACCATGGTAGATTTAAAAGCTGTTCTTTTTTGTGATAGATCCCAAATTGATTAATATGATCCGTTGATCATGTGTTCATATAAGGTTTTAAACTCTTTAGAAACATTTTCAAGAGAGCTTTTATTGAGGATATAGAAGGAACTCTAAATTCCAATTATTATACAAACAAATATGAATTATCAAGCTATAAAAGAAGTAACTCCTTTGCGTGAAGCAGAATGTTTTACTGTTTTTTATCGGGAGAAAGAAAAATTTGATTTTCCTTATCATTATCACGGAGAATATGAACTGAATATGGTGCTCCATGCTAAAGGAGCACAAAGGATAATAGGTGATAATGTAAAAGAAATTGATGATTTGGATCTGGTATTAGTCGGGCCTAATCTTCCTCATGGCTGGTTCAATCATCGTTGTAAGTCTGAAAAGATAGTAGAGGTAACTATTCAATGGAATGAAGACTTATTTAGTGAGCAGTTTCTTAATAAGAATCAGTTGAATTTTATTAAGCAATTATTACAGTCCGCTCAGTTTGGTGTAGAGTTTTCAAAAGAAACAATCAAAAAAATTGTACCTGAAATTCTCAGCTTGCATAAGACTAGTGGTTTCGCTTCCGTTATTAAGCTGATGTTGATTTTGTCTGACCTTTCTGTGAGTCAGAGTATGTCTTTATTAGTTGAAGGGAATAAACTTGTCGGAAAAAGGTTAAATCTCAGGAGTAGGCGTTTGGATGTCGCTTTTGAATTTATGAATAAGAATTTTGAATTTCCAATAACACTTAAGGATGTAGCTAATCGAGTTAATATGTCTGAGGTGTCTTTTTCTCGTTTTATAAAGAAAAGAACAGGGAAGACATTTATTGATAATTTGAATGAAATACGTCTCGGTCATGCCGCACGCATGTTAATTGAAACTAGTGATACAGTTGCGGAAATCTGTTATCATTGTGGTTTTAATAATATTTCTAATTTTAATCGAACCTTTAAACGAAAAAAGACCTGTACTCCCTCTGAGTACCGGCTAAATTTTAGTGGAAGCCGTATTTTTATATAGTGGGTTAAAATAATATAAGCCTGAACGGAGTTAAATAGATATTATGATATTTATTGTATAATATTTGGATAAAATAGTATTGACCTTCTGCCTCGTATTCCTTTAATTTTGTTATTAAAGCTTTAGATTAATTTTGAGGATCATATCCGTTGAGATTAAATCTTAAGTTACCAATATTATTTCATTATAAATCTAAATATTAAATGCAATGAAAAAAAATCTTCTATTTCTGTTTTTTTTTCTTTTCAGCACCCTATCTTGGGCGCAGCAGCGGCAACAAGTGAATGGTACTGTAAAAGATAAAGAAAATAATCCCATTGTTGGGGCAACAGTATCTGTCAAAACTCAAAGGGGTGTGACAAAAACAGACATCACGGGTAATTTCTCTATTGAGGTGGATAAAGGAGCTACTTTACAGTTTTCTTATGTGGGGATGAAAAGTGTTGAGCGAAAGGTTGATGATACAGGTTTTGTCGTTATAACGCTAGAGACCGATAACGAATTGGAAGAGGTGGTCGTGATTGGATACGGTACTGTCCGGAAAAAGGACCTTACCGGAGCTGTAGCATCCGTAACAGGAAAGGATCTACAGTCTAACCTTGCCAAGAGTACAGCAGGAGCGCTACAGGGACGTATAGCTGGGGTTTCGGTTACTAACTCGGGAGGAGCTCCCGGCGCAGGACTGAATGTTACTGTCAGAGGTTTAAGTTCTTTTGGGAGCAATACACCGCTATATGTTGTGGATGGTGTATTTGGCGATATCAATCTCGTGGACCCAAATGATATTGCTTCTTTAGAGGTTTTGAAAGATGCGTCTGCCGCAGCAATCTACGGTTCGCGTGCGGCGAATGGCGTTGTTATCGTGACTACTAAAGGCGGTAAGCAAAATACAGCAGCTACACTGAGTGTCAATGCTTTTACAGGTATACAAAAAGTGCCTAAAATGTTGGATCTTATGGATGCAACGCAGTGGAAAAATTTCCAAAAAGCAAATGGTACATTGCCTCCGGCAGCCGAAGCGATGACAACCAATACGGATTGGCAGAATGAAGTATTCCGCACTGCACCGATGCACAAAGTCAATGTGGATATTGCAGGTGGTGGCGAGCGGTCGACCTATAGTGTATCGGCTGGATATATGAAACAGGAAGGGGTATTGTTGAATACAGATTATGATGCCTTTAATCTACGTACTAAAAATACTTTTAGTCTGTTCAATAACCATTTGAGATTGGGAAATACTTTCTTGATTAAGAATGGAAACCAACAACGTGGTTCGGAATTGGTGATTACCGATATTTTGCGCCAGAATCCTTTAGTACCAGTATATGATCCGGAGATATTGGGTGGTTATGGCTCTTATTCTACTTGGATGAAGAATATCGAAAACCCTGTTGGTGTTCTTAATCTGTACGATAACCAGCGGCATCAGACGGATATCATGCTTAGTGGCTATGCGGAGGTTGACCTTTTTGTTGAGGGGTTGAAGTATAGGCTGAATGTAGGTGCCAATCGTATTACGGGCCGTAATTATAGTAAAAAAGCAGAACCGCATATGTATGGAGATCAATTCTTACAGTCTTATCTGAGAGAAAATGCCTATTTCAATAATCAGTGGTTGATTGAAAATACGTTGCACTATGACCGTATATTTGATAAACATACGTTATCTGTTCTGGCGGGATACTCGGCACAGGAAAACAATAACCGTGGATTTGGTGTTGGTCGCATGGATATACCGTTAGGTACAGATGCTATTGATGCTGCAGCAATGGATCAGCAGTCTACCAATGGCAGTCTTCAGGAGGAAGCTTTGATTTCGCAGTTCGGCCGTTTGATGTATAGTTATGATAGCCGTTATCTTTTGACTGCTACGGTAAGACGTGATGGTTCATCTAAATTTGCGGATGGACGTCGTTACGGGGTATTCCCATCCGTAGCTTTGGGCTGGAATGTCATGAATGAAGGCTTCTTTGCATCCGTTAAAAATACCGTCAATGAGTTCAAAATCCGTGCAAGTTATGGTCGATTGGGCAACCAGAATATTGGAAACTATACTACACAGTTCACTACCCAATATGGTATCAATTATATTCAGGGTGGTAAATTGTGGTTGGGTGCTATTCCTGGTTACAATTGGGTGTCTCCAATTGGTTTAACTTGGGAAGAAACCGAGACCAGCGATATCGGTTTAGATCTGGCTTTTTTGAATAATCGCTTGAGTGTTAGTGCGGACTATTATGTGCGTGAGACCAAGGATATCCTTTTGGGAATTAACCGCGCGCCATCATCGGGGTTGGGAGGTACTCCTGTAATGAATGCCGGAGTGATCAGCAATAAGGGGTTTGAATTTTTGACCAGCTACCAGGATGCTGTAGGTGCAGTTAATTACAATATTGCTGTGAATGCCTCTACGGTTAAAAACACGATGAAAGCCGTAACAGTGGGCTCTGTACAAGAGTTTTCAGGTTTTAACCCACACGGCGAGGGAAATGTTACTTGGGCGAGAGTGGGACATCCTATAGGTGGTTTTTGGTTAATTAAAACCGATGGTCTATTCCAGTCTGATGCAGAAGTACAGGCCTATAAAAGCTCGAATGGTACGGTTATACAGCCAAACGCCAAAGCTGGTGATATCCGTTATGTGGATGTTAATGATGATGGAAAAATTACCGATTATGAGGATGCGCAGTATTTAGGAAGTCCTTTTCCTAAGTTAGCTTATGGTATACGAGGTAATGTGGAGTACAAAGGTGTTGATTTGGGCTTCTTTTTTGATGGGGTGTCGGGCAATAAAATATATAACTATACCCGGGCGCGTATGGAACAGACCAACGAGGTCAATAACCATTCGACAAGCTTGTTAAACTCCTGGACAGCATCTAATACCAATACGGATATTCCGCGTTACACCCGTGATGACCCGAACGACAATAAACGTCGCGCGTCTGACCGTTGGTTAGAGAGTGGATCTTTCTTCCGCTTGAAAACTTTAGAGATCGGTTATACATTGCCACAAAATGTGTTGAACAAAGCCGCTCTGAAAAATACGCGTATTTTCTTTGCAGCTGACAACCTGTTTACTGCAACGAAGTACAAAGGGTATACACCGGATCTTGGTGTCAATTCAGATGACAATGGTGGTGGTTCCAGCATGATGACGGCAGGAACTGACTATGGTCGTTTTCCGTTGGCACGGACTATTATGTTTGGTTTGCAAGCAAGTTTTTAAAAGCCAGGGCAATGTTTAATCATGAATTTTAGCATTTTCAAAATACAACTATGAAATTTTTAATCAATAAATATACGATAGCGGCAGTGTTGGGATTGTCACTAACTGGTTGTTCCAAAGATTTCTTGGACAAAATAAATCCCAATAAACCGGTGGAAGCAGTCTTTTGGGCTAATGAGAACGATGCGGTATCTGCTGTAGCTACGGTATATTCTCCCATTAGAAGCCAAATGTATGGCTATTATGCCGCCTATACCGGATATCAGACCATGAACCGGGCAGATGATACCTTTTTTCTGATTGGCGAAGAAGCTTTTACCTGGGATTATGTCAATTTTCGTAACAGTGCATCTACCGCAGAGAGTGATTTTGGAAGGTTATATCGAGGTATTAACCGAGCGAATGTGTTCTTCAAAAATATAGATAAGGTGCCTATGGACGAAACCAAGAAAAAGCAACTGATCAGTGAGGTTAGTTTCCTAAGGGGGATGTATTACTTCTTATTGGCTGCCAACTATGGTGATGTGCCTTTGCGCTTGACGGTAGCCACCGATGATGCAGAGCCCGGAGAGGCTGTATCTGCACCGGAAGCTGAAATCTGGAAGCAGGTGATTGTTGACTTCAAAGTCGCTAAAGAAAATCTGCCGGTAGATAGACCTGATTCCGAATCGGGACGGGTAACTAAAGGAGCTGCCATTGCATACTTGGGTAAAGCTTTAGTGTATACCAAGCAATATGGTGAGGCTGAAACAGAGTTGAAAGCACTGCTTTCATCTCCGTATAATTATGATTTAGTGGCTGATTATCAAGATAATTTCAAGCATACAACGAAGTTTAACAAGGAATCGGTTTGGGAATTGGCTTACGACGGTACATTGAGTAGCGGTGGGGTATGGGGCGATGATCAATCAAACTCGCATTTGGGAATGGTACTACCTAACTTTATAGGGCCTGATGGTACTGGGGCATGGTTCAAGATTATGCCTTCACCTGCTATTATCCGCGATTTTATCAGTGAGGAAAGACCAGCAGGCTCTGACACTCGCTTTGACAAACGTATGAATGCCAGTTTCCTATGGAAGTATTCAGACTATCAGACTGGAGCGACTGATGGTAAATGGTATGGAAACCAGACTTTTGATGATATTTGGGCTGCTTGTCAGGAAAAACTGAAACGTCATCCGGCAGAAGAGCTAGAATTTGGCTTTCCAACAATCGATGGAAAACAGGGACGTTTCTTGATGAATAAATATACCAACGCTTATATGAATGCTGCTGGTTCTAACTCACATTACGATCCAGCTAAAAATAACAATAACAATCTGCGGGTGTTTCGCTTTTCTGAAGTATTATTATTGCATGCTGAAGCTTGTGCGCAGAACGGAAATACAGCAGATGCTGCATCTAGCTTGAAGCGTATCCGCGATCGTGCAGGATTGGCCAGTAAGACTTGGAGTGGTAAAGACGACTTAATGAAGGAAATCATGAAACAAAATGAATTGGAGTTTTTCTTTGAAGGACATCGTTTCTTTGACTTAAAACGGTGGTATGCACATGCTGAAATGAAGAAGATTTTTGTGGATAACAAAAAGCAAGGCGCCAATAATTTTGAGCCTAAGCATTATTACCTTCCTATACCACAGGATGAAATGAATACGAACACTAAAATAGAGCAGCATCCATTGTGGAGATAGTTGTCATTTTTTTAGAAAGTTCATGATTTTCACAAAATCATGAACTTTCTAAAATTGATTTTAATGCCTGATATGTATGAATAATATATCCTATGTCAGCTATTCATGTTTTTAATTATTTACAGCAAATGAATATTATGCGATCTATGTGGTTGTTAGGTATGGTGGTTATCTTATTCTATGCCTGCAGAAAAGAGAATGATGTTGTCGGAGAGATCGCATCAAAGCAATCTCTGAAAGAATGGGTTGATAAGGGAGAATTGTTACTTGACATTACAAAAGGAAAAGAGAACTATGTGTTCAACTTTGAAAGTGGACCAGTACATGTTTCTTTACAAGATATTGCGAAGATAGATCCTCAATTGGACCATTGGCAAACAAAAGTAACTTTTCGGGATGGTTTGGAGTTGACTGTGCCGACCAAAGGCACGGATCTTGGTTTTATAATCGAACAGGTACAGCTCAATCCATCGGGATACAATCCTTTAGCTGCATTGGTCGATGTAGCATTGCCCACATACGGTCGTATAAAAGTTTCTGTACAGGGAAAAAATGGCGATGCGGGTACGATTACACATTTATGCCAGGACGGTACACCACGGCAAAGGGTGCCTATATTTGGACTGTATCCAAACCATAACAATGAGGTCAAGCTGACCTTTACTGATTTAGAAGGCAATGAGCGTGGTAGTACGACGATTCACATACGTACTGAAGCTATTTCCATCCTAGATTTCCCAAAATGGAAAGTTGTTAAGAATGAGGTGAGTAAGATGGAGTATGGAGTGAATTTAATTAATTATCCTGGGCAGAGCGACGCTGATGTGTCTATGCCTTATATGATTGACAATGAGGGAGAGTTAAGGTGGTTGTTGCTACTCAAAACATCCAACGAGTTACAAAAACTGTCATTTTCTATTGGTCTTAAGCGTATGGAAAATGGAAACTTCCTCGCAGGAGATCAGTCGAAACCAAGAGTAGTTGAAATCGATATGTTTGGCAATCTAAAGCGTCAATGGGACTTGGGGAAATTGGGTTATACCTTCCACCATGAAATAACAGAAGCGGCTAATGGAAATTTCCTGATAACAGTTTCGAAGTCCTCGGCACGCTTGCGCAATGGATCGCCTCGGATGAATGACCATATTATTGAGCTAAACTCCACAACTGGGACAGTAATTAATGAGTGGGATCTAGCCAATCAATTGGATACTAGTCGCTATGTAAAACCGGACGGAATCACTCCTCCAGAATTTGTACAGAATGCCAATAACTGGGCACACAACAATGCCATCGCTGAGATGGGCAACAATTTGTTGGCAACTGTTCGTTATCAAGGAATTTATAACTTTAGTAGATCGGGGCAGGTACAGTGGATTATTTCGCCGCATAAGTTATGGGGTGAGCGTTATCGCTCGCTACTGCTGAAGCCCGTCGCCGAAGATGGCAGTGTGATAACAGATGAAGAGGTAATAAATGGAGATAAACAAATCCCGGGCTTCGACTGGTCTTGGGGTCCACATACCCCGATAGCAATGTCGGAAGACCGTATTCTGGTGTTTGATAACGGATACAATCGGAACTGGATTCCCAATTTCACCCCCGAAGTAACTAACTACAGCCGTGTAGTAGAATATAAAATCGATATGGCCAATAAAACCGTACAACAATTGTGGTCGTATGGTAAGGAGAGAGGGGTGCAGGGATTTTCACAGGCCGTATCCGGTGTGCAGTATCTGCAACACACGGGCAATGTCTTGTTCTGCCCGGGAATGGGCGTGCAGACTTCTATTGGGGGAGGTGGCCGAGTTGTAGAAATCAACCCTAAAAGTGGTGAAGTCGTTTTCGAATTGGAGATAACAATTGGTAGTGGATTCGCATTTCATCGGGTCACACGTATGTCTCTGTATCCTGAACGTATGTAAATGCGTTGATGAATTTTATTTTAAAGAGTTTTAGAAAATCTATGTCTATACAATTTGAACGTACTAAGAATTTTATTTTTGAGCAACAACAGGCTTTGCTGACTCGGGTCAATACTGCTCTACCCTCTTCAAATGGTATTTTGCAACGCTATAGTAATCCTGTAGTAACGAAATATCATATACCTCTAGATTGGCGATTTGATTTTAACCCATCTGATAATCCATTTTTTATGGAGCGCATTTCGTATAATTCGACGATGAATGCGGGTGCACTTTATTGGGAAGATAGGTTTTTACTTTTTGTACGTGTAGAAGGAGTGGATAGGAAATCTTTTTTTGCCGTGGCAGAAAGCCCCAATGGGATAGACAACTTTAAGTTTTGGGATAGACCTCTATTAATTCCTGATATAGATCCTAACGAGACTAATATTTATGATATCCGGCTTACTGCTCATGAAGATGGTTGGGTGTATGGTATTTTTTGCAGTGAACAACTTGCTCCAAGTGCGGCAAGTGGTGACCTGTCGACAGCGATAGCTAATTCGGGTATTGTGAGATCTAAAGACTTGTTGATTTGGGAGCGACTTCCTAATATAAAATCGAGTAGTCAGCAGCGTAATGTAGTGTTGCATCCAGAGTATGTGGATGGAAAATATGCCTTGTATACAAGACCGCAGGATGATTTTATTTATGCTCAAAAAGGTGGAGGTATAGGCTGGACGTTGATAGACGATATCTGTAACCCAGTAGTTTTAGAAGAAGAGATTATCAATCCCAGAAACTATCATACTATTAAAGAAGTAAAGAATGGTGAGGGACCTCCACCTATAAAAACAGAAAAGGGATGGTTGCACCTAGCTCATGGCGTACGAAATACGGCTGCAGGTTTGCGCTATGTGTTATATCTTTATGTTACTAGTATAGATCAGCCGAATGTGGTAATAGCTGAACCTGCTGGTTATTTCATGGCTCCTGAAGGAGATGAGCTAGTAGGGGATGTGTCAAATGTATTGTTTTCCAATGGTTGGATACTGAATGATAATAAGGTGTATATTTATTATGCATCTAGCGATACAAGGATGCATGTGGCATCGAGTACACTAGAGCAACTGTTGGATTATTGTTTTGGAACGGCAACCGACGATTTACGTTCGGTGGAGTCGGTCAGAAAGATAAATACACTAATTGAAAAAAATAGACATTATATTAATGAGGAACATAAATAGACGAGCTGAGAAACATTGAATTGTATTTGTCTTATTATAAATTGAGATTATTGTGTAATTTACAAAACCAAATAATAAACCAAAGATATGCAACTCTCTATTGTTGATATGTTGATTATCGGATTTTATCTGATAAGTATGATTGCCATTGGCTTGATTCTGAAAAAGAAAGCATCGAAGGATTTGGACTCTTATTACTTAGGAGGTAAGACGCTACCTTATTATATGCTTGGGATTTCGGATGCTTCAGGAATGTTCGATATTTCAGGGACGATGTGGATGGTTTACTTGGCATTTGTATATGGTTTTAAAAGCTTATGGATTCCATGGTTATGGCCTGTATTTAATCAAATTTTTTTGATGGTTTATCTCTCGATATGGTTGAGACGTTCAAACGTATTGACCGGGGCTGAGTGGATACGTACGCGATTTGGATATGGTAAAGGAGCTGATTCGGCATACACTATAGTGATATTGTATGCTGTTATAGCTGTGCTGGGCTTTTTATGTTATGGTTTCATTGGTATTGGTAAATTTATGGAGGTGTTCTTCCCATGGGATACAGTCTCAGCTTATATTCCATTTGAAGTGACGGCCGAGTATGTTGCGCCAGTGTATGGAATTTTTTTTACTGCAATCGCAACTTTTTATGTAATGTTAGGAGGCATGCATAGTATTGTTTGGGCTGACGTAGTGCAATTTGCTATTATGACTATATCAGGTGTTGCAATAGCAGCAATAGCCATGTCTCGTGTGTCACCTGAAATGCTGGCTGCTAACACACCTGAAGGATGGCTTTCTCCTTTTTTTGGATGGACTTTGGATTTAGATTGGAACGATATACTGCCAGCTATAATGGATCAGATAGCAGAAGATCAGTATGGTCTTTTTGGGATATTTGTGATGATGATGCTGTTCAAAGGTATATTTATGAGCATGGCTGGCTCTGCTGCAAATTACGATATGCAGAAAATATTAGCCTGTCGTAGTCCCAAAGAGGCTGCCTTAATGAGTGGCTCGGTATCCGTTATTTTACTTATCCCTAGGTATTTGATGATTATGGGGTTTACGGTTCTCGCTTTAGTGTTTTTTAATGAAGATTTTAAGGCGATGGGAGCAAATATCGATTTTGAAATTATTTTACCTAGAGCTATTAGTCAATTTGCACAAGTGGGATTAACAGGGTTATTATTGGCAGGTCTTCTTTCTGCATTCATGTCGACATTTGCATCTACTGTAAATGCAGCACAGGCTTATTTGGTAAATGATGTTTTTCTTAAATATCTATACCCAACTGCTGCTCCTAAAAAACAGATAAGGCTTAGCTATATTGTTTCTGTAACAATCGTTGTGATTAGTACGATAATAGGAATGTATGTACAGAATATTAATTCGGTATTACAGTGGATTGTTTCTGCGCTGTATGGTGGATATATAGCTGCTAACGTTTTAAAGTGGCATTGGTGGAGGTTTAATGGTACTGGCTTTTTCTGGGGAATGTTGGCAGGCATTTTTGGTGCTGTCGTAATACCTTTGATTTGTCCGAATACGCTTCCTCTTTATTATTTCCCTGTCTTATTGGTGATATCTCTTATAGGATGTATGGTAGGTACTTATCTTGCTCCGATGACGGATGAGGATGTGTTAGTTAATTTTTATGTTCGAATCAGACCTTGGGGATACTGGGGGCCAATAGCTGAAAAGGCCATGATGAAATATCCGGATTTGAAAAGAAATGGACATTTTAAACGGGATATGTTTAATGTTGGAGTGGGGATTATCTGGCAATGTGCGTTGACGCTGATCCCCATGTATATTGTGGTGAAAGAAGGCTTCCCTTTAATTACAAGTGTTTTGGTACTCGCGATAACAACACTTATACTGAAGAAAAATTGGTATGATAAGATGTGTATAGAACAGGAAGAATATGATGCTTTTATGAAGCAGAATGGATTATTATAGGAAGGGGATTTCTCTAGTTATGTTAGAGAGAGTCTTATGTTGTATTAGCTTTAAATAAAGCATGAAGAAAATTGTAGATGGCTATTGGGGGGCTAAATTCAATAAGATAGGTGTTAAAATTGATAACCTAGTTAGCTTTTTTTAACCAGAACATCTTGTAGCTTAAAGGATGTAAGAGCCTGTGGTATATTAGAGGTGGGTTTTGGACAGTGAGATCATGTTATATACGTCGGAAAATTACATATGGTATGAGGTTGTTAATTACTGCTTAGTCTGTTTATTGCGGTTGCTTAATAGTTGACAAAAAGCTATTTACTTTGATCTTCGCTGTTGAGATATTCTTATCTTTAGACCATGGTAGATTTAAAAGCTGTTCTTTTTGATTTAGATGGTACGTTAATTGATTCTGAATATTTTTATTTTTCAAATTGGCAACCCATATTAAAACGTGAATTTGATGTTGATTTATCGTTTGAAGGTTGGCTAGATCATTTTGCTGGTCACACTTTAGTGCGGAATGTAGCGTATATGCGAGATTTATGGAATATACAAACTACGGAAGAATATATGTGGAAGGCAACACGTGAAGCATATGCGAATTCCAATATGAAAGATATTAAATTGATGCCTTATGCGACAGAGCTTTTACACTTTTTAAAGGAAAAAGGCGTTGGTATTGGCTTAGTAACTTCAAGTTACCGAACAACTGCTGACACCGTTTTAGGAGCTCATGGTCTCTTGGACCTTTTTGATTTTTTTGTTACCCGTGATAGCGTTACAAACCCTAAGCCTAATCCTGAACCCTATTTATTAGGTGCTAAACTGACGAATGTGCCTTATGAGTCAATAGTTGCTATTGAAGATACCACAACAGGAACCACATCGGCAAAGGATGCAGGGTTATTTTGCATAGCTGCTTCTAAGCATGTTGTGGAAAGAGAAAGATTGAAGCATGCCGATTTGTTAGTTTCTGATATGGGCGAAATTAAGCAGTATTTTCAAAAGTGGCTAGTGTCAAGTAATTCATGAATTAGGGAGTCTAGTAATTAGAGTAGTTAGAAGTGCTCGTTATAAACATCTAGGTTCAGTTTTTTTGTTGACCGCTGCATAGAAGAATTCTAGTTTTAATTTACAGGGATAGGAGGAGTAGTGTGTTGCCCATTTTAAAACAAGGTTGTAAAGATATGTCCATGTTTAGGACGATTGATTAAATATAAACCATTATAAAACAGATGAACAGAAGAACAGCTATTAAGCAGCTTTTTATTGTCGCTGGTGGAATTGTAATTGCAAGCTCATGTTCTACAGATAGTAATTCGGCGTCTATTCAGCTTAATCAAATTAAGTTGAAGGCTTCTGATGAACTATTGTTGTCGAATTTGGTAGAAGCAATAATTCCTGAAACAGATAGTCCTGGGGGAAAAACAATGAATTTACACCTTTTTGTGATGAAGATGTTGGATGACTGTTATAGTGAAGCTGATCAACAAGCTTTTCTACAGGGATTGGAAAAAGCACATAAAAACTTGAAAGTAGGTAATGAGGTTACTTATCTCTCTGCTTTACCAGAGGATGATGTATTCAAAAATATTTTGAAGCGTAGAACAATACAGGGCTATTTAAACTCAGAGTATGTGATGAAAAATAAATTAGTTTACGAATTGGTTCCTGCACGTTATGATGGGGCTGTAAAAATAGAAGCATAAGCTGTGGCAAATTTAAATATCGTTTCAGAGAAAGAAAGAACCTACGATGCGATCGTTGTTGGGTCAGGTATCAGTGGCGGGTGGTCTGCAAAAGAGCTGTGTGAACGCGGCCTTAAAACGCTGGTTTTAGAGCGTGGTCGTGATGTGCAGCATGTCAAAGACTATCCAACTACCAATCTATATCCTTGGGAGTTTGAACATCGAGGCGAAATCCCTCATCAAATGAAGGAGGAAAACCCTGTTGTTAGTCGTTGCTATGCTTTTAGGGAAGATGCGGCTCATTTTTTTGTTAAAGACAAAGAGCATCCCTATATTCAAGCGAAACCTTTTGACTGGATTCGTGGTTATCAGGTAGGTGGAAAATCGCTGCTTTGGGCGCGGCAAACACAGCGTTGGTCGGATTTTGATTTTGAGGGTCCCCTTCGTGATGGCTTTGCGGTGGATTGGCCTATTCGTTATGCTGATTTGAAGCCTTGGTATGATCATGTCGAACGTTTTGCAGGTATCGCTGGCGATAGGGATGGATTGGCTGAGCTACCTGATGGTGAGTTTTTGCCGGGCTATCCGCTTAATGTAGTAGAGAAGTATTTTAAGCAAAAGATGGAGACGCAATATCCAGGGCGCAAAGTTATATCTGCTCGCTGTGCACATATCTCGAAGGTGCAACCTATCCATTTAGAGCAAGGACGTGGGCAATGTCAGAACCGAACTTTATGTCAGCGGGGTTGTCCTTTTGGAGGCTATTTTAGCTCTAATGCTTCGACCTTACCTTGGGCAGCAAAAACAGGAAATATGACGCTGCGCCCCGACTCCGTGGTACACTCTGTTTTGTATGATGAAGATAAAAAGCGCGCCATTGGAGTGAGAGTTATCGACCGAAATACTAAAGAAGAAATCGACTTCTTTGCTAAAGTGATTTTTGTCAATGCAGCAGCGATCAACACAAACTTGCTTTTGTTAAATTCTAAATCGAATAGGTTCCCTAATGGTATCGGTAACGATAGCGAAACGATAGGTAAATATATTGCATTTCATAATTATAGCGCTCGTATTAGTGCAAGCTATGATGGATATTTAGATTTTAAAACTGATGGTCGTAACCCTGCTGGAGGAGGATATATACCTCGTTTCAGGAATTTGTACCGTCAGGAGACAGATTTTCTACGGGGCTATGCAGCAGGTTTTAGTGCTTACCGGTCGTCGGGGTCAGATCAATCGGGGTATGGCGAGAAATTGAAAAATTCGCTTTTAAACCCTCAGCTGGGAAATTGGGGTGTAGGTTCGCATATGATGGGCGAAACTATTCCGAAGGAATCCAATTACGTTGTGCTTGACGACAAGCAGGTAGATGATTGGGGTACTCCTTTGTTAAAAATATCGGTGGATTATGACGAAAATGATAAAAAGATGGTGAAAGACTATCTTGATACCATGGAGGAGATGTTTGATTATGCAGGCTTTACCAATATTAAGCGTAATGATAAATGGCAAGCTCCTGGTTTGGATATTCATGAAATGGGTGGTGTACGGATGGGTAGAGATCCGAAAACTTCGGTTTTGAACGGGTGGAATCAGATGCATGATGTGCCGAATGTGTTTGTTACTGATGGAGCATGTATGACTTCTACATCTACCCAGAATCCTTCTTTAACGTATATGGCCTTGTCGGCACGGTCAGTAGATTATGCGGTAAAGGAGTTGAAGAAGGGGAATATATGACATTATAAGTGTGTTTTAATTAATAATTTCTTCATATTGTGGAATGCAGATAATCAACTATATTAGTTGCTTTTAATTGAATATTTATACTTAGCATTGTTTTAATTATGAGTCATTTAAATAATAGGGTGAAACTTTTTTCTTTTGCAGCTTTGTTGTTAACATCTTCCTGTAGTGGGCTGCATAAAATTGCGCTTAGTCAACCTGAAGAGATGTTTAGCTATTTTAGCTATGGCTCAGACCGTAAGATCATTAGTGGACATCGAGGAGGAATGGAAAATGGAATGCCTGAAAATAGTCTTGAAACTTTTAAGGCTACCTTGAAAGAAACTCCTGCTTTTTTTGAAATAGATCCACGATTAACAAAAGATAGTGTTATTGTTTTGATGCATGATGCAACGCTAGATCGAACAACGACAGGAACAGGTAAGTTAGCGGATTATACTTACGCCGAGCTAAAAGATATACGCCTGAAAGATAAAGACGGTAACGCAACTCCCTATAAGATACCCAGGCTGGAAGAGGTTATTAAGTGGGGTCGGGGGAAAACTGTCTTAAATCTAGACAAGAAGGATGTGCCATTCCAGATGATTGCTGATCTGATCAAGCGTACAAACTCTAATGCTTTTGTTATGTTAACCGTGCATTCGCCTGAGGAGACTCGCTTTTATTTAGAACAAGATCCTAAAGCTATGTTTTCGGCACATATAAAAGATGAGAAAACTTTTAAAGCTTATAAAGATGCAGGCATACCATTTAAGCAGATGATTGCCTATATCGGTCCGAAGGTAGGCGAGCAGAACGAAGTGATGTATAAACTTCTACACGCTGAAGATGTGATGTGTATGATATCGGCAGCGCCGACTTATGATAAACTGTCCACAGTAGAAGAGCGTTTTGAAGGGTATAAAAGTGTGCTACTTGACGGTGCTTCTATTTTAGAGTCAGACAATCCAATTGAAGCTAGTAAAGCTTTTAGATTATTAGATTAGAGTTAATATTTCTTCGTTTGGAAGAGTGTACCTAGACTCGCTGGGAGCGATATACTATCGGCTATAAGATAATGATACTTATGAGCCGATAGTTTCGACTTAGTTATTTTCAGATAGTTCTCCGCTATCTCTGTAAGTTATCTGACTTGTTTTTGTTAAAGTATTCATGCCCACTAAAAACAAAAACATTGACTATATACATTTAAAAAAATATTTTTTAGATTAAGGGTGACGAATTGTACTGAAAAACTTTTAAGTTTACATAAGAAAATAAACCTTACATAAGTGAACAAAATTTACGAGCATGAACAATGAAGCAAGTTTAATTTTTGAACTCTTTTTGTGATCGTTTTAAAATAGATTTTTTTAAAACTTATCTTTTATTTAGCCATGAAAAATCTTTCTCTCATAAAAATGCTTAACGAAGGGAATGAAGAGGCATTGATTACGATTTTTCGTAATTATAATCGCCCATTATTATACTTTGTAATGCAATATGTGAAAAGAGAGGAAGTGGCGGAGGAAATTGTTGCTGATATTTTTATCAAAGTGTGGCAGCTACGGGATAACTTTAATAATACAGATAATTTACGTTCCTTTATATATATATCTGCAAAGAACGCTAGCCTAAATTATTTGCGGAGCTCGTATGTTAAGCAAGAAACTGTACCTGTAGATCTTTGCGAAGAGTTATTGTATGAAGATGAAGACGTGTTAAAGAAAATTGTTCGAACTGAATTGATAGCTCGTATATATGCCGATATAGATAAATTACCCCAAAAGCAAAGGGAAGTGTTTGTCCTGACATATATTGAGGATTTGGATGCAATAGAAATTAGTGAGAGACTAGGTATGACACTTAATGCTGTTTATGCAAATAGATCTCGAGCAATCTCAGAGCTTAAAAATCGTTTTCAGTTAAGTGACTACCTTTATTTTTATTTACTTATGACCATTTGGTTATAAACCATAACTAGACCTAAGCTTTTAAATTTAATAGCCAGTTCGTGCTGTTTATTTATTTTTTTAAATTTTCTGTAAGGTTTTTACTTTATATGTGTTTTTATTGTAGTGCCTAATAAAAATACCAATATGAATGAGATAGATTATATCGTAGACCTATTGACTAAATATCTGGAAGATAAAGATTCAACTGATGAAGATTTTGTAAAGTTGTGTAACAATTATCCTTTTATAAAGGATTTATTAGATGAATTGGAAAGCAAAGAAAATTTAAAGTCAGCAGTTCAAGACTATATGCTGTTTTTTGAAGGAAGAGCTAAGTATAGTGAGGAGAGAATGTTGAATAAAATATTAAAAGAGAGTAATTCTTCAAAAGTTGGACGACGTTATAATGTCCGTACTTTCTGGACCTATGCTGGAGTTGCAAGTGTATTGTTAGTGCTTTTTCTTGGTTTTTGGAAAATAAAACTTACGAATAGTGAGCATACAGAGGATGTTTTTGAGTTGACCGCTGATTTTAGGGCAGGGGACAACCGTGCTATTTTGCAGCTTGCTGATGGAGAAACAATTGAGTTGAGCTCAGGGCATGAAGGGATTGTTGTTGGTGACAACCTATCTTATAGTGATGGGACGTTGCTTGTAGGTAATTTTGAATCTAAGGAGACTGTTTCACAACTAGTACTTACTACACCTAAAGGGGGGCAGTATCAGGTGACACTTTCTGATGGAACAAAAGTATGGTTAAATGCAGAAACTAAATTTATTTATCCTAATAGGTTCACAGATAGAACACGCTTTGTGAAAGTACAGGGAGAAGCTTATTTTGAAGTGGCTAAAAGTGATGGAAAACCATTTATCGTACAAACAGCGAATGAAAAAATTGAAGTTTTAGGAACTCATTTTAATGTGAATAACTATGCTAATGAATCTTATTCGACAGTTTCGCTTACAGAGGGAAGTGTAAAGGTTGGAGTGGTGAATAAAGAGCCTATAATAATTAAGCCAGGGCAACAGTCTGTTGTAGAGGGGGGTGATGTACGAGTACAGCAAATGAATGCAGATGATGTACTCGCATGGAAGGAGGGAGAGTTTATGTTTGATAATGAGAACCTAGAAAGTGTAGCTCGAAAATTAGCAAGGTGGTATGATCTTGAAATAGAAGTTTCTGCAGGTTTGAAAAATATTTCTATTTGGGGATCTATTTCTAGATATGACAACTTTAATAAAGTGCTCGATATTATTAAAATGACAGATAAAGATATTCAATTTAAAGTGGAAGGAAGGAGGGTGAGGTTTATGAAATAAAAACTTTGACCCAATATGATAATACTGAGGAAGCTGGACCCTTCCCCAGTATTTAGTTCTATATGTTAAAACCCATATTGTAAACAAATTATAACAATTTAAAACTAACCAAAGATAATGAAAAAATCTTTTTTATCCTTGGAAGACAGGTGTTTGTTTTCCAAATATAGATACTTGATTATTATGAAATTAATAGTGGCTCTGCTATTTGCTTGTTTTTTGCAATTACACGCTAATACGTTTGCGCAAACAGTAACAATTTCAAATAAAGAAAAACATATTGTTGATGTTTTTCGTGAAATCAAAAAGCAGACCGGTTACAATGTGATATGTAGTTCTGCTATTCTTAAAGAAGCTGCAATTAATCGTGTTAATTTTCAAAATCTAGGCTTAAAAGAAGCCCTGCAAGTAATTCTTGAACCTAAAGGGTTAACTTATGAAATTTCTGATAAAAACATCATAATTAAGAAAAAAGCTGAACGAGTTATAGTACCAAAACTTAGAGAGAGTGAGATACAGCAAAATGGGATTATAGGTCAGATTAAGAGCCGAGATGGAGAAGCACTGCTTGGAGTTAGTGTTGTTGTTAAAGGAAAAGGATCCGCCACAGCTTCCGACCAAAACGGACACTTTAAGATATCGGTTAATGTAGGTGAAACACTTGTTTTTAGTTCTATTGGTTTTATAACTAAAGAAGTGCTTGTCTCTGGTAAACAGGAGATGCGTGTTATTATGGAAACTGAAGAATCGGATTTAGAAGAAGTTGTTGTTGTCGGCTATGGCACACAAAAGAAAGTGAACTTGACCGGAGCGGTAGATGTAATTAATTCGGAGCAGTTAACAAAACAGCCTGTAGGACAGTCTTCAGCAGCATTGCAAGGTGCCAGTCCTGGATTAACTGTAACACAAGCTTCAGGACAGCCTGGGCGAGATGTTGGTGGAATAAAAATACGGGGCATTGGAACGCTGGGTGACTCAAACCCGTTGGTGTTAATTGATGGTGTTGAGGGGAATATGAATCATGTGAATCCCAATGATATTGCTAGTGTTTCAGTATTGAAAGATGCTTCATCTTCTGCTATTTATGGGTCAAGAGCAGCAAATGGAGTAATATTGGTTACTACCAAGAGAGCAAATAATGAGAATGTGTCTGTTGATTATAATAATTATATGGGATGGCAAAAGCCGACAGAAATGACTAAAATGGTTAGTGGACTAGATCACATGAATCTCTTGAATGAAGCTTATACTAACACGGGAAAAAGCCCGATTTTTACGCAACAAATGGTTGATGATTATGCGAAGGGGATGCATCAAGATTCAGATCGTTTCCCTAACACCGACTGGCAGAGGTTAAGCATGAAAAATAATGCCTTTATGCAAAATCATTATTTAAGTGCTCAGGGCGGAACAGATAAAGCAAAAGTATTAGCTTCGTTTGGGTATTTTGATCAGGGAGGAATAATAGCTAATACTAATTTTAAAAGGTATAATTTCAGGCTAAACAGTGATTTGAGAATATCTGAAAAGCTTAGTACGGCCATTGATTTTTCCTTTGTTAAATCTGAATTGAAAGAACCTACAGGAGGTACCGGGAATATTTTTCATTGGATGCGTCGGATCCCCGCAAATCAGGCTGGAATATTATCTACAGGGCAATATGGTGAGGGATGGAATGGAGACAATCCAATTGCAAAAGCAAGAGACGGAGGATTGAATTTGGAAAATCCTATGACTTCTACATTTAATATTGATATCAATTATAAACCAATAGACGATGTCACGATTAGTGTAGTGTACTCGCCTAAGTATGAGATTAGGCATAAAAAGACATTCGCTAATACAATTCAAAGTTATTATCCTGACGGCTCAAAAGCTTATTTAACTCCTCAGAAGAATTCTTTGACAGAAAGCTACAATCAATATTGGTACAATAACGTTAGAGCAATTGTGTCTTACGATAAGACTTTCAGTAATGATCATAACTTGAGTATCATGGGAGGCTTCCAGCAGGAGGATCAGCTGGACAATATGCTTTCGGCATATAGAGAAGTGTTTTTGGTGCCTGAATTGCAGGAAATTAACGCTGGTAATCGTGAAAACGACTTGACAGGAGGGAACGCCTCACATTGGTCATTACGTTCAGTTTTTGGACGTTTGAATTATAATTATAGAGGGAAGTATTTATTGGAAGCAAACGCACGTTATGATGGTTCTTCTCGTTTTGCGCCCGATAATAGGTATTCGTTTTTCCCATCTTTCTCAGCTGGATGGAGGATTAGTGAGGAGAACTTTATGCAAAGCCTTTCTCCAATTGTGAATGAGCTGAAGCTAAGAGCCTCCTGGGGTAAATTAGGAAATCAGAATATTGGCCTTTATCCTTTTGCCGCATTTTTCAACTTAGGGGCTAATAATTACGTTTTTGGAGACAATACATATACCGGGGCCGCATTAAGCAGTTTAGCAAACCCTGAAATAAGATGGGAGAGTACGACGGTTAATAATATAGGACTGGACGTAGTGCTGTTAAAAAAATTTAGTATTACTGCCGATTATTATTACCGAAAAACCTCAGGTATCTTATTGCAGTTGGATATCCCTAAGATTTTAGGTCAGAACCCACCTTATCAAAACGCAGGTGTTGTTGAAAATCGGGGATGGGATTTAACCATGGCGTATAAAAATAATATTAACGACCTACATTATAATATAGCAGTAAACTTATCTGATGTAAAGAATAAAGTTTTAGACATGAGAGGTGTAATGAGGACTGGGTTGACCGTTAATCATGAAGGACATCCCATTGGCTCCCTATATGGCTATGAGGCAATAGGCTACTTTAATTCTGAAGAGGAGGTTGCAAATCATGCCACTCAATTTGGAGCGGTAGCGCCTGGTGATATTATGTATAAAGATCAGAATGGTGATGGTGTCATCAATGCAGATGATGAAATTATAATGGGCAGCCCTATTCCACGTTATTCCTTCAGTACAAATTTAGGACTGTCTTATAAAGGGTTTGATTTTGCTGCTTTTCTTCAAGGAGTTGGCAAGGCTGATGGATATTTATATGGTCAAGGGATTATGCCTTTCTATCAAGGAGGAACAATCCAAGAGCAGCATAAAGACAGGTGGACGCCAGAAAATCAAAACGCAGCTTTCCCTAGATATGCGTTCAATGAAACTAATAATATTCAGAATTCTACTTTTTGGATGAAGAATGCTTCCTATTTAAGACTTAAGAATCTTACTGTCGGTTACACACTCTCCACATCGCAGATACAATCCTTACATATTAATTCGTTACGTCTGTTTTTCTCTGGACAAAACTTATTTACAAAGACCAAGTTCTGGAAAGGCTATGATCCTGAAGGACCAGTTAGTACAGGAGGATGGTATCCGCAAATGAAGGTTTACAGTTTAGGGATAAGTGCAAAGTTTTAATTAAAAAGACATGAAAGAAAAAATAATATTTAACATCACATTATTAATGCTGGTTGTGTTAATTTATTCATGTGATAAAGATTATCTTACTAAATACCCATTGGACAGTCCCTCTAGTGAGACATTCATTTCCAATGAAGAAGAGTTAGACATGGCCGTTACAGGAGCCTACAATGCACTATATGCCGCTCCTCGTGCTACACCAATGCCATTTCCATTAACATTAGATTACGCATCAGATATAGGCTGGGAACGTAATACTAACGCTCTACAAATCTTAGGAATGGGAAATGCAGATGCCGACAACCAATTTACTGGAGACTTCTGGAATCTTTTATATGTTGGAATCGGAAGATGCAATACAATATTGGATAAAGAAGAGAGCCTAAGAAGTGTCGTTAGTAAGCAAGTATTAGAAACGCGAATGGCAGAGGTAAGATTTTTAAGGTCGTATTTTTACTTTTTTTTAAATGAGTTATATGGAGGTGTTCCATTACTTAAGAAAGTTACTACTTTGTCAGAAGCTAATCTACCGAAATCTACTAAAGAAGAGATTAGTAATTTTATAATTTCAGAAATCGATGCGATTGTTGAATTTCTTCCTGAGTCTACTGTAGGAAATAATGTAGGTCGTGTCACTAAAGGTACTGCTTTATCCTTGAAGTCTAGGTCTGCACTTTTTAATAAGAACTATGAACAAGCGGCCGATGCTGCATTGAAGGTAATTGAATTGGGAGAATATACGTTGCACGACAATTTTGAACAGTTATTTAAATATGCTGGAGAAACTTCGAAGGAGATTATTTGGTCTATACAGTATAAAAAGGGACTTGCGACTCATAGTATTTCATCTCAGTTTTATTCGAGACTGATGCAAGGATTCTCTAACAAGATTCCGGTTCAGTCATTAATCGACTCATATGAATGTACTGATGGGTTGTCGATTGATAAGTCACCTTTGTTCGATCCAAACGAACCCTTTAAGAATAGGGATCCACGTTTAACCCAAACTGCTGTGCTTCCTCAAACTTTATCATTAGGTGTGATCTTTGAGACTCATCCAGATAGCCTAATGACTTGGGATTATCGTGAGGCTGTACCAAAAAAGATTGCAAATATAGATGCAACTAACGCTTACGCTACTTTTTCAGGATACTTATGGCGTAAGTATGCCGACGAGAAAGACTTTTCAGATCGATCCAATTCTGAGTTAAATGCAATACTTTTTCGTTATGCCGAAGTCCTCCTGAACTATGCTGAAGCTAAAATCGAAATGAATCAAATTGATAACTCCGTTTACGAATCTATTAATGCTGTTAGGCAAAGAAACTCTGTTAAGATGCCTCCTATCAGCACAGGGAAATCTCAGGCAGAGTTACGGTCTATAATTCGTAAAGAAAGGAAATATGAATTAGCGGGTGAAGGGTTACGATTATTTGATATTCGAAGATGGGGAATTGCTCATGAGGTTATGCCTGGAAATCTATATGGTCGGATTAGAACAGGATGGCTGTCAAATGCACCTGTTATTGATGACAATGGTACCCCTCATTATGACAAAGTTAGCAATCGAGGAGAAATGAGAATTATCGAAAAGAGAAACTTTAATAAAGACAGAGATTACGTCTGGCCAATACCTCGTATTGAAACTGAGGTTATTACTAATTTAGATCAAAATGATCACTACTAGACTATTAGTTATGAAAAAGATACTTTTAATTTATTTGGCAATTTTATTTCTTGTTGGCTGTAAAAGTTCCAAAGATTATCAGGTCATTGAGGTTGATGTCTGTGTTTATGGTGGGAATTCCTCTGGTATTATTTCTGGATATACCGCTGTCAATTTGGGAAAAGAAACCATCGTTATTGAACCAAGAAATTATCTTGGGGGATTAACTACAGGAGGGCTAGGAGCGACAGATATCGGAAACAAGTTCGCTATAACAGGTTTGGCTAGAGATTTTTATAGACGAGTAGGAAGTTATTATGGTCAATTTGAGCAATGGACCTTTGAGCCACATGTTGCGAGTAAAGTATTTAATGATTATATCAATGAATCTAATTTACGAATTGAAAAGAACTATATACTAGATAGTGTAATCAAAGAATCTGGACGTATAAAGGAGATTGTCGTTAAGAGTACTGCTGATAAGTCAAAAGTGATGAAAATCAGGGCTCAGATGTTTATTGACTGTACATACGAAGGCGATTTAATGGCTATGTCTGGTGTCAGCTATGCGGTCGGAAGAGAGCCGAACAGTTTATATGGCGAAACACAAAACGGAGTCCAATTACAGGAGATACATCAGTTTCCCGATGGAATTGACCCTTATAAAATTCCAGGCAAACCCGAGAGTGGTTTGTTGTGGGGAATTTCAGATGAAGAGTTAGCTCCAGAAGGCTCTGGAGACCATAAGATTCAAGCCTATAATTTCAGATTGACATTAACGCAGGACAGGAATAACCAAATTCCATTTGAGAAACCAAATGTTTATAATGCCGAACATTACGAGTTGCTGTTAAGGCAAATAGAAAAAGAAAAATGGACGACAATATTTAGCAATCTTACGATCGATACAGTAGAAGGCGGTAAGCTCGATTATAAGCACTCAGGTGGATTTTTGATCAAATTTATGCCAAATGGGAAAACGGACTTCAATAACTTTGGTGCGTTTTCAACAGATATGATTGGAGAAAACTACGATTATCCGGAAGGTGATTTTGCAACCAGAGAGGTTATTTGGAAGAAACACGAGGATTATACAAAAGGGCTTTTATATTTTTTAAGTCATGATACCCGAGTGCCTTCTCATATACGAGAAGAAATGAAGTCTTGGGGATATTGTAAAGACGAGTTTTTGGAAGCGAATGGATTTTCTAATCAACTGTATGTTAGAGAAGCAAGGCGTATGGTAGGAAGAACCGTAATGACACAACGTCATTGCGAGGGTGTTGAGGTTATTGATGACCCTATTGCGATGGCTGCTTATCAGATGGATTCGCACAATATTCAAAGAATTGTGGTAAATGGAATGGTGAAAAATGAAGGAGATGTTCAGAAACCTGTTCCAGCTCCATATCCTATATCTTATAGAGCGATAACACCTAGTCAGGAAGAGTGTGAAAACCTACTCGTGCCTGTTTGCATGTCTGCCTCTCATATTGCTTTTGGATCTATTAGGATGGAGCCCGTCTTTATGGTTTTAGGCCAATCTGCCGCTACCGCTGCTTGTCAAGCGATCGATGAAGGCCAATCTGTCCAAAACATAGATGTAAATAAGTTGATTCGACAGTTAAAAGAGGATCCACTTGTAAATGGCAAATCGCCAGAAATTTTAGTGGATAATTTAGATAGTGATAATGTGGAGGTGGTTGGCGATTGGAAATCTGTGAGGGGAGGATATGTTCGAGACAAACTTGTTAGGGATACCCACAACAAAGATGCATATGTAAAATTTTTAACCAATGTTCAGGAATCTGGCAAATATGATATTCATTTTTATATAGCTAATGATAATACATTGGCAGAAGATCTTTCATTTGAAATATTTGATGGAATGAATAATCACCATGTTATAGTTAAGAAATCAGAAATTAAATCTCTTGGGCTTTCCTCGGGTGAATGGATAAGCTTAGGAGACTACACTATTCCTGAGCGTTCAACTCCTTATGTTAAAGTTCACGCTGATCAATCTGCAGGCCGAGTAATTGCTGATGCGGTAGTTTGGAGACAAGTGCATTAGTTAGAATTTAGTACTAAATACATATGAAATATCCATGTAGTACTAGCTGAAAAAACACACATGAATATAATTATTACATGAGTTCGTTACAGTTGGTTTGGATATTTCATATGGCAATTGAAAAACAAGTTATACATATATGAAGTATTTAAAAACTATTAGCAGCCTCTATTTTGTTATGGGGCTACTAATAGCAGGTGTAAAAGCGCAGAACTCTGCGAAGTTGATTTTTTTAGGTGATACTGTTCTTCTTGATATTAAAGAAGAAAGTTATGTGAAACGTACTAAGAATGCAGTTTTGGCTCCCATTGAAAATAAGCAAAGTCATTATAAAGCTATTGGAGTCGGTAAAATTGATCTAGAAAACTATACTCTTCAGATTGCCGATCCGTTAGATGATGGTGTGACCAAGGTTTTAGTTATAGGCAATAGTTTTTCAGATGATGGTGTAGAGTACTACCTGCATGATCTTGCCAAAGAGAATGGGAAGCCGATGGTCATCGGCAATTTATTTAGAGGAGGAGCTCCTTTAGATTTTCATTTGAAAAACGCGATAGAGAATAATGCAATCTATGATTATAGAAAGACAATGATAGATGGAGCAAAATCTAATCAACTTAAAACCTCTATCCTAACAGCTTTGAATGATGAAAATTGGGATATCATTTGCTTTCAGCAAAGTAGTATTCTGTCAGGAGATATAGAGTCTGTACAACGAGATCTTCCCAAGCTATTCGAGTATGTAAAAGAAAACTACCCTGTTCCAACAGTTAAATACGCCTTTCATCAAACCTGGGCATATGCGCAAAATGCTACAACAAAAAATTTTGAAAGATACAATAAGGATCAAGAAGTAATGTATACTAAAATAGCAGATGTAAGCAAACAGGTCGCTACTATAATCCCGATCGATTTTATTATTCCAACAGGTACCGCAATACAAAATGGAAGAAGCAGTTCTATAGGCGATAATTTTACTCGTGAAGGTTATCACTTAGATTTACGGATAGGAAGATTTACAGCGGCGAGTACTTGGTATGAGGCTGTTTTTGGAGATTTAAGCCAGAATAAATTTAAACCTTTTAATCTTAGTAATAGTCAGGCTTTATTAGCTAAAGAAGCTGCATTGCAGGCGGTTAAAAAACCCTTTGGGGTGAGTCCAATAGAAGTTACTTGGTCAGAAAATGAAGAGAACAACTTCGATACCATTCGAATAAACTTTGGAGCAGACTTAGTGATGCCAGGCTGGAACTCATTTTTATTTGAAAGAAATAATACCATGTTGTCAGGATTGGTCGATAATAACAACAGCAAAACAAAAGTTTATTTGAAATTAGTAGACGATTTTACCTTGCGATCTGCAAATGGTCCAAAGAGAACTGCTACTCCAGTGAAAATGCCAAGAGAAGTTTCACAATCCTATTTTTTGGTCGAGTTGCAGGGCGAAGAAAAAGGCAGACCGTTTATAGAGATTGGAAATCTAAATGCAGAGAAGAATTATGATCTATCCTTTTTTTCTGCTACTGAAGACGATCAAAGCCCCTTTGAGCTTTATGCTATTAGTGAAGGGAATGTTATAAATAGGCTGGTGTCTCCGGGTATTAATAAGACCCAAATGACAGAACTGACATATTTGAAACCAGATAAATCAGGTAAACTGTATATATACTTTAAAGCCACAGAACCAGAGGAAAAAACCAATGCAATTATTAACGCCGTGTATTTTACAGAATCTAAAAAGTAATGAAAGAGCAGATCAATAGAGTTTTAAAATATTTTACCAAACTATACTTCGCGCTGTTATTACTATTTTCATGTATAGAGCATAGTTACGCACAATTCCAGAATCATGGACCGCAAGTGTTTGCACAAGCTGTTCAAGCGAGTCATTTTGTAAAAGATAAGGCTGGCAAGGAGTTTTTATTCACCGTCGTTCGTGGTATGCCAGCTAGACTCTTAGGCTATGATATACAAAGCGGTGTTAAGGTCTTAGACACAGCTCTTGTGGGCACAGATGGTTCATGGGACATGACATTAACAACAGATAATATCTTGTACATTGCCGGTAACGGGAAAATCTATGCATTTGACGTAGCAGATAATACGTTGAAAGACCTAGGCAAAGTTTTGCCCAATCAGAATGTCGTGTGGGATTTGCATCCGGGAATAGATGGTGAAATATATGGTGGAACTTATCCAGATGCACTTGTGTTTAAGTATGGGCCAAATGATGGGTTTACCGAAGTCTCCAACGGTCCTATTTACACTGGAGAAAAATATACAAGAAGTCTGATTTTTAATAAGAAAGATAAACATATATATGCTGGTACTGGATCTAATGCGAAGTTTATTAAGCTTGACCCTGCTTCACAAGAAAAGGTTAGTCTACTTATAGATGAAGAGGATTTAGAAGAGTTTGTCTATGATTTGGAAATAGTTTATGATGTTAATGGTGATGATTTGATCTTTGGTTTCATAAATAGCAATAAGACGATAAAGTCTTTTGTATATAGTATTCAAAAAGATCAAATAGTTTTAAAGTTGCCAGCTATTGATATAAAGTCAATTGTCAAAGCTCCTCATACCAATAAGGTTTATTATACAGCTAGATCAAGAGTATTCGAACTCGACTTTGAAGATTCTAATCTTGAACCTGTTGAATTAGTAAAGATCAAGGGAGTAGGTAAAGCCGGCGAATGGGTAGGACCAGGGAAATATCGGGTATTTACTAACAGTAAGAATGTATATTTGGTTGATGTAGATCAGAGAACTGCAGCCGTGAAAGAGTTGGATGTTCCAAACTCACCTATTTTAATACAATCTATCTTCTGGGGGCCAGACGATAAAATTTGGAGTGCTGGATATCTTGCTGGTCAACACGGTACTTTTGATCCCTATACCCACGAACATAAAGAATATCCAGGCTTGCATCAAACAGAAGGTATGACCGCTATGGATGGAAAGATGTACTTTGGAATATATACCAAAGCACGGATGTACTCGTATGATGTCAATAAGCCTTGGGAGATCGGGAAGGAGAATCCTAAGTTTATCGGAGAGATTTCTGGTCAAGATAGGCCATTCGCTCTTGCTATTCGTAAAAAAAACAAGGAGGTCCTATTTGGTACGGTGCCTCCATATGGAAAGTTGGGAGGTGCTATTACTCATTTAAATACTATTAATGACTCTGTAGAAATTTTTCAAAATATTATTCATAACCAGTCTATCGTATCACTTCTTAATAATGAGGGGAAAATAATTGGAGGTACGTCTATTTCCGGTGGTCTAGGTATATACCCGACAGAAAAGAAAGGCAAGATTTTTGAATGGGATCCTCATTTGAAAAAAGTATTGTGGACAGATAGTATATCGGATTATTGGTCAATATCGGGGCTTTTTAGAGGACCGAATGGTAATGTTTGGGGATTTGCAGACGGTACATTATTTGAATATGATATTGATAGAAGGGAAGTTCTATATACTTTGAAGGTGTATGAATATGCGAAGTATCCTAGTCATATCTGGAGAAACGGAATGGGAGTTTATCATCCGAATGGTCTGATATATTTTACTTTAGCAGACCGCCTTTATAGTTTTGATGCGGTGGCTAAAAAACTCGAAAAAATTAGGGACAACGCTTCCCTGATTCTATTGGGAAAAGATGAAAAAATATATTTCCGAAATGGGGTAGATTTGTGGAGTTATCAGCCTTTGGATAGGTAAGAAATTAAAGGAGCATCTGAATGAAGTTGCTCCTTTTTCGTTATTATAAATGTGTCTAGTTTCTATTATTAAATAATATTTTAAGAAGCTCTTTTTTATTGTAGGCTATGCTTAGTATTATTTTTCACAATTGTTCAGATGATTTAATATGTCGAATAATGCTAATATCCTATAATAATAAGCTAAGTTGATGTAAAATCTACCCGCGTAAAACATTGAACTTTAAACTTGTAATTAAACCTATTTATTAAATATACATATGTGGTATAGAGGGAAGGCATTTGATATTCAATGATATTAAGTGCCGGACGCTTATATAAACGCGAGTATTCTTTAATATAAACTGTTAAATATTATGAGTAAAAACATCAAAAACCAATCAAGAAGAGACTTTATTGGCAAAGCAGGTATCGCTTTAGTCGGAATCAGTATAGTGCCCCGCTAGAACTTTTTTGTGAGATTTCTAATGAAATCCGCGACCGTTCTCCTTTTCCCTATACTTTTTATTATGGATATACAAACGGCTGGCTAGGTTATCTGATGACAGATGAAGAGATTCCCAAGGGTGGATACGAGACAATAGTGACACCGTTTGAGATGGGGGCAGGTGATACATTAATACAATCAGTTATTGATTATTTTGATGGAAACATGAAGTCTTGGTAGAAAATAAAACATTAACCCACATATAATTATAAACAGATGAAAACATACACATATGATGCTATTGTAATAGGTACAGGTATAAGTGGAGGTTGGGCAGCCAAAGAGCTGTGCGAGAAGGGACTGAAAACACTTGTCTTAGATCGGGGTAGAGACGTGAGACATGTTGCCGACTATGATGATCTTAAATCTCCTTGGGAGTTACCTTATCGGGGTTGGGTAACAAGAGAAGTTCGGGAAAATAATCCTATTCAAAGTAAAGTATACAATTATAATGAACGGTCTCAAAAGTATTTTATCCGAGATACTGATCAGCCTTATGAGCAAGTAAAACCTTTTGAGTGGGTTAGGGGGAATCAAGTTGGTGGAAAAAGTTTGATTTGGGGGAGACAGAGTTACCGGAGAAGTCAATGGGATTTTGAAGCTAATTTGAAGGATGGTTATGGAGTAGACTGGCCTATTCGTTATGAAGATATTGCGCCCTGGTATAGTTATGTGGAGTCTTTTGTGGGAATAACGGGAACAAAAGAAGGGCTTCCCCACTTGCCAGATGGTAATTTTCTTCCACCAATGCCTATGAACTGTGTAGAAGCCGAAGTTGCGAAGCGTATAAAGGGAAAGTTTGCTGACGGAAGAATGATTATTCATGGCCGTTCTGCAAACCTAACGCAAAAGATTGGTAGCCGTGGTCCATGTCAATATAAGGGGAGTTGTGATTCAGGGCATGCTTGTTCATTAGGGGGGTATTTTTCTAGTAATGCAGCAACTTTGCCTGCTGCAGCAGCAACGGGTAACATGACGTTAAGGCCTTACTCTATGGTGCAGGAAATACTATATGATAAAGAGAAAAAAAAGGCTATAGGTGTACGAATTGTGGATACAGAAACGTTGGTTTCGGAAGAGTTTTTTGCAAATATTATTTTCTTGAATTCTTCTGCTATTAATACCGCTGCAATATTATTAAATTCAATTTCAGAGGCTTTCCCCGAAGGACTCGGCAATACTAGTGGACAAATCGGGAGAAATTTGATGGATATGCCCTACGGTGGAGGTGCTTCGGGACATTTTGAGGGCTTTGAGGATAAATTTACTTTCGGCAATCGACCAACAGGGATCTTTGTTCCGCGATTTAGAAACTTAAACGAAGCGACTAAACATAAAGACTTCTTGAGAGGCTATACTTTTCAGGGGGGAGCGGGTAGATGGAGAAAAGGTGCGTCTTCTGGATTTGGAAGAGGTTTTAAAGAAGCGTTGCTAGACCCTTCAGAAAATTGGTCAATGGGCATTACTGGTTTTGGAGAACATTTACCTTATAATGAAAATCATATTTTTCTTGATAGAGACAAGAAAGATCGCTTCGGTATGCCCATTATTAATATTAATTGTGAGTTTAGGGAAAATGAGTATGCAATGTTAGCGGATATGCAGGTCGCAGCAGCTGAAATTTTGGAGGCGGGAGGATTGAAAAATGTAAGTACATATCTGAATGAGAAGCTTCCTGGAGAATGTATCCATGAATCGGGTACAGCAAGGATGGGCCGAGATCCCAAAACATCAGTTCTGAATAAATGGAATCAAATGCATGAGGTGCCTAATGTGTTTATAACAGATGCTGCAGCTATGAGTTCGTCAGGTACTACTCCTGGACCTTCAATAACTTATATGGCATTAACAGCTAGAGCAGTGGACTATGCTGTCAGTGAAATGAAAAAACTAAACTTATAATTATGGAGCGCAGGAAATTTATTGAGTTGAATACGTGGTTTTTAGGACTTGCTACGTTAAATGTTGGAGGGTTGATTTCTACAGTGTCTTGTACGCAAAACAACGATAGCAATGAGGGGTTTTTGCTTACAGCTGAGGATGCATTTTTTTTGAATGAGTTAGCTGAGATCATTATCCCTGCTACAGATACACCTGGAGGGAGGGAGGCTGATGTCGGTTCTTTTATTGTTCTGATTCATAATGATTGTTTAAGTGATGAAGAGCAAAAGGAAAATGTGGGGTATTTAAAGAGTTTGCGTTCTTTTTATTATGAAGAATTGGGTGGGAATTTTGCGAAAAGTTCTGTTGACGAATGGATGTCAGCGACCCAAATACTAGAATCAGAGAAGCATGAATTTTATGTCAGGTATAAAAAGCTGATTGTTTCAGCATTTTCGAGCTCTGAAGTTGGCACATCGGTTTTCATGAAGTTTAATTTAGTGCCAGGAAGATATGATGGATGTGCAACAGAAAGAGCTTGGTAATTTGTGGTATTTTATAAAGATTGATTATGAATTTGTTTTTTCATGTGTTTGATGTTATGATATTACGGATATCAGTTGTATGGTTACTCCTTTTATCTTCTAATTTATTGATAGGTCAGGAAAAGTTTCCTTGGCCTGAAGGTAAAAAATTTGCAATTAGTTTGTCTTTTGATGACTCAAGGTTGTCAAATCTAGAACATGGTATTCCTCTTTTTAATAAGCATGGCATACAGGCAACATTTTATGTGCATCCGTCTATTGTAGAAAAGAATCTTTCTGGGTGGAAAGATGCGGTTGCAAAAGGACATGAAATGGGAAATCACACACTGGTGCATCCGTGTAGTGAGAACTTTATATGGTCGAGAAGTAATTCTTTAGAGTCTTATACATTGACCAGTATGAGGAAAGAGTTAACTGATGCTAATAGACAGATTAAGGACTTATTAGGCGTAACTCCTGTTAGCTTTGCTTATACCTGTGGACAAACTTTTGTGGGGAAGGGAGAGGGTAAAAAAAGTTATGTACCTCTAATAGCAGAGTTGTTTACTGCCGGGCGCGGTTGGTTGAATGAAGCCCCTGTTGATCCTCTTTATGCAGATTTAGCAGAGGTTAATGGAATAAAAATGGATGACATAGCTTTTGAGGATATCATGCCCATGATTAATTATGCGCGTGACAACAATTTATGGCTTGTTTTAGTTGGGCATGATACTGGACCTCAAAAAAATGGTCAAACGACAAGATTAGATTTTTTAGAGAAGTTATGTACTTATATCAATGATAATTCAGACATATGGGCTGCGCCTGTTGGAGAGGTCGCACGCTATGTAGAAACGACACGAACTAATGGCCGTTTAGTAAAGTCCGATCCTTTACCTGTAATAGAGAATGTGGCAGGTACTCTAAACCTGAAGGCTTCATTAGGAAGGGGCTATGGACCAAAAATTGAGTATATGCCCGACTGGAAAGCCTATGGGTGGTGGACAAGTCAGGATTCCGTTGTATGGAATATTAGTGTTCCTGAGTCCGCAAGCTATAAGGTGATGTTAGAGTGGTCTATATCGGATGAAGAGGCTGGTAAAGAGGTGAGTGTTCATATTGGCGGGAATAAAATTGTGCATAAAATTCAGACATCAGGTTCATGGGAGACTTTTCGACGTGAAAAAATAGGGGAGGTGTCTTTGCCTGCAGGAAATCACAAGGTTATCGTTGTGCCAACTAATAGTAATGATAAAGGCCACTTTATGGATGTTCGATCGATACAGTTGTTTAGAATAAATAATTAGTGAGATGAAGTTAAGATATTTTTGGATTGTAGTGTTATCAGTGTGTATAGGATTGTTTTTTGCTTCCTGTGGCTTTCAAAAAGATGATGCGAAGAGCCCTAAAATTGGTGTCGCTTTGTACTCGTTTAATAGGTTTTCCTTAGATGAAGCTGTGGAGAAAGCGAAGCTTACGGGTGTTAATTATATAGAAGGTTTTTTCTTTCATCGTATAGGAGGTGAGTTTGGAGACAGAGCTGTTTCAGAACTTAATGATAGTGAAATTGAAAAGGTACACAGCATGTTGAACAGGAATCAGATGGAGATGGTTTCGATGTATGCAGATGGGAAAACGCTCGCAGATTGGGAAGCTTTGTTTAAGAAGGGGCAACAGCTAGGTATGCAATTTTTAGTTGGGGAGCCTGAGCCAGAACTTTGGGATGAGCTCAACGATTTGGCAGGGAAGTATGCTATGAAATTAGCCATACACGAGCATGCAAAAGGGCATAGTCGTTTTTGGCATCCCGATTCGGTTTTACACGCATTAGATGGTAGGGATAACTTTAAGGTGTGTGCAGACTTAGGTCATTGGGTTAGAAGTGGACTTGATCCTGTCGAATGCTTACAAAAGTTAGAGGGACATATCGTGAGTGTTCATGCAAAAGATTTGGACACATTTGGTAATATTGAAGCCGAAGATGTCAGAATGGGCGATGGTGTAATTGACTATAGCGCAGTAATGGACGAACTCTATAGACAAGAATACGAAGGATTTATTTTTGTCGAATGCGAACACGATTGGGATGATAATTTTAGTGATCTGAAAGACGGGATCTTGTTATTACACCAATTAAAAAACAGATAGTAAGCGATAGCTTTTAGGTTCTTTTAAAGAATAGTTCCTGTAGGTGGCCCAATAAAATATAAACTTATTAAACCTTATTTTTATGAAGCTAAGAAGTAGTGAATGGTTTGAGAGGAAAGGCAAGGATGGTTTTATCTATAGAGCATGGATGAAGAATCAAGGGATACCCGCCGACATGTTTAAGAATAAGCCTGTTATTGGCATCTGTAATACGTGGTCAGAGTTAACTCCTTGTAATGCTCACTTCCGAGACCTTGCCGAGTCCGTTAAGCGTGGCGTTATCGAAGCTGGAGGTTTCCCTTTAGAATTTCCCGTGATGTCCCTTGGCGAAACATTGATGAAGCCAACGACTATGCTGTTTAGAAACTTGGCTAGTATGGATGTTGAGGAGTCTATACGAGCTAATCCGCTTGATGGAGTGATCTTATTATGTGGTTGTGACAAAACAACGCCTTCGTTGGTGATGGGCGCGTGTAGTGTTGATATACCGACGATGGTAGTCTCTGGGGGGCCTATGTTGACAGGTAAATTTAATGGGAAAGATATTGGTACGAGTGATTTATGGCGTTTCTCTGAAGATGCTAGAAAAGGACTGCTCTCCGAAGAAGAAATGAATCTGGCGGAAGCAGGTATGTGCAGAAGTAGCGGGCATTGTGCGGTCATGGGAACGGCATCATCTATGGCTAGTATGGTAGAAGCTCTAGGACTCTCGCTACCTGGTAACGCTGCTATTCCAGCAGTTGATGCGCATCGGAAGGTGCTGGCTCAACTTTCGGGTCGTCGAATCGTTGAGATGGTTCTAGACGATGTTAAACTATCTGATATTTTAAAGCGAGAGGCATTTGAGAATGCCATTCGGGTTAATGCTGCGATTGGGGGTTCGACAAATTTTGCCATTCACCTTATGGCTATTGCTGGTCGTATCGGTGTAGAACTTGACTTGGAGGACTTCGATATCTTATCAAGAGACGTCCCTTTAGTGGCAAACTTACAGCCCTCTGGTCAGTATTTTATGGAGGATCTATATTATGCGGGAGGAATACCTGTAGTGATGGATGCTATTAAGAAATACCTACATCTTGATGTATTGACAGTTAACGGTAAGACCTTAGGTGAGAATATAGAAAACCGTAAAAGCTTAAATAATGCTGTAGTCTCTACGGCTGATGAACCTTTCAATACGCTGTCGGGTATTGTTATCTTAAAGGGAAATCTATGTGAGAAAGGAGCTGTTTTGAAACCATCAGCAGCTTCTATAAAACTAATGCAACATACGGGTAAAGCAGTTGTTTTTGAAGATATTGAAGATTATAGAAAAAGGATCGATGACCCTCATCTCGAGGTTGATGAAAGCTCTGTGCTTGTGCTTAAGAATGTTGGGCCAAAAGGCTATCCTGGAATGCCCGAGGTTGGAAATATGGGGATCCCGAAGAAGTTATTAGATCAAGGTGTGACAGATATGGTTCGTATTTCAGATGGGCGAATGAGTGGTACGGGCTTTGGAACTGTGGTTCTACATGTTTCGCCAGAAGCAGCAGCAGGAGGGACATTGGCGTTGGTCGCTGAAGGCGATTTAATCAGTTTGGATGTGGCAGCACGCCGCCTAGAGCTGTTAGTCGAGGAAGAAGAACTTAGCAAACGCCGTGATAGCATGAAGTTAGCGGTAAATACTTTTGATCGAGGTTATACTAAGTTATATGTTGATCATGTGGAGCAAGCACACTTAGGGGCGGACTTTGACTTTCTAAGAGGTGGATCAGGTAGTAAAGTATCAAGAGATTCTCATTAACTGTTTATAAGGCATAAGATAGTATGAAATATCTATGTAGTACTGACTGCACAAACAGGGATGACAATACTTTGGTGATTCGATATGAGCATTGAAAAACAAACTGAGCCTTCGAGCTCATCGAAGATAATTTTATACATATGAGTAAAAGATTTGTAAATAAAACTGCTATTGTAACAGGTGCTGGTCAAGGTATTGGGTTGGAAATGGCCCGACAATTAGCATTAGAAGGGGCAGTAGTGATATTAAACGATCTTGATGAAGACCTAACGAAAGAGGCCGTGTCAGAAATAAGTAAGATTGGTGCTTGCTTTGGTTGTTCTGGTAATGCATCTGATTCTTTGGTAATTGATCTGATTGTTCAAAGAGCGCTAAACGAAACGGGTTCACTTGATTTGGTTGTTGCCAATGCAGGTATCACACTTTTTCATGATTTTTTAACATATACACGAGAGAGTTTCAATAAGGTGATGGATGTCAATTTAAGTGGGTCTTTCTTTCTTGTTCAAGCAGCAGCAAAAGAAATGATCAAGCAGGGAAAAGGGGGCTCTGTTTTGTTTACCTCCTCCGTAACTGGACATAGAGCTCATAAGGATCTAGCCGCTTATGGTATGTCAAAGGCGGCATTAGAGGTTTTAGCGAAGCATTTAGTTTTAGAACTGTCACCTTACGGAATCAATGTCAATACCGTAGCGCCTGGAGCGACACTGACCGAAAGAACCATAGAGGATCCCAATTATGAAGATATATGGGCGAAAATCACACCCATGGGAAGAGCCGCTTCTCCAAGTGATATAGCAGCAGCAGCTTTATTTTTGCTTAGTGATAGTGGAAGACATATAAACGGGCAGACGCTGGTTGTTGACGGAGGCTGGACAGCTGTAAGCCCAGCACCTTAAGATATTTTAGAACTATGGAACATATTTTTTCTTTGAAAGGGAAAACCGCACTTGTCACCGGAGGGCAAAGTGGTATTGGTAAAGCTATTGTTGATTTATTTGTATCAAGAGGGGCTAGTGTATATGTATTGGATTTAACGACAGGTAAAGACGATAATCGAGCTGAAAAAGGAGGGAAGGGAACAGTTATATCAATTCCTTGTAATGTAGCGATTCAATCTGAAGTGGAAAGTGCGATTAATCAAGTTATGAAAGAGTCTGATCAGTTGGATATCGTTGTTAACAATGCAGGGGTTTCTCATATTGGCACTTTGGAACAAACAACAGAAAATGATTTGGATAAAATTTATGAAATTAATGTGAAAGGTATGTTTCAGGTTGCAAAAGCTGTGATTGTCCATATGAAAAGCAAGGGAGGGGTGATTCTGAATATGGCTTCTGTTGCAGCAAGTGTAGGTCTAGCCGATCGTTTCGCCTATAGCACGGGGAAAGGCGCTGTTGTTGCAATGACCTTATCCATTGCTAAAGATTATATTAATTATGGTATACGCTGTAATTGTATTTCACCAGGGCGAGTGCATACACCTTTTGTAGATGACTATATTAAGCGTAATTATCCAGGTAAGGAAGAGGAAATGTTTTTAAAGCTATCAGCTACGCAACCTATAGGACGTATGGCTAAACCAGAGGAAATCGCCTTTTTAGCATTATATCTTGCTTCTGATGAAGCTTCTTTTTTGACAGGTTGTGACTATGCTATTGATGGAGGTTTTACTCGATTAAATAGTTGATTTAAGAGGCCTTATATGGAGAGAAAGGTGGGGATGAATAAAAAACTCTTGGGTTTGTGATTTTATTTTCTTGTATAACCTTTGAAAGAGCTTCCTAATATTTTAAGAAGCTCTTTTTTTATTGTAGGCTATGCTTAGTATTATTTTTCACAATTGTTCAGATGATTCAATATGTCGAATAATGCTAATATCCTATAATAATAAGCTAAGTTGATGTAAAATCTATCCACCTAAAACATTGAACTTTAGACTTGTAATTAAACCTATTTATTAAATATACATATGTGGCATGGAGGGGAGGCATTTGATATTCAATGATGTTAAGTGCCGGACGCTAATATAAACGCGAGTATTCTTTAATATAAACTGTTAAATATTATGAGTAAAAACATCAAAAACCAATCAAGAAGAGACTTTATTGGCAAAGCAGGTATCGCTTTAGCCGGAATCAGTATAGTGCCTAGACATGTTTTGGGAGGTAAAGGTTTTACAGCACCAAGTGATAAGTTAGTCGTAGCAGGCGTTGGTGTAGGAGGGAAGGGGAAGAGTGATCTGAATAGTTTTCACGATAGTGGAAAGGCGGATATAGCTTATTTATGTGACGTCGATGATCGTATGGCGAAGGATTCTAGAGAAAAATACCCTAAAGCAAAGTATTATCATGATTGGCGTGAAATGTTTGAAAAAGAATCCAAACATTTTGATGCGGTATCCGTATCGACACCAGACCATAGCCATGCTGTTATTGCTATGGCTGCGATGCAGCTAGGGAAGCACGTTTATGTGCAGAAGCCAATGACCCATGATATTTATGAAGCCCGCAAGTTGACAGAAGCGGCAGAAAAGTATAAGGTAGTTACGCAAATGGGAAATCAAGGTGCCTCTGGAGATGGTGTTCGGCAGCTTAGAGAATGGTACGACGCTGGTGTAATCGGAGATGTACATACAGTATACACATGGACGAATCGGCCGGTATGGCCTCAGGGAATTCCTTGGCCAGAAAAAGCGAAAGTGATTCCAACAGGGTTGCATTGGGATCTATGGTTGGGGACGGCACCGTATAAAGATTATGTTGACGGGCTTATTCCGGGTAGTTGGCGAGGTTGGTGGGATTATGGAACGGGTGCACTGGGCGATTTAGGTTGTCACCTGCTAGAAGCTCCATTCTCAGTTTTAGATCTGAAGTATCCCACAGATGTGCAGGCTACCGTAGGGAGTGTGTTTACTGATTTTGGTAAACGGGGGTATTTCAAGGATAGTTGTCCTCCATCGGGTTATGCAACGCTTACTTTTCCAAAAACAAGCCGTACTCAAGGTGATGTTAAATTACATTGGATGGATGGAGGGATTAAACCAGCAAGACCTGATGATTTGGAAATAGAAGAGATTATGGGAGATGGTAATAGTGGAATTCTATTTGTCGGTACTAAAGGCAAGATGATGGCCAGTGAGTATGCTGCGAATCCTCGTCTTATTCCTGTATCACGAACAAATGAGGTTACAGTTCCTCAACGTTATGAGCGGGTTAAAGGAGGAGCAAATGGACATTATGCGCAGTGGGTTGAAGGAGCGATAGCCGGATATGGGAAGGCTAAATTAAGTGCACCTTTTGAGCTTGCCGGACCATTAACAGAAACTATTCTGATGGCAAACTTAGCGATTCGAGTGGCAGACATTCCTAAACCACGGGCTAACGGAAAAGGCTTTGACTATCCAGGTAGTAATAAAGTACTTCGTTGGGACAGTGCAAACATGAAGATTACGAATTATGACGAAGCCAATGAATTTGTAAAGAGAGAGTATAGGGCAGGTTGGGGATCTTTGTAAATATTTAAATATGAGAATTAAAATATTACGGGTTTACATAACCCTTGTTCTTGTGGCTTTATATGTAGGAGTGTCCGCACAGCAGGACGGATGGATATCTTTGTTTGACGGGAAAACGCTCAGCGGCTGGCAAGCAAGTGAGAGTCAGTCGTCATTCAGGGTTGAAAATGGATGTATCATTCATGATGGACCAAGGTCTCATTTGTATTATGTAGGTAATGTGGCGAATCACCAGTTTAAGAATTTTGAGTTTAAGGCACAGGTCAATACATTTGAAAACGCCAACTCTGGGGTTTATTTTCATACACGTTTTCAGGAAAAGGGATATCCAAATTATGGTTATGAGGTGCAGGTGAATAACTCACATAAAGATGCCATTCGTACGGGGAGTCTTTATAATGTGGTAGATATAGCAGATAAATATGCTGTAGATGGAAAATGGTTTGAGCTGTATATAAAAGTAGTTGATAATAATGTCGTTGTTAAAGTAGATGGCAAGACAGTTGTTGTTTATACGCAGCAGGAGGATAGAGCTAAACTGGTTAGAAAAGACGATCATTTCGGAAGGTATATTGATTCAGGGACATTTGCAATACAGGCGCATGACCCCAACTCCAAAGTGATGTATAAAGATATTCAAGTTAAAATTTTAGATTAAGTAAACCAATATAAATTAATGAAGCCAATTGTTCAAATATCTTTAGATCTAACAAATATAGAAGAAGCCTTAGAAACCTCTCATCTAGCACTTAAAGCAGGGGTAGACTGGCTTGAAGTAGGTACGCCTCTTGTGTTGGCAGAGGGCTTACACGGTGTTCGGAGGCTTCGTCAAGAATTTCCGAAGACTCCATTGGTCGTCGATTTAAAGACGATGGATGGTGGCTATTTGGAAGCAGAGATGATGGCTAAGGCGGGGGCGACACATGTGGTTGTTATGGCAAGGGCACATCCTGAAACAATAAAATGTGTCGTGCAAGCAGGACGTGACTTTGGTGTTAAGGTCATGGGAGATAACCTGGGTTGTGATAATATGGTTGATGGGGCCAAGATGCTTGAAGATCTGGGCTGTGATTATATAATTCATCATATAGGCTATGATGAACGTAGAGGTTTAGTCGCTCAAGGACAGCCTTGTCCAAGTCCATTAGATCAGTTAGCCGATATTGTAAATGCAGTCGGTATTCCTGTACAGGCTGTTGGTGGCTTATCCATAGAACAGGCAATATCTTGTCCGCAATTCGGGGCACCTTTAGTGGTGTTGGGCGCACCTTTGACAATTGATGCGGACTCTTTTAAGACATCTGACAGCAGAGATTTAACCAGTGTATTGAAAAGAATATGTGCTAGTATACATGCACAAGAAGTTAATAAGAAATTTAAACAGCCATGGAGTTTTTATCAGTCGTAAATTATGATGCCAAGAAAGGCTCTGTTGAGTTAAGGAAATTGTCTAAACCGTTGCTTACTGATGCTGATGCCGTAATTATGGAGGTTCGTAATGTTGGTGTGTGCGGTAGTGATCTTCATCAGTGGACATCCAGCCATAGCTGGCCAGTTAATTACCCCGTTGTATTGGGACATGAGTTTTCAGGCGTCGTCCATGAGGTCGGTTCTAACGTAAAGAACTGGAAAAAAGGAGATCGTGTAGTAAGTGAGACAGCCGCTATTATCGATATGAATAATCCTTTGTCAAAAGTAGGACTTTATAATTTAGACCCAACAAGAAAGGGGTTTGGTTACGGTGTGAATGGAGCGATGACTAAATATGTGTGTGTGCCTGCCCGTTGTCTGCACAGCATCCCTGATCAACTCAGTTTTGAAATCGCTTGTCTTACTGAGCCTTGTAGTGTGGCGTATAATGCCGTGGTAAACAACGCTGCTATAAAGCCAGGAGATAGGGTAATCGTTATAGGCCCAGGAACAATAGGAATGCTCTGCGGCTTGGTTGCACAACTTTGTGGTGCTGAGGTTGCTATTGTTGGTTTAGATAGTGACGTAGCTCGGCTGCAAACAGCGAGAGAATATGGATTGACAGCTATTGTAGGAGATGCCGGAAATTGGGCGAAAGAACTGGACGGGATGGGGGTAGATTGCGTTATTGATACTGCCGGGATTAGTATAACATTACAGAACGCGATGAATTGGGTCAGGCCAAATGGGCAAATCATCAAAGTAGGTTGGGGGCCGCAACCTATGGGGTTTTCGCTAGATCCAATTGTCCAGAAAAATGTGAGATTACAAGGAAGCTTCAGCCATAATTGGCCGGTGTGGGAGAAAGTAATCCGTTTACTGGCAACGGGCCGGCTAGATGTCAGTAAATTAATAGGTGGGGTATGGCCTTTAGAAGAATGGGAAGAAGCCTTTCTTAAAATGAAAAACGGTGAAGTTATCAAAAGTGTACTGAGGCCAGAATAAATTGTTTTAAATAGCAGATTATGCAGGGAAATATATTAAAGGATAAGGTAATTATCGTAACAGGAGCTTTTGGCGGAATAGGCTTGGCTATAGCTAAAGCATCCTTAAACGCAGGGGCAAAGGTGATGTTACATGGAAGGAGTGAACGGAATTTACAAGAAGCATTAGCTTTTTTAAATGGAGGAAATCGTGTAGAACCCTATGTAGGAGATGTTATACAAGAAAATTTTGCGCAGAAGTTGATAGAAGCTACTATTAAAAGATTTGGAAAAATCAATGGCGTGGTGAATAATGCTGCTTATGTAGTTTCGTCCGATGTAGAGGATACAACATTGGATCTGCTTCGCGAGGTGTTAGAAGTGAATTCATTGGCTCCTTTTGCTATGATACAGTCTGCATTGCCGTATCTGACCAAAACAAAAGGCGCTGTGGTTAATATTGGCTCTGTTAATGCTTATGCTGGAGAGCCAAGCTTATTGGCTTACAGTATCTCTAAGGGAGCATTAATGACGCTGACGAGGAATGTCGGAGATAGTGTGCATAGAGATTTTGGCGTGCGAGTCAATCAGTTAAATGTAGGATGGGTGCTGACGGAAAAAGAACAGGAAAGGAAAGTTGGGCACGGTCTTCCGGAGGATTGGTATAAGTTGATTTCGCCGATGTATGCCCCAGCAAGACGTCTATTAGAACCTGCTGAGGTTGCCAATTCAGTAGTGTTTTGGCTCTCAGACTTATTAGGACCTGTTAGTGGGCAAGCAATCGAATTGGAGCAGCACCCTATCATAGGAAGGAATCCAGAAAAGAATTTAGACGCTTTAAATACAGATTGAATATGCCTCGATTAGCAGTATTCCCGAAAGCTTTTATGAAAGAGCTATGTGTGACTGGGGAAATGACACTTAATGAATGGATTGATAAAGCTTCTAAGCTTGAAGTTGATGGTTTAGAATGGTATGCCGGTTTTTTGGAAATGAAGGACTGGAGGCGATGGTCCGGTTTCCGAAAGAAGGTAAATGACTTAGGGTTGGAAATACCGATGATGTGCTGTTCGCCTGATTTTACGCATCCGGATCGTGCTTTTAGAGCATCACAAGTAGCTAAGCAAAAAGAATGGATTGATATGACCCATGCCTTGGGTGGGAGCTATTGTCGAGTGCTTTCTGGACAAAGAAGACCTGAGCTATCTATTGCTGACGGTGTGAATTTAACAGTAGACTCGATATACGAATGTTTGGATTATGCACGAACTTTGGATGTAACGTTAATCTTAGAAAATCATTATAAAGATGACTTTTGGAAGTTTCCTGAGTTTGCTCAAAAATCAGCTGTTTTCTGTCAGATTGTAGATCAGATTGATGATCCTTATTTCGGTGTAAATTATGATCCCAGTAATACTTTTTTAGCGGGAGAAGATCCCTTGGATTTGTTGGTACGTGTGAAGCATAGGGTGAAAACAATGCATGCGAGTGATAGGTTTTTGGTAAACGGAACTATCGAAGATTTGCGAAGGATGGAAGATAATAGTGAAGGCTATGCTTCGGTGCTGCGGCATGGGGAGATCGGGAAGGGACTGAATGATTATGATCGTATATTTTCAATACTAAAAGCTGTAGGTTTTGATAGTTGGATAAGCATTGAAGATGGGGTCGAAGGAATGGATCAGTTGGAGAGGAGTGTCACGTTTGTGAATAGAAAAATAAAAGAATATTGGTTGTAAACTAGTTTGTATGTGGAATAAAGATTGTCGTGTTTTTTGTTTTGGAGAAGTATTGTGGGATGAAGTGAATCAAGAGGATCTGCCGGGAGGTGCACCACTTAATGTATCTTATCATCTAGCCAAAGATGAGCGTATGGACGTTTATACCATTAGTAGTTTGGGATTGGATGAGGAAGGTGATCGTATGTGGGATCTACTTAGAGGTTGGTCTATAAAGACGAGGTTTGTCCAGCGGAATGAAAACTATTCGACAGGAAGGGTACGCGCTGATACTTCAAATAAAGAGAATGTTGTTTATGATATTTTAGAGCCAGTGGCGTGGGATTACATAGAAAAGGATGATGAGCTGACTGATATTCTTGGTGTAGATGATTGTCTTGTTTTTGGAAGTTTGTCGTGTCGGAATAAAGTAACTCGAAATACCTTATTTGAATTGCTTAAGACAAATTGCTTTAAGGTATTTGATATAAACCTTCGGGGGAATTTTTATAATGAGGAGCATTTAAGAATGCTATTACAATATACTGACTTATTAAAAATAAATGAAGAGGAGCTTATTGAAGTAATCCGGATTTTCCGAACAGAGCTTCTTCATACTAATGAAGAAGAAAAGATGCGGTTTTTGATGTCGCATTTTGAAATACCACAGGTAATTATCACTAGAGGCGCAGAAGGCGCATCATTTTATACAGTAACTGACCGTATTGATATAGTAGGTGTGTCTGTAGATGTAGTTGATACAATTGGCTGCGGAGATGCTTTTTTAGCAGGCTTTTTACGACAGCACCTGAAAAAAGAACCTTTAAAAGTCGCTTTATATAGAGCGTCGATGATGGGAGCATTTATAGCCTGCAAGAAAGGGGGATGTCCACCTTATGAGTTAAAAGAGTATGACCTTTTTTTAGAAACTTATAGAAGGTAGTATGCAATTATTACATCAAATATATCAGGTTAGTGGCGATCTAGTGGGGTTAACTACGGATGTAGAGGGAGCGATATGGAATGACTGTAATGCTTATCTCGTAAAAACCGAGAAAGGTCTTATTCTTTTTGATGCCGGTTGTGGAGATACTATGGAGCAGCTTTATGCTAATATTCGTTATTGGGGTATGTGTCCGGAAGATATAAAGTATTGTTTTCTGACACACGCTCATTTTGATCATGCAGGTGGCGGATATTTGTTAAAAAAGAACGGAGTAGAGTTTATTTCAGGAAAAGAAACTGCTGAAGCGGTACTGGCGGGAGACAACCGTTGCTGTACTTATCTGTATCATAAAAAGTTTACACCATTTAAGGTAGACCGTATTATAGCCGATGGTGAGAAAGTATCTGTTCTTGGCTTGGAGGTTGAAGCGCGCCTTATGCCAGGACACAGTATGGGATGTACCGTTTTTTCTTTTACGTTGGGCGGCAAAAGAATTGTGATTAGCGGCGATGTAATAGGGACAAAGTTAAGTGGCGATTTTGGTTGGTCAGGTTCGATAGATTTTTGTCGGGAGAATTATCTGGGCAGTTTATTGAAAATGGTTGATTTGGAGATGGACTATATGTTGCCAGGGCATGGTATGGTCTATTTATCAGGGGCGAAGAGAAGAGTGGAAGAGGTGCTAAATGTCGCATTGATGGAATGGAGGAAATAGGTAGAGGAGTTAATTGAAAATAAATTTTGATTATGAAAACGATTCAAGGACCAGCTATTTTACTGGGGCAGTTTTTAACGGATGAAGAACCATTCAATAATTTGAAATCTATATGTAAATGGGCAAAAGGTTTAGGCTATAAAGGTGTTCAGATACCTGCATGGGATAAACGATGTATAGATTTAAGGTTAGCAGCAGAGAGTAAAGATTATGCGGATGAAATACGGGGAGTTGTACGTGATCAAGGGTTGGAAATAACGGAGTTGGCGACACACCTGATCGGTCAACTTATTGCGGTGCACCCGGCTTATGACTTTCTGTTTGATGGTTTTGCACCTTCTTCTGTTCAAAAAAACTTTAAGGCAAGACAGGAATGGGCTTATGAACATATGGTTTATGCTGCACAAGCCTCTAAAAATCTTGGATTGAAGGCCTGTGGTTCGTTTAGTGGAGCTTTGTTATGGCACACTGTATATCCTTGGCCACAACGGCCAAAGGGATTGGTAGAAGCCGGCTTTGAGGAATTGGCGAAACGATGGCGACCTATTTTAGATCAGTTTGATGAGTGTGGGGTCGACCTCTGTTATGAACTACATCCAGGAGAGGATCTGCATGATGGGGTGACTTTTGAACGTTTTTTGGATAAGCTAGATCAGCACCCGCGTGTTAATATACTTTATGATCCTTCACATTTTTTTTTGCAATGTATGGATTACTTAAGTTTTATTGATCATTATCATGAACGGATCAAAATGTTTCATGTTAAAGATGCTGAGTTTAACCCTTCAGGAAAGCAAGGGGTTTATGGCGGGTATTCGGAATGGGTGGACCGATCGGGGAGATTTCGTTCATTGGGTGATGGTCAGGTTGACTTTAAAGCGATTTTTAGTAAGCTAACAAGTTATGGTTATGATGGATGGGCCGTTTTAGAGTGGGAATGTGCACTTAAACATCCCGAAGTGGGGGCAGCTGAGGGGGCGCGTTTCATCCAAGAACATATCATCCCTGTAACAGATCGGGTGTTTGATGATTTTGCCCAAGTGGACCGAGCGGGGGATTTATTCAATAAACTATTAGGGATTTAATATGGAAACGTATGTAAACGTTATTCTGCAGCGCAAGAAATTGTTCCAAACAAGTTGTTTGGCGTTGTTGGTAACAGCATTGTCTTTTGGGATAAGAGCAGGTGTACTTAATAAATTGGGCGCTGATTTTCAGTTGAGTAATGCAGAGTTAAGTCAGATAACGGCTACTGCTTTTTGGGGGTTCCCTCTAGCCGTAATTATTGGTGGTTTTGTTGTTGATATGATTGGTATGAAAAGAATGGTTATCCTGGCGTTCTTTTTTCATATTGTTGGTATACTGATGACAATTTTCGCCCTTGGATATTGGTCTTTATTTATTTCTACATTATTGATCGGTATAGCCAATGGTTCGGTTGAGGCAGCCTGTAATCCGCTTGTAACAGCATTATATCCCGAAAAAAGAACAACTATGCTTAACTATTTTCACCTGTGGTTTCCTGGAGGAATTTTTATAGGGACATTGATTGTGGTTCTTTTTAATGCAATAGGCTTGAATTGGCAATGGCAGGTAGGAACGATGGTGTTACCGACCTTACTTTATGGCTATTATTTTATTAAGCTTGATTTTCCTGTTACCGAAAGGGTATCAGCAGGTATTTCTACAAAAGAGATGTATAAATCGATTTTGTCACCTCTTTTTTTGTTTATGATAGTGTGTATGTTCGGAACAGCAATTACCGAACTTTTTACAGGACAGTGGATTGATGTGCTTCTTAAAAACGTAACGGATAATCCGATATTGATATTAACATTAACTACTGGTATTATGGCTTTTGGGAGGGCCGTTGCAGCGCCTGTTATGAAGGTTTTAAAACCTGAAAGAGTCTTGTTAATTTCTACTGTTGTAGCTGCCATAGGTTTATATCTTTTAGCGAATGTAAGTGGTAATATGATTTTTGTCGCTGCCTTTATTTTTGGGCTGGGTGTATGTTATATATGGCCAACGATGTTAGCTTTTTCGGCAGAATATATTCCTAAAACAGGTGCTCTTGGTATGAATCTTATGGCGGGAGCAGGAATGTTCGCTGTTACTGTATATACATTGTTTATGGGTGAATATTATGATTCGATTATTTTAGAAGAACTCCCATCTTTTGCAGATATACATGAATATTTGATTGCGGGGGCTGGAATAGAAAAATACACAGCCTTAGAAGAAGCAAGAACAATAGCAGGACCAAAAGTGTTGATGAAAACTTTACAATTACCCTTAGTGTTGATAGGGGCGTTTATAGGTTTAAATTTTTATATGGCTAGGAGAGAGAAAGAGAAAAATAAAGTTTAAAATAATGAAAAAAATTAATGTTTTATACGAGGGAGAAGATATGTTGGGTGAAGGTCCTTTATGGTTGGCCGATGAAGAGACTGTATGTTGGGTGGATATTTTAAAAAATGAAGTTTATACCTATTGTATAGTTGAGGCTCAAATGCGTTCATATGCATATGCAGAGCCCGTTACTTTATTGGTAGAAAGTACAGCGAAACAGCAGCTGGTTGTGGCTATGAAGGGGGGAATTGGCCGAATAGATTTGGAAACTGGCCAATTAACGAAATTAAAGGATTTGGAAATCGATAAACCAAATAGTAGAACAAATGATGGCGGGGTTGATAGCAAGGGACGGCTGTGGGTTGGAACAATGGATTTACATTTTCAGGAAGGGGCAGGAAGTTTATATCTGTTAACAGAAAAAGGCTTTGTTCCAAAAATTGAGAAGACAACAATTGCAAACGGTTTGGTGTGGTCCAAAGATGGTCGGACCATGTATTTTATTGATTCGCCACTGAAGACAGTAAAAGCTTATCGCTTTGAAGGGGAAAATGCTTCTCTAGAACTAATCGGTGATGTAGTGCGTATACCTGAAGAACTGGGCGCACCTGATGGAATGGCTATTGATGAAGACGGTATGTTATGGATAGCGCATTATGGGGGATATTCTGTTGGTAAATGGAATCCTAATAACGGAGAGTTGTTGGAAAAGATCAGTGTACCGGCACCCAATGTTACAGCCTGTTGTTTTGGAGGTGCTGATATGAGAACTTTGTTTATCACTACTGCAAGGCAGGAAATGTCGAAAAAAGAGTTAGAAGAATATCCTTTGAGTGGGAGCCTTTTTTGTGTGGAGACAGATGTGAGTGGTGTAAGGAAAAATAAACTTATCAATTAAATAAAAGTATTGTAAATTCTGTAAAGAGAAGTTTTTAGAGTTTTTAATCTAATGCTAAATAATAATAAACTGAAATGAAAAAAATATGGAGTAGTATAGTACTATCTGTTTTTGTAGTACTATCATCATTTGCTAAGAGTCCTAAGTATATCATTTATATGATTGGGGATGGTATGGGTTTGAATCAGGTTAATTTAACGGAAATATTTCTCGCCCAGCAAGAGGATAGGAATACTGTATTTCCGTTAGTTTTTTCGACGTTTCCTTTTGCCACTTTTGCCACGTCTTATTCTTCATCTCATAATATTACAGACTCTGCCGCAGGCGGAACGGCATTAGCCGTGGGAGCGAAGACTAAAAATGGTGTTTTGGGAATGGATAGTTCTGCTACTGTCGCACTACCGAGTATTGCGTATGCTGCTAAAAGAGGAGGAATGAAAGTCGGAATTGTTACAAGTGTTAGTATTGACCATGCAACACCAGCAGCTTTTTATGCGCATCGTCCATCAAGAAGTATGTATTATGAAATTGCACAGGATTTAATTGCATCTGATTTTGACTTTTTTGGAGGATCGGGCTTTAAAAGACCAGATGAAGATGTTGACGGCAATAAAATGCCATCTATTTTTCCTCAATTTGAAAAGGCAGGATATAAGCTTTTATATGGGAAAGAAGATTATAATAAGTTAAATACTAAATCTGGAAAGTTAATCTACATGAATGAGCGAGGCACGGATGCGGGCTCTTTAGCGTTTGCTATTGATCAAAAAACGGATGATTTAAAATTAAGAGATATTACGGCCGCCGCAATTGAATCATTAAGTGATAATAATGAGGATGGTTTTTTTCTTATGGTAGAAGGAGGTAAGATTGATTGGGCTTGTCACTCAAATGACGGAGCAACCGTTGTACGCGAAGTGCTGGACTTTAATGCTTCAGTGGAAGTTGCCTATGATTTTTATAAGAAGCACCCCGAGGAGACTTTAATTGTTGTTACTGCAGATCATGAGACCGGTGGAATGAGTTTGGGATATAAAGGGTCAGGGCTATATACGCAGTTTATGGCTGATCAGGCGATATCTAAAGAAAACTTATCTTATAAAATTAGAGAATTAAGAGCATCTAAAGAACAAGCTAGTTGGCAGCAAGTGAAGCTATTCTTAAAGGATTATCTCGGACTTTTTGATAAAATTAAAGTAGACCAAGAAGAAGAGGAAGAATTAGAACAAGCGTATAAGAAAAGTTTTATTGATCATAAAAATGAAACCGAAAAAAGTTTATATGCTAATGATGATAAAATTGCAGCGATAGCGGTTCGCATAGTTAATAAGGTGAGTAATCTAGCATGGGGAACAGGGGGGCATACCGCTTCATATATTCCTATCTATGCTATAGGAAAAGGTGCTCATAATTTCTCCCATAAAATGGAAAATATAGATATTCCAAGAAAAATTGCAAAAGCTTTTGATCTTGAAATGGAGTAAGGAAAGATTATGTTTTTAAGTAATAGATTATTCATTTTGATATAGATGACATATTTTAAACGTACTGTATTTTTGCTGTTAAGCGTCGTTCTTGCCGGTTGTGCTCATATTGACGGAGAAAAGGATATGTTAAAGGGTGAAGTAAATTTAATATCAGTATCTGATAATATTCTATTTTCAGGGACTGATTCGACAACCTGGGATGCTAAAATAAGGGAGAGAGGATTTATAATTTATGATGAAGGACTTTATAAAATGTGGTATACCGGCTATAATCCAGATAGTTCAGAATTGAAGTTTTTAGGATATGCTACATCTGAAGATGGAATTAAATGGGAAAGATATGCTGATAATCCGATTTATAAAGATAAATGGACAGAGGATGTTTTTGTTATGAAGCACAATAATAGATATTATATGTTTGCTGAAGGAGCAGATGATAAAGCGCATCTTTTGATTTCAGAGAATGGATTACAATGGGAATCTAAGGGAGATTTGACAATTCTTACAACAAAAGGAGATACAATAACGCCTCCTTACGGAACGCCAACTGTTTTTGTTGAAGAGGATATATGGTATCTTTTTTATGAAAAAATTGATTCAGCGGTATGGCTAGCGACATCAGAAGATTTACTGGTTTGGAAAAACTTGAAAGATGAACCTGTTTTACAACCTGGACCTGAGGATTATGATAAAGGCGCAATTGCAGCTAATCAAGTCTTTAAGAAAGGAGGGGTATATTATATGCTTTATCATGCGACTTCGAACCCTGACTGGAATAAAGGGGGATCTCCTGTTTTTTGGAATTCAAATATCGCTTTTTCACGTGATTTATTAAATTGGACGAAACACGCTAGTAATCCAATTATAGAGAATAACGAGTCTAGTCCGATTTTGGTTGATGATGGCTTAAATCCTAAAATTTATACAATGCATAAGAAAGTAAAAGGATATTTCGTTGAGTAATAAAAAAGGAGAGTATTTACGACAAATACTCTCCTATATATAGTTTTAGACGTTTATAGAACGCTGTTTTTTATAGATTTATTACATCCAGCCGAGTCCCATCCCATCCTACAGCTTTGACGGACGTTGCCCCCTCAGGAACTCGCACTATTGTCGTTTTTGCATCGTCAGAGCCCAGTCCATTAAAAGCTATTTTAATGAGTTTATTACCTGTGTACGTTTCAAAAGCAACTGCATTTTTCCACCGATCATTATCGATAATTAATTGGTTTGGTTGTTTTTCAAAACCCTGTCCGGTTATACCGGTTACAGGTAGTTGTTTTTCGTAGCTTTTTACACTGTTAGCTGTTAAGTAATGCAGTACAGGAGTGCTCGGTTTTGGATATTTTGAAGCATATCTTTTTATTTGATTTATCTCTTCTTCAGTTATTTTCATTCTACCAACTGTATAATCGTCTACGATTAGATTAATTGGTGTCAATATGCCTGAGTGTTCAAAAAAATCTGTTAAATCAAGTTTTGATACATCACATGCATTTTTCACAAACTCTAGTTGGTAGTAGCTATCTTGTTCGGCATCTATTATAGGATTATCTATTGCTTTGATAAATACATCTGCATAAAAGTCCTTATTCCCCCAGGCATGACCTTTACCTGCTTCTGCGAAATAAAGCTGTAGTTGCCAAAGAGGCACAAGTTTAACAAAGTGATCACCGCCCCAATCGCGAGGGCGCTCTCTGTCCCAACGATCTGGGCCGGCTTGTGTTAACCAAGGTTGTTTATTTATGAAAGCCGACTCCATGTACGCACTAATACGTCCGCCAGCGATAGGGGCATCGTAGTCTTTTAACCTTTCACGTTCTAGTTTTGGGCTTTCGCTATTATATATGTACTGTGTCCAAACAGAATAGATGTTATTAGTTACTTCTGTGGTGCCAACCCATTTCATATTTGGGCGAACCTGGTTAACATGACCAAACTCATGTGCGACGCCCCAAGAGTTTTTTCGAAGGCTACTAGGGTCAACAAGGTCTTTCATGGTGTTATCGTGAAAAGCGGCGCCTATCCCATCTGCATGCATGAAGCCTTTCCAAATTACACGACCAAACATATGATTTTTAGGCTCCCTATGATATTTCACTAAACCCATAAGTTCATGTTGGATATTAATGATGGAGTCATAAAGTTGTATCAGTTCTACGCCATGCTCAGGGTTGAATTTTTTCAGGGAAGCTTTACTATAGGCCAGGTGTACTTTTTTACCTACAATATCTAAAATATTACCTTGATTGTTATCGAGGAGCTTTTTGTATACCGTATTATTATCTTTTGCTAGATTAAATACACCATTTACTTTCCCCGATAGTATATGTATATCGACCTTAGGGGTTGAGCGGCCGTCAGACGTAAAATATTGAATATAACTGTTTCCTTTATTTGTTATGATGAACTTGTTGATTCCTTCTTCAAGGGGGTATTCGCTCTGCTTGAAATGTTCATCATCCCAATTGGTTACTATTAGTTTAATGTCTTTTTGAGCTTTCTTCCCTACCCATATTATTGCTTCATCTCCTTCTGAAAAATATATACCTGTCGGGTTTTCGTAGCGTGAATAAGCGTTCGTTTTTTGTTGATTTGCTAGTATACTAGGATCGAGATAACTATCATAGGATTTAAACCGATCTTGTAATTGATATGATTTGTTTGCTAATTGCTGTGCTACATCTTTTAAAGTCGGTGAGGATATTTGGGCAATATCTTGTTTTTTAGTCTTTTTGTGAAGCTTTGTTAGTTCTTTATTCGCGAATAGCTTTAAATCTGCATCAGATTGAGCCGTGCCATAGCTTAGTGTGCCTGATAAGAACAGTGCAAGTAACATTTTTTTCATTTTTTACTTTTTAGTTGTGTTTGCTAAAGTAAGAGTCTGTTATTGTATTTGGTAAATTTTTAGTGATAGCAAACGATTGTGTAATCTGTTTTTTACTGATGTGATATGTGGGCTGTTAGTTTGTTCGAGAGTGATCGCTAATAAAAAAGTCTCTTTGCCTATAGGCAAAGAGACTTTTTTATTAGGAGTGAATAATCTTCTAAATTTCAACTAATGCATCCATTTTGAAATCTTCGTCTTTCAGGTGAACGATTTCCATGGATTTTTCGTAGTTAGTAGATTTTTTAGAGAAGAAATCATGTTGAGTTGTTTCGGTGTTCAATCCGTTTAATACGATAGGATTCACTTGTTTTACTTCAAAAATTGGTTCGAAGCCTAAATTCATTAATGCTTTGTTCCCATTGTACCTTACATATTCTTTTACTTCCGCTGTTAGGCCTACTACAGTATACAACTCTTCGGTATATTTAACTTCGTTCTCGTACAAATCGTTGAGTATAGCAAGGAATCGAGCTTTAACTTCTTCTTTATTTGGTAATCTTTCAAAAACTTCTTGAGCTATAAGTCCAACAAAAACACCATGTATAGACTCGTCAGCAACGATTTTTTTAATAATGTCTGCAGAAGCTACCATTTGACCTTGACCACATAACCATAATGGTAGGAAAAAGCCAGAGTAGAATAAGAACGATTCTAATAAAACAGACGCTGCTAATGCCATAAATAACTCTTCATCGCTTGGATTTGCTTTATCAATCCCACGATAGTATTTATCTATTACATTGGCTTTGTGTTGTAAAAATTTGTTTTTTTGTACCCAACCAAAAACATCATTAATTTCATTGGTTGAAGAAACTGTTGTAAAAATAGTTGAGTATGATTTTGCATGGATAGCTTCCATCATACACATATAAGATAAAACGGCCTTATTTTGTAAAGAGTCTACATGGTCTATAATTTTAGGCATACCCGTATGGCTCTGCAAGGTGTCTAGTAGGGTTAAGCCGCCTAGTGCTTTTTTATAACACTCTTTCATATCCCAGCTTAGACCTTTCCAGCTATCTATATCTTTTGAAGGGATGTATTCAGTGTCAATCCAAAACTGTTTGATATTTTGCTCCCAGAACATCAATACGTAATCGTTGTCTGGGGTGTTCCAATTGACAGCTTTAAATAGCTTATTCATACTTTATATTTTCTTAAATAGACGCTGTATATAAGTTTTTTAAATCTGCTTAATATACAGCGTCTAGGATGTTAATAAATTTATTGTACTTGTTTATGCAGAACAAGAAATACACTCTTCGATACTTGATTTACGAGTACGTGTATAATAAAGAGATTTTAATCCCAGTTTATGTGCATAAATGTAGTACTTGGCTAAATCTCTTGTTGAATCTTTTGAGTTGGTATGTAAGATCGTCGATACACCTTGGTCGATATGACGTTGTATCACAGAAATTAATTTTAGTACTTTATATTGATCCATGTCATACGCCGACTTGAAATAAAAATAGTTGTCGTTTGTAAGGTATGGCATAGGGTAATACGTTGTACTGTCTCCATATTCACGGACTTCAATAACATCAACAATAGGCATTACAGAAGCCGTTGCATTCATGATATATGAAGTAGATTGATTAGGTGCAATCGCTAAACGGTAAGCATGATAAATGCCGTGTTCTGCTACTTGTTTTTTTAGATTTTCCCAGTCTTGGCGTGTTGGTATGTCTATTCCTTCAAAAAGCTCTTTTACTTTGTCTGTTTGCGGCAGATAGTCTTTGTCAGTATATGTGTCAAAATAGCTTCCGTCTGCATATGCAGATTTTTCAAAGCCAACAAATGTTTTACCACGCTCTTTAGCAATTTCCATAGAAGCTTCTAGTGAATAGTAATTCATCGCCATAAAGAATACATTGGCGAAGTCGAGCGCTTCAGTTGACTCATACATGATAAAACTTTTTGCTAAGTATCCATGTAAATTCATGGCACCCAGCCCGACCGAGTGTAACTCGCGGTTGGCCTTAGCGATGGTTGGAACCATCTCTATATCGGTTACATCTGTCACCACCGTTAATGCACGCATCGCCGTCTTTACAGATTCTTTTATGCGTTTATTATCCATAACGGTTGCAATGTTTAAAGAACCTAAATTACAAGAGATACCGTATCTAATGGTGTCCTCTTTACCATAGATATTGATGTCCGATACTTCGGAAACTTGCATAATCTCTGTACATAGGTTTGAGAACTTTACTTTGCCTATGCCATTTAACGCATGTACCTTATTTGTATTTTCTTTGAAGAAAATATATGGATAGCCTGATTCTTTTTGAGTTTGAGCTATACGTACTAATAGGTGTCGGGCATTAATTTTTTTCTTTTTGACGTTAGGATTAGTGATTAACTCATCATACATGAGGTCCATATCCATTTCATCAAGATATTGACCGTACTCCTGCATAACAGTATGTGGGTAAATCAAGTAACAAGCCTCATCTTTTTCCGCAAGTTCCATAAACTTGTCCGGTATAATGATGCCTATTGATAAGGATTTGATTCGTACTTTTTCATCAACATTGATTTTTTTACAATCTAAGAACTCTTCGATATCCGCATGGAATATGTTAAGGTAAACTGCTCCTGCTCCTGGACGCTGGCCTAGCTGATTAGCATAGGAAAAAGTATCTTCCATTATTTTCATAATTGGTAATACGCCTCCGGCTCTTCCATCCACCCCTTTTATAGCTTCACTACGGGCTCTTATTTTAGATATGTTGAACGAAACACCACCACCAATTGAAGATAGTTTCATAGCAGAATCAACAGCATAACCGATACCATTCAAGTTATCTCCTATTTCATCGAGAAAACAGGAAACCAATTCTCCGGAACGTTTCTTTCCAGCGTTCAAGAATGTCGGGGTAGCAGGTTGATATTCTTGATTGATCATTATTTCAGCATATTCTAGCGCCTTTTTAACACCTTCTTGGCGGGCTAAGAATAATGAGACAGCAACAATACGATCCTCATAGCGTTCTAGAAATTTCTCTCCGGAGTCATCGCGTAAAGCGTAGCTCTGAAAAAATTTAAAGGCTGCCATGAATGATTGGAAACGGAACTTTTTAGCGTGAACATAGTCGTATACTTCTTCTATCTGTTCAAAAGTAAACCACTCGTAGAAATCTATATAGTATTCGTTTTCTATTAAATAGTCTATTTTTTCTTTCAGCGTATAAAAGAAAACTGTGTTTTTATTCACATACTCCAAGAAATAGGCACGTACAGCTTCTTTATCTTTATGCAAGCTGTACTCCTCATCTTGCTTAATCATGATTTCATTATTAAGCAGTATCCAGTTTTTTGCTACCTCGTTTGCTATCATTGTATTGATTTTTAATAATGTCAATAAATTTATTAATATCTTCCATTGTGCCAGATAATTCAAATTTCATAGCTAATGGAATGTCATAACCTTCTGAAACTTTATTGCCTGCTAAGCCGAAGTTTTTACCCCAGTTTGTGTTTCCACTTGATGTTACTGAGAATATTTTTTCGGCATTAACGTCCATGAAATGTTTGGTTTTATCGGGTATACTACCTATTCTGGTAGTGTACGTAATTAAGTGACCAAACTCGTTCGCTTCAGTGTTATCTTCTATTTTGTGTGCTTCCCAACCTGTTATCTGAATAACTTTATTGATAAAACGTTGGACATTTCCAGTTCTCGAATCGTAATATAAATGTACCATATCGTTCTGGTTTTTTGTTTGTTAATTAAGTGCTATAGAAGCTAGTTCTTCTGGTTTAAAACCAACTATGCGTTGTTGTATCTCTTCGTTTTCCAATACAAGTACCGTCGGAACAGATCTAATTTTAAATTTTGCAGCTAAATCAGGCTGATCGAATGGATTTACTGTTTCGTAACGAATTCCTTTGTTATCTAAGTACTCTGATACTTGTGCGCATGGAGCACAGTCATCTTTTTCGAATTTAATGATTCTTGCCATGTGGGTGTAAATTTAAATTTTGAGATATTGCTATCTCGAACCTGAAGTTTTAAAACACTTACTTGATTCGAGGAATCCCGATCAAGTGTAACAAATATCTTATATTTTAATCCGTACAGGTAATGATACTTTTCCACATGCAAGTTCCCATGCTTGTTTAAATAGGCTCTGCCGACGCTTTAATAGTGCAAGTTGTTGATTATCTGTTATGAGCGTCTATGTTGATAACTTTTTATTCGTGTTTGTAGCTTAAAATCTACTAAAAATTAGCGATAAATATTAAGTGATTGTCTTTGTATCAAACTGACTTGTTTTTGACTTTTTTAATGTGAAAAATGGTTTTTTTTTAGTAGATTAAACAGTTTGTTATTCCTGAATTTAAAGCTGTATTATGATAAATTAAATTTTAAGATCGAGCTCAAGTTTCTTATTAATCAATTTATTTTCACGTGTAATTCTCAAAAAGAACATCGTCAAATTATTGAACGACTGTAGTTGGACATGTGTTTTGTATATTTAGATTATGGAACTATTGTATTTAGAATTAAATGAAAGCGCTTGAAGAATTTCTGTTAATGTTTTATCAAGATGTTTGTGCAGATATAACCTTGAGTAGTGAAAAGAAATATTTTTATTTATTCTCGCTTGAGAAGTTGCTGTCGGGGGGGGGGGTAGAAAAGAGTTAGAACTAAGACTTAATTTAATTTTTTTAGATTCTGTGGCTAGGGGAAATATTTGCATGATTACACAAAACAATGATATACGGCCGGACTTTAGGGTTGGTTTTAGTGCAGAAGACTTGCTCTATAGCTTTTTAGATAGTTTTAGTTTGATGCCGATAACGAAACCAAATGGTAAGCTATTTGACCAGTGGCAGAGGGGTATAGGAGAAAAAGGGGCGTTTTTTTGGGCTACCGTTAGTAGGGGAAGAGCTCGTTTTATATAAATTTGTTTGAGTAATAATGAGTATTATTACTCAAACAAATTTATTATACTAAATATTCGAAAAGAGTTTGGTCTTTATTAATTTCTATAAAATCAAATTTATAGGCCTTCATACGTTCAATTAATAATGTGTAGTCTTTTGGATCATTTAGTTCGATACCTATCAAAGCTGGCCCTCTTTCTCTTTCTGTCTTTTTTATATATTCGAAACGTGTAATATCATCTTTTGTCCCCAGTACTTCGGTGACGAGTAGACGAAGCGCTCCGGGTCTTTGCGGAAATCTCACAATAAAATAGTGTTTAAAACCCTCATAAAGTAAAGACATTTCTTTTATCTCACTCATTCGGTCTATATCATTGTTGCCTCCAGATATAATACAAACGATTTTTTTGCCTTTTATTTCCTCTTTATGAAACTCTAAGGCTGCAATAGATAGCGCACCTGCAGGCTCAACAACTATTGCATCTTTATTGTAGAGCTCCAATATAGTTGTACATATTTTACCTTCAGGTATAGCTTTAATACTATCAAGAACCTGATTGCTAATTTCATAAGTTATTTGTCCTACTTTTTTGACAGCTGCACCATCGACAAATTTATTGATCTGTTCTAACTCTATTGGCGCTTTATTTTTAATAGCGGCTAACATAGAGGGAGCCCCTTCTGGCTCGATACCAAATAGTTGGACGTTAGGCGCATGTTTTTTCATGTGCAGACCTAAACCCGATGATAGTCCACCACCTCCAATAGGTATAAATACAGCGTCCACGTTGGGGAGGTCTTCTAGAATTTCAACAGCAACTGTACCTTGACCTTCAATTATTTTTAGGTCGTCAAAGGGTGGAATGAAGGTCATTTGGTGCTCTTCAGTATACTTTAGTGCTGCCTTTTGACAGTCATCAAAGGTGTCTCCAGTTAATATAATTTCTATGTTCCCGTTCCCCCACATTTCTGTTTGTGTTACTTTTTGGCGAGGTGTAGGGCCAGGCATAAATATTACTCCTTTTATGTCTAATTTTTTACATGATAAAGCGACACCCTGAGCATGGTTTCCTGCGCTGGCACAGGTTACACCACGGAGGCGCTCGCTAGAGGATAAGCTCACAATTTTATTGTAAGCCCCCCGAAGTTTATAGGAACGTACAACTTGTAAGTCTTCCCTTTTAAGGTAAATATCAGCACCATACTTTTCTGATAGATGTATATTGTATTGCAATGGTGTTCTACTCACAACATCTTTTATACGTTGTGCGGCCTGATTTGAATCTATGGTTAAGGTTGATAAGTCCATTTTGTAAATTAGGGTTATGGAGAAGACTTAAAAAATAATAACTAGCTTTTAGCTAGTTATTATTTCTACTTATGCTTGCATTAAAGTTTGTAAGTCTTCGTCGTTAAGGTCTTTTTTAGCATCTGCTAACGTTAAAAAGCGACCATATACTTCTGATAGTTGATCTTTGTCTAATTGATAGCCCAATCGTTCAAGATGATGTTTTAGTGCATGACGACCTGAGCGCGCTGTTAATATTATGTCTGCGCTGTCAAGACCTACATCTTCCGGTCTTATTATTTCATAATTTTCACGGTGCTTTAAGAAGCCATCTTGGTGGATTCCCGAGCTATGTGCAAATGCGTTTTTACCTACTATTGCTTTATTTGGTTGCACAGGCATACGCATCATACGGCTCACTTTTTGGGACAAACTCGTAAACATTTTACTGTTAATATTGGAGTGTATGCCCGGGAAATGCTGCTGATGTACCTTTAAAATCATAGCAACTTCTTCAAGCGATGTATTTCCGGCTCGCTCACCTATGCCGTTAATTGTACACTCTACTTGACGGGCTCCGTTTTGAACAGCTGCAATGGAGTTCGCTGTTGCTAAGCCTAGGTCATTATGGCAATGTGCCGAGATGATCGCTTGGTCAATATTGCTAACATGTTCGGTTAAGAATTTTATTTTAGCACCATATTGATCAGGTAAGCAATATCCATTTGTATCAGGAATATTGACAACAGTCGCACCTGCTGCGATTACTGCTTCAATCATTTTCGCTAAAAAAGGAAGATCCGCACGGCCGGCATCTTCTGCATAAAATTCAACGTCTTCTACGTATGATTTGGCGTGCTTTACAGCAGCGACAGCCCGTTCAAGTATTTCTTCTCTTGTCGAGTTAAACTTATATTGAATATGCATGTCTGAAGCTCCTATACCTGTATGAATACGAGGTCTTTTTGCATATTTTAGGGCGTCTGCTGCTACATCAATGTCTGTTTTGTGTGCTCTTGTAAGCGCACAGATAATAACATCATCAACAGCTTTAGAAAGTTCAACAACAGATTGAAAATCACCAGGACTAGATACAGGGAAGCCTGCTTCAATGATATCAACCCCCAAGAGTTCTAGGTCTTTTGCTATTTCAACTTTTTCTGTAGTTGTTAACTGACAGCCTGGCACTTGTTCGCCATCACGTAATGTGGTGTCAAAAATATATAAGTGATTTGGATCGTGTAACATAGTTTTTCTATTTTATGTTCAACCTTGGTTAGTTCTACTTAATAAATTCAAGCACTTTAGCGCCCATTTCATTTGTTCCTAAGATGTTTTCTGCTTTTGTGTCTCCATTCGCAATATCTACTGTGCGCCAGCCTGCTTTTAAGGTATTAGCAACCGCTTGTGTGACCTGCTTAGCTTCATCATGTAAGCCAAAAGCGATGTCTAGCATCAGTGCCGCCGATAAGATAGAAGCCAGAGGATTTGCTTTGTTTTGTCCCGCTATATCATGAGCCGAGCCATGTATAGGCTCAAAGAATCCGGTTCCGTCACCAATTGAAGCCGAAGCAAGCATACCCATTGAACCTGCAATTTGTGAGGCCTCGTCGGTTAATATATCACCAAAAAGGTTAGCCGTAAGTACTACATCAAACTTCTTCGGATTTTTAACCAATTGCATTGCTGCATTATCGATAAACATGTGTTCGGTTTCTACATCCGTGTATTCTAAAGCAAGTTCTTGTACAACCTCTCTCCATAAGCGTGAAGTCTCTAATACGTTTGCTTTATCTACAGAACAAAGCTTCTTACCTCTGCTACGTGCTGCTTCGTATGCTTTTCTAGCAATTCGCTCTACTTCGTAACGGTGATAGTTCATCAAATCTGAAGCAAAGGTGTTGTCCTCATTACGCTTCTTTTCTCCGAAATAAACATCACCTGTTAGTTCGCGGAAGAATAAAATATCTGTTCCACGTAACACTTCAGGTTTTAGACTTGACGCATCTAACAGCTCATCAAATAAAAGAATAGGGCGTAAGTTAGCATATAAGCCTAATTCTTTTCTAATCTTTAATAAACCTTGCTCAGGGCGTACTTTTGCAGAAGGGTCGTTGTCATATTTTGCATGACCTATTGCTCCAAAAAGAATAGCGTCTGCGGTCTTTGCTTTAGCTAGCGTTTCATCAGGTAAAGGTTCGCCTGTGGCCTCAATGGCTACGTGTCCCATGATAGCTTCGTCAAAAGTGAACTCGTGGTTATATTTTTGCGCAATAGCTTCTAAAACCTGTTTTCCCCAGATGGTTACTTCTTGTCCAATACCGTCACCAGGTATAATTAAAATATTTTTCTTCATTTCTAAATTCCGTTTTAAAACTTAATGAGCTTTTCCGAAACGTATAAAACGCCTATAGCTAAATGTTTTTTCATTGTTTTATAGGCTCTCTTACTGTTTCGCAGTCTACAACCTCTCCCTTTTCTAATATTAATCGATGATTTATGCAGTCAGGAAGTTGCGACTCGTAGTGTCCTACATAAATCAGTGTTTTGCCGTAGTTACAGAGTTCATCCACTACCGCGTTAAAATGTACTGTTTGCGCTCTATCTAAACCTTGACACGGCTCATCTAAGATGAGCAGCTGTGGGTTTTTTATAATAGTTCGTGCTAATAATGCTAAACGTTGTTTTCCTAAAGGTAGCGTGTGTAGTATCTTGTTTTTATCTGGTAAAAGATCAAAAAAATCCAAAAGTTGTTCTATTTTTTTTCGTTCTTCATGTTTAACATCTATGAACCAACCTATACTATCGTAAAAGCCGGAGGCTACACTATGCCATACCGTGGCATTTTTATCAAAATACCAATGCAATTCAGGGGAAATAATGCCTATCTTTTCTTTAATGTCCCATATGCTTTCGCCTGTTCCTCTTTTTTGCCCAAACAGCCAGATATTAGCGGTGTACGCTTGTGGGTGATCACCGGTTAATAAACTTAATAAGGTTGATTTCCCTGAGCCGTTCGGGCCTTGCAATAACCATTTTTCACCTGCTTTAACGGTCCAGCTTACATTTTTTAAAACCTCTTTTTCACCATAGCGCACAGAAACATCTTTTAGTTCAACCATGATGTTACTGCTTACTTTGGGCAGTTCTTGTAGGAAGTAAGGGAGTGGCTTTTGTTGACGTTCTGTATCCTTTGAAAAGGAGTCAGCGCTCGCCATTTGCAGCAGTTGACCATTTTGGATCTCTGCGTAGCAATTTATTGCTGTAGGTAGATCCTTATCGTTTGTAATCAATAATAGAGTTGTTCCTTTTTCAGCAATATCATCGAATATCTCCAATAGATTTGCTCTTGAAGCTTTGTCAAGACCTGTAAAAGGTTCGTCTACTATTAATAGTTGCGGGCGTAGCCATAAAGCTTGAATAAGCTGGAGCTTTTTGTGTTCACCACTGGATAACTCAATTAGTTGTGTGTTGCGACAATTGTCAAATCCTAGTTGTAATAAAAGTGGTTCAGCTTGATCAAAAGCTAAATTGTGCTTTTCGCCAAAATGTACTAAGTCTGCGTAGACTGTCAGTGTATCATTTTGTTGATGTTTATTGTATCGCTGTTGATAATAGAAGTTACGTTCTCCTTCTAAATTTGTAAATTGATACCAATTCGATACATAGTAGGCTTGAGCAGGGCTGTTACTGTTCTTATTAAAGTTTATAGAAACATCCCCATTGGCTTTTTCTTGACCGGCAATTATTTTAGCTAGGGTAGTTTTACCTGTACCGCTTTTTCCTCCGATGACCCAATGTTCTCCTTTTACTATTTGCCAATTTAAATCTTGTAATATGGGTATGCCCGCATATTGCAGATTTAAATTGGCGATATGGACGAAAGGTTCCTTCATTATCTGTTCTGCTCGAACTGTTCGATTACTTCTTTATGGCTTAATATATAGTCTATATCATCGTAGCCATTGATTAAGCATGATTTTTTGTAAGGATTTATTTCAAAATCGAAAGATTCTCCTGTTGCGTTCAATGTTAGTTTTTCGGCTTCTAAATCAACCGTTAATTCTGTGTTGGGGTCAGCAAAAACTAATGCAAATATTTTTTCCAGCACTTCGTCTGTAACTTGTATAGGTAATACTCCGTTATTTAGGGCGTTTCCTTTAAAAATGTCGGCGAAGAAAGAACTGATAACAACATCAAAGCCGTAATCTTGTAATGCCCATGCAGCGTGCTCACGTGATGAACCACAACCAAAGTTTTTACCTGCTACCAGTACTTTGCCACTGTAAGTTGGGTTATTCATTACAAAGTCTGCTTTTGGCTGATTTTCAGCATCAAACCGCCAATCACGGAATAAATTATCTCCAAAACCATCACGGGTCGTTGCTTTTAAGAAACGAGCTGGAATGATTTGGTCTGTATCTATATTTTCTATAGGTAGCGGAACTACCTTGGAAACTAATTTTTCAAATTTCTTCATGTCTTTATTATATTAACTCTCTAATATCCATTATTTTGCCTGATACTGCTGCTGCTGCTGCCGTTAGTGGGCTTGCTAGCATAGTACGTGCGTTAGGGCCTTGGCGGCCTTCAAAATTTCGGTTAGAGGTTGAAATACAATATTTTCCTGCTGGTATTTTGTCTTCATTCATCCCTAGACATGCTGAACAACCTGGCTCGCGTAATTGAAAGCCTGCTTCTTCAAATATTTTGTCTATACCTTCTGCTTTCGCTTGAGCTTCTACTTGCTTAGAGCCAGGTACAATCCAAACTTCTACATTTTCAGCTTTCTTTTTACCCTCCACAAATGAAGCTACTTCACGCAGATCTTCAATGCGAGAGTTTGTACATGAACCTATGAATACGTAATCCACAGGGTGGCCTAGCACTGAGCTGTCATGCTCAAAACCCATATATTCCAACGATTTTTTAAAAGAAGGACGTTCTGATTCTGGCTGAGAGGATACGGATGGTATGTTTTCGTTAATGCCTATACCCATTCCTGGGTTTGTGCCGTATGTAATCATAGGTTGAATATCAGCGGCGTCAAACTCTAATACGGCATCAAAAATGGCGTCTTTATCTGAGTATAGGGTTTTCCAATAAGCTAGGGATTTATCCCAATCTTCACCTTTTGGAGCAAATTCCCTTCCTTTTACATAATCAAAGGTGGTGTCGTCAGGAGCGATGAGCCCTCCACGTGCACCCATTTCTATACTCATATTGCAGATGGTCATACGACCTTCCATACTTAATTCACGTATAGCAGATCCTGCGTACTCTACAAAATAGCCTGTTCCACCTGCCGCGGATATCTTAGATATGATATATAGTATAATATCTTTTGCGCCAACGCCTTTAGCAAGTGTACCGTTGACTTCAATTTTCATTGTTTTTGGTTTTTGCAATAATAAACATTGCGTCGCAAAAACTTGCTCTACCTGAGAAGTTCCAATACCAAATGCAATAGCGCCAAAAGCGCCGTGTGTAGAGGTATGGCTGTCGCCACATACCATGGTTTTACCAGGTTGGGTGATGCCTAATTCTGGACCTATCACGTGTACAATACCTTGATAAGGGTGTCCTAATCCGTATAGCTCTACACCAAATTCTTTACAGTTTTTTGTCAACATATCAACTTGATATCTTGACAGTTCTTCCTTAATAGGGAGATGTTGATTTAACGTTGGTACGTTGTGATCTGCAGTAGCCACGGTTTGATCAGGGCGTAAAACAGGGAGGCCTCTTTTACGTAAGCCATCAAAGGCTTGCGGAGAGGTTACTTCATGAATTAAGTGTGTGTCTATATACAAAATGTCAGGGAAACCTTCTTTGCTTTGTACAACGTGGGCATCCCAAATCTTCTCTACTAATGTTTTTGCCATTTTCTCTTCTAAAATTATTTTATAACGGGTGAAATTATTAATATTAAAATTTCACCCGTTATTTCCCTGTCTAAATTACGAAATTATTAAACAGTTTTAATAGCTTTCATCGCTGTCATTGATTTGCGGAGCTTTACACCCACAATTTCAACAGGATGGCTACGTAATATTTCATTGATCTGAACCAAAGTAGCATTGTCTACTGAGCCTGACTTTCCTTCGTTGAAGTTTTTACCAACAACATCGCTGTCGATTTTTTTCATAAAATCAGCAAGTAATGGCTTACAAGCTTGGTCGAATAGATAACAACCATACTCTGCTGTATCTGAAATGACACGGTTCATTTCAAATAATTTTTTACGGGCAATTGTGTTAGCAATAAGTGGTGTTTCGTGTAGAGATTCGTAGTATGCCGACTCAGGTTTGATTCCAGCTTCAACCATTACTTCAAACGCTAATTCAACACCTGCTCTTACAAAAGCAACCATTAGCAGATAATTATCAAAATACTCTTGTTCGTCTATTTTAACATCACCAGCAGCTGTTTTTTCAAATGCTGTTTCTCCTGTTTCAGCTCTCCATTTTAATAGATTCGCATCACCATTAGCCCAGTCTTCCATCATTGTTTTTGAGAAATGACCTGACATAATATCGTCTTGATGTTTCTCAAATAAGGGGCGCATAATGTCTTTTAGTTCCTCTGATATTTGGAATGCCTTAACTTTGGCTACGTTTGATAAACGATCCATCATACCGCTTACTCCGCCATGCTTTAATGCTTCAGTGATTACTTCAACACCATACTGTACTAATTTGGAGGCATAACCTGCATCGATTCCTTTTTCGATCATTTTATCGAAAGATAGAATAGAGCCTGTTTGTAACAAACCACAAAGAATAGTTTGTTCACCCATTAAGTCAGATTTAACTTCTGCAACGAAAGAAGATTTTAAGACACCTGCACGGTGACCACCTGTTCCAACGCAATAAGCTTTAGCATAAGGCCAACCTTTGCCTTCCGGATCGTTTTCTGGGTGTACAGCGATTAGAGTCGGTACTCCAAAGCCTCTTAGGTATTCTGCACGAACCTCTGAACCAGGGCATTTTGGAGCCACCATAATAACGGTGATATCTTTACGGATAACCATGCCTTCCTCAACGATATTGAACCCGTGTGAGTAGGATAGAGCAGCTCCTTGTTTCATCAAAGGCTGTACAGCATTAATTACTGATGTATGTTGTTTATCTGGAGTTAAGTTGATTACTAAATCTGCATTTGGAATTAACTCTTCGTATGTCCCAACAGTGAAGTTGTTGTCTGTTGCATTCTTCCATGAGTCTCTTTTTTGTTCAATAGCTTCTTTACGTAGAGCATAAGCGATATCTAATCCGCTATCTCTAAGGTTAAGCCCTTGGTTTAATCCTTGAGCACCACAGCCTACGATAACAATCTTTTTACCTTTTAATGCGTCGATACCATCCGTAAATTCCGACGGTTCCATTAGTTCAGCTTGACTTAGCTGGTTTAGTTGCTCTCTAAGAGGTAATGTGTTGAAATAATTTACCATTGTTTTTTTATTTATTCTTTTTTGGTTGATTTTTTTAAATACTGATAGTTCTTTTCTGTGCCAATGCGTAGCCGTAGTGTAGGTTGTCATGACCTACGGTGGTGACAAGAACATCTTTAAAGTTGTTCAATTGTTCTCCGAAAGTAGCAGTTGAGTAAGGGGTTATATCTTTGAACACGCCTTTTTCATAGTGCTCTTCCATTTCCTTTATTGTAGAGATTGCTAGAGTTTTTAATTCTTCAATTTCATCTTTAGACACCTTATAAGTCGGCTTGGTGTCTTTTTTGTAAGCATTTATATATTTGATACGACTTGTATCTTCCCATATTCCAGTCCGTATATAACACAGTATCTGGGTACTTACTACAATATGTCCAAAGTTCCAGATAATATTATTATTGAAACCCTCCGGTATTTTATTGAGCTCTTCTTCTGACAATTGATCGATTAGTCTGATGAAAGACTTGCGTGAGTCGATTATGAATTTAAATGTTTCTGTCATTTCGATTACATCGTAAATACTTGTTGATTCTTGTCTAAGAACTGATTGTCGACAAAATCAGGTGCTGGTTCTTCCCTTTCAAATTGTTTTAACTTGGCGTGGAAACCTGCACTATTTTTAATGATTGCAATGCGTGCTCCTCGTACAAATTCAATCAATCCATATTTTGTTAATTCTTTTGTTAGTCGGTCGATTTCTTCGCGTTGACCAGCTGTTTCAAAAACGATGTAATCGTGACGTATAACTACTGCGGATGCTCCATACTGACGTAACAAGCGCTCTACATATGCTTTTTCAGCAATTACATCGGCCGGTACTTTATAAAGAGCTTGTTCCTGCCAGATTAGTTCATCATTCGTATTGTAATATGCTTTTAATACCTCGACTTGTTTTTCGATCTGTCTACATAGTTTACGGGATACTTCTTCGCTCTCATGTATCACAATGGTAAAGCGGTGTATACCTTCCACTTCTGAAGGGGAGGTGTTTAAGCTTTCTATATTTATTTTACGTCTCGAGAATATTCCGGAAATACGCCCTATCATACCGATAGAATTCTCTGTATATAGGGTAATAGTATAATCTTGTTTTTCCATTTTATTTTAATCTTATTTCGGAAACACTTGTTCCTTGTGCTACCATAGGGAAAACATTGTTTTCTTTTCCTACCATTACTTCTAATAGATAAGCGCTATCATGATCTAACATCGTTTTTAGGGCGCTGTAGAGATCTTTTCTTTCCGATATTTTTTGTCCATCTATATAGTATCCCTTAGCTACGGCTACAAAATCCGGACTTGTAATATTTACAAAAGAGTATCGCTTGTCGTGAAACAGTTGTTGCCACTGTCTTACCATCCCTAAGAACTCATTGTTTAATATTAGTATTTTAACTTTTGCACCGAACTGCATAATTGTCCCTAGCTCTTGTATAGTCATTTGTATGCCACCATCCCCAATGATTGCTACTACGTCTCTGGTTGGGTCTCCATACCAAGCGCCTATAGCTGCAGGTAATCCAAAGCCCATTGTGCCTAACCCTCCTGATGTTACATTGGATTTCGATTGATTAAACTTCGCGTAGCGGCAAGTTACCATTTGATGCTGCCCTACATCTGTTACTATAATTGCATCACCACCGGTCAATTCGTTTAATACACGAATTACTTCACCCATGGTCATTACATCTGATGTAGGATTCAGCTCGTCCTGTATTACTTCTTTAATTTCTTCTTTTTCTAGCTCTCTAAATTCTTGTAACCAAGAGCTGTGATCATTGCTATTAATTAAAGCTGTTAATTGTGGTAACGTGTCTTTGCAATCACCCCATACAGGGACTGTAGACTTGATGTTTTTGTCTATCTCCGCAGGGTCAATATCTAAATGTATTACTTTTGCCTGTTTTGCATATTTATCCAAACGTCCAGTTACACGGTCGTCGAATCGCATACCTACAGCAATTAATACATCACATTCGTTCGTCATCACGTTTGGAGCGTAGTTGCCATGCATGCCCAACATGCCCACATGTTGTGGATGATCTGTTTCGAGTGCGCTCAAGCCCATGACTGTAGTGGCTGCTGGGAATCCTCCTTTTTCGATAAACTGACGAAACTCCTCTTCAGCTTTCCCTAGTATAATTCCTTGTCCAAATAGTACAAATGGTTTTTTTGCCTCATTAATAACTTGAGCTGCCTGTTCAATATATTCTTGCCTTATGATAGGCTTAGGTCTGTAACTACGGATATGGTCACATTTCTCGTAGCCTTCATAGTCAAATAGTTGCAGTTGAGCATTTTTTGTAATATCAATCAGTACAGGTCCTGGTCGTCCTGTGCGTGCGATATAAAAAGCTTTAGCTAATACACTAGGTATTTCGGTAGCATCTGTAATTTGATAGTTCCACTTAGTTACTGGAGTCGTAATGTTGATGACATCAGTTTCCTGAAAGGCATCTGTCCCTAAGAGAGAAGCAAAGACCTGTCCGGTGATACATACAATAGGGTTGCTGTCAATCATAGCATCTGCTAAGCCTGTGACTAAGTTGGTTGCACCCGGACCGCTTGTTGCGAAAGCTACTCCGACTTTGCCAGAGGTACGGGCAAAGCCTTGGGCAGCATGTATGCCTCCTTGTTCATGACGCACTAGGATATGCTGAAGTTTTTCATTGTAGTCGTACAATGCGTCATAAATAGGCATGATTGCGCCTCCTGGATACCCAAAAACGGTTTCTACGCCTTCATGAATCAAAGCTTCCAGCACAGCTTGAGAACCGCTCAACTGTGTTTTGGTTTCGCAAGAAGCGATTGGCTTTGTTTCTGTTTTTTCCAGTGTACTCATTTTTTTTTGTTTAAAATATTTAGTGTTGAGCTTCTTCTATTTGTAAATAGATACTTTATTATTGGTCAGTAACACATCCTTCAGAAGCATCAGAGACAGTTTTTGCATACTTATACAAAACTCCTTTTTTTACTTTTAAAGCTGGTTGTTCCCAATTTGCCCTACGTTTTGCGATTTCGTCGTCCGATACTTTTAAATTCAGTGTATTGTTAACGGCATCTATTTCAATAATATCATCATCTTCAACTAGGCCGATTAACCCTCCTTCATAAGCCTCTGGTGTAATGTGGCCTACAACAAAGCCGTGTGTTCCTCCCGAGAAACGTCCGTCTGTTATTAAAGCGACCGAATTTCCAAGACCTGCACCTATGATTAAAGCAGTTGGCTTCAACATTTCAGGCATGCCTGGTGCACCTTTAGGACCTTCGTTTTTAATAACAATCACGTCGCCTGGTTTTATTCTGCCACTTGATACGCCTGTTACTAAATCATGCTCCCCGTCAAATACGCGAGCAGGGCCCGTGAACTTTTCTCCTTCTTTCCCTGATATTTTAGCCACTGAACCTTTCTCTGCAAGGTTGCCATATAATATTTGTAAATGGCCTGTCGCTTTTATGGGTTCGCTTAATTTTTTTATAATCGGCTGATTATAGTCAATTATTGATTTTACGTTAGCCAGGTTCTCTGCCATTGTTTTGCCTGTAACAGTCAAGCAATCGCCATGAAGGAGACCTTCATCTAATAAGTATTTTAATACAGAGGGAATACCACCATACTGGTGTAGGTCTTGCATTAAATACTTGCCCGATGGTTTGAAGTCAGCAAGTACTGGCGTTTCGTCAGACATGCGTTGGAAATCATCTTGTGTCACTTCTACGCCGATAGATTTACCCATAGCGATGAAATGTAACACAGCATTCGTACTACCCCCTAGTATAATAATGGTTCGTAAAGCATTTTCAAAGGCTTTACGGGTCATGATATCGCTGGGTTTAATATCTTGTTCGAGAAGAATCTTGATATATTTTCCTGCCTCTAAACATTCCTTTTGTTTATCTTCTGATATAGCAGGGTTTGACGAAGAGTAAGGTAAGCTCATCCCTAAAGCTTCTATTGCGGAAGCCATAGTGTTGGCTGTGTACATTCCTCCACAAGCGCCTGCTCCTGGGCACGTGTGCTTTATAATTCCTTCATAGTCTTCATCGGAAAGGTTGCCGCATACGCGTTGCCCTAATGCTTCAAAAGCTGAAACAATATTAAGCTCTTGACCATTATAATGTCCGGGAGCAATTGTCCCCCCGTAGACCATAATCGCAGGGCGGTCTAACCGGCCCATTGCCATGATAGCACCGGGCATGTTTTTGTCACAGCCTGGGATTGCAATCAAGCCATCATAATATTGCCCACCACATATTGTTTCAATGCTGTCTGCAATAACATCTCTAGAAACTAAGGAATAGCGCATACCATCTGTTCCATTACTCATACCGTCACTAACACCAATTGTTCCGAATGTTAAACCAACAAGGTCATGTGCCCAGACTCCTTTTTTTACGACCTGTGCCAAATCGTTCAGGTGCATATTACAGGTGTTGCCATCATAGCCCATGCTAGCGATTCCGACTTGGGCTTTATCCATGTCGGCGTCGGTTAGCCCTATACCGTATAACATTGCTTTTGCTGCGGGTTGTGTTTCGTCTTGTGTAAAGATACGGCTGTACTTATTTAGTACAGTCTGCTTCTCAGATGATGACTTCATAATTCTCTTCTTCTAAAACTAGTTTTTTATATGTTCTTTGGATAGAAGCACCTATAGTGTGCTGCCAATCTTCTTTATATACAATATGATCTACTTCTTTAATTCCTATTATACCGGCTGCTGTTCCGCACAAAAAAGCGCTATCTGCTTCGTGGATGTCTGTTACTGTTAAATTTTTTTCAACAACATCAATTTGAAATTTTCGGCATATTCCAATAACGGTTTGTCTAGTTATTCCAGGAAAGATACTTCCTAAAGGTGGAGTATATATTTTGCCATTCTTTTCGATGAAAATATTTTCACTTGATGCCTGTGCTACGTATCCATCATGGTCTATTAGTAAAGCTTCGTCATACCCTTGTTTAATAGCTTCGCTACTTGCTAAAATAGAGTTTACATATTGTCCTGATATTTTCGCTTCAATACGAAAAGATTTAGGGTTGGGGCGTTGAACTTTAGATATGCACACACGTAATAGGTCGTGACCTAAGTATGGTCCCCATTCCCATGCTGCAATCATGATCTTTGCTGATGTAGCTGAGGTCAAATGCATATTCGGCCCCGATAGTACTAAAGGACGTATATATGCACTACGAAGGCTGTTTAATTCAAGTAGTTCATATGTTTTTTGTATCAGTTCATTGTTGTCCCATTTATAAGGTAAACTGATGGATTGACAAGAATTACTTAAACGTTGAAAATGTTGCTCTGCTTTAAAAATTCTTGTGCCATGGAGTGTGTTATGCGCACGCAAACCTTCAAAACATCCGTAACCGTAGTGTAGTGATTGGCCAAAAAGATCAATACCTGCTAGATTCGCTTTTACAAATTCTCCGTCTAGATAAATGTATGTGTCCTGATTATAGTATTGCATATCTTTTTAGTTTGCGTTTCTTACATGATAAAAGCGCCTCTGTTTGTGAAGCCGGTATAAGCTGATTTCACTTTTGTTAAGTTACTGCTATTCGTTTTTTTATACAATAGGTGTGTGCAGTATTTTAAAAAAGTTTTTTATACTAACGAAGGGTGTTATTTATGGCTTTCATGATTGTTTATTGTGTTTTTTACAAAATATAATTTCGTAGCCTGTAGACTAAAATGAAAATTGGTTTTTTGAGTACTAAAATATTTTTTCAAGAAAAGCGTCGAATTCTTCCTGAAAATGAAATTTTGAGCAATGAAGTTAAAAAAAAACGCCTTTAAAGTTTTTAGTTTTAAAGGCGTTTTTTGTTTGAAATAATTTGTAGTTATTCTTCCGTTATTCCTTCCGCCAAGATTGTAATAATATTTTCATTAGCCTCTACAACACCACCTTTTATTGTAATTACTAACTCACTTTGACCATTACTTTGAATAATAACCTTCCCATCATCTAAAGTAGATACAATAGGAGCGTGGTCTTTCAATATTTGAAATGAACCTGAGCTTCCTGGTACTGTTACTGAAGTAACATCACCGTCGTAAGCTAACTTATCGGGAGTAATAATTGTTAATTTCATTTATATACGTATTACTATGATGTATTGCATGTGAATCAGAATAGTTTCACATGCAATACTAGTCAGTTGTATTATACAGCTTCTGCTAATAATTTTTTACCTTTTTCGATAGCTTCTTCAATACCACCTACGAGGTTGAATGCTGCTTCTGGATATTCGTCTACTTCGCCATCTATAATCATATTAAAGCCTTTAATTGTATCTTTAATATCTACTAATACACCTTTTAATCCAGTAAACTGCTCAGCTACATGGAAAGGTTGTGATAGGAAGCGCTGTACTCGGCGTGCGCGGTGTACAGTTAATTTATCTTCTTCTGACAATTCATCCATTCCTAGAATAGCAATGATATCTTGCAGCTCTTTATAGCGTTGTAAAATTTCTTTAACGCGCTGTGCTGTATTGTAGTGTTCATCACCTAGTACCTGTGGAGATAAAATACGTGAAGTAGAGTCAAGCGGATCCACAGCTGGGTAAATTCCTAGCTCTGATATTTTACGAGACAATACTGTTGTTGCATCTAAGTGAGCAAACGTTGTAGCTGGAGCCGGGTCAGTTAAGTCATCCGCTGGTACGTATACAGCTTGTACAGATGTAATAGATCCGTTTTTAGTTGAAGTAATACGTTCCTGCATCAGTCCCATTTCTGTAGCAAGTGTTGGCTGGTATCCTACAGCTGAAGGCATACGGCCTAAAAGTGCAGATACTTCTGAACCAGCTTGTGTGAAACGGAAAATATTGTCAATAAAGAATAAGATATCACGACCTTGTCCTTCGCCATCACCATCACGGAAATATTCAGCTACAGTAAGACCTGATAAAGCTACACGTGCACGTGCACCAGGAGGCTCATTCATCTGACCGAACACAAATGTACATTTCGAATCTTTCATGAGTTCGCTGTCTACCTTGTCTAAAGGCCATTCGCCTTTTTCCATACCAGCCATAAACTCATCACCGTATCTAATAATACCTGATTCTAGCATTTCGCGTAGTAAGTCATTTCCTTCACGCGTACGCTCTCCAACACCAGCAAATACTGATAGACCTCCGTGACCTTTTGCGATATTATTAATAAGTTCCTGAATAAGTACTGTTTTACCTACACCCGCTCCACCGAAGAGACCAATTTTACCACCTTTAGCATAAGGTTCTAATAAATCGATTACTTTAATACCAGTGAATAAGACTTCAGACTCTGTAGATAATTCGTCGAAACGAGGAGGAACGTTATGGATTGGTCTACCGTTTGTTTTATCTAGTTCTTTAATGCCATCAATAGCATCTCCAACTACGTTGAAAACACGACCTTTAATTTCTTCGCCAATAGGCATTTTAATAGGAGCTCCAGTGTCTGTTACTGTCATTCCACGGACTAAACCTTCAGTTGCATCCATGGCGATAGTACGCACGCGATCCTCACCTAAATGTTGTTGAACTTCTAAAACGATACGCTGACCATTTTCTTTTTCAATATACAATGCGTCGAAAATCTTAGGAAGATTGTCATTGTCGGCAAAGTTGACGTCAACTACGGGGCCGATAATTTGCGCTATTTTACCAATATTGGGCATGTTATAAGGACTAAATAATTATTAATCAAAATTAAAATGAGGTATATGCTATATATCTACATTTTGGAACGCAAAAATAAGTTATATATGCTTAAAAGCAAAACGCTTATTGATAATAATTTTATTTTCAGTGTTTATTCGTCATGGGATTGCGTCGAAAGTGAGTAATTAGTTGTTTTTGGAGGAGATATTAAGAAGAATATTTTACCGAGTTCGCTTTATATTTCTATCTTTATTGATATACTAACTATATTCTGAATATGTTAAGACCACTTTTTTTATTGTGTTTCATGTTACCCTTGTTAGGGTACTCGCAGTCTAATTATCCTTCTTATCAAGACTTAAATTCAGCTTTGTCAAAATTAACGACAAATTCGTCGTTTAAGGAGTCAACGATAGGCTTAAGTTATGGAGGCGAAAAAATTCGATTGTTCAAATTGGAAACGTCTAGCCAACCAAAACCAACACTGCTAATAGTTGCAGGTGTTGATGGGAAGCACCCAGCAGGTGTTGTAAGTGCTGTGGAAATGTTAAAGTATTTTCAGGCTTTACCTGGAGACTCTATACAGCGTCTGTTAAAAAATAAGTCTATTTGGGTTATTCCGCTTGCTAACCCCGATGCTTATAAAAGAAATAGTTCTACGGAACATTGGCTTTCAGGCAATGCCCGGCAGATTGATAATGACCGTGATGGGAGAGTAGATGAAGATCCTACAGTTGACCTGAACAAGGACGGTCTTATTTCTCAAATGCGTGTTAGCACAGTTTCAGGCAATATGGTTGCAGATACTTTGTATACCAATATCCTTGTACATGCTGGGCAAGAACAGGCAAAAGGTGGTGCCGTTTATAAGCTTTATAATGAAGGGATAGATTTGGATTTGGACGGCAGGTTTAGTGAAGATGGTGAGGGAGGCGTTAATATAGATCGTAACTTCACATATAATTATAACCCTTTTATTTCTGAAACAGGCGATTATGCTGCATCTGAGCCTGAGACAAGGGCATTGTTGGATGTTTTGTATACTAACCCTCAGATTTCTACTGTTTTACATTTTGGTTTAGGAAATAACTTGAGTAAACCGGAAGCCTTCGATAGTGGGAAAGCAAATGCGCGAATTGTGAGTTCGTGGTTAAAACCAGATGTCAATGTTTCTGAGGTTATAAGTAGGCGTTACAATAAGTTGACAGATGCATTAGGGAAAGGGAAAATTATTCCTGCTGCGGGCGGTAGCTTTTCAAATACGGTGTATTATCATGTTGGTAAATATAGCTTTGTTACACCTGTTTGGTGGATTAATGGCGTAGCAGACGAAGGTAATGCATCACCTGAAAAGCGTATAGATCATGAAAATAAGGTGTTTGCAAAGTGGGTTGCTGATCAACAAATTGAAAAAGCAATATTACCTTGGGTTAAAGTAGAGCATCCAAATTTTCCAGATCAATTGGTAGAAGTCGGTGGGGTGATAGAAAGTGCTAAAAATAATCCACCTGTACCTTTATTAAAGGACGCTGTTGAATTGCACGCAAAGTTTGTAACTGATCTTTTAGATGCCATGCCATCGCTGCAATTTGAGAAATCAGTTGTTACATCGTTAGGAGAAGATATTTATCGGATTGAGGTAAGTGTGGCAAATACGGGGTTAATGTCAACCTATCCTGCCATAGCAGATAAGCTTAAACTCTCTTCCAAGTTTAAGACTGTCTGTAAGCTAAGTAATTCACAGAAATTTGTTAGTGGTAAAAGATTGGAACTGTATCCCACTTTAGAGGCAGGCCAGGCACGAACTTTTACTTGGTTAGTGCGGGGAAAAGGTAAAGTAGAGGTGCAGGTAGGCTGTCCTTCTGCGGGAGAACAAATAATAGAAATTAGTTTATAGGTATATAAATCAGATTAAGTGACCGCTTCTAAAATAAAAAGGCTTCTATTTTAGAAAATAATTAAAAGTACCGAGCATGTGTGCTCTCGAAGTAAATACAGCGTATTCATGAGTTTCATAAAAGGAATACACAAACGAATAATTATACACATATGAAAAATATAAAAAGATTGCTGTCATTATTTTTGATCGCTTGTGGATTATCTGCAATGGGGCAACAAGATAATAGTGAGGCAAAAGATATACCCGGTTTGCGAGCTATAGGTTCACCTGCAAACCCTAAAGTACCTATGAACTGGAGTCGATATCATGATAATAAGCAGATTGAACAATTTTGTAAAGATCTGCAAAAGGCTTATCCCAATTTAGTGAAGTATGAGTCGATTGGTAAATCTTTCGAAGGTCGTGATATTTTAGTGTTGACGATTACTGACTTTAAAGAGGGGGAAACGACAAGAAAGCCTGGAATGTGGATTGACGGTAATATCCATGCGAATGAGTTGCAGGGATCAGAAATATCGATGTACACGGCTTGGTATTTGGTGGAAAATTATCATCAAGTGGATTTTATCCGTGATTTATTAAAGGATAAGGTCTTTTATATCGCTCCGACTATAAATCCTGATTCTCGAGATTATTTTATCTACGAACCGAATACTATGCATTCTTCAAGGACGGGACGTAGACCTTTTGATAATGATGGTGATGGTGAAGTGGCTGAGGATCTGTATGATGATTTAGATGGTGATGGGCAAATTGTTATGATGAGGCGTAAATCCAAAACAGGAAGATGGAAGGTGGACCCAGAGCAGCCTAATAGGATGATTATGGCGAAGCCTGGAGAGGTGGGCGAATATGAGATGTTGGGGTTTGAAGGAATCGATAATGATGGAGATGGGTTAGTTAATGAAGATATCACAGGGACATATGACCCGAATAGAGACTGGGGCTGGAATTGGCAACCTAGTTATGTACAAAATGGGGCTTTATTCTACCCGGGCACATTGCCAGAAACTCAGGCAGTAAAGAATTTCTTTTTTAAACATAAGAATATTGCAGGAGCACAATCGTATCACAATTATGGAGGAATGATTTTGCGAGGGCCGGGAGCGGCAGACGATGATAAATATTATTCTAGAAAAGATGTTCAAGTCTATGACGCTTTAGGAAAAGTCGGAGAGCGCATGTTGCCTGGATACGATTATATCGTTATTCACAAAGATCTGTATACGGTATTTGGTGGAGAAATTGATTTTATCGCTCTAGGGAGAGGGGTCTATACTTTTTCGAATGAATTAATGACCACCTATAAGCTGTTTAATGAGAAAGGTGCAGGAGGTTTGCGTCAGAGTGATGAGTATTTTGAGTTTGATAAGTTATTGCTTTTCGGAGATGCTTACGTTCCTTGGAAAAAATATGATCATCCACAGTTTGGAGAAATAGAAATTGGTGGTGCTAAAAAGAATTATACCCGAAATCATCCTGGCTTTTTATTGTTAGAAGACGGGCACCGTAATGCTGCGTTTACCATATACCATGCTTATCATATGCCGAAAATTGAGATCCTTGATGTAGAGGCAAAGGCAGTAGGAGGAAATGTCTATGAAGTTAATGCCACTGTTTGGAATAGTAGAATTATACCTACACGCTCTGATCATGATGTTAGAAATATGATCAGTAGACCGGATCATATCCGTCTTGAAGGTGTGGACGTACTGGCAGGTATGCGGGTTATTGATAACGATTTTAACGTAACGAAAGAGCAGAAGTTTAAGCCCCACCAGATTGAGGTTGAAACTATCGAAGGAATGGGGGCAGTAAAAGTCCGTTGGTTAGTGAGAGGGAAACCTGCAGGAGCCAAAGTTATTGTTGATAGTGAAAAAGGTGGAGTTGTAGAGCAGAAACTATCTATGAATTAACTGGTCATAGTATGTGTTAAATAACAAAGGGCACTGATGTTTCAATGCCCTTTGTTATTTAGTTATGGATTTCTTTTTAACTGCTCATCGAGTAATTGGCGTTTTAACAACTGTTCTCTTTCGATAGATTTTTTTCTTAATGTTTGTAGCTCGTCTTGTAACTCCTCTGTAGTTTTTTTATGCTCATTTGTATCAATTTTAGCTTTCTTGAAAGAAGCTAATGTGATAATGAATGACAATGCAAAAACAATTATCAAAGACCAGACGATAATGTGATAAGATTTTTTAGAGAAATTTATACCTAAAAATGCGATGCTATCTGTTTTTGACATTTCAGTCGTGAGGTCTGCAGTAAGTGTATTTACCGAATCTCTCAATGACTGAACAGAGTTAACAGCACTTGAAGTATTCTTTTTTAAAGAAGCAATTTCTGTTTGATATTGCGAGATAGAGTCTATAACATTTTTTCTTAATATTTCGAGATTAGTTTTTCGTATTAGTTTAAAGTCCCCATCAAAGGATCTGGACATGTTGGTGATATTAGTAAACTGGGTGTTTAATGTGCCTTGCTGAATAGCATAGGGTAAACCAGCTTTGGTTTGTCCGTATGAACAAAATGTTAATAAAGTGAAAAGGAATACGAAATAATGTTTTATTCTCAAAATCATAGGATCACGGAAAATTTATAATTCTAAATAGACTAAATGTAAAATTATAGTTTTTTTTCCTGATAATGTAAGCTTTTGAAGGAAAACTTTTTTTTAATGTGAAAATATCAATATAAGCTGAAGATGTTCTGTCTGGTAAAAAAAACGGTTCAGAAATTAATCTGAACCGTTTTTCTCATTTTAATTATTTTTGTTTTTCTAGATAAGCGACTAATGAAGCCAATTCTTCAAAACTTAGTGCGTTAGCTAAACCCGTAGGCATCATAGAAAAATCCATTTCCTTACGTTCTGCCAGATCTTTAATATTGACATCCGTTGCTTTACCGGAAATATCACGGATAGTTATTTTTTCAGCAGATTCCGCCGTGACAAAACCAACAAGTGTTTTCCCTTGTTTAGTCTTTAATTGGACTGTTGAGAAACCTTGCGATATAGAGGCGTTGGGCTTAAGAATAGATTCAATTATTTGTTCCCTATTCATTATCGAGCCAATTTGCCCCATATATGGGCCTTTCATTGCTTCGTCTTTGCTTATACTATGACAAACCTGACAGCCTTGTTGTTGAAACAATGCGCCTCCTTTTTCAGGGTCGCCTTTTATTTTTTGTAAAGCCAGCATAATATCTTCAATTGAAGACTCTCCAACTTGCCCTTTTTTGTTTTTTATTTTTTCTAAATCTACATTCGTGTGCTCTTCACTTACGCTTTGAAGGTCAACAGTTCCGAAAGGCGCGATATTCAATCTATATTTGGTGTTTAAAACCTTATAGTATTCTTTCTCTTTTGTATCCGCAGCTTTCCATTCTGTTAAAAGAAAGTCTTTTATAGTGTTCGTACTACTCCAGTCTATAGTTTTATAATATGGACCGTGCGAGTCTGGGCGTGTGCCCCACCACCATGTTGCATCGTAATCAGCTTCTTTATGATAAATGCGACTTAATGTATTTAATACTTTTCGTTTCAGGGCTTCGTCAGCATTTGGATAAATCTGTATCAGCTTTTCTACGATTTTGTCATTGTGTAAGTAGCGTGCAGCCCATAGAGCAATATCCTTGTTGTCTGTGTCCAAAGCTTGTACTAGCTCATCTATAGGGTTCAAGGCAACAATAGCTTTAACGGCCAGATGTGGAAGCACGATTTCTGAATTGGGAGTCGCATGAGGACCTTCTTTGCCCAGTGCAGGAGCTTTAAAAGATGCTGGAACTTTTACATTCAATAATTCTTTTACAGTTTCTTTTTTTCCTAATCTGCCCAGTCCGATTATTGCGGCTGATTGTACTCTTGGATTATTTGACTTTAAACCTGTTATAAAAGGCTCTGCCGGAACTTTATTTACTATGTTTTTGCGATCAGCAAGTGCACGTAGCGCATGTTCCTGAAGGTCCGTATCATTAGTAAGTTCAACTAACTTTTCTATAGCTTTTTCCCCTGTTACCTGTGCGTAGGTATAAAGTGCTGCAACTCTCGTTTCTGTAGGTAAAGATGTGTTATTAGCTAATTTCAAAGATGCCGATTCAACTTTTTTCGTATCCCCTCTACTGATAAGCTCGTATTGTGCAGCTTGTCTTACTTTTGCATGAGGTGATTTTAGTAAGTCGATCAGTTTGCCAGTAGATTTACTTTCTATTTTTCCTAAATATTCGAATTTAAAGTCTTTAGGTACTGCACGAATAACATAGCCTTTGTCTGGGCTTCCCGAATAACCGGCTCCATCCCAAGCTGAAAGATATAAAATACCTGTTCCGTCAATATCTAAATCAGTTATTTGAGGCAGCTGTATAAATTCTTCGTCTTTTTGTGTATAAGTAGGACCGTCAGCTGTTACCGAATGGCGGTACAGATAACTTCTTCCCCAGTCAGCCATAAGTGGAGTGTTATTGTATTCTACAGGCCAACGTTGGTCGTTTAAATACAAAGAACCTGTTCCTGATCCTCCTCCTGCATCTACTAATGCAGGAATAATTTCTTCTGTATAATTCTGAAACAATAATGGGTATCCGTATTCGCCCGATTGAATTTGATGGGAAAAACGAATGTTCCAACCACCTCCATCATTTGTGTTGTCTCGGGTATAAATATTCATAAATGGGTCAATAGCAACATCATAAATGTTTCTAAGTCCAGTTGTGTAGATTTCCATTTCTGTACCGTCAGGACGAACACGTACTATACCGCCTCCTAGCATAGTTAGCTTATTGCCGGCTACATCAGTTGCATCGTGGAAGCCGAAGTCACCCACTGCAATGTAAATCCAACCGTCTATACCTATTTGGATACCGTTGGTCGCATGGTCTGTTCCACGCTCAGCCAGATAGGTAGGATTACTTATGTTTTTAATAAGTGTTTTTGGAGCGCCATCAGCTACACCATCATTATTTTCATCTGTAAACACAACAAGATCCATGTTTTCTGCCTTTTTGGTTTCTGGCGAAAAACGTGTATGAAGTACAAAAACTTGATTCCCCAAAGCTAGTATACCTCTTGGGTTGTCTACTTCTGCAAATAGTGAGTGGCTGTCTAGAATTCCGTCACCGTTACAATCTGTTAATTTTACAATAGCACCTTGCCCTATTTCCTTGCCTAGGGAGCCTATTTTGTCAACTCCAACGAATACGTCGCCAGAGGCCGATGCTGCTAAACAAGAAGGGCTTGGCACTAATTTGTCATCGGTAAAGACCTGAATGTCTAAATTATCAGGCCATTTAAGATTGGCCTTTAGTGAGTCAGTCATTTGACTAAACTCGTAGTTTGTTGCTAAATTACAATGAGGTTTTTCCGAATTACAGGAAGTAAGCGAAAAACCTGCTAGTGCAGCAACTAATAAGTAATTACGTAGGTTCATGTAGATTTACTCTTAAAAACAGTTTAATTAATTTGCAAGTATACTAAAAAGTATGTTGAAGAGTTGACTTTTTGAAGCTTTTAGTTTATAAAAATCTTGTTATAATAAGGCACACGTATGGGCTGTTTTAATTTACTTACATGCATGATGGCGCATGACAGCTGTTTTTAACTTTTATTATAATTTTCCATTCAATTAGCTTTTTAGAAAGAATATAACTGGCAAGTTTACTGTAAAAAGGAAGTTTTATGTTTTTGTAACAGACAAAGGCTTTAAGTTGTGTGTTCTAATATACTAATGTAATGGGGCTGTGAAAGTAGTTATTTGTAAATTTAAATATATATATAAAGTGAGAGAGTATAAACATGTAAAATATTTATGGGACAAGAAAAGGGAAGAAGCATTGGCCGACGATGAGGTCGGATTATTGCTATACCGTTCCAATTTATTAGGATCAGATTTGAGAATCACCAACTATGGCGGAGGGAATACGTCCTGCAAGGTTTGGGATAAAGATCCTTTGACAGGATTAGATGTCGAGGTTATGTGGATCAAAGGTTCCGGAGGAGACTTAGGAACACTGAGTAAGCCAGGGCTAGCAGCCCTATATATGAATAGGTTTAAAGATCTTGAAAAAGTTTATAGAGGAATAGAATATGAGGATGAAATGGTTGCTCTTTTTGATCACTGTATCTTTGATTTAGATTCTAAGGCGCCTTCTATTGACACACCTTTGCATGGCTTTTTACCGTTTAAACATATAGATCATTTACATCCTGATGCAGCTATAGCTATTGCGGCAGCCAAAGATGGAGAGAGAATAACAAAAGAGTTATTTAATAATACTATTGGTTGGGTAGACTGGCAAAGACCGGGATACGACTTGGGGTTGAAGCTGAGAGATTGTTTAGAAAAAAATCCAGGCATAAGAGGTATTATGTTAGGTTCTCATGGGTTGTTTACCTGGGGCGACACAGCTCATGAATGTTATGTCAATTCTTTAGAAGTTATTGATGCATGTGCAGAATATTTAAATCAAAATTATGGTAAAAAACGGCCTGTTTTTGGTGGGCAAAAAATAGAAAGTATTCCTAGCGATCAGCGGAAGCAGCAGGCGGCAAAGTTAGCTCCTCTTCTACGCGGCTTTTGTTCCAGTGAACGACATATGGTTGGGCACTTTACAGACGATGATAAAGTGTTGGAATATATTAACTCTAACGACTTGATGCGCTTAGTGCCGATGGGCACGAGCTGTCCAGACCATTTTTTACGAACTAAGATACAACCATTGGTGTTGAATCTTAGTCCACATGCTGATCTTTCTGATTTAGCGGATTTAAAATCACAGATTCTTCCTTCTTTTGAAGAATATAGAGCAATGTATACTTCTTATTATGAGAGTTGTAAGCATGCTAATAGCCCAGCTATACGTGACCCAAATCCGGTCGTTATCATTTATCCAGGGGTAGGGATGTTTACTTTTGCAAAAGATAAACAAACCGCAAGAGTTGCTTCAGAGTTTTACATTAACGCAATTAATGTAATGAAGGGCGCAGAGGCAGTGAGCGAGTACACTGCTTTGCCGAGGCAAGAGGCTTTTGATATTGAATATTGGTTGTTAGAGGAAGCAAAGCTACAACGTATGCCTAAGCCCAAGCCACTGACAGGAAAAATAGCACTTATCACAGGAAGCGCAGGAGGAATAGGGAAAGCTATAGCTCGAAAATTCATAGAGGAAGGAGCATGTGTAGTACTTAATGATCTTAACCAGGAACGTCTAGAGGAAACTGAAAATAAGTTTGTTGAGCGTTATGGCCGAGATAGTGTTGTGAAAACAATATTAGATGTGACAAACGAAGATAGTATCGAACGTGCGTTTAATGTGGCTTCATTAGGATTTGGAGGAGTAGATATTGTGGTGAATAATGCAGGTTTATCTATTTCAAAACCAATTGAAGAGCATACCGAGAAAGATTGGAGTTTATTGTATGATGTTTTAGTGAAGGGACAATTTTTTGTTACGCAGGTTGCTGTCTCACTAATGAGAAGTCAGCAAATAGGGGGAGATATCGTCAATGTTGTGAGTAAAAATGCTTTAGTCAGCGGGCCAAATAATGCAGGTTATGGTAGTGCCAAAGCTGCTCAATTACATCTTAGCCGCCTAAATGCAGCAGAATTAGGGGCAGATAAAATTCGTGTGAACGTAATTAATCCAGATGCTGTCATTTCCGACAGTAATATCTGGGCAGGAGGATGGGCCGAAGGAAGAGCTAAAGCCTATGGTATAAAAGTAGAAGAGTTGCCAGATTTCTACGCAAAACGAACATTATTGGGAGAAACAATTTTACCAGAAGATATTGCAAATGCCTGTTTTATGTTTGTTAGTGGTCTGTTAGATAAGTCGACAGGAAATGTGCTTAATGTAGATGGGGGTGTTGCTATGGCATTTGTTAGATAACGTAGACCATCATGATGTTTTTAATATATTAGGAGAAGATAAAGAAGACACTTTGCAGTTTTTCTATGATGCGTACTGTTAATTAGCGGTTCATTAAAAATATGTAGCGGGCTTAATTGGCAGTATGTGTCTTTTTATCTAAAACAATGGATCGGTGGTTTTTTCCTACACTAAGTGTGACTTTTTTATGAAGAAAATAAAGGTAATAGCAGTTTTTGATATCGGTAAGACGAATAAAAAAATATTTTTATTTAATGAAGATTATGAAATTGTTTTTGAACGATCGACTAGATTAATAGAGATTAAGGATGAGGATGGCTATCCTTGTGAAAATCTAAATGATCTCCGCTTATTTGTTTATGATGCTTTGCATGAAGTTTTCCGCGATTTACGATTTGAAGTAAAAGCTGTTAATTTTTCGGCATATGGAGCAAGTTTGGTTCTTTTAGACGAAAGAGGAATGCCTTTAAGTCCTCTTTATAATTACCTGAAGCCTTATCCGGAAGAATTAGAGCACTCACTTTATAAAAAATATGGCGGTAAAGAAAATTTTTGTCTACAAACTGCCTCTCCCTCATTAGGGAGTCTAAATTCGGGTTTACAGCTTTATAGGTTATTAAAAGAGTCTCCTGCTAAGTTTAAGCAGATGAGCGTCGCTCTTCATCTTCCGCAATATGTCAGTTATTTAATTACTGGGCAGCTTTATAGTGATATGACAAGTATAGGTTGCCATACAGCATTATGGGACTATACAGCAATGGCGTATCATAAGTGGGTTGTAGAGGAAGGGCTCGCTAATAAGCTCGCTCCGATAGAAAAGGGCAGTATCGCCTTAGATCCAATCTTCTCGCAAAATTCATTTATCGTGGGAATGGGGTTACACGATAGTTCTGCGGCTCTCATTCCCTATTTATTAAGCTTTCGAGAACCTTTTGTCCTGATTTCTACAGGCACTTGGTCCATTTCGATGAATCCATATAACAAAAAGGCATTGACAAAATATGAGTTGGAAAATGATTGTTTGTTTTATTTAAGCTATTTAAATTCACCTGTGAAAGCTGCCCGTATCTTTTTAGGGAATGAGCATGATATTCAGAGTAAAAGAATAGCTGATTTCTTTGGTCAAGATTCTTCATTTTTTAAAGGGTTGAGATTAAATAAAAGTCAAGCTTTTCATATAGAAAGACAATTCTCTATAGATAAGATTCAATTTGGCTTTTTTGCTGAAGTAGATTTGGATATGTTTTCAACTGCAGAAGAAGCATACTATGCTTTAAATGTATATTTAGTCAACGCACAGATCAAATCTTTGAACTTAATTTTAGAGGGTGATCTCCCGATCAATAAGTTGTTTGTCGATGGCGGTTTTAGCAAAAATGATATATTTATGCAGTTGTTAGCAGCCAAGTTAAATGATTTAAATATATCTGTTTTTGCAGCTTCTGTTGCTCAAGCTACAGCATTGGGCGCTGCATTAGCGATGCATGAACATTGGAATGATAACCAAATTCCTAGTAAAATAATAGAAATTAAGAATTACACTAAAGCAATAGCACAGGAATAATTTTAATTTCTAAGGAGTAATTAATTATACAGCGTAAGCTTATACCGTAGTTTTTAATAGATAACTATGTACAGTTTGATTAAAATACTTTTATTATTCTCGGGCTTGTTTGTTCTTCCCTGCGGGCTTACGGCACAAGGTATGTCTGGTAAATCCATTTTATTTGATAAGGTTGTCATCCATGACGCTTTTGTTTCTGAGGGAGTTACTGTTGGAGATATTAATAATGATGGTAGGTTGGATATTATTGCTGGCGCATTTTGGTTTGAAGCACCGACTTGGAAAAAGCATGAGATAACCGCTCCAGTACATTTTGAATACGAGAAGGGGTATAGTGATGCTTTTTTGCATTTTGTTTTAGATGTGGATCAAGATGGCTGGTTGGATATTATCAGGATTGACCAGCCCGGGCAGGAAGTAGTTTGGTATAGAAATCCGCAGGTAGAAGGGGAGCACTGGGAAGAGAATCTAATTTATGAACAGTTTGGGAATGAAACCCCCATGTTTATTGATATTAATGGAGATGGACGGCCTGATTTGGTGGGGAATGATCCATTTTTAGAAGAGGTTATTTGGTTAGAGTCTCCGGCAGTCAAGGGGCAGGTAGAATGGAAGAAGCATGTTATAAGTAGAGAAAAAGGCCGGGCTACTCATATGTACACGCATGGGTTAGGAGTTATGGACTTTAATCAGGATGGATTTCCGGATGTGCTAGTTAGCGAAGGCTGGTGGGAAAATCCAAGACCTTATTATACATCCGACTGGAAGTTTCATGAAGCTCATTTAAGTGATGAGTCTGCGCAAATGTATGTATGGGATGTAAATAATAATGGTCTTCTTGATATACTTAATTCTGCTCCGCACAGCTACGGTGTCTGGTGGAATAAGCAAAGAGTTGATACTGATGGCAATCGTTTATGGGAGCCTCAGTTGATCGATAGCTCTTTTTCCCAATCTCATGCTTTAGCCTTTGCAGATATAAATAATGATGGGTTTCCTGATCTGATTACGGGGAAACGTTATTATGCACATAATGGTGGCGATCCTGGTGCCAATGAGCCAGCTGTCCTGTATTGGTATGAGCACACTCCAATGGTTGAACCTTTTTGGCGCAGGCATTTAATTGATGATGATTCAGGAGCAGGTATGCACATTGTTGTGGAAGATGTTAATAGAGATGGGTTGATGGATATAGTTACTGCAAATAAAAAAGGTGTGTTTTTATTTATACAGAAATAAACGCTTATATAACCGATTCTATAAACACTTAACTTGATTTAGTCATACGAATTATATGCAATCACCTCTATATCAGACTGAATGCAGAGGTGGTGCTAATTCTAACGTGTCTAAGATGTTTTTTTATTAATCTTTCAGAAAATATCCAGAATAGTCTTATTTGTGAGTTCTGTATTTTGTTGTTTACTATTCCCTAATCTTTATACCGTGATGCTTTAGTCTCTTGTAAGTGGTTCAGGATAGCGCAGGATGCATGTTTTATCTTTCCTATATATATTTGGAATAAGAGATCTTGCTAGATTAAAAAACACTAAAAAAAATTATGATACAAAAACAAATTTCTCAAAATCAGGCGTCCCCCTAATAATTAGGGGAGAAGTCTTTATGAACCAGAAAGATTTAGTTTAAAATAAAAAGAGCCGATGAGTTCCTAGATCATCGGATTGTCTATGACAATAGATCCGCTTACAAAGTGAGTCTCTCTTTTACTGTCTAACTTATTAAACAAAACAAAGTTATGAAATATGAACAAATAAATAAAAAGTGTATTAAACTTTCTATTCCATGGAAAATATGCGCTGTGAATGGAAAAAAATATAAGGAAATAAATGGCTGGAGACTTTTGTCTTTTGGTCTTATTGCGCAACTGTCATTAATTACAGGAATGACACATGCAAATAGTACAAATGAGCATAAAATTGATAAGCCTAATCATATAACTTCTTTAAAGCCTCAAGAAGAGTTTGTTATTAAAGGAAAATTAGTCAATGCTGCTAATGAGCCAATGGCAGGCGTTTCTATTTTGGTGAAAGGAACTACTACGGCAACTTCCAGTAATGAGCATGGGCAATATGAGATTAAGGTTAAAAAAGGGCAGGTCTTGGTATTTAGGAATGTCGGTTACCTAGAACAAGAGTATACAGTAAATCAGCAATCGAATGTTGATATTACTATGCAATCTTCTTCGGAGGATTTAGATGAAGTGGTTGTAATTGGTTATGGAAGTCAACAGAAAAAAGATGTAACGGGTGCAATTGCCATGGTTTCGATGAAAAACGTAGCGGGGCAAGCACTTACGAGTCCCGATCAGGCATTGACCGGGCAGATTGCGGGAGTTACTGTAAGTACATCTAATGGAGCGCCAGGAGGTGGGCCGCGTATACAGGTGCGTGGTATAGGTGCTGTGGGGGCGGGTAGTCAGCCTCTCTATGTGATTGACGGTTTTCCTGTACCTGCATCTTCTGATGAGCAGTCTAATCCTCTGAGCTCTATTAATAATAGTGATATTGAATCCATGACCGTATTAAAAGATGCATCTGCTACGGCTATTTATGGTTCAAGAGGTTCTAACGGTGTGATTATCATTACGACAAAAAAGGGAAAACAAGGTAAGCTAGCGATTGATGTGACTGCAAACTCGGGTTTGCAAGCTGTTCCACGCAAAGGCAGACCAAATATGATGAACGGGCAAGAGTTTGCGCAGTTCCGTAAGGAAGCAATTGAGGATAAAATACGTTTAGAAGAAGGAAGAGAACCTACTATAAATGATATTCCATTGGAATATAGAAATCCGGAATTGATAGGGAAAGGGACAGATTGGTATGATGAAGTTATGAGAACAGCCTCTATGTCGGATATAAATGTAGGTATTAGCAGCGGCAATGAACATGTTCGTTCGTATGTTTCTGCAGGTTATCTTAATCAACAGGGGGTAATGTTGAATACTGGTTTCGAACGTTTTTCTGTAAGGGCGAATATAGATGGCAATATAGCGAATAAGTTTAAAATCGGGATGAATATCGCGCCTACCTTAAGCTACCTAACCGGAGGTGTACGTGGGCAGGGACGCGATGAGTATTTTGGGATTACTAGCCCCATTCCTGCTGTTTATAATGCAGATGGTAGCTATAATGCACATATACAATCGCCAGGAACTTTTGGAAACCCAAACCCTGTCATGTTTTTAAAAGAGCGAACCAATCAACATGATAAGATGAAAGTGCTTATGAGCACTTATTTGGAATATAGTTTTTTGCCTAATCTAAAATTTAAAACCACATTCAATGTTGACTATGAGGATGGTAGTACCGAGATTTTTAATCCGTCAATTTTAGGTGGGCAAAACGCTCCACCTCCGTCTATTCCTAGTGGTAGTTATTCACGGGGGCAATACATCAATTGGCTAAATGAGAATACATTAAATTATGATACCAATTTCGGAGATGCGCATAGTCTCAGTGCTTTGGTAGGGTATACAGTTCAGTCACAAAAAAATAAAAGCGCAGGCTTTAATGGATCGCAGTACCCTGATGATGACATAAAGACATTAAATGCAGCGGCCAGAATTACAGGCGGCACAGATATTACAGATTGGTCTTTAATCTCCTATTTAGCGCGGGTTAATTACACCTTCTTAGATCGTTATGTTTTGACAGGAACTGTTCGTTCAGATGGATCTTCACGTTTTGGACCGAATAACCGTTGGGGTACTTTCCCTTCAATTGCAGCATCTTGGCGGATATCAGAAGAGAGTTTTCTAAAAGATGTCAGTTGGATAGACGAGTTGAAATTCAGAGCTTCATATGGTTTAAGTGGTAATTTTAATATTGGTAACTACACATATATGAGCAGTATAGGTACTGGTAATTATATTTTTGGAGGCAGTTTAGCTCCTGGGCGTGTGATGAACTCTATTGGTAACCCTGGTCTTGGATGGGAAAAAATGAAAGAATTTAACATAGGAGTAGATTTTACCACACTAAACAATCGGTTAACCTTTACAGGTAACTACTATCAGCGTAATACACAAGATTTACTTCTGAACGTTGAAGTGCCTCAGTCGTCCGGATTTGGTTCGGTGATCGAAAACCGTGGCGATGTTCGAAATCGTGGTGTCGAGTTAGCGATAAGCTCAGCCAATTTTGCCCGTGAGAATTTTACATGGAATACAGATTTTAATATTTCTTTTAATAGAAATAAGGTGATGGCTTTGGGAAGAAGTTCAGATCCAATTTATTCGGGACAGAGTTCGGAGGGAAACCCTATGAATATTACCCAGATAGGTCAGCCTTTGGGGATGCTGTTTGGCTATCGTGTTGAAGGTATTTATCAGAATGAAGAGGACCTCAAAAAATACCCTGCATTTCCGGGAGCTATCCCCGGCAACCTACGCATGAAAGATGTAAATGGAGACGGAGAGATAACTCCGGTAGAGGATTTTGAGGTGATAGGCAACCCATACCCTAAGTTTACATGGGGAATGACTAATACATTCCGTTATAAACAATTTGATCTTAGGTTTATGGTGGTTGGTTCAATGGGGGCAGAAATGCTGCACGCTACCCGTTTCTATACAGATAATATTGACGGTGTGTTTAATGTCCGTAAGGAGGTTGCAAATCGATGGAGATCAGAAGCTAACCCTGGAGATGGAATGGTGCCAACAACAAATGGTTCAGGTCGGGGCCGTGTTATGTACAGAGATACGCATTCTGGGCATGTGCAAAAAACAGATTATGCTTGGGTGCGTAATATAACTTTTGGATATACTTTACCAAGAGGGATAAAAGGTGTATTGAATGATGTCCGCATTTATGCTAATATCCAAAACCCGTTCTTGTTTACTAACTATGACGGTAATCCTGAAGGAACAAATTACAATAGAGGTGATCGAGGAGCATTGACTCCAGGGATTGATTATTCAAATTATCCTGTCCCAAGAATTTATACGTTGGGCCTGAACTTTAACTTTTAAAAAATAAGACTATGAGACTAATATATATATTGGCTTTAGGAGGGGCATTGGCATTTTCAGCATGTAATCATATGCTCGATGTAAAGCCTCATTCATTCTCGAGTGATAATAATTATTACGAAAATGAAGAGCAGATGTTGCGTGCGGTGAATGGGGTATATGGCCGTTTACAAGGTCTGTATACCAGTGATTTTTGGGCTTTGACAGAGATGAGGGCAGATAATACAACCTATCAGTATGCTGAAGCTGACCGGGGTGCCCAGCAACGTGAAGAGATCGATGAATTTTTGATTACGGCGAGCAACAATTATGTGAATAATGCTTGGAGTAATATGTATAATACTATACAACAAGCAAACGTTGTCTTAACCCGAATAGAAGGAGTACAGTTTGCTGATGAAGCGTTAAAAAATCGTTATATAGCAGAGGTTAAATTTATAAGGGCTACCCAATATTTTCATTTGGTACGGCTTTTTGGTGAAGTGCCTTTTCACGTGACAGAGATTACAGAGCCTACGGCGACCTTTACTTATAAAAAAGCGAGTATTGATGAAGTTTACGATTTAATTATAACAGATGTCACGTTTGCTGCACAAACTTTACCGGGAACAGAAGGCTATGGAAAAAATGATGTGGGGCGCGTAACAAAAGGTGCAGCATATACATTGTTGGGTGAAGTGCATCTTACGCGCAAAGAATATTCTTTGGCCGTTAAAGCATTTCAAGAAGTGACCAAATTAGGCTATACTTTAGTTAATGATTATGCAGATTGTTTTAGCCCCTTAGCAAAAAATAATAAAGAGTCGATATTTGAAGTACAGTATGATCACTCCATTGAAGGAGAGAATAGTAACTTTATTTTTATGTTCGGACCTAGGGACGCAAAGATGGATCTGGTGGGTTTCCCAGGAACGCTAGGAAGTACTAATATACCTACTCTAAGTATTTATAATGCCTATGAGACTGATGATTTGCGTAGAGATAAGTCAATCGCATTGTATGACCATGAGTCCAGCAAAAACTATCAGGAAGCACAGGCATTCGGTTATAAAATGCCTTTTATCAAAAAATTCTATCATGCCCCATACCTAGAAGATGGGCGTTCAAATGAGAATTGGCCGGTATACCGCTATGCCCATGTCCTATTAATGCTAGCGGAATCGTTGCAGGAGTCAGGAGAAGGAGATCCTTACCCACACTTAAATGCTGTTAGACAAAGAGCTGGTTTAAAACCTTTATCTGGTCTGTCTAAAGAAGACTTAACCAAGGCTATTGCACATGAGCAAAGAGTGGAGGTTGCATTTGAAAATCATAGGTGGTATCAGTTGCTACGTACAGGAACTGCAGAAGAGGTAATGAAAAAACATGGTGTAGAAGAGAAAAAAAGATTGTCTAGATTAAGTGAGGCTTCTTATAATATACAGAAACATAAATTGTTGTTCCCAATCCCCGAGAGAGAGGTTAGGCTCAATGGTATAAGTCAAAATCAAGGCTGGTAAATAAATAAAAAAAACAGTAGATTTATATATTATATATCAATATAAACCGTAATGATCAAAACAAACAACACAGTGGGTATGCTATGCTCTTTGTTTCTACTTCTGCTTGTGAGTAGTTGTAATCAGAGTAAAGAAACGGAACCCAAAGATTTAAATCCAAAAACGGCGAAAATAGTATTGCCGGATGGTTTTGTAGCCGAACATCTTTATAGTCCTTCCGATAATGAAGAAGGCTCTTGGGTTGCAATGACCTTTGATGATAAAGGACGTATGATTACTTCTGACCAGTATGGCGGATTGTTTCGTATAGAACTTCCTCCTATTGGCTCTGATACAACAGTTAAACTGAAGGTAGAAAAGCTTGAGCTTCCTAGTAAAGAAGAGGGCGGAGAAAAACCTAAAATAGGTTATGCGCATGGTTTGTTGTGGGCATATAATAGTTTATATATGATGGTAGCGGAAAGCCCCGGTAGCGAACTAGAAGCTGGGCTTTACCGTTTACAGGACCTGGATAATGATGATAAACTAGATAAAATGACTAAAATGCTGCCTTTGAAAGGCGGCGGTGAGCATGGTCCTCATAGTATAGTTTTAGGACCAGACTCTTCAGTTTACATTGTGGCAGGTAACCATACGGATCTGCCAAAAATGGATGCCTATCGTTTGCCTCCTACCTGGAAGCGTGATAATTTGTTCCCGCATATTTTAGATCCGCAAGGACATGCAACTGACCGTCTGGAACCGGGAGGATGGATAGCAAAGACAGATGCAGAAGGTAGCAAATGGGAGCTGGTCAGTGCGGGCTACCGTAACCCCTATGATATAGCATTTAACGATGATGGTGAGCTATTTACTTATGACGCAGATATGGAGTGGGATTTTGGATTGCCTTGGTACCGCCCTACTAGAATATGTCATGTGACCAGTGGAAGTGAGTTTGGCTGGAGAACGGGTAATGCTAAATGGAGCCCAAGTTATTTAGATAATTTACCGGCAACATTAAATATTGGACAAGGCTCTCCAACCAATTTACTTTACGCCGGTAGTGCAAATTTTCCCGATAACTTCCGAAATAGTTTATTAGCATTTGACTGGAGTTTTGGTATTATATACTCTATTAAGCTCACTCCTGAAGGAGCTACTTATTCTGCTAAAGCTGAGGAATTTCTTTCAGGAGCGCCTTTGCCACTGACAGACGGAGAGATTGGACATGACGGAGCTTTATATTTCTTAACTGGTGGACGCCGCTTAGAATCAGATTTGTACAGGGTATATCACAAAGACCATCAGAAGATAGCGAAAAAATCTAAAACCAATAAAAGTAAAGTATCCGATGATATTAAATTGCGAAGAGAGATTGAGCAGTATCATGTGGCATCAGCACCCGGTACAGCCGAGAAGATGTGGGATTATTTAGGTCATAAGGATCGCTTTATTAGATATGCCGCCCGTATTGCTATAGAGCATCAACCTGTGGATTCGTGGAAAGATTTAGTGTTTGCCGAAAAAGATGTTACAAAGTTGACAGGAGCTGCACTTGCTTTGGTAAGAGCAGGAGGAGAAAGCTTTAAAGAGCAGATATTAACTAAACTGACAAAAGATATTGTTGTCAATGATTTATCTAAAGAGGCATTACAAGATCTGTTGAGGGTTTATGAAGTAGCTATTTTTAGAATGGGTAAACCTGATGCGGAAACCAAAAACCTGATAAGTCAGCAATTGAGTGCAAAATATCCTTCAAATGATAATCTATTAGATCGAGAGTTGGTAAAAGTGCTCGTAAGTATTGATGATGATGCTATAGTATCAAAAGTTGTAGCGGCACTTCCTACTTTGAAGGACAATGAAAAAGATGTGGACAACTTTATGAATTCGGCCGATCTTATTTTACGTAACCCGCAGTATGGCTTAGATATAGCAGATATGCTAGCAAATATTCCGCCTGCCCAGCAGATTTATCTTGCCACTATGTTAAGTGCTGCCGAAACAGGTTGGACAAAACAAAATCAAGATGAATATTTTAAATGGTACCATACAGCATTTGGCTATAAAGGCGGAAATAGTTACATCGGTTTTATCGATAAAGCCCGAAAAATGGCTTTACAGCACGTTCCTAAGGATCAGTTTGCCTATTTTAATAAATTGTCAGGAGATTCGCTGATTGGCCAAAGTGGAAACCGATTAGCGGAAAAAGTTGAAGGACCTAAAGGGCCCGGTCAGAAATGGGAAATCGACTCTGCTTTAAAAGTTATTAATGAAAATAGTGGTGAGCGTGATTTTAAAAGAGGCCGGGAGTTGTTTATTGCTGTCAAGTGTGGTTCGTGCCATACGATGAAAGGAGAGGGCGGATCGGTAGGGCCTGATTTAACACAGCTAGGAACACGATTCTCAACAAAAGATATGTTGGAAGCAATAATAGAACCTAATAAAGTGATTTCCGACCAGTATGAATCGAAAGTGTTTCACCTAAAAGATGGTACCTCTGTGTTGGGCCGCTTAATGGGAGAAAATGATAAAAATTATATCATATCACAAAACCCATATGCTCCACAGGTGACGCGGGATGTAAAGAAAAATCAGGTAGTGGATATCAAAGTTTCCGAAGTTTCAATTATGCCTCCAGGTTCTTTGAACATGTTGAATGCGGATGAGCTTAAAAATATTATGGCTTATCTCATGTCGGGAGCAAATGAAAATCACGAATTATATCAAAAGAAATAAAGCTGATCGTTTTGCATATTTTAGATAATAGTTGGGTAAACAAAGTTTCTAATATAGCTCAAGTAGGTGGGATTGAAACCTCCGTTTTAGATAATGGTGCAGGGCGTGGGGTACGTATAGCTTGGATAAATACAGGATGTGGAGTGCGGTTTAAAGTAGTCCTAGATCGAGCTATGGATATTGCAGAAGCGAGTTTCAATCAATACAACTTAAGTTGGATCAGCCATTTGGGGGTTAATAGCCCCCAACCTTTTTCTGATCGGGATGCCGATTGGCTGCGGACTTTTGGAGGCGGCCTCTTAGTTACTTGCGGGCTTACACATGTGGGGGGACCGGAAGAAGATAGCTATGGGAAAAGAGGGTTACATGATCAAATCAGTAATACAGCTGCCGAAATTATTCAAATCAAACAGCCCAATCTGTTAGATGATGATCGAGAAATGTTCATCACGGGGATCATGAAACAGGGACATCCCTTAGGTGTACAGCTGCAGCTTAAACGTACAATTCGCTGTTATTTAGGAGAACCGAAGATACTTATTGAAGATGAGGTCTTGAACATAGGCAATGTGGAAGCCCCTCATATGCTTTTATATCATTTTAATTTGGGCTGGCCTTTGGTTGATGCCGGTGCGCAGTTGCTATGGAAAGGTGATTGGGAGGCTAGGGAAAAAGGAGACGCTAATAAAATATTTAAAACAGATTATCCTTTTAAGTTGTGCCAAGAGCCTATAGATGAGCATCGAGGAAACGGAGAGGAAGCCGCATTTATAAATATAGAAGCAGATACTCATGGAGATTGCGCCTGTGGTATTTATAATGAAAAAATCGGTCTTGCGTTGGCATTAAGCTTCAAAAAAGAACAGTTGCCGTGGTTAACCAATTGGCAGCACTGGGGAAGTGGAGAGTATGTGGTCGGACTTGAACCTGGGACGAACCCTCCGCTAGGACAGAAAGAAACAAGAGCGCAAGGAGAATTGATTTTATTGAAACCGCAGGAACGTAGGACGTACAACTTAACTTTAGATATCCTGAATGATAAGGAATCAATTGAAAAATTTATTGATAGAAGTGATTTGTGAAATAAAATTTAATATAAAATGAAAAATATTGAGAAAGCTTTTGAACAAGGAAAAGGTGTATTAAGACTGGCGCCGAATTGGGTGCCCAGATCATTCTGTGTCCCTGGGAGAAGAATAAAATTACATCCAGACGACTACTACATATTAGGAGGTGAGCGTGGGGGGATTGATGAACGTTGGTTATCATCAACAACACCTGCAGAGAACGGTCCGTTAACAGGAGAATTTGAAGGTTTAAGCTTTGTGGTTTATGAAGAAGGAGGGAAAGAGGAGCGAATTCTTTTTAAAGATTTTGTCAATAATTTAAAAGGCCGCCTGATTGGTGATCGCTTGTGGAACGAGTACAAAAGTTGGCCAATGTATTCGAAGTTTTTTGATAATATGGGGCCGTTGCCACACCATATTCATCATACGGATGATAAAGCAGCGCTTGTGGGGCAGAAAGGTAAACCCGAAGCATATTATTTCCCTCCTCAACTGAATAATCATGGTGGAGATTTCCCTTATACATTTATGGGAATAGCACCAGGGACTACAAAAGAGGAGATAAAAGAATGTTTGAAAAATTTTAGTAAAGGTGATAATAAAATAACTAATTATTCGCAAGCCTATCGATTAGAGCCAGGAACAGGCTGGGATGTTCCTCCAGGGATCTTACATGCCCCAGGAAGTCTATGTACTTATGAGCCACAGAAGGCATCCGATGTTTTTGCCATGTATCAATCTTTGGTAAATGAAGCCGTGATACCCGAAGAGTTGTTGTGGAAAGGGACACCGAAAGAGGATCATGGTAATTATGATGCACTGATGGACGTTATCGAGTGGGAGCTTAATGTTGATCCAGATCAGATGAAAAAAAGATTTATGCAACCAATTCCCGTTAAAGAAGTTGCAGAAATGGAAGCGCAGGGATACAACGAAAAGTGGATATGCTATAAATCGACAGCATTTAGTGCAAAAGAATTAACGGTGCTACCGGGGCAAAAGGTTGTGATAAAAGATGCGGCCAGTTATGGTTTAATCATGATGCAGGGGTATGGTAAATTAAATGATTGGACAATAGAAACGCCCTCATTAATTAGGTATGGACAACTAACACATGATGAATATTTTGTGTCAGAAGAAGCTGCTTTACGAGGCGTAGTAATCGAAAATCATTCTACAACAGATCCTATTGTAATGCTAAAACATTTTGGACCTGAAAATCCTGATTTAGATATTGAAAAACTAGTAGGAAGTAATTAAATAACAAGATTATGAGTAAAGTTAATTATCCAAAATTGCATAATGCAACTTGGCCCGGGATTGTAGGTAAAGGCGGAGAAGAACCCATCATTTCTTTAGATGAACTATTAGAAAAAACGGCAGCAGCAGAAGTGAATGGGGTTAAATTTGACGGTGTTGATCTAGGCTTATTTGAAGCGCATGTTAAGCTCGATGCTTCAGATGATAATGTAAGTGCTATTGTTGATAAAGTAGGAGGTTATGGCCTCGATATTGGTACGCTTGTCGCTCCTATTTGGGCACCGGACGGAGGCTCAGCAATGGGAACTGCCGATGAGCGAAATCGCTTTGTCGATATTGTGAAAAGAGCATGTGAGCTGGGATATAAATTAAGAAAACAAGGTATTCGGACAAGTAATGTGATCCGTATAGACTCTTCTACAGGTGTTGAAGAGTGGGCGAAAGATCCTGTAGCCAATACAAAATTAATTGCCGAAACATTTAGAAGAGCTTGTGATGTGGCGGCAGATTATGGAGAACGCCTAGCTACAGAAGGGGAAATATGTTGGGGAGGTATGCATAGTTGGAAAAATATGTTGGATACCCTAGAGCAGGTCGATCGGGAGAATATAGGTTTTCAGGCAGATATGTCCCATAGCTTTTTATATTTACTTGGTTATAACTGCCCTGAACATCGGATTTTGAAAGAAGACTTTCTGTGGGATGATAGAGAGGAGCTAGAGCGTGGATTACGGTTTCTGACCGAAAAATTGCGTCCATGGACCATAGATTTTCATGTGGCGCAGAATGACGGCACAGTATTCGGATCTGGCTCTCACGATAAAACAGGAAGACATTGCCTTCCTACTGATCCGAATGGTAAGTTAGACATAGTCAGGGATGCTGGCTTTTGGATGCGTAACGAAAAAGGAGAGCTAAATAAAGCTTTTAATCACATATGTTGGGATGGCTGTATGTTCCCTAATGAGGTCATGCACCGTCAGGAAACGTGGAACTCTATCTTAGAAACGATGATAGCGGTTCGGGAAGCACATGGATGGAAATAAGAAGTGTAGATAAAATAAATAATACATGAAAAAGAAAGAATTAAGAATAGGGTTAATAGGGTGTGGCTTTATGGGAAGAACACATTCTAATGGTTATAAAAGAGTAGCTAATTTTTTTCCTGATCTTGCTTATACGCCTGTTTTAAAAGCCGTTTGTTCGCGGAGTGAGGATAAAGTGAAGGCTTTCGCAGAACAGTGGGGGTATGAATCTTATGAAACAGATTGGAAAGCATTAATTAATCGAGAAGATATAGATGCGGTGGATATCTGTACGCCAAATAATATGCACCATGAGATTGCCGTAGCTGCCGCCGCCGCAGGAAAAATGGTGCTTTGTGAAAAACCATTGTCACGGACTTTGGAAGAAGGAAAATCAATGGTCGAAGCGGTGGAAAAGTACAATGTAAAAAACACAGTATGGTATAACTACCGTAGGTTGCCAGCAGTAACGCTAGCTAAAAAAATAGTGGATAGCGGAAAATTAGGCAAAGTGTTTCACTATCGTACAAATTTTTTACAGGATTGGACAATCAACGAAAATTTACCACAAGGAGGAAGGGCATTTTGGCGCATGGATGCAGAGGCGGCAGGCTCTGGTGTTACGGGAGATTTATTGGCGCACTGTATAGACCTAGCCATGTGGTTAAACGGAGGTATTGATGATGTCTCCGCTGTGACCGAAACTTTTGTAAAACAGCGTGTACACGAAGAGTCCGGAAAACTGGAAGATGTAAAGATTGATGATGCCTGTATTTTTCATTGTCATTTTGACAACGGTTCTTTAGGTTTATTTGAATCTACTCGATATGCGCGCGGGCATAAAGCAATGTTTACTTTTGAAATTAATGGCGAGAAAGCATCCTTACGCTGGGACTTACACGACATGAACCGTTTGGAGTACTTTGATAATTCGGATGATTCTCAAGTCAGAGGATGGCGTTCTATACATGTGACCGACGGAGATCAGCCCTATATGGATAAATGGTGGGTGCCGGGACTTTCCTTAGGGTATGAACACTCTTTTGTTCATCAGGTGGCAGATTTCTTAAGCAGTTTAGAAAACAATACAGATTGTTCACCTACCTTTAAAGAAGCTTACGAAACGCAGAAAGTTTGTGAAGCTGTCTTAACTTCTGCCGCAAATAAAAAGTGGGAAGATACAGGTGTAGAGTGGAATAAATAAACAAGGTAAATTCTAAAGCATGAGGTTGAATATAAAATATAGTAGCTTGTGTTTGCTACTTGCAGTTGGTTTTGCTAGTTGCTCTAACTCCAGTGTAAAGTCGGAAACTAACTCTGATAATGGGGATGGGTTTGTGGAAATGTTAGATAAAAATAGTCTACAGGGTTGGAAAGGTGATGAGAAAATATGGGATGTTAAAGACGGTATATTAACAGGGCAGATTAGAGAAGAGGATGAACCTCTAACAAGTAACAGCTTTGTTATATGGGAAGGAGGAGAACCGGCTGACTTTGAATTAAAAGGTTCATTTCGTATATCTGCAAACGGTAATAGCGGTATAAACTACAGAAGCGAGCGTTATGATGCGGTCCCTTTTGCTCTGAAGGGCTATCAAGCGGATATTGACGGACAAAATAATTACACCGGACAAAATTATGAGGAGCGTAAACGAACTACGTTAGCTTACAGAGGGCAGAGTGTAGAAATTCCTGAGTTGGAAGAAGGTGAAAAGGCTGCATCAGAGAATAATGCATGGTCAAATGTAAAGATTGTTGATTCATTGGGTGACCAAGCCGACCTTAAAAATACGATAAAAAGTGAAGATTGGAATACTATACGTATTGTAGCTCAGGGGAATAGGTTGCAGCATTACATTAATGACGTGCTGATGAGTGAAGTGTTGGATAATGATACAGAAAATAGAAAGCTGAGTGGTTTGATCGGGATACAAGTGCACGTAGGGCCTCCGATGAAAGTTGAATATAAAAACCTAATGATCAAAAAATACGATAAATAATTTGAAATAAATCTTAAAAATGGTATAATTGGGTTCAAAAGAATAAGATGCCTAATTGCAAATTACTAGACCCTATTTCTCACTTATTGTCCAATGATGATCAGAACTACTTAAATGATTGTGAGCGGGAAATAAAAAATTCGTATAAAAAAAGTTTTATACGAATTTTTTCAACGTTAAATCGTAAAATGTCTTCTGCTATTCAGACGGCTGTAATTTCCAAACCTCAAACGGAAAGTACAAAAACTGAAAGTTTAATTATTGAAAATTGGAGTGCTGTACAGTTAATTCGTGTATGGTTAATTAGTTTAATTGAAGATGAAGAAAAGGAATATGTCAAATTCATTGATAATCTGTTTTCCTATTCAGATATGCATGAATTGGCTGCGTTATATTCCTCGTTACCTATTTTAAAATACCCTGAAAATTGGATCGGGCGCTGCCAGGAAGGTATACGTAGTAATATCGGCTTGGTACAGGAGGCTGTTATTGAAAATAATAAATATCCTTATTTGTACTTAGATGAAAGTTCTTGGAATCAATTGGTTTTAAAAGCTTTTTTCACAGGTAAAAATATTTTAAATATATATGGCCTTTTCGAGCGTAACAATCAAACGTTGGCAGAGTCGGTTGTAGATTATATTTATGAACGTTATTCAGCAAAAAGAGAAATACATCCCATACTTTGGCTTTTAGCAGCAAAGTTTTTACCTGATCGGGCTGTTGGTATTTTATCTGAATCGTATGAAAAATGTTCAGATGATAGCGAGTCTTTTATCTTAAGACATGTTTTGTCACAATATATAACACTTCCACCTACAGATGCAGGGAGAGATGTGTCGGGAAATAGTATAGAAGAAGTTTTGAAATCATATAAAAAAAGATAAAGTATGTGTACGGGAATAAATAGAGATGTAGCCAGTATGGGCGAACCTTTACCATTAGATTTAAGTATTATTGAGGGGATGAAATTTGTTGATCCTCATATACATATGGTATCTAGGACAACCGATGATTATCAGGCTTTGTATGATGCAGGTGTTACTTTACTGATTGAGCCAGCCTTCTGGTTGGGGCAGCCGCGTACTGGTTTAGACTCCTTCAAAGATTATTACAGTAGCCTGATTGGTTGGGAGAGATTTAGGGCTTCACAGTTCGGTATTCGTCATTTTTGTACTATAGGACTAAATTCTAGAGAAGCAAATAACGAGCCTCTGGCAGAGCAAGTAATGGAGCTTTTACCACACTTCTTGTATAAAGAGGGGGTATTGGGTATAGGTGAAATAGGGTTTGATGATCAAACTCCGGCCGAAGAAAAGTACTACAGAGCACAACTAGAGCTTGCGAAAGAAGCAAACTTACCCGTCCAGGTACATACACCGCATAGAGATAAAACACGTGGAACAACTAGAAGTATGGATATTGCTTTAGAGCATGGTTTAGACCCCCAGATGGTTATCATAGATCATAATTCTGAAGAAACTGTAAAAGAGGTTCTGGATAGAGGCTTTTGGGCTGCGTTTACGATATATCCATTCACTAAGATGGGAAATGAGCGTATGGTTGATATCGTGCAAGCTTATGGCGCAGAAAATATTATGGTGAATTCAGCCGCTGATTGGGGCATCAGTGACCCATTGGCTGTGCCGAAGACAGCGGCCCTAATGCTACAAAAAGGTATTGATCGGAAAAGTGTGGAGATGGTTACTTATACGAATGCTTTAGAGGCTTTTAAAGTTGCCGAACATATAGATCTTGATCTTTTAAACCAAGCATTTACTTCAGATCCGGAAGGTAAGTTTGAAGGGAATACTATACTAAGAGGGGGGCAGCAACCTCGTTTAAATAAAGGGTCGATTATTATTTCTTAAAATCTAGGAGGGGAGTTTATGAGGGCGTGGATGCAATTAATTAGACCTTCTAATGTGCTAACAGCAATTTCGGATGTGTTAGCAGGTGTAGCCTTGAGCTGCATGTTGTTAGGTAGTAAACTGCCTGGCGGAGAACAATTACTTTTGGTTTCCCTATCGAGTATGCTACTCTATATGGGGGGAATTGTTTTTAATGATGTCTTTGATGCAAAGCTCGACCAAGTTGAAAGACCCGAGCGACCTATCCCTTCTGGACGCATAAAGAAGTCTGCAGCAGCCCTTTTAGGGGCTTTTGCATTTGTACTGGGCTGTTATTTAGCAACTCTTCTCAATCAAGAAGCTTTTTATATTTCTATAGCTATTGTTATTATGTGTTTGCTTTATAATGCTTTAGCTAAAAAGCATTTTATTGCGGGGCCTATTGTGATGGGGATGTGCCGAGGGCTGAATCTATTGTTGGGAATGGCCGTCCTATCGGGAGGATTATTGCACTGGGCTTTAGCATTAGTGCCTATAGTTTATATTGCTTCAGTAACAAATATCAGTAGAGGAGAAGTGTATGGAGATAATAAAAAAGCTATGCTTGTATCTGTTTTTTTATATGGTTTGGTAGTCAGTGTACTGATCTATTTCGTCATTAAATCAACTCATGTGGTAGCTTTACCATTTATAGTTTCTTTTATTCTGATGATTGGAATGCCTCTAAAAGCGGCTTTAGCGTCATTAGCTCCGACAGATATTCGTAAAGCTGTTAAATCGGGCGTATTGGCACTTATACTTTTAAATGCTAGTTGGATAGCAATCAGTGGATTTTGGTTACTGGCAATTTTTGTCTGTCTTCTATTGCCATTGTGCATACTTCTCGCCAAAAAATATTCGGTAACATAAATAAGGAATGTGGATATGAATCGTGTTTTGAAACAAGGATTTTCTATTGATTATACGTACAACATAAATTTTACAGAACATCTTTTTACTAAAGAAAATACGCTTTTACTTGATTTTTTAGAAGCGCATAAGAATTCTTTTTTTCAGCAAAAAATACTCTTTGTCGTAGATGATGGTGTGTGGAGAAGTGACCCAAGCTTGGCCGACCGTATAAAAACATACTTTTCGGACGTGAAGTTTTTACATGTTGTTGCGGAGCCTTTGATATTAAAAGGCGGAGAAAGCTGTAAGAACGACCCCGAAGCTTTGTCTGCTATTATTGATGCAATTGACCGATTTGGTGTGGATCGTCACTCCTATTTAATTGGTATCGGGGGAGGAGCTATTTTAGATCTTGTGGGTTACGCAGCAGCCATTTCGCATCGAGGTGTTCGGCATATCCGTATTCCTACAACGGTATTGGCACAAAACGATTCAGGAGTCGGCGTGAAGAATAGCGTTAATTATAAAGGGAAAAAGAATTTCTTAGGAACTTTTACGCCACCCATGGCTGTTTTCAATGATTATCATTTTTTACAGAGTTTAGACCGCCGTTCCTGGCTTTCAGGAATATCAGAAGCTATTAAAGTAGCACTCATTAAAGATATTACCTTTTATGACTGGATTGACGAGCAAGCCGATAAGTTGAGCAACCCTGCAGAGCCGGCGATGAAAGAATTGATATTTCGTTGTGCAGACCTGCATTTAGAGCATATCAGGAATGGTGACCCTTTTGAACTAGGCTCTTCAAGACCCCTTGATTTTGGTCATTGGAGTGCTCATAAACTTGAGCAAATGACTGACTTCGCCTTATTGCATGGTGAAGCCGTTGCGATTGGTATAGCGCTAGATGTGGTGTATTCCTATTTGATCGGTAATATCAGTAAAGAAGAAGCTAATAGAATTGTCGACCTCATACACAGGTTAGGACTTCCTATCTTTCACGAGCTACTGGCAACAGAGCAAGGAAAAGAAAACCTTCGTAAAGGATTGAATGAATTTCAAGAGCATCTAGGCGGTCGATTAACCATTGTCCTTTTAGAAAAAGTAGGTAAGGGCAAAGATTATCATCAAATTGACTTTGACATAGTTCTAAAAGCTATTGATTATTTAGCTGTTTTTCAAACGGATAATAACTTAATACATGAAGATTAATAACAACCATATATCTTATTGCACGAATATACATTCGGGACAATCATGGGAAGACCACTTTGAGCAATTAAAGAAATATGTACCGGCAATTAAAAATAATGTCTCCCCAACCGAGCCTTTCGGGTTAGGTTTAAGACTATCTGCCGATGCATCTAAAAAATTGGCAGATCCCGAAAATTTGCACGTGTTTAAAACATGGCTTAAAGAAAATAATGTATATGTATTTACGATGAACGGTTTCCCGTACGGAGATTTTCATGAAAATACGGTTAAAGATAAAGTGCATTATCCGGATTGGACGACGACTGATCGTAGAGATTACACCAAAAGATTATTTTCCATTTTAACCGAACTTACTCCTGAAAAAGGAGAAGCAGGTATATCAACCGTACCTTTAAGCTACAGATTTTGGCTAGAGGAAGGTACAGAAGAATGGAAAGCCATGCGAAAAAAAGCTACTCAGCATATTCTCGAAATTGCTTACTTTCTACATGTCAAAGAACAGGAAACAGGCAAATTATTGCATTTAGATATAGAGCCTGAACCTGACGGTGTGATAGAAACAGGAGAAGAATTTATAAACTGGTACCAACAGGAATTAATCCCTCAAGCAATACGTTTTCTAACCAAAGAATATGGTTTAAGCGAATCAGTAGCCACTAGTGTTGTACACCGGCATATTCGTATTTGTTATGATGTATGCCATGTTGCTCTAGGCTACGAAAATCATGAACAATTAATAGCAAAATTGGAAGAAGCGGAGATACTTATCGGTAAGTTTCAAATAAGTTCTGCGCTAAAAATAGATCTTACGTCATCTCTGGACGATCGTTTACGTAAGAAAGAAGTGCTGCAAGAGTTTGACGAACCTATTTATCTCCATCAGGTAATCGGCAAGAAAAAGGATGGGCAACTAATCCGCTATAAAGATTTGCCCGAGGCGCTACCTCATATCGTAGATATGGAGCAGGAAGAATGGAGAAGTCATTTTCATGTCCCTATATTTTTATCTTCTTATGGCGACTTATCCTCTACCCAGCAAGATATTTTGGATGTGCTTCGTTTGCATCAAAAAGAAAGTCGGACAAACCATATAGAAGTAGAAACCTATACTTGGGGCGTTCTTCCCAAGTCTCTTCAGATGCCTATTGAGGACTCCTTGTCCAGAGAATTAATTTGGTTATTAAATCAGTTAAAGAATTAAGAATGAAAAGAATTGTAGTTATTGATGTTGTGGGCTTGTCAGCTTCTGTAATTGGTCAGTACACCCCCTTTTTGGAAAAGTTTATTCAAAAAAACAAATTGAATAAAATTAAACCGGTTCTTCCTGCACTTACTACAAGTGCTCAAACGACTTACCTAACAGGTGCTTATCCAGCCAAGCATGGGATAGTGGGTAATGGTTGGTATGACCATACTGACTCGGAAATAAAATTCTGGAAGCAATCCAATAAACTGGTTCAAGCGGAAAATATCTGGACTACAGCAAAAAAAATAAATAATCAATTCACCTGCGCACAGATGTTCTGGTGGTACAATATGTACAACGATGTAGATTTTTCTGCTACACCTAGACCAAACTATTTGGCTGACGGTAGAAAAATACCGGATTTTTACTCTTACCCCAATTCGTTGCGGGATGAACTCATTGAGAAACTCGGCGCATTTCCTTTGTTTAATTTTTGGGGACCTAATGCTGGGATCGTTTCTTCCGAATGGATTGCTAATGCAGCGATGTATGTAGAGGAAAAACATAGCCCGACCTTGAATTTGATTTATCTGCCTCAGCTAGATTATTGCTTACAAAAATTCGGACCTGATCAAGAAAAGATAAAAAAAGAACTTTCTGAAATCGATAATTTATTAGAAAAACTAGTCGGTTATTTTGAAAGTAGGTCGGTAGAAGTAGTTCTTCTATCCGAGTATGGAATAGCTCCTGTTAACAAACCGGTACATCTGAATCGAGTTTTACGTAAAGAAGGACTTTTGGCAATTCGTGTAGAACGTGGATTAGAATTGTTGGATGCAGGTGCATCAGATGCATTCTCTGTTTCTGACCACCAGGTTGCACATATTTACTGCAAAACCGAGGAAATTAAGCAACGTGTCAAAAAGATCATTGAGAAAATACCAGGTGTAAATAAAGTATTGGATAGGGAAGAACAAAAGGCTTATCAGGTGGATCATGAGCGTACGGGGGATTTGTTGGTACTAGCCGATCGTGATGCTTGGTTTACTTATTACTTCTGGTTAGATGACAATAAAGCACCCGATTATGCCCGTATGGTAGACATTCATAAGAAGCCAGGTTATGACCCCGTAGAAATGTTTATGACCTCAAAATCAAGGGCTATTTATAAATTATTACTAAAGAAAATTGGGTTTAGAGCCGTATTAGATATTACTCCATTGGATGCCAATCTGGTAAAAGGATCCCATGGTATAGTGGATGTTGATGAGGCCTATTATCCAATATTGATCGGTAAAGATGACTTTGAAGGTTTTGTAGATCCAACATCCGTTAAGCAATATTTACTGGATAAGATATTTGAATAAACTTGTAAAAAATAGCTAACCATTATAAACTTTAAATCATGAAATCGCCACGTGATATATTAGACCTTATACATATCGATGATTATTCTTCTACGCCTAAATATAAACAATTAGCCAATTCTATAATTTCTGCAATTGAGGAAGGTAAACTTGTCAAAGGCGATCCGCTTCCGTCTATTAATGAAGTGAGCTATGTGTTAGAAGTCTCTAGAGACACTTCTGAAAAAGGCTATCGGTTTTTAAAGGATAAAGGTGTACTGGACTCTGTACCCGGCAAAGGTTACTTTGTATCTAATATAGATTTAAAAGGTAATTTTCATGTAGTCCTCTTTTTCAATAAATTAAGTGCGCATAAAAAGATAATATTTGACTCTTTTATAAAAGAAATTGGCGAGGAGGCTACTGTTGATCTATATGTTTACAATAATGACCTGACTCTTTTTAAGAGAATGTTGGGAAATCTGAAGAAAGAGTATTCTAATTATGTGATTATTCCCCATTTTATTGAAGGTAGGGACGAGGCTTTTGAGGTGATTAATCAGATACCTAAAGAAAAATTACTCTTGATGGATAAATTAGTCGTTGGGGTGGAAGGCGATTATGCCGCCGTTTATGAAAACTTTGAGCGAGATATTTTTAATGCTCTCGATCAGGCAAGGGCACGATTGAGCAAATACCACACTCTTAAATTGATTTTCCCTGATAAGAGTTATTTCCCTAGAGATATTATAAAAGGTTTTTACAAATTCTGTCAGCAATATGCTTTTGACCACCTTTTAGTGAGTGATGTTTTAAGCGAACCTATGAAGAAAGGGGAGGTCTATATTAATTTAATGGAAGATGATTTAGTTAAAATACTGAACCGAGTATTGGAGAGTAAGATGGTGATCGGTAAGGATATCGGTATTATCTCGTATAATGAGACACCTTTGAAAAAGTTTATTCTAAATGGGATTACAACCATTTCTACAGATTTTGCTGCTATGGGAACATCTGCAGCAAGAATGATTATTGACGGCTCTAAGCGTCATGAAGAAGTGCCATTCTATTTAACATTAAGGGACTCTATATAGAGTCCCTTAATGTTAAAAAATTATTTTTTGCGCTTCATTGGATATTGTTTAAATATTCCGCTGACAACTTCTGGTAATTTGTTAATTGCTGCCTCGGGTGTTCTTAGCTCAGATGAGCCTCGTGCCTGCCAGATAACCGAGTTAGATTGTCTGTCTACTGCCTCAATAATAAGGTGTGCATAGCGGTATTTTTCGCTGCCTATTGGGTAGTGATAACCGCCGTAACCATACCAACCATATGGGCTATACCATCCCCAAGGGCCCCAACCTCCCCATCCGTAATAAGAAGAGCCGTATACAGCACGACTTTTATTATTCACGATGCTGATATATCGGAACAAAAGATCGGGGTTTTCTTTACTGTACTGAAGACCCATGGCTTCTAACTCTTGGTTAGCAGCTTCTAAAATGTTAGTGTTGGCAATATCGTTGTTGAAATAGTCTTTCGATAGCGAGTCAACAGGCGGTAACCACCCGTATGTTTTGTAATGACTAAAATCCAGACTTTGTACCCGTGTGGTATTGTACTGTACCGATGAACAAGCTCCTAAGGTGAGAAGCAGGCCTAGTGCAAATATGTTTAATAACTTTTTCATAGAAATTAGATCTTTCGTGCTATAATTTTAGACAAGCCTGAAGAGCAAAGGTTTAAATTAAAAAATATATTTTGCTACTAATGGCATTTGTCGCCCCGGGCCAAAAGCTTTGGTACTAATTCTTAGTGTTGGTGGTGCTTGAAATCGTTTAAACTCAGCATTGTTTAGCAGTCCGGCTATCCTGTTAACAATCGTTGCGTCATATCCAAAATTGATTAATTCAGCATTTGATTTTTCGAGTTCAATTAATTGATATAATATACCATCTAGCAGCTCATAATCAGGTAGTGAGTCTGCATCTTTCTGATCCGGTCTTAGTTCTGCGGAAGGAGCTTTAATAATCGTGTTAATAGGAATAATTTCCTTTTCTTTATTGATAAAACGAGACAGTTCATAAGCTTGCGTTTTATATAGATCCCCGATCACACTAAGCGACCCTGCCATATCACCATACAAAGTACCGTAACCTACAGCAGCCTCACTTTTATTGGAAGTGTTTAAGAGGATATAGCCTAATTTATTAGACAAAGCCATCAGTATAGTTCCGCGGGTTCGCGCTTGTATATTTTCTTCCGTAGTATCTGCTTGATGACCTTCGAAGATAGGAGCCAGACTAGCGTTGAAAGAACTGAATACCGAATTTATAGGAACAATATGATGTGCACATCCCGTGTTTTGCACTAAGTCAAGAGCATCTTTTATAGAATGGTCTGTTGAATACTCGGAAGGCATTAACACCGCAAGTACATTTTCGGCACCTAAAGCTCTGCATGCTAATGCAGCAACTAATGCGGAATCTAACCCTCCCGATAGACCAATAATTGCACGTTTAAAGCCTGATTTTGAAAAGAAGTCCTGAATACCAAAAATTAAAGCATCATGTATACGTTCAATTTCTGCTTTTTCAGTAATGCTGATTACTTCATTATCCTGCTCAAAAACATCTATATACTGTAAGTCTTCTTCAAAAGCTTTAAGTTCTAATAATAGCTCTCCCTCTTTATTAAGAGCGAGAGATCTGCCATCAAAAATTAAATCTGCATGTGCTCCCACCTGATTGACGTATATTAATGGACAGCTAATAGTTGAAGCATTATCTTTAAGTACATTAAGACGCTTCATGTGCTGTATATTAGAGAAAGGCGAAGCAGCTATATTGATAATCAAGTCCGGCTCACTATCTATTAGTTGCGATCGGAATGCTTGATTGTAGGAGTTGTTTTCCTCTTCTCCCCAAAGGTCTTCACATATGGTCAGAGCTACATTTTTGTCTTTAATTTTTACAGTAATAAATTCAGCGCTTGCTTCAAACTGGCGAGCTTCATCAAAAACATCATAATCAGGCAGCAACGTTTTGTGCCTGATTTGTGTGATTTGACCATCTTCAATCAGTAAAGCGCTATTGAAAAGATTTTTACCCTTTCCTGTGTTGTTTTTTACCGGCGCACCGATCACACAAGCTATCTCCGCACATGCTTTTGCAATTTCAGCCAGTGAATTTTGGCACGCTTCTATGAAACTTGTATTCCTCAACAGGTCCTTTGCTGCATAGCCGCCTATGGCCATTTCTGCAAAAACTATCAAGTCGGCTTGAGCTTTCTTCGCATTTTCTATAGCACTGATTATTTTTCGGGTATTCTCTGGGAAATTACCTATATGATAATTAAGCTGTGCTAGGGCAACTTTCATAACGTTCTTGTTTAATTGTTAAAATAAAAGACCAACCTGCAAAGATAGATAAGAAAGTTTGGGGCTCCCTTGCTTCATCGTTCTGGTAAACCCATTGTTATAAGCTATACCTGTAATTGCAGACAAACTGTTGGTCAGTCTCCATTCTCCTCCTGCACCTATTAATAAACCTAATCGGAAAATGTCGTCACCTGACAAACCGCTGTATTTTCCGGATTTGTCAACTTTTTCTTTACCCGACACTTTGATTCCTGTCGTTAAACCAAACTGTCCATAAAACCTGCCTAAATTACCCTCGTTTGTCTTTAATTTAATGCTTAACGGTATTTCGGCATATTGTATACGATACGTTCTGGAAAGAGCTAGAGCAGGATCATTTGATTCTATGGCCGATAGATTGGTGTTTCTTTCAGACATAAGGGTATTGATCGTTAATCCGGTGGAGAAATAATAATTGCGGTCGAAACCGAAATCCGCCACCAAACCATAAGCATAACCAACCTTAGACTTTCCCTCAAAATGCTCTGCGTCTCCGTAGGAGAGAAAACTCATGTTGGGATTAAAAACTAGTCCGAAAGACATATTTTTATCGTAATAGCCGTACTGGGCGTAAGTCGATTTGATAGAAAGAAGAGCTAGGAGTATGATAGATACGATGATGGTTGTCTTTTTTGTCATTATCTGTGTTTTAATTTATGTAAAATTAATAATTACTTTTGTTGGAGCAAAGAAACGGATATGATGCGAAGATATACACTTGTTTTTACTTTTTTTTCCTTATTGTTATCAGCCTGTAATTCTGAACGGAACCTGCCAGATATCTCGACGATAGATGTTGATGTGAAAATTGAACGATTTGATCAGGATATATCTGCTTTAAAGCCTACGGACGTAGTTGACAAAAACAACAAGTGGCAAAAACAATACGCTGATTTTTACGCTGATTATTTATACTATATGTTAGAAATCGGCGATCCTGCTGACAGTGTACGTAGCACTAATTTGTTGGCTGAAGTTATCGGTAATAAAGACTTTAAAGCCCTTTCTGCAGCAGTAGCTCAAAAATACCCTTCTTTAAAAACACAAGAAGAGGAATTAACAACAGCATTTAAATACCTTAAATATTATTTCCCCGCTTATCAATTGCCACGTTTTGTATCATTCTTTTCCGGCTTTGCAGTCCAGGTGCCTATCGGAGAGAATTATATCGGAATCGGTTTGGACATGTTTTTAGGAGCAGATTCTGAATTTTATCCAGCTCTTGTAAAATCTATCCCTATGTATATTTCCAGGAGGTTTACACCCGAGAATATTACACCTAGGGTTGTTGAGACTGTACTGAGACAAGAGCTTATTGATAAGAAAGATACAGATATTAATACCTTACAACATATGGTATATGAAGGGAAGGTGCTGTTAGCGCTTGATTCTATTTTGCCAGCTATAAGTGATAGTCTGAAAATGGGATACACTAGCGAGCAATTGGTCTGGGCAGAAAAATATCAACCCGAGATATGGTCTTGGTTTTTGGAGGAGAACTTGCTTTATAATACTGATCACCAGCGTATACAAAAGTATTTTACAGAAGCGCCCTTTACTGCGGAGTTAGGAGAAAATAACGAATCGGCTCCTAAGCTTGGTGTTTATTTGGGGTGGCAGTTGGTGAAGAAATATATGGAACAGAACCCCCATATTACTTTGAAGCAACTGTTAGAAAATCAGGATGCACAACAGATTTTAAAAGACTCGAAATTTAAGGGGCGGTAGGTATAAGGAGAAATTTTAAAAGAGGCGGTATCATTTGTTTTGTTACCGCCTCTTTTATAATCAATATGTTGTTATTTTGCAGAATTATCTGGTTTATAATTCTCCATTTTTAAAACTTTAATATCAAATTCGAGAGGGGAATTGGCAGGTATTTTTCCATTCGAACTTCTACCATATGCATATATGGACGGAGTTATAATTCTGAAATGTGATCCAACTTGAGCGCCTTGTTCGAAGATAACACCTGGTTTTAACTCCTTGCCTTCAACTGTGGTTTTTGTTGGTAAAAAGGAAATTATCCATGCTGTGATTAACCCGCCAGACTCTCCAGTACTTAAGTTTGAAACAAAACGGAAAGGGGGGGCTTTTTCAGGGTCCTGTGTTTTGTCGAAAACTGTGCCGTCTAATAGTTTTCCTGTGTAGTCTGCAGTGACTTCAAGGTCTAAAATTTGATAGCCATTCGAGTTGGTAGGTTTGTATTCAAAACTACCTTCTTGTCCTTCGTTTAAAACTTCATACCAGATGCCTGAATCTTCAAATTGCTTCGCATTGGGGTAGTTTTTTTTACGTGGGCTTCAATAGCAGTTTTTTCTATTTCTAATTGTTCATAAGGATCAAAATTGTCTTTGTCTGACGAACATGCGCTAAATGCTATTGCAGCAGCGATAATGCCTAGAAGTGGGTTAAATAAATTTTTCATGTTTATAATTTACGATTGCTTTAATCAAATAAATAAGTACGAATATATAACAAAATGAACTGCGATTTGGTTAAAAACTGATTTTCCTTATATATTTTTTCAAATATTGTGCTGTTAGCTGAACTTTCATTAAAAATGAAATGGCGGTACAAAAATAATGCTGTACCGCCATTTATATGTTTTTATTAAATAGGTCTCTGTTACTTAATACTGATTACCTCAAACTCATAAGCTAAAGGTGAGTTAGCAGGGATATCGCCTACTTTTCTACCACCGAAAGCAAAAGGTGAAGGTGCAATAACACGAATTTTACTACCTTCGATTAAGCCTTTTTCAGTTAAACCTTGTGGAAAGTAGTCACGACCGTTCGATTGGATTTTGTAAGGGTAGAATGAATAAAACCAAACATTATTCCATACATCACGGTTAGGGTTGTTGAAGAAGTACTCTGTTCCTTTGTCGTCACTTCCCTGTACTTTTTTCCCGTCTAGTAAGTATGCTGTATATTTAACCTCAACTTTCGGTCTGTGGTAATCGTTACCCATATCATTTAATCTATACTTGTACGAGTCCTCTGTGTGGGTAGGAGCGTTTAACACTTCATAGTATATGCCTCTTTTTGGCGTATTATCTATATAGTTAAAATGAACTTTAACACTGTCTTCTGTAGGGTTTTTGAAGAATTGTTCTCCATCAATTTGAAGGTTAGTAAGAGCAGCTCTTATCTTAGTGTCTTCAGCTCTAAGAGTCGAATCGATTGCTTTTTCGTACTTTATGTTTTCTTCAATGTACTTACCATTGTCGTCTTTATCGTTACATGCAACAACAGTTGTTCCTAATATTAGGCCTGCAAATAATAGTTTAACTAGATTTTTCATAAAATTTTTAAGTCTGTATGAAGAGATATAACGCTGAAAAGTATTGCGGCGCTACAGTTCTAGGTTAAAAAAATAAAATTTCTGAATTGGAAGTTTTTTGTAATAAACAATCGCCACAGCTTTTGTTTGTAAAAAGGGGCTGTGGCGATTCTAAGGGGTATTATTGCCGAAAGACTAAAGAGCTTTAAGTAGCTTTTTTTTATCCATGTACTGGAAAAAACGTTTTTGTACTATGAAATTATCATCTAACAAGAGGGTCGTCGGAAATACAAATTGACCATTTTTATTAGCGAGTAGTTCGGTGATCATGTGGTATTGACCAGTTTTTTTTCGTGAAATTTTATTTGTGAGCATCTGCCCATCAAAGTATACAGTATCTACCGATTCGGCATCAAAGGAAACGGCATAATACTTTTCGTTTATAGTCTTTACAATCTCTGGATCTGTAAAACCTTCGTTCATCATTTTTCGGCAATATCCACACCAGTCTGTATGAAAAAAAAGCAATACATTTTTGGGCTTTACTTTTAAAGAATCTGATAATTGTTCAAAAGTTAGCCAGTTAACACTTTCTGTCTTTTGTGCATTACTATGGATACTTATAAAAAGAGATATGCCTAGGATAATGTATTTATACATCTTACTATGTTTTTTTGAATATAACATTATTCTCCTTTTCATTCGTGAAAAGGAGAATAATGTGTTTAGTGGAAATGACCTATTCTTACGCCGAAAGTAAATGTTCTTGGTTTTGTTGGTCCATAAACATAATCATTATCACGTAAGGCTCCGGAATCAAAATCCTTCTGGAAAGCATTAAACATATTCTGAATCCCACCGAAAAGTTCCATGTTTAAGTCTTTTTTTACAGCAAATGTGTAACCAAGCCTTAGGTTCAACTCCATAAAATCACGGGTATCTTTAATTTTCATTATTCCGCTAGGTTGATAATGCGGAACAAGCATTTTACCCGTGTATACTCCTGTAAGGTCTACTGCAAATTGTTTTGTAGGCTTAGCATTAATATTTAGATATCCGTATACATCGGGTGTTCTAACATACTTTTTCGTCAGCACATTATCTTCAGGATCTTCACCTTCAAAAATCAATTGCTCTTCACTATACTTAGAGCGCTGTATGGTACCTCCAGCTTGAATACTTAGTGCGCTTGAGGGGGCAACGCTTAGCTCAAAGTTACTACCATATACGCTAGAACGACTCCCGTTTCTCATTTCCTCTAATATGATATTCTCCTCTTCACTTGTACGTACCGTTGTAAAAGGGTTCTGCAAATCTGTATAAAAACCTTCTACTAACAAACTCGTCTGCGTTGATCCAAAATTTCTGGTATAGTTAAATGAGCCTGTATAAGCATTCGAATATTCTGTTTTTAGATTTTCGCCCATTAAAACAAACACTTGTTGACCACCCGCTGATGTCACGTGCATATCCTCATTAAATGCTTGCGGCGCACGGAATCCACGTGCATATCCTCCTCTAAACTGGAGCTCTGATGTGATATCATAAAGGATAGTAAAACGGGGGCTAAGTGTACCGAAATTTTGATCGGATACCCGGTGGTTGTCCAGTAAGCTATACTTTCCATCGATAAAACTGTGATCGTACCGAGCGCCAATTAAGGCTTTTAACTGGTCAATTACCTTCCATTCATACTGGGCATAAGCACCGATACTGTGATTTTTCTGATCGATAGAACGGCGATAAGAAGGAATTTGGTCTTTTGTACGGTTTCCACTGTACTCAAGCCCGGCTGTAAAGACATCTTTTTCAAAATTGTAAGTATATTGTCCGCCTGCTACCATCGCAAAATCATCTGTATCACCATATGAATTAGCTGCAATAACACTATCTTGTGGTGTAGTTTGACCAGCTAAACCACCATAGTAACTATCGCGAGTGCTCTTCTGTGCTGAGGCATAAATAGAAAACTTTTGTTTCCAATCTCTAGAGTACTGATCGTAGGTAATACCTCCAATAAATGAGTTTGTCTGTACTTGTTCGGTAATATCTGTAAAGTGAGGAGCAAGGTTTATTCTATCACCCCCTCTTCTAAATTCATTCAGTACACTAAAGTCTACTGTGAGCTTGTTGTATTCAGACGTCTTAAGAAATGCTTTGGCTCCGAATGTTGTGTTTTTTAATTTCGTTATTTCCGAAAAGCCATCATTATTTGCATCCCAAGGTTGGCGCTCCCTATGCATACCGTAAAAGGTAACGCCGTTCATCAGGTCGTTTTCTACAAAAGAGGTGTTGAAATCCACGGTATTGTCCCATGCTTTACCATCGATAAGAGAATTGGTAGATTTTATTTGCCAATCATTTTCTACAGGATCCTTTGTTATGATATTGATAGTACCTGCAATTGCATTTGCTCCAAATAGGGCAGAACCTCCGCTTCTAACAACTTCAATACGATCTATCATGCTAGTAGGGATTTGATCAAGACCGTATACACTGTTAAGTGCGCTGAATACAGAGCGGCTATTAATCAAGATTTGTGAGTATGCTCCTTCAAGTCCATTTAATCTAACCTGAGAGAAGCCACAGTTCTGGCAATTGTTTTCTACCCTTACTCCAGGCTGATAGCTGAGGGTTTCGAACATAGCAACAGATTGTGTGGCATTGAATAGCTTGGGGCTTAGGACGTTTACAACGACTGGTGCTTCACGTCTATCTAGGCCGTAGCGAGTGGCACTCACCACTACTTCATTAAGGTTCAGATTATCTTCATTTAGTTTAATGTGTATGGACTCTTCTTTATTATTGATCTGAAAGGGCTGTTTTTGTGTTTGGTAACCAACAGCACGTACGATTAAATTACCTTTGTTCGGCAACTTAGAGAGTGTGAAAAGACCATCGTTATCCGTAGAGGTGCCAATAGTAGTGCCTTCTAATAAGATGGTTGCGTGTATAATAGGTTGATCTTTTGAGTCTGTAATTTTCCCTTTTAAAGCGGTCTGTGCCTGTAGGGATACAGGAAAGATTATTGACAGTAATAAATATAATATGTATTGGTATTTTACCATGATAAATTAAAAGTCTTAAAATATAATATGTGTGCTCGCCTTTAAAATAGAGCACCTGCTGTGTAGTATTGTGTGTTTTCTTTCTAATAATAGAATATAGATTATAAATGCATATCTATTAATTGTTATTCTTTGATTGCTAGATGTCAATAGTTAGAATTAAAAAACTATTGACCTTTCAAATTAGGCTTCTGTAAAGTAATAGAAGCCAATTAGCCCTGCATATTAGATAGTAAATATGCAGTCAAACTGAATGACCTTAGAAATAAACTTGATTTTTAGCTTATCGATGGTGGTGGACCACGAAGAGGTTTAAATTTAGTCGTTTTAGACTTAAAGCCCTCTGTCAGTCTTGGGTATATACTGCAAAGAAGGGTGGGGCTAAGTTGTAAATCGTATACGAATAAGTCGGGGCCGGTGTAGCTGCCTACAAATATTACACTTAGAAACTCAATCTCAGCATCTGACTCGTGATGCGGCTTTCCTTTTTTAGTAAAGTCATAAGGGTGGATGTGTGTGACAACCTCACCTGTTGATGTTACTTCTTTATGAATAAACACCACTCCGCTGGCGATAATAAAAATCATCAGCATGCTTAATAAATAAGCAACAGTGGAACGATATGTGGTGGATATTTTAAGCATTATAAAATAGCGTGAGCTTTTTAGCTTACGCTATAAAAGTATATTAAATAATGATAATTAACCAATAAGACGATTGTTTTCATCAGGAAAAAGAAGGGTTGGCTTATGAGCTTTTGCTTCCTCAGGTGTCATGCCTGCATAGGATATAATAATTACAATATCTCCTACCTGCACTAAGCGGGCTGCCGCACCATTTAGACAGATCGTTCCTTTGCCTCGTTCTCCTGGAATAACATAGGTTTCAAGGCGCGCACCATTATTATTATTGACGATCTGTACGCGTTCGTTAGCAACAATATTTGCTGCATCCATCAAATCCTCATCAATTGTGATGCTCCCTACATAGTTTAATTCAGCCTGAGTAACACGTACACGGTGAATTTTTGACTTCATTACTTCAATAATCATGATACAAAACTATTGTATTTTAAGTGAAAATCAGAAAGTACCTTGATAAAAAGATTAAATTATCGCAAAATCATATTATCAATTAAGCGGACGCCCTCTACCCAGGCCACCAGCAAAACAACAGCATGATCTTCTCCCTTTAGTGATTCTATCTCCTCTAACGTGGAAGATCTACATATTGCTAAATACTCTATTTCAGTTATTCCTTCGTTTTGCAAGATAGTGAGCGCTTCTTTTTTTATTTGCGCTACTGAGTGCTGTTGAATGTTGTTTTTTATATGGTTTAAAGCTTTATATAAAGCTAAAGCTTGTGACTTTCCACTCTCTGTTAATCTTTGATTTCGTGAGCTTAAAGCTAAACCATGCACATCTCTTACCGTAGGGCATATTTTTATAGTTACAGGCAAGCTTTTTAGTTCCACCATACGTTGGATCACCATGACCTGTTGAAAGTCTTTCTGACCGAATAAAGCTACATCGGGTTCAACTAATTTAAATAGTTTGAAAACGATTTGGGTAACACCCTGAAAGTGTCCAGGACGTTTTTCTCCTTCCCATATTTTATCTAGATCCCCTAGATCAATATGCCACTCAGGATCATCCGAAGGATACATCTCTGATACGGTAGGAGTAAAAACAATATCACAATTAGCTGCCTTTAATAAATGTAAATCTTCATCAAGTGGCTGTGGATATTTTGCTAAATCTTCTGGGTCATTGAACTGTGTAGGGTTCACAAATATAGAACATACTACAATATCAGCCGACATTTTAGCTTCCTTTATCAGGGAAAGATGTCCTTCATGAAGGGCTCCCATAGTTGGTACCAGTGCGACCGTATTGCCGGTGTTCCGCAAACCTAATAAATAGGCATCTAGCTCCCGTTTTGTTTTAAATATTTTCACTTTTTAAAGTCAATTTTAACAGGCAAAAGTGCGCAAATTATTTGTAAATATAAAGGTGTGAAAACTAAAGGATTGTAAAATTCATAAAATAACCGTATCTTTGTATACCGATTTTACTGTTCTATAAATAAATAAATAATTGGAGATGGCAAAAACGAAAATATTGTTTGTAACCCACGAGATGTCGCCTTTCCTGGAAATAAGTAAAATTTCTGAAATTACACGCCAATTACCACAAGCTATGCAGGAAAAAGGATTTGAAATCCGTATTCTTATGCCCCGTTTTGGTAATATTAATGAGCGTAGGAATCGTTTGCATGAAGTGATAAGATTGTCGGGAATGAACATCGTGGTGGATAGCAATGATAATCCGCTAATTATTAAAGTGGCTTCATTACCGGCTGCACGTATGCAGGTTTACTTTTTGGATAATGAGGAGTATTTCCAGCGGAAAAAAGTTTTTCGTGATGACAAAGAAGGGTTTTTCAAAGATAACAATGAGCGGTCATTGTTTTTCTGTAAAGGAGCATTGGAAACTGTTAAAAAATTAGGATGGTCACCTGATGTAGTGCATTGCCATGGATGGTTTGCAGCAATGGTGCCGGCTTATTTGAAAACTGTTTATAAAGATGATCCGACGTTTAAAGAAGCAAAAGTAATGTATTCTTTATACGAGAATGAAGAACTGGAAAGTCTAGGAAGCAAATATGCGGAAATGGCCGCTCAGGATGGATTGACAGCAGAACAAGTTGCTCATTATGGTAGTGGATCAAAAGTTGATCTGTACAAAGGAGCATTAAGCTTTACGGATATTGCCGTGCTTGCAGATCAAGGAATCGATGATGAGATCAAGTCTTTTATCAAAGATCAAGGAATCAGAACTTTTGAGCCTGCGGGAGATGATGACTATGAAGCTTTTGCTGAATTGTTTGATGAATTTTCCACAGTAGATGTAGAAACGGCTTCTGCATAATTATATACATCAATAGAAATTTAAGCCCGCTGGAATACTATATTTCAGCGGGTTTTTTTTATGTAAGCAAAGTTTTATATCATGATAAGGCTAATGTCGTAGGTGTTTAAAAATAATTTTTTACAAGAGTCTTGTGTAGGACTAGGTTATGTGAGCTGCTATTCAACTGTTCTTTCTCTCTGTGATGAGTATTTTTTTAATATTATTGTGTTATAATGGAAAAATATAACACAATAATGTTAAATAAGAGACTACTTATAAACCAATAAACAACACTATTTTATAAATAGGCAGTACTTTTTTTATAGTAGAAATTTATTTTTTGATTGTATTATACTCTTTTTTAAGATAAGATGTTGCTTCTTGAAATATAGTATAGACTATTTTTAGTTTAGCAAGTACTACTGTTTCATAAGAAATGCATTATTGATATAAAGAAGTGCATAAACTTTGTATATAAGACTATATAGGGATTATATTAAGCTACTTTTTGCCTGAAGAGTAGTTGTTATGACGAGAGTATATTACAGGTGGGTATAAGTAGGAGTGTTTAGAAACAAAAAAAGATATCCATGGGATATCTTTTGCGGTCTGGACGGGACTCGAACCCGCGACCCCATGCGTGACAGGCATGTATTCTAACCAGCTGAACTACCAGACCTAAATTGTTTTATTTAAAGAACTAACTATAATGTTTTAAAATTTTGCGGTCTGGACGGGACTCGAACCCGCGACCCCATGCGTGACAGGCATGTATTCTAACCAGCTGAACTACCAGACCTAAAATTGTTTAAAACTTATAAGAACAAACTCGAAGCTATGCTTCATTTTCTTTGCGGTCTGGACGGGACTCGAACCCGCGACCCCATGCGTGACAGGCATGTATTCTAACCAGCTGAACTACCAGACCTAAACCCCTTCTCCTTGTGAAGGTGTGCAAATATAGCGTTTATTTCTAATACTGCTACATTTTTTTTAAAATATCTACTCTAAAGCTCCTGCTTTCATTTTTTCTGCATTTTCAGCAAATTGTAGTGCGTCTATAATCTCCTGAATATCACCATCCATGATGGAAGGTAAGTTGTAAAGTGTTAATCCTATACGGTGTTCGGTTACGCGCCCTTGTGGGTAGTTATATGTTCTAACTTTTGCAGATCGGTCGCCGGTTGAGACCATCGTCTTACGTTTTGCTGCAATATCGCCGTGTTTTTTCTGTACTTCCAGTTCGTATAATTTGTTTCTTAGCATTTCCATGGCTAATTCACGGTTTGCTAATTGCGAACGTTCTACTTGACATACGACAACAATACCTGTTGGTTTATGTGTAAGCTGAACTTTAGTTTCTACTTTGTTTACGTTCTGTCCGCCTGCACCTCCTGATCTTGAAGTGTGCATCTCCACATCGCCTGGATTAAGCTCTACGTCTACATCTTCTGCTTCTGGTAATACTGCTACTGAAGCGGCAGAAGTGTGTACACGGCCTTGTGTTTCTGTGTCAGGAACACGTTGTACACGGTGTACTCCTGATTCATATTTTAATTGTCCGTAAACGTCTTCCCCTATTACTTTTAGGATTACCTCTTTATAGCCTCCTGAAGTTCCTTCTGTGACATCCATTACTTCGTTACGCCAACCTTTAGTTTCAAAAAAGCGCGTATACATTCTGTACAAGTCTCCCGCAAATAAGGCTGCTTCATCACCTCCTGCTCCTCCACGTATCTCTATAATTGCATTTTTTGCATCTTCAGGATCTTTTGGAATTAACATTAAGCGAACTTCCTCTTCCTTTTCTTCTTTTTCGACTAATAGAATATCGAGTTCTTCTTTAGCCATTTCACGAAGTTCTTGGTCTTTTTCGTTTGCAAGAATATCTTTATTGGTTTCGATATTACTTACCATGTTTTTATAAATATGGTATTGGTCTACGATTTTGCCTAAATCTTTATATTCTTTATTTAATTTAGCAAATCGCTTCATATCGTTGATGGTTTCGGGGTTGCTTAATTCAGCTTCCACTTCTTGCCAACGTTCTTTTATAGCCTGTAATTTTTCTAACATAATGATTTGTCTTGAAGCTTTTTTTGCTTCCAAAGAGTACAAAAGTACTTAAATTTTGCAGTATTTCTAGTAGGAATTTTGTATTAGCTTGATACAAATTTTAAACCGATGATGGAGGCGATCAGCGTAAAGATGAAAAACATACGCCAAAAATCAACAGGTTCTTTGAAAATAAAAATCCCCAAAATTACTGTTCCTACAGCACCTATTCCTGACCAAACTGCATAGGATGTACCAAGGGGTAAGGTTTGGCTTGCCTTGATGAGTAAAAGCATACTGATGCTGACACTAAGTATAAAACCAACATACCATAGGTACATAGTTGTTCCCGATGCATCTTTCGCTTTACCTATACAAAATGTAAAAAGAACTTCGAATAGTCCTCCAATGATTAGTAAAATCCAGTTCATTCTTTCTGAAAAGTTTATTTTTAATATGTTGTTAAATAAATTGTAATGTGCTGAGGTTATATTTTTGCTCTTATTCTGCTTAATGTCACTTGTGAGATACCCAAGTAAGATGCTATGTAACCGAGTTTTATACGTTGAACTATTTCTGGCGATCGTAGGAGCAATTCATTATAGCTTTCCGCTGCTGTTTTAAAGAGTTTGGACATCAGGCGGAATTCTATTTTTAATGTTTGTAGTTCTGCTAACTTTCTGCCCCAATTAGCGATACCGATAGATTGCTCAAATAGGTGTTGTAATTTGTGTATATCAACTTTATATAAGGTCGTTTTTTCAAGCGTTTCAATGGTCTCGTATCCAGGAGTACCGTGTATATAGCTGTTTAGGGACATTAGGACATCTCCGGGGAAGCAGAAGTCCAATACGACTTCTTTTTCTTCTTTATGGTAATAAATTCGGCACGCGCCTTCTTTTAAGAAGTAGATGTGCCGAGCTGTCTTGTCTGCTTCGATTATTAGTTTTTTATTTTGAAATTGAATGGGCTCGAAAAGAGCTACTAGTTTGTCTAGTTCATCCGTATTTAAACGGCCTATTGCTTGAATAATATCTAGGGCTTCCATTTTTCTAAGCTTAATGTTTCCCCATCCCATACGGCATAGGTGTAATAATTAATCCACTCGCCTAAATTAATGATCTGCGTATTGTTTGTAAGTTGAACTTGGTAAGGGAGGTGACGGTGGCCAAATATGAAATAATCATATTGTTCTACTTTTAATAGATCTTTTGCGTAGAGAATTAACCACTCCTTTTCTTCGCCCAGAAATTGTTCTTCAGCATTATTTGCAGCTCTGCTTTGTTTGGACCATTTCTGTGCTATTCCGATTCCTAGGTTGGGGTGGAGACGTGCGAATAACCACTGGCAAAGTCGACTGCGAAAAAAGTTTTTTAGTATTTTATATTTTGTATCTCCCGGGCCCAAGCCATCTCCGTGATGTATGTAAAAGGACTTTCCATCGCGGTTTATTTTTAATTCATTGTCTATGATTGTTGCGTTCAGTTCTTCTTTGAAATAACCGAACATCCACATGTCATGATTGCCTTTGAAGAGTATTATTTTTGTGCCGGCATCGGATAGCTCGGCTAGCTTACCTAGAAAGCGAATATATCCTTTGGGGACGACTGTACTGTATTCAAACCAAAAATCAAATATATCACCTACTAAAAACAACTCTTTGGCATCGTGCTTAATGCTATCTAGCCAAGAAACAAGGAGTTGTTCCCTCTCTCTTGAGTTTGATTTGGGTAATACGCCCAGATGGAAGTCTGAAGCAAAATATATTTTATTTTTCATGCTGCTGTGTTCAAAGCTAGATAAATAATAAAACATATACAAGGTGTACTTAGGGCTTAAAAAGAATTCGCTAGATTTGTTAGATTAAAGGTTAGATTATGAATAAGAAACTAGGAGTGATCTTGTTGGCTATAAGCGTGGTGGCTTGTAGTCAGGAAGATAAAATTGAAACAAAAAAAGACATGGTGTTAAAACCGTACCCGGAGACTGAGAAAATTGATCAGAAGGATGATTATTTTGGAGAAACTGTAAGCGATCCATATCGTTGGCTGGAAGACGATCTGTCTGAGAAGACCAAGAATTGGGTGGTTGCACAAAATGAGGTTACGCAGGATTATCTGCAGCAGATTCCTTTTCGGGAAGAAATTCGTACGCGTTTAGAAAGTCTGTGGAACTACGAGAAAGAGACAGCGCCTTTTCAGGAAGGTGATTATACGTATTACTACAAAAACGATGGTTTGCAAAATCAGTATGTTCTGTATCGTAAAAAGGGAGCTGAGGGAGCGGAAGAAGTGTTTTTGGATCCTAACAAATTTTCGGATGACGGAACAACATCTTTAGCAGGCTTATCTTTCAGTAAGGATGGGTCGTTGGTTGCTTATCAAATATCTGAAGGAGGTTCAGATTGGCGGAAGGTTATTATTATGAAAGCTGCTGATAAAACAGTGATAGGTGATACGTTGATTGACGTGAAGTTTTCCGGATTAGCGTGGAAGGGGAATGAAGGAATATTCTACAGCAGTTATGATAAACCGACAGCTGGCTCTGCTTTATCAGCCATGACGGATCAGCATAAGTTGTACTTTCACGAGTTGAACACAGCTCAATCTACAGATAAATTGATCTTTGGCGGCTCGGCTACTCCGCGGAGATATGTAGGCGCTAGTTTGACAGATGATGAACGCTTTTTGGTCGTTACAGCAGCGAATGCAACTTCTGGTAATGAGTTATATATAAAAGATTTATCTACCCCTGATGCAGGATTCGTGACAGTAGTGGGTAACATGGATAAAAATCATTACGTTGTGGATAGTGATGGAACGAAGTTGTTTATATATACGGAATTGGATGCGCCCAATGGACGAGTTGTTACGACGGACTTTAGTAATCCTAAAGCTGAAAATTGGGTGAATTTGATTGCAGAAACGGAGCAGGTATTGTCGCCATCTACGGCTGGAGGAAAAATATTTGCAAATTATTTGAAAGATGCAACATCATTAGTGAAGCAGTATGATCGTACTGGTAAATTGGAAAGAGAAGTAGAGTTGCCGGGTGTAGGAACAATTGCTGGTTTTAGTGGTAAATCTTCTGCTACAGATCTTTATTATACTTTCACGAATTATGTAAACCCGGGTACTATTTATAAGTATGCTATAAACACTGGGGAGTCAGAAGTTTATAAAAATTCGGCCATGGATTTTGATCCAACTAAGTATGAATCGAAGCAGGTGTTTTATACGTCGAAAGATGGAACAAAGATTCCAATGATTATTACGTATAAGAAAGGTATAGTTCTGGACGGTACTAATCCGACTATGCTGTATGGCTATGGTGGTTTTAATATCAGTTTAACGCCTTCATTTTCTACGAGCAATATCATTCTGTTAGAACAAGGTGGGGTGTATGCTGTGGCTAATTTAAGAGGAGGGGGAGAGTATGGTGAAAACTGGCATCTGGCTGGTACGAAAATGAGTAAACAGAATGTTTTTGATGATTTTATTGCAGCAGCGGAGTATTTGATTAGTGAAAAATACACCTCGTCTGAAAGGCTTGCTATTGCAGGAGGTTCTAACGGCGGACTTCTAGTCGGTGCTTGTATGACACAAAAGCCCGATTTGTTTAAGGTTGCCTTTCCGGCTGTAGGGGTGTTGGATATGTTGCGTTATCATAAATTTACGGCAGGAGCCGGTTGGGCTTACGACTATGGTACTGCAGATGACAGTCAAGAGATGTTTGCATATTTGTATAAATATTCGCCTTATCATGCGCTGAAAGAGGGGACTAATTATCCGGCAACTATGGTTACAACAGCGGATCATGATGATAGGGTGGTACCTGCCCATTCCTTTAAGTTTGCGGCACGTTTGCAAGAAATGCATAAAGGGGACAATCCGGTGTTGATCCGTATTGATACGAATGCAGGGCATGGAGCCGGTAAGTCGACCAGTATGGTCATTGCAGAGCAAACCGATAAATGGGCATTTATGCTGCAGAATATGGGCGTAGCTTATAAAGTGATCAAGTAGTACTCTTTTTAGAAGAGTATTTAATAAAATAGGGCGAGATAAGTATCTCGCCCTATTTTATTAAATGTTGTTTTCGACCTTTACAGGCTAAGTTTTTTTTCCATGTTTTTGGATAATGCTTTCTTGTGTAGCATTATAGATATTGTTTTGTAGCGTACAAACTCTTTTGAGGCATACATATAGCCTTTATAATCGTTTGATTCTCCCCAAGAATTTTTTACTATATAGTACTCTTTGCCATTTTGGTCTTTGACCAGGCCAACGATGTGCATGCCATGATCATCAGTGGTGCTATAATTGTCATAAGCTTCTTGGCGTTGCTGAGCCGTTATTTTAGCTTCTGGTTTAGGGCCGACAAATAATGTTTCCTGTTCTTCGCGTGACATTTGTTCGAACGGTTTTTCCGGGACAAAAGCAACTCCGTTTTTCCAACTAAAGCTTTTTTCTGAAACATCAGTTGCCCAGGCTACGGTGTAGCCACTTTCTAAAGCGTTGTCAATAATATCTGTCAGTTCATTAATTTGTACATTGTAGAAACTTTCGAAAGACCAGTTGTCTGGTATTAGCAGAACAAAAGGCTTATAGTATGGGTGCTCCTCAAAGGAAGAGATACCGATATAATCGTCGGGGTTGATGCCTATGACATCATCTGCGAAAGAACGAGGTGTATACGTTTTTCCTTGGTATTGGAAAGTGCTAGGTGCCTCACCTAAATAAGCGTCCATAACTGATGTGAAAGCTTTGGTCCAGTTTTTACTTGGTTTTTTACTTTTAGCCACATTTTCAGCCATTCCATGGAGAATAGGTGTCATTTCGCCAAAGTTATTACGCGTCTGTCCTTCCTGTAAGCCTGTATAAACTTCAGCAGGTACAGCTCCATATTTTCTAAAAATAGTTAATACGTCATGTAACTGACCACCTTCTCCTTGGGCTTGTGATCCGTGTAAGCGTACAAAGTTTTTTGCTTTTTCGAGGTAGGTATTACGTGCCGTATAGATGGAGGATATTTCAACGGGGTTTTTGCCCATTCTCATCATCTCTGACTCTAGGAATGAGTTTCCTGAATAGGACCAACAGGTTCCGGTGGAGCCCTGGTCTTTGATAGAAGTGTTGCCTAAATTGATGATTTCTGTAAACTTGAAGCCTTCTTTACTATTATCGCTGACGTTGCCTTTTAAAGCGTTAATTAAATTGTCTTGTGCTTGCGTTTGCGCTGTAAATAGAAAAACGGAAGCAGCAAGAAGTATTGATTTGTTCCAATTCATATATAAATAGTTATTCGTGTTTTACTTTTTAAATCTCTTTTTTACCTCTCATATGGAATACTCATGTGTATTTGTATTTAAGGAAACAGGAGTATATCCTATATTTAAAATTTTACGAATTTAAATTTTTAAATATAGGATACCTATTTATCACTGTAAAAAAGCTAACATATAAGAGTGGTAGAGGCTATTTTAAAATTAAAAAGCGCAGTTAGTAAATTATCTAACTGCGCTTTTTAATTTTAATTATGCTTGTTAATTTTAAGCCGAAAGGTTTTCTTTTTTAGGAAATATTAAAGATGCCACCACACTGACGACTAGTATAGAAACTATGATGATCAGTGAGTGTACGGTTTTGAAGCCAATTTGTTCTAACCAACCATGTGCTAACATTTTGATTCCGATAAAAATAAGAAGGAATGCTAGTCCTACTTTTAAGTAATGAAACTTATGTATGATATTTACAAGTAGGAAGAACATAGAACGGAGCCCCAATATTGCGAATATATTAGAGAAAAAGACGATATATGGGTCCTTCGTGACAGAGAAAATTGCGGGAATAGAATCTACGGCAAAGATTAAATCGCTAAATTCGATAACCAGCAAAACTAAGAATAAAGGAGTCATATACCTCACTCCATTTTCTACATGAAAAAAGCGTCCGCTATCTAAGTTTGGTGTTACTTTAAAATATTTTGAGGTGAATTTAACGATCGGATGATTCTGCGGATCTACATCTTCTTCTTTATGACGATTTACATACATCATAAAGCCTGTGTATACTAAGAATGCTCCGAAAAGATAAAGAATCCAGCCGAACTTAGTAATTAAAGCTGCTCCTATGAAAATAAAGATACAACGTAGAATAATTGCTCCTAATATACCCCATACTAAAACTTTATGATAATATTTTTCAGGTATGCCAAAAGAGGAGAATAATAGAACCATGACAAAGATATTGTCTATAGATAAAGCATATTCAACAACATAACCAGTCAAATACTCTACAGCTAAGTTGGTATTATAGGTCTGTATACTGGCGGCCAAATCTGCTGGATTAATCGAGATATTGTGGAAGTGCTTATCAATTACTGCCTGTAGTTGTACAAAATCATGTACGTTATGCAGTTCATTCCCCCAGATGTATAGAATTAGCGCAAAACCCAATGCAAAAAGCACCCATATGGTGCTCATAATTGCAGCTGTTTTTAAAGAAACAACTTTGTCACCTTTAGAAAATAACCCTAGGTCTACTGCTAGCATTAGGATAATAAAAACAATAAACCCTGCAAAAAAATAAAATTCGTGACTCATATATAATTTAATGTATTATTTTTTTCTTTCGGTTGTAAACCTTACTAATTGTTCTAATCCCTGACGATAAACGTTGGATGGGAACTTCTCCAATATATCAAAGGCTTCTTGTTGATACTGTAGCATTTTTGTTTGGGCATATTCCATGCCACCACTTGCTCTTACAAAGTTTATAACTTCCTGTACCTTCTCTTTGTTTTCATTATGGTTGCGGACCAAATTAATGATTCTTCTTTTTTCCGATGTGGATGTGTTTTTTAAGGCATAGATTAAAGGGAGTGTCATTTTCTTTTCTTTAATGTCGTTGCCTACGGGTTTTCCTACATCATCAAGTCCGAAATCAAATAGGTCGTCTTTTATTTGAAAAGCTATACCAACTTTCTCTCCAAATGTTCGGAGCTGTTCCACTGATTCGGCGTCTGTTCCTGCGGATAGTGCTCCTGAAGCGCAGCAAGATGCAATAAGCGATGCTGTCTTTTTTCGGATAATCTCAAAATAAACATGTTCTTCTATGTCTAGTTTTCGAGCTTTTTCTATCTGTAGCAATTCGCCCTCGCTCATTTGTTCGACTGCTTCAGAAACTATTTTTAAAAGAGCATGTTCATTGTTCTTAACAGACAATAAAAGTCCCTGTGATAATAGATAGTCTCCAACTAAAACAGCTACCTTGTTTTTCCATAATGCATTAATAGAGAATATCCCACGTCTTTCATTCGCATTATCTACGACATCGTCGTGTACAAGCGAAGCTGTGTGTAATAATTCGACTAAAGACGCTCCACGGTATGTCGAGTCATTTATTGAGCCGCATAAGCCTGCAGAAAGGAAGACAAACATAGGTCGCATTTGTTTTCCCTTCTGTTTAATTAAGTATTGTGTAATCCGATTTAACAAGGGGACAGAACTCTGCATTGATTCTTTGAATCGAATCTCAAATAGTTCAAGCTCTTTTGCTATGGGAGTTTGTATATCTTTTAATTTTAGCATGAAAAATGGCTAAATCACCATGTTTTTTTAAGCGTGAAAACCGATGAACAATAACTGATGCACTGCGCTACAAAGCCTGTAATTATAATATAGCTTAGATGCATGTTCGTTTGATACGGTTCAAAAATAAAATTTGCAATAAATATAAGAAATAGATTATAAAGCAGCTACAGCTAATTCTAATTCTTTATACCAATCTTCACCATATTCACGTATCAAAGGCTCTTTTAAGAATTTATAAACCGGAACTGATAATTCTTTTCCAAAAGTACAGGCATCGTGACAAATGTGCCAACGGTCATAATGCAGTACATCAAACTCTGGATAGCGTGTTGTTCGGATAGGGTACAGATGGCAAGAAATAGGTTTTTTCCAATCAATTTCTCCGAGTTCATATGCTTTTTCGATAGCGCACTTTGTAATCCCGTTTTCCCATGTTACGTAAGCGCATTCTTTGTTGCCGTCAACACAGGTTGTGGTTAGGTCGCCGTCCATATCAACGACATGTGTACCTTGCTCTTCTATTGCACGTATACCTCTTTCTGTCATATGGTGAACTATTTTTGGGTAAATCTCCTTTAGTTTCTCCGTTTCTTTGACATTTAGAGGTGCACCTGCATCACCCTCTACACAACAGATTCCTTTACACTTGGTGAGATTGCACACGAAGTCGTTGTTTATAATTTCTTCATGCACTAAAACACTTCCTACTTCTATCATTTAATTTTATTTTGAATAACTAACTCGTTTTCCTAATTCATGTTTTAAACCACTTGCGCTCACTAGCTCCATGGTTATGGATCCGATCAATATTTCCACTTGGGCTTTTACCGGTATACGGTTGCCGTCATTCGTGACCCAGAGAAACAACTGACTGTTTTTCTTAAAGATTCGTCCGGGTTTAATCTCCGGGCTTAGCTTTATACAGTCTAGCGTTCCTAATGAGGTTTTTATTTTTTCTGTACCTACATATTTTATGCCGAGCTGCTCTACTTCATCATTCAGAAAGTAAGTCATTTTAAAGCTATCTCCGATTTTTAGCGAAGATAGGTCTAAATTTCGGGAGAAATAGTAGGCAGAGAGTAAATCAAAAAACTGTGTAATTGGACTTTTAAAAGTTCCCTTACGTGCTGTGACACTTTTGTTCTTATGGTCGAACACTGCGTATTCTTCTCTTCTATAATTACCTTCTTGTATATTTTCCGTATACAAATATGGTAAGTAGGTTTTTCCGTCTATATAGGAGTCATATTGGTTTCGCACTTTATAAAATACTGAAAAAGCACCTGATGTTTGTCCGAATGCCGATAGATGGAAGGCATTTGGGTTGCTAAACCTCAATTCTGAGTTTTTAACCTCTAATGTGCCTGTTGCTGCCGAAACTATTCCATATCGTAGCTTGTAAGTCAGCTTCTCACCGTGTTTGAAGGTTGGCTCTGCTAGATAAGGTAAATTTTGGCTATTTGCATATGAAAATGCTCCAAGGACAAATAATACAAGTAAGTAAAGTATTCTCATATATTTAAAAATTACTTCTTGCCCTTTGTTCCTACACTCTCTTACCTTTATTATACCTATTGTACAAGGTACTTGTTAACTTTCTACTGAGGAGACAAGATTATCTTTTACTATTAACAAAAAAAGCTGTTTGAAGTTTAGTTTTTACGTTTAAAAATCGGAACAGTAGAGCAGGGTTCACCATACATGATCGTTTTGCTTACTTTACTTAATGCTGTTGTGAACTTTACAAATGCTGATTCGGGGATAAAAATATCTCCACAGCCTTTTACGACTATTCTTTCATCCTGAAACTGACTGTAATCAATTGTATTAAGTGCTTCATTAAATATGAAGTTGCGTACTTGCTCTTCATTTCCGAAATGCACAGATTCGGCATACGGTTCTAGTTTGTTTGCTAGCAGCATATAAGCCCATACGGGCACGATAGCATCAGTAGAACAAATTATTCCGATGTGTTTGCCTTGGTACTGCGACCAATCATGTTCTTTAATGAAAGCTCTAAAGTCTTTTTCTTTCAGGAGTAATCCATGAAATAGATTATCCTTAATGTCGTATATAGCAATATCCTTTTTTGGAGCATAATCTGCTAGGTCTATTGTTATTAAACCACTTTGAGCAACCTTGTTGACTATGTTTTCTTGGATGTCCATATCTATTAAAATGAAAAAAGCCGGGCATAGTTGCCCGGCTATAAAGTTAATGAAATAATTTTAATAGAACCTCACACGGTTGTCATCTATAGATGCATTATTTTGTAGGGCTTGGAATACTGAAGACCAAGCTCTTTGTGTTTTTGTAGTTTGTAGTTGTTTTCTCTGTTCATTGAGGTCGCTGCCAACTAACTCTGCTGGGTTAACAAAACCGTTAACCTGAACAGCGTAAACACCTTGTGAGCCTTTAACTGCTTTTGATAGTTTGTTTGGCTGTAACCCAAATGCTGTGCCTATTACCGCTGGTTCTAGTGCTACACCTGGTAATACAGGGTTTGCTAAAACAACGTTTTCTGCTTCAACTGCATTTTTACTTAGCTTCTGTGCCACTTGGTCAATAGAAGAGCTGCCATTTAACGCGTTGTTAAGCTTTTCTGTTAACATTTTAGCTTTTACTTCATTTCTTACCTGTGGCTCTATTTGTTTTTTAACAGCGTCTAAGGATAAAAGTCCTTTAGGCTGTACGTTTACTACGCGCGCTACGATATAATGCTGGTCTGATTCGAATATTTTATCAGCTACTTCACCTTGTTTTGCTTCGAAAGCCCAACGTACTAAGTCTCGAGGTACGTCTGTGCCATTGAAATTATTATCCATGGCTACAGCACGCTCTATATGCTCTAATTTTAAGCTTTGTTTTGTCGCTGTTTCAGCAAAGTTTTTACTGTTGGCTTCAGCGAAGAAATTACTTGCTTTTGCATATACGGCATCAGTTGTTGCTTTTCCACTATTGATGGTTTTATCCACAATAGCTGCTTTTACAATTTTTGAATTACCTATTTGTTTTTCAATTTTGACGATATGTGTTCCGAAACGGCTATTTACAATGACAACATCTCCTGTTTTTGCTGAGAATACAGCCTCATCAAATTCAGGTACCATTTGTCCTCTAGGGAATGTACCTAATTCGCCGCCATTTACTTTGCTGCCTTGATCTTCACTGAACTGAATAGCTAGTCCAGCAAAACTTTCACCTTTATTAATCAATGATTTGATGGAGTCTGCTTTGGCAGTAGCTTTATCAACACCACCTTCAGCAGTTGTATTTAATAAGATATGTGATGCTTTAACAGAGTCTGGGCTAAATTTGGCATCTGTTACTTTCGCAATTTCGTATACACCGTTTGATAAGAATGGGCCCACAGTTGTGCCTACAGGGACATTGAAAATTACCGAGTCTAATGCTGGGCTCACTTGTCCTTTACGAAGGTATGTATATGGGTATTGGTTGTCTGAGTTGATAGCTGCAAACAAGGAGTCTGTTGTCGATGTTGTTAGTTCAGCTTTCAATTGATCAATTGTTGATCTGGTCGCAGCTGTATCGTTTGCTGTAGGACTAGCATCAAATACTACATACTCGATAGAACGAGACTCTTCAGGGTTTTTGAACCCGTTTTTATGTGCATCATAATATGCTTTGTAATCTGCATCTGATAAGTTGATTTCCGAATCTTTGATAGATGAGTAATCTAGCATTACGTATTTGAAGTTTGCTAACTTGTTACGCTGTATGTAGTCTTCGTTTGCTTCAAGAGAAGTCACATATATGCTATTGCTTACTAAATTTGTATATTTCTGGTTTAATCTTTCGCGACGGATGTTTTCTAACAACATTTCCCATTGCTGCTTCATTTCCGCTGTTCCTTGCGAAGAAACTTGTGAAATAAAGTTATTAAGTTGGCTTCTATCGAAAGTTCCTGTTTCGGGGTTTGTGAATGCCTGTACGATTTGCTGTGATGGGTTTGATCCAGTTACTAATGAGTTTAACTCATCTTTGCTTACGCTAAGGCCGATTTTATCGATTTCTTGTTTTAAAAGTTCCTGCGATATAAACTGGTTCCATACTTGTTGTACAGCGTATGTTCTGATTTGTGGTGAGGCAGCTCCTCCCATCTGTTGTTGATACATCGCTGTTGTTTGCTCGACATTCGCATTAAATAATTGATAGTCGATGCTTTCACCGTTGATGTTACCAACCTGATTTTGACTTTTCATCCAGAACGGAGTACCATAGTTAATGATATCCCCTAATAAAAACGCAACAATTGCTAAACCGATGATGGTTACTACCACTCCGGCACGGTTTCGCAAATAGCTCATTAGTCCCATAATTTGTATACTGTATTATATATTGTAAATGTCTTGTTAGTTATTAATTGACCATTATTAAAAACAAGGCGCAAGATACAACTTTTATGAAAAAAAAGTATAAAAAAACAAAGCTCTTGTTAACTAATTTTAATTATTAGCATGTATATAAGCTGTTTTTCTTCGAATATGCAGAATAATCTGATCTTTTTAGCTTTATTATTTGCTGATAAGACCGACAAGCTTAACGCTTCCGCATATGTTTTTAGTGGTCGAATGTTGTGATGGTTTGACGTTGCTGAACTATATTTTAATTACCGAAAGTAGGAAACTGGCTGTCTCCCGATGGGATGTAAACTGCTGTTGCGTTTTGACCATCTATCTTTTTGAAACCTGCATCCGATATAAAAGAGGTCGCATGAAAAGAGCCCCTTCCGTCTTTAAAGTCAAAGGAAATGGGGACGGTATTGTAATAGATATTTTTGTCCTGGTCGTAGAAAAGCTCTTCTGTTTTGATAATTCCTCCATCTGGGGTTGTAACAACGACATTTTTTCGCAGCTCAGTGAGGTTTGTATTTATGCGTTGTACGCCATAGTCAGCGACTACCTTTTGAGTTTGTTTTCCTTCTTCATCAAATAAAAGTATCACTAACCCTTTTTGAAATTCTAAAAGGCCTATGCTATCTGGGTATTCCCGCATTTCGGGGCTTGTCAATTCTGCTTTTACTACTGCAGAGTCGCTGTAAGTAATAATCACATCGTTTGATATATTGACCTGTTCTTCTTCTTGTATGTTTGCCACTTTGGCTACATCCCGCAGATCGTTTTCACAGGAAATACTAACTACTGTTAATAATAATATTAGCGGTAGCAGTAAAACCTTTGATTTATGACGGGTGAAGATACTAGGCATATTATTATTCTAAGCTTCGACGTATGAACCAGGTATCATTAATAGTAAAGCCGAGATTGATATTAATGTATCTTTCTCTAACTAGGTTGTTAGATAGGGTGCCCCGCTGTCCAAATTCTGCTGAAATATTCACCTGAGAAAATGTGCGTCCGAAGTTTGTTTCAGGTAGGGGTAAGCCTAAACCTATACTGATAGCCATATCGTTTATACGTTGGTTTTGATAGGTGATAGGTGTTTTTTCATAGCGAAACCCTAAACGGTAATCTACTTGGTTAAGGTAACGATATGAGGTGGGGTCAGGCTTGACCTGTCCACCAACAGCAAAACAGTAGCTTTTGTCCAATTGATTTTCACCTTGGCGTACTTGGTATTTAGACCAATCGGCATATTTGAAGTCAGCGCCTATCATCCAGTTAAATCCTTTCGATAAGGTAAAGCCTACATTATGTTTTAAAGGTAGATTGATTTTACGGCGTCCTAAAATGTTGTTTTCGGTTGTGTCTAGCGGTGGCGCTTCATAATCTTTTTCAAAGCCTGGTTCAAATATAGTAATCATTCGACTTCCTTTTGCCGTAATCTGATTATCTAATGAGCCAGAGTAGCCAACTGTTAGGTTATATCTACGGCTGATGGATTTACTATATTGAACACCATAATCAAAAGTGACGCCACGTATGTTTCTACGTTCTTTATTTTCGGTATAGTATGCTCCTAAGTTATTAGGAAATTCTACACGGGTGATATCGTATAAGTTTCCGAATAGAAAGCCGACATTAGCACCTACGCTTAGACCTTTTATTGGTGATACCCCATAGCCAAAGAAGGCTTTATTCAAACCACCTTCACCAAGCTGTAATGCTTTATATTTTAAGCTGTCAATAGATTGGTTTGCGGCAGCGGAATAACCTACATCAGAATAAGGCATCAATCCAAAAGCTAGTCCACCAACTTTATCCAGAGGAATACCTACTGCGATGTGTCCGAAAGCGAAGTCAGCCGTATTATCACTTGCATTGTTTTTTGATAGCTGCGTCATGTTTCCATAAAATCCGGCTTCTAGCACAGTTCTATTCAATGAAGATAATGAGGCTGGGTTAGCTATATTTAGTATAGGTAGACCATTCAAGTAGCGTACACCTGTGGCTATTCCACCCATTGCGCGGGTTTGTGGTAATAAATCTTCTCGCATCTGGCCAAGCCCAAATTGGGAATAGGGTGAATGCGAAGTCGATTTCTGAGCGAAAGCAGTGGGGATATTAAAGATACTAACAACTAAAAGTAGTTTTATTGTTATTTGGGTAAACTTTCCTATTGAATGTCTATACATATACATACGTGTTACATTTTAATCAACTAAGCTCAGATCACTCATGACTTTAGGCTATTAGCTACAGTTTATGCTATCCGTTGGACGTTTATTAAAATGATTACTTTCTAAAAATTTGTTACAAAACTATCTAATTTTTAATTATTCCTTTAGTTCTATTTGTTAAAAAAGGTTAACCATCTGTTGTATAGTTGATTAAACCAGTTGAAAGTATACTATCGTAATGAGTGTAATCAGATATAAGGTTTCATACACCCATTTTGACTTTGAATTGGTGTAATAAAAAGCCATATAGATGGAAACAGCAGGTATACAGAGTAGAAAATGGTTTATTGTAATATGATCACTTAGGTAAAAAGACCCAAATGTTAATAAAATCATAAAGAACAATAACTGGATTGACTTTCTAAGGTGTACGATACTTTTATAAAAATGGTCTTTTAAAACAAAAAGAAAAAAAAGCAATGTGATAACTATCGGTATTACGACTATGTAGTCATAAGAGTTTAACGATAGTTCGGTTGGGAATGCGTAACTAAGAGGGGCGAATATTTTAATAAATTCAGGGGTTCTATCCAGCCAGAAATATACAACTCCAAGCAGGAAGTAAATAGTTGAAAAACCCAGTATAGAGCTTGCCCATTCTCGCCAGTTAAACGGTCTATAGATGATCAATCCAAACCATACGAGCAATATCATACTCATGAAGGGAAAGTATATTAGACTCCCTAGAGCCACAATCATTCCTAAGTCAAACATCAGGGCTTTAATGTCAGCTTGTTTGTAAATGCTGAAAATTTTCTCCAACATCCATATCGCTAGAAAGCTACATATTAACGGTGGTGACAATACTAGGAATGAAGGAAATAAACTAACTAGTGTAATAAACATCAGGGCTCCCAAAAAGTTGGGCTTTCCTAAGAATATAAATCGTGAAATAATGCGGTTGAGAAAAAAAGCTTGTAGAAGTGTCAATATCAGTGTTACTGTGATATTTGATACTGGGTTTAATCTAGCGCCGATTTCGAGACCTATGAGGTTATGTATAGCGGGTTCAAAAAGGATAGGCGTGATGTCTTCGGGTAAGTTTATGAACATGCCTATACATAAAAACAAACTTATAACCGACACCCATAAAATATTTATAGGTGTAAATTTACGGTGTTGGTTTATAATCATGTAGCTATACTTGGTAAAAGAACTTTATAGAAGCTTTTGTCAAGCAATTATTTTTCCTCCAGTTTTTTTATTTTTCTATCCAATAAGAAAAGGTAAACGCCTAATATTGCAAAAATGGTCAACAAGACCAATACCACCACGTATATTTTACCAGAGCTTCTTAACTCGGTTGCCATTTCAAATTTATCTTGAGCAAATAGGCTGATGTTAATCAGTAGTAAAGCGAAGGAAATTATTGTTTTTTTCATCATCAATTTTCTAATCTATTTGATTTTTTTTGTTCTCAATTAATCGTAGTCTGTAGCGTAATGTAGCTATCCATACACCTATTAGTGTCCATCCTATTACTGCCGAATAAAATATAGGTCGCATGTTGTTATTCATGTCCAGGTCGCCAAAGGTTCCGTTTCCACCACTTCCCGGGTGCAATGAATCTGTTAGTTTTGGTAAGATATAGATTAAGACAATCATAATCGGGAATGCGAAAATATTGTATATGGCTGATATTTTTGCTCTTTTTTGTTCTTCTTCGAGCGCATTTCTCAGTACAAGATAGGCGAGGTACATTAGTGTTGCTATTGCTGAGCCGTTCAACTTAGGGTCATTGGGCCATGGTTCTCCCCAGGTAATATTAGCCCAAAGCATACCTGTAAGCAGGCCCATAAAGCAGAACATAATTCCTGTATTTACTGCTTCTACGGCTATGAGGTCATGCTCTGTTTTGCCCGAGCCTAAGTATTTTATACTATATATTACTGAAATAAAATATAAAATGACCATACTTGCCCACATGGGGACGTGGAAATATACGTTACGTATGGTTTCATGTAGTAGAAAGAGTGAGGGGACAGGTCCTAATAGTCCGGCAACGATTGTTCCACCCACTAAAATGAGTGCTAAAATTTTCCACCAAGATTTTCTCATGTTTGAAAAATAAATATATTAATCTCGCCAAAGGTAAGGAAATAACAACAAAGATATGGCAATAGTAATCACATTAATTGCCAGCAGAACGAGTATTTCTCCAGTACTTATTGCCCTATCTAATCCATTCATTGCATTTTGTGACAATTTAATTAATACAATTAATAATGGGATGATAACCGGAAAGCTTAATACAGCCATTATGGTGCTATTGTTGCCAGTTTTGGCACTTATACCCGACACCATTGTAAAAACGGAGGCAAAGCTCATACTTCCGAGTAAGACTGCTACAAGATAAAGTGTAGGGTCACCGATTGGGGTATTGAAAGTTATGGAATAGCTTGTAAAAGCAATGATAGAGAGCAATATCATCACTAATGTGTTATAGATAATTTTGGCTAAGATTACTGCCTTCGGGTTGGCTATGGTATAGTAGTAAAGTTGGCGGTATGGGCTTTCCTGAACAAAGCTTCTGCTTATGGCATTAATGCTTGCAAATAAGAGAATGATCCAAAATAAAGCATTCCAAACGAGTGTGTCTACAGATTTGAACGCCTGATAGCAAACAAACACTGTGGACACAACGTATAGTAATATGCCGTTTATGGCATATTTTGACCGCCATTCCAGTACAATATCTTTATAAACGAGTGTCTTTACCTGTTGTAATAAGTTCATGCCGAACAAACTTACATAAATTCCTTTTATGTGCAATGCAAAGGTTTTGCATATAAAAGAAATTTATGCGTCAGTTCTTAAAGAAATTGTACACGTTGGGTGTGTTATCCAAGCTCTGATTTTGCATCAGAAATGGCTTTTTCTGCTCTTTGTGAAGCCTGTGAAACCGCACTACTTGCTTTATCAGCTAACTTTTCTGCTTGTTCCACTGCTTTCCCTTTCATTTTGTCAAAATCTTCTTTTGCTGACTTTGCCAATTTTGCAGCTTTTTTTGCCTCTTTTTTTGAAGTTTCTTTGATTGATTTTGTCAAACTTTTAACGCCTTCATTTGCCCGTTCTAATTGACGTTTCCCATCTTCAGTACCTAACAAATAATAGGCAGCTGTTCCAATTGCTAGTCCTAATAATGCAAAGGCTACTAATCCATTTTTGTTTTCCATATCCATTTGTTTTAAATCTTATACAACTATTATCTACAACAATATACGTAAAAAAAAGTTTTATATTCTTTTATTGTTTATGAAAATTCAGCGACAGCAAGATAATCTGTTTATAAATGGTAAGGAAAGGAGCTGATTTTTTTAGAGAGAGAAGTTGTTGGGTATATAGCGCTTTTCTTCCTGTGTTGCTTACAGACAGGAAGAAAAGCATGGAGTATTTTATTATATTATGTCTCGGTTGTTGTTTTTTGTGCAGATTGTAACGCATAAAGGTGCTGGTATAGACCGTTGTTTTTCGCCATAAGTTCCACGTGGTTGCCGATATCGGAAACTTCGCCGTTTTCTATGACAATGATTTGGTCGGCATCTTTAATTGTACTTAATCTGTGTGCAATGATGATGGATGTTCTGTTTTTCATTAACTCTTCTAGGGCTAGCTGCACTAGTCTTTCTGATTCTGAATCCAATGAAGAGGTTGCTTCATCTAATATTAATATGGCTGGATCTTTCAGTAATGCACGTGCAATGGCTATGCGTTGACGCTGCCCTCCGGACAGTTTTACTCCTCTTTCACCTACTAGCGTATCATATCCTTGCGGGAAAGACATGATAAAATCATGTGCATTGGCGCGTTTGGCAGCCTCGATGATATCTTCTGCGTCTGAATTTAGACGTCCGTATCCAATATTTTCGCGTATAGTGCCACCAAACAGGAGTACATCTTGTGGTACAATAGCCACTTGGTTACGGATGTCTGTTAAAGAATAGGCCGTATTTGGCTTGCCATCATAGGTGATAGAGCCTGAGGTTGGGTTGTAGAATTGAAGAATAAGCGAGGCGATTGTAGATTTTCCGGTGCCACTGGGGCCAACAAGAGCCACTTTTTCTCCAGCTCTTACATTAAAGGAGATGTTTTTCAGTGTAATAATGTCCGGTCGTGAAGGGTAGGAGAAGCTAACATTTTCAAAGTTTAAATTACCCTGTATTGTGTTGGTAATCGTGTTATTGTCTTCTGAGATAACGATTGCTTCGTTTTCTTCTTCCAGCAGATCCAGTACCCTTTCGCTTGCGCCTACCGAACGCTGTATATTCGCATACAGTTCGGGCAAACTGCCCATAGAGCCGGCCACGAACATTGAGTATAAAATATAGGTTGTTAAATCGCCAACAGATATTTCGCCTCGTGCTACTAACATAGCTCCATACCATATTACAACGATAACAGCGCCGAATATGCAGAAGATAATAAACGATGCAAAGAAGCCTCTGTATGTAGCGCCTTTCACAGCTATACGTACTACTGCATCTAATTTGTTGGAGTATCGTGTGGCTTCGTGATACTCATTGACAAATGCTTTAACATTGCTTATGCCGAGTAAGGTCTCTTGTACAATGCTATTGGAGTCGGCCAGTTCGTCCTGTGCTTGTTTAGAAAGACGGCGTATGAAACGACCAAAAATCATAGCAGTGACGATGATCACGGGCAATATGCATAGGTTCATCAGTGCTAGTTTTGGTGATACAAAAACTAAAAGTACGATACCAAAGGCTAAACTGATTGTTTGGCGGAGTACCTCAGCTAGTGTTGAGGTAAGGGTGTCCTGAATCTGAGCCAGATCTGATGAAATGCGGCTATTTAGCTCGCCTACACGTCGGTTGGCGAAAAACTCTATAGGTAGTGTTATTAGTTTATAGTACGTTTCTTTTCGAATGTTTGCTAATGTTTTTTCGGCAATTTCTACAAAAAGTCTAATTCTCCCGAAAGAGACTATGGATTGAAATAGAAGTATATATAAGGATATAGAGCCAATAGTAATGACGTTAGGCGACAGCCACTCGTAGGTTTGTCTTCCCTGTGCTGCATCAATCATTGCCCCCAGCAGTGCCGGAAAAGTAAGCATGCTTAAACTCGACAAAACCAAACATACCATACCTATTATAAATTTTGTTCGGTAAGGCTTCAGGTAGGAAAAAATCCGGAGTGATTTTTTCAATAAATCCTTGTTTAGCTTTGGTTTTGGTAAATCGTCCGACTGTGTGTTACCACTATTCAATCTTGCTCTCGCCATTCAATACTTAAGTTAAAGATTCAAAAGTACGGTATTAATTATTGAAGGTTATCACTCTTGCGTCACATTTTTTTCTCACTACGCTTATATATTCTTATGATAATTAAAAATTGGAGTACAACTACTGCGATTAACCCGTATAAAAGAGCTTGTTTATTTGTGAGTTGTTTCTGCTCGGAGGTTGTATCTGCTAGTAATCTGTCGTTTTCTTCTCGCAACTTGGCAATGGTTCGCATGTGGGCTGTAATCTGTGTGTCATAGCTTGACGCTAAGGACGCATTGTGGTCGCTTTCGTAATCTTTAATGTCAAGTAGTTTTCGTGTTTCATTCAAAATTCGGTTATCGGCTAAAATGATTTCCCGTAGGATATCGATCGACTTCTGCATGTCTTTCTTTGTCTTAAAAACTCCGAATATGCCGGTCTTCTGTTTGGTGCTTATTTCAAAATCGCCAAATCGTTTCTTTCTATTTTCAAGTAGCTCATTGACCCGCTTGCGCTGTTGCTCATAGTTTTGAGAGTTTAGAGCAGTATCAGCCTGTGTCCAACTGCGGCTTTGTGGCATGAAGATGAAAAGTAGAAGTGCTGTAAATAGGGTGTGTTTGTAAAACTGCATAGCATACTCCATGCAGCAAAGACAGTGCCTTTTTGTGTTAAGCGTCTATGAATTCTATCATGATAAATTCGTCTTGCTGTAAACCCAATAAGCGGCTCGCATGCCCTTTATTGATTGCAATTTCTAGAAAATTGCTGATACCGAATAGGCAGAGTTTCTCGCCTTCTGGCACTTCATTGTAATGCCAGCTTAAACGGTTTATAGATTCGTTTCTTTTGAAATGAAGTCTAAAGCTACGCCCTTTTTGTACTTCATCGAACAGTTCTTTACTGATATTGCTGATGACATTGCCAAAGGAGTCAATGTATGAGACATGGCCTTTTATACTGTTGGCATCTACCAATGGTTGTACAAGTACTTTCTTTAAAGGAGTTGTTATGGGCTGTCCAATTTCTGAAAGATCGCCCCCCCGTGCGATATGGCATGCTGCTTTTGTTAATATGTCGGCCAAAGGGAAATGCAGGTACCGCAAATCTTGCATAATGTCTATCTCGTAGAGTTCCTGAGCTTCTTTATCGCCCAATATAATGCTGAATATGCCGTTATCTGCACCTACAAAATAGTGTTCTTCAAATTTCATCATCGTGTAGTGCGCCCCTTCATGCAAAACTGTGTCTATGCCGATGAGGTGTACTGTGCCTTTAGGGAAATAGTGGTAGGCACTGCGAAGCACTACAGCAGCACGTTGAATGTCAAAAGAGGGAATTTCATGCGTAATGTCGACTATACGAACATTGGGCAATTGCGAGATGATGCTGCCTTTTAATGCTGCTTGGTAAAAGTCGCGGTGTCCTAAATCTGTTGTCAGTGTAATTACTCCCATAGAAACTGTATCCTGCTAAAGATACTAAAAACGATAAATATTCATGTCCCCCCTTTTTTGTTGTTGTCAGAGTCAGCTCACTAGGTTAAGATAAAAGAATGATTATCATTAACGAAAGTGAGTGTAAATACCTGTAGAAAAAAATGGGAATACAAAGGTAGCAAAAGAAAATACAATAATTTTCAGAAGCGGCTGGAAAATTCGAATCTGTTTCGTTGTCAGTACAGTATCTTGAAAAGAAAGTTTTCTCTAGTAAAGAACTATAAAGTCGTCCGTCTTGATTACCACCAAATTATATTGTTTTCAACAATTTCAAAAGGTCTTTCTAAGTTGTTCTTAAATTCTGATTCATTGACAATCTTATATAGTGTTGTTGAGGGGACGTCATGAAAAATAAGGCTATCTGTCGTACTTTGTTGTCTATGCAGCTTTTCCCAATTGCCATCATTTTTTATATAATATAGCGTATACCAGCTATTTGGGCTAACATAGGCCTCTGATCCATCATTGTATTTGTTTATGTTTATTTTTTGTTTGTTTTTCTTATCGGGCTTTATTTTTTGGATTCTACCGTTTTCATCTTGATAAATAACTTCTGAAAAAACGTTTAGTTTTTCATTTTCTACTACTGCTATACGGTATAGTATATTGGCAGTCATTTTTGGAAATATCAGGCTTCCCTTTTCATTTTTAGCTACATCGATAGGTTTCCATTCGCCGTAATTATATACACATACATAGGCATATTGTGCATTCTTGTATGCGTCAGGTAAGTCATATTTTAAGTTGTACGCCAGTGTATGTTGATCAGTAACATCAATGAAGAAGTCGTTTTTTAAAAAAGAAGGGAAGTTTGGGTCGTTCTCTACGCCCAAAGCGACGTATTTTTCTGAATAATTACCTTGGTAAAAAGCAGTTCTTCTTAGCACTTTTGCAGCTTTCCTAAGGAAGTTTTTATGCAGTGTAGTTACATTTGTCCGTAGGTGCCCTGTAGAATCTAAGCTGACAAAATCGGAATGGCTTCCATTTTTGCTTCCCCAATAAGGAACGTTGTCTATTGTTGCTGGTATACCTGCTGCTCGCATAGCGTAAACAAATAACCGTGAGATTCTAAAACAATCACCTTTGTCCGAGAATAAAATTTCCGATAAGGTAGGGTATTGACTTCTTGGTATATGCCCTTCATCGTAATAATACCATGAGTAAATGTTATCAGCAATTAATTGAGCTGCATTTTCTACTGTATTATCACTTGTCTTCTCCAGAGAGTCTAACATTTTTTGTTGTTTTTGATAAAAGAAAGTTCTCCAGTTGTGGGGTATTTCATGGTCTATTTTATAAGGCATCACATAATTTATATATAGGTCTTCAGGTACTTTCTTTGCCCAAGTATACCTTCTGCGCAGTTGTAAAGCGTGCTTTATTTCTTGGGCGATTTCTGCAGCTGTTATTAAATCTTTATCCTGATAGGGCGTCGAAGAAAAATTAAGATTTTCTTTATTTAAATAGCGGAGTAAACTCGAATCAGTGCCGAAATCTGAATAGTCAATGTCAATTTTCTCACCATCTTCATTGACAAGTCCGTTTTTTAATGAGTATGTTTTATAAAATTGGTTTTCCAGTTGCTCTATAAATTTATAGGCAAGCTGTTTATCTTCTTCTGGATAATCATGCTCATAGAGAAATTTCCAATCGATTGCCTCATTTTGTTTTTTACAGCCTGTGCTTATAAAACCAATACTGCAAATAATGAATAGGCACTTTTTTAACCTAGTAATTTTTTTATAAAAAGTATTATTCGACATCATTTTATTTTTTTCGTGTTATTCCCATAAAAAAGGGTAGAAATAAGAATGTAGCAATGGTTGCGATAATCAGCCCTCCAATCGTACCGACTGCTAAAGGAAACCAAAAACCTTCCTTTGTTTCGCCTATTATAAAGGGAATAAAGCCAAGAATAGTGGATAAAACTGTCAACAATATGGGTTTAACCTTACTGTTCCAAGCCTGCATGTAAATTCTCGATTTTGGAAGTTTTGGATATTTCTTTTTAATAATGTTGTATTCATTAATGATATATATGTTGGCGTTTATTGTGAGACCTGATAATAGAATAAATGATGCGAATCCTCCTTGATCAAAATTTATTTTAAAAAGATAAAAGGACAGAAAAATACCTATAAAAGAAATTGGCACCACGGATAGTATGTATAACGGCTGTTTTAGTGAATTGAATAGTATAGCTGCAATAAAGTAGATTATTACAAAAATCATCAATAGTAATATGTATTGTTTACCACTTACATCATTCCAACTAAATCCTGCGTTTAGGCTTTTCATACTGTAGCCTATAGGCAAAGTAGGTTCAAATTTATCGACTTCACTTTCTAACACTCTTTTCCCTTGTTCTGCAGCACCTATATATTCGTACTGCAGGCATAGGCGATACTGTTGATCAACTTTTGCTAGTTCTTGTGGTAACATTTCTTTTTTTATTTCTGCTAAATCCGTCACTTTATAAGTCCTTTGATTAGCATGTACTGGTGTGTTCAAGAGACTCCATATATCGTAAGTTTCAGCTTGTTTCGCGCTTAGGTATATGGGTGTAGTTCCCTCTGAGTTGCGCTGTGCTCCAGCTCTTATGTCTTTAGCTAGCACAGTGCTCAATTGGTGGAAAACTTCATAAGGTTGAATATTCTCCTCGGCTAATTTTCTTTTGTTTATATGAAAGATGTATTCTTCGTAATTGTCTTTAAACCAGCTGAACTCTGAAGATATGTTCACTTCTTTTATTCTTCTGTTTTCCAGTAATCTTTCTTTGAATAATGTTGCTTGGCTGTAAAGTTCGTCATAATTATACCCATACATTTCAATTCGGTAAGATCCAGCATTCTCCCTGACATCATTACTAAACCCATCTCCAACTCCATATACAGACCAACTTCCCCCGCCCATTTCAAGGGATTTACTTATTAAATTACTTTTCAATTGATGCGGAAACCCACTTTTGGCGTGTTTTTTTACAAACTGTATAGTTATGTTTGCTCGTCTTGAATTATGAATTTGTGTTTGAAACTGTTTAATTTCTGAATATTGACTTAAGTAGCTTTCCATTCTCTGTATGAGGTTGTTCATCTCTGCCAATGTAGAGTGGCTAGGTAAAGAGGCGTTTACGGATAAAGTCGTTTCGCCCTGTTCTCCAAAGTAGGAGCCATTATATACGTTTTGTACGAATAATCTTAAACTTCCGCCCAATGCTTTGTTTACGGTTGAAGCTATGTTTTCTTTATAAAAATCCGATCCTAAAGTTTGATTGTATAGTGTTGTCCATGTATCTTTTCCTTGCAGTTTATCGGGCAACATAAAAACAGGTATACCAAAAGCAAGTATGATAAGTGCAATTACTGTTTTTTTCCAACGGTATAATGCTTGGCATATTTTTGCATAAGGCTTTATAAGGTAGGTATAAAGTCTTCTTTTTTGGCGGGCTGTTTTTGTTTTTTTATTTTGGTGTTGTGCAATTTTAAGTCTGTCAATTAAAGCGGGTACTAAAAATAATGCTACTGTTAAAGAAACGGTAAGATTTACTATAATTACTGCGGCAAAATCTTGTAAACTAAGTCTTAGCTTTTCATCTAAAAAAAATATTATGCTTAGCGACGCTATGGTTGTTAGGGTTGCAGCAAATATAGACATAAAGGCTTGCTTATTGTTTTTACGCGTTATGTGGTCTGCCATTACGATGATATTGTCTAGTATCAAGGTGAGGGAGATTGTTATTCCCACTAAAGAGTAAAGCTGAATTTCTAAATTGAGCAGGTAATAAAAAATTATTGCTATGCTGAGGTTACATATCAAGCTTATCAGGATTAGCGATATGTATTTTAAACTGCGGTAGCTTAATAGTATAAATGCAATAAGTATGGCTAATGTAATACCTGATCTGATATAAATCTTACGAAGTTCTTCTTTGATATATTGTGTGGCGTCATAACTGGTATGCATTTCATATCCCCTTGGCAGAGACTGTTTAATGGTGTTGAGTTTTTGCTCTACCTTTTTCTGAAGCTCTATTTGGTTGCTTGTTTCTTCCGCTTTTAGGTTCAAGTATATAGAATTAAGTCCGTTAATACGGAAGTAACTATGTGGTTCGGCTTCTGTTTTTTCTATTGTTGCAATTTTAGCAAGGGGGATAAATGTTTGGTCTACAGATTTTATTAAAATATTAGACAAGTAGTTGTACTCCTCTTCCTTTTCCTCAGGCAATACCACCCTTACCCACTTGGGTTGTTCATTTGGTTTTCCTGCGAAAGTCATATCTAAGTAGCGTTCTTCTAGTACTTCACTCAAAGCTGTTTGAATATCTTTTGTTTCTATATGATACTGACGCATAAGCTCGTTATCATATTTGATCTTCCATACAATTGGGCTCGCCCCACTTATATGCACCTCACTTATTCCTTCTATCATAGATAAGGTCGGTCTGATATAGTCTTCTGTATATTTTTGTATCTCTTGTGGCGACGTTGGGGCGTTTATGGTAAAGCTAAGAAAAGGTCTGCTAGCATTTTGGTCGGCATAACTTTGTGCTATACTTGGATAGCTTGCTTGCGGCGGTAAGGATGGTCTGAGTTGCCGTATTATAGTCGAAACTTCAAAGCGTGCAGCGTCCATAGCGGTGTTTTTATCAAATGAGAGGCTTACGTTGCCCCAACCATTACCGGAGGTAGAAGATATCCTATTTAGGCCTTGTATGCGGCTTAGCATTGCCTCTAATTTAGATGTAATTTCAATTTCCATAATACGCGGGGAGCCTCCGTGCATGGAAAAATGTACACTTATTTGGGGAAGTGTTTGTGTTGGTGATACTTTTAAAGGCAATAGGGGTATCCAGGTTAATCCTAAAAAAGATAAACATACAAATATGAGTACCATTGAGAATGGCGGTATACCTTTTTGTTTTGTCATTTTTAGATACCATTTAAACGATCAAACTGATAGGATAGCTGTTCGTTTTTTTCAAAATCATATAGTGTCAATTTTCGTATTTTGTAATAGCTTATCCAGTAGTTTCTAAGAGCAGATATATAATTTTTTTGCGCATCTTTTTGTCTGTTGAGCGATAGGGTTAAGCTGTTTATGTCTGATTTCCCTATGATAAATCGCTGTTTTGTAGCGTTATAGGCGGATATGGATAAATTCAATGCTTCTTCTGCACTATTTATCATATCCTGTTGTATATTAAAATCATTTACAGTTAATATGATGTCTTGCTGTAGGCTTATTTCTTTTTGCTGTATCGATATTTGCGCTACTTTTAAATTGTTTTTAGCCATATTAATCTTCCCTTTTTTTACTCCCCAATCTATTAATGGTATGCTTAAGCCTACAGTCACTATGTTCTGTTGCAAGGGGTTTTTATAGGCGCCTGCGAATGACGACGCTACTTGGTTAAAACCAGCGCTTAGTTGTAGGTTGGCCTGAAATGCGGCATTTTTACTGATACGTTCAAGTTCCATTTCTGCTTCCATTATCTCCTGTTGGTTGTTGAGGTAGTTGGGGTTATTGTTTATGGAATATGCTAGTGCCTCTTGCTCCGAGATATGAAGACCTGTTGGGCGTTCGGGTAGTATAATATCAAGTTGTTGCTGTTCATTTATGTTTAAAAATGAACGTAAGTTATTGGTGGTTTTTTTTAAGTCTATTTCACTGTTTTTAAGACTATTTTTCGCGTTAATGGCATCGAGTTTTAGCGTATACATATCTGCTTGTGATATAGAAGCAATTTTGAACCGCTCTTCACCGATTCGGAATAGTGTGTCTGCTGACTGTATATTATCAAGCGCCATCTCATATTCAGCCTGTGCCATGGCTAGATTAAAGAAATATTCTATAACTGTCTCTGCCACCTCTTCTCGGGCATAAATAAACTGTTTTTTTGCCTTTTCATATTTTAAAGGTTCTAAGCGTTTTTCCCACCTAAACTTATTGAACCCTACTAAAGACTGCATATAACCGATTCGTATCGGTATACTGTTAAATTGGCTGAAAGTGTGTTGTCCTATATTTCGCAGAAAGCCAAGCTCGGAATCAATGAAAAATGTTCCTCCTGTTAAGTCTAAGTTTTGATTTAATGAAAAGTTAGCTGACGAGTATAGTGATTGTTGACTTCTATAAACATCAATATTATTCTCGGGGTCATACCGCTGTATAAATTCTCTATTATATCTCAGTGGGGTCATGTTCAGGTTTAGTGAAGGGAGCCGCGCTGCTTTGTATGCTTTAAACTCCCAAAAGCCTGCCATATACATGTTCTCTGCCCGGAATGATTGTAGCGAGCTGTCTATTGCCAGTGATATGCTCTCTTGTAAGGTTAGTTTTTGAGTTTGCTGAGCAGATGTAATTGTCATCAGCAGATTAAGGAGTATGGATATAGCTATTTTTTTCATTATGCTTGTACAGCTTTATTTCTATAAATGAACCAGTAAATTAGAGGCACGATAAATAGGCTGATTGGGGTGCCTACAAGCATGCCGCCTATTGTTGCGAGTGCTAAAGGTTTTTCAAGTTCTGAGCCCATGTCTTGGCTGAAAATTAAGGGGAGCATACATACGATTGATGTCAGGCTGGTCATTAATATTGCATGGAGCCTTCTTCTTCCAGCTTCATGAATAGCTTCCATCAGCTCTACACCATCTTTGCGTAACTGATTTATAATATCCAGTTTTAAGATACTATCGTTTATAATGATGCCGCTTGTCACGATAATACCAATGGCAGACATGAGATTTAGGGAATGTCCCAATAACATAAGTAAACCCAAAGCAGCAGAAATTGCGACAGGTATTTCTATAAATACGATTAGAGGTTGTAAGAAACTTTCAAATTGCGCGACTAAAATAAAATACATCAGTAGGAGTGATACCCCCAAAACTATCATGAGCTCTTTTAACATTTGCGTATTTGAAAAAAAAGCGCCTGAAAACTGTATGTCATATTTGTTGTTAGGTTTCATTTTCTGTCTGAGGATTTCCCATGTCGCTTCCGCATCAGTAATATTATAAAAGTCAAAGGGTATAAACTCACCATTCTTGCCAGCTATAATGTTTTTTTGGCCGCTTACTTCTACCAATGTTATGAATTCTTTTACAGGGTATTTGTATGCCTTTGTGTTGGCTTTTGTTGTAGGTATTTGTATAAAAGTTTCTTCCAGTACTTTTTCAACGTTTTTCTTCTCTTGCCCTATTGTAATGGGTAGGTGCTGTTGGTAAGATCGGAGCGTTGTTACTTGTTCGTCATTTATCGCAGTCTGAAGCGCGCGGTACAATGTGCTGTACGGTATATCGTACAAGCGTAATTTTTCTCTGTCTATATGCAGCTCATATTGTTGTTGAAACGGAATACTTTTAGCGCTGTATCCTGTTAGGGTTATGAGTTTTTTGTGCCATAATTGTAGGGCGTCATGGTCTATTTGCGTTGTGTGACGGTCGTAGTACTCCAATCTTAGATCGGCACCTGCGGTGTTGAATATGCGTTCAAATATAGTCCCGGCAGGGGCAAAGCCTACTATGGCATTGGGGTAGTTCTGTTTTAAATAATTTTGCACCTTGTTTTGTATTGTAGTAAGGTCTGCCGGCTTGTCTGCTTTGAAGTATAGCTCTGCTTCTGTAGAAGACTGTTCTTGTTTGTCGCGTAGTAGAAACTGCTGTCTTCCGACCAAAGCAGAGTTTTCTAGCGCATTGCCTTTTAGGGCAGCTAGTAGTTCGAGTGTTCTTCTTTCATTTTCCACCACATGTATATTCTCATTCCAATCTATCTGTGCAAGTAGTTCATGTTGATTTATTATGGGTATTTTTTCTTTTGGAATAATGAAAAATAGCCATACACAAAACGGCAATATCACGAGCATAGTAATCAGCGTTAGCGCTTTGTGTGCGAATATGCTGTCCGTTATTTTATGGTATTGCTTTTCCAGCCAGGAGTTTTGTGTTGTGGCGTTTTTTTTGCCTTTTAAGTAGTTATTTACTCTGTTTGTTACTCTTGTTTTTATTTTTATATTATAAATCACGCGGTAGAGAACTGGTAGCAGAATAATGCCTGTTAAGTACGAAACCAATAAGCCAATAGTTATAGAGAAGGCCTGATCGAAAAATATAGCACCACCAATACCGCTCATAAAGATCAAAGGCACGAAGACAGATATGGTTGTTAAGGATGAGCTTAGCATTGGCACAATTACTTCATTAGTACCCATCACACAAGACGTTTCTAAGTCATGTCCTTTTTTACGATACTGCCCTATATTATCAGTTACTATTATAGAATTATCTATCATCATGCCTAAGGCTAGTACGAGGCCCGTGAGTGATACGATATTGAGTGATATTTTAAAAACATAAAAAAATAATAGACTGCTAATGAGTGATACAAACATCGTTATACCTATGATAAGCGGCGACTTTATATCGTGCATGAAAAAGGCAGAAACCAGGCATACGAAAACAAAAGCTATTATTAGGTTTTCTTTTAAATTGCCTATTGTATATTCCAAAAGCTCTGTTTGATTTTGCGACTTTGAAAAACTTACGCTAGGGTATAAGTCTTGTAGGTGGCTGATGCTGCGATCTAATTCCTCCTGCAGTTGAGACATGTGTTCGTCAGCTCTTTTGATCACTGCCATAGTTATCGCTCTTTTTCCTTCATATATGGATAAGCCTTCGTGTGTTTCGTCTACAAGCTTTATGTCTGCAATGTCTTTAAGTTGGAAGATCCTGTTGTTTTTTTTGATATAAACATCTTTAACATCTTCTATTGTGCGCACTACGGCTGAGAAGCCTATATTGTATGCATAATGACCCTCGGTTACCTGCATGCTGCCGGGTTCTATATTGTTGTTTTCAAGCGTCGTTTTGATGTCATCTACTGTTATTCCTGTTGCTTGCAAGATGTCTTCTTTAGGAATCATCTGAATGCGTTTACGCATCGTTCCAGTCATATCAACCATAGCTACAGCGGGGAGTTGTTCTATACGTTTTCGTATTACGTTTTCTGCGAGCTCGCTTAACTCCAGGAATGCATCAATAGGGTTTTCTCCGAAAGCTTGATCGTTTTTTAAGGTGAGGTGCATGTAAAATACCGGTATATCACTGGCATTAGCCTTTACTACATATGGACGAGCTATTTCTTTTGGTAAATAGTTCATTGCTGCATCGATTCTTTCGTTTACTTCGATAAATGCCAGATCTGTATTTACGCCATAATTAAAGTGCAATCTTATTACTGCGCTTCCGTCTCTTGCTTCGCTTTGTATGTCCTGCAAGTTGTTAATTTGTATCAATTGTTGTCTTACTGGAGCCACGACGGTGGCTTCCAAATCACGTGCGGCTTTGTTTTTGCCTTCAATCTGTACCGTTATTTCGGGAATGGGAATATGAGGTAGCAATGAAATTGGAATATTCAAATAGGTAATAATGCCTATTATAAATATGCCTAAAAAACTCACCAAAACGGCGGTCGGCCGCTGAACAAGGAACCTTATCATCAATTAGATACTTTATTTTATATCGTTTATTACTACGACAGGAGCCTCGTGTGCGAGGTTTATATTTCCTGTATATATCACCGAGTCACCTGCTTTTAAACCCTCAGTTATGGTGTAACTAGTAGAGTTTTCATGGCCTGTTTCTACATAGTTCCATAGTGCCTTTCCTGCTTTTGCGGTAAACACTACTTTTTTATTGCTTCTCAGTACTACAGCAGATTTTGGAACTACAAGCTGATTTCCGGCTTCATGTTTGACACGCACCTTTACATTCATTCCTTCATATAGATGGTTGCTGGGGTTTTGTATTCTAGCTTTGACCTTCACCATGCCTTGTTCATCTACTACGGGGTTTATTTCTATAATTTTTCCTACAAAATTTATATTTAGAGAAAAGGGAGTTATCTCAACGTTGTCTCCTGGGCGTACAAAGGGAAGCTCACTTTCCAATACTAGAAAGTCAGTGTCTAAGCTATGAGTTCCTATAAGTGTACAAAAAGGTTGACCACTTGTTGGCATATTATACGTTTTGACAAACAAGTTGGCTATGACACCATCGTGCGGTGCGTATAGCACCGAGTTTTTCAGATTAAATTCAGCCATTTCAAGTTGTATCAGGCTATTTTCGTAGTTGCTTTTTATTTTTGCAATACGTAGTGTCTCCGGTGGAATTTTTAAAGAATCTCTCAAGACATAACCTTGACTTATAAGTACATCTTGTAATTCTAGTTTTGCTTTTTCTACGTTATCAAAGGCTTGACGTAATGCACTCTGTAGTTTAAACTGTGTTAGCATGGCTATTTTTTGGCCTTTTACTACTTGTTGCCCATTTTTCACATAAATTGCTTCTAGAATATCTGGCGATTCAAAATATAGGTCTGCTTTTTGTTGAGCACCAATTGTTCCGTTGGATACCAGTTCATGACTGAACGCTTCATTTTTTAGCACCGTTGTCTTTACCTGTTTTTCATTTTCTGGTAAAATTGTTTGCACATGTGTCTCTTCTTCTTCCTGTTCTTTATGCGTGCTTTGACAGGCAGCTATGAGCAGCATAAGAATAGCTGCGCAGGTCCAATGTTTTTTATAGCTTTTTCGTAGTATCATGACTGCTTCTGTGCTTTTTTTATTTTTATTGTGTCAATCATAGTTTTCATTTTTTCTTTCATTTCTTGTGTAGCCGGCGATTCTATTTTTGGTTTTTTACGTAATACTTCACTAGCCTGCTCGTGCGCCAAGTCCCATTGTTCTCTTTCAAAATATGCATTTGCCCATAGGTAATGTGGGTATAGCCTATATGGTGTGCGCATAATTGCGTTATTAAAATTATGCTCTGCTGATTGCATCAAGTTTAAGGCTACGTAGTTGCTTGCGATCATAACATGTATCATGGGGTCGCTGCTTGTTGATGCAGCTTTATGAAGTATATTGTTGCTTTCGTGATATTGCTGTGTTTTGTGGAGCGCTCTTCCATATTCAAACTGTACAGCAGTTTCTGTGGGTAAGTATCGCACTATTTTTTCGCCTGCTTCAACCACCTTGTTATAGGCACCAACCTGATACAAACGGTTTATATTGCTCCATGCTTTATAAGCTTTGTATACAGGAAGTCTGCTAGCTATTGCATATGTATAAATTAGTGCAGAGATTGATAATGTTGTTATTATCCAAATATTATTACAGCGTACTCTGAGTGCTAAAGTGTAGGGTGATTTTTCGGCAGGCCAATCGACCATGATATGCTGTTTGGATACACAGGCAGAAATTAAAAATGTAAATATGATTAGAAAGGGTATTAGACTAAAAGGATAGGATGTACTGGCAAATGTTAAAAGAGCTAAAAGACCGCCTACAGCTGCAATTTTTTTGCGTCGTACGCCTATGTACAATGCATGAGTTATTATAGCCATAGCTGTGAAGAAAAAAAATGGACCAAATTCTATATATAATTGAAGAAAGTCATTAAAAGCATATATGGGTTCGCCAGCGAGATATTTTTCCGCAGTTGTGGCTTTGCCTGAACTTAAGTAGCTTGCTTGTGCTTCGCCGTATGCACTACTGAAACCACCTATACCTGTACCTAGGGGGTGGTCTTTTGGAATATCTTTTGCCACCTTCCATATGAGTAGCCGCCCATCAGCGGAATCTTTCTTTAAATTATATAGAACACTTAGTGAGCTTCCTAGAAACAGAAATGCAAGTGAAGTATATAGGATAATTTTTTTATGGTGTTTTTTCCATTGTATGGTTTTGTTTTTCAATACATATAGTATGTATACAGTGCTGCAGCCTATTCCTGCTGCCAACCATGCCGCTCTACTCATCGTTGCTGGAAGTACTATAACGATGCAGGCAAGAGTTACGGCTGCTAAGGCGCAGCGCATATAAAAAACAGTTTTTTTAGGGTGGAACTTGTTACTTATTATCCTTTGGTCCCGTAGTACATAGTATAAAGCGATAGGAGCTATTACTGCTAGGTAGCCTGCATAGGGTCCAGGGTTAAAAAAGGAGCCTGTTGTTAGAAATAAATTATGTTGTGATTTTGTTTTGCCGTATAGCTGCAATAGCCCCCATCCTGCTTCTATTAATCCTGTTGCTATTATTATAATAAAAAGAATAGCAACACTATTTTGCTGTTGTATTATCATAATGCGGAGACAGAAGTATAGTACAGCTAATAGTGTAAAAGTTAGTGTCTTCATTTGCCATGTGGGGAGTACCATGGAGGATATAGCTCCTGTCAGGAATACAAAAATAGGTATCCACAGATCAATAGGGGTGTACAGAAGGTTTCGACGATTTTTTATAAATAGCACAGCAGTAGCAAAAATCACAGGGCCCATTGCTATATAAAACCAATAGGCTTTTGCTACGCCTAAATTTAGGTCGAACGCATTGTCTACAACCAATACGCCTGCAAATAGTGCTATAAATGGTAATAGGTATAAATATTCAACTGTTTTCTTTCTAAAATTTATCATCGTTAGCTTAGTGGTTTTAAAAATCGACTCCATCGTATTTTTTTAGTATCAGGGTCTACAGACCGCCATATATATGAGGCTTTTCCTACAATATGAGTTTCTGGTAGTAAGCCCCAGAAACGTGAGTCTTCAGAGTTTGAAGGATTATCTCCCGTCACTATATAATAGTTGTATTGAAATCGATATTTGTTTTTTTCTTTTATGGTATGTTCAGCGTTAGTTTCATAGGCTATTATATTTTTATAGTGCTGAAAATTTATCGAGTCCAATTGTATTTCATCTCCCTTTTTGGGAATATATAGTGCGTTTTTTTGCGCAGCAGGGCTGTTTTTTTCTAGCAGATGAAAGCTGCCGTACTGATCCAAGTAGAGGCTGTCGCCGGGTATACCAAAGCAGCGTTTTACGTAGTATATATCTAAATTTTTATCTAACACGTCTGATATGTGGTAGGGCGGGTTGAAAACGAGTATATCGTCTCTTTTTATTTCCCTTACACCTTTCACCCGTTTGTATTCTTTTTTTCCGAATAAGTAAAGCCAGTCCATCCTTGGGCCAGGAATGAGTTTATTTGTTAGAATAAAATCCCCTGGTTGTAGTGTGGGCTGCATTGAAGGAGAGGGGATCCGGAATGAGGCTATCAGAAAAATACGTACACATATTACTACTGTAATGGTACTAGCGATTATTGTAATCATTTGTATTATATCTTTCTGATATTTAAGCATGGGTTTTATGGTTTTTTCAAATAAAGCAAAATATTTGTCGTTTTACGAGTTCTTAGCAAGCTCAATTCTTACTCAATTCTTTCGTTTTTTTTATTGTGGTTTATTGTTTTTTTGGTTTTTTATAAAATAGCTAATATTGACAGGCTCATGCTACGGATCGGTCTATGAGTTGCATACTGTTACCTATGAAATAATAGTCTACCGCCGCAGTGCTTATAAATACATCACTCTTTTACTTCTGCTCTTTACATATCCTCTTTGTTTTATGGCACAAGGCTGTGCCTAAAAAAGTAGAAGTAACAGAGAAAGGTGGCAGCGGCTAGAGTGAAGGGTGACTAAAGTTTCTGTTTTTTGCGAGGTGTTATTGGTAACCGTGACGACGGTAGGCCCAGTCGTCACGGGTTTATTAGCGTCCAGCAGTATAAGCTCTTTATATATCAATGTTTACTTCGGCTTTACTGTTGAAACACATTGCTCTATTGTAGGTTTTATTTTTTTGATATACATTTAAATGCTTTATTTAATGTAGCTGCCTATATTCTTCAAGTAGTCGATAGTATATTCATGCTTGCTGTCATCATACCCTATAAAGTATAGGATATCCGTGTATTCATCGTAAGCTATGGATCTTACTTTTTTATCGGTGTTTAGCAAAGCAATCTGTTTTCCGTCCCAATCGTATACCAGCTTTTAGTAAAGCAGGGGCTAACTAAAGTTAGAAACAGTAACAATCAATACGGCTTTTGGAATGTTTGTTTTCATAAAAGTGTAATCTATTTTTGCAGTTAGTGTCTATTCATTTGTGTATTTACTTAGTGAGTTCGTGAGCAGGGTACGTTTTGTTGAATGGTCATATGGAATACCGAAAGTGTTTTATGAACAAACTTTTGTTTTAAATAGGTGTTCATGCTGCAGCTCGGTCATACGTGTTTGTGTAGCCTCTGTTGCATGGTAGTTGCGTATGCACCTTTCTTCTTATTTGTTAAGTTTTAATTTATAAAATAGCATATTGGAGCTTAGCACTCCAAATTAGTAGTTCGGTACTTTTTTATTTACCGACAGTATATTTTACAATACGGCTCAGTCCTTCTTTGTTATCTTTAAGTGCTAGAAAGACCGATCGATCGTCATTAGAAGCTGAGATTGCCTCAACTTTACCATTTATAGCTAGTGTTTTCTCATGAATTCCTTCCCAGTCGATAATTAAAATCATGGATTTTGCTTTACCTTCTTCACTATCCATTTCGTTAAAGGTCTTACCGTAGTAGAGTAGATAGATATATTTCTCAGTCGAGGCGATACCATTTATGTATATAGGAGCATCTTCTGAAATAAAATTAGTTTCTGGGTCTATTACCTTTGTTTTTATAGGCTCTTTACCAACTTGTATATTTTGTATTACTTCTCCATTTAGATCTAATACTTGTATTCTATTAAAATGTCTCATACCAGATATTATACGTTTTTTAGAAGAGTTTACTGCAAAATAATTATCTCCTAAAAGTTGGCGATGTTCTTTTTCTAGGGGAGATAAAGTGATATCTGTGGGGAAGTTTATCCATTGTGAAATTTCATTAGTAGACGTGTCTTGTATGAAAATCATGCCCTTACCTTCTGTAGTGTTTTTCCCATATATTTTATCTGCACTTAATACAATATCGCGAGCACCTGCACCGGGTAAAAGACCTTTGTCTTTGTAGGTAAGGTTGTTATTTTTCCACTGAAATTCTTTCAAAACACCATGTGGTTCGGAAACGAAAAAGTTTACACGATCTGTTTTTGTTAGAAAAGGAATACTTCCGAACTCATTTGGGGCTGGCCCAATTTTTCCAAAGGAAAGAAGTGTTTTAAAATCCGATGAATTATAGAATTGAAAAAAATATTCATTGACATTACACATGTCATTAAGTACTAGAATCGAGTCGCCTATTAAACCTATTTGTGAGTAACAGCTAGGTTCAATTGAGCTTTCTTTTAAGTTTTTTTCTTCCATCTCAATAATATCGTCGAGAAGAATTATTGTCTGTTTCTGTTCTGTGTTTTTCTTGCAACAAATAAAAAATAGTATGACTAAAAGTAATAGAGAAGACTTCATCAGGGTTTTGTATGGAAGTGACATATATGAATTTTACAGTTTTAAATATTTATAATAAATATAAATTTCTACATTTTTTAAGGATCTAACTTGTAGCTAAGAGAGCAATAATAATTTATTATTGCTCTTTGATGCTTACAAAATTATGAACTCCGCAGTGTACGACGAGAAGTACTTGATACTGATTTAAAATATTGGAAACCTTCACAATAACTGGTTCCACATTTTAGACCAAAATAATTAGTAGTTCCTCTTCTCGCTCCTAGTTGTATATCTAATATGGCGTGTGCAAGTAGAACATATTTATAAATTTATGTTAAAGCCTTGCAATAGAATAATTATTAGTGGATGCAATTCTTGCTCAATTCTTCCTTCATCTTTTTCTTATGATTTTATATAGGTAAGAGATAGGAAACTATCATAGGCTTTGGATGAGTGATTTTAGCTTTTAGGCACCCGATTAATAGCGTATTGCAAATGTGATCAAAAAAGATGATGTATTATTCCAAATTGATTAGAGTAAAATTTTAATTACTCTTGTAAGAGATTATATATTTATATTTTATGGAAATATTCATTGAGTTATAACATGTGAAATATTCATTATGATGCAGGAGTTAGTATGTTTTATTACAGATCTATTTCCACGAGAATATAGTCCATGTCTGGTGATAATGCTAATGCATAGCCTTTTTTGTCATCATTTTTAGCACAAAACGATATAATTTTCCGGTCAGTTTTATAAGTGGTCATCAGTTCTCCTTCGGCGGAAAATTTAAAAATATAGCTTTTGGAAATGGAGTTTTTGTCTTTTCTAGATATGCCCGTATACAATAAGTAGAAATAATTTGTTGTAGCATAGATATCGGAAAAATACTCTAAATCTTTGTCCATTATCTGTCCTACCTCGTTTGAATTTGTAATTCGATTACGTAAAGTATTAGAAAGACTGAAATCAAGCTGTTTTAATTGCTGTAGAGAATCTCCGCTAAGTTTATAGAAAGCCAGATCGCCTAAAAAATATGAAGCAAAGGCTAAAACTTTATGTTCCTTATTATACGCAATATGTCCTTGTGCAAACACATATTGACTTTCTCTTTCACTCAACTCTTTGATGTATTGAGGATAAATATTCTGATTTTTCACTATATTTCCCTTGTTGTCGAATATTCTGATAGAGCCTTCATTATAGGGGCCAGTAGTAATAAAACCGTCGCCTGTTTGAGTAATCCTATCCGCAATTCCTAATTCCAAAGAGTTGCTCGGTTCTAAATCTCCATTTAAAATACTATCTATATTGTACACTAAATATTTACCACTTTGGCGTTGTAAAATAGAAAGATTATTACTTTCACTTGTTCTTGATAGCAGTATTGGTGGAATAACTTCATTTGGTCCTTGCCCCACTTGGACTTGTCTACCTAAAAATCTGTTTTCCCTGATATCATAGAATGTTAATAGTTTTTCTTCCATGTTATCGGCAATAATTAGTGTTTGGTCGAAAAGAGCTATTTGGGAAGGTTTTCCTAACAGAAAATCAATCTCAATTTCTTTACTTTGAGCTGGAATTGCATTTTTTAGCAGTTCTTGCACATCTTGATTTTTATTATTGCAGGAAAAAAGGGTTATTAATAAGCTAATGCTGATAAAAAACTTTAGATATTGTATATTCTTCATGTTTTAAAATGTTGGTCCACTTCCTCATAGATGAAAGAACAGATTTGTCAAATATATAGGTGATATAGGTGAACTTTTAAACAATAATTACCATGTAAGTGGTAATTGGTTTTATAAAAAATACAGTCATCTCTATTAAAGAGACGACTGTACTGGTAGTGTTAACAATAATATAAACTACACGTTTGTCCATTAGTAAGTGAATAACTGTCACAATATGCACTTGACCAGTTGTTTGCACAACCTATACTTTCGTTGCTGTTGTTCATTAGAATAACTTCTATATTAGCTATACTGGTGATTTTTTTATTTTTTTTCCTCAAAAGAGTTTGTTTTACAGTTATTTGTAATAGTAGAGGTGTTGATATGATTAACTTTCTGTTATTAGAAGTCATATGTGTACACTAACAGGTGCTCAAAATCTTCTAATGGATCCCATGTTATTATTTTTTTTGATTTCTCATCAATTTCACAACGTAATATGTTATTATCAAACTCTAAAATAGCTCTAGGATTTAGATTCCAATCATAGACTTCCATCTGGAAATCAAAATGTCTCTTTCCTAGATTGATTGGGAAGGGCTGTAGCTGTTGAAACTTATAACCCGAAAATTGAGCTAGTATAAGTTCAGATGTACTATATATATAAGGATACTGGTATATGTTTTTTCTTAGCTGACTATTTATATCTGTGACTTTATTTTTTATATCTGTGACCTTATTTTCAAATTTTCCATCATCGGAACATCTGTTTAGAGAAATATGATCTATGAAATTATGTGCTGTTACTATCTTATTGTGCGAATTAGAAAAGTGAAAAAAATCTAAGCTCTGGTTATATTTTGTGTCAAGATCATCTTCGATACCAGTATCAAATCTCAGAGAGTCAATAATAGTGGCTGAATTCATGTTGTAGGATACAATATTGTTATCCACAGTTAAGTACATAAAAATTGAGTCGTTGATAAATGAAGCTTCTTGAATAGGGAACTGAGTAGGCTCTTCAAGTCTGGTCCTACTGCGAAGGCTAGCTCCTGTTGCTGAAATCTCATAGCTTTTGAAATCGCGCCTTCTTTGGTCGAAGATGGAAAATAATTTTCTATCTTGATTTCTAAAAATTGTGGGAGATAAAAACTCATTTTCGCTTTCGCCTACTTCTCCGAAACTATATAAAAAGTCTAGTGTACTTAGTGAATATACGAAGAAGCAAGGTCTTTCAGGCATTGTCTCACTTTGTATGATTAGATAATCATTATGGATAACTAGGTTAACAGGTTTAATTATCTCATTTATTATCTTTTTAGTAGCAGTTAGTTTGATATGTTCGGGGAAATCTTTCTGTATTCTTTTATCTGGATTATTGCACGAATGTGTGAAAATAGCAATGAATAGAATTATTAGTAAATTACGCATACTTATGAATTTTTGATAAGGGAGCTATCGCACTCCCTTATTTATTAATTATTTGTTGTTAATTGCATTGCCATCTCTCACAGCTTGAAAAAAAACCTGTTGTTGAACAATCACACCTCATTATTTGCTTTGTCCCCCAGGCAATTTGACTGCATCCTCCAGCGCACGGCGCACCTCCTTCATTCATAGCCAAAGCTTCCACATTGGCCAAACTGATAGCAGATAATTCATCGTTATTATTAATATTCATATTAAAAGTAGCTACTGCGGCTATAGCTACAACAGCTAGTGCGCCTAAAATTTTCTTTCTCATTGTTTTGTTTTTTATTATTGATTAATGTGCAAATGCACGATATTTCTCTGCTGTATTATATCTTTTCAACAGCTTGTTGTTATACAACTTTTCTGGTTCTTAATTTTTATCTTTTCCGCTGTACCTCCTTTCTAGTAATTGAGGGAAAGAGTGGCGGTAAGCTATATACGACCTACCTGGAGAGTTTGGCTTACCGCTTTATCCCATTTATAGATTTGTTTCAACAGTAAGTGGTGTTCAAATGGGTTTCATTCGTTTTATTATTATTTGGATTACTGATTCTATCTTTACAATCGCTTCCGGCTGTATATTCAGTATAATATGTGCAAGAAGAACATCTATAAATATATATTAAAGCCTTGCAATGGAATAATTATTAGCAGCCGCAATTCTTGCTCAATTCTTCTTTGATAATTTTCTTGTGAATTAAGTCCTTATCTGATTGATTGTTCGTTGTGTGCGTGTGTTGTTGAAGTTCAACTATTTATTATGGGATATTTTTAATCTATTTTGTAAGAGACTATGTTGTGTATTTCAAGGAAATCTTGATCTAGTTCTTGGGTTATAGCATATAATGTGCTTGTATTTTCATTTATACAGAATCCGCCTATTATGTTTTGATGTATGATAAAAGATTTAATGAGAGTTCCTTGCCAATCTAGTTTTGCTAAAATGGCGTTTTGTTTTGTTGGAGAATTTTTTGTTTTGATGAGTATATATATATAGTCTTTTAATGGAAATAAAGCTTGTATACCTGTGTACTCTGCTTCTAAGTTTATTTCTTTTGTTTTTGAATTTATATTAGGGATGGGTGTTTTTGAAAACGCTAAACTTCTAAGATGCTCACCTTTTAGATTATAGAGATGAATTAGGTTCATAAAATAATTTACAGCAATCACCTTGTTTTTATTTTGATTGATAGCAGTACGTACCGCAAAGAAATAATCTTTTCTACTTTTTAGATTCTTTAGTGTAGGGTAAAAAGGTATGCTAATTTTCTCCTTATCTTTTTTATTGTAAATGAAGAACATAGAATCAGGTGACTGAAGATCTCTACCCGTGATATAGTCTGGTGATAAAGCAATATCAGAAGCAGGAAAAATTTCTGCTGGAAAATTTGATATGTTATTTAGAAGGTAATTGTTTCCCTGATATAATATGTTCATCATTTTTTTTGTATGGATATCATATAGGGCTGGATAGCCGTCTATAGTTCGAGTTGTAAATTCTGGGTTTAATAGTTCTTCTGGACCTTGCCCTATATTCCCAAATGAATCAATAAGCATTTTTTTCTCTAAACTTAATGCCATTAATGCTTGAGGAGATCTTGCTAAGTTGATAAATAAAACAGAATCTTGGTATTCCAGTCCAATTGGTAAAACATCATTTAAAGAGAGAATTTTTTCCTTAATTTCTAATGTGTTTGATTCTTCTTCTTCTAGATTAATAAAAATCCATTGCTTGTCACTTGTGCAAGAAACAAGGGTAATTGTTAATAAGATCGAAAAGATCAGGGCCAATGTTCTTAATGAAGTCATAATAGGTGAGTGTGAGGTTAAAAGGTGTTATTTTGAGAGATTAAGCCGAATAGAGTTAATTCTCGATTCGGCTTGTTAGTGTTAACATTTATCAACTTCGCCACCAACTCTATCATATTGGTCGCAGCTTATTGAACATTTAAGCGCCACTGGTAATGTACTGTCGTAAGAACCTTTATAACAGGCGTTGTTTCCCGCTCCCCCATTCTCACTTTGCGCTATTGCCTCCACATTGGCCAAACTGATAGCAGATAATTCATCGTTATTATTAATATTCATATTAAAACTAGCTACTGCGGCTATAGCTATAACAGCTACTGCGCCTAAAATTTTCTTTTTCATTGTTTTGTTATTTATTATTGATTAATGTGCAAATGCACGATATTTCTCTGCTGTATTATATCTTTTCAACAGCTTGTTGTTATACAACTTTTCTGGTTCTTAATTTTTATCTTTGCCGCTGTACCTCCTTTCTAGTAATTGAGGGGAAGAGTGGCGGTAATCTATAAACGACCTGCCTGGAGAGTTTGGCTTACCGCTTTTTCCCATTTATAGATTTGTTTCAACAGTAAGTGCTGTTGAGATGGTTTCATGTGTTCTATTTTCATATATATTAGGGCTTCTATCTGTACAATCGCTTCCGGCTGTATATTCAGTATAATATGTGTAAGCAGAACATCTATAAATATATATTAAAGCCTTGCAATAGAATAATTATTAGCAGTCTCAACTCTTTCTTACTATTTTTCCTTTGTTTTACATAGGTAAGAGATATGACACTATCATAGGTTCGGGATAGTGAACTATGGCTTTCAGTCTGTTTGCTTTGATAATGATTGTAAAATGATTTAGATGCTAGGTACAATAGTTCTACCATAGACTACATTTAATTGTACTTTTCCTATGTATAGGAATATCAAGAGTTACGCATACTTGATTGTTTTTTTTAATTACTTCACTTTAATTATAGCTAAATGATGTATGTCGTTATTGTCAAAGTGGATGTTTTTAGCAGCTTTTTTGTAAGCTGAATTGCTATTGAAATTATGTATATTGTTTTTTTCTTTTTCTATACTTTCTGGGTTTATACTGAAAATTAAGTTGTTTGCTTCAATTAATGTATGTGGATTAAATATGTTTAAGATCCGGTATCGCAGATCATGGTCTAATGATTCTGCAGCAATGTAGGAGTAATCCTGTCTTGAATGGTTGTAGATAATCATACCTATTTCTTTGTTTTTGTGAAAAGTCAATAAAGTATTGATGTCATTAGTTTCAAACCAACTCATGAGAAAGCTGGTTGATTCATCCATGGCAGCCGCAGATCTAAAAATTTTAATGGGTTCATTTTTATTTTCTTCAATATATTTGTTATTAATACCTGCATGCATGTATGGAGTGAAGGTCATCTTTTGCTCGTCGAACTTGTAGATGTCTTCATAATAAGGTGGGGCGTAAAAGGTATGATTTACTGAGTTTTTTAAAAAACCTGATTGGATGGATATAACGGGTATATCAATGTCGTAAGGCATATATCGTTTTAGTACCTCTCCAGTCTTACTTATCAGAAAGATGTCATGCATTATTTCCTCTGAAGGGTTTTTACTAGTGTATACTAAAAAGCTGTCATTTACTTTTGTGAAACTAAGTGGGAAAATATTGATACTTAGTTTTCTTAAAAAGTCTGCCGTATTTAAGTCGTAAAAATAAATGCCAGCCCTACCTTCATTTCCAAGTAAAACTAACTCGTTATTATCGTTATCTACTAAAAAATCATCAATATGTATGTATTCTCCAGGGCCATGTCCCTTGTCGCCAAATTGTTTTATACAAGTTCCATTTAAGTCAAACGAAAATAAGCTTTGTGTTTTCCTATCAAAAACATAATAATTCGTATTCGTCTTAATGACTTTAGATATCTCTCCAAGTACTGTTTCATCATCAAACTTTAGTGGAATTATTTCTTCCCATATAAACAGGTCGTCAAAATTTTTAGAGGGAAAACTCATGTTGTTTAATAGATCAATTGAATATTGAAAAGTATTTTCGGGAGCTTTTTCTCCTTGTTGGTGATTACAACTTGATGTTAAAAGAAATGTAATAAACATACAGATTGCAAAAAAAAAAGAACGGTTGGTCATCATATATAGAATTGTTTTTGTCTTGTGTTTTTACTGGTTTGATTAATATTTTTTTCCTTGTAAGCTATGGCTTAGTAATTCTATTGTTTTTTTTGTTATAAAGGAAGTGTATAATAAATTATTGGATATTTTAGCATTAGTTTTATCGTATTCATTTTTGATTATTCATTGGTTTCGTTTTAATATTTTAAATATTCTTTTATAGTTCAGATCATAGGGGAAGTTTGAGAACTTCCCCTTACTTTTTTATGTTAAGGTAACGATTAGTTGCAAGGATTTGAATAACAACTGTCGGAATTAGACCCGCCACAAGTGTTACCCATTCCTACTATTCTTCCGTTCTCATAAGTATGACAAGGAATGACAGTACCTTTAGTTTTTTCGGGCTCTGTTTCATTCATTGCCAAAGCTTCCACATTGGCCAAACTGATAGCAGATAATTCATCGTTATTATTAATATTCATATTAAAAGTAGCTACTGCGGCTATAGCTACAACAGCTACTGCGCCTAAAATTTTCTTTTTCATTTTTGAATTTTTAAAAATTTGTTAATCATTAATAATCGAGCGACAGAGATATCGCTCTTTTGCTGTATTATATCTTTTCAACAGCATGTTGTTATACAACTTTTCTAGTTCTTAATTTTTATATTTGCCGCTGTACCTCCTTTCTAGTAATTGAGGGAAAGAGTGGCGGTAAGGTGTATACGACCTGCCTGAAGAGTTTGGCTTACCGCTTTTTCCCATTTATAGATTTGTTTGAACAGAAAGTGGTGTTCAAATGGGTTTCATTCGTTTTTATTATTATTTGGATTACTGATTTTATCTGACACTCTCTTCTAGCTATATATCCAGTGCAATGAGTGGAGGCAGAACATGTCTATAAATCTATGTTAAAGCTTTGCAATAGAATAATTATTAGCAGTCGCAATTCTTGCTCAATTCTTTTTTAGTTAGTAAATATGAGTAATAGATCTCATACGAGAGAGATCAAGTAAGTTTTTATAGGGTTTTTGATCGTCAATTTCGATAATCACGTTTATTGGTTCTCTTGTTTAAATTTGCGTGTTATTCTCGTGGGTGAATGAACTGGGTAAGTTCTTAATATTATTTTACTATTAACCCGAGGCGACTACAATGCTACTAAATAACATCTTAATGAGTTGACAACTTGTTTGTTATTAAAAATAAAACTACTTTCGTCAAGGTGCATTGCTTGGGATATTGGTGAAATTAATTATTGTATTTTTATTAATTGTTTCAGTTGAACATTATTTTATGCTCCACTTTCCTCTAATAAGTAAGTGTACAAGTGTCACCTTTCTTAACGAAAGCCTACTCCTGGTATTTACTTTTGTATGGCGGTTTTTTTAGCTTATTATTAAGCTCTTATACTGGTTAGCCTGAATTCATTTTTTAATCTTTTAATCTTTTAAGACAAAAGATGCAACAATGTTAGCTATTTTATCTATATTTTCATCGAAATCTTCTGTGGATCCATAGCCAATTTCGATGATTTTTCCTTCCTCTTGCCATATCCATTTTTGACTTGTTAGTGTGCTTTTTTTGCCTTTAGGATCAGTGTGTTGAGTGATGCTCTTATGGATTAGAGTATTTTTGTTGTTAATTATTGTGCTGGTCGTATCATACTTTATCGCATTTTCTTTTATTTGCCTATAACGGTTATGGACAAAGTCCTTTACTGTTATGTGCTTCTCAAGCATAGGATAAGATACTATAATTTCAAGTGATCCCTTAAATGGAATCGTATTAGAGGTGTATGGTGGTATTGCAAAATAACATGAGTTGTAATACCGTCCGTTATATTCTGTGATCCTGTTTTTATCAACTTCAGGACTTGTTGTTGTGTAGGTAAATAAATTTGGTATTTCAATTGTATATAAATCATTTTCAATTTTTTTGTAATCTTTTTTTTGTTTTTGAGACATATTTGGCATGTCAAAAACATATATCTTATCGGTATGTTCAATAGTAGTAGCATATATTTTTTTAAACTTTTCAGATATAAAGAAAGAAATAATGGGTTTATCCAGTAAGTACTTGGACTTTAATTTACCGTCCCAGTTCCACACTTCTAGTTGTGGAGTGAAGGTCGTAAAGTTAATTTCATTTTTCTTTTTACCTATGTATAATGTGTATATGAAGCTATCTGTAGACATCGGTTCTACCCTATAAATAGTAGGGTTATTATGATTAACCTGCTGATTGTTTTTATCAGTTTTTGATTCTACGATAAGGGTTTCATTGTGATATATCTTCATTCTATCATGATATAGATAGAAAACACCTAACTTATTAGAGTTCCTTGTGTTTGCTTTTTTGTAAGATTGGTATCTGTCTATATCGTTTATAATGGAGGGTTCTTCTTTAGGATATCTGCCAAATTTTGTTAATTCTTTCCCTGTATATAAATTGACTTTATGATGTTCATATTGTCCTTCGAGCATGTCGGCTATATAAATTGAGTCATTTAGTAAGTTTATACGATTAATTGGGTTTTTTCCCATCACTATAGGGTGTATTTTACTTATCAGAGCTTTATCGCTTTTTAATTCTATTTTTACTATTTTATTGTTATCTAGGAATGTTAATTTGCCATCCAACTCTTTTATCGAGAAGGGATCTATATTAGCAAATTCATCGGGACCTTGACCTTTACTTCCAAAAGAATAGCTAAATTCGATTTTTGGCAATTTGAATACGTGAAACATATCTTCTCCGCTTGGGTCATAAATTATTAAATGGCTGTCTATGACTACAACCTTGTTAGGCATTAATAATTCTATAGAAATCGGAACTTCTTTACCTGTTAAACTTTCTGTAGCGGTATTGTCTTCGTGATATTGAATAGTTAGTTCCTGCGATTTATTACAAGCTCCAAAGAGAATTAATATTAGAATAAAAGTTGTTCTATGCATTGAGTAGTTATTGTTTTTTCGGGCTGATTGATATCAAACAGCCCGTATTAAAGGTTGGGTAAGTTATATTAAAGACTACATGTGCCTTGGTTAGACCACGAATCTGCACTAGCATTTTGACATGGATTTCCACATCTATAGATAGTTGAACAGTCCCAAAATAAGCAGTTATTATAAGTTGAATAACATGTAAAGGTTCCAGAACTTCCCCCAGTCTCACCTTGTGCTATTGCTTCCACATTGGCCAAACTGATAGCAGATAATTCATCGTTATTATTAATATTCATATTAAAAGTAGCTACTGCTGCTATAGCTATAACAGCTACTGCGCCTAAAATTTTCTTTTTCATTGTTTTGTTTTTTATTATTGATTAATGTGCAAATGCACGATATTTCTCTGCTGTATTATATCTTTTCAACAGCTTGTTGTTATACAACTTTTCTGGTTCTTAATTTTTATCTTTGCCGCTGTACCTCCTTTCTAGTAATTGAGGGAAAGAGTGGCGGTAAGCTATAAACGACCTGCCTGGAGAGTTTGGCTTACCGCTTTTTCCCATTTATAGATTTGTTTCAACAGTAAGTGGTGTTCAAATGGGTTTCATTCGTTTTATTATTATTTGGATTACTAATTTTATCTGTACATTCTCTTCTCAGTGTAATGAGTGGAGGCAGAACATGTCTATAAATCTATGCTAAAGCTTTGCAATAGACTATTTATTACTAATTGCCATTCTTGCTCAACTCTTCCTTACTGTTTTTCCTTTGTTTTTACATAGGTAAGAGATATGACACTATCATAGGTTCGGGATAGTGAACTATGGCTTTCAGTCTGTTTGCTTTGACTTTTATATCAAGAACTTCACGGTCTAATTGATAACAATGTAGTAAATTTCCATTTCGATCAAACTGGTATACATATTTGCCGTAGGTGGCGATTGCTTCATGATCATATTCTTTCCCAGAATATAAGGCAAATATATAATCCTGAGTTATGTCTACTGATATAAAACCCTCAACTTGATTATTTCTAATTTGGAGCTCATTTTCTATGGTGTAGTCTAATTCATCTAATACAAATTCCCATTCTTTAATAATAGAGTCATTTTCAATATTATAATATTCTAGAATACCTGCATGAAACGTAACATTGGCTAAAGACCTCAGGTCTGATGATATGACACTTTTACCAATATTTGCTTTTGCATGTACAAGTGGATCAATGTTTGTTTTTGTTTTAGGTCTGTACTTTTCGTTATAACTTTTTAAATTAAGGTCGTCATCAAGTAAAGCAAATTTACCGTCAGGGAAGAAACCTGTCGCGATATATCCTTTATTTATTTTAAATAATTCGGTTATGCTATAAGGGATTTTTACATTGCCTTCAAAAAGGAGAGGTGAGTTTTGATAATTAATAATGATACTATCACTGTTATAAAGTCGATACCTTTTTGTGTTATTATCAAATACACCAAATAGATTTTTATTATTATAAGATAAAATATCTAGATTAGAAAAAGATATTATTTCATCTGGGCCATTCCCTTTATGTAAGAATGAAAATAGTAAAGTATCTTTCGCGGGATTTATAACGCTGATAAGTCCATTCTCTCCAAAAAAATCATAAATAAAGATATAATCCTTGTAAAATTTCATTTCAACAGGGAGGCCTGTAAAAAATGTTAAACTATCGATTGTTTTTAAATACTCATAATTATTAGGGTCTTGTTTTATACGTTGACAAGAGGTTAAAATGATACATATCGAGATGAAAAATGCAGTTTTTTTCATGTGTGTCTGGTCTTTTTATCTTTCATATGGGAAATATATAAGTGTTTTTACATTTAAAAATGTGATAGCTTCTTGTATTACCTAGTTCTACACCTTGCACTTATAGTAAATGCAAGATGTAGAATTTCGACCTGTAAGATTTTAATTATCTGCACATATATACCCCTTATTATCGCCATTTGTTGTTATACATAGGTAGTGTAATTTTAGTTTGCAATTTTTCTGACAATTTCCACTACCCCCGCTTTCATTCATTGCCAAAGCTTCCACATTGGCCAAACTGATAGCAGATAATTCATCGTTATTATTAATATTCATATTAAAAGTAGCTACTGCGGCTATAGCTACAACAGCTAGTGCACCTAAAATTTTCTTTTTCATTGTTTTGTTTTTTATTATTGATTAATGTGCAAATGCACGATATTTCTCTGCTGTATTATATCTTTTCAACAGCTTGTTGTTATACAACTTTTCTGGTTCTTAATTTTTATCTTTGCCGCTGTACCTCCTTTCTAGTAATTGAGGGAAAGAGTGGCGGTAAGCTATAAACGACCTGCCTGGAGAGTTTGGCTTACCGCTTTTTCCCATTTATAGATTTGTTTCAACAGTAAATAATTTTTTATATATATTCCATATTTGTGGGTTTAAAGTAGGGTTTCCAATAGACAATACTTTGTTGTCTTTGTCAAGTAAGAAGCATTGATAATCAATTTCTTTAGGGAGCTTGTTTATGGTGGATAATTGACTTTTCTTGTCCATGAAAATTATTTTTTCGAGACGTTCTCTTCTTAAAAGATGAGTTAATTCTCGCTGATTTTTTGGTTGAAAGTAAAACAGAAAATCTACTTGACCAGGAGCTATTGAGTCGGCATCGTTCATGTATATCTTCCACAAGTTTAGGTTTAGCTGGCAGCTAGTGCACCCTACAGAATCGGTATATACCAATATTTTAAAAGATTTTTGACTTGGTTTAGGGCAAATGGTGTCTTTGTCCATGTAGAGGCAAGGGAGATCTTTGGGTAATAGTATTTCCTTGCCAAGCCATTCGCGGACCAACTTTTCTGCAGATGTCTTTTTGCTATCCTGACAGGAAATAAGAGTCAGAAGGCAAGATGTTATAATAAGGATTACAAAAGATATTTTTCTCATTGCTTAGCTATTGGTATTTATATTCAACAAGTGGCTGATCGCTATTAACATCCAAACCTATGAACCGATTGTTTTTTTCGTCGAGATGAAAGCCCGTTAGGTATCGGTCTAATTGATACTGCCTTACGGGCTGCCCTTGTAAGTCGAAAACATGTATAAACTGTCCGCCTTCCTTGAGTATTTTTTCTGTCTTTAGATCTTCAAAACTATGCCCCCAAAAAAGAGCATAAATGTATTTATCATCAATGTGTATATCGCTATAGCCCATTATGCCCGTAGGGACAGCATGGCCGCCTGTTTTACTAAATTGTGGTTGCCCCCCTTCAGGTTGAACTCTGTTAACCAGTATTTCTTTTTTCATGTCATAGATTTCTAAGACTTGCCCTAGCTGTGTTGCCATAACTAATAAACCATGGGCAGGGTGATAGTCCATAAAGGAGCGCCAGGCTTGTGCTAATACCATAGGAGCTGTTTGCTGTTCATTCTCTGAGGGTATGTGAAAAAGTTTCCGTATGATTTGGCCATTTTTATCGAGCAGGGCAATGCGGTTTTCTCCGCTATAGTCGGGAACGATAAATGTAGAGTCATTGAGAAAACAGAAATCTAAAGTGCGGATGAGATTCGGGTCTAAATCGATTGACTGTGTATGAACGCTGTCGTTTAGCATCTTAAATTGGATGAGCTTGTTGTTGTTGGCATCGAGTGACCAAAGATGTCCCTTTTGATCTATACGAATATTTTCTGCACTTAAAAACTGTTCGGGGGCCTCTCCCCGAGGCATTAAGCTTGCACGGTGTTTCATGTCAGGATATGTGACTGTATGAACATAATAATCTGTGGCATGCAGATCCATGATATAAAGTAAACTATCGGAGAGTTGAACCCGAAAGGCATATCTCGTGGGGGCATCCTGTATGGTCAGTTCTTTGCTCTGTAGGACCGCATGCTCAGGGAAATGGAGCGGCGTAGCACTACAGCCAAGCACTATTTTTTGAAGGATGATAAATAATAAAAACCAAAGAGAGCTTTTCATCCGCATTTAATTTATGTATTTGACTTTTTTGGCGTTTTCAGGACAATCCAAGCAGCCTAGCATTGCGCACTTTGTGCTTCCACCATTTTCTATATTAGCTAGTGCCTCTACTTGTTCTATGGCTATTGCCCTGAGAGGGGTAGCCTCTCCTATAATATGTAAATTGATATTAAAAGCTACGATTAGTGCGACTGTAATGGCAAATAAATAAAGAGGCTTTTTCATTTTCATTGTTTTAGTTATAACGATTAATTGTCTTTTGCTAAGATAGCGCGAGATTATTGCCTAGCTAAATTTTTCAACCGTTCAATTCTTCCTCAATTCTTCCTCAATGTTTTCGTAGGTAGTATTGCGGATTGTTAGGCATTTGTTTACCTTAGAGGAAACCTTTGTCGATATATGTAAATGAAACTTAAATACAAACAGGTTAAAATATGCGTCGGAATAGTTTTGTCGTTAATATTTTTGGGACAGGGGCTGTGGGTGCAGAATGCTTTTCATGTTGATAGAGTGCAGCTGGTGACCACGATAGACCAAGCTTTTGAGTTGGCAATATTGCGGGAGGGGCAAATAAGATATGAACAAGCGGGAGGAACTTTTTTTAGTAAGTCTCTGGATCGGGGGCAGGACACTGCTCGGTATATAACACAAACTTTAAGGGCGATAGACACTTCCTTTCAGGTCACACATGATCTGCATGACCCTTTCTGGGAGCATAAATTTCATCAATTTTTGCTGATACGCGAGGGAGAGACCGTCAATGTCCATAAACTGGATAGCATATTCCGTAAAGAACTTACCTATCATCATTTCCCATTAAAGAAGACAGCAATAGAATATTGGGATATTAAGGAGAATAAAGTACTGGATAATTCTATAAGCCCGTCTGGTACTTGGTGGTCTACTAGCGTTATCCCGATCGATACCTATGATACTAGGGGGGTGAAAGCATATGTAGAACTTCCTTTATCTACGGTTTTGTGGCGTATGTGGTTTTTGCTTTTTTTATCTGTTATATTAATTTTTGTCTGTACATTTTTTCTTTCAATAGTAATTCGTACTTTTTTTTGGCGAGAAAAAGTAGAAAAATTGAGACAGAGTTCGGTTAATACAATGATGCATGAGTTTAAGCGGCCTATATCGGCTGCTGTAGCACAGGCTGCTTTAATACCCCATTATATGGAGAAAGGAGATGCTGAGTGCGTGAGCCGTTATGGCCAGGGAGTACTGTTAGAGCTGAATAAACTTACTGCCTATACAGAGCGGGTGCAGAAGTTTAGTAATAATGATAAAGAGCACATCCTACTGAATAAAGAGTGGATAAAACTACAAGACTTTTTTGTGTCTTTGGTGGACAGATACCGAGTGGTAGAAGATAAACCAATTGAAATAACCTTAGCGATGGATACAGAAGAAGAGTATATTAACGCTGACCTTATACATTTTTCAAATATGATTGAAAACCTTGTCGAAAATGCTATTAAGTATTCGAAAGAGGTTGTGGATATACATATTTCTGTAAAAGATATAAACGGGAAGCTTTGCATTTCTGTGCGCGACAATGGGTTGGGGATAGCCAAGGCTGATGTTGCCCATATTTTTGATAAGTTTTTTCGGAGTGAAAATCCACGGGTGCAAAGTCAGGTGGGTTTTGGGTTGGGGCTTACATATGTAAGCGCCCTTGCGGATGCGCATGATGCAACAATAAACGTGCAGAGTGTACTAGGAAGTTGGACTGTTTTTTATTTATCATTCCCGATTTTAGACCATGCGTAATAAAGTATTGCTAATAGAAGATGATCGTGGATTGGCCATGCCACTGAAAGTTTTTTTTGAAGATTACGGACTGCAAGTGTTCTGGGCCGAAAACGGACAAAAAGCACTTGAAATGTTTAAAGAGGTATGCCCCGATATTTTACTACTGGACATTATATTGCCAGATTATAACGGCTTTGATATTCTAGATGAAGTACGCGAGTGTAATGTAGATGTGCCGGTGATTTTGATGACAGGGACTGAGTATAGTGTACCCAACCAAATAAGGGCTTATAAAGCAGGAACTCTTAATTTCATGGCTAAGCCTATAATTCCACAAGCCATGTTGGCACTAGTACAACATGTTTTAAAAATACCTCAAAATATACGTAAGTATGATATTGATGGAAAGGAGCTTGTGTTACATGGTCAAATTTTGGTTATAGATAAAAAAGAGTACAAGCTTCGGGAGAAGGATAGTCAGCTTCTTAGGTTTTTATTAGATAGAAAGGGGCAGATTGTGACAAGAGAAGTATTGCTAAAGCAGGTTTGGGTAGATGATGCTTTTGAAAATAACAAACATTTGGATAGTGCTATGCATAGGTTAAAGCGAGTGCTGAATGATGCGCCCAGTATAAAAATAAAAACTATTTATGCGACAGGCTACATGCTGGGCTAGGAATAATTTTTTGTTAACTCTTCTCTATAATTCTTGTATTTTTGTGGCAGTAGAATATGTGGGTTCAGCTGATTGTGAAAAAAACGATGTTGCGATGCGGGTATGCTGGTAAAAACCGCTATATTTATTACAAAATTTTAAACAGTATATAAATTTGGGCGAAATACTTATTAAGCTTGATGGCGTCAATTTGGCGACATTGTGGGGTGTTCAGAATGAGAACTTTGAACTACTGAAAAAGAGTTTTCCTAAACTCCGATTGATTGCAAGAGGTAATGATCTAAAAGTGTTGGGGGAAGAATCAGAGCAAGGCAAGTTTGAACGTGTTTTTAAAGATATAACCGACCATATCGGACAGTTTCAAACATTAAATAGCATAGATTTAGAGCGGATTGTGGGGGTCGAAAACCCTGTTGAAACCACGATGGAAAAGACAACAAAGGAAGCTGGACATTTTAAAGGCGAGCCCATTGTTTACGGACCGAACGGTTTGATTGTGCGTGCGCGCACACCTAACCAACGCAAAATGGTGGATAGTGTCAGTAGTAATGATATTCTATTTGCTATTGGGCCCGCAGGGACAGGTAAAACCTATACGGCAGTAGCAATCGCTGTGCGGGCGCTTCGTAATAAAGAAATTAAACGTATTATTCTTACTAGGCCAGCTGTTGAAGCCGGTGAGAACTTAGGCTTTCTACCTGGGGATTTGAAGGAGAAAGTAGATCCCTATTTAAGACCGCTTTATGACGCACTGGACGATATGATACCGGCAGATAAATTGAAAGATTATCTTGAACGTCGGGTGATCGAGGTGGCGCCATTGGCTTTTATGAGGGGGAGAACGCTCGATAATTGTTTTGTGATATTGGATGAAGCACAAAACGCAACAGATATGCAGTTGAAGATGTTTCTGACGCGTATGGGGCCTACTGCAAAATTTATTGTTACGGGAGATCTTACGCAAATAGATTTGCCTAAGAAAACACAGTCGGGCTTGGCGACAGCCGTAAAATTGCTGGATAATATCGAAGGTATTAAAATAGTGCACCTGAGCGGAGCAGATGTGGTGAGACATAAGTTGGTTAAACGTATATTGGAAGCCTACGGTGACATTTGATAATTGAATAAGGGGTGAAAAATAAAATAGCTTTACATATATATAGTAAAAGAAGATAAAAAAGATAGTTATAGCATATATATAAAATAGTAAATACTTTAAACCGTATAAAAATGAAAGCAATAAGAGAAACGCAATTCGCTTTTAAGAACCAAACCGCATTTTATAAGGGTAAAGTAAGAGATGTATACAGTATTGCTGATAAATACATCGTTATGGTCGTGTCCGACCGTATATCTGCATTTGATGTAGTTCTTCCCCGGGCTATACCCTACAAAGGGCAGGTGCTTAATAAAATAGCTGAACATTTTTTGAAAGCAACGCGGGATATTATGCCCAATTGGGTTATTGATGTGCCCGATCCAAATGCTACAATAGGCTATAGGTGTGAACCTTTTAAGGTAGAAATGGTGGTGAGGGGATATCTTTCGGGACATGCTTGGCGTACCTACCGTGATGGCGGACGGGCACTGTGTGGAGTTGCGTTGCCCGAAGGGCTGCGGGAGAATGACCCGTTGCCAGAACCGATTGTCACGCCAACAACAAAAGCAGATGTTGGGCACGATGAAGATATTTCTAAAGATGAGATCATAGCACGGGGTATAGTGAGCAGCGAGGATTATGAACAGTTGGAAAGCTATGCAAAAGCTCTTTATAAAAGAGGAAATGAACTTGCTGAAAAGAGGGGATTGATCTTAGCAGATACGAAATATGAATTTGGGAAGAGAGACGGACAGATTTATTTGATGGATGAAATCCATACGCCAGATTCGTCGCGTTATTTTTACGTTGAAGGATATCAGGAGCGTCAAGATAGAGGTGAAGCACAAAAGCAACTGTCGAAGGAGTTTGTCAGGCAGTGGCTTATTGAAAATGATTTTCAGGGAAAAGAAGGACAACAGGTGCCGGAAATGACGGATGAAATTGTAAATTCAATTTCTGAAAGGTATATTGAGCTTTTTGAGCATTTGACCGGAGAAACATTCCGTTATGAAAAGACGGATGATGTTTTGGAGAGAATTGAGGAAAATGTAAATGCCGCTTTGGTAAAATTAAGTGAGAAATCTTAAAAAAATATTTTTATGAAGTTTACGGTGGATAAGCATGAGCGTTATGTAGTGATAGAGCCGCTTACAGACATATTAGATGGAAAAGCTGCTGCCAGCTTGAAAGGTGAGTTTATGTTGAGACACACCGGAGGACAGCGAAATATTGTGTTGAATCTGCAGCATGTGAACGAGACTAATGAAGCCGGTTTGCGCGTGGGGTTGTTAGCCCGTCGTTTATGTAAGGCATCGGGAGGATTGTTTATATTGACAGGTTTAAATAAAAGTATACTTGAGCTGCTTAAGCTCTCGAATATGGAAGGTTATTTTAAAACAGCAGATAATATTGAGGCTGCAGAGAATATGATCTTTGGAAACGAAATTAGACTAGACCTCAGGGGGGAACAAGCCTGATGAAGTTTGAAGTGCTGATTTTAGGAAACAGTTCGGCAACACCTATGTATGGTAGGCACCCTACTGCGCAAGTGGTGAATTTTAATGAACAGTTGTTTTTGATTGATTGTGGCGAAGGGACGCAGATGCAGCTTTTTAGGTATGGAGTGAAAAGCAGCCGCATAAATCATATATTTATCAGTCACTTGCACGGCGATCATTATTTGGGTTTAGTGGGCTTAATATCATCGCAACATTTGGTAGGTAGAAAATCCGATCTGCATTTGTACGGCCCGGAACCATTGCAGGAAATACTCGAGATACAATTTAAATATTCGGACACCAGATTACGGTTTAACTTGGTGTTCCACGTAACAAACCCCAAAGAGGAACAGATTATTCTTGATACGCCGGCACTGAAAGTAATTAGCTTCCCATTGTTGCATCGTATTGCATGTACTGGTTTTCGCTTTCAGGAAGGAGCCCGATCGGCAACATTAAGGAAGGAACGTATTGAAGGAGCGAATATACCTATGCCGTATTGGAAACTACTGAAAAAGGGAATAGATTATACAGCACCTGATGGCACTGTTTTTAAAGCAATAGATTATACATATCCTGCTCCTAAGCCTAGAAGTTATGTTTATTGTTCGGATACATTGAAAGATGAATCTTATTTTAAAGCAATAGCTGGGGCTGATTTGCTCTACCACGAGTCGACCTTTTTGCAGGAAATGGAAGAGCGGGCTAAAGAGACCTATCACACTACGGCAAAAGGAGCGGCAGAGGTGGCTGTAGAAGTAGGAGCGAAGCAGCTTTTGTTAGGACACTATTCTGCACGGTATAAAGATTTGACACCTCTTTTGGAGGAAGCACAGGCCGTTTTTCCAAATACTATGCTTTCCGAAGAAGGGAAGTGGTTTTTAGTCTCGTGATATTGCGGAATTTTCACCATATTTACCAACTGAATTGAAAAATAGCAAATATTCGGCTTTTTTACTAGTGAAAAGAGTAGGATTGATGCTGTATCGGTGTGAAACGAATTGACCCGGACATTCGGGAAAAGCTCAGAAAGTAATTAATTAGATATGAACGAATCTTTTAGCCTAAACTCATTGCTGAGAGATAATATCCGGAATTTAGTGCCTTATTCGTCTGCAAGAGATGAGTTTAAGGGCGAGGCTTCCGTATTATTAGATGCAAATGAAAATGCATTTGGATCTCCGCACAGTGAAAATTATAACCGTTATCCTGATCCTTTACAACATCGGGTAAAGCAAAAACTTGCACATATCAAGGGCGTGCCTGCAGCGAACATATTTTTAGGAAATGGGAGTGATGAGGCGATTGATTTGTTGTATCGTGCTTTCTGTCGTCCGGGGCTAGATAACGTGATTGTTGTGCCGCCTACTTACGGTATGTATGAGGTGTCGGCTAATATTAATGACGTGACGTTGCGCAAAGTTAATCTGACACCAGAGTATCAGCTGGATTTAGATGGTATAGCAAATGCTATTGATAAATATACAAAAATGATTTTTGTATGCTCTCCGAATAATCCTACAGGCAACAGTATCAACCGCCAAGATATAGAAACTCTATTGGTAAACTTTAAAGGCCTTGTGGTTGTTGATGAAGCTTATATTAATTATGCCAAGCAACCTTCTTTTACAAAAGAACTTGCCGAATTTCCTAACCTAGTGGTTTTGCAGACCCTGTCAAAAGCTTGGGGTTTAGCTGCTCTAAGGATGGGAATGGCTTTCGCAAGTCAAGATATTATTGCTGTTTTTAATAAAATAAAACCACCCTATAATATTAACCAAGCCACACAAAATATTGTGTTGGAAGCATTGGAAAATGTGGAGCAGGTGAATGAGTGGATTAAATTGATCGTCGCAGAACGGGAGAAGTTATCACAGGCTTTAATGCAAATAGAGCAGGTGTATCATGTGACACCTTCGGATGCGAATTTTATTTTGGTTAAACTCGAAGAGCCTCGATTATTATATAATTTTTTAGTGAGTAAAGGGATTATTGTCCGTGACCGCTCGAAGGTGGAACTCTGTGAAGGCTGTTTACGCCTTACAGTGGGAACACCAGAAGAAAATATAACCCTTCTCGAAACTATTTATTCATATTATAACGCTTAAAAATAAATGCCTAAAGCTATAAAGAAACTGTTGTTTATAGATCGTGACGGAACATTGATATTGGAGCCGGAAGACGAACAGATTGACTCGTTTGAAAAGTTGAAATTTTATCCAGGAGCATTACAGTATTTGCCAAGGATTGCTAAAGAGTTGGATTTTGAACTGGTTTTAGTGTCTAATCAAGATGGGTTAGGTACGGATTCGCATCCGGAAGAAAATTTTTGGCCGGTTCATAATTTGATGTTGGATGTTTTTGCAGGAGAGGGTGTGCATTTTGTAAAGCAACACATTGACCCTACTTTTCCGCATGAAAATGCAGAAACCCGCAAGCCGGGGACAGGTATGCTAACAGAATATTTTGACGCTAGTGTATATGATCTTGCTAATTCCTTTGTAATAGGGGATCGTCCGAATGACGTTAAACTGGCAGAAAATTTGGGTGCAAAAGCGATATGGCTCCGTAGTAATGATGAATTGGGAAAGACAGAAAGCATAGCTATTAATGATGATGTTGTTGCGCTTGAGACTACTGATTGGAAGGCGGTATATGAATTTTTGAAACTAGGCAGCCGAACAGGTGAGTATAAGCGTAAAACAAATGAAACCGATATTTATATCAAGCTTAACTTAGATGGATCGGGTAAGGCAGATATTAGTACAGGATTACCGTTTTTTGACCATATGCTGGATCAGATTGCGAGACACGGCGCCTTGGATTTAACGGTGCATACGAAGGGCGATTTACATATCGACGAACACCACACTATTGAGGATACAGGTATTGCGCTAGGTGAGATATTTGCAAAAGTGTTAGGGGATAAAAGAGGGATAGAACGTTATGCTTTTACTTTGCCTATGGACGACTGTCTGGCGCAGGTAGCTTTGGATTTTGGTGGACGCAATTGGATTGTGTGGGATGCCGAGTTTAAAAGAGAAAAGATAGGTGATATGCCAACAGAAATGTTTTATCACTTTTTTAAATCGTTTTCAGACGGTTCTCGCTCTAATCTGAATATCAAGGCTGAAGGTGAAAATGAACATCATAAGATTGAAGCAATTTTTAAAGCTTTCGCCAAATCGATTAAAAAAGCAGTAAGGCGCGATGCCGATAATATGCAATTGCCGAGCACAAAAGGTTTGTTATAGTGGTGCGGTAAATTCGCAAAGAGACGCAAAAACTCTTTCTTATAAAGAATATACTTAGGGTATGATAGGAATAATAAATTATGGAGCGGGGAATATTTTTTCTTTAACAGCTGCATTAAAACGTGTGGGTGTAGCATATGGCTTAGTGAATGAGCTTTCAGACTTTGAGCTTTACGACCGTTTTATTATTCCGGGGGTAGGGCATGCAGGAACTGCTATTCAACGATTGCACAATTCGGGTTTTGTAGATAAGATAAAACAAACGAAGAAGCCTGTGCTAGGGATTTGTGTAGGCATGCAGTTGCTTAGTATATATTCGGAAGAAGGAGATGTGGATTTATTGGGGCTGATGCCTTTAAAAACGTTACACTTTGAAAAACGGATAAAAGAAAAAGTGCCTCATATGGGGTGGAATACAGTGTGTATAAAAAATAGCCATCCAATTTTTAAAGATGTCCCAGATAAGAGTTATTTTTATTTTGTGCATTCTTACTTTTTAGAACAGAGCGACTTGTATACCGTAGCGAGTTGCCAGTATGGTTTAGAGTTTTCAGCCGCAATAGGGAAGGATAATTTTGTCGCGGTACAGTTTCACCCAGAAAAATCTGGTGTGTTGGGTGAGTCGCTATTACATAATTTTGCCCATTGGCAATACGGTGAAGAGTTGGTGTAGAACTGCTTTTTTAGTAGTTAGACACAGTTAGTTTAATGATTATTAAGTTTTTTTATTATGTATATAATTCCAGCAATAGATGTTTTAGATAAGAAGGTTGTCCGTTTGAGAGAAGGCAACTACGATGATGTGACGACTTACGATATAAGTTTGGAGGAGCAGATCGAAAAATATCATGCTAATGGTACGGAAATCGTTCATATTATTGATCTAAATGGTGCAAAAGGTGACTTTGTAAACCAAGAGTATCTTTTTGAAATCATCCGTAAGACAGAAATGAAGGTTCAGTATGGTGGCGGGGTGCGTAGTATTGATAAAGTAAAAGAATTGGTTGATGCAGGAGTTGAACGTGTAATTGTAGGTACGCAGGCGATTACTAACCCTGACTTTTTGGAGGAGCTTAGCTCGTTAAATGAGGGGCGAGTTAAATATGCCGATCATATTGTGATAGCGATTGATGTGCTGGATGAAGTGATTAAGTATTCAGGGTGGTTGGAAAGCTCCCCGATTAAATTGATTGAATATATTGACAAATGTTTGGCTTTAGGTTTTTTCCGCTTCTTATGTACAGATATCAGTAAAGATGGTAAGTTGGGAGGAGCAGGCGTAGAGTTATACAAAAAATTGTTAGATCATTCGCCAATCATTAAACTGATAGGCTCGGGCGGAATAAGCTCTATGGCAGATATTGAAGAGCTTCATAAGTTGGGAAGAATGGAATCTTGCGTAGTGGGGAAAGCTATCTATGAAAATAGAATAAGTATAGAAGAGATAAAAGACTGGAATTTAAAATCCCTGATTAAATTCTAAGATGCTGGCAAAACGTATTATTCCTTGCCTAGATGTAAAAGATGGCAGAACGGTAAAAGGTGTGAATTTTGTAGATTTACGCGATGCAGGAGATCCAGTTGAGCTTGCTTGGCAATATTCAAGACAGGGGGCTGATGAATTGGTTTTTTTGGATATTGCAGCAACACAGGAAAACAGGAAAACAACACTAGATCTAGTGAAAGCTGTAGCCCAGCAAATTAATATTCCTTTTACAATAGGAGGTGGTATTAATGCGGTAAAAGATGCCGAATTGTTGCTGAATGCGGGCGCTGATAAAGTATCTATCAATTCGGCTGCGGTGCGCAACCCGGAGTTGATAGATGAGCTAGCGAAAGCGTTTGGAAAACAATTTGTTGTAGTCGCAGTGGACACAAGAGCTAGCGATGGACAGAATTTCGTGTATTTAAGCGGTGGTAATATTAAAACAACGATAGAAACAGAAAATTGGGTGTTAGAAGCGCAAGAGCGCGGAGCGGGAGAAATATTGTTGACGTCGATGGATTACGATGGTACGAAAGCAGGGTTTGACAATGTGCTTTTGAAGAAGATTAACGATAGTTTACAGATCCCATTGATTGCATCAGGCGGAGCAGGAAAACAGCAGGATTTTGTTGATGTGTTTCAACAAGCTAATGTTGATGCCGCACTGGCAGCTTCAGTTTTTCATTATGGAGAAATACTGATCCCAGAACTTAAAGAAACGTTGCAACGTGAAGGAATTGCGATTCGTTCATAAAGTAGCTAAACATATCATAATAGAAAAATTAGCACATGTTAGATTTTAAAAAAGGCGACGGTTTGATCCCGGCTGTTATACAGGATGAACAGACATTAGAAGTGCTTATGCTTGGCTACATGAATGAAGAAGCATGGCAAAAAACTGTAGAGGAAGGTAGGGTTACTTTTTATTCGCGAACGAAAGGAAGGTTATGGACAAAGGGGGAAGAAAGTGGTAATTTTCTTGCCGTTTGCTCAACACACATAGATTGTGACAAGGATACTGTATTGATTAGAGTAAAACCAGCAGGCCCCACCTGCCATACAGGGAATAGAAGTTGCTTTAATACAGACTTTAATCAGAATTTTTTGCTACAGCTTGAACGTATTGTACAGCAACGCTATGACGAACGTAGCGAAGCTTCTTATGTGAATAAGTTGCGTGAAAGAGGGCTTAATAAGATTGCGCAAAAAGTAGGAGAAGAGGCTGTAGAAACTGTGATTGCAGCACTGGCGGAAACAGAAAGAGAGTTTATTGACGAATCTTCTGATTTACTTTTTCACCTCATTGTACTTTTGCGTGAGAAAGGTTTGAACCTGCAAACTATTGCAAAAAATTTAGAAAGTAGACATCAGTAAGTTTAAGAAAGCATGTTTTTTATGCTGTATTAATTAATGTATGTTTGTGATTAGCGTAGTATAATCATGTATACAGTAGATATTTCACTTCATCAAACATTAAAAGGACACCAAAACCCTATATATATAGTAGAGGAGGGCTTAGAGCCGCATACTGTATTTACAGCAGGCAATGATAAGGGGGTGGTGGAATGGGATCTGTTGAATGGGCAGTTTAAACGGATTTTGTGTGCTGTGCCTGCATCTGTATATGCATTGCATTTATTGAGAGAAACAGGGCTTTTAATGATCGGTATGCGGAACGGAGAGCTGTGGGCTGTGGATGTTGATAAACAAGAGCTTGTTAAGAAAGTTAAAACGGATATAGGGGCAATTTTTGCGATTAAATCAGTTATAGCAAAAAATGAATTGATTACAATCGGTGAGGAAGGGGTCGCTTACGTGTGGTCTCTTGATAAATTTGAGCTACTGTACCGTTTTAAGGTGTCAGATACCGTGGTAAGAGTAATCGAACCAAATGTAAAAATGAATCAAGTGGCATTTGGTGATAAGAACGGTTATATTCATTTGTACGACTTGAGCGATTATAAAGAAATTGCGAAAAAAAAGGTGCATACTTTACCGGTAACAGCCCTGATGGCTACAGATACTTATTTGTATTCGGGAGGCCGAGATGCTAAGCTTTTTCAGCTTGCACATAAAGATCTGCAAGAGCTGAATGAAATAACACCACATATGTTTACGGTGTATGGTATTATACCACACCCTATTGCTCCTGTTTTTGTGACAGTAAGTCGTGATAAGTCGATTAAAATATGGGACCGTCGTAGCTTGTCCCTACTTAAAAATGTCAGTATTGAGCGTGGGTACGACAGTCATTATCTGTCTATAAATTCAGCAGTTTGGGTAGCTGATAAACTTGTTACTGCAGGTGATGATAAATTGGTTAAAGTGTGGAATGTGAGTATCCGCACATAAACCTAGGAGGCTAAAAAGTTTGTTTCTAATAGCAGCATACAAATTTTCTGAAGATATTTAGCATCCGTTTCATCGAAATGATTTAAATGTTCGCTATCTACGTCAAGTATGCCAATGCAGGAGCCTTCCTGTAGGAGCGGGACGACAATTTCTGACTTGGATAGTGAACTGCACGCAATGTGCCCAGGGAATAGTTCTACATCGGGGACAATTATTGTTTTTTGCTGTTGCCAACTTGTGCCACATACGCCTTTGCCATACCCAATGCGGGTGCATGCAACCGGACCTTGAAATGGCCCCAGGACAAGCTCTTTATTTTCTACTAAATAGAAACCTACCCACCAAAAGTTGAATTGCTCTTTAAGTGCTGCCGCAATATTTGCCATGTTGGCGATTTTGTTGGTTTCGCCCGATATTAAAGCTTTGATCTGTTCGTATAGAAGCTGATATTGCTCTTCTTTGCTACCTTGAGCTATGATTAAATCTTCTGCCATGTCAACTTAATTTTGACCGTGAAGTTAGCGGTCATCTTTCACATATCAAAATTTGTGTAAGTATACTTTTTATCATCTTTCTGGAAGGGTGCTTTGATAAGTTTTTCTTATAATCTGGTTGTTTTGTGTTTGAAAAGTGTTGTCTATTAACTAAATTTATTGTGATAAACAACGTAAACCTACTGTGCTTCACGTAAAACAGGTTATAACTTTATAGAATAACGATTAGCTACAAGCGAGCTATGAAGCTGTTATGTAGCTAGCGATATTTATAATAGCTATGCATGGATTGCTATTTGAAATAGAGGGATATGTTATAAATGCTAAAAATATGATAAACAAACTTTATGTGGGGTTGTGGATAGTGCTATTGTGTACTTCGTCATGTCAAGCACCTCGTGAAGGTGAAAAGAAAATGCAGGTTGAGGAGTCGAGGAAACAATACGTGCAGTTGGATAGTGCACGTTTTGGAACCGAAATAGATGGGCAGGCTGTAAAACTTTATACGTTGACGAATAAACAGGGATCCGTAGCATACCTTACTAATTTCGGGGCTAGGTTGGTGGGGCTTGTTGTGCCCGACAAGCATAATACTTTAACAGATGTAGTGCTGGGTTTTGATAATGCATCGGCATATAATAATTCTGAAGAGCCGTTTTTTGGGACTATTGTCGGACCATTTGGAAACAGGATTGCAAATGGACGCTTTACTTTGGAAGATAAGGAGTATCGTACGGTCGTTAATAATGGACCAAATACTTTACATGGAGGATTTAAGGGAGTGCATTTTGCGATATGGGATGTTCATCAGGATGAACAGGGGGTGTTGTTCAGCTATCTGCTGCCCCATTTGCAAGAGGGGTTCCCTGGAAATATTGAAATGAAGGTAAGGTATACGCTGGATGAGGATAATACATTGACGATAAGTTATGAAGCTACTACAGACAAAAAAACAGTAATAAACTTGACTAACCATGCCTATTTCAATTTAAATGGAGAGGGAAAGGGAACAATTTTAGATCATGAGCTGCAATTGTATGCAGAAGGTTTCACCCCAGTTGACAGCACTTTGATCCCTACCGGTGAAATAATGCCGGTGAAAAATACAGCGTTTGATTTTACGAAGATGAAAACGATAGGACGTGATATTGCTGCTGATGATGAACAGTTGCGTTATGGTAGGGGCTATGATCATAATTTCGTTTTGAAGGAGGCTAAGGATGGAGGGCTGAGGCATGCTGCTACTTTAAAAGGCGATGTGTCGGGAATTATTATGGATCTGTATACGGAAGAGCCAGGGCTACAATTTTATAGCGGTAATTTTATGGCTGATAAGGTTACATTGAAGGGTGGTGAAACCGATTCTTTTAGAACAGGGCTATGTCTTGAACCACAGCATTTCCCAGATTCTCCAAATCAAAAGAGTTTTCCTTCCGTGATATTAAATCCCGGAGATAAATATACAACAAAGTCAGTGTATAGATTTTCAGTAGATAACAATAAGTAAAACTTATAAATGTAAAATGATGAAAAAAGGACTAACCTTATTATCGATTGGTTTGTTGCTGTGGGGGCACGTTGGGGCCCAGGAGTGGAGACCAGTTGGTGATAAACTTTTAACCGAATGGGGGGAAAAAGTTGATGTTAAGAATGTGCATGCAGAGTATCCCCGGCCGCAACTGGAAAGATCGGGTAACTGGCAGAATTTGAACGGGCTGTGGAAATATACTATCACTGCACAGGAGCAGACTGCAATACCGGCTAACTGGGAAGGGGAGATATTAGTACCTTTTGCTATAGAGTCGGCTTTGTCTGGTGTGGGGAAAAGATTGACGGAGAAGCAAGCTTTATGGTATAACCGAGAGTTGACTGTTGATAAGAAGTTAAGAAAAGGAAAGGTTTTGCTACATTTTGGAGCAGTAGACTGGCAATGTGATGTATATGTCAATGAACAATTGATAGGTAGGCATGAGGGTGGTTTTAATGCGTTTTCGTTCGATATTACGAAGGCCCTTAAAAAAGGAGACAAGCAGGATATTGCCGTTCGGGTGTGGGACCCAACGAGTGAAGGGCCGCAGCCACGTGGCAAACAGATAAATAATCCGCATGGAATTTGGTATACGCCTGTTTCAGGTATATGGCAGACAGTTTGGTTGGAAGGGGTGGCTGATACGTATATAGTGAGTACAAAGCAAACGCCGGATGTGGATAATAAAAGGTTGAGCTTTCAAGCCGAGGTTGCGGGGGCTAAATCTGGAGATATGTTAGTGGTGGAAGCTTACGATGGGGATACTAAAATTGCCGAAGCGAACGGAATTGTGGGAACACAGATGGCGTTACAGGTGTCAGATGCTCTGCTGTGGTCGCCAGATTCACCTAAATTATATGATCTAAGGGTGAAACTACAACGTGGAGGTAAAACGATCGATGAGGTAAAGAGTTACTTCGCTATGAGAAAGATAGCTGTTAAAGCTGATGAGCATGGCGTAAAGAGAATGATGCTGAATGATAAATTTGTTTTTCATTATGGCCCCTTAGATCAAGGGTGGTGGCCGGATGGATTGCATACGGCACCGTCAGATGACGCTTTGAAGTATGACGTGGAGAAAACGAAAGAGATGGGGTTTAATATGATACGTAAGCATATTAAGGTGGAACCAGCCCGTTGGTATAGGCACTGTGATAGCATTGGAGTATTGGTTTGGCAGGATATGCCAAGCGGAGACTTAGGTGGAAATGTTTGGGATATGATGCCAGGTAAGATATCTGGAGGGAAACATGATAAGGATAGAAGTGAGGAATCTGAGCGTATTTTTCGTCAAGAATGGAATACAATTATGGAACAGTTGCATAACTTTCCAAGTATTGTTGTGTGGGTGCCGTTTAATGAAGCTTGGGGGCAATTTAAAACCAAAGAAATTACGGAATGGACTATTGCTAAAGACCCATCAAGATTAGTGAATAGCGCAAGTGGAGGAAACTTTGCTTATGTAGGGGATATTTTAGATATTCATAATTATCCTGATGCTGCTATGCCTGATCCTGATATTTTTGGAAAGGATTATGTCTTAGCTCTTGGCGAATACGGAGGTTTAGGTCTGCCGATTGAGGGGCATACTTGGCAACAGAAAGATAATTGGGGCTATCAATCTTTTAAGAATAAGGAAGAGTTGCGTAAAAGATATAGTGAACTGATTGATAATCTTCAAAGGCTTATACCCAAAGGATTGTCTGCTGCTGTATATACACAGACAACGGATGTAGAAATAGAGACAAACGGATTAATGACTTACGACCGAAAAGTAATGAAGATACCCGAAAGCACTCTTTCCGACTTGCATAGTAAGCTTTATAATACAGTGGTTAAGTAGAGTAGCCTTTGGCTATAAAGTGAATTTGCTTAGGAGAGTTAAAGCTGTCGGGACAAATAGATATTGGACCGACAGCTTTTTTATGAATGTATTAATTTTTTAGATTGCTTTAGTTTTTTCCTGTAACCAAGCAGACTCCTCACTTGTAAGATGTGGAGCCAATTGCCAATGTACCCAGCCATTATAACTGTTGAGCCAGTTGATATGCTTTTGATCCAAAAGACTTCTGTCTACTAAATCAGTGGCAATATAACAGATTGTTAAGGTGTCGAAATTCATAAAACTACCAAATTGGTTGGACTCCAGAGCTTGAGCCAATACAAGGTTTTCGATACGTATGCCATATTGACCCTCGCGGTATAAACCAGGTTCTATAGAGCTTATCATGCCTTCCTGTACGGGCACATCTACATTTGAGGGATTGAACGTATGCGGACCTTCGTGAACATTTAAGAAAAAGCCAACACCATGACCAGTGCCGTGACCGTAGTTGCGTAATGTTTCCCAAATAGGACGTCTCGTTATGGCATCAATTTGGTAACCACGTGTTCCAACAGGATATATAGCCAACGAGCCTTCAATCATTCCTTTTAAGACAATGGTGTAATCCTGCCGTTCCTGATCTGTTATTTTACCTAAAGAAACAACGCGCGTAATGTCTGTTGTTCCATCGCGATACTGTCCGCCAGAGTCTACTAATAATAGGCCTTCAGGTTTTAATGTGGCGTTACTTTCTTCAGTAGCTTTATAGTGAGGCAGAGCACCGTGTTCTAAATAACCTGCAATTGTATCAAAAGAGATATCTACAAAACCTTCGTTGGCAGACCGAAATTCATAGAGCTTTTCAGCAATACTAATTTCGCTTAGGTTTCCATATGAAACGTTTTCTTCTATCCATTTAAAAAAACGCGTCATAGCAACACCATCTTTGACCATTACATTTCGTGTATGATTGATCTCGGTTTCGTTCTTAACCGCTTTGAGATTTGTGGATGGATTAGTCGCTTCGACGATTTTTGTTGATGCAGGTATAGCATCATACATAGCGAAACATGTTCTTTTAGGGTCTAGTAAAATACTGGAGCTTTTAAGGTCTTCTATAGTAGATAATGCATCAGAATAAGGTTTGATACGGACTCCAGAGTCTAATAAAGAGGCTTTGTCTTTTTCGTTTAGTTTTGACTGATCAATGAAAAGGGTGTTTTCCTGTTGGTTTATCAGTAAAAAGCCGAGAACTACAGGATTGCACTTTACGTCGCTACCTCGGATGTTGAGTAGCCACGCTAAATCGTCTAAAGAGGAGACTAAATGTGCCTCTGCTCTATTTTCTGCTAAATGTTTTCTAACTGATTTTAGTTTTTCAACAGTTGATTGCCCTGTAGTATCTTCATTTAAAAGGTAAGCCTTCGCCTGGGGAAGTGCTGGACGATCTGGCCATATCTCATGAAGGAGATCTTGGTGGCCATCGACTTTTATACCTAATGGTACTAAGTTGTCCTGGATTGCCTTGGCAACAGCAATGGATGCTAAATTACCGTCAAAAGCTACTTTATCGCCCGGTTGTAGTTTGCCGGCTAGCCATTGTGCATATTCGGGGGCTCCTTGCACTTTTAATTTTACTAAATCAAATCCGCTGCCCGCTAATTGCTCTTCTCCTTGTACGAAGTAGCGAGAATCTGCCCATAAGCCTGCAAAGTCTTGTGTGATGGCTAAAGTACCTGCTGAACCCGTAAAGCCGGAAAGCCAGGATATACATTTGAATCGTTCAGGAAGGTATTCGCTAATATGCGGGTCAGATGATGGAATGATATAAGCATCAATACCCTTAGATTTCATTTCTGATCGTAAAGCACTTAATCGATCTGCATGTTTTGTCATAAGATTTGTATTAGAATGATGCAAGTTAAAAAATTATAGAATGACTTCCCTATTATTTAATGTTAAGTGGGAGTTTAGATTATTTTAAAGTGCATAGTTTTGGGAACGTATAAAAGTGAATTTATGTAAGTTTGTAAATTAAGTAACTGTTATGATGTTTAAGAGCTTTTATAAATTCTATTTAATTTGTTTGATTTTTAGTGTTCAGGTGGTTTATGGGCAGAGTGTGAAAGAATCAGTGCCTACCGCTTTTCAACAGTTTGTATCGAGCGGTAAATTGCCAAACGGAATTGCTTCACTGACTGTATTGGATGGGAAGACAGGACAGGTCCTTTTTGAAAAAAATAGTACTATCGGTTTGTCTACAGCTTCGACCTTGAAGGTTATTACGAGTATTACGGCTTTGGATATATTGGGAGCTAACTATACGTATAAAACAACATTAAGTTATACTGGAGATATTGATAGTTTAGGCGTGTTGAACGGTGATATAATATTAACAGGAACAGGAGACCCGACCTTAGGTTCTGATCGTTATACCAGCACAAAGGAAGAAGTGCTGTTAAATAAATGGGTGTATAAGATTAAGAATGCAGGTATTAAACAGGTTAATGGACGTATCATTGCAGATGATTTGCACTGGGGAGGAAATACGGCTCCTGCTGGTTGGGCGTGGGAAGATCTAGGAAATTATTATGGAGCAGGTGTGTCGGGCTTAAATTGGCGAGAGAATAAAATGGGAGTTGTCTTTAGGCATTGGAGTATAGGGCAACCGGCTACGATTGAAAAGTTAGTGCCAAACGTAGCCAATGCACATATCGTGAATGAAGTAACAACAGCATCTCAGGGAGCTGGTGACAATGTTTATGCTTTTTCTGCCCCATATACGGAGCTTATTTATCTACGAGGAAGTTTGGGTAGAGATTTGAAAAAAACGATTGAAATAGCTGTTCCTGATCCTGCCTTAGATGCAGCACACCAATTGCATCAAGCGCTGATAAGTAATGAAGTGTGGGTAGATAGTTTGCCTACAACAGGAAAAAGGTTAATGAACACGGGAGAGAAAATTGTGCATGCCCGTCAAGATTTAGATGTGCATAATTCGCCACCTTTGCACGAGATTGTTTACTGGTTCAACCAAAAAAGTGTGAATTTATATGGCGAGGCTCTACTTAAAACTATTGGCTTATTAAGCCATAACAAATCAGATACGAGAGAGTCAGGAGAGTTGGTTGCAAAGTATTGGGAGCAAAAATTGAAAATACCCACTAGTGAACTGCGTATTTTGGATGGGTCGGGATTGACAGCACAAAATAGAATAACTACATTGGCTATGTCACGTATTATGCATTATGCTCAAAGTAGACCCTGGTTTGAGATATTTCATAAAAGTTTACCTACTATAAACGGTATGTCAATGAAAAGCGGTACAATAGGAGGAGTGTTGGGTTATACTGGATATCATACGACAAGTAAGGGTGAGGCAGTGACTTTTACGCTATTAGTTAATAATTATGTCGGCACAGCGTCAAACATGCGGCAAGAGATGTTTAAGTTGTTGAATACGATGAAATAACGGTTTGAAATTCGTATGTTTCCCGTCGAAATTATAAATTTGTGAATATTTTTCAAGAAAATTAATAAACTACTAAATGAGCATTAATAGAAAAAAGGATGCACTGGACTACCATGCAATGGGAAGACCGGGGAAAATTGAAGTTGTTCCTACAAAACCCCATAATTCACAGCGAGATTTGTCATTAGCTTATTCGCCAGGCGTTGCAGAGCCTTGCTTGGCAATAGCGGAAAATGCTGAAGATGCTTTTAAATATACGTCTAAAGGAAATCTTGTGGCTGTAATCAGTAATGGTACTGCAGTATTGGGATTGGGAGATATTGGAGCACAGGCTAGTAAGCCTGTAATGGAGGGGAAAGGATTGCTGTTTAAAATTTTTGCAGATATCGATGTTTTTGATATTGAGTTGGATACCAAAAACGTAGACGAGTTTGTTAATATAGTAAAGGCTTTGGAGCCGACTTTCGGAGGAGTAAATCTAGAGGATATTAAGGCTCCGGAATGTTTTGAGATCGAACGTCGATTGAAGGAAGAAATGAATATTCCTGTGATGCATGATGACCAGCATGGTACGGCTATTATTTCGGGAGCGGCTTTGATTAATGCTTGTGAACTTACCGGTAAAGATATCGGCGAGTTAAAGGTGGTCGTTAATGGGGCAGGAGCAGCTGCAATTTCTTGTACTTCTATGTATATGTCGGTAGGGGTCAGGAAAGAAAATATTGTGATGTTGGATAGTAAAGGGGTTATCAGAAAGGATCGTGATAATTTAGATCGTACGAAAGCGGAGTTTGCTACAGATCTTGATTTGCACACGCTACAGGATGCAGTAAAGGGTGCGGATGTGTTTATTGGTCTGTCTGCAGCGAATGTGTTGACGCCGGATATGTTATTGTCTATGAATGAAAAGCCTATTGTTTTAGCAATGGCTAACCCTAATCCGGAGATTGATTATGACCTGGCCATAGCTACTCGAGATGATGTTATTATGGGAACAGGACGTTCAGATTTCCCTAATCAGGTGAATAATGTTTTGGGATTCCCTTATATATTTAGAGGCGCGCTTGATGTAAGAGCTACGCGTATTAATGAGGAAATGAAAATAGCGGCAGTGAAAGCTATTGCTGCGTTAGCGAAACAACCTGTTCCGGAAGAGGTTAATCAGGCTTATGATACCAATAATCTGAAGTTTGGTGCTGAGTATATTATTCCTAAGCCTACAGACCCTCGTTTAATTACTGAAGTGTCCGTTGCGGTTGCAAAGGCAGCAATAGAGTCGGGTGTGGCACGTAAGGAAATTGGAGATTGGGAAGTGTATAAAGACGAACTGAGAAAACGATTAGGTAAGGATGATCGTATTGTAAGGAACTTAACAACTAAAGCTAAGAAAAATCCGAAACGTGTAGTTTTTGCAGAGGCAGATAGTTATAAAACGCTACGTGCAGCACAAATAGTTAAGGAGGAAAAAATTGCCTTCCCGATTTTATTAGGTAATAGAAAGAAGATAGAGGAGTTGATCGCAGAGTATGAGTTTGATCTTAAAGATGTAGAGATTATAGACCCGTTTGAAGAAGTTGATACGCCAAGGTTTAATAACTTTGTACAGCATCTTTATGCAAAAAGACAGAGAAGGGGAATTTCGGAGAATGACGCCCGAAAATTGATGACAAACAGAAATTATTTTGCGGCCAGTATGGTTCAATTTGGTGAAGCTGATACTTTGATTTCGGGTTTAACAAAAAACTATGGAAGCACGATAAAACCAGCTCTACAGGTGATAGGTGCTAAAAAAGGTAGTCGTGTTGCTGGTATGTATATGATGTTGACGTCAAATGGACCTGTGTTTTTTGGAGATACTACGGTGAATGAAAACCCAACAGCTAGCGAATTGGCAGAAATTACTGTGCTTTTAGATACTGCGGTTAGACGGTTTAATATAAAACCGCGTATTGCTTTATTGTCGTATTCTAATTTTGGCTCTAGTGATGGTGAAGTGGCTACAAAAGTGAGAGAAGCTGTCGGTATTTTACACGAGAAGTCGCCGGATATAGTTGTAGATGGTGAAATACAAGCGAATTTTGCATTAAATAGTGAGCTGTTAAAAGCGAATTTTCCATTTAGTAGATTAAATGGACAGCCTGCTAATACTTTGGTTTTTCCGAACTTAGAGTCAGGTAATATAGCTTATAAAATGTTGCAGGAGATTGGGGATGCAGAGGCGATCGGCCCGATTCTTTTAGGTATGAATAAGCCAGTACATGTTTTACAGCTGGATAGTTCGGTGCGTGAAATCGTAAACATGGTTACTATCGCTGTAGTTGATGTGCAAGAACACGAAAAGGTTGTTTAATTTTTAAATATAGCTGTTTCAGAAGTTGACTTATAGTATAAGTCAACTTCTGAAACAGCTTTTAAGTTGATTGAGGTGTACGAGTATTTTAATGGTAAATTGGTGTTTAAAGCACCAACACATGTTATTTTAGAAGTTGGAGGAATAGGGTATCATATTCATATATCACTTACAACTTTCGCCCAAATAAAAGATAAAGAGGAATGTAAGCTTTATGTGTCTTTTCAGGTACGGGAAGATTCGCAGACTCTTTATGGATTTGCGACCGAAACAGAGCGTCAGATGTTTAATCATTTGATATCTGTACCAGGTATAGGGCCAAGCACCGGAAGAATGATGCTTTCTTCAATCACACCTGAAGAAATACAGTCTGCCATCATTAACGGAGAGTTGAAAATAATACAACAAATTAAAGGTATAGGGCCGAAGTCTGCACAGCGTTTGGTACTGGAGTTGCAGGATAAATTGCGTAAGCAGGGGCCGGATGCGTTGATCCCTTTGGCGCTTGCTAAAAAGTCTGTTCCTGAGGAAGCTTTGTCTGCTTTACTAATGTTGGGCTTCTCAAAAGCGCAGGCAGATAAGGTGTTAAATACTTTGATAGCTGAGAATTTGGACAGGACAGTTGAGCAACTTATAAAAGATGCCTTAAAGAGGTTGTAGGTTTAAATCTACAAGAGTTAAGTTTTGCTCATATTTAGGACGTTATAGGGTGTAACACAGAAATAAATAGATTGTTTTCTAAAAAAAAAGGGTGATATTTGTGATCTAATCTTTGATTGATCAAAATATATTGGAATTTACTCCTTGAAGAAAATAGTTCATATAGTATTTTTGTGCATAATGCTCTGGCTTGTTGGTTCTGTCACTGTTGCACAACAGGTAACTCCAGCAAATGAGCTTAAGGCTGACTCTTTAAAGCTGCCCTATCGGTTTAAGGACTTTCCGTTTTTAAACTTGCCTAAAAGTTATAACCCTGTGACACTGGGAAATCCTAGTAGTGTACAGCGGGAAGTCGTGTATGACACCGAGAGTAAGCAATATATAATAAGAGAAAATTTAGGTACTAAAATGTACCGTCCGCCATTATACTTGTCGCTCGATGAGTATAAAGATTACGAATTTAAAAGGTTACAAAAGAACTACTGGGAAGAACTGGCCGAAAAGTCTTTGATGGCAGAAAGGCAAAGACGTTTAATACCGGTGATAGAAGTGACGAGCCCGACCTTTCAGAAAATTTTTGGAGGTAATACTATTGAGTTTACACCACGAGGAAGTGCAGAAGTTCTGTTGAGAGGGCAGCGAAACACAAATGAGAACCCCATGTTTAATGATATACAAAGAAAGCAATGGGGTATTGACTTTGATCAGAATATTAATTTAAACCTGACAGGGAAAATAGGGGAGCGTGTGAATGTTAACGCTAACTTTAATTCGAGAGCACAGTTTGATTTTGAAAATCAATTGCGGTTTGATTATGTTGCCAAGGATGATGCTATTTTAAGGCGGTTAGAGATCGGTAATGTGAATATGTCGCTTAATAGTTCGCTGATACAAGGGTCCGAGTCTTTATTTGGAGTAAAAGCACAATTGCAGTTTGGGAAACTGATGTTTACAGGATTGGTATCTCAACAGCGGTCTAGACAAAAAGAGTTTACAATAACGAATGGATCTAAAGATAGTGAAATAGCATTGAACCTAGATGATTATGAGGCTAATCAGCACTATTTTTTAGGGCAGTATTTTCGAGATAATTATAATAAGTCTTTAGCTCTAGCTCCGTTGATTACAACGAGTGTAAATATTACTCAAATTGAAGTATGGGTAAGCAATAGGTCGAATAATTATGAAGAGGCTCGCGATATACTTGCCTTAATGGATTTAGGAGAGTATAATCCGCATAATGGGATGTTGGCTAAAGGTTCTGCTATTAATCCATCGACAGGAGTGCCAGGAGATGCTTCGCCTAGGGTTTCGAATAACTTATTAACCCTATTAGGGGAGAATGGGAGAGGGTCAAACAGCTCGTTTGTGCAGAGTTTTTTTAGTGGAACTGGTGGTACAGATAATTATGAAAAGCTGACTTATGCGCGGAAGCTTGTTGCTGGTAAAGATTACTTCTTGAATGATAAATTGGGGTATATTTCTTTGTTGTATCCTTTAAATCAAGACCAGGTGCTTTCTGTAGCTTATCGCTATCTATTGAATGGTGTAGAATATCAAGTAGGAGAATTTAGTACAGATATCCCAGTGACTCCATCCAACCCAATGATGCTGTATACGAAGTTGCTTAAAGCATCGACATTAAAAACGAATTTACCGACTTGGGATTTAATGATGAAAAATATATATTCATTGAATTCTTATAATGTTTCTAATAATAACTTTTACTTACAGGTTTATCGTACAGAAGATGAGACAGGAACAGATAGACCATCAATGTACGAAGGCCAAAACACACAGGGGAAAACTTGGTTGCAGTTGTTAGGTTTAGATCGACTGGATCAGGCGCAAGCTAGTAATCCGGACGGAATGTTTGATTATTTGGAAGGTATTACAATTGACTCAAAGCGTGGCAAAGTTATATTTCCAGTCGTGGAACCTTTTGGAAAGGATTTAGCCAATAAGTTTGACCCATCAGAAAATACATTGGTCGATAAATATACCTTTCCGGAGTTATATACCCATACGAAAGTTGATGCCCAGCAAAAGTTTCCCAATAAAAATCGTTATCAGATCCGAGGTCGATACAGTTCAACATCGGGTACCGAGTTTCAGTTAGAAGGGTTTCATATACGCCCGGGGTCGGTTAGAGTGATGGTGGGGGGCATGCGCTTAGAAGAAGGAAAAGACTTTTATATCAATTATGAGCTTGGGACACTACGTGTGATTAATGAGGCGATGGTGATGGGTGGAACGCCTATTACGGTCAGTATGGAGGATGACGCAATGTTTGGCCTTCAACAGAAGACCCTTATGGGAGGGCGGTTTGATTATGCTGCCAGTGATAAACTTCATGTCGGTGCTACCATTATGAACTTGACGGAAAAACCCTTGACCGAGAAGGTAAATATAGGTCAGGAACCGATGTCAAACACGATGGTGGGCTTCGATTTAAGCTATAATACTCCTTCACGATGGCTGACACGCATGGTGGATAAGCTTCCCTTTTTAAGCACAAAAGAAGAATCACAGATATCTTTTTATGGTGAGTTTGCTAAGTTAATGCCTGGGCATCCAAAAGGTTTGAATACGGCAAACAGTAAAAGAGGAACAACTTATATAGATGATTTTGAAAATAGTGTTTCTTATATCGATATTCTAGGAAGAAACTCGTGGCAGATTTCGGGGACACCTCGAATGTTTCCGGAGTCGGATTATACAGACGACTTAAGATATGGTTTCAATAGGTCTTTGTTAGCTTTCTATAATATTGACCCTGTTTTTTATAATAGAAGTTCATTGACGCCAAAATCAATAACTAAGCAAGAGCTTTCCGACCATAGGGTAAGAGAGGTGCAAGAAAAAGAGATTTTTCCTTATAAGGATAGTAAGACAGGAGGCGCAATATTCGTAAATACGTTAAACTTATCTTTTTATCCAACACATCGTGGAGCATATAATTACAACCCGGCAGGGGTAAATAGCGATGGTTTTTTTACGAACCCGAAGTCTAAATGGGGAGGGATTTTCCGAAAGATAGATCAAACTGATTTTGAATCAGAGAATATCGAGTTTATTGAAATGTGGATGATGGATCCTACGTTGACCAACCCGAACAAAGACGGAGGAGATATCTATTTTAACTTAGGCAATATTTCAGAAGATATATTGAAAGATGGACGTAAGTCTTTGGAAAATGGTATTCCTTTAAATGGTGACCTTTCGCAGGTTGACCAAACAAAGTGGGGAAAAGTAGTGAAAAATCAGCCGGTGGTGCAGGCTTTTGATAGTAATAATGCGAATAGAGTAAAGCAGGATGTTGGACTGGATGGTTTGAGTAATGCGGAGGAAGCTTCTTTTTTCGGGAATTTCCTTTCTCAACTCCAGGGTGTTTTGTCGCCAACTGCATTTAATAAGCTGAGAAATGACCCTTCGTCGGATGATTATATATACTTTAGAGCGAGTCAGTTTGATAGCGAAGAAGTTGGTATTTTAGATAGGTATAAGCGCTATAATGGATTAGAAGGGAATTCGAAAACTAATGAACAGTCGATGGCTGATTTTGGTGTAGAAACATCGGCTAATACACTCCTTCCTGATGGAGAAGATGTGAATAGAGATAATACGATGAATGAGATTGACGAGTATTATCAATATAAATTATCTACACGTCCGCAGGATATGGTTGTTGGTAAAAATCATATAGTAGATGAGGTGATATCAGACGTGACCTTGGCTAATGGAAATGTAGAGCCTGTTAAATGGTATAAGATAAGGATCCCAATTGCGGATTATGAAAGTAAGTACGGAAATGTAAATGATTTTAAGTCCATTAGGTTTGTACGAATGTTCATGACGAACTATGCCGACACTACTGTTATTCGTTTTGGTAAATTACAATTTGTAAGAGGGGAATGGCGGAAATATAACAGTGAGAATTCGGCTAATAAGGTTATTAGTGACCCATCGATGGGTTTAGTGGCTTCGGACAATTCGGAAGTGAATGTGGCTAATGTAAATATTGAAGAAAATGGTACAAGAAGTCCTATTCCTTATGTTGTACCGCCAGGAATTAATAGACAGGTAGATTGGGCTAACAATAATTATAACGTTCAGTTAAATGAACAGTCATTAAGTTTGGAGGTTAAAAATCTGAAGGATGGTTATGGGCGTGGAGCATATCGTACAGCTAGTCATGATTTTCGTCCGTATGGCAATCTGGAAATGTTTATACATGCGGAAGGAGAATATCTGCAAGACGGTGATTTTAGTGCCTTTATTCGTGTAGGGACAGATGATAAGTACAATTATTACGAATATGAAATTCCACTAAAAATTACGCCTTATGGAACGGTTTCTGAGGATTTAATCTGGCCGGTAGAGAACCGTTTATTAATAAAAATCAAAAAGCTACAAGAGGCAAAGGTAAAACGTGATGAAGCCTTGCTTAATGGATCATCATGGCCTTTAGATATACCTTTTGAATATTATGACGGTGTGTCGAAGATTACCATAGTAGGTACACCTGACATCGGTAAGGTACGATACTATATGGTAGGTGTTAAAAACCCGCTTAAAGGCAGTAATGGGAGTAACACTATGGATGACGGGCGCGAGCTTTCGGGCGAATTTTGGTTTAATGAATTGCGTTTGACAGATTTTGACGATCGCGGTGGTTGGGCTGCTACCGCACGTGTAGATGTGAAGTTGGCTGATTTTGCGAATGTTTCTTTTGCGGGGACAAAAAGCACTATTGGCTTCGGTGCTATTTCGCAAACACTAAATGAGCGTAGTCGTTCAGAAGACTTTTTTATGGATTTAACAACCAATGCAGAGTTTGGTAAATTTTTCCATCCTAAGCATGGTATTAGTATCCCGTTTTATTTTAATTATTCGAGACAAACTGGCCGACCTGAGTATGATCCATACAACCCGGATATAGAATTGAATACTGCATTATCTACTTTATCTAGAAATAGACGGGATTCGCTTTTAAGAATGGTGCAGGATTTGACAACACGTAAGGCATTCAGCTTTATGAATGTTCGTAAGATAAGGACAAATAATGATAAGCCTATACGTGTGTGGGATATAGAAAACTGGAGTGCTTCTTATGCGTATAGTTCTTATTATCATTACGATTATAATGTTGCAAATTCTGTTCAAAAAACATATAGGGGGTCTTTAGATTATAATTATAGTAATTCGAATGTGAAGTTTTATGAGCCGTTTAAGGGAATGAAAGCGAAGGGTAGAGGATGGGATATTATACGGGACTTTAACTTTAACCTAATGCCTTCTTTGCTGAATTTTAGAATAGATGTTAATCGTATATATAATGAGAATACGATGCGCGATAATACAACGGATAACTTATTGCCTACATATTATAACAAGAACTTTAATATGAACCGTATATACGGAATAAGTTGGGACTTGACCAAATCCTTACGTTTAGATTTTAACGCGACAAATTATTCTATTATAGATGAGCCAGCTGGTAGATTAGATGGAATAAAGCAAGATACAGTGTGGTCTAACTTCTGGAAGATGGGAAGAACGACAGATTATAATCATATGATGAATCTGACCTATACTTTCCCTATTCATAAAATTCCTTACTTAGAATGGGTTAATGTGGTGGGGCGATATGGAACACAATTCAATTGGCATAGCGAACCATTATTAGCGATGCAGAATGTAGATCTTAGTATAGGTAATAGTATTCAAAATAACCGTACAATTCAGGTTAATCCTAATTTGAATTTGACAAGTTTGTATGGTAAGTTTCGGTTTTTTAGAGATAACACCCGCAGAGATGCGAAGGGGGCTAAAGCGATACTAGCACAATTTCTTTCACAAGTGAAGACTATTAATGGAGCGTATACAAAGAATGAAGGACAGTTTCTGCCGGGATATTTGCCTAAAACAAATATGTTAGGCTATGACTTTGATATGAATGCACCTGGGTGGGGCTTTTTATTCGGTAGTCAGTCAAGTATTTTAGATAAGGCAATATCGAATGATTGGTTATCAAAGGATAGTCTGCAGACACAGATGTATACGAAAACATATGCAGAGAATATTTCTGTAATGGCCAATTTAGAGCCATTTAAAGGGTTGCGTGTCGATTTGATATTTAACCGGGTAGACAATTATAATTATGCGGCTTCGACACAGTTCAATGCAGTAACAGGGGAGATGGAAAGTGTGACGCCTTATAGGACAGGTAATTATAGTATTACACAAATTGCTATTAGCTCGGCATTTAAGAACCATCAGGAGTTGTTTAAACGGTTTGAAGAAAATCGCGTGATTATTTCTGGGCGTTTGGCAGAAAATAACCTGAATTCTGTAGGCTTTGATAATGAAATGTATGCTGATGGTTATGGGAAAGCGCAGCAAGATGTTGTGGTTAACTCGTTTTTGCAGACATATTTAGGTAAAGATGTTGACAACGCGCAATTAAATATGAAACCTAAGTTTCCTTTACCGAATTGGAGAGTGTCCTATAATCAGTTAGCTAATGTGCTGGGGATTACTGATTTTATCTCTTCAATAGGTTTGACGCACGCTTATAGTTCGTTGTATGCTATTAATGGTTATAATTCGGTATTACGCTACAGGGCTGATGATGGAATGCCGTCGGAGAGAGATATTAATAATAACTTCTTATCAGAATTTCAATATGACCAAGTGTCTATTATTGATCAATTTATTCCACTGATCGGGGTTGATTTACGTTTTGCTAATGCAATGTCCGGTACGTCAGAATATAGACGAACACGAAATATGAACTTTAGTTTAGCAAATGGACAAATGTCTATGATGAGTGAGAATTCGTTTGTATTGGGTGTTGGTTATCGGAAAATGGGGGTTAGAATGCCTTTTGGTTGGTTTAGTGATAGGAAGTGGAATAATGATATTAATTTCAAACTAGATGTAGCTATTAATGACCGTAAGACAATTGTGTATCGTTCAGATCTAGATATGGCAGAGGTTTCGGCAGGAAATAAAAGTATAAGTTTTAACCCTACTTTTGACTATGTGATTAATCAACAATATAATATACAGGTGTTTTACCATTCTAATGTTGTTAAACCATATACTTCACAGAACTACGCTACTTCATACACTAATTTTGGTGTGAATTTTAGAATATTTTTTCAATAATCAATCCACTCTCGGGTTTTATAAGAAAGGCGGTTCTTTCGTGGTCGGACGATGAACTGCTTTTCTTATATTTAATTTAAGTTGTAAAATATTAGTTAACTTGATTTTTTAAGAGCTTGTCATAAAATAACTTATATTTTCTTTGTTATAAATTGCATTGTGCAAATGCTGTAGAGCCTTCTGTTGTGCTATAGAGTGTGCTGTAAAAAAGCTATATTTAAAAAAAATATATTAATAATATAATCTAGACCTTAATGAATAATAAAAAAACAGTCTTTGTACTTTTCTTATCCTTATTTTTTGCTTTTTCTTCAATTGCACAAAAGAAAGATGTAGCAGTTCAGCTTTATTCCGTTCGTAGTATTTTGGGCGGTGATGCAAGTTCTTCGCAATTTACAGATGTTTTACAAAAACTATCTAAAATGGGCTATACGCAAGTTGAGGCGGCAGGTTACGATAATGGTAAATTTTATGGAGTAACACCAGCGGAGTTTAAAAGTATAGTCGAAAGTAAAGGTTTGAAAGTGTTGTCTTCCCATGTCGGGAGACCCTTATCTGCAAAAGAGATAGAATCAGGAGATTTTTCAGAATCGCTAGCTTGGTGGGATACAGCTATCGCAGCGCACAAGGCTGCAGGTATGTCTTATATTGTTACTCCTTGGATTAGCTTATCAAAGACAGTTACTGAATTGGATGCTTACTGTCGTTATATGGATGAAATCGGTAAACGTGCTAAAGCCCAGGGCTTATCTTACGGTTATCATAACCATGCCCATGAGTTTGAAAAAGTAGAGGGGAAGGAAGTTATGTTAGATTATATTCTTAAGCATACAAACCCGGAATATGTATTTATAGAGTTGGATGTGTATTGGACTGTGATTGGTAAAGCAAGCCCTGTTGATTATTTTCATAAATACCCAGGACGTTTTCCGTTGTTGCATATAAAAGACGAACGGGAGATAGGGCAAAGCGGTATGGTAGGTTTTGATGCAATTTTTAATAATGCAAAGGCGGCAGGCTTAAAGCATTTTATTATCGAGGTTGAACGTTATTCGGATAATGTGGAACAAAGCATGAAAGAAAGTATAGACTATATTAAAAGAGCCAAATTTGTGAAATCAAATTATAGTAAGTAGGTTCTACGTATAGTGTCAAGCAGAAGGGGCGTTTAAAATTAAATTTTAAACGCCCCTTTATGTATGAATAAAAATGGGTGCTTGTTAATTTAAATATTGTCCATTCAATTGAAAGACTGCTGCATATTTTTGATCGCCTTTAAGATTGTTTATAATAATCTCGTTGCCTATTTGGTTGTATTTTAACTTCCTTTTATGACCAAGAAGGTTGATGTTTTCAACCTTGAAATTGGCAGGTATTTCGAAACGATGCTCCTGTTTGTTTAGGTAGTTTTCTTGCTCTTCTGTTATATGAAAAACGTTGATCGTTTTGCTGTCTTTTGAGCGTGTGTAATAATACTCGTCGATATGGTAAGGCGGAACAGAGCGCGTGGCGAAAACGGCCGATTGGTTGATGTCCATCCATGTGGAAAGCTCGTGCAGGCGGTCGTACGCTTCTTTATCGAAGTCTCCCGTCGGGCCAGGTGCAATGTTGAGTAGATAGTTCCCGCCGCGTGAAATGATCTTCACTAAAGTTTCCACCAGCTTTTTTGTAGGCTTATAGCGGTCGTTTGGTAAATAGGAGAATGAATCGCCCATAGTGATACAACTTTCCCATGGAATATCCAGTGGCTGATCTGGGATTGCCTGTTCTGGCGTTACGTAGTTTTCCCATTCGCCAGGAACTGTGCGGTCAACCACGATAATACCCGGCTGATTCTTGCGCGCCATATTCCCGATTTTATCCATATCGATATCTTGCTCTACTTTTATTGTACGTTGCCATTCTACAGTGGGATCGATAGTTTTAAATGGACGTACCCATCCACCATCTAACCAAAGAATGTCTACTTTTCCATAATTAGAAGTCAATTCATTGATTTGGTTAAAGGTGAAATCTTTGTATTGCTGCCAGCGCTCCGGATATTTGATTGGGTTGTAGTTCACGTTTCTATCCTTGGGCGGGAAATAAGACCACCAGTAGGTTTCGGTATTCCAATCGGGCTTAGAAAAGTAAGCGCCGATCTTAAAGCCATCCTTGCGGAAGGAGTTAAATATCTCTTTAGTCACGTCCGCACGTGGATTTGTTGAGTATGGTGTTTTAGCAGAGGTGATTTTATAGTCGGACTGCTTAGTATCAAACATCGAGAAACCGTCGTGGTGCTTAGTCGTGAAAACTACGTATTTCATGCCCGCAGACTTCGCCGCAGTCGCCCATTTCTCGGGAGCGAAGGAAGTAGGATTGAAGGTGGTCTGTAGGTTCTCGTAGTTTTTTACGTATTCGTAGTAGCTCGTGCCGTGCTCGGGTTTGCGCTGTGTCCAGCCTTCGTCCTCTGGACATAAACTCCAGCTCTCTACAATGCCCCATTGGCTGTAAATTCCCCAGTGCATGAAGAGACCGAACTTCATGTCTTGCCATTGCTCTAGGTTCTCTATCACAAGGGGATCCTTAGGCGCTTGATAACCCGCAGACACGTTATGCTCCTGGGCATTGGTGAAATGCGTTGCTGTGAGTAACAGCAGGGCTGCTATTTTTTTTTTCATTGTATGTTGATTGATTTTTTTAAGCCTATTAATATAGCAGAGAAAGCCACATTGTGTGGCTTTCCTTTGTAATTTAAAGATTAAAATCTGCTTAATTTACGTCCCAAAATATTTTGTTATTTTGATTGTTTTGCTCGTGTACAGCTGCATAATGCTCTTTGTTATGCGTGGATTCGCTGGATGGTAGTGTGAATCTTACAGGTATCGTTTTGTTCAAATCCGAGTTTTGTGTCGTAACGGTGAACTTCGGATAATCCAAACGTCTTACCTCTGACCATGCTTCTACAGCTTGAACAAGGTTAAAGTGCGTCCATTTCTGGTAAGCAATTAATTCAATCTTGTTAGTCGCTGCATCCCATTTTAAATTGCTGATGTAGGTGTCGATCTGCTCGCTTGTAGGTTTTGGAGCGGCAGCAGTTACGTCGTCATCACTTCTGCTACGAATGTCTTCGTAGAGATGCACGGACTCTTTAATCCCATTTTCGAAAGCTGCTTTTGCTTCCGCAGCTTTACCATTTTTGTTGTAGTATTCTGCAAGTAAAAAATTCACTTCTGAGGAAGTCATAAGTATGCCTGGGAAGAATTTACTGCGGGAGAATGTCGATCTATTGTAGATAGCAATCGTGCCGCTTCTTGCTAAATCCGATTGCGGGGTGCTCCCGATGGATTGATCCAGCCCTATGAATTTACCTTTAGCCTCGACTCCTGGCTCGAAAATGAATGGCAATCTTGGGTCAGCATTTTGAACCATGGGATCGATCATGCGTTTGCTAGACAGGTTAGCGTACCAAGTGCCGCCCGCTTCGAATGCATCTCTGATACCATCTGACGTAATCTTAGAACCCGAGTCGAAGATGTCGATTTGCGCATTCTCTGCGTTGACAAGAGGTAGTGGGTAAGCGGTTCTATCATTAATGATTGTTGCAAGCTCAGCTGATGCTCTTGTGGCAAATTTGCTACTTTCAGAAACGCGAGTAAGCATGCGAAGACGTAACCCATTTGCGTATTTACGCCACAAGGATAAATCACCGTTATGTACCAAATCCTGCGTAGCAAATACTGTGGATATCGACGCAGGTGTAGTTAAGGTCTGTAATTGCTCACTGATGCTTTTAAGGTCATCCAACATAGTTTCGTAGATTTCCTCAGCAGTGTCATATTTCGCGTAAGAAGCTTTGAAGTTTCCCGGATTTGCGTTCAACGTGCCTGCTGTAGACCAGGGGATAGGGCCAAATAGATCGACCATTTGTTGAGTCTGATCGTAGAACAGGATCTTGGCAGTTAAATAGAGCACGAGCTTTTCCTCTTTTTCCACGTCAATTAGCTCATCGTATAGACGCTCTAAATCTTTAAACTGCGCAAGGCCTTTGTAGTATTGCGTCCAGCGTGCCTCTGTAGCGGCAGCTCCCACGGTTAAGTGGTTCGCTTCATCCACCCATCCAAGTGTTTGAATATAGCGGTTAATTGTCGGGCGCTGCGTAACGAAGATATTCGTATAAGTAGGGATGATCAATTCTTTGAAACCAAACATCACTCCAGTGTATTGCTTATCTACACTAGCCTTCTCGATTTTCGAAGGGTTCCTGTAGTAATCAGCGAAAGAGTCTTTTGAACAAGACGTTATAAAAGCTAGTGACGATAATCCTAGCGCCATGATGATTATATTTTTTTTCATGTTGTTTCTAATTAAAAGCTAGCACGTAGCATTAAACCAAATGTTCTAGTCGCAGGGCTTGTACCTACGTTTGAAACGTTGTTTACCCAGTTTGATCCACCTGTCATCTGCTCAGGATCTAAATCCTTCAAGCTTCTGTAGATGAAGAAAAGGTTACGACCGAAGGCAGAAAGTTGTACGTTTTTCGCCTTTAATTTAGACGCAACGGATGTTGGCAATCTGTAGCCGATTGATAATTCGCGCATCTTTACATAGTTGTTCTTCTGTACGTATAGCTCGTATCTGGAGTTTGAATACTGTGGTCCCCCCCAGTTGTATGTTGAGTTATAGTAAGTACCTTGTGAGATGATATTGTTGTTTTCAGTTCCATCCGCTAATACACCGTCCATAAGCATACCGTCGTGGTAAACCGTCTCGCCATTCGGACCAGTAGTTCCGTTTGTTGCGACACCTCTATCACCATCTTTATAGTAGCTTAATCCGCCATGTTCTGTATCCATAGCTGTTAGTGTCTCTTTAAGAAGTCCTCTACTTAACATCCAGTTAGTGCCTGTTGGCATAACGTGTCCACCTAATCTGAAGTCGATCAAAGCATCAAGGGTGAAGTTTTTATAGCTGAATGTGTTCACAAAACCACCTATTGCTTTAGGCATAGCATTACCAGCTTTTACCCAGGTGTCAGCATCAAGTTGATATAGCCCATTGTCTTGAACGATGTAGTTACCTTTGCCATCTGTTTTCAATGGGTGAACCATGATATCACCCATGGCATGGCCAACTCTTGAAACTAACTGAGCAGCCGCACCGTCATAATCTCTGTGTAATAGTTCATCAACACCACCTGGTAATTCTTTGATCACGTTTTTGTTCATAGAAAAGTTAATCGTAGTATTCCACTGGAAATTTTCGTTTTGCACTGGTGTACCGTTGATGGCAAATTCCCATCCGGAGTTACGTAGTGACCCTACGTTTGCTAAGATAGATGATGCTCCAGTAGTAATAGGAAGCGTATAGTTTAAGATTTGGTCTTTAACTAGTCCGTTGTAGTAAGTAACATCAAAGCCAAAACGACCATTGAACATACGCGTTTCTAGTCCGAATTCAATTTCGTTCTTCGTTTCTGGTTTAATCTTCTCGTTTCCGAAGCTTTCTGTTGGAAGTAACGTGTAAATTACTGCAGCACCTCTATCTGCTTGAATTCCCAAAGTCTCTTGGCTGTAGAACAAAGCGCTTTTGTAGACATCAGGATAGTTACCAACAATACCCCATGAACCTCTTAACTTCGCGTAGTTAAAAAAGCTTGGTAGGTTGAAAGCTTCGCTAAGGATTAGGCTTGAGTTTACTGATGGATAGTATAATACGTTATCATCTGGATGCATCGTTGAAATGCGTTCTCTGCGTAGTGTACCTTCAACGAACCAATAGTCTTTAACGCTCATATTTAATGTTCCAAAAACAGCATCACGTAACATGTTATTTCTGTAGTTGTATAGTCCGTTACGTTCAGGCAAGTTGATAGAAGCGTTGACATCATACCAGTCGCGCATACTCAATCCACCTTTCGTTTGGTTTTGTACATAGGTGTCCTGAGATTTTGTCGCAGTGTAACCCCCTATAATGCCCAGCTTTAAATCTTCTGTCAGTTGTTTTGAGTAAGATGCTAATAAATCTGTGTAATAGATGTTTGCATTTTGGTTACCCAAAGAGTAGAAACCTGTATTTTCATAAGCCAGTGGACGCTCATTTGGGTGTTTTTCTTCTGTTTTCAAAGAAGTGACGTCAGCAGAGAAACGTGTACGTACATATAAGTCATCAGTGATGTTATACGTACCTGTGTATGATCCGATCAAACGGTTAGAGTGTTCATCATATTGTCTAGCATTGGTATTCCAAAAGTAGTCTAATACGTCAGGTCTGTACCCAAAGTATCTCAAGTTTTCTTCAGGAGTAACGCTTTGATCATTGCCAGTTACATATTTATAACCTTGGCTGGTTCTGAATTTCGCACGGTACCAATCTGGATTGTCAAAAGTAGTGATCATACCTGCTGTATTGTTCATCAACCTATCTGTCATAAGGGGACGGTTATGCGTATTTTGGTTGATGTAATTCACTACGATATCGCTCTTAAACTTATCCCACATTGTAAAGCTGTTGTTTATGTTTACGATGTTTTTCTTGTTATAAGAATCTATTGCCGTCATTTCATTATCCTGACGCGTAAAAGATACACGCGTATTAGAATGTTCGGTGGTGTTCGACAAAGCTAAGTTGAACGTTGTATTCATTGGGTTGTTGAACAATTTGTGGTAAGAGTTTTGTGCCTCGTATGGTCTTACTTTTCCATCCCAAGAGATGATGTCTTTGCCATCAAACTTTGGACCGAAGTTCACTGTAGCATCCATAACACCACGATTTACGCCATTGATGGCATCGCCATCTCCATAATAGAAGAACATGTCTTCCGACTGTTTAGTGTCGTTATAAGATCTGTTGAAGCCTGGTCCTCTTACATTTTGGAAGCGTGGTAAGTAAGCAATTTTGTCGTAAGTGTACGTTGCGTTGAAATCAATAGCGAAGCCTTTACCAGTTTTACCAGACTTAGTAGTTACGAGTACAACTCCATTCATCGCTTCAGAACCATAGAGAGCAGCAGCGGAAGCTCCTTTTAACACAGAGATCGATTCGATGTCTTCTGGGTTGAGATCTTCCAGTCCGTTTCCTCTTGCGCGTTGATCCGTCCAGTAATCAGAGTTGTTGAAAGTTGTCTGGCGCATTGGCACTCCATCGATTATCACCAGAGGTTGTGAGTTGCCTGTCACTGAGTTTGTACCACGTATATTGATGTTGATACCTGAAGTTGCACCACCTGGAGCCGCTGAGATACGTACTCCTGGAGCTTTTCCGTAAAGAGCACCAGCAAAGTTTGGTGAGCCTGTTTTTGTGATTTCTTCGGCTTCTACAGTACTCATAGCATATCCTAACTCTTTAGGAGCACGCTTGATGCCCATAGCCGTAACGACAACCTCATCTAGTGAGCCAGCATCCTCTGCTAAGGTTACATTAGTTGATGTTCCCGACACTACGACGTCTTTTGATATGTAACCAATGATGCTGAAACGTAATGTTTGGCCATTGTTTGCCGTGATAGAATAATTACCATCTGCACTTGTTTGTGTGGCCAGTGTTGTTCCAATAACTGTGACCGAAACTCCATGTAATGGCCCGTTGGAGTCCGCTACCTTCCCTGTAACGATTTGTTGTGCAAACAACGTGGAAATGCTGAGAAGCATGAGCACAGTTGTACTACACATTTTTTTGTAGAGTTTGTTCATGATATGTTAGTTTTAAAATTAGTGTTAAATCTTTTTAATTTGCTTTATGGTGATTGCAGCAGACGCAAGTATTTGTACGTTCTTTAAGTTAGAAATAGAAATGGCAGTATGTTGTGCAAGTCTAGGAATACAAAACTCCTGTACCGCAGATTGGATTTCAGGTAATAAGATGGTCCCAAAATCTGATCCGTTACCACTGATAATCACTTTTTCAGGATTCATAATATGAATTAAAGTTGCAATACCTTTTCCTAACATTTTGGCTATTCTTTTGAAAGCTTTGATAGTAACTTGATCTCCATTTTGAGTAGCTAATAGCATTTCGTTGATTGATAATGTTTTTTTATTTTTTACGGTAGTTTCTAAAGAAGAACGTTCGCCACTCAAAACAGCCTCTTTGATATAGTCCATCGCACATAGTAAAGATGCCTCAACCTCTAAACAACCTTTTTTTCCGCAAGAGCATAATTTTGATTCGTCAGCTAATGGAATGTGACTAAATTCGCCAGCTACACCGCTATGACCTCTAAACAATTGGTTCTCGATAATCATGCCTAGGCCAACTCCCCAGTTCAGGTTGATGACAAGTGCATTTTGACAGTTTTTGGCGGAGCCGTAATGATGTTCTGCAATGGCTATGGCCGTAGAGTCGTTCTCTATATAAGTGTTTATTTGGTAATCTTTTTCTATTCGTTCCCGTAAGGCATATATCAAACTATCTTTATTGTATGAGTGGTTATACCCTGTATTTGAATCAACAAAACCTGGTATGGTAATTCCGATACCTAAAATACTTTGAGTACTAATTGAACTTATTACTTCTTGCAGTTTAGAAGATATTTTTTCATAAGCATCTGGGGCATCAGTTAAGTTTAAATCAAACTTTTCTATTGGCTTAACCAAATTGTCTAACAAATTTAAAACAGCTATACTAACTAAATGTTGGTCAATTGCAAGGGCAATAATGCAACCGAACTTTTCGGGGTTTAAGCTATAGACCATTGCTCGCCTTCCTCCTGTAGAGGCGTTTAGACCATTTTCAAGAATTAGTTTCTGAGCGACAAGATCTTGAATGACTTTTGTGACGGAAGGTACACTTTTGGCGATAGATCTACTTAATGCTCCTATGGATTGCTGTTTATCAAAGTATAAACTTTTTATAATTGATGTTCTTAATGAAACCACGGCTAATTGATTATTATAAACTTAACACAAAGTTAATGTCAAAAAACTGTAATTATGCAAATCTTTTTAAAATATTTAATAAGAGAGTTGTTTTTGGGGCTTTAGCAAGGTAAGGAGGGCTTTTTTATTGTAACATTCTTTATGTAAAGGGTAAGCTTGTAGAGTATATTTGATGTTGTAGGTATTAAAAGATTATGTGGAGATTTATGTTTGTTATTCCTGACACTAAAGTTTATTAGTGCATTTGATTGATTTTTTAAGATGTAATTTTCTTATATTTAATGAAAATCTAATATTATGAATCAACGCTATCATTCGCTGGATGTTTTTAGAGGCGCGACAGTGGCTTTAATGATTATGGTAAATAATCCAGGTACCTGGAGTGCTGTTTTTTCACCATTAAAGCATGCCGATTGGCACGGTTGCACACCTACGGATCTTGTTTTTCCTTTTTTTCTTTTTGCAGTTGGTAATGCTAAGGCATTTGTGATGGAAAGGTTAAGAGTAGGAGGACAAAGAATCTTTTGGAAAAAAGTAATTACACGTACTGTGCTTATTTTTTTTATAGGTCTATTTCTTAATTGGTTTCCATTTGTTGAATGGCAAGGTGATTCGTTGCAATTAAAAGAGTGGGTAAGCTCAACAAATCCAGAAAAGGGTATTCGCATTTTAGGCGTTTTACAGCGTATAGCTTTGGCGTATTTCTTTGCCTCTATTTTAGCCTATTATTTCAAACCAAGATCTTTAATCTATATTTCGACGTTAATACTTTTGGTTTATTGGGCATTTGTTGCTTTCCTTGGTACGGGTGACCCTTATTCTCTTGAAGGTTGGTTTGGAACGGCGCTTGATAAACAGGTTTTAGGAATCCCTCATATGTATAAAGGAGAAGGAGTGCCTTTCGATCCTGAAGGGTTGATGAGTACTTTACCTTCGATTATTCAAGTCGTTTTTGGTTATTTGACAGGTCTTTTTATTCGAAATCAGGGACAGACGGACTGGCTATGGAAGAATGTACCTCTTTCTAAAGAACCACATTTTAAATTAGTAGCAGGTCTATTCGTGACAGGGTTTATACTTTTGGTATTAGGGTGGTTGTGGTCTTTGGGCTTCCCTATTAATAAAAAGATATGGACGAGCTCTTATGTTCTTTATACAACAGGGTTGGGTATTATGACTATTGGTGTGATGATTTGGTATGTTGAGGTCCAAAGTGTGAAGAATAGGGTTACTGATTTTTTCGAAGTTTTTGGTAAAAACCCCCTGTTTATTTATGTTCTTAGTGGCTTATTTCCAAGATTGATGCGGTTGATTCGCATTCCTGACGGAGTAGATGCGGATGGGGAACATATTTATTTAAATGGTTTATCTTGGTTTTATAAGTATGTTTGCGCCCCAATACCAGGACCTGCGGAAATTGGATCTCTTTTCTATGCTTTATGTCTTGTATCCCTGATGTGGTTGGTTGGGTATTTGTTGGATAGAAAGAAGATCTATATTAAAGTATAATGTATTGACTATATTATTGGAGCTTAAAAAAAGTGAAGAAGTATGAAATATAATTTCTATCTTTGCAGGCAATAAATTATTTTATATAACTTTAATATTATTCAAGAATGTATTTAAGTAAAGAGTACAAGGCTGATATTTTTGCAGAATTTGCAGGAGCAGCTACAAACACAGGTTCTGCGGAAGGACAAGTAGCTTTATTCACTAAAAGAATTGCTCATTTAACAGAGCATTTGAAAAAAAACAGAAAAGATTTTAATACACAACGTTCTCTACAAATGCTTGTAGGTAAACGTCGTTCTTTATTAGCTTATCTGCATAAAAAAGATATTAATCGTTACCGTGCTATTATTAAAGCGTTAGGACTACGTGATATTATCAAATAAGCTTTTAGAAGATAATGTTAAAAGCCATTTACGAAAGTAAGTGGCTTTTTTATTTCGCTACCATTTAAAGTGTAAATTTTCTTTACCTTTGTATGAATTTTAAAGGTCTATAAAAAAGTGATATACGCAGTTTAAAGATGAAACGTATATCGAAATGATTTACAAATGAATTATAACGAAAAGAAAGTATCGATCGATATGGGGAGCGGAGTTGCTCCGATCGAATTGTCTACAGGGAAATTAGCTAAGCAGGCTGATGGTTCTATAGTTTTAAAGCAGGGTAATACTATGCTTTTGGCTACTGTTGTTTCTTCAAAAGAGGCGAAAGAAGGAGTTGATTTTCTTCCATTATCTGTAGATTATCAAGAGAAGTATGCAGCAACGGGACGTATACCAGGTGGATTTTTACGTCGAGAAGCAAGGTTGTCTGATTACGAGGTGTTAATTTCGCGCTTAGTGGATAGAGCTCTGCGTCCATTATTCCCAGATACATATCATGCAGATACGCAAGTTATGATTTCTTTGATTTCGGCAGATAAAGATATTATGCCGGATGCGTTAGCTGGTTTAGCAGCATCAGCTGCAATAGCAGTTTCAGATATACCTTTTAATGGGCCTATTTCTGAAGTTCGTGTTGCAAAGATTGACGGAGAGTTGGTTTTAAACCCAACTTTAACTGCTTTAGAAAATGCTAGTTTAGAATATATTGTTGCAGGTTCTGCACAAGATATTGTGATGGTAGAGGGGGAGTCTAAAGAAATATCGGAAGAAGAATTGGTAGAAGCTATTGCTTTTGCGCATGAAGCGATCAAAAGACAAGTGGCAGCACAGGTTGAATTAGCTAATTTAGTTGGCGCTACAGTGAAACGGGAATTTAACCATGAACCGTCAAATTTAGAGCTTAGGGATGCTATTTTTGCTGCGACATATGATCAGGTTTACGCTGTTGCGAAGTCAGGATCTGCTAAACATGAGCGTACAGAGAAGTTTAAAGAGATTGGTAGTGCGTTTTTTGAAACTTTAGGTGAAGATTTAGACGATGAGACTAATTTTTTGGCCAAGAAGTATTTTCATGACGTACAGTATGATGCAGTTCGTAATCTTATATTGGATGAAGGAATTCGTTTAGATGGTCGTGATTTTAGAACAGTAAGGCCCATTTGGTCAGAGGTAGATTATTTACCAGCGGCTCACGGTTCTGCGGTTTTTACTCGTGGTGAAACACAAGCTTTGACGTCAGTTACTTTGGGAGCAAAAGATGACGAGCAGATGATTGATGGAGCATTTATCAACGGTTATAATAAGTTTATTTTGCATTATAATTTCCCTGGTTTTTCTACAGGAGAAGTTAGGCCGAATAGGGGGGCGGGTAGAAGAGAGATAGGACACGGAAACTTAGCATTGAGATCATTAAAGCAGGTTTTACCAACAGATGCTGAAAATCCATATACTATTCGTGTAGTATCAGACATTTTGGAGTCAAATGGTTCTTCTTCTATGGCTACTGTTTGTGCAGGGACATTGGCGCTTTTAGATGCAGGAATTAAGCTGACCGCTCCTGTTTCAGGTATTGCTATGGGCTTGATTACGGATAGTAAATCTGGTAAGTTTGCTATATTGTCCGATATACTAGGTGATGAAGATCATTTAGGTGATATGGATTTTAAAGTTACAGGTACAGAAAAAGGTATCGTCGCTTGTCAGATGGATTTGAAAATTGATGGACTTAAGTGGGAAGTTTTAACTCAAGCATTAGATCAAGCAAAAGAGGCTAGATTGCATATCTTGAACGAGATGAAAAAGACCATCGCTGAGCCGAGAGAAGATTATAAGCCACATGCACCTCGTGTTATTTCCATGATCATTGATAAGGAGTTTATAGGTGCAGTGATTGGACCTGGCGGGAAGATTATTCAAGAGATGCAACGGGAAACTGGAGCGACTATTTCTATTGAAGAGGTAGATGGAAAAGGTATTGTACAAGTTTTTGCCGACAATAAAGCAGCTATTGATGCAGCTACGGGGCGTATTAAAGCAATTGTTGCTAAACCTGAGGTTGGAGAAATTTATGAAGGTAAAGTGAAGTCGATTATGCCTTTTGGTGCTTTTGTTGAAATAATGCCAGGTAAAGATGGGTTATTACATATATCAGAAATCGATTGGACGCGTTTGGAGACAATGGATGGTGTGTTTAAAGAAGGAGATTTAGTGACTGTTAAGTTGTTAGATGTAGATAAGCAAGGAAAGATGAAGCTCTCTCGTAAAGTTTTGTTGCCAAGACCTGCACGTGAGGAGAAGCCAAAAGTTGATGCCCCTGCAGGAGATCAGCCAAAAGCTTAAAAATTGTTTACTTAAATATATAAGCCGCCAAAAAATGGCGGCTTTTTAATTTTTATTTGTTTCTGATAGCTAAAGAAAAGGTAAAAGTGATTTCCTTTGTTTGGCTATTAGTGTTTTTTTAATAAAGTTAATATTAAGCTGTCAGTATGACAGCTTTTTTGTTAAAGCATAATAACAGAATCTATTTTTGAAACTTCTTTGTAATAGTTAATTACTTCTTCGGCATTATTAACATAAGTTACCACAGTAATTGATTTGTATTTTTCGCCGGAAGAATCTTTTTCAGTAAATTTTGAGCTAGTGTGTTTAAATACCTCTCTAATTAGTTGTAGCTTGTCAAAGTCGGTTTTTACAATGAATTTAAAAGTGTATAAATCAGGAAATTTCTCTACTGAGTTTAGTTTTTCGCGAAAAGTATCATAAAAATCTGTGTTTTCATTTTTATTATCTTCTGGCCAATCTTGAATACTGATATTGCTATAGTCTGTCATGTTATTTTTTTACAGCTATAAATATCAATAAGTATACCTAAAGTTTATAGTGTTCACTCTATTGTTTTGCGAAAAGTCAGACAGGTAGAGGATGAGTGAATCTATTAAAAAAAGAGGTAATCCTGAGCGGTTATCAATCCGTTATAAACTTGTAAAACATGATCCTTCTAGTCTTTTTTTGGTAGAAAACTCATAGAAAGGGAATTTACACAGTGTCGAGTGTTTTTATTGGTAAAGCCTTCCCCTTCGAAAACATGTCCTAAATGACCTTGACAATTACTACATATAATTTCTGTTCGTCTACCATCTGCGTCACGGACGCGTGTAATTGCATTTGGTATTTCATCGTCGAAACTAGGCCATCCACAATTAGCGTCAAACTTGTCTTCTGATAGGTATAATGGAGCATTGCAACGTTTGCAAACATATGTCCCTTTTGCCGTGTTGTCTAGCAGTTTTCCGGTATAGGGTCTTTCTGTGCCTTTGTGTAAAAGAATATACTCCTCTTCTGCTGTCAATTTGTTGTATTTTGTTGAATCGCTCATGGTTGTATAGTGTAATAGGTGAGTGGACTTTGTGCTCACTACGTTACATTGTGAGGTAAGTAGTATGATCGTGAATTTTGTAGCCCTTAAAAGAAACATGATGTAAGATACGTGTTTTTTATTTTTCTAAAAATTACCTCTTAATATTATGACCTAAATTTGTTTTTTAATATTTCACATTTTCTAAGATTGTTGAGATTAAAAATGTGTGATATTCATGTTTTTTTTGAAATTTAGCTTTTTTCTAAAAAAATATCTATGAATATTGTTGGTGTATGATTTACTTGCTTAGTTAACCATATGTATAAGTTTAGATTATCTTTTTATTTTTTAGCGATGTGAATTTGAAGTGTTGGGACAAAACTCTTCATTCCCTGATAAATAGCGTTTGTTTGTGTTTTACGCATATTTTTGTTAAATTCATGCCGTTTGAAAACGGCTGTAAAATGACTTACAATGCAGCTATTTAGAATGGTTTTAAATTGACAATTTGAGTCATTAAATTGTCAGGGATTGCTTAAATAGTTATACTTTTGTGCATTGTTAAAAGGGCTTAGTTCGTTTTGGCTAGTAAAATTAAAAAGTTTTATATCATAAATAAATAGTATAAAGTGCTAAATATGAGAAATATCTCATCCGTTTTGGGAAAGCTTGCAAAGGTGGTATCAGTTGGTTTGATGTTGCTTTTTGCCGTTACAATGTCGCATGCGCAAGATGCAGCTAATGGTGCTGCTCTTTTTAAAGCGAATGCGTGTCAATCATGTCACGCTGTTGGGAAAGAGTTAACAGGGCCGGATTTGGCCGGGTTGGCTGAACGTCGTGATGAAGGGTGGATCATCAAGTGGATACATAATCCGCAAGGGATGGTGGATTCTGGAGATCCAATAGCTGTCGAGTTGAAGTCTAAGTATCCAACAATGATGGCTGCTTATGCTAATCTTTCAGATGATGATATTCGTGATATCATTGCTTATGTGAAGGCTGAAGAGGTTAAGAATGCTGAGAAGCAGACTGCCGCTGCTGCTGGAGGAGCTGAGGGAGGCGGTGGTTCCAGTGATGCAACTACGCTTATGATTTTAGGGATGGTGATTATTGCTGTTTTGGCAGTTATAATTATCGTGGTTCTGAATCGCGTAATTAAGTCTTTGGAAAAGGTTATGGAAAGTAACCGTGCTGCTATTGAGGCTGCTCAAGCTAAGAACGAGGAGTATGCGGAGAATAGACTTGCTAAGTTTGCTAAGGCTTTCTTAAGGAATAAGAAGCTGGTTGGTTTTGCAGTTCTTGGCTTAGTTGCGCTTTTAGCAGTGGCTGGATGGAATCAGATGTGGAATGTTGGGGTGCATACAGGGTATCAGCCTGTGCAGCCTATTAAGTTCTCTCATCAGGTACATGCTGGGGTGAATCAGATTGAATGTCAATATTGTCATGGGGGCGCATTTAAGTCTAAAAATGCATCCATTCCTTCTGCTAATGTTTGTATGAACTGTCATAATACGGTGACTGCTTCTGATCATTATGAAGGTGAGATTTCTCCTGAGATAGCTAAGATCTACAAGGCGGTGGATTATAACCCTGAAACTAAAGAGTATGGAAAGAATACTAGGCCGATTGAGTGGGTGAGAATTCATAATTTGCCAGATTTTGCTTATTTCAATCACTCGCAACATGTAACAGTTGCTGGTATTGAGTGTCAGACTTGTCATGGACCTATAGAGACTATGGAAGAGGTTTATCAATATTCTCCGTTAACAATGAAGTGGTGTGTTGATTGTCACCGGGATACGGAAGTAAATGCAGATAATGCATACTATGATCAGTTGATTGAAGCGCACGAGAAGTTGAAAAAAGGAGAGAAGATGACTGCTGCTATGATCGGTGGTTTGGAGTGTGGTAAATGTCACTATTAATAATTAATTTAGGAATTCGCAATCTTATATACAGCTTAAATGAGTAGCAATAAAAAATATTGGAAAGGTTTGGAAGAATTGCAACAGACGCCTGCTTTTGTAAAAGGAAGTAAGAGCGAGTTTGCCGAACCGATTCCTGTAGAAGATGTATTAAACGAAGCAGGCTTAAGCACGAAGACACCTCGACGTGACTTTTTGAAAGCTTTAGGATTCGGTTTAGGGGCTGTTACTTTGGCAGCGTGTGAACGCACGCCTGTTCATAAAGCAGTGCCATATGTAATAAAGCCAGAAGAAATTACTCCTGGTATACCTAACTTCTACGCGTCTACATTTAATGGACAAAGTGTTTTGGTTAGAACTCGGGAGGGACGTCCGACTTCGATTTCTGCAAATCCTAATTCGATTGGGTTAAATCAAGGAACAGATGCTACTACTGCAGCGGCAGTTCTTGATTTATATGATATGTCGAAGCTTGAAAATCCAAAATTGGACGGACAGGATGTTGATTGGAAAAAATTGGATGCCACAGTTATAGCTGCTTTAGAAAAAGCGGCTGCGGCTGGAAAGAAGATTACTGTTGTGTCAAACACAGTAAATAGTCCATCAACTTTAGCTGCATTAGCTAAGCTTGGAGCTAAGTATCCTACGACTTCACATGTTCAGGTTGATCCGGTTTCTTACAGTGGTATTATTGAGGCTAATAGAGTTAGTTTTGGTAAAGCTGTAGTGCCTACGTATCATCTTAAAAATGCAAATGTTGTTGTTTCGGTAGCAGCAGATTTTTTAGGTACTTGGGTAGCGGGTGAAGAACATACGCAAGATTATATTAAAAATCGTGATTACAAATCGTTGAAAAACGGTAAGATGTCACGTCATATACAGTTTGAGTCTGGTCTTAGTATGACAGGGTCAAATGCGGATGTGAGAATTGCAATTAAGCCTTCTGAAGAAGGTGCTGTTCTTATTTCTTTGTATAATGCAATCACTGGACAGTCTTTAGCTGGCGGTGTGAGTAATAAAAAGGCACAAACAGCAATAGCTTTAGCTGCTAAAGAATTAACAAACTTGAAAGGTGCAGCATTGGTTGTTGCGGGGTCAAATGATGTTAATGTTCAGTTATTAGTTAATGCCATAAATAGCAACTTGGGAGCTTATGGAGATATTATCGATTTAGATAATTACTCTAAGCAGCATCAAGGTTCTGATGCCGCATTTCAAGAGTTTTTAAAGAGTGCAGCCGCTGGACAAGTTGGTGTTGCTATGTTCTTGAATAGTAACCCAGTTTATGATTATTTTAAATCGGAAGATGTTAAAGCTGCCTTAGCTAAGGTTGACTTTACTTTATCATTTTCTGATCGCTCAGATGAGACGGCTTCTGAATTGAAAGCTATTGCTCCGACTTGTAGCTTCTTAGAAGCGTGGGGTGATTCATCATCAAGAGAAGGGTATTATAGTGTTGTACAGCCAACTATTAATCTAATATTTAATACGCGTCAAGCAGAGCAAAGCTTGCTTGTATGGTCTGGTGACACAATAAGTATCCATGATTTTGTTAAGCAAAATTGGGAGCAAAATATCCTAGCAGGTACAGGAAAGGCATGGAAGGATGTATTACAGGCTGGATTTATCTATAAAGGTACAGAGAAGGGTGGGGCATATACTGCTCAAGTAGATATTAATAGTGTTACCACAGCTGTTGTAGCAAATGGAAAGGCTATAACAGGTGAGGTAGAACTTAAGCTATACGAGTCAACTGGTATGCGTGACGGACGCTATGCAAATAATGCTTATTTGCAAGAGTTACCAGATCCAGTTTCGAAAGTAACTTGGGACAATTATGCTGCGATTAACCCTAAATTTGCTGAGGAGATAGGTGTGTCTGAAAATGGTACAGTTAAGATTGAAGCTAATGGCTATGAGGTTGAACTTCCAGTGTTAATGCAACCAGGACAGGCTTTGGGAACTATTTCTGTTGCTGTTGGTTACGGACGTACAAAAGTTGGTAAGGCTGGGAATAATGTTGGTAAGAATGCTTATCCTTTTGCTCGTTTGGCTAATGGTACTGTTCAGTTCGAGTCGAAAGCTACGGTTGCTAAAGCAGGTAAAACTTATGAACTAGCACAAACTCAAACGCACCATACTATTGAGGGACGTAATATTATTAGAGAAACTAGTTTTGCAAAATATTTAAAAGATCCTAACTCCGAGTCTGGAAGGTTCGCTGATTCTCATAAAACATACGATCTATGGAATAAGTATGAATCACCAGGTCATAAATGGGTTATGGCGATCGATTTAAATGCTTGTACTGGATGTGGATCATGTATTGTTGCTTGTAACGTAGAGAACAATATTCCAGTAGTAGGTAGAGACGAGGTTCGTCGTCGTCGTGAGATGCATTGGTTGCGTATTGACCGTTATTACACATTAGAGTCTACTAACGGTAAGTTAACGGAAGAGAAGCTAATCGCGAAAGATGCTGATCTAGATTATGAAGATGTAACTGTTGTACATCAGCCTATGCTTTGTCAGCACTGTGACCATGCTCCATGTGAGACTGTTTGTCCGGTATTGGCAACAGTTCACTCGTCGGAAGGTCTTAACCACATGGCTTATAACCGCTGTTTCGGTACACGTTACTGTGCTAATAACTGCCCATATAAAGTACGTCGATTTAACTGGTTTAACTATTGGAATGATTCACGTTTCGATAATTACCTGAACAATGAATTTACGCAGTTAGTTTTAAACCCTGATGTTACAACGCGTTCGCGTGGGGTGATGGAAAAATGTTCTATGTGTATACAGCGTATTCAATCTGGTAAGTTACAAGCTAAGATGGAAAATCGCAAGCTGAAAGATGGTGACGTTAAAGTTGCTTGTCAGGAAGCTTGTTCAGCAAACGCTATTATATTTGGAGATCTTAATGATCCTGAATCAGAAGTATCTAAAGCGTTACGTAACGAACGAGTATACTATGTGTTAGAAGAGATCAATGTTCAGCCGAACATAGGATATATGACGAAAGTTAGAAACACATTTGAAGCGTAATTTTATTCTAATTTGAAATAAAAAAAACTATGTCATCGCATAACGAATCAATATTAAGAGAACCATTAATCACCGGCAAGGATATCACGTACGCAAAAATTACGGATGATATTTTAGTGCCGGTTGAAAATAAACCTAATAAGGCGTGGTGGATTGGTTTTACCATCGCTTCCTTAGGCGCCTTGTTATGGGTAGTAAGTGTCGGCTATACCTTTTGGACTGGTATAGGTGCTTGGGGATTAAATAAAACAATTGGCTGGGCTTGGGATATTACCGACTTTGTATGGTGGGTAGGGATAGGTCACGCCGGTACATTAATTTCTGCTGTACTTTTATTGTTCCGTCAAAATTGGCGAAACTCTATTAACAGATCAGCAGAAGCTATGACAATTTTTGCTGTTATTTGTGCTGCAACTTATGTAGTAGCGCACATGGGACGTCCCTGGTTAGCATATTGGATCTTTCCTTTACCTAATCAATTCGGTTCACTGTGGGTTAACTTTAACTCGCCACTAGTATGGGATGCTTTCGCAATATCCACTTATTTTACAGTGTCTTTAGTGTTCTGGTATTGTGGGTTGTTGCCGGATATTGCAACAGTAAGAGACCGTGCAACAGGACTTAGACAGAAGATTTATGGAGTTCTCTCCTTTGGATGGAATGGGTCCGTTAAGTCTTGGCAGCGCTTTGAGATTGTATCTTTAATTCTTGCGGGTATTTCAACGCCACTTGTACTTTCCGTACATACAATTGTATCGATGGACTTCGCTACGTCTGTTATTCCAGGATGGCACACAACTATTTTTCCGCCGTACTTCGTTGCAGGAGCGATTTTCTCAGGTTTTGCAATGGTACAGACATTACTTTTGATTTTACGTAAAGTAATGAATTTTGAAAATTACATTACGATGTTCCATATTGAATCTATGAATATCATTATCATGGTAACAGGTTCTATCGTAGGTGTTGCTTATTTAACTGAATTATTTATCGCTTGGTATTCGGGATCGGAATATGAAATGTACGCTTTTGCTAACCGTATCGCAGGACCGTATTGGTGGGCATACTGGGCAATGATGACATGTAACGTTATTTCTCCACAGCTTTTCTGGTTTAAGAAAATACGTACAAGTATTCCTATTTCTTGGGTATTGTCTATAGTTGTAAATATCGGTATGTGGTTTGAGCGTTTCGTAATTATTGCGACGTCTCTACACCGTGACTATTTACCTTCATCATGGGCAATGTTCTATCCGACATGGGTGGACGTAGGTATATTTGTAGGATCTATAGGCTTATTTTTTACTTTGTTCTTGCTGTTCTTGCGCTTCTTACCTGCAATTGCAATTGCAGAAGTGAAAATGTTATTAAAATCATCAAGTTTACAACATAAGACAAAGCTTGTACAAGAAGGAGCATTTCCAGAAGAACAGGTACAGTATTTTGCTGATTCTTTAGGAAAGTATGACTCAGTAATAGAAGAAGATATTAAAGCATTAAAAATAAAATAACAGCAATGAGCAACACAAAATATATATTAGGTAGTTTTGCTGATCCTGATGAACTAATGTCAGGTATCGATAAATTGCAAGCAAACAATATCAGCATATATGATTGTTTTACGCCAATGCCAATTCATGGAATTGAAGCAAAATTAGGTGTCAAACCTTCACGTTTACCAATTGCTGCATTTTGTTTTGGGGCTTTAGGAACAATCTTAGGCTTTAGCTTGTTATATTACACAATGGCGCACGATTGGCCAATTAATATCGGAGGTAAACCTTCGCTAGCTCTACCAAACTTTGTACCTGTTACATTTGAGATTACAATACTTTTATGTGCATTGGGTATGGTAGCGACATTTTTCTTCCGCAACCATTTGTTTCCTGGACGTGCACCTCGTGTAATGGATATAAGAGCAACTGATGATCGTTTTATTTTAGCAGTTGATGCACGAGAAAACACTAATCATGAGTTGGTGGAATCTTTGTTAAAGGAAGCTGGAGCAGTAGAGGTTAAATACAATGAAAGAAAATATATTAGCTATGAATAAGAAGGGTTTTCTTGTATCTGTATGTGCTGCTTTTGCATTAGCAGCAGTAGTATCTAGCTGTGGTGATGGAAAAACACGTAGTACAGGTTTAGAGTTTTCCAGAAATATGTATGATCCGATCGCTTATAATCCGGATCAGCCAAATAATAATTTTAGTAATAAAATGACTGCGCAGTTACCTCCTGAAGGGACTACGCCAATAGGATTTGAGCGTTTTGAATTTGCTAATAGTGTAGAAGAGTATGAGCGTGCAGGTAGAGAGCTTGCTAACCCATTAGCTGCTACTAAGGTGAATTTAGCTCATGGAGAAGCTTTGTTTCAAACATATTGTGCAGTATGCCACGGTAAAGATGGTAAAGGCGATGGACCTATTACTTTAGATCGATCGATTGAGGATTCGAGAGGTAAACGTAATTTAGAAAACTTCCCTCCTCCACCTTCTTATCAGAAGTCTGATGGTAACCCATCTTCAAGAGGAGGACAAATGAGTGATCTGTCTGCAGGTAAGATTTACCACACAATTTTCTATGGCTATAATGCAATGGGAGCACATGCTTCATTATTGACGCCAGAAGAGCGTTGGCAGGTAGTAATGTACGTTCAAGAATTACAAAAAAAATAATCTAACATCAATATAGTAAATGGGAACTCACAATCATCATCACGATTATAATTTCACCGAGAAATTTCAATTTACTGGTATCGCAAAGATACTTAGTATAGTTGGAGTAGCTGTAGGTGTTATCGCCATTGTTATAGGCCTAATGTCCAGTGACCATATTATGGTTGAACGTACATATGCTAACCTATTATTGATGGGATATTATTTCACATGTGTGTGTGCTGCAGGAACTTTCTTTGTCGCACTACAATTAGTTACACAGTCTGGCTGGTCTGCTGGTCTGTTACGTATACCACAGGCTATGTCTAGCATGTTGCCGGTAGCGTCGCTTATATTATTAGTTATTGTTGGTCTAGGGTTAGTGACTAATAATTTATATGGACATTGGAACAGTGAAGGTCTTATGGATCCAAATAGTCCTAACTATGACAGTTTAGTGGCCGGGAAAGAAGCGTTCTTAAACGTTCCAGGATTTTTAATCCGTCAGATATTATTTATGGGAACGTATAGTATTTTTGCTTTTGTTTTAGCAAAACTATCTTATAAAGAGGATTTAGAAGGAGGGTTAAATTCGTATAAGAAGAGTTTCAAATTAGCTGCGATTTTTCTAGTTATTTTCGGCTTTACTCAACCAATATGGTCATTTGATACTGTTATGTCTTTAGAAGCACATTGGTTCTCTACCATGTTTGGTTGGTACAATTTCGCAGCAATGTGGGTTTGTGGATTAGCGACAATAATCATTATTCTTATTTTGGTTAAGAAAGCTGGCTATATGGCTTGGGTTAATGAAAATCATCTCCATGATTTAGGTAAACTTTTATTTGGTTTCTCTATATTTTGGACCTACGTATGGTTCTCACAATTTATTCTTATCTACTATGCGAATATTCCTGAAGAAACAGTCTATTTTTATAAAAGATGGGAGCCCGAATATAAACCATGGTTTTGGTTAAATATCTTAATTAACTTTTTAGCACCTCTATTGTTATTAGTAGATCGCGATGCGAAACGTAAACAAAGTTTAATGCTTTTCGTGGCAATTTTACTACTGTGTGGCCACTGGTTAGATTATTATATTATGATTATGCCAGGTACAGTAGAAACTGAAAGAGGTTTTGGTTTCGTGGAAATAGGAACAGCTATAGGTTTTGTCGGGTTATTCACTTTCTTAGTAATGTCGAAATTTAGTAAGCATGCTATCGCTCCAAAACATCAACCGTTTATGGAGGAAAGTTTACATCACGAAATATAGTTTCTAATCATTGCATATAATACGTTTAAACGTTTTAAGAAGAAATGAAGTTTAAAATAAATAACAGATTTAAAGTTTTGTTCGCCAGTTTACTGATGCTGGGTGCTGTATTCGCAGCCCCACAAGTTTCGGCGCAGCAAGATTCCGTAGCGACTGAGGAGGTAACACAGTCGGAAGCGGTAGAGACGACTGATGAATTAACAACTGAAGTAGTAGATACTGCACAAGCAGCTGTAGAAGGTTCTGATGATGTTGCCGCAGCAAGTGTATTCAAATCATCTGCAAAACCTAAAGATGAAGGAAAGCAGATTGACCCGCAGGCGTATAAAAATTTGACTTACTATGTACTTTTATTTTTGGTAGTATGTACTATAGTAGCTATCATATTGAAAGTACAGTCTATTTATGAATTAACGCGTAAAACAGAAGGTAAATACAACCCATTAGCTAATAATAATTTACAAGCTATTCTTTTGTTTGTATTTTTAATATTGTTTTTAGCTGGCGTTTATTATTCCTATGCAGTTTGGGGAAGTTGGGCATACAGACCAGCAGCAACTGAACATGGAGCTGAGGTCGATGTAATGTTTATAATAACGACGATCATTACAACGATCGTTCTAGTGGTAGTACATATTTTACTATTTACGTTTACTTACAAGTATAGAATGCGTAAGGGAGCAGTAGCTTATTATTATCCACATAATGATACTATTGAGCGGATTTGGACCATCGTACCTGCTATTGTTTTAACAGTATTGGTACTATTTGGATTCTTTACTTGGAGAAAGATTACTAATATTCCAGAAGAATTACAGAAATCAGCGATTCAAATTGAAGTACTGGGAGAGCAGTTTATGTGGAGAGTACGTTACCCTGGTGCGGATGGTGAGATTGGTAAACGTAATTATAAGTTGACGACAGGTACTAATCCTTACGGTATTGATTTTAATGATAAAGCCGCATGGGATGATATTGATGGTGCAGACATAGTTATACCTGTAAATCAATCTGTTCGTTTTCATATTATTTCTAAAGATATTATTCACTCCTTTTATATTCCTGATTTCCGTGTACAGATTAATGCGGTACCAGGAATGACGAACTATTTCCAATTTACACCAACTGTAACAACAGAGGAAATGCGCGAACGCATGAATGACCCGAAATATGATTTTGTTATGTTGTGTGCTAAGATATGTGGATCTGCACATTATAATATGCAGAAAAAGGTTGTAGTGGTTACAGAGCAAGAGTATAAAGAGTGGTTGAGTAAGCAAAACAAATATTTTAACGAAGCTGTGCAGAAGGAATTCCAAGTAACACAAGTAAAGAATGAGTCTAACGAACTCTCGGTCGCTTCATTAAATTAATTGATATCAGATTATATTAAACGAATATGTCAAGTACAGTTATATCGCACAACGCAGGAGATCATGGCGGACATGATCATCATCAGGAAACGTTTCTAACTAAATATATATTTAGTCAGGATCACAAGATGATTGCGAAGCAATTTTTAATAACAGGGATTATTATGGCTGTTTTCGCCATGGTGCTTTCGATCTTGTTCCGTATCCAATTAGCATGGCCGGATACAGATTTCCCAATATTAGAGATTTTCTTAGGTAAATGGGCTGAAGGAGGACGTATAAAACCGGACTTTTTCTTATCCTTAGTAACCATTCACGGTACCATGATGGTGTTCTTTGTTCTAACAGCGGGACTTTCAGGTACTTTTAGTAACTTGTTAATACCTTATCAGTTAGGAGCAAGAGATATGGCTTCGCCATTTATGAACATGCTTTCCTACTGGTTTTTCTTTACAGCTTGTGTATTGATGACTGCTTCTTTCTTCGTAGAGAGTGGACCTGCCGCTGCAGGATGGACGGTTTATCCTCCTTTATCAGCTGTACCTAAAGCTATCGCTGGATCTGGTTTAGGTATGACTTTGTGGTTGGTAAGTATGTTTTTGTTCATTATTTCACAGGTTATTGGTGGTGTAAACTATATCAGTACGGTGTTGAACTTAAGAACAAAAGGTATGGATTTATGGAAGATGCCTCTTACTATTTGGTCATTTTTCTTAACCGCTATTGTTGGATTATTATCTTTCCCGGTCTTGGTATCAGCTGTAGTGCTTTTATTCTTTGACCGTTCAGTGGGTACATCTTTCTATTTATCAGATCTAGTGGTAGGTGGTGAAATTTTACCTAACGAAGGTGGTTCGCCAATTTTATTCCAGCACTTATTCTGGTTCTTAGGACACCCTGAGGTATACATCGTTGTAATGCCTGCATTAGGACTTACTTCTGAAGTAATTTCAACAAATTCACGTAAACCAATTTTTGGTTACCATGCGATGGTTTACTCTTTAGTTGGTATTACTGTTCTATCTTTTATCGTTTGGGGTCACCACATGTTTGTAACAGGTATGAACCCGTTCTTGGGTGGCGTGTTTATGATTACTACGTTAATCATTGCAGTACCTTCGGCAGTAAAAGCATTTAACTATATAGCTACTTTATGGAGAGGTAATATTCGTTTTACTCCAGCAATGATGTTTGCTGTAGGAATGGTTTCTTTCTTCGTTTCAGGAGGTTTGACTGGTATTTACTTGGGTAATGCTACATTAGATATTAATATTCACGATACTTATTTTGTTGTTGCTCACTTCCACTTAGTAATGGGGTCTGCATCAATTTTTGGTATGTTATGTGGTGTTTATCACTGGTATCCAAAAATGTTCGGTCGTATGATGGATGAACGTTTAGGTTATTTCCATTTCTGGTTGACATTTGTTGGAGCATATTTAGTTTTCTTCCCGATGCATTTTATGGGAATAGATGGTGTTCCACGTCGTTATTACGCATTTACAGAGTTTCCATTCATGGAGAAATGGGTATCTGCTAACTTGTTAGTAACATGGGCGGCTATTATAGCAGGTTTAGGTCAGGTTGCTTTCTTGTGGAATTTCTTTGCATCAATTTGGACAGGCAAAAAAGCTACGCAGAACCCTTGGGGCTCTAACACATTAGAGTGGACAACACCTGTAGAACATTTTCACGGAAACTGGCCAGGAGAGATTCCAACGGTATATCGTTGGCCGTATGACTATAGTAAACCTGGTCATCATGAAGATTTTATTCCGCAGACAGTTCCGTTTTCTGAAACGATGAGTTCTAACTTAGCACATGATTTTGATGGTGATGAGGAAGCACTTCGTATACAGAATGAGTGGAATAAACAAAATAATAGAGAGATACTAGAAGGGTAGGTTTTCCTACCTTTCTATAACATTGTACTACGGTTTATATGTATCCTGCTGCTGAAAAACGATTTATTAACACAAACAGAATTACGATAATAGTATTGTTTCTTGTAATTGCTGCTGGTGGTATCGTTAGAAGTACAGGGTCTGGAATGGGATGTCCTGATTGGCCGAAATGTTTCAATCAATATATTCCACCAACAGATGTGAGTCAGTTACCGTTAGGGTACGAGGAACAGTATGTAGAGGGGCGAGCTCAAAAGAATGAACGTTTTGCTCGGATAGTTGATGCTTTTGGATACAAAGAAAAGGCTGATCAGATAAGAAATGATGAGTCTATTTTAAAGCATGAGGAGTTTAATGTCGCCAAGACTTGGACTGAATATATAAATCGTTTAACAGGAGCTGTTGCTGGTTTTTGTTTGTTGTTTGCAGCTTTTTTTGCTTTCACCTATGTAAAATCAAAGCCAGCTATATTTGTTTGGAGTGTAGTAAATGTATTTGTAGTTGTGTTACAAGCATGGCTAGGTTCAATAGTAGTTTCAACTAACCTTATGCCATGGATTATAACTGTTCATATGCTGTTGGCATTGGTAATAGTTTGTATTAGTATTTACACTTTTTATTTAGCTACAACATTTAGAAATAGAACCATACTTATTAATCAGCGCTCTGCTATTTTAAAAGGATTAGCAATTCTTTCTTTAATAGTTATGTTGATACAGGTGGTTTATGGAACAGCAGTCCGTGAAGCAATTGATCATTTGAATGATGCTGGTGTTCTACGTGTAAATTGGATAGACAGCTTAGGAAGTGATTATCTTTTACATAGAATATTAGCATATACTTCGCTAGGACTATCGATTATTCTTTTTGTTCTAGTAAATAATAAGTTTAGTTCATTGACATTACAAAGTAGATACGCTTGGATGCTACTGATTTTGGTAGGCATACAGATGTTGTCGGGAATTGTTTTAGCCAGGTTTAATGTTCCTGCATTTGCTCAAACTATACATTTAGTTTTTGCAAGTTTGCTTTTTGGTACGCAGTACTATTTAATGCTATTAATGACAAAATTAAAACGTTAGTTCGTTCTATTATGTTGAGTTTTGTAATTGTAGTATAATAACATTGTAGGGTAATAATTATTCATGAAGCAGTTTATATCTGATTTCAATAAGCTAGTTAAATTACGTTTGACATTAACGGTCGTTTTTTCCGCATCGGTAGCATTTCTGATAGGAGCTAAGCAACAGGGAGATATCATCTGGATTAACTGGTTAATTTTAACAGTAGGTGGTTTTTTCGTTACGGGGTCGGCAAATGGATTTAACGAAATAATTGAACGAGACTTAGATCGCTTAATGAAGCGAACGGAAGATCGTCCACTACCTGCTGGTCGAATGACCACAGGACAAGCTTTAGTGCTCAGTGTATTCATGGGCATTTTTGGGACCTTGTTGTTGGTTAGGTTAAATTTTATAGCAGGGTTATTATCAGTTTTCTCTATTATATTATATGCCTTTGTTTATACTCCCATCAAGCAAAAGTCGCCTATAGCTGTCCTAGTAGGAGCTTTTCCAGGTGCATTGCCTCCATTAATAGGGTATTATGCAGCATTCAAGGCGGCTGGTTTTGGGTTCGAATATACAGCGATAAGTGAGAAGGCAATGGTTATAACACCTATAGTCATTTTTTTAATACAGTTTCTTTGGCAGTTTCCTCATTTTTGGGCAATTGCTTGGGTTGCAGATGACGATTATAAAAATGCTGGCTTTCGTTTGTTGCCGACGACTAAGAAAGATAAAGTATCTGCTTGGATGATATTTTTCTCTGCTTTCTTGATGATACCTGCAGGTTTTTTACCTATGTATTATGGATTTGGAGGAATAGTATTTACCATAGTATCTTTGCTAGGAGCTTTGTTATTTACTTACTATGGTTATAGACACTGGCGTGAAATGACGGATATAACTGCTAAAAAAGTGATGTTTACATCTTTTTTTTATTTGCCAGTGACGCAATTAATTTTATTATTTGATTTTATTCCCTTTGTATAAATGGAGTTAATAGGAATGACAACAGAAGAAGTATTGCAGCGACGCAAAGCCAAGAAGTTTAACTTATGGTTAGGTATGATCGGTATGTTCATGATGTTTGCTGCTCTATCTAGTGGTTTCATTGTATATACCGCAAGTGGGGTGGATAAAGGAATTAAAACTTTATTGCCTGTAGCTTTTGCTTATAGTACTGCAGTTATTATTGTAAGTAGTTTAAGCTTTCATTTTGCATATAGAGCGGCGAAGTTTGAGCAAATCGGAAAACAAAGATTGTTGCTTTTTATAACTTTAGTATTGGGTATAGCCTTTTTTGTTATTCAGGTCGAAGCATGGGGTGTTCTTGCGGAAAGAGGGATATATTTTGTTAATAATAATGCTTCTCAGTCATTCGTCTATGTATTTACTGGTATGCATTTGGCACATATTATTGCGGGTTTGATCGTACTTGTTAGATGTATTATTGGGACTTTTCGAGCCCCTAAATTTGCAGATAACTTGTTCCGTATGGAATTGGCTGGTATTTTCTGGCATTTTCTCGATCTTTTATGGATTTATATTTATGTTTTCTTACTTTTGAATCAATAATAGTAAAAAATGAGTACAACAACTGTATCGCAATTGGATAAGGTTAAAGACGGCCCGTGGAATGGTGGTAAGTCTCCTTGGAATTTAGAGTATGGAAAAATCATGATTTGGTTTTTCTTAGTATCGGATGCTTTCACATTCTCGGCATTTTTGATTTACTACGGTGCACAAAAGTTTGCGCAACCTACGTGGATTGATGCCGATAAGGTATTTCAATCTATACCTTTTGTGACGGACTCTGGACAACCTTTAGTTTTTGTCGGGATCATGACATTTATTTTGATTATGTCATCTGTTACTACAGTGTTAGCTGTTGATGCAGGTCATCGAAATCAAAAACAAGAAGTAGTGAAATGGATGATGTGGACTATCTTAGGAGGTCTAATGTTCTTAGGGTGTCAGGCTTTGGAATGGCAGCATTTACATCATCAAGGATTTTGGTTTGGACGTAATCCTGCAACTGGAGCAGAAGAAAGCGCTATAGCTGAAATATTAGCGCCTTACTTTACAAAAGATATATCGTATACAGCTGCTTTACAGTTTTCAAATCTTTTCTTTACCATTACTGGATTCCACGGTGTACACGTGTCTATAGGCATACTTTTAAATATTATTGTATTGTCTATGACTTTGAATAATACTTTTGAAAGACGTGGTACCTATTTAATGGTTGAGAAAGTAGGTCTTTATTGGCATTTTGTCGATTTAGTATGGGTATTTGTATTTACCTTTTTCTATTTGGTATAATTATAACTGTTGTTATTTAAAAAATATTAGAGATGTCACATCATAACGATAATGTAGCCGTAGGGCACGAGCAAGAAGGTATGGATAAAAAAGGAATTTGGAGAATATTCTTCATCCTTTTAGCACTTACTGCCTTAGAGTTTTTGATTGCTTTAGGATTTGTTCACCATTGGGGAATCATTCAGAAAGGTATGTTTGTAAATGTTGTTTACATCATTCTCACCTTGATGAAAGCTTATTATATTGTAGCTTACTTTATGCACTTAAAATTTGAAAAGTCTGGCTTTATAGTGACTTGTAGTGTAGCTTTTATATTTATTATTTATTTTATTATTCTGCTTTTGATAGAAGGTGGTTTTTTAGCAGGAGCTTTACAGTCGCATCCTGTTTATCCACACTAAGTAGGAAAGTATAATTATGTCTAAGAGTAAAAATACTCGTAAAAATAATTCTAGAATATTTATCCTGGCATTGATCTTATTGGTGCCGGGATTTTTATATATAGCTTTAAATAGGTTTGGAGCTAATGAATATGTATCTCTTCCGGTTTTTGGTGATAAAGTTTTAAGCGGTAAGATAAATAGAAAGATGGGAAGAGAGTTTCCTGATACTATTTTTCATACTATTGATACCATTGGATTGTCGAATTATAAAGGAGAACATATAACCTTTTTAGACGACGATACGGCCATGAGCGTTGTACATTTATTTTATACGCAAGACCAGTCTTTTTCGCGATTAATGTTGAATAGCTTTGAGAAGTTATCTAATCGTTTTCAACATACTCCAACTGTTCGTTTTTATTCTATTTCTGTCGATGCTTCTGATTCTGCTGAAGTTTTAACTGATTTCATTAAACCTTACAGTGGATTAGAAAATCTAAAATGGCAGATAGCCTCTAAGCCAGATACTTTATCATTTAAGTATTTTACAGATAATTTGTTGATTGATGCTATGATTGATCCGCTAGATTCAACAAAATTTATTGTGGGTAATCAGATCGTGTTAATTGATTCTAAAAGAAGGATACGAGGTTATTATGATATAGGCTTGAAAGGTGAGATGGATAGGTTAGAAGATGAAATTCGGTTACAATTGATCGAAGAGATTAGAAATAATAAAATACATAAAGTAGAGAAGCAATTATAATATAATGACAGAGGTAGAGAAAAAATATCGAAAGTGGATTATTGCTATGTCAATAGTGATACCGTTAGCTGTGGCAGCTCTTTTTGGTGTGAATTTGAGGAAATTGGGATATGATGTAAAGCCTTTATCTTTTTTGCCTCCAATTTACGCTACAATAAATGGTCTGACGGGAGTAATTTTAATTATTGCGGTGTATGCGATTAAGAAGGGGAATATTAAGTTGCACGAACGTCTTATAAAACTTTGCATAGCGTTTTCTATTAGTTTTTTAGTAATGTATGTCGCGTATCACATGACTTCCGACTCGACTTCATATGGAGGTGAAGGTTTGGTTAGATATTTTTATTTTTTTATATTAATCACACACATACTGCTATCGATTATTATTATTCCTTTTGTATTAATTACATTTGTTAGAGGTATTGCTGGGGCATATGAGCGACATAAGAAGCTTGCTCGTATAACTTACCCTATGTGGTTGTACGTTGCTTTTACTGGAGTTATAGTTTATTTAATGATATCACCGTATTATTCATAGTAATTAATTAGTTTTTAGGATGGAGAAGGTCTGGATTTATCAAGCTAATAGATTTTTTACAGCGAATGAGTTAGAGTTGTTAAGGGGGGATTTAAGTGAGTTTGTAAAACAGTGGACGGCACATGGAGATCGGCTTTTGGGATCATTTGAGATAAAGTACAATCTCTTTATTATTTTAAAAGTTGATGAAAGTCAGGCAATGGTTACAGGGTGTTCTATTGATAAATCTGTTCATTTGCTGAAAGATATAGCTAGTAGGTTAAATATCGATTTATTTGATCGTACCTTGATAGCTTATCGACTAAACAGTAACACGCCTATTGAGTTAGTTTCTAGAGATCAATTTGAACGGTTGATAAGAGAAGGAATTGTAAACGAAAAAACAACTGTTTTTAATAATTTACTTACTAACGGGGAAGAATTTACCACTAAGTGGGAAGTCTCATTAAAGGACAGTTGGCATGGTCAGGTTTTCTTAGGATAGTATAATGATTTAAGGACTATACCTGTAAGAATTAATAAAAGCAGCCCAAGATGTAAAATCTTGGGCTGCTTTTATTATACGTTGCTGCTTCTTGGAGAAGCACTTTTTATTTCAAGATTGGCTCTGTTTTCATACTGTCTAAAGTTTTCTATAAACTGTTTAGCTAACTTTGACGCTTCTCTATCATACGCTTTACTGCTATTCCAAGTTTTTTGGGGGTTGAGCAATTCTGCTGGCACATTTGGACACGTTTGAGGCACTAAAATACCAAAAATGTGATGAGGGATATAGTCTACATTATTTAATGCTCCAGATATTGCTGCCTGAACTAGGCAGCGTGTGTGTTTTAAGCTGATTCGTTTACCGGTTCCATAAGCTCCACCGGTCCAACCTGTATTGACTAACCATACATTGACCTCAGTATGTTTGGCTAATTTCTCACCTAATAGTTCTGCATATCTTATTGGATTATCGGGCAAAAACACACGTCCAAAACAAGCTGAAAAAGTGGTTTGTGGCTCTGTAACTCCTACTTCTGTGCCTGCAACTTTAGCTGTATATCCAGAAATAAAATGATACATGGCTTGTGCTTTTGTTAATTTGGAAATAGGTGGTAGTATGCCGTATGCGTCACATGTTAGAAAAAATATGTTTTTTGGAGTATCTCCAATGGATTGTGGTTTTGAATTTAGAATGTAGTGTATGGGATATGCTGCTCTTGTATTTTCTGTGATTGAAGAATTATTGAAATCGACGATATTACTGTCTTTGTGAAAAAGTGTGTTCTCTAGTAATGTGTGTGATTTTATTGCAGCATAGATTTCAGGTTCTTTTTCTTCGCTTAAATCTATACATTTTGCATAGCAACCTCCTTCAAAATTAAATACTGTATTATCAGCCCAGCCATGTTCATCATCTCCAATAAGTTTTCTGTTGGCATCTGCAGAAAGTGTTGTTTTTCCTGTTCCACTAAGACCAAAAAAGAGAGCAACATCACCTTCATCACCTTCGTTTGCCGAACAATGCATAGGTAAGACATTTTTCTCATAAGGTAAGATAAAGTTTAAAACCGAGAATATGCCTTTTTTCATTTCTCCAGTATAGGCTGTGCCACCGATGAGAATTATCTTTTTTGTGAAATTTATGATAGAAAAATTCTCTTGTCGTGTTCCATCGACTTCCGGGTTGGCTAAGAATTCTGGTATTTGAAGAATAGTCCAATCTTCTTTGTAGTCTCGTAATTCAGTCTGATTTGGCCTAATAAATAAATGGTGACAAAATAAATTGGCCCAAGGGGTTGTGTTGATCGCCGTTACTCCAATTCTATACGCTGGGTCTGCTCCGGCAAAACACTGTCTAATCCACACATCTTTACCGCTTAGAAACGTTAACATTTTTTCATAAAGGTTGTCAAAGATGTTAGGAGATATAGGGATATTTATTTCGCCCCAATCAATGATTTTACTGGTAGAGTCATCTTTTACGATGAAACGGTCTTTAGGCGATCGTCCTGTAAACTTTCCAGTTTCAATGCAAAGTGCTCCACGATCACTTATAGTACCTTGTTTTAGTTGAACGGTCTGTTCAACGAGAGTCTTAGCATCCAGATTGAAATATACTTTTTTTGCCAATCCATCCAAATTCTTTTGGATACTCACTGGATTTGGATATTCCATTTCCATAGTCATATCATAATTTGTTTTTACAGTGCTAATTTAGGTAGAATATGTAAGTTAAAGTTGTTATGTTTTCTTTTCACTAAGAATTGAATAAATACCTTGATTTGTTGATGATTTGTCTTTTTTTTAGAAGAAATACTAATAATAGACTACCCTAAATGTTGAGTTTGTTAAAAAACTTTTAACACGAAAACACTGTGTTTTGTTTGTTGTATTGTTGTTTTGCGGAATTTTCTTCGTTTTAAGTGCTTGTTATTCGCTTTTTTTATTTCAATTTGTTATTAAAGCGATTTTAATCTTCGGATTTAACCCTGGTGGCTTTGGGGTAAATATATATGTTTGGTTAATTAGAGTAGAGTAGCTTTTAAAATATTGAATGAGAATTATTAATGCCTTATGTTGTTGCGGCAACTATATGTATAGGATTTTTATTTCGTGTTTGTCAACATGCATTTTTACTTGTTTGCCCAATATTAGACTATGATTGTTTTCTATATGTCCTGCTGGATAATGAAAAGCCACTGGGAAACTATATTCTTGTACTTTTTCTAAAATTATTTCTTCTATTGACTGACCAAAAGATGGGGTACTGTCTTTCATCGAGCTAAAAGATCCTATTATTAAACCGGCCAAACCTTCTAGTTTATTTGCTCTTTTTAATGTCCACAACATCCTGTCTATATTATACATCTTTTCTCCAACGTCTTCAATAAATAGAATTTTCCCTTCGTAATTCATGTCGGATTGAGACCCTATTAGGCTATGAAGAATAGCAAGGTTGCCACCAATTATTTGCCCCTCCGCAATACCAGGACGATTAAGAAAAACAGTTTGTTTGTGTTGAAAAATTTGAATATTGCCAAATAAAGTGTCTCTTAATGAATCAAGGGCTTCGAGTGTACTGTTATCAAAAGACTTTGGCATTTGTCCATGAACTGTAGGGATATTGAAATTATGATGTATGTGGCTGTGCAAAACAGTAATATCGCTAAAACCTATAATCCATTTTGGTTTTTTTACAAAGTTGGTGAAGTTTATGTCATCTATAATCCGGACGGTTCCGTAGCCACCTCTAGCTGCAAAGATTGCTTTAATATTGGGCATATCTAAAGCATTTTGTAGGTCAGACGCTCTTAATCTATCTGTCCCGGCAAACTGATGATGCTGGGCATTTACTGTTTCTCCAATTTTTACATCTAGCCCCCAACTGTTTAAGATGGATAAACTATTTTTTATATGATCTTTAATATAGCTGGCAGGACATACGATAGCAACAGTGTCTCCTTTTTTGAGAAAGTCGGGTGTTTTCATTTTTATATAATCTGTGGAGAGCTAATTTATTTAAAATAATCTTACTATGGGTATAGGATATTGTTATTTATGTTTTTTGTGATATTGTTGGTGTTAGTTCAAGAAATGGGTTATAATGATTTTATATTTTTCCTGTAAAAATAGCTATTTAGCTTGTTCTCTAAAACTTGTTTTTTTCATTAGTAAGCTGCATTTTAATTGCAAATTGCGTTATCTTTGTGAAATAAACTGTTCAAAGACAGGTTTATTTATTCTTATTAATTTAAAAAGCACCATAAGTTGAGTATTTTATCCAAAAATCGTTTTACAATAACATCTGCATTGCCTTATTCTAATGGTCCATTGCATATAGGTCATCTTGCGGGTGCATACATTCCAGGAGATATTTTTGTCCGTTTCTTGCGTTTGAAGAATAAGGATGTTGTTTATGTATGTGGCTCAGATGAACATGGTGCTGCTATTACAATAAAGGCAAAAAAAGAAGGGGTTACTCCAAAAGAGATTATAGATAAGTATAATGCGTTGATAAAAGAAAGCTTTGAAGAATTTGGAATTCAATTTGATATTTATCACCGGACTTCAGAACAGATACATCATGAATTGTCGCAGGAGTTCTTTACCAATCTGTATGAAAAAGGAGAATTTGTTGAAAAATTTTCGGAGCAATATTATGACGAAGAATTTAATCAATTTTTAGCAGATCGTTATATTGTGGGAACTTGTCCACACTGTCATAGTGAAGGGGCGTATGGCGATCAATGTGAGAAATGTGGTACATCGTTAAACCCTACAGATCTTATTAACCCTAAGTCTACATTGAGTGGAAAGACACCAGTTTTAAAAGAAACTAAGCATTGGTATCTTCCTTTAGATAAATACCAACCGTGGTTGGAAAATTGGTTAATAGAAGGTAAGAAGGATGTTTTAAAGTCGAATGTTTTTGGTCAGTGTCAATCTTGGCTGAAGTTTGGGTTGCAACCTCGCTCAATGACACGTGATTTAGATTGGGGGGTGGATGTGCCATTAGAAGAAGCTATAGGTAAAAAACTATATGTATGGCTTGATGCTCCTATTGGTTATATTTCTGCGACTAAGCAATGGGCGTTAGATAATCGTAAAAACTGGGAGGATTACTGGAAAACACAACAAAATCCTGAGGAAGACTCTACACTGATACACTTTATAGGTAAAGATAATATTGTATTCCATTGTATTATATTTCCTGCCATTTTACATGCGCATGGTGATTATATATTACCTCAAAATGTACCTGCTAATGAGTTCTTAAATTTAGAAGGTGATAAATTATCTACTTCGAGAAACCATGCTGTATGGTTGCATGAGTATTTACAAGAATTTCCAGGTAAACAAGACGAACTACGTTATGTATTAACTTCAATTCTTCCCGAGACATCTGATAGTGAGTTTACTTGGAAAGATTTTCAGGCACGTGTTAACAATGAGTTAGTTGCTATTTTGGGTAATTTTGTTAACAGGGTAATGGTGTTGTCGCATAAATACTTTAATGGTCTAGTAAGTATTGGGTCGGTACTGACAGATCACGATCAGACTATATTAGCCGAGTTGGAAAAATTTCCTAAAGAAATTGAAAAATCTTTAACGCAATATCGTTTTCGTGAAGCTTTAAGTCATTTTATGAATATTGGCCGTTTAGGTAATAAATATCTTGCGGATGAGGAACCATGGAAAATCTATAAAGAGGATGAAGAGCGTGTGAAAACTGTGCTTTATGTTGCAGCTCAAATTGTTGCTAATTTGAGTTTAATAGCACAAGCTTTTTTACCAAAAACTGCAGATAAACTTTTAAGTATGTTAAATTTGCAAGCGCAGGATTGGAACAAAGTAGGTAGTGACTCACTACTGGAAAATGGACATAAATTGGGGGAATCCCAATTGCTATTTGAGAAAATAACGGATGAACAGGTTGCTTTTCAGTTGCAGAAACTGGCGGATGCTAAAGCGCTAAATGTTTTAGAAGCAACAACTGTTGAACCGGCCAAACCTAATATTAGTTATGACGATTTTTTGAAGATGGATATCCGAATCGGCACAATTATAGAAGCAGAGAAAGTAGCTAAGACGAAAAAGCTTTTAAAATTAAAAGTTGATACGGGGATAGATCAGCGTACGATAGTGTCAGGCATAGCCGAGTTTTTCAGTCCAGAAGATATCGTGGGTAAACAAGTTTCCATTTTAGTAAACCTAGAGCCTAGAAATATTAAAGGTATAACCTCTCAAGGGATGATACTTATGGCAGAGGATACGGATGGTCGATTGGATTTTGTCAATCCTAAGACTTCAATAAAAGAAGGAAGTTCGGTACGATAGTTCTGTATTATTACCGCATAAAAAAGGCACTATATAAGTAGAATAGAGTGCCTTTTTTTATGGGACTTAATGTTATAGCTTTATGTTTTTATTTTATCTACTATGTAGAAAATGAGAAAAAGAAGAGCAGAAGGTATAACCCAGCCTAGATCATATTCAAAAAAAGGGATATAATTTAACAGTTGTAATGTTTTTTCACTTAACAGGTTTAATGCTTTTAAGAGACCCAATAAGGCTACTATTGTAGAGCCGATTAAGGCGCCTATGTAAGGTGCTTTAGACTTTATAATTTGACCGAATATGACAAAGTATAAAACTAAAGTAATAACAATAGGGTAGACAAAAGCTAATGGCGGATAAGCAAACTGTATGATTGTGTCAACGCCACCTATGGAAAGCCCACATGAAAATATACAACATATAGTAACTAATACTTTATAGCTAACCTTGTTCTGTGTGAGTTGATTAAAGAAGGTCCCAAACGCTGAAGTGAGAGCTATTGCAGTTGTTAGGCAAGCTAAGGCTATACTTATTGCGATGGCAAGTGTGCCATATTTGCCTAATAAAGATTTAGATATATGTATTAAAAGCTCTGAACGTTTGATTTCAATATCATTTATGCCCGAGGTTGCACCTAAATAGATTAGACCTCCATAAATGATTAATAGAGATAGTGCAGCTAAGGCTCCTGCGGCGATCACTATTTTGTTTTTTTCACTCGTCGACGTGTAGCCTTTTGACTTGGTTGCGGTTATTATTATTCCAGCAAATATAACTGAGGCTAAGACGTCTAATGTTTGATATCCTTCTGTGAATCCTAAAGAAAATGAATCCATTGTTGATAAAGAAGAGATATCCGGATTATCGATAGGCTGAGTGATTCCAATCGAGATAAGTATAATAAGAAGGAGTAATAAAAGAGGAGTTAAGATATTTCCGACAAGATCTACTACTTTAGATGGGACTATGGAAAACAACCACGTAACGGCAAAAAAAGATATAGAGGTCCATATCGGTTGGCTAGTAGGAAAGGATGGTAGTATACCGACTTCGTAGGTGGTTGCTGCGGTTCTAGGAATAGCAATTAAGGGGCCGATACAGATCATAATGATAGTACCCAAAATAGCAGCAACATTTTTGTTTATGCGATTGCCTAAGTCATTAAAAGAATCTCCAGCGTTGGTAACTGATAACACACCAAAAAAGGGTAAGAGTATACCTGTGAGGCCAAAAGCTAGGATTGTAATCCATATATGTTGGCCAACTTGCATGCCGATAAATGGGGGCAATAATAGGTTTCCTGCTCCAAAAAACATAGCAAATAATGCGAAACCTATCGTTAGAATGTCTCTTGTTTTTTTCAAAATATAAGTTAGATTAATAAACCATGTAGGTTTATATTTATTAGAAACAAAATATGTTTATTTTGTTTCTTTATCGATTCACTGAATCGATAAAAGTACAATTTTATTAATACAAAAGCTTGATTAATTGCTTAGCTTCTTTCACATCATGTACTCGAAGGACATGCACTCCTCTTTCTAATAATAGTGTATTCATTGCAATGGTTCCAGTTAGTGATTGGGAAGGAGTGATGTCTAGTTTTTTGTAAATCATAGATTTACGGGATATACCTCCTAAAATTGGCAGTCCTAAGTAGTGTAATTCATCTATTCTATACAATAGCTCATGACTTTGTTCTACTGTTTTTGCGAAGCCAAAACCAGGATCTATCATTATATCTTTTACCCCCAATTCACGTAGTGCCGCTATTTTTTTTGCTAGTGCTTCTCCCACATCTTCTACTATATCCTCGTATTGTGTTAGTTGCTGCATAGTCTCTGGCTTGCCTCGCATGTGCATTAAAATATAGGGCACTTGGAGTTCGGCTACGGCTGGGAACATTTGTTTATCTAATGTTCCTCCAGATATATCATTAATGATGTGCACTCCCGCCTCTACGCATCTTTGTGCTACTTCTGCTCGGAAAGTGTCTATAGATAATAAAGTGTCAGGGTGAAGTTCTCTTAGCTTCTTAATAATAGGTAAGGCTCTGTTTAATTCTTCTGTAGCACTAATGAGTGGGGCGCCGGGCCTTGAAGAATATGCACCTATATCAATAATATCTACTCCTTCTTCAATAAGTTTGGTTGTATGCGACAGTGCTTGGTTGATTCCTTCATGTTTGCCACCATCAAAAAAAGAATCTGGCGTAACGTTAAGAATGCCCATGACGAGAGGCCTTTCAAATGTTAGTATTCTGTCTGAGGCTTTAATGGATTGTGTAGGGTATGTTTTTAATTTGATCATGTTTGACGAAGATAATAAAAGTCAGAGTAACCCTATGTCATCTTAGCTTGGGTTGTTGAAACATTGAGCACTAAATAGTCATTTGTCAATTAGAGAGCTTAAGTAAGCGTAGATGTCAGCAATAAATTATTTACGTATAAACTCAAACATACCACTAGGGTCTATTTTCATTACAATAGATGATTTACCATCACCTTCTTTATTTTGATCGTACTCTACAATATAATCTACAGCTTGTTTTATATTATTGTCAATCTCGTCGAAGTTTTTAGGAGATGTTTGTCCGCTTAGATTAGCTGAGGTTGAAATTATAGGTTTTTTGAAGCGTTGAAGTAATTGTTGACAAAACGGATGATTGACAATACGAATACCTACGCTGCCGTTTTGCGCTATAGCATTTGGGGCAATGTTTTTAGCCTTGGAATAGATGATAGTAATGGGGCGTTCGCTATATTCAATGAGGTCGTATACTACTTCTGGAATATCATTAACATAGCCGGCTAACTGATTATCATTGTGCAGTAACACAATCATGCTTTTTGTTTTATCTCTTTCTTTTAGAGCATATATTTTTTCGACTGCTTCTTCATTTGTAGCATCGCAGCCTATTCCCCAAATAGTATCTGTGGGATATAAAATAAGTCCTCCATTTCTCAATGTCTCTAGGGCTTTATTGACATCGTCTCTATTAACAGTATTCTGCATTTTTCTAATTATATGGCTACGTTATTTTCACGTAGCGCATTATTTAATGATGTTTTTTTATCGGTTGATTCTTTTCGCTTACCGATAATTAGTGCGCAAGGTACTTGATATTCTCCAGCTGAAAAAGTTTTCGTGTAAGAACCAGGTATGACAACTGAGCGTGCTGGGACATAACCTGTATATTCTTTGGGTTTATTCTCAGAAACATCAATTATTTTTGTGGAAGCTGTTAAGACGACATTTGCTCCTAAAACAGCTTCTGCTCCTATATGAACACCTTCTACCACAATACAACGGGAGCCAATAAACGCATGGTCTTCTATTATTACGGGAGCAGCTTGAATGGGCTCTAATACGCCTCCTACCCCCACACCTCCGCTCAGATGTACATGTTTGCCGATTTGTGCACAAGAACCAACAGTAGCCCATGTGTCAATCATGCTCTCCTCATCTATAAAAGCTCCTATATTTACATAGGACGGCATCATAATCACGCCTTTGGCAAGATAGGAACCATAACGAGCGGATGCTCCAGGGACTACGCGAACACCTGTTTCTTCGAAGTTGTTTTTTAATTTTATTTTGTCATGATAGGTAAAAGGCGTGTTGTTTATTACCTTCATTTCGTTTATAGGGAAATATAATATAACGGCTTTTTTAATCCACTCATTTACATGCCAATCTGCACCTATAGGTTCGGCTACACGAATCTCTCCTGTGTCCAGTTTTTGGATAATGAGTTCAATAGCTTCTTGATACTCTCTGTAAGCTAGTAATTGTCGATTATCCCAGGCAGCTTCGATGAGTATTTGGAGTTTTTGTAGTGCCATTTTTTTATGTTTAAAATTTAACTATAGTATTCATTGTGTAATTACACGAAGGGTAAAGGGGAGTATGCATATTCTTTTAATTTGTTTGTTTGTAAGAATATGGTTACTACTATGCAAAGGTTAAAAAAAACAGTGAAATAGTTGTAGGCAATTGATAGATAATATGTGTTTTTTATAAAAAAGTCGAGTTTTATGCAAACATCGATGATGTGATTTGCTGATCTTGTTGTTGTATTGTGCAGAGTTTCTTTTAAGATAGTTGGAATTGTTATTTTTGTGTATGAGTGTAGAACCTGAAAAACTAAGAATCGATAAATACTTATGGGCTATTCGTATTTTTAAGACACGAAGTTTAGCTACGGAGGCCTGTAAAGCAGGTCGAGTGAAGGTGAATGGGCAAAATATAAAAGCATCTTATGTGGTGAAGGTGGGTGATACTTATGTTGTGCAGAAAGGTGTTGAAAAGAAAGTTGTTTTTGTAACCGGATTATTGGAACGACGTGTTGATGCGAAAACTGCTGTACAGTTTTATGAGGACCGCACTCCTGTGGAGGAAACGTACGCTTATAAGTCTGTTTTTCATGCGCCTGTTTTAAAACGAGATCGTGGTGCAGGACGACCGACTAAAAAGGACCGAAGAGAAATTGACGATCTGAAGTCTGATTGGTGGGATGAATAGTGCTGTGAACTGAATTTGTAAAACGAAACTACATCATGATTTTAAGGTTAATTTTTATTTTTTCTCTTTTTTTGCTGTATAATATGCACAATAAAGTCTTTTCTCAAAATAATTCGGATAAAATTGTTTTAGCCATTCATGGCGGAGCAGGTACTATTTTGAAAAAAAATATGTCCGACTCATTAGAGCAAGCTTATGTTGCTGTCTTAACGAGATCTTTAGAGGTCGGTTATAAGCAGTTAAAAGATGGCAGAACAAGTATTGAAGCCGTGGAAGCATCTATTAGGGTTATGGAAGATTCTCCTCTTTTTAATGCGGGAAAAGGAGCGGTTTTTAATAATGAAGGAAAGAACGAACTGGATGCTTCTATTATGGATGGAAAAACTTTGAAAGCGGGAGCCATTGCAGGGGTATCTACAATTAGAAATCCTATAGTTGCTGCTCGAACAGTTATGGAGCGATCTGAACATGTGATGATGGTTGGTGACGGCGCTGAGAAATTCGCAGAAGCACAAGGTGTTGAAATCGTTGCCCCCTCTTATTTTTGGACGAAACCTCGATGGGAAGCATTACAAAGAATATTAGAACGTGATGCAGATAAGACTGAATTAGATCATCAGGCTAATGCTATAGAGTTTGCAAAGATTGTTGATGAGAAATTCGGGACTGTGGGGTGTGTTGCTTTGGATAATTACGGTAATCTTGCCGCTGGAACTTCTACTGGAGGAATGACAAATAAAAAGTATGGAAGGATAGGAGATTCACCGGTGATAGGTGCAGGTAATTATGCTGATAGTCAGGTGGCTGTTTCATGTACAGGTTGGGGTGAGTTTTATATACGTACTGTTGCGGCATATGATGTTGCGGCACAAATTAATTATTTATCCGTAGGAGTTGAACAAGCTGCGAAAAATGTAATTAATAAAATTGAAGAACTTGGTGGTAACGGAGGGATGATTGCGTTAGATAAAGATGGTAATGTAGCGATGCCTTTTAACACAGAAGGTATGTATCGAGGAATAGTAACAGCGGAAGGAAAGATAGTAGTAGAGATTTATGCTGCTGATTAAATGATGAGATTAACTGACTGATGAGATTGGGAAAGGTTTTTCATTTGATTTTCTTCAACAAGTCGCTACTAAATAGAGTAGTAGGTTTTAATATGATAGCTATAGTATAGATAGGGTGATGGAAGTGTAATAGAAGTAACTATGTGGGTAATGCCTTGGAGGTTTTCATGATGTGACGTTAATGATGACTTGGTCTGAACACGGACAGGACTTGGAGTCAACACGGACGCAATGGTGTTTGAGCCTAGTACGTAGGTGTTAAAGATGAGTTGACATCAGACCGGATAACAGTGACAAAGTGGAAGCACTTAACATATGACATAACGTTAAGGTTATCAAAATAAAGTTAGTGATTTTTTTCTAATATGTAGTTGATAATTAACATTTAATACCTTAATTAGGTATGACCGTAGTTACTCGGGGATTTTGTAGTGATTTATGTATCGGGCTATGTTATTAGCTCTGCGATTTATATATGCTGAAGGCTTACGTGCATCCCATTTTTGAGGGCTTGGCAATATAGCTACTAGAAGGGAAGCTTCTCGTTTGGTTAGGCTTTGTGCAGATTTGTGAAAGTAGTATTGACTGGCCGCTTCGGCTCCGTATACACCTTGCCCCATTTCAATGACGTTTAAATAAACCTCTAATATTCTTTTTTTAGACCAAAATGTTTCAATTAATAATGTGAAATATGTTTCTAAGCCTTTACGTAACCACGAGCGTTGCGGCCAAAGAAAAACATTTTTTGCAACTTGTTGACTTATTGTGCTTCCTCCTCTAATCCTTTTTCCCTCTTGGTTTTCGATGATCGCTGCTTTTATTGCTTTAGTATCAAAACCATTGTGGGATAAAAAACGAGCATCTTCTCCAGCGATGGCAGCTTTTTTTAGATTACTAGAGATATTTTCGTAATTAAGCCATTTTTTTTCGATTTTCCACTCTTTATCGGCTTTCCTTCTTTCAAAGCCGCGAAGTAGTTGTAAGTAAGTTACCGGTGGGTTTATGACAATTAACAATAATACCCAAAAGATAGTGAACAAAAAAAATAAAATAAGAGAGCGAACTAGCCAGATCCAAACGAATTGCTTTTTCTTCGGTTTTTTATTTGTTTTTTTGGATGATCTGATAATAGCCATTATTTCTGCTTTATCTCGCAAATCTACTTGATTTTTTTGAAATAGTAGAAAAACATGCTTTCGTGAAACTGTTGAAAAATAGGGTGGAATATCTTATCAATTAACAGATAAGAATACGCCTTGTCAATGCGGAGCATTTCCCTTATTTTTACAACTTACTTAAAAAGGTACATAAGATTGGCAAAAGCGAAGAAACAGACCCCATTAATGCAACAATATAGCTCTATAAAGGCTAAATATCCAGGCGCTTTATTGTTATTTCGAGTGGGGGATTTTTATGAGACATTTGGGGAAGATGCTGTTAAAGCAGCTGGTATTTTGGGAATAGTTCTTACAAAGCGTGGTAATGGTTCGGAGTCGGAAACTGAATTGGCTGGATTTCCACATCACTCTTTGGAAACATATTTGCCGAAATTAGTGCGTGCGGGTCAGCGCGTTGCGATATGTGATCAGTTGGAAGATCCTAAACAAACGAAAACTATTGTTAAGAGGGGAGTTACAGAACTTGTTACGCCAGGAGTATCTTACAACGACAATATTGTTCAGCAAAAATCTAATAATTATCTAGCATCGCTGGTAGGGGAAAAAGGACAATATGGTTTATCTTTTTTGGATATTTCCACAGGAGAGTTTTTAGTGGCAGAAGGCAATGTAACTTATATAGATAAATTATTACAAAGTTTTAAGCCTACTGAGATTATTTTACCTAAAAAGCAATATAAGAGCTTTGTAGAGAATTTTGGAAGTCAGTATTATACCTATACACTTGATGACTGGCCTTATACAGGTGATTATGCGATTGAAATTTTACTGAAACATTTTGAAGTTACTTCAATGAAAGGTTTCGGTATCGATCGTATGCTTTTAGGTGTCGTGGCGGCAGGCGTTGCCTTGCATTACCTTAATGAAGCGCAGCACCGGAACTTACCGCATATTTCTAATATCGCACGCATTGAGGAAGATAGGTATATGTGGTTAGATAGATTTACTATTCGTAATCTAGAGCTTATTGGGTCTACAAATGAAAACGCAATAACTTTAGCAAATGTTTTAGACCACACATCTTCACCAATGGGCGCTCGGTTGTTGAAGCGTTGGATTGTTATGCCTTTAAAAAATCTATCATCTATACAAGAACGGCTAAACGTTGTCGATAGGTTATATAAGGATAAAACATTGCGAGAGGATCTTACTGAAGAAATAAAGAAGGTGGGTGATTTAGAACGTCTAATATCAAAAATCGGTCTTCAAAAGGCAAATCCCCGGGAAGTTGTACAATTAAAAAACTCTCTTTATGCAGTAGAAAGGCTTAAAGCCTTAACAGATATAGAAGATGCACAATCTTTACGTGCAATATCGGAGCAATTAAATGTTTGCGAGTCAATCCGAAGCAAAATTGAAAAAACTGTTCAAGTTGAGCCGCCCGTAGCTCTTAACAAGGGGAATGTTATTGCTGATGGTGTGGACGAGGAATTGGATAAATTGCGTAAAATTTCTTTTGGCGGCAAAGGGTTTTTATTAGAAATACAGAAGCGTGAAGCTGAAGCTACAGGAATCCCCTCTTTAAAGATAGCTTTCAATAATGTGTTTGGCTATTACTTAGAAGTTACAAACACACATAAGGATAAAGTTCCTTCTTCATGGATTCGGAAGCAGACGCTAGTCAATGCAGAGCGTTATATTACAGAGGAGCTTAAAGAGTATGAAGAACAAATTTTAGGTGCAGAGGAAAAAATACAGTTAATTGAAAATAGGATTTATGCAGAGCTCTTACTTGATATAGCTGCATATATTAAACCGATCCAACTGAATGCTCAACTTATAGCGAAGTTGGATGTTTTTGTGAATTTTGCATTCATTGCTGAGAAAAACTATTATGTTAGACCTCTTATCAGTGAAGGAAAAGTGCTGGATATCAAAGGAGGTAGGCATCCGGTGATCGAGCAGAATTTACCTATTGGAGAGGATTATATTACCAACGATACGTATCTTGACCCAGAAAGTCAGCAAATAATCATCATTACAGGGCCTAATATGGCTGGTAAATCGGCTTTATTGAGACAAACTGGACTTATTGTGTTAATGGCTCAAATCGGTTGTTTTGTTCCTGCTAAAGAAGCAAATATTGGATTAGTTGATAAAATTTTTACTCGGGTAGGTGCATCTGATAATTTATCATCGGGCGAGTCTACATTTATGGTAGAGATGAATGAGACAGCTAGTATTATGAACAATCTGTCTGATCGGTCGTTGATTTTGTTAGATGAAATCGGAAGAGGAACGAGTACTTATGATGGTATTTCAATAGCATGGGCAATAGCTGAGTTTTTACACAATCACCCTTCTGCTAGAGCTAAAACTTTATTTGCAACGCATTATCATGAGCTTAATGAGTTGACTACATCTATGTCGCGCATTAAGAACTATAATGTTACGGTCAAAGAGGTGAGTGGGAAGGTTATCTTTTTGCGTAAGCTTATACCGGGAGGGTCTGAACATAGTTTTGGTATTCATGTGGCGAAGTTGGCTGGTATGCCCCCTAGGCTTATAGGTAGAGCGAGTGAGATCCTGAAACGATTGGAACAAGAGCGGACTGGCGGGGAGCAGATAAAAGATAGTATGCGTAAGATTCAAAAGCAGGCTTATCAGCTTCAAATGTTTGCTATTGATGACCCTATTTTAGAAAAGATTCGTGATATGTTGAACAACTTAGATGTAAATAGTTTAACACCTGTAGAAGCTTTGATGAAGTTGGACGAAATACAACGTGTGTTGAAACATTAAGTGCCAACTGTACTTTATTAAAAGCGATAAAATAATTGTGCACTACTGTAGTGTGGCTGAATACTTGTGATGAGATTTTTTTCCCAATTATAGGGAACAAAGTGGTAAGCTAATTCTATACCTATGTATTGTTTTTTCATGAGATAGCGCATTAGGCTTAAAGCTATAGACGTTCTCATTGTGTTTACATTGTTGAAACGGATATTTGGGACACTATTGCCATAATCATCATAATAATCTTCTATGATTTCAGATAAGCCGGTACTTGTTGACTCCCAGTATAATCCTATTTTTGGAGATAGTATAAAAGTATCATTGTCTAAAAGCTTATATCCGATATTACCACCAAAACTATAGCTTGCTGAGGAATTTATGGTTTCAATGTCATCATATAATTGGTAATCAAATGTTTTGGCATTATTGTTAATTCGTACCTTAGCTCCGATTTCATAGAGAAGGTCCGATGAAAGTTTAGATGCGAATGTGACGCCAAATGTGGGGCTTGTCTTAAATACGGGGTTTGTACCTGTTAATGGATACTCTACGCCAGCATAAATTTGCAAACCATACTTATCTTTATAAAATTGATTGTTTTTTTCGTTGTTTTGGCTCTGTGAATTTTCTTGACTTGGTGTATATGTTTGTTGAAATTCTTCGATTTGGTCGGAAAATAAGAGTATTATTTCTTGTTCTTGTTCTGTTAAATTATAAGAGGTAGAGTAAAGTAATGCATTTGCTTTTAGTTTAATAAGGGAGTCAACAGGGTGCCTCAAGGGGACGTAATTAAAATAACTTTTATTATCTTGGTAAATACTTTTATATTCTTCTTCAATAGAATAATCCCAACGCATAATTAAAACTTCCACATATTTTTTAGAAAAATAGTCGGCGATTAAGTCGCCCGTAGTTTTCTTTTCAATCAAGGCTCTTAATATACGTAGTCGTTGCGTAAATTCGGTGTCTCCACATGTGCTTTGTATCGTCATCAGAACAGATTCTAGATCATTAAAGTCGTTCTTATCAATAAGTGGAGTTATTTTATCCAAAGCTATTCTCATTATCTGTTCACAGTTTTGTATTTCCTTCTTTTCTTGAGCAAAGACTATTAAAGAAAAAAGAGTAAAACAGACTGTTTTTATTAAAAAGCTGATAATCTTGGACATAGGTGTTTTTTATAGTGCTAAGGTATTCAAATTAAATTTCTTATAAAAGAAATTACTATGTTTAACCACAAAATTATTTAAGTGTATGGGGGCAGTATTTCGTTTTAAACAGTTTGAGGTAGATCAGGGCGAGTGCGCAATGAAAATTAATACGGATGGCGTTTTATTAGGAGCACATTTATATGGTGATGGTTTTAAATATATTTTAGATATTGGAACTGGCACAGGGGTTATAGCCTTGATGGCTGCTCAATGGCATCCTGAAGCTTTGGTTGATGCTATAGAGATAGATGAGCTGGCTTATTTGCAGGCAGTTAATAACTTTAGAAAATCTCCCTTTGGAGATCGTATGGAAGCATATCATTCGGATTTCATAGCTTTTAAGACTGACCATAAGTATGACTTGATTTTTTCAAACCCTCCGTTCTATACAGACTCTTTGCGTAATCCTGATGAACGAAAAAGCTTGGCAAAGCATAGTGATTTTTCTTTTTTTGAACATATGATTGACTTTGTAGACTTTTATCTTTCGTCTAAAGGAAAATTTAAATGTGTTTTACCTGTGGAACTGGCTGACTGGATTGTTTGTGAACTGCTAAGCAGTAGAGAACTGTTTTTATTGGAAGAGCTAGCCATTTCTTCTTTTGAAAATTCGAATATTATTCGAAAAATAATAACTATATCGCGAGAGAACTTAGGGGTAAAAAAGAGTAGATTGGTTATATATAAGGAAAAGGGGATGCATTCGTCTTCTTATAAGGAATGTTTAAGTCCTTTTTTTCTTGCTTTTTAGTAGTATTGTAATAAAATGAAGAAAATAGGACTTATTTCAGATACACATGGTTTTATCGATGACCGTGTCTTTATGCATTTTGACGCTTGTGATGAAGTTTGGCACGCAGGCGATTTTGGTGATGTAGCTATTATAGAGCAACTCCAGAGTTTTAAACCTTTCCGAGGCGTTTGGGGAAATATAGACGGGAAAGAAGTACGTGCGGTTTGTTTAGAACATGACCGTTTTATGTGTGAAGAATTGGATGTTTGGATGACACATATTGGCGGGTATCCGGGGAAGTATGCTCCACAGGTAAAGCCGGGGATTTTTATTAACTCTCCGAAGTTATTTATTTGTGGGCATTCTCATATTCTTAAAGTACAATTTGACCCTAAGTTGCAATTATTACATTTAAATCCAGGTGCAGCTGGTAAACAGGGCTGGCATCAAGTCAGAACGTTAATGCGTTTTGATATCAATGAGGATAAAATTGAAAATTTGGAAGTGATTGAGTTACGTTAATTTATAAGTTGTCTCTAACTTCGATGAGAAAAGATTTAAGTCGTTCTAGAGAGTCGATAACCCGCTGGTTTTCCTTGGCTTCGTTTTTATTACTACGTAAATAGTCACGGGCTCCCTGTAAGGTGTACCCCTTATCTTTTACGAGATTGAAGATGATTCTTAAGTTCGCAATATCTTCTTGTGTAAAAAGACGATTTCCTTTTTTATTCTTTTTAGGTTTTAAAATGTCAAACTCACGCTCATAAAACCGTATTTGGGATGCGTTTACATCAAACATTGCTGTAACTTCTCCCATCGTGTAATATAATTTGTTTATTTCGCGTTCTTTGTAAGGCATAACTTAATTTCTCTCAAACAAATATACGATCTATGTTTGAGTTTTCGTAAACTTGTTCTGTTTTATGAGAGGAGTAGTTGTTATTAGTAAATTTTTTACGAATTTGTTTTCAGCTCGGAGGGCGGTTGCGGTTACTATTTTTCCCTTTATCTTTTTAGCTGAAAAGTCCTACAAAAATAATCTAATTTTACTTAATCACGAACGTATACATTTATCCCAGGCATTGGAGTTGGGTGTTCTGTTTTTCTATTTGTTGTATATTCTTGAGTTTGTATTACATTATATAAAATACCGAGACTTTCAGCAGGCTTATTTAAGGATAAGCTTCGAAAGAGAAGCTTATCACAATGAGTCTAATAAACATTATTTAAAACAAAGGAAATATTATTCCTTTTTCCATTATTTTTAGTTTGTCCAATTGTCCGTTCTAAAGGGGGAAACAGGTAATCCTCGAGCGTTAAATAAGTTTGGCATTGCTGTTTCTGAAAAACCAAAACGTACTGCCACAGGGTTTTCTACTACTGTTGAACTCACGCTGATGGTGCTCCCTGCTATTGTGGCTTTGGCGGGATGGAAAACCTGATCCTCCCCTGCGATATAAATATCTGAGATAATTTGGTCAGGACATATTAAGTTGCCTTTGGTGTAATAGAAATCGATATCAATTTTGTTGTTTTGTATTTTATGGCTTTTATAAATCGGAGATTTATAGTCGTCTATTGATACATTATAGAGTTCAACTAGGGCAAGGTCGCTAAGTCTATTTGCTACGGCTTGTTTCTGTATAGGATGAATGTCTTTAATATCATCAACTAAGTCGGTTACGACTGTCATTCCAACTTTAGGAAGAGCTAGGGCCGTTTTATTTTGTTGCTCCCTTAATAGGGCCGCTTTAGGGGAATCTGTATTGTTATATGCAAAAGGAGCTATCTGGACAAAGTAGAAAGGAAAATCTTGATCCCAGGCTTTGCGCCAACTTTTGATCATCTGTTGCATTAACTTATCATAGCCTTTCCATGTTCCTACGTTACTTTCTCCTTGATACCAGAAAGCTGCTTTAATATTAAATGGGGTTAGTGGAGCTAGCATACTGTTCCACAAAGCTCCAGTTTTTGTAGGCCAATAGGGGCTGATTTCTATCTGATCCGCAAAACTCTTTAATTCTTCGTCCTGATCAAAAACATCTTTGGATGTCCAGACTTCTGCCGATGTGCCTCCCCAACTAGCGTTAATAATACCTATTGGTATACCTGTTTCTTTATTTAATTTTTTGGCAATAAAATAGCCTATAGCTGAGAAAGGTTTAAGTGTTTTTTCATTGAGTTCTGTCCATTGGTTTTTTATGTCCTCTTGTGGCGTATTGGCTGCATATCTACTAATCTGTAATAGTCGAATATTTGGGTTCGATGCGTAAGGAAGTTCATCGATGATCTCTTTTAGGTTTTGATTACCTCCCCATTCCATGTTCGATTGTCCTGAACAAAGAAAGACATCGCCTAATAAAATATTATTCAGTTGGATGGATTCGTTTCTGCTCTTTATTAATAAGTTGTGTGGACCGCCGGCAATCGTTGTTGATATTTTTGTAGTCCACTTGCCTTCACCATTAGTTGTTACTTTAATGGTGTCGGGATGCCAAGATGCTTTAATTTTTAATTCGGTTGTAGCATTGGCCCATCCCCATACCGATACATCAGATTCGCGCTGGAGAACCATATCATTGGAAAAATGATTCGGAAGTCTAAGTTGTGCGTGCGTAGGTAGGGTGATAATCAGTAGCAGTGCGTAAACTATTGCTTTGATGGTTTTAATTTTGGTTGACATAATAGAGATTTAATTTGTTAGATCTAAAAATAGAAAATATATTTAAGAATAATCTCTTTTAAATGTGGGAGCTTAGGTGTTTTCTTGTGGGAAGATTTTTATAAAATAATAAAAGGTGTTTTATAAAACACCTTTTATTATTTTTCTCATTAATATTTATATTATTTGACTAGTCGTAAAAAGCTAGCTACTTTATTTTTTAAGTTACGTCTGTCGACGATAAAGTCTAGAAATCCATGTTCTAATACAAACTCAGATGTTTGGAAGCCTTTCGGTAAATCCTTTTTTATAGTTTCTTTAATCACGCGTGGACCTGCAAATCCAATTAATGCTCCAGGTTCGGCAATGTTAATATCGCCTAGCATCGCATAGGAAGCGGTAACTCCACCTGTTGTAGGATCTGTTAGTAAACAAACATAAGGTAATTTAGCTTTTGCCAATAAAGCAAGTTTAGCCGATGTTTTAGCCATCTGCATTAAGGAGAATGCAGCTTCCATCATTCGCGCACCTCCTGACTTTGATATTAACATGAATGGGAGCTTGTGTTCTAAACAGTAATCGATAGAGCGAGCAATCTTTTCACCCACAACCGATCCCATAGAGCCTCCAATAAATGTAAAGTCCATACAGGCTATTACGACATCCTGATCATTTATTTTTCCATGACCACAACGAATAGCATCTTTTAGACCTGTTTTTGCCTGACTATCCGCTAAGCGGACAGGATAAGGCTTTGTGTCTGCAAATTCTAGTGGGTCACCTGACGTTAAGTTTGCGAACAATTCTGTGTAATTATTGTCGTCAAAAAGTATAGAGAAGTAAGCAGCTGATCCAATGCGAATGTGATAGTCACAATATTGGCAAACGTATTTGTTTTCAATCTGCTCACTATTTAATAGGGGCTTTTTACAATTAGGACATTTTTCCCACATTCCGTCCGGCGCTTCCTTTTTATGTTCTGTAGCCGTATTAATTCCTGCTGTGCTTCTTTTAAACCAACTCATAAGTTTTCGTTAATTCGAAATGCAAATTAACGAAAAATATTGTTGTTAACTGAAAAGTTGAAATGAAAATATCAAAATATGCGAATTTTTAACGGTATTGCTATGAGAAAAATGTTTTGTTTGGAAAAATAAGAAGAGTTGTTCTTGTAAAACTCAGTCCTACGGCTTTATCGTAGATGGGGTGGTTAAAAAAGGGCAAGCTTATCCTATCGCACCGCTCAACCAAATACCCTTGCTTTGTTCCCAACCTGGGGGAGTCAATGGGAGCTGGTCGTAGGAGACTTGCCCATCACAAAAGTAGCAAAAAAAACTGCTTTCCGAAAATTATTTGCAAAGCTTAGTTTATTAGATTGATTATGAGTCGATAAAAATGTAAAATAAGGATGGGTTTCTACTCTGCTAAGCAGTTGAGCTATATTTTATGTAAACTACACCGGAGAGTTAGGAGGGGGACGGGGGGGATTTTCTGCATTTTACTTCTTTTAGAAAAAATTTTATTAGCATCCCTTTTTTGTATAAGAAGGCCTTGATTTATTAAAAAAATAATTGTTATGCATTTTAAATAGATTGGAAAAGTGAATTTTAATCAAGCGTTGCAAACTTTCTGGTTAATTTCGTCTAGGTCTTTGCTTACTTTACTATTTGATATCTTTTTCCGGGCAGTGATATAATATGTCCATTCATTTCCATTTGTAGCAGTATTAATGAGAGTTTACTGATAGGATAGTTTACAGCATGGGCTATATCATCAAAGGAAATATGTCCTTTCGTTGCCATGAATGTGTATATTTTCTGTTCATCAGCCGATAAAGAAATTGTAGGTAAGCTTAATTGTATATTTTTTGTTTTTGAGGTTTGCTCCCAGCCCATGATATAAATTAGGTCATCAGCATGACGAATGAGGTGTGCACGATTTGTCTTAATGAGGTAGTTACACCCTTCTGAGTAAGTTTGTCCTACCGCGCCGGGAAAAGCACAGACGTCACGATGGTAGCTGTTTGCAATTTCAGCAGTAATAAGAGCCCCTCCTTTTATAGCGGCCTCAATGACGATGGTTACATGGGACATACCTGCTATAATACGATTTCTTGCAGGGAAGTGCATGCGTTCGGGCTTTGTGGTTGAAGAAAATTCTGTTATAACACCTCCATTATATGTCATCTGTGCAGCTAGATCTCTATTTGCAGCAGGGTAAACCATTTGCAGACCATGACCTAAGACTCCAATGGTAGGTATATTATGGCGCAATGCAGCTCGATGTGCGTAACTGTCGATACCGTGAGCAAGCCCGCTGACGATTTGTATATCCATACCCTGTAGAGAACTGATTAAATCTTCACAGAGCCGCTTACCATAGGGCGTGGCATTTCTTGTACCCACGATGCTAATACTTTTTTGAAGCTTTTGACTAATCTGTCCTTTGAAATAAAGTATGAGGGGAGCATCATCACATTGTTTTAATAAAGTGGGATATTCTGTGTCGTTTATCCATAACAGTTGGATTTGATTTTTCTCTAAGAAATTCATTTCTTCTTCTGCTTTATGTAAGCAGTCTTTGGATAGTATAGCGTCGATCGTTGTTTTGGGTAACCCAGGAATATTGTGTAGTTCGGCTCTAGTAGCATAGAAAATATTACTTGGAGAGCCAAAACATTCTAGTAGCATACGTCCTGTTTTAGGACCTACACCTTTTATCTGGGTGAGTGCTATTTGTTGTAGTTTGTTCATAATTGGAAACTTAAAAATAGTTAATTTATATAAATAAACTAACTTTGAGTGAATAAAATAGATATGTTATGAGACTAGAAGGAGGAGAAGAACCTTTTGATGTAGAAATTGGCGATATTGTTTATGCTATTTTCCCTGAAGAAACAGATGTTTACTTGGTTTTTAAAGATGGGGTCGAGTATGTTAAAATTATTAGAGATACGGATACGAATTGGCTTAAATTAAACCCAGAAACAGACTTGCCTATGTTTGGAATGGATGAAGAGGTGAATGCTATAGGTGATGCCATTGCAAGAGTTGTGCAGTAAAATAGCGCCGATTAAGAATAGTGGGCTTTTTGTGCCGTTAAAGAAAGTTAAAGCATTTAGTGGTAAAGTGAGTTTTTTCTACATTAGTCACTAAATCACTAGTGCATGTGTAAACTATTTGTTTTTTTTATTATATTCTTGATGTATTGTACTATTGCCTTAACAAAGCCCAGTAATTTAATGCAAAAAGGTGATCAGGATACTTTAAAACAAGATACACTCGTTATTGATACTGTTGTAGTCACGAGAGGTAAGTTATCCCCTTTGGAGGAGTACGAATTGAAAAAGGAAAATCATAAGGAAATCTACTTTTTGGGAGATAATAAAAATATGGTGACTTTACCAACCTCAGGAGGCTTGGCTGTGAATATACAGAAGTTATATAATCACTTAAGTCGAAGAGGAAAGGGGAGTCGGCACTTACAAAAGTTATTTGATAAAGAGTATGAGCAGGACCTAGTGAACGAAATGTGGGAACCTTTAATTAAAGAGTATTCTCATTTAAGTGGAGACACACTGCGTTTGTTTGTCATTCATGCAAAACCTAGTTATGCTTGGATATCAAAAGCTACACATTATGAGCAGGTCGCCTATGTATTAAAGCGAGAGAAGAGTTTCTTAGATTCTATTTCTGTATTAATGGATAAGATCAGGTTATAATTTCGTTAACTTGAACTTTTGATTATAACCCGAACTTTTGTCTTACATGGGGGCGTATAGTACGTACTTTGTGAGAAAGAAGTCTTCCTCAAAATAGTCTGCTAAAGCATGTAGTTCTACTTTTAGCTTAGACTCTTTGATTTCATCCTGCAAGTCACCGCCTTTTAAATATAAAATCCCGTTTGGGATAGCATTTTTATCTTGCTTTTCAAATTTGTTTCTGATCCAAGTTGTAAAATCGCCTAAACGGGTAACTGCTCGAGAAACAACAAAATCATAGGTATAGTCTAGTTGTTCTGCTCGTATGTGGTCCGCCTCTATGTTTTTTAAGCCAAGGGCATTCGAAATTTCCCGTACTACTTTTATTTTTTTACCTATAGAGTCTACCAGATGAAAATGAACATCAGGGAACATAATTGCTAATGGGATACCCGGGAATCCTCCTCCTGTTCCTACATCGAGAATGCGGCTACCTGTTTGAAATTTCCCGATAAATTTTGCGATACCTAACGAATGTAGAACATGATGTAAATAAAGGCTATCCATATCCTTTCGGGATACGACATTAATTTGGTTGTTCCAATAAGAATATAATTCCGCAAGTTGTGCAAATTGTTCTTTTTGGATGACAGTAAGATCAGGAAAATATTTATAAATGATGTCTACCGAAGGGGTCATAGTTGTTTTGTTTTGAGAGAAGGGGTTTAACTCCATGTTGTCTTTTTGCTGTTGCGATTAAATAAACCGTTAAAGCAAATATAGAAGTAATAGAAAATATCTAAAAAAGGTAACCAGATTAACAAATCAATGACTTGCAGTTTTTTATATATTTTTGCAAAAATTATAAGTTGGCCTAAATATCTTATTAAATAAATACATAGTGGAATAAACCAGAGGTTAGGAAAAAGTGTTAAACATAAAACAATCATCAGGTAAAATAACATGGCTGATATTAATTGTGTCGCTAACATCTTTTTATGCCTTTTTTTGTATAAGACTGAAGCGCCAGAGTGTCGTGCCTTTTGTTTATAATAACTTTTCCAGGTGTCTTTGGGTACAGAGTAGACTTGTGATTCAAGGTTTATAACGACAGCCACATTGTCTTTTGTAGCATTGTGATTAACAAATAGATCATCGTCACCTGATTTAATATGCATATGTTTATTGAACCCTTTTCCTTTGAAGAATAAACTTTTTGTATAGGCGAGATTTCTACCTACTCCCATATAAGCGTCCCCTTTCAATGCATAGCTTAAGTAGCTAATAGCCGTGTGTGTAGTCTCAAAGCGTATTAAACTATTTAGAAAGCCGCCTTTGCGCAAATAAGGTGAATAGCCTAATATAATCTGTTTTCCTTTATTAAAAGCGAAAGCTCCAGCCATTTCACTGAGCCAGTTTTCTGAATTTGGTTGACAATCAGCATCTGTGAAGACAAGATGTTCGTGCTGAGCAGCTTTTATGCCGAGTGTAAGAGCGAATTTTTTAGTATGTTTAAGTTGTATATGTTCTTTAATCTCTACGATTTTTAATTTGTCGGGGTACTGTTCTGTAAATTCTTTTAATACCCAGGGAGTTTCGTCTGTAGAGCAATCATTTACTACTACTACTTGGTAGTTTGGATAGTTCTGATTTAAGATTGAGGGTAAAAATGCACTGAGATTAGCTTCTTCATTGTAGGCGCAAATAACTACACTTACCGGAGGTTGAAAATTTTTTGAGCTGAAGGCTTTTACCCGATGAAAAGCAAGACGTCCGTAAATATAAATTATATAGTAAAGCTGAATTACTAGGAATACACCTAGTAGAGCAAAAGGTATGTAGCGGGTAATGAATTCAATATCTGTCATAAGAAAAGTCAAATATAAGCTCTTCTTTTAAGATATATAGGAGAAATAGTTAAGATTTTGTTAGGAGCTCGTTTACTCCTGTTTTTTTATTCTATTTTTGCAGTGGTTTTTTGTTGTGGGAGATGTTTTTGTTTCCTTAGATAGCAATGACCCAATGAGAAATAGATAGTGATATATGAAATATTCATGTTACACTTCTTGCATAAATACGAATGAAAGTAATTGATGCATGAACTTGTAACAGTCTGTTTGAATATTTCATATGATAGATACAGACAGGTTATACACATATGAAATTTACACTTCAAGCACAAGATAAAGGATCTAGAGCACGTGCGGGTTTATTGGAAACGGCTCACGGAAATATTCAAACGCCTATTTTTATGCCTGTCGGAACCGCAGGTACTGTTAAAGGTGTGCATCAACACGAATTGATTAATGACTTACAAGCTCAAATCATATTGGGGAATACTTATCATCTTTATTTACGTCCGGGGCTGGATGTTATTAGTAAGGCGGGAGGTTTGCATAAATTTAATGGATGGGATCGTCCTTTATTAACAGATTCAGGAGGTTATCAAGTTTATTCACTTACTGAAGTTCGTAAAATAAGGGAAGAAGGTGTGACTTTTCGCTCACATATTGATGGGTCTAAGCATCTTTTTACACCGGAGAATGTGATGGATACACAGCGCATTATAGGGGCTGATATTATTATGGCTTTTGATGAATGTACTCCGTATCCTTGTAATTATAATTACGCACGTAGATCTTTGGATATGACGCATCGTTGGTTAAAGCGTTGTATTGAAAGGTTTGACAGTACTGAACCTCATTATGGGTATGAGCAAACTTTATTTCCTATTGTGCAAGGATCTGTTTATAAAGATTTACGTGCAAAATCAGCGGAGGTGATCGCTTCTTTTGATCGTCCAGGAAATGCAATCGGCGGATTATCGGTCGGAGAGCCTGCGGAGGAAATGTATGCAATGACGGATGTTGTTACGAATATATTACCGAAGGATAAGCCTCGTTATTTGATGGGGGTGGGAACTCCTATTAATATTTTGGAAAATATAGCTTTAGGTATTGATATGTTTGATTGTGTGATGCCTACCCGTAATGCCCGTAACGGAATGCTATTTACGAGACACGGTATTATCAATATAAAGAATGAAAAGTGGAAAGATGATTTCTCAGCTATTGATCCGGATAGTGATTTACTTGTTGATCGAGTTCATACAAAAGCATACTTACGACATTTGATCCGTTCACAGGAAATATTGGGAGCGCAGATCGCTTCTTTACATAATTTAAATTTTTACCTCTGGTTGGTAAAAGAGGCTCGTGAGAAAATTATAGATGGTACGTTCTATAGTTGGAAAGACAAGATGGTGAAAGTTTTGGGGCAACGTTTGTAATATTCTTGTTTAGAGTTGGCTTGTTTTTATAATCATATCTCACTATTTTAGGATGATGAACATCATTGATCGGTATATTATTAAAAAATATCTCAGCACTTTTGTGTTTACCGTAGGTGTTTTTATAATTGTAATAGTTGTCTTTGATGTATCGGAAAAGCTGGACGACTTTCTGAAGAATAAAGCACCTATGTCTAAGGTGTTTTTAGAGTATTATGCATTAGGGAGCATTCCTTTCTTTTTAAATATGCTTACTCCGTTAATTAACTTTATAGCCGTTATATTCTTCACATCAAAAATGGCAGATCAAACGGAAGTTGTGCCGATACTGAGTGGGGGGATGAGCTTTAACAGATTTTTGAGGCCCTATATGATAGGGGCTACTATTATTTTTTTATTTACACTTATTTCTAATATTTGGATTATACCTTACACGAATAAGATAAAGGTGAATTTTGAAAATGTATATGTAAAGCCCCATAAGGTCAATACAACGACGCTATCTACCCACATGCAGATAGATTCTAATACGTATGTTTATATAGACAATTTTGATACAAAGCGAAATATAGGCTATAATTTTTCTATAGAAAAATTTGATGGAGACCTGATGATAGAAAAGCTCGTTGCGCAACGTATCACATGGGATTCGGTAGCTACCAAATGGAAGATAGAGGATTATAGTGTACGTACGATTGATGGCTTGCGAGAGGAGATGGTTGCAGGTACTGTCCGAGACACCACCTTGGATATGCTGCCAAGGGATTTTGAGATTTACGATAATGTATTCACAGCTATGGATACGAGAGAGTTGAATCAGCGTATAGCAAAAGAAGAAACACGAGGGACAGGTATGATGACTGACCTGCTTTTGGAAAAGTATAAACGCTACATAGGTCCGTTTTCTGCCTATATTCTTACGCTGATGGGCGTGTCTTTATCCTCTAAGAAGGTGCGAGGGGGGATAGGTTTAAGTTTGGGGATAGGAATCGGTTTAAGTTTTGGCTTTATCGTGTTAGTGCAGTTCTCTACAATGTTTTCTCTCAAGGGCGGTTTGCCACCTCTGATTGCGATATTGATACCTAATGTTTTATTTCTTGTTTTAGCCTTTTGGTTAAAGTATAAAGCTCCTAAATAAGAGAAATGCAGCGTTTAAAATTGAATAAAAATGTTCTTATTCTTCACTTGACTGTGTTAATTTGGGGCTTTACAGGAGTGCTCGGCGAATTGATTTCCCTGTCGGCAGCACATTTGGTTTGGTACCGTGTACTTATTGCAGTGCTTTCACTGTTTGTGTATTTTATTATAAAAGGAGACTCTATCCATGTTACACGTGAAAAACTAATTCAATTTGTATTTGTAGGTGGGGTAGTGGGGTTACATTGGGTGCTGTTTTTTTATTCGATTAAAGTGTCTACTGTTTCAGTTACGTTAGTAACTCTTTCTTCTATTACCTTATTTACATCGATATTAGAGCCTCTTATAAACAAAAAGAGAATTTCATTAGCGGATGTTTTAGTAGGGGTAGTGATCATATTCGGGATATATTTGATTTTCAAGTTCGAAATCCAATATATTTTGGGCATCATTTTTGGCCTGTCAGCAGCTCTTTGTGCTAGTTTATTCTCTATTCTTAACGCAAGAATGGTAAAGCATACGCGTGCGACTATTATAACTTTTTATGAGATGTTTGGTGCTTTTTTCTGGATATCTTTATTTATGGCGATAACGGGAGAGTTTAATGAAGGGCTGTGGTTGCAAGGCGTGGATTGGGCTTATCTTTTATTGTTAGGGATTGGCTGTACTGCTGTAGCTTATGTGTTGGCTGTAGCTGTTATGAAAGAGTTGAGTGCTTTTACGGTTGCACTGACTACTAACATGGAGCCTGTTTATGGTATTGTTTTGGCTTTATTGATTTTTGGGCGAAAAGAAACAATGAGTTTGGGCTTTTACGGTGGTGCTGTTATAGTTCTTGCTGCGGTATTTCTATATCCTTACGTAAAGACTCGTTTAGAGGGAGGAAAATCTGAATTGCCACAGCGCAAGTTGCATTGATATTAATGTGTTTTAAATATGAAAAATTGCGTTATTTAGAATAGTTTGTAACATCATTTTGGCTTTTTTGACATTTATTTTATTGCTACCTTGACCTTTTAAATTTAAACCTGGCATATTGCTATCTAACAAATGAAGGTCATTAAATCAGTTTTTTTATTAAGTACGTTATTTATAGTCTTTTTTTGCATCTCTTGTGATAGAGTACCGACTATAGATAGAGAAGTTTTATTGGCTGAAGCTCCTGTCTTAAGTCCACAAGAATTTATGAGGTATACACATGTTGAGGATGGGTTTGAGTTGCAGCTCGTGGCAGCAGAGCCACAGATTATAGCTCCTATAGCTATGGTTTTTGATGATGAGAATCGAATATGGGCTGTAGAAATGACATCTTATATGCCCGATACGGAGGGGAAAGGAGAGGATGAACCAACAGGTAAAGTGGTTATATTAAGTGATGAGGATGGAGATGGATTTTATGAAACAAGAAAAGTGTTTTTAGACTCTTTGCGTTTACCTCGCTCGCTGGCGCTCATAGGTAATGGAGTTTTAGTAGTTGAATCTCCAAACTTATGGTACTTTGATATCGTTGGTGATAAACCATCCAACAAGACTTTGGTTGATCCTGATTTTGCACGTGGCGGTAACCCCGAACATCAGGCAAACGGTCTGTTGCGTGGTATGGATAATTGGATATATAATGCCAATTCTGATAAACGCTATAAAAAGTTAGGTGATCGTTGGCTTACAGAGAAAAATCATTATCGCGGACAGTGGGGTATAACGCAAGATGATGTCGGCAGACTTTTTTATAATAATAACTCTCAAAATTTATTAGGGGATTATTTTTTGCCAAGTTTGGGAAGTAATAATCCGGATTTGTTAAAGATTAAAGGTTTTAATGAGCGTATAGTAGATGATAATCGTACGTATCCGAGCCGTCCGACTACAGGTGTTAACCGGGGTTATATGGAGTCTGTTCTGGATGATAGTCTGAGACTTGCTAGTTTTACAGCTGCCTGTGGTCCATTGATTTATAGAGGGGGACTTTTTGATGCGGTATATCACCAGAATGCTTTTGTTGCCGAGCCTGCTGCTAATCTTGTTAAAAGGAATATATTGGAGCATAATGACGAGTTGGTGTCTGGAAGGCAAGCTTATGAAGGGCAAGAATTTATTCGTAGTGATGACGAACGCTTTAGACCTGTTAATTTGATGAATGGCCCAGATGGAGCTTTATATGTAGTAGATATGTACCGAGGTGTTATTCAGCATAAAGCTTATTTAACCGATTATCTTAAGGAGGAAATCAAAGAAAGAAACCTAGAGCTACCTCTTAATTGCGGACGTATATACCGTGTAGTGCCGAAAGGGAAGAAGTGGCAAAAAGCTATTCTTCCACAAAATGTAAAAGAATTGGTTGGTCTTTTAAGACACTCTAATGCTTGGATGCGAGAAGGAGCTCAACATAAAATAGTTGATAATCGGATGCTTGCAGCGATTCCTTTATTGAAGGAGCGACTAGCTCAGCCTGCAAATTTACAGGAGTATATACATTCTTTATGGACATTACAGGGGATGGGTGGTATCTCAAATGAAGAACTGATGAATTTGATCATTGAGGAAAGTGAATCTGAAAAACTCAAACAGTTATTTACAGCACTTGAACGTATAGAGAAAACTAAAAATCTAGATGCCTTTTTAAATAAAGTAATGACGTTGACAAAAGAAAGGTCAACAGCTACTTACATTTCTTTTAAAGTGAATGTTTTCGAAAATTTTGATGTGAAACTAGCATTACAAATAAAAGTAGAGTTATTGAAACATTTTCCAGAATCTGTAACCATAGCGCAGGGACTTCTATCTAATGCTCATCAGAAAGAGGGAGTTTTGATAGAACAGGTTCGACAGGCAGGAGTACAGGATGATGCGGTTATTTTTACTGAATGGATAAATTTGCAAGAAAGTATTAAATCGGCACAGTATGTTGTGAAGAGTAAAGAACTAGAAAAGAAATACAAAAATGGTATTGCTATATTCAAGTCTACATGTCAGGCTTGCCACGGTGAAGATGGTAATGGTATAGAGTTTTTGGCACCACCTTTAAATGGCTCTGAATGGGTAACGGGGGATAAAGAAACTTTGATTTCCATTGTGTTGTATGGGATGAAAGGTCCGGTGACTGTAAATAGTAAGCTTTATGAATCGCCGGAGATCAGTGGAGAAATGCCCGGAATTATTAGTAATGAGAAATTAAAAGATGAAGATCTAGCTTTGTTATTTAGTTATTTGCGTAAAAATTGGAGTAATGAAGCTAGCGAGGTGAAGATAGAGGATATAATAAAAGTGAAAAATAGATATAAAGATCGGGTTAACTCTTTTACTGAAGCTGAATTGCGGGAGGAAATAAAATGAGCGAAAAGGTCGGTGAAGTTTATGGTATTGCTATTATAGGTACAGGTGCTATAGCTGAAATACATGCTAAAGCAATTGCTGAAATAGGGCAGGCACAACTTATAGGTGTGTATAATCGTACAGTTGATAAGGCAGTTGCTTTTGCCACCAGATATGATTGTGACGTATTTCGATCGATGGATGACATAAGTCAAGATTCACGGGTTTCAATTGTTTGTATTTGTACGGCATCCGGATTTCATTTAGAACCAGCATTAAAGTGTTTACAGTCTGGTAAGCATTGTTTAATTGAGAAACCGTTAGAAATATCATCTGAACGATGTGACCAGTTAATTGAAGCAGCTTCACTTTATGACCGTAAGTTAGGTGTTGTTTTTCATTCTCGTTTTTACCCTGTATCTAAAGTTGTTAAAAATGCGGTTGATACAGGTAGATTATCTGAGCTTGTTTTAGGCAGTGCTTATGTTAAATGGCATCGTTCACCTGCTTATTATACCTCGGCAGATTGGAGAGGAACTTGGGCGCTGGATGGTGGAGGTGTCTTGATGAATCAAGCCATACATTCTATTGATCTTTTGCAATGGTTTGCAGGCGAGGTTACCTCAGTGCATTCTATAGTCCGCAATATATTGCATAAGAACATTGAGGTGGAGGATACGGTGGTAGCTATGCTCAATTTTCAAAACGGAGCGGTAGGGACGATAGAGGCTACGACTGCTGCTTTCCCTGGGGCTTATAAGCGGATCGAGTTAATTGGTACAAAAGGAAGTATTATTTTAGAGGAAGATTACCTTCATACTTGGGATTTTGATGCGGTATGTGTAGAGGATGAAGGTATAAAAAAACAGTATTCTTCTTTGCCAACTGCTGGAGGTGTAGCAGATCCTATGAATATTAGCTACTTGGGACATAAGATGCAGATAATAGATTTTATTGAAGCTATTGAAGAGGATAAAAAACCTTTAGTGGACGGTGCTGAAGGCAGGAAGTCAGTTCAGATTATTGAAGCTATTTATAAAAGTGCTAAGACGGGGAAAGAAGTGTTTTTAAATGGGTAGTGTTTTATAAATTAAGTATTTACAGCTTTTTTGATAGAATATAATTGCCTATTACTAAATAATCCATATCAGTTTCAATAAAACAGCTATAAGCATCGTTTGGGTTGCATACGATTGGTTTGCCTTGTGTATTAAAGCTGGTATTGATCAAAATCCCCTGCCCAGTCAGGGCTTTGAAAGCACAAAGAAGTTTATAAAATAGTGGGTTCGAGTTTGCTGTTACAGTTTGTACCCGTGCCGAAAAATCAACATGCGTGATTGCCGGGTAGGGTGAGCGTACAGTATAAAGCTTTTCTTCCCAAGGCAAGCGGTGGTAATCTAGCGGAAGAGGATATCTTAATTCTTTTCTCAACATACTTGTTGTCAACATATAGGGCGAAGCTTGGCTGTGCTCAAACAGTTCAACGACATCCTCTGCCAGTACGGCGGGAGCAAAGGGGCGAAAACTTTCCCTATGCTTTATCTTGAGGTTGAGTGTTCGTTGCACTTGTTTGTTTCGTGGATCGGCTAATATCGAGCGGTTGCCTAATGCTCGAGGACCAAACTCCATTCTTCCCTGAAACCAACCTATTACTGCGCCTTGGCTTAATAGTTGGGCGACTTCGGTTAGTAGTGTTGTTTCGTCTTTTCGCTCAGCTTTCAAACCCAAACGACGGAGAATCAACATAATATCTTTATCTGTATAAACAGGACCTAAATAGCAGCCTGACATGCTGTCTGTGGTTTGAGTTTGTCGCTCCTTGTTGAGCTCGATATGCCAAAGCGCTAAAGCGGCACCAACAGCACCTCCTGCATCGCCTGCGGCAGGTTGTATCCATATTTTATCAAACACGTGAGCCCGTTCCAGCTTGCCGTTTGCCACGCAGTTGAGCGCCACGCCTCCAGCTAGTACAAGATTTGATAAGCCCGTAAGCTTCTTTGCCGTATTGGCCAGCTTCAAAACAATCTCTTCTGTCACCGATTGTATAGCATGGGCCAAGTCCATATAAGCTTGTTCCAGCGGTGCTCCAGGCTCGCGCTTGGCTATTTTAAATAGCTTGAGCCAAGCTTTATCGTTCGCCATACGTAAACCTGTCGCATAGTTGAAATAGGCCATGTTGAGCAAAAACGAACCATCTTCTCGAATATCCACCATGTGGGTTTTAATGAGAACTATATAGTTTTGCGCTGTTGCGGAGTGCTGTCCGTAGGGCGCTAGTCCCATAAGCTTATATTCGCCTTCGTTTACCTTAAAGCCACAGTAATACGTAAACGAGGAGTACAGCAGTCCTAACGAGTGCGGAAAGTGGAGTTCTTTCAATACTTTAATCTCTTTTCCTGTGCCTACAGCTATGGATAAGCTGCTCCATTCGCCTACACCATCAATCGTCAAAATAGCGGCGTTCGGAAAGGGCGAGGGGTAGAAGGCGCTTGAAGCATGCGATAGGTGATGTTCGGCGAACCGTATAGGCGCAGCTATGCCCAATTTTTTGAGAGATTTGCTTAAAGATCTCTTTGTGAAAAGCTTATCTTTCATCCATAAAGGCATAGCTTTCAGAAAGCTCTTTTGTCCTTTGGGCGCAAAAGCATGATAGGTTTCTAAGAGGCGTTCAAACTTTATGAAAGGTTTTTCGTAGAAAACTACCCAATTGACATCTGACCCCAATAAGCGGTTTTCTGTTAGAAGGTAGGCTATAGCTTGATGAGGGAAAGCCTCGTCGTTCTTTTGTCGGCTGAAGCGTTCTTCTTGCACGGCGGCTACTAGTTCTCCATCGATTAGTAAGGCGGCAGCGCTATCGTGAAAAAAGGCAGATATACCTAAGACAATCTCCATTCTAAAAGTGGGTTAAAAGATAGAATAAATAAAAGGAGCGAGTGCACTGCCTTGGGTCGATATAATTAATAGGCTTAGTAACAGTAGTATGATAATGGCAGGTATTAACCAATATTTTTTACGGAGACGCAGAAACTGTAGAAATTCTTTAATAAATGCCATATGCTTTAAAATTGCTTATGTAAGTCTTGGGGTTCATAGCAGTGTTCTCTATTGTAGAATACACTGCTTTTAGCTTTCTTAAACTCTTTTAGTTTTAAGGGATCTTGTTTGGTTAAGAGTGAGCGCAAAAAGGCTACTGGAGTCATAACACCGTAGAATATTAGGAGTAGAATAAAGGTCGAGATTATCTTTTCTAAGACAAAAGCGAGCTTAAACCATAACCATGTGAATGGACGAAGAAGTATTGGAACGAGCAGGCTTACAACTAGCGATAACAGCGCTGTATATATATAAAAGGGCTGTTTGTAACATAAGCCGAGTGTAATGCCCACTATGCCTACTAAAACACCAAACTCTGTATATTGTTTTCTTCCTATCATAAGAGGTCTTTCTAAGATTACTGCTTGCGATAAAGATCGGCTACAGCTTTATTGCCGATCATATCGTAATTCTCTGCAATCGCCAGTTGGATTGTTGTTTTCTCTTGCCCCTCGTTAAGATTTTTCATTAGTTCCTTTAAGTGGATCACCTTTGCAATATAAGTTTTTAATTCAACAAAATCCGTCTGTCCTGTGTTGTGTTCAATCATATAAGGAATATATTCAAGAGCTTTTTTCGGTTGGTCAATACGTAGCGCCGAAACCACGAGTGACTGTCCTAATTCAAAAGAAGGTTTCAACTTGAAGCTTTTTTCAAAGTAGGCTAAGGCGCTTTCATAGTCTGCCATAGCGGCTAATGCTTCGCCTGCCAGTAGCTGAAATTTTGCATCGTAAGTATTGTCCACTATCCGCACTTTTAATGTTTGAAGTATTAATGGATATTCTTTCTTTTCCAAGGCGTAAGAGTAGAGCTGATCCATGCTTTTATACCAGTTTTTATTCACATTATAATCCCACGCTATCTGCTCCATCTTATTGTTTACACGAGCGTTTTCAACTTCTTGATAGAATGGAAATGTTTGCAACAACTTGTTCAGCGCATAATGGGCGGCGAGTGAGTCAAAAGCTAAAATGGGATAGTCTTCTAGTGATGGGTTTATGACTTGCGCTCCCTTAGGTAGCAGATTGTTAATCGCTAAAGATTGATAAAATGTTTGTGCAAGGGTTTTATGCCCTAAAATATTGGGGTGTACGTGTTCTAAGAGTAGTTCATTACCCACTATTCCATGAGCGCTACCTGCCTTAAAAGCCGCTTCTCCCTCCACCAAATGGACATTTTTATACTGTTTGGCAAAAGTACGTACAAGCTGATTAATTTCTTTTGGTGCTCTAAAGCGAATGCAGTCGTAGTCCAGCGCTTTCGCAAAAGCTTCTTCTGCCTGCTTGTAATTGGCTTTCTTATAATAGGCTTCTCCTTTTTTAAAGTACAAATTCGCGGAGTTACTTTCGCTCTCGCCACAGCTTTTGAATGGGGCTAAATCTTTGAGGTTAACGGCCACGGTCGATAGAAAGACAGGGATCGATTTTTTTTCAAACAAAGCCAGTAAATCTTGCATGTTTTGTTTAAACTGTATTACTCCCCTTTGATAGACGGTTCCTTCATAGTCGATAGACTGGTCGTTAACCATGTTTTGCATTAGCGTGTTGTTCTTTTTATCGCTTTTGCGACGTAGGTTTAAAAAAGCTGTCGCTAGTATCTGATATAGGCGTGTACTTTTTAGCTCAATCATTATACGTACAAAATGCTTTGAATGTCCCCAGCTCGAGCTCGAAGCCACACCTAATGCTCCGTAATATTCGTTGTGTCCCCCGTAAATCAGCACCCCATCGGGTGTATAGTCAGGCAGCTGCTTTGAAAAGTCTAAAAATGTGTGCGAGTTAATCGCTGAAAATGATAGGTTGATTACTTCGATATCTTTGTGTGGATAGTTCTCTTGTAAGATATATTTTAACATCCGTGAAAAAGCAATGTTATTGGGGTAAGGGAAGCCTAAGGCTGCCGACTCGCCCAATACAAATAGCCGAAATGTGTTGCTGTCTTTTTGAGTTTTAAAAAACTCGGCGTTGCCGTGGCTCGCCTGTTCTCCATTAAAGTAACGTTTCGAAATGTTTTTGTTTAAGTAGTGGTAGTTGTTGTCGGGTGTGGTCAAAAACAAATCGTCCAGATTGTCACCATAATCGGCATAGCGTAAGCCCAGTTCTGCCAAGGCTAATAGGAGAAAAGGTAACGATAATGCAAGAGTTTTAAAAATGCTGGTTTTGACCTTTGTGTTCATATCAAAATAATAAGGTGTCTGCTATCGTAAGTGTGACTCAATACGTCGGAGCTGATCTTTCTCGGTGATGAAACAATTAAAACAAGTCTTTGTGATGACGGCTTTTGTGCGTTTATTGTAAAGATAGGCTTTAAGCTTCAATTGGATAAATTTTATAAAGATTACACATGTAACCACAGCTTTTTCTAATCGACTAAGAAGATGGGAAAAATGACTGTAGCTACATGTGCTTCTTCATGTTCATATGCCTTACGGTATGACTACCTCTAGCACCTCACTGTAATTGTAATGGTTGGCAGCGTTAGTGGCCAAAGCACCTGCACGTACATAGTATGTTTTACCTTTTTCAAGCTTGCCCGTTAAAGTTTCCGAAAAGCTCTTATTAGCAAAATCGTTATCTTGTAAATCCTTTACATTTTGTTCCGCTCGTTCCACAAATGTACTTTTATCTACGTAAGGTGTTTTGCCCACCAAAAATACTAAGTTTGTAACCTTTGGTGAAGAAGGTGTAGGAGTTACTTTCGTGCTCAAGGTGACACCACCTGCTATAGGTGTCGCCTCGATTGTCAATCGTATGTATGGCTTAACTTTGATATCCAAGTTTTTCGTACCTGATATTTCAGTTTCTATCGACTCGATTTGATGGAATGCACCCTCTGCCAGTACCTTATACTTGCCTGCAAAGACCGCTTTGTTCTCAAAGCTACCATCTTGCTTGGCCCAAAAGTCGTTGGGCTGAACACTCCATCCATCTTTGTAAAACTCATATAAGCGCATCCGTGTGCCGTTTTGGGCTTGAGTAGGCATAGGTTCGTTAGTTTCCTCGTCTATGATTTTGCCTGTAAGCGTTGCATTCGGTCGGTCGTAGTTGTCGAGCTTACAGGCTTGAAAACTCAAAATTGTGCAAATACTGATTAAGGTAAGGCTTTTCTTTTTTATATTTTTGATCATTGCTATAGTATTATAAACCTGGGTTTTGGACTAATAGTTCGTTTTGGTTAACGCCAGGGATCGGTTGGTAATAGTTTTTCTCCAAAAATGTTTTCGCTTGGTTCAATGTGTTTTGACCTTTCTCAAAGATGTATTTCTTCGATCTGTAATCCAACCACGGAATCAAAGCCGAAAACTGCGTGTTGTTCATCACCGTAGTGGCTGTTCTCCATCTGACCAAATCCCAGTAGCGTGTGTTTTCAAAAGCAAATTCTACTCTTCTTTCTTTACGAACATCGGCAAGTGTTACCGATGATTTCTCGCTGATACCTGCACGCTTACGAACCTCATTCACTTTAGGAAGTGCTTTGCTTGCTTGTCCCAATTCTACGGCTGCTTCTGCATAGTTAAGTAAAGTTTCGGCATAGCGGAATACTAAAAAGTTCTGTCCTGACCGGTTCATATCCAAACGATTTACGGGATCCATATATTTCTTCAAGTAGAAGCCTGTGCGACTACAGTCGCCCTGCACAACAAGTCCGTCTTTCCCGCTTACTGTATATGAAGGATCGTGTACAAATTTCTCGGAAAATGACGAAGCTTCATGTTTCACATTATTAGCATCGATGATACCTCTACGCATCTCCAATACTCCATTTTGCCAAGGGCTGTTCGGATAAAGTACGGTAGCAAAGAAGCGTGGGTCTTTATCTTTAAAGATATCGTCAGCTTGGTTATACTGAATGGGGGTACCAGAATCATCTTTTACTTTCAGTGTGCCTGCACGTCCATCGGTATACTCAAATTCTTCTACAAGTTCTAGAGTAGGACCTGTTGATGTTCCCCAGTCAACTTTAAAGGATGGAGCTGCGTTGTAATAGTCAAAACTATGTGCTTTGTCAGGAACCGAGAATGCTTTTACATAAAGTGCTTCTTCGTGCATACTCTCGTCGATAAAAAGCTTTTGAAAATTCTCAGCTTTGTCCGTCTCACGCTCGTATAATGCATAGCGACCTGATTTGATGATCTCTTCCGAAGCGTTCATGGCAAGCTGGAAATAATGGTTAGCCTTGTTCTCCTGTATTCCGACTAAGCCGTTTAGCTGAACTTTTCCGTAACGGCTGATTGAGCCTGCATAAAGCATCGCACGGCTTTTTAATGCATAAGCCGAATATTTTGTTGCTCTAAACTGGTTGGCTGCGTCTTGGCTTTCCGGTAGGTCAGTTATGGCACGATCTAGGTCTTCACTTATAAAAGACCATGTCTCATCCTCGGTGCTACGCGCAATTTTCAGATCATTGATATTATCGCCGTCATATTGTTGAACTTCTTTAACCAAAGGTAATCCGCCGTAGCGCTTCGCCATCACGAAATAGTTGAAAGCACGCAAGAAATAAGCTTCTGCTGTATATTGTTTAATCAAAGAATGGTCGATTTTTGCCGAGGGGATTTTCTCCAAAAACTCGTTTATTTTACGAATTTTATTATACTCCCATTTTTCTAAGTAATTGTCGCCAAAGGTAGGGTTGTGTGCCGATCCCCAGGAATAACCGCGCATAGCTTCGTCCGTGTAGTGCGACAAGTAGCCGCCGTTCATTTGCCAGTCGTGATGTTCTACAAATACATCGTCATACATTGCCGCCATATAGGCTTGTATAGCGTTGGGATTGCCCCATACTTTATCATCAGAAATAACATCTAAGGGTTCGCGATCTAGAAAGTCGTTGCAAGACCAGTTTAAAACCGAGGCACTTGCTATAAGTAAATATAAAAATCTTCTTTTCATTTCGTATACTCTATTTAAAAGGTAAGGTTTACACCAAAGTTATATACTCGCATTTGTGGGTATAAAATGCGGTCGTTGCTAGGTGCCTCTGGGTCTCCAAATGAAAGGTTGTCAAAGGTTAAAAGGTTATTAGCAGACAAGTAAACTCTTAAACTGTGTATACCTATTTTTTCTTTTGTGATATGCGTAGGGATGGTGTAACCCAACTCGATATTTTTCACACGTAGGTAGATAGCATCCTGCAGGTAGAAGCTTGAACGTCTGTTGTTTGACTCTTTTCCTGAAGCATAGGTTGATGGGTATTTACCTGGTATCCATTCTGAATTCGGATCGTATAGGTCAGCTCTACGCCAACGATCGGTAAATATTTCCAATGCACTTGATCCGTTTGACAAAGCATGCGCCATTGTACCGTGCATGTATCTCGAGTAGTTGGCTGCTCCTTGCATCAATACTGAAAAATCGAAGTTTTTCCAGGTTGCTGATAGATCTAAACCAAAATACATTTCTGGTTTGTTGCTACGGCCCATAGGCTGTATGTCATTCTCGTCAATTACACCATCTCCGTTTAAGTCTTGGAACATCAAGTCACCAGGTGTAAGTGTCGTGTTACCTGCACCATCCTGTATAGCCCAATTGTTGATCTGCTCTTGATCTTGGAATTGCCCTACATACTTGTAGCCATAGTCTATGTTCTGCCATCTGTCAGAACGGTTGTTTTTCCAATTCGTAAGTGAGTTGATAGGGGCGGCTTGTTCAATATACACATCTTTAATACGTGTGAACGACACGTTACCTTTTATCGCATATTGGAACTCGTTGATCTGGTTGCGGTGGCCTAAGCTCAATTCAAAGCCGCGATAATCGTCGCTGTTTAAGTTTTCCTGTGGTAATGAGACACCAAATGTGTTAGGCAACGAAAGGGTACGGTAAGCTAATAAGCCTTTACGCTTGCGGTAGAATGCATCGAAAGTAACTTCTAATTTTCTGTTCCAGAACGAAGCGTCAAGTCCTAAGTTGAAAATCTCTGATGTAAACCAAGTGTACGCAACGTTCGGTAAGCCTTTTGGGTTTAAACTCTGTATCACGTCAGATCCGAAGATATACGATGATCCTCCAGGATAATTATAACCTGTCAAATATTGGAATGCTTTTACCTCATTGTTGTTTCCACGGTCGTCGCCCATTTTACCATAGGATAAGCGAAGCTTCAAGTCGTCGAAGATCGTCATGTTATCTTTGATGAATGATTCTTCTGACAAGCGCCAGCCTAAGGATGCACTTGGGAAGAAGCCCCAACGGTTGTCTTTGTGGAATTTGGCAGAACCGTCTTCACGGAAAGCCAATTCTACCAGATATTTCTGCATATAGTCGTAGTTCACACGCCCCACAAACGATACGTTAGCTATTTCGCTCTCATTACCACTGTTATTTTTATTGATATCACTACCTGCGTTAATCTGTTCTAAAGCGTCAATGTCAAACTGTCTGTATGCTTGTACAAAGTCGTCTTTGTCTTCACGTCGCTCGAAAAGCGCTAAGGCTGACACGTTGTGCTTGTCGTCAAAACTGCGATTGTAGTTCAACGAGAATTGCAGTAGGTTCTGCTCGCTGGTGTAAGTACGTCGGTCTAAGCTTGAAGGCGAGTTGCCCGTAAATACCCTGTTATAAATGTTGTTTTGGCTATCATGTTCGTATAGGAAAAACTCTTTCGCAAAGTTTTTATCTTCTTCTACTCTCGTTAAGTACGAAAATAAAGCTTTAGCCGACAAACCTTTTACAGCAGGTATATCATATTTTAAAGAAAACTGTGTATTTAACAATTTCTTCTTTCCTCTTCTATAGCCCGAGTATTCGGCGTCCGATCTAGCTAGCGGGTTTTGGAAGTTTGTCAAACCATAGTATGAAGGATCATTGTCGTTTGCATAAGGTGACATCGTCGGTAACATACGCGTCACACCGTGAATAATAAAGGTATCGTCGTCGTAAGGAGCTTGTCTGTTTTCCACACGTCCGCTTACCTGCACATCAGCAGTCAAGTTCTTTGCAATCGTAGAGCTCAAGTTTGAGCGGAAGTTGTAACGACCAAAATCCATATCTTTGGTTGTGTACATACCTTCTTGTTTGGTGTAGCCTACCGAAGTGAAGTAACGGCTGGTTTCTGTACCACCTGAAATGTTTACGTTATGTTGTGTTTGAGGAGCAAAATCACGTGTCAAAATATCAAACCAGTCGTAACTCTTGTAGCCGTCGGCTCCCTCTTTGAAAAGCTGAAGCTTCTCCGGTCCGTAAATAGGTGCATTCCCACGGTTCATTGCGTCCTCGTCAATCAGCTCCGCATATTGAGCAGCGTTCACCATTTTAGGGTAAGAAGTGAAATTTTGCAAAGCAACCGATCCGTTATAGGCAATTCTAGCAGCGCCTGCATTACCTTTTTTTGTAGTGATAAGCAAAACTCCATTTCCGGCTTTCACCCCATAAATCGAAGCAGCGGCATCTTTCAATACCGATATACTCTCTACCTCGTTTGGGTCAATCTGGAAACCTGGTTGTTCAATGCCGTCAACCAAGATCAAAGGCTGGCCAAAGCCACGAATATCTACAGTGGACTCCGAGCCAGGAATACCACCTGTATTTTGCACACGGATACCCGGCATACGACCAACCAAAGCATTACTTAGGTTAGAAACCGGAGCTTTCGCCAACTCTTCTGTTCCGATTGTAGCAACCGACCCTGTAACAGTGGCTTTCTTTTGCGTACCGTAGCCGACAACGACGACCTCGTCTAAATCTGATATAAACGACTGTAAGATGATGTTAATGGTGTTTTGTGAGTCGATAGCAACTTCTGCCAAAGCATAGCCAACTGCCGATACAGTGATCGCTGTATGATTACTGTTTATATTGAGAGAATAATCCCCGTTTTCGTCTGATGAGGTAGATGCCGAACTACTTTTTACTGCTACTGTAGCGCCCTGAACAGGCTCGCCAGTTTCATTAGTAACCGTACCTTTGATAGTTCTTTGCTGAAGGACCTCTATGCTTAGGTTTTCTTTAACAATAGGGTTAGATACACTACTCGCTTTAGCACTGCCTTTTTTCTTTTTAATGACAACTATCTTTTGATCAATTTCAAAATCCAGTTGGTATGGTGTTAACAACGTGGTTAAAGCTTCTTTAAGCTCTATATTGTTGACGTCAATGTTTTTTTTCGGAAGGTCTTTTCCTAAGCTACTGTTGTAAAGAAAGTCATATCCTGTTTGTTTCTGAATAGCAGCTAAAATTTCAGTCAACGATGCATTGCGTAATTTTACTGTGATTTTTTGCCCGTAAGTAGTTGCCTGAGCCTTGAAAAAAAAGGCTAGGAAAACTAATGAGATAATTTTAATACGTAAACTATCTTTACTAAAAAGCTTTATCGATCGATTCCGATAATGAAGATGGTTTTTATACATTAGGTTAAGTTTATTCTATATAATTATGATTTATTAATTTTAAGGTTGTTTTGTTATAAGTATTATTCACGGCCCATAGCCTGTACCCTCCCTTCTTTAATTTTAAATTTGTAATTAGATGTTTTTTCGAGTTGTGCAAGTAAGTGTGATAATTTATGCGTTCTTAAGATCGAACCAGTAAATTGGTCGGATGTCTCATCTTTTATTTCAAACCCCTGTATGTCATACCATGATTTGATTTTTGTTAATACTGTTCGAATATCATCGTTGTCAAAGTTGAAATATCCTTCTTTCCAGGCTGTTACCATTTTGGTATTGACTTTCTTAGTTTGTATTTTTGACGAGTTTTTACTGGTTATCGATTGTAAACCAGGGCTTAAATTAGTCTTATTACGATTATTGTTGATTTCTACCTTTCCAGATACTAAAGTGGTGAAGGTTTTATCGGCTTCGAGATAGTTCGACACATTAAACTCGGTGCCCAATACTTTGATATGCGTTTCGGCACTCTTCACGACAAAAGGAGAAGCTTTGTTGTGGGCAATCTCAAAGTAGGCTTCCCCCTCTAATTCCACTTGACGTATGTTTTTTGAAAACTCGCTGGGATACCGAAGTTTAGAACCTGAATTCAACCATACTTTGCTGCCATCAGGCATCATAAGTACCGATGAGGTGCCTTTAGGAACGTGAAAAGTACGTTGTTCTGATACTCCATTGGTACTAGGCAAAACCTGAAAAGTTTCCGACCCGTCGGCATTGTTTGTCAGGCTGATACCTAAATTAAGTAACGCATTAGCGTCCATCTCTGAAAGGCAGTAGTTTGTGCCGTCGGCTAGTGTGACGGTTGGCGAACTGGCTTCGGGAAGTTCGATGTCGTCAAATATTACATAGGCTGTAGATTGGCTATCTATGTTTGTGTAGACCCAAAAAAGAGCAATTGATAACAATATTGCCACTGAAGCAGCTACCCAACGTATAGGGAAAGTATAGTGCTTTGTTTCTTCTGAGACAGGTTTTTGCTTGATATGACTTTGTATAGCCGCAAAGGTCGAGTCTTTCTCAAATTTGTGTTTTGCCGCTAGATTATCTTTAAGATGTTTATTCAATTGTTGGTCGACAAGCTGATCCAAGTCTTTCAAGTCATTCGTTTTTAGCAAATCTAAAAACTCGATTAACTCTGATTCTGTGAAGCAGTTGTTCAAATACTGGAATAAAAGATATTCAAACCTTTCTTTATTCATATATAATAATAGCTTTATAATAAGCGTTTTTTCTTGACTTTATTATAATAGGAACAAACAACTAGCGAAATAGGACTAGTCAAAAATGACTTTTTATTAAATAAGCGTTAACATTCTATTTGAGGCCTGGGCGTTAACAACTTATTGAGTGAAAATACATGTGTTTTATTTATCAATTTGCTTGTGAGTTTTTCGTGAATTATTAATCCCATTTCTTGTATTGGAATTAGATTATTTTTTTATTACTCTAATTTTGTTAAATATATGCTGCTAGCACATTTCATACTTTTCAATCCTTATAGTAACGTAATTAGAAAAATGATGTAGCCCCTAGTTCGATATTTCAATGAGGTAATAATAGCACTCATTTTTTATAAAATATCAATAATAGAAAGAAGTACTAAGCAGTTAACATGTAAAACATATTTTCTAACAAGTTTAAGTGCACTAACCATGTGATTTTTAACTGTATTGGGGGAAATTTCCAACCGTTGTGCAATCTCTTGATGAGATAGACCTTCAAATCTGCTTAGTTCAAATATCTCTCGCTGTCTATCAGAAAGTTGATCTAGGGCTTTTTGTAAATGAAATGCGAGGTCTTTTGCCACTAAAATATCATGTGAACTGTCTGTTACTAAGGTGGAACTTTTTAGTATACGATCAAAGGAGCTATGATCTCGTTGAATTTCTTTGAGTCGGTTAAAGCAGAGCCTTTTTGTGAGTACATATAAGAAAGACCATAAATTACTATCAGGACTGAGGTTGGTTCTGTAGTTCCAGAGTTTGATAAAAACCTCTTGTACAATATCTGCACTCCAATCTTTATCTTTGAGAAGAAAGAAAGAGCAATCGAAAATTTTATTGGAATATTTGTCGTAAATGGTTTTGAAAGCAAATTCGTCGCCCGATTTTAAAGCAATGATCAATCTGTTTTCTACGTCCATTATAAATTAGGGTTATATTAGAGATGTCAAACTTAAGAAAAAAAAACACTAATTTTTTCCATATTTCTCATTCCATTTTGACGAAATATTTTATTAAAGTTTTATATATATGATGATTTCCATGTCACTTAAACTGATTTTCGTTTAAAAACGGAGCGGTAGGGACGATAGAGGCTACGATTGCTGTTTTCCCTGGAGCTTATCAGCGGATCGGATTAATTGGTACAAAAGGTAGTATCATTTTGGAGGAAGATTACCTTCATACTGGGAAGTTCGATGCGGTAAGTGTAGAGGATGAAAGTATAAAAAATAGTATTCTTCTTTGTCAACTGTTGGAGGTGTAGCAGATCCTATGAATATTAGTTATTTGGGACATAAGATGCAGAAAATAGATTTTATTGAAGCTATTTATAAAAGTGCTAAGACGGGGAAAGAAGTATCTTTAAATACATTATAATAGATATCTTTACAACCTGTTGTAATAAATAAACTACTAATCTGGATGGTTTGTTCTAAATGAATACTTGATACTATGCATACATTATTATGGACTATAGGAACGGAAGAAATTATTGTTTTGGTTGTCCTGGTCGTTATTATACTTTTTTTCTGGTTGATTTTTAGTCGGTTGCTAAGAAGAAAGCCAAAGTATAAGCGCAAAAGGACCATACATTAATCGTGTTGTACGACGTTACTTTTAGCCGAGTACATAGACTTTTTATAGGTGATGTGGGAAAGCCTTTACTTTTTAATTCGTCTGTATTTTACCAAAATAAAGGTATCTTTGTCTTAATATTATTTGCGAATAAATTATATAAAAATGAGCACACAGAAAGGTCCTATTTCTCAGTTTATAGAGAAGAATTTCCTGCATTTTAATGCGGCATCTTTAGTTGATGCAGCTAAAGGGTATGAGGCTCACCTGCTTGAAGGTGGGAAAATGTTAATTTCAATGGGAGGTGCTATGAGCACCGCTGAATTGGGCATTTCATTGGCTGAAATGATTCGCCAAGATAAAGTACATATTATTTCATGTACTGGAGCAAACCTTGAAGAAGATGTGATGAACCTAGTCGCACATTCTCATTATAAACGTGTGCCAAACTATCGTGATTTAACTAAAGAACAAGAACGTGAATTACTAGATCAACACTATAATAGAGTAACAGACACATGTATTCCTGAAGAAGAAGCTTTTCGTCGCTTGCAAAAGCACTTAGAGGATGTATGGCATGCTGCTGAGGCTAAAGGTGAGCGTTATTTGCCACATGAATATTTGTATCAAGTGGTAAATTCAGGCGTGCTTGAGCAATATTACGAGATTGATCCAAAGAATTCATGGATTGTAGCAGCCGCGGAGAAAAACTTGCCTATTGTTTGTCCGGGATGGGAAGACTCTACCACGGGTAATATATTTGCTTCCAATGTAATTAAAGGGAAGCTGAAAGCTAGCACTGTGAAATCAGGAATTGAGTATATGGTTTACTTAACGGAGTGGTATCGCGCAAACTCTGGAGGTAAAGGTGTTGGTTTCTTTCAAATAGCAGGAGGTATTTCTGGAGACTTTCCTATTTGTGTAGTTCCAATGATGTATCAGGATTTAGAATGGACGGATGTTCCTTTTTGGGCATATTTCTGTCAGATATCGGATTCAACAACATCATATGGTTCGTATTCAGGAGCAATTCCTAATGAGAAAATTACTTGGGGTAAGTTAGATGTTGATACGCCAACTTTTGTTATCGAGTCTGATGCTACAATTGTAGCTCCACTTGTTTTCTCTTATATTTTAGGACACTAGGTATTTTATAATACAATATTTTGGAGCAACTTGTAGATACGTTTTTCACATACAGTTGCTCCTTTTTTTGTATATGGAATGCTCATGCTCTTCCATATGATAGATAAGAAAGGGGGTGTATACATATGAATAATTTGATAACAAATAATCCTATTGCTTTACAGACGCTTATGTCAGAAACTATCTTTACTAGTAATTTTGATGTTGAAACGATCAATGATGCAGCTGCTCCTGTAGAGATAGATGAGTTTTCGGTTAGACGTGAAGGGGGAGGCGGGATGTTAGAAGGATTTGTATATAAAGGGGATAAAAGTACTGGTATTCTTTTTATTTTACGCTATCCTGAGCATCCGTATTTTTCACCAGCAGCGGAGACGGCCTTTGTTAAGACTATAGGCGCATTACAATTGACGCCTGATAATGTTGCAGTAGTTAACTTGTCGAATGAGAGTAACCCGAATGATTTTAAGAAAATCATGGATTTTTTTAAACCGACAAAAATAACACTATTGGGAGTTGAGCCAGCTTCTTTAAAATTGCCGGCTATTCAGCATAACTCGTATATGAAAGGACGAGTTGCAACAGTCTTTAATACATTCTCTTTTGAGGAAATGTTTGTAGATGTGGATAAAAAGAAAGCGTTTTGGAACGAGTTTCGGACGTTTATCGGATCTTAATTTTTGTATTTGCTATGATAGAATTGGTTTTTGCTACAAATAATAAGAATAAATTGGATGAGGTAAGAGCGATTGTAGATGGTCGTTTTTTTATCAAATCTTTAGAAGATATAGGATGTTATGATGATATTCCTGAAACAGGGGATACTTTTGAAGAAAATGCAAAACAGAAGTCAGACTATTTGTTTCGTCATTTTCAATTAGACTCTTTTGCTGATGACTCTGGCTTGGAAGTTGAGAGCTTGAAAAATGAACCAGGAGTTTATTCTGCACGTTATTCCGGAACAAGAAATATGGAAGATAATATTGACTTGCTACTTGAGAAACTAGGTGATAATGCGAATCGGAAAGCATGTTTTAGAACAGTTATATCTTTATATTTAAATAAAGAACAACATTTTTTTGAAGGAGTTATTTATGGGGAAATTACGCATGAAAGGAAAGGTGCTGAAGGTTTTGGGTATGATCCTGTTTTTGTTCCAAATGGTTACGATAAGACTTTTGCAGAAATGAGTGCTACAGAAAAAAATGACATTAGCCATCGAGCTATCGCTACTCGAAAATTAGGAAAGTATCTGTTATCATTGTAGAGAGATTTAATATATTATATTACGGCGAGTTGTTGAAAGTTCTTTTATATTATAAGTCGCTTTTAGTGTCACTTTCTTGTGATTTTGAAAAATCCTCTTCTTTTACAGTGTCATTATCATCCTCTCTTTTGATTTTTTTGCCGGTTTCTTTTTCGGTTGTAGGATCTGGACTTTCGTTATGTATTGTACGTTTACGGTTAATCATATCTTCTTTGGATTTTGGACGATCTTGAGGAAGCCAAATAAAACCTGGTAGTTTTTCATTTTCCTGATTAACTAATTTGAAAGGGTATACCTTCTGGTCAACTTTACGGATTGTAATATAATCGATAATTTTTTTATTATCCATTTTTATCTTTATCCTTGCTCCACGGTCATGAAACATTTCGGTAATTATTTTTGTTTTTTCATCAACAGAAAAAACAAGGTTTTCAGCGTTTCCATCAACAAAGAGTTTCTCAATGTTGTTGTTGGCAAAGAAAGCAGTAATTTTTCGACCTTTTAGTTGATTATATTGTATGGAATCTAACACAACATTAACCATGAATGCATTGCCTATCAATAAAGCATTGTCTAGTTTTTGTTGTTGTATTTGCATGTATATTGTGTCAGAGGAAATTTGAGAGTTTTCAGCCCATATCATTGGTTTTCCCATAAAACGAAACATAGAATCGGCCATGCCGTAATATAATGAGTCTGCTACAGCCTGTAAATCGGACTTATACATTCTAACGTTATAATATGCTTTGACTACTCGGGTCCTTGCAGTATCTAAATAGGCAATGTCTTTGTTGTTTTTATCTATTATAGTGGTGTCTATTGAAGGGTTCTGAGCTGCTATTAAAGCACTTTTAATTAAGCTATCAGCTTGATTTTCCACAGGAATAATGGCTGTTTTTCTTAAAATAGAGTCTTGTTTCAAGCCCTTTTCTATTGGGTTTTCTTCTTTTGATAAATTTGTTTGTGTAGCTTTCTTAACTTGTTTTTTTATTTTGTCATAGCTTTCATTTGCGATTATGCTGTCCTGAGTAGTCTCTTTGACCTTAAGATTAAAATCTATATCAATGCGTGTAGAGTCAGTAGAGTTTAAATTTTCGATAAATTGGTCATCGTCAAAATCTTCTCCATCACCATAGTCTACGTCATCTTGATCATTTTCTATTTCCCCTCCATCTCTATTTAGCTCGAAGTTTTTGGCTTCATAATCTCTTAGCATAATCATTTTTGAAAAAATGGTGTCAGCTGTCATGTAAACAGAGTCAATAGAGGGAGAGGCTGTTGCAATAGTATGAACGGAAGTATCCTGTTGAATTAAATTTTTATTAAGCAACGTTGAGTCGTTATAGCTCCCTTTGTCATATGATACCGAATCATTTTTGTTTGTCGGCATATTAGACTTGTTTTCGGTAGAATCGTTTTTTACAACCATTGTAATTAATGGTTTGTCAGTCATGGTGATAGATTCGTCGTTCTGATTGTACAGTCCATATCCCCCATAAGCATAAAATTTATCCAATGTGTCGACAAAAACAACATTTTTATAAGCTTTTCCGATTGCAGTAGCACGGTCGTAATGTAAACTGTCTCCTTTTAAAAAGCGAGTACCTTCCGTGTATAGATTGTTTTTTGAAAAATTTGCAATGCCAGATTGTGTGTTGTACGTTCCTTTTTCTGTATATAAATTTTCGTTTTTATTTCCTTTTATATTTGTAGGGCCATAAAAATATGTTAAACGTTGTAACGAATTATAACGCATCGTATCTGTATATATTTTAACATCAGGGGTTCGTACTATGACTTTGTTCCGAAAGTAAGCATCTTCCGTATTTTCGAAATAATAACCATTAAGTGATGTAATGGTATCGGTTTCGCTTATAATACGTCCGCCACCTGTATAAGTACCTATTTTATCACGCATTTTGTAAACTAAATGGTTGGTTGTTAAAACTGACTTTTCATCTACCATACGCACATTATTTGTTAGGGTTGCTACTTGTGGTGAAGCATCATAAAACAGTTTATCAGCGTAAATAATAGTTCCTGACGGTTGGGTAATAACTATATTTCCAAAAGCTTCAAAAAACTGTCGACCAATAGTGTCTTGATAGATAATACCGCTATCAGCTGACAAAGTATTCCCTTTGTGAAGGTAAACGGGTTGTATACTGCTCAATCCTTTTTGATCAATGATTGTGCTGTAACGCGAAGAAAGTAGTCTAAGTTCTTCTTGCGCCATTAGTTGACCAAGAAGAAGAAAGTTAAACAGGATTATGAGGTAAGCTTTCACATGGGCAAAAATAGATAATTAAATGCCAAATTTTTGTTAAATGATAAATTTTAGATTCAGATCTTTTTGATCTTAAGAATGTTTTAACTTTGATATATGAGTTTAGTTTCCCGATTTGAATCGTATATAAGTAAAGACTTAGGTGTGGCAAAAGATGACACCTTTTTGTTAGCTATTAGTGGTGGGCGAGACTCCATGTTAATGGCTCATCTTTTCATGCATTTGGGCTATCAATGTGTCATAGCACATTGTAATTTTTTGTTAAGAGAAGACGAGTCCGATAGAGATGAAAAACTTGTCCGTAATTATGCGGAAGAACATGGAGTACCTTGTTATGTAAATAGATTTGAAACAGAATCTTATGCTCTACAAGAAGGAATATCTATACAGATGGCAGCTAGGGATTTACGTTATAGTTGGTTTAAGGAATTGAAAGAAGAGTTGGATTTGTCTTGGATCTGTGTTGCACAACATCTTAACGATCATATTGAAACTTTTTTTGTGAATTTAACTCGAGGTACGGGACTGACCGGTCTGCGTGGTATTTTACGTAAACGTAATGATTTGCTCAGACCTCTGCTGTTTTTGACAGCAGAGGAAGTGACGTATTATGTGAAAAAAAATAATATTCCATTCAGGGATGATCAATCTAATTTTTCGACAAAGTATGTGCGAAATAAAGTGCGTTTAGAAATTGTTCCGAGATTTAAAGAAGTAGTGAATGATTTTGAATATGTAATGGAAGGTAATATCGCACATATTCAGGAGTCGTATGAACTATTGCAGTCTTTTATTGTACCGATTCGAGAGTCTATCTTTGTTGAAAAAACATTTGGTTATGAGATTAAGAGAGAAAGGTTACAACAGTATAAGGATAATCTGCCCTTGATATATGAGTTGTTTAAACCTTTCGGCTTTTCAAAAGAAGTTTTGAGTGATATGCAGAAAAATTGGGAGGGAGATGTCGGTAAAATTTACCAATCAGCAGAATATAGTTTGCTTAGGGATAGACAGTTTTTCTTTTTACAGCGTCTTATGATAGATAAGGATGAAAAGTTTTTAATATTAAATGAGAAAAATACGTCTTGGAGTTTTGGAAGCTTTTTATTTAGTTTGTCGTGTTCAGACAACTTACAGATAGAAAGAGAAAATGGAGTTGTGCAAATTGATGGAGATAGATTGGTTTTTCCTTTGGAATTGAGATATTGGAGGGAAGGTGATTATTTTTATCCGCTCGGTATGCGAGGAAGGCAAAAATTAAGTGATTTTTTTATTCATCAAAAAGTTGATCGCTTTACGAAAGAACGTATCCCTATATTGGTAAATTCAAATGGTGAAATTATATGGGTCGTTAATTACCGTTTGGATAATCGATACAAGATTACGGAAAGTACAAAAAAAGTCATTAAATTAGTCTGTAAATAAAGATTATGGGTGAAACATATCTTTTTCAGGAGAAGCAATATTTGGGACGAGATAAAACGTGGATCAGTGTTCGTTTTATTCTCGCTATGTTTTGTTTTTTAGCTTATACTCTTAATTTAGAAGATTTGCCGTCCCAGCAATTGTTTTTAATTGTTGGTTTTGGTATAATTATAGTGTCTGTTTTCATGGTTTATATGGTGCATTATAAAACGGTGGTTACAGAGAAGTATTTAACATTAAGTGGGTTGTGGTCCTCTCGGTTAGTGAAGATTGATTTGTTTAATGTTGTGAAAGTGGAATTGAAGCCATACAGTGCATTTATATTTAATAATCCTGTTTATAATTTGCATAAAAATGGTAGAATTCGTTTTTATTCAGGTAGTAAGTATGCTGTTTGGCTTACCGATAATGATGGATTAATTTACATCATCGGTTCGCATAAAGCGGAAGACCTTGCAAAGGCAATTGTAAAAGCACAAAATAAGTTAAAGTCTTAAATAATGTTAAGCCAGCATTTGCTGACATTTTATTGACGGAGTGCATGCCGCAATATTTGTATTTTTGAATAAAAGAAATTTATATGGGACTACTGAAGTTTATCGCTATATTTTTTATTGTTTTTTATGCAGTTAAGTATCTTTTTCGGCTACTAATGCCATTTGCATTGCGTAAAATGACAGAAAAACTAATGCATAAAGCGCAACAATCTCAAGGAGGAAACGGTTCTTATCAATATACAACAGGAAATCCTTTTGATCAGTTTAAACAACATAGAGGACAAAAAGAGGGAGAACTTCGAGTAGATTATATGCCCAAAGAAGATGCGAAAACGAGAAAGGGACCACAAACAGCTGGTGAATTTGTGGAATTTGAGGAGGTGAAATAATATTTATTCCTGTTTTTTAATGTAGTTTAGATCTTTGGATAAATAACAATTCTTGCTGTTATTTATGTGAGTTGTTTTTTTATTGAGCTTTGAAGACTTTGAGTGCATGTAGGGCTTTATTAGCTCTATCGGTCTGAATAACATTAACATTCATTGCTTTTGCTTGTTTATATGTTGTGTGGTTGTCAAAATTAAAAAGTAAGTCGCTGAATACCTCAATTCTATGACCGTGGATTTTATCAACAAGTTCTTTTGTTAATATCGGAAAAGGGACATCAAATGCAAAGGGGCGGAGCTCGGTTATTTTATTATCTAGATCGTCTGTTTTTTTAAGAGCAGCTATAATTTTTATGGTTGGATGAAGTTTTCGTAGTTCCAATAAATAACTGTCTTTTGCATAAAAAACTGCATTATCTAATAAACCGTAATGCAGTAGTGTTTCGATGAGTTGTTTAGGATGAGCATCTTTGCAATCCACATAGAGATTCACTTGTCGTTTGGTATTAATGTCGTTCCAGTTTTTTAATATGTTACATACCTCCGATAGGGAAGGAATACGGTCTTTTTTTTTACCGCCGACCATTGTAAGTTGTTTGAGCTCTTTGAAAGTTAGTTCATTAGTTTGAGAAGGGCATTTTGTTGTCCGTTTTAAACTTGCGTCGTGCATGATGACTAAGATGGAGTCTTTGCTGGTTCGAATATCAATTTCTATGTATTTAATACCAGTAGGTAATAGATTTTTTATGCCTCTCATGCTGTTTTCAGGGGCTGATGACGCCTGTCCACGATGCGCAGCTACAAAAGTGACTTGTGCTTGAAGATTAAAGAGGATTAGAAGATGAAAAGATAATATCAAATATTTCATTTTATTTAAGGTTTATTTTTTGTTTGAATAGTTTGATAATGTATTTCTGAGTAGGTGTTTAATATATGTTAATTTTGTGTGTCCTCCAATAAAATGTGTTATTAAATCTTTCACCAAGAGTTTTTTGGTAAGTCATTCTATGATAAGTTTATAATGAGAGATGTTTAATTAGTAACGAAATCTCTTTTGATTAGAAAGGACTTGCAACTATGTTTTGGTTAGATTCTATATTATAATCATTATTTTTGGTAATTATAAAGATGTTAACATGTGGCTTAAGCGTTTATCCCTTTTGAATTTTAAGAATTATACAGAAACTTCTATTGAATTTTTGTCTCAGGTTAACGCTTTTGTCGGTGATAATGGTGCAGGCAAGACAAACTTACTCGATGCAATTCATTACTTGGCATTATGCAAATCGTACTTTAACCCCATAGACTCTCAACATATTAAAAAGGGAGAAGATTGGTTTATGTTGCAGGGAGAGTTCAGTAAAGATAGAGTATCTGATACTGTATCATGTAGTCTGAAAAGAAATCAAAAAAAGCAATTTAAGCGTAATAAAAAGGATTATCAACGTTTAGCGGATCATATCGGTCAGTTCCCTCTCGTTATGATTTCTCCTAATGACTCCATTATTATTACTGATGGAAGTGAAGAGCGGCGTAAATTTGTGGATAATGTGATCTCACAAACAGATAATCACTATTTAGATATCTTAATTCAGTACAATAAAATTCTTTTACAACGTAATACATTGCTGAAACAGATAAGGGAAAAGGGAGTTTTTGACTTAGGATTACTTGAAATATTAGATATGCAACTTTCAGACGTTGGAGGAAAAATTTTCGATAGACGGAAACAGTTTATGTCGGATTTTTTACCTGAATTTATGCGCTATTTTAACTTTTTAACAGATGAAGTTGAAGAAGTGTCCTTGACCTATGAATCACCTTTGTTGTATCAAGACTTTAGATCATTGTTGGAAAGTAATATTGAAAAAGACAGGAGTCTTGAGCGTACATCTCAAGGGATACATAGAGATGATTTGTTATTCAATATTCACGAAGGTATGTCTTTAAAAAGATTTGGGTCGCAAGGTCAACAAAAGTCTTTTTTAATTGCTTTGAAATTAGCTCAATATAGTTTTTTACGCAAAAATAAATCACATAAACCTTTACTTCTTTTAGATGATATTTTTGATAAATTAGATGCAGGAAGGACAAAAAAACTTATGGAATTGGTTTCAAATGAAGAGTTTGGACAAATTTTTATAACAGATACCGATGCAGAAAGAATTAAAAGCATTTTTGATGAAATCGGTCAACCAATTCGTATTTTTGAAGTAATAGGAGGAGCTGTTAATGTATAAGAAGAAATTTGATGAAATTCCAGCGAGAGATGATGTTGGTATAAAGGAGGTTGTAGAAAAATGGATAGAAGTTTATAAACTCCGCTCTAAATTTGATGAATCTTCTATTGTAAATGCATGGCCCGATATCATTGGTAAAGCTATTGCTAACCGCACACAGAAAATTTATATACATGATAAAAAACTTTTTGTGAAAGTGGAGTCAGCTGTAATCAAGAACGAGCTAGCGATGATGCGTCGACAGATTATAGGACGAGTAAATGAATATGTTGGGCATGTAGTTGTAGAGGAATTTGTGATATTATAATAAAATATGCAACGAACCAATCTTCTTGTTGTATCTCCTGATATTTTTTTACGGAGATAGAATATATACAATCGAAATTTAAATCGTTGATTCTTTGAAAGACTGCTGTTAGTTAAATAAACAGAAGCATTGCTACTATTTGTTTTTTATTATTACAAATTACAATTAGGCAAAAAAGTCATACAGTTATAAATTCTTTCGGATAAACAAACTGTTATGTGTTTTTTAGTTATTGGTCTGGGAGACTAAAAGGTAGAGTGAGGTGGAGGAAAATTCTGTTTTACTGGAAGACCCTTAAGTAAATAGACTAAATCAGTAAATAATTAATTTTTCACAGCTTTACTGTTGCCTTTTTTATGTGATTAATATTCTATAAGGATTTAAAGTATTCAATACATCTTTAAAGAAAAGGGTGAAGGAGTGAACTATAAATACTCCTCTAATTGTCCTTTGCCTTCTCGTATCACTTCAAAGTCGCCTGAGGTAATATCTACTACTGTAGAAGCTATATTATCGCCATAACCTCCGTCAATAACCAAATCTACAAGCTCTTGGTATTTCTCATAGATCAGCTCGGGATCAGTAGAATACTCAATAATCTCATCTTCATCATGAATAGAAGTTGTTACAATAGGGTTGCCCAGTTCCCGAACAATGTCGCGGATAATATTATTATCAGGTACACGTATACCTACTGTTTTCTTTTTAGAGCTTAATAGTTTAGGTACCTGTCCGCTTGCGTTAAATATAAATGTGAAAGGTCCGGGTAAAGCTTTTTTTAGTACACGGAATACCGGTGTATCGAAAGGCTTCGTATAAGTTGAAATATCTGTTAGATCGTGACAAATAAAAGAGAGATTCGATTTTTCAGGTTTTATTCCTCGTATTTTGCAAACACGTTCGATGGCTTTCTGGTTCGTGATATCACAGCCTATGCCATAAACAGTGTCTGTAGGATAAATAATGACTCCTCCTTTTTTGAGTATATCAACCGCTTGCTCTATAGCTTTGGGGTTGGGGTTATCTTCATATATTTTGATAAGCATATACGAAAATACATATAATTGGCTGAAATTTAAAAAGTAAAGGGCTTCTTCCACTTTGTTGTTGTGTAGAAAGCCCTTGACTGTGTATGTTAAAATTCTGCGTTATTCGGTGTCCGCGGAAAAGGAATAACATCACGGATATTAGTCATCCCTGTAACAAATAGTACTAATCTTTCAAAGCCTACTCCAAAGCCTGAGTGAGGGGCAGAGCCGAAGCGGCGTGTGTCTAAAAACCAGTCCATTTCGCTTTGTTCTATTCCTACCTCATTCATTCTGTTGATTAGCTTGTCTAAGTTCTCTTCACGCTGTGAACCGCCAACCATTTCGCCGATTCCTGGGAAAAGGATATCCATGGCTCGAACAGTTTTATGGCCGTTAGCATCTACTTCATTTTGCTTCATGTAGAAAGCCTTTATTTCAGCAGGATAATCTACTAAAATAACTGGTTTTTTGAAATGTTTCTCTACTAAGTAGCGTTCGTGTTCAGATTGTAAATCAGCACCCCACTCGTCAATTAGGTATTTAAACTGTTTCTTTTGATTAGGTTTGGATCGCTTTAATATTTTTATTGCATCTGTATAGGAAACTCGTTCGAACTTGTTGTCAACTACAAATCTAAGTTTATCAACTAGATCAAGTTCAGAACGTTCACTTTGAGGCTTGTTTTTTTCTTCTTCTAAGAGCCTGTTTTTTAAGAGTTCAATCTCGTCAGGACAGTGGTCTAAAGCATACTGAATAACATATTTTAATAGCTCTTCAGCCAAGTCCATGTTATCTTCTAGTTCATAAAACGCCATTTCGGGCTCAATCATCCAGAATTCAGCTAAATGTCTGGTTGTATTTGAGTTTTCCGCTCGGAAAGTTGGACCAAAGGTGTAGATATTACCAAGTGCCATGGCAGCAAGTTCGCCTTCTAATTGCCCAGAGACGGTTAAGTTAGTGGCTTTACCAAAAAAGTCCTCTTTGTAATCAACTTTTCCATCTTCCGTGCGTGGGATATTATCGAAATCAAATGTTGTCACTTTAAACATCTCTCCCGCGCCTTCCGCATCTGCACCTGTAATTATGGGTGTATGCATGTATACAAAGTCTCGTTCGTTAAAGAATTTATGTACAGCGAATGATAACGCATTTCTAACTTTAAATACAGCATTGAATGTGCCGGTACGAAAGCGTAGGTGAGCAATTTCACGCAAAAACTCTAAACTGTGCTTTTTGGGCTGTAGCGGATATTTGTCAGGGTCAGAGTCGCCCAATATATTTAATTCGGTAACTGTTATTTCAACATTCTGTCCTTTGCCCTGTGATTCAATTAGTATTCCTTTAATACGAATAGCTGCACCGGTATTTACACGTTTAAGAAGTGCAGAGTCTAAGTTTGCAAAGTCAACAACGGCTTGAATATTCTTAGTAGAAGAACCATCATTTATAGCAATAAATTGATTGTTGCGAAATGTTCTTACCCAACCTTTGACGACAACTTCTCTTCCGAAGTCTTCTGACTTTAGTAATTCTTTAATACGTGTATGTTCCATAGTTAATATAAAATTAGCTGATTTAGCTTTTGATATATCTAAGCTTACAAAAATAGCTTATTATTTCATAAAAATGCTGTTTTATCCTTAAATTATGCACTTTTATATTGCTTGTAAGCTCTTAAAATAATGGGGGAATAATAAGTTTTGATTATAGAAAAGAAAAAGCCTTTGAGAAAAATCAAAGGCTTTTACTTGTTCCTTAGTGTAAAAAGGTTTAGCCTTTTAATACTTTTGTTACTAACTCTGCAGCTTCTTTTAATAAAATAGCTGAGTATACTTTTAAGCCTGAGTCGTCAATCAATTTCTTAGCTTCTTCAGCATTTGTACCTTGTAAACGCACAATGATTGGAACTGGAATATCCCCAATTTCATTGTAAGCATCAATAACACCTTGGGCTACACGGTCACAGCGGACAATGCCACCAAAAATATTAATAAGTATAGCTTTTACGTTAGGATCTTTTAATATGATGTTAAAACCAGCTTTAACGGTTTCCGCATTAGCTGTACCACCTACATCTAAAAAGTTTGCGGGCTCACCACCGGCTATTTTAATAATATCCATTGTAGCCATTGCTAAACCAGCGCCGTTAACCATACAACCAACGTTACCGTCTAGTTTTACGTAGTTTAAGTTCGATTCTCCAGCTTCTACTTCAGTAGGATCTTCTTCTGTAACATCACGTAATGCAGCGTAGTCTTTATGGCGATATAATGCATTTTCGTCAAAATTTACTTTAGCATCTACAGCTAAAATTTTGTCATCAGAAGTTTTTAAAACTGGGTTGATTTCGAATAATGCAGCATCAATACTGTCATATGCTTTATAAAGCGCGGCAACGAATTTGACCATATCTTTATAAGCATCACCGCTTAAGCCTAAGTTGAATGCTATTTTGCGTGCTTGGAATCCCTGAAGGCCAACTTTAGGGTCAATCTCTTCTTTAAAGATTAGGTGTGGTGTTTTCTCTGCAACTTCTTCGATATCCATACCACCCTCTGTTGAATACATGATGATGTTACGTCCAGTAGCACGATCCAAAAGAACAGATACATAAAACTCACTGATTTCGCTGTTTCCTGGGTAGTAAACATCTTGTGCAACTAACACCTTATTTACCTTTTTCCCCTCAGGACCAGTCTGAGGTGTTACTAACTGCATGCCGATGATGTCAGTTGCTCTTTGTACTACCTCATCATGGTTTTTAGCTAATTTTACACCGCCACCTTTACCGCGTCCTCCAGCGTGAATTTGAGCTTTGATAACAACCCAATCCGAATTATAATCTTCTTTTAGTTTCTTCGCAGCTTCAACAGCTTGCTCTGGTGTTTCAGCTACAATTCCTTCTTGAACTCTTACGCCAAAACTTTTAAGTATTTCCTTTGCTTGATATTCGTGAATGTTCATCTTAAAAAATTTGTCGTAAAAATATGGTTTTTTAATGTAAAGGTCAAGTAAATGCTCGCTAATTTGTGGTTTGTTAGGATGCGCATGTTTTATTTATACAGCTGACATTCTTTCTTAATTGATTTTATGGCTTTTTCCTTACCTTCGTATTATGATATTGAAGGCAAGGAATATACATAAAACTTATGGGCAGTTGCCTATTTTGAAAGGCGTGGATTTGTCAGTTACTGAAGGGGAAATAGTTTCTATTGTTGGTGCTTCAGGTGCAGGTAAGAGCACTCTTTTGCATATTGTTGGTACACTGGATAGACCTGATGTAGGAAGTTTGATGATCAATGGAATAGATGTCGGAAAGTTAGGAGAGAAAAAGATAAGTTTATTCCGCAATCAGAATATAGGTTTTGTATTTCAATTTCATCATTTATTACCTGAATTTACAGCACTAGAGAATGTCTGTATTCCGGCATTTATTGCTGGTGTGAATAAACGGGAGGCAGAACAAAGAGGCATGGAGCTTTTGGAACGATTAGGTGTCGGAAATAGAGCTCAACATAAGCCAACAGCTATGTCGGGTGGAGAGCAACAACGAGTTTCAGTAGCCCGATCATTGATTAATAAGCCGGCTTTGATTTTAGCCGATGAACCTTCAGGTAATCTGGATTCTGAGAATGCAGCGGCGTTGCACCAATTGTTTTTTGAGCTTAGGGATACAATGGGACAAACATTTATTATTGTTACCCATAATGAGGATCTTGCGGGTATCTCCGACAGGACAGTTCATATGAGAGATGGACAGATAGTTTGAATATGAGTAAAATATTAATAACGTACGGAACGAGGCCTTTTGCACAACGAGTGGGACATTTGTTAGGTGAAAAATACGAAGTTGTTTATGGTTCTTCGGAGGATTTTCCTGAAGTTTTGAAGCAAACTAATTATAAAGCAATACCGGTTGCTAACACAACGACATTTGCACATGAATTATTGAAATTGTGTTTAGATGAGGGTATTGATAAGCTATTACCTTTAGGAAGGTCGGAGTTGCAGCCATTGTGGGAAGTACGTGTTTTGCTAGCTGAATATGGTGTAAAGTTGTTAGTGCCACATGACTTGACAGGATGCTTAATTGTAGAGAATCCTGACAAAAGTTTGAATCTACAAGTTTTTAGTTCCGGAGAAAATATGATTTCTAAAGAACAATTGGATGATCATTATTTTTCTGGAGTAGGTATTCGTTCGGATTCAGGGGACGAGTTGGTATTATGTTTAGTTTAATTTAATTTTTCATGCATCATATTTCCCTTGATAAGAGTGTTTATGTTTTTGAGTTGGACGATGTACTGTATCCCAAGCGAGATTATTTACTACAGGTATATTATTTGTTTTCCAATTTTGTAGAGTTTACTGAAGCGAATGTAGTTGGTGAAAATATTGTTGCTTATATGAAAACGACATATGAGCAGTTCGGTGAAGACGTAGTATTGGAAAAAACACTTGATAACTTTGATTTACCGAATAGTTATATAGAGAACTTTGAAAGACTGCGTGCAAATGCGCATTTGCCACTAAAACTTTTTTTAAAACCTGAAGCTAAGTTTCAATTGAAAAGACTGTTTGATTCGGGCAAACAGTTAGCAATTCTGACAGAGGGTAATCCTGTGGAACAGTTAAATAAGATCAAACATATTGATTGGCAGGAGTTGCATGTAATTGTGGCCACATTACGTGTTTTTTTTAGTGATGAATTACATTTTAGAAATATTGTACCAATTGCTTATATTGCCGAACAGTATAGTGTGGAAGAAGAGCAAATTCAAATAGTTATTTAATACTGATAAATTAGTATGTATATGGAGAATAAACAATCCCTAATTTTACTCTTCTTTATTCTAATTCTTGGATTTTCAGCTTGTAAGAAGGAAATAAAGAATCCAGAGAAAATAGATCACGATACAAAAGAAGATCTGATAAAAGATTCTGTGTTTTACTATACGAAGTTCCTCTCATTATGGCAGGAATATATGCCCCCAAGAAATGTAGATGATATATTAAAACAAGATGTTCTCCGTAAATATACGCAGGCCTTTAGCAGTGGAGAAGAAGTGTTGTACTCTTTAGTGAAGTTGACACCAAATGACCCTTTAACTAATCGGCCTATTGACCGATTTAGTTTTTTAGATCGTGATGGTGAAATTAGTGGCGAGATGCAGGGAATTGCTACAACTAGCTTTGGTGTAACATTTTTCTTTTTACAAGATAGTGAGGAAAGAAACCGATATGATTTATCAGTGCAAATGGTTGATAAAGCTTCGCCTGCTTATACTGCAGGAATGAGACGGGGTGATAAGGTTCTAAGTATCAACGGTGACGATAAAATAGTTTCTGTATATGGAGATAATCCCGAGGACCCTTTATTAGGAAAATATTTAACAGCCGGATCAATGATAATAAAATTTGTAAATAAAAAAGGAGTTATCATTGAAAAAGAAATTACGAGTGGTACGTTTATTCCTAATCCTATTTTGGCTGACAATATTCTAGATCTGGCAGGCAAAAAAGTTGGTTATTTGGCTTTTAACTCTTTTTTAAATATAGATGAAAGTGTGGGTACTAATGGAGAAGGGGGAGTATTTGTGAAAACGGATATGTATCATGCGTTTGAGAAAGTGTTCAAAAATTTTGAATCTGCAGGGGTGGATGAGCTGGTCGTGGATCTACGATATAATGGAGGAGGTTCTGTATTAACAGCAGAGTACCTGGCAGATAAAATTGTGCCTTCAGCTATGGATAAAAAGCTAATGTATACAAACCAAGTAAACGGAACTTTAGAAAGTTGGGGGTGGTTAGATGAAGGTGATGAGTTTGGCCCTGTATACTTTAGTAAAAAGGGCCATTTAAACCTTAGGAGAGTCTATTTTTTAGTTACATCTGCTACAGCATCTGCAAGTGAGCTTTTGATGAATGTGTTAGAACCACATATGGAGGTTTATATAGTTGGAACATATAGTAATAGAGATGGCAATCAAATCGCTGATAATACATATGGAAAGCCCGTGGGATTTTTTGGAATACCTATAGTTGATCCAAAGATTGAATTGTATGTGACATCTTTTATGACAATAAATAGTGATAACAATAAGGGTGGTAAGAGTAGTAAAAGATATGACGGAGGTGAGTATTTTGGTGGTATGAAGCCTGACGCACATGTTTGGGAGTTTGGGAGTTTCGCAGATTTCGGCGACAAAGAAGAATCAATGCTAAGTGCTGCGTTAAATCACATTCAAACCGGATCTTTTGAAAGTTTAACAAGAAGCATTAGTAAAGTTGCTAGTTCAAATATGAGAAAAGAACGACCGAAATCACATATTCAAATTGGTGGTAGTAAGCTTAAAAACGGGATGTATAAGTTTCCAAAGAGAAATTTGCTAAAATAAAGCTTATATTTGTGAGTGATAAAAAGCATGAAGCATGAAAAAAAAGCCCACAACAATAAAAGAAATTGCTAAAAAGCTAAAAATATCACCTTCAACTGTTTCTCGGGCATTGAATGATCATCCTAGTATTGGTTTGGTAACAACTATGCGGGTCAAAAAGATGGCTGAAGAGTTGAATTACGAGCCAAATCAAACAGCTATTTTTTTTAAACAAAAAAAGACGTTTACAATCGGTGTTATCTTACCAAGTCTTTCTGAACCTTTTTTCTCTTCGGCCATAAGCGAAATAGAGAATGTAGCTAGCGGCCACAAATACACAGTTCTAATGGGACAATCTCATGATGATGCTGATAGAGAATTACAGATTATTCAAACTTTTCGAAAACACAGAGTTGATGGTATTTTAATGTCTTTAGGTAAAAATACGGAGGATTTGAATTTTGTACAAGTGCTTAAAGAAGCAGATATTCCTGTAGTTTTTTTCGACTGTGTACCTAAAACTGAAGGAGTAAATAAGGTATATAGTGATTTATCATCTGGTATGCGTGAAGCTATTCAGGCATTTGCTTCTATAGGGCATCAGAATATAGCATTAATAAACGGGCCTGAAAATTTACTAGCTTCACAGGAACGGGAAGAGTCCTATAAAAAAGCGTTAAAAACCGAAGGTTTAGTATACGATGAAAAGTATGTAGTTAATACAGATTTAACTGAGGAAGGGAATGTTGTTGCTATGGAAGAATTGCTAGTTTTATCTGATCGTCCTTCTGCGGTAGTTTCTTTTAATGATTTTGTTACCCTGGATGTTATGAGGTATGCAAGACAGAGAGGTTTAGTTCAGAAAAAGGATGTTTATTTTATTAGCTATGCTAATTATCCATTATGGAAGTATATGGAAAATCCACCAATGGGAAGTATTGAACAATATCCCGATCAACAAGCTCGTAAAGCAGCGGAGATTCTCTTTGAAAATATTATGTCAAAAGAAGAGCTTGCAACCAAAGATGTTGCATTTCCCTCGAAGTTAGTTTTAAAATAAAAAAGTTTATAAAATAAAAAGAGCCTTTAAGAATTCTTAAAGGCTCTTTTTATTTTATAAGTGAATAACTTCACCATATGCGTCTGCTGCTGCTTCCATGATGGCCTCACTCATTGTTGGGTGCGGGTGTATTGCTTTAATAATTTCGTGCCCAGTAGTTTCTAGTTTTCGTGCAACTACAATTTCTGCTATCATTTCCGTGACATTAGCACCAATCATGTGAGCTCCTAATAATTCACCATACTTTGCATCGAAGATAAGCTTTATAAAACCATCTTTAGCTCCTGCCGCAGAGGCCTTCCCAGAAGCAGAGAACGGGAACTTGCCAACTTTGATTTCATACCCTGCATCCTTGGCTGCTTTTTCGGTATAGCCTACAGAAGCAACTTCAGGAGAACAGTATGTACAGCCAGGGATATTGTTATAATCAATAGGATCTACTTGCAGCCCCTTGATTTTTTCCACACATGTAATGCCTTCTGCAGAAGCAACGTGGGCTAAAGCTTGTCCTGCAACAATATCTCCTATAGCGTATACTCCGTCTATGTTAGTTTTGTAGAAGCTATCTACTACAACACGACCTTTATCAGTCTTAATGCCTACTTCTTCTAGGCCTAAGTTTTCGATATTAGGTGCTATTCCTACGGCTGATAGAACAACTTCTGCTTCAATAACTTCTGTTCCTTTTGCTGTTTTTATAGAGACCTTACTTAACGTCCCTGAACTATCAACAGACTGTACTTCAGCTTTTGTAAGAATTGTTATTCCAGCTTTTTTAAGAGACTTTTCTAATTGTTTAGAAACCTCTTCATCTTCAACCGGTACAATTCGATCCATAAATTCGACAATGGTTACATCTACACCAATTGCGTTATAGAAATAGGCAAATTCAACACCTATAGCACCAGAACCAACTACAACCATTGATTTTGGTTGTGAAGGTAAATTCATAGCTTGTCGATAGCCGATTATTTTTTTGCCGTCTTGTGGCAGGCTTGGTAATTCACGAGAACGTGCTCCTGTAGCTAAGATAGTGTGTTTTGCTGTATATTCTTTTACTGAACCGTCGGCAACTTTTACTTCAATTTTACCGCCTTTTTTAATTTTAGCAGTACCCATGATAACATCAATCTTGTTTTTTTTCATTAAAAACTGTATGCCTTTGCTCATGCCTTCTGCTACACCACGGCTTCTTTTGACAATAGCTGGAAAATCAGCCTCTCCACCTTGAACTTTAATGCCGTAATCTTCTGCATTATTTAGGTATTCGAATACTTGTGCACTTTTTAATAATGCTTTTGTAGGTATACACCCCCAGTTTAAACAGATACCACCTAATGCTTCGCGTTCAATAACTGCAGTTTTGAATCCTAGTTGTGATGCGCGAATAGCAGCTACGTAACCGCCGGGGCCACTACCAATTACTATGATGTCGTAATTCATATGTAAATAATTTGTCTTTTAATAGTTATATGAGATATCCAAGCCGATTGTCACGAGCTCGTGCAATAATTATATTCATTTGGGCTTGTGCTGTCTCTGTCATATGGATATTTCATATGTGTATAATCTATTTTTTATCCGTCATATGGAGCTCTCGTGTTTTTTACTTATTAAACATGAGAATGTCATATGTGTTTAATTTACCAATTAAAGGTAATTTAGTGTTTTTTTGCTCTAAAAAAATATAGAACCTTTAAACTCTTTAAATCTATAATGTTAAACTTTCTGAGCGAGTAAGTTTGTTGTAAAATTGCCTATTATTCGAATAAATTATATTCGCTTCGATAGGCCTCTATTTAATTTTTACAATCAAATTATACCAGTTTCTGTCCTATATTTCAAATATGATGTTTGCTGTGATTTTACAGTAATATACATGATATCTGTTTACCAAAAATACATATTTTTTTGGGGATAGAGCAAAGCTTTTTCGCTTTGTTTATATAAATGAGTGGGTGTTTAACGGGGCTAGTCTTTAAAATGTCAAAAAATATGGAGTTCAATGTTCGTATAATACTATATTAGTAATTTTGTCACAAATTGCAACCGCAAAGTATGGGGTTGTATTGATTAGTTTACGAATATTTTATTATCTGATATGTTACGAATTTTTCAACAAATTGCCTTATGGGAGGCGGTGTCTACTGTTATTTTGTTCTTTGTGGCTATGCCTTTAAAATATTTTGCTAACATTCCTGAGGCTGTTAAAATAGCCGGATCCATTCATGGCTTTTTAGTTGTACTTTTTGTTATATTATTAGTAATGTGCTGGAATGAATATAAATGGTCTTTCTCTAGAGTGGCAAAATATTTTTTTCTATCCCTTATTCCAATTGTCTCTTTTTGGGTAGAAAAAGATTTGAAAAAACAGGTGTTCGCAAAAAAGTAATATTTTATTCGGGTTTCTCTACTCCCATATAGGCATAAGTTATTTCTGTTTTGTTATGAGGGGTAGGGGTGCCATTCTCATCTAAGTTTACGAAAACAAGCTTGTCTATTGATAAGATTGTTTTTCTAGTTATTTTATTTCTAACTTCACAGCGCATAGTAATAGAAGTCCTACCAAACTGAGTCGCTACTATGCCCATTTCAATGATATCGCCTTGTTTGGCTGTATTGATAAAGTTGATTTCAGAAATATACTTTGTAACCACATGGTGATTGCCTAGTTGGACAATTGCGTATATAACGGCTTCTTCATCTATCCAACGTAAAAGTGTTCCACCAAATAGTGTTCCATTAGGGTTCAGATCTTCTGGTTTAATCCATTTACGAGTGTAAAAGTTCATGTTTTTAATTTTTAAAAGAGAATATTTATTCTATATAAATGAATAGCTAATGCAGTTGAGCATATAAGATTATAGGGTGGAATATCTCAAAGGTACAGTAAGTGCCTTTGAGATATTTGATTTTACGCATGTATTGCTCGATTAGCTGTAGCAGCTAAAGCAGCTTCTTTTAAAGCTTCTGTAAATGTAGGGTGCGCATGACATATACGTGCAATGTCTTCAGCAGATGCTCTATATTCCATAGCAACGACAGCTTCTGCAATCATATCAGCAGCTCTAGGGCCAATCATGTGTACACCTAAAACCTCATCAGTTGTGGCGTCTGCAAGTACTTTTACGAAACCGTCAGTATCTCCTGATGCTTTGGCTCTGCCCGATGCTTTGAATGAAAATGAACCTGCTTTATATTTAATCCCTGATTCTTTAAGTTGTTCTTCAGTTTTTCCTACTGAAGCAACTTCTGGCCAAGTGTATACTACACCAGGTATCAAATTATAATCAATATGTGGCTTTTGTCCAGCAATTCTCTCTGCTACGTAAACTCCTTCATCTTCAGCTTTATGTGCTAACATTGGCCCCTTTATAACATCTCCAATAGCATAAATCCCTTCAACAATAGTTTCCATATGCTCATTGGTTGAAATCTTGTTTCCTCGCTCTTCAGTGGTTATGCCGATATTCTCTAAGCCTAGACCTTCTGTATAAGAAGTTCTTCCAACAGAAACAATGCAGTAATCACCTTCAATTGTGATAGGTTCACCTTTCGCATTTTCTGCTGTTACTGTTACGTTTTTACCTTTACTGGTTGCTCCCGTAACTTTGTGACCTAAAAAGAATTCCATACCTAAATTCTTTTTTAGTACACGCTGTAATTCTTTGCCTAAGCTTCCGTCCATTGTACCTATTATAGATTTAGCGAATTCTACCACAGATACTTTTGCTCCTAATCTCGCATAGACAGAACCTAACTCTAAGCCGATTACACCACCGCCAATAACAATAAGATGTTTTGGAACCTCTGTTAAGTTTAAGGCTTCTGTTGACGTAATTATTCTTTTTTTGTCTATAGGTAAAAATGGTAATGCAGTTGGCTTAGATCCTGTAGCAATAATTACATTTTTAGCTTTAAGTTCTTCAGTCGCTCCGTTTGTTTTAGTTACTTTAACGGTGTTTTTGTCGATGAATGAACCAACGCCTTCGAAAGAGTCAATTTTGTTCTTTTTAAAAAGATAGGTAATGCCTGCTGTATTTTGCGCAATAACATCATTTTTGCGCTCAATCATTTTTTTTACATCGATTTTTAAGCTACTGATCCCAATTCCATGCGTAGCAAAATTATTTGCTGCATTATGGTAATGCTCAGATGTGTCAAGTAATGCTTTAGAAGGTATACAGCCTACATTGAGGCACGTTCCTCCGAAAGTACTATATTTCTCAATTATAGCGGTTTTTAATCCTAGTTGTGCACAGCGTATAGCACCAACATATCCTCCCGGGCCACTTCCTATAACGATTACGTCGTATTGCATAAATAAAGTTTTAATGTTCCTAGATCAAAGTTAATTAATATAATATATTTATTTGTATTTAAGATGTAAAAAGCTCTGAGTGTCTTTTTATTAAAAAAAGGCACTCTTTATTAAAAGAAGTGCCTTTGTTTTTTTTATATAAGGAGACTTATTCGGCAACGATTTTACCTTGCATTAAACCGTAGTGACCCGGAAAACTACAGATAAATGTGTAAACACCTTTCTCTAAGGTAAAGGTGATTTTATCTTCTTCAGCTGGTCCTAAAAGCTTTGTGTGTGCTACGATTGATGAAAGGGAAGTTTTAGGTATATATTCATTATCAGACGCAGCAGTTGCTTCACTTGCAAATGTTGCAACATCAACATCTGATTTAAGAACTACGAAGTTATGCCCCATAGATTCTTTTGGTAGAGAACCTACATTTTTCAGAGTTAACTCAACTGCTTCTCCCGCTTTAACACGTAATAACTCTGTGTTAAACTTCATCTGATCGTTACCTTCAACGACGATTGTGTTTGATAATTCTACATTTTCAATACCTGGAACAGTCTCAGCTGGAGCTTCTTCTACAGATGTTGTAGTTTCTTGAGTGGCAGTGGTTTCTGTTTTGTTTTCAGAACCTCCGCACGCAGTAAATGACAATGCTAGTGCAATTGCCGGTACAATGAATAACTTTTTCATATTAAAATTTGATATTTTATGCTTCTGACAAATTTAAGAATATTATTTAAGAATCAATATATTACATTTTTTGTGTCAATAAGCTGACTTATTTTATCGTGAAGCTCATTCGGGTCAAAAGGTTTTCTTATGACAGAGTCGGCACCAGCTTCATAAGCAGACTGTTGTTCATAGTCAAGAACGGAAGCGGATATTGTGATGATTGGAACTGCGGCTTTTACTGCGTCAGGATGATTTCGGATTTCTTTTATGGCTTCAAAACCTGACATGATGGGCATATGTGTGTCCATCATAATAAGACTATAGTCTTTAATGTTTATATGCTCGACAGCTTGTCTACCATTTTTTACGATATCGACTTGGCAACCCCACGATTCTAAAATATGGCTGAGCATAAAGCTATTTAAATCGTTATCTTCTGCTACTAATACAACGGTGTTATTTAGTCTGGTTAATTGAGAAATGTTTTTCTTATTAATGTTTTTATCGGAAGTTGGTTGTAATCCATTTTCAAACTCAGCCATAAAACAAAAACGGGAACCTTGTCCGTAAACACTTTCTGCAAATATTTCTCCTTTTAATAGATCTGCTAAACGTTTTACAATAGCTAATCCTAGCCCTGTGCCGCCGAATTTTTTTGTAATTCCATCGTCTCCCTGTTCAAATGCAAGAAATATTTTTTCAACAGATTCCGGTTTAATACCTATACCAGTATCAATCACAGAAAATTTTATTCTGGTAGAATTTTTGAGCTTCTCAACAACCTTGGCTTGAAAGATTATTTTTCCTTCATCGGTAAATTTTAGACTATTAGAAATAAAATTATTGATTATTTGTTGTAAGCGTAAAGGGTCGCTTTGTATATACTCTGGTAAGTCTGGGTCAATTTCTATTTCAAACTTCAGATTCTTGTCTAAAGCTTTTATTTTGAATAAATTACATATGTCTTCTAATTTTTTGTGCAAAGAGAAGTTTTCTTTTTCAACCTTCATCATGCCGGAATCAATTTTTGAAATGTCAAGTACGTCATTAATGATGAGGAGAAGAGAGTTAGAGGCGTCTTCTAGTCTATTTACCCAACTTTTTTGCTCTTCATTTAGTGTAGAGTTTTTAAACATGTGTATAATTCCAATAATACCGTTTATTGGTGTACGTATTTCATGGCTCATATTAGCAAGAAAGATCTCTTTAGATTTTCGGGCTTCTTCTGCTTCTTCCTTTGCTTTGATGAGTTGAGCTTTTGACTCTTCTAGTGCTATGTTTTTTTGTTTTATTTCCTCTTGGTTATGCACCTGTTTGACAAAGGAGCTAACTTTAGCAATAGTAATTTCAGGATTTAAAGGCTTGTATAGATAATCAACAGCACCACTTTCTAAGCCTTGAAGTAAATATTTGTCCTCCTTAGAAATAGCAGTAACCATAATGGCTATGACGTGACTTGTTTTAGGGTTTGATTTTAAAATAGAAACGAATTCAAACCCGTCTATATCGGGCATTTGCACATCAACTAGAGCGATAGATATATCATTCTTCCAACATATTTTTAATGCTTCGTTCGGATCAGTTGAACTTATAATGTTAATATGCTCTACTTCGGAAAGTAAAGCTGATAAACTAATTATGTTTTCTTCTTTATCATCTAATATTAATAAGTTGATATTTTTCATAATCATTTATTTTAATTTTTGGAAAAAAGAAATGATTTGTTCGTTTTTCCAAATTTTAGCGTTTTGATTTCCAGCTATTGCGCTTTCAGGCATCGTTGACATCAAAGCCTCCGCTGGAGACTGTATGTATATTTCTCCTCCCATGTGGTAGACGTGTTGTAGGCCATCTGTTCCATCTCGATTTGCACCAGACAATAAAATCGCTGTGCATTTATCTGTATAAGCATCCGCAGCTGATTCAAAAAGTACATCTATCGAGGGACGAGAAAATTGCACAGGTTCAGATTGATCTAGGCAAAATGTTTTGTTTGGTTCTATTAGTAAGTGATAGCCAGCTGTTGCAAAATATATATTATTAGGTAATATTATGGCTTTATCACGTGCTGTTAAAACCGAACGCTTTAAACGTACTGTTAGTGTTTCTTCAATCTTTGTTATGAATTTAGGGTTACGATGAATTACGATTATAATTGCAGCGGAGAAAACAGAAGGTAATGATTCTATACAACTTAAAATAAGGTTATATGAACCAGCACTTCCTCCAATTAAAATAATATTCTCGGCCGGTAGCATTACTTAATTTTTTGATAAATGTTAAACTCTTTATTGATGATTTTAAACTTTGACATGATGTTATGGTGACTTAGAGATTCTTTAGCTCCTAAACATAAAAAGCCAAACTCACTTAATGATTCATAAAATAAATCAAATACTTTTTTTTGTAGTTCTATATCAAAATAGATCAGCACGTTGCGACAGGATATGAGCTGAAATTCGTTAAAGGCAGAATCGGTAGCTAAATTGTGTTGTGAGAAAAGAATATTGTTACGAATTTTCTGGTTGAATATAGCATTCTCGTACATCGCAGTATAATAATCAGCGAGGCTATGTGGAGCGTTTGTTGCGTGGTAATTTTCTGAATATAACTTTAGTTTTTTAACGGGATAGATTCCCTTTTTTGCTGTTTCTATTACTTGGTTATTGATGTCAGTACCATATATAAAACTTCGTTCGTATAAATTGCTTTCTTCTAGTAGAATAGCTAATGAGTATACTTCTTGCCCTGTAGAGCAGCCTGCACTCCATATTTTTAGACGTGGATAGGTTGCAAGGTAAGGGAAAACCTCTTGGCGTAGCATTGCGAAATATTGAGGGTCTCGGAACATCTCTGTAACATTTACCGTCACCTCATTCATTAAGAAGTTTTGAAACCCATCGATGTTTGTTATAGCATTTTTTAAATCAACGATATCCATTCCTTGTAGATCTAAAATGCGCTGAATTCGCCGCTTTAAAGAGGATTTTGTGTAGCCTCTTAAATCAAAATCAGAAATATTTTTAAGGAGTGTTACTACCTCTTCAAGTTCTTCAAATGTTATATAAGATGTATTTAACTTAGCCATACTCGAAGTAAAGAAATTAATTTATCAATATCTATTGGTTTACTTATATAATCGTTGGCTCCTATTTTTATCGATTTTTCTCGGTCGCCTTTCATTGCCTTTGCAGTAACTGCAATTATAGGAAGCTGTGCGTTTCTTTTGTTTTTTCTGATTTCGTGAATCGCTTCATATCCATCCATCTCGGGCATCATGATATCCATCAGCACAATCTCTATTTTACTATTTGGATCATCTATTATTTTTAAAGCTTCTAGTCCATTATTAGCGATTTCTACTTGCATACCTAAGCTTTGTAAAGTTGTCGTAAGAGCAAAAATATTCCGCATGTCGTCATCTGCAACTAGTACTTTTTTGCCAGAAAGGCTATCTTTAGCGTTTGTTGCGGGAGCTAATTTTTTGATATTTTTAATCGGTGAGTAGTCTTTTGAACTAATTTTATTAAGAAATAAGGTTGCCTCATCGATTAAACGACTATTACTTTTACTTGATTTTAGAATCATCGCCTTTGTGTGCTGTGTTATGCGGTCTATTTGCTGTTTGGAAAGGTCGTACGCAGTATTAATAATAATAGGAGTGTCTTGATGTTCGGGGATTGACTTTATCTTGTCTAGAGTATCTAGTCCGTCTTCATCTGGTAGCTTAATGTCCAGTATTATACAGTCTATATTGCTTTCATGTGTAAGTTTATCAAGTGCTGATTGTGCAGAGAAAGCTTGTAATACATTAATGTTTTGTTCTGCAAAGGCATTTTTAATTATCTCGCTCTGGAACTCTTGATCCTCAACGAGTAGGATCTTTTTGACTCCTTTGTCAATATTTAGATTAATGTTCTCAAATGCTTTTTTTAAAGTTTCTTCTGTAATGGGTTTTGATAAAAAACCGATAGCGCCGTGTTCTATAAAATCTTTTTGTTTAAAATCTGCAGCTGACATCATATGTATAGGAATATGCTGCGTTTTTTCGTTTTCTTTTAGGGTACGTAAAACTTCCCATCCATCTGAGATAGGAAGCATAACGTCCAAAATGATAGCATCAGGCTTCTCTTCTTGAGCTTTTTTTATACCTTCGGCACCATCGTTAGCGATACTTACTGTGAATTTATATTGTTCAGCAAAATCTTTAAGTATATCTGCAAACTTAATATCATCTTCAATAATTAATAGGTGACGATCAGAAGTCATTGATTTATCATTTTCAATTGCTATTGAAGGCTTTTTAATTAGGGGGGGGCTTACAACTTGAGTTGCAAGATTAATTTTATTATTTTCTATTTCCGAAATTTGTTTTTGGGTATTAGGAATAATTAAAGTAAAAGTGCTACCTTTTCCCAATGTACTTTTTAGTGTTATTCTTCCCCCAAGTAAAGAAGCTATTTCTTTACTAATGGATAATCCCAACCCAGTTCCTCCATATTTTCTGCTTGTCGAACCATCTTCTTGACGGAAAGCATCGAATATTAATAATTGTTTTTCTGGGGAAATACCCTTGCCATTATCTTCAACAACAAACTTAATGTTATCAATATCTGCTTTCACTTCAAGTGTGACAGTCCCATTTGTATTTGTAAATTTTAGTGCATTGGATAAAAAATTCTTTAAGACTTGTTCTATGCGATTTTCATCGCATAGAAATGTCTCAGGTGCACTTGGATTTATTAAACATCGAAAATCTATTTGTTTTTCTTCTGCAGTGGGGCTAAACAGGCTTTCAAGATTGCGGACAAAGTTTTGTAATTGTATATGTTCATAGTTAAGTTCTACTTTGCCAGATTCTATTTTTGCAAGATCAAGGAGCTCGTTAATAAGCTGTAGCAGATCTCCTCCGGCACTATAAATAACTGAAGCATACTTAATTTGCTCTTTAGTTAGGTTATTTACTTTGTTGTCTTTTAATAAGCGCGCTAATATTAGTATGCTATTGAGTGGGGTCCTAAGTTCATGACTCATATTAGCTAAAAACTCTGACTTGTACTTACTTTCTAGTTTAACTTCCTGTATTTTTTCTTCTACAACTTTTTGTGCATTTCTTAATTCGATATTACGAGATTCTAGTTGTTCGGCTTTTTCCTTGAGTTCTTCGTTACTGTTATGTAATTCTTCTTGTTGAACACGCAATTCTTCTTCAGACGTTTCAAGCAAGTTCGTTTTGTAGACCAACTCTTCGTTTGTTATGCGTAACTCTTCTTGTTGAGCTTCTAGTTCTTCAGTCTGTTGTTGAGTCTCTTCTAGTAATCGTTCGACTAGCGTATGGTTTTGGGCAAACTTGATAGTCATTGCCATAGTACGAGTAACACGCCTTAGGTAGCGGGTAATGCGGTCTAAATCTTTTGTCGCGTAGTTACCTCCAATCTCTAAAACACCGTATGTTTTATTTTCATTGACTAAGGGGTATATGATAATAGTGTTTATTGTATTATGAGTCAAAGAAGTTGAGGAGGAAATGTTAGCATTGATATTTGAGTCAATTATATGAACATCTTGGTCGGTACAGACTTTCCCGAGTAAGGACTCTCCTTCGATAAAAAGTGACAAGGGTTTGTGGCTTGGGTCTATACCAATAGATTTCTTTAGATGATACTCTTTTGATTCGGCTTTTTTTATATAAAAAGAACCAGCATGGAAATTTAAGGCGTTGTTAATATGATCAAAACTGATTTCCGCTATTCGATCTTCATTGTCTTGTCCATTTATAGCGTCGTTTAACAAAGCAGATTCTTTCAAGATCCAATTTGCAATTTCGATATCTTTTTGTACATCTTTTATTTCTTTATTAAGCTCATGTGTCTGTTTGGATCGGCGCCCCAATTCCTTCATAACTTTTAGTATCCTATTGAAAATAAAAAGTAGGAATAGCAAAGGGATGCCTATAGTGAAGTACGCAATTGTTTTAAGGTCGTTTAATGAGTTGTAAAGTTTTGCTGTGGAAATCTTCCTTTCGTCTGCTAAGTCAAATCGTAAAGTGGTAATTTGGTCATTTATACTTAATAAAGAAGTAAATGTTTCCTTAGGAATGTGCGATTGTTGTTGGGTATTGGAAATTAAATTGAAAAGCTGCTCAATAGAAATTTTTAAGGAGTCAATTTGAGCTTGAATTTTTTGATTTTCTGAATAAGAGGTTTTAAACTCATCTAGGTTAGATAGAACGTCTGTCCTGATGTTAGTGTATGATTGGACCTCACCAATATACTTTGGTGCTTCCGTTATTTTTTTATCAATATCAATGATTTTTCTTATCTCATTTTCTGCAGCTTCTGTAGCACCTCTAATGGCAGTTACTTTATCTGTAAATATGTTAAATAAGTATAGTGTTGTGATGATAATAATGAGGTATGAAATTGAAACCCCTATAAATAATTGCCATTTTAGTATAGTTTCTTTCTTCATGTGGTTATATTGTTTGTTTTAACTTTACCGATCTGCTTATTATACAGTATCATCTTTTGAGAATGCTTAATGCTATTTGAAAAATATGTTGTTTACAAAGAGCTTTTAATCAATGCGTGTAAAATTAGCCATTAAATTAATTAAACAATAATCGTGAAAGTAGAAAAATGTTAAGTAGACTCACTTTGAATGAAATGTAGCCAACTTTGCTAAATTGTAAGATCTATCTGTATGTGGTTTGAAAATATTAATCCTTCATAATTTCTATGAGATGAACTACTTATAGTCTATGGGGAAAAGAGGTAGGGATAGGGGCAGTATTATATTTGGAGTGATTATTTGAAGATTCCGATCATTCTTCTTAGTTTTTTGATATAGAAAATGCTTTTTTAAAATTAAAACAATACCTTTAATGAAATTAATAGGGTCTGTCAAAAACTTAATTATTGAATAATATATGGAACCAGGAATCAGTTTAATTTTAATAATCGTTGGGAGTGTTATAGCGTTTTTCTTACTTCTTTATTTGCTTCCAGTGAATCTATGGTTTACGGCGCAGTTATCGAATGTCAAGATTAGTCTTTTAAACTTGGTTTTAATGCGTTTGCGTAAAGTTCCTCCAGCCTTAGTATCTAATGCTATGATTATATCCACTAAAGCAGGCCTTAAAATCTCCACGAACGAGATCGAAACACATTATTTGGCAGGAGGAAATGTAAATAGGGTCATAAAAGCATTAATTTCTGCAGATAAGGCTAATATACCTTTGGACTTTAAGTTAGCGACAGCTATTGATCTTGCTGGTCGTGATGTTTTTGATGCTGTACAGTTGTCTGTAAATCCTCAGGTTATCAATACCCCTGCCGTTGCAGCTGTTGCAAAGGATGGAATTCAGTTAATTGCGAAAGCGCGAGTTACGGTTCGTGCTAACATTAACCAGTTAGTTGGAGGAGCTGGGGAAGAAACAATATTAGCTCGGGTAGGTGAGGGAATTGTAACAACTATCGGTTCTGCTAAAGATCATAAGGAAGTATTAGAAAACCCAGACCGTATATCTAAAACCGTCTTGGCTAAAGGGCTAGACTCGGGTACGGCATTTGAAATTTTGTCTATTGATATTGCAGATATTGACATTGGAGAAAATGTCGGCGCAAAATTGCAGACAGATCAGGCTGAGGCTGATTTAAAGGTTGCTAACGCAAGAGCTGAAGAGCGTAGAGCAATGGCTGTAGCAAGTGAACAGGAGATGAAAGCTAAGGCACAGGAAGCAAGAGCTAAGGTCATTGAAGCTGAATCACAAGTGCCTCTGGCTATGGCAGAAGCATTTAAAAATGGTAATCTAGGTATTATGGATTATTATAAAATGCAGAATATACAAGCGGATACTGATATGAGGTCTTCAATTTCTAAACCTAGCGGCCCGTCTAAAAGCTCCTAAAAATAGGAAAGTTGAAAAATAGAGAACCGATTAGCAGAGCTAATCGGTTTCTTACTTTTAAGAAAGAAAACAATTAAATAATGATGATTAAATTTTTTTTAAAACTGTTAATGGGTATCTTGTTGATACCTCAATTCTTTACTTCTTCATATGCACAATCACAGGTTGCTAGTCATGAGATTATTTTGCCTATATCAGGTAATACTTGGCAAAAGCCAAATGAGAATAATTATTTAACCGATCAAAATGGCATTAAATCTGGATTTAGCTCTGGATCTTTTTATACATATGTACGTTTTAAAAATATAGGTTCAGTAAATCTGTCTTTGATGTTGGGTAATGTAGCGCAGCCAGCCTCTTTATTAGTTTCACATAAAGAACAGCGGTTTAAAGTGTCTGTATTGGCAGAGAGTAGTAATAAAAGTGTATATGTTGGTAAGTTAGAAGTGCGAGATACTGGATATGTTAAGATAGAACTTAAAGTGTCTAATGGAGACATAGGACCCGAAGTGAAGTCTTATAAGTTAGCTGGAGAGAAGTCTATCTTAAGCAGTCTAAACTATGTGCAAAACAATGATGGGAACTTTTTCTACTGGGGTAGAAGGGGACCTTCTGTGCACTTAGCTTATGAAATACCTACACAAGAGAATATAGAGTATTATTATAATGAAATTACTGTCCCTACTGGAGAGGATGTAGTAGGTTCATATTATATGGCAAATGGTTTTGCAGAAGGGTATTTTGGTATGCAGGTGAATAGTCTTACGGAAAGACGGGTCTTATTCTCTGTTTGGAGCCCTTTTCATACTGATAATCCAAATGAAATACCTGATGAAGAAAAAATTATATTGACTAAAAAGGGAGAGGGAGTTAATACAGGAGAATTTGGAAACGAGGGATCTGGCGGACAGTCCTTTTTAAGGTACGATTGGAAAGCTGGGAATACTTATAAGTTTCTTTTAAGAGGGAGACCTGTCGAGAAAGAGTATACAGAGTATACAGCTTGGTTCTTTGCTGAAGAAAGTGGAGAATGGAAGTTAATAGCTCAATTTCTAAGACCTAAGACTACAACCTATCTAAAAAGGTTTCATTCTTTTTTAGAAAACTTCCTGCCAAATCAAGGAGATGTTCAACGAAAAGTTCTGTTCAAGGATCAGTGGGTACGAGATGTGAATGGGAATTGGTATGAATGTGCAAAGGCAAAGTTCACTGCTGATGCGACGGCTTCTGTTGGATATAGAATGGATTATAAAGGAGGAGCTTTAGGCAGTGGGTTTTATTTGCAAAATTGTGGTTTTTTCGAAGATTATACTCCTATAGGAACGAGTTTCAAAAGGAAGGTTAAAGGTGTAAAACCATCATTAGATGTGAGTAAGTTACCTATGTAAAATATAGTTGTTATAAAAACAAAACCCTGACGATGGGCGCCAGGGTTTGCTACTAACCAATTATAAACCTAAATTATGAAAAGACAATTAAAAATGTAATCTCTTATTAACCATTGATTACATTGCAAATGTACGACAAAAAGTTAGGGGAATCAATCTTTTTTTGTATAAATAGTTGTTTGGGCAATATTTTCTGACAATTATTTGATCTTATGTCTTTTGTTGATAATATGATGGCGGTTGTGAATTAAGTATGTTTTATTCTTTAATGTTAGGATTATGATATTGGCGAAGTTTGCGCAAACGAAAGCGCTGTTTTTGGATGTTGACGGTGTATTAACTGATGGTACTGTAGTGGTTACAGAAGAAGGAGAGCAATTACGTCGCTTTTCCATAAAGGATGGATATGCTTTGCAATATGCCATTAAGCAAGGATTGATAATAGTGGTGATATCAGGAGCTCAATCTAAAGGAGTTCTTGCTCGATTGAAAGGACTTGGTATTACAGAAATTTACTTAGGGGTTGCGGATAAGCTAGGTTTAATGGAAGATATAATGCAGAGATTTAGTTTAAAGTCAAATGAGGTTGTTTTTATAGGAGATGATATTCCAGACTTATTATGTATGAAACAAGCTGGAATAGGTGTGTGCCCGTCGGATGCTGTGGAAGAAGTGAAAAAAATAGCTGATTACATTTCTCCTAAAAATGGAGGTGAAGGATGTGTTCGGGAAGTTATTGAGATCATATTGAAATTAACAGACCGTTGGATGAGTGACTCAAGTATTAAAAGTGTTTAAATAGGTGAAATGAGCTCTAAGAGCTTTTTAGTTATTTTTGAATATGTTATTAATAGAGCTTTTGCGAAATATTCCTGTGATTTTAGGATCGCAATCTCCTAGAAGAAAGAAGCTATTGGAAGATATTGGGGTAAATTTCGATGTTGTTGTGAGGGAAACTGAAGAAGAGATTTTGCCAAATGCAAATGCATTTGAAATTGTAGAATATATTGCTTGTAATAAGTTGAAACAATTTGATGGTGATTTTGATACTAGTTTAGTAATTACGGCTGATACAGTTGTTGCTTATAGAGAGGATATATTAGGTAAGCCTAGAGATAAACAAGAGGCGCAGTATATGTTAGAAGCTTTGCAGGGGGCAGAGCATAGGGTATTGACAGCTGTGGCGTTTGCATATCAAGGTGAGCGATTATCGTTTGTTGAAGAAACAATAGTGGAGTTATTTCCTCTGTCCAGTAAAGAGATTGAATTTTACATTGATAATTTCTCTCCCTTCGACAAGGCGGGAGCTTATGGAATTCAAGAGTGGATAGGTTTTGTAGGTGTGAAGTCTATACGCGGCTCTTATGACAATGTGGTAGGCTTGCCTGTTGCAAGATTATACCAAGAATTAAAGAACCTGTTGTCTAATTATTAAAAGAAGGGACACTCCCTTCTTTTAGTTTATTTAATATGATACCTGATACCTGTGTAAAAAAGACTACCCGTCATAGGACCCCATAGCAAATTAGAATCGAAAAAATCGCCAAAAGGTTCTTTGAAAGCTAGAATAGGGTTCTTTTGATAATAGTTTGTGAGGTTTTCTCCACCCAAATAAAATGTGAGATTTTTATTTGTGCCAAATGTTTTGCTGACTTGGGCATTCATTGTAACATAGCTTTTGGAGTATGGGGAAAGCTGATACTCCACGGGGTTGTCGCTGGTAGAAGGTAGACGCTTTTTGCCTACTATATTTAGTGTGTAATCAAAGCTCCAACCTCCACTATGCGTATTGTACGCTAAGTTTATAAAACCTCTGTGTTTTGCAGTTAGAGGCTTGTTTAACCGCTCTGTTTTGTAATCTGTTTGTACATCTAAGAAACGGTAAGCCATTTTGGCTTCAAAGTGTGAAATAGGCATGAACCTGAAGTCAGCTTGTATGCTATTCGAGAAAGACTTTCCTGTTAGGTTATAAAATGACACTTCTCGAGGGTTTTCCCAGTCTATAACAACTTGGTTTGTAAATTTATTATGGAAAAGCTCCAGTGAAAGGCCAGACTCACGCCCAAACAAGCGGAAGTCTTGATCTACGCTAAAACCGCTATTCCACGAAACCTCTGGTTTGAAACCATAGGCTGTTTTGTTGGCATGTGTTAAAGCCTGAAAATTGACCGCACGGCTAGATGCGAAAATCCCTAGATTATCGGCAAATATATTAGCAGTGCGTTGACCACGTCCACTACTCAAACGGAAGGTTGTTGTCGAAGTTGCGGCGTATCTTAAGACTGCACGAGGGGTGGTAAACCAGCCGTAAATATTATTATAATCTTGGCGGATACCTAATATAGCATCAAATTTTTCTGAAGGTGAGTATGTGTATTCAAGAAATGCACCTGAAACGGTTTCTGTCCTGTCGAAATTTATCTCTTTTACTGTTTCTTTATACTTATCGTGCATGACGGATAAACCTGCGCGGTATTTGTGCTTCACACTGCCCAGTACATCTTGGTATAAAAGGTTCGCGTATCCGCTATTTTGATTGTTGTCGTATGTGCTTAAACCAAAATAGCTATCTTGTTCATAGTGGGAAGCAGAGACTTGTAAGCCTATGCTGCGTAATTTGTGATTAGGGAATACGTAGCCAATTTTAGCAAAACCCTCAATACGGTTGATGTCAAATCCAAGCCCGTATTTGTGTGTTGTCAATTTATCTCTTTTTTTATCAAAATCTATTTCTCCACCTGTACGGTTATCTTTTAGGTATTTAACCCCAAATTGAGCAATGAGACCCTTCCCGTCTTCATAATGCCAACGATTAATACCTGAAAATATATTACCCACAGGCATGTCTCTGAAGCCATTGTCGCTGAAGTTCATGGTTTTGTTATACATAAAATTGTCGTGGAGCAATACGCCTACAGACCAACGATCATTTAGTTTATGCGCTAGATTTAAGTTAACATCCGTACGGCCCTTATTATTTGCATAAGCATTGAAGTAAAGACGGTCGGTTTTATGTGGCTTTTTTAACTCTACATTGATCTGTCCAGACATACTTTCAAACCCATTGGCTACTGATCCAACTCCTTTACTAATCTGTATGGATTCAATCCAGGGACCAGCCATACTATTCAGGCCTAATGGCGAAGAAAAGCCTCTAGGGCCGGGTAGATTTTCAATAGTAAGTTGGTTGTATATACCGCTTAAACCGAGTAGCTGAATTTGTTTGCTCCCCGTAGCAGCGTCGCTGCTAACGACATCTACGGAAGCGTTGGTTTCGAAGCTTTCGCTTAAATCGCAACATGCAGCTTTGAATAGCTCTTTTGCTGTAATCATTTCTACACGGTTTGGGCTGAGACCAGAAATATAATTCGAACGTTGTTTTTTAGATATAATAATTTCTGTCAGCACATTGTCTTTCGCATGTATTACAATAACGTCATGTATATTGTTTACTAGTAATGTGTCTGGAGTCATGCCTACATATTTGACTATCAGCTTTTTATTGATAGGTTCATACTTGATGTCAAAAACGCCGTTTTCATTCGTTTGGACTTGGCTGCTAGACTTGTTTAGCCAATATACATTAACACCGCTTATAGGCGTTAATTCACCTTTTTCATTTTCTTTAACGACAACCCCCCGAACGATGGGTTCTTTTTCACTGCGTGTATTAGTGCCAGTTTGGGGTTTGTGAGCTTCTACAATTTCAGCATGTCGATACAAGCAGCATTCATGAAGATTATTATAAGACTCGTCTGTTGCCTTAATTAGGTCTGTGTCGTGGCCTACAGCAGCGATAGCCTGCCTTATTTTCAAAGAAGATGTGCCTGTTGTGTCAAACTTAACGTTAGCTAAGCCCGATTTCATATCCCAGACTGCTTCTTGCACGCCCTTTATTTTGGCAGCTTTTTCAATTCTTTGTTTACACATGCCGCACACACCGCTAACTTCAAAGGTAATCGTAGAGTTTTGTTGAGCGTAGGAAAAGGTATAAGTATGTAGAATGATAGATACTAAAAGTACTTTATATAGAGGATTCATGTTTTAAAATTTCTTTTATCTTGACAGATTTGATAACAATGTTTGTTGTAAGGCAGCATATAGTTGTTGGAAGAGATTGAATTGCCAATAATAAACTAGTTTTCTTCCTAACCCTGTCCGCAGGGACATTTTACCTTAATGTTTTTATTCCTGTTTTTTCATCTGTATATACATATACATATACAGACCTTTGTCTCCTGGTAGATAGTCTAGAGTCTATGTCTTAAAGCTTTCACCCTAACATAACAGTTTCTTTAAAAAACTACTAAAGACTAATCAATCGAGAGACCTGTTAAACCAACTCAGGGTTAGTCAATTTTCAAAGGAAAGTATCAAATTCTGAAATTACAGCAAGCTAGATAGAGGGGAGCTGTGGAAGAAGCTAAAAGCTTCGGGCTATTGCCATATTGTTTAGGGTAACTATCAGTTATCTTGCTTGTATTGACTAATAGTCTATTTAAGGTCGTTACAGGAGGAGCAATTGATATGAGCGAAGAGGTGCCAATCAATTGTTTTGTATCATTTTTTTTATAATCCAGATGGAAGACAAGGGTGTTACAGCAGCCTTCTTGTTGCGGGTGACAATCTGCTGTTGGCGTTTTTGTCTCGGCATCGTTCGGTAAGCATAGGGGACAGCTATGATTGATATCGGTGTGTTTGTTTTCTATACTTATTAGAGAATTACCTTGACACTGATGCATATAAACTGTAGCTCCTACAGAAGTAATCGTGTAGAAAAACAGTAGAAAATATGCGAATACTACTCTCATCTGTGTAAATGTAGTAAATAATTATCGTTTATTTATTTGCTATAGTTACCATGACTTTTGTCTATTAGTAACTATAGCTTATTGAACTAGTACGGGCTGTTGTTAATTTCCTCTTTTAATATTTTTTATAAAATTGTCAATTTTGTTTTCGTAATCAGATTCGTCTAACATACGGACAAAGGCAGTCCCAACAATTGCACCCTGTGCATATTGAGTTGCTTTGTCAAAAGTTTCTGCATTTGATATGCCGAAACCAATGATTATAGGATTTTTTAAATCCATTTTCTTTATTCTTTTAAAGTATTTTTCAGATTCATCGTTTACATTTAAGTTTTTGCCAGTAGTTGCATTGGAAGATAGTAAGTAGATGAAGCTATTGGATAGCTCATCTATTTTCCGAATGCGCTCTTCTGATGTTTGCGGTGTTACTAAGAATATATTTGCTATTTCATTTTCTTCAAATATTTTTTGGTAGAGCTCTTCATATTCATAAAGCGGAAGATCAGGAATAATCGCACCATTTACTCCAACTTCTTTACATGCTTTACAAAAATTTTCAACTCCATATTGTAGAACAGGATTAAAGTAACCCATTAAGAAGACAGGGATCGATACATGTTCTCGAAGTTTCTTTAAGTCTTTAAAAAGAACATCTAGCGTCATTCCATTCTGTAGTGCTTTTTCCGAACTTCGTTGTATTACAGGGCCATCTGCGACAGGGTCTGAATAAGGGAAACCGATTTCTAGGAAATCAACCCCAGCTTGTTCCAGTTTTTGAGCAATATTTAGTGTTGAATGAAGCTGAGGATACCCCGCTGTATAATATATAGATAATAATCTGCTTGAATCTTTCATTTTAATTAGAACGTTAATTGCCTTTTAGAACCCAAAATATTTCATATAATTATCTAAGTCTTTATCTCCTCGCCCAGATAAACAGACTACAATATTTGTATTTTTGTCGACTTGCATCTTTTCTAAGTGCGCTAATGCATGTGAGCTTTCTATAGCTGGTATTATACCCTCTAATTGGGTTAATTGTAAGCCTGCACGCATTGCTTCGTCATCGGTAACGCTGACATACTTGCCACGACCTGATTTAAATAACCAAGCATGTTGAGGACCTATACCTGGATAGTCTAGGCCGGCTGATATGGAATAAGGCTCAATTACTTGTCCGTCTTTTGTTTGCATAAGTAAAGAGCGGCTTCCATGTAAAATTCCTTCATTGCCTAATGCAGTCGTTGCAGCGGATTCACCGCTGTTAACACCATGTCCAGCAGCCTCTACAGCAATTAATTGTACCTCTTCGTCGTCTAGGAAGTGGTAAAACATTCCTGCTGCATTAGAGCCGCCTCCTACACAAGCTAAAACATAGTCGGGTAAACTATTACCTGTTTTTTCGAAGAGTTGTTTTTTTGTTTCTTCAGATATGATGGACTGAAATGTAGCTACTAAGTCTGGGTAGGGGTGAGGACCAACAACTGAGCCAATAATATAATGTGTATCGACAGGGTTGTTAATCCAGTCTCTTAGAGCTTCATTGGTAGCGTCTTTTAAGGTTTTACTACCCGATTGAGCTGCCACGACTTTAGCTCCCATCATTTTCATTCGTGCTACATTTGGCGCTTGTCTTCGAATGTCAATCTCTCCCATATATACTACGCACTCTAACCCTTTAAGAGCGCATACCGTCGCTGTAGCGACTCCGTGTTGCCCGGCACCTGTTTCTGCAATAATTCTTTTTTTTCCCAGACGTTCAGCAAGTAAAATTTGCCCAATTGTATTGTTTATCTTATGTGCTCCGGTATGATTAAGGTCTTCTCGTTTTAGGAATATGTTTGCATTGTATTTTTTCGAAAGACGTTTAGCATAATAGAGTGGTGAAGGTCTACCTACATAATCACGTAATAATTCGTTAAATTCTTTTTGGAAATTGTCTTCTTGTATAATAGAGAGGTATTTTTTCTGCAATTCCTCAACATTTGGATAGAGCATTTCTGGAATGTATGCGCCTCCAAATGGGCCATAGTAGCCTTTTTGATTAACTTGATATTTACTCATTTTTTAATATTTTCAAAGCTTTTTCTAATTGTTTACTATCTTTCAGTCCTGGATAAATTTCAAATTTTGAATTTAAGTCTAAAGCAGCTAATCTGCTGTCTTTTATCTCTAAGCTCGACTTTATGTTTTCTAGACTTAAACCTCCACTTAAAAAGTATGGCTTATCATATTTATAATTATTTAAAATCGACCAATTAAAAGTTAGACCTGTACCACCGTAGTTCGGACTTTTTGTGTCGAAAAGGAAGTAGTCTACATAATTTAAGTAGGGCTCAAGGCTATTCCATTGAAAAGCATCACTGATGCCAAAAGCTTTAATAATAGGGAGATTATACTTTTTTATGGACTTACAGAAAGATGGACTTTCGTTTCCGTGCAATTGGATAATATGAATCCCTTGTACTATTTTTTCTTCTATATAAGTTCTGGTTGAATTCACAAAGACCCCTACTTTTTTAATAGAATCAGGGAGGTCTACACTTGGTACTTTATCGGTGTACCTAGTAGAATTTTCATAAAAAATAAAGCCCATATAATCAATATTTAAAGAGGAGATTGATTGTATATTTTTAAGGTCTTTCATGCCACAAACTTTTACTTTCATTTTAGTGTTTTAAGAGTGTGTTCAAACTAGCTAAAGCTTTTTTCCCAAGTAATGAATCTTCGGCTTCGTAAAAACAATCGCCAAAACTTTTTTCGGGATGTATTGTTTTAATAGCGAAGGCAGCATTAGATAATACTACATTGTTCTGTTGGGTATTGCCTGTTCCACTTAAAATGCTAAGGAATATTTTGGAGGCTTCCTGAATGGATTCCCCTCCCGTAATGTCACTACTTTCTACTCTGTTAAAACCAAAATCCTCTGTTCTATAATAGTTTTCTCCCTCATTACTAATTATTTTAAAGTCTCCTGTTAAAGATATTTCATCATATCCATCTAATGCATGTATAATGCTGTATCGTTTATCCGTAGTTTGGTATAAATAATTGTAAAGACGGGCTAGTTCTAAGTTAAATACACCCACTGACTGATATCTTGGATTTGCAGGGTTTGTTAAAGGGCCCAGCATATTGAAGAAGGTTTTTACACCTAAAGCGCGGCGTATAGGAGCTACTGTCTTCATTGCTGGATGAAATAAAGGAGCGTGTAAAAAGCAAATATTTGCTTTATCAAGCTGTCGTTCTAATTTTGCGCTGTCATTGGTGAAAGTATAGCCTAAATATTCCATTACGTTACTTGAACCGCAGCTCGACGATACTCCAACATTGCCATGTTTAGCGACATGGTAACCAGCTCCAGCTACAACAAACGAAGCGAGAGTAGAAATATTGAAAGTGTTTTTCCCATCCCCGCCTGTTCCGCATAAATCAATGAGTTGATAGTTTGAAAAATCTAACTTGTTACATAGGTCATACATAGCTTTTTGAAAACCGCTCAACTCTTCCACACGAATACTCCGCATGCCATATATCGTCATGAATGCTGCAATTTGATGTGTATCATATTGGCCTGTTGCTATCTTTGTTAATATAGTATAGGCCTCATCTTTGGTAAATGTTTTATGTTCGAACAGATGCGCTAGTATTTCTTTCATGTCAGATAAAAATGTTTTAGTTCTTGAGTCCTTGTTGATTTTTTAGGGTAACGTATTGTAATAAAATAGTGTAAATAAAAAAGGCCTGCCTTTTTAGGCAAGCCCACTATATTTTTGATGTAAAAAAATCAAGCAATAGGTTTTCGCCACAACGTTATTCGTTGTGCCACCACCATGCTGTATTTACATTTGAATATTTCATTTTGATACTTAAGAACACAAATATGGGATATTTATCACACTCTTGCAAGAAGAATAACTCATTTTAGTGTAAATATTTTAATAATGATGAAATAATGTTAGTAGGTTATAAATCGGGCTTTATTATTCTCTTTTGCAACCAATGTAAATGAAGCTATTTTATTCTCCGTAATATATATAGCTAGCATTTGCCTCTTCTTATATTTTAGAAAATATATGTGATCAACTGATTTTCCCTCTAAATCTATGTCATTTGTTTCTTTTTTTGGCAAGGAGTTGAACGTTAAATATTCTATTTCATCGATATTTTTTGTTTGTAAATTAACTCGGATTTCTTCAATACTTGCCTCTAAATAATCATACTCTTCATCTGTCGAGGTTTCTTTCAGTAGAACATGTTGATTTAGAATTACATCAGGACTGATAGTCTCTATCGAGACTTGTTGAATAAAGTCTTTTATCAATTGAATATTAGCATCCGTTTTTTCCTGAGCTTGTGTTAAAAAAAAAGTGAAAAATAAAATAAAAAAAGTGAATAGTCTGTACTGCATACATACACTGTTTTAAGTCTAGGTGATACTTCGATTTATAAAAAACGCCTCTATATAGAGGCGTTTTTTATGTTAATTTTAGTACTCGTCTTCATTGAAAAAGAAATCATCCTTTGTGGGATAATCTGGCCAAATTTCTTCAATGTTTTCGTACGGTTCACCATCATCTTCGAGTGCTTGAAGGTTCTCAATAACTTCAACTGGTGCTCCTGAACGAATACCATAGTCAATTAACTCATCTTTAGTTGCTGGCCATGGTGCGTCTTCTAAATGAGAAGCTAATTCTAGTGTCCAATACATATCTAATAATTTAAGCTACCTTTTTGCGCAAAAGTAACATTATTATTCACTAAAACAAGTCAAAACATTGTTACTATTTTATTTTTTTTAAAAGATGCTGATATATAGGTGTTTATATTTTCTCGAAGTCATCACCCTTTTCTTTGAGTGCATGTAGTCGGGGAGCTACTGATTTTACAGTAGTATTAATATGGTCATCTTCAATTAGACCATCGCGCATCCGTACAATACGATGTGCATGTTGGGCGATATCTTCCTCATGGGTCACTAATATTATCGTATTCCCATTAAGGTGTATGTTTTCCAATAGCCCCATTATTTCTACAGATGTTTTTGTATCCAAGTTGCCTGTGGGCTCATCAGCAAGGATGATTGACGGGGTGTTAATTAGTGCGCGTGCTACAGCAACACGTTGACGCTGCCCGCCGGAAAGCTCATTAGGCTTATGGTGTATACGATTTCCTAACCCTACATTTTCTAAAGCCATTAAAGCACGGTCATTTCTGTTTTTTTTGTTTATGCCCGCGTATATTAGAGGCAGAGCTACGTTATCTAAAGCGCTACTTTTAGGCAGTAAATTAAATGTCTGAAAGACAAAGCCAATCTCTTTATTACGCACTTCTGCAAGCTCATTTTCTGTCATGTCGGATACATTAATACCGTTAAGAATATATGTACCTTTGCTCGGTGTGTCTAAGCAACCCAATATGTTCATTAATGTCGATTTTCCAGAGCCAGATGGCCCCATTAAAGCAACAAATTCGCCTTTTTTAATTTTTAAAGAAACTGATTTTAATGCTTGAATTTTTTCGGAGCCAATTATGTACTCTCGACCTATGTCTTCAATATGAATGAGAAAATTTTCGCTCATAAATTTAAAATTTATGACGTTAAGTTACACTTTATTGTATAAAATCCATGATTCTTTCATCATATTATAAACTTTGGTTTCTAATTCGCTGTCCGTAGAGTTTATTTCAATAGGGGATAATACATTGATTTTAATTATTCCGGGCTTAGAACCGTATTTTGCGCCGTCATCCCACATAAGTTTCCAGGCATTCTGTATCACGACAGGTAGTATTTTTACATTGTTAATTTCAGCTAACTTAAAAGCACCTTTCTTAAAGGGATGCAATAACGGAGGATAAGTGTCATCTATTTTTCCTTCCGGAAAAATGATCATTGTTTTTTTTTCTTTTAATAAACTACTAGCCTTTTTAAAGGCTTGAAAGGATGAGCCTTTGCTGCTTCGGTCGACAGGGATGTCAATAGTTTTAAAAAATATACGCGTAAAAGGGTTTTTTAATAACTCTACTTTACCCATAAATGAGCAAGGAGCTTTACATAAAGAACTGATAATGGCTATATCTAATATTGAAGTGTGGTTAGGGCATATTATATAATTAGTCGACCAGTCTACAGGTTGTTGATAATTTACTTCCAATCGTATTCCTGCTATCTGAAGGCTCTTAGCACTAATTAACCTACGGATTTTGTGGATTTTACTGTAGTTTTTTTTATGATCTAGTGTATAATAGTATAATAACGGTAGGAAAACTATAAACAGTATAATTACGGTGGAAAGATAAAAGTATCTATGCACTAACTTGGGGAACTGTGTCATCTGTCGAGGAAAAGAAAGTACTATTGATTTTTGCTCCTTTCTCTTAAAAAAACATAAGAGAAAGGAGTAGTTCTTTAGTTATTTACTTAGCTCAGCAAAATGTTTGAAAAAAGAAGGAATTGTTTCAATACCTTTCAGGTAGTTCTCAATACCGTATTTTTCATTAGGTGAGTGCAGATTGTCACTATCTAAACCAAAACCTAATAATACAGTTTTTGACTGTAATTCTTTCTCAAATAATGCTACAATTGGAATAGAACCGCCACCACGAGTAGGGATGGGTTTCTTCTTAAAAGCTTCTTCTAATGCTTTTTCTGCAGCTTTATACGCAATACTATCTGTTGGTGTAACTACAGGTTCACCACCATGATGAGGTTTTACTTCTACTTTTACACTTGAAGGAGCAATCTTTTCAAAATGATTTTTGAATAATTCTGTTATACGGTTAGAATCCTGATTAGGGACTAAACGCATCGAAATTTTAGCATATGCTTTTGAAGGAAGTACAGTTTTAGCACCTTCTCCAATATAGCCGCCCCAAATACCATTTACCTCTAACGTAGGACGAATGCCTGTACGTTCTATTGTTGTATATCCTTTCTCTCCCCATACATCTGTTACTTGTAGGTCTTTTTTATAAACTTCGATATCAAATGGAGCTTTATTTAAAGCGTCCCTTTCACTTTCTGTCAGTTCAATTACATCGTCATAGAAGCCAGGAATAGTAATATGATTGTTTTCGTCATGTAGAGAGGCAATCAGTTTAGCTAATATAGTAGCCGGGTTTGCCACAGCTCCACCGTACACTCCAGAGTGTAAGTCTCTATTTGGACCAGTTACTTCAACCTCTACATAGGATAAACCGCGTAGTCCAGTTTCTAAAGAAGGTTGCTCCATACTGATCATTGATGTATCTGAAATAACAATGACATCATTCGTCAAACGCTCTTTGTTTTCTTTAACAAATGTGCCTAAGTTTGCCGAACCAACTTCTTCTTCCCCTTCGATCATAAACTTAATGTTACAGCTTAACTCGTTCTGGCTCATCATATATTCAAAGGCCTTAACATGCATATAAAATTGACCTTTGTCATCTGCAGCACCTCGAGCGTATATTTTTCCATCTCTTATAGTAGGTTCGAAAGGGGGAGTGTCCCATAGCTCGATAGGATCCGCAGGCTGTACATCATAGTGACCATAAACTAAAACAGTAGGTAAGTTAGGAGCGATGATTTTTTCACCATACACGATAGGATTACCTGCTGTAGGGCAAACTTCAACGTTATCAGCTCCCGCATCTTTTAGTTTTTGTGCTACAAACTCTGCAGTCTTGATAATATCCTCTTTGTATTTAGGATCAGCGCTAATAGAAGGGAAACGTAGTAAAGTAAACAGTTCTTCTAAGAATCTATCCTGATTGGATTGAATATAATCTTTTATCATTGACATAATTATGTGTTTTTACAAATCTACCAAATAATAATTTAAGAGAATAAAGGTATATCTGCAAACTGTCTACTTTCCCTCTTCAGGCTGTGGATTGTGTTTGCTACCTTCTACTCTTTTCCTAAATAGAGAGTGGGGGGGAGTAGCTAATGAATAGGCAAACAGTCGAGAAGGTGTGGTTAACCTCCCTTTCTTGATTGATAGTTGTATGCGCATAGAGGAGAGCTAATACATAAATAAGTATTTCATAGTAAACTTTTAATCTTTTGTGGATTTTAAAGATGTAATACATCTTTAAAAAAATAATATAGAGTTAAAAAATTGTTAAATTTAGAAATCTATTTGGAGGATAACGCTTGTTATGATATTTTCGTAGATAACTTAACACAACTAATTACTTTGTTCGTCAGAACAGATCTAATTTTAAAATATTCGCCGAGTACTAGTTGAAGTTTACCGACAAAAAAAGGGAACTCCCCGATTATAGGTTCCTTAAAGAGTTATATAATTACACCTTTGCATAAATTGAAATAGAAAAAAATAAAAACACTAACGCACTTTTAATACATGAAGAACCTAAGTTTATTTTTTCTCTTAGCACTTTTTAGTTATTCATTCAGTATTTATGGACAATCTAAAATCACAGGAGAAGTTGTTGATGACGTTGATCGGACAGTTAAGCTATCGAATGCTACTGTTATGTTACTTCAAGCGAAAGATTCCATTTTGGTAGACTTTGCGCGAGCAAATGAAAATGGAAAGTTTTCATTAAATAAGCCAGATTCAGGGAGTTTTCTTGTTGTTATTACTTATCCTAAATTTGGCGATTACTTTAAGCAGATTAATGAAAGTGATGATGGGCAGCTTGGTCAGGTGGGGTTGACCAGTGTTAGTCATCTTATTGAAGAGGTCATGGTAACAGGTCGTATACCAGTAGTGGTTAAAGGAGATACTGTCGAATATGACGCCTCCAGCTTTGCAGTAGAAAAAAATGCAAAAGTTGAAGACCTCTTGAAAGTTCTTCCGGGTATTTCAGTAGATGCTAATGGGAAAATAACTGCGCAGGGAAAAACTGTCGAGAAAGTGCTGGTTGATGGGGAGGAATTCTTTGGTGATGACCCTACTTTAGTAACACGAAACATTCGGTCGGATATGGTTGATAAAGTACAGCTCTATGAGAAGAAGTCTGAGGAGGCAGAGCGTACAGGAGTTGATGATGGAGTACGTACACAGACTATTAACGTAAAATTAAAGGAAGAGGCTAAAAAGGGCATGTTTGGTAAAGCGGAAGCTGCCGGAGGAACAGATGATTTTTATTTAGGGAAATTAGCAATTAACAAGTTTAGCGGAAGCCAGAAAATAGGTGCTTATGCTATGGGGGCTAATGATGGTAATATATCTCTAGACTGGCAAGAATCTGAAAAATTCGGGATGTCGAGTGTCGAAAGTGGAATGAGTGATGATGGGGGGATGTATTTCATGATGTCCGGAGATAGCTTTGACTACTGGGATGGTAAAGGCCGACCTAAAGCATTCAGTACTGGAGCTAGTTTCTTAGATTCCTGGAAGGAAAATAAACATAAATTGAATGGTAGTTATAAATATGGGATTGTTCAGAATGATGTAGTGGAGAGTACGCTATCAAAAGAAGGTTTACCTAACGGCGAAGAATTAAATAGTACAAGTAACTCGATAAGAGAGACAGATTCTAGAAAGCATCGGTTTAATACAAAATATGACTTGAAAATAGACTCGCTTACTACTTTAACGTTAAATCTCTCTGCTTCAAAGTCTAAAAGCGAATCGGAAGATTACTATGATGTGCTTTCAGTTGATGGACAGGGTAATACTGTAAATGAAAATACTCGTACACAGGTTAATGAATCGGAAAACTCTAGCATATCTTATAATACATATTTGACGCGACGGTTTCGGAAAGTGGGGCGTTCGGTGTCTTTTAGATTTGGAGGGGACTATTCAGAAAATGAAGGAAATACTTTGTTGAATTCGAAAACTGATTTGTATAAAGATGGTGCTTTTCTACAAACAGATTTGACTGATCAGCTGAAAGGAATAAACAGCAAATCAAATAGTGTAAGAACTAATTTAACATATACAGAACCTATTACTTCAAAATTGAATGCTTCTTTAGGTTATGAATATGGTACATCTAGATCACATTCTGTGAACGACTCTTATAATAAGGGGGCTAGTGGTAATTATGATGAGTTTGATAGTGAATATAGTAGTGACTTTAATTTTAACACGACACGGAATGCGCTGAATTTATCATTAACGTATAAGTTGGAGAAACTGGAAGCAAACTTTACAAATAATGTAAGGAATGATGATATGGCTCAGCAAAACAATTATGAAAAGATCCGTGTTCAACGTGATTTTTTAACTTACAATCCTAGTTTACGCCTTCGGTATAATCTTACAAAAAATCAATCGATAAACTTTCATTACAATCATTCGAATAGTTTACCTTCACTGTCTCAAATTCAGCCGTTACGTCAGAATACAGACCCCCTTAATATTGTAGAAGGTAATGAAGACCTGACTCCCGCTAAAAATGATAATTATAGCATTTATTATAACTCTTATAATATGTTGAAAGGAAAACATTTTTATGGTAATTTAAGTTTGAGACAGACTAGAAATGCTATTCAGCAAAATGTTGAAATTGAAAATGGTGTGCGCACTCTATTCTATGAAAACCTTGATGGTTATGTCGCAAATAATGTGAATCTTTGGTTTGGAACTGGGTTTGATTTGATGAAGAAAATCAAACTGAGAGCAGGAGTATCTGGTAACGGTAGTTTCAATGAATATTATAATTATATTAATTCTGAGTTGAATAAGAATACCAATTATAACTATTCTGTGAGTTTTTATGTAGCGAAGAATACTACAAAAAATATAGACTTTAATTTGAGTTTTGCACCAGGATGGAGAACAATGAAAACCTCTCTCCAGTCTAACCAGAATAGTTCAGGATTTACTTATAATACAAACTTATGGTACAATTGGAAATTACCTTTAAAATTAAGTTTGTATGGCGATCTTTCATATCAGTACGAAGCACCTACTAAAGCAATTGATGAAAAGTTTGATTTGTTACTCTTTAAACCAGGTGTCTCTCGCAAATTCTTTAAGGATGAAAGCTTGATTCTAGATTTTTATGTGACGGATGTTTTTAATAAAAATAAAGGATTTAGAAGACAACAGATGGGAAGTACAATTACGCAAAACACGTACAATACAATATCAAGATATTTTATGTTAAAAGTTACCTGGGAGTTTACATCAATGAAAGGAGGAAAAGAATAATGAAGAGGTTATTTTATTTAATGACAATGTTTTTTCTAATCTGTTCGACAGGTTATGTGAAGGCTCAATATGCTTATTTCCCGACAGAAGGAACGATTATGTATGATAAGACAATTCATGTCAAAAATTTGTTAAAAAGACATATATCCACACTTAATGACGATGATTGGTCAACTAAATACTTTGAAGAATTGATGCAAAGAGTTAATGAGACAACTGTGCTGAAAAAAAGACTGTCTTTTCGAGGTAATGAAATGAGTTTCGAGTCAGTAAAAGAAACTTATGACCCCATTATTAATAATTTATTAAGGCAGGGGCTGTTGGATTATCAAGGCACATTGTATCAAGACTTGTCAAAATCAGTTTCTAGATCAAGTTTTGATTTGGGAGGGTCATCAATTTTACTTAAAGATTCATTGTTAAATGTAAAATGGAAAATAACGAACGAATATAGAAGTATTGCTGGTTATGAATGTCGTCGCGCTAATGGTGTGACTTTAGACTCTGTGTATGTCGTCGCTTTTTTTACGGATCAAATCCCTACTACTGCAGGGCCTGGGACAGTACATGGTTTGCCAGGAATGATACTAGGATTGGTAGTACCTGAGCAACATTTTAATATTTATGCTACAAAGGTCGAGTTTAATCAACCTACATTAGCATCTGTTACGGAAAAGAAGCGGGACACGCCTATGAGTAGAAAAGAAGCGCAAGCAAAGCTTAAAGACCTAATGGGAAGATGGATGTCGGAGCAACAGTTTAATCTCATGATAGCTGCGATGTTTTTGTAATATACTTCGTTACATAAAAAATCCGCTCAGAATTATTTCGAGCGGATTTTTTATGCAATAGCTAATTCGAGTTATTTTTTAACTTCGTTTTTTTTAGCGGTTACGTCGTTACGAATATCTTGTGCTAAGGTCTTAATTTCTTGTAAACCTTTGCGTACACGAGTACCTGCTGCTGAATTACCATTGTTGAAGAACTTATCTGCATCGGCTTCGATAGAAGCGACTAAGTCTTTTAATTTGTTGTAGTTTTCCATTTTTAATATAATTTTAGTTTGTAATAATTAACACTTTAAATATATTATAAATATACAAAAACAACGAACTAATCTCCAATTTTTACCGTTACAGTTTTATATAATTTCAATTTACAGATGTTATTCTACAATATTTAATTCGTCGATAATGTTTTGAGCCCCTGCGTATTTATCGATAATAAATAGCACATATCGAATGTCAACCGAAATTGTGCGTTGCAATATAGGGTCAAAAATTACATCACCCGCCATTGCTTCAATATTACCGTCAAAAGCTAATCCGATTAATTCTCCATTTCCATTTAATACCGGAGAACCTGAATTACCTCCTGTGATATCTTCGTCACTTAAGAAGTTGACGGGCATGTATCCGGCTTTATCTGCATATCTACCGTAATCTTTTGTAGCGTGTAGTTCTATTAAACGTTTAGGAAGATCAAACTCTTCATCGCCGGGTTGATATTTAGCAATAGTACCTTCTAAAGTAGTGTAGTTATTTATTTTAGCGTCATTTTTACCATCTTCAGGTAGCGCTCGTATTTTTCCATACGTCAAACGAAGAGTAGAATTTGCATCTGGATAATACTTAGTATTTGGGTTCATGCTTAAAAAGCCTGCTATATACTTCCTGAATGCAGCTTGATACTGACCGTCTAGCTTAACTTGTTTTGGATCACTTTCGCGATACTTATCCAGTAAGGCAGTGGATATTTTATAAAGTGGATCTTCATTAATAGTTTCTAAAGAAGGAGTATCTAAAAAATTATTTAAATTCTCCATTTTACTGAAGATACTTTTATTAAAAGCGTCTTGAATCGTTCCACTAAAATCTCCATTATTGTTTTTAGCTAAGTTCGCTATATAGGGCGCTATATTACCAGCTTTAGAAGTGTATAAATTTAATTCGTCAATTAATACATCTATTTCAAGTGGTAGATATACTTTTTCTAAATTTGTTTGAATAAAATTTTCTAAGCGAGGACGTAAATTTACTCTTTCTGCTTCAGACGATTCTGCATATTTTTTCAGCCCATTACCTAAACTTTGTGGAAGAGCTGCAAAGGTTGAGGAACGGAGCATGCCCATTAAATAGTTGTCATGTTTTGCCTTTTCATTGGTTGCTGCATAATAATCATTTATCGTAGTCAGGACATTTCCATATTTAGACCTGTTTTCTTTTTTAGAAGCCCATTGAGAAAAATCTTCTTCTTGTTTCCTTTTGGCGGCTGAAGTTTCATGTTTTTTCAATGCATCAATCATACCCTGTCTATTTTTCCAATAGTTGGAAACACCCGAGTATTGGGATGCGTAGTTGATGTTGACTGACTGGTCTTTGTCCATATGTTTTTTCATAGCGTCCATCCCCACTTTCGATGCCTCTACCCAGGCTGGATATGCATAATTGACATTTTGATCTATACCTGCAGCAGGCATCCAGCGATTTGTACGACCGGGGTATCCTAAAATCATCGAAAAATCACCTTCTTTAAATCCTTTTATGCTTATTGGAAGAAAGTGTTTAGGAACTAAAGGAACATTTTCTTCTGAATAACTAGCCGGGTTTCCATCTTTATCGCCATATACTCTAAAAATAGAAAAATCACCAGTATGTCTAGGCCACTCCCAGTTGTCCGTATCACCTCCAAATTTTCCAATGCTACTAGGCGGCGTACCTACCAATCGTACATCTGTGTAATCTTGATATACGAAGTAGTAGTATTCGTTTCCATTATAGAAAGACTTTACCGATACAACATATTTTCCATTTTCGCTATTTTCCTGTTCTATTTTTGCTATCTCTCGGTTGATCGTTCTCTCACGATCTTCTTCAAGCATTTTATCATTAACTAAATTTAAAATTCTCTCCGAGACATCATCCATACGTACAAAAAATCTAATGTATAGTGATTTAGGTTTTAATTCTTCTTGGAGAGACTTGGCCCAAAAACCATCTGTTAAGTAATCATGTTTTGTAGAGGAAAGCTCAGCAATAGCACCATAACCACAATGGTGGTTTGTAAATACAAGCCCTTGACCTGAAACAATTTCAGCCGTGCAACCACCATTGAATTGTACAATAGCATCTTTTAGAGAAGAGTTGTTAATACTGTAAATGTCTTCAGCTGTTAGCTTTAATCCTTTTTTTTGCATGTCGGCTTCATTTAGCTTTTTTAGATGCATTAAAAACCACATGCCTTCGTCAGCATAAGTGCTCATGCTTAGTGCACTAAGAAGTACGAGGAAGAATATTTTTTTCATAAATAACCGTTTTATTATTCTACAAATTTGACTTAATTCGTGTTGAAATCAAAATTTAATATAGTATTTAACTGAATATAGAGAAGTTAATACACTTATATAAATTTGTGGTTTGTGTCATTTAACTGGATTTATCAAGGGTTCTGGTAGCTTTTTTTTATCTTTGTGAAATGGCATCATTTGAAGATTTTAAATTGAACAAGCAGCTTTTAAATGCTATTTCTGAGGCAGGTTATGAGATACCTACAGAGATTCAGCAGAAAGCAATAATTCCCATTTTGGCTGGCCAAGATGTGATGGGGATTGCGCAGACAGGGACGGGGAAAACAGCTGCTTTCGTTTTGCCTATGTTAATGAAGTTAAAGTTTGCACAAGGGAATGACCCTCGCGCACTCATTTTATCGCCTACACGAGAATTGGCTATGCAGATCGAAGGAGATATTCGTTTGTTTTCCACTTATTTAGATTTACGTACGGTTGTGCTATATGGAGGTCTGGGACCTAAAACTCAGAAAGAAAATCTAGCAAAAGGCTGTGATATAATTGTTGCTACTCCTGGGCGGTTCCTGGATCTATATCTAGCAGGAGATATTAATACACGATCGTTACAGTTTTTGGTGATGGATGAGGCAGATAAAATGATGGATATGGGCTTCATTGGTAAAATTCATCGCATATTAGAGGTTGTACCCCGTAAGAAACAAAACTTGCTTTTCTCTGCAACGATGAGCGATTTGGTTCAAAAGATAGCAGGAGATTTTTTAGCCTTTCCGACTGTTATTGAAGTTACGGAACAAGCTACCCCTGCTACAACGGTGACGCAGAATTTGTATCATGTTCCTAATTTGAAAACCAAATTAAATTTATTGCAATATCTCTTAAAAGATGAAGAATCTTTTAGCAGGATTATTGTGTTTTGTAAAACAAGAGTTGTTGCCGATGAAGTTTATCGCTATCTAAGTAAACAGTTTGGTAAAGAGCATATTAGAGTGGTTCATGCTAATAAGGGGCAAAATACAAGAATTAACTCTATACAAGCTTTTAAAGAAGGAAGTATACGTGTTTTAGTAGCAACGGATGTCGCAGCTAGAGGTTTAGATGTGTCTAACGTTAGTCATGTTATTAACTTTGATGTGCCCATAGTTATTGAAGATTATGTACACCGTATAGGACGTACAGGGAGAGCATTTAATTTAGGAGACGCGATAACCTTTTGTAATCCAGCAGAGGAATATTATGTTGCTAAAATTGAAAAGTTAATCAGACAGACTATTCCTGTGTTAGATTTGCCTACGGAAGTTTTTGTAGAAAAGGTAGGTTTTGAAGAAAAGCAAGCAATTGCTCGTGAGATAGACAATCAAAAGCGAAAAGAGAATCCTGATTTTAAGGGGGCTTTTCATGAGAAGAAGCATGTGTATAATGCTGGTAAAAAGAAGGCGGTAAAGAAAAGTTTTAAAGGCATTAAAAAAAGATAGATGAAACTTACTCCTCTAAATATTGTTATTGCATGTTTTTTGACCTGGTGTGTGTCCGAGTGGGGAAATGATGACTTGGTTTTATCTTGGTGGAAATTAGCTTTATTTAGTTTGGCTCTATTGATTAGTGATATTTTACTACGTATCACTATAAAAGATGTAAAGAAGTTGTGGGCAGCGCAAATTGGATTTGTTTTGGTCGCCAGTATACTTATATTAATAATTAGAGTAGTTTTTAGTTGAAAATTGATATTTCGTAAATTACCGGTCTCAGTAGGTTTTTACGTGAATGATAAGTGAATTTTAGAAGATTGTAAAATGAAGAAAGCAGAAATAAAATTAAATGTGGTATTAGATGAACAGAATATCCCCGAAAGCATTGATTGGAGTTCGACAGATGGAGAAACTTCTGACTCAATGCCGGCAAAGGCAATGTTCTTGGCATTATGGGATGCGCAATATAAAAACTCATTGAGAATTGACCTCTGGACCAAAGATATGCCTTATGATGAAATGAAAAGATTCTTTTATGAAACATTGCAAACGTTAGGAGATTCTTTTTTACGAGCATCGGGAGGAGATCCTATGGCTGATAAAGTAATAGGTGACCTGCGTGATTATTGCGCACACTTTGGTGAAAAGATGGAGGTTTTGGAAGATGAACAGTAGACACTGAGATCATTGAGTTGACTAGTGAAAAATTAGTGTAAATAAGGTGTTGTCACTTTTAGAAAATAAAAACTAAATATGAATTATTTTTTAGTCAAGTCTGAGCCTTTTAAATATAGCTGGGAGCAATTTAACAAAGACGGAGAGACATTTTGGGATGGTGTACGGAATTATCAGGCCCGAAATAATCTTAAGGCAATGAAAAAAGGAGATTTAGTTCTTTTTTACCATAGTAATGAAGGAAAAGAAGTGGTCGGTTTAGCTAAGGTCGTGAAAGAATATTATCAAGATCCTACAACAGATGATGAACGTTGGGTAGTCGTGGATCTTGCACCGGTTGAGACATTTAAGAAGCCGGTAACGTTGGAAATGGTAAAGCAAGATGAATTGTTACAAGAGGTTGCTTTAGTAAAACAAGGAAGGTTATCTGTTATGCCTTTAAAAGAAGAAGAATTTGATAGAATTGTTGAATTAGGCAATTCCTAAATAATAAAGAGTTCCCACTTGAGAGAACTCTTTATATAGTTTTATGACTTATGATTAAAAGATTGAATCATATCTTTTAGACTTATAGCATCTTTTGGCTTTAATTTACCTGCAAGAATAAGACGTAGCTCTCGACGCTGGCTAGCTTCATTGTATAATTTCACTTCTTCATCGGATTCTGGAATCAGCTTAGGAACAGGTAGGGGCTTATTATGAGGATCGATGGCGACAAATGTATAATAGGCCTCATTTGACTTGTATACCGTTCCTTTAGGTAGGTTCTGGGCAAACACTTCCATCCTTACTTCTAATGAAGAGTTAAAAGCTCTTGTAACTTGTGCTTTTATATTAACCACTTCTCCTAATTTAACCGACCTTTGGAAAGAAACATTATCAACTGAAACTGTAACAACTACATTGTTGCAGTGTTTCTGTGCAGCCATCGCTGAACAAATATCCATCCAGTACAGAAGGCGACCTCCCATTAGATTACCAAAGGTATTTGTATCATTGGGTAGAACAAGTTCGTTCATTTCGGTAAAGGATTCTTTTGCAAATTTTGAAGACATGTTTATTAATGTTAAAATCTATGCTTTGTGTAATTGTTGTTTTATTATAGCAAAGCTTTCTTTAAGGGGGGTAGGGACATAGCTTAATTCTCGGTGAGCCTTATCTAATATAAAACTTGTTTTACGAGGTCTATTCTTGTCTTGCTTAAGGTGTTTCGCACTTATTTCTGTAATAAATGATGTGTCGAGCTCCCAAAAGTTTGCTACTGCATATATAAAATCACTTATTGATAAATTTTCACCTCCTGAAATATGTAATATACCCTGAGGCTGTCGGTCTACGGCGAGCTTACAGGCATTAGCTAAATCCTTAATAAAGGTAGGACTTCGCCATTGATCATTTACTACATTGATGTTTTTTTTCTCTGACAGCATGTTTTTTGCCCACGTTAAAATATTACTTCGTGAAGTGCTTTTTGGCAAACCATATATTAATATTGTACGTAAGACACTATAACTGATGTGAGCTTGTTCAAGAATAGCTTCGGCAGCTAATTTACTTGCTCCATATTCATTAACTGGTGCTGTTGGAGAATCTTCCTGATAAGGCCCATTGATCCCGTCAAAAACAAAGTCTGTCGAAAGTTGTATAACATAGGCATTTTCTTTTTTTGCGTACTCTGCAAGAGTTTTTACTAATTTTACATTTAACTCATCACACCCTTTTTTGTCAAGTTCACAGGCATCAACACTTGTTATTGCAGCTGTATTGATAATAACGTGAGGCCTTATTGTGTTTAGTAGTTCTCGAGCGTGATGAGTTTGCTTGAGATCTACCGACTGAAAAGTATACCCTCTTTTATTACTGTTTTTATTAATACTTTGAGAGGTCGCAAAAACATCATACGCTTTGTTGCTAGCCAATAAATCGGTGAGTTCTTGGCCAAGAAAACCATTAGAACCAGTTATTAATATACGTTTTTTCACTCTTTTAATTGGTAAATTGAAAATCCATTTTATCTTTTTGCTTCATGGTATTGTCAATAACCATGATTTCCAACTCGATGATTCCTTGCAAAGACGAATAATCTATTTTATCGGGATCATCTGTGGGCATATGGTAGTCAGGGTGTCCACCTGTGTGAAAAAATAGTACAGGGATATCTTTTTTGTAAAAAGATGTTTGGTCCGAACCTCCATTTCCATCGTGCCCTGTATAGTACTTTACAGGAGATTTTATTTCACTAAAAATATCGGGCCATTTTTTACTTGTACCATAACCTATAATAGCTACACCTTGCTCAGGGTTATAGCGTCCTATCATGTCCATGTTAAGCATGCATAATATGGAATTTAAGGGGATAGTGGGATTATTTGTAAAGTGTTTAGATCCTATTAGTCCTAATTCTTCTGCGCCAAACGCTATAAATAATATATTGTGATTTTCTTTGACGTTATTAGTGCTGTAGTGTCTAGCGAGTTCTAATAGGGCTGCTACTCCTGATGCGTTATCATCAGCGCCATTATGGATAGCTCCAACGCCTAAGGAGTCTTTAGAGCCTCCCTGCATCCCTTCACCTAGATGGTCATAATGTGCGCCTATTACAATAGTATATGGAGCTCCATTGTCAAGGTATCCGATTATATTTTCTGCTGTTCTTATACTATCCATAACCTGTACGCGACGAACACGTGCTTCAAATGCTTGTCTAAATTGCTTTGTACCTTTCGGAGTTAGTTTGTATTTTTCAAAATGTTTTTCAATATAATCTGCCGCTTGCTTAACCTCTTTGGAGCCAGTCCCTCTTCCTTTCATTTTATCATCTGCAAGATAATAAATATGTTTCCTTAGGTTGTCTTGGTTGATTTGTGCCCAAGTTAATTTAAATGGAATTATAGTCGTGATTAATAAAAATAGCGTATAGATGGTTAGACGATTTGATTTTTTCATTTTCAAAGATACTAATTTGGCTATAAAAATAAACCTCGGTTACGGGCCGAGGTTTATTTTTAATCTTCTAATACTTCACTATGTATACTCTCTTTTTCTTGATGTTCTTCTTTAAAATATCGTTTCTGAAAAATCAAAATTAAGAAAACACCTATTGATATTGCCGAGTCAGCGATATTAAAAACGGGGCGAAAAAATAGAAAATGTTCGCCACCCCAAAAAGGAAACCAATCTGGGAAGTTACCTTCAATTAATGGAAAATAAAGCATATCAACCACTTTTCCATGGAATAGGGAAGAATAACCTCCTTCTGTAGGGAACAACGCAGCTTTTTGATAATATGTACTTTCACTAAAAATTACACCATAGAATGTAGAATCAATAATATTTCCTAGTGCTCCAGCAAAGATAAGCGCGACATTTAATATAAATCCCCGATGGTATTTATGTTTAACCATGTAATGTATACCATAACCGATTCCTGCAACTGCGATAATGCGAAAAAGGGTTAAAAATAATTTTCCAAATTCTCCTCCAAATTCTAAACCATAGGCCATGCCGTTGTTTTCAATAAAATGAATTAAGAATTTATTTCCAATGACATTAAAGTCTTGACCTATGGTCATATTCAGTTTTATCCAGAACTTAGAAACCTGGTCGATGAGGAGAATGATTATAACTAGAAAAACGGGTTTTGTATAGCCTTTCATATAGATAAAAAATGGTCTTTGATGTAAAAGCAAAGACCATTTTATTGTTTTGTTAAATTAATACTGCTTATTTTTCGCTTCAATACTTAAAGTTGTGTGAGGAACAGCCTTTAACCTTTCTTTTTGAATAAGTTTTCCTGTCTCACGACAAATGCCATAAGTTTTGTTCTCGATACGAACTAATGCAGCCTCCAAATTGTCTATAAATTTCTTTTGACGTGCGGCTAATTGATTAATTTGCTCTTTCTCAAGAGTGGCAGAACCATCTTCCAATGTTTTATATGTTCCAGCAGTATCGTCGGTTCCATTGGCATCGCTATTACTTAGTGTTGATGTTAATGCTGTAAGCTCTTCTCTCGCAATACGAATTTTTTCAAGAATAATTTCTTTGAATTCCTGTAGTTCAGAGTCGCTATAATGTGTTTTTTCGTTAGTCGCCATACTTAATTTTTTTCAATTAATACATTTAATTTAATGCCGTCAATTTCAATTAAATCTCCTCCTGTAGCAATTGTGTCTACAATCTTTAAATTGTCAGCAAGTATTTCGGTGCAAATATACGATAAATTATCGTTGATAGCTTCTTGTATCCCAGTATTTTGTGTGATGCTTACGTTAATTCTATCTGTAACTTCGAAGTTTTTATCCTTTCTTAATGTCTGTATTCTATTAACAAGTTCACGTGAAATTCCTTCTTTTTTCAGCTCATCTGTTATATTAATATCTAAAGCAACGGTTAAACGACCTAAATTTGCTACCTGCCAACCTGCAACATCTTCTGCAATTATTTCCACATCACCTGTATTGATACTGTAATCTGTGTTGGAAAGCTGGAGTATACCTTCCTTTTCCAACTGTGCAATATCTTGCTCTTGCAACGACTGAATCGCGGAAGCAACAAGTTTCATATCTTTACCGACTTTAGCCCCAAGTGACTTAAAGTTAGGTTTTATTTTCTTTTTAATTATTCCGGTTGTATCGGTAATAAATTCAATCTCCTTAATATTTGTTTCAGAGAGAATAAGTTCCTTAACTTTTTCTATTTTCTCTTGGAAGTTGAGATCGAGAACCGGAATTAAAATTTTATTTAAAGGTTGCCTAACGTTTATGCTTGTTTTTTTGCGAAGAGATAATGTAAGTGAAGATATTTCTTGCGCTAGGGACATTCGTTCCTCCAGATCCTTGTCTACTAACTCTCCATTATAAACGGGGTAGTCTGCTAGGTGCACAGATTCGAAAGATTCTTTCTTTGTACCTTCATTTAAGTCTAGATAAAGATTATCGGAGAAAAATGGAGATATAGGAGACATCAGTTTTGCAATAGTATTTAAACAAGTATATAAGGTCTGGTAGGCAGATACCTTATCCTGACTATAGTCACCTTTCCAGAAGCGTCGACGACATAAGCGGACATACCAGTTACTTAAGTGTTCGTCTACGAAATTTTGTATCGCTCTGGCTGCTTTTGTGGGCTCATAATCTGCATAAAAATTGTCAACTTCTTTTGTTAAACTATTTAATAGGGAAATTATCCAGCGATCTATTTCTGGACGTTCTTGAATTGCAATATCAACTTCTTGGTACGTAAACTTATCGATATTTGCATATAAAGCGAAGAAGGCGTAAGTGTTATACAGGGTGCCGAAAAACTTTCTTCGAACTTCATCTAAACCTTCTATATTAAATTTAAGGTTGTCCCATGGAGCAGCATTACTAATCATGTACCAACGGGTCGCATCTGCACTATACTGTTCTATGGCAGAGAATGGGTCAACTCCATTCCCTAGTCTTTTAGACATTTTGTTTCCATTTTTGTCTAATACTAAGCCATTTGAGACAACATTCTTAAAGGAAACAGAGTCACAAATCATAGTTGATATAGCGTGAAGGGTAAAAAACCAGCCCCTTGTTTGGTCAACTCCTTCAGCAATGAAGTCTGCAGGGAATGCTTGTTGGAAGCCCTCTTTGAAGGGTAGATTCTCGCCTTTAGCCAACTTATCGTGATCTAATCCCCATTGTGCATAAGGCATAGCACCAGAATCAAACCATACGTCAATAAGATCTGGCTCTCTGTACATTTTTTGACCATTATCCGATACTAATATAATATCGTCAACATACGGTCTATGCAAGTCCAGTGCTTCGGTATCGAATTTGTCTAGGTATTGTTGGTTAATAGCTTTTTCTTCTGCAGTAAGTACGCTCGATGCTATAGATTCCTGTAAGACATTTTTTAGCTCAGGGAGCGAGCCTATGCATATTTCTTCATTTTCATCACTTGATCTCCATATCGGTAAAGGAGTTCCCCAATAACGAGATCGGGATAAGTTCCAGTCCACAAGGTTCTCAAGCCAGTTACCGAAGCGACCTGTTCCTGTAGCTTCCGGTTTCCAGTTGATTTCTTTATTAAGTGCAACTAATTTCTCCTTTACGGCTGTAGTTCGAATAAACCAACTGTCCAATGGGTAATAAAGTATTGGTTTATCTGTTCTCCAACAGTGTGGATATGTGTGCTCATATTTTTTAACGTCAAAAGCTTTGTTCTCTTCTTTTAGTTTAATAGCTATTAAAACATCTGTAGGTCTAAAGTCTTCTGCAGCACGCTCTTCGTTGCTATAATATTCCTCTTTTACATAAAGCCCCGCAAAGTCTGTAATAGCAGTTATAAATTTTCCTGTACGATCTACAGTTGGTACATCTTTTCCGTTCTCGTCTCGTACTAATATGGCTGGAATTTTATTTTCCTGACAGACTCTAAAGTCGTCCGCTCCATAAGTAGGGGCAGCATGGACAATTCCTGTACCGTCTTCAGTCGTTACAAAGTCCCCTGGGATAATGCGGAATGCTTTTTCTACTAATGCTTTATTAGTGATATAAGGCATGAGTTGTTGGTAACGTAGCCCTAACATTTCTTCTCCTCTAAACTTGGCGCTAACTTCCCACGGGATTACTTTGTCTCCTATTTTAAAATCTTGAAAAGATCCGTTCTCTCCTTCTTTTTTAAAATGTTTATAGAGTAGGTTTTTAGCTAAAACGACTGATACGGGTGTCCCTGTATATTGATTGAAAGTTTTAACTTTTACATAGTCAATGTTTTTACCAACTACTAAAGCTGTATTGCTGGGCAGTGTCCATGGAGTAGTTGTCCAGGCTAAAAAAGCGAGATCCTCATCTGTTGTATCCAATAAAGAGGACATTAATGGGTGAACCTGCTTCTTATCTAGACGAAATTGAGCGACAATAGTAGTGTCTTTAACATCCTGATAAGTTCCTGGCTGATTGAGCTCATGTGAGCTTAATCCTGTGCCGGCAGCTGGGGAATACGGCTGAATAGTATAGCCTTTATATAATAATCCTTTTTTATGCAACTCTTTTAAGAGATACCAGAGTGTTTCTATATAATTGGTTTCATAGGTGATATAAGGGTTTTCAAGGTCAACCCAATATCCCATTTTCAATGTGAGATCGTTCCAGATATCGGTGTATTTCATGACCTCTTCACGGCACGCCTTATTGTAATCTTCTACAGATATTTTATCACCGATGTCGACTTTAGTAATACCTAGCTTTTTCTCCACGGCTAATTCAATTGGAAGACCATGGGTATCCCAACCTCCTTTGCGCTTAACCTGGAAACCTTTTAAAGTTTTGTAGCGGCAGAAAATATCTTTAATTGAGCGGGACATCACATGATGTATACCCGGCATGCCATTAGCAGAAGGTGGACCTTCAAAAAACGTGTACGGTTTATTTTCCGGGCGGTTAGAAATACTTTTTTCAAATATGTTTTCTGACTCCCATCTTTTCAATATTTCCTTACCTATTTCAGGTAAATTTAATTGCTTGTATTCCTTGTACATCCGAATTCTCTGTTATTTTGTTAAAGGTCGCTAATTTAACGAAATTTAATTTAAGAAGAAATAGAGAAAACTATGGATTAAGTGTTATGAAGTGACTCGTACTTGACTTGTATAGGGAAGGATACCTAACTAAGAAAGGGAAACTGCTTTCAGTTGGTTATACTAATTAAAGGTAATACTTAGAATACGTGCTACCTTTAATTAGTCTTTTTTTTAAAAAATTAAGCGGAGAATGAGCTTCCGCAACCGCATGTGCTTGATGCGTTGGGGTTATTAAAAGTGAAGCCTCGAGCATCTAAGCCACTTCTAAAATCTATTTCCATGCCCGCTAAATAGAGACCATGAGCTTTGTGCATAAAAACACGTATGCCATTTATAGTATATTCTGTATCTCCTTCTTTTTTTTGATCAAAGCCAAGTATGTAGCTCATACCTGAGCAACCTCCGCCTTCAACGCCTAAGCGCAGACCAAAATCAGGACCTATTTCTTGCTGGTCTATTAACTTCTTAAGTTCGGTCACAGCCCCTTCAGTTAATGTTACAGGTGCTACTGTTATATTTTCTGTGCTCATTTTTCTTATTTAAAATTGTTAACTATGTTGCCCTCTGTTATGGAAGAATAATTGAATTTAAAAAGGCATTTACTACTCTAACAGATTTTGATAGCAATTATTATCAGCAAAATTACATAATTTTAAACATTTTTAGAGATAGTACTTTGTTTTTGACACGAATAAAACATTCATAAATGAGTAAAGAGTATATTGATTTTTTTTTAATGCTAGGAGCTGTGACATTAGGAATGTTACTGGGAGGTTTGCTGTTGTTTAAAATTATTTGGCCCAAGGTTGAATCTTATATTTTAAGATTAAATGCATTGAACCAGACCAGGGCTTCAACAAAAGAATTACAGAGACTAAAATGGAATGCTTATGAACGGATGCTTTTGTGGACGCATCGTGTTGAACCTAAGCAGGTGATGTTGAGAAAACACAATACATCTATTAATGTGCAGCAATTTAAACAATTATTGATCCAGGATGTGGAAGATGAATTTCAACATAATTTAACACAACAATTATACATCTCAGATATCGCTTGGCAATATATATCCGATTTGAAAAATAATACCATTCTTCTGTTTAAGAATGTAGAAGAGGGATTGAATGAGACTGCGGATGTAGATCATTTTGTTGCTGCGGTATTAGAACATATGAGTGAATTGCAAGAAAATCCTTATCTATCTGTGCGTAATATTTTGAAAAAGGAATTGAATTACTGATAAGAAAGGAGCTTGTATGGGCTCTTTTTTAATGATTTATATTATATTTGTAGCAAAAGTTAAAGAGTTTAAATCTTAATATAGAACAGCAATAATAAAATAATGGAAAGAGATCAGGTCGTTTTTAACCTAATAGCAGATGAACTTCAACGTCAAGAGGAAGGTATTGAATTAATCGCTTCGGAAAACTTTGTTAGTAAGCAAGTGATGGAAGCTGCCGGTTCGGTGCTAACAAATAAATATGCAGAAGGACTTCCTGGGAAGCGTTATTATGGAGGGTGTGAAGTCGTAGATCAGATTGAAAATATAGCAATTGATCGTGCAAAGAAATTGTTTGGAGCAGAATGGGTGAATGTACAACCGCATTCTGGAGCCCAGGCAAATGCTGCAGTTTTCTTAGCAATTGCAAAACCGGGAGATAAGATATTAGGATTTGACTTGGCACATGGGGGGCATTTAACGCATGGCTCACCTGCAAACTTTTCAGGAAAGCTATATGAACCATTGTTCTATGGAGTAAAACAAGATACTGGATTAATTGATTATGAGCAGTTGGAAGAAACCGCTCTGAAAGAGAAACCGAAAGTGATAATATGTGGTGCATCTGCGTATTCACGCGATTGGGATTATGCACGTATTCGTAGTGTAGCTGATAAAATAGGAGCTTTAGTATTAGCGGATATATCGCACCCTGCTGGTTTGATCGCGCGTGGATTGTTAAATGATCCAATGCCGCATTGTCATATTGTGACTACAACGACACATAAAACACTAAGAGGACCAAGAGGGGGGATGATTATGGTTGGGCAGGATTTTGAAAACCCATGGGGCATTAAAACGGCAAAAGGTGAAATCCGAACGATGACACAATTGTTAGACTTGGCTGTGTTTCCGGGTATCCAAGGAGGACCACTAGAACATACTATCGCTGCAAAAGCAATTGCTTATGGCGAGGCTCTGTCTGATGATTACTTGTCTTATATTAAACAAGTGAAATCTAATGCAGCAGCATTAGCTCAGTTTTTTGTGGAACAAGATTACCAAATTATTTCCGGTGGTACCGACAACCACTTAATGTTGGTAGATCTGCGTAATAAAGATATTTCAGGAAAAGATGCAGAAGCGGTATTAGGTAAGGCAGGAATTACGACAAATAAAAATATGGTTCCTTTTGATACACGTTCACCTTTCGTTACCTCAGGGGTTCGCTTCGGAACAGCTGCAATTACTACGAGAGGTGTTAAAGAAAAGGAAATATTACAAGTGGTAGAATTGATCGATGAGGCTATCAAAAATAGAAATAATGATGCTACATTAGCTAAAATTCAGTTAAAAGCTAAAGAAATAATGGCACAGTTTCCTTTGTATAGTTAAACACGGAAATGGTCTACTAGCAAAAAGCCTCGTTAAAAGTAACGAGGCTTTTTGCTATAAAAGATAGTTAACCTTGATTGTGAATAAATGTTAAAAACGTTGCTCTTAGTTTGAATAATCAATATTTTTCTTTTCATTTGATATACAAACAAAAATAAAGCGCCTATAGAACACAATTACTTTTAAAGAAATCAATTCAAATTAAATCGTGGGATTTACTATGAAAAAATTAGAAGAAAAAAGTGATCTGGAATTAATTCAGGCGTATATAGGTAATGATGAGCAGGCTATAGAAATTTTGTTGAATCGTTATAAATCTAAAGTATACACATCCATATATTTACAGGTGAAAGATGAACATTTAGCTGATGATATTTTTCAGGAAACGTTTATTAAGGTAATTAGAACATTAAAAGCAGGTCGCTATAATGACCAAGGAAAGTTTTTGCCTTGGGTAGTGCGTATTGCACAGAATATGGTGATTGATCATTTTAGAAGAGAGAAACGTGCACCTGCAATTGTAAGTAGTGATGGGTATGATATCTTTGAACTTTTACAGATAACAAGTGAAGATAGTGAAAGTAAAATGGTTCGAAAGCAGGAGCATTCAGATTTAACTAAAATTATTCAACTATTACCGGATGATCAAAAGGAAGTCTTAATCATGCGGCATTTCTGTGATATGAGTTTTAAGGATATAGCAGAAATCACCGGGGTAAGTATTAATACAGCTTTAGGTCGTATGAGATATGCGCTGAATAATATGAGAAAACTGATTGAGGAGAACAATATGATATTTCAATTGGGCTAAGCATGTTAGTTTATTTTTAAGGAATAGTATGTGGGGCATTTAGATTGTAACTTTATATGTTATGAAGCAACCGTTAAAAAGACACATTGTACTGCAACCCATCAGCCGGGAGCATCATCAAAGTTTATTGCTGTGTTGGAAGATTAAGAAAGGCTTAGACAAAGATGTGTCTATTACACGTATCTCTGCTTATTTAAAAGCAGTTTGGGAAAGTGACATCAAACCTCATTTTAAAAAGGAGGAAGTGTATGTTTTTCCTATTCTGGGGGCAGATCATCCGCTTGTAGGGAGGGCATTGATGGAGCATGAGCAACTTGAGATATTATTTGATAAAAAGCAGTATTCTCGGGATGAGTTGTTTGAAATAAGCTCTTTTCTGGAAAGGCATATTCGTTTTGAGGAAAGGACTCTATTTACTGAAATTCAAAGAGTAGCAACGAAAGAAAATTGGACACTTTTAGCAGAGCAGAATCAAGGTGAAGATTGTGAAATGCATTGGGATGACAAATTTTGGGCTTCCTAATTATTGATAGTACTATTACAGCTCTTAAAAACAAGCCGTTATTCCATAAAGTTGTGGTTTTTTTGCCTAAATAAAATATTCTTTTTTGGAAAATGGCTACATCAACGGCTGTGAAGCAGTTGCACACTAAGAATTCAATATGTTCATTTTTTTTTAAAACACATATGTAATAGTGTCAGTATAATCGATTAAAAAAGTTTGGTTTATGACAATTTGAGTGTGTTTTACTATATTTATATAGTTGTTTTAAATATGGAATGTGAATTGATATACATATATCAATATTAAAAAAAGGAAAAATAGAAATATGGGATTATATTGGATAATTTTTATTGGTATTGCACTGATTAGTTGGATAGTGCAAGCGAGGTTTAAAAGTAAGTTTAAGAAATACTCTGAAATGCCACTGACTTCGGGCATGTCTGGAGCGGAGGTTGCACAAAAAATGTTGCATGACAATGGAATTTATGATGTGCAGATTTTTCAGGCTAATGAGGGGCAATTGTCGGATCATTATAATCCAGCAAATAGATCTGTTAATTTAAGTGCCGAAGTTTATCATGGGCGCAGTGTGGCTGCGGCTGCAGTAGCTGCTCACGAATGTGGGCATGCGGTGCAACATGCTACGGCTTATTCTTGGTTGCAATTCAGGTCTGCAATGGTGCCGATTGTTAGTGTAGCATCTCGTATGACCACTTGGGTACTGATGATTGGTGTGGTTATGATGTTTTTTAATAACCCGTGGGTATTAGCGGTGGGGGTAGGAGCATTGTTCTTAACAACATTATTTTCATTTGTTACTTTACCTGTAGAGTTTGATGCTTCTGCTAGAGCATTGGCTTGGTTAAATTCTGCAAACATTACTCACACTACTGAAGAACATGATGGGGCTAAAGATGCTTTGAAGTGGGCTGCTATGACCTATGTTGTTGCCGCCTTATCTGCTTTGGTTACTCTTTTATACTACGCATATATTTTATTTGGTCGTAGAGATTAAAAAAGATACATAGATGAAATAAAAAATGCGGTCTGTAATTAGATCGCATTTTTTATGGGTTGAATGTATAGATGCTTTCGCTTGTATTTTGTAACTTTGCCACATCTATATTAGATTGTTATAATATAAATAACAAAGAGCAGCTAAAAATTGTTTTTTTGTTTTTAATAAAGAATAGAAGGGACAGTATACCCACTCAAAATTATTTTACGTTTTAAGCCATGTTTCAAAATTTACAGGATAAGTTAGATAGAGCCTTTAAAGTATTAAAAGGACAGGGGAGCATTACGGAAATAAACGTCGCTGAGACGATGAAAGAAATTCGTAAGGCACTGTTGGATGCCGATGTGAATTATAAGACCGCAAAAACCTTTACAGATGAAGTAAGGCAAAAAGCGTTAGGAGCAAATGTTTTAACCAGTATTTCTCCAGGTCAGTTACTGACTAAAATAATGAATGATGAGTTGACAGCGCTCATGGGAGGGTCTGTTACTGATTTAGAACTTTCTAAAAATCCAACAGTTGTTTTAATAGCCGGTTTAAACGGAGCAGGTAAGACAACTTTCTCCGGTAAACTTGCAAATTATTTAAAAAACACGAAAGGTAAAAAGCCTTTGTTAGTTGCTGGTGATGTGTATAGGCCAGCAGCAATTGATCAATTAGAAGTGCTTGGGGGGCAGGTAGGAGTTCCTGTATATGTAAATAGAGGTTCATCAGATCCAATCGCTATTGCACAAGAGGGGGTTGAAGAAGCTAAACGTAATGGTAATAATGTTGTTATTATAGATACTGCAGGGCGACTGGCTATTGATGAAGCATTAATGACTGAGATCACGGCAGTAAAGGATGCTACAAAGCCTCAAGAAATTCTGTTTGTAGTGGATGCTATGACAGGACAGGATGCGGTGAATACAGCAAAAGCGTTTAATGATCGTTTAGATTTTACTGGGGTAGTTCTTACTAAATTAGATGGAGATACGAGGGGAGGAGCTGCATTATCAATTAAATCGGTTGTTGATAAGCCCATTAAGTTTATAGGTACGGGGGAAAAAATGGAAGCATTGGATGTCTTCCACCCAGATCGTATGGCTTCCCGTATTTTAGGAATGGGAGACGTTATTTCTTTAGTTGAGCGCGCACAACAGCAGTTTGATGAGAAGGAAGCAGCAGAACTTCAGAAGAAAATACGTAAAAATAAATTTGATTTTAACGATTTCAAAAGCCAGATACAGCAAATTAAAAAAATGGGGAATATGAAAGACCTTATGGGTATGATTCCTGGTGTTGGTAAGGCTTTAAAAGATGTTGAGGTTGATGATAATGCCTTTAAACCTATCGAGGCTATTATTGATTCAATGACTCCGTTTGAGCGAGAAAATCCGGATGCTATTGATACCAAACGTAGAAATCGTATTGCAAAGGGCTCGGGAACTGACATTAATGAAGTTAATAAATTAATGAAGCAATTTTCCGATATGCGTAAGGTGATGAAGCAAATGTCTAATCCCGGTATGGCGGCAAAAATGATGAGAAATATGCCAAAAATGCCAGGTAAGCCTTTTTAATAGTTCTCTAAGATACTAAATAAAAAGGGGGGCTATATAGCCCCCCTTTTTATTTAGTAAATCTTTAATTAACTTTATTGGTAATATTTAGTAATTTTGTATTATGGATGATCCTGCGCAGCTTTCAGAATATGGTAACATACTATTAATTATTATAGTAGGTATTCTGTTGGTATGTTTAACTATGCTGTTAGCAAAGGTTATTTCTCCCAATAAACCAAATGCGGAAAAATTAAGTACTTATGAATGTGGGGAAGAACCCACAGGTAGTGCTTGGATTCAAATTAATCCTCGATTTTATGTTTTAGCTTTAATTTTCTTGTTATTTGATGTCGAGCTGATATTTGTATTCCCTTGGGCGACAGTCTTTGGAAATGCTGACTTTATAGCTAGAGATAATCGTTGGGGGTGGTTTACTTTGATTGAAATGGCTATTTTTATAGGTGTTCTAGTCGTTGGTTTAATATATATATGGAGGCGTGGTGATATTGCATGGATTAAACCTAATGTTATTAGCCCGGCTATATCAGTCGGTATTCCTACAACTGCTTATGATGATTTAAACAGAAAGAAGTATAACTTACAAAGTTTTAAAATAGAGACTGTACCTGAACAGGGTGAAAAAAAACAAGGTTTTAAACAGACAGAATCCGTTCCCCTAGGATTTCGACCTAAATTTAAAAAATCAAATTAGAATTTATGAATGGATTGCAGCATCAAGAGCAAGGCGGTGTCATAATTGCTAAGATGGATGATTTGCTGAATTGGGCTCGATTATCTTCCATGTGGCCTATCAGTTTTGGAATAGCCTGTTGTGCAATTGAAATGATGGGAGCTATGGCCTCTACATACGATTTAGATAGATTTGGGGTGTTCCCAAGACCGTCTCCCCGCCAATCGGATGTCATGATAGTAGCTGGAACTGTCACATTTAAAATGGCTGATAGGATAAAGAAGCTATATGAACAGATGCCTGATCCTAAGTATGTAATATCTATGGGCTCTTGTTCTAATTGTGGGGGGCCGTATTGGCAACATGGTTATCATGTTGTGAAAGGAGTAGATAAAATTGTACCAGTAGATATATACGTACAAGGATGTCCTCCACGTCCGGAATCATTGATAGGCGCCTTCTTAGAACTGCAAAATAAAATAGAAACAGAAAGTATTTTACATGATAAGTTCTTTTCTGAAAATATGGTTTAATAGATTGAACCTGTAAATATTTGTGGTTTTATATAAAAAGCACGAAATGAAAGTTACTTGCCTTATGTAGGCTAATTGTATATAAATTTAATTTTTTTTTAATAATATGGCCAAAGATTTTTATGGCGAATTACGTTTGGGTATTCTTGGAGGCGGACAGCTTGGTCGCATGATGATTCAGGAAGCGATAAACTATAATGTAAATGTGCATGTATTGGATCCGGATAAAAATGCTCCGTGTCGTAAATTATGTGATCATTTTGAGTGCGGCTCACTTAGTGATTTTGAAACTGTTTATAATTTTGGAAAAGATTTAGACATGATCACCATTGAAATAGAAAAAGTGAATGTAGATGCTTTGGAGAAACTTGAAGATGAGGGCGTCCTTGTTTACCCACAGTCGCGTGTGATACGGTTGATTCAGGATAAAGGTCTTCAAAAACAGTTTTTTAAACAAAATGATGTTCCTACAGCAGCTTTTCAATTGATATCTACGAAAGAAAACCTTTATGAGACGACTTTAGTGTTTCCTTTTATCCAAAAGTTGAGAAAAGATGGGTATGATGGTAAAGGGGTCAAGCGAATTGCTAAAAGAGAGGAGATAGAGAATGCATTTACCGAGCCTTCTTTGGTTGAAGAGTTGATTGATTTCGAAAAGGAAATTGCTGTAATAGTTGCACGTAATGATAGAGGGGATATTAGTGCGTTTCCGATGGTAGAAATGGAATTTAACGAAACGGCAAACCTAGTAGAGTTTCTGATATCACCATCTACTTTAGCATTTGAGATACATACTCGTGCAGAGGAAATAGCAAAAAAAATTGCAGAAGACTTGCAGATTGTTGGTATACTTGCTGTAGAGATGTTTTTGACAAAAGAAGGAGAAATACTTGTTAATGAGTTAGCTCCAAGGCCTCATAATAGCGGTCACCAAACGATAGAAGGAAATGTCACATCACAGTTTGCTCAGCATTTACGAGCTATTTTCAACTTACCTTTAGGATCAACACATGCTAAAAGTAATGCAGTAATGATTAACCTCCTAGGAGAAGAAAAGTATGAAGGCTTAGCAAAATACGATGGTGTGGAAGAAGTTTTGGCTGTGGAAGGGGTCTATGTACATTTATATGGAAAGAAGTATACAAAACCTTTTCGTAAAATGGGACATGTTTGTATTATTAATGACGATCGAGAATTGGCGATTAAAAATGCAAGGTGGGTGCAGGAAACGCTAAAAGTAAAGGCTTAATACTTTTGGGGCAATTTGTCTGATTAGTTGTGAAAATTATTGTATAAAGTTATTTTAATAAAATGATAGAGGAAAATAAAGTACTCGTAGGTGTGATTATGGGAAGCAAATCGGACTTACCAGTTATGCAAGAGGCCATTGATATATTGAAAGAGTTAGGTGTCTCTTTTGAGGTTTCCATCGTTTCTGCTCACCGCACACCGGATCGTATGTATTCATATGCTAAGACCGCAGAAGATCGGGGATTGAAGGTTATTATTGCAGGAGCAGGAGGAGCTGCGCATTTACCAGGTATGGTTGCGTCGATTACTCACTTGCCGGTTATTGGTGTGCCAGTAAAATCAACTAATTCAATTGATGGCTGGGATTCTGTGTTGTCAATTCTACAAATGCCTAATGGTATCCCTGTGGCTACTGTAGCATTGAATGCTGCTAAAAATGCAGGCATTTTAGCAGCTCAAATTGTTGCTAGCTTTAATATAGATGTCGCAAATAATATAAAGAAATTTAAATCCTCATTAGCTCAAAAGGTTAACGAAACTGCAAAAGAAGTTGAGAATATGAGGTTCTAACAAAGTAAAGGAGCAAATAGAACAGCTCCTTTTACTTTGTTAAAAACTCCTGTACGTATTTGTAACTTTTCTTAATACTCTCAAATTTGTTAGCGATATAAATATCATCTTGTTCAACAAAAGCATGTTTTAAACCTGCTTTTTCTGCATAAGTTGAGATGTTTTTAAAATCTATTGCTCCTGCCCCTACTTCTGTATAGCGGATTTCTTTCATTATATCTTCTAATCCCACCTCTTTAAACTCTTCGTCTAAGATTGATTTTGTATATTGTCTGTCCATATCTTTGATATGCCATAGTGGAAAACGACCAGGGTACTTTTCAAAATATGATTGTGGACTTAGTCCGGACTTTTCCGTCCAAAATAAATCGAGTTCGAAGTCTACTAAATTAGGTTCAGTAAATGCAAGTAAGATATCCAGCCCCTTAGTGCCATTTGCAAAACTCCTGAATTCCCAAAAGTGATTGTGATAGCCAATTTTTATGCCTGCTTTTTGAGACATTTCTCCCGCTTTGTTTAATTGCTCGGCAGCATATTGATAATCTTCCACGGTTAAGGCGTTAATATCATCCATAGCTGATACAGGAGCAATAATATAGGTCTGTCCTAGCTTGTGTGCTGTTTCAATATAGCGTTCTATACTATTTTTATCTGTTTGATGTCTGCTTAAATAATTTGCCATATCGTAGTGCCCGCTATGGCTCTTCAGGTTATTATCCGTTAATATTTTTTTCAAATCATCAACATTGAGATCCCAAAAACTATGTTTTTCGAGATCAAAACCAAAAGTTTCTACATGGTTATATCCAATTTTAGCTATAGTTTCTAACGTCTTTACTGGATCTTGCGTTAGTAAATCTCTTAATGTATAAAGCTGTAAACCAATATTGTGAAATGGACTGCTCCCTTTGCTATTATTTTCACAAGAAAATAAATAAGGGCTTAATAAAGCTCCTGAAATTCCTATGCCGGCTTGCTTTATGAAAGTTCTTCGACTATTTTTCATTTCTTTTTATTTAAAATTGGTAATATAATAATTAATGAAAATAAGCATAATTTATAAATGAAAAAAGGATTCAAATTAAAGAATCCTTTTTTCATTTATAAAACAGTAGTAAAAATTTATACTGTCATTATATCTTTCTCTTTTAACTCTGTCAATTGGTCTACTTTTGCGATGTAAGTATCCGTTAATTTTTGCACTTCGGCTTCGCCTGATTTGATTTCATCTTCAGAGACACCGTCATTTTTTAATTTTTTGATAGATTCATTTGCATCCTTTCTCATGTTACGTATTGCTACACGGCCTTTTTCAGCTTCTTCTCTCACTTTTTTAACAAGATCACGACGTCTTTCTTCCGTCAATGGAGGTACTGCTAAGCGAATAATAGAACCATCATTCTGCGGGTTTAAACCTATATTAGAATCTATAATAGCTTTTTCAATTGCACCTAACATGTTTTTCTCCCAAGGCTGAACAATGATAGTCCTTGCATCAGTGGTATTAATATTGCTAATTTGAGAAAGTGGTGTCATACTTCCATAATAATCCACAAATATGCCATCTAACATAGATGGAGTTGCTTTCCCAGCTCTAATTTTCGTTAACTCAGATTCTGCATGGGTAATAGCTTTTGACATATTTTCATTGCAGTCTTCCAGTTCTAAAGAGATTAGTTCATTCATATCTTTATTGTTTCTAAATATGCTGTAATCTAACTTACTATTGTTCCAATATGTTCGCCACTAGCTAATTTTTTCAAATTTCCCGGCTTATTCATATCAAATACAATTATTGGTAGCTTGTTTTCTTGGCATAATGTAAAAGCAGTCATGTCCATTACATTTAAACCCCTTTCATAAACCTCCTGAAAAGAAATATTGTCATAGCGTTGTGCTGTAGCATCTTTTTCAGGATCAGCAGTATATATGCCGTCCACACGGGTGCCTTTTAATACGGCATCAGCGTTAATTTCTATCGCTCTTAAAGATGCAGCTGTATCTGTCGTAAAATAAGGATTACCAGTCCCTGCACCAAATATTACAATTCTTCCTTTTTCCAAATGTCTTACTGCTCGGCGACGGATAAATGGTTCACATATTTGTTCCATTTTAATCGCTGTTAATAGGCGGGTCTTAAGACCTATTTTTTCTAAGGCGTCTTGTAAGGCCATACTATTGATAACAGTAGCAAGCATCCCCATATAATCTGCTTGTACACGATCCATCCCAGATTTTTCTGCACTTAAGCCTCTATAGATATTACCACCACCTATAACTATTGCAATTTCCAATCCTTCTGAATGGATTTCTTTAATATCATTTGCATACTGTGCAACACGATGAATGTCAATTCCATAGCTTTGTTCCCCCATTAAGGCTTCTCCGCTAAGTTTGAGTAAGATACGTTTATATTTCATGTTTGTTTCTTTGGAATGCTTCCAAAAGCCAAAGATAAAACTTTTTTTGGGGCTTATTTGAATATATTATGCTTTTTTCGATGTCTTGAGAACTTCTTCATAGTAGTTTTCATATAAAGGAAGTATCTTTTCTATATCAAATTCCTGAGCACGTTGATAGGCTGATACTTTAAAACCCGCCAATCGTTCACAATCCTCTAAAATATGAATAGCATTTTTTGCCATATCATCCACATCCCCAATATCACTTAAAAAACCACTTATACCAGCTTCATTTAATTCTGGTAAACCACCTGTGTTGGTTGATATTACCGGCACGTGACAAGCCATAGCTTCAAGAGCAGCGAGACCAAAGCTTTCTGATGATGAGGGCATTAAAAACAGATCTGATACAGACAATATTTCTTCGATAGCATCTTGCTTTCCTAAAAAACGCACGTCTTGGCAAACCCCTAATTGCCTGGCGAGGTCTTCTGATTTCCCCCTTTCAGGTCCATCTCCTACCATGAGCAGTTTACTGGGAATAACGTCATTTATTTTTTTGAATATACGAATAACATCTTGTGTGTTTTTTACTTTCCTGAAGTTAGATGTATGTGTTATAATTCGCTCACTGTCAGGAGCAATAGCGCGTTTGAAATGTTCTCTCTTTTTATTGTGAAATCTTGAAAAGTCAATGAAGTTTGGAATAACTTTTATGTCACGTGTAATCGTAAAAGAATCCAATGTTTGTTGTTTTAAGCTCTCGGATACGGTGGTTACCCCATCAGATTGGTTAATAGAAAATGTTACCACTGGGCTAAAGCTTTTGTCTTTACCTACGAGTGTGATATCTGTACCGTGTAATGTAGTGATAACTGGTATGTGAATATTAGCAGATGCTAATATTTGTTTAGCGAGGTACGCAACAGAGGCGTGGGGAATTGCGTAATGAACATGTAACAAATCTAGCTTTTCAAACTTGACAACGTCTACTAGCTTGCTTGCAAGAGCAGACTCGTAGGGAGGAAAGTCAAAAAGTGGATATTGAGCGACGGCGACTTCGTGGTAATATAAATTTTCTGAAAAAAAATCAAGTCGAGCAGGTTGAGAATAGGTGATGAAATGGATTTCATGACCTTTTGAAGCTAGAGCTTTGCCTAATTCTGTAGCCACTACACCACTTCCCCCAAATGTTGGATAACAAACTATACCTATTTTCATTACTGTATTATAATTTAACTATTTAAGACTTTACATTTTAGAAATTTGGAGATATTATCTAATATATCTCCTATTTTTACTATATAATAGTTAGATACTAAAATACAGAAGTTTTTATTAGTTCATCTGTATACTGTAGGAAAATCACTAATAAATTCGCATAAAGATAAGAATGGTTTTATAATTGTTTTGCAATAATTCTTAGATAGTTAACAATATGATGATAAATAAAAATGCACTAGCAAAAGAGGTTATTTATTTAACATCTCGGGCAGGAGGCTCTGGTGGACAGCATGTGAATAAAGTAGAAACAAAAGTTATTTTGAAATGGGACCTTATGCAGTCTAATATTTTGACGACTGATCAAAAGATACTGGTTAAGGATAGACTCAGCACTAAATTAAGTAAAGATGGTTGTTTGCAAGTTGAGTGTTCTGATACAAGAAGTCAATTAAAGAATAAAGAGATTGCGTTAATAAAAATGATAAATGTAATTCAAAACGCTTTAAAAAGGGATAGATTTCGGATTCCCACTAAAACACCTAAATCTGTGATACTAGATCGTCTGGACAGAAAAAAAAGAATAGCCGATAAGAAGCAACAGCGTAAAAAAAACTTTGACATTTTTTAGTGATAATACTTTATACTTTCCTCATTTACCTTTGACATAAACTCGTTTAAGAGCGGAAGGGTAGGTTTTGTTACTGTAGGTTTAAAACACTTTATATTATTTTTGTTTATAATAAATTGACTTATAGATTGTTGATGGTTTTAATTTCTTTTTATTTCCAATAAACTATATTTTTAGTTGTGTAACTATGTTTTTAGTTATACATTTACGATGTAATCGATTGCATAATAATTGTTAGTATTTAAAGTATAGTTATGGATGAAATAAAAGAACTTACAAAGGCTGAAGAAGAAATAATGCAAGAACTTTGGGAATTAGATAAGGGGTTTGTTCGGGATATCATAGATCGTCTACCAGAGCCTAAGCCAGCTTATAATACAGTTTCTACTATTGTACGAATTTTAGAGACTAAAGGATTCGTTACGCACGAATCCTTTGGAAAGAGTCATCGTTATAGTCCTCTTGTTACCAAAGAAGAGTACAGAAAGCTTGTTGCCGATAAGTTGTTGAATAATTATTTTGAAAATTCGGCTTCTAGTATGCTATCCTTTTTTTTAGAAAAAAAGAAGTTAGACGTGAAGGAGTTGGATGAAATAATGGAGATTATAAAACGAAATAAGTAATACTTTTTTAAACCGATTTTGTTATGATGTATTTAATTTTAGTAAATCTATCTTTGATTTTATTTTTTGGAGTTTATTATATTGTATTTCGGAGATTGACTTTTTTTCATTGGAATAGAATATTTTTAATAGGGGCAGGTCTACTTTCGATATTCTTACCATTACTCCAATATCTTGAACTATCTCCCCATAATACAGTAATACAATCTGAGGGTATTAGAGAGATTATTCAATTAGCACCAATTCACTTATCAATTCATGAAGGGGAGGGAGGAACAAAGCTATCGTGGCTAAATATCTTGTTGCTAATCTATTTGATAGGTGTTATAGGCAGTCTTTGTAATCTAGCTCTAAGATATCTTAAAGTGAGAAAAATGTTGAATGGTCAACTACAATCGAGTCAAAGCTTTTCTTTTTTTAATAGAGTGGTTGTAGCGAAAGGTGGGATTGGTGAAAATGTAATTAGGCAGCATGAAGAAGTTCATGTAATGCAAGGACATAGCTATGATATCATTTTGTTGGAGTTTGTGCGTGTTTTTTGTTGGTTTAATCCTATCTGCCACTATTATTTAGAAGAAATGAAGTTTCAGCATGAGTGTTTAGCAGACAAAGTATGCGCTACTGATAAAATTCAATATGCAGAGTTATTGGTGGCCAATGTAATGAATATCAAACCAGAGCTCTTAGTACACGAGTTTTCTAATGATTCCATTTTGAAAAGAAGAATTCAGATGTTATTTAAGAAACCTACTAAGGGCAATAAATATTTATATTATCTACTCGCTGTGCCTGTAGTTGTATTAGTAATTGTAGGCACTTTGTTCTCCAATGCAAGTATTGCAAAAACAGTGCAAAATAATTCTTTAGTGTCTATTAATCAACGAGCAGATAGTAATCTCGCTTATACACCTAATCAACAGCAAAAAGAAGCGAGAATAGTCTTTAAACAGCCAGCAGATACAACGAAACAAAAAAATAAGGATGAAGACTTATTATTTAATTCCGTCGAAATACCTCCTGAACCAATTGGTGGTATCTCAGAGTTTCGGGTGTGGGTCAGTAATAATTATAAATACCCTCAAGAAGCGATTGATGCAGGGGTTAAGGGGCAAATTATTATAGGGTTTATCGTTGATAAAGAAGGTGTGTTGTCTGATTTTAAGGTTGTTAAGGATTTGGGTCACGGTACAGGGGAAGCACTTATTGATGCTCTTAAAAAAGCTAAACCTTGGCGAGCAGGTATACAGAATGGAAGGAAAGTCCGTGTGGAATATCAGTTGCCGATGACGCTGAATTTAGAACCTTAATGTTTTATGCTACGTATTCTTATCTTTTTTTCGATGAGCATCTTTTATAGTTGCTCATCGTATAAGTATGTTTCTAGGGGGCACTTTATCGAAGGGGTTGATCAGTATTTTAATCTGAAGAACGAGAGAAATATTTGGGTATATATGGACTTTGTGCCAAAGGATGAGGGAGTTTATGGGGTTAGAACGACAAGTTTTTACCCAAACGATAAGACAATTCTTGACTTTATTGGCTTGAAAGGGAGGAATGTACGCACTTATTTTTCAGCTGTTCCAGAGACGACACCACGTTATCATTTAATAGTGCTAGCGCATAAAAACAACAAGTTTGACTATAGTGACTACGAACGGGTTGAAGAGGAAAAAAGTGAGGGCTATTACTATTACAAAGATTTCGATAAAGACTTTCGTGCTATTAGGCATGTGGTTATTCCGTACGCTGATAATAAAATACTAAGTATGGTTTATTATATAGATAAGGATCTTAATACAAATGGTTCTTTCCCAAAATTACATTACTTAGCAAGTATTAACGCTAAAGAGTTGCAACAGGCCACACCCTTTACACAAAGCTGGCAAGTGTTTGATTGTGATCAAAGAGGACAATTAGAAGCTCATAACTTGACCTTTAATAAAGCCCTGGTAAAAAAGCATAAAACAATTTATGCGAAACTGTATGCCATTTACAAGAGTGAGGAAGGTATACACTATGCGAAAATATTAACGAAAGATAGTCGTGAAAGTATAAACTTAAAGCTTTGTCCTAATAAATATAAGTTAGTATATTATACTACGCAAGGAAAGCGTCTAGAGCAAGAAGAATTTGTTATTAAATAGACTTTATATATTACAACTCGCTCTCTAATCATAAAATGAGGGCAAGTTGTAATGTGTAATTTTTAATTGTTCAAAAATATTCTCTCAAGCTCTAAGGGAGCTACATAATGACCATCTTGATAAACACGCATATTACCTCCTGAAATTTCATCTATCAGTATAATATTCCCAGTACTTTTATCATAGCCAAATTCGAGTTTTATATCGTATAACGTTAAGCTTTTCTTTGCTAATTCGGCTTTTATAATAGCACATATATTTCTGGTTAATTTAACTAGTTGCTCATATTCTCCATCTTTTAATATGCCAAGCATGTTCAGAGCTGCTGATGAGATAACAGGGTCACCACGTTCATCATCTTTGATTGTTATCTCAACAAAACTATCCAAATCTTGAGCTTCTTCACAATAGGCTGCATACCTTTTATAAAAACTCCCAACCGCTTTGTAGCGGCATATTACTTCTAACCCTTTTCCTAACACTTGAACATCTTTAACTAACATCGATACGTTTTCAATGTCTGATGAGATAAAATGTGTAGGGATATCATTGTTGTTTAATAGTTCAAAAAAATAAGTAGACATTTTAAGCCCGGATTTACCTGCACCTTCAATGGTTAAACCAACTGTATTTGCTCCAGGGTCAAATACCCCATTTTCGCCTGTTACATCATCTTTAAATTTAAGAAGAATCTGATTGTTCTCTACTTTGTAAACATCCTTTGTTTTACCTTGATATATGAGTTGCATACTGTATGTATTATGAATCGACGAAATTACAAAAAAAAGACTATATTCATTTCATGCATCTAATCACGCTATCGTTCTTTTTTTAGTCGTTCTATTTCTTCTTGCAGCTTTTCTATTTTTTTGATTAAACTATAAGCTACTTCAATTCCTTGCAAATTAATATCCAACTCGTAATGCCAGGTCACAAATTGTTCTAAAGGGCGTAGTTCTTCTTCATCTACAAATTCTTCTTCTCGTTCTGTGATGATTTGTATAAGTCCACTTTCGGATAGATTTCTTATGAATTGAGTCTCAATTTGATGTGATTTGCAGATGTCTACTATCTTTATTAATGTTCTCTCCATCGTATTATTTTTTTAAATCGGCAAGTTGCTGAAATAATTTTTTCTCATCTTGGCTTAATTCTGTTGGAAGCTCTACGTTCACTTTAAGAATAAGATCGCCATAGGTGTTTTCTTTTTTGTAAACTGGAAAACCTTTCCCTTTTAGTCTTATTTTCGTGTCATTCTGTGTATAGGGAGGTATTTTTACTTTCAACTTTCCACTTAAACTTTCGACAATGACTTCCCCTCCAAGCATAGCCGTATAAAGGTCTATATGTTGTGTTTTATATAAATCATTCCCTATTCTTTGCAATATTGGATCATCTTTTATATTGAACTGTATATATAAATCACCGCTCGGACCACCGTTTACACCTGGGCCTCCTTGTCCTTTCAGACGTATCTTTTGACCATTTTCGACACCAGCTGGAATAGTTATACGTATATTTTTGCCGTTAACTGTAAAGGTTTGTTGATGTGTGTTATAAGCTTGATTCAGCGAGAGCTCTAGTGCTGCGTGGAAGTCATCTCCTTTAAATTTTGCTTGTCGCCCCCCACCACTGCGGTTTCCAAACATTTGTTCAAAAAAGTCCGAAAACTCGCTGGAGTCGTAGTCGCCGCTATATTCAAAACCACTATGTGGGGCATCCTCAGACCTTTTATATTGCTGTTTTCTTGCCTGTTCATAAGCTTCCCCATGTTTCCAGTTTTCACCGTATTGATCATACTTCTGACGTTTATCTGTATCCGTAAGTACTTCGTTAGCTTCGTTTATTTCTTGAAATTTGCTTTTGGCTATTTCGTCATTTGGATTTAAATCGGGGTGATATTTCCTAGCCAATTTACGGTAAGCTTTCTTAATCTCTTCTGCTGACGCCTTTTTGTCAACGCCTAAAACTTGGTAATAATCTACAAATGCCATAATATCGTTTGGTTCCTTTTATGAAAACAAACCATTATCATAATAGTTTTATTCCTTTTTTATTCTAGCTGCTTAAAAGTAGGGGGTTATTAATTAGTTAATGAAATTCATGGCTCACATCGGTTTCAAGGACCCAGTCCGCTGCAGTCTGAATAACCTCTTCTATATTTTTTGCTTGTTTAAGTTCTACATCAGGACGAATAGAAGATTTGTAAATTTTGTGATAACGATCTTCTACATAGCTTGATGCCAAGCTTATAGCGCTACCATTGGACAGTTCAACAAAACTGTTAGCCGTTACCATACCTGCGGTCTTTAGTCCAAAAGTCCTTACCGCAGGCCTCCCTAGGAAAGAAATCAATGTCATCTCGCCACTACTTGCTGTTAATGGGCTGGTTATGAGTGCTATTTTTTGATTAGGTAAAGGCTTGGAGGGAAGTCGTAGTGTCAAGTGATCAAGCGTTCCATTCTCTAGTGCTAAAGTCGTTTTCTTTTCCTTAGTTACGAAGGATAAAATGGGGCCATCTCCGATAAGTTTGTATAGCCCTAGGATCATGGGGTACATATTACCTCCATTATTTTCTGATAAATCAATGATCCAACCTTTAGGCTTTTTTGTTGCTATATTCTCAATTAGAAAATTTAAACTATCTGCAAATTTTTGCACACTTTCTGGATATGTCGATCCAAAGGTCGGCACTTTGATATAGCCAATATGATCTTTGGTAATATGTCCAATAGGAGCTATGAGTTGATTTTTTGCTTGCTCGGCTGGCTTTGTTGAATAGTCTTTATATTGTTGTGTGTTTTGGAAGAAACTATGTTTATCGCCTACCTTATGTAATTCGGAGAGGAAATATTCGACGACTTGTTCATAATTCTTCTCGTCTGAATATCCACTTAGATTAACTGCAAGGTTAGCTTCGACTTGATGCCAGTCTATACTATCTGCAAACAAAGCTTGTTGTTTTATTTTATCCATTACCTCATGGGCAAAATCAATAATCGTTGAGGAGGGAGGAGTGGTAATGGTCTTAGCAACTATATCGTCAAACCAAATGTCATCAGTACTTAGGCTGTTGAGCATCAGCACGAGAGAGGTAACACTTGAATCTATAATTGTTTCTAGCTCTACCTTGTTCCATTCAGCACCTATGGTGTTTTTCTGAAATAGTTTATGGGCGGAACCAATAGTTTTACCGCTTGAATCGAAAATATTTAAGTATAAATTACCTTTTGCACCTATGCGCTCTGACTTATAGAAACCTTGAATTTTTATTTTCGTAGGTCGGGTCACAGAAACAGCAAAGTGCTGATGTGCAAACAGCTGACTTTGTACATTGCCTTTGCTCAATTTAATAGATTTGCTACCATGAAAGAAAGTTGTGTGATCGATAGAAATCTGATTTTGAGTTGTGTCACTATTTCTGAAATTCCAGTAATTGCCACTAATGTCGCTATCTTCGAAACTGCCGTTTCTCAACTGGGCATATATGTTTATCATGCTCATAAGCATAATGAAACTTAGAATAAGTTTAATGCTACTCATCGTATTCAATTTAGTCACTCCTATTTAATTTGGAGTTGAACATTGTTCCCTACTAACTCTGGCTTGAAATATTGTTTATTGCCCGAAACAATTAGATTATTAAGTTTGTGTTCGCTGCCAAAAGCAAGAGATTTCACGATGCTACGTCCTGCAAGCTGTACATTCGCAGAGTCTACCGCCACTGCATTACTGTAATTAAGCTCAGCATTGTTCACACATGCTGTTATGCTTTTAGCTTTACCGCTAACAAGTGTCGCTACAGATTTCTCACTAACAAATAGGTTTAGGTCTCTTATTACGGCAGTAGAGTCATCTACAGTTAGGGATGGAAAGTTTAATCTGATGGTTGAAGACTGCATCAGCTCAACTTTAAGTGGAGTTTTTCTATCTTTAATACTTAACTGGCCAGTGGCGTGTTCGAAAATGATCTTTGTTAAATTACTTGAAGCATATAGCTGTAAATAGGCTGCATTATTTGTTTTGATGATGAGCGTGTCCTTAGAGAAACGCAATTTATGACTATTCGGTGTAGGTGAAAAAAGCTTTTTTTCACCCTCTAAAATATCGACATTTACTGGGTTGCTACTACCTTCAATCTTAACCACGCGAATATTATTTGGATAACTATGTGTCATAAACTCTGTTCTGTTCCCAGCCCAGAGCTTGGATAAGAACCCCTTTGGTTTTTCATTTGCGTCAAGGATAATACTACCCGTTAAGCTCGGGAAGAGGAATAGGCATGCAGTTAGCGCCGTCGCTAGACTGAAATATAATGTGGTTTTCTTCATGGTTTTAGTTTTTAGATAGTTTGTATTGCTCATAGCGTTCGATTAGCTCGCTTATCTCCATCTTCAAAAGGTCTATCGTCTTAAAGAGGGTAGGGAGTTCGTTTTCTACGAAATCTTTTTTTTTCTCGGAGTTAATAATCTCTACAGCGTTTGTGCTCACGAAGAAACCTAAACCGCGCTTGTTGTATATAATCTCACTTTGTTGCAACAGATCGTAGGAGCGCATCACCGTGTTTGGATTGACCTCTATGTCTGTTCCCAAGTCGCGCACAGAAGGAATCTTCTCGTCAGGCAGCCATTCGCCAAGTAGTATGCGTTCCATCACGAGGTCCTTTATTTGTATATATATAGCTTTGTCGCCAGTAAACTCCATAATTAAATTTCCCTTTCTTTTAGTGCGAAGTGCAACGTTACGATATACAAGCCAATGCCAACGAAAGTTGTGATTTGGATAATCCAATCTTTGGCAGGTAAATCAAAACGTGGGCTGTCATCGAATAAAAACTTTATCTGTATATACGAGAAGACAATCATCAGTAGTATATACAGAAAGGTCGTAAATAGGATGCTCCGCTTCTTGAATAGAAAATACATCAAATGATATAAGGGGAGCACAAGTAGAAAACCTAAACCAAGTGTTATGCGATGGCTAAGGCTGATTGTTTGAAAATATGATTGATCAGTATAGTGTACGTAAAGATTGCCTATCGATTCATTTAGAGTTTGGACCTCTTCGAACAAATAATGCTTAAAGATAGCCACCGTAACAGTATCCAGCAAGTGGAATGTAAGCGTCCCGATTGTTATTAACCCGATAGAGAAAAGCCACAAAGTAGTGATGCGCTGTAGGTCGGTTATAGGTGTTGTCAAAAATCGAGATTGTTTCTTAATCTTCATCAAGTAACTATGCGAGCATGCAATGATCATGATAGGTAGGATTAATGTCAAGAGCATGCGTAAGTTGCTGTAACCGTGGGCCATTTGCTGCGCAACAGCATAAGGGCTTTCGAGCTGGCTAGGGTCAAATAGTTTACTATTTAAATACATTCCTGGCTTAATCATATATAATGTGAATATGATCAAACATATAAATGGCGTTAGATATATATAATTTTTATTATAACTCCAAAATTCTTTTATACTAGCGAGCATCGTCAGTTGTTGTCTTTTATCCAGCATGTTGTTTGACCTTTAATTTGTCGAAATGATTTAGAATAGTAGGGTTCTCATGTATAGCGTTGAAAAACAGTTCGATGTCGAAAGGATTATCTTCGTTCTTGCTATTAGGCAGTAAACTAACCGTCCCTCCCATATGGCTTTCTGCATATAAAGCATCTGCAAATTGACCTTGTTTGAAGATGAATTGCTCGCTCAGCGCAAAGAGCGAGGCGTCCAATAGGAGTTTATGCTTTTTGACGATAAGTACATGATCTATTAAATGATGGACATCACGAATCTGATGTGTGGAGATAATAATCGTACGTTCCTCCGTTAGGTGCTGAACAATCAGCTTGCGGAACTGTGTCTTCGATGGAATATCCAAGCCATTGGTGGGTTCATCCATCAGTAGCAAAGACACATTGCTAGCTAATGCAAAAGCAATGTTTACCTTTTTACGCTGTCCGTAAGACAGCCCTTTAATATTGTCGCGATTGTCGATATTGAATTTTTCCAGTATGTCGAAGAAATATGCTATGTCAAATTTTGGATACAAAGGTGCGTATACAGATAAGATGTTAGCAACTGTCCAATTTGGTAACTCCACTTCATCTGTTACAAAGTATAGGTCAGATAAATGGTCTAATTTACGATCGCTTGGTATATGACCGTTTACTGTTATATTACCCGATCGTGGGAACAATGTTCCTGCTATCAGCTTCAGCATCGTTGTTTTACCACAACCATTCAGACCCAATAAACCATATATATGTCCTTTAGGGATATCTACTGTCACTTTCTCCAAGGTGGTGACATCTTTTTTGTAGTGGAATTTTAAATTTTTTATCTCAATCATAATTTTCTTAATTAGTGTATTAGTGATCTAGCACACTGCGAATATATATAAGATTTTGATAAATACAAATAAATAGAAAGGTTTTATGAATTTAAAGCCTTTTATCATACCCTAATAACTCGAAGGGAAAAGTTCAAAGGAGAAAATAGCACTATACTAGATAGGTTTTTAAGTTGTTGATTCAGAGGTTTTATAGAGTGTCTGTTGGTTACTTTAGAAAGGATAATTAATAATCAAGTTGGAATTTTTAATAATTTGCCAATACTTATGTTCTTTTAAAAAGAAATTTTATATATATATAATTAGGTTGGGAATATTCAGTAATAAAAAAAGGCCTGTATCCATAATACAGACCCTTTAAAATCTAGTTGCTATCAAACTCATTTGAATAGCACTACTAAATACAATCTACTTACTTTTTATTACTATCTACCACCGGTTTGGTATCACGGTTAGCTATTTCCCAAGTAAGATGAAAAATTAATTTTTCACGTTTTACCATCATCGGGAAGTTTATTTTTTCTATCGTATCTTCTGGTGTATGGTAATGTGGGTGTAAGCCTGAGAAGAAAAAAGCAGATGGTATTCCTTTTTCTGCAAAATTATAATGATCGGAACGGTAATATAAACGCATTGGTTCATTTGGATCATTGTATGTATAATCAAGCTCCATATGCGTATATTCGGCATTGGCTTTCTCTGTTAGCAGTTGTAATTCGGAACTAAGTTTATCAAGACCTATTGCATGCAAATAATTATGGTTGCCCAGTAGATGTTTATCGTCAATACGCCCGATCATATCAATGTTAACACAAGTTACTGTGTTTTCTAAAGGAAAAATCGGATTTTCTACATAAAACTTAGAACCTAAAAGACCTTTCTCTTCCGCAGCGTAGCCTATAAATAGAATGCTTCTACGTGGTCCTTTACTTTCTTTTTTAGCTTGGGCAAAAGCTTTAGCTATCTCTAGCATACCTACGACACCAGAGCCGTTATCGTCAGCCCCTGGAAAGAATGTCCCATCAGGTAATATTCCATCGTGATCGTAGTGCGCTCCAATGACAATGTATTCATTTTTTAGGTCACTACCTTCCAATAGACCGATGACGTTAGGATCGTATAACTTCTCTTGTGTAACCCCCATTCTAGCTTTAATTTTAGCTTTGACACTAAAAGTAGAAGGACTGTTCTTTAAACTTTTAATATCTGTTTTTTTGACAGATAACAGTTGGTTTGCAGCTTTTTCTGTAATATTTACTACAGGTGTACTTGTTGATTTTGTAGGTAGCTGTTCATTAGTATCAAGGGCAAAACGGCCAGAGGTCATTCTTCCACCCATCTTTTCCAACATCGCCTCTACCGTGCTACTAGTTGCTAGGATCAGCTTAGGCTCTAGTTTTATAAGTTCTTGAATACGTTTAAAACGATTTGTAGACCATTCTGATAATGTTTTAGACCCTGTAATTAGTGAATTGCCACTAGCATCTAGAGGTTCCCCTTCATTGATTAAAAGAACAACTTTCCCCTTTACATTCGTTTTCTCAAGATCGTTATGTTTTTTATCTTGAATTCCGTAGCCGATAAATACAATGTCGCTAGTCGAAAAATCAGCTGTATTATTATCTCCCTGTACAAATAGATCTTTCCCATTGATCATTTCCTGACCATTAATAGAGAAATTGTCAACTTTGTACACGGTCTTTATTAAATTAACAGGTTGTAAATAGCTTCCATTTACTGGTTTTATTAATCCGTATTTTTCAAACTCATTAGCAATATATTGAACAGCTTTTTCACCTCCTTTTTGACCTGTTCCTCTGCCTTCAAATTCTGCAGAGGTGAGGATAGCTAAATGCTTTTCTGCCTCAGTCTCAGTCATCAGGTTAGCATATTTTACCTGAATTGGATCTTGTGCTAATACACAACTGTATAAAGCGGGGATCAATAAAAACGATTTAATCCAATTTTTGATCATCATAACTTGTTTTAATTTAATCGCAGGATATCTTATTAACTCTATTGGCATGGCGTCCACCTTCAAAATCAGTTGTAACAAAAGTTTGTACAATGTTTTTTGCTAAGGCCAAATCAATAAAGCGGGCTGGTATACAAACAATATTTGCATCATTATGTTGCCTTGCTAACGCGGCAATTTCATTCTGCCAAGCTATTGCAGCACGTATGCCTTGGTGTTTGTTTGCCGTTATTGCCACACCGTTTGCACTCCCGCAAATGAGAATACCTAGGTCACATTCTTTATCTTCTACGCTTGATGCTACAGGGTGAGCAAAATCTGGGTAATCTACAGAATCAGTCGACATCGGACCAAAGTCTTTTACTTCATAGCCTTCATTGATTAAAAAATCTACTAATGCAGCTTTGTATTCTACACCGGCATGATCACTACCTATTGCAATTTTTTTAGACATGCTTAATTATATTGTTAGTTATTATAAAATTCTTTTTCAGCTTCCTCTTTTTTTCTGTGCACATTTGCCGACACCATAATACTCAATTCATATAGTAAAAACATAGGGGCACTCACAGTCAGTAAAGTAATCACATCTGCAGTAGGGGTAATAATAGCTGCAATAATTAGAATAATAACTATTGCATACCTTCTACTTGCTTTCATAAAGGCTGGGGTCATTAGTCCTAATTTTGATAGAATAAATATCAAGATAGGAAGTAAAAATACAATTCCACAACCTAATGTTAATGTTGCTATCGTAGATAAATAGGAGTCTATCGTAATTTGATTCGTAATTTCTTCACTTAATGAAACGTTGGCTAAAAAGTTAACCGAAAGAGGCACAACGACATAGTAGCCAAACAATGCTCCGATAGCGAAAAGTATAGATGCATACAACACAAAACCACGGGCGGATTTCTTTTCAATATCTGTTAATGCAGGTTTGACAAATAACCAGATTTCAAACATCAAGTACGGAAAACCTAAAGCTAATGACATTAATAAACAGGAGTTTATCTTTAGCATAAATTGTCCGGCTAGTTCTGTATTGATAATGTTAAAAGGTATTCTATCTACACAAAAACCTGGAAGACTTAAGAGATCACCCACTTTACACATCATTCTGTATGTCCAGAAATCTAAATTCTTGGGTCCCATAATGATGTCATTGAAGACGAAGTCGTAAAATGTGAAAGACAACATAGCAAATATGACAATCGCGATGACGGACCGTATAATATGCCAGCGTAATACTTCCAAATGGTCGAAGAAAGACATTTCTGCTTCCAGGCTCTTTCCTTTATTTTTAATTGCTTTTATTAGATCGTTAGATTTTGACATCGTAAAATTTCGTTTCGGAACAAAAACAAAAATACCATTCTTATTTGAGAGAATGGTATTTTTATAGTTATGTAAAGGAAATATTATTTATTTCCTTCATCAGGGTATTCAGTTAGGTCAAAATTTTCCATAAACTTAGTGGTGAAATTACCAGCTCTAAAGTTAGGGTCCTTCATTAAGCGTATATGTAAAGGGATTGTTGTTTTAACACCTTCGATCACAAATTCGCTTAACGCACGTTCCATGGTATTGATAGCCTCTTCTCTTGTTTGTGCTGTACAAATCAGCTTTGCAATCATAGAATCATAGTTTGGCGGTATAGTATAACCTGCATATACATGTGTGTCTACGCGTACGCCATGGCCACCTGGCGAATGGAAGTTTGTTATTTTACCTGGGGAGGGACGGAAATTGTTAAAAGGATCTTCTGCATTAATTCGACATTCAATAGAGTGCATTGTAGGCTCATAGCTTTTTCCTGAGATAGGAATACCTGCTGCTACTTTGATTTGCTCTTTTATCAAGTCGAAATTAATAACCTCCTCTGTAACGGGATGTTCTACTTGAATACGGGTGTTCATTTCCATAAAGTAGAAGTTTCTGTGTTTATCTACTAGAAACTCTATAGTACCTGCTCCTTCATATTTCACAGCTTGTGCACCCTTTATTGCTGCTTCTCCCATAGCTTTACGCAGTTCAGGAGTCATAAATGGTGAAGGGGCTTCTTCTACCAGCTTTTGATGACGACGTTGTATAGAACAGTCTCTTTCAGAGAGGTGACATACTTTTCCGTATTGATCACCAATCACCTGAATTTCAATATGACGAGGTTCTTCCACATACTTCTCTAAATAGATTCCATCGTTACCGAAAGCTGCTGCAGATTCTTGTCTAGCAGAGTTCCAAAGATTTTCGAAATCTTCATCTTTCCATATGATACGCATACCACGGCCACCGCCACCCGCTGTAGCCTTAATAATAACGGGATACCCCATTTCATTGGCTAAGCGAATTCCAGTCTTAAAGTCGGGTAAAAGACCATCTGAACCAGGAACTGTTGGTACTCCCGCTTTTTTCATAGTATCCTTCGCAGAAGATTTATCACCCATTTTTTCAATCTGTTCTGCTGTCGCACCAATAAACTTGATACCATACTCTGCACATATAGCAGAAAATTTAGCGTTTTCAGATAAAAAACCATAACCCGGGTGAATAGCGTCAGCATTGGTCAGTTCTGCTGCAGAAATAATATTGGGGATGTTTAAATAAGAATCTTTACTGGCTGGAGGACCTATACAAACAGCTTCATCTGCAAACCGAACATGTAAACTATCACGATCGGCAGTAGAATAAACTGCAACACTTTTAATACCCATTTCACGACATGTGCGTATGATGCGAAGGGCTATCTCTCCTCTATTTGCTATTAATATTTTTTTAAACATAGATAAATAATGATATTACTGTATGCGAATATTCGCTGAAAATCGTAGTCTTACTAACAGACTATCGATTAACTAGGATCAACTAAGAATAAAGGTTGATCGAATTCTACAGGTTGTGCATCATTTACTAAAATTTTCACAATTTTACCTGAAACTTCAGATTCAATTTCATTGAATAATTTCATTGCTTCTACAATGCAAATTACTTTGCCAGGAGCTATTTCGTCACCTACGTTCGCAAAAGCCGGCTTATCAGGTCCCGATGCTCTATAAAAAGTACCTATCATAGGTGATTTTATAGTTATAAGATGCGAAGTGTCATCTCCTACAGGTTTGGTTGCTGGAGCAGCAACTTCAGTAGCAGTAGTAGCGGCAATTACAGGAGCTTGGGCTACTGGCTGGACAGCTGTAGGTAATGTAGCTGTTACATAAGTAGGTTCTTTGCTTGTCTTTATTGTAATTTTAAAGTCTTTCTCTTCTATTGCGACTTCATTCACTCCTGATTTTGCAACAAATTTAATCAGGTCCTGAATTTGTTTAATATCCATACTCATATCTATAGTCGATTTTGTTTTAAAGTTATTAGATCAATTGCTAAAGGTAATCAATTATTACGATTTGTTATAAGCCCACTTTAGGTATATTGATCCCCACGTGAAACCTCCTCCAAATGCAGCAAGTATCAAATTGTCTCCTTTTTTTAGTTTATCTTCCCATTCCCATAAGCACAATGGAATAGTGCCGCTAGTAGTATTACCATATTTATGGATGTTTATCATTACTTTCTCTTCTGGTAATCCAGCTCTTTCTGCAGTAGCATCAATGATTCGCTTGTTAGCTTGATGAGGAACTAACCAATTTACATCTTCCGAAGAAAGATTGTTTCTGCTCATAACTTCTGCCGCAACTTCTGCCATATTTGTAACAGCAAACTTAAATACAGTTCGTCCTTCTTGATAGGCATAATGCATTCCTGCATCAACTGTTTTATGAGAAGCGGGATTTAATGATCCGCCCCCTTTAATATTTAGGAAAGGCCCACCTGATCCATCTGTTTTTAATAAAGAATCAATCAAGCCATTTCCTTCTTCGTTTGGTTCCAACAATACACACCCACAGCCGTCTCCAAATAATATACACGTATTTCTGTCCTCATAATTCACAACCGAAGACATCTTATCAGCCCCAACAACTAATACTTTTTTGTGTTTACCTGACTCTATAAATTGAGCTCCTGTTGTTAATCCGAATAAAAAACCTGAGCATGCAGCTTGTAAATCATATCCCCATGCTTTTTTTGCACCTATTTTGTCGGCTAAAATATTTGCTGTGGCCGGGAAAAGCATATCAGGAGTACTGGTACAAAAAATTATTAAATCTATTTCTTCGGCTGTTATACCTCTTTTCTTCAATAAGCCTTGAACGGCAGGAACAGCAAGATCAGAAGTCGCTTTGCCTTCTCCTTTTAATATTCTTCTTTCCTTTATTCCAGTTCTGGATACAATCCATTCATCATTTGTATCAACCATGGTTTCGAGTTCCTGGTTGGTCAAAATGTAGTCAGGTACATAACCGTGCACTGCCGTAATAGCAGCATGAATTTTTGACATATTAAATTTAATTGAATGCAGATTTGATCTTATCTATAATTCCAGTTTCGATCATATCTTTTGAGTGTAAAACCATGTTTTTGATAGCTTCAGGTGTAGAGATTCCGTGCCCTATAATTACAGGAGCATTAACACCTAAAATTGGAGTGCCTCCAAATCTTTCATAATTGAATCTATCAAAAAACTCGTCTTTAAAACCTTTCTTTATAGTAACTACATAGAAAGATTCTGCTAATTTGAGTACAATATTACCTGTATAGCCATCACAAACATAAACATCAACTAAATCGGAAAATAAATCACGACTTTCGGCATTGCCATAGAAGTTTATTTTTTTATTTTCTCGCAGTAGGGGGTAGGTTGATATTGTTAGGTTGTTTCCTTTCTCTTCTTCTTCTCCAATATTCAAAAGTCCAACTTTAGGGTCTTGTACACCATAAATATATTTTGAATACAGGCTGCCTAAAATGGCAAATTGATTTAACATCTCCGGCTTACAATCAGAGTTCGCACCTACGTCTAAAAGCAGACCAGTTCCGCCTCCTAATTTTGGTACATGTGTTGCGATTGCAGGTCTTAAAACCCCGGGGATTGTTTTCACACTAAACATCGCGCCAACTAACATCGCACCCGTATTACCTGCGGAGGCAAAAGAGTCGATCTCTTTATTTTTTAAGAGTTCAAATCCTTTTGCTATACTGGAATTTGGCTTTTGACTGATAGCTTTGGTAGGATGTTCATGCATGCTTATTACATCGGGAGCATGAATGAAATCGAATTTGTCGACATCAGCTCCTTCTTGCTTTAAGCGGTCAATACAGTCTTGCTGATTGCCTATAAGTACAATACGTTGATTGTCTTGCAGTTTTTTTTGGGCTTCTATAGCACCGGTTATTGTGGATTTAGGGGCGTAATCTCCGCCTAAAACGTCTAATCCAATCTTCATCCGTTATTATTTTTGATCAATAATAAGCAAAAACATCCCAAATTATAGTATAAAAATTAAAATTTTATACATGCTTGGGATGTTTTGTTTTTTTAGAATGATGTCGTTAGACAGCAGCTGTATTTTCAATAATTAATTTTCCGTTGTAGTACAAATTGCCATCTACTGTGTAAGCACGGTGTGGAACATGAACTGCACCAGTTTCTTTACATACTGTTAATGTAGGCAATTCTGCCTTATAATGTGTTCTTCTTTTATCTCTTCTGGATTTGGAAGTTTTACGCTTTGGATGTGCCATCTCGTATTTTTGTTTTAGTTATTTTTAATATTTTTTAATGCTTCCCAACGTGGGTCAATTTTTTCTTCTTCTTTTTCAGCTTCGTTTTCGCCTGATTCACCAGCTATTTTTTCTAAAATTTCTGGATTACAGGAAATATCTACGCCTTGCTCTGTACACTTGCTGTAGTACGGGACTCGTACGTTTGTATATTCATACAATAGCGTGCTAATATCCAGTTCGTGATCCGTTTTTGATAAAATGATCACTTCTTCTGTTTCATCTTCCCAATCTTCTAAAATAAACTTAACCAATGCTCTTTCTTTAAAAGAAAGAGGGTGGTCAAACTCATTTAGGCAATAATCACATGTTAATTCAATCGTCCCCTCTATACTAAAGTTAACGACAAGCATGTTTTCTTGCTTTTGAAGCTCTACTAAAGCGCGTAGATTTCCCTTTTTTATTAGGGAGTGTTCGTAACAGTCAAAGAACTTGTTGTCTATTTCAAATTCAAAATCGTGTTTTCCCGACGCTAGACCCGAAAAAGGAATCTTATATTTTTTTAGATACTTCACAATCTGTATTTGAGCCTGCAAAATTAGTTATTATTTCAGTATAAATGAAACTTTTTGTAAATTATTAACTGTCTTTACTATAATAATTTTTTCCAAGTTCAATTTTTCCTCTTCCATTTTTCATTCGCCACCGGTTTGTATCGCGTAAAGAATAAGCACAACCACAATATTCTTGCATGTAGAATTCCTCCCGTTTACTAATCTCCAACATACGTGCTGATCCTCCTTTTTTACGCCAATTAAAGGTCCAGTATTCCATTCCTGGGTAGCGGGACGCTGCTTTTAATCCACAGTCATTTATTTGCTCCATGTTTTTCCAACGGGAAATACCTAGTGAGCTAGATATAACATCAAAATTATTAGCAGCAGCATATTCTGCAGTCTTTTCAAAACGCATATCAAAGCACATGGTACAACGAGAGCCTCGCTCTGGTTCGTTCTCCATACCTTTTGCCAATTCAAACCAATGATCTACATCATAGTCTGCATCAATAAATGGAATGTTATGCTTTTCAGCAAAACGTATATTTTCCTCCTTGCGCAAGTCGTACTCGTTACGTGGATGAATATTAGGGTTATAAAAATAAATTGAAAAATCAATATCTGACGCAATAAGCGCTTCCATAACTTCACCTGAGCAAGGAGCACAACAGGAGTGTAATAATAGTTTTTTACCTTGATTAGGCAGGTTTAATCTTTCCCGTTTTAATTCCTCTTTATCCATATCTCAATCCTAATTTAACACACAATTTTACGTAAAAGTTTAGTCTTTTACAATTAATAAGGAAAAGAGGAAAAAGGCTTTTTGTAATATATGTAAAAAGCCTACAAGGAGTAGGCTTTTATCTAAACTAAACAACTCAAAAGAAAATATCTGGCGATATTTTAATTTTGAAACAAACACCCAGTTTCTATGGGTATGTCGTTATTACTTTACTGACTTTCCAGCCGTCGCTGTTATGTGTCAGTGTAATGTAATCTATTCGTGTAAAATTGGTGAACTTCATGGTCGCTTTTGCCATGCAAACTTCACCGCTTTCATTGAGTATTTCATATGTTGTTGTACAATCATATTTTAAACCTTTATTCTTCTTTAGAAAACGCATGTATTCAGTCTTTGTATAACCTTTTTTATGCATACCATTGCGGTACTCAAAATCTTCAGCAAATAAGTATTTATCCAATGTATTGTTACCCGCTGTAGTTGATTCAAGGTAGGTATTGATAATGTTGAGTGAAGGTAAGTTTTTTAAAGGGTTGTTTTTTGGGGACGCAAAAGAGCTTAATGTTATTATAACAAATAAAGCTGTGATGATTGTTGGTACTATATTTTTCATGATGTTAATTTGTGTGTATTCTAATTTTATATTCTGTTTGATAATTCAAAAATATCTGCTCGTTCTTATTTGTTAAATACGAATTAGACAAGCGTATTCTTTTTCTCGGTAAAAACGCCGAACTATTCGGTGAGCTTTCTGTATGTTTTTAATCATATGAACACCTTATGCCAAGTTTTTGCCAAAAATGTAAATAGTTGATTTGTTGTGGTTTTTGTTTTATTTCTTGTTTTCGATTGTTCATTTATGAACAATTGATGTTCGATTCTGTACGTAATAAAGCTATTGTGATAGGAATTTCCTGTATATAAAGAGTATTCGTATTCCAGAAGTAAATGTCTAATTTAGCTGATAGGATAAGGGAGATATTTTAACGTTAAAAGATAAGTTTGTAAAAAAGCAACCTAGTAAAAGCTTGTTTATAAGGTGTCTTGTTATTTAATTATTTATCAGGAAGATTTTTAGGATGAAAAATAAAAACTTTAATAAAAAGCCTATTCCTATTTATACACTTCAAGATATTGTTGAGGAGAGTTCGTCTGAGCTGTTTGATGAAAATATTGTAGTGTTCGAAATTGATCCTACGATCTTAGAAGAGATTGCTTTGAATTATCCGTGCAAGGCTGATTTCTTAGGAGGTATTTTAATTACCGAAGGTGAAGCTGTTATTAAAATAGATTTTGAACAAGCCACCCTGAAACCACAGGATATGGTTAATATTTTTTTAAACAATGTGGTTGAGTTTGTTGCATTGTCAAAAGATTGCCGTATGACAGGTGTTCTAATTTCAGCAAGCTATATGTCAGGATTGCAATTTAATGTTGACTCAGGCGAAGCTATGCACCTATTGAGTACATCTTTTTCAAAATTTATTACGTTGAGAGATGAGACTTATGCTGCCGTACTCTACCATACTATGCGACTTAGCGCACTGAATGTAAAAGATAATAATAGTCTTTTTTTACCCGAACTTATAAAATCACATATTACAATCTTAGTGTATGAATTAGCTTATTCTAAGGAGTTTTCTGAAGGAGGATATGTCTTTACGAGTAGTCGTAAGGAAGAACTAGCTGTTCGTTTTATAGGGCTGGTCGGACAAGAGTTTCGTTATCACAGAGATGTACAGTATTATGCAGAAAAGCTACATATTTCTCGCAAGCATTTAACACGAAGTATTAAAGAGGTGTATAATTTAACTCCAAAAGAGATTATTGATCAAAAGATAGTGGGGGAAGCTAAGGTGTTGCTTCAAAAAACAGAGCTTACAATCAGTGAGCTTATGGATGAGTTAAACTTTACAGATCAAGCTGCTTTTAGTAAGTTTTTTAAAAATAATACGGGGTTATCTCCTCTGTTATATAGGAAAAATATATTAAGGTGATGCTCCTTTTTTACATAAAAATCACCGGAAGGTCATATTATTATTGAATTAATGTTTTATTAGTGTCATTTTGAGCTCATACACTCCCCTTGTAATATTATTTCATTTACCATTTGGATAGGTTAAGCGTCTTTTTGACATAAAAGTGTTCCTTTTTAACATTGCCATTTACCCTGTTCTCGTCTTACCTTTGTCTACGTTTGTTTTGACTAATGTATATGAATAGTCAAAAAGAAAAGGCAATTTTAAGAACATGAAAAAAACTCTCATTAAACACACATTAATTTTTTCGAGTACTACGTTACTCTTTTTATCTGCATGTGGAAGCGGAGAACAAGCGATGCAAATGCCCCCTATGGAGCTGCCTATGGCTGAGGTCGAACAAGGGGAAGGTGTTGTCGCGCGAGAATACCCGGCAAGCGTTGAAGGGGTTACTGACGTTGAAATTCGGCCCCAAGTGTCGGGCTATCTCCAAAAGGTATTTATTGACGAGGGTGGCTATGCGAAAGCAGGCCAGATCTTATTTAAAATCGATGATCGTCCATATTTAGAACAATATAATACAGCCAAAGCTGCTGTTTCGGTCGCCAAGGCAAGCCTGGTCAATGCAAATATTGATCTAGAGCGTCGTAGAGAAATGGTTAAAGAGGGCATAGTTTCTGATTTACAGTTACAACAAGCGCAAGCGAGCTACGATGCTGCTGAGGCTGCGCTACTACAGGCACAAGCCGCAGCTCAATCGGCTAAAATAAACCTTGATTTTACTGCAATTAAAGCGCCAGTAAGCGGTTACATAGGGCGAATTCCTTATCGTTTGGGTAGTTTGATTAGTCCTTCGGCTGTTGAAGCATTAACTGTCCTTTCAGATTCTAGGCAGGTAAACGTGTATTTTAATATGAGTGAGGTTGACTTTATTGCCTTTCAAAATAAGTACGAAGGAAATACAATTGAGGAGAAAATTAAGAATGCAGAGCAAATCAATCTTATGATAGCGAATGGTGAAATATATGAAGAATCGGGGCGGATTGATGCAATCGATGGACGTTTTAATGCCACAACTGGTACGGTGACTTTTCGGGCTAAATTTGATAATCCAAAAGGAGCTTTACGTGCCGGAAATACAGGTAAGGTTATTTTAGAAGAACGTCATCAGGATGTGTTATTGTTACCTATTTCCTCAACAATGAGTATTCAGGATAAGATCTATGTTTTTACTTTGGATAAAGAGAATAAAGTTGTTCAGAAACCAATAACTGTTTTAGGAAAGTCGGGTACCAACTATATGGTTTCTGCTGGGCTAAGTACTGGAGAAAGCTATATTGCATCAGGTTTTGAGCGTGTTCAGCCAGGCATGCCGATTGTTCCTATAGGAAGTTCTGTATCTAATTCTGAAGATTCTACAGCCATAGAACAAGGAGGATAGTAAGTTGAAAGACAAATCAATTGAGATTTAGAATTTCTCACATCAAATTTAATAATTCATGTTAAAAAAGATTATAAAAAGACCGGTATTAGCTACCGTGATTTCTATTATATTGGTTGTTCTTGGAATCGTTGGGATGATAGGCCTTCCTATCACTTCATTCCCCGAAATAGCCCCTCCTAGTGTTGCTGTGACTGCAATGTATCCGGGAGCAAGTGCTGAAGTAATTGCGCGTTCGGTGGCGCCTCCTCTAGAGAATGCAATTAATGGCGTAGAGAATATGGACTATATCAGTTCCACTTCTAGTAATGGAATGCTACAGGTCACGGTGGTTTTCAAATTGGGCACCGACCCGGATCAGGCCGCTGTTAACGTCCAGAACAGGGTGTCTCAGGCTGTCAGTCAGTTGCCGGCAGAAGTAAACCAAATCGGTATTACTACTTTGAAGAGACAGAATAGTATGTTATCCATGATTGCTCTATATAGCGAGGATGGATCGGCAGATGAACTTTTTATCGAGAACTATGCCAAAATAAACGTGGTTCCCGAGATTAAGCGTATTAAGGGAGTGGGTGATGCGCAGGTTTTTGGTAACAAAGATTACTCGATGCGTGTATGGCTTGATCCTCAAAAGATGGCGGCTTATGATATAACACCTCAAGAGATAGGAGGGGCTATTCAGCGTCAAAATATCGAAGCTGCTCCAGGTCGTTTCGGAGAGAATAGTAAAGAAGCTTTCGATTATGTCATTCGTTATAAAGGTAAATATACAGAACCAAGAGAATACGAAGATATTCTAATTCGGGCCAATAGCGACGGTAGTATGCTGCGGTTGAAGGATGTCGCTAAAGTAGAATTTGGATCATACGATTATAACGTTAATACGCTATTTGGAGACAAAGGGGCTGTGATGGTCGCTCTTTACCAAATGGCAGGGTCGAATGCAAACGAAATTGAAATTGCAACACAAAAACGTATAGAAGAGCTTTCCGCCTCTTTTCCTCCAGGGATAGATTATAAAATTCTTTATTCTTCTAAGGAGTCATTAGATCAATCTATCGACCAGGTAGTCACTACACTTATAGAAGCGTTTCTTCTTGTCTTTATCGTTGTCTTTATTTTCTTGCAAGATTTTCGATCGACATTAATCCCTGCTATAGCGGTTCCTGTATCCATTGTTGGTACGTTCTTTTTTATGCAGATTTTCGGATTTTCCATTAATTTGCTTACACTTTTCGCTCTAGTATTGGCTATCGGTATTGTTGTGGATGATGCTATTGTTGTTGTGGAAGCTGTGCACGCGAAGATGGAGCGAAAAAAGATGAAAGCTCCTGCAGCTACGATGTCAGCGATGAGTGAGATTACAGGTGCTGTAATATCTATTACGCTTGTTATGTCTGCAGTGTTTGTTCCTGTTGCTTTTATGGATGGCCCCGTAGGGGTGTTTTATCAGCAGTTTGCTCTGACTCTTGCTATCGCTATTATTATATCGGCTGTTAATGCATTAACTTTAAGTCCTGCACTATGTGCGATTTTCTTAAAGCATGAAGAAAAAGAAGATGGTTCAAAGGTTGGGTTCAAAGAACGGTTTTTTACAGCATTTAATGCAGGATTTAACCGAATGAATTTTCGCTATGGTAAATCTGTACTCTTTCTTATCAAGCATAAAGTAGTTGCTTTTAGTGGATTTGCTATCATATTAGCTTTGTTCTTCTGGATGTTTAGATCTACTCCAACAGGCTTTATCCCTGATGAAGATCAATCATTTTTAATGACTATGGTAACCCTGCCTCCAGGAGCAACTCTATCCAGAACAACTGAGGTAGTAGAGGAAGCACGCAAAATCATTGAACAAAACCCAGCAGTTACGGATGTTGTTTCTATTAATGGATTAAACATGATGAATACTAGTGTGTCCTCATCTAGTGCGGCAATCATGGTTAAGCTTAAGCATCAGAAAGATCGTGGCGAAGTCTCGGATATTAATCAGATAAATGCAGAGTTGCAGCAAGCTGTAAACTCAGTCAAGGGAGCTTCATTCTTTGTGGTTGGTATGCCTACTGTTCCAGGATTTGGTAATGTCAGTGGAATGGAACTGGTTTTACAAGATCGTACAGCTGGTTCATTAGTTAAATTTAATGAAGTGTCCAACGGCTTTATTGGCGAGCTGATGCAGCGACCCGAAGTTATGATTGCTTTCTCTAGTTTTAATGCATCGTATCCACAATATGAGCTAATTGTAGACGAGGTTAAAGCCATGCAATTGGGGGTTAGTGTATCGGATGTTATGAGTGTTATGCAGGGCTACTACGGTAGTATGCAGGCTTCAGATTTCAACCGATTTGGTAAATATTATCGTGTCGTTATGCAGGCTAGTCCTGAATACCGTAATGATCCAGCTTCACTGGATGTCATTAACGTGAAGAATGCGACAGGAGGTATGGTGCCATTAAGTTCTGTAGCGAGGCTAGAGCCTACTAATGGGCCAGAAGTTGTAGATCATCATAACTTATTTAACTCTATTGGTATAACTGTAATGGCGGCGCCAGGATATAGTACAGGGCAGCTCATGGCTGCTGTGGAAGAAATGAGTACGACGGCATTGCCGAATGGCTTTACCTATGATTTAAAAGGTATGGCGAGAGAAGAAAAAGCAGCAGGTGGGCAAACTGTCATCATCTTTTCTCTTTGTATTCTCTTTGTATACTTTTTGTTGTCAGCGCAGTATGAGAGTTACATATTACCTTTATCAGTCTTACTGAGTGTGCCGTCGGGCTTATTAGGAGTTTTTGTAGGGGTTACATTTGCTGGTCTTTCTAACAATATATATGTGCAAGTAGCACTTATCATGCTGATTGGTTTGTTAGCAAAAAATGCTATTCTGATTGTAGAATTTGCTATACAGCGGAGACGCGCAGGTAAAAGTTTGGTAGCTTCTGCCGTCGAAGGGGCCAAGGCGCGCCTACGTCCTATTATCATGACATCATTGGCTTTCATTGCTGGTCTAACGCCGCTATTGTTTGCTTCGGGCCCTTCTGCTATCGGTAACCATTCGATTGGTTATGCAGCTGTATTTGGTATGATATTCGGAACTATTTTAGGTGTATTTATTACTCCATTTCTTTTTGTTGTTTTTCAATATATACAAGAACGTGTTAGTGGTAAGCCGATAGAAGAGAGTGACTGGGAATACGAGCACTTAGAGAAGTAATAGGTCAGAACAGAGAATAATATTAAAAAATAATGAATAATACATTAAGATATCCATTATATAAGTTCATGTTGGCAGGGGCTGTCCTCATAGGATTAAACTCTTGCGGAGTAGGGAAGTATGCACAGACTCCTGTGCAACTTCCTGAAAATTATAGAGTAGCGCAAGACTCTTTATTCCAACTTGAAGAAAATGATGAAAGCATAGCTCGGATACCCTATACTGATTTTTTCAACGATCCGACTTTGCTTGCATTAATTGAAGAAGGGTTAAAGAATAATAATAATTTACAGATTGCTTTAAAGCAAATTGATATTGCCTCACTTGCTTACAATCAATCTAAATGGGGCAATGTGCCTACTGTAAATTTATCATTAGCCAATGCTTCTATTAATAGGCCTTCCGACAAGAGTACCAATGGTATGATGATGGCAGGTGGCAAGAAATATGTCGAAGATTACACCACGGCGGTATCGATTTCTTGGGAGGCAGATATTTGGGGGAAAATAAGGGGAATAAAGGAAATGGCACTTGCTAGCTACTTAGAAACCCAAGAAGCTGCTAAGGCTGTTCAAACACAGTTGATTGCACAAATATCTTTAGGTTATTATAACTTATTGATGCTGGATATGCAGTTGACTATTACAGAACAGAACTTAGAATTGATAGATAATACCTTAAATATGATTAAGGTACAACAACGTCTAGGTTTGGCGACAACTTTATCAGTACAACAACAGGAAAATACCAGAGATCAAATTTTGAAAACTATTCCTGTTATTAAACAGTCTATCGCAACACAAGAAAATGGACTGAGTGTGCTCGTTGGGAAAATGCCAGATCGTGTAGCTCGCGAACAAAAGCTCACTGAAGTGCAAACACCTGCCTATAATGCAATTGGTGTACCAGCAGAAATGTTAAGCTATCGTCCTGATGTGAAGAGCAGCGAGCTTGCAGTACGTCAAGCTTTTGCCGGGATTCATGTCTCGAAAACTAATATGTACCCAGCTTTAAGTATTACTGCTCAAGGTGGTTTAAACGCATTTAAAGCAAGCAATTGGTTCTCTATTCCAGGAGCTCTCTTTGGTACGGTCGCTGGCTCAATAACGCAGCCAATATTTAATAATAAGCGGCTTAAGACAGAGTATGAGCAGTCTAAGGTCAGAATGGAGCAGGCAGAACTCGGCTTTAAGCAAACGGTACTACAGGCTGTAGGCGAGGTTTCGGATGCTTTAGCGGCTATTGAGTCTTTAGACGAACAAGAACATATTACAATTGGTCTTGTCAGTCGTTCGCAAGAGGCTGTTGAGTCTTCATCTAAGCTTTTTAAACAAGACATGGCTACCTATTTGGACGTGATTATGGCTCAAAATAATAAGCTGCAAGCCGAATTGGACTTAGCAACTATAAAAGCACAAAAATTAAGTGCAATAACCACCTTGTATAGATCGCTTGGTGGAGGATGGCAGTAAGGGGTTGCTGACCATCCCTGAGCTAGGGTAGATCGTGCGTGCTCTCTCTAGCTCAGTATTGCTTTTACTTTCACGCCTAATCAAAATCATTATGTTTCACAACACTAACTTAACCAACAAATATTATGTATTCTGAAGCAATTGTTCTTTACAGTCCGGCTAATCATCAACAAGTTGCTGTTGAGCCTTTCTGGTTAAACACGTACTCTCGATTTGTTTTAGTAGGCGATGATTTAGAAGTATTAAACTCAATGGCACTAAAATTAGAAGAACTCGATAAAGAGGTCTATATAACTAATAGTTTGATTGATGTATCTGACGAGCAAGAGTATTTGGAAAATGTGGTTTCTACAGCAGATATAGGGGTTTATGCAACAAGTAAGCCAACACAGTAGCTTAAGTGTATATTTTAATACTGACTTAGGATTTAATGAGCACGTATTTTTATCTACATATGAATTTTTCGCAGCTTCGTAAAGATGTGCTGAGTATACCTAATTATTTTGAACAATTTGGAGAGCCCTTACGCTCCAGTGCTGATGAGGTTAAAGCTTATTCAGTTGATAGCTTTAAGCTTATGGTGACGGCGTTTGGTCGAATGACTTTTATCAACCGTCTTCGATATTGTTATTTAGGTAGGTCTAAAGCACAAGTGGCTTATGAAAATGCGTTAGAGCTAATGGAAAGAGATGTTTTGGTCCCTCAACCGGTCGGTTATATCGAACAAAAAATAGCATTGAAGCAGGCTAAGTCTTTTCTAATAACTTGCCTAGTTGATTATCGCCCCATTGCTGAAGTGATAAAATATTTAAACCCTCACAAAAAGAATAATCTAGTTACTGAGTTTGCAACTTTCCTACACATGTTACATAGTAAAGGCGTGTTTCATACGAATTTAAATATGAGTAATGTTCTATGTAAGCGTGTTGGTTTGGGATTTGAGTTTTGCTTGTCGGATACTATACATATAAAATTTCAGCCGCAAACTAAAAATAGAGTATTAAAAAATATGGCAAGTATGTCGATCTCGCTCGATCTATATATAGCTGTAGTTACGGAATATGCCTTGCTAACAAAACAAAACCCTAGTGAATTCTTTGATCGTCTGCTACAATGCCGGAATAAGGCTGGAAAAAAATAGAATCATTAGATTAATTGTTGCACACTGTTAAAAGAATCAATTGATTTACCATTAGACTTAGCTCCATATTAAATAAGTGTTTATCTAGATCTGTGATTATTGTTCATGCTAGGGTACAAAATGAAGTCCTACCGGCTATAAACCTTATCTAGAAAAGCACTAACTTCTTTTTTGAATTCATTTGGATACGCATAATGTATATTGTGGTCTACGTCGTTAAAAACTACTAATTTAATAAGTGTGGGATGAGCTTCTGCTAATAGTTTGTTCTCTGTAAGTACTGGTGTTGGGTCTGTCGGAGAGTTCGCGTCTAATATCAAAACGGGTATAGACAGGTTCCTAAACACTTTTGTTGGATCTATTTTTATGATCGATGAAGCATAGTCGCTCACTTTTGGAGAACCAAAAAGAGCCTCTGCCATCTGTAAACTATCTTTCATGTGATAATATTCGGGAAGGCCACGATAGGTAATCCATTTGTTCTCCCTAGGTCTCAGGTAGCTTAATATTTCAAATTGATCACCTTTGGTCTCAAAATCATAGAGGTTGCAATACGCATGAAACGGATCGTTATAAAAACCAAAATATTTATCTTCAATTTCTTGCGGTAAATTTACCTGCTGCAGTTTTTTCTGAAGCTCTTTTCTGTTCAATTTGTAGTAGCTGGTACCGAAAGCTACCGAGCCGCCGTCCTCTAGTATCAGCGCATTTAAGTAGCTAGGGTATCTGGCATAAAAGCTTGTGGCTAAAAAGCCCCCACGGGAAAATCCGCCCATAGTTACTTTTTTAATCCTCAATAGGTCTAGCAAAGCTTTTATGTCATCATTCAAATCATCAAATGATGCGTCAAAATTCGGGATAGGAGTTGCTCCTGTATTGTATTGATCTATGGAGATAACACGGTAACCTTTAGCCACAAACTCATCTGCAAATGGCGCAAATTCATAAGCATTACTTAGGCTACCATGTAGCCAAACGAGTACTTTTTTTGTATTTCTTTTATCTCCCCACTCCAAATAAGAAAGTGAAACATTTTTTACTTTAGCATGTCTTCTATGTTCATCCTCAAAACTTTTATACCTATTCAATGCGGATTTAAAATTGTCTTTCAAAAGCTGTTCTTCATTTTGAGCAAAAAGAGGGCTAGCTATAAAATTCGTTAGTAGAAAGAAAAAAAAGAAATACTTGATACTTGAAGAAGAAACAAACGTACTGTTATTTTTAATTGTTATATTTTTATTCATTCGAACTTTTACAATACTATTAAGTAGTAGCGCTAGCGAAAACTAATCATTGTGCATTATACTAGTATAGTAGCAGCTCTATCTTTTGCTAAAGTTATAGATTATGAAGGAATCTTTAGAGCAAGGGCTTCCAAAGCAATTAAATATTTACTTAAGTGTGATGTTCTTCTAGTTATTCAGCTACAAAAAACCTCTATTATCAATAATATACTTTTGCTAATGATACGGTAAAGTTTATCTGCTATATAGAAATTTATTATTGTTTAGCTGTTTTTTGTCTCTAACTATAACCATAGCAGAAAAGAATATACTATTTTATTAACGAAATCTTAATACTTAAGTTAACATATGCTATAATTAAACCTTTATTTTTGATTTTTAATTTAGAAAATGTAAACATTTGAAGTTTAATTGTGTCAATAAATGCGAAGTCTCAATAAAAAAATAAGTACATTGCGGAAATGTAAAATCAAAACCGATTAGTATTAAGATACGACCATACTATTGTTTTACCAATGTTACCAAAATCTAAAACTGAATTTGATGTTTTGTATAGAGAAACTTATCCTTTTCTCTATCTACATGCTTTTAAAATGCTCGGCGACAGGGAAACTGCTAAAGACGTTGTTCAAGAAGTTTTTACACATACTTGGAGTAAGCGTGCTGATATTGTTGTCAAAAAGAGTATTCGTGCATACTTAGTTCAGGCTGTAAAAAATAAGATACTGGATATCTATGCGCATGAAGCAACAGTGCGTAAATTTGAATCTACAATAGATTATGGCGCTTATCAGCTGATACATGATGCTGCCGCTCGGGAAGAACTGCTCATGCGTCAGATAGAAAACGAAATCAAGACGCTACCAGAGCAAATGGCTATAGTTTTTCGTATGAGTCGTATGGAGGAAAAAAGCCATGCTGAGATTGCTGAAACATTGAATATATCCGTAAATACGGTTAAAACCCATATCGGAAGAGCTTTAAAAAAGCTACGTATTAAATTTGTCCATTTTTTTCTTTAATAGTCAGATTAAAGATTTTCTTTTATCTCTTTTAAATTTATTTAAATTCTTGTCATCCTTTTATTAAGAGTTCCCGTCTTCTTTATAGAAGTATTTGTTTTTATGGATGATAATCTACAGAAATTACTGCACAAACTTAAAGAAGGAAGTATCTCTGAACAGGAGAAAGCTATACTGGATAATTGGTATCTAAAAGAAGCGCAGAAAAAATCTGCTGCTCAAATAAGTATAGCCGAACTGAAGGAAGATCTAGCAACCATGAAAACCTTTAAGCCTGTGGCTGGGGCCAATGACCTGCGTCCAAGCTGGAAATATTGGTATGCAGCTGCGGCAGTTCTGCTTGTTGCTTTGTTCACTTTGGTTTATTATATCCGTTTCGATAGAATTAATGAGCAGGATAAGATTGTAATGGGTGGAAACAAAGCTAAGCTTGTGCTCGCTAATGGTGAAGTTGTTGATCTTACAAGTGTAAGCGAAAATGACAGCTTGGTTATGAATGGAGTTACTATTTATAAATCAGGCGAAGGAATCGTTAGCTATCAAGGGAAAGGAAATGGTACTGAAGTATTAAGTTATGACGAAATTTCTACACCACGAGGTGGAGAATTTAAAATAGTCCTTGTTGATGGCACAAAAGTGTATTTAAATGCAAATTCTTCTCTGAAATTCTTTAATTCTTTAAACAGTCCAGAACGCGAAGTTTGGCTGCAGGGGGAAGCTTATTTTGAGGTTGAGCATAACAAGGATAAACCTTTTTTAGTACACACAGATGAACAAAATATTCGAGTCTTAGGAACTGCGTTTAATGTCAAGACCACTGTAGGTCATAGCCAAACCACCTTAATTGAAGGAAGCGTGTCGCTGAGAAATGGTGCGGTCAAACTACAGCCCGGAGAACAGTTAACTACCGAAAATGGTGTGGATAAACCAGTTATAAGCGTAGATACTGATGCTTTTTTGGCATGGAAGGAAGGTTATTTTCTATTTAATGATGAGCCTCTAGAGGATGTAATGCAAAAGATAGCCGATTGGTACGATGTTGACGTAGAATTCAAAAATCATGTTAAAAAAGAAAAAATATGGGCAACAGTATCAAAATACCGGGATATAAATGAAGTGTTAAAAATGATAGAATTAACAGGGACAGCTCACTTTAAAATAGAAGGAAGGAGGATAATAGTTCAGAAATAAACTACAAATGACGATAAAATATGCCGAGGAACGGCCATTCCCCGGCAAAATGTAATTAATAAATAAACAGAAAATTATTTAATAACTATTCAAATATATGAAAAAACCTAAAATGTTTTGGAGGAGTGCAGGCGTATATCCACCAAAACAACTTTTATTAGCTATGAAATTTACTGTGCTATTTACTTTAGTATTGACTATGAGCTCTTTTGGCGGAGTACGCAGTCAAGTTATTAGCTACTCAGGGAAAAATGTGAAAATGTCCGATTTTTTTCGAGCTATAAAAAATCAAGCCAATTACGATGTTGTTTCTAAATCTTCGGATATTAACAATATTCTATTAAATGTTGATTTTAAAGAAGAAGCATTAATTAAAGTTTTAAATGATTTGTTGCCTAAGTATGGTTTAGAGTATACTATGGAAAATAAAGCCATTATTATAAAACGTAGAAATGATAAACCTAAGGGTTCAACTACTTATCATAATAATGAAAAATACTTAGCTATGGGTAATCAGCAGGAGCTCCTCAAAGGAAGAGTTCAAGATGCAAGCTCAAAACCAATAGCTGGCGTCACAGTGTCTATTAAAGGTAAGCAAAGTGTTCAGCAAACTTCTAGTGATGGAACTTTTAGCATTAATGCAGAGATAGGAGACGAATTGTTATTTCGATTTGTAGGGTATCAGTCTGTTAATAAATTGGTTAAAAATGTAGCTCTTATGAGTGTTACTTTGCAGGAAGACTTGTTTAATGTAGATGATGTGGTCGTTACGGCTTATGGAAAAGTCAAAAGAGGAAGTTTGACGGATGCTGTGCAGACTATTGGTGGAGAAGTCTTAGAGAACCGCCCTATCAAATCTGTTACTGAAGGACTGCGTGGTATTGCGCCAGGTATTAATATAAAAATGCCGAGTGGTTCACCCGAAGGAAACCCTACAATTAATATTAGAGGTTTTACGTCTATTAATAGTAGTGCCTCGCCATTGATTTTGGTTGATGGAGTAGAAAGACCTATTCAGGATGTTAATCCCAACGATGTAGAAAGTATATCACTTTTAAAGGATGGCGCATCTTCTGCTGTATATGGTTCCAGAGCACCTTATGGAGTATTGCTGATCACGACTAAAAGTGGTAAAGCAGGAGCTACGACCGTGAATTATTCGGGTACGATGAAGATTGGTAAAATGGTAATGAAACCTACCCAGCCTGAATCTCCCGAATGGGCACATTATATTAATCTAGCGGCTAAAAATGGAAGACCCGACGGAACTGGTGTTGACGAGATTGATGCGATTACGATAGCGCGTATGAAGGCGTGGTTACGCAAAGACTGGGGAAATGCAGCTTTTGATGAACTTAGAGAACGTTTCGGAGATCAAGCACAAGTGTATATAGAGAACGGTCAATTTCCTAGTGGTGATATGGCATATAAAAACTGGACGCGAGAGCAATCCTTTGCTACAACCAAGTTATTTGAAGAATATCTTAAAAATACAGAGATCAGTAGTCAGCATAATTTGAGTCTGAATGGGGGGACTGATAAGTTAAAATATTTTTCAAGCTTGGGATATACAGATACGGATGGACTTTTTAGAGGAGGTTTTAATTATAATAAACGCTATAATTTTAAAACTCGCCTAGATTATAAGGTAAATGATTGGCTAGAATTACGCACCGATATAAATTATGTACGTCAGGAAAATCAAGGTGCAAACTATAGAGCTAACTCAGCTACCGATGCCGCTAGCGGTAACTCAATAGCTAACTACGGCGATATTTTCGGAAGTATGAATCAATATTTCTCCACACCTTTACGGGTGCCTTCCGGAAATGCGTACTCTTGGATATTAGGAGCCGCCGGTATTTTAGGAGAGGGAGGTCTTATCAAGAATCAGCGTGATGAAACAGTAATAACTGGCGGAGCGACAATAAAGCCTATAAAGTATTTTGAAATTAATGGAGATTATACTTGGCGATCAAGCAATACTGCTTATTCTAAAGTAGATAAAATTGTATATACCGAATTGCCTGACGGTACAAAAATTCAAAACAACCGCTCGGCAAACGTAAATAGTATCGCTAAAACAAGGGGGGTGCAAAACTATCAGTTTGCGAAAATAAACGCACAATATCAGCGAACGTTTTCAAATAAGCATAATGTGTTTGCACAGGTAGGTATGCAAGCAGAAGATAATAGATTTGAGTCTCTGACGGGGAGTAAAACCGACCTGTTTGATCAAGATGTAATCGAAGCTTTAAGTGCTGCCGCAAATAACCCCGATACCAGAGATCGTATGTATCAATGGACGACTCTAGGTTTCTATGGGGTAGCTACCTACGACTATGATCAGCGATATATGATTAAGTTTACGGGAAGAAGAGATGCTAGTTCGCGCTTTGCTGCGGATTCCCGCTGGGGCTTTTTTCCATCGGTTTCAGGGGCTTGGAATGCAGGTAGAGAAAATTTTTGGCCACTAAAAGAATGGGTTTCTGAATTCAAAATTAGAGGGTCTTGGTCCAACTCCGGCGATTTAAGCTCCGTTGGTGCAAGTAATTACTACACCTATTTACCTACGCTAGACGTAGGTCTTAATAAAACGACCCTACTAGGAGGGAATTACGTAATTGCAGGATACCCGCCGGGTCTAGTAAGCTCCTCGTTGACATGGGCTAAACCTCGTGTGTTGGACTTTGGAGTAGATGTAACAGCTTTAAACAATCGCTTGACCCTAACATACGATTGGTACCAGCGCACTATAGTTGATCAAATGGGGCCTGCAAACCCCTTGCCGAAAGTATTAGGAACGGCTGCTCCCCAGCTAAATAATTCCGAGTCAGAAACGCGAGGTTGGGAGCTAAGTATCGGGTGGAATGATTCGTTTAATTTGGCTACAAAGCCATTACGTTATGATGTGAAGTTTCATCTCAGCGATTATATAGGCTATGTCACCAAGTATAATGCAAATGCAACTGGAGCTAGAGGGGGAACATGGACACCTGGTCAGTTATTTGGAGAAAACTTTGTTTATAAGTCAGGCGGTGTGGCGCAGAATACAGCTGACCTAGACGGTAGAACACTTACTGGGACGTATAATTACCCTGGCTATTTGCAGTACCAAGATTTAAACGGAGATGGATATATTAACGCTGGCGATGGCGGTTTTTGGTACAGCAGAGGAGATCAAGTCACGAATGGCTTTAACTATCCCAGAAAAAGTTTTGCTATAAATACTTCATTTTCTTGGAATAATATTTCATTCTCCGCTATTCTAGAAGGGGTTATGAAGTGGAATGTTTATAATAGCTCTGATTGGGTTTGGGGTACTAGTGCAGGTAGTGGGGGAACTGCTTATTTTTACACACCAGCATTTAAAGAAAGTACAAAATTGGGCTATTGGAACCCTGACAATACGGGGGCTCATTTCCCCGCTTTTAATACAGGAAGGGGCTTAGCAACAGATCAATATTCGTTAAACCTCGCTCACCTGCGAGTAAGAAATATTACAATAGGCTATGACTTACCTGCCGGATGGTTAGAACGTATAAAATTAAAAAGAGCCAACCTATATTTTAGCGGAGAGAATCTTGGGTTTATATATTATAAATCGGCAATGAAATATGATCCTGACTTCTTACAGTCTGGCATGCCAGGCCTATTTGGATCTAACGCGAATAGCTATCCGCCCTTAAGATATTATTCATTTGGTGTAAACCTTACCCTCTAGATAATTATGAAAATATATAATAACCTTATTCAGATGAGTTTTTTGAGAAAACACAAATATTACAAAACAGTTCTCTACACTGTTGCAAGCATGCTTTTTTTCTCTTCCTGTTCCAAAGATTTTTTGAATAAAGAACCGACAGATGCGATTGACGCCGGAAGCTTTTTTAAGACCGCCGGGCAACTCCAAGTTTTTGTCAATGGTTTTTATTCTCGCTTGGCGCCTCAATATGTTGTGCATACAGCACCTTCAGGAGGAGCCGCAAATAATATAGGGTTGGATAACAACACCGATGTGCTTATACACCAAACTACTGTTACGGCAAGTTTAAATAGATGGACTGCGAGTTCGGTTCCTGCCGAAACTAATGCCACATGGAACGATGGGTTTTCAGCTATTAGAAACGATAATTATTTTTTGCATTATGCCAATTTAAATGCGGAAAATACCCGGGCGGCTCAACACTACATTGGTGAAGGCTATTTTTTTAGAGCTTGGGATTATTATAAGCTTCTACAGGCTTTTGGCGGAGTACCCATTGTTACATCACTCTTAACAGAGCAAGACGAATCAGAATTGTATAAAGAACGGGCGTCCCGGTACGAGGTGGCGAAGCAAATTCTGAGTGACTTAGACCTGGCTATAGAGCGTCTGCATTGGAAAGGTGAAGCAGAGGGAGCAATATCGGGTCGTATTACAAAGGAAGCAGCCCTTCAACTTAAGGTCAGAGTCGCTTTGTACGAAGGTACGTGGGAGTATTACCACCAAAGAAAGGCAACGCCTTACCGCATGGAAGGTAAAGATGGGCTCGAGTTTATTCAACTTGTTGAGCCTACTGCGAAAACTTTAATAGAGCGTCATGGTACAAATATCTTTACAATGGGTGGAGATAAGGAAATGGCATACAATCAGCTTTTTGCTCAAAAAGATGCTACATCGGTTGAAGGTGCATTTTTATACAAAGTTTATGATGCTTCCAAACTGGCTTACAGCCACAATTTCTTTTTTAAGATATTAGATAAGGGACCTTCTATTACGGATCACCTGGTCGATATGTATTTGACGAACGATGGTAAGCAGCAAAGCAATACAAAAGCACTAGATGAATTGGGACGCACCTTAGACCCCCGTTTCCGTCAAACCATATGGACACCTGATCGTGGACCACAGAACCAACTACCTGGACGTGGAGGAGATGGTTTTCCGTTTCGTTACCCGTTGATTGCTAACCAAGCGCCATATACTGAAAACTTTACCTCGACGGGTTATAGGAATTTCAAAGGTGCTGTTTTTGCCCAAGAAGCTCTAAAAGGTGAAACCGACGATATTTTAATGAGGTATGAAGAGGTACTTCTCTCGCTAGCAGAAGCAAAAGCTATTTTAGGTACTCTTAGCCAAACCGACTTGGACAAAACGGTAAATATTATTAGAGAGCGTGTGGGTATGATACCCATGACGATGGGTGCTGGTGCTGGCTTTACATATAGAAAAGATCTAGGTTTTGACCTTAATGAATCAGCTATTGTTAATGAAATTAGAAGAGAACGTAATGTCGAGTTCGCATTAGAGGGATTTAGACTAAATGACCTTAAAAGATGGGCTGTTTACGAAGATGTTATTAACGGATACCAACCTAAGGGAGCTTTATTGCAAGAATTTGTCGATTATTACGTGAAAACTCCTGAACAGGCACTTCTCGATGAAGGTAATGACCCTGATTTATATAGCCAGATTAGAAAAGATGGTTATTTAAAAAATGAGTTTGGTCTTGTTGAGAACGGAACGGCTGGATCTGTAGCTTCCTTTTCTGATGGACGTATCAATCCTTGGTTTAAAGTTGTAGAATTTCGACCAGGCGGGCGAGGGTTGTTTATCGAACCTAAACGTGATTACTTAAGTGCTATTCCACTTTATGAAATCAAACTTTATGAAACAAAAGGAGTAAAGTTGAGTCAAAACCCGGGTTGGAATTAAAAATCATTTACATGTTAAAACGCAAATAGCTATGAAATTAAGAATTTTAATAAAAGCTTTCCTATTGCTTCTAATATTAGGACTCTCTAGTTGTCTAAAACAAAGAGTAGAGCTTGACGAAACCCAGTGGGGCGATAATGCGCATATTACCTCTGTTGTTTTGTTCAAGTACGTGGAAGTTACAAATCAGCTTGGTTATGATAAACCTGTAACGGGTTATCAAAATGTTGCAGTGCCTACACCTACCAATATTGTAGATAAAGAAAAATTCACAGTAACACTACAGGCTGAGAAAGGTGCTGACTTAAAGAATATTGGTATTCGATTTTCGCATTTTGCAAAGTTGATTGAGCCTATAAATGGCGCACCAATAGCAGGTGTTATAAGTGATTTTTCTAACGGACCATTTCAATATCGCTTGACATCGGCGGATGGAACTATTAGAGATTGGACAGTTCATGTATCTGTAATGCCGTAGTGATGATAGAGTTAAATTTTAATTAAAGTTAAGAAATGAGAAAATTTGTATTAATTTTTTGCGTCGCTCTTTTGGGCGGTAGCACGGCTTTCGCATCAGATCATTTGAAGAAAACTAATAAACGAGTTATTATGATTTCTCTCGATGGTATATCTGTTGCTGGATTTAAAGAAGCAAAAACACCAAATCTAGATGCGTTGCTGGCAGAAGGAGCGCTTTCTACAAGTACGCGTGTGGTTATGCCGTCAGTAACACTCCCAAACTGGATTAGTATTTTTACTGGTAGTGGACCAGAGCAACATGGGGTGGTTGATAATAGTTGGGAAATTAATAAATTCGTTCTTCCTGCTATCATGTCAGATAGTGACGGGTATTACCCCTCTGTTTTTACCGTGCTAAAAGAGCAAGTGCCAGCTGTGAAAACTGCTTTTTACTACAATTGGATCAACTTGTTCTATCCCCATAATAAGAAAAATTTTGATGAGGTGAGTTACTTAGCCGATGATGAGTATGTTGAAAATTATGAAAAGGCATTTGATTTCATAACAAAGTATAAAAATGACCCTACGCTTGTTTTTCTATATTCTGTTCATACAGATCATGCAGGACATAAGTATGGTTGGGGTTCACCAGAGTATATTAAATCAATAGAAGAAGCTGATGTACAGATTGGCATTTTTCTAAAAAAAATGAAGTCAGCGGGATTATACGAAAGTACCACCTTCTTTTTTCTATCAGATCATGGAGGGATTAACAAAGGGCATGGTGGCGTAACTGTCGATGAGATGGTTGTTCCCTGGGGCATTGTAGGTCCGAATGTAAAGAAAGGCTACCAAATCGAACAGCCAAATAATACAGTAAACACCGCTTCGACTATATTACATCTGTTTGGGGTTAAACAACCGCAAGGTTGGGTAGGTCAAATAAATGATTTTGTTTTCAAATAAATAAAATGCGTGTATAAATAAGAAGATGGTAAATCGTAGGAAATTTATTCAACTTGGAGCTCTAGGAGCTTCAAGTATTTTCGCAAAAGAAACTCTAGCAACAAATACTTTTTTGTCAGAAGAAAGACAGCTAAAGACAAACAAAATAAAGTTTGCAATAATCACCGATTTGCATTACGATTTAATGCATGATAGTGATAGAAGAGCAAAAGTTTTTGTTGATGCAATGAAGCAGCAACAACCAGACTTTATTATACAGTTAGGAGACTTTTGTATGCCGAAAACGGAAAATCAGAAGTTGATGGACGTCTGGAACACTATGCCAGGAGAGAAATACCATGTATTGGGAAATCATGATACAGATCATGGACATACAAAGGAGCAAGCATTAGCTTTTTGGGGGGCTCCGGCACCTTATTATTCATTTGATAGAGGCGATTTCCATTTTGTAATATTGGATGGCAATGAAAAAAGTTTAACAAAAGAACTAAGCGGTTATCCGCGGACGATCGAAAAAAAGCAATTAAACTGGCTGAAGGAAGACTTGAGAAAAACAAAATTAAGAACTGTTATATTTTGTCACCAAGGTTTTGATAACACAATTAATGGGCTCGATAATGGAATGGAAGTTCGTTATCTTTTGGAGCAAATTAATAAAGAAGCAGGTTTTAAAAAAGTTATTCTTGTATTTTCGGGACACCATCATATGAACTACCATAACGAGATAAATGGTATTCATTATGTGCAAATTAATAGTGCATCTTATTATTGGGCTGGAGGCGATTATCAAAGTAAAGCTTTCGAACAGGAGTTCTATAAAAAGCATAGTATTCTTAAACATACACTAGTTTATCAAGATCCGATTTGGGCTGTAGTCACCTTAGATGGTAAAAATAATATTCAGATTGAGGGAAAAGAAACACAAATGGTTGGTGTGCCACTAGAGAAAACAGAAATAGATATTCATAAAGATGTTTACCCTATAACATCAAAGATAGATTCTAGGAAAATTAGGTATAAATAAGCTATTGCTAGTTATAGAACTTCTTAATATCCATTATTAAAGGAGGCTTCTTTTTTATCGAAAGTGAAGCCTCCTTTTACATTAAATAATATGTTTAACACATTATTTAATACCTTAGTTGTTTATTTCAGTAAACCACTATTATGAATAAATTACTTTTTTTATCACTGATCTTTCTTTTCATTAACTCTTTAAACCATCCAATACAAGCTCAACAAAAGCCAAACATCATCTATATCTACGCAGATGATTTAGGTTATGGTGAGATAGAGCCTTACGGGCAAAAAAAGATAAAAACTCCTCATCTGACAAAGCTTGCAAACAATGGAATGTTATTTACACAACATTATGCAAGTGCTCCAGTATGCGCTCCTGCTCGGGCTATGTTATTGACAGGTAAGCACGGCGGAAATTCATATATAAGAGGCAATTACGAGCTGGGAGGCTTTGCCGATAGTTTAGAAGGTGGGCAAATGCCTTTGCCAGAAGGTATACTTACATTGCCCAAGCTCCTAAAACAAAACGGATACCGCACCGCCATGGCTGGAAAATGGGGATTAGGTATGCACAATACCACAGGAAGCCCAGCTAAACAAGGTTTTGATTATTACTTGGCCATATTGGACCAAAAGCAAGCACACAACTTTTACCCCACTCATTTATGGGAAAATGATCAGTATTTTCCTTTAGACAATCCTTATGTCTATGTGCATAAAGGTTTAGATCCGCAAACAGCAACAAACGAAGATTTTGATGCCTATACTGGCAACGAGTATGCTACAGACATAATGACCGAGAAGGCGCTGCAGTTTATTACTGAAACAAAAGAGCAACCTTTCTTTCTTTATTTGCCATATACCCAGCCTCATGTCTCTTTACAGGCGCCCAAAGAGTATATAGACATGTATGAAGGACAGTTTGACGAAAAAATATATTATGGCGAGCAGGGCTATGCTCCATCATTAAAACCTTATGCTACTTATGCCGCAATGATTACTTATTTGGACGCACAGGTAGGCAAGGTAGTATCCCAACTACAGGAACTCGGTATAGCGGACAATACTATCGTGATGTTCTCCAGTGATAATGGAACCACTTTTAATGGTGGTGTTGATCCAGTGTTCTTCAATAGTGTTGCTGGACTAAGAGGTTTAAAAACTGATATCTACGAAGGCGGAACACGGGTTCCTTTTATTGTTTCTTGGCCTGCCAAAATCGCAAAGGGCACAGTCTCTAATCTGCCTTCTATACAGTATGATATGATGGCCACAATAGGTGATCTTATCGGTGTTCAGGTAGAAAATACGGATGGCATATCTTTGTTACCCACCTTTTTAAGTGAAGCTGCACAGCAACAGAAACGTGATTATCTATATTGGGAATATCCAGAAAAAGGCGGGCAGATCGCTATTCGTAAGGGAGATTGGAAAGCTGTTAAAGTAGATGTCATAAAAAAAGGCTTTAAGAACGCAAAGTGGCAACTTTACAATATAGCGGAAGATCCTACCGAAAAAAACGACCTAGCCGATGAATATTCCAGTATGTTAGCAGGTTTTGATGCTATTGTGAAAAAAGAGCATTCGCCCGCACACATCAAAGAGTGGGAAATTATCGAACCCAAATATGCAAAATGATTTTGACTCTAAGGGTCCAGTAGTACCAACTCGAGGACGGAACAATCAGACGGTGATTTTAAAACTCCATACATTTAAGAGGGGCGTGCCACTCCTTTTTTAAGGATGGGAAATAGTTTTAAGAGAAAATCTCTAAGATTTTCTCTTAAAACTAACTTTATTTATGTATTTTTCCTTTTCATTGATAGCTACTACCAGCATGTTCTTTCTAAACCTAGGATTGGTCTCCGAATGATGTTTATTCGAATTACAAATATAGAGTAGAACTATATTTACAGTTTTTTTGTATCAGCAAGTCAAACTAAACATCTACTATTCGGTATGGTCAGATCAGCTAAAAATAGCTCAACAAGATAAGAACAGAAGGGCAATGAAAAGGAATCAGTATTTATCAGGTTAAAATTAATGTTTACTGCTCCTCAGAGAGCCAGACATGGATTGTAATTAAATAAGCATTCGATATGTTATTATTGGGAATAGATCTTGGTACGTCATCGATTAAAGTCTCTATAATTGATGCGGTAACAAATGAAAAGCTAGTGTCATGCAGTTATCCCGACGAGGAAGCAGCGATTATATCGTTGAATCCTGGGTGGGCAGAACAAGACCCTGAGCTTTGGTGGAAGCATACCAAATTGGCTATTAAAAAGGCGAATGCATCAGGATTGTACAACCCGTCGGATATAAAAGCGATCGGCATCGCTTATCAGATGCACGGTCTCGTTGTGATCGATAAGGATCAGCGCGTTTTGCGTAATGCTATTATTTGGTGTGATAGTCGTGCTGTAGAATTAGGTCAGGAGGCTTTTATCAAACTTAGTGAACAAAGGTTTTTAAATACTCATTTGAATTCGCCTGGTAATTTTACGGCTTCAAAATTGGCTTGGGTAAAGCAGAATGAACCCCTAGTCTATGAAAAGATCTATAAGTTTATGTTGCCGGGGGATTATATCAGTATGCGACTCACGGGTGAAGTTAATACCAATATCAGTTCACTTTCGGAAGGTATACTTTGGGATTTTGAGAGACAGCAAATTTCGGATACTTTATTGGAGTTTTACGGAATAGATAGGTCATTGGTACCCAGCATTCAGCCTGTGTTCTCCAACTATGGTGCATTGCAGTCTGAAATTGCTGCCGACTTGGGACTATCTGAGCAAGCTATCGTTTGCTATAAATCCGGAGATCAGCCTAATAATGCATTATCCTTAAATGTTTTTGATCCAGGAGAAGTTGCAGCTACAGCCGGTACATCCGGGGTCATCTATGCGGTGAGCGATCAACGAACGCACGATCCACAATCGAGAGTAAATACGTTTGCACATGTCAATCATGCATCAGCTATAGAACGTTTAGGAGTGCTTTTATGCATCAACGGAACCGGTATACAGAACAGCTGGATTAGTCAGATTACAGGGAATAAAAACGACTATGAAAGAATGAATGCAGAGGCTTCTCAGATTACTATTGGAGCTGATGGCGTGCGTATTTTACCTTTTGGAAATGGGGCAGAGCGGATGCTTAATAATAAAACCGTCGGTGCTCATATTGAAAACCTAGACTTCCTGAGGCACGGTGCCGCGCACCTTTGGCGTGCTTCGCAGGAAGGGATTGCTTTTGCATTTCGATATGGCTTGGACTTGCTTAGGGCAAATGGAATAACCCCTCAGGTCATCAAAGCAGGACATGCTAACCTATTTTTAAGTCCTGTTTTTCAAGAAGCTTTTGCGGGTATCACCGATACTCCCGTTGAGCTTTATGACAACGACGGCAGTGTAGGGGCAGCTTTGGGTGCGGGTTTAGGAAGTGGTATATTCAGCAATAGGGAGGAGGCTTTCAAGGGGTTAAAAAAATATAAGACCATAATACCACAGCATACTTCCCGTTATGAGCAGGTGTACGGCTCATGGAAAAAAATACTAGAAGAGAAACTTTAAATGGAGATAAAGTGAAATACTTAAGGGGATCGAAGAATGAACACCTATTACCACGAATAGTATTTCACATGACAACTTAAAATAAAACCGAGTTAACGAGATCATGCGTGGCATAAAGAAGATTTACAAACGAATAACTATAAACATATGAAATGTCCATGTAGCACAGGCTACACAAACACGCATGACCGCGAAGAAGCATGCACGCTAATTGCAGCCAATGGGGCATAATATAATGTGGATATTCCATATAACCATTTAAAAATAAATTATTTACATATGAAAATTTTGACAGGAGATCAAGTGTACTTTGAAAACGTTGGGCAGATAGCTTTTGAAGGAGTCGAGTCAGACAATCCATTGGCTTTCCGCTGGTATGAGCCCACTCGTGTGGTAGCTGGAAAAACGATGGCTGAGCATTTTAAATTTGCATGTGCCTACTGGCATTCATTCAACGCTAATGGCGCAGACCCCTTTGGTGGGCCTACACATTTTTTTCCTTGGGAAAAGAAAGATTCCATCATCGCACGTGCTAAGGATAAAATGGATGCTGCTTTTGAATTTATGACGAAAATGCAACTACCCTATTACTGTTTTCATGATGTAGATTTAGTAGATTATACCGATGACATTCTACAGAATGAACGTCATTTACAAGAAATTGTCACTTATGCAAAGGAAAAACAGGAGCATAGTGGGATAAAATTATTGTGGGGAACCGCAAATCTGTTCAGTCACCATCGTTATATGAACGGCGCTTCTACCAATCCTGACTTTCACGTGTTATCACATGCCGGAGCGCAGGTTAAAGCGGCTTTAGATGCCACGATTGCATTAGGGGGAGAGAATTATGTGTTTTGGGGAGGGCGCGAAGGCTATATGTCCCTGCTAAACACCAATATGAAAAGAGAGCGGGAGCATTTGGCTCAATTTTTACATATGTCCAAAGATTATGCTCGTAAAAACGGATTCAAAGGAACATTCTTTATTGAACCAAAACCTTGCGAACCAACAAAGCATCAATACGACTACGATGCAGCTACAGTAATTGGTTTTCTTCGTGAATTTGATTTAATGGACGATTTTAAGCTTAATTTAGAAGTAAACCATGCTACACTTGCTGGACATACTTTCCAACATGAGCTGCAGGTGGCGGCCGATGCTGGATTGTTAGGCTCGATAGATGCCAATCGAGGAGATTATCAAAACGGTTGGGATACAGATCAATTCCCTACAGATCTGAATGAGCTTACCGAAGCTATGCTGATTATTTTAGAAGCCGGAGGTTTAAAAGGTGGGGGTGTCAATTTTGATGCTAAGATAAGACGTAACTCTACAGATCCTTTAGACCTATTCTATGCGCATATAGGAGGGATGGATAATTTTGCACGAGCCTTGGTAACCGCCGATAATATACTTCAAAAATCCCCCTATAAGTCGTTAAGAAAAGAACGCTACAGTAGTTTTGACTCTGGTATAGGAGCTGATTTTGAAAAAGGCAATTTATCCCTTGATGATCTCCGGACATATGCGATAAAACAAGGAGAACCGCAACTGATTAGCGGTAAACAGGAATACATGGAAAATCTGGTAAATCGTTATATTTAAACTTTAAAAACACACGAAAATTATGCAGACAATTAAAGGCCCAGGTATTTTTCTGGCGCAATTTTTAGGAGATAAAGCACCCTTCAATAGCCTCCATTCGATTTGTCAATGGGCAAAAGATTTGGGATTTAAAGGTATACAGATTCCAACTTGGGCTACAGATTATTTTGACTTGCAAAAAGCTGCAGAAAGTAAAACCTACGCAGACGAAATCAAAGGAATGATTAATGAGATGGGCTTAGAAATCACCGAGCTATCTACCCATTTGCAAGGCCAACTTGTAGCTGTTCATCCGGCCTATGACCAACAGTTTGATGGCTTTGCTCCAGCAGCATACCACAACAACCCGAAAGCACGTACAGAATGGGCTGTACAGCAATTGAAATATGCTGCTCAAGCATCGAGAAACCTTGGCTTGGACGCACATGCTACTTTTAGCGGAGCTTTACTCTGGCCCACTGTTTATCCTTGGCCTCAGCGCCCACAGGGACTGGTAGATACCGGGTTTACAGAGTTAGCAAAACGTTGGCGCCCTATATTAGATGCCTTTGATGAATGCGGTGTGGATGTCTGTTACGAAATACATCCGGGTGAAGATCTGCACGACGGAGTAAGTTATGAACGGTTCTTGGAAAAAGTCGATAATCACCCTCGGGCCTGCTTATTATACGACCCATCACATTTTCTATTGCAATGCTTAGATTACCTTGCCTATATAGATCATTATCATGAGCGTATTAAAGCATTCCACGTGAAAGATGCAGAGTTTAACCCGTCGGGTAAACAAGGCGTATATGGAGGGTATTCTGGATGGGTAGAGCGTGCTGGCCGCTTCCGTTCGTTAGGAGATGGACAAGTCGATTTTAAAGCCATATTCAGTAAACTAACGTCATACGACTTTAAAGGATGGGCCGTTATGGAGTGGGAGTGTGCCCTAAAACATCCCGAAGAAGGCGCACGAGAGGGAGCTATATTTATTAAAGATCATATTATCCCAGTTACGGAGAAAACCTTTGATGATTTTGCAGGTGGTCACGCAGATGAGGAAAGCAATAGACGCTTACTGGGACTTTAAGCTTCTTTGTTTCAAAATAGAGCTTAACTTGTAAAGCATGGCTATTAGCTCGATTAACGAAACAAAAAAAGAATAGCTAAAGCTATTTTATTATAAAGGTAAGTTAGCGTTGGGTTTGTCTTCTCAACAGCCTAACTTACCTTTTTATTTGAGGAAAATAATACGAGCTACCTTAAGACAGCAATAAAGCTCATTTCATATATTGTTGTGCCTATAAAAGCTAAAAGGGTTTGGTTGCATTGTGGTATGCCTTCCTCTAACTTTCTCGATATATCTTGTGTTTGTGGTAGTTCGTTAATAACTAATTTACTCTGCCTTAATAAAACCAGCGGTCAAGCAGGTCCCAAAAAAACTTTTCATCGGTGCCATACTGTTTTAAGATACGTTTCCAGGTCTCTTTCCCAAATCGGATCTCATTTCCGAAGCTATCTTTATATAGCCATTGGTCGAAAATGTCTTTTTCCAGCAAAGCAGTGTGCTTACCTTCTGTATATTCCAATCCACCGCTAAAGTTCCTTTTAAGTACCGTCTTCGTTCCCTTCACCTGTTCTTCAATATGGGTGTTACCAAATATATCCTTTCCCTCTTCCAATTTATACCCCTTATTATCCTCAATAATTACCTTATCAAAAATATCTACCTTAAATGTAGCCTCATATCCCGAGCGTCGCTTGTTCTCCCGTACCAATTTCCTTAGCAAACGGGTCTGCGCTTCCTTGCTGCTCATTAAGCCCCGCTCTGTTTTATCGAGATATTTCTTCTCGTAATGCAACTTGTTATTTCTATTGTCCGTAAAAACGAGATCATTGAAAATATTTTTCTCTAAACTTGCTGTATACTTGCCATCAACAGACTTAAATTGCAGATTACCAAATATATCAGTGTCCAAAGTACCTTGCTGTGCAAATAGTAGGCTAGACGACAGTACCAATGTTAGGATAATTATAAATTTCTTCATGCCAATAAGGTTCTTTATTAAGGTAGACTTGATTATCGGCAATTAGTTTATTCACGAGCTCATTTATCCATTGCAAAATGGAAAATATTTCTTTTTTCAACATAGCGCTATATTAAGTTTCTTATTTCCTGCGGATGTAATCTCCGAGGGAAATAATCATAAGGGGGTAGCAAATAGTACAACTACTCTTTTTCTTGTAATAGAGCCAAGTGAAATAAATATGTTAGTTCGACAAACTTAGCACAATTCGCTTTTAGACTTTCCAGGTCTACATCACTTAGAGATGAGTCACACAATCCGAAAGATGCCTCAAAACAGTATTTTAGTAAAAATCTCAAACTTCCTAAATCATTCTTGTATCTTGAAGACAGCCAATTGTAAGCTGATAGTGGTTCTGTCTTCTCTTTTACTTCTAAATATTTGGTTTCATACTTTAGCGATTCGAATAGGGAAGCATAAAAAGCATTATCATCCTTATCAACATCTCTTTTTAAACCAATGCTCTGTCTCTTATACGGTCTGGATATCCAAGAAAACTCTACAATATTTAAAATCTTTGTATAGATGCTATAAGCCCGCTTAATATCATTAACCTCTTCTTTTTTTATAATAGCATCCAACCACCAGAACATTTCATTAAGAACCGATTCGATACTAGATTTTCCAAATATTTTAATCAGTACTATTTGAGGGCTTATTAGTTCGTCTATATTTAATACAGATGGATATTGTCCAAAATCGAAATATAAAAACTTTCTCGAATCGGGAACATAATCTTCATAGTTATACACTAAGTAAGCCATTTCTGTCAATTTTTGAAAAAGCACATACGTATCATAAACTTCGCCACCATCAACCTCTCGACAGATACTTTGTGGCAGGAAAGTATACTCTCCCCATTTTGAGAGGAGTTGAATCCAATCTAGATGTGTCCTGCTTTCAAAAACACCCCTATAAAATGAATAAGGATTCTCAATTTCTTCCAATGATAACCAATGAACTTTTCCCTTAAACCTGTAGATCACCTCCTTATAATCATCCTCTCTTTTAAACGGTTTATAACCATCATCAAATTCCATGTGCAACCACGAATAATCATCAAAGTAGTATCTACTCTCATGACTATAATAAAACTTTGGTCGGTATTTATCCGTATTGTTTACTGAATTAAAAACACATTCCTTCTCTTCGCTTTCTTTATAGGTGAGATATAGCCACGCCAAATCTATCAATCGTCTATTTAATGATAATTGATAGGTAGCATTTGCGTGATATAAGTCAGGGTAGATTTCGTTTGACATCACGGTCCTAAAAAGTTTGTCATTTGCAAGCAAATGACTTTCGTAACCACCCGCATCAAAAAATTCCCAGTATAACCCGAGCAGACTGCTGTGAGAAATATCACGCTTGTTTGTTTCAAGATCAATTATCCCAATCGGTTTTAGTATGTTCATAATTTTAAGAATTATATTACCAATCTACTTGTACACGATTCAACATAAGGAGATAAAGAACCTCCTGCAGTTCTTCTAACCTCTGAAATAAAGCAATCAACTCCATATAGTCATCTTTAAAGACGTTCTCGTGACCAACTAAAAACAACATAAACTCATGAAGATTTCTATGTAACAATTCATAATCAGTGTTCCTTAGCTTGTTAATTAGATAAGCTAAATTCACTTCTGATAGGTGATGAAAAGGAGGCCTATCACAATCCTCCCAAAATATTCCCAATTCAGAATCATCCTTTAACGTAAAATGCTTTTCTTCCTCAAAATAGTTGTCATCTTTCAGTGAAAACTCGCGAGCAAGATCAATCAATTTATGGTGGGTATGGACTACACCTCCTCGATCCCCCATGATTCCTGTTTCAAGACCTCCATGGGAATTCATGGTATAAAATAGCTCTCGAAGAAATCCCTTTAATTCCTCATATTCCCATTTACTAAATATTCGCATAAGTGTCTTTACAGGTTGGCTCCCTTCCTCCAAGGAGAGATAAGCGCTACACGCATATACATTTGGTGATTCTTTCATATCATTATTTTTAGAGATAAAGTTCATTGTTTCAATCATCAGATTAAGTCGTTTAAACTCTGGAATCTCACTTCCAACATTACACCTGCTCCCGTCGTCAAGATGTCGAAAAGAGACTCCTAAATCCCACCAATGCCGCAGGACATTCATGAAGCCCTGAAGACCATCCTCTTCTTGAAAGTTTCTTTTAATTATTGACCTTAAATCAGTACCATTTTTATAAAAAAAATTACAATAATTATCTTGCTTAAATTTTTCAAATGCAGACTCATCACAAGCGATCAGTAGTTCTATACACGCAAATTCTTTATCGATTAACCAAGCAACATTAAGAAGCTTTTGTATTTTGCACATAAAGTGATAAAGCGTATGTACTCCATTTCCAAAAGAAAAAAGATAAGGACGATAATTACAATGCTTCCATTCCCATAGTAAGTATTGACAGTCTTTCAACGAATAATTTGAAAAAACATCTTGCAAAGCAAGAAGAGGGTTTTTAAGTTCCTCGATCGTCAAATGATATGGATAATCTTCATCCCATATCCATATGGATTGTCTCATCAGCTTAGATTCTTCTTTCATATCTCTGTCTTTTTAGCTTCCAAAACAATACGATTACTGTAAATCTGCTGGATCAGCCGCTCGACCAAAATCTCTTTGTTTAGTTCCATAATCTGATGTTTTAAAATGGTTTATATAGTTTTTCTATACAAACGTATGTATAAACTTTCAATAAACAAATTATTTGTATATTTTTTCTATACGTTTATTAGCTTTAGTTATACTTTTGAATGGAAAATATGACAGCACTAGGCGAGTTTTTAGCTAAAAGATCAGTAAATAAATCAATGGTGGCCAGAAGAACTGGTTTGAGTAAGGCACGGATTAATGAGCTCACGCTCAATCTCACAGCACATCTTAGAGCAGAAGAGCTATACCTGATTGCAAAAGCTATAGATGCAGATCCGTGCGAAATGTTAAAAAAGCTATATGCTCACCTAAAGCTTGTTAGCGACGAAAAATAAAATAGAATAACAACAACAAAACATCATTCTATACGTTAACCTTGTAGCTATAAAATAAACCGCTAATGTAGTGCTAATTTGTTGTAGCTGAACCACGCCTAGAGCTAGCTGTGACCGACATGAGTCCGTGTTGAGTCCGTGTCCATACCGACTTCTCCTTAGCTTCATAGTACGAGCACTTCCAATACACTACCCATACAGTCCCTTCCTTAGTACTACCTCAACACTACCATCACTATAGGAACACTCAAGGATGGGCTTAGCGGGTTATGAATTTGATAATGCCTAAGCAATACCAATTTCAAAATTCATAATAGCTGTTGCTTCACGATTTTTAATTTCGTAATAGTTTTCAAAGTGTTGTTTTTCAATTATTTAAAGTCTTATCTTTAGTTTATGGCAATAATTGAAAATGGGTACTTGAGAGGCCAGATTGGGAATGTGGTCAATCGTAAACTTGGAAACAAAAATGTCGTACAAACCAAGCCGTCAGGTAAAATTCGACAGACCATGTGGACAGAAGCTTCAGCTTCCGATTTTGGAACGGCAAGTTCGGCAGGTTCATTGATACGTCAGGCTTTTACAACGGTTCATCAAAATATGCACGATGGCCAAATGCACAATCGTCTTGTCAAGCGTATGCAACGTGTTCTCCGAGGTAATGGGAAAGCCTATCAAGGCATGTTACGAGTAAGTCGAGGTAATATTAAAAGATTAGTCGACTTTCAGTTCAATGAAAACAGTCACATCTATGACTACGTTTATTTTGACCCGCAAGTGTCTTTTGATCAGAAGGGAAAAACAACCATCGTACTACCACCTCTTAATGTACGTGACAACTTTGCTATTCCTAATACATGTAGTTTTATTGTTCTAAAAATTGATGTTGTCGTAATGAATTTCTCTTCCTCAAAAATTAAACAAAGCAGAACGCATGAAGTTGAATTTCAATTATGCGGTGAAAATCAGCAGAAAATAGAGGAGCAGATAGTCGAATTTGACTTCAGTCCAGTCAATGGTGAAAGCATAGTGGCAGCCATGTCTGTAATTTATCTGTCTACAAAAAACAAGTATGCGCTCATGTTGAATTCCGAAAAATTAAATCCGGCAGGGATTATTGCGGCTCATACCATTTTATAATAAAAAAACCTTTCTCTATACCCTAGGGAGGTAGGTATGCACGAGAAGAGGTGTAATTGTTTACGACTGATTGACAGATGAGTGCTCTCTGTAACAAAATGTTTATAAAGACAGCCTGCGTAATGTTAATTTACAGTCAGTTGCTGCAAATTTTATATTAGTACTGTTCTTTCTGAAAACCTATATTTGAGAATACATAAGGGGACAGCTATTTCAAGTACGATAGCTGATAGAGATGTGGAGTTGGTCTTCGCAAAATAGACCAAAACGTATACAATTGAAGATTACAGTAAATTTCATGCAAATAAATATTCGGAATTATAATGTTAAAACCGCCCTACAGCTTTTTCTTTTAGCCCTAGGCGTATTTTCTTTTTTTGCTGTAAAAGCGCAGAAAACAATCAAAATCTATGAGTTGGCATCGTACGGTATTTTACCCGATACGAAAGAAAATACAGGACCCAAGATAAACGCTTTATTAGCCAAAATCAAAACAGAAACTAGCGAGATAGATAGTATTGTTTTATCCATGAAAAAGGGCAGGTATGATTTTTATCCCGATGCTGCACTAGAACGCGAATACTACATCTCCAATCACGATCAGGACAACCCTAAATCCGTAGGTATTGCTTTAGAACATTTCAAAAACCTGACCTTGGATGCCCAAGGTGCTGACTTTATTTTTCATGGCCGCATGCTGCCTATAGCTTTAATTGAAAGCGAACAGCTCACCATTAAAAATGTACATATTGATTTTGAAACACCGCATATCTGTCAGGCTGTAGTTTTAGAGAACGACACGCTGAAACAAGAAGTCATTTTTGCACCTGCACCATGGGTAAACTATCGTATTCAGGATAGTGTTTTCTTACATAGCGGCTTAGGCTGGGAGCAGCAACCAAAATCAGGTATTGCTTTCGAACCGCAAACGAAACGCATCGTCTACAATACAGGCGACATACAGATGAAAACATCCAAGGTAGAGGAAATAAGCCCAGGCAGAATAAAAGCCCATGACTGGAAAAATAGTAAGCTACTACCAGGTACGGTATTGGCAATGCGGATAGGCCCAAGACCTACTCCCGGAGTTTTTGTGCATAAAGGAAAAAATATCAGACTGGAAAATATTGAAGTGCACTATGCCGAGGGTATGGGCTTACTGGCACAGCTGACCGAAAATATCCATTTAAAGGGCTTTGATGTCGCTTTACGGGGCGAGGATGATCCCAGATATTTCACAGCGCAGGCAGACGCTACTCACTTCTCTGGTTGTAAAGGGGTAATTGTCTCCGAAGATGGCCTGTACGAAAATATGATGGATGATGCAATTAACATCCACGGGACCTATTTAAAAATGATAGCCCGTCGGGATAGCAAAACCGTTATTGCGAGATATATGCATGGACAATCCTACGGTTTTGATTGGGCTAATGTTGGAGATACCGTGCAGTTTATCCGCTCAGGTACAATGGATCTATGGGAGGAGAAAAATGTTATTCATGCGATTCGTCCGTTGAGAAAAAATTTAGAAGATCCGATCCAGGAGTTCTATATAGAGTTTGAAGAACCTTTGACTGAAGAAATCGACCCCGATTTTACTGATGTAGGTATAGAGAATTTAACATGGACACCAGCCGTCGTATTTGCCAATAACCTGATCCGTAATAATAGAGCTAGAGGAGCACTATTCAGTACGCCTAAGCCTACAATGGTAGAGAATAATATATTCGATCATACATCGGGTTGTGCTATCCTGCTATGTGGTGACAGCAACGGCTGGTATGAAACAGGTTCCTGTAGAGATGTTACTATCCGCAAGAATACATTTATTAATGCCCTCACTAGCATGTATCAATTTACAAATGCGGTAATATCGATTTACCCCGAGATTCCAAATTTAGATAAGCAGGAGAAATATTTTCACTCCGGTATACGTATTGAAGATAATGACTTTATCAGCTTTGATAAACCCTTGCTTTACGCAAAATCTGTTGAAGATATCCACTTTTCGGGCAATCGTATCCAAACGAATAAAGAGTTCCCGGCTTTTCATTGGAATAAAGAACATATTTTGCTGGAGCGAGTTCGAGATATAAAAGTATTGGGTAACACCATCGATGGGAAACAGGTTAATATGTTAAAAAAGTAAGAAACTAAATTTTATGAACAATAAATATCTTTTAACCTTTTTGCTAGCTATTATAGGCTTCAATACGTATGCGCAGCGGATGGTAAAGTTGGGCAGTCTGGATCTGACCAAAGTTTGGCAGGAGTATGGAACAGCTCAGGTTAATAAATCCGTCGATGGAACCGACGCTTCAGTAGCAGGAGTTGAATACAAAGAAGTGGTGGGTGTGCATGCAAATAGTATGATGAAGCTTGCGCTGGATAAGCAAGCTTTGATATTAAAAAGCCAAATAGCAGTAGCTGATAAAAAGTTGGATATTAAAAGTACCGAAGTTTCTTCAATTCCACTGGTAGATGGTACAAAACTATATTATACCAATCAAAACGATAAAAAACAGTTTATTGGCTTATCAGAGTCCGGAGATCTAAAATTAGAGAAAGGAAGCGTTCGGTTCGTCATTAAAGGCGATGGCAAAATTATTTATTCCAGCCCTATAATGCATAGCGGACAAAAGCCTTTGGACATCCAAGTGAAGCTGGATAATATCAATATATTAGAGCTTCACGTGGAAAGTGCAGACGATGGCAGGAGTGGAGACCATGGCTTGTGGATAGAAACTTCATTAAGCTATAAAGAAAAAGAACCAAAGTTGATCGACGTAGAGGCTATGGGGGAGGGACCTGTCATGGATGCGGTTGTTGTAGCAGATTTAGAGAAAAAGATTGCTAAACTTCCTGCTATGGAGGCTTTAAGATCATCACCTACTTCTTTTGATTGGCTTATAAAGCCTAAAGAATCAAAAGCAGAGGTATATGCAGATCAAGCAGGAAAAAGTATCACTATAGCTAATGCAATGGTGTCACGTACATTTCGAATATTTCCCAATTTGGCTACCGTAGATATTACAAATAAAATGTTAGGCGAAAGCTTGTTGAGAGCCGTTAGTAGTGAAGGTTACGTGCAGATAGATGGGAAAAAGATGAGTATAGGCGGTTTAACAGGTCAGCCGGAAAGAGGGTACTTAAAAGAACAGTGGATTGATAGCATGACGACCATTCCCGAATCTTTTTTAGTACATGATTTCTATGTGCAAAGTTTAGAAGAACCCATAAAATGGGCAAGAAATAGATGGGCACTGAATAAAGAAAAAGCAACTGGTAAAGAATTAGTATTTGTATTAAATGGACAACAAGCTTATAAAGATATTGTTGTCAAGCTGTTTTTTACTATATACGATCATATTCCTGTGATCAAGAAACGAATGGAGGTATCCAATACATCGGGCGTGCCTATCAATATCGATGCTTTTCAATTGGAATATTTAGCTTTTTCAGAACCTGAATCTTTAGGAGGTGGAGACCCATCAACTTACAGATTGCCTAATATTCATATAGAGAGCGATTATGCGGCGGCAGGAGAGTTTACGGAGAAAGAAACTGATATAACAGAGAAGTGGGTAGCAGATCCGGCTTATACTTCACAGCGCAATTACCTGTTGGAAACCCCTTGCATATTGGACGTGTCACCGCCATTAGGGCCGGACCAAATGGTGCAGCCAAATACTGTTTTTAAGTCGTTTTCTGTGTATGAGATGCCTTTTGATAGCGATGATCGCGAGCGTCAAGGGTTGTTTAAAAGGCGAATGTATCGTCAAATAGCACCTTGGACAACCGAAAATCCAATCTTTATGCACCTGACATCAACCGACCCGCAGGTTGTCAAAACGGCTATCGACCAGTGTGATTCCACGGGGTATGAAATGGTGATTTTGAGTTTCGGATCGGGACTGAATGCCGAAGATACTACAGCCGCTAATATTGCTAAATACAAAGAGTTTGTAGATTATGCGAAAAGTAAAGATATTGAAATGGGGTGTTATTCACTCCTAGCCAGCCGTTGGATCAGTGATGAGGTCGATGTTATCAATCCAGAAACAGGTAAGAGAGGAGGGATGCGTTTCGGAAGTTCGCCATGTTTGGCCAGCGACTGGGGGCATGACTATTTTTCTAAAATAAAGTACTTTTTTGAAGAAACAGGGATGATGCTCTTTGAACATGACGGATCGTATCCCGGCGACGTTTGTGCGTCTACAGAACATACACATCATAAAGGGCTGGAAGACTCGCAATGGAATCAATTTAGCAAAATTAATGAGCTTTACCACTGGATGTCAGAGAAAGGGATTTATATGAATGTCCCCGACTTTTACTTCTTGAATGGGTCTAATAAGGTAGGTATAGGTTATAGAGAAGTGAATTGGTCCTTGCCCAGAGATCGGCAGATTATTCATGCCAGACAGCTAAACTACGATTCTACCTGGGACCGTGTGCCCTCTTCAGTCTGGAGCTTTGTTCCTTTAGTAGAATATCAAGGAGGAGGAGCTGCTGCTACATTAGAACCATTGAAAGATCACCTTTATGAGTACGAGATGCATATGGTACAGAATTACGGTGCCGGTGTGCAGGCTTGCTACAGAGGGCCTAGATTGTACGATAGTCCGCAGACTAAAGCTTTAGTAACAAACACGATCGACTGGTATAAAAAGTATCGTAATATTTTGAATAGTGACATTATACATTTACGTAAGCCTGATGCAAGAGACTGGGACGGGATGATGCACGTGAGCACGACCGAGAGAGAAAAAGGCTTTGCTTTGTTTTATAACCCTACGGATAAGGAAATTACCAGATCTATTCGTTTGCCATTATACTATACAGGACTGACGGAAAAGGCTCAGGTGAGGGAGAAAGAAGGCGCATCAACGACATATCATTTAAATAGAGATTACAGTATCGATTTAACTGTTCGGATACCTGCAAACGGCTATACTTGGTATGTTATAGAGTAAGTTGATTTTTTATGGACATCTGCCGATATTTTATGTAGCATTTTAGCAAGGTAAACGTTTTATACAGGTGGGCTATAGCATCTTTAAAATGCAAGGCACTATGTAATTAAAACTTGCAATCAAAAGCAAGTTTATCTAAGTTTGTAGTATTAATATTTAGCTATATGTCAAAACTTTCTATCTTTTTTAAGAGCCTGGCTGTTATCTGCGTTATCGTTGTAGCGTATGCTTGTGAACGTGATGATGCCGAACCGGAAATAGAAAGATCAAAGTTCTCTAGGCTTTATGTTTCTTTTGAAGAATATCAAACCTCAAATACGGGGCGTGCAGATACAAATATACGGGTGATTTACCCGGCAGACTCGAGCGAGTTTAAATTTGCAATGCGTCATATATCGCAGGCTGAAGGAGGGGCAACGATTTATTTTAACCCTTATTTAAGACACGTAATACAAGCCAGTGCAAATAAACCAGGGCGGACAGATACAGCAGTTTATATGATGTCGCTAGGCGATAAAACAGGTCTTTTGACCAATTCCAACAAACTGGGAAATCAAGCATTTTCTTTTGTTCGGGGCTTAACTTATCACCCTATGACGCAGTCGTTATATGTAGTCGAGTCACAAGGGATTAATGCCGGGATATATGTTATCAATAGACCGGCAAATAAAAGAGGGCATGCGCGCCCGATTGCTAAATTTAAGACACCCGGACTGGAGACATGGGGTGCCGTAATAGCAAACGAACGTATTTTTATGTCCAACACAAAGGCTGATGCAGGCATCTATGTGTTTGATGATATGGTCAATAAAATTAAGCTAGTGAATAAGGCGGATTCCAGCCTGACGATACAGCCTGATCGAAATCTATTGATTAAAGATGCACAGAACCTCAGAGGCATGGCTTACGACACCCTCAAAAATGTATTAGCGGTTGTCGATTATCCTAATGGAAACGAAACTGTAGGCGCAGGTAGAGTGCTGATATTTGACAATTTTTCCAGCCTGATTAACCAAGCGGAAATAACGCCGTCCCGTATCATTACAGGAGCAGCTACGTTGCTTGAGCAACCTACTGATGTGGCGCTTGATACCCGTAAAGATGGTAAATATCTATATGTTGCAGACCGTAGAGCTAAAAAAGTAATGCGTTTCAAGTTGGATGGAAATGGTAATATAGCACCTGATAAAGTGATAGATACCCAGAATATGGGAACTCCTGTAGGTCTAGCATTAGACACCCGGGATGATAGCACTTTCGGACTTTAAAAAACCTATATAGGGTTAATGTCTAGGAAGAAGAATCCGGGAGAGGAGCGTATCAATCTTTTTCAATAAAGTCTAAAAGTTCCTGTGCTTCATTTTTCTTGTCTATATTATCCACATGGGCATACGCAGCAATTAAATTACGTAATACACGTTTTATTATCGATAGGTTATCGCAGGGTTTGGTATAGCTATCATCCGGAGGTAAGTTTAGCTGCTGCAGAAAAGAAGTTACGTCTTCTGTCCGCATAATCTGACCGCGGTTAAAAACATTAATATAGAAAAGGACCTTTTCACTATCGTTTTCCTCTGTGTAAGCTAAAATAAAATGTTTAGGTAAGTTCACCCCGTAAATAGGAATGTCCAACCGCTGCGCGACCAGGCTATAAATACAGGCTAAAGATATGGGGTTGCCTTTTTTAGATTCTAACACAGAACTGATAAAGGAATTTTGAGGCGCATGGTAGTCTGAAGTGTTACCGGATAACCCAAACTCTCTGAATAAAATGTTGTTCAGCAGTTTTACCTTTTCCACGGGCGCCATTTCATACATCAGGTGATACCAAACATCTCGTCGCAATTGAGCAAGTGAGTTGTATATCTTTTCTTCTTCTAGGTTTGGGTATTGAAAACGGTTAATAACCAAAAGACCTTCTAAGAGGTCTTCCTGGTTACTAATTTTCCATAATTGTAGATCGTGTTTGATCTGATTAAACTGTATCTTATGGATAATATCTTCTAATCGTGCCTGTTGTAGAGGGTCAAATGACTCCTCCCAAGACTTCTCTAGAAAGGGCACCACTACAGGGCCGCAGGTGATGAGTTTATCTTCTAAAACAGTATAAATTTCTGTGTCAGGGTCGTCAAGTAAAGAGATCAATGCGTTTAATTCCTTTTCTTTCATATACCCAATATACGACTTTGTTTTTTTAGCCGCAAAAACAGCGGCTAATTTATGGTCTATTCTTTTATCTGACCATCCAGCAAATTAATAATCCGTTTACCGTATTCAGCGTTTTTCTCGGAATGGGTTACTTGAATTATCGTGACACCGTCTTCATTCAACTGCTTGAATAAATCCATGATTTCTTCTCCTTGTTTTGAATTAAGATTACCGGTCGGTTCATCTGCTAATAGAAGCTTCGGCGTCGCTGCCAATGCCCTTGCAATACCCACAATCTGTTGTTGCCCTCCTGATAACTGAGCGGGGAATAGGTCTTTCTTTCCAACAATCCCAAACCTGTCTAACATGTCTCCTACAATAGCCTTGCGCTCTTTACCAGATAAGTTTTTGTATATAAGGGGTGTTTCTATGTTCTCGTATACGGTCAGTTCGTCAATCAGGTGATAAGATTGAAAAACATAACCAACGTAGGATTGAAATAGAGCAGTCCGCTTTTTGGGCTTTAATGCCAATACATCTTCCTCCATGAAAAAATATTTCCCTTCGTTGGGTTCATCCAACATCCCGATAATATTCAGTAAGGTCGACTTCCCCGATCCGGAAGGACCCATGATAGAAACAAAGTCGCCCTGTTCTATGCTTAGGTTAATGTCCTTTAAGATAAACGAACGTGTCCCGCCCACATTGTACCATTTAAATATGTTCTCTAGTTTTATCATGCTATTATGCTATCTATTTTCTAAATATAAGTTTTTCTATTCTTTTTGTTATTTTATTATTCATCTCTCAAGCTGTCGACAGGGTTTGCAATAGCAGCTCGCACCGCTTGGAAGCTTATTGTAAACAGAGTGACCATAAGTGCTAGTACGCCTGCTAATACAAACATCCACCATTCTATAGTTATGCGGTAGGTAAAATCTTGTAACCATTTGTTCATAGCCCACCAGGCAAGTGGGGAAGCGATGACAGCAGCAATGAAAACTAACTTTACAAAATCTTTAGAAAGCATCTGTACAATTCCAACAACGGATGCACCTAACACTTTACGGATACCAATTTCTTTAATGCGCTGGGTGGACGTGAGGGTTGCTAAGCCAAAAAGACCCAAACAGCTGATTAATATAGTTATTCCCGTTGCCAAACTGATCAGTTTTGACATCTTATACTCGCTCTCATAAAGTTGAGCAATCGATTCATCATAAAATTTATACACAAAGGCTGCATTTGGATAAATAGACTTCCATATTTGCTCAATTTCTCCAATGGTTTTTTGAAAGTGTTTCGGATTGCTCGCAGCGAGTTTAATATTAACAGTGTTTAACTGGCGCTTAGAATTAACGAAAACTGTAGATGGAATCTCTTTTTTAAAGTCATAGACATGGAAGTCTTTTACAACCGCAACAATCGGATAAGATTGCCTCTGCATTTCCAAATGCACCCCAATTGCATCTTTAGGAGATGAAAATCCCATAGCTTTTACTGCAGATTCATTTACAATAAACTCCCGAATGGTGTCCGATTTTGTTAAATTAGTTCCAGCTAAAACTTCAAAATTATATAAATCGAGAAGATCCTCATCTGCAAATCGTACAGAAATTTTCATTTCCACTTTTCCCGTGTCACTGATGTTGTAGACACTAGTGATATAACCTGAATTATCCAAAGGTCTATCGCCTAATGCCACAGATGCAATGGAGTTGTTTTTTACTAACTCATCTTTTAGGACAAACTTTTTGTCCACGTAAGCGGGATTTCGCAAGACCTTTGCTGGAAGGTCAATCGTCACTATAGCTTCTTTATCGAATCCAAGGTTTTTATTTACTGTATAATGCAACTGTTGCCCAATGATGATTGCCGCTATCACAAAAATTTGTGCAATTATAAACTGGAAAATAATTAGTCCTTTACGAAGAGTGAGACGTGATTGTCCATTCGTGTTTTGTACCTGCCCTTTTAGTACATTCGCTGTCTGTACACGCGTAATCAACCAAGCAGGATAAATTCCTGACAGAAGAGTAATTAACAGAATCAAGACAAGAAGAAAAACCGCTAAGTCCGCATAGTTTTGAAACGACCCCATTCCCTCAGGAATAAAATCAGCAAACATTTTAAGTGCGAAAGAAGAAACTATTAGTGAGAGTAAAACAGCAAAAAATGTAATAAAAAATGTCTCGCCTAAAAAGCGCCTCATTAATTGTGATGGACTACTTCCTAATGTTTTATGGATGCCGATTTCCTTCGCTCTATTGGGCAACTGTGCTGTGCTCAAGTTTATATAATTAATACAGGCTAGCAATAAGATAAAGAGTGCTATCCCAATTAAACCATATAACACGCTGTGGTCAGTAGTCGGATGATTGGCTCCAAATGTTGCTGTAAAATGTTTGTCCGCTAAGGGGATCAAATCATACCATTGTTTGCCATACTTGTCGATGTACTCTTTTCTATGTCCATAATTTATTGTATTTATTTGGTTGATGATATTTTCTTTCACCACATTCTCCTGTAGCTTTACAAATAAGTTGTCATCTGAATTGAAACTTCCCCACCAATCGTTATTCCAATCTTTATCAGTTAGTACGAAAAACTCTTGCGAATTGAAGCTGCTCGGAAAATCCAAATCAGCAACAACACCTGAAATGCTCATAATAGAGGTGTCATTATATGCAATTGTCTTTCCTAAAAGCTCTTCCGTCGGAGTGTTTGGGAAATATAGTTCAGCCCTACTTTTTGTCAGTACAACTTGCTTGGGCGAACTAAAAGCCGTTTTTACATTTCCTACAATCCATTGATAAGGTACCATTTCAAAATAAGATTCCGAAACAGATACTTGGTATTTAGGCTGTTCAAATACTCTAATTTCCTCTTTATCCTCATTTAAAATGCTTGCTTTTAGATCAGCCTTGTGATAAACAGGAACAACTAATTCCACACCAGCTATTTCATTTTTAACGGTAATCGGGAGAGCACGTGAAATTCCAGCGAAATCTGCCGTCTTTTCTTCTCTTTCTTCTCTATTTATAAACTGATAAATACGTTCCGCATCGGGATGTTTCTGGTCGAATCTAAATTCGTAATCTACAATCTGGAAAATAATCCAACAAGCACTAATACCAATGCTCAACCCCACAATATTTAGTATTGTGAACACCCGATTACGCCAGAGATGGCGGAGGGTTAATTTTATGTGGTTTTTAAACATAATGACTATTAAGTTCTAGACGTTAGTTATAAGTACGATCTTTTGTACACAATAGATGCAAATGTTTGGCCGTTTATTTAACTATCTTGTATATAGTGGTTTGTGTTATTTGTCTTCGTCCGTTTCTGAACACTCGATGTTCGGAAACGGACAAAGGTAGGAAAGCAGTTACTGAGTTCTCAATCATCAAGGATTCAATAAAATTATTCATCTCTTAAGCTGTCCACAGGGTTTGTCCGTACGGCTTTCGCTGCATGATAACTGATGACAACCAATAGTAAGCTTGTTATACTCAAAATACCAATTGAAAATACCCCAGGACTTATGCTTATTTTATATGCAAAATTGTCGAGCCAACTGCTCAAGAGCATATAGGTTATCGGAGCAGCAATAAAAATAGCGATAAGAAATAAGCGTAAGAAAGGCTTATTCAGTTGGTAAAATACCTCTGCAGCGGATGCGCCCAGTACTTTACGTACACTCATTTCTTTTTGTCGTCTACTGATCTGATAAGCCGACATACTGAACAAGCCTAGAATAGCAATAGCGATGGAAAGCAAAGTGAAACCGTTTAGTACTGCTTTCAATTGATCCTGCCGCGCATGTATTAAAGCATACTGTTGATCTAAAAATTCGTAATCCAGGGGTAATGACTCTGCATGTGGATTATCTTTCCATTCTTTTTCAACAGCTTGGATAGCCTGTGAAACTCCTCCTACTGCTGTTTTTACGATTAAGGATGTCTTATAACGACCTGGTCCGCACTCGTTTTTATAAGAGTAAATTGTAGGAGCTACTTTATTTTCAAAACCATACGCTTTACTGTCTTTCACAATGCCTGCAACTGTAAATTCGACATCGCAACCCATTATTTTAGCGCCTGCGATATCACCTTGAATGCCCATCTGAAGAGCGGCCGTTTCATTCAGGACGGCATAGTGCATTAAGCTATCATTCACTAAACGTTCAAGAGCTACTTCTGGCTTACCCGCAACGGTTGATATTCCTAAGGTCTCGAAATATCCCTTATCGATACCGATATGTTCCATCTCCACCTTCTTGTCAATATAAGAAAAGTGCTTTTTAGGTGGCAAGTTCTGTGTGCCGGGGATATTGGTAGCGGCAGAGACAGCACTGATCGAAGGAGACTGTAGTAAGCGCTGTTTCATATTGTATAAGGAACCGTCGAGTTGTCCGTCGTAATACATACCTACGCTTTTAAAATTGATGACTTGTGAAGGTTCGAATCCTTTATCAGAAGAATGTATATAGGCCATCTGCTGATTGACAATCAATGCACCTGTGATAAAAACGATAGCTATCACAAATTGGAAACCTAATAGCGAGTTGCGGAGCAAGGTGTGTGTCGATTTTTTTTCTAATTTACCCTTTAAGGCAGTAAGCGGATGAAAACTCGACAAAGTTATAGACGGGTATATGCCGGCAATCAATGTGGTTAATACAACAGCGGCAATTAACTGAACTAAAGTTTGTAAACTTAACAAGTAATGACTTAAATCATCATTGAGCCATTTCTGCAGTAAATTCCCACTAAAAAGAAGAAGAAGCCAAGCTAAAACCGCAGCCAACAGACATTGAATAAAAACCTCCGCCAGAAACTGTACAGAAAGCAACCGCCGGCTACTGCCGAAGAGTTTTTTCATCCCTATCTCCTTTGCTCTTTTATCCGCCTGTGCCATGATCAGGTTGGTAAAGTTTGCTGCCGAAAGGGTTAAAATAACGATGGAAAGTATGCCCAGTACCCAAATGGTCAGATAAGGACTATTAGACCCATGTTGCGGTCGTAAATGTTGATGGCTCAATGGGTCAAGGTAAGTGCTGCCAAGCGCAAAGCTAGACGAACGTACCGACTCGTGCTTAGCAGTCTTATTACTGTATAATGCACTTATTTTTTTATTTAAAGCCGCAACGTCCGTGCCTGGTTTTACCTGTATAAAAGTTTGGTATGTATAGGGGTTACCTGTAGTTTCGTCCTCTATTTTTTTAATAAAAAGAATTTCATAGTCTAGATAGGATAATTTTCTGTTTTTACTTACTCCATAAATAGCTTCTTCGACCCCTAAGCTTTTGCTCAGCACAGGGACGCTTTTCGGAATCGAAAAATCCTGGTAATCATTTGGAAAAAGTTGCTTAGCCAACGTCTTTGTCACTAATGTAGCGTCTTTTTGGTCTACATTTTTATAGAGTGGTCCAGATTGACTCTCCACCTGAAAAATAGCTGCAGCAGCAGAGTCGATAAGTACCGTGTTTTTCACGTTAACAGTCTCTTCTCCAAAAACCGGATAATAGCTGTAAGAATAGTCTAATACAGAGCCCGCATGCACCACCTCAGGGAAGTTTTCCTTGATGGTTTTTGCAAGCGATGGTGGAGTTTCTACTGTATAATTTCCTTGATAGGTTAACCCCACCAAATAGATGTCGTCATAGTTTGGGTTCCAGCGGTCGTAGCTCGTTTCCCGATTGATGTATTGGTAAGCCAAAATAAATCCCGTAAAACCCAGTGCCAATCCAATGATGTTAAGCGAAGTGAATAAACGGGTCTTATACAGATTCCGGCGTAGTAAAGTGATAAAATATGTAAACATGATATATAGGTTTATAGTTTTTTATTCATCTCGCAGACTGTTAACCGGATTGTCCAATGCTGCTCTAATAGTATGTACCGACACGGTAAGGAAAGCAATGATTAAAATAGCGCCGGCACATAAAATAAGCAGGGCAGGGCTGAGTTCGTAGCGGTAGCTGAAATTATTGATCCACTCTTTTGCCAGATACCAAGCAATTGGCAAGCCGATAATTAAGGCTATACAGACCATACGGATAAAATCTTTTGAAAGTAGTACAACAAGTTGTGAAACACTGCTTCCTAAAACTTTACGGACACCGATTTCTTTTGTTCTCTTTTGCGTAGCAAGTAAAGCTGCCGAGAATAGTCCCATACAGGCAATGCTGATTGCAATAATACCGCCAGTTAAAATAATACTGCTGATCCGTTGCTCTTGTTTATACAGGCGGGTTGTGTTCTCACCCAAATAAGAGGCGTTGTTGTTATAGTCTGGGTTTATTTTTTTCCACACCTCTTCAATCTCATTAAGCGAGCTGCTTAGATCATTTGAAGCTATACGTATAAAAATATAATCGATCTCAAAGCCCAAATCCGGATCTATAGATAAGGTTAAGGGTTCGATATTTTGTCGTAAATCTTTGAAGTTATAATCGCTCACTACACCGATTATTTCCGTGTCATTGTTAAATGGGGATAATACTTTGCCAATTACCTCTTGTGGATCGCCAAGTTGTCTGGCCATTTTCTCATTGATAATAACAGCTGTTTTATCGTTCTCGCGATCCATCGAGAAATTACGACCGGCAATTAGAGGAATATCCAATGTTTCGAAATAATCAAAATCTACCCTTTGCCAATGTGTATATACTTGTGTGCCTTCGTAATCAAAACCTAGTTTAGAGGTCGATTGATTGCCATCGCGGCCCATACCAAGATTGGTGTCCGACCCCGTAACAGATAAAACGTTTGGTTGATCAGCCAATGCTTGACGCATAAGACGTAAACCTGTTTCTCCATTGATTTTAGGTCCTACAGGAATACTTATCACTTGTTCTTTGTTAAAGCCTAAGGGCATTTTATCGATATACTGCATTTGCAAGACAATTGCCGCAGTAATGATAAGAAGTACAACAGCTATGGTAAATTGTAGGATAGGAAGAAGTTTCTGTAAGCCCCAGTTATTACCAACAGATAGTTTGTTTTTAAGCAATGTAATGATGTGGTAGCGGGTTACGAAAATAGCGGGATAGCCTCCCGCAATGAGGGTGACAAGTAAAAAAAGCAGGCAAACAGTTGCTAATATTTGCCATTCCAATAACTCACTAAGCACTATAGGGAACTGTGTAATGGCTTTATACTGCGGTAAAGCAAGCCAGGCTAGGAAAAGACCTACGAGCAGAGCAAAAAAAGTGTAAATAATGGATTCCAACCAAAGTTGTACACTTATTTGCTTACGACTACCGCCTACCGATTTTTTGATTGCTATCTCTTGTGTGCGGGTCAAGGCTGTGGCAATACCAACGTTGATGAAATTACTTACAGAAATAACAAGGATCAATAGCGCTAAAGCGAGTAGTATTTTAGGAAGGAGCGGGTTAGTCCCGTTCCCGAGCTGTAGCTTGTTTAAATGTAATTGATTAATAGGTAGTACATTCAACGAGAGGTATGAGCCTTCTTTTTGAGCAATTGCCCCGTTCTGTTTGAGCAGTTCTACCTCCTTTTGAAAATGCTGTGCGGTGAAACCAGCTACTTTAGCTGCAAAAACATTTTCGTCCAGTTTTTCTGCTGTTTGTATGAAAACTGTGTGATTCTTGTCGGTCCAACTTTCTCGTTTTGATTCCCAACCCTCTTTGCCCACATAATCTGGGAAGTTTTCAAAACGCTGTAGGCTTTGAAAGTTTAAGCTTGAGTTCTTCGGTACATCGGCAGATACAGCAGCGACCTGCATAGCTTTCCAGCTGCCTGAGGAGTTTACCTCAATCTGTTTGCCGACTACGTCGGTATGACCGAAAAGACTTTTCGCTGTACTTTCGGTCAGGATGATATTATTAAGCTCAGCTAAAGCTTGTTTGTCACCCTGTAACAGTTCAAAACTGAACATGGTTAGAAAGTCAGCATCAACATAGCGTGTCCCTACGGTTATTTCCTTATCGGCTGTTTTTAAAACTATACCTCCATTTCCCCAACGGCTTGCTTTCTCAACATAAGGAACTTCAGCCTTTAATGCCGTCATGAGTGGAATTGGCATGGTTTCACTCGCTTTCTGATGCTGTATGCTGTTGTGGTCGGACGAAAAGTAAAGTAAACCTAATCGATCTTTGTTGCTATGGAAATTATCAAAGGATAGCTCGTGTTTTGCAGAAAGAAATAGAACAATACATACGGCAAAGGCAAGTGCTAAACTGAATATTTGTATAAATGACTGTAGCTTTCTTTTCCGTAGATTACGCCAAGTACTGTTGAATATTGTTTTTAACATACCTTTTGTTTTAATTTTCAAGCTGGCGCATAATTTCGCCATAGTGATGGTTTGATTTGATGTTTTTTGCTTTCCCTCGAACGGCAGTATTTAAATCGGCATTTGCTGGCATATTTTTTATAATTGCTTTAAGCACCTCCGCTTGATGATAGTCCGATTGTATGATGTCCGTTAATGCGATAGTCTGCTTCCAGCCTTCTGTATCAAGTTTATTAGAAGTGATCATCTTTTTTAGAACTTCCGCTTTATGGTAATCACTATTTATATGGGCTAGATTTTCTAGAGTTAGCTTTGCTTTTGTAGAATTTAGATCATTAGTCTTTAACAGCATGGATAAAACTTCCGCTTGATGGTAGTCCGAATTTATATTTGCTGTGATACGAATTACCTTTTCGAATTGCTTATCATTGAGTTTGTTTGTAAATAGTTTTTGGATGGTCTGTTGCTTATAATAGGCTGATTCCATATTGCTCACTACTGCCAGATAAGCATCGAAGCTATGATCGTCTTTCAGAGCGTTATCCATAACTCCTCCAATAATTTCAGCTTTGTAGTAATCACTTGCTACATATTGGTCGATATTATTTAATACGTCGCTGCGGTGAGCGTTGGAAATGTCCTGACGTAATAGTTCGGACAGATAAATCTGTTTGGTATAATCACTTGAAAAATTAGCTGTCTCTTTTAAAACAGCGTGGATACCTTTTTTATTGTAAATACGGATTGCACGTTCTTTACCGTATATTCCTTGATTAATGAGGATTTGTATGCACTCAGCTAGTAAATCTTCGTCGCTAGCGCTTAATAGCTCTGTTTCCGTACCATTGATGCGGTAAACTATTTTTCCGTTTTTATCTGAAAAGACTTCCAGTCTTTTGTTTTTTATACTGTAGTTGATTTTTCCATCTTTTGATAGCTCTGTGATGCGTTTATCATCGTCAGATAATTTTATCTGACCATGCACATCCAGGTTCATCCCATTGTTTTTTATCTTGATGCTCACATTACCATCCGACTTGCTTGCTCTTTCTATATTATTATGTCCTGATGTGGTAAGGATGCCCTTGCCTTGCTGGGCCGTGACCAAAAGAGTGGATAAGCTAAGTAGTACGAAAACAAGCAGAAAAGTATTCTTATTGACCATGATTTTTATTTTTTATAAAATCCTAAATGTGTATTTCTACACATTTAGGAATACAATCCATGTTCCAATATTTTAAACGGTTGATTTATAGGGTTTTTTTGAAGGTGTCTACTGTTCGTTTTCGAACAGTAGACGTTCATTGTCGGACAGAGGTTTACTTCAACCAATCTATTCCTACAATTGTAATTGCCCTCTCAATGATGTCCTGCGGTAGAGGGGAGTTCAATATGTATAATTTTTCGGGTTTAGTTTTTCCTTTTCTTTTTTCATTACTATCTACAATGAAAGAGGAGACTATACTTTTGTTCCATTCTATTGACTTATCTTTGAATGTATTTTGTAATTCTTCTGTTAAATATGACTTAATTTCAGAGTTTGTGAATTTAGAACCTACTTTAAAGTATTTGTTGAGTATTAAAATACAGAATAATATAAGATCCCTTCGTTGTTGTTTTCGTACAGTTTTTCCTTTTCTTGATTGGTTTGCCTTTTTAACAATTAATGGTAGATCTGTCAATCTGGGGGGGGTAAGATTTGTGTTTAATAATTTAAGCGCTGTAAGATTGTAAACGTTGTGACCTATTGATATTAATTCGTCTAACTTTATGGATTGTTTTCCAGATATTATTCTGGAATAAGTATTTTTTCCTAAACCTGCTATTTCATCAATTTCTTGCATTTCTAGATTAAAATATAACCTAAGTTTTTCTAGATTATTAAGTGCTAATTGATACTCATTTTGACTGTTTTTTATCATAATTAAGAAAATCGAGTTTAAAATATTTTTATATTCGAATATTTATTTGTACGTTTGTTTTAGCATCATGATATACTATAATAGGTGGGATGATATGCTTGTCAATAAGTTTTGCGAAAAACAATAACCTAGATCGTTCGCAAAATGGAATCTGAGAAAAAGATGTGTTTTTTTATAGTATAAGGGTGTTGTGCGTATGATCTGAGCCCTGTGAGAAAGCTTTTTTAAGTTGTGTGGGTTTAGGTGTAGATTTTCTTTTGAAGTTTTGAGACTCATGGTGTTTTGTCTCGTTAATAATTGGTTTGTTTTTAAGATTTTACTAACCGATACAGATATAATTATTAAATAATGAAAAGAAAAAAAATTAAAGAACCAGAAAATCCTCCTAGCTAAATAGGAATATGCTGTTGTTTTCATTACCCATTGTTTTAAGAATACGTTTCTTGCCGAAGCCGTGTTAGATAAACTTTGTATAAAAACCAACACAATTCCTATAGGAATGGGTAATCCTTTAAGCTCAAGCATAAAGCATACTTCGAAAACAGCATTCGTTTTGCTGATCACAAATGAAGGCCTTTATCAAGTGATCTATGTAATTGCATATTAAGTAATATTGCGGTTGCAGCGCAATAGCTTGTAGTGAATTACATGTCTAAATTACACATTTTGCCCTTATTAACAATATTGGGGAGTTTGGGTTGGCGTTTACTTGAGCTTTTTTATTTGAGAATTTAGGATTACCTGATTTTCTTTTTTTAAAATTAGAATTATGAACCAATTAATAAACTCTTCATGAATAGTCAGTTTAAACCTCCTTAGAGCAATCATTCGATTAGAAATACTTCTTTTTACGAACCTGAGCTTAAGCAGTTCTATACTCTTTTTTTTGTTGATATATAACTTTCATAGAAAGAAAGAATATAGCCTTGCTTTTTAAAGAGACGCCTGAAAAACGAAGAGTTTTATAAGGAGGGCGGAGCTTTTTCTAAACTTTTATAAAATTAATTTTATGAGTAAACCAATTGTAATTATTTTTTACTTTGTGCTCTTTATCTTCTTGTCTTGTAGTAAGAAGGAGCATGATGATGTTTTGTATGATCCTACACAACCTGTAACATTAGAAAGTTTTTACCCCGATTCGGGAGGCTTTGCAACTCGCATGATTATAAACGGTACAAATTTTGGAACGGATACCTCCTTAATTAATGTCTTTTTTAATGAGAAAAAGGCAAGTGTAGTAGGAACAAATGGAAGCCAACTTTACGTGGTAGTACCTAAACTGCCAGGTGACACCTGTGAAATAAAAGTTTTAGTAGATGGAAAACAGCAGGTATTTGATAATACATTTAAGTATTTCTCTAGCTATAGTATAACGACTGTTGCAGGAAAACAAGGAAGCTCTGTTACTTCTATGGTGGAGGGAAGTTTAGCAGAAACAGAGTTTAGCGGCTATTTAAGTTTTTTAGCTATTGATGGTGAAGGGAATATTTTTGGAACTCAACGAGAAGATAATATTCTTTTCATGATTAATGAGACAAGAAATTTATCAAAAAAACTGTTTGTTTCCTCAATTGGAGGACCTCCTAATATGCCTACAATTAATCCTTTGAACCAAAGGATTTATGTGCCCACTGATTCAGGGCCTTATTATTGGGAGTCTGACCCTGAACTACAATGGACAACTAAGGTTTTACAAATTTTGCATCCGAATGATGCTGAGAAAGACTATACACCTATAGATTGGAAACACTCTTTAGCTTTTAACGCTAAAGATAAACTGGTTTATACAAGGTCTTGGAGAGGAGACTTTATACGTTTTGACCCTAAAACTAGGGTTGGAGAATTATTAGCATCCACAACTAGTGAACAGGTATTCCCAGAACCCTTGTTCGGAAACATGGACGCTTATCATGTTTTTGATCCGAATGACGATGATATTTTATATATTATTTATCAACCTAGGCACTGTATATATACGCTTAATATTAGAACCTTAGAGCATAAATTGTTCGCCGGAACGAATGGAGTCGCTGGATATAATGATGGTGAAGCCAAGAATGCTGAGTTTAAGAATCCACGTCAACTGACAGTAGATAAGGAGGGAAATGTATATGTCGCTGATTCAGGAAATCATTGTATCCGTAAAATTAGTAATGGAATGGTTACTACTGTAGTTGGCAGGGGAGGTCAAGCAGGTTATGTTGATGGTTCTGCGGAGGATGCTTTGCTAAACGACCCATGGGGTGTAGCGGTAGATGAGAACGATGATGTTTATGTGGCAGATCGAGGAAATAGGATAATAAGAAAATTATCTTTTCAATAAGTCAATTATCGAGCTCTCATTTTTTAAATGTAGAGTAATTCACATGAAATATTCTGTATGACAGATAAAAAATAGACTATATACATATGAGAAAAATATTATGCATTCAAATACTCCTTTGGGTATTTGCCGGGGCTGCTATTGCACAAAAAAAAGGAGACCCAGTTGACCTCTCTGGCTACGTTAAAGATTTAGAAGGAAATGTGCTTTCAGGAGTTTCAGCTATTCTTAAAGATAAACCAATTGGTACAACGACAAATGATAAGGGTTATTTTGAGCTTAAAGCAGAAATTGGTGACATTATTATATTTAGTAGTGTAGGCTACAAAAAAGTGGAAAATTATGTTGCTAAGTCTGATAAAGCTATGGAGATTGTTCTTTCTTTAGATACCGATATTGAAGAGGTGGTTGTTACTGGTTTAGGGGGGACGCAACGTAAGATCACAATGACTGGAGCCGTTACTACTGTAGAAGTGAAAGATCTGCAGACTCCTGCTACTAACTTGGTCAATATGTTAGGCGGTCGTGTACCTGGAGTTATTTCGTTACAAACAAGTGGGGAACCAGGAAAAAATATCTCTGAATTTTGGATTCGAGGTATAGGAACTTTTGGAGCGAATTCGAGTGCCCTTGTATTGATCGATGGGTTAGAGGGAGATTTGAGTACTATAGATCCTGCAGATATTGAAAGTTTTTCTGTTCTTAAAGATGCTTCTGCAACAGCTGTATACGGAGTGCGCGGAGCCAATGGAGTAGTGTTAGTGACTACCAAACGTGGGGTGGCAGAAAAGATGAATGTTAGCGTCCGTGCCAATACAACATTTTCCCAGCTTAATAATATGCCAAAATATTTAGGCGCCTATGATTATGCTTTGTTAGCTAATGAAGCTAAGTTAGCACGTGGAGAAGAAGTTTTATATACTCCTCTAGAACTTGACGTTATTAAGTACGGGCTTGATCCAGATTTATATCCGAATGTCAATTGGCGAAATGAGGTACTTAAAAATTTATCACAGCAGAATACACTTTATGCTAGTGCTCGAGGGGGAGGAAATCTTGCCCGATATTTTTTGTCATTAGGTACAAGCAATGAATCAGCAGCTTATAAGAATGCCTCTGATAGTAAGTACTTTAAAGATGTTCATTACAATACTTATAACTTTCGAGCCAATATTGATATGAACTTAAGCGAAGCTTCACGCTTGTACTTTGGCGTTGATGGCTTTCTCTCCAACAATACGCAGCCAGGAATGGCTAATACGGATTATTTATGGTGGGCACAATCGAAACTAACACCTTTAACTATTCCTACTCGGTATTCTACTGGAGAGCTCCCAGCCTATGGACCTAATGATGAATATTCACCTTATGTAATGTTGAATTATACAGGCTTAGTGAACAGCAATACGAACCGTGGTAATTATACGTTATCGTTTGACCATGATTTCTCAAATTATTTTATCAAAGGGTTAAAGTTTCGTGCCCAGGGGGCTTATCAAACGGCTGCAGAGTTTGCAGAGATACGTTCTGTTATGCCGGATATGTATTTTGCTTCCGGACGGAATGCAAATGGAGAGCTTTTATTAACACGTAAAATAAATAAGGCAGGTACAACCTATCATGAAACTACGAATAAGCAATTGCGTAATTATCATTTTGAAGGGAATTTAAACTACTCCACGACAATCGTCGATAAACATCGGATATCAGGGTTAGTTTATTATTATATGAGTGATAATAAAGCATCAGGCGAAACATCAGGAATGGCTGCTATTGCTAAACGTTATCAGGGTATTTCCAGCAGAATATCCTATAGTTTTGACGATACGTATATGATTGACGGAAATTTTGGTTATACCGGGTCAGAGAATTTTGAGCCAGGTAAGCAATTTGGTTTTTTTCCTTCTGTTTCAGGAGGCTGGATACCCACCAATTATAAATTCATGAAGGAAAGTATGCCTTGGTTCAACTTTTTTAAAATCCGTGCTTCCTATGGTTTAGTAGGTAACGACAGGATTAGTGATGCACGTTTCCCTTATCTCACTATTATAAATGAAAATAGTGGAGCAGGTTGGGGAGGGATTGGAGGTATAACAGAGAGTGCTATTGGGGCTGATAATTTAGCTTGGGAAAAGGCTAAGAAGTTTGATTTAGGTATAGAAGGGAAATTTTTAGAAGAACGTTTAAGTTTCGTTGTCGATTTTTTCTCAGATCAGCGAGATGGTATTTATCAGCAGCGTGTACAGATACCAGATTATGTGGGGTTGATAGCTATGCCTTTTGGTAACGTAGGAAAGATGAAAAGTTTCGGCTCAGATGGGAGTGTAAGTTATTATCAGCGACTGAATGATGATATGAGCTTTACTTTGCGGGGTAATTTTACGGTTTCGAAAAATAAAGTGCAGAATTGGGAAGAAGCTTTCCCTTTATACGATTATCAAAAGAGGACAGGTTTGCCACATAATATTCAGAGAGGATATATAGCTTTAGGATTATTTAAGGATGAACTCGATATTGCTAATAGTGCTGATCAATCTGGCTTTGGAAAATATCTGCCCGGAGATATTAAATATAAGGATATCAATGGTGACGGGAAAATTACGAGTGACGATCAGGTGCCTATCTCTTACTCTAATTACCCTAGGCTGATGTATGGCTTTGGAACAGAGTTTACTTTTAAAAAGCTGACAATAGGTTTGTTATTTAAAGGTACAGGTAATACTGATTTTTACCATGTGGGCAGAGGATATGATTTGGGCTATATTCCTTTCCAAGGTGGTAAGTTAGGAAATGTACTGACAAGTGTTGCAAATCAGACTAATCGTTGGACGCCAGCAGAGATTTCAGGAAATCCTGCAACCGAGAACCCAGATGCTAAATATCCACGTTTAAGCTACGGAAATAATAACAATAATTCACAATTATCTACATTCTGGAAGGCTAATTCCAAATATCTTAGGCTTCAGGAAATTAACGTAAATTACAATTTAGCGACCCCGTTTTTAAAGAGTAAGGTGGGGATTAATTCTGTAGACTTACAGTTTGTTGGGTCTAATCTATTTGTATGGGATAAGATTGATATGTGGGACCCAGAACAAGCCGAAAGAAATGGTCTTGTGTATCCTATTCCTAGAAGGTTTGCATTCCAGTTGTATTTTAATTTATAAAATTATGAAGAGATATTTTTTAAGTATTATGGTTGGTATGGGCTTTTTAAGTTCGTGCAATTATTTGAATGTCGATGAGTACTTTGATGATACTTTAAAGTTTGACTCTATTTGGACTAGGAAGGATTATATCGAACGATACATGTGGGGAGCCGCAGCCCTATTACCTGATGAAGGACAAATTCTTTCAGGACCATGGACACCTGGTCCTATGGCTACGGATGAGGCTATTTGCAATTATACTCCTGAAGAGTTTAAAGGTTTGGCCTATATATTAGGTCAAGTTTCTGAAGATGATCAGAAAGGATTGGGAAATTGGGCTAATAATTATAAAATAATTAGAAAGTGTAATACGGTTTTGGCTAATCTTGACAAGGCAAATGACCTACTAAATATTGATAAAATCGAAATTACAGGCTATACTAAATTCCTAAGAGCGTATGCTTATTATAATTTACTTATGGATTTTGGACCTTTAGTTTTATTAGGTGATGATATTCTAGATAATAATGAACCTACTGAATATTATAATACACACCGTCAGACTTATGATGAATCTGTTGATTATATCTGTGAGCAAATGGAAGAAGCGGCAGGCTTAATGCCGGATATTGTAGCGGCTAATCTTTTTGGTCGCCCGACGAAAGGAGCTGCTTATGCCCTTATAGCACGTTTACGTTTGCAACAGGCTAGCCCACTTTATAATGGGGGGACCGAAGGTGCTAAACGTTACTTTAGCAGTTGGACTAGAACCGTAGATGGGCAGCATTATGTATCGCAACAGTATGACGAAAAAAAATACGCATTAGCCGCTGCTGCTGCCCTTCGTGTGATCGAAATGAATGCTTATCAACTTCATACAGTAGATAAGGAAGACGACACGATGCCTTTACCCACAGGAACTGGAGATGTAAATTTAACATCTAATAATTTTCCTTATGGCGCAGCGAACATTGATCCGTTTCGTTCTTATAATGATATGTTTACGGGTGAAACTGTGCCATTTAGGAATAAAGAGTTTATTTGGGCACGCAATTCAGGGGCAGTTAAAGCAACGACTAGACATGCCTTTAATGTTGATTTAATGGGAGGGTGGAATGGATTATCTGTTACGCAAAAAATGGTGGATGCATATTATATGGTTGATGGTCGTGATATAAGTAATGCCAGTAAAGACTATCCTTATGTAGAAAATCAGGCTGGTTCAGGTGGAGATATTAAGTTTTCAGGCTATACACTACGTCCTTCCAAAGTAGATGGTATGTATCAAAATAGGGAAATGCGTTTTTATGCCAATATAGGTTTTTCTGGAAGGTATTGGACTGCTAATACAACAAGTGAGGGAAGGTATAAAAATCAAATCATTGAATACTTTTTAGGGGCTAACTCAGGAAAAACGGGGTCTTCGTCAAATAGTCAAGATTATCCAATATCTGGTTATGTTTTGACAAAATATGTACATGCCGATGATGCATGGAAAGGGACAGGAGGTGTGGTAATGGATAAATCGTATGCTATTATTCGCTATGCAGAAATTTTATTGGCTTTTGCGGAAGCTTCAAACCATCTGACTCAAAGCCATACTATTGAGCTGGGAGGGCAAACTTTTAATGTGGGACGTGATCAGCAAAAGATAAAGGAAAGTTTTAATCAGGTGCGGTATCGGGCAGGGCTACCAGGAATGAAAGATCAAGAAGTAGCTTCCGTTGAAAAAGTGCAGGAATTGATCGAGCGTGAGCTGATGATTGAGTTTTTGTTTGAAAATAGGAGGTATTATGATGTGCGAAGATGGGGGAAATATGAGGAAATAGAACGAGAACCTATTGTTGGGATGAATATCGAAGCTCCACAATCAGGCTTTCATCAGAGGGTCGCTATAAATCATAGAGCCGTCCGTGAGCGAATTGTTGATAGGAAAATGATCTGGCTCCCCGTTTCGAAGAACGAAGTTCGTAAGATAAAAGATTTTGATCAGAACCCTGGCTGGTAATTTATTAAGATATTAAATATGATAGTTTTTAAAAAAACAATACGCTCTATATATAGTCTGCTAATATTAATGGTAGTTACTTCGTGTGATAGAACAGAGTATTTTGACATAGAGCAATATGAGAAAATGATTTATATTGTAAGTGGAACTAATAATGTGGATGAGGAAGAATTTTCTTATAGTGAAGAAGAAAACGTTCGTTATGTTGCTTTTTCTAGTAGTGGCTCAAAGCCAGTGGGAGAAGATGTGCATATTGAATTGGAACCAGATACAGAACTTTTATCTAAGTTTAATAAGTATACTTTTGATGAAGACAAGGAGAAGTTTGCGAAAGTGCTAAATCCTGATTTTTACCGAATTGAATCCTATAAGCTGACTTTAAAAAAAGGTGAATATACGGGCTTATTACCAGTTTACATTAAATCGGAAGTTCTTGCAAGCCTTTCTCCTGATTCTATTTTTATGATACCCTTGTCCATTAAAACAGTATCTGCTTATAAAATACAAGAAGATAAAAAAAATGTTTTAATGCGTATACGAACTAGAAATGAGTTTGCAACAACTGGAAAAACTACATACTATAGTTTAAAAGGTTATCGTTTGGATACTGTAGGAACGACTTACAATAATGTTTTGTTAACATCAACATCAAAAATTATGCTCCCTTTATCAAACAATGAAGTTCGAATTTTTATTGCTAATAATAATGTTGATACTGATAAGGTGACAAGTATTAATAATAATGCATTGCGATTGAAAATTTCTGAGGGTGGTAAAGTAACTATAGAAAGTTATGCTCCTGAAAATAAATTGCTAGAAGTAGAGCAACTTTCTCCGCCATCAGATGAACCGAATTTTCCCTATTTGAATATTTATGATAAGGAAAGAGAGAGATTTATGCTGTATTATCGTTATCGAACCCGAGCTTCAAATAGTGAAGAGTGGGGAAGGTGGTATTACCTTCAGGAAGATTTGAGGCGATTAGAATAAAAGAAGATATAAGTTTAGTGAAAAAGTCGAATAGTATTTAGCTATTCGACTTTTTTACTTTACTCATCCCTTAAACTATCTACCGGATTTGCCCGGGCAGCTTTATAAGTTTGCAGACTGATCAATAGTATTATAGTAATAACGCTCCTTTATTTTAGATTATTTTTTAAAACAGTTTCAAAGATGTGTTTAAGAGTATAGAAGAACAATGTATTAATATGATTCTGTTCTCTGGGATTAGTATCGAGTATATGGATTTTTTAAATAAAGATTTGTTGAGTTATACTAAAAACAGAAAAGTTGTAATAATGGTAAGTTTAGTTTTAGTAAACACTTTTTGATTGATTTAGATTTGTCATAATAAAAATTAACATTTATAAAACCGAAAAAGTAAACGAAGTATAAGAGTGGCTGTTTTGAGAAAATAAGCTGTTTATAACTTTTAATCAATTAAACCTGTTTAAAAAATGAATATTAAACGAAGTCTCTATGGTCTTTTTATAATGACCTTTTGTTTGTCGTGCAGTAAATCATCTGAAACTTCTGAGGGAGCACATGACCCAACTTTACCTTTAGTGTTAACTGATTTTTCTCCGCATGTGGGTTCTGCCGCGTCAAAGATTGTAATCTCTGGGGAAAATTTCGGTAATGATCCTGAATTAATTAAGGTATTAATTGGAGGTAAAGAAGCTTCGGTAGTCGGCGTTAGTCCGACCCGAATCTATGTAATATCACCTCGTCGTTTAGATCCAGCCAATGACATTACCGTTAGTCTTTTAGACAAACAGCAAACCTTTAATACACCCTATTTGTACACATTGTTGCAAACAGTTAGTACGGTATCTGGCAAAATTAATGCGGATGGTTCGGGTGGTGATACCGATGGTGCTTTAACTCAAGCAATGTACAATAATCCTCGTTATCTAAATATCGATGAAGAAAACACTTTATTCGTAATGCAATATCCTGGTTCTAAAAACCTACGAATCGTAGATGTTGTTGGCAATAAGGTTAGTACGATACCGGCTAATGTCGTAAAATCTGCACATGGTATGACTTTCAAAAAGGGAGAGAATGTTCCTTACGTGGTTGATAGGGATGGTGCACCAAAAATAATTTTTAAGCTACCGCCTTCGAATTCATGGCAACCGGTTCTGAGCTTTTCGGATATAAAGAATGAGTATTCTTATCCGCTCGATATAGTTCTAGATGAGCCACGTAATATATTTTATATACAGGAGTATACTGAAGGAAAGATTTTAATGGTAGATGCTACTTCATTTTCTAGTTTGGGGGAGGCTTATCGAACGAATGTCAACGAGATAGATCGATTGGCACTAGACAAAAAGGGGAATTTGTACATAGCAAGAACGAGCAGTCATCATATCATTAAGTATAATCCTGAAACGAAAAAAGCAGAACTCTTTGCTGGCGGGCAAGGAGTAGCTGGCATAAGTAATGGGCCACGTCTACACGCACGGTTTAACAAACCTGAAGCTATGGTCTTTGATGACGAAGGCAATATGTACGTAGCAGATAGTGGAAACCATTGTATTCGAAAAATTGATGCAGCTGGTAACGTTACTACATATGCAGGCCAGATGGGTAAAGCAGGGTATTCAGATGGTCTTCCTGCTGTTGCTTTATTTAATGAGCCTACTGGGTTAGCTGTTGATAGTGAGGGTGTCATGTACGTTGCAGATTCTAAAAATCATAGATTAAGAACCATAATTATAGAATAATGTTGAAAATCAATCAATTATATATATACCTATTACTTTTACTAAATTGCTTACTAAAGTGTAATGTGTATGCACAAGAAGCTGTTGAATTAAAAGGCCTCGTAAAAGATAGTTTAGAAAGACCGATAGATGGTGTCAGTGTTATTGTGAAGAATAAGCCTGGTTTTGGAACTTCTACAGATAATCAAGGGCATTTTGTATTAAGAGCAGTGAAAAACGAGGTTCTTGTTTTCTCAAGTGTGGGATATGAAAAGAAAGAGTTTTTCTTTAATGGGACCAATTTAAACATTGAAATCATTCTAAAAGAGGTTGGTAATAATGAACTAGATGAGGTGGTAGCGGTGGGCTACGGAACACAACGCAAAGTAAGTACTGTTGCTGCGCTGACGACGGTAGCACCAGAAGCATTAAAAACGCCGACAGCATCTATAACGAATGCTCTCGGAGGGCAGGTGGCTGGGGTAATCACGCAACAAAAATCTGGAGAGCCAGGATATAGCAATTCTACGTTCTGGATTCGAGGGATTAATACCTTCGGAGCAAATCAAGGGGCTCTAGTCTTAGTCGATGGTATAGATAGAGGGAGTATCGACGATATTAGTGCAGATGATATCGAATCATTTACAATTCTTAAAGACGCTGCCGCCACTGCTGTTTACGGAGTTAGAGGAGCGAATGGTGTAGTCTTGATCACGACGAAAAAAGGTAAAGAAGGAAAACCAACATTTAGTACCCGTTTGGAGAGAGGTTATTTATCCCCAGCAAGGCTCCAGGATTTTGAAAACTCCTATAATTATGCACGATTAGCAAATGAAGCGAGAGCCGTTAGGGAATTAAGTCCTTTGTACTCTAGAGAAGAGTTGGAGATTATTAAGCATGGTTTAGACCCAGATATCTATCCCGATATTAATTGGAGAGATTATGTTATGCGTAACTCTACGAATAATACAAACTTTAACGTTAGTACTAGTGGTGGCGGAGAAACGGCAAGGTATTATGTGTCAGCAGCATATTATAATGAGTCAGGTTTGTACAAGTTTGATGACTTAAATAAGTATAATACAAATGTAAACTTAAATCGCTACAGTTTTAGAACCAACGTAGATATCAATATTACGAAAAGTACATTAACCTCCGTTGGGGTGGGAGGGTACGTTTCTGATCGAAATTTTCCTGGAATAGGTTCTTCAGATATATGGGGGAGTCTTGCAAACTTGACGCCTATAACTGTGCCTGTTCGTTATTCAAGTGGAGAGATGGCATCTTATGGGGCAGGAAATATGGCAAATCCTTACGTATTACTCAGTCAAACGGGCTTTATAAAAAACTGGACGAATAGAATAGAATCAAATTTGCGTGTCAACCAAGATCTTTCAGTTTTGTTAAAAGGGCTTAAAGCTCATGTACTTTATTCTTTTGATGCCAATAACCATCACGATATTAATCGGACAAAGTTTCCAGAGCTTTGGAGAGCATCGCGAGAAAGAGATCGGAATGGAGATCTTATACTCCGAAAAGTCACAGAACAAACACCTTTGCAATTTAGTAAAAGTGCACACGGTGATAGACGTAATTATTTAGAGGGGGCTATTAACTATAGTCATACTTTTGGAGATCACGATGTTTCTGCATTATTACTTTATAATCAATCTGATCTCGTAAGAAGTAATGCAAATGATGAAATTGCCTCCATCCCTTATCGTATACAAGGGGTGGCTGGAAGAGCTACCTACGGCTTTCGCTCCAAATATCTATTGGAGGTAAATTTTGGATATAATGGTTCTGAAAATTTCGAGAAAAAGAGTCAGTATGGTTTTTTTCCTTCCATCGGAGCAGGCTGGGTCATCTCAGAAGAAGATTATATTAAGAAAAACTTCTCTTTTATTTCGTTATTGAAAGTTCGTGGCTCGCATGGTGAAGTCGGAAATGATCAGATTGGAGGAGGTAAAAGATTTCCGTACATTTCGTTTGTAAATTTAGAAGCAGGAGGAGGTGGCACTTTCGGAGACTATGGAAATAATGGTTTTGCGGGATTGACTGAAGGTGATTTAGGGGCAGATAATTTAACTTGGGAAATTGCTAAGAAGACCAATCTAGGGATAGATTTAGAGCTTTTTGCTAATAAGTTTACCGCTCAAATTGATTTGTTTAAAGAGAAGCGCTCAGGCATTTTTATGCAGAGAACCACTTTACCTGATATTGTTGGGGTGAGGTCTAATCCTTGGGGCAACGTAGGTATTATGGCCAATAAAGGGATTGATGCTTCCGTTGCATTTAAGCAGCAATTGGGCGAGCTTTTTCTTACTGTTAGGGGGAATGTGACTTATAATAAAGGAGAGATAATCAATTTTGATGAACCAGAACCCCGATTTCCTTATCAAGGCTCAAAGGGACAACGTTACGGTCAGTTAAAAGGGTTAATTGCTTTAGGTTTGTTCAGTGATTCACTAGAAATAGCTAGTAGCCCAAAGCACTATGGAGAGGTTAGACCTGGAGATATTAAGTATAAGGATGTGAATGCTGATGGGAAAATCGATGATGATGATATCGTTCCAATTGGCAAAAGCTCCGTTCCTGGATTAATTTATGGTTTTGGCTCAGAAATATCGTATAAGTCTTTTTCGTTCGCATTCAGATTTCAGGGGGCAGGTGAATCCAACTTTTTCTTAGGAGGAGCAGGAATGTATCCCTTTGCTGGTGGAGAAACTGGAAATATACTTGAAATTGTTAATGATGATTCAAAGCGATGGACCCCAGGTTGGTACTCGGGTGATCCTAATACAGAAAATCCTAAAGCTCGCTTTCCTCGTCTAGATTATGGAGAAAATTTGAACAATAATCGTAACTCTACATTTTGGCTTGCAAATGCCCGATATCTGCGGCTAAAGGAAATTCAAGTGGGCTATACTTTACCAAATAACTTTATAAAGCGTTTGAAAATGAGCCATGTTCGAGTGTACGCAACAGGTTTTAACCTATGGGTTTGGGATAGTATTAAATTATGGGATCCTGAGCAGGCAAGTAGTAATGGAGCCGTTTACCCGATTTCAAGAACGTTTAACATGGGGTTAGAGGTTCGTTTTTAAAGTCAATAAATCAATAATGCTACAATCAATATATAACCCAAATAGAGGGTGTTTTTGTAAAAAAAATAAAATAAACGAATGAAAAACTTCAATTTTTTAATAATAGCAGTCATATCATGTATAATGTTCTTTACTGCATCCTGCAAGAAGTTTTTGGATGTAGATCCCTACATTAACGATATGTTTAACATGGATACTGTGTTTACCAAAAAAGTCTTTGCTGAGCGTTACTTATACACCATATATAGCAGCATTCCTGATGAGGGCAAGTTTGTTAGTCATGGTGTCCCTTGGGTTGGAGCTTCTGATGAGGGAGCATGGAGATGGATGAGATCTGATATTCCAGCAAACTACTACGCCTCTGGAGATTACGATGCTTCCTTGCCATTTTTTAATTCTTGGACTCCTTTATATCAAGGTATTCGATCTGCTAATACATTTTTAGCTAGGGTGGATGAAGTACTTGATATGAAGCAGGTGGAGAAGCAGGAGCTAAAAGCACAGGCGAGATTTTTAAGAGCCTATTTTTATTACTACTTAATTATGCAGTATGGACCAGTTACGCTATTGCCTGATGAGCCGCTGTCGTTTGATAAGGACCTTTCTGAATTGTTACTTCCGCGAAATACTTTTGATGAGTCGGTGGAGTATGTGGTTGCCGAATTGGATGCGGTGGTAAATGAACTTCCTTTAAATCAAGATCCTTCCTGGGTCGGAAGGCCGACAAAAGGTGCTGCTTTAGCTGTTAAGTCGAGATTACTTTTATATGCTGCGAGCCCACTTTTTAACGGAAATACGCAGTATGCAGACTTTTTGAACGTGGATGGTAAGCATTTTATCAACCAAACTTATCAGGAAGAAAAATGGGCTAAAGCAGCTGCGGCAGCGAAAGAAGTGATTGATTTAGGGATTTACCAGCTGTATACTGTACCGAAAACAAATGAAACAGCTTCCTTGCCAGCTGCTGTACCTACTTTAGACTTTCCTAATGGCGCAGGTAATATTGACCCATTTTTATCTTATAGAGATTTGTTTGCAGGAGGTACATTACTTCCAAGTATGAATACAGAAGCAATTTTCGTTCGTAACAGCACTGAACTTAATAATAGTATACGTTTTAGTATGCCGAAAAATATGTCAGGATGGTCTGGAGCAGGAGTCACACAAAAGTTAGTTGACGCATATTATACAAGAGATGGTCAAGATATTTATACTCCAAGTGCGGAATACCCTTATTCTGAGAATGGTTTTAGCGCCACAGGCGATGATTTTACATCATCAGGAACAGCGATGATGTACGTAAATAGAGAACCTCGCTTTTACGCATCAATTGGTTATAACGGGAGTTTTTGGGAAGGAACTAGTGCGACGAATAATGCGGTTAAGAATTTTGTTGTTGAATATTATTTCGATGGGAACGAAGGTAGAGGTTCTGATGCCGAGAATTATACTTTAACGGGTTATGTAATTAAAAAATTCTTGAATCCCGAGGATAATTTGGCTTACGGGGGAGGGTCATTGCAGACACGCAAGGTATATCTACTTTTTAGATTGGCTGAAGTCTACCTAAATTATGTAGAGGCCCTTAATGAACTTTCGGGAAGTTATACCTTTTATGGACAACATGTTTCTCGAAACACTGCCGAAATCAGCAAGTATTTAAATATGATTCGCTATCGCGCAGGTTTGCCTGGAGTATCTGCTTTAGAACTTAGTGATCAGGTAACAGCTAGACTCAAGTTAAGAAGAGAGAGACAGATTGAGTTAGCTTTTGAAGGCAGAAGGTTTTTTGATACTAGAAGATGGAAAATAGCAGAAACCGAAGATAATCAGCCTGTCTTGGGTATGAATATTAATGCTACGAAAGCAAATAGAGAAGAATTCTTCAAGCGTACCTTGGTGAGAGATTTAAAACGAAACTTTAGTAGAAAGCAATATATTTGGCCGATTCCTCGAACAGATATTGTGAAAAATAAAAATATCGTTCAGAATCCTGGCTGGTAAATAATTAAGAGTGGAAATAATAACTACAAATTTTATGTCTAGAAATATATTTAATACAATGCTACTTTTTTATATGTTTTTTTCTTCCTGTAATAAAGATAGTTTTGGCGAATTAAGTGAAAAACAACTTTACCTTGTGGGAAGCGGAGAACCTTTAAAAGAGGAAGTTAAATTCGAGAAATTTATAAATAGTAAATCAATTAGCATTTACTGTTCTGGTATGGAAATGCCAGATGCGGACATTCAAGTTGAACTATTAATAGATGATGCAATAATCGCCGTTGAGAATAATAAACTAGGAGAGAATGATGAACCATATACTTTGCTACCTGAACAACATTTGACTTATGAGCACCTAAAAGCAGTGATTCCTAAAGGGGAAGAATACGGGTTGCTAAATTTTGAGATAAGTCCAATAGGTTTAGATCCTTATCTGACTTACGCAATCCCTTTCAAATTGATTAATACAAGCCGATATGCGATTAATATGAAGATGGATAAGTTATTATATCATGTTGTATTAACGAATCAGTATTCTGGTGATTACAGAATGGTTGGTACGCTCGATGGGAATAATGTAAGTGCCGTGAAAAAATTCAGGGCGGCATCTGATAAGGAGGTGATAATTTATGTTGACATAAAACCAGAGCTCAAAGTTAATAATGATTATAGAATAATGCTGAGAAAAAATACGGATAATTCTATATCGCTTTCTTCGAAAACCTTATTAATTAGCGATCAAACGAATTGTTACTATAACGAAGAGGACGAGTCTTTTAATTTGTCCTATGTTTATCAAGATCCATCGACTAAGAATGATGTTGTTGTTGTGGAGAAACTTGTTAAAGAAGATCTTACTGAGGATACAGACTAACATAAGATATCGTGTGTAATGATTTTGTGAAAAAGTCGAATAGTATTTAGCTATTCGACTTTTTTACTTTACTCATCCCTTAAACTATCTACCGGATTTGCCCGGGCAGCTTTATAAGTTTGCAGACTGATCAATAGTATTACAGTAATAGCTAAAAGTAGTATAGGAACGCTAGTTTTTAAAATATCGTAACTTGTTTTTTCTTGAAAGTTATTGAGCCATTTATTGATTATCCAGTAAGATGCAAGTAAGGAAATGGGTAAAGCGGTTAAATAGAGATAGCCTATTTCACGGATGAATAATCCATTGATTTGATTTGCAGTTGCCCCCAATACTTTACGTACGCCGATTGCTTTTATACTTAATTCTATGCGCTGAGCTAATAGGCTGAATATTCCCAATAGGGTAATTATTAATGTTAGTATTGTTGCAACGATACCCGCTTGTTGTATTCTACTCTCCGTATGGTAACGGACAGCCAGCCGCTCGTCCATAAAATTGTATTGGAAGAGTGCATCGGGCATTATCTTGTGCCATTCGTTTTCTATGTTAGAAATAGTTTGTTTCAGATCACCAGGCATCAGACGTATAGAGAAAAAACGAAACATAGGTCTGGAAACCATAGGTAGCCAGATGGTGGCAAGCATTGGGCTGTGTAGAGAATTGCTATAGAAATCGGCGGTTACGCCTGATATTGTGATCTCGGTGTTATAAGCTGGAATAAAAATAGTGTTTCCAACAGCATCAGATGGGTTTGAATAACCCATGTTTTTCGCTAAGATAGTGTTTATGACCACGCCGTTGTACCCCTTTTCTTTGCCAATAAATTCGCCAGCCAACATGGGTATTTTGTATGTAGTTGCGAAGTACTCATCAGCAAAAATATACTGGGCAGGGAGCTCTTGTGTCGCAGCAGCATTTGTTTTTACAGCGTCAATGCCTGACCCCATAGCTGTAGGGATGTCATAAGAGAGACTAATAGAAGCAATACTACTGTGTTGTGACAGTCGATCTCTAATGTCATTCATTTGTTGTAGCCCTTCATGTGACCAATTGCGAGGCGTAGTAACGGTTATGAGCAAGTCTTTGTCGTATCCTAATTTGCTGCTGGAGTGTATAACCTTGATCTGATAGAAAATATAAACTGAACAGATCAAAATAGTAAGTGTCACAGCAAACTGAAAGCTGACTAGCCCTTTTTTAATAAGGGTGTTTTCAATCGGGTGTGTAATCTTACCTTTAAGTGCATCACCTGTAGGGAGTGATGAAAGCCTAAATGCAGGGTAGATACCTGCAACAGCTGAAATGAGTAGAGCAATGGCAAGGGTGTAAAGCCAAAAGTTCATGTCGAAGACATACAGAGGTGGAAGCTGTTTTCCAAACAATGCACTGCTCCATTTTGAGAGTAGGGGATAGCATGCAATAGAGATTAGCAGCGAAAGCCCTACAAAAAGTAGAGACTCCAGAAGGATAGGTAAACGTAGGTGCCACTTATCTGCGCCCAGTACTTTACGAACACTGATTTCTCGAAGTCTTTTTGTTGCCGAATTAGTGTTTATATTGATAAAGTTTACGCTGGCCATGAGTAGTATAAAGCCTGCGATTAAACTCAGGGTAATGAGCATGTTTTTAATGCTAGCATTAGCTTTTTCTAAATGGTAGGTGCTGAGGTTTGATAGCTTAGTTTGTCCTAAGAACTTTTGTTGATCAGCCTGCATATGAGTGTCCAAAAGCTTTAGTATCGGAGCTTTCAATTGTGCTGTAGCTACTCCCTCTTTAAGTTTTATGTAAGAAGCGATGTAGGGATTTTCCCATGAATCGAGGTTACGGCCTAAGAAATCTCCACTTTTTAAAGGGAAAATAATTTCGGTCGGACTATCTGCGATAAGATCAATGACAGAGTTTTCGCTAAGTTTATTTAACACCCCGCTCACATGGAATAACTTTTTTTCCTCATTGAAATTGTTTATTTCAAGCTGTTCTCCGAGAATGTTTGTGGTCCGTCCGAAAAATCGAAGTGCAGTTTCATAGGTTAGTACCACTTGGTCAGGCTGAGTAAGAGCGGTTTCTGGATTCCCTTCTTGAAGAATGAAGCCGAACATGTTGAAAAAACTGTCATCGGCAATAATAGCGGATAAATTATGCTTATTATTATTGTAACTAGCTATACTTTGTATACCATCAAAGCGAAAGTAATCTTCAACAAGATTAGGATAATCTTGAGTTAAGGTCGGAGCAAGTAAACCAGCAGTAGTGATACCTGTGGCTTCACTATGTAGTAAATATTGTCGCTCAATATCTTTTAAATCAGCATTTACATGTGTTTCGTTCCATACAAAAGCAGCGATTAGCAATGAAAACGTGAAAGCACTGCTTAAACCCAACAGATTGATTATGTTGTTTAAAGGCTTCTTTGCTATATTACGTTTTAAGTTTTTTAAATATGTTTTTATCATATCTTAATAATTTTACTACTCATCCCTCAAACTGTCTACAGGATTTGCTCGGGCGGCACGTAAAGCCTGTGTTCCAACCGTAAGTAAAGCAATAGTGATTGCAACAGTACCCGCAACAATAAATATCCAAATAGGGATATTGATGCGGTATGTGAAATCGTTCAACCATTTATTCATTGCCCACCAAGCAAGGGGAGAGCCTATAACTAAAGCGAGTGTGACAAGCTTAATATAATCTTTAGAAAGCATGACAATTACACCTGCAATAGATGCTCCTAATACTTTTCGTATGCCTATCTCTTTACTTCGTGTTTCTGCCATATAGGCCGATAGACCAAAGAGACCAAGGCAAGATACAAAGATCGCAAGGATAGAGAAGGTCATGGCTAGTGTTGCCATCTGCTTTTCACCTTTAAATTTGTGTTGGTGCAATTCGTCAACAAAACGATAATTGAAAGGATATTGGGGGTTAAATTTTTTGAATACCTGTTCTATAGCTTGTAGATTTTCTTTACGGTCTTGGTGCGTGTTCAGACGTATGGCTATGTTAAATAGAAAATTATGAGAAGCATTAATTAACATGGGGCGTATTGGTTCGTACGGTGACCCTAAGATAAAATCATTAAAAACTCCCACTATAGTATATTCCTGTTCATTTCGGTATATTATTTTCCCTATAGGTTGATCTATTTGCATGGCTTTTATTGCACTTTCATTAAGCAGTATAGCTGTACTATCTGCTGCTAAGCGTGCATAATCTATATCACGGCCATCAATAAGTTGTAAGCCATAAGTACGAATAAAGTTACTTTCTGCACGGTACAGGCGAAACCCCATGTTTTTCTCTTGTTCAGGCGTAGAGCCCTCCCATCGATATCCTCCTCCTGCACTAGAGTAATCCCCGGTTATGGTCCAACCAGTGCGTGTTACTTCTTCAGCAGCTTGATTTTGCAGGAGTTCTGTTTTTATTGCTTCAAAATTTTTGTCTGCATTGCCCTCAGCTTGAATCTCTATTAAATTGCTTGTTTCATAGCCTATGTCACGATTGATACCGTGAACAATTTGCATACGAACGATAATAGTCGCAATAATAAGCATGAGTGCAATACTGAATTGTACTACTACCAATGATTGTCGCAGATTAAAACCCCATTTGTTTTTCAGGGTCAATCCTTTTAATGTTTTTGAAGGATCAAAAGCAGATAGTACAAAGGCCGGATATATCCCGGCTAATAGGCCGGTTAGCAATATACAAGCTATTAGAAGTAAGAAAAAAGGGAGGTTAAAAAAATCAAGTGCTATGGGAGTGTCCAGTAATTGGTTAAATAAAGGTAAGGCTACAAAGGAAATAAGAATAGCGACTGCTCCACTTATGGAAGCTAATAAGACGGATTCGGTTAAAAACTGAGCTATTAAGCTTTTTCTTCCTGCTCCTATAACTTTCCGAACACCTACTTCTTTGGCTCTACGCTGAGCACGTGCCGTGCTGAGATTGACGAAATTGATACAAGCTATAAGTATGATTAATGCACCTATACCAGCGACGAGCTGTACCTGCTCAATTTTGCCTCCTGAAGGAATACCATTTTCAAAATTTCCATATAAATGCATTTTTGACATCGGGTATAGGAAAAGTTTACTGTGGTCTTTACCAGGTACATATTTTTTTAAAAATGAACTTAGTTTTTTGTTGAATTGCTCCGTATTTGTGTTTTCCTGTAGCTTAACATAGGTATAAAAAGTATTTGTATTCCAATCACTATATAACTGTTCATCGGCTTGGCTGATACGAATAAGAAAGTTGAAGTCAAAAGTAGTATTGCCGGGAAGATCTTTAACGACGCCTGAAACGAGATAAGGATCTTTGTTATTGAGGGTAACTATTTTGCCTATAGGATCCGTTTTACCAAATAAACTCTTTGCTAAGCTTTCAGTCAGTACGATGTTGTTTTCTTCTGCCAGAACGGTGCTGCGTTCTCCTTTTAACAAAGGGAAATCAAAAATTTCCAGAAAAGATTTATCTGTGGAATTACCCGTAGACTTGATATGTTTCCCGTTATAAGAAAGTAAGTCACTTGATGACCAGTATAATCTGGCAGTATGCAGTACTTCGGGATATTCATCTGCTAAGGATTTTGCTACAGCTCCTGCTGTGATATCGTGAACAGTTACGGCTTGTTCATCTTTATAATGATTCCATACCTTGTAAATATCTTGAGAATTACTGTAAAAACGATCATATTGCCATTGACTTTTTACCCACAGTGCTATAATTAAAACTGCACCCATACCTATAGCTAGTCCAATAATATTAATCAAGGTGAAGCTGCTGTTTTTCCACAAGTTACGCCATGCGATTTTTATATGATTACGTACCATAATACTTTTTTAAAACCCTAAAAAAATTGTTGCAAGCGACGTGCCTTTTATGTAAGTGGTTGTTTATTATGGTTTTGGTGATAATGTTCGATTGGATACTGTTCGTTTTCGGACAGTTGTATGTACGACACTGAACAGGGACTACATATTGGCGTATTTCAAAAATATTAAGTTTTAGGAGGGTTAGTTTTATTATTGCGCTGTTTGTTAGCTGTTTATGGGTTTTGTTTTTAATGTATTTGTTCCGGTGGAGCTACAACGATTTCGTAAATATTTATTGACTGTTTCTTTTTCGAAAATCTTATAATTTTTATGTTTGATTATAACTAAATCTAAATACAAGTGCCGGTATTTTTCCTAAGAGAGGTTGAAATATCTTATAAAGATCAGTCTGGCGTAGTCTAAGTTTAATTTTAAACCATTAAAAAAGCAATTATGATATCATTAAGAAATGTTATCTTATTATTAATGACCTTCTTCTCTTTGTGGGCATTGGCCCAGGAAAAGGAAATAGTTGGGACAGTACGTAATAAGAGTGGTGAACCATTAGCATCTGTTTCCGTTATATTAAAAGGAAGTACAACAGGTACGTCTACAAATGAAGAGGGAAAGTTTCAGTTGAATCTGAAACAAGGAAGTTCTGGTATTCTTGTATTTAGCCATGGCGGGTATCAGTCCCGTGAAGAGCGATTAGCAGGACAGAGTACTGTGGAAATTATAATGACCGAATCTCTAGAAGATCTGGAAGAGGTTGTAGTAGTGGGCTATGGAACCGCCAAACGTAAAGATTTAACAGGTGCTGTATCATCTGTTCAAGCTGATAAATTGGAGAAAGAGGCGCCACGCTCTGTACAAGATCTTCTTCGAGGAAATGCAGCGGGGATGATCATTGGTCAGGGAAGTACGGCAAAAGGCGATGCACCTATGCTTGTGCGTGGTAAAGGGACATTAAAGGCTGGAAGTAGCCCACTAACTGTTGTAGATGGAGTGATTTTTGATGGTAGTTTTGAAGATCTTAACCCTAATGATATTCAATCTATTGATATCTTAAAAGATGCTAGTGCCACAGCTGTATTTGGTGCGAAAGCAGCAAATGGTGTGATCCTCATTACTACTAAAAAAGGTAAGACTGGTAAACCCATGATTTCCTTTAATGCAAATGTAGGTGTGGTTCAAAATGCAAAAATGCCCAGAGTAATGACAGGGGAAGAATTTCTAGCGTATCGGTATGATTATGAGATAGGGAGACGTACGGATGAATATCTTAGTGATCATCCCGAAATGTTTGTTGACCCTCGTAAATTAACTGGTGTTAATCAATTAGATTGGTATAATTATGATCAAAAAGATCCAGTAAGCTCGGTGAGCGAAAAAGAATTGTTAAGGAGCTGGCTTTCTCGTCTGGAGCTTAAATCACCAGAAATTGATAATTACATGGCCAATAATTTAACAAATTGGCAAGATTTGGTTTTTCATAATGGCTTTCAGCAGGATTATTCGGCAAGTGTGTCCAATAGTTCAGAACATAGCAGCTACTATCTTTCTTTCAATCATATCGATAGGGAAGGTGTTGTAGTGGGGGATCGGTTTAAGAATTTTCGTACCCGTTTAAACTTAGAGGCTAAAATCGCTCCGTTTCTAAAGGTTGGTGCAAACAATAATTTTGCAGCACGTAATGAAGGATTTTTAGCCGCGGAGTGGGGACAATCTGCTATTATTTCTCCTTATGGGTCAAATAATATAGGGGATTCAAATAGTCCATATCAACGTTTACCCACAGGAGACGTGACGCCACTAAACCCTTTTTATGACAATATGTTTCGTGATCGGGTAGATCGTTATAATACATTGACATCAAATTTATATGCAATAGTTAAATTACCATTTGGTATAGAATTTCAATCTACTTTTTCACCTTATTTATCGTATAGAGAATATTATAACCACGACTCTTCAAATAATCCTGAGTGGAAAGCCAAAGGTGGAAGCTCAGAACGACGCAATGAAAAAACCTACAATTGGCAGATAGATAATATTCTTCGCTGGAAGAAAAGCTTTAATGAACACAGCCTTGAAGTTACTTTGTTGCAGAATGCGGAAAAGGGACAGTTTTGGATGACTTCTGCAAAAGCTTCAAAATATACTCCAAGCGACGTGTTGGGATGGCATCGTATACAGGCTGGATCGGTTCCTCTGAACGAAAGTGATGATACTTATAAGACTGGTGATGCTATGATGGCACGTGTTTATTATTCGTATAGGAGTAAGTATATGGTAACAGCCTCTGTTAGGCGGGATGGTTACTCTGCTTTTGGTGCGCAGAATCCAAGAGCTACCTTCCCAGCCTTGGCATTTGCCTGGAATTTTTCAGATGAAAACTTTATGAAATTTGCATCGAGCTGGCTAGATTATGGAAAACTTCGCCTCTCGTGGGGTAAAAATGGTAACAGAGATATTGGGCAGTATGACGCATTATCAGATATGACCTCGGGGCTGCATCCATATATAGATCAGAAAGGAAATCTTTATTTGTATTCACAGCTTTATGTTAATAGAATGGAAAATTTAGGTCTTAAATGGGAAACCAAAGCTTCCTATAACTTAGGGCTTGATTTTTCTTTGTTTAGTAATCGTTTAAGTGGTGCGTTTGAGTATTACAACGCAACAACAAAGGATCTATTAGTTGATAGAGCCCTTCCTAATATTATTGGCTTTAATAGTGTAGCGGCTAATTTAGGAGAGTTGGGAAATCATGGGTTTGAGTTCACGTTGAATGGAAGCATCTTGCGTAAGGATAACTTTAACTGGAATGCTACAGCTATTTTTATGGTAAACCGGCGTAAGATTAAGAAGCTGTATGGGGATATGATACCTGTGCGTGATGCTTCTGGAAATATTGTAGGAGAACGTGAGGCGGATGATATTAAAAATAAATGGTTTATAGGACAAGATCCGGATCGTATATGGGATTATGAAAGAGTAGGCGTATGGCAGGTGGGCGAAGAAGCTGAAGCGAAAAAGTACGGCTTACAGCCAGGAGATTTTAAATACAAAGATCAAAATGAAGACGGGGTAATGACGAATGCGGATAGGGTATTTCAAGGGTATACTACACCGAGGTTCCGTTGGTCATTACGTAATGATTTCAATTATAAAAATTTCGATCTATCCCTTTTCCTTTACTCGAATTGGGGCCAAAACCACTCCTTTAATAGAGCAGCTAATAATAGTGTTTTTGCTGACCGTGCAACAGATTATTATATGGGGCGTTGGACAGCGGCCAACCCAATTAATGATTATGCACGTATAGGGTCAAAAAATATTGGGAATAATTATGTAGACAAATCTTTTGTACGCTTGGAGAGCATCACTTTTTCTTATAGAGTACCTGCAGAATGGTTAAAGAAAGTTCACGTTCAAAACATGCGTATATCGGCAGCTGTCCGTAACGCTGCAGTTTGGGCCCCACATTGGAAATTTAGAGATCCGGAGGCTGAGACACATACTGATTCAAATGATGATAAAGGGAAGGGGCCAACACCGAGAACATTTTCATTAGGGGTTAATTTTGCATTATAAAAAAAGAATATAAAACATGATAAGAAGATATAAAAAAATAGGCTTATTGGTGGCTGCAAGTGTTTCTCTTAGTATTTGGAGCTGTAGTGATAGCTGGTTGAAACCCAAGCCACTTGCTTTTTTTGATCCAGATATTGCACTGACGAATGCCGAGGGAATGTATGCAGCACTAACGGCTTGTGAAAGAAATATGCGCCATGAATTCTTTGGAGACGGAGCGCCGATTTTAACAGAGATTATGCATTCGGAAGTAGCTGTGGAAGGAACGACGGATAAGGCTGGTCCACAGATGGATATGGATATTGCGCTTATGCCAGACGCTAGTTTAAATGATGTTAACACGACCCGATTGGGCTGGTATTGGGATGAAGGGTATAAAGGAATTAAGTATGCGAATATGGTTATTAATCGAATAGATGATGCAGAGTTTAAAGATGAAAAAGAGAGAAATGCGATATTGGCAGCTGCTTATTTTCAACGTGCATACCGTTATTTTAAATTAGTACATCAATTTGGCGATGTACCATTCTTAGAAGGAGAGATAAAAGAGCCTGTGTATGATTTTTATACCCATGACAGGTGGTCAATTTTGGAGAGACTTAAAAAAGATCTAGAATATGCCTATGAGTGGTTACCTCAGGTCGTAGATAGGGGAAGAACCTCAAAGGCGGCAGCTGGCGTATTATTAATGAAAGTAGCAATGGCATTGACGGATTTTGATCGAGCCGTAGAAGTTGGAAAGGAAATCGTTGCTAAAAATCCCTTAATGCGCAACCGTTTTACAATTAATAAAGATCGCCCAAATACTAACCTCATGTTTGATTTACACAGTGTTGAAGCTAAGTTAGACATGAGTAATACCGAGGGACTGATGTATGTGGTGTCGTATCCGGAAATTGATGGATCGCAAACTATTGCAACCATGCGAAATGGAGTTCCTTTCTGGAATAATGGTGGTATTAAGACACCGGATGGTGAGACGGGCACCAGTCTCAATCTAGCTCCTGGTGAAACTGACCCAGAAATGGACCTGAATAAAACCTATGGTAGAGGTATTGGAAGATTAAGACCAACTTGGTATTTTAGTAATGAAATATGGAGAAAAGATAAGGAAAAAGATGATTTGCGCGGATATCACAATAGGGATAGCTGGAAGCGTATGGAGGATCTTAAATATAATAATCCAAGTCTAAAAACAAGTAATAATCAATGGTATGGAAAAAACTTTGTAAAAAGTAACTCCATGCCTGTGGAAGATACGATCCGCCTATGGTTTTCTTGGCCCCATTATAAATTGTTTGTTCCAGATCCTCTTTCATCTTCGGAAGCACGCGGTGGGGAAACACCATGGTATGTGTACCGAACAGCAGAAGTTTATTTATTAATGGCAGAAGCCTATTACTGGAAAGGTCAATTGGGAGATGCCGCTGTGGCCTTGAATGAGGTTCGTACCAGATCAGGAGCTGCTTCCTTATCTGCAGCTGACGTGAATATTGGAGAGATACTTGATGAACGTGCTCGGGAGTTATATTATGAAGAGAATAGGCATATAGAGTTGGTACGGATGTCTTACACCTATGCTAAAACAGGTAAGCCTTGTGAAATTTTTGGTGGACGTGTGTATCAATTAAATAACATTACCGGGCCGGGAGGTATAAACTCCAATGTAAAACAGGAAGGAGTTAATTTTTGGTATGATAGGGTTGTAGATAAAAATAATTTCTATAATAAGGGCGTAAAACATAAATGGGCGGAGTATAAAATTAGTGTGCATCATATGTTATGGCCTATACCGGCAAATGTGATTAATTTAAATGTTAAAGGAGTTATTAACCAGAATGTTGGATATCCTGGTGCAGAAAATAATGAGACTCCTCAGGTTGTTCCTCCAGGAGTAGATTTGTAGCGGAAAATTAGGATATACCCCTTTTGGCTTCTTTAATATGGAGAAGTTAAAAGGGGTTACTTCATTTTCATACGCATATTTACACTGAATGGTATTAAACCTTCTCGTTCATAGAGGCGGATAGCGGCTTGGTTTGCCGATAAAACAGTCAGCTCAAAATAATCTACCGCATTTTCTGTTCCCCATTCTTTTACCCGATCAATCAATGCTTTCCCGATTCCTTGATCTCGGCTATTCTCATCGACGACAATATCGACAAGGTAAACAGCTTTTTGAGGAATATAATTACTGTATTCCGGAGAATCACGTAAGTTAGCGATTACAAAGCCAAGTATATTTTCATGCTCTTCATATACGAAAGCAATCAGATTGTTTTCTTCAGTAAGTACGCTGATTAAGAAAAGTTCTTCTTCTTCGGGCGTTTTCATATAATTGGGTTCCATCTTTTCCATGAGCTGAAAAAGAGTGTTATAGAGCTTGAATAACGCTGTAAGATCTGATATCTGTGCTTTCCTGACCATATTCGCAAGATAAAGATTTTACTTCATTTCGCGTATTTATAAACTTATCTTCAGTATAATCTACAGAGAGGTAGTTAAGTAATGCTGGTAAGTTTATACAGACTCTGTTTCCGTCTATATATTACTATCCCTTAATGATTAACTGCGAGAATGGGGGGCTATTATCACTATGCCATAATAAAACATGCTGAACAAGCTCAAATTATGAAGTTCAGCATGTTTTATTTAAAACTTTAGTCCTTAGTCAAAATTCAAACGGACACTTCCCGCACTAGTATTGGCTTTTATTTGAGCGCCACCATTACCGATAGTTCCTTCCGCTGATCGTTTATCCTGTTTTCCTGTAAAGCTGGAGCCGTTCGGTAGACTAATGCCTGAACCATGTAGCTGTACTTTGTAGCCCGCCTGTGGAACACGTATGTTAATTGTTCCGGCACTCGTGCTTAAGTCAAGTAAGTCTACTACTTTATCCATTTTGACGTTGACACTGCCACCGCTTGTTTTTGCCTGTAAGCTACCCGCTAAATCATTGCCGTTTATAGAACCACCCGATGTACTGACAATCATAGGGCCTTCGATGTCATTCAGGTTGATGGAACCGCCTGAGGTACGAGCTTCAAGTTGTCCTTTGCTATCTTTAATAGTAATGGAGCCTCCGGAAGTTTTGAGGGTCGCAGGGCCATTTAAATGAGCCGCTGTAATGCTGCCACCCGATGTGAGTCCATTAATTGTACCGTTAAGTTTGTTGAGTGTAAGACTTCCGCCAGCGGTTTGGAAAGTTGAGTTTCCATCGAGATTGTTTAACGTAATGCTGCCTCCTGATGTTTTTAAATTGCTGTTTACTTTCTCAGGAACAATGATTACGAATGAAACGGACACAGGGTTGTTACCTGTTTTCCCTTTTTTCGCTTTTGCCGAGGCTGTTAATGTCCCGCCTTGTAGCGCTATTACGATATCGAAATGTTCGTTAAGTAATTTTTTGAGATCACCCTTGTTGCCAAATCGAATGCCATTTTTTTGAACCCATAGTTCAACAGAGGCCTCGCCTTGCTTGGCGCCGTTAACCTGTATATATCCTCCAGTTGTTGACACAGCTAAATCTTTAATTGCGCTTAGTGAAAATGTTTCTTTGCGGGCTAGTTCTTGCGCAAATAGACCAGTGCTAGTAATTAAAAAGATTAATGCAATTAGTGTTTTTTTCATAACGTTTTTGTTTTAATTGATTTTCTTATTGTTGTTAACAAAGTTGCGACGATTCTGTTTCTCTTCCAAGATTATTGTTTTTTATTTAAATATACACTATTCATCCCTTAAACTGTCTACAGGTGCAGTTCGTGCTGCTCGCAGAATATTAATACTTAAAGTTAATAACACAGTTGTTGCAATCAACAGAACGGCTACTGCAAACATCCACCATTGTAAGTTTATGCGATAGGCGAAATTTTCTAGCCAGTTGTTGAGTAACAGCCAAGCTATCGGAGATGCCAGCGCTATAGCGAGAAGCAAGATTTTAATAAAATCCTTAGCTAATAGATAGCTGAGGCGTGATGAGCTAGCTCCCAGAACCTTACGGATTGCTATTTCTTTTGTTCGTATATTTAAAGCATGTATTAATAAGCCAAAAACACCAAGAACAGCTATAAGAAGAGCGAGTAAGCCAAAACCAAAGATTAACTTATTTAATTTGTCTTCTGCTTGGTATTGTTTATCTATCGTTTCTTTAACAATGTTTAGGGTTAGCAGTTTGTCTGGATAGATATCTTTCCAAACGCTGGGGATATTTTGCATAACTTCCCGTTCTTTGCCTATTTCTGTACGGATGAGTAAGGCACCGTGTTCTGGATTTTTGTAGCCTACAATGACGGTAGGGGCAATATTGGAGTGCAAAGATTCGCTGTTGAAGTCTTCGATCACGCCAACAGGAGTTATTTTTACTTCAGCTATAGATTTATTGATTGTAGCATGGAGGGAAGCAGCAGCTGTAGCTGTTAGTACAGCAGGTCGTATGGCATTAGCTTCTGCATCATAGTCATTAGCCGCAATAGCGTCCGTAGGTAAGGAATTACTTAAGTGCCGTCCGCTCTTAAGACGCATGCCGAGGGTCTCGGCTAAATTTGTCTCGCCAGCTATGTACCAAAGATCTATTTTCTTATTCGGATCATTGGGGTCTGTAAAATTACGGAGCATATATCCGGCACCCTCCGAAGGTATCCAACTACTAAAGCTCATGGATTTGATGGCAGGATTTTTCTGTAGTTCGCTTCTTAAAGTGTTTTCCTTATTATCCCATGACACATAGTCTATACTGATTAAGCCTTCGGTGTTGAAGCCTAAGTCTTTTGTTTTGAAGAACTCTACTTGCTGATTTACGACGATTATGCCCACAAAGATCACAATGGTCATGCTGAACTGCATGACAACAAGCGTCTGGCGTAGCCAATTACGATGTCGTTTTGTATCTTTTGATAGGTTGTTTAAGCCCGAAAGTACAGCTGTATCAGCTGTAAGTAAAGCAGGATATAAACCCGAAAGCAGGCATACCCCCGTTATGGTTAATAGCAGGTTAAAGATATGTTTCCAGTTTTCTTCTATACGGAAAGCAATGGGGTGTCCGATAAACTTTTCGAGCTGTGGGAAGGCTAAAATATATAGTAATAAAGAAATAAATAGAGCGGTGCCGAATAATAATAAAGACTCACTTAAAGATTGAGCAATAATAGACCAGCGAGAAGCACCTAGGGTTTTTCGAACAGCAATTTCTTTTAGCTTTTTACTGAGTGATGCTGTACTTAGGTTGATATAATTCATACAAGCGATGAGCAGGAGCAATACAGCCGCTGCTCCGAAGATGTATACGTTTCTGAGGCTTCCTTTGATAGGCTGATAGGCACTGAAATCAGTCTTCAAGTAAATATCAGGCATAGCTTGTAGCGCAAAGCTCATATTATCGCTGCCCCAAAACTCCTGAAACCAAGTGTTAAGTTTGGTTTCAAACGTTTCCGCATTCGTTCCCGGTTTTAATTGGATATAATGTCGTGTATAGCGTCCAAAATTCTGTTTGCTAAGTTCTTGTTCTTTGCGGTCACTGAGCAGAATCATGTCACCTCGTAAATGACTGTTAACGGGAAGGTCTTTCATAACGCCCGCTACCACATACTGCTGTAACCCATCGTCGTATGGGGATACCTCAAATATGTTGCTGTTCAGCACTTCTTTTCCTGAAAAATGTGTCTTGGCAAAGCTTTCTGATAGTATAACCTTTTTTAAGTCGCCCCTCGGAATTAAATCGTCAGCCGAAATAAGCTTGACATCTAATAGATGAAAAACAGCTGTATCGGCATGTAGTATGTTCGTTTTTATAACTTCATCGGTACCTCTACTAATTTTTAAGCTGCTGAGTTCGGGATATATTTCGCTGTATTCAACAACTTCTGGAAAGTTGTTTTTTAGTGCCGGTGCTAACATACCGGGAACAGTTCCTCCTTTTTCCTGATAGGAGCCTGCATCTTTCATAATCGTCAGTAGACGGTAGTTGTCGTTCGCATGCGACCAATGACGATCGTAAGAAAGTTCATCGGAGATGACTACTGCGATAAGAATGGTTGCTGTAAGGCCTATGGTAAGTCCTAATAAGTTGAGCAGACTATTGGTCTTATTGTTTTTTAGTGAGCGGAAAGCTTTTTTAAATATAAATAACATGGTTAAAGTTCTTTAGCTACTTAATCTTATTCGTCTCGCAAACTGTCCACTGGGTTTACCTTTGACGCTGTGAATGCCTGTATACTGATAGTCAATAGGGCAATAATCAATGCTGTGATTCCTGCAAATGCAAACATCCACCATTGTATTTGTATTTTGAACACAAAACTTTCTAACCATCGGTTAAGCAATAACCAGCCAATAGGAAGTGCAATGATGAAAGCTACAATTAAATAGCGGATAAAACTGCTTGATAATAGACGTATAATTTCCAAACGACTTGCACCTAAGACTTTTCGTATACCTATTTCTTTGGTTCTTTTGACAATCATGATAGACAGTAAACCTAAAAGGCCAACTGAACTTATGATGAGCGAAATTACAGCTGATATCCATATTAACTTCAACAGCAGGCTTTCTTTCTGATAGAGCTGTGCTATACGATCGTCCAAGTACTGGTATTCTAAAACACTATTCGGATACCAGTTGTTCCATTTTTTTTCTAGATCAACCAATAAGTTTTGAGGGCTACTGCCACTGTATTTTATGGCAAGATTTTTTAACCGTGATTCATTAAAACCTATTACAGTAGGAGATAGATCTTCATTTAAGCTATTGGTATTAAAATTTTGTACTACGCCTACAATGATACCCTGTTCTTTGTCATTCATACCTCCTGCATGTAGGGGTTTACCCAATATTTCAGCAGGATTGTCAAAACCTAATGTTTTTGCCATCAATTCGTTTATCAGATACTCGGGTGTAGCGGCGTCTGTACGGTAGTTGCGCCCAGCGACTAGTTGAATACCGAATGTTTTTATGTAGGCAGAGTCAGCTATTGCGTAACGAGGTGCCCACGTTTCCCACTCGTCCCGATTGTCAAATCTAAAAGTGCCGCCCCATGCTTTATCATTGGAAGGCGGGTTATCACAGAATGTGTATGCAGTAATATCGTTACGTGCAGATAGGTATTGGTTTATGCGGTCTTTATCTTTCAGTATATCTATTTTTAGTGGAAATACGAGAACAGCCTCTCTGTCGTATCCCATATTACTGTTTTGTAAAAAGCGCACTTGCGAAACTACAACAACTGTAGCACTAACTAAAAGTATAGCTATGGTGTTTTGAACAATAAGAAGTCCGGTTTTGCTGACACTCCAGCTTCCTGTTTCTTGTTTTTTTAAAGAACCGACCAACGTTGTTCTGTTTAAAAATAGGATAGGATATATGCTGTTGATAAAGGCTACTAAAAACCAAAGCCCAAGAGCTAATATGATTAATTTGATATAAGAGATAATTTGTATGTATTCAGGCTGAAAAAGCTTAAGGTTGGCTAGGTGTAATGCGAGCCAGAAAAGTAAACCGCCGAAGAGTGTGGCAGCCAAGGAAATAATTAACGACTCAATAATAAACTGTAAAAAAAGCTGCTTTCTAGTACTCCCTGCAATTTTTCGTATAGCCATTTCTGTGCTCCGATAAATTTGTTGAGCTGCTACGATATTACTATAGTTAATAATAGCCATGAGTAATATTCCCGAAGCAATTAACGCTAGTATCCATAGTAGAGAAGCTTGCGTGCCTTTGCCATAATCTTTATCAAAATGATAAGCTGTGATTGGTAATAATTTGTATGTATAATACTGGAGTACATCTTTATGCCAATGTTTCGCAACCAGATCATGGATAGCCTGTTCTACTTTTTCCTTTTGCTCTGCGTTTCTGAGTGTTACGATGATATTATTAGCAGAATTGGTATAGCCCCAATTTGTAAATAAACCATCATTTTTTGAAATATTTTTAAAAGTTGGCATAGAGGCCCAAGAAAAGTAGATGTCAGAATGGAAGTCTGAAGGATCGTGGCTGTCGGATAATATACCGACTACTTTCACGGGAAACTTTCCTTCAACTTCAATGGTTTTGCCGATCGGGTTACTATTGCCAAAATATTGTTTGGCAAGTTTCTCACTAAGAGCGACCGTGTACGGCTCGTCCAGTTGGTTTTTATTGCCAGCTATCCATGGGATACTTGAAAAATTAAAATAATCAGAAGTGACATAAGCCGCATTTGCACCTGTGTTGAAGAGGTGTTGATCGATTTTTAATGTAAACTCTTGTTTGTCTGTGTAGAGTATAGCTCGTTCAACTTCTGGAATCTCATTTTTAATAGCTTCAAACATGGCTATAGCTCCGCCCTTATTGTGCTCTAGTTTATCAAGCTTTAAGTCTTCCACCAGTAAGAAAGTGCGGTCCGCATCGCTTGAAGAGCGGTCAAAACTCAGTTGGTAACTATTATAGGTGTATATAAATAAGCAGGTGGCCAGCGCTAAGCCTAAACCAAAAACACTCAATATGCTGTGAAATTTATAGCGTCTAATTTGTCTGAATGCTGTTTTTATATAGTTTTTTAACATAGTTGTTTTTTTTATATTTATTCATCCCTCAAACTGTCCACGGGGTTGGCTTTTGCTGTTTTAAGCACTTTTGTGCTTACCACAATTAAAGTGAGCATAAGTACGCTTATTCCTGCTAAAATGAAAGTAAAATAAGGGATGTCAATGCGATAAGTGAAATTATCTAACCATTTGCCTACAAGCCACCAAGCAACAGGAAAGGCTAAGAGAAAGGAAATAACTAGTAAACGAAGAAAAGAATCAGATATGAGACGGATAACAGTCCTGAGCGAAGCGCCCAGTATCCGGCGAATGCCAATTTCTTTTACACGTTGTTGGAGCGTAAAAGTTGTAAGCCCAAATATTCCTATCAAGGCAATGAATAAGCTGATACTACTAAAGAAAGCTAATTGTTGGTATTGTTTTTTTTCTTTGATATACTGCTGATTAACTAGGTTTTCAACTTGTTTTATCATAAGGGTTCTACTTGGGAAGAATGTTTTGTATATGTTAGTTATGGCTATTTCTGCCTCTCGTTCTTGACCTTCGTTGACTCGGATTAATAAGCAGCCCTGGTCCCAAGCCCAATCCGACTGTCCTTGTATCATCATGCCTAATGAAGGGTAGTGCAAGCTAGCGCCAAGAACATCAGTTAATACACCGACCGGCTTGTGCCGGATAAGGGAAGACTCTTCGTCTACCCTAAGGTTTAGTTGAGTGAGAATGTTTGCAGTAACGAGGACATTAGTTCGAATAGCATCTTTGGTATCGTCTGGATCGAAAGTCAATCTATCCATGGCATAATCTGACTGGAGGTAGCGCCCTTCCTTTAAATCTAGTTGTAAAGTTTGTGGAAGGTCGAAGTCTGCAACGAATTTTCCAAATGTTTCCTCTTTATTTGTGCTGGGGGATTTCACTTTGTCAAAATCGACATAACCTCCGAAAGGAGCCCATTGGCTATAGCTGGCCGAAGAGATGCTTGGCTGCTGTAACAATGTTTGTTTGAATCGTTGAGCATGCCCTTCCCAATCCGAGAAATCTATCAGCAGCAAGTTTTTAGGGTTGTAACCTAGATTTTTGTTCCCAATATAGTTTAATTGCGCTCGCATAGCGAACATGCCAAAGACAATAATTAAAGCAGTGGTAAATTGAAAAACCACTAAAAATCGGGTGAGCCCCATTTTTAAAGGGAGGCTTAATATGACAAGTTTTTTCTTAAGTGCAGTTGTAACTTTTGTTTTAACAAGGCTACTTGCTGCTAATGTGCTAATGAGTAAAGCGATCGAGAACCAGAAGAAGCTGAGCGAAAGTAACATCGTTAGCGAACTGGTAAACGTCATGGTTAAAGGATAGCCTAGATAATTCTCGAAGACTGGTATAAATAAAATGTAAGCACCTAAAGCAAAGATTAAGGCAAGACCAAAAAATACAATACTCTCGGTTGCAGATTGTGTGTAAATATGTTTCTGTGTAGCTCCAAGAACTTTACGGACTCCTGTGTTTGTACTTTGCTTCAAGGCTTGCGCAAAGTTGAGGTTGATATAATTGAAGCTTATTAATACGAGAATAAGAATGCTGATGGTCGCTAATAGGTAGATATCTCGCATGGGGCTACTCCATCCTGTTTCTGTACGCAAGTGTATATCTTTGATCGATTGTAAAAAGAATGTATTGTTTTCAAATTTTCCGTCAGAATTTATAGAATTATACCATGCTTTTATTTTATTATTTAATGCTAAAATATCAGTGCCTTTGGCCACTTTTATGTATTGTGTTTGGGGTGTATAGTGTTTTGCAGGGACAAAGTTGTCGTTATTAGGTTGTACTAAAATCGCATCAGCATGCAGGTGGCTGTTGTGAGGTATATCTGCAATGATGGCACTGATATAATAAGTTTCGGATTCTCCCTCTAAAGGTAAAGTCTCATAAGTTTGACTGACTACCTCTTTCTCTCCAAAATAGCGTTTATAAGCCGAGGCTGTTAATATCAAATTTTTCATGTGCCCAACGGTTTGTTTCGGATTGCCCGACAGAGCTTGGGTCTCGAAGAGATTAAAAAAAGTTGAATCAGTAATCAAAAGATTTAGGTTAGCCGTGGCTTTTGTTTGTGAATTTAAAAGTAAGACTTGCTGATGCTGCAATACATTTGTTTCACCTTCAATCTCCACTAAATCTCTTCTTAAGGCTTTTGCAAGTCCTATTGGAGCAGTTTCGCTTTTAAATCGCTCTTTTCCATCTGCATCATAAAAAATAGAACGTACTCGAAAGAGTTCGTCTTTATGTATCCACTGACGGTCATAAGATAGTTCATTAAATAATAAACTAGCCAGTAACATAAAGGAGAATAATCCCACCGTTAAACCAATGATATTTGTCAGAAAATAAGTACGGTCATGTGTAATATTACGCCACGCTGTTTTGAAAAAATGATTCATCATAATTTTAATTTATATTTATTCATCCCTCAAACTATCCACTGGGTTGGCACGTGCGGCACGTATGGCGAGTAAACTAACGGTAATAAGTGCAATAAGCGTCGCTATTATGCCGACTAATATAAACATCCACCAATCCATTTTGATGCGGTAGGTGAATGAATCTAGCCAATTGTTCATAGCCCACCAAGCTATGGGAGATGCGATAATAAAAGCAAGTATAACTAATTGTAAAAACTCTTTTGATATCAGTGTGTTAATGCTGCTAATAGATGCTCCAAGTACCTTTCGTACACCAATTTCTTTTCTTCGTTGAACAACAGCGTAAGCAACAAGTCCGAATAACCCTAAACAAGCGATAAAAATGGCTAAAGCAGAAAAGGTAGCTGTTAGTTTTGCGGTACGTTTTTCTTTATCAAATTTTTTAGCGTAATTTTCATCGACAAAACGTAAATCTACCGGATAATTAGGGTTGTGCTTCTTGAAAACGTCACTGATCTGTTGTAAAGCCTGCTGTTGATCTTTATTGGGGTTAAGCCTAATATGCATAACGTAGAAATAATCTGCAGGTCCTTTTACAAACATAGGATTGATCTTCGAATAAGGAGACTCGCTGATGAAATCGGCAATAACACCTACAACCTTCCATTTTATTTCATACGCCGTGCCTTTTGCTTGAAAGATTTCAGCACCTATAGGATCGCTCAGGTTCATGCGTTCAGCAGCAGCTTGGTTGATTAATAATGAAGTTGAATCGGAAGGATATTTATAGATATCTATATCTCTTCCTGATAGTAACTTGATCCCCATTGTTTTTGTAAAATCGGCATCCGTACTCATATTATTAAAAACAACATCATAATGCTCAGGCTTGCTATTAGGCCATGTGTAACCCCAGCTATTGCCTCCGGTTGCACTGATCCGACTTTGTGTTTTAGTAATACTTTGAGCAAGATCAAGATCTAGCAATTCCTGTCGTATGATGCTATAACTGCTCGGTATGTTACCATCCATATACGCATAAATGAGTTTGTTAGGTTGGTAGCCACTATCCCGTTTTTGCCCGTACTGTATTTGTTGCGTGATAATGATAGTGCTGATGGCTAGCGAAATAGATATAGTAAACTGTAAGACAACCAAAGTGCGGCGGGGGCTTAAGCTTCTTCCTGTTGAAGAAAGACCTTTTAATGTTTTGATAGGCTGAAATGCAGATAGGAAAAAGGCAGGATAGATACCGGCTAAGATACCCGTTAAACATATAAAGACAATAAATCCTAACCAGAATAGAGACGATTGCCAAGGTATCTGATTAGCACTTTGCATAACCTGATTGAAGAACGGTAAACTTAACCAAGTAAAGGCTAGTGCAATAATTCCTGCTAATGCTGCTAATAGTAGAGATTCTGTTAGAAATTGACCCACTAACGAGCTTTTTTGGGCGCCAATAACTTTACGGACGCCAACTTCTTTAGAGCGGCGTTCCGCACCGGCAGTGCTTAAGTTGATAAAGTTAATACAGGCAATTAGTAAAACAAAAATGCCTATAACGCCGAATATCCTTAAATTATTGAGGTTACCAGCAACCATTTTACCATTTTCCGATTTATTATAAAGATGCCAACGACTGGCTGGGTATAAATATATACTGGCTTTGGTATCTTCTTCGTTGTGACGTTTGACCAGATCTGCTATATTATTGTTGGTCTTTGTAAGAGAAGCACCTTCATGTAGTAGAACAAAAGTTTGATGATTGTAAGCTGTCCATGTAGCATTGTCTATTGTCCAACCCAATTTGCGAAGCACATCAAAAGAACAAAAATATTGGGTTCCTGAAAAACGAGAATTATTGGGAATATCTTCTATAATCGCACCTACCCGCATACTGCCTAGCTTTTCCATGTCTAAAGTTTTCCCCACAACATCTGTGCTGTTGAAAATTTTCTCCGCCATTGATTTGGTCAATACAATATCCGTTGGGTCTGCCAATGCGCTTTCCGCATCTCCTGCGATAAAATGATAGTCAAAAAGTTTAAAAAAAGCAGGATCGGCAGAAATACCATCACTCTTGAAGTTTTCTCCGTTTAACCCTAACATCATATCGACATTACTGATACGTACAGCCTCTTCAATTTCGGAACTTTCTTCTTTAAGGTGTGAAGCTACTCGTGCAGATGTACCTCCCCAGGTATGCTTTTTTCCCTCAAATTCATCCAGTGTAAAGACTTGATAGAGCCTGTTGGTCGTACTATAAAAACGATCATAACGCAACTCTTGGATGATCCACAAACCTATGAGTAGAGCTATGCACATTCCTAAAGCTAGCCCTAGGATGTTGATAGTAGAATAGCCTCTGTTAAGGCGTAAGTTACGCCATGCGATCTTTATATAATTTCTTAACATATCAATTTTTACTATGTTTATTCGTCCCTTAAGCTATCTACAGGATTAGCTTTGGCCGCAAATATTGTTCGTGATAATAATACTAAAGTCGCAATAGTCAGTAAGCCCATTGCTGAAACTGCAAATATCCACCAACTGATAGTAGTCCGGTAAGCGAAATCATTCAACCAATTGTCCATCATATACCAAGCGATCGGGAAGGCAATCAGACAGGCTATACCGACGAGAAATAGCAAGTTTTTTAAAAGTAATATGGCTATTTGACCGACCGATGCACCCAATACTTTGCGTATACCTATCTCTTTTGTTCGTTGATTTGCCGTAAATGTAGCGAGACCAAAAAGTCCAAGACCAGCAATAAGAACGGATAGCGAAACTGCCCATCGCAGTAGCTTTGATAGTTTTTGCTCTTGTTGATAGAAGCTTCCTATCGTTTCATCAAGGAAAGTGTAATTAAATTCGTCGTCAGGAAAAACAGAGGCGAAAGCTGTTTTGCTTTTCGCTAAAGCGGTCCTCCAAGTTTCCGGTTGTGTAGGATTAAGCGCAATATGCATTACGTAGCCATCTTTTGTTCCTTCATACATGACCGGGCGTATAGCATGATGTGCAGAAGCGATATCGAAGTTTTTCATGACACCTACTATAGTTTTACTACCTGTAGCTATTGTTTGCCCAAGCGCGTCTTCGGCGGTTTTAAATTGTAAGAGCTCTAAAGCTTTTTCATTGATGAGGACTTCGCTTGTTGAATCTAATAAGCGAACGTTCCGGCCTGCTACCAATGGAATGTTGTATACATCCAAGTAGTTTTCGTCGCCATTGCGAACGTCTATTGACAACTCCTCTTCACCTCCAGAACCTTGATGTTTGATATTTGTGGTCATCATACCAGAAAATGCAGGCGACTGATTACCGAAGCTGACCGCTTTAATTTCTGGAATTTGCTGTAATTTATTTTTTACCAGTAGCCCTCTATCAGCGTTGCGATAGTTGCCCGGAATATAGAAATTGACGATAGCTTCTTTTTGGAAACCTAAGTCTTTGTTGGTGGCGAATTGTATTTGTTTAACAACTAATAATACACAGATAAGAAAAACTTGTGCGAGTACAAATTGAAAAATGGTTAGTGCTTTACGGACCCATGCGCTACGCGAAAGGTTGTTATTGCTACTGATTGTGTTTTTTAACGCAGTAAGCGGAGAATAACCAGTGAGAACCCAAGCGGGATAAAAACCGGCCATAAGTGTAACAAGTAAGAGTTGAGTCAGTAAAAAAAGGATAAGACCTATGATCGTGTGTTTTTGTAAAGTAAAATCAGGCGGCATGAAGTCGCCAAAAGCCCGCATTAGAATAGGGAGTAATAGAATAGATAGTATGGTGGCTACGAATGTAATTATAAATGTTTCGGTCAAAAATTGAAGTCTTAACCTATTTTTTGAGCTACCCAATGTTTTACGCACACCAATCTCTTTAGCCCGCTCAATAGATTGGGCGGTGCTGAGGTTAATAAAATTGATTACACCTAACGAAAGTAGAAAAACAGCAATCAATACTAGGTTGCGTAATGTTTCAGGTTTTGTAGCAGTGTAGTTGAAATTACGGTTGAAGTGTACATCAGATAAAGGCTGTAAGTTGAATTTATCCCATTCTTTATTGATCTCCTTATGTTTAGCAAGTAATACAGGGAGCTCAGCTTCTATACTTTGAGCGGTTGTGCCGGGAGACAATAGCACTAAGCATTGGTAGCTGTCGGAGTAATTGCTCCAAGTATCCCATTGAAATACCTGATGCAAGGATTTGTTTGCAGGGATACTTGCTGTAGAAATAAAGCTGGCATATTTGAAATCCGAATTTTGTTTCATTTCTTGAACGATGCCAGCTACTTGTAGAGCGATGGAATCAGAAAACATGACAGTTTTCCCTAATGCATCATGCGGATTGGTGTTTGGGAAATAACGGTGTAGATCTGTATGGGTTAACACGATATTATTTGCCTCATTGAGAACCGAAGCACTACCGGCAAGCCAGATATGTGGGTAAAGATCAAAGTACTGACTATTGGTTAAGACAATTTTTGATTCATTACTGAATAAGGAGAAATCATCACTTTGTTCCTGAGGAATTTTAATCCTTCGATCAGGACTTTTTAATAAAGGAACAACAGTTTCTATGCCTGTAAACTCTGCTTCTATGGTGCGCATTAGAGGAACTAAAGTACCTGCATTTTTAAAAGCTCCGTTGGTAACGATGCGAAAAATACGGTCTTTATTTTTTACATGTTTATCGAAACTGTAATCATGTTGTAGTAACAAAAATATAACCAACGTAGCACTAATCCCAATAGCTAAACTTAGGACGCTGATTGCTGTCATAAGCTTGTTTTTTCGAAAAAAACGAAAGGCAGTTTTAAAAAAGTTCTTGATCATAGCTGTGTTTTTATTATTCGTCTCTTAAACTATCTACCGGATTTGTTGTAGCGGCCTTTAGTGCTTGGTAGCTTATGGTCAGCATGGCAATGAATATTGCAATGCCACTACCGAAAATAAATACCCAAATATTTAACTCGACTTTATAAGCAAAATTTCCTAACCATTTGTTCATGCTATAAATGGCTATTGGGCAGGCGATGATAATAGCAACACAAATTAGTATAAAAAAATTCCTGCCGAGTAGTTTGATGATTCCAAAGGGACTAGCACCTAATACTTTTCTGATGCCTATTTCTTTAAGACGTGTTTGCACATCGTGCGTCGCTAAAGCGAACAAACCGAGCGTGGAGATCAATATTGCAACGCCCGAAAATATATTGAACAGTAAACCTGTCTGCCGTTCAGATTTGTATAAATAATCAAATTGAGTGTCGACAAAATTGTAATTAAAAGGAGTGTCAGAAGGGTAACGCTTGTACACAGCTTGTAGCGCAGAAATTGCTTCTTGCGCTTGATTTTTTGTGGTTTTTACATACAAAGTGTTCCCTCTCCAGTGTATCCAAAAAACCATAGGTCTTATTTTTTCTTTAACCGAGCTGTAATGAAAGTCTTTAACGACGCCAATGATTTGCCCTTGTAAGCCCTGTAAACTCATATTGGTGCCAACGTATGGATGAGCTAGCCCCATTTGCTCAGCCAAAGCTTCATTGATTATAAAGCTAGATGAATCGGAAGGTAGTCCACTAAAATTCACCCCCTCTTTTAACTGTATGTCCATTAATGGAATAAAATACTTATCTATAGATGCCTGTGATGTTACGAGTTGACTGTGTTCTTCTTTGCTAGGCCATTGAATATCACTTGTCGACTCTCCGTGATTCGTCAAATTCGAAATTCGGGAAAGTGAAACTGCTTGTATAGCTTTGTTGTTGGTTAACTCTGTCCGAATAGCATCGATGTGATTTGAAGCTGCAGCAGGTAATTCAACAGTGAGTACATGCTCTTTGTCGTAACCCAAGTTAATATTTTGGATAAAGTTGAGCTGGTTTTTAATAACTAGAGTACAAATGATCAATGTAATTGATATCGTAAATTGAAAAATTACTAGAGCTTTTCTTAGGCTGTTTAAAGATAGTTTTTTTGAAACTCTGCCTTGTGTGGCGGTCATCGGATTGAAAGCGGAAAAACGTAGAGCGGGATATATACTGGATAGACAAAATGTACCAAAGATTGCAATAGCGATATACAACCATAAAGCAGGGTTATGTAATGAATAACTCAATGTCTTTTTTGTAAGGTCATTGTATCCAGATTGCAATAGAAAGATAAACAATAGGGCGAGGCTTAATGATATGGAAAACACCACAACAGTTTCAAGAATAAACTGCCGAAATAAACGGCTTCGGCTAGCACCTATTATTTTGCGTATACCAACATCTTTAGCTCGATCTAAAGCTCTTGCTGTACTTAAATTAATGTAGTTTATTGCACCGATAAGCAATAGTAATAACGCTACAATACTGAAAATATTCACCGTTTGAAGAGCAGACCTGTTGCCGTCAGGGCTTATAAGATGCAAGCTTTCTAGTGGAGCTAAAACAAAGGATGTTGTGCTTTTCCCGTTTTGTGCTTTTCGATATGATTTTGTTAGGTACTGACTAATCTCTTTGGTATCGGTACTCGGATTGGTCTTGATAAAAGTTTGATAATGATAAGTGCCTAGGTCTTCATCAATTGTCTTCCTGTTACCATTCCCTCCGCGCTTCGTAAAACGTTGCGCATGATATTCCAGCGGAATAAGCACATCAAATTGTAAAGAAGAGTTTTGAGGCAGATCTTTTAAAATACCTGCAACAGTAAAAAGTTCATTGTCATACCTGAAAGTTTTACCGATAGTAACCTGATTGTTGAATATTTTATATGCAGTAGATTCTGTAATTAATGCTTGTGTAGGGGAGGAGTGGAAACCAGAAAGGTTGCCTTCCAATAAAGGGAAATTAAATATACTTAAAAAGTTACTGTCAATATAGTGAATGTTAATTGCTGTTGTGGCGTGGTTTCGCTCATTATCTACGAGCGTAACATTTTGCTCGCGAGGGAAAATACGCGTGGCTTTGTATACTTGAGGAAGTTCCTGTGCATAATTGGCAATTATTGCTGGCGTTCCAGGCCATACATCTCCATTCTTTTCGGGGTTTAGATGAGCATTGACTTTGTATATTTGTTCAATGTTGGAGTGAAATTTATCAAAACTATATTCGTCTTGTACCCATAGTAAAATTAATAAAGCAGTGGACAAACTTATCGCCAATCCCAGGATATTAATTACGCTGTATATTTTCTTGTTCCTTAAGCTTCTGAATATTGACTTTACACTACTCATGTCTTTATTTTGTTTAATTTTTCTTATTATTCATCCCGCAAACTATCAACAGGATTAGCTTTAGCAGCTTTGAATGCCTGAAATGCGATAGGAATACACGCTATGAGTAGGGTGAAGGCCCCAGCATATGCAAATGCTGACCAAGGTATGCTGATATGGTATGAAAAACCTGTTAGCCATTCGGAAAATAACCACCACGAAATGGGGAAAGCTATGAACATAGCTATAATAACTAGAACGAAAAAGTGGTTAGAAAGCATCTGCATAATACTCTTGGTACTTGCACCTAATACTTTTCTAATGCCGATTTCTTTCTTACGCTGTTCTGCAGTGAAGGCGGCTAACCCAAATAGACCAAGACAGGCAATACCGATTGTGAGTAACGAAAATAAGCGTATAATTTGTGCCGTTTTATTTTCTCCTTGATAATGATCGGCCAGATGCTCGCTGATATATTGATAATCAAAAGCTGCTTCAGGAATTGACTGTGCATATACTTTTTTAATTGCCTCTAAGTAGGCGGATTTATCGCCCCCTGATTGGCGGACCAAGAGGTATTGTGGCCCTTCGTTAGGGGAATGCATATGGTAATACATATAACCTCCTATTGTCTCTTTCAGATCTAAGAAATGGAAATTTCTGATCACGCCTGTAATCACACTGTTTTTAGCCATCTCGGTTTCTATAACTCTACCTACTGCATCTTCCGGGTTTTTATAGCCGAGATACTGCGCTACAATTTCATTAATGAGTATATAGCAGGTACTGTCACCTTTAGCAAGTTGTTTGGGGAGGTCTTTGCCAGCAAGCATATGTAAGCCTAATGTTGGGCTAACTTCTCCTAAACTTGATGATGCCAGGGTGGGAAGTCCCAACCCCGTTTGACCAGGGCGCTGTATGTTTTTTCCGCTTTCGTTAAAGCCTGGGAAACTTTGTAAGGCTGCAACAGATGCGGTGCCGCTAACATTTTGTATAGATTCTTTAAGGCTATTTAATTGAGAAATATTGGAAACTGAACGGATTGAGATACTCAAGAGGTCTTTTGATTCGTAACCAAGGTCTTTTTCGTTGATATAACGTAGCTGCATCGTCATCACGATGACGCCTATAATCAATATGATAGAACAGGAAAACTGAAAAACGACAAGGCTTTTACGTATAATTTCATTACTGCTATTTGCACGTGTCCATTGTTTCATAAGCCCTAGTGTGGGTAGGCGTGACATCAGTAATGCGGGATAGCTACCGCCAAGAAGGCTAATGCCTAACCATAGTAGAAAGAACATAGCGATATTGTTGGCCGATAGCATTGTGCCTACAGAAAGAGAGCTTTCGCTTATGTTGTTGAATAGAGGCAAAAGCAAATAAGCTAGTGCGAGCGCTGTAACTATAGCAATTAAATTTATTAGCGCAGTCTCTATATAAAAACGTAGTTGTATCTGTTGTTGAGAGGCTCCCAAAGCTTTATTAACCCCAACCTCTTTTGTGTTATTATTATAGCGAGCAGTAGCGAGGTTCATATAATTGATGCAGGCTATGCCAATAATGAGAACTGCCAATAAAAAGAGCACCTGTATATTGTTTATATTTCCTTTTTTTGATGAAATAGCGTGTTTCAGGTCGTTTGAGTAAAGAAAAACATCTTTTATAGATTGAAGGTTAAATTTTACATAGTACTGGTCTTCTTTAGAAACATGTTTATCGATAAGCGCAGTGGCTTGTTTTTCTACGGAAGCTAGGTTAATATTTTCATGTAGTAAACAGTAGGTCTCGTAGCTGGCATTTGCCCAATAAAGCTGTTTACCCATCCAGGAATCCATGATGTTAGAGAAGTAACGTCCGTCAAAACTACTGTTTTTAGGTATATCATGAAACACACCTGTGACGTTGAATTCTAGGTTTTGATTAACTAGTATACGTTTGTTTAAGGCAGATTCATCGCCGAATAGGCGCTTGCTTTCACTTGCCGATATGACAATGCTATTAGGGTCCTGGAATAGCTTTTCTGTGCTTTTCTCAATAAATTTAAAATCGAATAGTCTGAAAAAAGCTTCATCTGTTAAGTAAAAATCTGTGGCTAGATAATTTTCATTATTTGTTCGTAAAGATGCTGTCCCACCAAAATTCAGTCGTACTAATCGAGCCATGTCTTTTACTGCTGGAATCTCATTGAGCATAGCCGGGCCAACAGCATTAGGAATATTTACCCACCGCTCGCTATCATAATCAGGCACCATGGTCATATTCACCCGATAGAGGTTGTCAGCCTGTGAAAAATCCTTATTGTAGCTTAGTTGGTCTTTAGCATAACTGAAGAGTAAAATGGCTACTGTCAGACTGATGGCTAAACCACCTATATTCAGTAAGGTGAAAAAACGGTTCTTTACTAAGTTGCGCCAAGCTATTTTGATGTAATTTTTAAACATTGGGTATCTCCTTTCTAATTTTACTCGTCCCTTAAGCTGTCCACCGGATTAGCCCTAGCAGCTTTGAATGCCTGATAGCTGACCGATAGAAGTGCTATAACAAGGGTTGCCACGCCTGTTGCCATTAATAACCACCAAGGTATATCAATGCGGTATGCAAAATCTTGTAGCCATTTATCCATTGCCCACCATGCGATAGGACAAGCAATGATAACAGCTACAAGAATGAGTTTTATATATTCTTTGGATAGTAGTGTCATAATCCCCACTATAGAGCTGCCAAGCACCTTGCGGATGCCGATTTCTTTGGTGCGTTGGTAGGCACTTAATGTAACAAGGCCAAATAGTCCTAAGCAACTAATAATAATAGTGATCGAAGTAGCGAGGTTGATCATCCGAGCTTGACGACGGTCGGATTCGTAAAGTGATGCCAATTGTTGATCGTAGAATTTGTATTCAAAGGGAGCATTGGGATAAAGCTTTGTCCATTCTTTTTTGAGGTTTTCAATTGTTTTTGGCCACTCTTCGGCGTCTTTAGTTAATTTGATATTCCAAGTTTGTAGATAATTGCGTTTAGTCGTTATCTGTACACCCATAGGTTCAACATTTACATGCATATTTTTATGATGAAAATCTTTTATTATACCTCGTATAATAGTTGTTTTGTTTTCTTCACTATTTTCTATTTCCCGTCCGATAGCCTCTGCATAGTTTTTTATTCCTAACTGTCGGCAGGCTGTTTCATTAAAAAATATGCTATTGGCAGTGTCCGCTAAAGTGGGGCGATTTCCAGCAAGTAGTTGTATGTCATATACATCAAAATAATCTGGATCCGTGTGCTTAACAGATAAGTTGAGTTGTACCTCACCGGTGTCCGACTTCAAGATAAAGGTATCGCCCCAATGATTATTGCTTAATGGTAAATGACCGAGGGCTATATGTTCTATCTGTGGGTATGCTGCCAAAGCTTGCTTATAAAGAAAAGGATTGGTATCTGCGTTATGGTTTGATTTATAAGGTAAAGGGATTGTTATTACTGCATTTTTGTTGAATCCTAAATCTGTATTCATTACAAAGTCCATCTGTGAAGCAATAATGCTACTACCGATAACAAAAACCTGTGCGATAATAAATTGAAAGATAATAAGTGCTTTACGTAGAGAAAGGCTTCCTAAAGAAAGTTTGCCTGTTCCTTGAGTTTTCATCACGTCAACAACATTTACTCTATTGATGAGGAATGCGGGGTATAGCCCAGCTATTAATGTTAGAAAAATAACAAGGCCGACTAAAAAAGCTAAAGCTGCTAACAAGTTACTATAGTGATCTATGTTAGGCGGCATGAAATCAGCGAACAGCCGTTGAAAGAGTTGAACGAGGGGAAAAGCAAAGATTGATGCCAACAAGCAGATGATTAATGTTTCACGAAGGAAAGTAGCTGTAAGTCGCCCCCCTTTTTCACCTAATGTTTTGCGTACACCAATTTCTTTTGCGCGGTAAGGAAGCTGTGCTGTGCTCAGATTGATGTAGTTTATGCAAGCCAAAAGCAATAGAAAGGTCCCTATACCGATTAGTCCATATAGCATTTGCTTGCTTGCGACATGGTCGCCAGTGCTGTATTGCGTACTGAAATGTTTTTTTGAAAGTGGAAGAAGTTCATACCAAGTCTGATAGTTGTATTTGGTAAAGAACTCTTTACCCATTTCTGCTACTTTCTCGTTAATTCTTGTGAGAAAAGGTGTCGTGTAGTTGCTGTTTAACTTTACAAAAAGGATATTATTTGAATTTGAACTTAGCCAGTTGTCGCTGTTTTGATCTTCAGCAGAGATGGAGACAAATTCTTGTCCCATAAAGCTACTGGGTTTTTCTAAATCAGCGATAATGCCCGAAACTTTGAAAGCATCCTCATCATAATAGATCGTTTGTCCGACGATTTCCTCAGCAGTTAATTTTGAAAAGTAAACTGCTGATCGAGACCGGGTAAGAACTACTTGATTAGGATGTTCAAGCGCCGTTTTAGGGTCGCCGGCCAACCACGTATAAGGAACCATATCGAAGTAAGCACTGTTAGTGCTTTTTACCTCTTGGGGTTCATCAAAAGTTTTTAATTCCTGATTTCTAGATTTTAAATTAACCGTTTCATAATAACGATTATATATCGGTACAACTAATTCGGCTTGTTTGATATTTTCTTTAATATAGGGAGCCAGAGCTAATTGTATACCTCCAAAATCTCCTTCTTTGCCTTCAAAGAAGTTTTTGCTTACAATTTGATAGATATTATCCTTATCAGGATGGGATCTATCAAAACTATATTCATACTGCACAATGTTGAATATAATCCAACAGGCAGAAATGCCGATGGTCAAACCTAGAATATTAAGTCCACTGAATAAGCGGTTTTTCCATAGTTTGCGGAAAGTCAATCGTAAGCCGTTCATATCATTTTTTTTACATTTGTCAGGTAGTTAGACATTTTCTGTAGCCATGATCACTTGCCCGTCCAACATGCGAATAACGCGGTCAGAAAACTTAGCATCATGTTCACTGTGTGTTACCATTACGATAGTTGTTCCTGCCTCATTAAGCTCCGTTAATAGTTGCATCACTTCATTACCATTACTAGAGTCAAGGTTACCTGTAGGCTCATCGGCTAAGATCAGTTTAGGGTTGTTTACTACCGCCCTAGCTACGGCAACACGTTGTTGTTGACCGCCAGATAGCTGCTGCGGAAAGTGATTACGGCGATGCATAATTTGTACTTTTTCCAATACTTCTTCTACACGGCGTTTACGCTCGGCTGCAGGTACATTTGTGTAGATTAGCGGCAGTTCGACGTTCTCAAAAACAGTAAGCTCGTCGATGAGATTAAAGCTTTGAAATACAAAACCTATATTATGTTTGCGGAGGTTAGAGCGGTTACTTTCTTTGAACTTAGCGACTTCTGTACCGTTAAATAAGTAGCTGCCTTCGTCCAAATCGTCCAATAAACCGATAATATTCAATAATGTAGATTTTCCACAGCCTGACGGCCCCATAACGGCTACAAACTCGCCATCCTTCACATGAATGTTGACGTTGTTTAAAGCTACTGTCTCGACTTCCTCGGTGCGGTAGTATTTCTGTAGGTTTGATATTTTAATCATCTGTATGTATGTGTTTATGAGGACCGATTCCCATTATGATAAAGGAGCTCGTTGCACTCGGTTTCTTTGTTTACTTGTTATTTACTGATCTCTTAGTGTTTTTGTTGGGTTGGCAGTAGCCGCTCGTAATGCTTGTGAACTGATTGTCAATATTGCAATAGTAATGGCAATGAATGCTGCAGCAGCAAATACAAACCAACCGATATCAATGCGATAGCTATATGATTGTAACCAATTGTGCATCCACCACCATGCAAAAGGAAACGCAATCAAACAGGAAATACTTATAAGTATAATAAATTCAAAGTTTAACATGCCCACTAAGCGTGAAACAGAAGCTCCTAACACTTTTCGTATACCAATCTCTTTAGCTCTTTGCTCGGCAGAATAGGAGGCTAACCCGAATAAACCTAAACATGAAATAATAATAGATAGAGCAGCAAATACAGAAGCTAATTTTTGTATCATTATTGCCCCAGCAAATTTACTATTGAAAGTTTCGTCTAAAAAGTGATACTCGAATGGGTAGCCTGGGTTATGCGTTTTTATAATCTGTTCAATTTGAACAATGGTTTTTGGAAGATCAATACCCGCTTTGGTTTTGATATTGATAATACCTCTGGTATCATTAAATGGCGCAAAAATAACAGGCTCAGGGCTGGAAGCATAAACGTTATTGTAGACAAAGTCTTTTACTACTCCTACGATAGTATAGGGCTCTTCTCCTCCGAAACGGATTACCTGCCCAGCTACTAAGCCATCGGGCTGTATCATTTTAGCAAAGGTTTCATTGATAACAACCGAACTGCTGTCGCCTAAAAATTGTGGACGAAAATTGCGACCATCATGCATCTGCATAGATAAGCTAGGGATTAAACCCTCATCAGTGCGTAAGATACCGATTAATATATTAGCGTTAGGATCTTTGCCTTCCCAATCAAAGCCTCCGCTGTTGGAATAAATTTCCATAACGTTCATGTCGCTCAAGCCAATTTCCTCTATATTTCCAGTTGCTTTTAATTGCTCTTTGATTACGTTAAAATGTTTTGAGATATCTCCCCTTAAGGGCGTTGTAACAACTTGACTACGATTGAACCCCATATCTCTATTTTTACCGTATTGAATCTGTTGATAGATGAGAATGGTGCAGATAATTAAAATGACAGATGCTGTGTACTGTAATATGACTAAACCTTTACGTATAAAGCCAGCTGTACCAGCTTTTTGTTTTGCACCTTTTAGTGTTTTTAAGGGATTGAATGACGAGAGGTAGAAAGCAGGATAGCTACCCGCTAACAAACCACAAAGTAATACGATGCTGATGATAAAACCGAAATGTAAAGGTTTTAACAGATCAACGGATAATTCTTTATAGGTTAAACTATTGAATGCTCCGATGGAGAGATAAATAAAAACAACGGCTAAGATTGCAGAGCAAAGCGCATAGATAAACGACTCGCCCAAAAACTGCATAATAAGTGATTGCCGACCCGCACCAACAACTTTTCGCATGCCGACTTCTTTTGCTCTCTTTTCAGAGCGAGCGGTAGCAAGATTCATAAAGTTAATGCAGGCAATTAGTAAAATAACAGAAGCAATGATACTAAATAAACGTACGTTTTTTATACCGCCATCTATTTCATTCCCATCTTTATCAAATTGGTTATACATACCCCAGCGTTCCATAGGGTAGAGGAAGTTTTTGGAAAACACAACCTGTCCATCTGTTTTGCGTTCGACAAAATTTAGTAAGGGCACATTGGCACTGCTAAGATCTATATTGGGCTCTAATTGCACCAATGTCATAACAGAATTGCTTCCCCAGTTCTCTAACCAGGTGTTTTCTAATTCGTATTTTTTAAAATTAACTAACCAATCGAAGCGAAAGTTACTGTTGGCCGGGAAGTCTTTGACCACCCCGGATACAATATAGTCTTCTTTATTGTTGATTTTGATAGATTTTCCCAGAGCCGATTCGTTTCCAAATAAACGTTGAGCTGATTTTTCATTAAGTATTATGTTATTTAAGTCTGATAAAGCTGTCTCAGGTTTTCCTGCAATAAACTCGATGGATAAGATATCTAATATATCGGGATCTGCATGGTAGCCACGTTGATAGAGATGTTTGTCATCTACAGCCATAAGAAATTGACTGCTAAAATCTAACCTTGCTGCAGCTTTTATCCCAGGAATTTCTTCTTTAATGGAATTTCTTAAAGGACTTGGAGTAGCTTCAAATACGTAAGTATTATCATCATATTTTTGTTTTGATTTGACGATATAGATATCTTTTTTGTTGGGGAAATGATCGTTTTTTGTTACTTCATTTTCCACCCAAAGGAAGATCAGCGATGCTGCAGCAATGCCTACTGCTAAGCCAAATATATTGAGAAAGCTGTAACCTTTTGTTTTCCAAAGGTTACGAAAAGCAGCTTTAAAATAGTTCTTGAACATAATAATGTATGAGTTAAGAGCTTTAGTTTTTTATACTTAATTCCTGTATTTTATCATAGGTTTCGTAGCTAGATACAATTACCTTGTCGCCAACTTCTAAACCGCCCATGACTTCATAGTATTCAGGGTTCTGACGCCCAAGTTGTATGTCTACTCGGTAGGCTGTGCTTCCGTTTTTATCCAGTTTGAATATCCAGTTTCCACCTGTCTGTTGATAAAAACCACCTTTAGCTAAAAGAAGAGCTTTCGTTTCGTCACTTAATGCTAAACGTATCTGTAAGGTTTGACCACGTCGTACACCTTCAGGCGCTTTGCCAACGAATTCCATATCCACTTGAAAACGCCCGTTAGTGACTTGTGTATAAACCTTTTTGATCTTTAATTGATACGGTTTGCCGCTTAGTGTAAATTCACCGACCTGATCCGTAAAAATGCGGTTGATGTAGTGTTCGTCAATCTCTGCACGAACTTTGAAACCCGTTAATACATCAATCTGGCCAAGGCGTTCTCCTGCATTTTTGTTTTGCCCGATCTCTGCATCGAAAGATGTTAATTGTCCATCTACAGGCGCACGTAAAACTAAGTCGCCTACTTTTTGGCGCATAAGTTCTAAAGCACTTTGTGTCCGCTGGTAGGTCTGTTGATCTTGTAAAGCTTTTTGGCTAGTAGATATAGAGTCCTGGCGAAGTATTTGTTTGGTAAGTACTACTCTTTCTTTTTGGTAATTATAGTCGTTGACAGACTTTTCATATTCCTGTGAACCTATTGCTTTTTCAGCGTAAAGTTTTTTGTTTAAATTGTAAACACGTTCTGCTTCTCGAAAAGCCAATTCTACATCGGCCATATGGTTACGGTTGTTAATGGATACCTGTTCGGCATTTGTACGTGCAATTTGCGATTGTGTTAAGAGGTTAAGGACCGAAGTCTCTTGGTTTACTAAACTTAACTCTTGATCGGTATTGGATAGTTTCATAATAGGGTCTCCCTGTTTTAATATAGCGCCATCTTCGACGAATTTTTCTTCGACACGACCACCGACGGAGGCATCCAAGTAAATACTACTGATAGGGAGAACAGTTCCGTTGATAGGAATGAACTCTTGAAAAGAACCTTCTTTGATCTCGACAATACTGATGCGGTCTGCTTCGACATTCAAACGACTGTTACCGCTAGTGAAATAGTAGCTCGCTCCAATTAATCCCAATATTCCTAGTACGCCAACGAGAGTTAATATGCGTTTGCTATTCCATTTCTTCTGTTTTATCGGTCTATCCATTTAAAATTAAGCATTAACAAGTTAAAAATTATACACTATACGGATTTGCTCCGTATTCAGATTATATACAATCTTATGCCGTTTTTTTAAAACACTGATTATCAAGGGTGTTTTTAAAGTGCGAAAGTGCTGACTGTTCATATTCGGACAGTCGTTTGTTCGTTGTTGAACGTTGTGTTGTTTTTTACTTAAATGTAAGATTAATAAAAAGCAACTAGGATGTAGGTGAGTGACTGATTATTCATGAGCTTTCTAGGATATTGTGCTTTAAATCTTGTGCATAAGCTTGGAGTAAGATATTTTTGAATGTGGAGGCTTTGAGGTTTTGTTGTGTTTGCGTGATTATTATGCAGTAAGTTAATACTACTACATAAGGAGTGGAAAAAATGTTTAAACAGATGATGCACATTTGAAAAATAGAACTAGAGAAATAAATGAGCTGATATTTAATGTTTTATAAGACTTTGATGAGCAAGTAAGGCATAAATTCAGCGGCTTATTATGGTCTCTGTAGCTGGATTGTTCGACTACGTACATCGGGTGTCCGTTTTCGAACAACTGGTTTGCTCGGTGTGTTTTACTGTGTTGTTACTTAGGTTGTTGTGATTTTGGCACGTGCTATGTAAAAGATTGTGTAATTTGAAATAGGATATCAGCTATATGTATAGAATTGTTTTTTTATTGTTTCTAAGTTGTCTTTTTTTGTCATTGTCTGCGCAGGAAAAGAAAAGTTTGTCATTGGCTGATTGTATTGCACTTTCGGTGGAAAACAATCCAGAATTAAAGTTAAATGAATTGTCACTGAAGCGGAATGAAATTCAGTATAAACAAGCTCAATACAATCGCTTACCGAGTTTGAATGCTGGAATTGGACATGGCTATAATGAAGGGCGGAGTATTAATCCTACGACAAACCAATTTGTTACGGCTGGATATTATTCGGGTAATCAATCGCTGGATATGAATTTGCCAATATTTGATGGCTTAAAAATACTGTACGATGTTCGCATGAAAGCACAGGCAAAAGAAGCGGGTAGGTTGGAATTTGATAATGCGGTAAACGAACTTAAATTGGATGTCATTGAGGCATATATTACAGTGTTGACCTCACAGGATATGTTAAAACAAGCAAAAGATGCATTGGCTGTGACGGAAGAAACAGTAAGGCGTATGGAAGTGTTGCAACGTGAAGGTGCAGTGAATCCGGGTGATTATCATGATCTGAAAGGTCAGTTGCAGTCCGATATTAACAGTATGGAAGGCAATAAACAGGTGTTGCATAATAGTAAATTACGTTTGGCCCGCTTGTTAAATATAGAGGTGAACGATTTGCTAGAGTTAGATCGTTTGGTAATGCCAGCAGAGCTGTATGTTTATAACAGTACAGAACTTCTTGAAAGAGCAAAAGAAAGCTTGCCAGGAATGGAAGCTCTGAAATGGCGGATTAAGGAAGCAGAACAAGGGGTTAAAAAAGCTAAAACAGGTTATTATCCCACACTTTCGTTGAGTGCAGGATTATGGTCGAGGTACTCCAGTGAAAGTACAGGAAGTTATTTTAGGCAGATGGATAATTTTTTATCCAAAGGAGTATCGTTAAATTTAAGGATCCCTATTTTCAATCAATTTGCAGTGCGTAGTCAGGTCCGCTTGGCTATGGTTGATGTTGAAGAAACTAAATTAAGACAAATAAGTGAAGAAAATAAATTGCGTGAAGAAACTGCTAGAACAATATTTAATTTACAGACGTTGAAAGAGAATGTGAAAAATCTGCAGCAGCAGGAACTTAGTTATCAGGAGTCTTTTCGTATAGCACAGGTGCATTTTGATGCCGGTAATAGTAATTCAGTTATGCTTTTAACAGCAAAAAATAAATTAGACAATACAAAAAACCAACTTGTAATTAAGCAATATGAGTGGATGTTGCAAAAATATATCAACGATTATTATGCGGGAACACTTGAAATCCGCTAACTTAGTACGTGTGTTGAATAAGCCGATAGCTTGTGTTGGTAGATGAATGATAGTTTGAAATCGGGCTAATACCGCTATAGGAAGGTGCTGGCTGAAAAAAGAAAAGAATGAAGAAAGCTACTGTACTTATTGTTGATGACGATCAAGATCTGCTGACAGCAGTGCGAATTTTGTTGAAACCTAAAGTAAAGCAGGTTATTGTCGATAAAAATCCGGAAAATTTACTTCGTGTATTAGAAACCAATGAGGTTGATCTCGTGCTTTTGGATATGAATTTTAAAAGTGCCATCAATACAGGTAATGAGGGGCTTTTCTGGTTAGGAAAAATTAAAGCTCATTATCCGCATATCCGCGTAGTCATGATTACAGCTTATGGGGCAGTGGATTTAGCTGTCCGTTCCCTGAAAAGTGGCGCATCTGATTTTATAGTTAAACCGTGGCAAAATGAACATTTGCTGCAGACTCTTACTGATGTAATGGAGGAAGGGAAGGCACGTGAAGGCAAGAAGACAAGAAGAGTAGGTGTAGGAAGAGAAGAAGAGTTGGTAGGTAAATCGGCTGTTATGGAAGATTTGCAGTATAAAATAGACAAAGTAGCGCCTACAGAAGCAAATATTCTGATATTGGGCGAAAATGGAACAGGAAAGGATTTGATAGCTAAGGCGTTACACGTGCGTTCATTGCGTTCTGCACAGCCTTATATTAAAGTGGATGTGGGAGCGCTGACAGAGAGTCTTTTTGAAAGTGAGCTTTTTGGTTATAAAAAGGGGGCTTTTACCGATGCAAGAGAGGATAGACAAGGACGTTTTGAGGCTGCAGATAAGGGTACATTGTTTTTGGATGAAATTGGTAATATTAGTTTGCATCAGCAAGCTAAGTTATTAAGTGTTTTGCAAAATAGACAGGTCGTACCTTTGGGGTCACATAATCCTTTACCTATAGATATTCGCTTATTGAGTGCGACGAATGTTCCTCTAAAATCTTTGGCTGATGAAAGTCGTTTTAGGAAGGATTTAATATATAGAATAAATACGGTAGAAATTCAAGTGCCTCCCTTGCGTGAACGAGGTGAGGATGTCATTTTGTTAGCTAATTATTTTCTTGATTTTTATAACCATAAGTACCATAAAAATATAGAGGGGCTTGAAGGAGATGCTTTGCGTAAGTTAAAAGCATATCATTTTCCTGGTAATGTGCGTGAATTACAGTATAGTATGGAGCGAGCTGTGATTATGACAGAAGCCGATAGTATAGGTGCTCATGATATATTATTTTCTCCGATAGAACAAGAGCAAATAAGTTCTGAAGAAGTATACCCATCTAACCAAAGTCTGGAAGAGATGGAACGTAAAGCTATACAGTCGGCTATTGAACGTTATGGTGGGAATATTAGTAAAGCTGCAAAAGAATTAGGGTTAACTCGGGCAGCTCTATATAGAAGGATGGATAAATATAATATCTGATTCATGAATCGTCCCAGTCTACTATTTTTTTTAAAAATTAGTTGTTTGCTGGTAATTACTGTTGTTACCGCTTACCTCTTGTTTGATAAACAATATGCGTATGCTGTATTATTGTTTGTAATGTTAATTGTCTTGGCATATCAATGGTTGAGAGAAGAGAGGAAATTAGTAAATCATGTCTTAGACTTTAGTGAAGCAGTACATTACCGGGATTTTACGCGAAGGTTTGTCGTGAAACATCCTAAAACGACAGAAGGACGTTTATTTGCTGCGTTTAATGAAATAAATGAAGTGTATAAGCAGATTAGTGTCGATAAAGAAATACAACATCAGTATTTAACAAAAGTGATAAATATGCTGGATTCAGCATTGCTGTTTTATAAAGTAGACACCCAGCAGGTTATTTGGATCAACGATTCGTTTAAGCAACTTTTTCAGACCCCTCATTTAGGTAATCTTCGAGGATTACTGAAGCGTCACCCAGAATTATACGAAAAAACCATTGCTATGAAAACCGGTAATCAACAGATTGAAACAGCAGGATCATCGGTAGGCAAAGTGAAATTATTGACACACAGTTCTGAGTTTGAAACTAATGATGGTGTTTTTAGGATTGTGATGTATCAAAACATTAATGAAGCTATTGATGAAACAGAAACTAAAGCCTGGCAAAAACTATTGCGGGTCTTGACACACGAGATTATGAATTCGATTGCGCCTATAAGTTCATTGGCTGAAACTTTGCACGGGCGTTTGGAACAAGGAATTGTGGACGAGGATATAGATGATCTGAAAGTAGGTATTCATACAATTAAGAAACGCAGTGAAGGTTTATTGCAGTTTGCGAAAAGCTATAGACAAATAAATAGAGTCGATCAACCTGAAAGAAAAGATATAGCTTTAAATATGCTTTTTGAAGATGTATATCAATTACTCGAGCCTACTTTGTTGCAGAAGAATATCGATTTAGATATTATTTTGAAGGATCGCCGTTTAATGGTGTATGCAGATCCGAATCTTTTAGAGCAGGTTTTAATTAATTTGCTATTGAATGCTATAGAGGCTGTGAAAGATATTGAAGTTCCTTACATCAGTATTACAGGAATGTTACGGGAAGGAAATGTAGCTATTCGGATACAAGATAATGGTAATGGAATGTCAGAAGAAATACAAGATCAGATATTCACTCCATTTTTTACAACTCGAAAAACAGGAAGTGGAGTTGGTTTAACACTTAGTAAGCAAATAATGTTGTTACATAACGGAAATCTCCTTGTTGAAAGTAAAGAAGGCGAAGGAGCTGCGTTTACATTGCAATTTTAGCAAGATGATAGGTGAATGTTTGCAAAAATTGTGTTTTACTTAGTAAGTTTTTCTATCTTAGAAACCTAGATTATATATCCGATATGTTGAAACATAAAACTTCAGTGCTTTTTGTAGGCACAGAGGGAAAAGATAAACGTACCATACAGATCCCTACCTTGATTTTGCTAAATTGGAAAAAGTATCTTTTGATCGGCACTGTAACTTTTTCCATACTCGCAGCTGTCCTTGTGTTTTTTGCTTACGAGTTTGTTAATGAACATTATTCCACTATCTATAAGGAGAAGTTGGCAAGAGCCAATCAGATTCGAAATGCTATTGATATTGATAGAGCAAAAAAATCATTTGAATCTATTGACAGTAGTTTTCGGAAAATAAATAATTATTTGAAGGATAGAGGATTGAAAGAAATGAAATTAGAAAATGCCGGTGGCCCTTTAGATATCGATGTCAGTGAGATTGATGAGATTGTAGCTTTATATGAAAGAGATTTATTGGTCGCTGAAAATATGATTAAGCACGTGCCTATGGGGAAGCCACATGACGGAGCGCAGACGTCTGGTTTTGGATATCGAAGAAATCCATTTGGTAGTGGCGGATTTGAAAACCATCAAGGGTTAGATTTTAAGGGCAAGGTGGGTAGTGAAGTGCGAAGTACGGCTCATGGTGTTGTTGTATTTGCAGGGTGGAAAGGGGGGTATGGTAATTGTATAATTATTAATCACAAGAATGGCTTTCAAACCCTTTATGGGCACTTGTCAAAAATTCATGTTAAAAATAATGAAGCTGTCAAGTTAGGACAAAAAATCGGAGGACTAGGAAATACTGGGCGGAGTACCGGACCACATTTACATTATGAAATCATCCGTAATGGACAACGAATTAATCCGATCGATTATTTAACATTTTAAGGTTTAATATGTTTAAGAAAAAAGAAAATAATAGTAGTAAAGTGACGAATTTGGATAAATTACCAATAACAACGGTTATTGCGCATGGTATCACTATACATGGTGATATTATTGGAGAAGGTGCTATACGTATCGATGGCAAGATAGAAGGTAATGTGTATTTAGATAAAGGGGTGATATTAGGAGAAAAAGCAGAGGTTACTGGAACTATAAAGAGCAACTCGGTGATTATCTTTGGCAAATTATTGGGCGATTTGGAATGTAAACAATTGCACCTAAAGAGTTCTGGGAGAATTGATGGTGATATGAAAGTCGCTACATTGGAAGTTGAAATGGGAGGGCAGTATAACGGTAGCCTGAAAATGGATACTTTAGCGCTGCAGGCAGGAGAAGAACAAAAGTTGCTTTCTGTGTAAGGGAAGGTAGTTGAAAGTTTAAGTGTTATTTAACATGTTATATTATTGGAGAATGCTTCAGCATTTCTTTGTTTCGAATAGTCGTCACGGTACGCATTCCCCTTTTGTATATAAGTTGGCTGATCAGGTAATTTACAAAAAAAAGGAAGAAATAGAGGGCTCCGTGGATCTGCCCACAAAATTTTCTAAAACGTATTGCTTTTTGCTACAAGATATACTGGCATATTTGGGTGTGCATGAGTTGCAACGAGGAAGGGAAAAGCAAGATGCCGCAGCTTTATTTTTTGAACATGATGAGCTTGATGTGTCAAAGCTAAAACTCGCAATGAAAAAGAAGCAAATTGTGATCATGGATCAACCTCATAAAAATAACAAAGTGCATACCTTGTGGAATCACTTAGTCCAAGATTCTTCTGTTACTGTATCTTTGGATTTATTTTATTTTGGATTACTATTGTATAGAGAAGGACAACGCAAAGAACATTTCTTATTACGCTATCCTTTCTGGAAATACTAAATTTATTGCATTTTATATCAGTATATCAGTGCCCGTGATGTTTAAAAAGCTTCACTGACACTGATGTAAAATCCTGATTGCCTTTGTTCGCCTTTTCTTTTTTCGCCAATGGCATAATCGAATCGTATGCTGCTATTGTGTTCTAAGCTATAAAAATAACGTAAGCCTCCTCCAAAACTATTAATCATGCGAGCTTGATGCTCTTTTGAAAAGGTACTTCCGGTGGCAGCAAAACCTGTGATACCAAAACGAGGCATGAATCTATACCGTAATTCGGATTGCAGCGTTGCGTAGTTTTTGTCCTTATATCGACCAAGATAATAACCTCTCATAGTCATGTCGCCACCTAAGTCTTCATGCATATAGAATGGTGTGTTTTTGCCATAAGTGCCTTTGTAAAGCATTTGAGCTGCTAAAGTAAATTTGTTAGAAAAAGACTTAAAACCTCTAATATCCGCCGCTAGCTGACTACCTGTGAAATTTTCCTTCCCCCATAAGTTAGGTGCGTAAGTATACTTTAATCGAGCATAGTATCCTTTTGTAGTATAGGTGGTGCGGTCTCTATTATCATATAGAGCAGAGGTGCCTATGCTTAAATATTGTCCTCCCGTCTTCCCTTTAAGCGCTGTCTGTTCAAATATACCCCCAGGTTCTATATCGGCAAATTTTAAATGCTCATAACCTAAGTTGCCTCCCACATAAAATTTTGGTGCAATCTTTTTTTCTACGTCAAGTTTTACTCTGAATAACTTTTGGTCTAAACGATCTTCATCTTTTTTCCAAGTGTGCGAGCCTAAACCATAGTAGCTAAAGGGCCAATCACGATAGCGCAATTCAGATATAATATGATAATCATTATTTTTTGTCCACAGATCTGTGATAAGTTTAATGTTTTTCTGTTGTTTAGTCGTCATCGTTCCTACTAATAAAATATTGGAGGTTCGATTATTTATATCTGTTTTATCAAGATAAAAATCGTAAGCACTTGCTAATCCATATTCAAAGCCCGTCTCTTGTGCGTAACCTGCAGCAGGAATGACCATAAAACTACCTCTTCTAGTAGAGTCTTTTTCCGTGGAAAGAAATTTATTTATAGTTCTTTTTATAATATTCTCATCTTTTTCTTGTGCTTTTAAGGAAGATTGTATGAGGCAAGTGGTCGTGAAAAGTAGCCCTATATATAGTTGAAAACTTAATTTCATATGTTTGAATCTAAATGCTGCTATTAAAAATGAGGCGCAAGATGTAAATTATTTCATTGCGTATCAAGTATATGGTTAAAATGTGTTTATTTTTTTGTGAAATATTTTTGAAATTTGGTCTGAGTGACTATCTTTGCATCATCAAAATCACCCACTACAAATGTGGATGACGCAGATAAAAAGTTCTTTAACACGGTTAAAAAAAAGTTTTAAAAAAGATTTGCAAATGTCGAAATAAAATTAGATTTTTGCACTCGCTATCTCGAAGAGATGGTTAGTTCTTAAAAGAGATTTTTTAAAATAAAAATAACGCCTCCTTAGCTCAGCTGGTAGAGCAACTGACTTGTAATCAGTAGGTCATTGGTTCGATTCCGATAGGAGGCTCCAATTGCAAATGTAAATTTGCAGGTTTGGGGGGGTTCCAGAGCGGTCAAATGGGACGGACTGTAAATCCGTTGCTTCGGCTTCGAAGGTTCGAATCCTTCTCCCCCCACATCAACTCGCTTTTTGGTTCTAGTAGGTACTAGAGCCAAAAACGAAAAGCGGAAGTAGCTCAGTTGGTAGAGCGATAGCCTTCCAAGCTATAGGTCGCGAGTTCGAACCTCGTCTTCCGCTCAATTTTTTAATATACGATTTAAGTCTCTGTCTTTATTGGTCTATAATATACTATAAAGAGGGAGGCATTTATCTATAAGTAGGCTTTTTAAAGCCGAAGTAGCTCAGGGGTAGAGCACTTCCTTGGTAAGGAAGAGGTCGTGGGTTCAAATCCCATCTTTGGCTCGTAAAACAAAAAGTTCATTTTTGTATAAAGGATTAATTAAGAAATAATTTATAATTACTAATTCGCATAAACATGGCAAAAGAGAAATTTGACCGTAGTAAACCGCACTTAAACATAGGTACAATCGGTCACGTTGACCACGGTAAAACAACCACAACAGCTGCTATCAGTAAAACATTAGCTGATAAAGGTTTTTCAGAAGCTCGTTCATTTGATTCAATTGACTCTGCTCCTGAAGAGAAAGAGCGTGGAATCACTATTAACACTTCGCATGTGGAATACGAAACTGCTAATCGTCACTATGCGCACGTTGACTGTCCAGGTCACGCTGACTACGTTAAGAACATGGTAACTGGAGCTGCACAGATGGACGGAGCTATCATCGTAGTTGCTGCTACTGATGGACCAATGCCTCAAACTCGTGAGCACATTCTATTAGCTCGTCAGGTTGGTGTTCCAGCGTTAGTTGTTTTCATGAACAAAACTGACTTAGTTGATGACCCAGAGTTGTTAGAACTAGTTGAAATGGAAATCCGTGAATTATTATCATTCTATGACTTCCCTGGAGACGATATCCCTGTAATTAAAGGTTCAGCATTAGGTGCTTTGAACGGAGAAGAGCAGTGGGTTGATAAAATTATGGAATTAATGGATGCTGTGGATAACCACATTCCAATTCCACCACGTTTGACAGATCTTCCTTTCTTGATGCCAGTTGAAGACGTATTCTCGATCACAGGTCGTGGTACTGTTGCAACAGGACGTATTGAAAGAGGAGTAATTAACTCAGGAGATCCAGTTGAGTTGTTAGGTATGGGTGCTGAGAACCTAAAATCTACAGTAACTGGTGTTGAGATGTTCCGTAAAATTTTGGATTACGGTGAAGCTGGTGATAACGTAGGACTATTGTTACGTGGTATTGAGAAAACTGATATCCGTCGTGGTATGGTTATCTGTAAACCAGGATCAGTAACTCCTCACACAGATTTCAAAGCTGAGGTTTACGTTTTATCAAAAGCAGAAGGTGGTCGTCACACTCCATTCTTTAACAAATACCGTCCTCAGTTCTATTTCAGAACAACTGACGTAACAGGAGAGATCTCGTTACCAGAAGGAACTGAAATGGTTATGCCAGGTGATAACGTAACGATTACTGTTAAATTGATTAACGCAATCGCTATGGAAAAAGGTCTACGTTTCGCTATCCGTGAAGGTGGTAGAACAGTAGGTGCTGGTCAGGTAACTGAAATCATTGCTTAATCTATCATTAGATTAACTAAGATATAAAAACAAGCTAATTAGCTGATGCTGATTAGCTTGTTTTTTTCTGTTGTAAGAATATCGGATATAAGTAAAAAAAAGATAAATAATATTTGCTCTAATAGCTTCTAAACGCTATATTTGCATCATCATAAAATCCACGGGTATAGTTCAATGGTTAGAATAGCGGTCTCCAAAACCGTAGATCAGGGTTCGAGTCCTTGTACCCGTGCAAAATAATTTAGGTAAACTAAAATGGCTAAAGTACTTAATTTTTTTAAAGACTCTTATGTAGAGGTTACAACAAAAGTAACTTGGCCTACATGGGCTCAATTACAGAGCTCGGCCGTAGTTGTGCTTGTTGCATCAGTTATTATCGCATTGTTAATCTTTGTGATGGATAAAGCTTCAAGTAATCTACTAGAGCTATTGTATGGAATAACTTCCTAAAATATCAGTATAAATTTTATGGCAGATCAAACGTTAAAATGGTATGTAGTTCGTGCCGTTAGTGGAAAAGAGAAGAAGGTAAAGCAATATATAGAATCCGAAGTTAATCGCTTGGGAATTCAACATTTGGTGCCACAGGTTTTGATACCGATGGAGAAGTATTATCAAATGCGGGATGGGAAAAAGGTCGCTAAAGAGCGTAACTATTATCCCGGCTATGTTTTGATTGAAGCTGCTTTAGATGGAGAGATAGAACACGCTATTAAAGGTTTAAATAGTGTTATCGGATTCTTAGGTGATAAATCAGGGATTGCTATTCCACTACGCCCGGCAGAAGTAAATCGTATATTAGGAAAAGTAGACGAAATGGCCGAGCAGGGAGAAAGTATGAATGTACCATACTATGTGGGGGAAACAGTAAAAGTGAATGACGGGCCTTTTAATGGATTTACTGGAGAAATTGAAGAAGTACACGAAGATAAAAAGAAACTGACGGTGATGGTTAAAGTTTTCGGACGTAAGACTCCTCTAGAACTTAACTATATGCAAGTCGAAAAAGAATAATAGATTTTTTTGAACATCTAAAAAGCCTTTCCTTATGGAGAGGCTTTTTTTTTTAGAGGATAGCCTTTCTGTGGTTTGGTTTTATTATATTTAGCAGATTGATTATAAAAACCTATGTGAGCTTGTGGTGTTTTTTACGAGTAGAGACTGGGTATTAATAAACCTAATATTTTAATAACTTATGGTAAAACCTGCTTTATATTCATTTTTTCGCTTATTTGTTTTGGGGTTTGTATTTCTTTTTACATATCCATTGAAAGGGTATGTTCAAACCGTGCAAGAGCCTATTATTGTTTCTTATGTTACCGCTAATACGAAACCATTGCCAGACGTAAGTTTGATCACACATATTAATTATGCTTTTGGATTGGTTAATGAAGCATTTGATGGAGTGGACGTATCGAATGAGGAACGACTGAAAGAGGTAGTTAAATTAAAAATAAAATCTCCTAATTTGAAAGTTTTGCTTTCAATCGGAGGTTGGGGAGCTGGTCGTTTTAGTGAGATGGCTGCAGATGATAGTTTTAGAACGAGCTTTGCTAAAGATTGTAAGCGTATTGTCGATGAATTTGCATTAGATGGGGTAGATATAGATTGGGAGTATCCGAGTAGTGCGGAGGCTGGGATATCAGCAGGAGTGGACGATGTCGCTAATTTTACTTTATTAATGCGTGATATACGGAAAGAAATAGGAAATGCCAAGCTTCTAACATTGGCTACTATTGCAGATGCTAAGTATGTTAACTTTGTAGATATTAATCCGTATATAGATTTTGTGAATGTAATGATGTATGATGTTAGTAAACCATCACTTCATCATTCGGCACTGAGACGTTCAGTACTTTCTGGACGTGTGACAGCAGAAGAGGCGGTCGAAGCGCACTTGAAAGCCGGTGTTCCTCTAAATAAATTAGTTCTAGGTGTTCCATTTTATGGCCGAGGGGATAAGAAACAAACTTCGGATTATGTTCTTTTCAGAGATATTGATAAGTTTTCAAATTTTGAAGAGCGATGGGATGACATCGCAAAAGTGCCTTATTTGGTAGATAGTAAAGGGGAGTTGGTACTAACTTTTGAAAATGTAAAATCTATAGGTATAAAAGGTGAATATATACGCAAACGTGGATTGCTAGGGGGGATGTATTGGGAGTTTTTTGCAGATAATGATAAACTTGATTTATCGAAAGCTCTGTATAATAGTTTGTACAGGAAATAAACTTATTTTTGATTAATATAGAATATTTCGGCGATAAACTTTTTTTATATAAAAAAACCTATTATCTTTGCACCTCGTTTGGTTGTATCAAATATTGAAACTACTGGCGAAAAATGTAAATGTTACGTTATAATGCTTCCAACTTACTAACAAACATTTAACAATTAAATTCAAAACAAAATGGCAAAAGAAGTCAGTGCGTTAGTAAAATTACAAGTTAAAGGCGGAGCTGCAAATCCATCGCCACCAGTAGGACCTGCTTTAGGTGCGAAAGGTGTGAATATTATGGATTTCTGTAAACAGTTCAACGCCCGTACGCAAGACAAACCAGGACAAGTATTACCTGTTGTCATTACAGTTTATGCCGATAAATCTTTTGATTTTATCATCAAGACTCCACCTGTAGCTGTTCAATTAAAAGATGCTACAAAAGTAAAAAGTGGATCTGGAGAGCCTAACCGTAAAAAAGTTGCTTCTGTTACTTGGGAGCAAGTTGAGGTTATCGCTAAAGATAAAATGCCTGATTTAAATGCATTTACTGTAGAAGCTGCTATGAAGATGGTAGCTGGTACAGCACGTAGTATGGGGATTACCGTGTCAGGTAATGCTCCTTGGAACAATTAATTAACGAAATCAGTTTAAGAAAGTGGCTAGATTAACAAAAAATCAAAAAGCGGCACTATCCAAAATTGAAGCTGGTAGATCGTATACTTTACAAGAAGCATCAGCTTTGGTGAAAGAGATTACGATGACTAAGTTTGACGCTTCCGTGGATATCGACGTTCGTTTAGGCGTAGATCCTCGTAAAGCAAATCAAATGGTTCGTGGTATTGCAACATTACCACATGGTACTGGTAAGACCGTGCGTGTTTTAGTTTTATGTACTCCTGATAAGGAAGAAGAAGCTAAGGCAGCTGGTGCAGACTATGTAGGTCTTGACGATTATATCAGCAAAATAGAAGGTGGTTGGACTGACGTTGATATCATTATTACTATGCCTAGCGTTATGGCTAAAGTTGGTAAATTAGGACGTATTTTAGGTCCTAGAAACTTGATGCCTAACCCGAAAACGGGTACAGTTACTCCTGATGTGGGTAAAGCTGTAACAGACGTTAAAGGCGGTAAGATTGATTTCAAGGTTGATAAAACAGGAATCATCCATACTTCAGTGGGTAAAGCGTCGTTCCCGGCAGAGAAGTTATATGAAAACGCATTAGAGGTATTACAAACTATCTCTCGTTTGAAACCTTCAGCAGCAAAAGGGACATACTTTAAAAGTATTTACATCTCTTCAACAATGAGTCCAGGGATTCATGTGGAGACTAAATCAGTAGCAGGAATTTAATCATGAGAAAAGAAGATAAACAAGAAATTGTTCAAGCTTTGGCCGAGCAGATTAAATCTTACGGTAACTTCTATATTACCGATACTGCTGATTTGTCTGTTGAAAAAGTAAATGGTATCCGTCGCAAATGTTTCGAAAACAATATCGAAATCAAAGTTGTTAAAAACACTTTGATCAAGAAAGCGCTTATCGAAGCAGGTGTTGATACAGAAGAATTAGCAGGAGTACTTAAAGGTGCTTCAACGCTAATGTTCGCTGAGACAGCAAATGCACCAGCGAAATTGATTAAAGAATTACGTAAAGCAGGAGATAAGCCTCTTTTAAAAGCAGCTTACATCCAAGAAACAGCATTCATAGGTGATGATCAACTTAATTCGTTAGTTAATCTTAAATCTAAAGAAGAGCTTATTGCAGACGTTATCGCTTTACTTCAATCTCCTGCGAAGAATGTTATTTCAGCACTTCAATCAGGTGGAAATACTATTTCAGGTTTAGTAAAAGCTTTAGAAGAAAGAGGTTAACGAACGACCTTGTCATTAAAAGTTCGTGTATTAATTAAAAACAATATTTAAGAACATTCAAAAATTCAAAATAAAATGGCAGATTTAAAACAACTTGCTGAACAGTTAGTTAACTTAACGGTAAAAGAAGTTAAAGAATTAGCTGATATCTTAAAAGATGAGTATGGTATCGAGCCTGCTGCTGCTGCTGTTGCAGTTGCTGCTGCTCCTGCTGAAGGTGGTGCTGGTGCTGCTGAAGAGAAAACTTCATTTGACGTTATCTTGAAAGAAGCTGGTGGATCGAAATTAGCAGTAGTTAAATTGGTTAAAGATTTAGCTGGATTAGGCTTGAAAGAAGCTAAAGATCTAGTTGACGGCGCTCCTAAAGAGTTGAAAGCTGGCGTTTCTAAAGACGAAGCTGAAGCGTTGAAAAAACAATTAGAAGAAGCTGGAGCTGTTGTTGAGATCAAGTAGTCTCACATACTAAAGCACCTAAAAGGTTTAGACTCTGTCAATATTTTGCCAGAGTCTATTCCTGTTTATATTACAACACATGTCAAATGGATGCTGACATTTGACAATAAAATGAATACAGCATAGTTGGCTCAGTTTTTTTAAACTAAAAATCTTATTCCCTTGGCAAACAATAATATTCAAAACGAAAGAGTGAATTTTGCTATAAGTAAACGGGTGATAGACTATCCCGATTTCTTAGATGTGCAATTACAATCTTTCATGGAGTTTTTTCAATTAGAAACTACTTCTGACAATCGCCATCAGGAAGGGCTGTTCAAGGTTTTCTCAGAAAACTTCCCTATTTCTGATTCAAGAAACATCTTTGTACTAGAGTTTTTGGATTATTTTATCGATCCACCACGCTATGACATCCAAGAATGTATTGAGCGTGGACTAACTTATAGTGTGCCTTTAAAGGCCAAATTGAAGTTGTCTTGTAATGATGAAGAGCACGAAGACTTCGAGACTATTGTTCAGGATGTTTATTTAGGAACAATTCCTTACATGACTCCAAAAGGTACGTTTGTTATTAACGGCGCCGAGCGTGTAATTGTTTCTCAGCTACATCGTTCTCCTGGTGTGTTTTTCGGTCAGAGTAGACACACAAATGGTACTAAACTTTATTCTGCAAGGGTCATTCCTTTTAAAGGATCTTGGATCGAATTTGCAACAGACGTTAATAACGTGATGTATGCTTATATCGACCGTAAAAAGAAATTCCCAGTTACTACTTTATTACGCGCGATCGGTTATGATTCTGATAAAGATATCTTAGAACTATTCGATCTTGCAGATGAAGTAAAAGTAAGTAAATCTGGACTTAAGAAATACGTGGGACGCCGTTTGGCTGCCAGAGTATTGAAAAAGTGGATCGAAGATTTTGTAGATGAGGACACCGGTGAAGTTGTATCTATCGATCGTAACGAAATTATCTTAGAGAGAGAAACAGTAATAGAGGAAGATCATATTGATTTGATTATCGATGCAGGCGTTAAAGTTCTTATTTTAGTAAAAGAAGAAGCTTCAAATAACGCAGACTACTCTATCATATATAATACATTACAGAAAGATACGTCTAACTCTGAGAAAGAAGCGGTGGAGCATATCTACCGTCAGTTGCGTAACGCTGAACCACCTGATGAGGAAACCGCACGTGGAATTATCGATCGCCTTTTCTTCTCAGATAAACGTTATGATTTAGGTGATGTAGGTCGTTATCGTATTAATCGCAAATTAGGCTTAGATACGACGGACGAAACAAAAGTGTTAACGAGGGCTGATATTATAGCCATTGTTAAGTATTTAATTAACCTAATCAACTCAAGAGCTGAGGTAGATGATATTGACCACCTTTCTAATCGTCGTGTACGTACAGTAGGTGAGCAATTGTATGCTCAGTTTGGTGTTGGGTTGTCCCGTATGGCACGTACAATACGTGAGCGTATGAATATTCGGGACAACGAGGTGTTTACTCCTACCGATTTAATTAATGCACGTACGTTATCGTCTGTAATTAATTCTTTCTTTGGAACAAATCAGTTGTCTCAGTTCATGGATCAAACGAATCCATTGGCAGAGATTACACATAAACGTCGTTTATCAGCTTTAGGCCCAGGTGGTCTTTCGCGTGAACGTGCAGGTTTCGAGGTGCGTGACGTTCACTATACGCACTACGGTCGTTTGTGTACAATTGAAACACCTGAGGGGCCAAATATCGGTCTAATTTCTTCGTTAGCTGTACATGCTAAAATTAATAACTTAGGCTTTATTGAAACACCATACCGTAAAGTTAAAGATGGTAAGGTTGTAGTTGATGAGCCAGTGGTGTACTTATCAGCAGAGGACGAAGATGATAAAACAATTGCTCAGGCAAATGCACAATATGATGATAAAGGAAACTTCCTTGATCCGAAAGTAAAAGCTAGATACGAAGGTGACTTCCCTATTATCGAACCTGAACGTTTGGACTTTATGGACGTTTCTCCTAATCAAATTACATCAATTGCTGCTTCTTTGATTCCTTTCTTGGAGCATGATGACGCCAACCGTGCGTTGATGGGATCGAACATGCAACGTCAGGCAGTGCCTTTGTTGCGTGCAAGTGCTCCTATTGTTGGTACAGGTTTAGAGGCGCGCGTTGCGAAAGACTCTAGAACATTAATCAATGCAGAAGGTGACGGCGTTGTTGAGTATGTAGACGCTAACGAGATTAAAATTCGTTACGAATATACAGATGACGACCGTTTAGTATCATTTGATAATGAAATCAAAACGTATCGTTTGACAAAGTTCAAGAAGACTAACCAGAATACTTGTATCAACTTACAACCAATTGTTAAGAAAGGTGAGAAAGTTGTTAAAGGACAGGTGTTGTGTGAAGGCTATGCAACTGAAAAAGGTGAATTAGCTTTAGGTCGTAACTTGAAAGTAGCATTCATGCCTTGGCAGGGATATAACTTTGAGGATGCTATTGTAATTTCTGAGCGTGTTGTTTCGCAAGACTTGTTTACTTCTTTACATATTGAAGAGTTTGAACTTGAAGTACGTGACACAAAACGCGGTGAAGAAGAATTGACTGCAGATATTCCTAACGTATCAGAAGAAGCTACAAAAGACTTAGATGAAAACGGTATTATCCGTGTTGGGGCTGAGGTAAATGGTGGCGACATTTTGATAGGTAAGATTACGCCGAAAGGTGAGTCAGATCCTTCCCCTGAAGAGAAGTTATTACGTGCAATTTTCGGAGACAAAGCAGGCGACGTAAAAGACGCTTCATTGAAAGCATCACCTTCATTAAAAGGTGTGGTTATTGATACGAAGTTGTTCTCGCGGGCGAAGAAAATGTCTAAGGATGTTGAACGTAAAGCTCTTGATAAACTTGAGGTTGGACATGATAAGGCTGTAAAACAGTTGAAAGAACGTTTGGTAGAGAAATTATTTACAATTGTAAATGGTAAAACGAGCCAAGGTGTTTTCAACGTGTACAGAGAGCTTTTAGTACCGAAAGGAGCTAAGTTCACACTGAAGATCTTAACAGATTTGGATTATGCACATATTAATCCAACAGGTTGGACAACAGATGAGGATAAAAATGAGCTAATTAAATTGACGCTTCATTATTATAATATCAAAATTAATGAAGAGCTAGGTGCTTTCAAACGTGAAAAATTTGCTATTTCAGTGGGTGATGAACTGCCTTCGGGAATTGTTCAGATGGCTAAAGTTTATGTAGCGAAAAAACGTAAGTTGAAAGTAGGAGATAAGATGGCCGGTCGTCACGGTAATAAAGGTATAGTTGCCCGTATTGTACGTGATGAGGATATGCCGTTCTTAGAAGACGGAACGCCTGTTGATATCGTTCTTAACCCACTTGGTGTTCCTTCTCGTATGAACTTGGGACAGATTTACGAAACTGTTTTAGGATGGGCAGGACAAAAGCTAGGTGTTAAATTTGCAACACCGATCTTCGATGGAGCTGAGATGGATGAGGTAGAAGAATGGGTGGCAAAAGCAGGCTTACCGATGTCTGGTAGAACATATCTATATAACGGATTAACAGGTGAGCGTTTTGACCAACCGACGACAGTAGGTGTGATTTACATGTTGAAATTAGGACACATGGTAGATGACAAAATGCACGCACGTTCTATTGGCCCGTACTCATTGATTACTCAGCAACCATTAGGTGGTAAGGCACAATTCGGTGGTCAGCGTTTTGGAGAGATGGAGGTGTGGGCATTAGAAGCATTCGGTGCATCTAATATTCTACAAGAAATCTTAACTGTGAAATCTGATGATGTTATCGGTCGTGCCAAAACTTACGAAGCAATCGTTAAAGGTAATAATCTTCCTACACCATCGGTACCTGAATCATTTAATGTATTGGTACACGAATTGCGCGGCTTAGGTTTAGATATCACATTGGATTAATCAAGCAGAAGCTTAAGAAGTGTCTTGACACTTCTTAAGCTCTTTACATACAGCTTTAACTTTTTGAAAAGTATGTCTTACAAAAAAGATCACAAAATTAAAAGTAATTTTACATCAATTACGATCAGCTTAGCTTCTCCAGAAACTATTCTTGAGCGTTCTAGCGGTGAGGTTACTAAACCAGAGACGATTAACTATCGTACATATAAACCGGAACGCGATGGCTTGTTTTGCGAGCGCATTTTTGGCCCGGTAAAAGACTACGAATGTCACTGTGGTAAATACAAACGTATCCGTTATAAGGGGATTGTTTGTGACCGTTGTGGTGTTGAGGTTACCGAGAAAAAAGTACGTCGTGAGCGTATGGGACATATCAGTTTGGTCGTTCCGGTTGCTCATATATGGTACTTCCGTTCCCTACCTAATAAAATTGGTTATTTGCTAGGTCTTCCGACTAAGCGTTTGGATATGATTATCTATTACGAAAGATATGTTGTAATTCAAGCAGGTGTTAAAGAAGATGATGGCATTAATTATATGGATTTCTTGACGGAAGAAGAGTATCTGGATATCCTTGATACTTTACCGAAAGAAAATCAATATTTAGATGACAATGACCCGCAGAAGTTCATCGCTAAGATGGGAGCTGAGGCTATGGAGGAGTTGTTAAAGCGCATCGACTTAGATCAACTTTCTTACGACCTACGTCATCAAGCTGCAAACGAAACTTCACAACAGCGTAAAAACGAAGCGTTGAAGCGTCTACATGTTGTGGAAGCTTTCCGTGGAGCAAATACACGCGTAGAGAACCGTCCGGAATGGATGATTGTGAAAATTGTTCCTATCATTCCACCTGAATTACGTCCTCTAGTACCTTTAGATGGTGGCCGTTTTGCGACATCTGATTTGAACGACCTTTATCGTCGTGTTATCATCCGTAACAACCGTTTGAAGCGTTTAATTGAGATTAAAGCTCCAGAAGTAATATTGCGTAACGAAAAACGTATGCTTCAAGAAGCGGTGGATTCGTTATTTGATAACTCACGTAAGGTGAATGCAGTGAAAACTGAAGGTAACCGTGCGTTGAAATCACTTTCTGATATCTTAAAAGGTAAGCAAGGTCGTTTCCGTCAAAACTTATTAGGTAAACGTGTTGACTACTCTGCCCGTTCGGTTATTGTAGTTGGACCTCACTTAAAATTGCATGAGTGTGGTATACCTAAGGACATGGCTGCCGAACTTTACAAGCCGTTTATCATCCGTAAGATGATCGAACGTGGTATTGTAAAAACTGTTAAGTCAGCTAAAAAGATTGTTGACCGTAAAGATCCGGTAGTTTGGGATATCTTGGAAAACGTGTTGAAAGGCCACCCGGTGTTGTTAAACCGTGCTCCTACTCTTCACCGTTTAGGTATTCAGGCATTTCAGCCTACATTGATCGAAGGTAAAGCTATTCAGTTACACCCATTAGTGTGTACAGCGTTCAACGCCGACTTTGATGGTGACCAGATGGCCGTGCATTTGCCTTTAGGTAATGCTGCAATTTTGGAAGCGCAAGTGTTAATGTTAGCGTCACACAACATTCTGAATCCGGCGAACGGATCACCAGTTACTGTTCCTTCTCAGGATATGGTTTTAGGTCTTTATTATATTACTAAAGGCCGTAAATCAACACCAGAACATCCAGTTAGAGGTGAAGGAATGACATTTTATTCTCCAGAAGAGGTAATTATTGCCTTGAATGAGAATGAAATAGATTTACATGCTTATATAAAGGTTAAAACTAGAAATAGAAGCAAAGACGGACAGTTCTCAGATTATATAATCGATACAACTGTAGGTCGTGTGATATTTAACCAAATTGTTCCGGAAGAGGTTGGGTTTATCAATGAATTGTTGACGAAGAAATCTTTACGTAATGTAATTGGTGAGATTGTGAAGAACACAGGTATGGCCCGTGCTGCACAATTCTTGGATGATATGAAAGATTTAGGATTCGAGACAGCTTTCAAAGGTGGTCTATCCTTTAACTTACAAGACTTAAATATCCCAGCTGCTAAAGCTGATCTTATTACGCAAGCTACAAATGAAGTGGAAGAAGTTATGGGTAACTATAACATGGGTTTCATTACAAACAACGAGCGTTATAATCAGATTATTGATATTTGGACACGTATCAACAATAAGTTAACATCTCACGTTATGGAGATTTTATCCAGTGATAACGAAGGATTTAACTCTGTTTATATGATGTTGGACTCTGGTGCAAGGGGATCGAAAGAGCAGATTCGTCAGTTATGCGGAATGCGTGGTTTGATGGCCAAGCCTCAGAAATCAGGAACTTCAGGTGGTGAGATTATTGAAAACCCGATTTTATCAAACTTTAAAGAAGGGTTATCCGTACTCGAATACTTTATCTCTACGCACGGTGCACGTAAAGGTCTTGCGGATACGGCTCTTAAAACAGCCGATGCAGGTTATCTAACACGTCGTCTTCATGACGTTGCTCAAGACATGATTGTAGTTGAGCAAGATTGTTCTGGTTTGAGAGGTATCTACAAAACTGCATTGAAAGAAAATGATGATATCGTTGAACCGTTGTATGATCGTATTTTAGGTCGTACACCACTTAATGATGTACATCATCCAGAAACAGGTGAACTTATTGTTGCAGCTAACGAAGATATTACTGAAGAGGTGGCAACAGCTATTGAAGAAGCAGGCATTGAAGGGGTAGATATACGTTCGGTATTGACATGTGAATCTAAGCGTGGAGTTTGTGCATGTTGTTATGGACGTAATTTAGCGTCAGGAAAACGTGTTCAATTAGGTGAAGCTGTAGGGGTAATTGCTGCACAGTCAGTCGGAGAGCCAGGAACACAGTTGACACTTCGTACGTTCCACGTGGGTGGTACAGCTTCCAATATTGCTGCAGACTCTACGGTAATTGCGAAGTATAGTGGTAAGCTTGAGTTTGAGAACATTCGTTCTGTTGCCAAAGAGGGAGAAGATGGACCTTACCAGGTTGTTATAGGACGTTCAGGCGAGCTTCGTATTGTTAACGAAGATAAAAAAGTATTGTTCCATCAAATTATACCATACGGTGCAAACTTGTATGTTAATGAAGGCGATACGGTAGAAAAAGGTAAGCTGTTAGTGGATTGGGATCCATATAATGCGGTGATTATTTCTGAGTTCTCTGGTAAAATTGAGTTTGATGCGATTATTGAAGGTGTAACCTTCCGTGATGAATCGGACGAGCAGACTGGGCACAAGGAAAAAGTTATTATCGAAACAAGAGATAAAACAAAGAACCCTGCTATCCGAATTACGGATTTAGCTGCCGATACTTTACGTACATATAACATTCCTGTGGGAGCGCACGTTTCCGTACAAGATGGACAGAAAATAAAAGAAGGTACTATTTTAGCTAAAATACCTCGTGCAACAGGTAAAACACGAGATATTACAGGTGGTCTTCCACGTGTAACAGAATTATTTGAAGCACGTAATCCTTCAAACCCAGCTGTTGTAACAGAGATTGATGGTGTAGTAACTTTAGGAGGTATTAAACGTGGTAACCGTGAAATATCTATAGAATCTAGAGATGGGCAGATTAAGAAGTACTTAGTACCATTGTCTAAGCATATTCTAGTTCAGGATAATGACTTCGTTAAAGCGGGTATGCCTTTATCTGACGGTTCTACTTCGCCAGCTGATATTCTTTCTATTAAAGGGCCAGCAGCTGTTCAAGAATATATTGTAAACGGTATTCAAGAAGTTTACCGCCTGCAAGGTGTGAAAATTAACGATAAACATTTTGAAACGATCGTTCACCAGATGATGCAGAAAGTAAATATTGAAGATCCAGGAGATACGATATTCTTAGAAAAAGAAGCCGTTAATAAATGGGACTTCATGGAGGAGAACGATTCACTATTTGATAAGAAGGTTATCGTCGAGTCCGGTGATTCTAAAGAATTACGCCCTGGGCAGATTGTTACCTTACGTAGATTACGTGAAGAGAACTCATTATTGAAACGTCAGGATTTGAAACTTGTAGAAGTTCGTGATGCAATCCCTGCTACTTCTAGTCCGTTGTTGCAAGGTATTACAAGAGCTTCTTTAGGAACGAAATCGTTTATCTCAGCAGCATCATTCCAGGAAACTACGAAAGTGTTGAACGAGGCAGCTATTGCTGGTAAACGTGACGATTTATTAGGTCTTAAAGAAAACGTAATTGTTGGTCACTTGATTCCATCAGGTACAGGTTTACGCGACTACGGTAATATTATCGTGGGGTCACGTGAAGAGTACGATCAATTATTAGCTTCGAAAGAAGAAGATTAAGTATCTTAATATTAAACTAAAACAGGGTAGTGATTTTCACTACCCTGTTTTTTTTATTCAATATTTTAAAAGCGTTATTGTTTGTTCCGTGCCCAAGCTACAAGTTTTTCGCAGCGCTCAGTTAACCACTTAAGATCAGTGGCGCCGATCGGTTCTTCAAACAATTTCGAACCTAATCCTACGGCATAAACCCCTGCGTCAAACCAGGCCTTGATATTGCTTTCTTCCACATTGACACCGCCTGTGGGCATGAAAAGTGTATGTCTAAATAAAGGTTTAATAGCTTTAAGGAATGAAGGTCCGAGTGTATCTCCAGGGAATAACTTAACCAATGGTGCATTTAATTGTTCAGCTAAGGCTATCTCTGTCGGGGTCATGCAGCCAGGAATCCATAATACATTTCTTTCTTTTGCTACCTGCGCAATACTTTCTGATACAATCGGGCTAACAAGAAACTCAGCACCAGCATCTAAAAAAGACCTTGCTTCATCAGCTGTTTTGATAGTCCCGATTCCTAATGTGAGTTCCGGAAGATATTTGTTTTTATACTCTATTAAAATCTTAAAGTTTTCAAGGGCTTTGTCGCCCCGATTAACAAACTCAAAAAGACGTATACCTCCGTCATATACAGCTTGTATAATTTGTATACATCGATTACTATCATCATGATAGAAAACAGGAATACTGGGTACTTGTCCCAGTTTTTGTAATATATTATTCATAAAAAATATTTTTTAGTTGTATTGACCATCGCCAAAGTCACCTTTAATAAATAGTTTTTGAAACCCTGCATTTGTAGCGGTTTCTATAATTTTTGCGGGCGAGAAATTATTCACTAAAGCATGGATTAAGCCGGCCATGAAAGCATCTCCACTGCCTATACGATCCACCACTTCTTGAGTTTCGTGTGTTTGTGAGCACACATCTTCTTCTGGGGTATGGTATGTTGCATAAAAAAGATTATGAGTGGGGTGATCCATAAATCGAAATGTATTTGCTACGTGTTTACATTTCGGATAAGCAGCAAAGATAGATTTGGCAGATTTTTTGGATGCTTCTATATAAACCTCTTGGGAAGTATTTCTATCAAAGTCAGGATCAACGCTGATGCCAAGCATAACATTTGCTGCCCAAATATTTCCCATGATTACGTCGCAATAATTGATTAATTCTGGCATGATTTCTATGGGTTTTTTACCGTATTGCCAGAGCTTACTTCTGTAATTTAAATCCACTGAAATGTAAATATTTCTATTCGATGCCTCTTTTAGTATACTGGCCATTATATCAGCTATGTTTTGATTTAATGCTGGTGTTAGTGCTGTCCAATGTAACCATGTTACGCCTTCAAAAAGCTTGTTCATATCTATATCCTCAGCAGTGAGTAAGCTAAAGCTCGAGTATTTACGATCATAGATGACTTCGCCTTTTGTCAGCCCGTTTGCAGATAGCAAGAGATAAGAGCCTATTCTATCTCCTGTTTGAATAACTTTTGAAGTATCTACATCTAATTTATTTAATATGGCCAGTATTTCTTCCGAAAGCGCATTTTTAGGGAAAGCACTGCAGTAATAAGTTGTATTGCCCATCTGTCCTAAAGAAGCTGCAACATTTGCTTCCGAACCGCCAGGGAATATTTCTAGTTGGTTTTTAGGAGATTCAAAAAAAGAATCCCCTAAACTTTGCTGTCTGATCAATATCTCACCAAATGAGAGGATAGCATTCATAATAGTATTTCGTTTTAAATAAGCAAAGTACTGTTATTTTTTTAAAAAAGGAACACTCCTTACGAAATCGTTATCGTTAATTCTATTAATCAATAAATTGAAAAAATGCAAGGATATCGTTATTATTGATGTTATATAATATAATCAATTATGAGTGTTATCGATCAATTTTCTTTAAAAGGAAAAATTATAGTAGTTACAGGTGGGACTGGAGTTCTAGGGAAAAACTTTGTTAAAGCTTTGGCAGAGGCTGGAGCTAAAGTGTGTATTATCGGTAGAGATAAAGCAAAAGCAGATGAGCGGGTTAAACTTGTAGAAAGTTTGGGCGGAGAAGGCTTAGCAATATCCGCAGATGTAATGGATGAGAATTCTATGCGCCAAGCTAAAGAAGATATATTAGGAAAATGGGGAACGATTGACGCTTTGGTTAATGCAGCGGGGGGAAATATACCAGGAGCAACTATAGGGCCTGATGATGATATTTTTAATAATAAGATCGGTGATACGATCAAAGCTATAGAATTGAATTTATATGGAACTATTATTCCAACTTTAATATTTGGAGAGGTTCTCGCCAATAAAGGAAAAGGAGCGATTATTAATATATCTTCGTTAGCAGCTAGCAGGCCATTAACAAGAGTGTTAGGCTATACAGTGGCTAAGCATGGTATTGACGGGTTTACTAAATGGATGGCAACCGAAATGGCATTAAGATACGGAGACAAAGTAAGGGTGAATGCCATTGCACCGGGTGTATTCTTAACAGATCAAAATCGTAATTTATTGACTGACGGTAAAGGTGGATATACGGAGCGGGCACAGCGTTTTATTTCCGGGACACCTTATTCACGACTGGGAGATCCTTCCGAGTTAGAAGGTACTTTGGTTTATTTGTTAAGTGACGCATCGGCCTTTGTAACAGGCGAAACGATATTTGTAGATGGTGGGTTTAATACTTGGTGTGGGGTATAATAGTTTCCTATCACAATTGTAATTAGCTAGTATAGTCATTGCGATCGACACTTTCAAATACAAGAAAACTATAAGTATAAAAGATATATAATTAATTATTGTGGACTATAATATGGATGTGCGTAATATTCTTTTTTATTGCATTTAATGCTCATGAAGTGTAGTCAGCACGTAGTATTTTAATAGTCGAAACCAAAATTATAGATAATGAAACATAAATTGCAAGAAGGTTGGCGTTGGTATGGACCAGATGATACAGTGTCGTTGTCTGATATTCGACAAGCAGGTGCAGAGGCTATTGTAACTGCACTGCATCATATACCGCATGGTGAAGTATGGCCTGTCGCTGATATTTTAGAAAGAAAGAATATAATTGAGCAAGCAGGCTTAGTGTGGTCTGTTGTGGAAAGTGTGCCGGTACATGAAGCAATTAAAACAGATGCTGAGGAGAGTTCCTTTTATTTAGAAAATTATAAAACAACATTGAGAAATTTGGCAGACTGTGGTATAAAAACAATCTGTTATAATTTTATGCCTGTGCTAGATTGGACTAGAACACAGCTTGATCTCGTAATGGAGGATGGCTCTAAAGCGTTAAATTTCGATTGGGTAGATCTTGCTGTTTTTGATATTTATGTTTTAAAAAGAGATGGTGCAGAATATTCTTATAGTGATAGTATCCTTGACTTAGCGCATAAAAAGGGGGCTACATTAACAGAAGTGGATAAAGAAGAGTTGCAGCGCAATATTCTTATGGGTATCCCGGGAGAAAAGGATGCTTCGTTAGAAGATCTTAAAGATAGTATTCATGTTTATAGTAAAATTGGACATGAGGGGCTTAGGAAAAATCTTCAAAAATTTTTAACAGCAATTGCTCCGGTTTGTGAAGATAAACAAGTTCATATGACAATACACCCCGATGACCCTCCGTTTCCGATTCTTGGCTTACCTCGTATAGCCAGTAATATAGATGATTTTGAATTCATTTTAAAAGCCGTCGATCGTCCATTTAATGGTGTTTGTTTCTGTACTGGATCATTAGGTGCAGGAGCGCATAATGATTTACCGAGTATGCTTGAGAAGTTAGTGGAGCGTGTTTACTTCGTTCACCTTCGGAATGTGAAACGAAATGATCTAGGAAGTTTTTATGAATCGGACCATTTGCAGGGTGAAGTAGATATGTATGCTATTGTAAAGATTCTTGTTGAAGCGAATAAAAATAGAACCATTCCTATTCCTTATAGACCCGATCATGGTCATCAGATGTTGGATGATCTTAATAAAGTTACGAACCCAGGTTATTCTGCTATAGGACGTTTACGGGGACTTGCCGAATTACGTGGGCTAGAAATGGGGATATATAAAAACAGTAACTAAAGAGAAAAACCTAAATAAAAAAACTAATTAAACCGATAGTATGATTAAAAAACCAGAAATAGGACGGTACAGATGGATTATTTGTGCTTTGCTTTTTTTTGCAACCACAATAAATTATTTAGACCGGCAAGTACTTAGCTTATTACATCCTATGCTTGAAGAGCAGTTTGGCTGGTCTAAATCTGACTACGCTAATATTACAGCTGCATTTCAGTTTTCATATGCAGTTTCTATGCTTTTTGCAGGCCGATTTGTGGATCGACTTGGTACGAAGAAGGGGTTTACCATTGCTATTATATTATGGTCTATCGGAGCTGTTTTGCATGCTTATGCTATTTATATAGGTACCGTAACTACAGGTGTACTTTCGGGTTTTGGTGTGGCTGGTCTTTCAGTTTCTGTAGTTGGGTTTATAGTGGCACGCGTTATTTTAGGAGTAGGTGAGTCCGGGAACTTTCCGGCTGCAATAAAAACAACAGCGGAATATTTCCCTAAAAAAGAACGGGCGTTAGCCACAGGTATTTTTAATTCAGGTACAACAGTTGGAGCTATATTAGCTCCAATAGCTGTTCCATTGATAGCTTATAAATGGGGGTGGCAATTTACATTTATAGCTGTAGGTGCTGTTGGGTTTATTTGGTTAATATTTTGGTGGATTTTTTATGATGCTCCTGCCAAACAGAAACGATTATCCACAGTGGAACTAGCGTATATCGAAAGCGATCAGGAACCAGAAGAGGAGAACCTAGCAGAACAAAAGAAAGTTGCCTGGTATAATTTGTTGAAATTTAGGCAGACTTGGTCTTTTGCTTTAGGTAAATTTATGACTGATGGGGTGTGGTGGTTTTTCTTGTTTTGGTTACCCTCTTTCTTAAAAGATCAATACAGTATGACAGGAACTCAGATTATGATTCCTTTAGCTGTTCTATATAGTATGACCATGTTTGGAAGTATTGGTGGTGGATGGTTCCCTGTCTATTTTATTAATAAGGGGTATAATGCCTATGAAGGGAGAATGAAAGCTATGCTGATCTTAGCGCTTTTTCCATTAGTTGTTTTGCTGGCTCAACCTTTGGGGCAATACTCATATTGGGCGCCTGTTTTATTGATTGGTGTAGGCGCTTCCGCTCATCAAGCATGGTCTGCAAATATTTTTACAACCGTATCGGATATGTTTCCTAAATATACGGTAGCTTCTGTTATTGGTATTGGAGGAATGGCGGGAGGAATGGGAGGAGTAATTATGTCTAAATTAGGAGGTTTTTTATTTGATAAATATGAAGCGTTAGGTGCTATAGAAACAGGTTATACCATCATGTTTACTATATGTGGTTTATCGTATGTCTGTGCTTGGTTAGTTATGAAGACATTAGTGCCTAAGATGAAATTAGTGAATGTTTAAAACTAACCTTTAGTTGACTTTCGCAATTGAATAGTGGTGGGAAGCTTAATATCCTGCCACTCTATTTGATTTTTGTATTTAGTATTGATAATCTCATATGCTTTTTTGAAAGATATATGACCTATATCTCGAGCAGGCTGTCTGATGGTACTTAGAGAAGGGTTAAGCGACAGCGCTAGCTCTGTATTTGCGAAACCAATAACTGCAATCTCATCAGGTACAGCAATCTCCATCTGGGCTAATACACCGAGTAGGTGAGTGGTGATGGTGTCAGAGATAGCTAAAATAGCATTTGGAGGGATAGGAAGGGCAAGGAGCCTTGTTACATTTTCCTCTAGTTCTCTATGTAATTCACCAATGCTTTTTAAACTACAATAAGCATAATAGTCATTATTCAGCGGGATCGCTTTGTCTTCATGTGCTTTTGTGTAACCAGATATACGATCTGGCGTTAGACCGAGATCCGCACCACAAAATATGGCTACTTTATCTCGTCCACTGTTAAATAAGTGCATGCATGCATTGTAAGTTCCTTCAGCATTGAGTACACCAATTTTGTGTGTGTCGACTGGGTAATTCGTGCGATCAAAAATAACGAGAGGCGTATACTTTATTATTTCACCTATTAAATCAGTATTTGATGATTCGTTCAGCGGGCAAAATAAGATAGCATCTACGCTTTTGTCAACCATAGATTCTAAAGCTAATCTTTCCATTTTCTCATCTTCTAAGCTAGAAATAACTACTGTCCTGTAGTTTTTTTCAATTGCAGCTTGTTGTATACCTTCGATAATTTGCGATTCAAAAGGGCTTGTCATTTTTGGAATAACTACTCCAATTGTTCTTGTTCTGCCCGTTTTTAAAAATTGTGCAAGTACATTAGGCTTGTAATTTAGTTTTTCTGCAAGTGCTTTAACTTTCTCTTTCGTTACTTCACTGATCTCGTAGCTATCATTTAATGCTTTTGAAACTGTAGAAACAGATAAATTGAGTTCTCTTGCTAAACTTTTTAAAGTTGTTTTTGCCATAATATTAACTTTTATCGTAGGTCTACTATTTCATAGTCTTGATACGTATTATTCTGAAAAGAAAAATAGGAAGATGGGATGATGTGATTGACGTACAATGTATTAATCTTGTAGGTATAACGCGCACCGGATTTATCAAAGATAGTTACATCATGAATATGATTGTTTTTATTGATACGTAATTTAATTTTGAAATAATTCACCTTGGTGTCAATCGGGCTTAATTCTATGACTTGCAGAACTTCTTTGTTGTCCGTTTCATTTTCCATACTGATATATTTAAACCCTTTTTTATAAAAGGTGAATAAATTTGTAGGTCCAATAGCATCGGTGTTATTTTCAGCTTCCGTAATTTGAACTTCTTTTGTTTCCTTTGAAATAGACCACACGTTTTTTCCATCACTAATTATTTCTTGATGATCTAATTGGATTTTGTATTTGTTTTCATTTTTATTTAAATACAATATCCCCTTATCAGTATAGGGATCACTATCAATGTCCTTAGCTGTAAAAGTAAAATCGGATTGTATAACTTTATAGCTGTCATATTTTTTGGAGACCTTATCTAATACATTTTTAGCATGAGTGTCTGTTTGAGCGATGCTAAACAAGCAGCTTGAAAGAACAAGTAAGAGGGATAAAAACAATTGTTTATTCATGTTTACTCTTTATTTTTCAATGTTTCTAAATATTGTTCTAGTGAATATTCGTCAGGATATAAGACTTCTCGAGCTTTACTTCCTTCGAAAGGTCCAACTATCCCAGCAGCTTCAAGCTGATCTATAATACGGCCTGCTCGGTTGTATCCCAGTTTCATTTTTCGCTGTATAAGAGATGTTGACCCTTGCTGGTGCATAACAATGAGTCGGGCTGCGTCCTCGAACAGCTGATCTCGATCATCTAAGCTGAAATCAGCAAGGCCAGATGATTCACTGTTTTCATCAATGTATTCGGGTAGTAAGAAAGCAGAAGGATAACCTCGTTGCTCTCCGATATAATCAGATATTCTATCAACTTCAGGTGTATCAACAAACGCACACTGAATTCGTGTCAGGTCACTCCCGGTAGAAAGTAACATATCACCGCGTCCGATCAGTTGATCAGCCCCACCACTGTCTAGTATTGTGCGAGAGTCTACTTTGGATAATACTCGAAATGCCAAACGAGCAGGAAAGTTTGCTTTGATAGTACCCGTAATAATATTAACAGATGGTCTCTGTGTTGCAATAACCAAGTGAATTCCCACAGCACGTGCCAACTGAGCTAGGCGAGCGATAGGGGTTTCTACTTCTTTACCAGCTGTCATCATTAGATCTGCGAATTCATCGACTACTAATACAATGAATGGTAAGAATCGATGACCTTCTTCAGGATTTAATCGTCTGTTGATAAATTTTGCATTATACTCTTTCAGATTCCTTACATGTGCATTCTTAAGGAGATCATAGCGCTGATCCATCTCGATACATAGCGAATTTAGCGTGTTGATTACTTTCTTCGTGTCGGTGATGATTGCATCTTCTTCATCTGGTAGTTTTGCTAGAAAATGTCTTTCTATTTTTTTAAATAGCGATAGCTCCACTTTCTTAGGGTCGACGAGCACAAACTTAAGTTCTGCAGGATGCTTTTTATAAAGGAGTGATGTTAGAATTGCGTTGATACCAACTGATTTACCTTGACCTGTTGCTCCAGCTACGAGTAAGTGTGGCATTTTTGCGAGGTCAGCTATAAAAACTTCATTAGAGATTGTTTTACCTAAGGCGATAGGAAGGTCCATATCTGTTTTCTGAAACTTTTCAGTAGCTAAAACAGATTTCATAGATACCATTTCAGGATTACTGTTAGGTACTTCAATTCCAATAGTACCTTTGCCAGGCATAGGGGCAATGATACGAATACCGAGGGCAGCAAGACTTAATGCTATATCGTCTTCAAGGTTTTTAATTTTCGAAATACGAACACCAGGTTTTGGTATTATTTCATAAAGTGTAACCGTAGGACCTATTGTAGCTTTGATATGTTCAATTTCAATGCTGTAATTACGTAATGTATCAACAATTTTATTTTTGTTTGCCTCTAGTTCTTGTTGATTGATAGTAATACGCCCCTGACCATAATCTTTTAATAAATCGAGTGTAGGGTATTGATAACCGGATAAATCCAGTTTAGGGTCATACTCTCCAAATTGTGCGACTAAATCGTCAGAAGTTATTGCTTTTTCTTCAACTATTTCTTCAACACGTAGTTCAAGGTCTTTATCTGGCACGAGTTCGGTTTCAAGTGTAGATTCTACAGATAGCGGAAGGTTGTTTTCTGACGGCAATACATGGCTAGTAAAGTTGATATCACCATCAGGCTCTTGATTTTCAGCTGTACTTACTTCAAAGTTGACTACAGTATCATCTGTATCTTTTAGTGTGTTGACAGCCGTGCTATGTGGTGTATTTGGAAAATCGTACTCTTTTTCTTTTTGATCCAGCTCAACTATTCTCTGAGCCAATTGTTCATTGATGCTTGGTTTTGCTGCAGCTTCAGAAGTGGGCTTTAGCTCATTTTCCTGTTGCTGTCTATTTTGAGTGAAAGAATCAAAGTTATCTTCCTGTTTGTCCTCTAATTCTTCTTCAGGAATTTCCTTTTTAGGAAACCAAGTTATTTTTAAATCAAGATTATAAATAAGGACTAAGGCAATTAGGTATACAGCAATTAGTAAGCCTGCAGTGCCTGCTGATCCAATTTGAGCTTTGAGTATCTGGTTGGTCCAATAACCAAACTTACCTTCTAAAATATGGGGGGCATCCGTAAAAAAGTCCTGAAAGAAAGCAAGTGTTACAGAAATAAATATAATACCTAAGAAGGAATATATTAAGGTTTTCCATACCGGAAAAATAGATTTTTTGTATAAAAATTTATAACCAAGAACGAAAAAGACAAAAACAAATAGAAAAGATGAGATTCCAAACCACTCGTAGATAAATTGGTTCGCAATTAAGGCTCCGAGTTTTCCCAGCTTGTTTTCTACAACGGGTATTTCGATTTGGTCATCCGTGATTTCAGAAGTTGAATTAAATAAAGTAGACCAACCTCCGTTAGTTTGTGAAATATAACTCTGATCTTGTTTCCAAGTGAATAAATAGGAAACGAATGAAACGGCAAAAATAAAAGATAAAAAAAGAAGAAATATCCCCAAAACTTTAAGCGCTTTGCGTTGACCCTCGGAAAAGTTGATTTTGTCAAACGACTTAAATGTTTCTTTCTTATTGTATGTTACAGTTCGGATATTACGTGTCGCTTTTTTTGCGGCCGTATTAGCTCCGGAACTTTTGAATGTATTTCCTTTGTTTGACATGAAATATATATAATTCTGCTAAATACAAATATAAGAAAAATGCATCATTGTATCTGTAGGATTTCTATAGACCTTTAGTGCTTTAGGAGTAAAACTACGATAAGAAAGTGCACTTATTTGAGAAGAAGTGTCGCTGAAATGCGAACTGTGTAAAATATTTAATTGGGAAAACAGCAGTTAACGAAGTGAGTTAACTGCTGTTTGCGTAGTTTTACTTGATACTAATAAGGTAGTAGTTTTTCTTACCTCGTTGGACTACTAAATATTTGTTGTTGATTAATGATGTAGTGTTAACTACTTGCTCTATATTGTGTTGTTTTTCTTTATTGATAGAAACCCCACCCCCTTGAAGCATCTTTTTAGCTTCTCCTTTCGAGCTAAATATTTGTGTGTTGACAGCTAATAAGTCTAAAATATTAATCCCTTTAGAAAGTTCATCTCGGTTAATTTCAAACTGAGGAATTCCATCAAAGACTTCCAAAACATTCTCACGTGATAAGTCTGTGAGAAACTCTAAAGAACCATTTCCGAATAAAAATTCTGATGTTTTTATGGCCGTTTCGTAATCTTTTTCCGAATGCGTCCGTATAGTAATATCTTTTGCTAAAGCTTTTTGCACGATTCTCGCATGTGGAGCTTCATCATGTTCAGCGATAATGGCTTCAATTTCATCTCTTGATTTTAAAGTGAATATTTTAATCCAATTTTTAGCATCATCATCCGTGGCATTTAACCAAAATTGATAATATTTATAAGGGGATGTTTTGCTGGCATCTAGCCAAACAGCACCGGATTCCGTTTTCCCGAATTTTTGTCCATCAGCTTTTTTGATCAGTTGTGTGGTTAAGGCAAAAGCTGAACCTTGATCAATTTTACGTATCATTTCACTGCCTGTAACAATATTACCCCACTGGTCAGAACCGCCCATCTGGATTTTACAATTGTGGTTTTTCCATAGGTAGTAAAAATCATAGCCTTGAATCAACTGGTATGTGAATTCAGTAAAAGATAGACCACTGTCTCCTTCGAGGCGTGATTTTACAGAGTCTTTGGACATCATGTAGTTTACAGTAATCAGCTTCCCGACGTCGCGTATAAAATCTAAAAAACTAAATTCTTTAAACCAATCGTAGTTATTTACCATTTTAGCATCACTCTCTCCTTCACCAAAGTTTAAAAATTTTGATAGCTGATTCTTTAATGAACTGACGTTATGCTGTAAAGTTTCTTCATCTAATAGGTTGCGTTCTGCTGATTTAAATGAAGGGTCACCAATCATTCCTGTTGCACCACCAACTAATGCTACGGGTTTATGACCGGCATTTTGAAAGTGGATTAATGTCATAATTTGTGTTAAGTGACCAACATGTAAAGAGTCACCAGTAGGGTCAAAGCCAATATATCCTGATATCTTTTCTTTAACTAATAATTCTTCTGTACCGGGCATAATATCCTGAAGCATGCCTCTCCAACGTAATTCTTCTACAAAGCTCATCTTTCTGTAACTAAGATTTTATTCAATGATTGTGTTTGGATAGATTGTAGTAGGTGGTTTTTTGATCTAAATGTACCAGCAAAACAATTTTTCCAGCTTAATAACTTGCAAATATAAGAGAATAAGACGTATCTTACGGTAAATAAAATGAGAACTTAAGGGATTTGAATTTTTTATCGCATTATTATTATGAGCGTTACTCTCCGCATGCGGAGTGTGTATTGGGAGCATTATTGCCAGACTTACTAAAAAATGTAGATAAGCGCTTCAACTTTCATCCGCAACGTTTTGAAGAAATATTATTTGCTCATTTTAAGACAATGCATATTTCGGAAGGATGGTATAGGCATGTACAGGTGGATAAGGTTTTTCACGGATCGGATTTTTTTCTTAAACATTGTCATGTGCTAAGGAAAGAGTTAGTTCCTTTATTAACAAACTATCCTATACGGCCTTCATTTATGGCTCATATTGCAGTTGAACTTCTTCTAGATCATTTATTGATTGACGACAATGTGGTAAATCCACTTCGCCTTTATGAACAGCTTGAACAAGTCAACAGTGCAACAATTAATCGCTATCTAAATACATTAGGGATTACAGATACAAGTTCTTTTTTTTCTTTTTACGATCGATTCTTATCATCCCGCTATATTCTTGATTACGCAGATATAAATGTTATTCCATATGCTTTATTCAATATATGTAAACGTTTATGGAGCTTTGACATTCGTGAAAATGACGTTAAAAATATAGCTGAACTACTCTCTGAATATAAGAATAATAATCTTAGTGACTTTCGAGGTGTCTTTATTGACATTAACAACCAACTGGATTAATACTTTTAAGTGTACACACAGTATTTTCTAAATTATTAGCAGTGTTTTTCTCTTTTTTTTATTAAAAGCAATTAAGCAATCGATTGCGTAAGTCTTTTTTTTATATTTGTCCTGTTGTTTTAACATTTTATTAGTTAGGTGCCAAGAGTTATATTCCTCTTAGTAAAGTAGGTGTTGTAGCAAGTGTATTGAAAAAGAAAACGATTATAATATTAATATGTCGGTAATTAAAAAAGGAAGAATAGAGTTATTGGGCTATAATTTTATCCCTACTAAGTACTTGTCAGATAATGATGAATATACGCAGAGAAATAAGCGATTTTTCTCTACAAGCCAATTCAGAAAACTTAATGATTCTGAAATTTCTGTCTTGAAGGATAATCAAAACACTAGTAGCAGTTGGGATGATATTTTAGTAACAGATAAATTCATACCCGAACAAATTCAAAACACAAAGTTTTATGGATTTGTCCGTATAGGTGATATGGAAAACGTATTTCTGGATTACCGAGATTTGAAATTACCTACGGGAATTTATAATAGTACGGTTGTAAGTTGTGATTTGGGGAATACAGTTGCTATACATAATGTTCGTTATTTAGCTCATTTCATCATTGGCAATGATGTGATGTTGGTAAACATTAACGAAATGGAGACCAATAGTGGTGCAAAATTTGGTAATGGTATATTGAAGGATGGGGATGTAGAGGAGAGACGAATAAGACTGGAACTTTGTAATGAAAATGGAGGACGTTCGGTATTGCCATTTGACGGCATGCAGGCGAGTGACGTTTATTTGTGGTCAAGAAATCGACATGATAACTTGCTGCAAGAAAGATTTGTAGAAATGATGGAGTCTCAGTTTTCTAAAAGACATGGATATTATAGTGAGGTAGGCGATCGTTGTGTGATTAAGAACACCCATATTATTAAAGATGTCAAGATTGGTACTGATGCTTATATTAAGGGTGTTAACAAGTTAAAGAACTTGACTATCAATTCATCTAGTGCCATGCATACGCAAATAGGAGAAGGCTGTGAGTTGGTTAATGGGATTATAGGTTATGGGTGTCGAATATTTTATGGTGTCAAAGCAGTTCGGTTTGTACTGTCTTCTAATTCGCAGTTGAAGTACGGCGCTCGATTAATTAATTCTTTTTTAGGAGATAATTCGACAATATCGTGTTGTGAAGTTTTGAACTCTCTGATCTTTCCTGCTCATGAGCAACATCATAATAATTCGTTTCTTTGTGCGTCTTTAATAAAGGGGCAGAGTAATATGGCTGCCGGTGCTACCGTGGGTTCCAATCATAGTTCTCGAGCTGCAGACGGTGAGATTGTTGCAGGTAGAGGTTTTTGGCCAGGGCTTTGTGTTAGTTTAAAGCATAATTCACGCTTTGCTTCTTATACTCTTATCGTGAAAGGAAACTTTATGCACGAAATGGATATACGTTTACCTTTTTCTTTGGTAAGTAATGATATTGCAAACGATAAACTGGTTATTATACCGGCATATTGGTTTTTGTATAATATGTATGCCTTAATTCGAAATGTTTCAAAGTTTGAGCAGCGTGATAAGAGACTCTTTAAAAATCAGCGGATTGAGTATGAGGTATTAGCTCCTGATACAATTAATGAAATGTTTGCTGCTCGTTCTGAGCTTGAAGAAGCCGCAGGTCGCAGTTGTAAAGATGTGGATGCCAAAAAGGAAGAGTTACAGAATTATGGGAAAGAAATGTTGAAGGCAGACAGAGGGCTTCAAGAAAATGAATTAATGCTTACTGGTGTTGAATATTCGAAACGTAAGGTCGTTGTCTTGAAACCAAAAAAAGCTTATGATGTTTATGAGCGAATGATTAAGTTTTATGCTGCTGAGCAAATTATAGCGTTTTTAAAGGATGTTACATGGATGGAGTTTCAGCAGCAACTAAAAGGTGTGAAAAGAAATAGAGCTGAATTTGAAAATGTAGGAGGGCAATTAATTCCTACTTTTAAAGTAGATGAATTGTTAAAAGATATTCGGATAGGCAAGGTGAAATCATGGTCAGAAGCACATGAGTATTATAAGAAGTGGAGTAAAGAGTATACGGGTGACAAGCTGCATCATGCTTTAGCATCTTTAGCGGAGATTACGGATAGAACTATCGATAAATGGGATAAAGATTTTATAGGTAATATAATTAAAGAATCAGTACTGACGAAAAGATGGATGTTCTCAGAAATTGTAAACTCCCGCTTGAAAGATTATGAAAATCCTTTCAAGCAGATGGTTTACGAAAACCCGAATGAGATGCAGGCAGTTATAGGAAACTTGGAAAACAACAGTTTTATTAAAGATGAAAAAAGAAGATTAGAAATCTTTGAGCTTTTGACTGCTAGTATTCTCGCCAAGATTAAGGGTTGTTAAAATTTTAGTGTAGATACTTTGTAAGGTTTTTTAATTGCAGCATGTGCTGCAGATTTTGCGATTTTTGCTTCTATAGGGGAAATATCTTCTGGTATGTAAGTGTTATTGCGGACGTCTGTATTGAATAGTTTTTCAAACCAAGTACAGGCTGCTGTGAACCGGCCGTATGAAAGTTGTAGATGGTAACCATCTCTTGTGAAGTTATCGCCGATAGAGCTGGTTCTGGCATTTTGTATAGCTGTGCCCGCAGGGATTAAATGTTTAAAGTAACCTAGTTTATAGGTTTTTTGAGAAGCTTTTGCAATAGCTTGATACATCTTTTTCTGACTGTTTTCGTAGTTCTGAAAACCTGTATGTGTAGAGTTTTGCTGATAGGCCCAAGTTTGATGGTACAGTAAATTCGTCTGCTCCGAAACTTGTTTTTTTACATAGGATACTAAATCCGGTAAACTCTTATGGATACTTGGATAATCTCCCGATAATGGACTCGCTTGCTGAAAACTAATGTAATCCCAATCTTCATCATGAAGAGCATCATATAAACTAGTTTTTTCTCTCGTAGTTTTCTTTCCATCTACTGTTATTTTTCTGTAACTATAAGATGCTTTATTGTTTTGGCTGTTTTCAAGATGTAAGGAGAGCGGAGCACCACCTATATAAAGGTTGGCGATAATTGTTCTTTCACCAGCATAGTTGGCTAATTCATATAAATAGTTTTCGATCGCATCTTCCGAAAAACTGTTTCCGATTGCTAAAATTTTAATTGGTTTTGCTTTTGTCTCTTGTGCTGTTGTCCATAAAGGAATTAGTAGAGTAAATAATAGAAAAAGTACTATAGGATTGTTTTTTGAAGGTTTTATTCTTTTAAAAAAATTCATGTGGTTTATGGTTTTTAGGATAATATCTGTATCGTGTTGTTTGTTTTATATGTGAAATATCTATCTAGCACAGACTGCCCAAACACGAATGACCGTCAAGCAGTATGCCTACTAAATAGTAGTAAAATTGTGCATAATATAGTTTGGATATTTTATATGTCAACTGAAAATTAAACCGAGTTTGCACGCTTACGGAGAAATTATATCCATATGAAATATATGTCATGGCAAAATAGTGAAATTATAATTAGTATATCAGGTTGAGCTTAAACAATTTGCCTTTTGATGTCATAAATATGATTTAACAATGGTACTTTTGAGGTACAATGGCGTATAAATTTGTAGATAATTACCGAGAAAAAGGGGCTCGCAAGCGGCTGGTGAAGCATCTTGAAGGACGAGGAATAGAAGATAAAAGAGTGTTGCAGGCTATTGGGAAAGTGCCACGTCATTTTTTCTTCGACGAAACATTTTGGAACCAAGCATATCGGGATATTGCTTTCCCTATCGGTGATGGACAGACTATCTCGCAACCGTATACAGTTGCTTATCAGTCGGAGTTACTACATGTGAAAAAAGGAGATAAAGTGCTGGAAATCGGGACAGGATCTGGATATCAAACCTGTGTCTTGATGGAGTTGGGGGCTGAAGTATTTACGATAGAACGACAGGAAAATCTTTATCACCGCACTATTCAAGTTTTACCGTATATGGGCTATAAACCACATTTCTTTTTGGGTGACGGCTCTAAGGGAATCCCAGAACATGCTCCTTATGATAAAATTATAGTGACAGCAGGAGCACCATTTGTTCCAGAAATTATGCTCAAGCAATTGAAATATGGAGGGCTATTGGTCATCCCAGTTGGAGATGAGGAATCGCAAAAAATGGTTACGATTTTACGTGTGGGTGAGAATGAGTTTGAAAGAATAGAACTGGATACTTTTAGGTTTGTTCCTTTAGTGGGAGATCAAGCTTGGTAGTATTATTAAAATATTATACAAAATAAAGCTCGCTACTGCCGAGCTTTTGTTATTTTTAGACCATGATATATCAACATTATCAAGAACGTATAAAAGATTCGAGCCAAGAGGTGCAACGATTAAACCGTTTAATTAATCAGAATAGTTTAGGAAGACTGTTGGTTATTTTAGGAGGAGGTGCCGCTCTTTTTTACAGTTTTCAAACCAATAGTATTTTGTTGGTATTGGGGATCACTTTTTTTATTGTGCTTTTATTTGCCTTTTTAATAAATAGGCAAAGTCAGTTGGAGGCTAAACGGGATGCAAAGTTGGCTTTTCTACAAGTTAATGAAAACGAAATTATGCTACAAGAAAGACGGGAAACCGTTTATTCTGTAGGTGAGTCTTTTGATGATGAAAGGCACCCTTATGTTTCCGATTTGGATATTTTTGGTGAGAAATCACTGTTTGCTTTAGTCAATAGATGCGCAACTTCGCTGGGCATTCAAACTTTAGCAAATTGGCTTAAAGAAGGAGTCTCTAAAAAAGAGATAGAAGAGCGGCAGGAAGCGGTTACAGAAATTGCAAATGATTTGGGGTGGGGACAACAATTTCAATCAACAATGATTTTTAATCTATCTGAAAAAATAGATGCGAAGTCTTTTTTAAGTCGTTATCTTCAAGATAGTTCTTTAACGTTCGGGAATAAACTGATGCGTTTGTATGTTCCTATTGCACCTATCGTATTATTGTTAGCCGTTGCCTTCTCTGTCTTTATCTCTCCAATATGGAATATTGTTGTAGGTATAGGTGTATTGCACTTGTGTTGGACAATAGCCCTAGCAGGAAAGGTAGGTGTATTTTCAAATAAGATAGATCGAGTGGGACGTATTCTAGCAAGATACGCAGAAGGATTACTACTTATTGAGCAGCAGAACTTTAAGTCGGTAAAAAATAAAGCTCTTCAAGAGCAACTGTCGATTGCTGATAAATCACTTTCTAAAGTAGTGAAAGAACTAGCTAATTTAATAGATAAACTTGATACCCGAAACAATATTTTAGTCGGTGCATTGCTTAATATTTTAATGTTATGGGATTTTAGATATGTCACCAAACTGGTTCGTTGGAAAAACAGCTATGCTGATAAAGTACTGTTGGCATTTGATGTTATCGCCGAGCTGGAAGCATTGAACTCTTTAGCAACTTTAAAGCGCAACCACCCTCAATGGGTAATGCCTGTCATTTTAAATGATCCGCTGACCGATAAGATAATAGCTAAAGGTATTGGACATCCTTTATTGGCAGAGACGAAGTCTGTTGTAAATGATTACACAAATGACCAGCACCTGATCGCTTTAATAACGGGCTCGAATATGGCCGGAAAAAGTACTTTTTTAAGAACCTTCGGCATTAATGCAGTTTTGGCTTATGCTGGTGCTGTAGTATGTGCAGATGATTTTAAGCTGCCGATTTATCACTTAATTACCTATATGCGTATCAAAGACTCTCTGAATGAGAGCACCTCAACATTTAAAGCAGAACTGGATCGTATGAAATTTATTTTAGATACTGTTTCTAAAGATCAGCATAGTTATTTTCTAATTGATGAAATGTTGCGAGGTACTAACTCTGTAGACAAGTATTTGGGGTCGAGAGCTATTATTAGAAAGCTTGTGTCAAATGAAGGCAAAGGAATGCTAGCAACGCACGATTTACAATTAGCTAGTTTAGAAAAGGAAAATCCGGGTAAAGTGCAAAATTATCATTTTGATATCCAGGTGATAGAAGGAGAAATGTTGTTTGACTACAAACTGAAAAATGGGGAATGTACTGTCTTTAATGCATCTATGTTATTGAAGGGGATAGGAATTGATGTAGATCAGGTGTAAAAGTTTAACTTTGTGACAAAATATTGAAAAATGACATTAGAGGAGAAGATAGCGCAGTCTGAAACAAGAGTAACAACTACAGTGTTCCCATTTTTAACAAACCATCACGATACTTTGTTTGGTGGTAAGGCTATGGCTATAATGGATGAAGTTTCATTTATGGCAGGTACACGTTTTTGTAGAAAGCCTTTAGTTACTGTTTCGACAGACCGTATTGATTTTGAGAAAGCAATACCTTCGGGATCGATTATAGAAGCGATAGCAAGAGTGCATTCGGTCGGACGAACTAGTCTTAAAGTGAAGGTTCAGATTTATTTAGAGCAAATGTATGAAGAGGGCAGAGTGTTGGCTATTCAGGGCATGTTTACATTTGTTGCCTTAGATGAAAATAAAAAACCTGTTCCTGTATTGGAAGGTCTAGGTATAGAATAGTTCACAGGTAATTTAATAACACTGCTTTTTTAGTTATTTCTTATGACGGGACTAATGTTTTGCAGTTCTTCTTCGGAAAACAATCGATAATGTATTTTGAAAGTTTTCCCTAAGGGTGATTCTAGTGAAAAACCGCCTGGCCCAAATCCGTCAAGCACATCCAAAGTAAAGTGGGCATGTTGCCAATATTCAAATAGGTCTCGATCTACCCAAAATTCAAAACCTGCTACATGCCCAATCAAGACATCATTCATTCGAGGGTAAAAAGTGCCTTTTTCGAAACACTGAGGCTGTGTACCCTCGCAGCATCCTCCTGCTTGATAGAACATAAGCTCTCCATGTTTGGTGCGTAATTCTTCGATTAATTCCAAAGCTTTGTCAGTAACATCTAAGCGTTTAATCATTTTGTGTGTGGTTTTAAAGCAACTTTATAATATGTTGAAATTGCTCGGTCTAAAAAATATGTATTTAATGATTTTGATAGATTTTAATGAGCTACTTTATACGTAGCTAAGTTTTGTCGTTTTGCAAAACAAATATGTTTAATCTAATTAAGTATATAAGGTGCTCATATTTTTGAGCACCTTGTTAGTAACGTATTTTAGAAAAAACCAAGTTTTTCCTTATTATAGGAAACAAGCATGTTTTTGGTTTGACGGTAATAGTCGAGCATCATTTTATGGTTTTCTCGACCAATTCCTGATTGTTTATATCCGCCAAAAGGCGCTCCTGCTGGGTATGAGTGATATTGGTTTACCCATACGCGTCCCGCTTGTATAGCACGTGGTATTTGATAAAGTTGATGTGCATCGCGCGTCCATAAACCTGCACCTAGGCCGTAAATAGTATCGTTGGCAATTTTGATAGCCTCCTCTTCATCTTTAAAAGTAGTTACGGCTAAGACAGGACCAAAAATTTCTTCCTGGAAAATACGCATCTTATTATGTCCTTTGAAAAGTGTAGGTTTAATGTAGTAACCGTCTTCGAACCCCTGGCCAATTTGATTCTCATCTCCACCGGTTAATAACTCAGCACCTTCTTCCTTGCCTAGCTTGATATAAGACATTATTTTATCCTTTTGGATTTTTGAAGCTTGTGCTCCCATCATCGTGTTTGGATCTAGCGGATCACCGACCTTAATTTGATTGACACGGTCGATGACTTTTTCAATAAATTTATCATAAATATCTTCTTGTATCAAAAGGCGTGACGGACAAGTACAAATTTCTCCTTGGTTTAACGCAAATAGTACAGCTCCTTCTATCGCTTTGTCTAAAAATGCATCATCATGATCCATTACTGAATTGAAGAAAATGTTAGGAGATTTTCCTCCAAGCTCTAATGTGACAGGAATTATATTCTCTGTAGCATATTGCATAACCATTCTTCCTGTTGCCGTAGATCCCGTAAAAGCGGCTTTAGATACTTTCGGGTTTGCAACTAGAGCACGACCTAATTCTGAACCAAAGCCATTAACTACGTTAACGACACCTTCCGGTATTAAGTCGCCAATAAGTTCCATAAGCACCATGATAGAGGTTGGGGTGCTTTCGGCTGGTTTCAGGACTACACAGTTACCTGCCGCCAATGCTGGAGCAAGTTTCCAAACGGCCATTAATATAGGGAAGTTCCAAGGGATAATTTGTGCAACTACACCGATTGGTTCATGTACAATAATGGAAACGGTATCTTTATCCAGCTCAGTAATAGAACCTTCCTCTGCTCTAATAACGCCAGCGAAGTAACGGAAGTGATCAATGGCTAATGGGATATCAGCGTTTAGAGTTTCTCGAACAGCTTTACCGTTGTCTACTGTTTCTACTGCAGCTATATACTCTAGATTCTCTTGGATTCTGTCGGCTATTTTGTTTAGCATAATACTTCTTTCCGTTGCCGATGTTTTGCTAAATGATTCAAAAGCTTTGCTTGCTGTATCAACAGCTAAATCGATATCCTCTTTAGTGGAATGGGCTACCTTTGTAAAAACTTTTCCGTCTAACGGAGAGATATTGTCAAAATACTTTCCTGAAATCGGAGCAACAAATTTGCCTCCAATATAGTTGTCATAGCGCTCTTTAAAAGCTGGTCTTTTAATTATACTCATGTTATTTGTTTTTAGTGGTTTATGTTAGTTTAACAAATATACTTGTCACAAGTTTTTTTTAATAGCATTTTAAATTCAAAGAGTAGCATTTTTCGTTCATGCTCTTTTCATATGTATACAACTATTTCCTTTATAGAAGAAAGTCAATGGCTTCATTGAAACCGAAGAATTCTGTATCTATACGACGACTTTATTGTATATAAAAAGGAATTTAGTTAAGTTTGAGTATGGTCTAACGGTAAAAGCAATACGATGATGAACAATAAAAAGTGTTTAAATCTACTTCCCTTTTCAACAGAAAGTGCGTTAGATAGTCTAGTTGAAAATAGAAGAGCTTATACATTAAGTAATTTTGAGCTTAATATTTTTGAAACATATCAACCCGCTGATATGGTGCCTTTGCAGTTTAGTGATTTTTCGATCATTAATATGATAAAAGGAAAAAAAGTTATGCACTTAAAAGATAAAGTTTCTTTTGACTATTATCCTGGAGAGACTCTTTTGCTTCCTGAGCGAAGTCTTATGAGAATTGATTTTCCAGAAGCTAGACTGGATGAACCTACGCAGTGTACAGCAATAACAATAAGTGATGATAAGATAAAAGAGGTTTTAAATTACCTGAATGAATTTTATCCTAAAAAAGATATACATACTCAATGGTCATTTCAGTTAGATAAGTTTCACCTTACAAATAGTGATGAACTGGTTCAGTTGACAAATCGTTTATTTCAAGTTACTCTGAGTGGAGATCAACAAAAAGAAATTATATCAGACCTTGTCTTGAAGGAGTTAATGATACGTATTATGCAAACTCAAGACCTACTGGTGTTACAAGATCCCACAGAAACAGACACTCTGTTCTTTAAAGATATTAAACAGTATATAAAGGAAAATATAGAGGAAAGGATCTACATAGAGAATCTATGTGATTTGGTAGGCATGAGTAAGAGTGCCCTCTATAGAACTTTTAAAGCAGAGCTTGGAATAAGCCCATTAGAGTTTGTTTTGCAAGAAAAATTAATACACGCTAAGAAAATACTGAAGGAAACAAGAAGTGTTAAGGATGCTTGTTTTTCTTCAGGCTTTTCAGATGTTAATTATTTTATTCGATTGTTTAAACAGCGAGAAGGCACTACGCCAGGTGTATTTGCTAAACTCTCTTAAAGAGAAGAAGTTTATCTTTTCATGATGCGGTCTAATTCGCGTTTGCTTTCCCTTTCTTTAATCGTTTCACGCTTGTCAAAATCTTTTTTACCCTGAGCCAACGCAATTTCGACTTTAGCAAATCCTCGTTCGCTAATAAAAATGCGTAAAGGCACAATTGTGAATCCTTTTTCTTCTCCTTTTTCTTTTAATTTTTTTAATTCTTTTTTTGTTAATAATAGTTGACGATCGCGTTTTGCTTCGTGATTGTAAAAAGAACCGAAAGAGTATTCTGCAATGTGCATATTGCGAATGTATAATCCATCATCAAAAAAAGAGCAAAAGCTATCGTTAATATTTGCTTTTCCCTGCCTAATCGATTTTATTTCAGTACCCAAAAGTCTTATACCAGCTGTGTATTTATCTAGTAAATGATATTCAAAAGTAGCCCTTTTATTCTTTATATTTATTTTAGATGAGATGCTCATTTTATATTATTTGAACGACAAATTTAACCATTTTGTGCTTTCAACGAACTTTTAATTATAAACTGTTGCTAATATCTTAACAATAATTTAATTTTATAATATTCTTATGATTTTAGATGATGTTAAATCAATTGAAGTTTTGTATGTTTGCAGTCGGTTTTTTTTAGACTACAAGTGTACAGTATTTAGCTTTAATATTTTGTGGATTCATTAGCGTAATGTTTATCATAGGAGTTGAAGAGAGGTAATTGTGCTTTTGTTATTACTTTATTTTGACGATTGGTTTCTGTTGGTCAAATAGTAAGCTGTCTTATGTTAAAAAATTATATCATAGTAAAATTGAAACACCAACAACATGAGTAAGGGAAAGTTAAGTGAAAGAACGGCTAGATTCCTGCAGAGTGAGCTAGAGCCAATTAAGGCTAATAATCTTTATGCTTTTTTTCGACCGATTCAGTCGAAACAAGATACTGAAGTTTATATTGATGGCAAGCGGGTTTTGATGTTTGGTTCAAACTCTTATTTGGGTTTAACGACAGATCAAAGAATTATCGAAGCATCTCAGGATGCTTTAGCCAAGTACGGGACAGGTTGTGCCGGTTCACGTTTTTTAAATGGTACTCTTGATATTCATGTCGAATTAGAAGAAAAGCTGGCTAGGTATGTTGGGAAAGAGTCTGCTATATTGTTTAGTACTGGTTTTCAGGCTAATTTAGGACCTTTATCTTGTTTGACAGGGCGAAATGATTATATTTTACTCGATGATAGAAATCACGCATCTATAATTGATGGTAGTAGATTGTCTTTCTCTAAAGTTATAAAGTATGCGCATAACGATATGGATGATTTGCGTGCAAAAATGTCCAGACTTCCTGAGGATAGTTTAAAGCTTATAGCAACTGATGGTATATTTAGCATGGAAGGCGATATCGTTAAACTTCCTGAATTGGTGGAAATCGCAGATGAATTTGATGCACCAATTTTGTGCGACGATGCGCATAGTTTAGGTGTTATAGGTGAAAAAGGAGCAGGAACGGCTTCGCATTTTGGATTAACGGATAAAGTTGATCTTATTATGGGAACTTTTAGTAAATCATTTGCTTCTTTAGGTGGTTTTGTAGCCGCAGATACACAAACTATAGAGTATTTAAAACATAGAGCGCGCTCCTTAATGTTTAGTGCGAGTATGACGCCAGCGTCTGTAGCATCAACATTAAAAGCGTTGGAAATAATTGAAACCGAGCCAGAGCATATTGAAAAATTGTGGAAAAACACTTTTTATGCTAAAAAGTTACTTTTAGAAAGTGGTTTTGATTTAGGGCAAACGGAAAGTCCAATCTTGCCAATTTTTGTGCGTAATAATGATAAAACTTATATCGTTACTAAAATGCTACAAGATAACGGTGTGTTTGTTAACCCCGTTGTTGCTCCGGCTGTACCTACAGAAGAATCGTTAATTAGATTCTCATTAATGGCGACACACACATTTGATCAAATTGAAGAAGCGGTTGAAAAAATGTCTAAAGTATTTAAAACTTTAGAGGTTGAGTCATTCATGAATTAAAAATTATTATGATAGAGATTGTTTCTGTCCATAGTAAAAAACAGCTGACAGCATTTATTGATTTTCCTCATGATTTATATCGTGAGGATCCTCATTATGTGCCTGAGTTGTTTTTAGGACAGAAAGATTTGTTGTCTCCATCTATACACCCTTTTTACAAACATTCACAAGCTCAAGGTTTTTTAGCGTATAAGAACGGAAAGATAGTCGGTCGTGTTTTGGCCATCTGGAACACCAATCACAATCAATTTAATAATTTATCGGAAGGACAGTTCGGTTTTTTTGATACTGTTAATGATCAAGAGGTAGCCAGTAAGCTACTAGATGCAGCTTGTGAGTGGGTGAAATCTAAAGGTGGAAATAATATAGTTGGGCCTATTAACCTGACAACAAATGACACGGTTGGACTTTTAGTAGATGGTTTTGATCGTCCACCGATGGTAATGATGCCCTATAATGCCCCATATTATATAGATATGGTTACTGGAGCTGGTTTTAATAAAAAAGTTGATTTAAGAGCATATTTAGTTACGACAGGTCAGGCAAACCAGCGTTCCGTTTTATTGTTGGACAGATTAGAAGAGCGGCTAAAACGTTCAGGGATAATCCTGCGTGAAATAAATGTGAAAGACTTTGATAATGAAGCGAAGAAGATTAGAGATGTTTATAACAAAGCTTGGGATAAAAATTTAGGTTTTGTCCCTATGACCGACGAGGAGTTTAAGTATACGGCGAAGGAACTTAAGATGATTCTCGATCCGAGATTCTGTGTTGTTGCCGAAAAAGACAACGAAATCGTGGGTTTTGTTTTAGGTGTACCTAATATTAATGAGATTTTAATAAAGAACAAACGAGGGCGTTTGTTCCCTTTTGGTATTTTTCGTCTTCTATTCGGGCTTAAGAAGGTTAAATCACTTCGAGTACTCATGTTAGGTGTCATTTCTGGTTATAGAAAGCTTGGTATTGAAGCTTGTCTGTATGGAAGGATTATTAGAACAGCTACACCATTAGGTATTAGGGAGGCAGAGTGTTCTTGGATGTTAGATGATAATTATATGATGAATAATGCCATCGAACAGATAAATGCCGCTTTTTATAAGCGATATAGGCTCTATGAAAAAACCTTATAAAAAAAAGATACTAATTACAGGCGCTAGTGGTTTTGTGGGTGGGCACCTTATAGAAGAGGCTTGTAATAAGGGTTATGAAGTTCATGCAGCTCTTCGTGCAACTAGTAAAACCGAGCATATTGAGCCATATGTAGATAAATTTGTATACCCTGACTTCATGAAAATTGATCAACTTATTGATCTTTTCAATCAAGAAACTTATGATTATATAATTCATGGAGCGGCTTTAACAAAAGCTAAAGATGAAAAAAGTATGTTTGATGTTAACGTTGGTGTAACACAAAATATACTAGAGGCTGCTTTTTCTTGCGACTTGCCGCCAAAGCGTGTTGTTTTTGTGAGTAGTTTGGCCGCCATTGGGCCGATAAGCTATAATGAAGGCTTAATAAAAGAAGATAGTCGCTATAATCCAGTTACATTGTACGGTAGAAGTAAAAGAATGGCTGAAGAGCTGGTTGTTAAGCATTATGCAGATAAGCCAGTAACTATTATCCGGCCTACAGCTGTATATGGCCCAAGGGAGAAAGATTTGTTTCTTTTGTTTGAAACTATGTATAAAGGGTTGGATATTTATATAGGTAGAGAACCGCAGAAGCTGACTTTTGTTTATGTTGCTGATTTAGTTGACGCTTTATTGAAGGCTTTAGAGGTTTCGGAACATGAGAAACTTGCTATTTATAACATAACGGATGGTGAAGTTTATTCACGGTATGCTATGGCTGATGTGTTTAGTGATGTGATGCGAAAGAAAATGCTGCGAATGCATATTCCTTCTGGGATTGTAAAGGGAGTGGCATGTTTTTCGCAGGGCTTATATAAGTATTCTGAAAAAACGCCAGTGCTCTATCCAGAGCGGTTAAATGAATTAACTGCAGCTAATTGGTCTTGTGATATCTCAAAGTCTGTGAATGAATTAGATTATTCGCCGAGATATAAGTTAGCGCGTGGTTTGAAGGAAACTTTAAATTGGTACAAAGAAAATAAATGGTTTTAGACCAAAATAATGAGTTTGAAAATTAATAAAAAGCTTTTTCAAGATAGAAAAAGGACAAATATTTTAAGTTCGCCCGAACAGAAATTTATATCATACCTAGTGCCGAAAATTCCTGATTGGCTATCATCTGATGGCTTAACGGCTATTGGCTTTGTGGGATCAGGTATTGTGTTAGCTAGTTTTTTATTAGGTGAATATGTCGCACATGCATGGCTTTTGCTCGGTATTTTGGGCTTTTTTATACAATGGTTCGGCGATTCTTTAGATGGACGTATCGCCTATTACCGTAACAAATCTCGTAAGTGGTATGGTTTCGCTTTGGATATTGTTATGGATTGGGTCGGAACTGTTACTATAGGGTTGGGGTATGTGTTTTATGCACCTGGGGATTTTAAATATTCAGGTTTTGCACTAGTGGCATTATATGGATGGGCGATGATCATATCTCAGTTACGGTATCGTATAACAGATAAATATACTATAGATGCAGGTTTGTTGGGGCCAACAGAGATTCGTGTAGTAATTTGTGCTATACTGTTAATTGAAGTTCTTTTTTATGGTAGTATAAATTATCTAGTAATAGCGATCTGTGTCGCTTTGTTTTTTATTAATTGGTTTGACACTAAGAAGCTTTTGATATTAGGCGATTTGAAGGATAAAGAAGAGAAGCTATTAAAAGAAAAAGATGAAGGAAGATAAGAAGAGTTTTTTTCTATCTTTTGGTAAAGCTCAGGTCTCGGCTTTTATAGGCGGAATGTCTGACTTTGCTATCTATACTCTTTGTTTGCAGTGGCTAGGGTTACCTGCTCATATTTCAAATATTATTAGCGGGTCTTTAGGTGCTGTAGTCAATTTTACAATTAATAGATATTGGGCATTTGATAGTGCAACCACGCCTGTGGGGCAACAGTTATGGAAGTTTGTAATTGTTGTCTCTGGAAGTATTGGTCTTAAATCTCTAGGAATTTACTTATTGATAGATTTTTTGGAATTAAATCCTTTTTATGCCAAAATAATTGTAGAGATATTGGTGTCATTAGGCTTTAATTTCGTCCTACAGAAATACTGGGTTTTTAAGAAGTAACCTCTATTTTATTATCGGAATGGGCTTTTAGAAGCTGTGTTTTTTATTGTGTACAGTTATCTTAGGTGCGATAGGGGATGTGGGGTTATTTAATGAATACCGCCGAATTATTTTTGTGATTTTAATAAATTATTTTGGCTTTCTCCACTTGACTTAATCTGCTTTTTGTTGGAAAACGTTGCTTTTAGTGATCTGTTTTTCACTTTCAGTGTTCCCTTTTTCGCTTTTAGTGACTCCTATTTGTGTTTTAGTGATTGGTTTTTATTGAGTAGTGATCGGTATTTTGGTTTTAGTGATCACTATTTAGCTCGAGGTGAATCCTTTGCAGCTCCATGTGATCGGTAGTTTCGAATTAGTGATTGCTTTATGTTAAGAAGTGATCACCTTTTCTTACAAAGTGATTCCTTTTTGCTACAAAGTGTTCACTTGTTGGCTTATCGTGGTTACTTGTTGTGTAAATGTGATTCCTTTTTGCCAAGAAGTGATCACTATGCGTGATGAAGTGGTCGCATTTTAGTGCAAAGTGAACACATATTCCTGTAAAGTGATCCCTTCTTGCTACAAAGTGATCACTTGTTGGCTCATTGTGATCCCTTGTTGTGTAAATGTGATTGCTTTTTGTTAACAGGTGATCACTCGATCGTACAAAGAAGTCACTGAACGTGACAAAGTGATCCCTTTTAGCGGCGTTTTGCCGGTAATGTCCGATAAAGTGTGGTCGCCAGCCGGCAGTATCCCATAAAGTGTGTTTTTTCTTTTTAATTGCCTATCTTATGGATTACTTCTTATAAGGGCGTATCTTTTGTTCTTTTCTTTTATATAACTCCGGTTTCCTTTTAAAGTGCGTTAAAGTCCGTTAATATGCGTGGAAGTCCGCTAGAGTCCGTTGTTTTTTCGTTGTAGCCGGGGCTTAGATCTTGCTTAGACAGGGCTATTCCTGTGCGGGGCTGCTCTTTTTTTGTTATAGTAGTATCTAATAGTAATTCTTTCAGCCTTACTTTTCTGAATCATCTACACGGTCTAATAAACATTTCCCTAAAATCTGTATATATAGAACTTCATTTTCTTTTGTTTTTATCCGATCGGTAAATATAGTCTTGTGTCCGACTGTCTATGGCTCTGTGCTTTCTTTTTTCTTCTTTTTTTATACTAAAGTGCGTGTTTTGTTCGTTCTTATTACCGGGTTGTTGTTTCGCGGGGATTATTTAATTAAATTATTGTTCACAGGACCAGCGTTTTGCGGGCATTGTTTTTATTAAATCAATATTTATTTTGGAAGTGATGTGTTAATTTCTCTATCTTTGCACCACTCCGCAAGGGAGGGACG